>CAWEZX010000007.1:0-465349 GCA_963813555.1 uncultured Alphaproteobacteria bacterium | reverse complement strand
GACGACCTCATGCTTGCAAAGCACGCGCTCTCCCAACTGAGCTATGGCCCCGTTTCAAGACCCGCCGGCGCCCAAAATCGTGGTGGGCCTGGGAGGACTTGAACCTCCGACCTCACGCTTATCAAGCGCGCGCTCTAACCAACTGAGCTACAAGCCCGGTCGAAAGAAGAAGTCCGCGCCCGCCATGCCGTAAAGGCCGACTGATGCGCAAGCTTCCATATCCTTAGATCAGAAAGAGAGACGAAGGCGGCGCGATCCCGCAAATGCGGCCTGACTGGCCGCTTTGATTCTGAGCCGGATGACAAACCGTTGGACGAGGGCAAGCCCAAGTCTTTTGGTTGATGTCTCCGAATCCAGAAAGGAGGTGATCCAGCCGCAGGTTCCCCTACGGCTACCTTGTTACGACTTCACCCCAGTCGCTGACCCTACCGTGGCCGGCTGCCTCCTTGCGGTTAGCGCGCCGTCTTCGGGTAAAACCAACTCCCATGGTGTGACGGGCGGTGTGTACAAGGCCCGGGAACGTATTCACCGCGGCGTGCTGATCCGCGATTACTAGCGATTCCAACTTCATGCACTCGAGTTGCAGAGTGCAATCCGAACTGAGACGGCTTTTCGAGATTTGCTAAGGGTCGCCCCTTCGCCTCCCGTTGTCACCGCCATTGTAGCACGTGTGTAGCCCAGCCTGTAAGGGCCATGAGGACTTGACGTCATCCCCACCTTCCTCCGGCTTATCACCGGCAGTCCCCCTGGAGTGCCCAACTGAATGATGGCAACTAAGGGCGAGGGTTGCGCTCGTTGCGGGACTTAACCCAACATCTCACGACACGAGCTGACGACAGCCATGCAGCACCTGTGTTCCCGGCCCCGAAGGGAAGATCGCATCTCTGCAATCGGTCCAGGACATGTCAAAAGCTGGTAAGGTTCTGCGCGTTGCTTCGAATTAAACCACATGCTCCACCGCTTGTGCGGGCCCCCGTCAATTCCTTTGAGTTTTAATCTTGCGACCGTACTCCCCAGGCGGGATGCTTAAAGCGTTAGCTGCGCCACTGAAGAGCAAGCTCCCCAACGGCTAGCATCCATCGTTTACAGCGTGGACTACCAGGGTATCTAATCCTGTTTGCTCCCCACGCTTTCGCGTCTCAGCGTCAGTTCCGGGCCAGTGAGCCGCCTTCGCCACTGGTGTTCTTGCGAATATCTACGAATTTCACCTCTACACTCGCAATTCCACTCACCTCTCCCGGACTCAAGATCTCCAGTATCAAAGGCAGTTCCAAGGTTGAGCCTTGGCATTTCACCCCTGACTTAAAGACCCGCCTACACGCGCTTTACGCCCAGTAATTCCGAACAACGCTAGCCCCCTTCGTATTACCGCGGCTGCTGGCACGAAGTTAGCCGGGGCTTCTTATCTCGGTACCGTCATTATCGTCCCGAGCGAAAGAGCTTTACAACCCTAAGGCCGTCATCACTCACGCGGCATGGCTGGATCAGGCTTGCGCCCATTGTCCAATATTCCCCACTGCTGCCTCCCGTAGGAGTTTGGGCCGTGTCTCAGTCCCAATGTGGCTGATCATCCTCTCAGACCAGCTATCGATCATCGCCTTGGTGAGCCGTTACCTCACCAACAAGCTAATCGAACGCGGGCCAATCCTCCGGCGATAAATCTTTCGCCTCTCAGCCGTATCCGGTATTAATCCAAGTTTCCCTGAGCTATTCCGAACCGGAGGGTATGTTCCCACGCGTTACTCACCCGTCTGCCACTCCCGTATTGCTACGAGCGTTCGACTTGCATGTGTTAAGCCTGCCGCCAGCGTTCGTTCTGAGCCAGGATCAAACTCTCAAGTTCAACTGAGATCTGGTCCCGACTGGTCACTTCAATGCCCAGAAGGGCATTGTATTCTTGACGAGTTCCAAACACATCCGCCTCAAAAGAGGTTTGCAGCCTGCCCGCCTCACGACGGTCTGGCGGCGCTCCTTCGAAGCGCGATGAATTTTTGAAACGTGACCGTCAGTTGTCTCTTCGGACTCCAATCCCCGGATCGGCTCCAAGCTCGCGCTTGAATTCAACCCGACGACCAAAGTCCCGCAAGGACCCCGCCGCCCACGTCTCTCTTTCTTCCGATGCGATTGTCAAACAGCAAGGAGCCGAAGCCCCACAAGCAAAAACCAAACTTTGAGGCGACCCGCCGCCAAAGCTCAACTCAAGCCCGAATTCCATATTACCGCGCTTGCGCGCAGTCGAAAACGACCGAAAATTCTCCGCCCCCGCCTCACAGCAGGGAGGAGTGCGTTCGGAAAATTCCCGTAACCCGCTGACTTGGCCGCAAAAGCGCCCCACGTCGTTGGGAGAAGCGCATATAGGCCCCTGTGAGATTTCTGTCAACGGACTTTCATAAAGAAAATTTCGGCTGTGGAATTCTATGCGCCGCCGCGCCGATTTCACGTGCATTTTCAAGCCCTCCCGCGGGCGCAACGTCACCCGCTGCAACGGCATGACGACATGGCCCTCGACCAGATCGAAGCGAAATGCGCGCAAAAGATGCGCAAGCAGGATGATCCCCTCCTGCATCGCAAACGCCATGCCGATGCACACGCGCGGCCCAGCGCCGAACGGGATGTAAGCGAAACGGTCGATGCGGTCACGCCGTTCGCCCAGGAAACGGGAGGGATCGAAGGCGTCCGGATGGTCCCAAAGGCCCCGGCGCCGGTGCAAGACGTAAGGGGAGACCGAGATCACCGCGCCAGCCGGAATAGGCACGCCTGCGAGTTCGTCATCCGCGATCGCGTGGCGAGAAAGCATCGCCGCCGGGGGATAAAGGCGCAGCGCTTCCTCGAAGACGGCTCGAAGGATTTCGCACCTTTCCGTCGCGACTGACCCGTCTGCGTCGAACGCCCGATCCGTCTCCGTCTCCGCCCGCTCGCGCCATTCGGGCGATTGGGAGAGCAGGAAAAGCGTCCAAGTCAAGGCATTGGCGGTGGTCTCGTGGCCCGCGTTGATGAAGGTGACAATGTTGGCTCGCACATCCACGTCGGATATGCCCCGACCATTCTCGGGATCCTTCGCCGACAGGAGGAGAGTCAGGAGATCGCGTGGGGCCTTGTCCCCCCGGCCGAGCAGCGCCCGTCGCTTTCCGATGATCGCGTCGACGGCCGAATTCGAAAAATTCGAGCGCGCCCCGGCCGCGCCGACGCCTAAGCCTCGGCACGAAAGCGGGCACGTTCAAGAGATCAAGCGGATCGAGCCTGCCGATGGTCTCGAAATAGCTCGTCACCGCGCGCCGAAAGGCGCTCGGTTCGCGTCCAAGTCCCTGCGAGAACAGCGTCTGCTCGAGCACTTCCAGCGTCAGGCGCGACATGACCGCGCCGACGTCCGCCACCGCCCCGTCGCGCCGGCGGGCCATGCGCTCAACCCCGGCCCACCCAACCCGGTGGACGGCCGGAGCGAATTCCTCGACCTGACGCGGAGAAAACAGGGGCGCGAGCGCGCGGCGCTGGATGCGCCAGTCCTCGCCCTCGGCGGTCAGCAGCCCATTGCCGAGTCCAGGCCGCAAAATGCGAAGCTGAAGATCGTCTTTGCGGTAATTGGCGGCGTTGTCGAGAAAGATGCGTCTGACCGCAGCTGGATCGTGGGCCGCGCCGCGAAGGCCAAAGATGGTGCGGCCGACTGAAACCGGTCGCTCGAAATCCGCCTCGCACCAGATTTCGATCGGATTGCGCTGCAGGGCGAGGAGGGTCGAGAGAGACCCCCGCGGCCTGTCGGGCCGGCGTGGATAGGGCGGAACGAAAAGCCTAGAGGCTGCTGGCGCGGCCGACATGCGATCGCCTTCAAAAGACGTGTGTGCCCAATACTTAAGCGAAGTTAGTCATCGGGGGCGCTGGACGCCAGCATAAACACCATCGGCCGCACTCGGCGTCGACTGGTCGAGGAAGGGTTCGAGGCGACGCTGAGCCGCAAACACAATCCGAACTCCGCCCGCCCGCGGCTTTTCGACGGCGTGGCGGAGGCGAAATTGATCCCCCTGACCGGCTCGCCGGCTCCCGAGGGGTTCGCCGGTTGGCGTTTGCGTTTGCTCGAGGCGAAGGTCGTCGAATTGAACATTGTCGAGAAGGCCGGCGACAACACGATTGGAAGGACGCTCAAAAAAACGCTCTCAAACCTCACCGCAACCGGCAAGGGGTGATCGCGCCGGACGGAGACAGCAGGTCGAGGACGTTGACGTTGGCCGGACTCGTGTTCACCGCCTGAGCATGCGCGCCGCTGATCGAAGCCACACTCGCGACAGCCAGCACCGAAATCGACTGAAGCAGCCGAGGCTTAATAAATTACGCCAAAGACTTGGTCATTGGATGCCTCCCTTACCAAGCGAGGAGGAAGCTGTCAGATAGGGATAAGCTGTGACACTTCACTGTCTTGTCGATGACAATTCTTTGATAAATCTAATTTTAATCACGACAAAAGCGTATTGACGGCGCATTACACTGTGGACATCAGTTGGAAATATCTGCGACCGCTTAGCGTCGACCGCGGCGGCCCCTAACATGCGCGCCAAAGATGCCGGCGGAAAAGTTCAGGCAGGGCGGCCTGCCGAGCCGAGCGCGACCGCGTGGGCCAAACGCTCAGTTCAGATTGTCTTGGGCTCAAGCTCAGGCGAGGGGCGCCAGCGCTTCGTGGCCGGGGACGACGGCGGTCATGAACTTGTAGCCGTTGTTGGCGCGGTAGCGGGGATCCGACTTGATCACCGCCATGAACGCCCGATGGCCGTCCCGCTTTTCCCCGACAAGGCAACCGGCGCTCGCCGTGCCCACGTCGTCTTTCGGCTGGTCGTAGCCCCAGTGCTGATTGATTCCAAAAATGCCGGTGTAGGTGGGCCCTTCGCGCTTGAAGTCCTTGTTGCTGTCGCGATCGATGTCGATCGGCGCGCACTGGATCAGCGCCTCGTGGGCATCGTGGCCCGACGGGCCAACATGCGTGCCGACGGCCCACGACTTGTACTGGCCAAGCGCGATCCGGGCGGCGCCCTTGGGGTTCGTCGGATTCATCGTGTACGGCTTGCCCGGCTGCGTCGTCGCGACCCAAGGCTGAAGTAGCGGCTTGCCGTCCGGTCCGATGGAAAAAACGACCCTCAGATCCTCGAACACGTTCGGCGTTTGCGGATTGAGGCTTCCATCCACATCGACGCCCTCGACATAGACGATGTTCTTGCAGTCGGGGTGGCGGCAGATGAAATAGTCCTTCGCCTGCACATAGGCGATGACTTGGTCGATCCAATGGCCGCTCGGGCGGACCTCGGGCAAGAGCTGACGCGGGCTCAGCAGCGCGGCGGCTATGTCCTTGGTGAAGCCGTCGGTGGTGGAGAGGCCGTTGAGCTTGCAGAACTCGCCGATCGCCCATCGCGTCGTCGGGCCCATGAAACCGTCCGGCGGCGGATCGAGATAGCCGAGGTTTGACAGAATCTGCTGCGTTTCCAGAACAAGATCCGGCCGTTCGCCCGCGAGCGTATCGAAGGCGATCGTCGGCCCTTGGAACTTGCCCAGCGCCCGCGCCGTCGGAGCGACGACCTTGCCCGATGGCGCTTTGCCCATGCGGAAGCGCGAGGGCTGGATCTTCTGCTCCATGAAGTCGGTCAGCCATTTGCGGTAGGCGAGGGTGATGTCGCCGCCCGCGGCGACCACGAGCTGGTTTGCGCGCGCAATCCCCACCTGCTGGACCAATTTGGTGAACGGGATTGTCTGGTCGTTGCGCAGGAAATGCTCCGCGCCCGCGAGGCCCTCGTGATGGGCGAGATAAATGTGCCAGGCTCGGTCGTCGTCTCCGATGTTGGATTCGACGAGCTTGTCCTTGATCAGGGCGTTCAAATTGTCGAGGCCATATTCGGCCGCGGTGACGATCGACATCGCCGGGTCGAAACGCAGCGCGAGCAGTCCCTTCCTCATGTTGGCCGCGACCTGGTTGTTGCTGGTCACCATCCCGCTCTGGCGGGCCGTCTTGTTGAGAACCTTTCCCGGACGGCAGGCCATGTCGCACCATGTGCCCTCGACGAATTGCGTCAGCCCCGCTGCGCTCGTGCCGCTGTTGCTCGACTTGGCGTCCCAGACGCCTGCGTCGGCGCCGCTGCCGATTTTGGCCGCTTCGGCGTCGATGAGCGCCGCGAGCGCCGCGGCGTCGATGCTGGTGATCGATTGGGCTTGCAGCAGGGCCTCGCGATAGCGGTCGTTTGGCCCAAGCACGAGATCGTCTGCGGCCGGCGCCGGCGCGGTTTTGGGGTCGTCGGTGGGCTGCCCGCCGGCGGCCTTGCCTGGGTCCGGCGCGACGGGCGCAGCGCCAACGTCCTCGGTCCAGCCGATTGCGGGCGCCACTCCATCCGGCGAGGTCACCTTGACCTTGGTCCAGGTCGCGACCTTCGCCAAGACGTCAATGCGCCCGGACAATGTTTGCAGGAGGTTGCCCAGCGGCTCATCGAACAAGCGGACCGTCGCTTGCTGCACCGGAACAAGGTCCGCCGAAATGAGCCAGCCGGAAAGGGGAAGGCCGGCCTTGGTCAGTGTGACCTTGGTCCACGGGTCCAGCGTTTTATCAACGCTAATGAGGTCGCTTGGATCGAGCGTCGCAATCGGCGGGGAATTTTCGTCCGGATCGGGACGAAGCCCCTCGGGCGCTGCGACCGAGAACATTGCGGACATCGCAAAACTCCTTAATCAGACTGTATTGGCGACAAATCCGACTGAAGCAGCTCCAATCTACTGTCCATCTTTGGTGAGGACCAAAACTGCAGACGGCCATATCGAGCTGTCCATGGGTAGAACTACCTATTCGACGCATCTGTCGGCGCGAGCCGTGGAGCACAAATCTTATAGTACAACGATCATAACCCACTTTTTTCGAATTGGACTGTGATCAATATCACGGTGGTCGCGCCGAGTTCGTGTTCAAAGCAGGTACTGCCGTGGTTTGCGCCTCGAAGCCAAACGCTTTCGAGCCAGGAACTCAAGGTTAGCGCCTCACATACGCTCGCGTTCGGGTCCGGCGAAGAGCGTTCTTGATTCCAACAAGGAGCCGGGGTGGGTTGGACGCCGCCCATTCCTGGTAGTCACGGAGGCGAAGCATGCCCAAGCTGGTCTTTAAAAATATGCCCGGACCTTGGCACACCAACGACTTCAAAAGTGTGTCGCTGACCAGCGTGAGCTGGGAAGGTACGCCTTCTCTTGTTAGGGCATTCGTTTTTTTCGGACATGTGAATATCGATTTCGATGGATCGCCGACCGCTTATGGCCCGAGAGGTCCGCGTCCTAAAGCCGCCAGAGTGCAACCCGCCAATCCGCCGCCGGATGATTGTTTCGGAAACGGCGCCAATGCATCGGATGGATATTTCGGCATGGCCTCGATGGCCTCAAACGATCCGCTGGTCCTTAACGGCACGGCCCTGATCGACACAGACGCGCCGAAATTCCTCGGAAAATTCCCAATTGTGCAGCAGCAGCAAAACGGGGACCCGAAACCCGGCTATTACGTATCGAAGTCATCGCACAGGCATGGTCCGCTTCATCTGCAAAACAGTTACATCAGTTCCGCCGAGATTGCGTACGGCGCCCTGGACGCCAAGCTTTTGCATCTTGGGGTCGCGTTCGGCGATTATGGGCTGGCGCTGAGGCATGACCAGAGCTTGCAGAGCCCTTTCTATTATGTGGATGGCGGCGGTTCGAAGTTCGCTCTCGGCGAATGCTCGCACAAGGTCGCAACCAACCTCGGGGTTACCCGGATCCCGGGGACGCCATGTGGCTGGAACAACAATTTTCCGGTCAGCTTCATGGTTTTCCCGCGGTCGGGCGACATGCACTACGACGCGGCAGCCGGTCAAGAAATTGGTTTCGGCATCATGGAGCGCAGTGAGAATTCGATCATGAACGCGCTCCGGCCGCGGCTGGTCGAATTGTCGAGGGCGGAAAACGCGTTAGATTTGGGCAGGCTCATGGCTTTCAACGAGGGACCGCCTTCCGTTGCTCCGAATGGCAAAGAGAGGCTCGACGCGTTTTTGAAGAAGCGAGGGGTTCCTCCCGCGAATTTTGTTCACATTCTGACACGCCTTTCCCGTTTCGGGTTTTGGCCGTTTGCGGACAAACCACGAGAGGCGCGGGATCCGTTCAATCCGTTCGACAAGTCACCCTTGCCGCCGCGTCCGCAAACATTTTGAGCTCAGCGCTTTTGGCGGCTCCGGGTCTCGTTGCATTTCAGCCTCGGCCGCCCCGCCCTCAGTTCTGACGCCCCGCGAGTTCAACCGCGCGATCCACAATCGCCCGGAACGCGTCTGACTTCGCCAGTTCGAGGTGGTCGACCTGCACCTCGGAAAGATAGGCGTAAAGCTGATCCTTGCTGTCGCCGGCTTGGATCCGGTCGTAGAGCGTTTCGGCGTAGGTGAAGAGCTCGCCCTCGTTGCAGTCGGGCGGCAAGTCCCATGTGTTGAGCATGACCTTGACGATCTCGCCGATTTTGCCGGTATTGTCGGCCATCGCTCGCCTCCTCCAATTATATACTAATGTTATATGTACTACAATCGATTCCAGTTGCAGATAAGGGGGCTTAAGCCCCTGAAATCGTTTCGTCGCGTGCAGAATCGAACACTGCGCGCGGATGGGAATTCTGGGTCGATCCGTCAGAACGCGCCAATGCGCATCAGATCGTGGAAGTTCACGATTCCAACCACTTGGCCGCGCTCGACGACCAGTAGCGCCTGGATTTTGTGGCTGATCTGCTCGAGCGCCTCCGCGACCAACGCATCCGGCGCGATCGTGCGCGGGCGCCGGGTCATGATGGCGCCTACGGGAGTGTCGAGAGAAAAATCCGGTCTCAGGTGACGGCGCAGATCGCCGTCGGTGATGATGCCCGCGAGCCGGCCGCGGTCTTCGAACACCGCGACGCAACCGAAACCCTTCGAGGTCATCTCGAGGATCGCCTCGGCCATGCGGGCGCTGGCGTGGATGCGCGGAACGCGGTCCCCGGTGTGCATGACTTCCCGCACATGCGCCAGTTTGGCCCCGAGCTTGCCGCCTGGATGAAGGGCGCGGAAGTCAAGCGCAGTGAAGCCGCGGCCCTCGAGCAGCGCGATCGCCAGCGCGTCGCCCAGGACGAGTTGCATCGTCGTCGAGGTGGTCGGGGCCTCCAGCCCGTTGGGGGAGGCCTCCGGCGCGCCCGGCATGGTGAGGCAGACATCGGCCTCGCGGCCGAGCGTGCTGTTGGTCTCAGCGGTCATGGCGATCAGCGGAATGGCGTAACGCTTGGCGAAAGTCACGATCGCCGCCAGTTCCGCCGTCTCGCCCGACCACGAGATGGCCAGCACGACGTCGCCGGTCTGGACCATGCCGAGGTCGCCATGGCTCGCCTCGGCCGGATGGACGAAGAAGGCGGGCTCGCCGGTCGAGGCGAGAGTCGCCGCGATCTTACGCGCGATATGCCCCGATTTGCCGATACCGGTCACGATCACCCGGCCGGGCGCGGCCGAGATCGTCTTGACCGCTTCCGATAACGCGGCCCCAAGTCCGCCCTCGCCCGCGGCCCGGATTGCTTCCTCAAGCGCCTCAAGGCCTTTGCGCTCGTTGGCGATGGTGCGCAAAGCAGACAAGACGGCGCTGGTCTGTTCCTGAATCATCCCCTGCTGTCTATCATTCGGGGGCGCGGTTGGAAAACGCCGCGATCAGCCGGGATGATCGAGGTCAACCGCCCTTAGCGGCAAACCCCAGCCGGCGCAGTTCCTCCTTGAGCCCTGGCGCAATGTCGCTGCGGTCAAGCGCAAAGGCGAGATTGGCGCTGAGAAATCCGAGTTTCGAGCCGCAATCGTAGGTTCGTCCGTCGAAACGCACGCCATGGAAAGTCTGCTTGTGGGCGAGTTCGATCATGCCGTCCGTCAGTTGGATCTCGCCGCCCGCGCCTTTTTCGACCCGCTCCAGGATTTGAAAAATTCCCGGCTGAAGAATGTAGCGGCCCGAAATGATGAGATTGGAGGGCGCCGTTCCCTGCTTCGGCTTTTCGACCATCTTGGTGATCTCGAAGGTCGCGCCGTGGTCGGCGCCGACCCCGACGATGCCATATTGATGGGTTTCGGCGGGGGGAACCTCTTCGACCGCAATGATATTGCCGCCGTGCTTCTCGTAGGCCGCCACGCATTGGGCAAGGCAGCGTCCGCCCTGGGATCCGGCGCGGGTGACCATATCCGGCAGCAGGACCGCGAAGGGCTCGGCGCCGACGATCTCGCGCGCACACCAGACGGCGTGGCCGAGGCCGAGCGGCGCCTGCTGTCGGGTGAAGCTGGTCGCGCCGGCGGTGGGGAGATCGGCCATCAAGGCCGCGTATTCAGCCTGTTTGCCACGCCTCTTGAGCGTGTCTTCGAGTTCGTAGGCATAGTCGAAATGATCCTCGATGACGCCCTTGTTGCGGCCAGTCACGAAGATGAAATGCTCAATTCCCGCCTCACGCGCTTCATCAACCACATGCTGAAGGATCGGCCGGTCGACCACGGTCAGCATCTCCTTGGGGATCGCCTTGGTCGCGGGCAGAAACCGTGTGCCGAGACCCGCGACAGGCAACACGGCTTTGCGGATCGGTTTGTCCATGGATGCTGGGTTCCTCGGTCGTTTGAGAAGGCGGAGGGAGGCGAGCGTGGCGAATTCCTGATATCGACTATCAGTTCCGACCGGACTGATCCATGTGGCTCTTTCCCGGCTGAATTCCGTGTTGGATCAAATGAAAAGGGGGCTCGGAAATGAGCGTTCTGGTTACCGGAGGCGCCGGTTATATCGGTGGCCATATGGCTCTCGGCCTTCTCGACGCCGGCGAGAGCGTCGTCGTGCTCGACAATCTTTCGACCGGCTTCGCCTGGGGCGTCCCCGAAGGGGCGAAGCTCATTGTTGGCGACACGGGCGACGCAGACCTTGTTGCGCGCATCATTAAGGAGCATGCGATCGACGCGATCGCCCATTTCGCCGCCAAAATCGTCGTTCCGGAGTCGGTCAGCGACCCGCTCGGCTATTACCTCAACAATGTTTCGAACGCGCGCGCGCTCGATCGAGGCGGCGGTCAAAGGCGGGGTGAAGACGTTCATCTTTTCCTCGACCGCGGCGGTCTACGGCGAAACGGGCGCCGAGCCGGTGTCGGAGAAAGCCGCGCTTGCGCCGATTTCGCCCTACGGGCGATCCAAGCTCATGGTCGAATGGATGCTGGAGGATGCGTCCAGGGCGTACGATTTCCATTACGTCGCGCTGCGCTATTTCAATGTCGCGGGCGCCGATCCCAAGGGCCGTCTTGGCCAGTCGACGCCCAACGCCACCCATCTGATCAAGCGCGCCGTCCAGACGGCGCTTGGGCTCCATCCGAAGATCGAGGTCTTCGGCGAGGACTATCCGACCCGCGACGGCACTTGCGTGCGCGACTATATCCAGGTCACGGACCTCATCGACGCGCATTTGAGCGCGCTCGCCTATTTGCGCGCCGGCGGGGCGAGCGTCGTCTGCAATTGCGGTTATGGGCACGGGGAGACGGTCAAGGAGGTCGTGGAGGTCGTCAAACGCGTGTCGGGGATCGATTTTCCCGTCGTGGTATCCGGGCGGCGCGCGGGCGATCCAGCCGCGATCGTCGCCGAGGCCGACCGGGCGAGGAGGGTGCTCGGCTGGAAGCCGACCCGCGACAATCTCGACGAGATCGTGCGCCAGGCGCTCGATTGGGAGCGCCGGCTGCACAATCGAAGGACGGAGGGGTAAGCGAGGTTCGCGCAATTAAGCGCGCGAGCCTCGATTCTAGCGCCACGTTTCCGAGACCGGTCGACTTGGACATTGGTCGTAGCGTCGCCTTTTTTAGGCTTTACAAGCGGCGCTCCAGCGGCTTGATAGGCTCTCGACCTTCATTGGGGGAAGCGCATGCGCTCGGCCGACCGGCGAGAATGAGCATGGACGATGTTCTCGTCACGGAAGGCCTCAGCAAGAGCTTCGGCGATTTCCGCGCGGTCAGCGATGTTTCCCTTCGCGTTCGGCGCGGGACGATCCACGCGCTGATCGGGCCGAACGGCGCGGGCAAGACGACCTGTTTCAACATGCTGTCGAAATTCGTCGCGCCGACCGGCGGGCGGATCATGTTCAACGGGCGCGACATCACCAAACTCAAGCCGGCCGATGTCGCGCGGCTGGGGCTCGTCCGCTCCTTCCAGATTTCGGCGGTGTTCCCCCACCTGACCGCGTTTGAGAACATTCGCATCGCGCTGCAGCGAAAGCGTGGCGATTCGTTCGACTTCTGGCGCTCCAAGGCGGCGCTTAAGCCGCTTAACGAACGGGCGCTGTCGTTATTGAACGACGTCGGGCTTGGGAGCTTCGCCAATTCAAAGGCTGGCGAAATCTCCTATGGCCGCAAGCGAGCTTTGGAGCTGGCGACGACGCTCGCCGTCGAGCCCGAGATGATGCTGCTCGATGAGCCGATGGCGGGCATGGGCCATGAGGACATCGATCGCACGGCCGATCTCATCCGCCGCGTGTCGGCGAACCGCACAATCCTGATGGTCGAGCACAATCTTCGCGTGGTCGCCAACCTCTCGCATCGCATCACCGTGCTGACGCGCGGGCGGGTGCTGGCCGAGGGCGACTATCGCGAGGTGTCGGAGAACGAAGAGGTGAAGCAGGCCTATCTCGGAGTGGGACATGGCTGAGGCGGCTGTCGCCCAGAGGCCGGCCGCGGCGGATGCCACGGTGCTCAGTGTCAAGGGCCTGCAGGCTTGGTACAACGAATTGCATATTCTGCACGGGATCGATCTCGACGTGCGCGAGGGCGAGGTCGTGACCCTGCTTGGACGAAACGGAGCCGGCAAGACGACCACGCTGAAGGCGATCATGGGCATCGTCCGCAAGCGCGTAGGCTCGGTCGTGTTCGACGGCAAGGAGCTCATCGGCCTCTCGATCGACCGCATCGCCCGGCATGGCGTCGCATTCTGCCCGGAGGAACGGGCCATATTCGCTTCTCTCTCGGTCAAGGAGAATCTGTTTCTGCCGCCTCCGATCTCCAAGGCCGGGGCGATGAGCGTAGATCACATTTTCGCGCTCTTTCCGAACTTGCGCGAGCGGCTGTCGAGCGGCGGCGGCAAGCTGTCCGGCGGCGAGCAGCAGATGCTCGCGATTGCGCGAATCTTGCGAACCGGCGCGCGATTTCTGATGCTGGACGAACCGACCGAGGGCCTTGCGCCAGTCATCATCCAGCAGATCGGCCGCACCATCGCTGAGCTCAAGCGGGAGGGGTTCACGATTTTGCTGGTTGAGCAGAATTTCCGCTTCGCTTCGACCTTGGCCGACAGGTTTTTCGTCATGGAGCATGGCCGGATCATCGACGCCTTCGCCAACTCGGAATTAGAGGGCAGGATGGATAGTCTGCACGAGGCGCTGGGGGTGTGATGACACGTGTCCAGCGGCGGGTCGGGCCGTGAGCGTGTTCGGCCACACGATCAGCATGCCGGAGCTCTTCGGTCAGTTGCTGATCGGACTCATCAACGGCTCCTTCTATGCGCTGCTAAGCTTGGGCCTTGCCGTCATTTTCGGCATGCTGACGATCGTCAATTTCGCCCACGGCGCCTTCTATATGATGGGGGCCTTCGCCGCTTATTTCCTACTCCAATATGCGGGCCTCAATTATTGGTTTGCCCTCATCCTCGCGCCGCTGATTGTCGGCGCGATCGGGGCGGTCGTCGAGCGCCTGTTCCTCAAGCGGCTCGCCGGCTTCGATCCGCTCTACAGCCTGCTCCTCACCTTCGGCCTCGCGCTCATCATCCAAGGGCTGTTTCAGAACTTTTACGGCGCATCGGGCATGCCCTACGCGATCCCGAAGCAGCTGAGCGGCGCCTACAATCTTGGCTTCATGTTCCTGCCCGTCTATCGCGGCTGGGTGATCCTCGCCTCGGCCGTGGTGTGCTTCGCCACTTGGCTCATCATCGAGAAGACCAAGCTCGGCGCCTATTTGCGCGCGGCGACCGAAAACCCGACCATGGTGCGCGCCTTCGGCATCAACGTGCCGCGCATGGTCACGCTGACCTACGGCTTCGGCGTCGCGCTCGCGGCCTTCGCCGGTGTGCTCGCCGCGCCGATCACTCAGGTCCGTCCCGGCATGGGCGCCGACATCATCGCCGTCGTCTTCGCAGTCGTGGTGATCGGCGGCATGGGATCGATCCTCGGTTCGATCGTGACCGGCTTCGTGCTCGGGGTCGTCGAAGGGCTGACGAAGGTGTTCTACCCGGAGGCCTCGAACACAGTGGTGTTTGTCATCATGGCGATCGTTCTCCTGATCCGGCCGACTGGCCTGTTTGGACGGGCGGCCTGACATGGACCTCGAAGCTTCCGTCGCCGCGGCGGATACAACGAGCCACGACCGCCGCGTCAGCAGCATCGCCTTTGTGATCATGGTCGCGCTGATCGCGATCGCGCCTTTCGTCGCCTATCCGTTCTTCATCATGCAGGCGATGTGCTTCGCGCTGTTCGCCTGCGCGTTCAATCTCTTGATCGGTTACGCCAACCTGCTGTCGCTTGGGCACGCGATGTTCTTGGGGCTCGCCAGCTATGTCTGCGCCCATGCCGCCAAAGTGTGGGGATTGGAGCCGGTCTCGGCGATCGCGGTCGGCGTCGCCGCCTCCGCAGTCCTCGGATTCGTCACCGGAGCGCTCGCCATTCGCAGCGCCGGCATTTACTTCGCCATGATCACCGTCGCTTTTTCCCAGATGGTGTTTTTCGTCTGCGTCGAGGCGCCGTTCACCCATGGCGAGGACGGCATCCAGGCGGTGCCGCAGGGGAGGGCGCTCGGCTTCATCGATCTCTCCAATCCCTGGATCCTCTATTGTTTTGTGGCGGCGGTCTTCCTGTTCGGCTTTCTTGTCGTGCAGCGCGCGGTCAATTCCCCTTTTGGCGAGATTCTCAAGGCGATCCGCGAAAACGAGCCGCGCGCCGTCTCGCTCGGCTACCGCGCGCTCCAGTACAAACTCGCGGCCTTTGTCCTGTCGGCGGTGATCGCGGGCCTCGCCGGCGCGACCAAGGCGCTGGTCGTCCAGAACGCTTCGCTGACCGACGTCTCGTTCTCAACCTCGGGCGAGGTCGTGCTGATGACGCTGGTCGGTGGCATGGGCACCTTCTATGGCCCAGTGGTCGGCGCCCTCATCGTCACCGCGATGCAGAACTACCTCGCCCAGTTCGGCGAGTGGGTGACCGTGATCCAGGGGGTCGTGTTCGTCGCCTGCGTGCTGGCGTTCCGCCGCGGCATTGTCGGCGAATTGGCGGCGCTGGCGAAGGTGTCGCTTTAGACTGGAAAATCTGATTCGCCCCCAAAGGATCAGCGCCAAAGAATCACGATGGCGTCGGCTGAGTGCGGGTTCCTTTCGTCCAATCTTGGCGGCGGCCAGCACGACACTGCTGGCCTCAACGCTTTGCGCGCGGCTTGCGGTTCGGCCATTTGACGATCCGGTCCGGCCAATGTTCGGGCGCAAGGTCGCTTTCGCTGGCCGACACCCGGCCGCGCACCGAGACCCCGGCCTCATGCACACTATCGGGCGAACCGGAAACCAGCGGATGCCAGTCATGCAGGTCCCGTCCTTCAGCGACCAGCCGATAGGCGCAGGTCACCGGGAGCCAACCCAGTTCGCGAACCGCGGTCGGCGTCAGCTTCACGCAATCGGGAACCCGCCGGTGACGGCGCGGATAATCTTGGCAGCGGCACGTCTTGCCGTCGAGCAGTTTGCAGCCGATGTCGGTGAAATGGATCTCGCCCGTATCCTCGTCCTCGAGCTTGACCAGGCAGCAGCGGCCGCAGCCGTCGCATAGGCTTTCCCATTCGGCGAGGCTCATCTCATCGAGCGTCTTGACCCGCCAGAATGGCTCAGCTTGCTGGTCTTTCGCCGTCATTGGCCAGAGTTCGATCTTCGTTCGGTTGCCTTGCGAGATCCATTCAAGCCACGCAAGCCTTCGCCGCGACCGCGCGAGCGCCGGCCTTCCTGGCGAACGCCGCTCAATCTTAAGCGGCACCATACGCCGGTCTCGGGCGTTATGGCGAATGGACTTTCACCGGCGGGGGCGCGAGAGTGCGGCGCAGCTCGAGGGAGAACGCAAATCGCCGAGCAGGACGCCAGAAACGGGACCACGCTCGTCGTCTCTCATTCCGCCTGCTTGGGCCACGAGATGGGCGAGGGCCATCCCGAGCGGCCCGACCGCTTGCGCGCGATCGAACGCGCGCTGGAGAGCGAGGCGTTTCAGATGCTGGCGCGCGACGTCGCGCCGCGCGCCGATCTTGCGGCCATCGCGCGCGTCCATCCGCAGGATTACATTGAAGCGATCCGCGCGGCGACTCCGACCGAGGGACACAGATCCCTCGATCAGGATACGTCATTGTCGCCGGGCTCGTTCGAGGCTGCGCTTCGTGCGGCCGGCGGCGCGGTCTTCGCGGTCGACGAGGTGATGAGCGGCAAGGTTCGTAACGCCTTCGTCTCGACCCGCCCTCCCGGACATCACGCCGAAGTCGCGACCCCGATGGGCTTCTGCTTCTTCAACAATGCGGCCATCGCCGCCCGGCACGCCCAGGCGGCGCACGGGGCCGAGCGGGTCGCGATCGTCGATTTCGACGTCCATCACGGCAACGGCACCCAGCACATCTTCTGGGACGATCCAAGCGTCATGTACGCTTCGACCCATCAGATGCCCCACTATCCGGGCACCGGCGCGCTCAGTGAGCGCGGCGAGCACGACCAGATCATCAACGCCCCGTTGCGGGCGGGCGATGGCGGCGAGGCCTTCCGGGAGGCCATGGAGAGCGCGATCCTGCCGCGCCTCGAGGCGTTCTCGCCCGATCTTGTGATCGTCTCTGCAGGCTTCGACGCCCACCGCCGCGACCCGCTCGGCGACCTCAATCTGGTCGAAGCCGACTATGCCTGGGCGACGCGCAAGCTCATGGAGATCGCGCGCAGACGAGGCCATGAGCGGGTGGTGTCGGTGCTGGAAGGCGGCTACGATCTCGAAGGGCTCTCGCGCTCGGTCGCCGCGCATGTGACGGCGCTGATGGAGGGGTGAGCGGGGCAGGTTTATGCGCGCCAATCATAACCCAACCCGGTTCGTAGGTCTCATGGAGCGAACCTCAGCCTCGCCGAACGTTGACAGCGACTAGCGTTCGCGGACAGGACGCGCGCAAGCGTAGCCATGCGCACATGGTGTTCGCGCTGGAAGGCGTTTATCGCATCGAGTCGCTGAATTCATGAACAGCGAGCCGATCACTTTTGGGTAGGAGATATGACTCACGTGATCTTTTTCTCTTGGCAGTCAGACACATCTGGGCGCATCGGTCGCAACTTCGTTTCTCACGCGTTGCAGGATGCGGTGGCCTCGCTGCAAGACGCTGAGATCGAAGAAGCGGATCGGGAGGGTGACGACGCTACGACGCAACCGAGCTCCAGCGATTACGCCGTCGACATGGATACAAAAGGAGTCTCAGGTTCGCCGCCCATAGTTGAAACGATCTTCAAAAAAATTGACGCCGCCGCGATTTTTGTTGCCGATCTCACCTTCGTCGGGAGCCGATTGACCGGCAATCCCACTCCCAATCCGAACGTCTTGATTGAATATGGTTGGGCCTTAAAGCGGCTGGGATACGCGCGAATCATATCTGTGATGAATACAGAGTTCGGAGATCCAAGAGAGAAAAGGCTTCCGTTCGACTTGGAGCATCTTCGCCACCCCCTGCAGTATCGTTGCTCCATTGATGCCGACGATGAAACGCGGAGAGAGGCGCGACGTGCACTCTCGAAAAATTTGGAGGGTGCAATAAAAGCTGTTGTTGGGAGCGAAGAGTTCAAGAAAAGCCTTCCACAGCCAGCCCCGCTTCCGCTCTTCCAAGCGCAAGAACCGAAGGATGGCCGAGGTCGCTTCAGGGCCCCTGATCACCCACTTGGTGCAAATGACGGCTTACGAACGATGGGACTGAACCCCGATGTCTATCTTATCAACGGCGCCGTCAGCTGGCTCCGCGTGATGCCAGAATTCGAGACGAAACGATGGTCAGTTGCAGAACTCTGGGAGGCGGCGAGATCAATGCCCAACCAATTCATGCCACACGTACAAAGCCAGGGTGCGTATCGAAATTTTCGAGCTGGCGACGGATTCGGGATGTATGGCGTAGCCAACGAACACGGCCGTGCGCTTGATGCGGTATTCGCGTTTTGCACTGGCGAAATATGGAGTGTCGACGCTTGGCAAATGGCCGCGTACGGACGAAGAGAGCCGCCGGTGCTGATGTTGAGGAAAGATGATTTTACAGAACCGTTGGTACATTATGCTGCGTTTCTAAGCGGAATCGGCGCAAAACCACCCTATCGCTGGATAGCTGGGGTAGAGGGAACCAAAGGTAGGCATCTAGCTGTTCCACATCTCGAGCTGTATAATAGAGTCTGCTTAGCTGAGTTTATCGAGGAGGAGGGAGTTTACACCCCTGACACCGATCCTAAGCAAGCTTTGCTTCAGTTCTTCTCTAAAATATACGACGCCTGTGGGATGAAGGGGCCTGAATAGACCGGTCCTCGCCTATTCAAGTCGGTCCGCCTTGCGCAGGGCCGGGAACATTCCCGCCCACAGTAAGGTCACGAGAAGGGTGCCGGAGCCGCCCGAGCCGACCGGGCCTAAGAATCCTGGCAAGCAGAAATTTGGGCGAGATGATTGGCAAAAGTGGAAATCCATGCTATACCATTGGCGCTGGCCGACCCGGCCCAAGCCGGTGGGCGCTGAACGGTAAAAGGGCATGACGCATGCGCTTGAGACGATTTCGAACACAACTCAGGCGCGAGCTAGAAAGGGGAGGAGAATGTTTTTTATTTTTTCCCCTCTTAACCCATTGAAAAGTCCCGATTCCAAAAAATAAACGTAAGCAAAAGAAAGCAATTTTATTTTCGTTTACTTGCGCTTATGCCCGCTTATTTGCTTTTGCTTGGCTGAGATTTCGCGCTTTGGTTGTATCGACAACTCCGCAGGGGATCGCGCCGCGCTTGCCGCGACGGCCCAGGCCACGGCTCACCCGTCGATCGGCTCCACCGCGGCGATCTCGATGCCGAAGCCTGCAAGCCCAACATAGGTGCGTGGATTATCGGTGCGCAGCCGGATCGAGGTGACGCCGAGGTCGCGGAGGATCTGGGCCCCGAGTCCGATCTCGCGCCAGAGCGTCTCGCGCGCATAGTCGGAGCTGCTTGAGTGAGCCCCGCTCAGGTTCGCCGGCACCCCCGCCGCGCCATCGCGCAGGTACACGAGCGCTCCGCGCCCTTCCGCCTTGAAGCGACTCAGCACTTTCGGGATCGCGCCGCCGCCGAAAATGTCGCTTAAGATATCGGCGCGATGCAGACGCGCCGGCACCTCTCGCCCATCGCCGATCGACCCGTGCACGAAAGCAAAATGCAGGACTGGATCGAACGGGGTGCGATAGGCGTAGCCCTGAAGCTCGCCGATCGGCGTCAGAATTGGAAAGCAGGCGACCCGCTCGACCAATTTCTCGCGCGCCTGCCGATAGGCGATCAGGTCGGCAACCGAAATGCGCTTGATCTTGTGCTTGTCGGCGAAGGCCTCGATCTCACGGCCCACCATCACGGTGCCGTCGTCATTGGCGAGTTCACAGATGACGGCGACCGGCGCAAGGCCGGCAAGCTTGCACAGGTCGACCGCCGCCTCGGTATGGCCGGAGCGCATCAATACGCCGCCATCCTTGGCGATAAGCGGAAAGACATGGCCCGGGCGGACGAAGTCGCTCGCGCCCATGTTGCGATTGGCGAGCGCGCGCACGGTGTTCGCGCGTTGCTCGGCCGAAATACCCGTCGTCAGTCCATGGCGCACGTCGACAGAGACGGTGAAGGCGGTGCCGAGCGGAGCGTCATTGCTCGCCACCATCGGCGTGAGGTTCAACCGCCGCGCGTCGTCGCCGGTCAGCGGAACGCAGACGATGCCGCAGCAATTGCGGATGATGAACGCCATCTTCTCGGTGGTGCAAAGGGAAGCGGCGACGATCAGGTCGCCTTCGTTCTCGCGATCGTCGTCGTCGGTGACGGCGACGATCTCGCCACGGGCGAAAGCCTCGATGGCGTCGGCAACGGGATTGAGCATGTCGAGTCCAATAGGCGTTGGCGCCGCCGTGAGAAAATCGTTCGGCGTGACCGCGCCCTGCGTCTCCGCCACGATCCGCTCGGCGGTTTCGCGTGACAGCCACGAGCCGTGTTCGCGGCAGATCAGCGTCACCGCGCCCGGCGAAACGCCGATGCGCCGAGCGAAATCCGCGCGCGTCACCCGATTGCGCTTGAGCCAGTCGCCGAGCTTCATGCTAACTAAATAGTGACGCGGAGCGTTTTGCGCAACTCAATGGGCAGCGAGTTGGATTTCTTAAATGGGTTGAGAAGCGGCGGCAGCCGCCCGTGATTTAGCAAAACTCAATTCACACCCGAACCAGCATCTTGCCGAAGTTCTCACCCTTCAGCAGGTCGACCAGCGCCTGCGGCGTATTTTCGAGACCGTCGCGGATCGTCTCGCGCCAGGTCAGCTTCTTGGCGGCGGCAAGACCGACCAGTTCGCCGATCGCCTTCGGCCACAGGTCCATATGGTCCGCGACGATGAACCCCTCCATCTTGAAGCGCTTGACGAGGAAGAGCCGCATGTCGGGCGCCGGCGTCGGCTCGCCTTCATAAGAGGCGATGAGGCCGCAGATTGCGACCCGGGCGAAATCATTGATACGTCGTATAGCCAGGCGAAACGGCTCGCCGCCGACATTCTCGAACAGCCCGTCGATCCCGTTCGGGAGCGCCGCTTTCATGTCCTCGGCGAAACTTGGCGACTTATGATCGACGCAGGCGTCATAGCCGAGTTCCTTGACGGCATAGCCGCATTTCTCTTTCCCCCCGGCGATCCCGACCGCCCGAGCGCCGGCAATCCTTGCAAGCTGCCCGACGACCGAGCCGACCGCGCCGGTCGCCGCCGACACCAGCACCGTTTCTCCCGCTTTCGGCGCGATGATCCTGTTCAGGCCGTACCAGGCGGTGACGCCGGGCATGCCGAGCGAGCCGAGATAGGCCTGGATCGGGACCGCCTTCGCGTCGACCACCCTCAACATCGCGCCGTCGCTCAGCGAATAACGCTGCCAGCCGCCCATGCCGACGACGGCGTCGCCAGCTGCGAAGCGCGGATTGTTCGAGGCTTCGACCACGCCGACCGTGCCCCCGCCCATCACCGTTCCGACCTCCTGGGGCTTGGCGTAGGATTTAGCGTCGCTGAGCCGTCCGCGCATGTAAGGGTCGAGCGACAGGAACGAATGCCGCACCAGCACCTCGCCCGACCCCGGCACGGGAAGGGGCGTTTCGACGATGCGGAAATTGGCGGGCGAGACCTTGTCGGTCGGCCGGTGGTCGAGCAGGATTTGGGTGTTGGTCGGCATTGGCGTTTCCTCGGCTTCAAGGAGTCCAGTTTAACTCAATCTGACCGATCCGCCATCGTTCCGACGCGACCGAGACGATCCGCGCAAGGCGCCGCGGGCTCGGGCCGCCGAAGGATATTTTGCCGCGATACATTGGTAAGTAGTATTGGCCACGGGAAATATTCCTGACAAGCGAGAGAAAAACTTTTGCGATTTGCTTGCCTGGCTCCCGCCGCAGCGACTACTGTTCGCCCCGCCGAAAAAAGGCACAGGAGGAAACGCAAATGGATCGACGCCACTTTATGCGTTCGGCCGCGGTCGCGGCCGCGTCATCGGTCGCCGCCGTCCCAGCGCTCGCGCAAAGCAACATCCCCGATCCGCCGGGCACAATGCCGCCTGCGCGCGACTGGAACGATCCCTCGACCGCGATCTATCCCGATCCCGCATTCGAGGTTTTCGACCCGCGCTTCGCCAAATACAGCGGCGGCACGGCGGGGCTGGTGCGCATCTGGACCGGGGGCGTCTGGACCGAGGGGCCGGTATGGTTCGGCGACCAGGGGCTATTGATCTTCAGCGATATTCCGAACAACCGGCTGATGGCCTACAACATCGCGAGTGGCCACACGCATGTGTTCCGACAGCCGTCCAACTTCACCAACGGCAACACGCGCGACCGCCAGGGCCGCCTGGTCTCGTGCGAACAGGGCACGCGCCGGGTTACCCGTACCGAATATGATGGGACCATCACTACGCTCGCCGACAAGTTCAACGGGAAGCAGCTCAACTCGCCGAACGGCGTGATCGTCAAGTCCGACGACACCGTCTGGTTCACCGATCCGAGCTACGGCATCGGCGGCGACCACGAGGGCAATCGCGGCGAGGCGGAACTGCCGCGCAATGTCTATCGGCTCGATCCGAAGACAGGGAAGATGGACGTAGTGGTCGGCGACTTCAGCATGCCGAACGGGCTTTGCTTCTCGCCCGATGAGAAGAAATTCTATGTCACCGACACCGGCGAACTGGGCGGACCTTTCAAGCAAACCATCATCCGCGTCTACGACGTGAGCGATGACGGCAAGCTCTCCAACGGACGGCTGTTGCACGACTTCAAGGACGTGCCTCAGCCCTATATCGCGGACGACATCCGCGCCGACGAGGACGGCAACATCTGGGCGGCCGGCGGCTGGTCGCCGAACCGCGCGCTGAACGGGGTGCGCGTGTTCGCCCCCGACGGCACGCCGCTCGGCGCGATCGTGGTGCCGGAAGTGGCCGCCAACCTCTGCTTCGGCGGCCACCATCACAACCGGCTGTTCATCTGCGCCAGCACCTCGGTCTATGCGATGGACGTGGGCACGCGCGGGGTCGAGCTATAAGGCCAGACATTGAGCGATCGCGAGAGAACGATCCAGGATGAAGGGTGGCGGCGGCGCTATTGAACCGCCGCCGCGGTGACCAGCACGAATCCGCGGGTCTTATTGTCGTTGGCTGCGTCTGCGGTGTTCATGGCGGCGAACATGTCGGCCGTCTTCACCCAAACCGGGGGATATTTGTAGCGCGCGACGTCGAGGACGAGAAAGCGGTCGGCCTTCGCGTCATAGGCGGCGAGCGGGGAAATGTGGCCGCCAGTCTGCTCGCCGAGCGCTTTGCGCAAGTAGTTGACGATGACGAAGTGGCCGGGATCCCTGAGATAGGCGCTGGCCAGCTTTCGGAATTCGTCGGCTGAACTGTCCGACGCGTGATGGACTTCCGCGTTGACCGGCTGAGTGGAAAGGATCCCGCCGATCTGATCGAGGGTCATGCCTTGCCGCGCTAGCGTCTCGCGCGGCAGAACGGCTTCCGTCCGTTCACTCAGCACGTTGTCTTGGGTGAAGGTGCGGTAAGGCTCGTATTCGGGAACCGCCGGCGCGGGCAGCCCAAGCGCGTTCAAGACCATGACGATGCTGGCGACGCCGCAATAAGCCTGCGTTTTCTGGGTCAGGAAGTTGCTGGCGAGCGGGAAATACGCCTCATGAGCATCGCTCTCGGCGAAATAGACCTCGCCGTCGTGGGTGCTGAATCCGATCAGATTGTCGGGCAGCGGCAGGGTGTCGGCGGTCGCGCGCGCAACCCAGAACCCTACGATCAACGTCGCGCAAGCGACCATAAGCCTCGACATGGATCCGTCCTCTGACCGGATTGGCGAAGCTCTGAGATTGGCGCCCTCGCCGCGTTGAGGCAATCCCGAGACGCTTCGTCGCCTGACGCCTTCGCGCTCCTCACAGCGTTCCGAACAGCTTGTCGAGGAGCCCCTTGTCGCGCGCCGGTGGGCCGCGACCGGCATTCGGTATCTCGGCCGGCGGGAGCAGACCCCCGTCCTCGGCCGCGCCGGACGCGCCTCGGGAGCCCACTGACCGCGCTTGCCGCGTGAAGGTATCTGGCGGGGGCGGCGCCGGCTGCGGCGAGCGTCCTCCTCCTCGTCCGCCGGTCGGCGGCTGCAGGCCGGTAAGGTCGAGCGGAGGCGACGGCGTCGATTCCGGGTTCGGCGCCCCGACGCCGCGCCCCGTCCCGAGCGGCAATCCGGTGACCGGCACGCCCTCGTGCGCCGCCTTCATGAACCGGCTCCAGATTTCGACCGGCAAATTGCCGCCTGACACTTTCTTGGTCGGCGAGCTGTCATCGTTGCCGAGCCAGACTCCGGCGACAAGGTAGCTCGTGTAGCCGACGAACCAGGCGTCGCGCCAATCCTGGCTTGTGCCGGTTTTTCCGGCAGCCTGCCAGCCCGGCAATTCGGCTTTGCGGGCGGTGCCGGTCAGCAGTGTCTCCTGCATCATCTGGTTCATCATCGCGACATATTGCGGCTGGATGACGCGGCCGAAATTCGCGTTGCGCCGCGCATAGAGCTGCTTGCCGTTCGCCGTGCGCACGCGCGCGATCACATGCGGCTGGACGCCGAGGCCGCCGTTGGCGAAGGCGGCGTAGGCGGAGACCATTTCGAGCGGCGTCACGTCCGAGGAGCCGAGCGCGATCGACGGGACAGGATCGAGATCGGATGTGATCCCAAGCCGGTGCGCGACCGCAACCACCGCCTTCGGCCCGACCTCCTGGCCCAGTCGCACGGCGACCGTGTTGAGCGACAGCGCCAGCGCCTTGGTGAGCGTCACCGGGCCAAAATACTCGCGCGAATAATTTTCCGGGCTCCAGCCTTTGACCGAGATTGGCGCGTCCTCGCGCACGGTGTCGGGAGTGAGGCCTTTCTCGAGCGCCGCGAGATAGACGAAGGGCTTGAACGATGAGCCGGGCTGGCGCTTGGCCGCAACCGCGCGATTGAACTGGCTGTCGGCATAGTTGCGTCCGCCGACCATCGCCTTGACTGCGCCGCTGGGATCAAGCGCAACCAGCGCGCCCTGCTCGACGCCGAACTTGGCGCCTTTCGCATTGAGTTCGTCGGTCAGCGCCCGCTCGGCCTCGCCCTGCATCTTCAGATTGATCGTGGTCGTGACTACGATGTCCTCGTTGATTGCGCCGACCGTGTCGTCGAGCGCGTCCATCACGTAGTCGGCAGCGTAGTTGATCGAGCCTGCGCTCTTGTCGTGTTTGACTTGCGCCGGATTTGCGAGCGCGAGCTTGGCCATCGCCTCGGTGATATGGCCCTGCTCGGCCATCGCGGTGATGACCTGCGCGGCGCGCTCGTTGGCGCCCTTGAGGTTGTGGTCGGGCGCGAGCCTGGTCGGCGACTTCATGAGGCCGGCGAGGAGGGCCGCCTCCGGCAGCGTCACGAATCGCGCGCTCTTGCCGAAGTACTTCTGCGACGCGGCCTCGACCCCATAGGCGCCCGAGCCGAAATAGACGCGGTTCAGGTAAAGCTCGAGGATCTGGTCCTTGGAGTAGCGGCGCTCGAGCCAGAACGCCAGGATCGCCTCCTGGATCTTGCGCGACAGCGTGCGCTCACGGGTCAGGAACAGATTCTTGGCTAGCTGCTGGGTCAGCGTCGAACCGCCCTCGACGGTGCCGCCGCCGGTCAGGTCGCGCAGGAGCGCCCGCGAGACGCCGAGGGGGTCGACGCCATGATGCTCGTAGAACCGCTTGTCCTCGATCGCCACGAACGCCTTGGGCAGATAGGGCGGCAGGTCGATGAGCCTGACCGCTGGCCCCCCGGTGTCGCCGCGATTGGCGATCAGCGAGCCGTCGTCGGAGAGGATGGCGATGTTGGGCGGACGCTTGGGCACCGCGAGCTGATCGATCGGCGGAAGCTGGCTCGCGTTATAGGCGAAGAGCGCGCCGAGCGCGACGACGCCCCAGACCGAGAGCACAAGGCCCCAATAGGCGAGCTGGCCCAGCAGCGACCGGCGTTTTTTGCCGCGATGCCGCGAAGCGGATCGCAAGGGAGCGGTCTTTCTCTTGCGGCTGGACGGCGGGCGGTCGGCGGGGTCGGCGCGAAGATCGCCTCCGCCGCTCCGGTCGCGCCCATTGAAGCGCGGCTCGATCCGCGTCCGGGTTTTTTTGCGGCCTCGGCCGAACATCGCTGATCCCGCTCGCGGCGTCTCCTGATGAAGGAGCCTCGGGCGAAACGCGCCCCGCCAGGTCCAGGAGCCTAAGGCTTCCGGTTTAAGGGCCGGTAAAGCTTACGCCGGAATTGACGAAGCCGTGAAAATCCTTGAGGACACGCGTTTCATTCCACCTCCGCGCCCTTGCGCGGCCGGAAACGCCTTGGCAAGGTTCGCACCCCCTTCCGGGGCGCGTCGGGCGTCAGGGGTATCTCGGGATTTCAAGCGATGAAGGTCACCATCGAGCGTTCGGTCCTGCTTAAAGCGCTTGGACACGTGCATCGCATCGTCGAGCGGCGCAACACCATCCCGATCCTCGCCAATGTGCTGATCGAAGCAGCCGACGGCAAATTGGCGCTGAAGAGCACGGATCTCGACCTCGAGGCCGCCGAATCGGTTCCCGCCGAGGTCGCCCAAAATGGCGCGACGACCGTTCCGGCCCACGTGATCTACGATATCGTGCGCAAACTCCCGGAGGGGGCGCAGGCGAGCATTGAGACGACCGGCGACGCCGGCCAGCTCGTATTGCGCTCAGGCCGCTCGCGCTTCACCTTGCAAGCTCTGCCCGCATCCGACTTTCCCGATCTCACGGCGGGCGAGTTCTCCCATCGCTTCGCATTGCCCGCGGCGGAGCTCAAACGCCTGATCGAAAACACCCAATTCGCCATTTCGACCGAGGAGACGCGGTATTATCTGAACGGAATTTACCTTCACACCGTCGACGTTGAGGGGGCGCCGATGCTGCGCGCGGTCGCAACCGACGGCCACCGCCTGGCGCGAGTTGAAACGCCTGCGCCGGAGGGCTCCGTCGGCATGCCGGGCGTCATAGCCCCGCGCAAGGCGGTGAACGAAGTGCAGAAGCTTCTGGAAGACATGTCGCAGGACATAGGCGTAGAGATTTCGACCGCCAAGGCGCGCTTTCAGTTCGGCGACGTCGTACTGACGACGAAACTGATCGATGGCACCTTCCCCGACTATGCGCGCGTCATTCCGACCGGCAACGACAAGCGTCTGGTCGTGGATAAGGATCCGTTCAAGGCCGCGGTCGATCGAGTGGCGACTTTGTCGTCCGAGCGCGGGCGCGCGATCAAGCTCGCGATCGCCGAAGGCAAGATGACGCTATCGGTCAACAACCCCGATTCCGGCTCGGCTAGCGAGGAGATCGAGGCCGATTACGATTCGGCGCCGATCGATATCGGCTTCAACGCCCGCTATCTGCTTGACATCGTCGGCCAGTTGTCGTCCGACACCGCCTTGATCCGCTTGGCCGACCCCGGCTCGCCGACCCTCATCCAGGATCGCGAGGGGGCGCCGGCGCTGTTCGTGCTGATGCCGCTGAGAGTGTGAGGCCCTTCACGCGGCGGCCTCGACCTCGGTCAGCCGGCGTCCGCCCGCCCATACCTCGACCACCGCGAGATCGTCTGTCAGATGCACGAGATCGGCGCGAAAGCCGGGGGCTAGCCGACCGATCCGGTCGTCTACGCCGAGCAATCGCGCCGGCGTCAGCGTCGCCATCATCAGCGCGTCGGCGAGCGGAAGTTTGAGCACATTGACGACGTAGTCCACGGCGTCGCGCATCGTGATCGCCGCGCCCGCGAGCATGCCGTCCTCGGCGACCAGTTTATGGCCGATGCGCGTCATCCGCCGTCCCTGCAACTCGAAGACGTCCGGCCCTCCGGCCGCGGGCGGCATCGCGTCGGACACGAGCGCGATTCCGCGCGGGCCCTTGGCGGCCAAAGCGGCGCGACAGGCCGCAGGATGAGCATGCTCGCCGTCCGCGATCAGGCCACAGATGATGCGCGGATCAGAGAGCGCCGCGCCGACGACGCCCGGGGCGCGCGAGGAGAGTTGGCTCATCGCGTTATAGAGATGGGTGACAGCGCTCGCGCCGGCTTCGAATACACTCTGGGCTTCCTCCGCGCTGGCGTCGGAATGGCCGAGGCTGACGGTGATTCCGGCTTTCGCCAGGCGCCCGATGAACTCCAACGGGACCGAGGCGGGCGCAAGCGTGACGACCATCACGCCCGCGTGCGCGGCGATGAGCGCGTCGGCATCTTCCTTGAGCATGGGGCGGATGAATTGAGCCGGATGCACGCCGTTACGGCGCGGATCGATGAACGGCCCCTCGACATGGACCCCGAGCGCGCCCGGCACGCGTTCGCGCGCCTCGCGAGCAGCGGCCAGCGCCGCGTCAAGCACGCGCGGCGCGTCGGTCACCACGGTCGGCAGGAAGGCGGTCACGCCAGCGCGCCGATGCGCGGCGGCGATCGCGGCGATCCCCTCGACGGTCGGCTCGGCGTTGAACAGCACGCCGCCGCCGCCGTTGATCTGCCAATCGACAAAGCCCGGCGCCAGAACTCCGCCGCCAAGATCGTGTTGCTCGGCGCCGCGGGGGCGGTCTTCAAAGCGGGTCAGCGCCTGGATCGAAGCGCCTTCGACAACGAGCGCGCAATCGTCGTGCAGCCGTTCCCCGTCGAATAGGCGCGCCCCATAGAAAACCCTCATTGCGCGGCTTCCGTTTGGGGCGCGATGACGCCGCCAACCAGCAGGATCGCCCCGTCGGTCGGGTCGTGCAACGGGGGCGAGAGCCTCGCGGCGATATCGGGCTCGAAATAGGGACGCAAGGCTTCGCCCACGCCCCCAACCAAAGCTACGCGCTCGGCGCCGCGCGCGACCACGCCGCGCGTCAGGGCGCCGATGGCCCGCGCCGCGGCTCTCACGATCCCAAGGGCGATCGAATCATGGCCCACCGCGTGTTCAAACACGCGCGGCGCGAAGGCGCCGAAATCTCCTGGCTTCGCGTCGCGCGCCCAATTCATCATCGCCACCGGATCGCCGTCGAACCTGGCCAGAACGGTCTCGATAAGCGGGCTTCTCGGCGCAAGGCCGTCATGTGCGCGCATTGCGGCGCGGAGCGCATCGAGGCCGATGTGCGAGCCCGATCCGTCATCGCCGAGCGCGAAGCCGCGACCGCCGATGATTGTCTCTTTGCCTCGAACGCGAGCGATCGCCGCCGAGCCTGTGCCGGCGATCACCAGCCCGCCATCCGCGCCCGCGTGCGCGCCGATGCAGGCAGTGGTGGCGTCGTTCGCCGCGCGCAAGAGCCGAAGGCCAGGAAAGGCCGCCGTCACGCGCGCCTCGTCGCTCCCTTCCTTGAACCCGGCGAGCCCGAGGCCGATCGCAATTGCCGCCGGATTGGCGTCACCGAGCGCGGCCTTTTCCAGAACCTCGTCGACTACCGCCCGCAGGGCGGCGATCGCCGCGGCGAAATCGACATGGATGTTTGCCGCCGCGCCGCTCGCCTCCGCCAGCGTTTGTCCGTCGGCGTCGCGCAGCCGCGCCCTGCAGCGGGTGGCGCCGGCGTCGACTCCGAGAGTGAGCGGCGCGCCGCTCATCCGCCCTCGCCCGAATCCGACTGGTCGACCATCACAGCCGCTGCCGCCCGAAGCGCGTCCGCGGCTTTGGCCGGCGTGAGGCGCTTTGCGCTCGCTCCCGACGGCGTTTGCTCGGGCGTCACCGGCAAATGCACGAAGACGGCGGGGATCGGGTGGTCCACCCCGCCCAGATACTGCAAGGCCCCAAAGTAGAGGTGGTTGCAGACAAATCCCCCGGCGTTCCTCGACACCCGGGCCCGAATTCCTGCCTCCTTAATGGCTCCCACTATGGCCGTCACCGCCGCCGCCGCCTCCAGCCGTTCGGGCGCGCCGCGGGAGATCCTGAGCGCCCTTCGCAGGGCGCCGTCATTGTCCGGCGCGGCTGCGTCGTCAAGATTGCGCGCGAACCGCTCGACGCAGACGACGGCGCGGCGCGCAGCCTGACCGGTCATCAGAAGCGCATCCGGCCGAAGCGTCTCGATCGCGCTGATGAGTTCCTTCACCGAAGCGTCATAAGCGCAGGGCAGCAAGCGCGCGGCCGCCGCGTAGCCGCCATGGCGCCAGCCCTCAAGCCTTTGCGCCGCTTCCCACGACGCGTTGACCGTCTCGCCGCCGAACGGCTCGAATCCGGTGACAAGGATCGTGCGCGCCGCGCTCGACAAGGTCAGGCGAACAGGCTGCCGCGCTCGGCCAGCCGGCGCACATGAATATCCGCGTCGCCATAGGCGGTATCGATCATCGTCAGGCGCTTGAACAAGTGTCCGACCTTGTACTCGTAGGTCATCGCGATGCCGCCGTGCATTTGCACCGCCTGCTGGCCAATGAACTTCGCCGACCGGCCGATTTGCGCCTTCACCGCCGACATGGTCTTGGCGCGCTCGACCGCGTCCTCTTCGTCCGCCATCATCGCCGCCAAACACATCATGCTGCGCGCTTGTTCGAGCGCCACCGTCAGGTCGGCGGCGCGATGCTGCAGCGCCTGAAACGAGCCGATGGTGACGCCGAACTGCTTGCGCGTCTTGAGATAGTCGACCGTCATCGCCAGCGCTTCGGACATGGCGCCGACGGCTTCTGCGGACAAAGCGGCGATCGTCTCGTCAACCGCTCGCTCGATCATCGGCAGCGCGTTGTCCGGTGAGCCCAGAAGGTTGTGCGGCGCGACCCGGACATCGGCCAAGGCGATCTCCGCGGCCCGCTGACCGTCCTGGGTCGGATAGGCGCGCCGGGTCACGCCGGAAGCGTTGGCGTCGACGAGGAAGAGGCCGATCCCGTCGCGGTCGCGGCGCGCGCCCTTCACTCGGGCCGAGACAATCAGTCGATCGGCGCTGTCGCCCTGGCCGACGAGCGTTTTTTCCCCGTTCAGCACGAATCCGCCCCCGCCGTCCTTGACTGCGGTGAGAGCCACATCGTTGAGATCGAAGCCCGATTGTTTTTCCACATGTGCGAAGCTCAACCTGAGGTCGCCCGAGGCGATCGCGCCGATCAGTTCGGCGCGCTGCTCATCGCTTGCGCCGTGCTTCAGCAGCGCGCCACACAGGACAACGGTCTGAAGGTAGGGCTCGAGCGCCAGCGCCTTGCCGAACTGCTCCATCACGATCATCGTCTCGACCGCGCCGCCCCCGAAGCCGCCGTCGGCCTCAGCAAAGGGCGCGCCGAGCAGGCCCATCTCGGCATAGTCGCGCCACAGGGCCTCGCTCCACCCTTGGGGACTCGCTTGATAGGCCTTGCGGGCCTCGAATCCGTAACGGTCCTTCATCAACCGCGCGACATTATCGCGCAGCAGTTCCTGTTCGGCGCTGAGCTCGAAATCCATTTGTCTCAGAGCCCCAATATCGCCTTGGCGATGATGCTGCGCTGGATTTCGTTCGATCCGCCGTAGATCGAAACCTTGCGGTTGTTGAAATAGATTGGCGCGAGCGGCGAAGCCCAATCCGGACCGACCGGAGGCTCGTTGCTCATGTCGTCAGCGCCTTGATAGGGGAGCGCGTAAGGTCCGACGACCTCCATCAAAAGATCGGTGGTCGCCTGCTGGATCTCCGAGCCTTTGATCTTGAGCACCGAAGAGGCCGGATCCGGCTTGCCAGCGTTGCCGCGATTGGAGATGACGCGCATCTGCGTCATTTCGAGCGCCTTCAGCTCGACTTCGACCTCAGCCAGTTTGGCGCGGAAGAACGGATCCTCGATCTTCGGCCCGGAGCCGAAGACCGGAATCGAGGCGAGCTGGCGCACCCTGTCGAGACGCGCTTTCGAGACGCCGACGCGGGCGATGCCATTGCGCTCGTTGGCGAGCAGGAACTTGGCATAGTCCCACCCCTTGTTCTCTTCGCCGACGATTGCGTCGGCCGGGATGCGCACGTCATCGAGAAAGACCTCATTGACCTCATGTCCGCCGTCAATCGTCTGGATCGGCTTCACCGTGATTCCCGGGGTCTTCATGTCAACGAGGAAGAACGAAATGCCCTCCTGCTTTTTCGCCTGCGCGTTGGTGCGGGCGAGGACAAAAATCCAGTCGGCGTATTGGGCCATGGTGGTCCAGGTCTTCTGACCCGAGATCACCCAGCCGTCAGCGTCGCTCCGAGCGCTCGTCCTCAAGCTTGCAAGGTCCGATCCCGCGCCGGGCTCCGAGAAGCCCTGGCACCACCAGTCGCGCAAATCGACGATGCGCGGCAGGAACCGCTGCTTCTGTGCCGTGGAGCCAAAGGTATAGATCACCGGGCCGACCATGCTGACGCCGAACGCGACCAGCTCAGGCGCGTTGCCGCGCTGCGTCTCGTCGAGAAAGATCGATAGCTGGATCGGGCTCCAGCCCGTGCCGCCCCATGCGGACGGCCAATGCGGGGCGCCCCAGCCTTTGGCGGCGAGGATCCGCGTCCAGCGCACATAGTCGTCCTTGGAGAGGCGCCGACCAGCCACTGTCTTATCGCGGATCGAAACCGGCAGATTGTCGCGCACGAAGGCGCGAACCTCGGTGCGAAACGCCAGCTCGTCCTCGGTCAATCGAAGGTCCATGGGTCGCCTCCCGTATGGCAGTGCGCCCGAAGCGGGCTTGGGCGCGGTCTTGCGCCTCGCCGCCCAATGTCGAGCCTTAGCCCGGCGCCGTCAACTATTCGACGTTGCCTTCGACCATCCGCGCCACGATGCAGGCGCCAAAAGACATAAGTCAACCGGTCATCCGGCGCGGAGGAGACTGACGGATCGACCATGAGAGGCTGCTTTTGTTGTCACGGTCATACTTTCGCGGCATTTTGAACCGCGATGGTCGCCGAATTGCTCTTGCGACAGTTCCTCGAGGCGGTGTGGAAGTCGTTTCCCCGTGCGCTATGTTCTGACCATCGTCGCGGTCGCGCTTGTCGCCGTGATGTCGGTTGCGCTCATCGCGCCGTATCTCATCGACTGGTCTACGCAGCGCGCTGAGATTGAGGCGAGGCTTCGAGCGATTACCGGGGCGGACGTCTCTCTCACGGGGCCGGTCGAGCTCCGCCTCCTGCCGACACCTTATCTCGCGTTGGGCGAAGGCTTGGTGCGCGCGCCAGGCGCGGACGGCGCCAAGCTGTCGTTCGCCTCGGCGCGGCTGGAGCTGGAGCTCGTCAAGCTTCCGAGCGGGCAGATCCGGTTCTCCGACATTCGCCTCGAGAAACCCGTTCTGACCATCACGCGTGGCCCCAACGGCGCGCTTCAACTCCCGCCCCTGCGGATGGCGGGGCTCCACTCGACCGGGTTTGACCGCCTGATCGTGCGCGACGGGCGAGTGGAGATCGTCGGCGACGCCAACGGAACTAAGATTTCCGGCGTCGAGATCGACGCGGCTGCCCCGTCTCTCGACGGTCCCGCTCGTCTCAGCGGCCAGTTTTCCGGCCCGGGCAATGCTCCCGTTGTCTTCCGGCTCGCTTCGGAAAAGTCGGGTCCAGAGGGGACGCCGCTTCGCCTCGCGGTAGACGCCGGGCCGCGCTGGCCAGCCGTCGAATTCGACGGCGCGCTCGAAGGTGACCCGGCCGCCGGGATTGGCGGCCTTCGGCTCGCTGGCGCCGTCACATTGACTGGAACGGCGCCCGGCGAGGATGCGCTGACCCCGTGGCGGGTCGTTGGACCGATTGTCGTCGATCTCAATCAGGCCGCCCTACGCAGCGCGGAATTTCATCTCGGACCGGAAGAACGGGCGATCAGGGCGGATGGGGACGCCAAACTCGTCTTCGGCTCGCCCGCCCGAGTCAGCATCGCGCTCAAGGCCAAACAAGCCAATTTCGACTCGCTCCTGCGCCGCAAAGGTGAGGACGGGGTCGCGCCCGCGCGCGCGGCGACGCTGATCACCCGCATCGTGTCGGCGGCGCTTCAGGGTCATGAGAGCCCAATGGAGATTGACGCCAAGGTCTCGGCCCAACCAATCATTCTTGGCGCGCAGACGCTGCCCGACGCAAACGCGACGCTGAAGGCTGCGCCCGGCGCGCCGCTGCATGTCAGTTTGAACCTCGGCCTCCCTGGCCAAAGTCGTTTGAGCGCGGACGGTGACCTGGAAACCGGCGCAGAGGCGAAGTTCCGCGGCGACGTTGCTTTCAGCAGCGCCGACTTCCCGCTCCTGCGCGATTGGGCGAGTCTCGGCGCGCCGCCGGCCGCGGCCAAAGTCGCGGCCTTTGCCGAGACGCTCCCCTATCGCAGCGCATCGTTGTCGGGCGCGGTTGAAGCCGCGGCGGCCGGCTTCTCCGGACGCAATCTCAAGCTGACGCTGGATCGCACAACGCTGACCGGCGCCGTCGCTTTCACAGGCCCGGTTGGCGGCCAACCAGGCCGCGTCGACGTGGATTTCGCAAGCGATTCGCTCGACGTCGATGCGCTGCCGAGTCTCGCCGCCGCGAAGACGGTCGGCGATCTCGACCTCTCGCTTTCGCTGAGGGCGGGCTCGCTGCATATCGCCCGCGTCGGCGAAACGCAGATCGACAGCGGCTCGTTGGCGGTGAACCTGGCCAAGAGCGGGCCGAACGTCACCCTCAAGCGCCTTAGCGTGGCCGGCCTGGATGGCGCCTCTCTCGACATCGAGGGCGCCATCGGCCCCAACTCGACCGCGGTGACAGGCCACTTGCGAGCCGACCGGCTGCACGATTTTGCGGTTCTGGTTTCGCGCCTGGCGCCGGGTGATTGGAGCCGGATGCTGGTCGACCGGGCAGGCGAGCTTTCGCCTGCGGCGCTAACCTTTGGCGCTCATGGCGGGGCGACAGACGCTGGCGGCGTTCCCGCCATCGATTCGCTCAGGGCCAATGGATCGGCGAGTGAAACGCGGTTCTCGATTACGCTAGACCCTCGATCGAACGACGGCGCTCGCGCTCTGAATGTGAGCCTCGATTCGCCAAACTCGGGCGCGCTGTTGCGTCAGCTTGGCGTGCGCGCGACGACGAGCGGAAGTGGACGCGCGCACATCTCGCTCAAGGCAACCGGAGGGTGGGAGAAGGGCTACGATGTTAACGCGACCTCGCAGCTTGCCGGATCGGAGTTGGCGTGGCGCGGCCGCTTTCTGCCCGCGGCCGGGGGTGACGACGCAAAACTGTTCGGGGCCGCCAAGGTCAAGTCGTCAAACCTTGCCCCGCTTGCGGTCGCGCTTGGTTTTGCCCCCGCAGATGGCGGCGCGCTCGGGCCTGCCGAAATCGGATTCGACGTGACCTTGCGCGGAGATCGATGGGCGTTCTCGCGGCTGACGACGGCGATTGCCGGGGTCAAGGCGAGCGGCGACCTCACTTATCAGCCTGTCAACACGCTCGAGGCGGCGCCCCAGGCGAACGCCGACGTCTCTCGCGCCGAGGAGGCGGTCGGCTTTGGCGCCGCCACGGGGCGGCCTCCCGCTCCGGCGGAAATCGAGGGCCAGTTGGCGGTTGAGCGCATGCCGCTTGGTGGCCTTTTGGCGCTCGCGCTCGGACCGCCCCAGCCGGGCCGGGCGGGAGCGCACTGGTCGGATGTGAGGTTCGCACCCGCGCCGCTACGCCCGCCATCCGCCGCCATAAAGCTCAGGGTCGGAGCTCTCGACCTGACCGACGCCCTGACGGCGCGCGAATTCGCAACCACCCTACGCTTTGATAAAGGCCGGCTCGACCTTGACGATTTCGCGATGCGGATTGCGGGAGGCGGCGCTTCCGGTCATGCGACGCTGCGCCGCGATGCGGACAATGTAACGCTGACAGGGGCGCTGGCCCTCAACTCCATCGCTCTCGACCGGCCGGGATTCTCGGGCCGCGTCGGCGCCGCGCTCGATTTTGCTTCGACGGGACGAAGCCCCGCTGCGGTGATCAACGGACTCGCCGGCTCGGGCGCGGTGACGTTCACTGGCGCAGCGCTTGCGCGGAGCGATCCCGCCGCTCTCGATCGCGTGGTCGCCAAAGCGCAGGCTCCCGACGCGCTGTTGGATGAGACCAATATCGCCTTCACCTTCGGCAACGAGCTCAATCGGGCGCCGCTGGCGATTCCTGACGGGTCGGCGCCGCTCTCGCTCAGCGCGGGTGTCGCGAAGATTGGTCCGATCGAGATCCCTGGACCGCGCGGTGATGGAGCGCTGAGCGCCGATCTCGATCTGCGCACCCTCGCGGGCGAGACGCGCCTCACCTTCACGTCGTCAACCAGCGATTTGAAGTTCTGGTCGGGGCCGCCGCCGAGCGCGGCGGTTACCGTCGGCAACGCGTTGGAGGCGCCGAAGCGGCAGATCGACGTCAGCACCCTTTCCGCCGCGCTCGCCGCCCAGGCGATCGCGCGCGAGACCGATCGCATCTCAACCTTGGAAGCTGACATTCGCGAGCGCGCCTTCTTCAACCGGCGTCTGAAGGGCGAGCGGTTCATGGATCGAAGGCGGCAGGAAATCGAGGACTGGCAGGTCGAGCAAGCGCGGCTGAAAGGGCAAGCGGAACGCTTGCGCTCCCTGGAAGAAGCGAGGAAGGCGGCGGAAGCCGAGGCGGTGAAAAAGGCTGCGGAGGCGGCCATGGGCAAAGCCGAGGCCGAAAAGGTCGAGACTGAAAAAGGCGCAGCAGACGGCGCCGAACAGGTGAAGCCCGACAAGCCGGAAGGCGGGCAGCCGACGGCAAAGGAGCCATTTGCGCCCGCTCCGGCGGCGAAGAGCGACCGAGTTCGGCGACAACGCGGCGCAGCCTGCGGCGCCGACGCCTCCGCCTCGGCCCAGGACTCGCCCGACCCAAGTCGACCCAGCGCCAGGCGGGCTCTACTGATCGACCCGAACGGCGCTGTCGGCCGCCGCATTCTGGCGGGACGACCCAGCGCCTTCGGCCTCGAGCACGAACACGCGGATGGCCGATGACAGATTGGTTGGGCCGCGCGAAGCGTCGACCATCGCCGCCAGCCGATTGAGGGACAGCCCGCGCTCGGCCGCGATGCGGCGCAGGCGGCGCCAAAACGCATCCTCAAGGGAAATGCTCGTTCGATGTCCAGCGATGACGAGCGAGCGCTTGATGACGCGCGCGGTCGTGTTGTCAGTCGCCATCGGGCCGCTCGAGCCGGCGGGCGTCGAGGCTAGCCTCGGCGAGCGCGCGCTCCCTCTCGATGAGATGCTTCTCGGCCTTCGACCGGCCGAAGACGGCGCGGTTCTGAGCCGCTTCCGCTTGCTGACGCTCGCGTTTCTTTAGCTTTCGCGCCCGGCGCAGGTTGACGATCTCGCTCAAAGGCGAGCCTCGCTCATTTCTTGCGGAACGCGTCGATCGACACGACCTTCGCTTCGCTGGTTGGCTCTGCCGGCTTCTCCGTCCGTTGAGCCGACTTCGGGGTGGGGGCGGGTTGGCCAGGCGGCTTGGCCGGCGCCGGCTTCGCCGGGGCGGGCCTCGGCGTCGCCCCCTTCTTCTCCTCCGCCGCCGGGGCCCGGCTTTCCGAACTCCGCCACACGAGGCTCGAGCTTGAATCCGAACGGAACCGACGGATCGGTGAAGCCGGTGATCGAATCGAACGGCACGATCAGACGCTCCGGCTTGCGAGAAAAGTTGAGGCTGACCTCGAACGCGTCCTGGGTGACCACGAGGTCCCAGAACTCGTGCTGGAGGATGATCGACATCTCGTCGGGGAAGCGCTGCTTGACCGCGGCCGGCGTGACCACGCCCGGCGCCTGGGTCTTGAACGCGATATTGAAATGGTGCTCGCCAACGAGGCCGTTGCGCGCAGTGTCGGCGAGAACCTTGCGCACCACGGAGCGCAGCGCGTCCTGCACCAGGAGGTCGTAGCGGATGAGATCGGTCGCCATGGGGAATGGGTTCGCGCGATGATACAAGAAATAGCTGACCATCCGGAGCATTGCAATCTGAGGGCTGTGAGCCGGGCGGCGACGAAAAGAGGAAGTGGAGGCTTCTGTTGCCAGGCGCCTCCGGACCCCGCCTAGAAGTGCAAACCCCTAGGACTTGATTCCCAGTACCAGCGCTGCATTACGCAGCGAGGGCCACCGGAGCATAGTTGTCATTCGCAACTATAGGTTTGACCCGATAACGGTGGTATCATGCCGAGCGAAAGATCACCCTTTGGGTCCCCCGTCGAACCTATTTCGCCCCCGCCGAAACCCGCTTGTCTCAAAGCGGGCTTGGGTGGAGGCGCCGGGTACCGCCCCCGGGTCCGAAAGACTTATTTCGATGCCCATTTATCGCCGTAGCCCCCCTCGCGGGAGGCATTTGATATATAGGGGCAAAAGCGCGGGCTGGGAAGGGGCGTCCGGACTGAGCGTCCCGGCGAGAGACACGACGCAAAACTGTCACGCTCGTCGGACATTCTCGTTCGGCAGCTCGACAAGGGAGGCGTATCATGGCGACGAAGGCCGATTTCACCCCGGATGAATGGAAGCTCCTGCTGCAAAGCCCGCTCGTGGCGGGTGTCGCCATATCCGCCGCTGATCCGAGCGGCCTGATCGGGATGATGCGGGAGAGCATGGCGAGCGCGCGGGCGCTTATTCAGGCCAAGGCTGATCCGAACGCGGACGCGCTCGTCAAGGCGGTCGCAGGCGAGTTTGAGACGTCTGAAGGGCGCGGCCTCGCGCAGGACGGGGTGAAGACGGCGATTTCCGGCGCTAAAACCCCGGCCGAGATCGTTTCCAAGGCCATCGACGCCCTGAAGGCGGCCTCCGCTCTGCTCGACGCCAAGAGCGGCCCAGACGCTGCGCCGTTTAAGACCTGGCTCGCGGGTGTCGCCAAATCGGTCGCCGAGGCCGCGCCGGAAGGCGGCTTCCTAGGCTTCGGCGGGACCCAGGTGAGCGACACGGAAAAGGCGACGGTTACGCAGATTGCGTCCGCCCTTGGCGTCCCCGCGCCAGCGGTCTAAGGCGCGAACCCGCCAACCGCGGCGGTTCGCGAAACCATTGCCGGCTCGGAACCTGTTCGAAGGCCGCGCATTTTGCTTAACGTCGCCTTTCAAGGGAGGTGAACTATGGCGGGAGAAGACACTGACAAGCCAGCCGGCGAGGATTTCTCCAAATCATTGAAGCGATTGGAGGAAGAGTCCAAAGACCTCAAATCCCGGATCGAACAAGAAAAGCGCGCTCTTGACATTCCGGTCGATCCGCAGCTTGGCGATCCCAAATGGGAAGAGAAAGCCAAAGACGGGCGCTTTGATCGTCCTGAGCACGAGGATGAAGAATAGCCGGTGCTGGGCTCCCCTGGAGACGCGGCGAAAAGGGTGGTATGCCCAGCCCGCGTTTCATGCATAGCTCATGCAAACCTGTTGAGAATAAATACCAATAAGAGTGAGTAAATGCTAGTAAATTAGCTAGCGTTTACTAGCGTTTATTTTTCCGTATCGGGACTTTTCAATGGGTTACAGCCAATTCAAATAAAATTTTTCGGCTCCCGCCGCCTCCGGTTTCGCCATGCGCGAAAGGCATGGTAGCGATGCGCCGCTATGGCTCCCGATTCCCCCTGCTGTCGGTGGGCTCGTCATGATCCATTCTAGCGAGGATTCTGGTTTTCAGCAAGGAATTGCCGAAAAAGCTGAATATGGTTTTCCTTGATATTGCTGAAATGCACCGTAGAATAGGAGGCGCCGGCGACGGCCCGGAAGATGGCAATTCGTATCATGCGGTCCGTGTCATGCGGCTCCATGAGGCAAAGTTCCGGATGGCGGTTTGACATGAGCAGGTTGATCCTTTCTTCTCTCTTGTCGGCGGTCGCGGTCGGCGCGTGGATCACGGCGACCTTCCCCTCTTGGGCGGCGGGACCGTTGGAAACGACTGGCGATCTCCGATGGATCGTCTTCGCCAGCCGTCAAAATGTCGATGAGGCGATCGGCCTGGCGCGCAGTTTCGGCTCGGAATTCGGTCAGCCGGAGGTCATATCGACGACGAACGGATGGTATGCGGTCGGCGCCGGTCCGACTGTCGTTCTTGATCCGGTCGCGATGAAAAGAAGGCTGTCGGAGTCATGGTGGCCTCCCAAGGATTCCTTCTTCACCAACGGGTCCACCTTCATCGAAAGGGTCTGGGAGAACCCCAAGTCGCCAATCCTCGCATCGGCGTCGAGCGCGGAAAGGGAGCCGCGCATCGCTCGGGCTGGGGATCTGGAGGCGCGTGTTGAGACTTTCAGCGGTCATCGAGTTCGTGCGCGTCCACGAGCGTGGGCGGATCGTGGCCAGCGTTGCCTTCGATGACGCCGGGCCCAATGATTCCACCGGCGCTTCGCTCGTGAGCCTGGATCGCTCTTCTCCGTTTCCTCAGGTCGTCGTGAAACACTTCACCGGCGGAGCCCATTGCTGCACAGTCATGAAGGTTGCAACCTTCGTCGGCGATCGATGGAAAGTCGTGGACGTCGGCGAGTTCGATTCCGATGGCCCCCAGATCGAAGACCTCAATGGCGATGGCGCTGCCGAACTGGTCGGGAAAGACGATAGCTTTGATTACGCCTTCGGGTCCTACGCGAACTCGTACGCGCCGCCGAAAATTCTCCGTCTATTAGGCGACCATATCACCGACGTCTCACACAGCTCCGAGTTTCGGAGACCAATCCTGCAGATGTTGCTTGCAAACCAGGGCCTCGCCACTCCCGACATGTGGCGGGACAACGGGTTCCTGGCCGGTTGGGTCGCGCACAATGCCTTGGTCGGCTCCGGTCGCGAGGCATGGCGCAAGATGCTCGATCTCTACAATCGAAATTCGGATTGGGACCTCTCAATATGCGCTGTTCCCACCAAGGGTTCTGAACCATGTCCCGAAAACGCCAAGCGGTTCCGGGACTTTCCGACCGCTTTGCGAGACCATCTGGCGCAGAACGGCTACAGCCTGGAGAGCACTGTCGCGCCTTCGGCTGGCGTCGTCAGCCCAAGCTTCGATTGCAGCAAGGCTCGGAGCCTGAGCGAGATCGAAATCTGCCGGTCCCCGCGGCTAGCCGAACTGGACGCCATCCTGGCTGCGGGTTACGCATTCATCAAGACGACCCAAGGTCGCCCCAGAGCGGACGCCATCGGAATTCCGTACTGGAGACTCGTCGCTCAATGCGAAGGCGACGAGGCCTGCATCGCAGGACGGCAGGGTGAGGAGATTTCGGCCCTTGCGGCGGCAGGCGCGCCGATTTCGCTACCGGCGTGGGCGTCCGCGCCCATAAGCCCTCCGGAGGTCCAGGCCGCGACTCCTCCCCCCGCGCCTGCGCCAACCAAGGCGACTCAGGAACCCACCCCCGCTCCCAAGCCGGAACATGAAGAGTTGTCGGGCACGGGCTTCTTCGTCACCACGGACGGGTCCGTGATCACGAACGCCCACGTCGTCGAGAACTGCGCGGCCATCCATGTGACGACCAGTCAAGGCGCGACGTCCGACGCCAGGATCGTCGCGCGCGACGTCAGAAGCGATCTGGCCCTTCTCGGCGCCGGCTTGACCGTCAAGAAAGTCGCCGCGTTCCGGGCCTCGATCAGGCTCGGAGAATCCGTCGAGGCATTCGGATATCCTCTTGCGGACGTCCTCGCGAAGTCAGGGAACTTCACGCTCGGCAATGTCTCTGCGCTGGTCGGGATCGGCGAGGACAGCCGATACCTTCAGATTTCAGCGCCGGTGCAGCCCGGAAACTCGGGCGGCCCGCTGCTCGACCAAAACGGAAATCTCGTCGGGGTCGTGTCAGCCAAACTGAATGCGCTGAGGGTGATGGTCGCGACGAACGGCGACATTCCCCAGAACGTCAATTTCGCCATCAAGGCCTCGATTGTGACGAGCTTCATGGAAGCGAACGGCGTCGCCTACGCGAGGGGCGACGCCACCCAGGCGATTCTTCCCGCGGACCTGGCGGATCAGGCGAAGGCGATCAGCGCCTTCATCGAGTGCCGCTAGTCGCCTCGCCCGAGGGTAGCGGGCCAGTTTGAATGTGGCGGCGGAATTTTCCCTTAGCACTCTAGCGCGCCGCGCCTCATATTCGATAAGCATCCGAAACGCCCTCGGGAATGGCGGCGGGCGTGACCGATCGGCTTTGGGAGGTCGCCGATATGGTAGGGATATTGGAGACTTGGGAACGTCTTCCATGTTGATTAAAATGATGCATTCATACTAATCGGTACTCTAGTCTTCGTTTGAACTGAAATCATATATTTGCCTCTAGGCGAAGGTATTTCTGCCGAAAAAGAATTCTCTCCCCGGCGAACATTTCTCATCTCAATCACGCTAAATCCATCGGTAGGCGGAGGAGCAATGCCTACATGCTGAATACCGGCTGCGTCGATATCCAATATCATCAATCCCGGAGTGATCGGAGAGGCGACTTCTGCGTCAATCAACACCGTTGATGATCCGTCCGGATTATCGGTTTGCGTCTTTCCCGTGATTCTTAACTCAGGATTCATAGGTGGGTTGATTGTCACAACACGGGCAGTTATGCCGCCAATCTGGCCTATCGAAACGACGTTTTCTCCGCCGCTAATTGTTACAGACGGACTCCCTTGAACACTCTTATCTCCACCAGAAACAGTAGCCGTTTGCGCGCTTGCCGATCCAAATGCCACATATCCTATCCATATTGACGCGGTTGCCCCGACGGCAGCACCCACTATGCCAAGAATAAGGTTCCTCGGAGCTTCGGCCATGGTTGGATCTCCTCGCGCGACCAGTGTGAAGCACACCGCTAAAAGCGGCACTAAACTCCAAAAACACCACGCCGAAGCGCCGCGAATGTTTTTGTCTATCAACATCTGAAGCGAGAATCTAAGACAAACGCCGAAAGCGGTGAGGCAGGCCGCCCCAACGAGCCAAAAAATACCGTTCCCCATGCTCTCACGTTAAACGAATGAGAGCGAACCCTGAAATAATCCCGCCCGCCTTGGGCTGCCTTATTCAAACTGGCCCACTAACCGCTCGCGCCGTCACGGAGATCTCCACAGACCGCGCCAAAGGCGCTGTCGGTTCCGCCCCAAGTCGTTCTGACAAAGCCTTGCACAAGCCCCGCGATATCTCCGAATATATACAACGCTAATTCGTTGCAGCGCCTCTCAAGCGTGAGTACTTTTGGCCGGCGGGCAGACGCGCAGGGAGGCGCGGAATGACGATCCCACACGAGCCTTGGCTCGTGGTTCTTTCCATCGCCATCGCGATTCAAGGCAGCTTCGTGGGCTTATCGCTCGCGCGCGGCATCGACTCGGCCGAGGGCTTCCGCCGGCGCCTCGCCCTCGCTGGATCGGCGATTACGCTGGCGACCGGCGTTTGGTCGATGCATTTCGTCGGCATGCTCGCCGCCAACTTCCCGAGCGCGGTCGACTATCTCGTGCTGCCGACACTGATCTCCTTTCTCATCTGCGTCATCGTCGTCGGGATCGGCGCTTACGCCGCGCACATGTCGGGGCCCCCGGCGTTTCGCATTGGCGCGGGCGCCTTGGCGATGGGGCTCGGCATCAGCCTCATGCATTATGTCGGCATGTCCGCCGTGCATCTGGCCGGACCGACGTCGTACGTTCCTTCCTATGTCGTCGCTTCGATCGCGGTGTCGATCGGGGCAAGCGCCTTTGCTTTGTGGACGATCGACAGAAGGCCAACTCGCCCGCGGCTGTTCGTGGGCGCGATTGCGCTCGGCCTGGCGATTTCGGGTATGCATTACACCGCGATGGCCGGGATGCGCCTCGACCCGCTCTGCTTCGACGTTTCGCGTTTCGTCGGCGCCGAATCCGCGCTGTCGCGCAATACGCTTGCGCTGCTCGCAACCGTCGTTGCGTTCGGCGTCTCGGGCGCCTTTCTTCTCTCGTTGGTGCCCGATGCGCGCGCCTCCCGAAGCGCCGAGGCCGCCCCGACAGAAGCCGAACCGGCCGCGCCGCTCGCTCCAATAGCCGCGCCCGGTCTGGCGCCGACGCCGTTCCAAGAGTCGCCGTCCGCCGAACCGCTGGCCGTCGCGCCGGCTGTCGGGCGAGCCGCCTCGATCCGGGTCGAGAAGGACGGGCGCGCGCGCGAGATCGCGGTGAGCGACATCTACGCCGTCCGCGCCAACGCGCACTACACCTATGTCCACGACGGCGAGAAGGAATATTTCTGCACGCTCTCGATCAGCGCGCTCGAAGCGCGCCTCGATCCCACAGCGTTCTTGAGAGTCCACCGCAGCTACATCGTCTCGGTCGATCGCATCGTGCGGGTCAGGCGATCGGGCGAAGCCGGCATCGCCGAACTCGGGTTGCCGGTGCGCTGCAGCATCCCGATTGCGCGCGCGCACTACCGTCAGGTCAAGCTCAGGATCGGCGCGCTCGCCGGCTGAGATCCGCGCAGGAGCATGAAATACGTCATAGGTCCTGACGCATTTCGTGCGCCGGACCTGTCGCCGGCGCCTTTTCTCGCGCCTCGGTTCATCCGCCGTTGATCGGGCAGGCCACCTGGCCGATCGTGTCGTGCCTGCCAGCGCGGGCGAATCGCGCCAGTGGGCCGCGAGCCGGAAGCATGGTCGCGCCGCTCGTATTGGGAGGATGTCTTGATCCCCGGATCCTTCGAGTATCATCGCCCAGCGAGTCTCTCGGAAGCGGTCGCGCTCCTCGGCCAGCTCGATTCCGACGCTCGCGTGATCGCCGGCGGCCACAGCCTCATTCCGATGATGAAACTGCGGCTCGCGATGCCAACGCATCTTGTCGACCTCGCGGGCGTCGCGGAACTGAAGGGGGTGCGTCTGGACGGGGGCGAGATCGTCATCGGCGCGATGACGACCCAGCACGAGATCATCCACAGCGAATTGCTGGCGCAGCATGCGCCCATCCTGCGTGAGGCCGCCGAAGTGATCGCCGATCCCCAGGTGCGCTATGTCGGCACGATCGGCGGCAATGTCGCCAATGGCGACCCCGGAAACGACATGCCGGCGCTGATGATGGCGCTTGGCGCGACTTACGTGTTGCGGGGCGCAAGCGGCGAGCGGCGCGTGGAGGCGCGCGAATATTATCTTTCGCCGTACGAAACGGCCGCTGAGCCCGGCGAGGTGCTCGTCGCGGTCCGTGTTCCCGCGCCCCCTGCGGGTCACGGCTGGGCGTACGAGAAGCTCAAGCGCAAGGTCGGCGACTACGCGACCGCCGCCGCGGCGGTGATCCTGACCGTCTCGGACGGCAAAGTCGCGAGCTGCGCGATCGGCCTCACCAATGTCGCTGGAACCGCGCTGTTCGCCGCCGACGCGGCGGCGTCGGTCGTCGGGACCGCGCTCGACAAGCCGGCCCTCGCGCGAGCCGCGGCCGCCGCGACGGCGATCGCGGAGCCCGCCGCCGACGGACGCGGCTCGGCTGAGTATCGCGCCAAGATGGCGGGCGTCATGACCGCGCGGGCGCTCACACGCGCTTTTGCGCGCGCCAAATCCTGAAAGGCCCGACATGTCTCTCACCAACGTCAGCATGACGGTCAACGGCAAATCGATGTCCGCCGCCGTCGAGCCGCGCACGCTGCTCATCCATTACCTGCGCGAGAATCTTGGCCTGACCGGATCGCATATCGGCTGCGACACCTCCCATTGCGGCGCCTGCACGGTCGACGTCGACGGCCGGTCGATTAAATCCTGCACGATGTTCGCGGTGCAGGCGGCGGGCGCCTCCGTGCTCACCATCGAGGGCATGGCCGGCGCCGACGGCGCGCTCAGCGCGCTCCAGGAAGGGTTCCGCGAGATGCATGGGCTTCAGTGCGGTTATTGCACGCCAGGCATGATCGTGCGCGCCCATCGGCTGTTGCAGGAGAACCCGAACCCGTCCGAGAGCGAAATCCGCATCGGCATTTCGGGCAACCTCTGCCGCTGCACCGGATACCAGAACATCGTGAGAGCCATCCAATACGCCGCCGCCAAGATGGCGGGCCTCGAATTCAAGGAAGCCGCCGAATGAACGACGCCCCCGCCCCGACCTCGCTCGAGCGCGCCGAAAAACTGCAAGGCATGGGCTGCAAGCGCAAGCGCGTCGAGGACGTGCGCTTCACCCAAGGGCGCGGCAATTACATCGACGACATCAAGCTTCCCGGCATGCTGCACGGCGACTTCCATCGCTCGAGCCACGCCCACGCCCGCATCGTCAAGATCGATGCGTCCAAGGCAAAGGCGGTGCCCGGCGTCGTTGCGGTCCTGACCGCCGAGGACCTGAAGGGGGTCAATCTCGCCTGGATGCCAACGCTCGCGGGCGACGTCCAGATGGTGCTCGCCGACGGCAAGGTTCTGTTTCAGAACCAGGAGATCGCCTTCGTCGTCGCGACCGATCGCTATGTCGCCGCCGACGCCGCGGACCTGGTCGAGGTCGAGTATGAAGCGCTTCCGGTCGTCGTCGACCCGTTCAAGGCGATGGATGAGGGCGCCCCGATCCTGCGCGAGGACATCAAGGACAAAAAAGACGGCGCCCACGGGCCGCGCACGCATCCGAACCACATCTTCAATTGGCAGGTCGGCGACAAGGAGCTGACCGACGCCGCCTTCGTGAAGGCCGAGGTTAAGACCAAGGACCTGTTAAGCTATCAGCGCGTCCATCCCTGCCCGCTCGAGACCTGCCAGTGCGTCGTCAGCTTCAATAAGATCACCGGCGACCTCACGATCTACGGCACCTTCCAGGCGCCTCATGTCATCCGCACCGTGGTCGCGCTGATCGCGAGTTTGCCCGAGCAGAAGATTCACGTCATCTCGCCTGACATCGGCGGCGGCTTCGGCAACAAGGTCGGCGCCTATCCGGGATACATCTGCGCCGCGGTCGCCTCGATCGTGACGGGCGTTCCGGTCAAATGGGTCGAGGACCGCATCGAGAACCTCTCCACCACGTCGTTTGCGCGCGACTACCACATGACGACCGAGATCGCGGCGACGCGCGAGGGCCGGGTGACGGGCTTGCGCGTACACATCCTCGCCGACCACGGCGCGTTCGACGCCTGCGCCGATCCGTCGAAATGGCCGGCCGGTTTTTCCAACATCGTCACCGGCTCGTACGACTTCCCGGTCGCGCACCTTTCGGTCGACGGCGTCTACACCAACAAGGCGCCCGGCGGCGTCGCCTATCGCTGCTCGTTCCGCGTCACCGAGGTCGCTTATGCGATCGAGCGGGCGATGGACATCATGGCCCAGAAGCTGGGCCTCGATCCGGTCGACTTCCGGGTCAAGAATTTCATCAAGCGCGAGCAGTTTCCCTACAATTCGGCGCTCGGGTGGGAATACGATTCCGGCGACTATCACACTGCGATGCAGAAGGCGCTCGACGCCACAGATTATCGCAAACTGCGCGAAGAGCAGAAGGCGAAACAAGAGGCATTCAAGCGCGGCGAGACGCGCGAGCTCATGGGGATCGGCGTCTCCTTCTTCACCGAGATCGTCGGCGCCGGCCCGTCGAAGAATTGCGACATTCTCGGCATTGCGATGTTCGATTCCTGCGAGATTCGGATCCATCCGACCGGCAAGGGGATCGCGCGCATGGGCACGAAGAGCCAGGGCCAGGGCCACGAGACCACCTGGGCTCAGATCATCGCGACCGAGATCGGCATTCCCGCCGACGACATCGCAGTCGAAGAAGGCAACACCGACACTGCGCCTTACGGCCTCGGCACCTATGGTTCGCGTTCAACCCCGGTCGCCGGGGCCGCGATCGCCATGGCGGCGCGCAAGATCAAGGCTAAAGCGCAGATGATCGCCGCTTACATGCTCGAAGTGCACGAGGGCGATCTGGAATGGGATGTCGACCGGTTCCGCGTCAAGGGCAATCCGGAGAAGTTCCAGACCATGAGCGCGCTCGCCTGGGCCGCCTACAACAAGATTCCGCCCGGCATGGAGCCCGGCCTCGAGGCTGTGAGCTATTACGATCCGCCGAACATGACCTATCCGTTCGGCGCCTATATCTGCGTGATGGACATCGACGTCGACACCGGCGTCCATAAAGTGAGGCGGTTCTACGCCCTCGACGATTGCGGCACGCGCATCAACCCGATGATCATCGAGGGCCAGGTGCATGGCGGCTGCACTGAGGGTTACGCCATCGCAATGGGTCAGGAGATTGTCTACGACGAGGACGGCAACGTCAAAGGCGCCTCGTTCATGGATTATTTTTTGCCGACCGCGGTCGAAACCCCGCATTGGGAGACCGACTACACAGTCACGCCGTCGCCGCATCATCCAATCGGCGCCAAGGGCGTGGGCGAAAGCCCGAATGTCGGCAGCGTGCCGTGCTTCGCCAATGCGGTGAACGACGCGTTCAAGTTTGCCGGCTCGACGCACATTCCCATGCCTCATGACGCTTATCGCATCTGGCAGGCGGCGGAGAATCTGGGCCTGCACGCGTGAGCGCGGAGGCCAAAGGCGAACATGCCTAGCGGGCGAATTCCGCGCGAAGCAATCGCTGCGCGTCTCGCCGAGGTCGGCTACGTTGCCGACCGGGACCTCGCGACCGCGCTGTGGATGATGGACCACCTCAAGCGGCCGCTTCTGATCGAGGGTGAGGCTGGCGTCGGCAAGACCGAAGTCGCCAAGGCGCTCGCCGCGGTGCACGACTGCGAACTCATCCGCATGCAGTGCTACGAGGGGCTCGACGCCAGCTCGGCGCTCTACGAATGGAACTATCAGCGCCAGTTGCTGGCGATCAAGGCGCGCGAGGGCGGCGGCGCCAGCGCCTCCGAGATCGAAGCGCACATCTTTTCCGAGGACTATCTGCTCGAACGGCCGCTGCTCAGCGCCATTCGGCGGAAGACGTCGCCCGTGCTGCTGGTCGACGAAGTCGACCGCGCCGACGAGGAATTCGAGGCGTTCCTGCTCGAGCTGTTGTCGGACTTCCAGATCACGATCCCCGAATTCGGCCCCATCACAGCGACATCGATCCCACGCGTCGTACTGACTTCCAACGCCACCCGCGAACTGTCGGATGCGCTGCGCCGCCGCTGCCTCTATCACTATCTCGACTTTCCCGACGTCGATCGCGAAGCGGCCATTTTGCTTAACCGGCAGCCGAGCCTCGACGCGAATCTCGCGTTGCAGATCGCGCGCATGGTCGGAATGTTGCGTAAGGAAGACCTGAAGAAGGTTCCAGGCGTCGCCGAAACGCTCGACTGGGCGGCGACCCTCGCTGGCCTCGAGGTCAGCGATCTGCGACAGGAGCCGGAGATTGTCCACGCGACGCTGATTGCACTCTTGAAGACGCGCGAAGACCGCGCCGCGATCAGCCCGGAGACGACGAGCCGACTCGTCGGCCAAGTCGCGTGAGGGGCGCCGCGTGATGGGCGCGCAAGGCTTTGCTGTCGAAGGACCCGGACCGGGTCCGGCGATGCGCAAGCGCCTTGCCGGGTTTGTCGTCACCTTGCGCGACGCGGGCTTCGTCATCGGCCAGGCCGAAGCGCAGGACGCGGCCCGGCTGATGTCGAGTCCCATGGCCGAGAGGCCTGAGCGCTTGCGCGTTGCGATGCGGGCTCTGTTCGCTTCACGCCGATCGGAGGTTGCGCGCTTCGACGAGCTGTTCGACGCATTCTGGCGCGCGCGTGGCGTGAAAAGCGCCGTGAAGATCAACGCTGAGGCGCTCGCCGCCCGCTCGCCGCGCCGCTTCCAACAAGGCCCCGGCGCGAACGATTCACGCCAGGACCCGACTCATATCGGCGGGGCGCTTGGGCCCGAAGGCGCTTCGACTGAAGGTGGGGGGCGGCTCGGCGGAGCGTCAGCGCAAGAGGCGATGTCCAGGAAGGACATCGCGGCATTCGTGGGAGAGAGGGAGCGCGCTCAAGCCGCGGAGCTTGCCGAACGCTTCGCGCGGGTGATGCGGACGCGGCTGACCCGTCGCGAGCGGGCGCGCCGGCGCGGCCGACGGCTCGATTTGCGCGCGACCATCAGGCTCAGCGTCGCGCATGGCGGCGAACCGTTCGACCTCAAATTTCGCCGGCGCAAGATCAGGCCGCTCAGGCTCGTCGTCTTGCTCGACGCTTCGGGATCGATGGAGCCTTATGTCTCGTTCTTCACCCGCTTCCTGCACGCCGTGACTCAGGTCTTTCGCGAATCCGAGGCGTTCCTGTTTCATACGCGGCTCGCGCATGTTTCCTCCGCGCTCAAAGAGCGCAATCCGGCGCGCGCTCTCGACCGACTGGCGCTGATGGCGGCCGGCGTCGGCGGCGGCACAAAGATCGGCGAGTGTCTGGCGGCCTTCAATCGCATGCACGCACGACGGGTCATCCATTCCCGCACCTGCGTGATGATCCTGTCGGACGGCTACGACACCGGACCGCCGGAGGCGCTTTCCTCGGCGATGCGCGACTTGAGGCGGCGCTGCAAGCGCATCGTCTGGCTTAACCCGTTGACCGGCCGCGATGGATTCGAACCAAGCGCGCGCGGCATGCAGGCGGCGTTGCCCTACCTCGACCTGTTCGCGCCAGCGCATAGTCTCGAAAGCCTGGCCGCGCTCGAACCCTATCTGGCGAGGATATAATGGGCGTGCTCGAGCAGGCCGCCCTGCGTCAGGCCAAAGGGCAAACGTTCGCGATCGCCACCGTTGTCCGCACGGTCTCGGTCACAGCGGCAAAGGCGGGCGCGAAAGCCTTGATCGGGCCGGACGGTTCGATCGAGGAAGGCTGGATCGGCGGCGGCTGCGCGCGCGCCGCGGTCGTCAAGGCGGCGCGCCAATGCATGGCCGACGGCCAATCGCGACTCGTCTCGATCGCGCCGAAGGACGCGCTCGCCGAACTCGGCGCGGCGGCGGGCGAGGAGCGCGGCGGCGTCTTCTACGCCAAGAATTCGTGCCCAAGCCAGGGTACGATGGATATTTTCGTCGAGCCCGTCCTGCCGAACCCGCGCCTCCTGATCCTCGGCGCTTCACCGGTCGCTGTTGCGCTCGCCAAGTTGGCGCCTTCGATGGGATTCGCCGTGACAGTCGCTGCGGCGCCGGAGGAACATGAGCGATTCGGCGCCGGCGTTTCGCGCGTCTTGGGTTTGTCGCCAACAAAGGAAGCCGGCGACGACGCGTACGTCGTCGTCTCGACACAAGGGTCGGGCGACCGCGCCGCGCTTAAAAGCGCGGCCGCCATGCACGCGCGTTATCGCGCCTTTGTCGGCTCGCGCCGCAAGGCCGAAACGCTGAAGACCGAACTCGCCAAGGAGGGCGTATCCGAAGAAGCCCTGGCGGCGATCAAGGCGCCGGCCGGGCTCGACATCTCCGCGATCTCCGCGGATGAGATCGCGCTTTCGATCCTCGCGGAAATGGTCGCCGTGCGGCGTAGGCCTGAGCGCCCATCGATTGAAGACGCAATCGATTGACGCGAAGTGGGCGGCTAGGGAGCTGGCTTGGTTTGCTGCGGCAAGGGCTTGACCGGCGAGCCGGGGCCGATCTTCTGCAAGTTGCCGACAATAATGCGTTCCCCTTCGCTGAGGCCCTTGACCACGCTGACAAGGTCGCCGTCCATCGGCCCAAGTGTGAGGAGGCGCAGTTCGGCCTTGTCATCCGCGCTCACGACATAGACGAATTTGCCCATCTGATTCGAGCCAAGCGCCGTCTGCGGCGCCATGACCGCATCGGGCTCGTCCCTGATGTGGAGCCGCACTCGCACGTACTGTCCAGGCAGCAGGGCGAAGTCGGGATTGGCGATCGTGACGCGGGCGGCGATGGTGCCCGTCGCCTTATCGACGACGTTATCGAGGAACGTCAATTCACCCTTGCGGATCGCGTCGGGTTTGCCCGCGAGCGAAATCTCCGCTTCGACTTTGCCCGCGGCCCGCGCCTGGGTGATCTCGACCAGATCCGACTCGCTGGGGTTAAAGCTGACATATATCGGATCAAGCTGAACCAGCGTGTTGAGGGCGCCGCTCGCCGGACCGACAAGCGCGCCCTTCGCCGCCCGGTTGCGCCCAAGCCTGCCAGCGAAAGGCGCGCGGATCTCCGTATACCCCAGATTGAGCTTAGCCGCCTCGATCGCGGCATTGTCGAGCACCAGCCCCGCTTCCACCTGATGCATGGAACTCGCCCTCTGGTCGAAGGCGTCCTTGGTGACAAAGCCGCTTTTGACCAATTCCTCGCCGCGATCGAAACTGGCCTTCGCATATTCGAGCGACGCTTGGTCGCGCTGCGCCTGCGCGTTCGCCTGATCGAGCGCAGCCTGAAGGTCGCGCGGATCGATCTGGTACAGGAGATCGCCGCTCTTCACGTCGGCGCCGTCGGCGGCGGGCTGAGCGTCAATGTAACCCGACACGCGCGCCTGCAAAGCGATGTTGCGGATCGATTCAATGCGTCCGGGATACTCAAGATAGATCGGCAGCGTCTTCTTGACCACCGGAACGACCGGGACGGGCATAGCCATCATCCCGCCCGCCGGGGCCGAAGCGACGGCGCTAACCCCGCCAAAGTAATGGCCGGCAATCTGGACGCCCGCGACCGCCGCCACGCCGAGCACGGCAAGCGAGGTTAGGGCCAACTTTAAGAGGCGCATGAAGGGCTCCCTGCAATCATTCAGCCGCTTCGGCGTGAGGTTCGAATTTAGGCCGCGCATGACGCCCCGGCTCCTCCGCGGCGCGGCCTTCGCGCACCCGTTCAATCAAGGCGTAGAAAACGGGCACAAAGACAAGGGTCAGCGCGGTCGCCGCAACCATGCCGCCAAAGACGGCCGTGCCGAGCGACTGCCGGCTCGCCGCGCCGGCGCCGGTCGCGAACATGAGCGGCAGAACGCCGAAGATGAAGGCGAAGGCGGTCATCAGGATCGGCCGCAAGCGCAGCCGCCCCGCCTCCATCGCCGCCTCGACCACGGAGAGGCCTTCTTCGCGACGCCGTTTGGCGAATTCAACGATCAGGATGGCGTTCTTAGCGGCGAGGCCGATCAGCATCACGAAACCGATCTGCGAATAGACGTCGACCTGCATCTGGCGGAACCAGATCGCGCCAAGCGCGCCGACCAGCGCCAGGGGCGCGGACGAGAGCACCATGAAGGGCATCGACCAGCTCTCGTATTGCGCGGCTAGGATCATGAACACAAAGAAGATCGCGAGTGCGAGCACGATCGTGGCGAGCGAGCCGGCGCTGAGCTCCTGAAAGGTCACGCCCGTCCATTCGTAGCCGAAATCGCGCGGCAACGCCTCCGCCGCCGCGCGCTGCATCGCGACCACCGCCTGACTCGAGCTAAAGCCTGGCGCGGGCGCGCCGTTGATGAGCGCCGAAGCGTAGTTGTTGTAGTGCGGCACGGTCTCCGGCCCGACGATCGGCTTGAGGCTGCCGAGTGCGTTCAATGGAATCATACCTCCGGAGGCGTTGCGGACGTAGAGCTTGCTGAGGTCGGACGGAGAGGCGCGCGATTTTGTGTCGGCCTGCAGCGTGACGCGGAACGTATGGCCGAACAGGTTGAAGTCGTTCACATAGAGCGAGCCGAGATAGATTTGCAGCGTATTGAATACGTCGGGCAGGCTGAGGCCGAGCAGCTTCGCCTTCGTCCGGTCGAGGTCATAGAAGAGCTGCGGCGTCGAGGCGGAAAACGAGGTGAACAACGATTGCGGATTGAGCTCGGGCTGCTTGCGGGCGGCGGCGATCAGCGCCTGGGTCGCATCGTTCAGCGCGGCGCCTCCGCGCCCCGCCAGATCCTCGACCTCGAATTCGAAGCCGCCGGTCGTGCCAAGCCCGTTGACTGAAGGGGGATCGAAGCTCAGCGCAAAAGCTTCCGGGATTGCAAGCAGCTTCGGGCGCACTGAGGCGACCAAAGCTGACGCGTTCTCCTCCGGCCCGCGCTCGCTCCACGGTTTCAGAACCGCGAATTCGATCGCCGAGTTGGACTGCGCCGCGTTGGTCAGGAAATTCAGGCCGCTGATGAAACCGGCAATCTGGACGCCCGGCGTCGCCTGTAGAAGGTCGCGCACTTTCTGCGCCACGGCGTCGGTGCGCTCGAGCGAAGACCCGTCCGGCAATTGCACAATGACAAAGAAATAGCCCTGGTCCTCAACTGGCAGAAAGGTCGTCGCGATGGACCGTGACAGCACATAGGCGCCGCCGACGAGCAGAAGGAAGACGACGACCAGCGCCCACCCAAAGCGAATGAACTGCCTAACGGCTCGCGCGTAAGCGTTCGCGAGCCAGTCGAAGCCGGCGTTGAACCAGCGGAACAGAACAAAGCGCCCTTTCGGGCCGTGACGCAGAAACGCCGCGCTCAAGGCCGGGCTGAGAGTCAGCGAGTTGAAGGCGGAGATCCCGACGGAGATCGCGACCGTCAAAGCGAACTGGTTGTAGAGTCGCCCGGCGACGCCGGGAATGAAGGCGACGGGAATGAAAACGGCCATCAATACCGCCGTCGTGGCGATAATCGGCCCGGTCACCTCCGACATCGCCTTTTTCGCCGCTTGAATCGGCGGCAAACCGGCCTCGAGCTGGCGCTCGACATTCTCCACCACCACGATCGCGTCGTCGACGACAAGGCCGATGGCGAGCACCATGCCGAGCAGGCTCAGCATGTTCAGAGAGAAGCCGAAGATCTGCATAACCGCGAGCGTCGCGACGAGCGAAACGGGAATGGCGATCGTGGGAATGATCGTCGCGCGCCAGCTCTGCAGAAAGATAAATACGACGAGCACGACGAGGAGGAGCGCCTCGATCAACGTGATCACGACGTCGTGCATGGCGGCCGACACGAAGCGCGTCGTGTCATAGTGCATCGCATAGGCGATTCCAGGCGGGAAGCGCTTCGAAAGCTCCTCCATCTTCGTTTTGACCTGCTTCTGCAGGTCGAGCGCGTTGGAGCCCGGCATCTGAAAGATCGCCATCACGACGGTGGGATCTTTGCCGAAGAAGGCGGACGATGAGTATTGCAGCGCGCCGAGTTCAACCCGCGCAACGTCTCGCAGGCGCACCACCGCGCCGCTCGCGGGATCGGCGCGGACGATGATGTTGCGGAATTCTTCCGGATCGTTGAGCCGTCCCTGGGCGGTGACCTGCAGTTCAAAGGCGGTCCCGGGAGGAGCCGGCGACTGGCCGATTTTGCCCGCGGCGACCTGAACGTTCTGCTCAGCGATGGCGTTCTGGACGTCGACGGCGGTGACGCCGAGATTGGCGAGCTTGTCCGGATCGAGCCAGACTCGCATCGAATAGCGGCGCTCGCCGAACATCTGGACGTCGCCAACGCCTGGAAGCCGTTTCAACTGGTCGACGATCTGCAGATAGGCGTAGTTCGACAGCGTCACCGAATTGACCGAGCGGTCCGGCGAGACGAGATTGACGATGAGAACGAAGTTCGGATTCTGCTTCTTGATCGTCACGCCGCCCTGATTGACGATTGCCGGAAGCGAGGACGCCGCCTGCGACACCCGGTTCTGCACGTCGACCGCGGCGATGTTGAGCGGGTAGCCGACCTTGAAGGTGATAGTGATCGTCGAGGAGCCGTCATTCGAACTCGCCGAGGACATGTAAGTCATGCCCTCGACGCCGTTGATCTGCTCCTCAAGCGGAGTCGTCACCGTGTCGGCGACGACCTGCGCGCTCGCGCCAGGATAATTCGCGCTAACGACCACCTGTGGCGGGGTAATCTCCGGAAACTGCGAGACCGGCAGCAAAAAAAAGCAGATGCCGCCCGCGAGCACGAGGATCGCGGCAATCGCCGAGGCGAAGATCGGCCGTTGGATGAAAAAGCCGACCACTCGATCGCCTCGGCTTCAGCGGAGCAAGGTTAGCCGCAGAGGGATGCTCCGCACTCGCCGCCCGTCGTGCGCGTCGCGGGCCGCGTCAGGAGGAGCGGTCCGCGAAAGGAGCCGCGCCGGCCGAGATCCTGCCCGACCTGCACGCCGCTCGCGCGCCGCGAATCGGCGATGCGACGGGCGGTCCCATCGAGCAGGCTCTTCAGCGCTTGAGGCTCCACGTGGTCGGCGAGCATGATCATCTGAATGAGCGAGTCCGCCAGAAGGTCGTCGATTGTCTGGGCGCTTCGATACGCCATGGCGGATGTTCCTTTCGACTGGGCGTCCGGGCTGTTACCGCGCGGCGGTTTGACTCTGCAAGCGCGGGATGGTACCGATCGGTATCGTCCACTGATACCGATCGGTAACGGGTTCGTCAAGCACCATGAACAAAGAAAAATCGAGTTCGGATCCTGATGTACCAATTAGCAGGGCCGGGAAGCCCCGCGACCGCATCTTCGCCTGCGCTCAGGACCTCTTCCACCGCCGCGGCATCCGCGGGGTGGGTGTCGAAGCGATCGCCGAGGCGGCGGGCACCAGCAAAATGGCCCTTTACCGCCACTTCGATTCGAAGGACGAGCTTATTATCGAGTATCTGAATTACAAAGGGCGAAAGTCGGACGAAATCTGGGCCGAAATCGAGGCCCAGAATCCCGGGGACCCTGGTGGTCAGCTTTACGGTTTCGTGGATAAGGCCGCAATATTCATCGCGGAGGACGAGCGTGGCTGCGATCTCGCCAACGCCGCCATCGAATTGACGGAACAGGGCCATCCCGGTCTTCGCGTAATCGAAGAATTCAAGATGCGTCAGCGCGAGCGCCTGACGAATCTATGTAAGGCCGCCGGCGCCTCGCAGCCGGGCCTCCTTGCCGACACGCTCTTTCTCTTGATCGAGGGCGCGCGAGTGAGCCGCCGCAATGTGGGAGCAAACGGCCCAAGCGCTAATCTCGTGCGCACCAGCCGGGGCGTCATCGCCTCGTTCGGCGTCCGGCCTCTTGACGCGCGCGAATCGTCGCCGGAGCATGAAGCCCGCGCGCAGTAGCCCTACAGGCGAGAGCTTAAGCCAAACTCATCCCGACTTCGACGCCGCTCGGCGTAACGGCGACAAAGCCGCCGCGCAATCCGTTGACACCAGGCGCCCTGATTGCGAAGCTCAAACACGCAAGAAAAGGAGGAGCGTTATGGCGGGCAAGAAGATCCTGATGTTGGTCGGCGAGTTCAGCGAGGAATACGAGATTTTCGTGTTCGAGCAGGCGATGCATGCCGTAGGCCACAAGGTCGACGTCGTTTGTCCTGACAAGAAGGCTGGCGACAACATTAAAACCTCGCTGCACGATTTTGAGGGCGATCAGACCTACACCGAGAAGCTCGGGCACCTTTATGCGCTTAACAAGACCTTCGCCCAGGTTAGGCCGGAGGACTATGACGCGGTTTATGTCGCCGGTGGGCGTGGCCCCGAATACATTCGCATCGACAAGCGCGTACAGGATATCATCCGCCACTTCCACGAGACCGAGAAGCCGATCTTCACGATCTGCCATGGGGTCCAGGTGCTTATCGCGGTGGATGGCGTCGTGAAGGGCAGGCGGGTTGCCGCGTTGCAATATTGCGAGCCGGAGGTGCGTCTTGCGGGCGGCATCTATGTCGACGTCGAGCCGACTGGCGCCTGCGCGGATGGCAACCTTGTCTCAGCCAAGGGCTGGCCCGGACTGGCCGCCTTCATGCGCGAATGCCTGAAGGTCTTGGGGACGGAGATCCATCACGGCGAGACACTCAGGGGGCGCGCGCGCAAGGCGGCCTGAAACCCCCTCGCTAACTAAGCGTCCCCTGCCCTACGCGAAGCGCGGCGGCGGAGTTGGCAAAAGGCTGAGCCCGGCGAAGCGACGCGCCGGGCCGATGGGCTCTATCGGCGGTCAGCAGCCTCAAAGAGTTCGGCGAGCTTGCTGTTGACCGCGCTTGCCGCCTCCATATGCGGCATGTGTCCGACGTTCTCGAGGCGCACGACTTTGACGGATGGCGGAAGTCCCCCGGCGGCCGCGGGATTGAGAATCGCATCGCGCTCGCCCCACACAATCATAACCGGAACCCGATCCTCCTGAACGAGATCCCGGAAGCTCGCGGTCTGCCGACCCGAGGGCAGATTCATGTCCGCAATGGCGCGGAGCGCCTCTCTTGCGCCCTCGAGGCGTTTGAAGCGCTGCACGCCCTCGATCATTTGCGCCGAGACCAAGTCCGGGTCGCCGACGAGGAGCTGGAGCGTCGCTTTTATGTCCTTGCGCTTCTCGGCGCCGATGAATCCCTCGATGAACTCGGCGTTGACCCGGTCGTCGAGGCCGCTCGGCGCAATGCCGACGACGGACGCTACGCGCTCGGGGTGATCCCGCAGGGTTTGGAACGCGACGGCTGCGCCGAGCGAATGTCCCACGAGGTGGACTTTCGGGGCGCCAATCTCGCTCATGAGATCGGTGACCGCTTGAGCGAGCTCGCTAAGGTCGCCAGTGGCCAAGGTCTTGCTGGATTTCCCATGACCAGGCAGATCGACCGCGTATACGGGGCGCGTCCTGGCCAGTTCGTCGATGTTAAAAAGCCAGTTGTCGGAATCTCCGCCGAACCCGTGGATGAGCACAACCGGCGTGGCTGAATTTTGTAAGCCGGCCGCCTTGAAGACCAGCGTCTGGCCGCCACGCTCCAGCTTTCGCTCGACGACCGCGCCCGCGGCGTCAGCGTCCGCTGTCGGTTCGACCACGAAACCCGCAACGAAGCTGTCAACGTCCGCATCGGAGACGGTCGGCGGCGCGAGAACCGCCAGAAGCGCGCCGACCGGGAGAACATCGCCCTCCTTGGCGACCAGACGACGCACGGTTCCCGAAGTCGGGCTTTCGAACACGTTGGCGAGTTTCGACGTCTCGATTTCCGCGATCTCCTGTCCTTTCTCGATCGGGGCGCCGTTCTGGACGAGCCACGAGGTGAGGGCGCCTTCCTCCATGGCGAGCCCCCATTTGGGCATGACGATCGGCTGGATCTCGCTCATGCCGCGCGGCCTCGCGTCACGGCGAGGACGGCCGCCCGGATCTTCGCCGGATTCGGGACATAGATATCCTCGAGCGATGGCGAGAATGGCACCGGCGTGTGCGGCGCGGTCACGGTCTTGATCGGCGCCTTGAGATCGCTGAAGGCCTCCTCGGCGACAAGCCGAGCGATATCGGCAGCCATCGAACAGCGGGGATGGGATTCGTCGACGACGACAAGGCGGCCCGTCTCCGCGACGCTGTCGAGAATCGTTTCCGTATCGAGCGGAGAGGTCGTACGCGGATCGATGACCGTGACGCCCACGCCCTCGCGCTTGAGCTCGTCGGCGACCTGGTTGGCGAAAGTCACCATGCGGCCGAAGGCGACGATGGTCGCGTCCTTCCCCTCCCGGGTGATGTTCGCCTCGCCGAAAGGGATGGTATAGCTCTCGTCGGGCACATCCGACGTCTCGTCGTACATGAGCTTGTGCTCGAAGAAGATCACTGGATCGTCGTCCCTGATGGCCTGAATCAAAAGACCCTTGGCGTCGTAAGCCGACGACGGCAGCACGACCTTGAGGCCCGGGATATGTGTGAAAAGCGGATAGAGGCACTGACTGTGCTGCGAGGCGGCGCGAAATCCGGCGCCGTACATCGTGCGGATGACAAGCGGCGTCACCGCTTTGCCGCCGAACATATAGCGGAATTTCGCCGCCTGGTTGAAGATCTGGTCGAAGCAGACCCCCATGAAGTCGACGAACATGAGCTCGGCGACGGGCCTGAGGCCGGTCGCCGCCGCGCCGGCCGCCGCGCCAATGAAGGCGCTCTCGGTGATCGGCGTATCGAGCACGCGATCAGCGCCGAACTCCGGCTGCAAGCCTTTCGTGACCCCGAGCACGCCGCCCCAGGCGTCATTCTCTCCGGGCGCGCCCGCGCCGCCGGCGTTGTCCTCCCCCATCACGATCACGCGCGGATCGCGGCGCATCTCGCTAGCGATCGCTTCTCGGATGGCTTCGCGGTAAGATTTCTTCGCCATAAGAACCCCCTTAGTAGGTCACGTAGACGTCGGTCACGAGATCGGTCTCTTTCGGCGCCGGCGAGGCGTCCGAGGCGGCGACGGCCTCGTCGATGACTGTTGCGACCTCCTTGTCGACGGCATCGAGATCCTGATCCTCGATGAGGCCTGCCGAGACGACGCGTTTGCGGAACATCTTCAGCGAGTCTGTCTCCTCCCGGACTTTCGAGATTTCTCCGGGAGCGCGATAGGTCATCGCATCGCCTTCAAAGTGGCCGTAGTAGCGCACCAGTTTTGCATGAATAAGCGATGGGCCGCCGCCGTCGCGAGCCCGCTCGATCGCTTCGCGCGCGACGTCATACACGGCAAAGAAATCGAAGCCGTCGACTTCGTGGCCGGGCATGCCGAAGCCGGCGGCGCGGCCGACCTGGCTGCCGCCAACGGACCATGCGCTCGCCGTTGATTCGGCGTAGCCGTTGTCCTCGACGACAAAGATCACTGGCAATTGCCAAACCTTGGCGAGGTTGTAGGATTCGAGCGTGGTGCCCTGGTTGGAGCCGCCGTCGCCCACGAACGCCACCGCGACTCCGCCCGTCTTGAGATATTTTGCGGTCAGCGCTGCGCCGCAAATCAGCGGCGGACCCCCGCCAACGATTCCGTTCGCGCCCAACATGCCCTTGGCGAGATCAGCGATGTGCATCGAACCGCCCTTGCCGCCACAGAGACCATCGCGCCGCCCGAAGATTTCCTTCATCATCCCGGTCACGTCACAGCCCTTGGCGATGCAATGGCCATGACCGCGATGCGTCGAGGCGATCACATCGCGGTCGCTCAGTTGGGAACAGACGCCAACCGCGGAGGCCTCCTCACCTGCATACAGATGGACAAAGCCCGGAATCTTACCGGTCGCGAATTCGTCGTGGACGCGATCCTCGAAGCGCCGGATCGTCGCCATGGTGCGATAGGACTCGAGGAGAAATTGTCTGCTGTGTTGCATGTTCCCTCCCAATCGATGCGCTTCTAGGCGCAACTGCGCACGCGCCATGTCTCGGCCGCTCACGTAGTGATTGGCGATCCTACACCGGAGCCGCTCAGATGCCTACCGCAGTTCGACGGCTCCAGCGCTTGGCGAAGCTTGGAAAGGTTGATCGCGTTCACTGAGTTAAATTGCGCCGAGTTGTTACCTGATTCCAAGCGCACGGTTGACGGCTGAGCGGTCGGCGCCTTGGCCGATGAAGTCCTCGAAACTCGACTCGCTCACCTTGATCAGGTGCTTCTTGATGAATTCCGCGCCTTCGCGAGCGCCGTCCTCCCGGTTCTTGATGGCGCATTCCCACTCGAGCACCGCCCAGCTGTCGTAGCCGTAAACCGAAAGGCTCGAGAAAATGGCGCCGAAGTCGACGTCGCCGTCGCCGAGCGACCGGAAGCGCCCGGCGCGGTGGGGCCAGTCAGCGAAGCCCGAATAGACGCCCTGTTTCGGCGACGGACGGAACTCGGCGTCCTTCACATGGAAGGCCTTGATACGCTCGTGATAGACATCGATGAAGCCGACGTAGTCGAGCGCTTGCAGCCTGAAGTGCGACGGGTCGTAGTTGATGCAGCAGCGTTTGTGGCCCTTGAGCTTGTCGAGGAAGCGCTCGAAGGTCACGCCGTCGAACAGGTCCTCACCCGGATGCAGTTCGAAGCAGACGTCGACGCCCTGCTCCTCGTTCGCGTCGAGGATCGGCTTCCAGCGCCGGGCGAGTTCGTCGAAGGCGGCCTCGATCATGCCGGCCGGACGCGGCGGCCAGGGATAGAGAAACGGCCAGGCCAGCGCCCCTGGAAACGTCACCTGGGCGTTCAGACCCATGTTGCGGCTGGCTTTGGCCGCCAGCGTCACCTGCTCGGTCGCCCATTGCTGGCGCGCCTTCGGATTGCCGCGCACGTGAGGCGCGGCAAAGGCGTCGAAGCCTTCGTCGTAGACCGGGTTGACCGCCACCAGCTGGCCTTGCAAGTGGGTCGCAAGCTCCGTGATCTCGACGCCATTCTTCTTGGCGGTTCCGATCAGCTCCTGGCAATAGCCGACGCTGTCAGCGGCCTTCTTGAGGTCGATGAACCTGCCGTCCCACGCGGGAATCTGCACGCCCTTGTAGCCGAGGCTCGAGGCCCAGCCGCAGATGGCGTCGAAGGTGTCGAACGGCGCCTCGTCACCGGCGAATTGCGCGAGGAAGATTGCGGGACCCTTGATCGATTTCATGGCGCTTCGTCTCGTCTCTTGGGGTTATCGACGATCGGGCGGCGTCAAGCCTTCGTCCACTGCTCACGCAGGAACTTGCCGCCGAACTGATACACTTCGTCGCGGTTGGGGAAGAAGTCGCGCCAGACGCGCGTCGCCGCCGCCAGGTCCGGCAACGCCCGGCCGAAGGCTTCGATCACGCACCAGCCGTCGTAACCGCTTTGCTTGAGCGCCTTCATCGTAGCGGCCCAGGGAACGTGACCCTTGCCCGGGGTGCCGCGGTCATTCTCGGAGAAATGCACATGATTGATATGCGCAATGTTGGGTGCGATGACCCCGACCGGATCCTTCTCCTCGATATTGGCGTGGAACGTATCGTAGAGGAGACCATAATTGGGTTCGCTCACCTGGCGAACGACGTCGGCGGAGTCCGCGACGGTGTTGAGCACGTAGCATTCGAAGCGGTTGAGCGGTTCGACCGAGAGCTTAATGTTGTGCCGCGCCGCATAGGCGGCGGCGTCCTTGTGGACGCTCACGACGTTCGCGCGCTCGATCTTCGTCGGCGGCTCGCCGGTGAAGACGCCGAGCGGCTGGTAAAACGGGCCGCACAACGTCTCGCCGCCCGCCGCCGCCAGACAGTCGATCGCCCATTTGAGATGCTCAAGTCCGGCGGCGCGCACCGCTGGATCGGCGCTGGCGCAATTGCGCTCAGCGTCGGGGATGATCGTGACCGCGGTCGAGCGCAGACCGACCTCGCGGATGGCCTTGCCAACCTTTTCGAAGTGCCCGGGCGTTCCCTCGAAGATGGGAAGCTCAACGCCGTCGAAGCCCGCGCGCTTGATCTTGGCGAAGAGGGGAAAGTGCTCCTCGGTCACGTGCGTCGACCACAAGAGCATGTTGAACCCCAAGAGCATTTCCCGTTCCCCCTAGCGTAAGCGGGAGACCCCCCGGCTCTGCCGGGGTGGCAGTAGAGGTTTGACGTTTCCGGCGGTCCACCGGTGAAGTTCCAACGTGAGCAGCCACTCACACGAAAGGAACTCCACCGATGGACGACTACGAGAGCCTAAGCCACACGACATGGACCTGCAAATATCATGTGGTGTTCATTCCCAAATGTCGGCGCAAGGTGCTATATCTGGAGCTGCGACGACACTTGGGCGAAGTTTTGCGCAAGCTTGCGCTTCAGAAGGAAGCGAGGGTCGAGGAAGGGCATCTGATGCCCGATCACGTGCACATGCTGTTGTTGATTCCGCCGAAATACGCAGTGTCGCAGGTGGTCGGGTACATCAAGGGCAAGAGCGCGATCCACCTGGCCCGGGTATATGGGGAGCGCAAGCGCAACTTCGTGGGGCAGCACTTCTGGGCGCGGGGGTTCTTCGTCAATACGGTCGGCCGTGACGAGGAGGCCATCCGGGCTTGCATCCGCAACCAAGAGAAGGAAGATCAGAGGCTCGAACAAATGAACCTCTGGCGCTGAAAAAGCCGCCTTTAGGCGGCTCCAAACATCAAGGGCCGCGTCAGCGACCCTCCTACCGCTTTGAGCGGTTCAAATCCTAAAGCCCCCGGCTTTGCCGGGGGATACTTACCTTTGTTTTCTCTCAGCCGGCGTGTGGACCATCCGGAAGAGTCGCTCGTTGTGAGCTGTCAGGCGCGCGGCGCCCGTACTCCGAAAGGAACTGTCCAGCTTCAGGGCTGCTCCCACTTGCCGTTCTGCGCGGAACGCAGCACCGCATCCGTCACCCGGTCGGTGGCGAGCGCATCGCGGAACGTCGGCGCCGCAGCCTTGCCTGAGGCGAGTCCGTCCAGGAAGTCGGCGACCTGGTGAACGAAAGTATGCTCGTAGCCAATCTGCAGGCCGGGCACCCACCAGCGGCTCATGTAAGGATGATCACTGTCCGTAATGTGGACCGACCGCCATCCGCGCACGATCCCCTCGTCGCGATGATCGAAATACTGCAGCCGATGCAGATCGTGCAGGTCCCAGAAGATGGAGGCGTTTTCGCCATTGATCTCGAATGTGTAGAGCGCCTTGTGGCCGCGCGCGTAGCGGGTGGCCTCGAAACTGGCGAGCGAGCCGTTGGCGAAGCGCGCGAGGAAGAGGCTCGCATCGTCGATCCCGACCGGCTCAACCTTGCCGGTCAGATTGTGCATCCGCTCCTTGACGAAGGTCTCCGTCATCGCGGTGACTTGATCGATGCCGCCGTTGAGCCACATCGCGGTGTCGATGCAATGCGCCAGCAGGTCCCCGGTCACGCCGCTGCCGGCGACACCCACGTCGAGGCGCCACAGTCCCGCCCCTCCCTGGGGAAGATCCTTTGAAATGGTCCAGTCTTGCAGGAATTTCGCCCGATAGTGGTAGATGCGTCCGAGCCGACCCTCGTCGATGAGCTGCTTTGCGAGCGTCACCGCCGGCACGCGCCGGTAATTGTACCAGACCATGTTTTGGACTTTGGCCCGCTCGACCGCTTCGGTCATTTTGGCGGATTCGGCGCCGTTGCGGCCCAGCGGCTTCTCACACATGACCATCTTGCCGGCGGCCGCGGCCGCAAGCGCGATCTCGGCGTGGGTGTCGTTGGGAGCGGCGATGTCGATGAGATCGATATCCTTCCGGTCGACAAGCTTGCGCCAGTCGGTCTCGGAAGTTTCATAGTTCCAGGTCTTGGCGAAGTCTTCGACCTTCCCCTTGTCCCGTCCACACACGGCTTTGAGCACAGGCTCGTAGCCAAGATCGAAGAACTGGTTGACCTTCCCGAATGCGTTCGAATGCGTCCGGCCCATGAAGCCGTAACCGACCATTCCGACGTTCAGCTTCTTCCGCCCAGCCATGCTGTTTCCTTTTGGCTTTTTCAGCGGCCTACCGGCGCCAGCCGTGCGCTTCACGCACGGCGACCATTGCGCCCAGGATGTCGTCCCAGGTCTTCTGCTTCATCATCTCCGAGTTCGGGAACATGCAGCCGTCCCAGCAGATGTGCTTGCAGACTTTGGTGAGCTCGCCCTTATCGTCGCGAAGCCAGTAGCCGGCGTGACGCGTGATATCGAGCTTTCCGTTTGGATCGCCGACCATGCAGTGCCGTCCGGTCTTGTCGTGCGAGCCCTCGCCTTTAACGGTTGCGTCGTTCTGGGCGACGTGAAAGTCGATCATCCACGGTCGAAGCGCGTGCGCGAGTTCCTTGATCGCATGGTCGAGGGCGCTCCGGTCCTTCCAGTCGTAGTCCTTTGGCAGAAGGCGATGCTCGGGCGCGTTGTAGCCCATCGTGTACAAAAGCGTATGCGCCATGTCGGCCTGGAAGCCGAGCGTTTTCGGCCGGTCGACCATTTCCAGAAGCTCCACCATGTTTTTCCAGCTGTGCATGCCGCCCCAGCAGATTTCGCCCTCCGCCGCGAGGCGCTCCCCGTATCGCTCGGCGATGTCGCAGGCCTCGCCGAAGGTCTTGGCGATCGCCTTCTGGCTCGCCGCCGGATGGGCGGCCCAATCCTGAACGCCGGTCGCCGAATTGATGCGGACGATGTCTGACTGTCGGATGCCGATGTCGCGAAGTTGGCGCGCGATGCGGCAGGCCTTTTCGACCATTGTCAGGAACCGCTTGCGCTCATCCTCCGAGCCCATGGCCGAGCCGCCGCCGACCGGCGGCCAGACCGGCGCGACCACAGCGCCGACCGCGAGCCCGTAACCAGAGACCTTGTCGGCCAGGCGTTGGACGTCGTCCTTGCTCGAATCAATCGACGTGTGCGGATCGGCGAGAAACAGGTCGACGCCCTCGAATTTGGCGCCGTTGGCCCGAGCGGCTGCGGTCAGCTTCAGCATCGTGTCGAGGTCGATGGGCGGCTCGGAATCCGGTCCCTTGCCCACCAGCCCAGGCCACATGGCGTTATGCAGCTTGGGGCAATTGTTCCCGACCATGCGCGCCCTCCCGTGGTCCGGATCTCAAGGCGACCGGGCGAACGGAGTTGCCGCGGCGCGCTAACCTGGTCCAGCCTTACGAACTGAAAATTCTGGTATCACGAGCCCTTGCGCAGGCGCAAGACGAAGCCCTCGTTTCAGCGTCACGCAAGGCGACGCGAATGGCGCAGTTGCTCCTTCGCCTCAGAAAAAGCGTACGCGCGGGCGCGCTCCTCTTACTCTGCCTCCCGCCGCAACCCGACAGTCCGCCCCGCGGCGGTCAGACGATAGTCCGGCAACTCGACGAGAGCGCGCTCAGCCCCGCCCGGATTATAGATCGCCAACAGGCGCAACGGCTCCCAGCTGGTGTTGATCGTGGAGTGATAGATTGCGGTTGGGATATAGATCGTATCTCCGGGACGGACGGCGAACGGCGGCTTGTCGTCGACCATCTGCTCGCCTATCCCAGACAGGACGTACAGGATCTCCTCAGATTGGGGATGGTTATGCCGGACATGACCCTGGCCCGGGAGCAAAATCACTTCGCCGAAGGTGATCCGCGCTCCGGCAGTCTGATCCGGACTGACGAACCATTTGATGACGCCCCAGTCGAAGCTGTGGGTGGCGACCGTGCTAGGGTCAACGGATGTCATCGCCAAAGTCCTCCTCCCCGTGGGGCTCACAGCGCGCGCCGAGCGAAGCTCATCTTGCGCTTTGATGGAAGGATAGCAATCATGGTGTCGTTTGGTAAAGCGGCGGCGGCAGTCGGGGCCACGTTGGACCGGGACCTATAATCGTTCGGGCAGCGCGACATGAAACGGGTTCTCATCGTCGGCACCGCGGACACCAAGGGCGAAGAGCTCGATTATCTGAGAACGCAGGTCACAGAGGCCGGCGCTCATCCGATCCTGGTCGATGTCGGCATTGGCGAGCCGCAATGCGCAATGGACGTGCCGCGGCGCCAGGTCGCGGCATGTTTGGATCCGGCGATCCTCGAGGGACGAGACCGTGGCGTCGCGGTCGCCCGTATGGGGGAGGCGTTCGAGAAATTCCTTGCTTCATCCCCCGATTTTGACGCCATCCTCGGCATCGGCGGAAGCGGCGGCGCCTCGATCGTCACGCGCGGCATGAGGGCTCTGCCGATCGGCTTGCCGAAACTCGTCGTTTCCACGCTCGCTTCAGGAAATGTTGCGCCTTACGTCGACGTGACCGATATCGCGATGATGCCCTCCATCACCGATCTTGCGGGCCTCAATCGCGTGAGTCGCGTCGTCCTCCGCAATGCGGCGTACGCGATCGTAGGGATGGCCGCCGCCCCGGCGTCGGCGCCCGAGCACGACAAGCCTTCGATTGGCCTCACCATGTTCGGCGTCACGACGTCCTGCGTGACCAGAGTCGTGGAACAGTTGAAAGGCCGGTACGATTGCATGGTGTTCCACGCGACGGGAACCGGCGGGCGCGCAATGGAGAAACTGGCTGACAGCGGCCAGCTCGACGGACTCGTCGACGTGACGACAACCGAGATTTGCGACCTCTTGTTCGATGGCGTCTTGAGCGCGGGAGAGGATCGGCTCGGCGCGGTCGCCCGCAGCCGGATCCCCTATGTAGGGTCGGTCGGCGCGCTCGATATGGTCAATTTCGGAGCGATGGACTCCGTGCCCGAACGCTACCGCGGGCGCCTCCTCTATGTCCACAATCCGCAGGTGACCCTGATGCGCACGACCGCGTCGGAGTGCCGCGCCATCGGCGAGTGGATCGCCGCAAAGCTCAACCTCTGCGAAGGGCCGGTGCGCTTCCTCATTGCAGAGAAAGGCGTGTCTGCGCTCGACATCGAGGGCGGCGCGTTCTTCGATCCGGAGGCGGACGCTGCCCTGTTCGACGGCTTGGAGAAAAATCTTCGGCAAAACGATCGCCGACGCTTGGTTCGCCTGCCGTTTCACATCAATGACGCCGCATTCGCAGTGGCGCTCGCCGACAACTTCATTGCAATTGCCGAGTAGGGGGACTCATGTCAGCAAAGCGCCAGGAAATCGTCGAAAAACTCGCCGCCTTTGCGCGCGGAAAGGTTCCGATCATCGGCGCTGGCGCGGGCACGGGTCTCTCGGCCAAATGCGAGGAGGCCGGGGGCGTCGATCTGATTGTCATCTACAATTCAGGCCGCTATCGCATGGCGGGGCGCGGATCCGCGGCCGGCCTGCTCGCGTTCGGCAACGCGAACGAGATTGTCAAGGAGATGGCGCGCGAGGTGCTTCCCGTCGTTCGTCACACACCCGTTCTCGCTGGCGTCAACGGAACCGATCCCTTTGTCTTGATCCCGCAGTTCCTCGCCGAATTGAAAGCGATGGGTTTCGCTGGCGTGCAGAACTTTCCGACGGTCGGTCTCTTCGACGGCGTCATGCGTGCGAGCTTCGAGGAAACTGGCTTCGGGTTTGGCCTGGAGGTCGAGATGATCGCCAAGGCGCACGAACTCGACCTCCTGACGACCCCCTATGTCTTCAATCCCGGCGAGGCTGAGGCGATGACGCGCGCCGGCGCCGACGTGATCGTTGCTCACATGGGCGTCACCGTCGGCGGGACGGTCGGGGCGACCTCCGCGAAGACGCTCGAACAATGTGTCGGCGAGGTGGATCGCATCGCCGAAGCGGCGATGCGCGTCCGACCTGACATTCTCGTTCTGTGCCATGGCGGCCCAATTGCAGCGCCAGAGGACGCCGAATTCATGATGCGCAATTGTCGCTGCTGCCATGGGTTCTACGGCGCGAGCAGCATGGAGCGACTGCCGGTCGAAACAGCGCTCACCCAGCATGTTCGGCGCTTCAAAGCCCTGAGATTTTAGGCTCCTCAAACTCCCCATCGCAAAGCCGCGGTGTGAACCGGCGCGTCCCAAAGCTTCGTAGCTTCGCCCTCCAGCAGAGAGACCGTGATCGAAGCGCCCGCCATGTCGAGCGAAGTCACATAGGAGCCGACCAGCGAGCGGATCGGCTTGAGGCCGGCGGCTTGAACGATCCGCGCCGCCTCGCGATAGAGCAGATAAAGCTCGATCGACGGCGTGGCTCCGAAGCCGTTGACGAACAGAATGACCTCGCTGCCGCGCTTAAGCGCGAGGTCCCCGAGAATCGCGCCGAGCATTTCCTCGGCTATCGATCGAGCCGAGGCGAGCGCTACCCTGCGGCGCCCGGGCTCGCCATGAATGCCGACGCCCATCTCCATCTCGTTTTCGCCGAGCTCGAAATTGGGCTTGCCCGCGGCCGGCGTCGTGCACGACGTCAAAGCGACGCCCATCGATCGGGTTCGGCGGTTCACCGCGTCTCCGAGAGTCTTCAGGGCGTCGCGAGGCATTCCGGCTTCGGCTGCGGCCCCGACCATTTTTTCCACAATCAAGGTTCCGGCGACCCCGCGCCGCCCGGTCGAGTAGGTTGACCTCTCCACCGCGACATCGTCGTCGGTGAGAACCGTCGCGCAGCGCCCGTCTGTCAACTCGGCCGCCATGTCGAAATTCATGACGTCGCCTTCGTAATTCTTGACGATCAGTACGACGCCTGCTCCCTGATCCACGGCTTCGACCGCAGCGACAATCTGATCGGGGGTTGGCGAAGTGAAGACATGACCGGGGACGGCGGCGTCGAGCATGCCGAGACCCACGAAACCGGCGTGCAAGGGCTCGTGTCCAGAGCCTCCGCCCGAGACCACCCCGACTTTGCCGGGCTGAAGCTTTTGGCGCCGGACAAATTTGCGCTCATCGCCGGCCATGACGATGTCAACGTGCGCGGCGACAAAGCCGTCCAGACTTTCTTCAAGCAGAGCGTCTGGCGAATTCAGAAACTTCTTCATCTCTCCTCCCAACTTCCTGGTTGGCATTTCAGTCGGAGTTCCGCCGCTAGCCTTCCAAGACGACGCGCCAGTTCGCGGACGAGATTGTCAAATTCGCGATTGCGCCTCGCATCGCCGAAATCGACAACTTCCAGTCGGAGCGCGCGCACCCTTCGCCCGGCCCGCCAGACGCTCGCGCGCAGGGGGTGAGCGCGGGCGAACGATTCCAGGAACGCCCGTTTTTCGGTGCCGGAGAAGTGGCAAATTTCGAATATTATTTCCAGGTGAGGCGCCGGGATCGGCACGGGATAGGCGGGGTTGGAGATCTGCGAAATGAAACTTCGGTTCTTTCCGAGCGCGGTCGCAAGCCTCTGTCGGGTGCCTGATGGTCGGCGATCCAGAACGGTCCGCAGGATGCTCTTGTAAGCCTCGACACTCTCCGCTTTCTCGTTGCGCGACGCTGGCTCGGAGCTCACGGCTCACTCCGCGAGAGGTCGACCTTGGCGATCGCTTCCTTGACCCTGCCGAGCGCGGCCGGCGAAATCGAGAGCGCGCGCAAGCCAGCGCGCAGCAGGGACTCGACGTATTTCGGTTCGCCGCCAGCGTCCCCGCACAGGCTTGCCTTGCGCCCGATCGCTCTGGCATGGGCCGCAATCTGCGCGATCAAGCGTAACATCGCCGGGTTCATCGGATCGTTAAGGTCGGCGACCGCGCTGTTGTCTCGCGCCGCGGCCATCACATATTGGGTCAGATCGTTCGATCCGATCGAAAAGAAATCCGCGTCAAACCGATCGATGGCGATTGCCGCCGCTGGGACCTCGACCATCATGCCCAGACTGGGTTCCCGGTAGGCGGCGCCGGCGGCGCTCAGCGCTCGCGCTTCCTCACGAAGATAGGCCCGCGCCAATTGCATTTCGGCCGGGACCGACACCATCGGCGCCATGACCTCAATTCCGCCATGCGCAGCAGCGCGGAGAAGCGCCCTCAACTGGACCCGGAAGACGTCCGGATGGGCAAGGGACAGCCTAATCCCGCGTAGACCGAGGAATGGGTTGCTTTCCTGCGCCAGCGAGAGGCCGGCTATCGGCTTGTCGGCCCCGGCGTCGAGCGTCCGAATCGTCACCGGCTTGCCGCGCGCCCATTCAGCCAGCCGCCGATAGGCGACATATTGCTCCTCTTCATCCGGCAGGTTGGCGCTACGACCGAAAAGGAACTCGGTCCTGACGAGGCCGACGCCGTCGAACCCAGCGATGTCCAGGCTGTCGATCTCACTAGGATCGGAGATATTCGCGTAGACCGCTATGGGCGTCCCGTCCGCCGTCACCGCAGGCAAGAGGCGGCGCTCCTCGTTCTCTAGCCGGACGATCGCATCCGAGCGCTCGCGGCCCGCGAGAGCGAGGACCGTCGATGGCGCGGGGTTCAGCCATAGCGTCGCGTTTTCGCCGTCAAGCAGCGCCTGTGTTCCGCTCGCGATGTTTCGAAGATCGAGCGGAGCTCCCACGATCATCGGCACCCCTCGCGATCTCGCGAGCGTGGCGACGTGACTGGAAGCGCTCCCGCGCGTCAAGACGATACCGCCTCCGCGGCTCCAGTCGGTGGAGAGAAAGCGGGAGGGAGTCAGATCCTCGCCGAGCAGGATCGCGCCTTCCGGCAGTGGCGCATCCGTCTCTGCTCCGCTGAGCGCCGCAAGAACGCGAGCGCGAATGTCGGAGAGATCCGTCGCGCGGGCGCGAAAATACTCGTCTGCAGCCGATTCATAGTCTGAAATCTGTCGGTCGAGCGCGTGACGCCAGGCTTGATCGGCGCTGACGCCGGCCGCGATTTCGGCAAAAGCGGGCTCGGCGAGCGCTTCATCCTCGAGCATCACAATTTGAAAGGCGATGATATCCGCGCCGTCACCCTTTGCCTGAGCGGCCAGTAAGGAAAGCTCTTCGATTGCGACGGCGATCGCTGCACTCAGGGCGCTGGCTTCAGCCTTCCGGTCCCCGGCCGCCCGTGCGGCCACAACGGCGTGCGGCAGAACCTCGACCGGTCCCGCCGCGGTACCCGTTGACGCCGACTTGCCGACGAGCCGCTGTTCATCCATTGAGCGGCTCCGGCTGCTCGCCGAGTCCCTCGTGCTCGGCAAATCCGCTTTCCACGAGCGCGCTGAGCGCGGCCAACGCCTCGTCCGCGTCACTCCCCTTCGCTCGGAACTGCAGGGTCACGCCTTTCGCCGCCTTCACAGCCATGACCTTCACGATGCTCTTCGCATCGATCCACGGCTCTTCAGTTCCCGTCGCCATCTCAATCTCGGAAGCGAAGGTTTTGGCGAGGCGGGTAAGCTTCACCGACGGCCGGGCATGAAGGCCGAGCGGGTTGGTCAGCGTCGCAGACGATAGCGCGATCTTGTCATCCATGCCGACCTTCCAGTCTTCGGAGCACGCGCTGAGCTATGGGGAAAGCTCTTCGGCCACCCGCCGCACAGTTTTGAGATCCGAGCCCCCTGACGCCTCTGTCGCCGCGATTACGGCGCCTTCGACGATCGGCGCATTGCAAACGACGACGTGCTTTCGCCTGGCCGCCGGCAAGGCTTCGATCGCCATCTCGCTGTTGGTCTCGGCCCCGCCGAGATCGACCAGAATCGCCACTCCGGCATCGGACCATGCACGATCGATCGCCTCCGCGATCGCCTCGAAGCTCGTTCCCAGGCCACCTTCTGAATTGCCGCCCGTCCACGCGAGCGGCACGTCGTCCCCGACCATCTGGCGCACCATTTCTGCGGCGCCCTCGGCGACCTTAGGCGAGTGGGAAACGATGACAATGCCGACATTGGCCATCACCGGCCTCCGAACTCGTCGCAGACTGCACCGATCATCAACGATGCGGATCGTGCGCCCGGGTCCATGTGGCCGACCGAACGCTCGCCGAGAAAGGATGCGCGCCCGCGGGTCGCGCGCATTGGAATGGTCGCGTTTGCGGCCAAAAGCGCAACCTCGCGAACACGGGCCGCGTCGCCGCCGGCGGCGAAGGCTTTGAAAGTTGGCTCCAAGACGTCGAGCATTGTCTTTTGACCGACGTCGCTCTTGCCGCGCGCCTTGACCGCGGCGATTGCCGCACCGAATCCCGAAGCGGCCGCGGCTCGCGATGGGGCGTCGGGCAGTTCCTTGCCCAGCGCGAGAAACAGCGTGCCATAGAGCGGTCCGGACGCCCCGCCGACCTTCGCGACCAACTTCATCCCGACGCCCTTGAGCAAGTCGGGCAGGTTCATGGCGGAAAGCGCATCCAGATCTTGCAGCACGGCTTCGAAGCCGCGCTTCATGTTCGCGCCGTGATCACCGTCGCCGATGGCGGCGTCGAGCGCGCTCAACTCGTCGGCGTGTTCGATGACGCTGCGCGCAATCGCGCTGACCAGCCGCCGTTTGCGCCCCTCATCGAACACAGCGCTCTTGCCCTCCAGGTCGTCGGCGATTCTTGCTGCGCTCATGACGCCCTTGCGCAGCGGAGAAACTTCGTCATCGCGTGGTCAGGTACATGGCGTAAAGTTCGACCGCCCCCATCGACAGCGCGGCGACGATAAAAAATACGATTACAATGATCAGCGCCGCCTTGACGACCGACGCGAGCGATCGTCCAGGCGTGCACAATGGCACGAGGTTGAAAGCAAGGCCGGCCAAGACGACAATGCCCGCGCCAACGGAGTAGACCGCGAGTGAGAACGGCTGAAACAACAGGACGAGCGACAGGACGCTGATCGCGACGATCGAATATTCGATCGTCTTCGCCTGCCTAACGGACATCCCCGCGGATCGATCCTGCATGAGCTACCCCACGAGTTTTCCGGCGCTGTCGAAGACGTGGAGCTGACCGCTCTTGCAGCGCACGGAGACGCGATCGCCAACGGAAATGTGCATCGCACTCGGGACGACGCAGCGCATGTCGACTCCCTGCTCGATGAGATGAACCAGCATATCAGCGCCCATCGGCTCGATCAGATCGACCGACGCATGGAGGGAGTCCGTTCCTGCGCCGTTGACGAATTCGAAGCTGCGCGGCCTGATGCCCAGCGTCACTTTCGCGCCGGGCCCGAGCGCAGCGACCCCGGCGTTGACGCGTGCGGATATATTTTCGCCGAGAATCGAGAGGCGCGCAGCGGCAGATCCGTCCGACTCGGGCTCTCCCATTTCTGTGACCGCCGCCGGCATCAGGTTCATTTGCGGGGTGCCGATGAAGCTCGCGACGAAGAGGTTGGCGGGCTTCGAGAAAAGATCGTGCGGCGTCGCGACCTGCTCGACTTTGCCGTGCTGCATCACCGCGATGCGGTCTGCCATAGTCAAAGCCTCGATCTGGTCGTGGGTCACAATCACCGTCGGCTTGTCGAGCTTGGTCAGGATTTCCTTGATCTGCGTCCGCATTGTCTGGCGAAGCTGGATGTCGAGCCGGCTCAGCGGCTCGTCGAACAGAAAGCATGTCGGATCGCGCACGATCGAACGCCCCACGGCGACGCGCTGCTTCTCGCCCTCGCTGAGTTGATGGGGCCGTCGCTTCAGAATCGACTTGAGGTCGAGCACTTCGCTGACCCGCGCCACCCGCTTGGCGATCTCAGGCTTGCTCAAGTTCTCAGCGAAGAGCGGATATGCTAGATTGTCCTCGACCGGGAGGCTCGGGTAGAGCGCGTAGAACTGGAAAGTCATGGCGACGTTGCGGTCGCGCGCGGGCAGGTCGCTGACCCGTTTGTTCCCGAGCCAAATGTCTCCGGACGTGGCCCATTCGAGTCCAGCGATCATTCGCAACATCGTCGTCTTGCCACAGCCTGACGGTCCGAGCAGACACACCACCTCGCCCTGACCTACGGTCAGGTTCGCCTGGTCCACCGCGACGAGGTCGCCAAAGCGCTTGGTCAGATCGTCGATTCGGATCTCGTCCATGTCTCCCGCTTCATTTTCTGATCGTGCCGAACGTCACGCCGCGCAACAGCTGGTTCTGCAGCAGGAAGGTGACGACGACGACCGGAATGATGAACAGCGTTTCGATCGCCGACATGAGGCCCCAGTCGACGCCGACTTGGCCGCCGATCGTGCGTGCGATCGCAACCGGGACCGTGCGCGTCTCGGTGCCTGTGAGCATGAGCGCGAACAGGAACTCGTTCCAGGTGAGGATGACCGCGAACACAAAGGTCGCCGCGAGCCCGCCATAGATCTGGGGCAGGCAGATCTTGCGAAAGACGCTCCATTCGGAACTGCCGTCCATGCGGCCTGCGTCCTCGATGTCGCGATCGAGATCGTCGAAGAAGCTCTTCACCATCCAGATCGAGAAGGGAAGATTGAAGGCCGTGTAGAGGGCGATGATGCCGGTGTAGGAGCCGCTAAGCCCGAACACGCGGAAAAGCACGAAGATCGGGATGATCGCGATGATCGGCGGCAACATGCGCGTGGTCAGGATGATGAAGAGATAAGTATCGTTGCCGCGCAAGGGAAAGCGGGAAAAGGCATAGGCCGCCGCGGTGCCGATGATAAGCGCGAGCGCGACGCTCGTTCCGCTGATGTAAAGGCTGTTGAAAAAATAGAGGCCAAAGCCGGAATTGGTCGAGCCGCCGCCCTCAATGTCGGCGCGCCAGAATACGGAATAAAAGTTATCGAGCGTGGGCGAGAAAAAGAACTTGATCGGCATCGCCAGGGCGTCGGGCCGCGTCTTGAACGCTGTCATCAGGATGAAATAGACGGGAAAGAAATAAATGAGGCTGACGATCCCCGCGCCCAGCGTCCGCCCCCAGCCGGCCTGGCCGATCGCCCTGACCTCGCGCTGCTCGCTCATGTTTCAAGCCTCCGATTGGCGGGTCTGGATCGCATACAGATAGAGGCTCGTCAGGACGACCACGGCGAACACCATGATGTAGCCGAGCGCCGAAGCCTGGCTCGTGTGGAAGAACTGGAAGGCGAGGCGATAAACGTAGACGGAGACGGTCTCGGTCGATGAACCGGGCCCGCCCTCGGTCAGGAGATACACGATGTCGAAGATCTTGAACGTCTCGATCGTGCGGAACAGCAATGCGAGCAGGAGCAGGCTCCGGATATAGGGGAACGTTATGGTGCGGAATCGCCGCCATCGGCCGGCGCGGTCGATCTCGGCTGCTTCGTAGAGATATTTCGGCACGCTAACGAGGCCCGCGAGCACGAGCAGCATCACGAAGGGCGACCATATCCAGGCGTCCGCGACGACCACGGCGATGGTCGCGCGTGCGGGTGTGGAAAGAATGACGAAGGTGTCCGGGGTGAACAGCGAGATGGTCCGGCTGATGAACCCGAGCGTCGGATCGTAGAAGAGCTTGAAGAACACCCCGACTGCGCTGAGCGACAGCATCATCGGTGAGAGGACCAGCATCAGAAGGTATCGGCGCAGCGGGAATTCCTGCGCGAATAGCAGCGCAAGCAGGAAGCCGACGACGAGCTGCAGCGAGACGCTGCCGACCACGATCACCGCGGTGTTGCCAAAACGGGCCCAGATTTCCGGATCGGTGAGAACGTAGCGATAGTTCGCGAGGCCAGCGAAGACCGGCGGCGCGATGCGATTGGCCTTGTATTCGTAGAAGCTGAGGCCAAACGACCACAGCAGCGGGAAAATATTGACCACAAAGAGGGTGATGATGGCCGGGGCGATCAGGAGCGGCCCACGCCGCTCGGGGCTTAGGATCCAACCGACGAAACTCGTCGCCTTGCGCGCGGATTGATCCCGCTGCGCCGTCGCGGTCGCTGACGAGGCGGTTGTTGCCATTTACGCGTCCACCGGGTCCGAAACAGAAATTTGCGATCGCCCGAGTTTGGCGATGGCTGGGGCCGGAGAAAGACGGAAGTCGCCCTGCGTCGCAGAGCGGCTTCCCGGGTTTGGAAATTATTTGATGCGGCCCGCCTCACGCAGCAGCTTGTCCTGGAACGCGGCGACCGTGTCGAGGGCCTGCTTGGCGCTCACCTGCCCGGTGATCGCCTTGTCAAACTCCTCCTGCTGTTCGGTCAGCAGCGGGAAGAATTCCGGAATGTGCCAGACGTCCTTCTGCCACTGGTAGTTATCGAGATAGGCGCGGTTGTAGGGCGCCCATGCCGCATATTCCGGGTTATCCATCACGCTCATCATGCCGGATTGGCCGCCGGCCTTGACGAACTTTTCCTGAACGGGCGTCGACAGCCACCATTTGACGATGTCGAGACCTTCCTTGATCACCTCGTCGCTGTTCCATGTGGTCAAGACGAACGGCTGTCCGCCAATGTTGCTCCAACGGCTGATGGAGCCGTCTTTTTCGCGCGTGCCGGGCGGCTCGGCGAACTTGGTCTTGTCAGAGACCTTGGACAGTTTCGGATTGATGACCGGCCCCATCACGCCGACCCAGTCGACGATCGCCGCCACCTTGCCCTGCATGTAGAGGTCCTGGACGACGAAGATGTCCATCTGCCCGGTCTTCGCGACCGGCGGCATGTACTTCTTGAGGCTCAGGTAATGCTCGAAAGCTTGCACCGCCTTGTCGGAATTGACGACGCCTAACGCCGGCTTGGTCGAAGTCTCATCCCAGATGTCGCCGCCATTCTGCCAGATGAAGCCATTGACCTGCATCGAAGAGAAATCGTACGGCTTGCCCATCTGATAGGCGATGCCATAGAAATCGTCGTCCGCGACGCCGTCGCCCAGCTTGTCGCCCTTCTTGCGTGTGAAGAACTTGCCGATGTCCTCAAAGGTTTTCCAGTCGACAGCTTGCCATTCCTCATAATAGCAGGGAAGGGTCTGACTGAACTCCTTCTTGAAATTGGCCCGCTCGGTCTCGTTGCAGAACAGGTCCTTTCGATACGCCGTCACGAGATTGTCGGGGAACTGTGGAAAGCCGTAGTAGTTCTTCGACTTGTACGGGTAGGACGAGGAGGTCGACAACAGGACCGGATGCATGTCAGCGATGATCTTCTGCAATTCCGGATCCGCGTCGATATACTTGTTCAGCTTCAGATAGTGCCCGCCTTCGACGAAGTCGCCAAGCCACTGGCTGTCGGTGACGATCATCTGATATTTCTTTTCGCCCGAGGAGAGCGATGCGGCGACGCGCTGATAGAAGCTGCCCCAGGGGATGAAATCGATCACCAGCTTCACATTGTTGCCGGATTTTGACTTGTAGCTCTTGTCGAACTCTTCCTGCATGAAGCGGGTCGGCAGCCAGTCCGGCGCCGCCATGTTGATCACGATGTCCTTTGCGAGGGCCGGCGCTGGCGTAAGCGCCGCTCCCGTCAAGAGGCTTGCGGCCGACAGCGCCGCGATCGACGTCTTCAGTCTACCCATAAAGCTGATCCTCCCTGTTGTGTTTTACGCTTCGTTGTCTTTCACGCTTCCATGATGGCCATTTCCTCCACGTCATTCCACGCCGTGGGTCGCCGCGTTCGCCCCGCCGCGACGAATGGCCGTACCGGTTTCTTGGGCGAATAGGCAAAGTTCCTGGCCGTTTAGAGCGCAGACGATCGGGGCGTCCACATCGATCCCGTAGGCGCGCTCTTGCGGCAAAACCATCTTTAGACGGTGGCCGGCGCCAGCGCAAGATGTCGAGAATCGTCACGTCGCCGAGCGGCTCGGTGAGGAAGACGCGCGCCGGGAACCGCAAGCCGCCGTTGCCCGCGGAGGCGTCAGAGGCAGGAGTCATCGCTTGCGGACGCACGCCGACGGTCAGCTTCGATCCGATCGGAAAATCGGCGAGCGAGGCCTTCCACGGCGACGCGTCGACATCGACGAAGGGCAATTCCAGAATGAGCCCGTCCGTCGCCTGCTTCAGGGTTGCCGGGACAAGGTTGATCGGGGGGTCGCCCACCAGCGAGGCGACGAAATCGTCGGTGGGCTCGAGATAGAGGCCCCTCGGATCGCCGATCTGCACAATGCGGCCCTCGCGCAACACGCCAATGCGATCGCCCATGCTAAGCGCCTCGATCTGGTCGGGCGTGGCATAAAGAATCGTGGTGTCGCGCAGCTCGCGATGCAGGCGCTTGAATTCCGCGCGGGTGTCGTGGCGCAATTTGGCGTCGAGGTTGGTCAGGGGCTCGTCGAGCAGCAGGAGCTTTGGCCGACGAATGAGGGCGCGGCCGATCGCGCAACGCTGTTGCTCGCCGCCGCTCAGCGTCCCGGGTTTGCGCTTAAGCGTGTGCGTGAGGCGCAACATTTCCGCGATCTCGCCGACCCGACGGGCAATGTCTTGAGATGAGACGCGGGCTTCGCGCAGCGGATAAGCGAGATTGTCGAAGGTCGAAAGATGGGGATAGAGCGCGAAAGTCTGGAACACCATTGCGGTGTCGCGGGCCCTGACGGGAATGTCGGCGACATTGCGTCCATCGAGCAGAACCGCGCCGCGCTCCGGGCGCTCAATCCCTGCGATGATCCGCAATAAAGTCGTCTTGCCGGCGCCGCTTGGTCCGAGGATGGCGAAAAATTCGCCGGGCTCTGCAGCGAAATCAACGCCGCGCAGCGCTTCCACCGCGTCGAAGCGCTTGTGCAAATCGCGGATCGTCAGCTGCATCGCGCCACGCCCCGTCATCCTCCCATGACGTCCGAGTTACGGCTCCCGCCGGCCCGGATCCTCGCGTACGCCGCTCGTTATCAGGAGCGTGCGCCGCTGTTCACTAAACAGCCAACACTAAAATATTGCCCAAGCCGCTCTGACCTCAACTTCCCGCTTCCAGCGGAAGCCATGGGAATCTTTACCCTCTTCAGAGGACTACCACGTCTCTTGGTACAAATCTACTAAACATTACAGCATTGACATGTTAGCAGGCGGGGTGTCAAGTGACGTCGGCGATGGCGGTCATGGACAGCGTCGCATACAGCGACGCGGCAACAAGGGCAGGACGCAAGGAGGCGACCCACGCGGGCGCCAACGCGGCGCCGTTCATCGCGCCCGCGCTCGCGATTCTTTGTGTCATGAACGTCCTGCCGCTGCTCTGGTCCATCGGCGCGTCTTTCTTCCACTTTCGCGCCGACCATCTCACGAAGCCGCCGCGCTTTCTCGGTCTCGACAATTACGTCGACCTGATGACCGACCCGGACACCTGGGGGCATTTCCTCAATACCGGTATCATGATCGCCGCCAGCGTCGCGACGCAACTCGTGGTCGGCGGTCTCTTGGCTTTCGTCTTCTTCCGCCCGTTTCCGGGACGACGCGCCGCTTTGATGCTCGTGCTCACCCCGATGCTGCTCTCGACGGTGGCGGTCGGAACCTTTTTCAGCCTCTTTTACGATCCTACGTTTGGCATCGTCAGCGCCATCGTCCGGCCCCTGACAGGCCAGCCCTTTGCGCCGCTCGGCACTCCGTTCTCCGCGCGCCTGAGCCTGATCGTCGCCGACGCCTGGATGTGGTCGCCGTTCGTCATGTTGATGCTTCTTGCGGGTCTGGCCGGTATTCCCGACTATCTTCGCGAGGCGGCCGAGATCGACCGTCTATCGGCCGCGCGTCGGTTCTGGTCCGTCACCTTCCCCGCAATCCGGGCTGTGCTGCTGCTGGCGCTCCTGTTCCGCACCATTGAATCCTTCAACATGTTCGATCTCATCTACACCATCACCAACGGAGGCCCTGGCGACGCGACCGAAAGCGTATCGACGGAGATCTACGATACGGCCTTCGTCCTGTTCGAATCCGGGCGCGCCTCCGCCTTGGGCAACATCAGCCTTTTCGTCGTCATCGTGCTGACGCGCCTTTATTTCCAGGCAGTCCAGCTTCGCAAGGAGGCCCTTTGATTACGCCGCAGACGCCACGCGGGTCGGCGGGACCTGCGGACTTCCGCCGCTCGGCCATCGCCGCCGGCGTGGGTCTCATCTACTTTTTCCCTGTGATCTGGATGTTGCTCGCGGCGTTCAAGACCCGCCAGGACCAGATGGCGACGCCGCCGAAGCTGATCTTCACGCCAACCTTCGAGCATTTCTGGGCCGCCTTTCACCGCGTTTCGGTTGACGGCTCGCAAGTCTTCGACACGGGTCTATATCGGGACTTCATCAACAGCCTGGTCATCTGCTTCACCAGCGTATCGCTCGCGCTCATCATCGGCTGTCTCGCCGCCTACGGCTTCGCCCGGCTCAAACTCGTCGGGCGTGGCTATTACATGTTCTATATCCTGGCGCTGCGCATGGCGCCGCCGATCACCGCCATTGTGCCGCTCTATTTCCTGTTTCGGGTGACCGGACTTGGCGGCAGCTACACCGCGATCATCCTCGTCTACACAGCCTTCAACCTGCCGTTCGCAATTTGGATGCTACGCAGCTTCATCAATGAATTGCACAAGCCGGTCGAAGAGGCGGCGCGGCTCGACGGCAGTTCAGAGCTGACGATTCTTCGGCGCATTTGCCTGCCCCAAATGGGAGCGGGAATCGCCGCGACTGCGATCATTGCTTTCGTTTTCACCTGGAATGATTTCCTGTTCAGCCTGCTCTTGACGAGCGTCGACACCCGCACAGTCCCGGTCGCCATGACCCGGGTGGTCGGCGCCGACGTTGGCGTCGACTGGGGCGTGTTCGCCGCGATTGGCACGATCTATCTCTTGCCGGTTCTGCTCGTGGCGTTCTTCCTGCAGGGCCAATTGCTGCGCGGCGCCACCTTTGGCACCGTACCGCGCTAGCCCAACCCAGTCCCGGACCTGCGTCGTCGATGCCGGAAGCGGGCGAAAATCCGCGCGGCTCGCGGCGATCCGATCGGGCGTGAGGTGGCGGCCCCACCGCAGACTGGCGCCGCCCGCCGCCCGCCGCCCGCATTGATTTTCGCTCAAGGCCGGGGCATTGACGGCGGCGATCGTTCAAGGCGGCCTCGGACCATCGACGGGACCTCGCTCTTTTGCTTTCAGTGCGCCGCCTTATATCCAGCTGACTGCGTCGAGCGAAGGGAAGTAGTTATGGTTCATTTCGGTCGGCTCTTGGCCGCCGCCGCGCTCGCGGCTGGCCTCGCAGTGGCCCCGGCCGCGAACGCCCAGACGACGGGCCCACTGGACCCGGCGCCCCCCGTGCGGGCGGCGAAACCTCACCAGACCACGCTCAAAAAGCGCGCGAAACATCCGGTTGCGGCCGGGCGGCAGATCACGGTGCATGCCCGGCCGTCATACCTGACCGCCGGCACGCAGGTCCCTGTGGGCTCGACGGGTAACGGCTACGTCTACGACACGTTCAACCAGCCGGATCCGACCGAGGGGACCTTCCTGGGCATGCGCGGCCGGGAGAGGCTCACCGACCGATTCGGCAACGCCGCGCCAGGCTTGACCCTGTTCCGGTTTTAGAGCTCGAGCGCGGGCGCTGATCAGGTCGGCGGGAACAGCGCCTCGACCGCAACCTCAAATCCCGGTGGATCAAGCCGCGCCACGCCGCCGGTCAGCACCCGCGTCTCGATCGCGTCGCTTGCCCCTCGCTTATGATGAATGGCGCCGCGTCGCTCGGGATCGAGGATGAGACAATGCTGCACGCTGGGAATCGAGAAATAACCACTGAGCCTACGGCCGTGATCGATCGCGGCTGTGCTCGGAGACAGGACTTCGACCACGATGACAGGGTTCTCGAGGGCGATCGCATCGTCAGGACGACGCGGACCGCAGACGACTGACGCGTCCGGCTCAAAGGTTGTCCTCGCGTCGACCTTGATCGCGAGACCGTCTGTAAAAACTTCACAGGACAATCCCGCCGCGGCCAAAGCATCTTGCAGCGCGGTTGCCGCTCTGAATTTGCTTCGATTATGAGCGACACGTTCTGGCGACATCATCACCGGAACGCCGTCGTGCAGTTCCCAACGTCCCTCCCTGCCCTCCGCCCAAAGCAGGAACTCGTCGACCGTCATCTGTTTCAGCGCGGTGGACATGGCGAACGGTCTTTGAACTGATGGCCTGGCGGTGGGGGGCGAATATACGCCCCTCCGCGTCCGCCGTCTTCCTCAGTTCATCGTTGGGATCGAGAACTGCGCCCCGTCCTTGATGCCGGACGGCCAGCGGGCGGTCACGGTCTTGGTGCGAGTGTAGAAGCGGATCGAATCCGGCCCATGCTGGTTGAGGTCGCCGAAGCCGGAGCGCTTCCAGCCGCCGAACGTATAGTAGGCGACCGGGACCGGGATCGGCACATTGACTCCGATCATGCCGACCTTGACCTTGGTCGCGAAGTCGCGCGCGGCGTCGCCGTCGCGGGTGAAGATGGCGACGCCGTTGCCGTATTCGTGGTCGTTGCATAAGCCGAGCGCCTCGCCGTAATCGTGCGCGCGGACCACCGACAGCACCGGACCGAAGATCTCTTCCTTGTAGATGCGCATGTCCTTCGTGACGTGATCGAACAGACATCCGCCCATGTAGAAGCCGTTCTCATAGCCCTGCATCTTGAAGTCCCGGCCATCGACGACGAGCTTCGCGCCCTCCTTGACGCCGATGTCGACATAGCCGCGCACTTTCTCCAGCGCAGCCTTGTTCACCAGCGGCCCGTAGTCGGCGCCCGAATCGGTCGACGGTCCGATTTTCAGCGATTCGACGCGCGGGATGAGACGGCGCATGAGATCGTCGGCGGTCTTCTGCCCGACCGGGACAGCGACCGAGACGGCCATGCAGCGCTCGCCGGCCGAGCCGTAACCCGCGCCGATCAGAGCGTCGACCGTCTGGTCCATGTCCGCGTCGGGCATCACCACCAGATGGTTCTTGGCCCCGCCGAAGCACTGCACGCGCTTACCCGTCGCCGTGCCGCGGGTATAGATGTACTCGGCGATCGGGGTCGAGCCGACGAAGCCGATTGCCTGAATGTCGGGATCATCGAGGATGGCGTCGACCGCCTCCTTGTCGCCGTTGACGACGTTGAGGATGCCCGGCGGCCCGCCCGCCTCGACAAAAAGCTCGCCGAGCCGGAGCGGTACGCCGGGGTCGCGCTCCGAGGGCTTCAGGATGAAAGCGTTGCCGCAGGCGATCGCTGGCGCGAGCTTCCATAAGGGTATCATCGCGGGAAAATTGAACGGCGTGATGCCGGCGACGACGCCGAGCGGCTGGCGCATGGAATAGAGGTCGATGCCGGGGCCGGCGCCGTCGGTATATTCGCCCTTCATCAGATGCGGCACGCCGAGCGCGAACTCGACCACCTCGACGCCGCGCTGAATGTCGCCCCTGGCGTCGGCGATCGTCTTGCCGTGCTCGCGCGCCAGCGTTTCCGCCATCTCGTCATTGTTCTTGGCGATGAGATCGAGAAACTTCATCAAAACGCGGGCGCGGCGCTGCGGGTTGACCGCCGCCCAGGCGGGCTGCGCCTCCTTGGCGTTCTCGACGGCGGCGCGAACTTCAGCCTTGGAGGCGAGCGCGACATGCGCGCGCACCGTGCCGTCCATAGGCTGAAAGACGTCCGCGGTTCGCCCCGACTTGCCGGCGACCATCTTGCCGCCGATGAAATGCCCGTGTTCGATCATGTTCCGCTCCCTGATGTTGATGTCGTAGCGGATTTATGCGCCACGATTTTGCGCACAGCAATCTCAGAGATCGCGCATCGGCTGTGCGAAAATGTGCTAAGGTGGGACTTGAAAACCGAAGTTGGACTGAGACAACGAGGCCTGCCCCTTAGGGTGGTATGTTACTGGGGCGCGCAGTGATTCGTAGGAAGAACCGAGCCAGTGGCAAAAAAGAAATATCAAATATTCATTTCATCCACTTTTAGTGACCTCCAAGAGGAGAGGCAGCTGGCCCTCAAAGCGATACTTGATCTTGACCATATACCGTCTGGCATGGAAGCTTTTCCGGCCATTGATATGGCTCAATTCGAATATATAAAAAAGGTAATTGACGAATGTGACTATTATCTTCTTATAATTCGTGCTCGCTATGGATCGACAGATGACGAGGGCGTGAGTTTTACGGAAAGGGAGTTTGATTACGCGGTTTCTCAAGGAAAGACTGTTATCGCGCTTTTACATAACGATATTCAAAATCTACCAAAAAAGAATTTTGACGTCGATCCGACGTTAGAAGCAAAGGTAAATGATTTCCGGGATAAAGTTAAGATTGGTCGAATGGTACGGTTTTGGAATAACCGAGATCAGCTTGCTCTAGCAATAATGCAGGCGATTGTTAAAGCAATTGCGACATACCCTGCTAACGGATGGATTAGAGGCAATGAAGCAGCAGAAGAGGACGTCATCAGAAAATATATGCAATTAAGGACGAGCTATGACGAGCTGGTCGTTAATTATAATACAGTTGTTGCCAATAATTCTCCAAAAATAGTAGACCTTGCTGATCTTGATGAGCTTTTTGAAATAAAATATACGTATTCTTCTAGCAACAGAGAATATTCTGACGCAATTAAACTGACTTGGATTGATATTTTGAAGATAGTTGGACCTGATTTATATAGTCCACATATTTCTGGTAGTATTAGAAGTGATGTTAAATCTCATATTGGCAGGCTAAAGCCGAGAGCAGCGTTTATAAATGTAAATCAAATGGATAGCGATACAATAAAAATTCATCTCCATGCTCTTGGAGTACTGAATATTGAGGTAACTGAGTCGAAAAATGGAGACTTGCAAGAATTTGTGAGTTTGACCGACAAAGGAAGGGCAGAATTAATTAGGGTAATGGCCGTGAGGACCAATAATTCACCATCTGGAGCAAGCTCGCGGGATACGGGTAGTGCAGGGTTGCCCGGATGTTAGTAAACCCACTGTCATGAGTTCGATCAGATCTGTTGACTGCGTAGTTCTTCCTCGCGCGGAGCGTCTCTCATGGATTGGGATAACGTCCGCGTCTTCCTCGCCGTCGCCCGCGGCGGCCAATTCGTCGCCGCCGCCAAGCGTCTTAAGCTCGACCATGCGACGGTCAGCCGCCGCATCGCGGCGCTGGAGACCACGGTCGGCGCCAAGCTGTTCGACCGGCGAACGACCGGGGCGAAGCTCACCGGCGCCGGCGAGCGGTTCATCGGCGCCGCAGAGCAGATGGAGAGCGCGTTTCTGCACGCGCAGGGCGAGATCTCCGGCGTCGATCTCGAACTTTCGGGCGACGTTCGCATCGGCGCGCCGGACGGGTTCTCGACCTACTACCTGGCTGGCGCGTTACGCGATTTCGCCGAGCGTCATCCGGGCGTGCGGCTGCAACTGATGCCGCTGCCGCAACTGACCCCGCTTGCGCGTCGCGAGGTCGACGTGGTGATCGGCCTCGACAAGCCGGAAGCGGGACGCTTCGTCGCCCGCAAGCTCACCGACTACTCGCTCGGAATCTATGCGAGCGCCGCCTACCTAAAGCGCAATGGCGCTCCGGCCGACATCGAGGCGCTCAAGAGCCACCGGCTGATCGGCTATGTCGAGGAGCATGCGTTTTCGACGGCGCTCGACTATGTGCGCGAACTCTACGACGGCGCGCCGACCAGCTTCGAAAGCACGAACGCAGTCACGCAACTGGAGGCTGTGCGGGAGGGCGTCGGCGTCGGCGTCGCGCACGACTTCATCGCCCGCCGGTTCAAGGATCTTCAGCGCGTCCTGCCCGAACGCCGGGCGACGCGGGCCTATTGGCTCGTCACCCACGAGGACACGCGCGGCTTGGGACGTATCCGCGCCGTCAGCGAGCATTTGGCCAAGGCCGTGGCGCGCGATCGGGGGATGTTCTTGTGAAACCGGATCGCGTAGCGAATGAATATGTCCGACCCGAGAACGCCCATCCTCGACAACAAGCGCGCGTCGTCGAAATCGCTGTTCACGCCATTGGCGTTGCTGCGCGAAGCGCGCCGGCAGAAGGGATTGGCCGAGGTCCCGGCGCCGCCGGTCTGCATTTTTGATCCCGACGGCGATCTGGCGCGCCGGTTGCGGCGGACCGACGCGTCGAAACCGTTTCAAGGCTGGCCCTGCTACCATACCGACCTCGACACGTTCGAGCTTGGCGGGCGTCGCGTCGGCATCGTGGGCCGGGTGGTTGGCGCGTCCTTTGCCGTTCTCGTCGCCGAGGAGCTGTTCGCCAGCGGGTGCCGGCTGCTCGTAAGCCTGACCTCGGCAGGGCAGATCACACCCTGCGGCCCTCCGCCATATTTTGTCGTGATCGATCGCGCGTTGCGGGATGAGGGCACGAGCTACCACTACGCCCCGCCATCTGAGTTTGCCGAAGCGGACCCCGACTTGGTGAAGCTCTCCGCCGCGGCGCTGGCTGAGGTTGGGCCGCGATGCCTCGTCGGGGCAAGCTGGACGACGGACGCTCCCTTTCGCGAGACTGCCGACGCCATCGAGGCCGCCCGCGACAAAGGCATCCTTGCAGTCGAAATGGAGGCGGCGGCGCTCTACACGTTCGCGCGCGCCGCCGGCGTTCGGATCCTCTGCCTCGCGCATGTCACCAACACGATGGGACTTCAGGGCGACGACTTCGAAAAGGGCGAAGCGGACGGGACGAGGGACGCTCTCGCTGTCCTCGAAACGACGATTGCGGCGCTGAGCCCGCCTTGATGTCGAATCCCAATCGCCTGCGTCCCAAAACCGGATTGGGCCGGACCCACTGCGCAGTCAGGCCGGGCGGTTGCGGAACGTCTGGCGAAGGCGGTCACGCGAGACAGATCGGTCTTCCTCTGACGCGCCGACCCTCGCGGCGCTTGGCGCGGTCTTCGCGCTGTTCGCGGGCCCTGCGATCTGGCTGCTCCAGCGAAACGAAAAGGCTGGCGGCCTTCAGAGTTCCTGAGGCTCCTTGCGCGCGCGCCAAGGACCTTCAGCGGGTGCCGGCAGAGCGAGGGCAACGTGCGCCTATTGCTTGGTACACACGAGACACATGAGATCTCGGCCGCAACCGCGCGGTCATCGAACATCTCGCAAATGCAGGCCGAGAGGCAGATGATTTTCTTGTGAATTCCGCTCCCGAGAACGGTGGTCTACTAGGGACCCTCTAGCTCCACGCCCGGGGGTAATTTCCCACCAACAGACTTGTAGAATGCTGCCAGCTGTCTCGCTAGCATGCTACCAAGCAGCTCCTCCATCACAGAAACGTCAATTCTGTCCTCCTTGCAAGCTAGATCAGCCATATCAATCGCTCGAAAATATCCAGTGCGATCGGATACGATCTGATCGGGTATCGAAGGCCACCCCGGCGGTATAAACCCAGACTTTATGGCAAGGACAACATAAGAGGTAATTCTCGAAGTGCGGCCGTTACCGTCAGCAAAAGGATGAACCCAGTTAAGGCGCCACATCACGTAAGCGGATAGGTGAATTGGAGTCGAAGTCTCCCAATGCTCGTTTACGTAGTCGCAAAGGTCCTCGACTAATTCAGCCACCATATGAGCGCCAGGCGGTTCATGTTTACTGCCTTCAATCCCGACCTCACCCGGTCGGTAGTTGCCAGCGTAGATACTTATGCTCTTAAGGGCTTCCCGGTGAAGCGCGAGAATGAGCGATGGCCGCAGCTTGAATTGGTAGTCTCGACTACGCTCTTTTCGATCGATGGCTTCTTGTGCAGCGGCCTTACCAAAATCGAACTGGCGGAGACCATTCGCTGCCTCCGCCTCAGCGCGCTTAATTGGGTCAGTAATTAGCTCCGGATCCTGAGCGACACTATCTCGACGTTTAGGCTCCTCGTTTTCCTTCTCGCTCACGGGCAATTACCTCAGCCTGCGCATCAATCATTTCTCGAGTGATAAGATGATTCTCAAACGCGGTGTTCCCGTAAGCGAAACTTCGTCGTTGCTCCTCTTGTTGTTGGGGGCTTGGCTTAACCATTCGTGCTGCCTCTATGAGCAGCTTTAGTGCTTCGGTCATATTGGCCTCCGGGAATCGCATGGCGAAGAAATCATAAGTTCGGACGATTGACAAGCATTGAACCCGCCTTCTTCGCGGAGCGGTAGCGCCATTCGCAGGCGTCCATAAGTTGGGCCGGTTCCGCCGTTCAGCAAGGACCGGGGCCATTGGACGTGAGATAGCGCCGAGAAACCTTGCCTTACTGCGCCGTCAAACCCCCGTCGACCATGAACTCGCCGCCGGTTGTGAATGAGGAATTGTCGCTGGCGAGGAAGAGAATGGTGTTCGCGACTTCTTCCGCCGTGCCCATGCGCCCCATCGGCGCGGCGCGCTCAAGGCCGGCGCGCACCCGCTCGGGGTCCTTTGCGCGGGCGATGCCTTCGAGCACCATCGGCGTTTCGGCGAACGACGGATGCACCGAGTTCACCCGGATCCGATAGCCGGCGCGAGCGCAGTGGAGCGCGGCCGATTTGGTCATGAGCCTCACCGCGCCCTTGCTGGCGCAATAGGCCAGTGACGAGGCGTCGCCGATAATTCCGGCGACCGACGACAGATTGACGATCGACCCGCCGCCCGCTTCCTTCATCGCCCGCACCGCCTCGCGGCAGCCAAGAAACACGCCCTCAGCGTTGACCGCATTGACCTTGCGCCAGTCGGCGAGCGTCGTCGTCTCGATATTGCCGAGGACCGCGACCCCGGCGCTGTTGATCAGAATGTCGAGGCGCCCGAATTCGCCGACCACCGCATCGACCACCGCACGCCAGCGCGCTTCATCGGTCACGTCCTGAACGAGCGTGAGGTCGCCGTCGGCCCCGAGCGTTTTCAGGCCCGCTTCGTTGCGGTCGGTCGCGGCGACCTTGGCGCCTTCCCCATGGAACAGAGCCGCTGTCGCCCGGCCGATGCCCGACGCCGCGCCAGTGATGAGCGCGACCTTGCCCGCGAGCCGTCCCGCCTTTGCTCCGTCCATCGTTTCCTTCCTTGCTCAAGTTCAAGCGCACTTTAGCGACGCCTGTCGGCGAAATTGTCGGTAGCCCAGAGGCGATCGTCCGGCGAAAATTTTACGCGCTCCTTGCTTGCAGAAAATCAGAATCAATGTTATTATTTTTCTGCTGACCGGATCGAGCCGGGCCGCCGGCGCGCCCGACGGCGAGGAGGATGAAGAGGGAGTGGTCATCGACATTCTGCATGCAACCTGAGCGGGCGTTGGGATTTTTTTATTTGGATTCCGCGTAACCCATTGAAAAGTCCCGAATCGGCCAAAGGAATTCAAGGAAAAACAAGGAATTTTCCTTGGATTTATTTGTTATTTGCTTGCATTTATTTGCACGGAACTCGCCTTCCGGTTGCATTCACCCCTCGGACGAGGCGCGCTCCGCTTATTTCGGCGCCATGCGCAACGCGCCGTCGATGCGGATCGTCTCGCCGTTGATGTAGCCGTTCTCCACGATGTGGACGGCGAGCGCGGCATATTCCGCCGGCGCGCCGAGGCGCTGAGGGAACGGCACCGAGGCGCCAAGCGAATCCTGGGCCGCCTGCGACAGGCCGGACATCATCGGCGTCATGAAGATGCCCGGCGCGATCGTGTTGACGCGGATGCCGAACTGCGCGAGTTCGCGCGCGATCGGCAGCGTCATCGCCACCACGCCGCCCTTGGAGGCGGAATAGGCGGCCTGCCCGATCTGGCCGTCGTAGGCCGCGACCGAGGCGGTCGAGATGATGACGCCGCGCTCGCCGTCGGTCGGTTCGAGCTTGCTCATCTCGGCTGCCGCCAGGCGGATCATGTTGAAGGTTCCGATGAGGTTGACCCGGACGACTTTCTCGAAGTCGGCCAGAGGATGGGGCCCATCGCGGCCGGCGACCCGTTTGGCCACGCCGATGCCGGCGCAATTGACCAGCACCCGCGCCGGCCCGTGCGCCGCCGCGGCTTTAACGATCGCCGCGCCGGCGGACGCCTCGTCCGCGACGTCGCAGACGATCGCCGCGCCGCCGACAACCCTGGCGGCTTCCTTCGCCGCGGCGGGGTTCAGATCGAAGACCGCGACTTTCGCGCCCTTGGCGGCGAGCGCCTCCGCAGTTGCGCGGCCCAGTCCCGAACCGCCGCCGGTCACGATCGCCGCAACTCCGTGCAGTTTCATTTCGCTTCCTCCCTCGGCTCAGGCAAGGCCGGGCCTGCCCCATAGCAACCGCCTTAGCCTCGCGCCACTACAATGCGGACAACGAAGGCCGGGGAGACGCGCGTTGCGGTCAGCCGAGCTTGACCAGCAGCCGGCCGCCTTCGACCTTCGCAGGATAGGTCGTGAGGTTGACACAGGCCGGGGCGCCCTTCGCTTCCCCGGTGGTGAAATCGAACCTGCCATTATGCATCGGACACTCGATGATCGTACCCGAGACGTAGCCGTCGGCGAGTTCAACCTGTTCATGCGTGCACAGTCCGTCGGTGGCGAAATATCGGTCGTCCGCGGTGCGGTAAAGCGCATATTGCCGGCCTTCGTGTTCAAAAGGCGCGACGTCTTCGGGCGAGACGCGGTCGGCGGGACCGGCGTCGATCCAGCTTTCGCTCAATTCAGCCGCTCCCGCTCAACCTTCGCCGCTCCGGCGCCGAGAGGCCCGGGCCGCGCTCCGCTCGGCAGTTCGCGGCGCACGAAATACGTCGGGTCTTTCAGCTGGCGCAGAAGCGCGGGGATGATTTCGCGATAGGCGGCGATGGTGCTCGGATAAGGCTGCGGGCAATCGGCCTTGATCGCTGCGTGCAGCTTCGGCAGCGCGTGATACGGGATCAGCGGGAACAGGTGATGCTCGACGTGATAGTTCATATTCCAGTACAGGAAACGGAAGATCGGGTTCATGTAGATGGTGCGCGAGTTGAGCCGGTGGTCGAGCACGTCCTCGGCCAGTCCAAGGTGCTGCGTACAGCCGAAATAGAGCTGAAGCCAGCCGCCATAGAGCGACGGAAGGCCGACAATCATCGCCGGCAGGACCGAATGGAAGTGGACGCAGGCCCCGATCACCAGGACATAGATCGCAAGGTAGATGCGCGCAGTCCGGTAAACCTTCGGCCGCTCGCTCAATGGAACGAACGTCGTTTCCTCGCTGGTAAGCCGGCCTGCCGCGTGCAGAAACAGCTTCTGGAAAAAGACGACCACGGTCTTGAGCGAGAAAATGTTGAGAAGGAGCGAAAGCACGTCCGGCGGCCGCGGCGTGATGATCTCCGGGTCGCGGCCGACGATGACCGTGTCGGTGTGGTGACGCGTGTGGCTCCAGCGCCAGATCTCGGGCTCGCGCAGGATCATGAAGCACGCGATCTCATAGACCGCGTCGTTCATCCATTTGGTCTTGAAGGCGGTGCGGTGGCCGCATTCGTGCCAGCGGCTGTCGGAGGCCGAGCCATAGAGCACGCCGTAGACAAGAAAGAACGGAACCGCCGCCCAGCTTCCCCAGAACCATGCGCCCAGCCCGCCCGAGACGATGAGCGCCGCGAACCAGATGAGCGTATCTCGGATCGCCGGGCCATCGTCGCGACGCATCAGCTCCTTGAGCTCGGCGCGCGTGATCGGCGGCGCGTACCATTTCGCCGATGCGAGTCCCGCCGCGACCGCCTTTTCGGCTTCCGGACCGATGAGGCTGTAATCCCGGGTGATCGCGGCTGACATTCGTCTCCTCCTCCCGCAATGCCAACGGGAAGCCTATCGGCAACCCATCGGCGGCTCAATCTCCCGCGTTCAGTTTCTATCTTACGGCCGCCAGCCGGGTTTTCAGACGTCCCTTTCACCCTCCGCGCTCATCCTTTTTGGAATGATTATTCCACACTTGATTTTTTTTGGAATGTTTGTTACACGGATCGCGGATGCCTGCTGGGCCTTGCACCCGTCCGAAGGCGCTGCATCCTGAGCGCATCCGAGTCCGCGACGGTCCGATCCGGGCGCGGGGCGCACTATGGGAGGAACAGGGTTGAGACCGATCCTGAACGCGAACGGGCGGCCCGCTCCGCACACCCCTCGTTCGCCGCAAGGAAGCGCTGTTCGTCCGTTTGACGCGTTTGCATGCGGTATTGGCGGCCAAGGTCGACGTCGGGGCTGTCGACGGCGCCCACTTGGCCGCTTCGCGGATGAACGGCTCGCGGCCGGATGCCGTTGCGCGCCAATCCGACACCTCAGAACGATTTTTCTCATCGGCAGTCCAGGGCGGCCGGAAACCGTCCGCGAAATAGCCGCTCACCAGTTCAAGTCGCGAGGCCGATCGAACGTGCCGCCTCACGCCTTGCGCGGGCAATGTCGCCCATGAAGGAGGGAATCGCATGAAACGCTTGATCAAAACGACCATCGCGGCGGCGGCGACATTCATCGTCGCTGCAGCCTTCGCGGCGCCCGCGACCGCTGCCGAGGGCATCCACATCATCGTCGTTAGTCACGGCCAGGCCAACGATCCGTTCTGGTCCGTGGTCAAGAACGGCGTCATCGCAGGCGCGAAGGACACCGGGGTCTCGGTCGACTACCGCGCTCCCGAGACGTTCGACATGGTGGCGATGTCTCAGCTGATCGACGCGGCCGTCAACCAGAAGCCGTCGGGCCTGGTTGTCTCCATTCCGGACGCCTCGGCGCTCGGCCCCTCGATCAAGAAGGCGGTCGCCGCCGGCATCCCAGTCATCTCGATGAATTCTGGATCGGATGTCTCGAAATCGCTCGGCGCATTGCTGCATGTCGGCCAGGATGAGGAGACCGCGGGAAAGGCCGCGGGCGAAAAACTCAAGGAGATGGGCGGCAAAGTCGCGCTATGCGTCAACCAGGAAGTCGGAAACGTGGCGCTCGATCTGCGCTGCAAAGGCTTCAGCGAAGGCTTCGGCGGCAAAGTGACGGTTCTCCCCGTGTCAAACGAACCCTCCGAGGTTCGCGCCAAAGTCAAAGCGGCGCTGTCGTCGAACCCCGAGGTCGATACGATCCTCGCCCTCGGTGCGGGAACGGCCGGCGAGCCGTCTCTCGCGGCGGTCAAGGACTCGGGCAAGGTCGGCAAGATCAATGTCGCGACCTTCGATCTCTCGGCCGACTTCCTGAAGGCGGTCGCCGCCGGAGAAGCCGCGTTCGCGATCGACCAGCAGCAGTTCCTGCAAGGCTATCTGCCGGTGGTGTTCCTGGCCAATTACGCCAAATATGGGCTGATCCCGGCCAGCAACGTCGCCTCGGGTCCGAACCTGATCACTAAGGACAAGGCGGCGCAGGTCGTGCAGTTATCGGCGAAAGGCATCCGCTGAACCGGCGGATCTCGCCCGAAGCCGATTTTTTAGCGGTCGGTCGGGGCCGTCGAGCTCAAGGCGTCCCCGACCGCCCCGAATACGCCGGCCGCAAACGGCCGCTCGAGGGAGGAGATGTGCAATGAGCCGCGCCCAAGAGACACAAAACGAAACGATCGCGCCGCCCGGCCCTCCGGTGAAACCGGCTCAAATCGTCGACGAGCGGCTGCGCAAGTCATCCCTTCTGACCGAGGCGATGCGCCGGCCGGAGCTCGGCGCGGTCGCCGGCCTCATTGTGGTCCTGATTTTCTTCTTTTTCACCGCAAATTCGACGATGTTCACGCTGAGCGGGGCGATGACGATTCTCGCCCCCGCCTCCGAACTCGGAATCCTGGCGATCGCTGCCGCTCTTTTGATGATCGGAGGCGAATTCGACCTTTCCATCGGTTCGATGATCGCCTTCGCCGGACTGGCCTTCGCCGCGGCGCTGGTCGACGGCCACCTGCCGCTTCCGATCGCCATTGCCGCGACGATGGTGTTCGCGGCGCTCATCGGCGCCATGAACGGACAGATCGTCATTCAGACGCGGCTCCCCTCGTTCATCGTGACGTTGGCGTTCCTATTCATCTTTCGCGGCCTGACGCTGGTCGGACTCAAGCTCGCGACCGGCGGCTCGACGCAATTGCGCGGCGTCGACGACGTGGTTCATGACAGCGTCGTTAAGAGCCTGTTCGCCGGTAACGCCTTTCAAGGCGCCTTCACCTGGCTCGCCAATCGCGGATTGATCGACAAATTCGACACCGGCCTGCCGAAGGTCGCCGGAGTTCCGGTCTCGATCATCTGGTTCATCGCCTTCGCCGCGGTCGCGACCTGGGTGCTGCTCCGGACGCGGGTCGGGAACTGGATCTACGCTTCCGGCGGCGATCCGAACGCCGCCCGCAATTCCGGCGTCCCCGTCAGTCACGTCAAGACTGGCCTCTTCATGCTGACGGCGAGCGCGGCGGCGCTGGTCGCAATCCTGACCGTACTCGACGCCGGTTCGACCGACGCGCGACGCGGCGTTCAGAAGGAGTTCGAGGCGATCATCGCGGCGGTGATCGGCGGTTGTCTCTTGACCGGCGGTTATGGATCGGCGATCGGCGCCTTCATCGGAGCCGTCATTTTCGGCGTTGTTTCGATCGGGCTCACCTACACCTCATTCGACAGCGACTGGTTTCAGGTGTTCCTCGGGGGAATGCTGCTGACCGCGGTTCTGTTCAACAACTATATCCGCCGCAAAGTCACCGGCGAGCGCTGAGATAAAAGAGGGCAGTCATGAGCGATGCAAGCGCCGACGAACAGCCAGCCATCATCGACGTCCGCAACATCGTCAAGCATTTCGGTCCGGTCATCGCGCTGTCCGGCGTTTCCCTGACCGTTCGCCAAGGCCAGGTCCATTGCCTGCTCGGAGACAACGGCGCGGGAAAATCGACCTTGATCAAAACGCTGGCCGGCGTGCACCGGCCGACCAACGGCGAGTATCTGGTCGAAGACAAGCCGGTCTCATTCTCGAGCCCGCGCGACGCGCTCGACGCCGGCATCGCCACGGTCTACCAGGATCTGGCGATGATCCCGCTCATGTCGATCACGCGCAATTTCTTCATGGGGCGCGAGCCGCGGATCGGGTTCCCGCCGTTCAAGCGGGTCGATTTCCGCTTCTGCAACGAGGTCACGCGGGAGGAAATGCACCGGATCGGGATCGACGTGCGCGACCCGCAGCAGGCCGTCGGCACGCTCTCAGGCGGCGAGCGTCAGTGCGTGGCGATCGCACGTGCGGTCTACTTCGGCGCAAAGGCGCTGATCCTGGATGAGCCGACGTCGGCGCTCGGCGTGGCCCAGACGTCGATGGTGCTCAAATACATTCATCTGGTCCGTCAGAAGGGACTGGGGGTGATTTTCATCACCCACAATGTGCGGCACGCCTACGCGGTGGGGGACCGCTTCACCGTGCTCAACCGCGGCCGGACTCTCGGCACATACGCCAAGTCCGAGATTCCGATGGATGATCTGCAGAATCTGATGGCCGGCGGAAAAGAGCTGCAGCAGCTTTCGAGCGAACTTGGCGGTACGGTCTGACGGGCGCACGGGAACGCCGGCTACGGCTCCAAAGCGTGCCCCCCGCGTGCGCGATCAAATGTCGCCGCCGCCTTTCGGCCGCGGCATTGTGAAGACGGACTCGACCGCTGCATAGTCCTGGTAGCCGCATCGGGCGAGCGGGTGAGCGCGGGCGGTGTCGAAGCGGCCATCGAGAAGGAACTCATCGTCGATGTGAAAGGCGACGACCTCGCCGAGAGTGAGTACGGATCCGCTCCACGCGCCGCTTACCGACCTGATCTCGACCACCTCGACCACCTTGCATTCCAACGCGGCCGGGCTCTCGGCGACGCGCGGCGCAGCCACGATCCGGCACGAGGCCATGGTCAATCCGGCGCGAGAGAATTCGTTGTCGCCGCGAGCGAACGGAGCCGAGGTTTCATTCATTGGGCCTCGCAGATCGTGCGTCGCCAGGTTGGCGACGAACTCGCCGCTTTCCTTCGCGAACGACGCCGAGTCCTTCCAGCCTTCGCTTGAGAAACCGACTATCGGTGGAGCGCTCGAGTAGCCGTTGAAGAAACTGTACGGGGCGAGATTGACTCGCCCGTCGAGCGACCGAGTGGATATCCATCCGATCGGACGCGGCGCCACGATCGCCTTGAAGGGGTCGCGCGGTAACTTCATCTGGTCGCGCTCAGCGGTTGCATAGAACATCGGCCTCAGGTCTCACTCCGGAAAGTTGGTCACAATTTGCCTAAGCGCCGGCCGTGGGCGATCCTCGATCTCCGCCGTCGTCCGACCGATGTGAATGAAACCGGCGACGCGTTCATGCTCGGCGAGGCCGACAGCGGCGCGAAAGCGGCCATCATAGGCCATCCATTCGGTGAGCCAGGTCGCCGTGAAACCAAGCGCCCGGGCGGCGACGATCATGTTCATGCACACCGCTCCCGCTGACAAAACCTGTTCCCATTCAGGGATCTTGGGGTGCGGCGCCGCGCGCGAGATGACAGCGACGACCAACGGCGCCCGTGCGAAGCGGCGCGATTCCTCAGCGCAGGCAACCTCGTCCAGGTCGGGCCTGTCGGATAGGCGGATCTCGAGCGCGAGCCGACCTGCGCGCTCGCGCGCTCGGCCTGCGAAAACCAGGAACCGCCAAGGGGCAAGCTTGCCATGATCCGGCACACGCGCGGCGACAGTCAGGATTGTCGCGAGCTCATCAGGACTTGGCGACGGCCCTGTCATCATCGGCGGAGGAACCGATCGGCGACGTTTGAGGATCTCGATCGTGTCGTTCATTGGTGTTTTCTTAGGGTGAAAGCCTCCTGCTTGACCGAAAACTCGGCAGCTGTAAACCGCCTTCGATCCGCCTCAATGTGGCGTCACGAGCGCTCTCCAGCGCGACAAAGCACGGGCGTCAATTTCGGTTACGCGAGGCGGATTGAGAGCGGCTTGGCGAATTCTGGCGGCGTTGGTCGCGCTGGTGGCGTTGGTCACGCCCGCCGGCGCGGAGACGCTGATGAGCGAATCCGCCCAGGCGACGCTCAGCCTTTCCGCGGTTCTCAACGGCGGCGGCGCGCCCCTCACGGGCGGTCTGCGATGGCGGGTGTTCGGAGCGCAAGCCGATCCGGATGGCTCGCATCCTCTCATCGTTGAATCCGGTCTCGCCCAGCCGACCCTAACCATCCCGCCCGGCGATTATGTCGTTCATGTCGCTTTCGGGCTCGCCAGCGCGGCCAAACGCGTGACGCTAAGCGCAGAAGTTCGCTCCGAACGGTTGAGTTTTTCGGCGGGCGTGCTGCGGATCGAAGGCACCCTCGCCAACGCGCCGGTCGACCCGTCCAAGCTGTCGCTCGCGATCTACGTGCCCCAAAACCGCAATCCGCTCGGCAAGCTCGTCTACGCCAAAGGCAAAGCAGGTGACATCATCGGGCTTCCGGAAGGCTCCTATCACATCGTCTCGACCTATCTCGACACTGTCGGCGCCCATTCGGGGGTGAGCGCTGCGGGCAATTCCGGGAAATCGGCGGTGCTCGCGCCGCCTGCGGTAATTCCCTCCAATTCGGTGGTTAACGCCGATATCAAGGTGATCTCTGGCAAGCGGATCGACGTCACGATTTGCCATCGCTGCGCGACGCTCACACTCAAGCTCGTCAACAAGCCTGGGGCCGGGGCTCTTGCCAACACAACCTTCACGGTGCTCACTCCGGGCGGCGACGTCATCCGTGAGCTGGTAGGGGCGTTTCCTTCGCTCGTACTCGCTGAGGGGGAGTACGTCGTTATCGCGCGTCACGATTCCAAAGTCTACCAATCAACCTTCCAGGTTCAGACAGGGATGGACCGGGACGTCGAAGTTGTCGCAGAAGAGGGCGGCAAATAAGGGCCGTGACCGGATGCAAACCTTCTTCGTGCAAATCAAATGCGCGCTCGGGCGAACCTACGAGGTCGCCAGCGCGCTTGCGGAAGCGGAAATTGCCTCCGAAATCTATTCGATCGCGGGCGATTTTGACATTCTGGCCAAATTCTACGTGGAATCCGATGTCGATATCGGTCACTTTGTCGGCCACCGAGTTCAGGTTATCCCAGGGATCGTCGATACGCGCACCATGATCACGTTCAAGGCCTTCTAGTGTTCTGTCCCGCAGATAGCTTTACATAATGCGATCCATCTTCCATGATTCGACTTTGGCTGGGGCTGAGCATGGGGCGCATTGGAAGACCACAGGACCGAGTGCTGTCGTTGAGCGCACTGGAGCAGGAAGAACTGGAGCGGATCAGTCGATCCCGTTCAGCCCCGCACGGCGTCGTTCGTCGGGCGCAGATCATTTTGGGGTCCGCTTCCGGCGAGAGCAACCTCAGCATTGCTCGGCGACTGGGCGTCTCGAATCCGACGGTGCGCCATTGGCGCAAGAGGTGGTTCGATCAGGGTCTCGTTGGTCTTTACGGCGAAGCAAAGCCCGGCCGTCCGCGAACCCACGACGAAGAGCGGATCGCGGAATTGCTGCGCACCGTCCTCGAGAGCAGGCCCGCCGATGGGACGCATTGGACCGTGCGCTCTGCGGCGAAAACGACAGGCCTTTCGAAATTGATCGCGAGATCGACTGGTCGGGGAGCGGACGGCTCTGATCAATCAGTTGCGCGCCATCCTGCTGGAGCGCGGATTTGTTGCTCCGCGGGGCAAGCGAAAGCTCGAGCAGTTTCTGAGCGTACTGATGGACGAGCAAGGCGCAGCCGACCTGAGCCCACGAATTGCTCTGCTCGTCGCCGACGCTCGCGCGCCATGGGCCGAACTCGATCGACGAATTTCTGCCTTCGACGCCGAGTTCGCCCGCTGGGTGAAGGAGAACGAAGAGGCTCGACGGCTGACGACAATCCCAGGCATCGGCGCGATCGTCGCCTCCGCCCTTGTCGCCGCCGTCGGTCGGGCGGAAAGCTTCGAGCGCGGGCGCGATCTCGCCGCGTGGCTCGGCTTGGTTCCCCGTCAGTTCACCACCGGCGGCAAGCCGAAGCTGCTTGGCATCAGCAAACGAGGCAACAGCTACCTTCGCCGACAGCTGATCCACGGTGCACGCGCCGCGCTGCCTATGTGGCTGAGCGCGATACGCCGCTGGGCCGATGGGCCAAAGGCCTTTCAGGCCGCGCCCATCGCAACGTTGCGATCGTCGCCTTCGCCAACAAGCTGGCGCGGATCGCCTGGGCGGCGCTGCGGCGCGGAGAACGGTTCGCCGTCATGGGAATGCCTGCGGCGGCATAGAATTGGCCGGTCACGGTCAAAGCGTCCATCGGTCAACAGGGGTTTGCGAGAGGGTAAAGACGGGATGGCCTGACAGTCGAACGGCGCTCCGGAAGCCTGGCTTAAAAAACGGCGCGATCTGACGCCGGGAGTTTTATGAGGACCGGAGCGCGCGTATCTCCATCATGGCCGGAGGAAGCTCCTCGAGGCCGGATACGTTGAAGCAGACTGGATCGGCCGCCAATCTCGACAAAACCCATTGCGAACGGGGCGGGCCATACGTTTTTAAACGCCTCGACGATCCGGCGAAAGAAGCGGCTCATCATCGAAGTGTCGGCCTTGACGCCGCGCTCGGACAAAAGGCGATCGCAAAGCGTCTGAAGCGTGATGTCCGACTTCTCGGCCCGCGCCGCCTCCAGAAAATCCCGATGCGCAATCAGCGCCGAAGGCCGATGGCCGCCATGTCCGACCCGCTCGCGCGAGCCATCTCGCTCAAAGCCTTCAAGCCATTTGACGGCGACGGATTTACTGATCTCGTAGCGCCGAGCCGCCGCCCGCCGGCTCATCTCGCCCTTCTCAACCGCGTCAATCACCCGGTCACGCAAGTCCTGCGAATACGGCTTCGGCATTCCTGCTGGCCTCCGCCCAGCCAACAGGTTGAATCAGACCATCGCCGATTTGGGAATCCCCCCATCTCGATTTAAGCCAAAGACAACGCGCTAGGCCTTCTTCGACACGCTCGCGTCGATGAGTTCCACGGCGCATCTCATTCAGATGTTCGACTCGACGATCGTGCGCGCTCATGTGTCGGCGGCCGGCGCAAAAGGGGGCAAGAAGGGCAAGCGCTGGGGCGCTCGCGTGGCGGCTTCACCACGAAAATCCACGCAAAATCGGACGCCTCCGGCGACATCATCGCCTTCGACCTGACGGGGGGCGAAGCCTTCGACGGGCGTCACTTCGAAACCCTGCTCGACATCGGGCCCGACCTTCAGCCTCGCGCCGTCATCGGCGACAAAGGCTACGCCAGCAAGGCCAACCGGGACGCCGCGAGAGCGCGCGGCATTGCTCCCGTGATCCCCCACAAAGTCAACGAAAAGAACAAGCCGGCCTTCTTCGCGCGCACCCTCTACAAGGCCCGCGCGCGCATCGAGCAAGGCGTCGGACGGCTCAAACGAATCAAGCGCGTCGCGCTACGCTGCGAAAAGACCGCCCGAAACTTCAGATCAATCGTCTCCTTCGCCGCAGGCCTATGCTTGATCAAATTCGTCCACACAGCCTAGGTTCGAACATGGGTCAGTTCTCGGTGGAAAAACCCGTGGTGCCCGGGTCAGCTCTTAGTGGAAATCAACAATGACTATCTTGGGTGCGGCAAAGGCAAAGGTCAGAGGTTCGAATCACCTCTGGCGCGCCAATTTTTTCAAAGGCTAGACAGTGCGCTGATTGTCTGAGGCGCTCTGCGCAGTTTTTACTCCTTTACTGGTGGCCGCTTCGCTCCCTGTCGTTTGCAACGGATGCATCGGCCACTGCTCTAAGCAGAGATTCGTGGCATGGCCAACGGATTGGGGATGCGCTCGCGGTTGAGATCAATGACAGCGTGATGGATGGCCTGGTCGAGCGCGGCGGCGTCGGTGAAGGTCTGGTGGGCGAGGTGATGGGCTTTGAGATCGCGCCAGACCGGCTCGATGTCGTTGAGTTCGGGGGCGTATTTCGGCAGCCATTCGACGGTGAGCCAGTGTGCGCGGGCGGTGAGGGCGGCGAGCGAGCGTTTGCTGGTGTGGATCGGACCATTGTCCTCGACCAGCACGACCGGCTTGGCCTGCCGCCCGGGCTGCGGCCCAAAGAGACGGTCGAGTTGCTCCAGATGAGCGATGAAATCGCTGCTGCGCTTGGTCGGGCTGGTATGGACGATGAGTTGGCGCGTGAGGGGATCGAGCGACCCCAGTATCGCGACCTTCTTGGCCTGCCCCGGCGCCGGCACACGCAAGTCCGCTCCCGACTTCGCCCAGGCGCGGGCGAGATAAGGATGGGTCAGCGCCTCGCTCTCATCGCCGTAGAGAAGAACGATGTCGCCGGCTTCGGCCTGCTGTTTGCGCAGTTGCAGGCGCAGGCCCACCCGTTCCACTTCGCTTTCCCTCTGACGGCCCTTCAGCGTGTGCCGGGGCCGCCGCCAGCGGAACTTTTTTTTCGCAACGCCTTGGACAGTTGCGAACGGCTGATGCGCACGCCCTCGCGCGCTTCGATCTCGGCGCGAAGGCGGGGGATTGTCCAGTTGCGCCGGTCGGCCACAGGTTCTTCCAGCAAGGGGGTGGCAACGCGCATGGCGGCTTCACTCTTCACCGGAGGCGGGCCCGGCGCGATGCTGGCCTTCAGCGCTGCGATCCCGCCGGCGGCGAAGTCGCTGCGCCACAGCCGAACCGTATCTTCGCGCACGCCAAACGCCGCCGCGATCTTGGGGCTGGTCCAACCAGCCAGCGTCAAAAGCACGGCGCGGGCGCGGTCCGCCTCGCCGCGATCGCGTGAACCGGCAAGAGCCAAGAGGCCGGCGCGTTGTTCATCGCTCGCCGTAACCGGAGACTTTCCCGCCATGTCATACACCTTGCGAATCGGCGCAGGCAGCCAACCGCAAAAAACCTATCCGTTGGTTAGCCAAACGGAATCTGCTTAGGTGGTGTGGACACTTATCGCATCCATAGGATGATAGCGGCGAGAGTTAGGACTGCGCGGTAATTGCGTGCGGTCTTTTCGAAGCGGGTTGCGACACGGCGGAAATGCTTGAGTTTTGAGAAACAGCACTCCACCAGATGACGCTGGGCGTAGAGGTGCTTGTCGAGCGGATGTTTGCGCGCCCGCGACGGGTTGTTGGGGATGACGGCGGTCGCCCCTTTGGCGGCGATGGCTTGGCGCAAGGGATCGGCGTCATAGGCCGTATCGGCCATGACGACCTCGGCAGGCAATCCCTCGATCAACGCGGCGGCTTGCGGCGCATCGCCCTTCTGACCTGCGGTCAGCGTGAACCGCACCGGACATCCCAGGCCGCGAACCGCCATATGGATCTTCGTGCTCAGGCCGCCGCGCGAGCGGCCGAGCGCTTGATCTTCAGACCCCCTTTTTTCGCCCCGGCGGCGTGCTGATGCGCCCGCACGATGGTGGAGTTGACGATCAGATATTCAAAGTCTGGATCTTTGGACATCGCCTCGAAGATCCGCCGCCAAACCCCCTTGATGCTCCATCGACTGAAGCGTCGGAACACGCTGTTCCAATCGCCAAAAGCCTCCGGAAGATCGCGCCAGGGAGAGCCCGTACGCACGATCCACAGCACACCTTCCACGAACATCCGATTGTCGCGCCCAGTCGAACCTTTCTGCTCAGGTCGACCAATGATCAGCGGCGCCATCCGCTCCCACGCCGCGTCGCTCAAAACCAACCGGTCCATCACACCCAAGACTGCCTCCAAAAAGCAGCCTTGAATCTGATTTGCTCCTAAAAGGGAATCCCTAGTGTCCACACCACCTAAGCAGAGATTCGTGGCTTGGCCAACGGATTGGGGATGCGCTCGCGGTTGAGATCAATGACGGCGTGATGGATGGCCTGGTCGAGCGCGTCGGCGTCGGTGAAGGTCTGGTGGGCGAGGTGATGGGCTTTAAGATCGCGCCAGACCGGCTCGATGTCGTTGAGTTCGGGGGTGTATTTCGGCAGCCATTCGACGGTGAGCCAGTGCGCGCGGGCGGCCAGGGCGGCGAGCGAGCGTTTGCTGGTGTGGATCGGACCATTGTCCTCGACCAGCACGACCGGCTTGGCCTGTCGCCCGGGCTGCGGTCCAAAGAGACGGTCGAGTTGCTCCAGATGGGCGATGAAATCGCCGCTGCGCTTGGTCGGGCTGGTATGGACGATGAGTTGGCGCGTGAGGGGATCGAGCGACCCCAGCATCGCGACCTTCTTGGCCTGCCCCGGCGCCGGCACACGCAAGTCCGCCCCCGACTTCGCCCAGGCGCGGGCGAGATAGGGATGGGTCAGCGCCTCGCTCTCATCGCCGTAGAGAAGAACGATGTCGCCGGCTTCGGCCTGCTGTTTGCGCAGTTGCAGGCGCAGCCCCACCCGTTCCACCTCGCTTTCCGTCTGATACGAGTTCCGGGTGATTGACTCGGCGGGGAAGGATTCTCAGTTGGATTTCCCGCTGGTAGATAGGAAAGCCATGATTTGCTGGGGGCGAGCATGGCGCATGTGGCCGGTCATCTGAGCGTTGCGGCATTGGAGGAGCGTTACGAAGCCAGCGGGGACGCGATGTCTTCGCGGCATTTCCAGACGATCTGGCTGTTGGCGAAGGGCCATACGATCGGGGAAGTGTCGGCGATGACCTCGTTTGGGAGCCGCTGGATCGAGCAGCTTCTGGAGCGCTACAACGCGCGCGGGCCTTCGGCGCTGGGCGATCTCCGGCGCGGCAACGGCGCGGTGGCGACTGTTCTGAGGCCCGAGGTGTTGGATCGGCTTGGCGCTCGTCTTGCCGATCCTCCGCCGGACGGCGGGGTTTGGACGAGCGCCAAGGTTGCGCAATGGATGGCGGGCGAGTTGGGCCTGGCGTCGCTCGCCGCGCAGCGTGGCTGGGAGGCGCTGAGGGCGATCGATTGGTCGATCCAAAAGCCGCGGCCGCGCAACCCCAAGGCGGCGACGCTCGAGGAGCAGGACGACTTCAAAAAAAAGTGGCCGACATTGTCGCCGAGGAAGCGGCGCGCCATCCCGACACGCCGATCGAGACTTTCGCGACCGACGAACACCGGATCGGCCTGAAGCCGGTGACGCGGCAAGTCTGGGCGCCTGTGGGCAAACGGCCGATCTCGCACGGCCACCATCGGTTCGAATGGCTTTATGTGACGGCCTTCGTCTCACCCGCCACCGGTGAAGTCTTCTGGTACGTCTCGAACGGCGTATCGAAGCCTTTCTTCGAGGCGCTGCTGCGCTTGTTCGCCGAGGAAGCCGGCGCAGGGCGCGATCGGATCATCGTGCTCGTGCTCGACAACGCCGGCTGGCACGGTGAAGCCGGCCTTGTCGTACCGGAAGGGGTTCGTCTCGTCTTCCAACCCGCCTATACCCCCGAAGTGCAGCCGGCCGAAACGCTCTGGACGCTGGTCGACGAGCCGATCGTCAACAAGCACATTCCCGACCTCGAAACGCTCGACGAGGTCATCTCCGCACGTTGCGCCGCCCTCGCTGCGGAGCGACAAAAAATCAAAAGCCAAGCCGGCTTCCACTGGTGGCCCAAAATCGCCAACCCGAGGTGATCACCAGGAAATCGTATGACGTCCCTTCAGCGTGTGCCGGGGCCGCCGCCAGCGGAACTTTTTTTTCGCAAGGCCTTGGACAGTTGCGAACGGCTGATGCGCACGCCCTCGCGCGCTTCGATCTCGGCGCGAAGGCGGGGGATCGTCCAGTTGCGCCGGTCGGCCACAGGTTCTTCCAGCAGCGGGGTGGCGACGCGCATGGCGGCTTCACTCTTCACTGGAGGCGGGCCCGGCGCGATGCTGGTCTTCAGCGCTGCCACACCGCCGGCGGTGAAGTCGCTGCGCCACAGCCGAACCGTATCTTCGCGCACGCCAAACGCCTCCGCGATCTTGGGGCTGGTCCAACCAGCCAGCGTCAAAAGCACGGCGCGGGCGCGGTCCGCCTCGCCGCGATCGCGCGAACCGGCAACAGCCAAGAGGCCGGCGCGTTGTTCATCGCTCGCCATAATCGGAGACTTTCCCGCCATGTCATACACCTTGCGAATCGGCGCAGGCAGCCAACCGCAAAAAACCTATCCGTTGGTTAGCCAAACGGAATCTGCTTAGTCATCGGCGTCATTGGATCTGTGGTGTTTTTCTGAATCTCTATCGCGGCGATGCCGCGGTGGAGGCGATTCGTGGCGGGGAAGGAGATTGCGGTCAAGAAGTATGTGGCGCGGTTGAGCGCCGAGGAGCGCGAGCGGCTGGAGGCAATGACTTGCGCAGGCAAGCCCCCGGCGCAGTTACTGAGGAAGGCGCGCATCCTCTTGAAGGCTGACGTGTCGGAGGCGGGCGAAGGTTGGAGCGACAGGGCGATCTCGGGGGCGCTGGACGCCAGCATAAACACCATCGGCCGCACTCGGCGTCGGCTGGTCGAGGAAGGGTTCGAGGCGACGCTGAGCCGCAAACACAATCCGAACTCCGCCCGCGCGCGGATTTTCGACGGCGTGGCGGAGGCGAAATTGATCGCCCTGACCGGCTCGCCGGCTCCCGAGGGGTTCGCCGGTTGGAGTTTGCGTTTGCTCGAGGCGAAGGCCGTCGAATTGAACATCGTCGAGAAGGCCAGCGACAACACGATTGGAAGGACGCTCAAGAAAACGCTCTCCAACCTCACCGCAACCGGCAAGGGGTGATCGCGCCGGACGCCGACGCTGGCTTTGTCGCCGCGATGGAGGACGGGCTGGAAACCGATCAGAAGCCGCGCGACCCCGATCGCCCTCTCGTGGGTGTGGATGAAACGTCCAAGCCGCTGATCGTCGAGACGCGCGCGCCGGTCCCCGCCAAGCCCGGACAATCCGCCCGGCGCGATCACCAATACGAGCGCAACGGGGCGGCCAATCTCCGCATGATGTTCGCGCCGCTGGAGGGCTGGCGCCGGGTCAAGGCGACCGACCGCCACGCCGCCGCTGATTACGCCCAGGTTCTCAAGGAACTATCCGAGTGCATTTTCCCGACGCCGAACAAATCAGGCTGGTCCGGGACAATCTGAGCACGCATACGGCGGCCTCGCTCTACCCAGCCTTCCCCGGCCCGAAGCGCGCCGCCTCGCCAAACGGTTCGAATGGCGTTACACCCCTAAACATGGAAGCTGGCTCGCTATGGCCGAATCCGAACTCGGCGTTCCGTCGAGCCAATGTCTGAGCCGGCGCATTCCAGACAAGCCGACCCTCCTCAGAGAGGTCGCCGCCTGGCAGGACCATCGCAACAAACATCACGCAAAGGCCGACTGGCGATTCACTGCACACGATGCCCGCGCGAAGCTTGGCCCGCGTCAACCGCAAGACGGCCGCCTATTTCTTTCATCGGCTCCGTCAGATCATCGCCAGGCGATTGGAGGATAGCCTGCCGGTCGAAGGGCTTGCCGAGGTTGATGAGAAGCTATTTTGGCGGCGTTCGCAAAGGCAAATGCGGGCGCGACGCCGCTGGCAAGGTCCCTGTCTTCGGCATCCTCAAGCGCGGCGGCAAGGTCACCACCGTGATGATCCCGATGTCCGCAAGGGCACGCTCCTTCCGATCCTCCAGCAGAAGGTCGTGTTCCTGATTCGATCGTCTATACCGACAACTATCCCGCCTATGACGTCCTCGACGTCTCCGAGTTCCATCACCCACAGGATCGACCACTCAGACGCCTACGTTCTCGCTCGCCACAATCACATCAGCTATAATCGAGAACTTCTGGGAGCCAGGCCAAGCGCACGCTCAGCCGATACAACGGCATTCCGAAAGCCTACTTTCCCCTCTCTCTCAACGAGACCGAATTTCGCTTCAACTACGAAACACCCAGCCAGCAATTGCGACCCCTCAAACGCTGGGCCAAACGCAAGGCCTAGCCAACCCGATCTGGGACAGCCCCAATTTTCTTCCCTTTGTTCCCGGTGCCGCGCCCGGCGGCTCGTGGGCGCATGGCTGGGTTTCGGCGACTTGGAGACGTCGCCCGTGAAGAACGCGCTCATGCGCTGGCGAGGGTAGAGATCCGATCGTCGGGTTCGGCTGCGAGGGCGGCCAGGAAGAGGCGCAACAAGAGCCTCAGCCATTCGATGAGGCGTCTGAAGTTGTAGCCGGCGGCGGCGAGCACGGTGTTGGCGGCGTCGCCGTCGGTTCCGGCGAGATGGTTGCGGTCCATGCGGTGGTCGGTCTTGGCGTAGCCGATGACGGGTTCGACCGCCGAGCGTCGGCGCAATTCGCGCTTGATGGCATCGGTGACGCCGCGCCTCTGGCCTGAGGTATAGACCTTGAAGCGCATGTCGGGCGGGGCGTTGTGGCCGCGATAGCCGCGGTCGGCGACGATGCGGGTCAGGCTCGCGCCGATCTGCGCTTCGATTTCCGGGACGACGGTCGCCAATGTGTGGCCGTCCCTCGGGTCAAGCCCGAGGGCAGGCTCCAGGATTGCCCGGCAGCGCCTTCACGTGGGCGATGAACTGACCGCCCTTCGAGCGATGCAGCGTGGTGGCGATCGAGACCTTGACCCCGAACTCGTAGGGGCGATGGGCCTTGCCCTTTGCCGATGCATTCGACCTCGGGCGCGTGCAGAGAATAGACCTTCCGCCCGCGCTGATGCTGGCGCTGCTCGCGCACCCGGCGCGCCAGCATGAGCGGATGGGCGAAGACGCTCTCCAGTTCGCCTTCGCCCTTGATCTTGCGGCCGATGTCGCGAACGACCCGGCCGAGATAGGTGCGGATCGTCTTCAGCGCCCGCTTGGCGCGCTTGAACTGTTTCGCGTGGGCGTAGCGCTGATGGGCGATCAGCGCTCTTTTTCCCACCCGCTCGTACGATTGACGTGAGCTCAACGCCCGCCTTCTTCGCCAGCCTCACAAGGCGCCCGCGCGCCCGGTGCGTCAGTCTCGCGTCGGTCGGAAACGCCACCGCCTTCGGCTGCACGGTGGTGTCGACAATGACCTTGGAGAAGTCCAAGGGCTTGGCCGCACCGGTGCGCGTCGCCGCCGACAGCTCTCCTGGATCAGCGCCACCAGCTTCTCCTCGCCCATCCGCTGGCGCCAGCGCGTCAGCGACGAGCGGTCGAACGTCGGCTGGTGCTGGAAGAACTCCTCGCCGCAGAACAACTGGTAATAAGGGTTCTCGACCCAGCGGGCGCACAAGTCCTCGTCCGAGAGATTGCGCATGGGCTTGAGGATCGCGAGCCCCGCCATCAGCCGGGTGGGCAGCGGCGGCTGGCCTGCCCTGTCGGTGTAAACCGCGCCGAACCGCTCCTCGAGAAACCGCCAGTCGATGACCTGGCCGAGCTTCGCAAGCGCATGACCCATGTCGATGATCTGATCGAGCCGCGCCCGAAAGAGATCGTTCCGCCCGCTCTCCCGTCGCGCCTTCGGCCGCATCGAATCGCCCCCCCGCCCGCTGACAAAGGCGAGGGAATCACGCCTAAACGCATCACGCAATTTGCAAGATAACCGGCGCCCGAACCGCCAATTCTAGCAAATGCAAACACTTCCAAAGCGCGGGAGGCGCCAGAAAATCAGGGCCACTCAAGAAACTTCACGGAGGGCCAAGAAAGCCCAAATTGACCGGACGAGCGTCTGGTCCGCCGCCGGGAAGGCAGGCGAACCGGCTCCATCCAAAGGCAAAGCGCACTGACGCGCACTAACGCCTCGCCAGAACCTCGCGCACCCGCTCGACCAGCTCTGCCTCGGGTGCGGGAAACTGGGCGCGTTGGCGAAGCTCCAGGTAGTCGGCGCGGTCCTTGGTCGTCTTGGCGAGTTCGGCGCCGAGCTTGAGGTCGCGAATTGAGACCTGGGGCCCACCGGGCGCATTGCGCTCATTCGTTCCCTGGATGACGGCGACGCGGCTCCGGCGCCGGTCCGCATATTTCAGCTGCGCGTTCATCCCGCCCGAGCCCAGATAAAGTTCAGCTGCTATGCCTGCTTGGCGTAAGCTCGCGACCAGCCGCTGATAATTCGCCATCGAGGCCGCGTCGCGGTCGAGAGCGAGCACGACGACCGGCCCCGGCGCTTCCGAGGCGGCGACGATCGGGCTCTTGATCGCACGCAACGCCGCCAGCAGCCGCGAGACGCCGATCGAAAAGCCGGTCGCGGGAACCGGCTCCGCGCGGAAACGGGCGACGAGTTCGTCATAGCGCCCGCCGCCGCCGACCGAGCCGAAGCGGACCTTGCGACCCGCCTCGTCGGTAACTGGGAAAGTCAGCTCCGCCTCGAAAACGGGGCCGGTGTAATATTCGAGCCCGCGCACAACGGAGGGGTCGATACAGATTACCGACCGAGGGAAGCTCGCGTTTTCCGTGAGCTCAGCGAGCTGGCTAAGTTCATCGAGGCCTTCATGATACTTCAGGGCATCGAACAGACCGCGAAGCGAACTGATCGTCGACGCGTTGCTTCCCTCGATATTAAGGATCTCGGTGTCATCGATCTTATCGGCTTCGTCGCTTCGTTCGTGAACTCGTCGGCCGTTCCGGAGCACTAGATGGTCAATTGGAAACTTCGGCTGAAGGAAATCGAGAAGCGCATCGGCCTTCCCCACCTCAAGCCCCGCGCCCTTGGTGAAATCGCCGCTCTCGTCCTTCCGCCCGGCCCCAAGCAGCGCGCGCACGCCTTCGACGCCAAGCCGGTCGAGCTTGTCGATCGCGCGCATGACCGTGAGCCGCCGCCCCGCATTGGCCTCGCCCCCAAGCCCGATCGCCTCCATCACGCCGTCAAGGACCTTGCGGTTGTTGACCTTGATCACGTAGTCGCCGCGCGCAATCCCCAGCGCTTCAAGGCAATCGGCGGCCATCATGCAGATTTCGGCGTCGGCCGCCGGCGACGCCGAGCCGACCGTGTCGGCGTCGAACTGCATGAACTGGCGGAAGCGCCCGGGACCCGGCTTCTCGTTGCGGAACACCCAGCCGGCGCGATAGGAGCGGTAGGGCTTCGGCAGCCGGTCGTAATTCTCGGCGACATAGCGCGCGAGCGGGGCCGTCAAGTCATAGCGCAGCGACAGCCATTGCTCGTCGTCGTCCCTGAAAGAGAACACGCCCTCGTTGGGCCGATCCTGGTCGGGCAGGAACTTGCCGAGCGCATCGGTATATTCGATGAACGGCGTCTCGACCGCCTCGAACCCGTAAAGCGCGTACACTTCCCGAATTTTGGCCATCATGGCTTCGGCGGCGGCGAGATCGCTGGCGTCGCGATCGGTGAATCCGCGCGGCAGCGTGGCGCGGGCGCGGGGGGAAACGTCGGCGGTGTCGGTCATCGCCGCTCTATATCCGGCAAAAGCGCCGGCTAGAAGAGGTTCGCGGCGACGTTGATCGTAAGCGCGAGAATGATCGCATTAAAGAAGAAGCAGGCGACGCCCTGAATCACGACAATCCGTCGCATCCGCTTTGAAGTCACGTTGACATCGGAGGAGGCGAACGTGCAGCCGATGACGAAAGCCTGATAGGAGAACTCCATCCAATCCGGCTGAGGGCAGTCGGGAAACTCGAGCCCGCCGTGAACTCCGCCCTTGTGGCGCTGGAAATAGACGCCCGCGTAGTGCAGCGCAAACATGACCTGCAGGAATGTCCAGGCGCTAAGCACCGTCGCGCCGACCAGCGCCAAATGGCCGGTCTTCTCCCAACCGGCCATGGCCTTGACCGGACCGAGCTCCCACACAATCGCCGCCATCGCGGCGAGAGAGGCGACAATCCCGAGGACTACCAGCACCCACTGGTTCTCGTCCTCAGGCCTCGAGAACACGCGCGCCTCCCGCCTCGGGTCCATCACCATGTGCAGAATCATGATGAGGAACGCCCAAGCTCCGACATTCCAGGCGATCAAGAGGCGCGTCGCTTCGCGGATGTCGAACTCCAAGCTGCAATGGGACGTATGCCGCGACCATGAGGACCGCTCCCGCCAGGAGACGCGGCCGATGCGCAAACGTCCCCAGAAAGCCAACTGGGGCTTTCACTGCTGGCTTGTCGGTTCTCGGCGGAGGCGGCGCCTTGGGTGTTCCGGCTGCCTTGTCGGCTCTTGGCGGGGGCGGCGACTTGGGCATGCGAAGGCCATTCGGGTCCAGATGAGGCCTGCCTTGCCCGAGGCGGCGGCGAGGGTCAAGCGGCGCTAACGCCGCTTCTCTTTTCGATGCTAGACCGAGCCATGCGAGCGCGGGCGCGTTGAAACAAGGCGCCGCGCCGTGTTTTTCGTTCCAGGGAGGCTTGGCCCCATGAGTTCGAACCCCGGAGACCCCGACGATGAGGCTGCGGCGCTGCGAGCCCGCCTCAATCGGCTGTCGGGCGAACTCAAACGGCGAGCCGCGCCGCCTCCCCCAGCTTCCGAGCCAAAGCCTGAGAACAAATCGGGCGACGCAGGTTCGGCGATGTCGCTTGGCTTGCGCGCCGGCAGCGAGTTCGTCTCGGCAGTGATCGTCGGCTTGGGCATCGGTTGGGTCCTTGACCGCGCCCTCGGCACAAATCCTGCGTTTCTGATTGTATTTTTTTTGATCGGCGTGGCGGCGGGGATCTGGAACGTGATCCGGCTGACTTCGCCAAAACGGCCTCAGTGAACCGCAATTCGCGCTTGTCTCGCGCAAACTCGCCGGATAAAGACGTGCGGCGCTCGGTTTCCCGAGCCGAACGGGACGCCTCGTTGGGGGGCGCGGAGCCCCGGGGCGGGGCTCTTTTTAAGCCTCGCATAGGGGCGGAAGACGACGAGGATCAGAGGACGTGGCGACAGAAGTCGGGACCGGCGATCGATCCGATCCACCAATTTGCCCTGCACCCCGTCGTTTCGATTACGGTCGCGGGTCACGATGTCTCTCTGACCAACTCCGGTCTCTATATGTTGCTGGCGGTCGCGCTGAGCTGCCTTCTGGTCGCGATTGGCGCGCGAGGCGGCCCAGGCGTGCCGGGCCGCCTACAGGCGATGGCCGAAATGTCTTATGAGTTCGTGGCCGGCATGGTCCGCTCCGCCGCCGGCGAGGCCGGGATGCGGTTTTTCCCGTTCGTGTTCTCGATCTTCTTTTTCGTTCTCCTGGCCAATGTGATCGGCTTCTTCCCGTACTCGATGGCGGTGACCAGCCACATCGTCATTACCGCCGCTTTGGCGCTGATCGTGTTTTTCGCGGTCGTCATCATCGGCGTGAAGGAACACGGCGTCCATTTCTTCAAGCTCTTCGTCCCTCCTGACGTGCCGATCTACATTCTGCCGCTGGTCGTCGCGATCGAGATCGTCTCCTTCCTGTCGCGCCCGGTCAGCCACTCGGTGCGCCTGTTCGCCAACATGCTCGCCGGCCACATCACGCTCAACGTCTTCGGCAACTTCGTCATCATGCTGCTCGGCGCTGGCGCGGCGGTCAAGCTGCTGGCGGTGGTGCCGTTCGCAGCGACGATCGCCCTTTTCGGGCTCGAACTCATCGTCATCCTCCTGCAGGCCTATGTGTTCGCCATGCTGACCTGCATGTACCTCAACGACGCGCTTCACCCGGGTCACTGACCCCCCCAACCCGAAAACGAATTCGCCAGCGAAATAGGAGCACCGTATGGAACCGCATGAGCTCGCCATCGCCGCCAAGTATGTCGGCGCCGGCCTCGCCGCCATCGGAACGGGAGCCGCGGGCATTGGCGTCGGCACGCTGTTCGGCCAGTTCCTGAACGGCGCGCTGCGGAATCCCTCGGCGGTCGAAGGCCAGTTCGGCCGCCTCATCTTCGGTTTCGCGGTGACCGAGGCGCTCGGCATTTTCGCCCTTCTGATCTCTTTCCTTTTGCTGTTTGCGGTCTGACGTTCCAGGCTTCTTGCCGCCGCTCGCGGGGAAGGCGCATGCGGCGCCTTCCCGGCTCGCTATGGTTCCTCAAGGGTCCGTGATGGCTCAGTCCACGCAATCGACGCCCTCCGATGCGACCAAGACGCAAGTCGGTCAGGAAGGGGGCGCGCATTCGAACTTTCCTCCGTTCGACCCAAGCACGTTTCCCTCTCAGCTGGTGTGGTTCGCGATCGCCTTCGGGTTCCTCTATTGGTACATGGCCAAGCGAGGCTTGCCGCAGCTTGGCGCGGTGATCGACGGCCGCAAGGCGCAGATCGCGCGCGACCTCGACGAGGCGACGGCGATGCAGCAGAAAGCCGACGCGGCCGCGGCCGCGCATGAAAAGACATTGGCCGAGGCGCGCGCGAAGGCCCAGAGCCTCGCCCAGGCGGCTCGCGACGCCGCCGCAGTGGACGCGCAGGCCAAGCGACGGGGGCTCGAGGATGAGCTTGCCGCCAAGCTCGCCGGCGCCGAGCGCGAGATCGCCGCGACGCGCGCCGACGCCATGACCCATGTCGCCGAGGTCGCGCGCGACGCCGCCGCGGCGATCGTCGAGCGCCTCGCCGGACGCCCGGCTGATCCGGCGGCGGTCGCCGCCGCGGTCCGTTCGGTCGAGCAGCCAGGCGGAGCCGCATGATGGAGTTCGGCGCGGAGTTTTTCGTCCTTCTCGGCTTCCTCGTGTTCGTCGCGATTTTCGATCTATTTCGGCGCCCATCGGATCGTGCTCAAGGCGCTCGACGCGCGCGGCGAAGCGATTGCGGCCGAACTCGCTCAAGCGGCCAAGCTGCGCCAGGAGGCGACCGCGCTATTGGCGAGCTTCGAGAAAAAGTCCGCCGAAGCGGAGGCGAACGCCGCCGCCATCATAGCCGAGGCACGAGCCCAGGCCGAGCAATTGAACGTTGAGGCCGCCGAGCGACTAAAGGAATTCATCGCCCGGCGCACCAAGCAAGCCGAGGCCAAGATCGCGCTCGCCGAGGCCCAGGCGACGGCCGAGGTTCGCGCCGCCGCGGCTGAGCACGCGGCCAAGGCGGCGGAAATCGTGCTTGCCGACCAGATGACGGGGGCCGCCGGCGCAGATCTGGTGGCGCGCGAAATAAGCGAGATCAAGAGCCGACTCTCTTGAGGCGCGGGAAGGGTCGTACCGCCGCCCGTTGTGCGAGAACCCAAGCCGGGGCAAAGCCGTGCGGTGGGGCGCTCTCGCCCTGGCTTGATTTGCCTCGCGCCGGGCGGCATTGTGGCGAAGCCCAAGCGTCGCGCGGCGGGGAAATTTGGTTCGCATACGGGGAGCAACGGCGTTGAAGAGAGCGATTATCGGTCTCATGGCCTTTTTCCTCCTCGTTCCGTTCGCGCGCGCGGGCGGCGGGCCGGCCCAGCTCAACCTTTACGACACGCCGGCTGAGGCGCGCTGGGCGCCGTTTTTCACCGACATGCCCGCTTGCAATGACGGCGGGGTGCTGTCGACGATCAGCGGAAGGTTTGCTGGGACCCAGCGTGAGTTTTGGAATTCGAATTTGGCGATCGCCGGATTCGAGCGCGTCCGCGAAATCGGCTTCCGGTCGAATGGCCTGTCCTATGTTCCGCGCCGCTATTGCGTCGCCCGCGCCGCAATGAGCGATCAGAAGACCCGAACCGTCGTCTATGCCGTCGGGACGCAACTGGGCATCATCGGAAATACCTGGGGCGTCGAGTGGTGCGTCGTCGGCATTGATCCGACCTTCGCCTACGCGCCCGATTGCGAGATCATCCGGCCGATCCTCGAGCGGGAAATCGGCAAGGCGAAATGGCTCGCCGAATACGGCCTCAGAGCAGGCTATTGACCGACGCCGAGACGGAAGGCGGGACGTCACAATGCCGCGTTTGGCGCTCAAGTTGGCCTTGAGTTTGGCGTTTGCCGCGACAGTCGCCCCGATTGTGGCTATTGCGCAGACCGCGCCGCCCGCTCCCCCTGTCGCGACCACGCAGTTCGACTATTATGTGATGACGCTGTCCTGGGCTCCCGGTTTCTGCGATCTCGGCGGCCAGGAGACGTCATCGCCGGAGTGCGCGGCAGGCTCTGGCGACGGCTTCGTCGTCCACGGGCTGTGGCCGGACAACGAGTATCGGCCGAACCCCGAGGCGTGCCTGGGCCATGAAGCCTCGCCCGCCGATCTGGCGGAAGAGCATGGCGTCTACCCGAACGATCGCCTTGCGGCCTACGAATACCGCAAGCACGGAACCTGCACGGGCCTCAGCGCGCATGACTATTTCGCCACCGTGCGCAGCGTTCGGACGCGGCTGAACATCCCCGCAATGTTCCAGGCGCCGCAACAGCAATTGCGACTTACTCCCGAGGACGTCGAGCAGGCCTTCATGGCGGCGAACGCGAATTTGCGTCCCGACAACATGGCGGTCAGCTGCAGCAACGGGGAATTGGTGGACGTACGATTTGCCTGGCGAAGGATCTCTCGTCTTACGCGGTTTGCCGCAAGGTCGCGCGGCACACCTGTCAACGCGTATCGATCGTGGTCGCGCCGGTGCGCTGAGAAGGCCCGACGGCGAGAACGTTCGGATCGGTATCGAAGCAGGGTTTCCCGTTCTTGAACTATCGCCACGCCTTTCACGGCGTATGAGGGGTGTCAGTCCTGTGCCAATCCAGTGCCAACTAGAGTCTGAAAAAGATAGTGACCACAATGCGTTCGCTCCAAAATTTAATTTGATGTCAACTCAATTTCAGTTGCCGCGACTTGCGGTGAGGAGTGAGTGTGAAAGCAATTTTCACGCTGTCTGTAATTCCGGTGAAACTTCGCGGATGGCGGCGCGAAGGCCGGCGTGATCGTCGGCGACGACGAACTCAACACCGTTAAGGCCGCGTCGGCGCAGGGCGATGAGAAAATCCTTCCACGACGAGCGGCTCTCCCGATTGGCCATCTCGACCGCCAGAATTTGCCGGCGACCGTCCCAGTCGATCCCGATGGCGATCAGCACCGCCTGGCTCATCGCTCCGCCGCCTTCTCGCCCCTTCTCGTAGCGGGCGTCGAGGATGAGATAAGGAAAGGGTTCGGCGAGGGGCAGAACCTTCAACACACTACCGCCTAATGCAACGTCACCCCCTCGAAAGCGGGGGGACGAAGGGCCGCTGCGAATGGCCGCCTGGATGCCCGCTTGCGCAGGCATGACACAGCCACACACCCTTCCCTAGCCCGCACAAAGCGCGTACCGATGGGCCGGCCGTCGAGCCAAGGGAGAAAACGCCTATGTTCGTCAACGGCCTGTTTGCGGGCAAAAAAATTCTCGTTACCGGCGGCGGCACTGGGCTCGGCAAGGCGATGGCCGAACGGTTTCTTAGCCTCGGCTCCGAAATCGCCATCTGCGGCCGGCGCAAGAGCGTCTGCGACGGGGCCGCCGCGGAGCTCATGGAAGCGCATGGCGGGCGCGTCTCGAGCTACGGCGTCGACATCCGTGACGCGGCGGCAGTCGAGGCGATGGTCGAAGAGATTTTCCGCGAAGGCCCGCTCACCGGCCTAGTCAACAACGCCGCTGGCAATTTCATCTCGCGCACCGAGGATCTATCTCCGCGCGGGTTCGACGCCATCGCCAATATCGTCATGCACGGGACCTTCTATGTGACGCAGGCGGTGGGCAAGCGGTGGATCGGCGCCAAGCAGAAGGCCGCCGTGGTGTCGATCGCGGTGACATGGGTGCGCAATGGCGGCCCCTTCGTCGTGCCCTCGGCGATGAGCAAGGCGGCGATCCAGTCGATGACCATGTCGCTGGCGCAGGAATGGGGCCGCTATGGAATTCGCCTCAACGCCATCGCGCCAGGCGAGATCCCGACCGAGGGAATGAGCAAGCGGTTGATGCCCGGCGCCGAGCCCGGCGCGTCCGCCGCCCGCAATCCGATGGGTCGCGTCGGCCGGATGGAGGAATTGCAGAACCTCGCGACATTCCTGATGTCCGATGGCTGCGAGTGGCTGAGCGGCGAGACGATCGTGATGGACGGCGCCGAGGCGATGGCGACCGGAGGCAATTTCTATGAATTGCGCCGCTGGGGCGACGGCGAATGGAAAGCCGCGCGCGAAGCCATCCAGGCGTTGAACGAGCGCGACAAGGCCGCGCGGGGCTGACGTTGAACGGAGCAGGAACCATGGCTGGCGCGGGCGGAATGCGCAGTTACAAGCTCACCCAGTTCGGGGCGCCGCTGACCGAAGTGATCGAGTCGCCGCCGGCGCCGAAGGAGACACAAGTGCTGCTGCGGGTCAGCGCCTGCGGCGTCTGCCATAGCGACCTACATATCGCCGACGGCTATTTCGATCTGGGCCAGGGCCAGAAGCTCGACCTTGCGCCCATCGTCAGACTGCCTCGCATTCTCGGCCACGAGATCGCCGGCGTCGTCGAAGAGCTCGGGCCGGACGCGACGGGCGCGAAGGTCGGCGACCGCCGGGCGGTCTACGCGTGGGGAGGGTGCGGACGCTGCGCGCAGTGCCGGGGGGGCCAAGAGAATTTATGCGCCAAGCCGCGAAACCTCAGCGTGCATGCCGACGGCGGCTTCAGCAACTATGTTCTCGTCGATCACCCAAGATACCTGGTCGAATATGAACCCTTGCCGGCGCCGTTCGCCGCGACCCTCGGGTGTTCCGGTCTCACCGCCTTCAGCGCGCTGAAAAAGGCCGCGCCCGTCGATCCGGAGCATCCGCTCATGATCATTGGCGCTGGCGGCCTTGGCCTTGCGGCGGTCGGCTTGTGTCATGCGCTTTATGGAGCCGGTCCGATTGTCGCCGACGTCGACGCGGCGAAGCGGCAGGCGGCGCTCAACGCCGGCGCTTCGGCCGTCGTCGATCCCACCGATCCCGCCGCCCGCAAGGGGTTGTTGGGGGAGACCGGCGGCCTGTTCTCGGCGATCGATTTTGTCGGCGCGGAGGCGAGCGCCGCGTTTGGCCTATCCCTGTTGCGCAGAGGCGGACGCATGTTCGTGGTCGGCCTGTTCGGCGGGTCGATGGGCGTTCCGCTGGCGACCTTGCCGATGCGAGCCGTCAGCATCGTCGGCCTCTTCACCGGCGGGCTGCCTGAGTTTCGCGAACTCATCGCGTTGGCGCGCGAAGGCAAGGTCAAGCCGGCGCCGATGGAGACGCGGCCGCTCGGAAGAGCGCAACAATCGCTGGACGATCTGCGCGCCGGCCGCGTGCGCGGCCGCGTTGTGCTGACCGCGTGAATGAGGTCGGCGGCATTGTGTCGCGCCACGCTCCGATCCTGGCTAAGATCCCGCCGCCGGCTCAATTCGCGTTGACGTTTCTGGTCGGGATCGGGCTCGATCGGCTTATCCCATGGCGGCCGGCCTTTATGGCGATCGGAGCCGTGCACTGGGCGGGCTTGGCGCTCGCGGTCGCAGGCTGTTCGCTCGCCGCGGGCGCGGCGGGACGGTTCGTGCTCCAGCGCACGACGCTCCATCCGACCGGGCAGCCGGCGCGTCTGGTGGTCAGCGGCGCGCACGCATGGTCGCGCAATCCGATGTATCTGTCCTTGACCGTCGTCTATATTGGTTTGGCGCTCGCGCTCGGGAGAGCCTGGCCGTTGGCCTTGGTCATTGCTCCATGGGCTTCGATGAATTGGGTGGTCATTCCGTTCGAGGAGGCGCGCCTGCGCGAAACCTTCGGCCGGGACTATGCGGACTATTGTCGAAGGGTTCGGCGCTGGATTTGAAGCGGCGCGGGGCAGGGTCAAGCTGGCCCTGACTTGCAAACGTCGCTCCATTCCGCGACGCTTGGGGCGAGACTGCAAAAGGGGATCGGTGTGAGCAAGATACTCGTTATTGGAGCGGCCGGGCTTATCGGCGCAGAGGTCGTCAAGGCGCTCGGCGAAAGCGAGTGTATCCGCGCGTCGCGCAGTTCAGATGAACGCGTCGACATCTCCGATCCGAAATCGATCGCGGCGCTGTTTGCCCGGATCGGAGCCGTCGACGGAATCGTCTGCACCGGCGGCGCGGCGCGCTTCAAGTCATGGGACCAGCTGACCGACGAGGACTGGACGTTCTCCCTCGCCAACAAACTGTTGGGGCAAGTCAATGTCGTCCGCTACGGGGCGAAGTCTGTCCGGCCCGGCGGCGCGATCACGCTTACGACCGGTCTTGCGGCGCAATATCCGTCTCCCGGCAGCGCGATCATCACCACCGTCAACGACGCCGTCGAGGCGTTCGTGCGCGCAGTCGCCGCAGAGCCGTCGATAAGCGTGCGGGTCAACGCCGTTTCGCCGGGCTGGGTCTCAGAGACGTTGCAGGCGATGGGCCGCAATCCGTCTGACGGAATTCCGGCCGCCGAGGTGGCCAAGATCACCGTCCGGCAATTCCGCGAAGGCGCAACCGGCTCGGTCGCTCCGGCCGCCAAGGTCTGAAAGGCCGGTCACCACTGCGGCGCGCCGCGCGCGCCCCGATCGGACCGCGGCTCTGCCGAGCCTTTTCAGAGGAAGCGGACGTCGTCCGGCTGTCGATCAAAGCGGTCGTGGCGACCGTCGAGATAACGGATCGGCGCAGCGGCGAGCCCCTCGGGATCAAGGTCGTCGAGCAACGGCACCTGGACGGCGTAAAAGGCGCCGCCCATCGCCTCAAGTTCGCCCCGCCCCGGAGTGCGAATCCCGCATTGCTTGCAGAAGTGAAACTGGACGGTCGGATTCGCGCGACCCGGCGGCGTCCATTGATATTCCGCCTGGGAGTCTTCGCCTTCGACGAGGCGAAAGCGATTGGCCGGCGTAGGAATGAGCCAGGAGCGCGCTTTCGTGCAACTCGTGCAATTGCACTTGAACGTCCCCTCGGCGAAATCGAGTTCGGCTTCAAAGCGAACGGCGCCGCAATGGCAGCTTCCGGAATAAGTCTTCATTGACATAGCGATAAGCCCTCACTTCGCGGTTTAGACCCCCACTACGAATGAGACGCGCCCCGAGATACGTCGGAATCAAACTTTTCGCTCGCGCGCCTCTCGGAGTCCCTGTGTGAGCCGCCTAAGCTTCCGCGAGCGTGACGGCAGCCGCCTCCAAGATCCACGAGCATTTGATGTAGTCATTAATGCTAATGACGCGTCCCCCTGCAATTCCAACGCGAATCGCCGAAAACGGAACTGGGCCGTTTGGATCGTCGCGCAGGATGACGATGACCGTTTCTCCGTCCGCCTCTCCCAGCGCCATGCGCCACGCGATAATGGGACGCTCGTATTCGACAAAATAGAGCGAGTCGGCCAAACGTCCCGCGAAGCAATCGGCGACCCTCAAGCGCGCGTCAGCGCTCGCGAGTTCACGCACGCCTTGCCAGTCGCGCCGGTTGAAGCGGTCGACATAGAGGCGAAGAAGCGCCAATTCTTGCCTGCTCGCCTTCCTCTCAGGCTGCTGGACAGCGGTCAGCGTGGCGAGTTTGCCGCGGCCGCGGTTCAGGGCGGCTTTGACGCCGCCGGTCGTCGATTCGACGAGGCCGGCGATCTCCTCGAGCGAATAGTCGAAGACGTCCTTGAGGAGAACGCACGCCCTCTCCTTCGGCGGAAGCGCGATGACCAATCGCTCGATCGCGCGGTCGACCCCTCTGCCCACGGCCTCCGACGGATAGACCCATGTGAAGGCTTCCGCCTTCGCTTCGGCTTCCCGTCGCGCCCGTCGCCGGCGCAGGAAATCGATACAGCGATTGTGCGCGATCCTTAGGAGCCACGGGCCGAGTGGACGAGTCGCATCGAAGGAGCCGAGCTTGCGGTAGGCCTCAAAAATCGCCTCCTGCATCACGTCTTCGCCGTCCAAAGCCGAGCCAGTCATGCGCGCGCAATAGCGGTGCATGCGCGGACGAAAGTTCGCGATGCTCTCGATGAAGGCGATCCGCCGCGGCTCGAATAGACCCGTTTGTTCCGTATCCGCGTCGGCAGCAGCCTCAAGGCTCACGAGATCGTTTCTCCGGAGGGTTACCATTGCGGCGCGCCGCGCCCGGCCTCCGCGAGCGATTCCACGAGCCAGGGCGCGAACGAACGCCAAACCTCGATATGGAATGTCGCCTCGGCGCGGCGCCAGAGCACGATCTCCACTTTGTCGAACAGCGTGCGCGTTGCGAACCCGATTGGAAACGCTCTGAGGTCGAGATCGAGCGGGCAGCCGGCGTTGAGGATGCGAGCGGCGGCGGGGCCGTTGGCGACGAGGCCGACCTGACGATGCGAGACGTCGACGAGGCTATGCGCGGTTCCCTCGAGCACCGACTCCAGCACCTCGCCGATTGAGGCGGCGTCGGCGCTGCCCGCGATCAACAGCCATTCGTCGGGCCCGAGCCAGAGCGCTGCGCGCGCTTCGCTCTCGCTCGCTGAGCCAAGTCGCGAAGGCGGCTCGGCGCCGAAAACCATTCCGCAGGCGACGCGAACGGCCTCGCTGCCGCACAGGACGAAGCGCGCCGCAGCCGGCGCTTCCGACAACGTGAATCGCGGCCCGGCGGGAAGAGCAAAACCTTCAAGCGGCGAGCGGGCGCCAAGCGCAGCATCAGCCATTGAGCCGCGCTCCCGCCTTGTCGTAGAAAACCGGGCCCACGACCGTCACGCCAACACCGCCGCCGGGCATCGGGACATGGAGCTTGGCGCCGACCCGCGAGCGCCCCGCCGCGACGAGGGCAAGCGCAATCGGACGGCCCAGAGTCGCGCTGCGGTAGGATGACGTGACGTGGCCGAGCGCTGACGAGCCGGTCGGCGGGTTACCGCTTTCCGTCACCTGCGCGCCCTCTTCGAGCATCATCGCCGGGTCGTCGGTCAGAAGCCCGACCAGCTGCTTGCGATTGTCCGCCAGCATATCTGGGCGCGTGAGGGACCGTTTGCCGACGAAATCTTTCTTCGATTTCCCGATCGCCCATTCAAGGCCGAGATCGGCGAGCGTCACCGTGCCGTCGGTTTCCTGACCGACAATAACATAGCCCTTCTCCGCCCGCATCACATGCATCGCCTCGGTGCCGTAAGCGCAGCCGCCGTGCTTTTGAACCTCGCGCCATGCCGCCTCCCAGACGGCGCGACCGAAGTGCGAGGCCACGTTGATCTCGTAGCCGAGTTCGCCAGTGAAGCTCACCCGCATGAGCCGGGCTGGAACGCCACAGACGCGCGCCTCGCGCACGGTCATGTGCGGCATGGCGTCGCCCGCGAGATCGACGCCCTCGATAAGGGGGGCGATTGTCTCCCGCGCGCGTGGCCCCTGCACGGCGATCGTCGCCCATTGCTCGGTGGCCGAGGTGAGCCAGACTCTGAGATCGGTAAACTCGGTCTGGAGATAATCCTCCATATGCGCGAGCACGCGTGGGCTCCCGCCTGTCGTCGTCGTCACGTGGAAGCGGTCGGGCTTGAGGCGCGCGATGACGCCGTCGTCCATGAGGAAGCCCGCCTCGCTCAGCATGAGGCCGTAGCGACAGCGGCCGACCTCGAGTTTCTGGAAGGCGTTCGCGTACATGCGTTCGAGAAACGTCGCCGCATCGGGGCCTACGACTTCGATCTTGCCGAGCGTGGTGGCGTCGAACAGGCCGACACTTGTGCGCGTCGTGACACACTCGCGCGCGACGGCGTCGTGCATCGTTTCGCGAGCTTGCGGAAAATACCAGGCGCGCTTCCATGGGCCTACATCCTCGAACGCGGCGCCGTTTTCGGCCGCCCAGTCATGAATGGGCGTGCGGCGGATGGGATCGAACAGGTCGCCGCGCGCAGGGCCGGCGAACGCGCCGAAGGTCACCGGAGTATAGGGTGGGCGGAAGGTTGTCAGTCCCACCTCGGGGATCGGCTTCTTCAGCTGGGCCGAGGCAATCGCGAGCGCGTTCATGTTCGAGAGCTTGCCCTGGTCGGTCGCCATGCCGGTCGTCGTGTAGCGCTTGATGTGCTCGATCGAGCGCATGCCTTCCTGGACCGCCAATCTCACATCCTTGGCGCAAACGTCGTTCTGGAAATCGACGAACGCCTTCGCGCGACGATCGGTGTGAATGGTTGGTGGGCCGGCATGCGCGGCGCCAAAAGCTGGAAGACCGCCGCTGACAGCGTAGGTCCGCGCTTCCGGCGCGCCGAAGCCGGCCGCGGTCGCCGCCGCGCGCCCGGCCGCGGCGCCTTCCGCGAGCGCGGCAGCAAGATCGAAGGCGGCGTTGCACGCGCCGGCCGACCGCTCGCGCTGCGCCGACGCTCCGGGCTTGAAGAGCTGCAGCGCCTCGTCGAAGACAAGCCTGCCGCGCGATTGCGAGAACAGGTGCACCGAGGGTGTCCATCCGCCCGACATCAGGAGCGCGTCGCAGGCGACAGTTCGATCTCCGCCAGGGTGCTTGACACGAACCGCCTCGACCCGCAGGCGACCGTCGACGCCGACAACCTCGGCGCCGGCAATGACTTCGATGCCCTCGGCCCGCGCGGAATCCGCCAACGGTCCTTTGGCCTCGCCGCGCAGATCGGCGATCAGCTCGACGCTGACGCCTGCTGTCTTCAGGTCGAGCGCGGCGCGATAAGCGCTGTCGTGCGTCGTCGCGACGACGACGCGTTCGCCGACCTTGGCGCCATATTGGCGGCAATAGCGCCGCGCCGCATCGGCGAGCATCACGGCGGGGCGGTCATTGTTCGGGAATACGAGCGGACGCTCGATGGCGCCGGTCGCCAGCACGACCTCACGCGCGCGCATCTGCCACAGCCGCTCGCGCGGCAGGTCGGGGTCGGCGATGAGGTCGGCTTCGGCGACGCGCTCGTTGAGCCCGACGAAATTCTGCGCGTAATAGCCGAAAGCCTGGGTGCGTGTCATCAACCGCACGTTGGGCGCGGACCGCAACCCGGCGACCGTGTCCTTAAGCCACTTCAGCGCGCTCTTGCCATCGATTTCGGTCTCAGCCTCGGCGAGGAGCGAGCCGCCGGGCGCAGGATTTTCGTCGCAGACGACAATTCGCGCGCCGCTTTCGCTCGCAGCCAGCGCCGCCGCGAGGCCGGCTGGGCCAGCGCCAACGATCAGCACGTCGCAATGATCGAAAGTGCGTTGATAGCGGTCAGGATCGGGCTCGCGCGGGGCTACGCCAAGGCCCGCGGCGCGGCGGATCATCGGCTCATAGAGGCGGGTCCAGGCCCAATTCTTGCTGAGCAGGTTCGGGCCCATGAAGGTCTTGTAGTAGAAGCCGGCGCCGAACAGAGGCGAGAACAGCTCGTTGACGGCGCCGAGGTCGAATTTGAGCGACGGCCAGCGATTCTGGCTCGTGGCGCTGAGACCGTCGGTGAGCTCGATCTGGGTTGCGCGCAGATTCGGAGTCACGCGGCCGGTCCCGCGTGTGAGGGTGACGAGCGCGTTCGGCTCTTCGACGCCGGCGGTCAAAATTCCTCGCGGCCGATGGTACTTGAACGAGCGCCCGACCAAATGAATGCCGTTGGCGATGAGCGCGGAGGCGAGCGTGTCGCCATCGTAGCCTTGGTAGAGGAGGCCGTCGAAGGTGAAGACGAGAGGACGCGAACGGTCGATCGAACCACCGCTCGCGAGACGAAACGGTTGGCTCATTCGCCCGGCCCACGCGGTTCAATAGCAACGTCCGGCCGCGGCTCACCCGGTTTGTAGACCGCAAGGATCTTGTCGCTCAATGTGTCGCGCAGGCAATTGAAGTAGCGCCCGCAACCGAACGTATGGCGCCAGCGCTCGGCGAGCACGCCCTTCGGATTGGAACGGAAATAAAGAAAGTGCGCCCAATCCTCATCGGTGACGGCGCTCGGATCAGCGGGACGCGCGATATGCGCTTCGCCGCCATAGCTGAACTCGATCTCCGGCCGCGCCATGCGACAATATGGGCAATCGATCAGCAGCATGAGGCCGACCCTCGCGCGAATTTCGGTCGATCCGGGCCTGCCCTCACCCCGGCCCTCTCCCCATAGCCCATCGAGAGACGGGCGTCCGGAAGGACGCCCGTCCTTCCGGACGGTCTATGAGCCGGCCGGATGAGGGCGTGCCGAGCTGACGGGTCAAGATCATCTTGCCGCTCAATGCGCAACCGCCGCCGCGGCGGCTTCATCGATGAGCCGGCCGGAGCGAAAGCGTTGAAACGTGAAGGGCGCGGCGAGCGGATGCGGCACGCCCCGGGCGATCGTATGCGCGAAGACATGGCCGGAGCCCGGCGTCGCCTTGAAGCCGCCGGTGCCCCAGCCGCAATTCACGAACAGCCCTGGAACTGGCGTTGAGCCAATGATCGGCGAGCGGTCCGGCGTCACGTCGACGATGCCGCCCCAATTGCGCAGCATGCGCATGCGACGCACGGGGGGGAACAGTTCGCAGATCGCCTCGAGCGTATGGTTGGCGATGTGCAGGCCGCCGGTCTGCGAATAGGACATGTAGGCGTCGGTGCCGGCGCCGATGACAAGCTCCCCCTTGTCCGATTGCGACATATAGGCGTGGATTGTGTTCGACATCACGACGCATGGCATCATCGGCTTGACCGGCTCCGACACCAACGCCTGCAAGGGATAGCTCTCCAGCGGCATGCGGACGCCAGCCATCGCCATCACCACCGACGTGTGGCCGGCAGCCACCACGCCGACCTTTTTGGCGGCGATCGCGCCGCGCGTTGTCTCGACGCCGGAAACAGCGCCGGAAGCGTCACGTCGGATCGCGGTCGCCTCACAGTTCTGGATGATGTCGATTCCGCGCGCCGAGGCTCCGCGCGCATAGCCCCAGGCGACCGCGTCGTGCCGCGCCGTGCCGCCACGCCGCTGCAGCGCCGCGCCGACGACCGGATAGCGAACGTCGCGCGCGATGTTGAGGATCGGACAGAAGGCCTTGGCCTCTTCAGGAGAGAGCCATTCGTTGTCGACTCCGCCTAAGCGATTGGCGTGCACGTGACGTTTTCCCACCTGAACGTCATGCGCGTTGTGCGCCAGCATCATCACGCCGCGCGGCGAATACATCACGTTATAGTTGAGCTCCTGAGACAGGCCCTCCCACAGCTTCAGCGCGTGCTCATAGAGCGCCGCCGATTCCTCCCAGAGATAATTGGAGCGGATGATCGTGGTGTTGCGCCCGGTGTTGCCGCCGCCGAGCCAGCCCTTCTCCAATACGGCGACGTTGGTGAGGCCGTGCTCCTTGGCGAGATAATAGGCGGTCGCGAGCCCATGCCCGCCGGCGCCGATGAGGATCGCATCATAGGCCGCCTTCGGCTCAGGGTTGCGCCACTGCTCCGGCCAGCCGGAATTGTGCTTGAGCGCCTGCAACGCGACATTGACAAAGGAGAATCGCAACCGGGAGCGCCTTTGGGTGATTTCGGCGGGACGATTGCCCGCTTCGGCTCGCGATTGCGAGAACAATTTCGCGGCGGCGGCGAAACTTTGTTGCGCGGCGCTCGCGCGGGTGCGGCTCCGCCTAGGCGCTCGGCGGTTCGATGGAATCGCCCGTAGAACCGCGAGACCAGAAAATAAAGAAAGGCCTTGCCTTTTACAGAAAGTTCGGCTACGATCGCGAGGTCGATCAAGGTACACACCCCGTGGCTCACAGCCGCCACGAAGGGCTAGTCTTGGGACGGCGCAAAGCGGGCCGTGACGGGCGCTCGATGAATTGCCGGCGGCTTTCCGCTGCGGGTCGCGCGACCCCGTCCGGCCTGGAGTCCAACTTGCGGGAAAGCCCCTAAAGTTGCGCAAAGGAGGTGTTAGGCGCCTGGAATCATTGACGCGCACGAACTTGTGCGCAGACGCGCCGGGGCTCTAACGCGCGCAGCCCACGAGGTCCTTGTCCTCGATGGTGAACACCTTGCCCGCCTCGATCTGGACGCCCTTAGCCATGCATTGCGCGTCCGTCGGCGAGCTTGAGCCGCGCATCGTAGGCGCCCGTTTTCACGCCCGTGACCTTCAGCCGTTCGTCGTGGTCGACCTCGCCATCGGGATCGTTCGCGCTTGGTTGGGGCCGAACGCGGACGTGCCGGCGGGCGCGAGTTCGAGCGATTTTACCGTTGACGAGGTCAGGTTCCAGAAGCGCGTGTCCTTCGCGGCTGCAGGCCCCGCGAGAAGAATGGCCGCGACGACAAACGGAATTGCGCGTTTCATCATTCCTCCCGTAGGCTGGCATGAGCCGCGCGCCCGCGCTCGATCTTTGACGATCATGGCGCCCGGCGGCGGCCAAAACAACGTGCGTTATGCCGCGCGGCTCGCCAGGTCGCCGCGCCTGAACTCGAGCGCGCCGTCATTGATCGCGCCGAAGCGTAAGGCCATGACGTCGAGGGCGTAGTTCTGATTCATACGCCATGGCTTCCTCCTCCCTTGCTTGGGCAGCAGATGCTTGGCCCTCTCGATATAACCCGAAGTGAGGGGCAGCGTCGGTTCCTCCGCAATCGCTGCGTCGCCTCGGCGCGGCGTGCAGATCGCATACCCTCGGCGATCCATATGGCCCAGGAGCCGGCAGACATAATTGGCGATCAGATCGGACTTGAGCGTCCAGGAGGCGTTGGTATAGCCGAAAATGGACGCCAGATTCGGCACATCGCTGAACATCACGCTCTTATAGGTGGTTCTGGTCGCCACATCGACCGGCGCGCCGTCGACCTCAATGGCGATCGCCGCCCGTGAGCCGCACCTTGAGTCCGGTCGCGGTGACGATGAGGTCGGCCGCAATCTCCTGGCCAGAAGCAAGGCGCAGGCCCGTCTTCAGTGAAGGTTTCGATCTCGCCATTCACGATCGACGCCTTGCCGCTTCGCATTGCGGCGAACATATCCCCGTCCGGGACGATGCACATGCGCTGGTCCCAAGGTTCGTAGCGGGGGTTGAAGTACTCAGCGGCGTTGAACTCCGGACCAATCTCAGCTTGCGCGAGCTTGATGATTTGCGCCCGCACCGCCGCCGGTTTGCGCCGGGAAAGGCGGTAGAGGTACATCTGCAAGAGGATGTTTTTCCAGCGCACGAAGGCGTGCGTGAGCCGCGCCGGAAGCCATTGTCCGAGCCGTTTGGCGATCGCCTCTTCGGACGGGCGAGCGACAACATAAGTCGGCGACCGTTGCAGCATGACGACATGCGCTGCTCGCGCCGCCATCGCCGGAACGATCGTCACCGCCGTCGCGCCGCTGCCGATCACGACCACCCGCTTGCCCTCGTAGCGCAAGTCTTCGGGCCACTTCTGCGGATGCACGACGCGGCCGGCGAATCGCTCCATGCCAGGCCAGCCTGGCATGTAGCCCTCCGCGTACTCGTAGTAGCCCGTGCACAGGAAGAGAAAGTTGCATGAGAACTGGAGCTTCTCGCCGTCCGGACCGTCAACGTCGAGCGCCCAGCGAGCGTCCGCCGACCTCCACGACGCCCGCGCAACTTTGCAGCCGAAACGAATGCGGCGATCGACGCCATATTCTTTTGCGGTTTCGGCCAGATAGCGCAGAATCGAGGGTCCGTCCGCGATCGCTTTTGAAACGTCCCAGGGACGAAACGCGTAGCCGAATGTTGACATATCCGAGTCCGAGCGAATGCCCGGATAGCGAAAAAGGTCCCAGGTGCCCCCGAGCGCGTTACGCGCTTCCAGGATGGCGAAAGTCGTCTTTGGCCGCTTTTGAACGAGGTGGCAGGCTGCTCCGATTCCTGAGAGACCGGCGCCGATGATGAGAACGTCGTAATGCCCGCCCGCAGCTCCGGCTGTCGAGGAATCGCGATCGACGCGCGTCACCATGGTTCCATCGTTCATCCCGCTCCTTCTAGACCGCCCGCTTCTCCGCCGGCAATGCCGGAGATGTCGAGGCCCGCCACCTTTGTGGCAAAGCGTCCCGGTCATCGACAAGGAAGGGCCGTTCGTTGATCCGGACGGTTCCGCCCACTATGCTCGCTTGGCGCGAAGGGCCTGGCTCGTCAACGTCCTGCGATCGGGGAACACGCGCAACGCCGTCCGGAGGAGGCTATGACCCTCGCCAACATCCTCGTCCATCTCGATTCGAGGCCCCGCACCGCTGAGCGCCTGGCCCTCAGCCTGCGCATCGCCGAACGGGCGGGAGCGCGGCTGACCGGGCTGTTTGCGGAAAAGGCGGAGGCTGACGTGGTCGGAACGGTCGCGACCTGGCCGAGCGCGCCTTACGTCGCGGCCCGGGAAAAGGCGCAGGCGGCGTTCGCGGCCGCGACGGCGCCGCTCAAGGACCGCGCCGCCTTCATGGACCTCAATCGCGGCAGCGACCACGAGATCATCGCCCGCTTAACCGCAATCGCGCGCACGTTCGATCTCGTCGTTGTCGGCCAGACGCAGGACGACGTTCCCGCCCCGGCCAAGTTGCCGGATGCGGTGATCGCCGACAGCGGCCGGCCGGTGCTGGTCGTGCCCTATGTCGGAACCTACCCGGGCATCGGCGCCCGGCCGCTCATCGCTTGGCACGGCTCGCGCGGCGCGGCGCGGGCGACCTTCGACGCCTTGCCGCTGCTCACCGGCGGCTCCGAGGCGCTGATCGTCGAAGTCGGCCGCAAGGGCGACGAGCGCTACGAATTCGCCGACCTGCTGGTCGCCAATCTGGCGCGCCACAAGGTGAACGCGCGCTACCAGCATTCCATCGTCGAGGAGATCACGGTCGCCGACACGCTGCTCAGCGCGATTTCCGACCATTCGGCGGATCTGATGGCTATCGGCGCTTTCGATTCGGGCGACCACGCCTGGTTCGGCCACGGCGCCGGCACGCGCGCCATTCTCGCCCACATGACCGCGCCCGTGCTGTTTTCGCATTGAGGACCGCGTCGGGGCGGATTGTTCGGTCTGTCGTGAAAGCGACGCGTTGCGGGGCCACGTCGAGCGCCGGGGCGGATCGCCCCCGGTCAGACTTTCATGTTAAGGGCTTCGGCCATGAAGCCCCCATCTTTCCCAGCCTTCGCCATTTGCGGACTTGACGAACTCATCGGCCACCAGGGCCGGGGCGTCACCCATATTCTCTCGATCCTTGACCCCGAGTGGCCGGACCCGGCGGCGTTCCAGGCGTTCGACCCGCACTTTCGCGCGACGCTTCGGTTTCACGACGCGATCGAGCCGGATCCGAGCCTCTTGTTGCCGCAGAAGGGCGGACGTCGAGGCGATTCTGACTTTCGGCCGCGACGCGGCCGAGGCAGGGGTTCTGCTCATTCATTGCCACGCGGGAATCTCTCGCTCGACGGCGGCCACGCTGATGATCCTGGCGCAGGCTCATCCGCACGAGGGAGAGGATGAACTCGCTGAGCGACTGTTGCAGACCAGGCCGCAGGCGTGGCCGAACTCTCGAATGATCATGTTCGCCGACGAGCTTCTCGATCGCCGCGGCCGGCTCATCGCCGCGACCGCCGGGCATCTATGCGCGGCAACTCGCGATTCGCCCGGAACTCGCCGATATCATGCGCCGAGGCAATCGCGGCGCGGGAGGTCGAACTTGGCCTGAGCGGAAAGCAACCTGGCCCATTGAAGCGGGCGACGCGAGGTCGCTCGCGCGCTTCGCCATGAACGAGGATTCGGACGATGGCTGATTTCGGCGCCTATCAGAACGAGATCTACCTTGCCGGACTGAGCGGCCGCCTGCCGTCGTTCCCGATGCGCTTTGACGAGCTCGAGGCCAAGGCGCACGCGGCGATGCCGGCAAGCCTCGTCTCTTACGTCGCCGGCGGCTGCGGCGACGAGCGCACGCAGGAGGCCAATGTCGCCGCGTTCGACAAATGGGGCCTGTGGCCTCGGATGTTCGTCGGCGCCAAGCAGCGCGACCTGTCGATCGAGCTCTTCGGCATGAGGCTGCCGTCACCCTTGTTCATGAGCCCGATCGGCGTGATCGGGCTCTGCGCCCAGGACGGCCATGGCGATCTCGCGACCGCCCGCGCCGCCGCGCTGACCGGCGTGCCGATGGTCGCCTCGACCCTGTCGGTCGATCCGCTCGAAGCGGTCGCCGCCGAGTTCAAGGCGACGCCCGGGTTCTTCCAGCTCTACACCCCAACCGATCGCGAGCTGGCGGCGAGCCTTGTGGGACGGGCCGAGCGGGCCGGCTTCAAGGCGATCGTGGTGACGCTCGACACCTGGGTGACCGGCTGGCGCCCGCGCGATCTCGCCACCGCCAACTTCCCGCAACTGCGCGGCCATTGCCTGGCCAATTATTTTTCCGACCCGCGCTTCGCGAAATTAATGGGCGGGCCGCCCGAGAAGGATCCGCGCGCCGCCGTTGCGACATGGGCGGCGATCTTCGGCAATCCGCTGACCTGGGACGATCTGCCCTGGCTGCGCTCGCTGACCAAACTGCCGCTGATCATCAAGGGTATTTGCCATCCCGACGACGCGCGGCGCGCCATCGACGGCGGCGTCGATGGAATCTATTGCTCCAATCACGGCGGCCGCCAGGCCAACGGCGGCATTCCCGCGCTCGACATGCTGCCCGCGGTAGTGAAGGCCGCCGGCGCTGTTCCGGTCATGTTCGATTCTGGAATCCGCTCCGGAACCCACATCATCAAGGCTCTGGCGATGGGCGCGGCGGCCGTCGGGGTCGGCCGCCCCTACGCCTACGGACTGGCGCTGGGCGGGACCGACGGAATCGTCCATGTGCTGCGGTCTCTGCTAGCCGAAGCCGATCTCCTCATGGCGGTCGACGGATATCCGACCCGCGCCGACCTCAAGCCCGAGGTCGTTGCAGCGCGTGGAGCGATGACCCCCAAACAGCGTTGGGCGCCGCGCGCAGAAGATTTTATTTTTGATCCTGGATTTAGGCCTTCGGCGCCGCGGGATTCCGCCACGGACCGTCGGCGCCGATGAGCGCGTTCGCCGCGTCCGGGCCCCAAGTCCCGGGCTCGTATTCCTGGACGGGCGGCGGCTTCTTCACGATCGGCTCAACGATGCGCCATTGCGCGTCGACGATGTCTTCGCGCCCGAACAGCTCATTGTTCCCATGCATCGCGTCGCCGAGCAGGCGCTGATACGGAGGCATCTCCGATCCAGCTCGTTGCATCAGGGTGAGTTCGACATTGTCGCCGGTCATGCGCTCTCCGGGATGCTTCATCCGCAAGCCCACCGCAACGCCAACGTCCGGGCTCAGCCGCGCAGCGCAGATAACCTGCCGACGGATCAGTCTTCTCACCGAACGTCGAACGGGGCGGGGCCTTGAACTCGACGGTGACCTCGGCGGCGGTCAAAGGCAGGCATTTCCCGGCGCGGATATAGATGGGGACGCCCGCCCATCGCCAGCTGTCCACGAACAATTTCAGCGCGACATAGGTTTCGACCGTTGAATCCGGCCGCACGCCCTTAACCGCGCGATAGCCGCGATATTGCCCGCGCACGACGCTCGCGGCGTCCAGCGGACGGACGGCCTTCAACAGCGCCGCTTTCTGGTCCCGCTGCGCCTCATGCTCTTCGCCGGTCGGGGCATCCATCATCACGTTCGCGAGGACTTGCAGCATGTGATTCTGGACCACGTCGCGAAGGGCGCCGACGGCGTCGTAGAAGCTCCCACGGTCCTGAACGCCGAAGGATTCCGCCATGGTGATCTGGATGCAGCGAACATAGTGGCGGTTCCAGAGCGGCTCGAACATCGCATTGGCGAATCGCGTGTAGAGGATGTTCTGAACCGGCTCCTTGCCCAGATAATGGTCGATGCGAAAGATCGCATCCTCGGGGAAATGCTCCAGCAGCGTGTCCGGTTGAGCGCCTGCGCCGACTCGCGATCGCGGCCGAACGGCTTCTCGACGACGAGGCGCGCGTCGACGTTGAGACCGCTCTTGGCGAGCGCGGAAACGACAACGCCAAACAGGCTGGGGGGAATCGCAAGATAGTGCAGCGGCCGCTTGGCGCCGCCGAGCGCCTGCTTCAGTTGTGCGAAAGTCTGCGGATCGTTGTAATCCCCGTCGACATATCGGAGCAGCCCCAAAAGCTTATCGAGCTCCGCGGCGTCGGCGCGCCCGTGCTGTTTGATGCTGTCCTTTGGCGCGTGCCCGCAGCTGTTCGACCGTCCAGCCGGCCTTGGCGACGCCGACGATGGGCACATTGACGCCTTCGTCGCTGACGAGCCCAAGAAGCGCGGGGAAGATCTGCTTGAAGGCAAGATCGCCGGAAGCGCCGAAGAACACCAGGGCGTCGGACTGGGCGGCCTCCATCTCAACTCCTATGGCGTTTCAATTTGGAAGATTGGCCGATCGTCGACACGCCGGCTCACTGGGGGACGCTCATTCTAATCACACTCTTATCGGCATGGCCACTTGAAGCTTGGGTCCCAAGGGCGGCTTCGCCGGGCTAGTGTTATGGGAACCGGCGTTGGTTCGGAGAGGCGCCCATTTCCGCGGAGATTTGCCGCGCCGTCTCGAGCACGAGCGCCCCAAGGGGCGCTATACGCTCCTCAACGATACGGGCCATTGGACCAGAAGTTGAGATCGCCGCGACGGCTTCGCCAGTCTCGTCGAAAATTGGAGCGGCGATGCAGCGCAGACCCACCGCGTGCTCCTCGTCGTCCACGACATAGCCCGCAGCTCGCACCTGTTTAATTTCGGCGCGCAGCGCTGCAGGTGTCGTAATCGTCTTTGGCGTCAAGCGCGGCATGCCGCGCTGATGGAGGATGCGCGAGAAAGCCCTGTCGGACATCGCCGACAAGATCGCCTTGCCGACGGCGGAGGCGTGCAACGGCGCGCGTGAACCGGGGCGAGCGAAGGCGCGCATCATCTGCCTGCATTCGACTTGTGCGAGGTAGACCGCCTCGCCGTCGTCCTCGACCGCCAGGTTCACCGTTTCGCCTGAGCTTTCCATCAGAAACCGCATGTGCGGCCGGGAGAGCGCCCCAAGCCGGCGGCTCTTGGTGAAGGCCGACCCGGTCATGAACGCCTGCACGCCGATCGACCACAGCCTCCCCTCCTGGTCGAAGCGCAAGTAGCGCTCCTGCTCGAGCGTGGTCAGGAGACGGTGGGTGGTCGAGGCCGGGAGGCCAACCTGCTGGGCGAGCTCGGTCAGAGTGAAGCCGTCGCCGGGCGCCTCGGCGACCCGGTTGAGCAGGGCGAGAGCCCTGACTAGAGACTGCACCTGATCGCCGCCTGCCCCCGACCTTCCGACGCGCTTTCCGCGCACCGCGCTATATCGCCTCAGGCTCGACTTCTCTAGTTCCACGATCACCACTCCAAAACCCGCGACAAATGCTAAATGGCGAGCTCAACATACGAAAACGGCTCAGCTTCCACGATACGGGAAAAGTGTTAGACGCGGCGCCCTCATGCGGAGCTGAGAGAACGCAAATGGCGGATTCAAGAGCGCTTTGGCGATAGTTTCCACATTGTGGAAAACGTTCCAAACAGACTGCAGTCTGCTATGATTGCCCTCTCTCCAAACAGACGCTCGGAGGAGACGATGGCCAAGATGAAAGCGGTGGACGCGGCGGTGCTGGTGCTCGAGCGGGAAGGCGTGTCGGTCGCTTTCGGCGTCCCCGGCGCGGCGATCAATCCGCTCTACGCGGCGCTGCGCAAGCGAGGCTCGATCCGCCATATTCTGGCGCGCCATGTCGAAGGCGCCTCGCATATGGCTGACGGCTATACGCGCGCCAAGCCGGGCGCAATCGGGGTCTGCATTGGCACCTCAGGCCCCGCCGGGACCGACATGATCACCGGGATCTACGCCGCCGCGGCCGATTCGATCCCCATTCTCTGCATCACCGGACAGGCGCCCCGCGCAAAGCTCTACAAGGAGGATTTCCAGGCGATCGACATCGAGTCGATCGCGAAGCCCGTGGCGAAATGGGCGGTCACCGTGCGTGAGCCCGCGCTCGTGCCCATGGTCTTCCAGCAGGCGTTCCATGTGATGCGGTCGGGTCGCCCGGGCCCTGTGCTGATCGACTTGCCGATCGACGTGCAGACCGCCGAGATCGAATACGACATCGAGACCTACGAGCCCCTGCCAATTTACAAGCCGGCGGCCACGAAAGCGCAGGCGAAGCGCGCGCTTGAGATGATGAACGCGTCCGAACGGCCGCTGATCGTGGCGGGCGGCGGGATCATCAACGCCGACGCCAGCAAACTCCTCGTCGAGTTCGCTGAACTCACGGGCGTTCCTGTCATTCCGACCCTGATGGGCTGGGGTTCGATCCCTGACGATCATGACCTGATGGCGGGAATGGTGGGCTTGCAGACCAGCCATCGGTACGGCAACGCGACTTTCCTCGACTCGGATTTCGTGTTTGGCGTCGGCAACCGCTGGGCTAACCGCCATACCGGCTCGATCGACCTCTACACGAAAGGCCGCAAATTCATTCACGTCGACGTCGAACCGACCCAGATCGGCCGCGTGTTCGGTCCGGACTTCGGCATTGTCTCCGATGCGCGCGCGGCGCTCGAGCTCTTCATCGAGGCGGCGCGCGCGCTGAAGGCGGAAGGAAAGCTGAAGGATCGGTCCGAGTGGGCCGCCCAGTGCCTGCATCGCAAGAAGAACATGCTCCGCCGCTCGCACTTCGATCAGGTCCCGCTCAAGCCGCAGCGCGTCTATCGAGGAGATGAACGAGTGCCTCGATCGCGACACGTGCTATGTGACGACGATCGGCCTCTCGCAGATTGCCGGGGCCCAGTTCCTGCACGTCTATGAGCCGCGCAACTGGATCAATTGCGGTCAGGCCGGGCCTTTGGGCTGGACGCTTCCCGCAGCTCTCGGCGTGCGTGTGGCGGACCCCCATCGCAAGATCGTGGCGCTCTCGGGCGATTACGACTTTCAGTTCATGATCGAGGAGCTTGCGGTCGGCGCACAGCACAAGCTGCCCTACCTCCACGTGGTGGTGAACAACTCGTACCTTGGCCTCATCCGACAGTCGCAGCGTGGCTTCGAGATGGACTTCGAGGTCAGTCTCGCGTTCGAGAACATCAATTCAGCGCCTGAGGGCGACGCGGTGCCTGGCTATGGAGTCGACCACGTGGCAGTCGCCGAGGGCCTCGGCTGCAAGGCCATCCGCGTCAAGAGCCCAAACGAGTTCAAGGCCGCTTTCGCCCGCGCCCACGAGCTCATGGAAGAACATCAGGTTCCGGTGGTGCTCGAGTTCATCCTCGAGCGCGTCACCAACATCTCGATGGGGGCAGAGATCGAAGGCGTGAACGAGTTTGAGGAAATTCTCTGCCTGGACCCGAAGCTGTCGATCAAGAAGAGCCAGGACATGCGGACAGCCGAGAAAAAGCCGGTGGAGGCTCTTGCCGGCAGGCGCTGATCCATGAACGTCACGAAAGTCCGGTTGTTTATCCGTTTGTGTTCCGCCGGATCGACGAACTCGGTTACAAGGGTTGGATCGGGTGTGAGTAGAAGGCCCTCGCGGCGACGAAGGCTGGGCTCTCATGGCTTCGCCCCTATCGCGACGCGAGGGCCGCTTAAGCCGAGTTTTCCACGGACGCAGGAGAAATGGACATGGCAAAGATTGGTTTCATCGGACTCGGCATCATGGGGCGCCCGATGGCCGGCCACCTCCTCGAAGGCGGTCATCAGCTCTTTGTTCACACCCGTCGCGCTCCGCCGAAGGAATTGATCGATAAGGGCGCCGTCGCGTGCGCCAACGGGAAGGAAGTCGGCCAGAAAGCCGAGGTGATCATCACCATTGTCCCAGACACGCCCGACGTCGAGACGGTTCTCTTTGGAACCGGAGGCGTCGCAGAAGGGCTTTCGGCTGGCAAGATCGTTGTCGACATGAGCTCGATTTCGCCGATCGCGACCAAGGAGTTCGCAAAGAAAATCAACGCGCTGAACTGCGAATATCTCGATGCGCCCGTTTCTGGCGGTGAGGTTGGCGCGAAGGCGGCGAGTCTCACGATCATGATTGGCGGCCCGGAGAGCGCGTTCGAGAAGGTCAAGCCGATTTTCGCGCTCATGGGCAAGAACATCACGCTTGTCGGCGGCAACGGCGATGGACAGACGACCAAGGTCGCGAACCAGATCATCGTCGCCCTGACCATCGAGGCCGTCGGCGAGGCGCTCGTCTTTGCTTCCAAGGCCGGCGCTGATCCGGCTCGCGTGCGCCAGGCGCTCATGGGCGGCTTCGCCGCGTCCCGCATCCTCGAGGTCCATGGCGAACGCATGATCAAGCGCAATTTCGAGCCGGGCTTCCGCATCGCTCTGCATCAGAAGGACCTGAACCTCGCGCTGCAGGGCGCGCGCTCGCTCGGCGTTAGCCTGCCGAATACGGCGACTTGCCAGGAGCTGTTCAACGCCGCCACAGCCGCCGGCGGCGCGGCGTGGGACCATTCGGGTATGGCTCGCGTGCTTGAAAGTCTCGCCCATCACGAAATCGGGAAGGAGAAGGCGTCGGCCTGAGGCGCAAAGCCGATGAGAGAGCGGCAGTTGCTGCGGGAGATGTTCGAGGTCGCGATCGCGGCGGCGTCTCCCGATAAGGCTGTGCCCGCAAATCTCCCCAAGCCGCCCCCGGGGCGTACGGTTGTCGTGGGCGCCGGCAAGGCCGCAGCCTCGATGGCCCGCGCGGTCGAGGCGCATTGGCCGGATGACAAACCCCTCTCAGGCCTCGTCGTGACGCGCTACGGCCACGGCGTTGGCCCTTTGAGGCGGATCGAGGTCGTCGAGGCCGCTCATCCCATTCCCGATGCGGCAGGGCAGAACGCGGCCCGCAGGATCCTGGATCTCGTCAAAGGCCTCGGACCGGACGACTTGGCGCTTTGCCTGATATCGGGCGGAGGCTCCGCCTTGCTTTCGTTGCCGGCGCCGGGGATCACACTGGACGACAAGCAGGCCTTGAACAAAGCGCTGCTCAGGAGCGGCGCCAATATCAATGAGATCAACTGCGTCCGCAAGCATCTGTCGGCGATCAAGGGCGGCCGGCTGGCGGTCGCCGCCGCGCCCGCCAGGATCGTGTCGCTGATCATTTCCGACGTCCCGGGCGACGACCCGTCGGTGATCGCCTCCGGCCCGACGACGCCCGATACGACGACGCTTGCCGACGCCAAGGCCGTGCTGGGGCGCTATGGCATCGTCGCGCCTCCCTCGGTGCAGGCGCTTCTTGACGACCGCAAGTCCGAGACCCCCAAGCCCGGCGACCCGGCCTTTGCCCGCAGCGAAACGCACATTGTCGCCGCTCCGCAAGCTTCGCTCATGGCTGCGGCAGAACTCGCGAGTCGGGCGGGCTACCGCCCGCTCATCCTGGGCGACGCCCTCGAGGGCGAGGCGAAAGAAGTTGGGAAAGTGATGGCTGGAATCGCGCGGCAGGTCGCCGTGCACGGCCAGCCCGCTCCCTCTCCATGCGTCCTCATCTCCGGCGGAGAAACGACGGTGACGGTCGCAGGAGGGGGCAGGGGAGGCAGGAATGTCGAATTCCTGCTGTCGATGGCGGTCGAACTCGACGCCCGACCTCGAATCTTCGCCATCGCCGGCGACACCGATGGTACGGACGGGGCCGAAGAGGTCGCAGGCGCGATCGTGACCCCCGACAGCCTCGCGCGTGCGAGGCAGCTGGGTCTAAACGCCCGCACTTTGCTGGCGGACAACGACGCGCATGCATTTTTCCGCGCGCTCGGCGATCAGGTCATCACCGGGCCGACGCTGACCAATGTCAACGACTTCCGCGCCGTGCTCATCAACGCTGAATGAGCACTTGCTTAGCCGCCGCGCAACAGTATCTGTTCTTATAATGGTCTTTGCCGTTGGAGGCGCGCCATGATCGCCATGCCTGAACCCGATCGCGTCATCCTTGGCCGCCGCGCTGAGATTGTCCTGGCGCTACGGCGCCTCGTCCCGGGCGAGGGCGTCATCGACCATGAGAAGGAGTTGCGCGCGTTCGAAAGTGACGGGCTTACCGCCTATCGCCAGCCGCCGATGGTCGCCGTGCTTCCGCAGACGACGGCGCAGGTCGTCGACGTCCTGCGCTATTGCGCCGCGAACAAAGTCAAAGTCGTCCCCCGCGGCGCCGGAACGTCGCTCTCAGGGGGCGCCCTGCCGCTTGCCGACGGCGTTCTCCTCGGCATGGGCAAATTCAACAAGATCCTCGAGATCGATGTGGCCAATCGCTGCGTCGTCGCGCAGCCGGGCGTGACCAATCTCGGCATCACCCACGCCGTGCAGGGTCTGGGCCTCTACTATGCGCCCGACCCGTCGAGCCAGATCGCCTGCACGATCGGCGGAAATGTCGCCGAGAATTCGGGCGGGGTTCACTGCCTCAAATATGGGCTCACGACCAACAACGTCATCGGCATCGAAATGGTGACGATCGACGGCGAGATCGTGCGGCTCGGCGGCAAGCATTTCGATTCCGCTGGCTACGACCTCCTCGGCGTCATGGTCGGCTCTGAGGGGATGCTCGGAATCGTCACCGAGGTCACCGTTCGGATCCTGCCGAAGCCGCCTGGCGCGCGCGCGCTTCTCATTGGTTTCTCTACGGTCGAGGGCGCAGGCGACTGCGTCGCCGCGGTGATCGGCGGCGGGATTATTCCCGGCGGAATGGAAATCATGGATCGGCCCGCGGTTGCCGCGGCCGAAGCGTTCGTCCACGCCGGCTACCCGCTCGATTGTGAAGCGCTGCTGATCGTCGAACTCGACGGCTGCGAGGCCGAAGTCGATCATCTGACGGCGGAAGTCGAGGCCCTGGCCGAACGCCACGGGGCGACGAGCTGTCGAACCAGCCAGTCCGAGGCGGAGCGGTTGTTGTTCTGGGCTGGGCGAAAGGCGGCTTTCCCGGCGGTTGGCCGAATCTCGCCGGACTATTATTGCATGGATGGAACAATTCCGCGCCGAGAGATTGGCCGCGTTCTTCAGCAGATGAACCAGATGCAGGAACGGTTCGGATTGCGGGTCGCCAATGTCTTTCACGCTGGCGACGGCAACCTTCATCCACTGATCCTTTACGACGCCAACAAGCCCGGTGAACTCGACCGGGCGGAGGAATTTGGCGCGGAGATCCTCAGGCTCTGTGTGCGCGTTGGCGGCGTTCTGACGGGCGAGCACGGGGTCGGCGTTGAGAAGCGCGATCTCATGGACGCGATGTTCAACGAGATCGACCTCAATCAGCAGCAACGACTTAAATGCGCCTTCGATTCGGAGGGGCTGCTCAATCCGGGCAAGGTGTTTCCCCAGCTTTGCCGCTGCGCTGAGCTCGGCCGCATGCATGTGCACGCGGGCAATGTCGCGTTTCCCGACCTGCCGCGCTTCTGACAGGAGCGACAGTGTCGGTTTTGCAACCGTCGGACGCCAAGCAAATCGCGGAGATGATTTCGTGGGTCGCCGCCGAGGGCGACACTCTCGAAATCGTTGCCGGCGGCACGAAGCGCGCGCTCGGCCGCCCGATGAAAACCGATCACGTTCTCGACGTTTCGCGACTCTCGGGAATCGTTGACTACGAGGCCGCCGAGCTTGTCTTGACGGCGCGCCCGGGCGAGCCGCTTGACTCGATCAACGCCGAGCTTGCCAAGACGCGGCAGATGCTGGCTTTCGAGCCGCCCGACTGGCGCGCCCTTCTCGGCGCGCAAGGCGAGCAAACGCTGGGGGGCGTGATCGCCTGCAATCTGGCCGGATCGCGGCGCGTGCGCGCAGGATCGGCGCGCGACTACGTCCTCGGCTTTTCCGGCGTGAACGGCTTCGGCGAAATCTGGAAAGCCGGCGGCAAGGTGGTCAAGAACGTCACTGGCTACGACATGTGCAAATTGCAAACGGGCGCCTATGGCACGCTGTCGGCGCTCACCGAGTTGAGTTCAAAGTTATGCCGAAGCCCGAGACATCGTGCACCATCGTGCTGCATGGGCTTGCGGACCAGGTCGCGATCCCCGTCTTGGCGAATGCGCTGAACTCGCCCTTCGAGGTATCCGGCGCCGCGCATTTGCCAGCGTCCGCAGCGCGCCGTTCGAAGAGCCGCGCAGTGGCGGCAGGGCTCGGCGCAGTGACGGCAATGCGGCTGGAAGGCCCGCGGCCGTCGGTCGCCTATCGCGCCAACGCGCTCGAGGCTCTGATCGGGCGAGGCGCGCGTCTCAACGATGAGGAGACTGAGGCCTTCTGGTCGGAGGTCGGCGCCGTTCAGCCATGTCTCCCGCAAGGGTCGCGCATTGTTTGGCGGCTCTGTCCGACGCCGAACCACGCGCCGTCCGTCGCGCATTCGATTCTCTCCACGCTGGCGTCTGCGGAATTTTACTTCGATTGGGGCGGAGGACTGATCTGGTTGAGTCTCGATCCCGCAGAGGCCGGCCCCGACGCGGGCGCCGGCATCGTTCGTCCTCTGGTCAAATCAGCGGGCGGTCATGCCACTCTGGTCGTGGCGCCGGAAGCCGTTCGCGCCTCGGTGCCGGTGTTCGAGCCTTTGAGCGCCGGGCTCGCTCAGCTCACCGCGCGCGTGAAAAGCGGATTTGACCCCCGCGGCGTCCTCAATCCCGGACGCATGCAGGAAGGCCCCTGATGCAGACGAATTTCACCGACGCGCAACTGGCCGATCCCGCAGTCAACGCATCCGAAAAGATCTTGCGCGCCTGCGTGCATTGCGGGTTCTGCACCGCGACCTGCCCGACCTATGTCCTTCTCGGCGACGAGCTCGACAGCCCGAGGGGACGCATCTACCTGATCAAGGACATGCTGGAGAACGACCGCCCGGCCACACCCGAGGTCGTCAAGCATATTGACCGCTGCCTCTCCTGCCTGTCTTGCATGACAACCTGCCCGTCGGGCGTCAATTACATGCATCTTGTTGACCATGCCCGGCATCATATCGAGAAGACGTTCAAGCGGCCGTGGTTCGATAGGCTATTACGGCGCGTCTTCGGGATCGTCCTGCCCAGCCCAACTCTGTTTCGCACGTCTCTGTGGGTGGCCCGCTTGGGCGCGCCATTCGGCCCGCTTCTGCCGGAGCGGCTGAAAGCGGCGCTTGCGCTCGTTCCCTCGAGGCTACCGCGCGCTTCGCCTGTCGACCGGCCGCAGGTGTTCAAGAGCGAGGGGCAGCGAGTGCGGCGGGTCGCTTTGCTGAGCGGGTGCGCCCAACAGGTTCTGGCGCCGCAGATCAACGAGGCGACGATCAGGCTCTTAACCCGCCATGGCTGCGAAGTTGTCGTCGCCGCAGGCGCGGGATGTTGCGGCGCGCTCACCCACCACCTCGGACAAGGGGCCCGTGACCATGCGCGCGCGAACATCCTGGCCTGGACGAGAGAGATCGCCAATGGCGGACTCGATGCGATCGTCATCAATGCATCTGGATGCGGCACGACGGTCAAGGACTATGGGTTCGTGCTCCGGAACGATCCCGAACTCGCAGAGGCCGCGCAGACCGTCTCGTCGCTCACGCGAGACGTCACCGAGCTCATGAGCGAAATCGGGCTGCAAGCTCACGTCAATCCGACCGGGCAGCGCGTCGCCTACCACAGCGCCTGTTCGCTGCAGCACGGGCAGCAAATCCGCGATGAGCCGAAGCGGCTGTTGAAGGAAGCGGGGTTCGTCGTGCTCGACCCGCCCGAAGGGCACCTGTGCTGCGGCTCGGCCGGCACATACAATCTGCTGCAGCCGGAGATCGCGCGTAAGCTCCGCGACCGAAAAGTCGCAAATATCAGCGCCACCTCGCCTGATCTGATCGCTGCGGGCAACATCGGCTGCCTGACTCAGATCGCCAGCGGAACCACTGTGCCGGTCGTTCACACGGTCGAACTTCTCGATTGGGCGACGGGCGGGCCGAGGCCCAAGGCGAGCCCGGCGTAGTTCCGCCGCCGCCGATTATGCGCTCGCCAGTTGAGGCTCGCGCTGCGCCTCTTGCGTCGCCTTCAAATTCGCCTGTCTCACCCGCTCGGCCTCTTCGTCAAAAAGGAAGGTGAGGAACACATAGCGCCGGCCGCGAGTCACGCGCGACACTTGGTGGAGAATCGAAGCGGAGAATACGATCGCGGTTCCGGGTGCAGCCTTGAAGGCGCGGGGGCTGTACTCGGGAAACGAAATCTCGCCGCCGTCGAAATCCGTGTTCAGATTGATTGAGACCGCGAAGCGGCGGTGCGCGACCGAGATCCCGGTGTCGTCGCGGTGCGGACCGAAATGCCCGCCGGTCTCGGCGTCGTAGCGCGCCACAAGGTCGCGCTCGATTCGAGTCGGCCGCATCTGAAACGCTTTCTTGATCTCCGGGCAGATCCGTCGGCCGACGCGCGCCCGCAGATTGGCGATAAGCCCCGGGTCGGTCAGATGGAAATCGCGTCGACGTTTCCAGCTGTCGTCGAAATTCTCGACAGACCGTCCGCCCTCATCCTGCATGAAGCCGCTGTCCGTCCCGCCGCCGCGCTCGAAGCAGGCGACGAGGTGGGCGCAGAGTTCCGGCTCGAAAACATCCGCCAAGGTGAGAATCGGCGCCGGTGGGCAGGGGCCGGGCGCCTTATTTTGCGAAAGCAACTCGTCCAACCGCGCCAGCGCCCGCTCCCCGTCGTCCAAGGGGCCGACGTCGACGACGCGCAGCATCGGGTCGAGGATGACATAAGCCCGGCCGGCCCCGAAGGCGCGCGCCATCTCGTCGCTGTCCCACAGAAACACGATCGAGGGAAATCGAGCCTCGAGCGCGATCTCCGGCCCCGAGGATTCGGCGCCCACGGCGAAGAACGCGGCTCTGCCTTCGTCGACGAGGCGCCGGTTAGCCTCCAACGCCACGAGCGCGGCCTCAAATGCAGGGTTGGCGGTCGAACCGAGGAAGGCGAGCGCAATATATCGGCCGGGAAAGGGATCGAAGGCTAGGCGATGTCGCCCCTGATTGAGGAGAAAGGCGCTGTCGCCCCGGCGGACGCCGGGCTTGAGCGCAAAGTCGGCTTGTTCGGACATCGGATTTCCCGTGGATGGGGCGCGGGCTGGCTACCAATCGGCGCGAGCTGAGGTTAGACGGAAAAACTTAAGGCTTGTGGACAATCCGAGCTCGCGCCCCTGGGCTTTTCCGCCGTCCGATTCGCTTGGGTTAACGCATCGTTAAGCCCTTGGACTTAATCGTGCCTTAACTCTGCGTTTTTGCGCAATGTTAGGGAATCGGCGGGCGATGAAGCCACTCGCGGTCTTAAGCACGGACCGGCTGACCGAGCGGGCGGCGCGCCTCGGTCCGAATCACCGCCGTCGCGGCTTTCATCATCGGCTGCTCAGTCTAAGCGTACGCCCTCCCGCTTCCCAAGCGTTGGCGGAAAATGACGCAAAAGACTCAAAGGGCGACTCGTACGCCATCCCGTGGAGGATTCTTTAAACCGAATATTTACTATAAGGCCCACAACTTCGCGCCGGAGCCTATCGGCTCTGAGTTGTCGCGGCGTCAGCCGCGCCAATGTTCGGCCGGGGTAGACGGCGACGTCGTCCCTGCCGGAACGGACCGCCCACGCCGGCTTTTCGTTGAATAAGCCAGGCGCCCGGATGCTGGAGGACGGGTCGTGCGAAGGTTGAGCGGAATGCTCGGATGGGTAAAGGCGGCGCGGCCGTCTCTGGCCCCGGTTGCGCCCGAAGGGCCTCCGCACAAGGTGCTGCTGCGCGCCGAGCGGGCGGCGCGGGCGTCGCTGAGCTGGCGCGTTCGCCTGGATCGTCCGGCGCCGCGCAAGCTCGATATCGTGCTGACGGTCTTCGTTCTCCTCGGCGCGGCGCTTCTGGGCGCCGAGCGAGGCGGCCAGCTCGATGGGGTCGTCGCGCAAGCGAGCCACGCTGGCGATTGGGTCGCGCGGTCTCTCGGCCTCGGCGTCTCTGTCGTCACGGTCTCCGGCGCGACCCACATGAGCGAACCCAGGATCCTCGCGATCGCGGGCATTGACGCCAGCCGATCGCTGCCGTTTTTCGACGTCGCCCAAGCGAGGGCGAAACTCGAGGCCGATCCGCTCGTCAAGCAGGCGAGCGTGCGCAAGCTTTACCCCAACCAGATCGTCATCCAGATCGTCGAGCGCACGCCTTACGCCGTCTGGCAAAAGGACGGAGACGTCAGCGCAATCGCGGCCGACGGGGCGCCGATCGACGAGGTCAGCGACGGCCGGTACGCCGATCTGCCGTTTGTCGTCGGCGAAGGCGCGAATGCGCGTGTGCGCGAATACGTCGGGTTGCTCGATGCGATGGACGAATTGAAGCCCCGCGTCGAGGCTGGCGTCCTGGTCGGTCAGCGGCGGTGGAATCTGCGGCTGAAGTCGGGCGTCGACGTCAAGCTGCCCGAAGACAATCCTCAAGCTGCGATCACCGACCTTCTCAGCCTTCAACGCCAGTCCCGGATCTTGGACAAAGACATGCTGGCGCTCGATTTCCGGGTTCCGGGACGAGTATTCGTGCGGCTGACCGAAGATGCGGTTACCGCCTGGGCGGAGGCCCACCCGGCCAAGAAGGGCGCCCAGCCATGAGCCTGAGATCGCTCGCCCCACGGATGCGCCAGATCCCGGCCCGCAAAAGCGCCATTCTCTCGGTGCTCGACGTCGGCGCTTCCAAGATCGTATGCCTGATCGCCCGCCTGACGCCCATGGAGCCGTCGGAGGCGCTGCGCGGGCGCACCCACCGGTGCAAAGTGCTCGGCATCGGCCATCAGCGCTCGAATGGCGTGAAGGGCGGCGCGGTGGTTGATCTCCACGCGGCGGAGCATGCCGCGCGGCTGGCCATCGACGCAGCCGAGCGCATGGCGGGCGTCGAGGTCGCCGGCGTCATCGTCAACATGTCTGGCGGACGTCTCGCCTCGCGCCGCCACCGCGCGGACGCCACGTTGCGCGGCAAGACCGTCGCCGAGCACGACCTCCACCACGTGCTCGAGGCTGCGGCGGCCGTGAACGCCGAGCCCGGGCGGACGATCCTGCACGCCCTTCCGACCGCCTTCCGGCTCGACGCAATGAAGGACGTGCGCGATCCCAAGGGCATGGTCGGCCACGAGCTTGGCGTCGACCTTCATCTCGCCACCTGTGATTCGGCGGCCGCGCGCAATCTGATGCTGGTCATCGAACGCTGCCATCTGCGGGTCGAGGCCTTGGTGGCGACGCCTTACGCCACGGGCCTCTCGACGCTGGTCGACGACGAGGCGGAGCTTGGCGCCGCAGTGGTCGATTTCGGCGGCGGCTCGACGACGGTCGGGGTGTTCGCTGGCGGGCGGCTCATCCATGTCGACGCGGTGGCGCTTGGCGGCATCCACGTGACGCGGGACGTCGCGCGCGGGCTCAACATTTCGGTCAGCGACGCCGAACGTCTGAAGACGCTGTACGGCGCCTGCATCGCCTCGCCGTCGGACGATCGGGAGACCATCGCCACCCACCGGCTCGGCGACGACGGGGATCATCCAAGCCACCTGCCGAAGTCCGAACTCGTCCGCATCATCCGCCCGCGGGTGGAGGAGATTCTCGAACTTGTGCGCGACCGGCTCAAGGCGTCGGGCCATGCGGCTCAGGCCGGCCGCCGATTGGTGATGACGGGGGGCGCCTGCCAGTTGACGGGGTTGCCGGAACTGGCGCGCACGACCCTCTCCAGCCAGGCGCGCGTCGGGCGGCCGCTCGGGATCGAAGGGCTGCCGGAATCCGGCAAGAGCCCCTCCTTCGCCGCCGCGGTTGGTCTCATGGTTTATCCGCAAATGGCCGGCCTCGAATATTTCGAAATCACGCGCTCGCATACGCGTCAGCGTCAGGGCGAAAGCGGGTACGCGGCGCGGGTCGGGCGGTGGCTGAAGGATAGTTTCTAAGGCGCGTAAGAGGCGCTCGCCGGAGGCGAGGGCGTGGGTGAAGGGAAAACACGCATTCCAATCGGCGCCGGCGGGCGTCCAACCAATGAGGCAAGCATGTCGATCAACCTGAAAGCGCCCGAACTCCGGGAATTGAAGCCCCGCATCATGGTGTGCGGCGTCGGCGGCGCCGGCGGCAACGCGGTCAACAACATGATCGTTTCGGGCCTGTCGGGCGTCGATTTCATCGTCGCCAACACGGACGCGCAGGCGCTCACGTCGTCCCGCGCCGAACGCATCATCCAGATGGGCCTTCAGGTCACGGAGGGCCTCGGGGCCGGATCCAAGCCTGAAGTTGGCAAGGCGGCCGCAGAGGAGGCGCTCGAGGAGATCCGCGATCACCTCGCCGGGGCGCACATGGTGTTCGTCACCGCCGGCATGGGCGGCGGCACCGGCACAGGCGCCGCGCCAGTCATCGCCAGAGCCGCGCGCGAACTCGGCATTCTCACCGTCGGGGTGGTCACCAAGCCGTTTCACTTCGAGGGCGGGCGGCGCATGAAAGTCGCCGAGACCGGGATCTCCGACCTGCAGAAGGCGGTCGACACGCTGATCATCATTCCAAACCAAAACCTGTTCCGCGTCGCCAACGAAAAGACCACCTTCGCCGACGCCTTCGCCATGGCCGACCAGGTTCTCTATTCCGGCGTCGCCTGCATCACGGACCTGATGGTGAAGGAAGGACTTATTAACCTTGATTTCGCCGACGTGCGCTCGATCATGAGCGAAATGGGCAAGGCGATGATGGGCACCGGCGAAGCCGCAGGCGACAAGCGCGCGGTGCAGGCCGCCGAAGCTGCGATCGCCAATCCGCTGCTTGACGAGACTTCGATGCGCGGCGCGCGCGGCCTCTTGATCTCGATCACCGGCGGCAATGATCTCACGCTGTACGAAGTCGACGAGGCGGCGAGCCGCATCCGCCAGGAGGTCGACGAGGAGGCCAACATCATCCTCGGCGCCACCTTCAATTCGGCGCTCGATGGCGTCGTCCGCGTCTCGGTCGTCGCCACCGGCATCGATCAGGAGGCGATCGGACAGATCGAGCCGGTCAACGCCCATCCGAGGGCCGAAGCGTTCGCTCGCCCGCGCGGTTTCACGCCGCATCGCTCAGCTCGTCCGGCTTTAGTCCAGGCTGACCCGGCTGGGCTCGCAGCTGCGACGCTCAGCCATGAGGACGCAGTTGTGCCTGCCGCAGCGTTCCCCGACCCAATCGAGCCCAGCCTCGAAGCGGACGAATTGGCGCACGAGGAATTCGTTCCGCCAGCGCCGGAGCAGCCGGTCGTTCGCTCGCCCCGCATGCCGCAGATCGAGGACCTGCCGCAACTGGCGCAGAACCAATTGCGCGTGATGCGCGACGCGCAAAACGCGCTCCCCGCGCCGGAAACGCGCCGCCGGTCGCTGTTGGAGAAGCTGGCCGCATTCGGCATCACGCGCCACGATGGCGAAGTCCGCTGCCACGCCGGGCGCCGCGGCGCCTCCGGCGCCGGTAACGCCGCTACAGCGGCCCCATGCTTCGGCTCCGGCCGATCCTGCCCGCCCTCAGCCTCGCCCGCACCCGGTGCGTCCCGCGGGCGCTCTCGACCCGCATGGTCGGCCCGTTCCCCGTCCTCCGGTCTCCGAAGACGATCATCTCGACATCCCGGCTTTTTTGCGTCGGCAGCAAAATTGATTCGGCCGATTGTGGAGCCCTGGCTTTGCGGCCGGGGCCGGTCCGAAGCCGTAAGTTATGCACATGGTTAACGGTTGGTAAACTTGCTAAAGTATTGAAAAATATCGGACAATGTTTGCGCGGGCGTTGTAACTTTTGTTCACTAAAGGTGATTTGTCCCGACGGGGACCCGCCCCTAGTCTGGCTTTTCAGGAGCTGTCGCGGGACTTTTTGGCGGCGGCGGGCGGACGACGATCGGCAGCTTTGAGTAGCAACGCGGTGTGGAGCGTGAGCGCTTCTCATCGCAGCCGACGTCGCGAATCAGGGCCGGGCGAAAGTCCGGGTGCAGTTAGATGCGGTTTGGGTCATCAGACAACGCTGCGCGATCGGGTGGCAATCCAAGGCGTAGGCGTACACTCCGCGGCGCCTGCTCAAGTCATCCTTCATCCTGCCCATGTCGACACCGGGGTCACGTTCCTGCGCACGGGATTGCCCGGCGGACGCGAGCGCCTGCTCGAGGCCAAGAGCGCCAATGTGACGCAGACCTCGCTTTGCACCACGATCGGCGACGCCGCCGGCGCCAGCATCTCGACCGTCGAGCATCTTTTGGCGGCCCTTTCGGGGCTTCGGATCGACAATGTCCTGGTCGAGATCGATGGGCCGGAGACGCCGATCATGGACGGCTCCGCCGTCGACTTTGTCCGGGCGATCGATTCGGTCGGCGTCGTCCAGCAGGCGCGTTCGCGCCGCTATCTCAAGATCGTCAAGCCGGTGCGCGTGGATCATGACGGCGGCTTCGCCGAATTCCTGCCGGCCGAAAGCGGCTTCCGCCTCGACGTCGAGATCGACTTCAAATCGCCGGCGATTGGCCGCCAACGCCGGGTGTTCGATCTTGATCCGGCGACTTTCCGGCGCGATATCGCCCGCGCCCGCACGTTCGGATTCGTCAGCGACGTTCAGGCGTTGTGGCGGGCCGGCTACGCGCTGGGCTCCTCGCTCGAGAATTCGGTCGCCATCGATGGCGACGCCATCCTCAACCCGGAAGGGTTGCGCTACGCCGACGAGTTCGTGCGGCACAAGGCGCTCGATGCGGTCGGCGATTTGTCGCTCGCGGGCGCGCCGATCATCGGCCTCTACCGAACCTATCGTCCGGGACACAAGCTCAACGCAATGGCGCTCGAGGCGCTGTTCGCGCATCGCTCAGCCTATGAGTTTCTCGAAGCGCAATCGGCGCCAGCCGCAATCCGCGCGCGGGTTGGCGGCGCGCATGTGCCCGTCGGAGCTGCGGCGTTCGCCGCCGCCGATTGACCGCTCTGAGCGGCCCGCTGGTGGCCGCGTTTTCGCCCCGCTTTCTCGTTCCGATGCGCGGCTGACCGCGCCATCGGCGCTTGGACGAAAATCTGGCGCGCGCGTCGCGAGTGCGCTAAATGAGCCGCTCCGCCGAACGGCGGAAATGGCGCTCCCCCGCCCGCAACCGACCGAGTCCTTGAAGCATGGCCGACGTCGAACTCTGACGCACTTTCGTCCAACGATCGGAAGCGACTCGCGCGCCGTTCGATCGCCTGCGCGGCGTTCATCGCCATTGCGCTTGCCGGCTCGGGCTGCTCGATGATTCGACCAGTTCAATCCCTTCGGCGGTGAAAAATATAAGATGGAGGTCACGCCGGACGTTCCGGCGAGCAAGACCTATGATCAGGGTCTGCGGAAACTGGCGAATGGCTCGCCAGCCGAGGCGGCGAAGAAATTCACCGATCTTGGCAAGCAATACCCAAGCTCGGATTGGGCGCGCAAGGGCCTGTTGATGACGACCTACGCCAACTATCAGGCTGGCGACTACACAACCGCCGAAACGTCGGCCGACCGTTATCTCAAGGACTATCCGAACTCGCCCGAAGCGGATTACATTCTGTACTTGCAGGCCAATTCGTATTACATGCAGATACCGGATATATCGCGCGACCAAGAAAAGACGGCGAAAGCGCTGGAGACGTTCCAGTCTGTCGTGCAAAAATACCCGAAGTCGGAATATGCTGAAGACGCGAAATTCAAAATCCAGGTCACCGAGGATCAACTGGCCGGCAAGGAAATGTCGATCGGGCGGTTTTATCTGAACCGCCGGAATTACACTGCCGCCATCAATCGCTTTCGCAATGTGCTTCAGTATTACCAAACGACCCGGCATGCGGCGGAAGCGCTCTATCGCTTGGTTGAGGCCTATCTTGGTCTCGGAATCACCGACGAAGCGCAGACTGCGGCCGCTGTGCTTGGGCACAATTTCCCGGACAGCCAGTGGTACCATGACGCCTACAACCTCCTGAAAGGCAAGGGGCTGTCGCCGCAGGAAAATGGCGGGTCGTGGATTTCGAAGATCTGGCACACGGTCGTTCCGTCCTGATCAGGCCGCTTGATGCTTTCGCGCCTCTCCATTCGCGATGTGGTGTTGATCGATCAACTGGATCTCGAATTCGCGCCTGGGCTGACGATTCTCACGGGCGAGACCGGCGCGGGGAAATCCATTCTTTTGGATGCGCTGGCGCTGGCGCTCGGCGCGCGCGGAGACGGGGGCCTCGTGCGCCACGGCCAGGCGCAAGGCCAGGTGACGGCGACGTTCGAATTGGCGCAGGGACACGCCGCCCATGCGCTGCTTGAAGGACAGGACATTGAGATCGGCGACGAGCTGATCCTGAGGCGGGTCCAGCTCGCCGACGGACGCACCCGCGCTTACGTCAATGACCGGAGCGTCAGCGCCCAGGCGCTGCGCGCGCTGGCGTCGGCGCTGGTCGAGATCCACGGCCAGCACGACGAGCGCGCGCTGACCGATCCCTCGACCCATCGCGCGCTGGTCGACGCCTATGGCGGGCTGGAGACGCTCGCCGCCGCGACCGAGCGCGCTTACGCCGCCTTGCGGGAGGCCGAACGCGCGCTTGAGGCCGAGCGCGCCAGGGTGGCGGCGGCGGAGGCCGAAGCGGAGTTCGCCGCCCACGCGCATGAGGAGCTTAGCCGCCTCGCCGTCCAGCCGAACGAAGAAGGGGCGCTTGCCGCGCGCCGGCAAGCGATGATGCAGGGCGAGAAGGTCGCCGCCGACATCCGCGACGCGCGCGATCACTTGACCGGCGAAGCCGCTATCCTGCCGCTCTTGCTTTCTCTCTCGCGTCGGCTGCAGCGCCGCCTGCCCCAGGCGCCGGCGCTGCTCGAGCCGAGCGTGAAGGCGCTGGACGAGGCGATCGATGCGCTCGAGCGCGCTACGCGTGAGGTCGAGGAGGCGCTCGAGGCCAGCGCCTTCGATCCCCAGGAGCTTGAGCGCTGCGAGGAGCGCCTGTTCGCGCTGAGGGCGATGGGCCGCAAGCACAACGTTCCGATCGAAAACCTGCCCGCGCTGGCGCAAAAATTCGCCGACGACCTTGCCGCTCTCGCCGCGGGCCGCAGCGAGGTCGGTCGCCTTGAGGCGGCCGTGAAAAGCGCCGCGGAGGCCTATGCGGCGGCGGCAGGCGCGCTCAGCGCCGCGCGCGGCCAAAGCGCGCGCGAACTGGAAGAAGCGGTCAGCGCCGAATTGGCGCCGCTCAAGCTTGAACGTGCTGAGTTGAGCGTCGACTTGAAGCGCGATGAGACGCTTGTTTCGCCGAGCGGCTATGATCGGGCGGAGTTCTTCGTTCGCACCAATCCCGGGTCGCGCCCGGGGCCGTTGATGAAAGTCGCGTCGGGCGGCGAACTCGCAAGGTTCCTGCTCGCGATCAAGGTGCGCTTGGCCGAGCGCGGCACCGCGCCAACGCTCGTTTTCGACGAGATTGACACCGGCGTCGGCGGCGCCGTCGCCGACGCGATGGGTCAGCGCCTGGCGCGGCTCTCGGCGCGGGCTCAGGTGCTGGCGGTGACGCATGCGCCGCAAGTGGCGGCGCGGGCGCAGAACCACTATCGGATCGTCAAAAGCGATATCGGCGCGGGCGAGCGGGTCGCGACCGGCGTTTCGCGGCTCGACGCGGCCGAGCGGCGGGAAGAAATCGCCCGCATGCTCGCCGGCGCCGAAATCACCCGCGAGGCTCGCGCCGCCGCGGACAGCCTGATCGAAAAGGCCGAACGCCGGCCGGACAATCAGGATGCCGACGCTTGCTTCGCCATCGGCCTTGGCCCTATCAAGCCCAGGGCCACGCGCCCGAATCGCGGCGTCAATCGAATGAGGACCCGGCATGAACCCGGATGAACCCCGGGCAAAGCGCGAGGATCTCAGGCGGATCCGCCTTGCCGCGTCGCTCAAGGAAAATTTGAAGCGGCGCAAGGCGCAGAGCCGGGCGCGACAGGTGGAGAGTCAGCCGCCGGACGGGCCGACAGCGCCGACGTCCGGCGAGCCGAGAGACTGACGGAGGGCGTCGCGGGCGGCGGCGTTCCTTTGGCGGTTGAGTTTGAGTGAGAGGGACCGGGGATGGATCGCATACAAATTCGCGGCGGGGCGGCCCTGAACGGCGCCATCCCGATTTCGGGGGCGAAAAACGCGGCGCTGCCGCTGATGATCGCGTCGCTCTTGACCGATCAGACGCTGACCTTGGAAAATCTGCCGCGTCTCGCCGACGTCGCCCAGCTTGCTTATATCCTCGGCAATCATGGCGTCGACTATTCGGTCGACGGCAAGCGCGTCGGCGAGGAGACCGGCACGGGCCAGACCGCGCATTTGCGCGCCCGCACCATTGTCGACACGACCGCGCCCTATGAAATGGTGGCGAAAATGCGCGCCAGCTTCTGGGTGATCGCGCCCCTCATCGCGCGCATGGGCGCGGCGCGCGTTTCGCTGCCGGGCGGCTGCGCGATCGGCACCCGGCCGGTCGACTTGTTGCTGATGGCGCTGGAGAAGCTCGGCGCGCGGATCGAGATCGACGGCGGCTACGCGGTCGCCAAGGCGCCGAAGGGCCTCATTGGATCAGAGATCGAGTTCCCCAAGGTCACGGTCGGCGGAACGCACATCGCGATCATGGCGGCGTCAACTGCGCATGGCGCCACGCTGATCCGCAACGCGGCCTGCGAACCGGAAGTGGCGGATCTCGCGGCGTGCCTCAACAAGATGGGCGCGCGCATCCGGGGCGCCGGCACGTCGACAATCGAAATTGACGGCGTCGCCCGCCTCAACGGCGCGCATCATCGGGTTCTGCCCGACCGCATCGAAGCGGGAACCTATGCGACCGCGGTGGCGATGACCGGCGGCGACCTTGTGCTCGAGGGCGTGAGCGAGGACCTGTTGGAGGAGGCTCTGGACGCGCTCACGCAAGCCGGCGCGACGGTGAGCAGCGACAATCGAGGCGTGCGCGTCAGACGCAACGGCGCAGGCATCAGTGCGGTCGATATCACGACCGCGCCGTTTCCGGGGTTCCCGACTGATCTGCAAGCGCAGTTCATGGCGCTGATGACGCGGGCGAAGGGCGTCTCGCGCATCAAGGAGACCATCTTCGAAAACCGCTTCATGCACGTGCAGGAACTCGCCCGCCTCGGCGCGCACATCAAGCTCGAAGGCGACACCGCCGTCGTCAGCGGCGTCAAGCGCCTGCGCGGCGCGCCGGTGATGGCGACTGATCTGCGCGCCTCGGTTTCGCTCGTCATCGCCGGCCTTGCGGCGGAGGGGGAGACGATCGTCAACCGCGTCTACCACCTCGATCGCGGCTTCGAGCGGCTGGAAGAGAAGCTCGGCGCCTGCGGCGCCGACATCACGCGACTCGCGGGCTAGGCCGATGGCGGCTCATGGGCAGGCGCTCAAGCTGATCGCGCTCGACCGGGAGGGCCTCGGCGTCATTTCCGCGCATGTGCAGAATACCTGCCTGAAGCGCGCCGACATGACCTGGCTGCCGCGGCAGCGCCGGTTCGTCGTCGCCGGCATGCGCTATGACTGGGTCGGCGCAAAGACCGGACCAGCGGAGCGCGTCGCCAGCGTGCTGAGGTTCGATCGCGTCTTGAAGGTTTCGCATCTCGGCCTCGAAGACAGCAATTCGGACTCGACGCTTAATCTGTTGGCGGTGGCGTTCGAAAAGACCGATCCGCCCGCCGGCATCATCATCCTTGCTTTCGCCCACGGCGCGCTGGTGCGCCTCGAAGTTGAGTGCGTCGAGGTCGAGCTCCGCGACATGGCGCTGCGCGCCCCTGCCGAGGCCTGCCCCGGCCACGCCCTGACCGACACGTCGGCCGCCTAGCGCGTGGCGCCCTGAGGTGAGTTCGCGTATGAGAGGCCCTCACCCCAACCCTCTCCCCGAGGGAGAGCGGGATGATCCTTTTCCCTCAGGGAGTGGGGGCGCGGCGGCAACCCTTCTCCCCCGGGGAGAAGGTGGCGCCATAGGGCGTCGAAAGACGCCCGTCTTTCGACGGGCTGGGCTCGCCGGATGAGGGCTTGCGCCGGACAAAAGCTGACGTGGAGAGTTCCTTTTCCTGATGGCCGTGGCGCTCGATATGCAGTCGGCGGATTTCGAGCAGCGCTTCGCGGCGCTACTGGCGGCCAAGCGCGAGTCGTCGGCCGACGTCGACCTCACGGTCGCTGACATCATCGACGATGTGCGCCAGCGCGGCGATGTGGCGCTGGCCGAATTGTCGCTGCGCTTCGACCGCGTCGACGTCGGCAGGATTGGACTTAAAGTTGGCCTCGCCGAGATCGACGCGGCGATAACGGCTTGCGAGAAAACCGCGCTCCAAGCGCTCAAGCTCGCGCACGCCCGGGTGATGGACTTTCACTTGCGCCAGAAGCCCGCCGACCTCTTCTTTACCGACCCGATCGGGGTCAAGCTCGGCTGGCGGTGGCGGCCGATCGACGCGGTCGGGCTCTATGTTCCCGGCGGGGCGGCGAGCTATCCCTCCTCCGTCATCATGAACGCTGTGCCGGCCAAGGTCGCGGGCTGCCGGCGCCTCGCGATGGTCATGCCGACGCCCGACGGCCGTATCAATCCGCTGGCGCTCGCCGCGGCGCGGATCGCTGGCGTGGACGAGATCTATCGGGTCGGCGGCGCGCAGGCGATCGCCGCGCTCGCCTATGGGACGGGCACAATCGCCCCGGTCGACAAGATCGTCGGCCCCGGAAACGCCTATGTCGCGGCGGCCAAACGGCGGGTGTTCGGCGCGGTTGGCATCGACATGATCGCGGGTCCCAGCGAAGTCGTCGTTCTGGCCGACCGCAGCGCCGATCCGCGCTTTGTCGCCGCCGATCTGTTGGCGCAGGCCGAGCACGATGAGGCGGCGCAGTCGATCCTCATCACCGACGACGCGAGCCTCGCAAGCGCGGTGGAAGTGGAAGTGGATCGTCAACTTGAGAGCCTGCCGCGCGCCAGGATCGCCGGCGCGAGTTGGCGCGACAACGGCGCTGTCATCATCTGCCCGTCGCTTAAGGCCGCCCTTCCGCTCGTCAATCGGCTGGCGCCGGAGCATCTCGAGATCATGGCGCATGACGCCGAGGCGCTCAGCGACAAAATCGCCAACGCCGGCGCGATCTTTCTCGGCGCGCATACGCCGGAGGCGATCGGCGACTATGTCGGCGGCTCGAATCACGTCCTTCCGACCGCGCGCTCGGCGCGCTTCTCTTCTGGCTTGGGCGTCCTCGATTTCATGAAGCGCACGTCGGTGCTCAAATGCGATGCCCGCTCGCTTGACGCTCTCGGCCCGGCGGCGATCGCGCTGGGCGAGGCGGAGGGGCTCGAGGCTCACGCACGCTCGGTCGCGTTGCGGCTTCGCGCGAATCGCCCATGAGCCGCAAACCGGCCAAAAGCCGCAATCGCCTCGCCGAGGTGATCCTCGACGAAGCGACGATTCCGCGCGGCGCGGCCGATGTCGATCACGAGCGGGCGGTGGCGATCTTTGACCTGATCGAAGAGAATTCCTTTGGCGTTCCCGGTCGCGACGACGGTCCCTATGCGCTCAAGATTTCGCAGGAGGAGTCGAAGCTGACCTTCGACGTCAGAACCGCCAGTGGTGAGAGCGCGGCCACGATCGTAGTGTCGATGACCCCGTTCCGGCCGCTGCTCAAGGACTATTTTCTCGTCTGCGAGACCTATTATTCGGCGATTCGAGCCTCAAGCCCGCGCCAGATCGAGGCGATCGACCGTGAACGCACCAAGCTGCACAATGAAGGCGCCGAGCTGATGGCGCAGCGGCTCACCGGCACGATTGACATCGACCAGGCGACGGCTCGGCGCCTGTTCGCGCTGGTTTCGGCTTTGCGCTGGCGGGTGTGACCCGTCCGCCTGCACGGGCGCTTCGAAAGATGGGCGTCTTCGCCGCCTACGACGACCGTGATCCGACCAATCGCGTACTATAGCGGCCGTTTAGATGGCGCATGACGATCGATCCGCGACATTCAATCGGTCGCGACGAACTTCCGCGTTGGGTCATGTTGCCGTGACTAAGCCGATCGTCTTGCCTTGGCCAGTACGGAGCGGCTTGGAGGCTGCGACGCGGGCGCTGTTTGATCTGGGCGACCAATCTTTCGTCGATTTCTTGCGGCCTGCGGGCGAGGCCGCACTTGTGTCGCCCGACTCAATCTCGTGGCGTGTGTTCAAAAACCCGCTCTCGCTTTTCATCGGCGGCGTGGCGTCTGTGATAATGGAATTTGCCGAGCCGCGCGTGCGTACCGGTGTGTGGGAGCACACCACCTTCCGCATCGATCCGAGTTCGACGACTACGGCGGACAGGACTTGCCGCCATGGTTACGATCTATGGCGCTCGGGGCACGGCCGAGGCGATGATCGCCCGCATACGCCAAATGCACGATAGAATTGCCGGCTCGACACCAGCAGGCAAAGCCTACCGCGCCAATGACCCGGAGCTTCTCGACTGGGTTCAGGGTACGGCCGCATACGGCTTTCTGCAGGCTTATCATACATATGTGCGACCGCTCGCCGATTTGGAGCGCGACCGTTACTATGCCGAAGGAACCTTAGCTGCCAGTCTTTACGGCGCCCGCGCACCGACATCGGAAGCAGCGCTTGAAATGCGATTTGAGGCTATGGCCGATCAACTGGAGCCCTCGGATATTTTGTTCGAGTTCCTAGCGATCATGCGCTCGGCGCCCATTCTGCCATTGCCGCTGAGGCCGGTGCAGCCATTGCTGGTAGGGGCCGCGATTGATCTGACGCCTCGTTGGCTGCGGACGATTGTAGGCCTCACCGACCACGGCTTAAATTCTTGGGAGGCTGGATTGGTGCGGCAAATCGGAGCGTTCGCGGATCGCCTTTTTCTTGAAAGCAATCCAGCCGTCCAGGCCTGTCGACGCATGCGGCTTCCGGCCACTTATTTGTATCTCCACGATAACGGATTGTGATTGAACGTTCTCCCGCCTTCAACTGCCGGCATAATTCTTGAGATATGCACGATAGGATCTTCGCCGGGCGTTGGTCCCATTGCTGTAAAACGCGGGTTGCATGACACTCGACGAGCTAGACGCCCTGCTCCCGAACGGGCTGCATGACGCCAAACTAGGGACGGTCGCAATCGACTTTGCCGAACGGACGGTGCGCCTTGATCTCGACATTTGGGTCGGCGACGACGAAGAGCGTGAGGCCTATCGCCGCGCTCAGGTGATACTGTCCGGCTTGCTTTTCTGGGTTTCGGATCCGCCTGACCCAAGTTATTCCATTACATCGCCTGGGCCACTTCGGATTGAGGTAGGGCCTCTCACGGATAAGCTACCCGAAAAGCAACCCGCTTTACCGTCTGTTCCGCCGGACGCGTTTGCGAACTGGCTCTACGTCCGAGACTGGAACACGTTCATTTATGTCGCGGCAAAGGATGCGAGCCTGACTTGGCTCGGGGACCGAGCCATTCGTGAGACCGCTGCGCCCGCGGCCGCGATGATCGAGGCGAACTTTCGCCAGACGCTACTGCTCTCAGTTCAGCGAGCTTTGCTCGGCGCTGTGCCCGCCGCTCTTCGAGAGGTAAGGTGCGGCTGGAGCGGGCAAGAAATAAAGTTGCGTTTCGTATTTGACGGCGAAATTGATCCAGATGACTATGAAAGCTCTCAAATAGTCGGTTCGGAGGTGATCGGGGATTTCCCTGAAATCCCGAAAATCAGCGAAGAAATTATTCGTCTCGATTATCCGGATAGCCTAAACGAGCAAATAGAAGACACGACCATGACGCTGGTCTATTGGCGAAAAGAACGCTGAGCGAGCTTTTATATTGTCTTGAAATTCCTGATTTCTGCGCAACGAGTAAGGTCCGCAATCGGGCCGGGTGTGGTCAACGCTGCGCTACTGAGGACGGCTGCGGCCGAAGGGAGCGCTGGGAGCCGGTTGCCAGCTAAGGGAATTAGCGAATTCGTCGACATTTTCTTGCGCAAAAGAGAAGTCAGGGCTATGATCCTCGGCGATGCCAAATTCGACCACCGATCGAATCCGCCTCGCGAGGTCGCTGGGCCGGGAGAAGGAGAAAAGCTGTTTGAGATGCACAACCCACGGGGCGAGTTAAGACGGAGGCGGATTTTTTTATTTTTTTGCTCGTAACCTATTGAAAAGCCCCAAATCGGACGAATAAAACCAAGGAAATCCAAGCAATTTTGCTTGGTTTTATTTGGATTTGCTTGGATGGAGTTCCTGCCTAAGTTGTATGTGACCTCGGGCCAATTCGGCCACGCAGAGTAATACGCGTCTTGGACGGTGAATGGGATCGCGACGGCCAAGGCCGGCGCGGCCGAGATCGAGGCCTCCGACATCGACGCCTTCGCCATCGCCGCGATTGAGGCCCACACCGCCGAGAACAACGTCCCGGCCGGCGATATCGCCTAAAAAAGGACTTCGCGGTCGCCGATGGAGTTCCGTCCACTGACGACCTCGAGCCAACGGCTGTTGCAGTGAGCGTGAAAATCGAGTCAAGCGCGATGGTGAGGCTGGCCAGGCTCGAGGACGCCGTCCCTGTGGCGGTCGCCGTGTCCCCGCTCGCGGTGTCGACCGATACGCCGGTCGTATTCGCAACCGTGGCGCTGGCCGGCGATGCTGCAAGCGTTGTGGCCACTAAAGCCGACGCGGCGAAAGCGCCAAGTCCTGCGAGAGGGACGACGCCGACGCGACGATGGACTGGCTCACGGCGCTTGCCAAGCGGCGGGGCGATAGTGCTGATCGGCGACCCGCGCCGGTCTTATCTTCCGCTTGACCGGATGGACTGCGTGATCGAATATTCGGCGCCGGTAACGCGTGGCGTATTCCGCTTTAGGTGAACGCGCTTCTTCGCGGCCGAAAGATCGGAACCATTGGCGAAGCCTCGCGTTCGCTCCCGAATCCCGTTATGGAGGACTCCGATGCACGCTTTCCAAATCGCTCTCATAGCCGCCGTTTTGGCGACCCCCTCTATCGCCTTTTCGCAGACCGACGGACCGGTGGGGGGGAAAGTAGGGTCAGATCTCAGCGCGTCGCCGACGCAATCCGGGCCTTCCGTGGGGACCCGGCCATATGCGGCCCCCACCGAACAGGGTCCGCGCGCCGGCTATTCGGGCTCCGTCATTTCCGGCCAGATCGTGCCGCAGAATGTTCCGGTCACGCAGCGGCCGGGGGGACAGGGCTCTGCAACGGTTGACGGTCACCGCGTCCTTGTCGATCCGAACTCGAATCGGATTCTGCGAGTGTTCAACTAGAGCTCCACGGCGCTTCGATTTTAGCGCGCGGCCCCCCGTTCCGCCTCAGAAAAGCCCGCGGCCTCTGCTTTGGAAACCTTCAGCGCCGCGTTAATGAGCTGCAATGAGCTGCCAAGGCAAGCGGACGATGATGCCCTTGCCTCCGCCGCCGCTGACTCATATTTGTTAGGTCCGACTTTGTTAGGTCCGACCGGTTGCGAGTGTGTTACCGTTCAAATCTATGAGCGGGCGTTGATCGTTCGCAGACCATTGGGTAGTTCATTCCATGAGCCAGGATTCTCGTTCAGCTTTGGAGCCGACACTGGACCGGGATTCGTCCACCGACATTGTCTATCCCTCCACCATACCGTTTCTGATCGTGCATCTAGCCTGCTTCGCGGCGATCTGGACAGGCGTTACACTGGAGGCGGTGGCGATTGGCGTCGGCCTCTACTGGCTGCGGATTTTCGCTATTGGGGCTGGCTACCATCGCTACTTTTCCCACCGGGCCTATGAGACCAGCCGGGCCTTTCAATTCGTTCTCGCGGTGGTGGCGCAATCGACGGCGCAAAAAAGCGTCTTATGGTGGGCGGCGAATCATCGCGACCACCACCTCCATTCGGATACGGAACTCGACGTTCATTCGCCCCGTCACACCGGCTTTATCTATAGTCACATCGGCTGGATCTTCTCCCGTGGCCAGGAGAGGACAAATTTCACCCGGGTGGCTGATTTCGCTCAATATCCCGAGCTGATGTGGCTCCATCGCTTGGAATTAGCGCCGCCCTTCGCGCTCGCGGTGATCTGTTTGGCTGTCGCCGGCTGGCCGGGACTGATTGTCGGCTTCTTCTGGAGCACGGTTGCGGTCTATCACGGGACTTTCTGCATCAATTCCCTTGCCCACCTCGTTGGGAAGCGGCGCTACATCACCGGCGACAACTCCCGCAACAATTGGCTTCTCGCCATCATCACCATGGGCGAGGGCTGGCATAACAATCATCATGCGTTCCAAAGCAGCGCCCGTCAGGGATTTCGCTGGTGGGAATATGATCCGACCTTCTATCTGCTGGCGCTGCTCGAGCGCCTCGGACTGGTGTGGAATTTGAAGCGCCCGACCGTCGAGGTCATGCAAAACCAACATCGGCTCGCAACCCGGGTCATCGGTCGCGCCGCCTCGCAGGTCGCTGACAGCTTCTACCCCGAGCGAATCGCGGCCGCGGTCGCTGCCGCGCTGGGCAATAGCGGCTTAGCCGATCTGCGCGCACGCCTTTCGCGCGCGCAGCCGTTCGCCGCCATGGAAGTCTTCAGTGAATTCAACCTGCCTCACATTCCCACGAAAACGGAGATTGTGGGCCGCGCTCGCACGCTGCTCGCGAACTCGCCCTCGATAGAGGATATCGCCGCAAAGGCGCACGAGCTGCTTTTGGAGGCAGTCGGCGCGCGGCTTGCGACAATCGCAGCGCAAACGGCACACTGACCTGCGCCGCGGTTCAGCGGAGTTCACCGATCTATTTGCTGTCCTTGCCGTCCCCGGTCGCTCCCAGCGGGCCGCTCACCCAGACGGTCGCGGTTCTCGGATCGAAAATGACGTCCCCTAAAAGGCTCAGAAACGAGGCGCCGAGCTGGGCTGCGGGTTCGGCCATGTCCGCGATCCCCCCGCACGTGTTTGCGGGCTTGACGACCAAATGGAAATCCTCGGTTTCGACGATCTGTTTCCCGTTTTCGTTTTCGATCGTCAGTGGGCGGCCCTCGACTTGATAGACAGGCCGGTGCTCGCGTCCGTCGCATGTCCAGATGTCGATGTCGTTGACCCGATCGAGCTTGACCCCGCTTCCGACGAGACGGTCAAACAGAGCTTGGTTGATGTCGACTGAGTGGGAATAGACGAAGTCTTCGTAGCCGGTGTCGATTTGCGCCCAGACGCGAACGTCTCGCAGGCGCAAAAGGACAACCGGAACATTGGGGAGCCCGGCGCTGATCTTGGCTGGATCGGAAGAGAAAAAGCCGTTTTGGCTGACAGGGGTCAAGCGACGCGCGATGAGCGCCTCGGGTCGGCACGACTCCGGACTCAAGAAAGCCGCGCTTTCTGTCAGCTCGACGGTAAACTGGGACAGGAGATCATCGCCGATAACCCCGAGTTGTCCTTTTCCCGGTTGAAGCAGAAGGTCGTAGCGGGCGAGATGAAAATCCGCTCTTTTAATGCCGGGAAGCGAAATCGCCGCCTTTCGCATTGATCCGTCCGGACCCGAGAACACTCCCGCCGACAGCGAGCTTCGGTTGCGCCGTAGTCCAGCAGGAACGGGCCGGTCACCCCGTCAGCGGTCAGTTCCAGGTAGGGAGATGCGCCATTCGGGACACCGATCCTCGTGTACGCGCGCCCGCCGCAGAGAACGCTCTGGTCCGTTTCTCCGATGTCCATGCTGAATCCGACTATGGGAACGGCGATCGCCGCGAGCGAGAGTGAAAGGGTCCTGACGATCGCCATCCGCTTCGATAGGATCGGCTTGGGAAAGGGCTGTCAATGGCGTCCACGCGCCGATCTGTGGCTGAAGCGAGAGCCGCGGGTTTCGTTCCCTCGTAGGCTAAGGGGCTCGGGGCATGTCTCAAAATGCGTCCTCGATCAATTACCGACTCGGAAGCCTGTATTCGGTCGTTACCGCTTTCCTCTACGCGACACAGGAGCCGTTTTCCTTTCCGGCCGCCAGGCACCTCAACACCCTGCAATTTGTAGCCCTGACGCAGGTCTCGTTGCTCGTGTCCATTCCGCTGTTGATAAGCCGGTCAGCCAGTCGCCGAGATTTCGTGGCCTTGTTACGAAAGCCAATCAACTACGGCTATCTAGCTGTCATCTTCGCCATCGGACTGACCGGCCTTCTCCTGTATAACTTTGGCCTCAGCAACGCTCATCCAATCATCATCTCCGCGATTCTGAACCTCTCGCCGTTCTGGGCCGCCCTGGTGGCGCTGTTCATATCCAGGGTTCCAATCCCAATTTCGCCCGCGACTTTTTTTGGCTGCTTCGCCGGCGCGTTCATCGGCGCGATGGCGGTGGCTTGGAGCCAGCTCGGCGACGCGGGCATGTCAAACATCGGCGAACTGGCGGACAGTTTCCTTCACGGCAGCTGGCTCTACGCGATTCCCGTGCCATTAGCCTCGGCCCTGGGGGGAACTCTCGTCGGCAAATGGTTCGCCGCCTATGACAAATCCGCGGCGATCGCGGCCAATTTCCTTACCGCGAACGTCATCTTGATTCCTGGCTGCCTTGCTATTCTCTACTGGCGAAATGAGCTGAACTTCAATCAGCTAGGGCCGATATTGCTGATGATCTTCGGCACGATCGTCGCCGCGTCGCTCGGCCGCGTCATGTATCAGATCGCGCTCACCGTCACCGGCGGGGACAATGGCTTCGTCACCATGTTTTTGAACCTGGTCCCCGCGCTGACCGCTCTTATATCGCTTGCGCTGTCGCACTGGGTCGCCGACCTGCACTTTGTGATCGACCTGACGTTTTTTCTTGGCTCCGGCTTGATCGCGGCGTCTCTGGTGCTGTTTTCGCTGAAATCCTGGCGGCAGCCCGCGCAGCGAGCCTGAATGTTGGGCGATGCGCCGGGCGGCGGGGATCCAGGGGGTCTGGCATGTCGCAGACTGCGTCCTCGATCAACTACCGGCTTGGAAGCCTCTATTCGGTGATCACCGCCTTCCTGTACGCGTCACAGGAGCCTTTTTCCTTTCCGGCCGCCAGGCATCTCGACACCTTGCAGTTTGTGTGCCTGACCCAGATCGCTCTTCTCGTGTCCATCCCGTTTCTGACCCTGCCCCCGCCCAGCCGCCGCGATTTCCTCGCCTTGAATTCGTGAACCCTCAAATTACGGGCCGCTCGCGATCATATTCGCGATCGGCATGAGCGGTCTGCTGTTGTATAACTTTGGCCTCAGCAACGCACATCCGATTATCATCTCCGCGATCCTCAACCTGTCGCCGTTCTGGGGCGCCCTGGTGGCGCTTGTCATCTCGCGGGTGCCGATCCCGATATCGTCGGCAACGTTCTTCGGCTGCTTCGCCGGCGCGTTCATCGGCGCCATGGCCGTCGCCTGGAGCCAACTCAGCGACGCCAACAAGCCGGCGCTCAGCGAATTGGCCGACAATTTCGTCCACGGTAGCTGGGTCTACGCCGTTCCCGTCCCGCTCTGTTCCGCGCTGGGGGGAACGCTGGTCGGCAAATGGTTCGCCAAATACAACGAATCGGCGGCGATCGCGGCCAATTTCCTCACCGCGAACGTGATTCTGATTCCAGGCTGCCTTGCAATTCTGTATTGGCGAAATGAGCTGCAGTTCGTTCAACTGCAGGCGATAATTTTGATGATCGTCGGCACGATCGTCGCCTCGGCGGTCGGGCGCGTCTTCTATCAAATCTCGCTGACGGTCACCGGCGGCGATAACGGCTTCGTCACCATGTTCTGGAACTTGGTCCCGGCGCTAACCGCCTTGGTGTCGCTCATCCTGTCGCGGTGGATCGCGGATGAGCATTTCGCCATCAACCCGACATTCTTTGTCGGCTCGGGATTAATCGCGGCGTCGCTGATGTTGTTTTCGCTCAAATCCTGGCGGCAGCCCGCTCGACAAACCTAAGGCCGTTTGGGCGAAGCAATGGGGTGGTTTCGGCAATCGCGTTTTGCGCAAGGCTGCCGCGATCGCGCCATGAAATCACCGCCCAGCTCGGCTCAGGTGAGCAGCGATGATTCGTATCGCCCTTTCGGACGCGGCCTACGACGCCATCGCCTCGACGCTGCCGAAAGGTTCAGCGCGATGGCCCATGCAGCGCGACGGTGGTCAGTGCTTTATCCAGGTCGAGTCGGCTGTGGTTGATCGCATGAGGGCGATGCGGCGCCCCGGCGAGAGTTACAGCGCCGTCATCCTTCGGCTTGTCGAGTTTGGGACGGCCGATCCGAAGTAGGGTTCGGGTCCAAGGCTGCCCCGAGTTCGCGTGCCTGCGGCAGCGCGTTCAGGCGCCAGACAGAAGCTTTCACGAATTTCGCAATTCGCCAACTCCACCGGTCAACGAACTCTTCCTTGCGCTCCGCCAGAAGATACTCCGCCCGCCAGCGCCACTCGTCGCGGTCCTCGCGCAGGGCGTCATGATCCTCCCTGAGACCAGTGATACGATTTCCTGGTGATCACCTCGGGTTGGCGATTTTGGGCCACCAGTGGAAGCCGGCTTGGCTTTTGATTTTTTGTCGCTCCGCAGCGAGGGCGGCGCAACGTGCGGAGATGACCTCGTCGAGCGTTTCGAGGTCGGGAATGTGCTTGTTGACGATCGGCTCGTCGACCAGCGTCCAGAGCGTTTCGGCCGGCTGCACTTCGGGGGTATAGGCGGGTTGGAAGACGAGACGAACCCCTTCCGGTACGACAAGGCCGGCTTCACCGTGCCAGCCGGCGTTGTCGAGCACGAGCACGATGATCCGATCGCGCCCTGCGCCGGCTTCCTCGGCGAACAAGCGCAGCAGCGCCTCGAAGAAAGGCTTCGATACGCCGTTCGAGACGTACCAGAAGACTTCACCGGTGGCGGGTGAGACGAAGGCCGTCACATAAAGCCATTCGAACCGATGGTGGCCGTGCGAGATCGGCCGTTTGCCCACAGGCGCCCAGAACTCGCCGCGTCACCGGCTTCAGGCCGATCCGGTGTTCGTCGGTCGCGAAAGTCTCGATCGGCGTGTCGGGATGGCGCGCCGCTTCCTCGGCGACAATGTCGGCCACTTTTTTTTGAAGTCGTCCTGCTCCTCGAGCGTCGCCGCCTTGGGGTTGCGCGGCCGCGGCTTTTGGATCGACCAATCGATCGCCCTCAGCGCCTCCCAGCCACGCTGCGCGGCGAGCGACGCCAGGCCCAACTCGCCCGCCATCCATTGCGCAACCTTGGCGCTCGTCCAAACCCCGCCGTCCGGCGGAGGATCGGCAAGACGAGCGCCAAGCCGATCCAACACCTCGGGCCTCAGAACAGTCGCCACCGCGCCGTTGCCGCGCCGGAGATCGCCCAGCGCCGAAGGCCCGCGCGCGTTGTAGCGCTCCAGAAGCTGCTCGATCCAGCGGCTCCCAAACGAGGTCATCGCCGACACTTCCCCGATCGTATGGCCCTTCGCCAACAGCCAGATCGTCTGGAAATGCCGCGAAGACATCGCGTCCCCGCTGGCTTCGTAACGCTCCTCCAATGCCGCAACGCTCAGATGACCGGCCACATGCGCCATGCTCGCCCCCAGCGAATCATGGCTTTCCTATCTACCAGCGGGAAATCCAACTGAGAATCCTTCCCCGCCGAAGTTCAATCACCCGGAACTCGTATAATACGATTTCCTGGTGATCACCTCGGGTTGGCGATTTTGGGCCACCAGTGGAAGCCGGCTTGGCTTTTGATTTTTTGTCGCTCCGCAGCGAGGGCGGCGCAACGTGCGGAGATGACCTCGTCGAGCGTTTCGAGGTCGGGAATGTGCTTGTTGACGATCGGCTCGTCGACCAGCGTCCAGAGCGTTTCGGCCGGCTGCACTTCGGGGGTATAGGCGGGTTGGAAGACGAGACGAACCCCTTCCGGTACGACAAGGCCGGCTTCACCGTGCCAGCCGGCGTTGTCGAGCACGAGCACGATGATCCGATCGCGCCCTGCGCCGGCTTCCTCGGCGAACAAGCGCAGCAGCGCCTCGAAGAAAGGCTTCGATACGCCGTTCGAGACGTACCAGAAGACTTCACCGGTGGCGGGTGAGACGAAGGCCGTCACATAAAGCCATTCGAACCGATGGTGGCCGTGCGAGATCGGCCGTTTGCCCACAGGCGCCCAGACTCGCCGCGTCACCGGCTTCAGGCCGATCCGGTGTTCGTCGGTCGCGAAAGTCTCGATCGGCGTGTCGGGATGGCGCGCCGCTTCCTCGGCGACAATGTCGGCCACTTTTTTTTGAAGTCGTCCTGCTCCTCGAGCGTCGCCGCCTTGGGGTTGCGCGGCCGCGGCTTTTGGATCGACCAATCGATCGCCCTCAGCGCCTCCCAGCCACGCTGCGCGGCGAGCGACGCCAGGCCCAACTCGCCCGCCATCCATTGCGCAACCTTGGCGCTCGTCCAAACCCCGCCGTCCGGCGGAGGATCGGCAAGACGAGCGCCAAGCCGATCCAACACCTCGGGCCTCAGAACAGTCGCCACCGCGCCGTTGCCGCGCCGGAGATCGCCCAGCGCCGAAGGCCCGCGCGCGTTGTAGCGCTCCAGAAGCTGCTCGATCCAGCGGCTCCCAAACGAGGTCATCGCCGACACTTCCCCGATCGTATGGCCCTTCGCCAACAGCCAGATCGTCTGGAAATGCCGCGAAGACGTCGCGTCCCCGCTGGCTTCGTAACGCTCCTCCAATGCCGCAACGCTCAGATGACCGGCCACATGCGCCATGCTCGCCCCCAGCGAATCATGGCTTTCCTATCTACCAGCGGGAAATCCAACTGAGAATCCTTCCCCGCCGAGTCAATCACCCGGAACTCGTATGAGTTCAGTTTTCATGGTCTGGAGTTCCGCCTCGACAACGCGCAGGCGCGTGAAGAGCGAGGGTTGCGGTTTGGGCTCGGGCGTTGCCGTAGCGTCCGACATGGCCGGATGATGGCGCGCAAAGGTTATCGGAGCGCTAAAATTTATCTTCCCAAGCGCCGCCGGGCCTCTGCGGACTTCGGGCTTATTTCCTCGACCGAGTGTCAAAGAGAGAGTCGCCGACTCACGGGGAATGAGCCGGCGACGAGCCCTCAGCCTAAGGCTCGCGGCAAGGGGGAAGCCGCGGCTGCGCCGTGCGGGCGGCGCCGCTGAGAGCTTTTCAGGGCCGGCGCACCGCGTTAAGCAGGCATGTAGGTATGAGCGCGCCGATTTCCACTCGTCAGGCTGACAGCTGGCTTTGCGCGCCTTGGAAAACATGGGGCGTCGCGGAGGCCGCGGCGCATCATAATCCCCTGGCGCCTGCCGCTGATGGCGCCGAACAGCGGGCGGGCGATGGCTAACGAGGCGGCGTAGCGCCCCACGCCCTCGTACGCCACGCGGGCCGCGTATCGATCCGCTTTGTATTGCGACCGTAGCTCAATGGCCTCGCGCCGAAATCTCGGTGTAGCATAAGCCAGACCATTCTCCCGGCTGTCCCGCAAGAGGGCGGACACGGCGACCGGAAATGGGTCAGAGATGTTTACAACCATCATCCAAAAATTCGCTCGGCGGCTGCGGCGGCAAAGCCTTGTCGTCGCCGTCGCTGGCGGCATGGGCGGGACGCCCCTCGTGGCGTAATTTGCCCCCAATCTCGTGGACTATTTCGTCAGCAGTTCGGGCTCGACGGCGACGGAGTTCTATCCGGCGCCGATCCTACCGTCGGCGCCGTGGCCCTGATCGAGCAGCCAGCGGGCGGACGCGGTCTGGCGCATTGACTCCCGCATGTTCGCCAAGGTCATGGGGCGGGGCCGGCGCCGCTGCGCCCGCCAGAGCGAAACCCGGCAGCGATCCACGCCACCGCCGCCCCGACAACCAGCACAACCATCGGCGGGCCAATGACGAGCGCCAGCGTAATGAGAAATTGGGCTGGTGGCCTGAAATCGCACCACGGCCCCGGATTGAATAGGCGACAAAACGAATCGGAATTGAGCACGCCGCTCGCCGCAATGCTTCCCACCCACGCGATCCAGATCACGGTCAGCGCGATCCACGCGCGCAGAAATCCACGGCGATAATTCATCAATCGGTCCCGATGCGGTCCGCGTCCAATCGGTGGTATCATGCGCGGAGTAGTCACGGGGATGTTGCATGTCGGACAAGGATGAATTGGAACGCAAGATTGCCGCTCTGAAAGAGCAGATCGACGACATGTCCGAAATCATCGCTGATGTTGACGGGTCTACACCCGTTGCAAGTCCCGATCCGAAAGCGGTCAGGCAATCTATGATTGCGGACTTGGCGGACCTAAAATCCCGACTGCTCGCTATGGATGACTGACCGTGAACGTTTGCGATCAAACGTTATGCTGGGTTTCCGGCAGGGTCGCGTCGTCGTATGCGAAGATATGCCGGATTGATGCGGCTCGACACACTTCCGCCTTGGTTAAAGTGAGGGTTGATCGGCGTCGGCGTTGGGCGCGAATCTTTGCAAGAGACGCCCAACGGCCGACTTGGCGAGGGGATAGCCTCCCCCGAAGCCCCACGTCTGCGGAACGTGGGCGTGGGGCAACGCCTATAAGAGAACCTATAAGGGCGGGTTGCAAACTGGCAAGTAAATCTTTCCTTTCATCTCTCGTTGCCAGCGGCGCGGGAAGATCGGCGGGAAAATCGTGGCGGAACGACGCCGGAACGGATCACACGGATTTCGCACGAGTCGCCCGGCTATGTTGCGCTTCTGTACGCAATTTGCGGTTCGCGGTCCCCAAATTTAGGGAGCACCAAAAGCTGAGTGTTTTCAAGAGGTTTAGATGGTGCTGCAAGAGAGGATTGAACTCTCGACCTCTCCCTTACCAAGGGAGTGCTCTACCACTGAGCTACTGCAGCATCTGAGACGCGGAAAAAGCGTTCGACTTCCTGCCATAGCAAAGAGCGCGTGGCAAGGCGACCCACAGTGCCCGTAGCCCCCCTCGCGGCGTTTCAAGCCGACTGTTGTCAGTTGAACGGCGCCGCGCACGGGAGGCCTCATCCGACAGAATGTTTGGACGACCAAAAATCGCGGGGGTCTGAGAGCGTCTGCGACAATCTGTTTACGAGATTCCGAATGTGTGCTATAGATTTTCCCTTGGACGAATGCACCCCCCCTTGTCCGGGGCCGGCGAGGACGAAAGAGATGAAAGTTGCGATTTCAGGCGCTGAGGAAAGGAGGCGGTGACGGACCTAATTTTTTTATTTAAATCGGCCGTAACCCATTGAAAAGTCCCAATTCGAAAAAATAAACGCCAGTAAACGCTAGCAAATTTACTAGCGTTTACTGGCGTTTACTGGCGTTTACTTGAACTGGCTCGGCGCCCCCGACCGAGGTCGAGTCCGAACGTCCGCACTCGCAGCCGGGTTCATCACTGAACGGGCAGGAGGTAGTTCTTCACCAGATAGGTGATGCCCCGGCTCCAGGATTCGTCGGTGTCGCTGCGAATGTCGACGCTGTGGACGAACGTCAACTTCCTCGCCGCGACGTCGCCCATGTAGACGTTGATGTTGAGGATGAGATCGGAGACCTTCTGGACGACGATCCATGCGGCGTCGTCAGCGCCGAGCTGCTTGCCGTACGCGAACTCGCAGCCGCCGCAGGCGCCGATCTCCGGACCGGCGGCAATTTTTGCCGCGACCTCCGCAGGGATGGACACGAATTTGTACCGCCCGGAAGCTTCGAGCTTCGCCTTGAAGAGGGACTCGATCAAGGCAAGGCGAGCCCGCTCCGCATCGGTCGTCGGCTCCAGATCCTCATGGTCGTTCAGGAACTGGACGTTGAGGAAGGCGACGGTCTTGGGCGGATCTCCCGGTGCAGCCGTAGCCGCCGAGCGGACGCCAACGGCGAGGGGTCCGAAGATGAGGAACGCGGCAAGCCCCCATGCGGCGAGCGGCGCGTGGCCCGGCGCGCGCGGTCCGCAGCCAGCGTCGGCCGCGATCCCGGATGCCGCTTTGCCTTCGCAATCCCTCATCGCCTCATACCTTCCCAGCGACCATTGTCGCACATCGGTGAGGCTTCTGGCTGCCAGGCTTGTCCGGTCGGCCGGGCCATCGCAGTATAAAGGCTAGTCCAGCGCTATCGGGTATTTTGTGTATGGACAGAATAGGAGGATCGCCCATGCCTGCAAGGTTCCTGCGGTCGCTCCTGGCCGCGTCGCTCGCGGTTGCCGGGCTCACCGGCCTGGCCGCGTCCGCGTCCGCGCAAATTCCGGGCGACATGATCAAGATCGGCGTGTTGAGCGACTTCTCCGGTCCATTCGCGGACCAGGTCGGCAAGGGGTCGCTGGTTGGCGCTCAGCTGGCGGCCGAGGACTTCGCCAAGGAGGCCGGCGGCCTCAAGGTGGAGATCGTTTCCGCCGATCATCAAAACAAACCCGACATCGGAGTGGCGATCGCACGGCGGTGGGTGGATGAGGAGGGCGTCGACGCGATCGTCGACCTCGCCAATTCCGGCGTCGGCCTCGCCGTCAACACGCTTCTGCGCGAGAAGAATCGCGCTATGCTCGCTTCCGCCACCGCGACATCCGACCTGACTGGAAAATTCTGTCAGCGGACCACTGTCCAATGGGCTCTCGACACCTGGGCGCTCGGTTCGGCCGTCGGGCGCACGATCACCAAAACGGGTGGCACGACCTGGTTTTTCATCAGCTTTGAATATGCTCTCGGCAAGGCTTTGCAGCGCGACGCGACGGAGGCGATCCTCAAGGCGGGCGGCTCGGTGCTTGGCTCCGTATCGCATCCGCTCGGCGCAACCGATTTCGGCTCCTATCTGTTGCAGGCGCAAGCATCGGGCGCCAAAGTGATCGCCCTTGCCGACACTGGCGCCGACGCGATCAACGCCATCCGCCAGGCGGCTGAGTTCCAAATCGTTGGACCAGACAGGCGGCTCGCGGCGCTGTTCCTGCAGATCACCGACATCGATGCGCTTGGACTCAACGCGGCGCAGGGCCTCATCCTGTCCGAAGCGTTCTATTGGGACCTCAATGATTCGACTCGGGCCTTCGCCTCGCGCTTCGCCGAACGGATGGGCGGCAAAATGCCGACTGAGGACCAGGCCGCCGCCTATTCGGCGACGCTCGCGTATCTGCGCGCGGTCAAGGCGGCGGGAACCATTGAAGGCGACCGGGTGCTGGCCGAAATGAAGAGGTCGCCGATCGACGATCCACTATTCGGCCATGTCGTCGTTCGCGCCGACGGCCGTGCGACGCACGCGATGTACGTGTTCAAGGTCGAGGCGCCGCAACAATCGAAGAGCCGGTATGACGTCTACGATCTGGTCGAAACGATCCCGCCGGAGGCCGCCTTCCGGCCGCTCGACCAAGGCGGCTGCCCGCTGGTAAAATGACGGGGTTTGGACCCGAACGGCCGGTCGAAGCGCTGCTGTTCTAGAGTCTGAGTGCAATCGGAGGCTCGGTCGCCCTTTTCCCCGAAAGTCGCGCCAGCCTCGCCGCCTGCTGATCGGAGGAACGTTATGAGCGAAGATTCGAAAGAGCGCGCCTATCAACCGGACGAGATCGAGGCGCGGCTCAAACACGAGCTCCCGCACTGGCGCTACGAAAACGGCTGGATCAGACGGACTTTCCGCACCTCTGGCTGGAAGGGCACGCTGATGGTGATCAACGCCGTCGGCCACCTCGCGGAGGCTGCCTGGCACCATCCGGATATCGCCGCGTCCTACGCTTGGGTCGAAGTAAAATTGCAAAATCATAGCGCCAAGGAAATCACCGACAAGGATTTCGAACTGGCCCGCAAGATCGAGGACTTCGTCTCATGGCGTCCCGGCAAAGAGGGTGGCGCGCTCGAAGGGACGCCCACCGGCGATCAGCGGTTCGCCTATATCAAGTATGACGACAAATGACCCGTAAGAGTCGCACGCCGGGACATGAGCGCCTCGCCGCCGTTGGAGGCCATCGAACAGGCCAGTTGAGCGCCGGGGTGACTCAGTCCGGCTCGCGAAGGGCCTCGATCCGCGCCGCGACCGCTTTGCGCTCTTCGTCACTCATGGCCGCGCGCGGCCTCATGATCTGGATTTGGCCCACCACATGCGTGGGGCGCGCGGAAAGCACGAAGATTTGGTCGGCGAGAGCAATCGCCTCGCCGACGTCGTGTGTGACGAGCACGGTGATGATGCCGCGGCTTTCCACGAGCATCGTCAGGTCGCGCTGCAGCTGCCGGGCGAGCGGGGCGTCGAGCGAAACGAAGGGCTCGTCAAGCAGCAGCAAGGTCGGGCGAACGGCGAACGCGCGCGCCAGCGCTGCGCGTCGCGCCAGGCCGACCGAGAGTTCGCCCGGAAAATGCGTGCGGTGGTCGGAGAGGCCGAGCGCGGCGAACAAAGCGCCGACCTCGGCTTCACTCGCTTCGGGCGCGGCGAGCCGCACATTGTCCTCGACGCTGCGCCACGGCAGAAGCCGCGGCTCCTGAAAAACCATGCCCACTCGGCCATTCGCCGGGATGTGGACTGAGCCGTCGAAATTGCGATCGAGGCCGGCGAGAATGCGCATCAGCGTCGACTTGCCGCACCCGGATGGCCCGATCAGCGCGCCGGTCTCACCTTCCTCGAGCGCAAAGGAAAGATTAGCGATGACCGGAACGCTCTGCCCAGAAGCGGCGCGGAAGGATTTTCTGACGACGCGTGCTTCAAGCCGCGCGCGGTCGCCAACGGGAGACATGACGTTCAAACGGTTGCACCAAGAGCGTTTCGATGATCAGCATGATCGCGGTGAAGGGCAGGGCATAGGCGAGCAGCAGGGGAACGTCGAACAACTGGAAGGCGGTATTGATTTCGAACCCCACGCCGTTCGGCCGGCCCATCAGTTCGACCACCAGCACGATCTTCCAGACGAGCGACAAGCCGGCGCGGGTCGCGGCGGCGAAATAAGGCGCAAGTTGGGGGGCGACGACATGGGAGAGCCGCTTCACCGGCGAAAAGCCGAACACCCGCGCCATTTCGTCAAGCCTTGTGTCGAGCGCCCGCACGCCCTCGCGTATGGTGACGACGGTCACGGGCAATTTGTTGAGCGCCACCGCGCCGATCGCCGCCGCTTCGTTGAGCCCCACCCAGATATAGGCGAGCACGATGATGACGAGCGCGGGCAGGTTCAGGAGCACGATGATCCAAGGATCGGCCACGCGGTCAAAAACCGGACTTCGCCCCATCGCATAGCCGATCGCGGATCCAGCGGCCATCGCGAGTATGAACGCCGCCGCGACACGGGCAAGCGTGACGCCGAGCGCTGCAAACAGCGCTCCCGACGCGGCCTCGGATCTCATCGTTGCGAACACCGCCATCGGGCCTGGAAGCAACCGCGGATTGCCGAAATGCGCAGCGATTTGCCACAGGCCGATGAGCGCGACGAGCGAGATGAGACGCGTGGTCACGCGTTATTCGCCGGCCATGGGATCGTAGAAGAGATCAGCGTCGAGTTCCTTTGCCTTGCCGACCAGTTGCTCGCCGCCGACCTGAGCCAGCCGGCGATAGAGGGTGCGCGCGTCCGCGGCTTCCTCGGCGATGGTTCGTTTCGGCACGCCTTCCAGATAGCGCTGGCGATAGACTGCGAGCGCCGCGTCGTCTTTCAGGTGGAGCCGCGCCTTAATCGGCTCCCAGGCGCTCGGATCTTCCGCCAGAATTTTGCGCGCCTCAGCCGTCGCGGCGAAAAAGCGCCGCAGAGCGTCCTTGTGCGAAGCGGCGAAGCCCTCGCTGAACACATAGCCGGTCATCGCCACCGGGCCGCTCGCGCCGAGCGCCTTCTCGACATCGGCCATTTCGATCGCGCGGCGGAAGCCGCGCCCCTCGAGATCGGCGGCGAAATTCCAGAATTCGAGCGCAGTCTCGGTCTCGCCCTGAACAAGCTTCTCGGCCATGAGCGGGGGCGCGCCATATGAGGGCCGGGCATCCTTGGTGAGGTCGCTCCCCGCGCCGAGCGCCGCTGCCCGCAACAGGAGCCAGCTCTTGTCGAGCGGTCCGCCGGCGACGCCGATGGATCGGCCGGCGAGATCGACGACCGCATGGACTGGCGAATCCTTCGGCGCCATCACCGCGCCCAGCGCGGTCGAATAGGGCGTGAACAGAAGCTTGTCGCCGAGCGCGCGTTCGCGCGCGGCCCAAAGCCAGTCCCCAACGATAATGTCAGCGGCGCCGCCCTCGAGCGCGATTTTGGCCGCTTCGGTGGAGGCAAGCTCGGTCGTCTCGAGGTCGAGATTGGCGGCCTTGTCGAGGCCGCGCGCCTTGATCACCTCGATCTCCCAGGACGCCGTTCCGGTTTTCTGGATCGCAATGCGCAGCCGATCGGCGGCTTGGGCGCCGGACGCCAGGCCGGCGATCGTAGCGAAGGCAAGGGCGGCGGCGAACAGGCGTTCGATCATGGGCATTTCCTCAGTGTCCGCCGCGCATCACCCGCCCCGGCGCATCAGCATGCCGCGCGCCGGGTCGTAAGCGATCACTGCGCCGCCGAGGAACGCTACGGTGCATCCCGCCACGACGCCGAGCGCCAGCCAATTGACCTGCTGGTAGAAGGCGAAGCGGACCAATTCGACCGAATAAGTGAAGGGATTAAGCCGGCAGACGGTCGCAAGCCATGGGCTTCCTTCTTGTACGCGCCACAGCGGATACAAGGCGGATGAGGCGAAGAACATCGGGAAAATGACGAAGTTCATTACCCCGGCGAAATTCTCAAGTTGCTTGATGACCGACGACAACAGCATCCCAAGCGCGCCGAGCATCAGACCGGAGAGCGCCAGCGCCGGCAGCACCGTCAGATAGCCCCACCAGGTCGGCGGCTCGATCTCCCAGAAATAAGCGACGACAAGAAAGGCATAGACTTGCAGGATCGAAACCGCGACGCCCGCGATCAGCTTAGATGTCAGGAGAAACCAGCGCGGGGCCGGGCTGACCAGCAGCATACGCATGCTGCCCATTTCACGGTCGTAGACCATCGATAGCGAGGATTGCATGCCATTGAAGAGCTGGATCATCGCGATCAGCCCCGGCGTGATGTAGACCTCGTAGAGAACATAAGTGTCGTAGGGCGGCATGATCGACACGCCGAGGGTCTGTCGGAATCCGGCGGCGAAAATGAACAGCCAGACCATCGGGCGCACCAGCGCCGAGATGAAGCGCTCGCGCTGGTGAAGAAAGCGCAGGCTCTCGCGCCATACAATGCCGTAGAGGCAGATCAGGCGCTGGGTCCACCCGAACGGCCGCTCGCTGTCGAGGACCGCCTCGCTCACCGTTCGCCCCCTTCCTCGCCGCCGGTCAACACCGTGAACGCGTCGCCGATCGAACGCGCGCCCGCCGCGCTGATAATGGTCCGCGACGGGCCGTCAGCCAGCACCCGCCCCTTGTGCAGCACGACCACGTGGTCGTCTTCGCGAATCTCGTCGACCAGATGGGTCGCCCAAAGGACGCCGATTCCTTCGTCGGCGACGAGACCGCGCACGACCTCGAGGAGGCCGGCGCGCGCCTTGATGTCGAGTCCCGCCGTCGGCTCGTCTAGCAGCAGCATGCGCGGCCGATGCAGGAGCGCCCGCGCAATCTCGACCCGTCGCATCTGACCGCCGGAAAGGAAGCGCACCTTGTCGCCCTTCCGGTCCGCGAGCCCGACACGGGCGAGTTGGATCGCTCCTCGCTCGCGCGATTCGCGCCGGCCGATGCCATGCAGGGCGCCGTGATAGGCGAGGTTCTGCGCGACGCTGAGGTCGGGATCCAGCGTGCGCTGCTGAAATACGACGCCAAGCAGAGCGAGAGCGGCGCCGCTATTGCGCGCAACGTCCCGACCAAAAATGCACACTCTTCCCGATCAACTCACATAAAGATGCGTGATCACGGAAAACAGCGTGCTCTTGCCCGCCCCATTCAAACCCAACAGCATGGCGAAACTGGCTGGCGCGATGTCGAAGTTGACCTTGTCCAGCGCGATCCGAGCTCCATAGGAATGCGATACGTTCTCGACCGACAGCGCGCTGACGATCGTCTTCGGCGTCGCCTCTGCGACCATGGTCATTGTTTCGAGATCGCGACGCCCCAAGGAAACGAACCGACAGGAATCGATTTGATCACCTTCAGCGCGGCCACATCGATGACCGATACGTCATTCGAAACGCCATTGGTCGACAAGAGATACTTGCCATCGGGCGTCAGCTCCAATTGCCAGACACGCTGGCCGACCAACAAATATTTGAGCACCTTTTTGGTCGCCGCGTCGATCACCGCGACGCGATTGGCCGGACCTGTCGCGACGAACGCCAGTTTGCCATCGGCGCTGAAGCGAATGCCGACAGGCTGGATCTGCTCCTTCGCGAGTCCCGGCACCTCGAACGTGATGGTGTGCGTGACGACGTGCTTAACCGGATCGATAACGCTGACCGTTCCCCCGACCTCGGACGTCACCCACAGCTCCGATCCGCCCTTGTTGTACTCGGCGTAGCGGGGACGGGGAGGCACGAGAATGTTGGCCACGATCTTTTTGTTCCGCCAGTCGATGAGATGAGCCATGCTGGTGGTTTCCGATGTGTTGACGACGATGGAGCCATCTGGACTGACCGCTACTCCCTCAGGCTCGACGCCGACTGGAAATTCACTGACCACCTTGCGGGTGGCGATGTCGATCGCGGTCAACAGCGCGTCGTTTTCATTGGCGACGAAAAGGAGTTTCCCATCCGGGCTCACGCGCAATTGCTCGGGATCGGGTCCCGACGGCAGTTCGCCGACCTCCTTCAGGGTCTTTGTGTCAATAATCGCGATCGTATCATCGTCGCCGAGGCAAACGAACATCAGCGCGTCGTCCTTGCTCAGTGCGATGCCGCGCGGCCTTTGGCCGGTCTTCACCGTGCGCGTGACCTCGAGCTTGTCGAGGTCAATGACCGAGATCGAATTGCCCTTCTCATTGGTGATATAGGCTGTCGTCGCCTGGGCCGGGCCTGAAAGGGCGCCGAGGCTCGCCAGAAGGACGAGCGCGGCGAGGCGGCGTGCAACGTGTTTCATTGAAGCTTGCATTTGGTCTCCGGCCTGTCGAAGCCCAGGGTGTCGAGCGTGGACGTCTGATGCAGGAAGCCTTCCTGCGGCGAAACCGACACCGTGGCCCTCCCATCGGTGAGCAGGATCGGCTGACGCAGCTGCTGGTTCCAGTCGCGCACGGTAAGCCCCTGTCCCTTGAACGCGCCGAGGGCGAAGCCCGGCGACAGAATATTGTCGTGAATCGTCTTGGGGTCGCCCGATTTGGTGTGCGCAACGGCGTCGCCGATCAAGCGCATGGCGACCCAAGCCTGATTGTCGCGCGCATTCATGCCGCGCTTGAAGAGGCGTTGGAATCGGCTTTGCAATTGCACCGCGCCCCAGAATTCGTGCGAGGGGTCCCAGCTCACCGGCCGCAATCCCGCGGAGCCGACGACCGGCCGGGGATCCCAGGTGCGATAGGGCAGAAAGCCGGCAAAAACCTCGCTTTCGTCGGCTGCGACGAGCACGTCGTAGTCGGGCGCGTTTTGGGTGAAGACTGGCATCTGCCGCTGAACTTGGACGCTGCCGGAGTCCGAGCGCCGGCCCCCGCCGGTGTCTTGGTACACGCGCTCTTCGACGATTTTCGCCCCGAATTTCTTCGCCGACCGTCGATAAGCCTCCGCGAGCAGTTCGTCTTCCGGATGCGATCCGACCACCAGGAGCCAGCGTCTCCACTGCTTCCAGATCAGATATTGCGCGAGCCCGTCGGTGAGCATCGAACGCGTCGGCGCGACGTGAATCACATTGGCGCGACAATCCTCCTCGCGCAGGCGGTCGTCGGGCGCGCCGGCGTTGAACACGAGCGCGCCAGAGGGGCGCGCTGCGTCGGCAACCGCGAGAACCTCAGCAGGCGGAAGGTCGATGATGAAAAAGCGCACGCCGTCCGCGAGCATCCCTTTGAGCGCCGCGATCGGATCTTCACCCGAGGATAGCTTGGCGTCAACGACCGAGAAGGATTGGTCGAGGAAGCGGCCAGTGGTGTTGTTGTCGTTCATCGCCATGCGCGCGCCGGCGATGAAGTCGTCCGCGGGAGGAATATCGAGGATCGAGATCGTTTCGCGAGAATGGGCTTCGTGGATGACGCCGACTTTGACCGCCAGCGGATCAGCGTTGGCAGATTGGGCAACCGCGGCGAAAAGCGCGCAAACCGCGCAAACCGCTCTCCAACCATTGCAACAAGAAGAAATGTGGGGCGAACGCCCAAGCTTTGCTTGAAAGGGGAACATTCTGCGGGGCAAACCCTTTTCCGTCCAAGATGAAAACCTCGCCGGCGGCCCGAAGAAATCAGCTTTCGGTGATCGCCGCTTCGAGGCGTATTCTCCTCGCGCGCTAAGGGTCCCCGCGGCCCCGCGCCCGTTTGAGCTTCAACAGGAATTCGGCGATCTCGTCTTCGGACGCCTACCTCACATCGTCCCCCGTGAGGCATTGCTCGGCCCGCGCCGCGCACGACGTCCTGCTCCGCGGGTCTATCGAGGCGTTCATCGCCAGCGGAACAACCACCAGAGATAGCTAGAACTCGATACTGTGGAGATTGGCTAGTGTAGGCGCGCTTCCGCTTGCTTAGCCGGCCTTCTCCCCACGTTGGTCCGCCCTTGCAGAGGCAGACAGACCCGTTGGCTGTTACATCTGCGCCGAAAGATAAGCGGTGACTTCCATGCCAGCGCAAACTTCGACAACGACAGGAGTGTTCCAGTTCATGATTTGAAATCCTTGAGTTTCTCTCCTCGCGGGATCATTCGGATCCCACAAGGACGCTAGTTAGCACCCTTCAGGCGCCGCGTCACCTGCTCTGAACGTTCGGTCGGATCGCCGCCGCACCCTATCCCTCGGCCGCCCCAATTGCTAAGTGATGAGCCTTCGCGCGACGATTCACTTCGCGAGCAGGCCGCCTAGAGGGACCCAGATCAGGGAGGAGAATGTGAAGCTGTTGAGTTTATTGGTTGCGGGGGCTGCCCTCATTGCCTCGATGGGCGCTGCAACGGCGCAGGACGCCGCAGCCGGCGAGAAGGTCTTCGCCAAGTGCAAGATCTGTCATCAGATCGGCGAGGGCGCCAAGAACTTCGTTGGTCCGGTTCTGAACGGCGTGGTCGGCCGGCCTGCGGGTACGTATCCCGGCTATCACTATTCCGACGCCAACAAGAATTCAGGCATCACCTGGGATGAAGCCACCCTCAAGGAATACCTCAAGGACCCGAAGGCAAAGGTCCCCGGGACCAAGATGGTCTTTCCCGGCCTCAAGTCTGACGAAGACATCGCCAACGTCATCGCCTATCTCAAGCAATTCGGCTCCGACGGCAAGAAAATCTGATTGCAGCCACGCGGCGGCTTAGATTGCCTCCAGGTCGGCCGTGACGATCCGCTGATCGTGCAGCGCGGTCGCAATCAGGGCGCCCGAGGCGCCCGCGTCTTTGAGCGCCGAGAGATCAGTCGCGTCGCGCACGCCCCCCGCGGCATAGATTTCGCGGCCGCCCGCGATCGATCGGATCGCGGAAAACCGCGCGAGATCTGGCCCTGAGCCGCTGCCGACTCTGGCCAGTGTCATGACGATGACACGGCTCGGCCAAAGCGCCGGGTCGGCCAAGATCTCGTTCGGGCCCTGAAACCTATCTCCGCAAAAATCAAGCGAGAGCACGATTCGCCTTGAGCCCCTGTGGCGCGCGATTAGCGTGCTGTCGAGCTGCGACTCGCTGCCGATAACCGGCACGCCCAGATCGGCGCCGATGAGAGCCTCAAGCGCGGCAGCGTCCCCGGCGCCGTTGTCAATCCAGAACTGCAACCCTGGAAACTTTGCCCGAATGCGTCGCAGCGCGGGGAGATTGTCGCCAATTCTCAGAATTGCGTCGAGATCGGCGACATAAAGCATAGGAAATGGATAGACGGCGAGAAGGCCATTCACGACAGCGACCGCGTCGCTCGATGGCGAAAGCGGCGATACGATCGGCCGGTAAGACGCGCGATCACCCATCCGCGCGCGGACAACCTCGCCGCCCATGAGGTCAATGACCGGGATGGCCTGCAAGGCTGGCCTCCGAGGCGCCAAGCGCGAAGACCTGCGTCGCCTTGTCCTTGAGCCAGCTCCAGGCTTCGGTCTCCGCCGCTCCGGCGGTCTTGGCGACGATGATTTCCAGGCGCGCCAGTTCAGCCTCGACCTCGGCGCGGGGCAACAGATGTAGGCGGCTCACAAGCACCGCGCCCTCGATGACTGCCGCTTGCGCACGATTGAAGCCTTGGAAGGGGGCGTGCGAGGCGCGATGTACAACGCGGCAAACGAAGCGAGGCCTAAGCTCACTTTCGCGCACCTCTAGGACAGCGAGTTCGAGATGCGACGAAGTCGCCGCCAAACGTGGCGCAGCGACGACCGTAGCCGGGCTCAGCGGCCAGTCGCGACGCCCGGTGAGACATCCAGCGAAGACGCGCACATCATCGGTAAGATTTGCGACGGCGAATGGGGCTTGGCGCAAATTGCCGAGCGTCGTGGAAGGATGAAACGGCGCCAGAATCCAATTCTCGCCTTCGGCAATCAGCCCCAAAGGAGCCAGATGGGGCTCGCCAAGCGCATTGATGGTCGTGACGATGGCTTCCCGAATCAACGGCATGAGTCACTCGTTCGCCGTGCGCGAGCGGAGCGTGTGGCCCGCCGCGCTCAGCCGAGTCCTATCCTCGGCCCGCCGGTCGGTTGCGCAACCCCAGTCCAGTGGTTCATCCTGCGCATAACGTTTGCCGAGTTGAAAAGCGATTTCGGCCTTCATCAACTCGGCGCCGAGATAGAACGCGTGCGCCCCGTCGGTTTCGACTCCGAGTTTGTCGAACAGGGCAAAAGCATCTCCGGCGACGAAATGGCCAGCGCGGTTGTAGACGTGAATCCCGTCCTCGGCCGCCTCAATCCGGTAGTTCTGGTCTTTCACTTGCGTGGCAACCTCCGCGATCTCCTGATTCGAATACGGAAACGGCGCCCGGTCGTGGATTTGCAACAACGCCCGGCCATAGCCTCGGGGAAGGCTGTGGTCCGCCGCCGCCGCAAACATAATGCGCCGCGCTGCATCATGCTCCTGGATCGTACGGCGGGTGTGGGGGCTGACGTGGACGGTCAAAACGTTGGCAATGCCGAATTCCGAGCAGATTCCGAGCAGCAAGGCTGTAACGCCTACGGAGTCCGCGTCGGTCAATTCCGTCAGATTGCCAGTGCCCATCAACATTTCCGCGTTGGGCAGCCGCGCGCGCACCTCGCGATAGCGCGAGAGCGAGTCGGCGAAGCCGAAATGGATCGGATCAAGGACTGGGTCGAGAACAGCGGCAAGGCCTCGTTTCTCTGCTTCTTCGGCGGCGCGATAAAGCGAAGCGAGATCGCCGTGCCGGACCGGGATCAACACCGGGCGCACGCCGGTCTCTTCGGCGATCGCGAGATTGCTCTCGGTAAGGCTGAGGAGGTAATCCGCGCCGGCGCCGCCGCCTCGTCGCAGCTCGTCTGGCTCCGCCGAATTGACGCTGACCAACAACGTCCTTGCCTTCAACTCTCGCACGGCGTCTTCGAGGTGGGGGAAGGGAGTATCCGGTAGGCAACCGAGATCGATGACGTCGGCGCCCTCGGCGCGCAAAAGTTCGGCCCGAGCGAGAATCGCTTCAGACTCATCTGCGAAGCATCGACGATCTCGGCGAAGATTCGCAGCGCATGGCGCGACAGATCGAGCGCCGCGCCAGCTTTGCCGAGAAACGCCGGCAGGTCTTTCAGTTCATCGGGTCCGCGCTCGAAGCGGCTACCAAATTCCTGAGTCAAGCGAGCGAGGTCGGCGCGACAGCGGCCTGGGACGACAACACGATCGGCGTTAAGCGGGCGCGGCAACCTGCGCATGAGTATGGGTTCGGTCATCAGCGCCGCGACCTTGACCCCGACGTTGAAGATCGACGAGTCGAATGTCGTCAGCCCCATTCCTTGCAAGACCTTCTCGAGGCGGCTGTGGGCGAGGCGGCCGGTCAAAAACAGAACGCGCTCCCTCATACCGCGACTTCACTTCGCCGCCGCGCGATTGCTTCGCGAAGCTCTGCAATCGAGTCGACCGTCGTTGCGCCGGCGAAACGCCCAAGCCGCTCACGGTTGTTTAAATCGATCGCGCGCGGATAGACCTTCACCATCCCTTTCGGCGCTTCTGTCTCGAGTTCTGGCGCCGTGTCGCAAGCGAAGACAATAACCGGGACGCGGCACTTACCGGCCTGAGCAAAGACATTGGTAATGAAATCGTCGGAAATCCCGTAGACGAATTTAGCGACGGCATTCGAAGTTGCGGGAGCGACGATTAAGGTGTGATAGACGCCGTAGTAGAACTGTCCGACGGTTACTGAACTTGCCGAGGTGTCACGGTAGATGCGCACGGAGCGTGGCAATTCGAGCTCCTGCTTGTACATGCGCAGCACTTCGTCTCCCGCCTTGCTGAGGAAGACGTCGACATGTTCAAGCTCGCGGATCAACCCCAGGCTTTCTTTCAGGAAATGACCGGATCCGGTGAGCGCCCACCCCCAGCGCGGCGTTTGGCGTTTGATCATTTGACTGCCAGCCGTCGATTCCAAGTCGCGTCTACGATTTCAGGAAATATTGGACGGCGCAACCCTTCGGCGAGTCTTGCGCTGTCGGTCGCCGCCGCGAGCCAAGCGCGACCGCCGCTCTCCCTCAGATAGCGCGGGAACAGGGGATCCACGATGCGCCGAGCGACGAGGTCATGAGCATCGATGGTGGTAGCTTCGAAACTGCCATGCTTGACGAGCATCAGATGGCCCGCTCCGAGCTGACCCGCTAGCCACGCGGCGAGGCTGTCGGAAGTCAACTCCCAGGTTTCCGGTAGCGCGGAGGCGCGCGCCATCGGTTCGGGCGACCAGACGGGAACCTTGCGCTCTTTGAGCGCACGCAAAATCGCCGAACGGGACGCGCTAAGCCTCAAGGCCGGATTGAGGCTCTGCAGCGCGCAACCGAACTGCGCCATCGCCGACAGCGCCATGGCGTGTGCGGCGCGATCGTCATAGCCCATTGATGCTTGAGTTGTTCGCACCGCATCTGCAAACGGGCCGCCGCCCGGCACGATTGCAATCGAGCCCGCCTCGGCCACGATTGCCGCAAGCCAGTCCCTAAGATGCGGTCCGGTTGCGTGGCTGCCGCCTAACTTCACGATCGTGAGGCGCGCGCGGGAGGACCTACCTGTGCTCCTCAAGCGGGCCCGCCATGCCAGATCCGTGTACCGCCGCCCTGGTAAGTAAGTGGGTCGGCCCGTTGGACCTCGTCGTCCGAAATCTGTTTCATCGGCTTTTCCGCCTGATCGCATTTTATAGATGCGTCCGTCCCACTTCAGCTGAAGACCGGGATCATCGGCAGTCCGGACGGCTCTGTATCTTACCCCAACTCAATCCGATCGTGATCAACATCCTAGCCACCCATCTTTAGGGTTTAAGCCAACTCGCTGTCGACGGAAGGCTTGCTTGACCGTCCATTTTATTCCGATCTAGCGTCGCCTCGAGATTAGGAGGAGCGGTGAGCGTCGTTATCGGGTGGGACATTGGGGGCGCGCATTTGAAAGCGGCGCGCGTGAAGAACGGGCGCGTCGAAGCTGTGGTCCAGGCGGCGACGCCGCTTTGGCTGGGGCTTGGCAGCCTGGAAGCGGCGTTCGACACCATCCGTGCTCAGTTGGGCCGCGCCGATCATCACGTGCTGACCATGACAGGCGAGTTGTGCGACGCTTTTCCCTCGCGCCGCGAGGGTGTTGCGGGTCTCGCCGGAATCGCGGCAAATCATCTTGCTCCTTCAACGCCTAGCATCTATGCAGGTCACGCCGGCTTCGTTGAGCTTGGCGAAGCCGCTCAACACGCCGCAGACATCGCTTCGGCCAATTGGCATGCGAGCGCCACGCTCATCGCGCTCCGGCTTCAGGACGCGCTGTTCATCGATATCGGTTCAACGACAGCCGATCTCATTCCAATCGTCGCTGGCCGGGTCGCGGCAGTCGGCTACAGCGACGCGGAACGGCTCTCTTCAGGCGAACTGATCTATACTGGAGTGACGCGCAGCTTCGTCATGGCACTGGCGCCCCGAGCGCCGTTTCGCGGCGCTTGGACGCCGCTGATGAACGAATATTTCGCCAGCAGCGCCGACGTTCATCGTATTCTCGGCGACTTGCCCGACGGCGCAGACAAAATGCCGACCGCCGACGGCCGCGAAAAGACCGTCGACGCCTCACGGGCGCGACTTGCGCGGATGGTTGGACGTGAGGCTAACGAAGGCGCGGATTCGGAATGGATTGGACTTGCCGCTTGGTTCGCGGAAGCGCAGATACGTCAAATCGCAGACGCGGCTTGGCTGCGCCTGTCACGCGACGATGTGGCGGTTAGGGCGCCTGTGATCGCGGCGGGCGTCGGGGAAAGCCTTGCGGCGGAAGTCGCGCAGCGTCTACGACGGCCCTGTGTAAAATTTTCTTCGCTAATCGCCGCCCCACTAGAAGCCTCGCATTGCGCGCCTGCGGTCGCGGTTGCATTGCTCGGCGCGGACTGGCGAGCGCTTCGGGCGAGTCCGGAGCCGCCCTAGGGCGGCCATCGAAGATTGTCGAGGGAGAACCGATCATGCGCTTGGCGAGCCTTACGTCATATCTGGTCGCCCTGGCCTGCCTCGCGAGCACAACCGAGGTCGTCGCTGCGCCAACCCTGACCAACGACTATCCGACATCCGCGCGCGCCGAATACGTCTTCGCTTGCATGAAGACCAACGGCGATACGCGGGAGGCGCTCGACCAATGCTCGTGTTCGATCGATGTCATCGCTTCGCTGCTTCCCTACGACGCCTATGTGGCCGCCGCGACGGTGGCGTCATTGAACCAAGCGGGTGGACAAATCGGCTCCCTGTTCCGCGGGACCGCGATCGCGCGTGACGCCCTGGACCGATTGCGGCGCGCGCAGGCTGAGGGCGAAGTGCGCTGTTTCTGACTGCCTAGCAAAGTTGACCGAAGACGTGAAGCGCAACCGCCGTACAGGTAGATGAAGCGCCTCTGCAACCTGCGGGTCAATCGTACATCTCGTAAACTGGGGCGTCGATCGCGCCGAGAACGCGGATAACGCCATGATGGCAATCATCAAAGTTTTGCCTCTTGCGCTCAAAATTCGATCGGGATATTCTCCCGTTGGTTTCGGCTGCATGAGCGCTGGGGAACGGGAGCCCTGGCGCACTTTTCGGAGACAAGGCGAATCCCCGCGAGTCTCTTGCTCGTTTCGCCCTGTTGTGACACGCTGTCGACACCATCCCATGAGACAGTCGCTGCAGGGCGCTTTAACCCGTGATGGGTTGCGGGGCGCTTTGCTATAAGTCTAACCGGGAGGAAACGATGCGCAAACTCTTACTTGCAAGCTGCTTCGGCGTCGCGGCCCTGTTTACGGCCGGGTATGCCGTCGCAAACGAAGAACTGGCCAAAATGGCCGCGGACCCGAACCAATGGGTGATGCCCGCCGGCAACTTTGCCAACACGAGATACTCAGAACTCAAGCAGATCAACACTGACAACGTCCACAAGATCGCGCCCGCCTGGACTTTCTCGACCGGCGTCCTGCGGGGCCACGAAGGCGCGCCGCTCGTTATCGGCGACGTGATGTACCTTAGTGCGCCATTCCCAAACACTGTCTTTGCACTCGACCTCAACAATGACGGCAAGATTCTCTGGAAATACGAGCCCAAGCAGGATCCCAACGTCATCCCGGTGATGTGCTGCGACACCGTCAACCGCGGCGTCGCCTACGGCGATGGCAAGATCTTCCTGCACCAGGCGGACACGACCCTCGTTGCGCTCGACGCAAAGACCGGCGCGGTCGTCTGGTCGGTGAAGGACGGCGATCCGTCGAAGGGCGAGACCGGCACCGAAGCCCCACACGTGTTCAAGGACAAGGTGTTCATCGGCGTCTCGGGCGGCGAGTTCGGCGTCCGCGGTTGGCTCAGCGCTTACAATCTCAAGGATGGCAAGCTGGCTTGGCGCGCTTACTCCGAGGGACCGGATTCTGACCTCCTCGTTGACCCCGAGAAAACGACGATGCTAGGAAAGCCGATCGGAAAGGACTCCTCCCTCAAGACCTGGGAAGGCGATCAATGGAAGATCGGCGGCGGCGACACCTGGGGCTGGTACGCCTACGACCCCGAGCTCAACCTCATCTACTACGGTTCGGGCAATCCTTCGACCTGGAACCCGAAGCAGCGCCCCGGCGACAACAAGTGGTCGATGACGATCTTCGCACGCGACGCCGACACTGGCATGGCCAAATGGGTCTATCAGATGACGCCCCACGACGAGTGGGACTATGACGGCGTCAACGAGATGATCCTCACCGACGCGAAGATCGACAGCAAGGACCGCAAGCTGTTGACGCACTTCGATCGCAACGGCTTCGGCTATACGCTCGATCGCGCCACCGGCGAATTGCTGGTCGCCAACAAGTATGATCCGAAGGTGAACTGGGCCACCGGAATCAATATGGACAAGGCTTCGCCGGACTACGGGCGTCCGATCCGTGTCAAAGCGATGTCGACGGAGGCCAATGGCGAGGACGTCAACTCCAAGGGCATCTGCCCGGCGGCGTTGGGCTCCAAGGACGAGCAGCCAGCGGCCTATTCGCCGCAGACCGAACTCTTCTACGTGCCGACCAACCACGTCTGCATGGATTATGAGCCGTTCAAGGTGAGCTACACCGCCGGTCAGCCCTATGTCGGCGCGACGTTGTCGATGTATCCGCCCCCAGGCGACAGCAACATGGGCAACTTTATCGCGTGGGACGGCAAAACCGGCAAGATCGTCTGGTCGGATCCCGAGCAGTTCTCGGTCTGGTCGGGCGCTCTGGCGACCGCAGGCGGCGTCGTTTTCTATGGCACCCTGGAAGGCTATCTGAAGGCGGTCGACGCCAAGACCGGCAAGGAGCTCTATAAGTTCAAGACTCCGTCGGGCATCATCGGCAACGTCATGACCTACGAGCACGGCGGCCGCCAATATGTGGCGATCTTGTCCGGCGTCGGCGGTTGGGCGGGCATCGGCCTCGCGGCCGGCCTGACCAAGCCGACCGATGGTTTGGGCGCGGTCGGAGGCTACGCGGCGCTCTCGAACTACACCGCGCTCGGCGGCACGCTCACCGTGTTCGCGCTTCCGAGCGATTGAGCGGCCGACCGACTCCACGGGGATAGCGGGGCTCGGCGCATGCGGGTTAAGCACGCGCCGGGCCCTTTCTTTGCTCCAGTCCGCTTGAGAAAAAAACGTGACGATTTCCAAACTTATGCTAGGGCTCGGGTTCGCGCTCGTTTTGGCTACACCGCTCGTTGCTCGCGCCGATCCGTCAGGAGACCCCGCCGCGGTCAAGCAAGACGAAAATGGACTCTGGCGCGACAAGGACGGCGATCCGACCTACAAGATCGGGGCGGACGGCGCCGCGGACTGGGCGGCGTATGAGGGCTTCCGGCGCTTTAATTCCACATGCGAAGTCTGCCATGGTTTCGACGGCGACGGATCGAGCTTCGCGCCGGCGCTGAAGGACTCGCTGAAGACGATATCCTATGCGGAGTTTTATGGGATCGTCGTCAGCGGGAAGCAGGACCTCGGCGCGGGCCAGGAAAAGGTCATGCCGGCCTTCGCCGATAACAAGAACGTGATGTGCTATCTCGACGACATTTACGTCTACCTTCGGGCGCGCTCGACGGGCGCCCTTCCGCGTGGGCGTCCCGACAAGCATGCGCCCAAACCCCAGGCCTTCACCGAGGCCGAAGACAAATGCATGGGCCCCGGTTGATGATGACGACTAACGATTCAAAGTTGTGCGGTCGATGGCGTTTGGTGGAGGCTGGTCTTTTTGCGCTTGCGCTCACGTGCTTCGCTTTGTTGGTCTGGCCGGGCGTCGGCCGGGCTCAGGGCGACGCAAGCTCGGAAGGTTCGATCGAACTCGTCGACCCGCACGTGTTTCGAGCCTGCGCGGATCCGCGGAATCTCCCTTTCTCCAACGAGGCCGGCGAAGGTTTCGAAAACAAGATCGCCGAGCTTTTCGCGCGCAAACTCGGCAAGTCGGTCGCCTACACTTTCTATCCCGACGCGACGGGCTTCGTCCGCAACACCCTGAACGCGCATCGTTGCGACGTCGTCTTGGGCATCGCTCAAGGCGACGACATTGTTCAGCCGACCAGCCCCTATTATCGAACGAGCTACGTCGCCGCCTATCGCCAGGACGGTCCCCTGAAGGGCCTCGATTCTCTCAGCGATCCACGTCTCAAAACGGCGAAGATCGGCATCGTCGCGGGCACCCCGCCCGCGACTTTGCTGGCCGAAAACGGATTGCTTGGCCAGATCAAATCCTACGCTCTGGTCGTCGATACCCGCTTCGACTCGCCGACGCACCAGATGATGGACGACCTGGACCGCGGCGAGATCGACGTCGCGTTGCTCTGGGGTCCGATCGCGGGTTACTACGCGACGAAAGCGAAGACACCGACCACGGTTGTCCCGCTGGTGAAGGACCAGGGCGACTCCCGCATGGTTTATCGGATCGTCATGGGGGTCAGGCATTCCGATCAGAACTGGAAGCGCGCTCTCAATAAATTGATCTCCGAAAATCAGAGCGAAATTCAAGCAATCTTGCGCTCTTACGGGGTCCCGTTGCTCGACGAGAACGATAAACCCATCTCGCCCTGATCCACGGTGCCCGAGCGCCGGCCCGCGCGCAGTCCCCGCGCGAAGCCGGGCGTTACAAAGCCCTTTGCACCGCGCGAGCGATCTCCCCGATGCGCTGTTCAATCAGCGTCGGCGCCTCGCAGACGTAAGTAACGGTCTGACGGCGATCGTCGAAGACGCGGATGTCCCAAAGCAGCTTCTCTTGACTGCTGGCGCCAGGCAGCGCCTGGCCGGCGCTATTCTCGTCCGAAGATTTTTGCACGGTCTCGTTCTCCGCCCGGATGCGATCGGCCAGAGCCTTCTGCCTGCGTCCAGTTCGATCCAGGCCGTCGATGATCTGGGAGCGTTGCTGCGACAAATCCGTGAACGCCGCAGCGAAGGCGCGCAGGAGCTTGGTGTTCGCGTCGGGGCCGGCCTTCGCTTTGAAGTCGGTGATCGCGGTCTCCACATCAGCGATGGGAACACGCCGCTGCGCCATTTGGGCCTCCAGATCCGCGACGTCGCTTTCGTCGCGCCAGCTCTGAGAGTCGAGATCGAGAGGGGGGCCGTCCCACACGGCGGCGAGCGAAAAGGTCGGCGTCTTGATCTGCTGGCAGGGCCAATCGGAATCGATCTTGGCGCGAGGTTGAGCGACTGCTCGCGGCGCGAATGAGGCCGCAATCGCGATCGCCAGAACGCCGCCAACCGCAGGATGCATTTGCGTTTCCTCCTAAGCGCAATCATAAGATTGCGCTTGCGGCCAATCAAGCCGCCGAACTTCACGGTGGCGTCGCTCTTGGCCACGTTCGGCCTCACTGAGCGCGCGTGCGACGGGCGTTTGGCGACCGCACAGATCGGGACGCGACGCGATGACGCGCATGCTCGCCAGTGTTGCCGACGACGCCGAGGCCGGTGTTGTCGTGCAACTTGGCGCCGACATCATCGATCTGAAGGACGCGCGGCGGGGCGCGCTCGGCGCCATCTCGCTCGATGTTGCGCGCCAGTCAATCGCCGCTGTCGCGCGCCGATGCGAGACGAGCGCGGCGCTCGGCGATCCGCCCTACGATGATGAAGCGTTGCTCGCCGGCGCTCGCGCGTTGGCGGCGATGGGCGTTGATTACGTCAAGCTCGCCGTGGACCATCCGACGCTCCATCGGCTCAGCGATTCCTTGAGCAGGCTCGCGCGCGAGGTCGGCCTCGTCGGCATGATGTTCGCCGACGAGAAGCCCGACTTCGCTCTTCTCGCTAAGCTCGCGGCGCTCAGCTTCAAGGGCGCAATGCTCGACACGCGCGACAAGACGCATGGCCGCCTCCTCGCGCATCTCCAGGTCGTGCAGCTCAACCAATTCTGCTTGCAGTGCCGCACCCATCACTTGACGAGCGGCCTGGCGGGCTCGCTCGAAGCGCCGGATGTGCCGCGATTGTTGTTGGTGCGCCCTGATGTGCTTGGGTTCCGAGGCGCGCTTTGCCACGGTCACGATCGGCGAGGCGTGATCGACCCACATGCCGTCACCCTCATCCGCGATCTGATCCCGCGCGAGAGGCCCGACCCCGACGTTTCGCCGAAGATCGACTGGCGATTGCTCGCGCGCGGGATCATCGGCGGACGCGACCAGGAGGCCGAACTCGACCGCGTGTTCGTGCGTGACTTTGTCGTCTCGGCCGAGATCGGCGCCTATGATTTCGAACGCGCCATCCGTCAGCGCGTCGTCTTCGACGTCGAGGCTTTGGTGCGGCGGGCCGGGGCGCAGCCGGACGACATGCGTTCGATCTTCTCTTACGACGTGATTCTCGACGCCATCCGCCTTGTGGTCGGACGCGGCCATGTCGATTTTGTTGAGACCCTCGCGGAAGAGGTCGCCGCGCTCCTGTTGCAGCACGCGCAGGTGCGCAGCATTCGCGTCAATGTTCGAAAGCTCGACGTGATCGAAGGCCAAGTCGGGATCGAGATCCGTCGTGAGCGCGCCTCGGGTGGGGCTGACATGCGATCCGTCGGCGTCGTCGATCGAGGCGCTTAAGCGCAAGCGCCCTCGACCGACAGACGCAAGCGTAAAGGCGCCAGGACCGCCTCACGCGATCGTGCGCGCCAGGTCGAACGCCTGCCGGAAATCGAGGCGCAGCGGGGTCTTGCTCTCGGTCATCTGCTTGAACAACCCGGACTCGGTTCGATATTTGACGTTGCCGATCGCCAGCGCGCCGATGCCGAGCGCGCCGCTTTCCCCGAGCGGGGCGCCGTTGGCGTGCGCATCGACGCCTTCGATACCGGACGGCGGCACCGCATTGACATCGGCTGCGATCAGCAATTTCGAGGCGCGGGCGATCTCGGCGGCGTCGAGCACGCGCACGCCCGCTTTTGATGTGCAGATCACGATTTCGGTCGCAGCGAGGATCGCCGCCCTCATCTGCGGCGTTGAGCCGTCGACGACGGCAATGTTGACGCCGAACCTGCGGTTGACCTCGGCAGCGTGGCGAGAGGTTCGCTCCGTTCCCTCGCGCCCGACGAAGGTGACGGATGCGCCTTCGAGGGCGGCGATGACGCCTGACGCGGTTCCCACCACCCCGGTCGCTCCGAACACCGAGACCGCGGCTGCGCGAAGCGCGCGGCCCTTTTTCTCCCGCAGAGTCTTTTCGACGACGGCAATCATCGCCGCTGCAGTGGTGAACGAGCCGGCAGGGTCGGCAAACAGGGAAATCTCAAACGGCTTGAACAGGGCTTTGCCTGCGGCGTCGAGCATGTCGAGAGCGAGAAGCGCGTCCTTGCCCCCGATGAAGACTCCCGTTCGCACCGCGTCGCGCGGCGAGCGCGAGAACATGGCGTCCTGGACGAGCTCCGTGATCTGGTCGAGTGAAACATGGGTATAGGAAGCCGTCGCGTCATAGCCGGCGTCGAGCGCCATATTGACGTCGAAGGGGCTCATGTGCGCGAGCGGCGTCATCATGTGCAGGATGTTCTTGGCCATCTGTCCTCCGGGCAATCATCGAATCGGGGCGTCTTCTTCCTCGCAGATCTTTGCGCCATGATCCCGCGCGCTGCAGATTTTAATTTCAATTCCTCGCTCGCCCTTGGCGCTGACGCGTCGAGCGAGGAATTCCGCATGGTCGGGGTCGGATGCAAAGGCGAAGCCGGTGGGTCCCCAGGAGCTCTGGCCAATCCCATGCGCCCCGAGGGCCTTCAACCGCGCGGCCGCTCGGCCGACTGGGACGCTCGTGAAGCCGCCGCCGCCCTGAGCCGGGGCGAAATGATCGCCCACGATTTTCTGAACCCTGGTGACGCCTTCGCCGAAGGCCTCGAGATCTTTTTCCACCACGCCGGGTAGGATTTGCATCAGCGTGCGGCGACAAATTTCGCTCGCCGCATCAGCGGTAAAATGCGGCAATTGAGCGAACGCCCGCATTTCCGCCTCGCCATGCGCACCCTCGACGCCCGGGTCCAAGATTAGAAGAATGCGCCAATCCCGAGGGAAGTTCACCCACGCGACCACCGGCGGGATCTTGGTGTTCGACCCTCTGCCGGCGTCGACCGCCAGGCCGCCGCGCTCGAATAAGGCAACGCCCACGCCCGAACGCGCGCCGCGATCGAGCAAGCGCGCATCCTCTCGCGCGTCGAGCGGTAATCCCGCAAATCGGCGAAACGCGGTCGCGATGGCCAGCGCGAGCTGGGTCCCGGAGCCGAGGCCAGCGTGCGCGGGAATGGCGGTCGAGACCATCAGCTTCTTGCCTGTATCGAGGCCTAGACTTTCGGCGATGCGGCGGCCCAGCCGCGCGCCCCGCTCGCGCTCCTCGCCTAAAACTTCAAAGCGTGGCGCTTCCCGAAGCTGAACGCGGGTCTCGAACGCGTCGATGGCGAGACCAATCGATCCGAACTGTCGGCCAAGATCGCCGGCAAGATCGAGAAAACCCAGATGCAGGCGCGCCGCCGTCGTGACCTGAACGCCTTTCAACTGCGCGCCTCTTTTCCACGATCCATTCGCCGTTCACGGCTCGCGCGATTTCAAGGGAACATTGCGAAACTTTGCGCCCTTTGCCAAGCGCCGCAGCGCGGCTGGCCGGCAGGCTCTGTCCGCGCCGCGACGAACCCGACGCGGATCAAATCGCGATGTTGCGGCCGCCCATTCAAAATGCCACAGTCGGCTGGTGAAGGGACGGGGCGGGTCCGCTTGACGACAGGTAGGCGATGATCGAGCTGATTCTAACGGTGTGCGCGCTTAATGCGCCGAGCCAGTGCGACGAACAGCGGCTGCAGTTCGTTGCGCAAGAGTCGCTGATGCAGTGCATGATGCAGGCGCCGCCCTATATCGCCCAGTGGTCGGACCAACATCCGGCGACGCGCGTCACGCGGTGGCGGTGCGCTTACCCTGGCGACGAGAAGATCTGATCCACGATTGCAGTCGCCCGGCGATAACGTGCGGCGTTGAGCCTGTCGCAGTCCGATGCAGAGAAGGTTTGGCCCATGCGATTGATCGAAGGCTTGGCTGCGCTTGCGCTCGCGGTCGGACCGGTTTGCGGGGCGTATGCCCAGGACCTCATGCGCGGCCTTGACCTCACCTCGCCGGACATGACGACGGCCGAGATGACGCGGGCCCAGGTGGAAGCGGCGCTCAGCGCGGCGCCCGGCGGGCATGGGGCCGATTTCGCCGGCAAGCACCTTTCCGGCCTTGATCTTTCCGGCCTCGACTTCTCCGGCGTAAACTTGCGGGCGGCGCGGCTCAACCACGCGAACCTTTCGCGTAGCCACCTCGACGGGGCGACGCTGGACCAGGCTTGGGCGCTTGATGTCGATCTGACTGGAGCCAGCCTCGTCAAGGCGAGCCTGTTTGCGACGCAGATGGCGGGCGCGCGTCTGGATGGCGCCAATCTCGCCGGCGCCCGTGTGACCGCCGACCTGACTGGCGCGCATCTTGTCGGCGCTCGATTCGAAGATGCGGATTGCAGCGCCGACGAAAAGAACCAGTCGATGGGCCTCATGCGCGCGACGTTCAAATCCGCGGACCTGAGCCGCGCCGATTTCTCCCGCGCCAATCTCGCTCGCGCAGACTTGCGTTTCGCCAAGCTTTCCGGAGCTGATTTCGCCGGCGCGACGCTGCGCGAAGCCGACGCGAGCGGCGCGGACCTGCGCGGCACCCTTCTTCGAGGCGCCGACACGTCGGGCCTGGATATCGATTCCGCGCGTATCGACAGGGCGAGCGTTCCTTATCTCGCGAAAGCGATCCACCTCGACCGCGCCTACCAAGAGTGAATGCGACCGGGCGGGCCGGCGTTGGGCTTATCCAGCTGGGCGCCCCCGGCGAGGGGAACGGCCGCTATCTCGCGTCCTTGGGGGGCATATGCGGCGGGGCGAGCGGCGTAAAATTGATGGCCTGGTTCTCCTGGTGGTCGAACTGGGGGTCGATCGGACCGCCGGAAGATGGGTCGCCGCCGCCGGTCGTCGTGATCGTCGAGGGCGTGGCCTCGCGCGCGGTCGCTTGCGCGTTGCCGCCTTGGCCGTTGCCGTAGTCCGCCGTGCGACCGCCCTGAGGCACGCCGCTGGCGCTCGCCCGGGCCGCGGCCTCTGTCTTCTCGGCCAGATGGGCGTCATAGGGCAAACGATAGGCGCGAGGCACGCCGCTCAGGAAGTTGTCGTCGTCGAGCGCCTCGACCCACAAATGGATAGCGCCGGGATCGCCCTCGAGCGAGTGCGGCTCGACGATGCGGGCCGCCAGGAGCTTGAATTTCGGCGGCAGAGGATCGGTCGAAGACCAGCCGAGCAGGCTGCGCGTCGCAAAAAAGCTGACGACGTAAAAGGCGCTCGTCAGCACGATGAGGCCCGCCTTCACCGGCCAGGGGATCCTCGCGAAGACGCAGATGATGAGCAGAAGGACGCCGAGCAGGGCGTAGGCGATCGACAGCAAAATAATGTCGGAGGCGAGGGTCGTCACAGCTGCTTCACGTAACCGGTCTTCGGATCGAGATCGGCGCCGTTACTGTGGACATTGCGAAAGCTCTCCATCAACGACTTCTGCCGCCGATTGACGTCGATCACCTTGCCTTCGGCGTCAAGCGTGAAGCGCACGGCGGTCTTTTCGTCGCCGGTGTGATCGACGAAGATTGTGTCGTCAAAAACCACCTGAGCGGTCGGATTGAGCTTCTGCACCTTGACCTTCGCCGGCACCGGCGAGCCGGTTGTCGCCAGGAAATGGCTGACGTTGACGGTGTATTCGCCGGCGACGACGCCACGGATCGCAACGATCTCCTCGCGAATCGGCGAGGAGATCTTCTTGCCGTTGACCACGATGAAATCGTTGGCCCCGCCGCGGTCGTCGCGGTCGAGCACCATGAAGCCCGCCTCGCGGTGGCGATACCATGCGATGTTGCCGGCGGGATCTTGCACGAACAGATCGAGATCGTCAGGATGGTTATCCGGCCAATCCATGGTGACGATGAATTCGGCTTTCGAGTCGATCTTCCCATCCTTGGCCTCAGGCGAAATGGCCAAGAGAGCGAGGAAAAAGAGAAACGCCACCACCTGCAGCGCCTTGAACAACATTACGCTGAACGGATCGAACGGCTCCTCGCGGGGATAGAGCCCGAATTCATCGATCATGCGCGCATGGCCAGATCGTGCGTGCGCTCCAACGCCGGGACTACCCGCGTCTCGGTCAGCGTAACCGCGCGGGAGAACACCTTAGCGGTCGCCGTATCGAGCATGTAATACTGGATTTTCAACAGGATGGAGCCGACGAGACCGGCCAGCGTCGTGTACATCGCCACCGCCATCCCGTCGCTCATCAGCCCCATCGAGGATTTCATCATCGACTTGTCGCTCGCATCGAGTCCCGCGATCGGCGCCAGCATGATGATGAAGCCGATGATCGTCCCGAGCAAGCCCAGCTTTATGACCGTATCGCTGGCGAAAGCGCCAAAGGGATTCGATCCGCGCAGCCGGTCTGCAAGCGAACGGAGCAGCAGCGTCTGATCGAGGCGCCCTCGCCCTTGGGTGCGAGCCTTCAAGGCGAGATCACGGATGTGCTCGGCGATCAGACCGTCGGGGAGCGTGGTCGAAGGGTCCAGGGACGCGACGTCCGCGCCCGCCGTGTCGATGCGGTCCGCCACGCGCCTCCCAGCATCGCCTTCGCGTGAAATGACGATCGTGCGCCAAAGGCAGTGGAGCGACGCTCCGACGTAAATCAAGGCGATCACTGATGATAGATAGGTGCGGTCCGAGACGACCATTAGGCGAATGAGGCCATAGCGCCACAGCAGGATCGCAGCGAAAACGGTCGCGCCGGTAAAGATGAGCCAGCGCAAGAGAGGCGCGCGATCCGCGGCGGACCACGCGGGCCCTTGCTCCGGCGATAGAGCGGCGGCCGTCATGCCAATTTCCTCCCAAAGGTTGTCGTCACCCGCTGATGAAGCCAAGGATAGCGCTCGGGTCAGCCAGCGCAAGCGGCACAGCGCTGGCTACGGGCGCGGGAGCAAAATCTCGCCCTTGCCAAGCGCGGCCAGATCGCCCGCCAGGCGCCGCAACGGGCGGCGGAACAGTCTCGCCAGCTTCGTGCTCGCTTGTGCGACGTAATCGGCCAGAAGCTGCGCGGCGACCAGGCCGTGCTCGCCACAATCGCCGAAAGTCGGCGAAAAAAGTGTCGCGCCTTGCCCCAACAGGATCGTGCCGCGGCCCATCAGATAGCCGGGCAGATCGCCCGCTTCGCCGCCAATCGCCAAAGTGCCCGCGATCATTCGGCTGCCGGCGTAGGGGCCTGCGCGGCCTTCGACCAGAATGAAGCCGCGCCGCAGCCGGTCGCCGGCGCGCGGACCAACGTCGCCGCGCACATGTAGGAGACCGCCGCTCATGCCAATCGTCTCGCCGCTCAACGGACCGCCAAGCCGTTCGCCCGCGTCGCCCTCGATTTCGAGCGCTCCGCCCCTCATTCCGGAGCCTGCAAACGGGCCGGCATCGCCACGTATGGTCAATTGTCCGCCCGACATCAGGCGGCCGGCCTCGACGCCGACGTCGCCTTCGACGCGGATCGAGCCCGAACTCATGCTCATGCCGACTCGGTCGAAGCGCGCGCCGTCGCCTTCGATGAGAATTGTGGCGGGATCGCCCTTGCGGATGCGGAAAACGTCTCCCGCCGTAACGCCCACGCGCGTCGTTCCCAGTTCGATCCTCGCGATTTCCGCGACCATCTTGCCGGGGAGATTTTGCGGGCTCAGCGGGGACAGATCGAGGCGCTGGGCCGGCGCCGCGCGCAGCGAAAAGGTCATCGGAGTCACGGAACGAGGTCCTTGAGGTGATAATGGTGCCGGCCGAGCTTGCCGCCGTAGTTACCGGCGCCGACGCGCAACGCGCCCTGCTCGGGGCCCAGTTCGATGATTGCCGCCAGCCCCGCTCGCATGGCTTCCGCCACGGCCTCGCTGGTGAGCCCGTCGATGACAATCTCGAGCACCGAGGCGATCTCGGGACTGAGAGCCGTGTCAACGGCGCCCTTCAAAGTCGGGCAGTAGCGGTCATTGGTCGAGGCGCTTGCGCCTTTGTATTTCGAGCCGACCTTTGATCCTGAACGCGCGATCCCGCCTGGAAACGGCATGATGACGTCCGCGACTTTGCGCATCGCCTTCACCGCCGCCTCGGTTGCGGCAAGCGTTTTCGCCGGGCTTTCGCCCATGATAATGAGGTTGCCGCCGCCGACCGCCTTCTTGGTGAGATACGTGGTCGATTCGCAAACAAACTCGCCGTCCATGACTGGCACCCGCCAGTACCGGCGGTCGCCGAGCCGCTTGGCGATCTGCCAGCCGTCGCCGAAGAAACGAATCGCCGCGCCGAGGTTGAGCTTGTCCTCGCCTGAGTCCAGCCCGGCGTAACACGCCGAGCCGGGGCTTGTGAGCACGCATTGCCCGACGCGGTTTTGCACTTGCTTTTGAAGTTCCGCGGTCGAGACCGCGAACATAAGCACGCGCACGCCCGGCCGTCCGTCCGGAGTTTGTCGTGGCGACCGGACGCTTTCAATCGCCGCCTCGACGCCGCACCCGATCACCGAAGTGGCGAAGCCCGACATCGTCTGAGCCGCCTGCGCCGCCCACCGTGCGGTCGGCGCCGTGATGACAAGCGCGGTCGCGCGCATGTCGAACGCTTCCGCGAAAGTATCGTCAATGGCGACGCCGTTGATCGTCAGGCTGTGCACGCGACCGCCTCGAACGGTTGGGGTCGCCCAATGGCGCCCTCGGGCACACGCATGAAGTCGGATGGCAGTCCGTAACGCTCGTCGTAATATTCCGTCATTCGCCGCTGCATCGAGGCCTCGACGGCGGGCGCCACGTGCAGCGCGCGGCCAAACCGGTAGCGCGTCACCGCCCCGTCGCGCACCACGAGCTCGCCGTCCTTGTAGAGGCGAGCCGCGGCGCGAAACATTTGCGCAATGTCCTTGCCGGGGCGATAGAGCGCGACATCGGCGCGAGCGCCTGCGCCGAGATGGCCGCGATCCGCGAGGCCCAGCAGTTTGGCGGGCGCCGCTCGCGTCATCGTCGCGATCTCGCTTAAGCTATATTCGCGCGTCAGAGACGGCAGCGTCGTCACCGCCAGCGCTTCCGCCGGCAGGCGGGACGCCCACTGAGCCCGCACGTCCTTGTCCATCAACAGAGCGAAGATCTCCGGGTAGGTGGTGAACGGGGCGCCGTTGGGATGGTCCGTGGTGAAGAACACGCGCCACGGGTCGTCGATCAGCAGGAACAACTCCAAACCGACCGCGAATTGCACCGCGTTGTGAAAACTGCCGGCGCGATATTCGTAAGGCACGATTCCGGCGCCGTTCGAATCCCCATCGATGATCGCGTATTTCTTCGGCCGCGCCTGCCCCCGGGCGGAGAACTGGCGCAGCACGTCGGACGAGATCGTCACCGTCTGTCCGAACATCACCTGTCCCACATCGATCGTGACGGTCTTGGCGGCGTTGACCGCTTCGGCGAGCTGAGGGGCGGCGGACGAAAAGCCTTGCGGACCTTCCTTGCCGTAACCGTAGAACTGAAGATGCGCCAAATGAAGCGGCAAATCCTCAGCCGCGGCGATCGTCGTCAGCGCGGTTTCGAAGTTTCCGGGCAAGCCCAGATTGTTGCAGTGAACGTGGAGAGGATGCGGCACACCCGCCTCATGAACCGCTCGCTGCAGCGCCTTGATGATCGCGCGGCTCGTGACGCCGTAGTAGGGAACCACATCGTCAAACGAGAAACTACGGATACTGTCCTTGAACGCCGCAACGCCGCCCGCGTTGACGACCTTGATCCCCAGCGCTCGCGTCGTTTGCAATATCCAGGCGACATGATCACAGATCCCACTCGCGCCTTCTCCGGAGCGCATGAGGCCGAGGACGAAATCGTCATTGCCGAGAATGGTCAGAATCGCCTTGTCGATGATCGGGGTGTCCGCGAGCTCGAGATGCCCGTGCAGGGCGTGATGCGGCGAGACCGCCGGCTCGACCACGGTCGTAAAGCCCATCTCAGCATAGAGCCGCCCCGTTTCGAAGGTCGTCCAACCGACGTTGGAAAGCGGCGTCGAAGCGGGACGGCGCACATGGGCGCGATGCTGTTCGGGCAGCATGAGACGGGCGGTGTTCACATTTGCGCCGGCAATATGCGAATGGATGTCGATGCCGCCGGCCATCGCGATAAGTCCATTCGCGTCTACCGTCTCGTCTGCTTTGGCGGCGTCTGGCGGGGGCGCGACGATCTTATCATCGCGGATCCAAAGATCGCCGATTTCGTCGCGCCGGTTGGCCGGGTCGACGATGCGTGCGCCTTTAATGCGGGTCAGCATGATGGAGCGTTCGCCCCTGTGAGGCAAACGCCGATGCGCTCGAGAGCCTGCGCAACGGTCAGCGCAGCGCTGGGCGCGGTGGCGGTCACGGCGACCAAAGCCCCAATGTCGGATGAATGCATGACCGCGTCATGATCGACGCCGGGGCGCCCGACCGTGATGCGGACGTTCGGAGCCTCGGCGAATTGGGTCGTTCGCTCGCACAAAGCAATGAAGTTCACCGCGCTCCGCCAGGCCGGCGGGACCGCTCCGAAGGCGGAGATCCACATTACGCAATCGGTCTCCCCGGAGGCGACGAGCCGCTCGGCGTCGAACCGCCATGGATCATGGATCGGCGCGCCGGCGCCGAATCCGGTTCGCATGGGAAATCCGGTGATCCACCCGCAAGCGGCGAGCACGCCCGTGCCATTGTCCGATGCGGCGAGCGGCAATGTCGAGAAACGCGTTGTTTCGTTCAAGTCGCGCACGAGGCCGTTGAGCATCTCGATTTCGAGCGCTCCGAGACGCGTCGCTGTCCAAACCGCCACGCCGAAGCGCGCGCCCTTCAGGGCGGCGGCGAGCGCGTCGAGCGCGGGCAACGGAAGCTGAGTTTGCGCGACGGGACGTCCTTTGACGCGCGCGCGCAATGCGGCCAAATTGGCCGCAAGCGTCACACCCAGGCCGGCGGCGAACACCTCGGTAGTGCCGTCAAAACCAGGAATTGTCGCCTCAGCCTGCGGCGCCAGCCAAACGATGCGCCGCGCGACATCGACGCCTTCCGGCCTTGCCGGAGGCCGCAAAAGCCGCTCGCTCAGATGAGGCCAGGTTTGCAGCAGGCCGTCTCCCACCAGGAGCACGACATCGGCGCGCACGCGCGCTTCGCCGGGCGTCGTGAGCATGACCCCAGTTTCGCGCAGACAGTCCAGGTCCCGCAGCAACGCCGCCGAATGCATGTGATCAATGACCCCGCCGACCCGGTCGGCGAGCGCGATGGCCGCCTTCGCGCCCTCCATGTCCACGCCCAGACCGGCGACGAATGGTTGCCTGCTTCTCGCCAATAATCGAGCCGCGGCGGAGGCCGCGTCGTCAAGCGACGCGGGCGCCCCGTCGATCGATGCTGCGGCTTCCGCGCCGATTGGATCTTTTAGCGACATTATGCTCCGCCCGATTGGTCCCGTGTCAACCGAAAATCAACGCCGGCGATCGCAGGCAACGTCGGGAATTTGAGGCTGGACTGGACAAATCGAAAGTCAGCGGGTTCAATTGCGTCGCGATCGATTGCAGCACGGCGACAAACAATAGCGCACGCCGAGGAAATGCCTAGCCCTTGCCGCCAAGTTCTTTGTGTGCCGTCCCTGTCATCCGCGCCGCCGCGACGCCGCTCCCGCTCAACTCGAACGGCCGAATATCGGCGTCGGGCCGATGATTGATCGTCCAACAATCGTTGTCGTCGCCTATTCGGCCCGCTCGCTTGCTTCGTCCGCCAAACGCGCCGGATTCGCTCCCCTGTCGATTGATGTCTTTGGCGACGATGACACAAGAAAGATGAGCCTTGCCTCCGTGAAGCTCGACGGCGGATTGTCCGACGGGCTGACACTCGACAAGGTCGCTCGCGCCGTTGAAATGTTAGTCGACGCCCATGATCCGATCGGTTTGGCTTATGGCGCTGGGTTCGAGCATCAACCGGAAACGATCGCGGCGTTCGCCCGCGCGACGCGTGTATTTGGCAATGAATCGGAAACGGTGAAGCGCGCCAAGGACCCGCTGGCGCTCGCGCAGATTTGCGAGGCGAATGGCGTTCGACATCCGCAAGTTGCGTTTGCGCCGCCGGACGACCCTGAACTTTGGCTTGTGAAGAGTCAGGGGGCGCCGGCGGCGGCCATATCGCGCCGGGTCATGACCGGAACCACGCTTCACCGGATTGTTATTTTCAACGCCGCGTTGGCGGCAAGAACATCTCGGCACTATTCCTCGCGAGCGAGAAAAAAACGGAAATCATTGGCCTCAGCATGCAGTGGACTGCTCCAACACCTGCGTCGCCGTTTCGATATGGCGGCGCCGCTGGACCCGTCGACATCGATCCCGCCCAGGCGGGGGAAATCGCTCGCTCCGTCGCCGCGATTGCTTCCGAACTGGATCTTGTCGGCCTTAACAGTGCTGATTTTCTGGTTTCGACCGACGCGGTCTGGCTCATAGAGATCAATCCCCGGCCTGGGGCGACGCTCGACGTGTTCGAATCAAACGAGGGCCTATTGTTTGCGCATCACGTTGCGGCTTGCGTAGGACGTCTGACGCCAACGCCTCCGGGCTTGCCGTTCAAAGCAGCCGAAATCGTTTATACCCCTCACGTGGTTGCGGTGTGCGAGGGGCTGAATTGGCCGGATTGGGCGGTCGATCGATCGCCGCCGGGAACGCGCATCGCCGCCGGCGATCCACTGTGCACGGCGCTCGGATCTGGCGCGACGGTCGATTTGGCTCGAGCCTGCGCTCGTGAGCGGGCACAAGAAATCATCGCGTTTGTTCAGGAGGCGGAGCATTGAGCGACGTCGAGACGATCAGCGTCAATCGACGCGCCGCCGAACTGACGGCTGCGCTGCGCCGCGACGCAGCAATATTAAACCTCGGCGTTGCCCGCGGGTCGCTCGGGGAAACCTTGATTGACGCCGGCGCGAAGCATCGCGGCGGGATCGACGCCGGGCTGCGCATCGCGAATATCTGTCTGGGCGGTCTTGGCGCGGTGCGGCTTACGCCGGATAACGCAACGCCGCGCTGGCCTTGGACGATCGTGGTCAGTTCGGCGCAGCCGGTCATCGCGTGCCTCGGGAGCCAATACGCGGGTTGGAGCCTGGCGCACGGGACCGGCAAAGACGCATTCTTCGCTCTCGGCTCCGGCCCGGCCCGCGCGCTTGCGCAAAAGGAGGCGGTTTTGATGGATATCGGCTATCGGGACGAAGCCGATGTCGCCACCCTCGTCATCGAAAGCGGACGTCCGCCGCCGCCCGAGATCGTGGAGAAAGTGACGCGCGATTGCGGGGTAGCGCCTTCGGCTTTGACGGTGATTTACGCTCCGACGCAAAGCCTGGCTGGGGGCGCGCAGGTGGTTGCGCGAGTGTTAGAAGTGGCGTTGCACAAGGCGCATGAGCTCAAGTTTCCACTCGAGCGCATCGTCGATGGGATGGGCGCCGCGCCGCTCAGCCCCCCGCATCCGGATTTCGTCATCGCGATGGGCCGCACCAACGATGCGATCATTTACGGCGGGCGCGCGCAGCTTTATGTCACCGGGCCGGCCGAGGACGCGAGGGGCCTCGCTGAGGCGCTTCCCAGTCGCGCGTCGCGCGATTTCGGCGCTCCGTTTGCCGAGATTTTCAAGCGCTTCAATGGCGATTTCTACGCCATCGACCCCATGCTGTTCAGTCCGGCCGAGGTCATCGTCACCGCGATCGAAAGCGGACGGAGCTTTCACGTAGGCGCAGTGCATCACAAATTGCTCGATGCCTCGTTCGCCTGACATGGCGGCGGAGCGCGAAGACGCCTTCACCATTCTTGTCGTCAGCGATCAGCGCGATTGGCACGCGCGCCAAATGGAAGCCGCGTTGGCGGCGGCTGGCGCGCGCGTCGAGCGTATTGATCTTGCCGAATGCGGGTTCGACACACGAAGCGCAAGCGGGCTGGTGTTGCCCGTGTTGGGATCGCGACTGCCCGACGCCGTACACGTCCGCACGCTGTCGGCAGGCTCGTTCGAGGCGATCACCAAACGTCTGGGCGTCCTGCACGCGTTGGCGAAACTTGGGGTCGTCGTCTGGAACGATGCCCGCGCCATTGAACGCTGCGTCGACAAGTCGATGACGAGCTTTCTGCTCGCGCGCGCCGGCGTGCCGACGCCCGCGACCTGGACGATGGAATCGGCTCAAGCCGCGCGCGCCCTTGTCGAACGTGAAGCGCCGCGCGGCCCGCTTGTGCTCAAGCCGCTGTTCGGCGCGCAGGGGAAGGGCTTGCGTCTGATCCGGCGGCCGGAAGACTTGCCCGGCCCTGAAGATATCGCCGGGGTTTATTATCTGCAGCGGTTTCAATCGAACGGGGCCCAGGAGTTCACGGACTATCGGCTGTTCGTTCTGCGCGGTCGCGTGGTCGCCGCGATGATGCGCCGCGCCTCAACATGGATCACCAACGTCAAGCAGGGCGGCCAGCCCTTGGCCGTCGCGCCGGATCCGAAAATGGAGCGTCTCGCCGTTGCCGCAGCGGAAGCGGTCGGCGCCGCAATCGCCGGCGTCGACGTGCTCGTGGCCGCTGACGGCCTGCCGACCGTGCTTGAGGTCAACAGCATGCCGGCATGGAGCGGCCTGCAAAAGGTGGTCAAGTGCAACATAGCCGAGGCGATCGCGTTGGCGCTGATGGATGAGTTGGCCTGCCGCCCCGCGCAACCGCGCGGCTCATGAAGAGCCTCGAAGATCGAGTGGCGGCGGCCTATGTCGAGGCATGCCTCGCGGAGCTCGACGCGCCCAAACCAGGCAACGTGCATCGGTTCGCGCCGGGCCACCGCATGGATGTCGAAGACTTTGTTCTAAGCGCCGAGGCGAGCGCGGCTCCAATCGCATCACGAGGGGGCCGGGTGGGAACCCGCGTCCGCGCCGCGGTCGATGCGACCCTTAAGGCGGTCGGCCAGAACACTAATCTCGGCATCATTCTGCTGTGCGCGCCGCTTGCGGCGGCCGCGGAGGCCCCGAACGCCGCTTTGCGCCCGGCGCTGGCGCGGGTGCTTGATCGTCTGGACCAGGCGGACGCTCAAAACGTCTTCTCCGCGATAGCCGCCGCCAATCCTGGCGGCCTCGGACGCGCGCCCCTGCATGACGTGAATGCCCCTGCTGCGGCGACGCTGGGCGAGGCGATGGCGGAGGCGGCGGAGCGGGATCGCATCGCTCGGCAGTACGTCACGGCCTATGACGACATTTTCTCGCTCGGCTTGCCGGCGCTGGCGACGGCCTGCCGGCGGCAAAGTGACGCGCGCTGGGCGACGCTCGCCGTCTATTTGGCGTTTCTCGCCGCGATCCCGGACACGCATGTCATGCGCAAGTTTAACGCGGCGACCGCTGAGGCGGTGCGCCGCGAGGCGGTCGGCTGGCGCGACGCGTTCACGGCGGCTTGCGATCCGGAGGCAATCGCCGACAGCTTACTGGGCTGGGATGCGGCGTTGAAATCGCGGGGGATCAATCCCGGAACGAGCGCGGATCTCACCGTGGCGACGTTGTTCGCGTCCAGTCTCGCCGCGATCCGGGGCGAGAAATACCCAGCCGCCATCTTGCCCTTACGCGCTAACGATGCTTGAGTTGGACTTACGGGGCGCGCGCGCCCCTTGACTATCCGGCCAACCGATCCCGCCGCCACGGGATGCTGATAACAAGGATAGCCAGTCCGCCGGTCTTAAATGGCGGTGGATAAACGTGGTTTGGCTTGATCTCAGGGAGGAATTGGCATGGCCAAGATTAACAAGTTGATGGTTGGCGAGTTGCTGGTCGGCGATGGCAATGAAGTTGCGCATATTGATCTGATCATTGGGCCGCGGGGCAGCGCGGCGGAAAGCGCCTTCGCCAACGCACTGGTCAATAACAAGGACGGGTTCACGTCCCTACTCGCCGTTCTGGCGCCCAATCTGGCGACCAAGCCCAACACGGTTCTGTTCAACAAGGTGACCATCAAGGGCGCCAAGCAGGCGGTGCAGATGTTCGGGCCGGCGCAACATGCGGTCGCCAAGGCGGTCGCGGACAGCGTCGCCGATGGAACGATTCCCGCCGCGGAGGCCGACGACGTTTTCATCTGCGTCGGCGTCTTCATCCATTGGGATGCGGCCGACGACAAGAAGATCCACGACTTCAACTATCGCGCCGTCAAGGAATCAATCGAGCGGGCCGTCAGCGGCAAGCCGACGCCTGCCGAAGTCGTCAGCCAGCGCGACGCCGCCAAGCACCCGTTCAGCCCTTAGGCCGATTGATCGCCGATCGGTTTCGACTGAAACCTGCACGCGGGAGAGTTGTTCTCCCGCGTGCTTTGGCTTCGTCTCACCCGGCCTGCGCACCCTCAAACGCCCGCACAAGCGGCAGCGGCTCATGCGCCTGCTGACGTGATCCCCTTGGCCTCACGCCGCCCGTTTTGCGCCCTGCGGCTTCGGCTGAGCTCAGTTTCCCACGTCCATGGCGATGCGCATCAGGTCCATGGCCGAGCGCGCGCCTAGCTTCTGCTTGAGTTGAGTGCAGTTGTTGGCGATCGTCTTGTAGGAGACGTGAAGAAGGTCGGCGATCTGCGCCATCGTGCGGCCAGCCGCCAGAAGGCGGAGGATTTCAAGTTCGCGGGCGCTCAGATTCGAGACCGCGTCGGGGCCAGGGTCGGCGCGCAGAAAGGCGATTCGCCGGGCCATCTCAGGGTGCAGATAACGGCCGCCGTTCGCCACAGTCTTGATCGCGTCAGCAAACAGCGCTGGATCGTCGTTCTTGGCGATGTAGCCTTTGGCGCCGGCCTCAATCGCGCGCGCGGCGACGGTTGGGTCGTCGTTCATGCTGAAGACGACGAGACGCGCCTCCGGCTCGCGCTCGAGAATGCGGCGCAGAAGCTCGAGCCCCGAATATCCAGGAAGATTGATGTCGACGACTCCGACGTCAGGCTTCGCGTCGAAAAAGGCGGCTAAACCGGCCGCCCCGTCCTGCGCCTCGATAACCTCGATGTCCGGCTCCCCCTCAAGCAGCGCCCGGCACCCCGAGACGATGATCGGATGGTCGTCGACGATGAGAACGCGCACTGGGCGAAGTCTCCCTGGTGAAACCGCTATTCGCTGAGCCCGCCCACCGGCGCGCCGCGAAGGGAAATGCAGCGCAAAAAGGGCCGCTCAGCACCAGCATTGACAGTCGGTCCGGCAAAATCAACGGTGAAGCGGAAAAAAGGCGTCAGGCTAATGTGGCGTACAATCTCCCTGCGCAATCGGCTCAATCTCATCTTTGCCTCGCTGTTCGCTCTCTGGCTCGTGGCCGACGCGATCCATGACGTTTGGCAGGCAAGCGGGAGAGCTCGCGTGGAAACACAAAGCGCGATGCGGCTGACCAAGGATTTCGTCGCGACCACCCTCGCGCGTTCGCCTGAGGCGCCTGAACCGGACGCGGTCAAGGCGCTCGTCGCCGGCCTGCAGCACTTGCGCCACGTGCGCGCGGGCATTGGCGATCCGTCGCTTGCTTCCTCAATTCTCAGCCAAGCGAACAAGGAGTCCGAAGCGCCGCGTTGGTTTCGCGCCCTGGCCGGCGCCCCGGCCGAAACAGCCGTCATTCCTGTTGCGCTGAAGAACGGCGGGACGGAGTTGATCATCCTGGTCGCTGATCCGGCGGACGAGATCGACGAGGTCTGGGGCGAAGCGCAGGAGAATGCGTTGGAGGGCGGACTGATGGCCCTCGCGGCAATCGCCGTGACCAGCCTTCTGGTCGGGCGCGCGGTGAGGCCCCTCGGGGTCGCCGGGGCGACGCTCGCGAGGCTTGAAACCGGAGAGTATTCCGCGCGCGCGGAAGGCGACGGACCTCCCGAGATCCGCAACCTCAACGCGAAGATCAACTCTCTCGCGGAGGCGCTCGACGGTTTGAATCGCGCCAACGACAAACTGATGGAGCGGGTTTTCGACGCCCACGACGAGGAGCGACAGCTCATCGCGCACGACCTGCATGACGAGTTCGGACCTCATCTCTTCGCCTTGCGCGCAAGCGCAGCGGTGCTGGTGAAGACCATCGGCGACCAACCCGCCGCGCGCGCGGCGGCGAGCGCGATCGAGGCCCAGGTCGGAGAGCTGCAAGGCCAGAACCGTCGCATCCTGGCCGATTTGCGCCCAGCCGCGCTCGAGGAACTCGGGCTCGTCGAGGCGCTCGAGGCGCTTGTCGCGCACTGGCGCCGCGCGGATCCCAAGATGGCGGTCACGCTCGAGGTAGACCCGCGAGTTGAAGCCCTGGGCGACCGCGCGAGCCTGATGGCCTATCGCTTTGTGCAAGAGGCGATGACCAACGCGTTTCGCCACGCCGGCGCCACCCGGATCGAGGCGTCGCTGAGGTTCGAACCGCCCGTCGAGACGCCGACCCTACGCGATCCGGCGCTTGCCGGCCTCGTCCTGCGTGTGGCGGACGATGGCCGTGGGCTGAATGGCGAGGCCGAAGCGGGGATGGGCCTTGCTGGCATGCGTGACCGGGTCCGGCTCATGGGCGGATCAGTCAGTATCAACTCGCCGAATGGGGGCGGAGTTGTGGTCGAAGCGCGGTTTTCGACGGTCCACGCAGATTACGAGTTCGGGAAAATTTCCTGCCATAATTAGGAATTCAGCCCGGTAAAACATGTAATCATTGAAATTACTTGCGGCGCTTCGCGCGGTTATTGTAACCCTGTCGCGGGCGGGCTCAGAGATGCTTCGCATCTTGTCTCTCCCGGGGGCCGGCTCGCGACTCCTTAGCGTCAAGGGGCAGTCAAAAAGGGGGCGAAAGAATGACGACAAAAATAGCCGGACGCATTGCGACGGCCGGCGTTGTTCTCGTCCTTACGACAATCGGCTCTCGGGCGGAGGAGATCCAACTTCCCACTTTCGACGTGGTCGCGACGACGCCGCTCAATGGCGGCCAGATCAACGTTTCCCAGTCTCCCTTCGCCGTGTGGCAGACCAACTCGCAGGACATTCAAACCTTCAACGATACGACGCTCCCCGACACGCTGACCCGCTCGGCGCCGGGCGTCACCGTCAGCAACGTCTCCGGCAACGAGTTCGAGCCAGACCTCTTCTATCGTGGTTTCGAAGCGACCTCGGTCACCGGCACGCCGCAAGGGCTGGCCGTCTACCAGAACGGCACTCGCATCAACGAGGCGTTCGGCGACGTGGTCAATTGGGACCTCATCCCGGCAAATGCGATCGACAAGACGACGATCGTCGCCGCAAACCCGATCTTCGGCCTCAACGCGCTCGGCGGCGCGGTCAGCGTGACGATGAAAAACGGCTTTACCTGGCAGGGCGCCGAAGCCGATTTCACAGGCGGTTCAGCCGCGCGCGCGGAAGAGCAAATTCAGTTCGGCAAGCAGGTCGGCAATTACTCGGTCTATTTCGCGGCCACGCAGATCAACGACGGCGGTTGGCGGATCGCCGACGCGTCGCAGCTGACCAACTTCTACGGCGACGTCGGCTACAAGGCGAACGGGTTTGAGTTGCACCTGCAACTCACCGCGGGGAACACCCAGTTCGGCGCCGGTGCTTTCACGCCGATCCAGCAGCTGCAGACGAATTTCGGCAGCGTCTACACCCTTCCCCAGACGACCTATAACCAGATGGTCATGCTCCAGTGGACCGGCTCTTACGCCTATTCGCCCACGCTGAGCTTCCAGGGCGGCGCCTATTTCCGCCAGTTCAACCAGCAGCACGTGGACGGCAACGGGACCGACGTGACCCCCTGTCCGCCGGTCTCGTGCCTGAACGGGAGCCCGGTGCATGACACAATGGGCGGAATCATCCCCGACATCTCGCAGAATGGCGCGCTCGACCTCGGCGAGGACGACGACAACCAGACGCAATCGCGCTCTGTCGGCGTCAGCGGGCAGGCTGTCGACACCGCCAAGATTTGGGGCCGCGACAACTCGCTGACCGTCGGCACGTCGCTCGACTACGGCTGGACGCATTACATCGGCCAAAGCCAGCTCGGCACGATCACTTTCATGAACGACGCGTTCCCGGTGACCCCCTCCCCGTTCATCATCGACGAGCCCGGCAGCTTTCTGAACCCGATCGACGTCAGGGCGAACAACACATATGTCGGCGTCTACGCGCTCGACACGTTCAACGCGACCGATCGCCTGACGCTGACCGGGGGCGCGCGTTTCAATTACGCCGCGATCAATCTCGAGGGCACGAACGACGCTTTGCTCAGCGGCTTCTCGGACTATTTCCATCTCAATCCGACGGTCGGCCTCACCTACAAGATCACGCCTGACATCAACTTCTATGCGGGATATGCGATGACCAATCGCACGCCGACGCCGCTCGAGCTCGGTTGCGCAAGCCCCACTTTCCCCTGCATCATCGACAACTTCCTGTCCTCCGACCCGCCGCTCAAGCAGGTCGTCGGCAACTCTTTTGAGTTGGGCTTCCGCGGGCAGAACGCTCTTGCCGCATTCGGGCTGGGGCCCCAATGGGGCAAGCTGCAATGGTCGGCCGGGCTCTTCCGCACCACGTCCACCAACGACATTCTGCCGGTGACGAGCACGTTTAACGGCTTCGGCTTTTTCACCAACGTTGGGACAACCTTGCGCCAGGGAGCGGAGGTAAGCGCCCAGTGGACCGGCGACCGCTGGTCGGCTTACGCCAATTACACCTATATCGACGCCATCTATCTCACGACCTTTGAGGAGCCGTCGGCGAACAATCCGTTGGCCGACGCCAATGGCAACATCCCGATTACGAACGGCACGCAGATCGCGGGCATTCCGAAGAATACGGTCAAGGTGGGCGTCGACTACGCCGTGACCTCCAATTGGAAGATCGGCGCGGACATGGTCGCGTCGTCAGGCCAGGTTATTATGGGCAACGAGAACAACGCGGTTCCCCAAGTCCCTGGCTATGCGGTCTTCGGCCTCCACACCTCCTACCAGGTGGCCAAGCAAGTGCAGGTTTTTGGCTACGTTCAGAACATTTTCGATCAGCGTTATTATACGGCCGGCGGCCTGGTCCAGCCCGGGGAGTTCATGACCGGCCCGTCCATTACGAACCCGCAGTCGTTCGGGCCTGGGAGGCCCGTCGCCATCTTCGGGGGGGTGCGGATCACGTTGTGAATACTCAACAAAGAGGGCCGCCTGGAGGCGGCGAGCGCGTTCCCTGCAACATTGAGTGGATGCTCTCGGTGACGCCAAAATCCCGATTGTTCCCGCTGCAAGGCGGATTTCGAGCCCGCGTCGCTTGTATTTTGCGTCCTGCCTGAGTAGAGGAGGTGCCGAGATCATCACGAATGTGCGCCAATTAGGCGACCCGGACGATGCGGCCGGGCGTTGCGCGGTTGTGATCCAGTGATCATCCCCAGGAGCACTTTGATGAAACTAACAACTCTGAAAACCTTGACGCTTGCGTCCTTGATGGCGCTCTCCCTTCCGCCGGCGATGTTCATAACGAGCGCTTCGCCCGCATTCGCGGCCTCGGCGCTCCAATCCCTCGACCCCGACAAGGATGGAACGGTCGATCTCGCTGAGGCGAAGTCCGCCGCAAGCGCCCTGTTCGACAAGCTTGATGTCGATCATGACGGCGCCCTCGATCGCAAGGAATTGAAGGATCGCATTTCTGCGGAGGACTGGAAGACAGCCGACCCGGACAACGACAAGACGATCAGCAAGGACGAGGATCTCGCCTTCGTCGAAGTCGCTTTCAAGCGCGCCAACCCCGACAACGACGGGACGATCGACGCCAAAGAGTTGAAGAGCCCAGCTGGCCGCGCACTGCTACGCCTACTGACGAAGTGAGTGGAGACGGCGGGTTCCCACGGCTTTTCTAGGTACCTTCGGGCTCCCGCCGTCAGGTCTTCGCGTTCCGCTCCGACTTGAGATCGCCAAAGTGACGCGCCAAAGGGCGTGGTCAAGGGAGCGCTGACATGCAGCAAGGTCTGGATCTCTCCCCGCTCGGGATGTTCCTCGACGCGAGCATTGTGGGGAAGGCCGTCATGGCCGTCCTGTTCCTCGCCTCGCTTTGGTGCTGGGTGCTCATCGTTGAAGGACGGATTTCGGTCATGCGCCTTCGCCGCGCGGTCCGAAAAGCGCGGGCCGGTGGAGACATCGCCAAGTCGCTCAGTGGCGTCGTCGCCGCGGGCGACGAGGAAGCGCGCCGCCGAATTCTCGGCGAGACGGCTGGCGAAGTGAGGTCGCGCATCTCGGACGCGATGGCGCGCGCGGCGCGCGATCTCTTGATGCGCTCCGAGGGCGGCTTGCCCAATCTAGCGGTCATTTCCTCGGTCGCGCCGTTCGTCGGCCTCTTCGGCACCGTCTGGGGCATTATGTCGAGCTTCGCCGCGATCGGCCAGGCGCAGGACACGAGTCTCGCCACCGTCGCCCCCGGCATCGCTGAATTGCTTGCGGCGACGGCCTATGGCCTGGCGGCCGCAATCCCCGCCTCGATCGGCTATAACCGCATCGGCGCGGCCTATGGCCGGCTCGGACAGGACATGGCCTCGTTCGTCGAGGAGCGGGCGCTCGCGCTGGTCGCCAGGCCGGCCGAAGTCGCGCGCGATGACGCGCCACGCCGCCGCGCCGAGACGCCCTGATGGCGCTGAGCCCGCGCAAGATCGGCGAAGGCCTCTATCAGCCGCTGGCCGAGATCAACGTCACGCCGCTCGTCGACGTGATGCTTGTTCTGCTTATCATTTTCATGGTGACCGCGCCGATGCTGGCGACCGGCATCAAAGTGAACCTGCCGAGCGCCAAGACCGCCCAGCCGCTGGAAAACAAGGAGCCGGTGATCGTCGTCGTCGCCAAGGATGGCGCCGTGTCGGTAGGAAAAGATCCGGTATCGCACGATGAGCTGGCCGCGAAGGTCAAGGCCAAGCTTGGAGACTCCAATGGCGTCGTTCAGTTGCGTGGCGACCGCGACGCTTCCTATGGCGACGTCGTGTCGGTGATGGACGATCTCGCGGCCAACGGAATCTCCCGGATCGCAATCGTGTCCGGCCCGCGCCGCAGCGTCTCTCCGACTTCCGGGGCGCCGACCTCGGCGGCGCCGAACGCGCCAGCGCCGTGACCGCCACAACGCTCGACGGACGGGTCTTCGAGCCGGAGCCGATCCGCCCGCCATGGCTGCGTCCTCTCGTCGTCCTTCTTGTGATTGCGCTTCACATCGCCGCGTTCTCGATCGTCTCTCTGGCCCCGAAGCCGCCCGCCGAGCCTGCCGGAGAAATCATCGTCGACATTCAGCCGGAAGCCCCGCCGGCGGACAATCCTGCGCCGCCGACCGAGGAGCAGAAGTCCCCCGAACAATCTGCGCCTCCGCCAGCTCAAGACGCCGCACCGGCTCCTGCGGAGCCGACTCCGCCTCCTGCGCCGGCAGAGCAGCCGCCTCCGCCGCCCGTGGAGCAACCGCCGCCACCGCCCGTGGAGCAGCCTCCGCCGCCGCCGGTAGAGCAGCCTCCCCCGCCGCCGGTAGAGCAGCCTCCCCTTCCGCTGCCGGAGCCTCCCCCGCCACCCGCTCCGGTCGAGCTTGCGCCGCCGCCTCCTCCTCCGCCAAAGACGGTCGAAGTCCCGCGGCCCAAGCCTCGTCCGCCCTCGCGCGTCGAAGCGGCGAGACCCGAGCCGCGGCCGACGCCGCGACGGGTCCCCCCGCCCAGAGCGGCGCGAGAGGAATCTCGCTCCGCTCCCGCTCGGCCGTCGCGTGGCGCTGCCTCGAGGGAGGCGCGTTCGGGCGCGGCGGCGAGCGCCGCGCCGCTTTCGGCTTATATGGGGGAGGTGAGCTCCGCTATTCGCAGCCGTCTTTTCTACCCGCCCGCCGCGCGCGCCAGAGGCGCGAAGGGGGTCGTCGGCGTTTCATTCACCATCGGGCCGTCCGGCGCGGTGAGCTCGTTTGCGATCACCCGTTCCTCGGGCGACCACGACCTCGACGCGGCGGCGCGGTCCCTGGCGGAGGGAGGTCGGTTTCCCCCGCCGCCGGGCGGCTCGGCCCATATCGCGACGAGCTTCAACTATGTCCCCCGCTAGCCTCGCCCCAAGAGCGCTCGTGCTGGGCTCCGGCGCGGGCGGCGGCGTGCCGCAATGGAACTGCGGCTGCCCTGTTTGCCGCCTCGCCTGGAGCGGCGACAAGCGCGTCAAGCCGCGCACGCAAGTGGGCGTCGCGCTCACCGTCGACGGGGCAAGCTGGCTCTTGCTCAACGCCTCGATTGATTTGCGCCAGCAAATTCTGGCGACGCCAGCGCTGCACCCGAAGGGTGCGGGGCGCCATTCGCCGATCGGCGCCGTCGTCTTGACCAATGCGGAGGTCGATTCCGCGGCTGGCCTCTTGGCATTGCGCGAGCGTCAGCCGTTCGTCCTCTTTGGCGCTCAGGCGACGCTGGAGGCGATTAAGGCCAATCGCATGTTCGACGTCGTCGATCCTGCCGTTGCGCCGCGCCGCGCCGTTCGGCTGGGCGAACCATTCGAGCCCCTGCCGGGCATCAAGCTCGAACTCTTCGCGATTCCCGGCAAGGTCCCGCTGTGGCTCGAGGAGGGGAAGGTCACGACCGATGACATCGGGGAGGGGACGGTCTGCGTCGCGGTGGAAGCTGCGGGGAAGCGACTCGTCTATGCGCCCGGCTGCGCCCGTGTTACGGAGGACCTCGACGCTCGCATCGCCAATGCGGATGTGTTGTTTTTCGACGGCACGTTGTTCACCGACGACGAAATGATCGCCAATGGTCTTGGCGACAAAACCGGGAGGCGCATGGGCCACATGCCCGTGTCGGGACCAGGAGGAACGCTCGAGTCGCTTGCGCGCCACGCGCAGGTGCGGCGCATCCTCATCCACATCAACAATTCGAATCCGATCCTCATCGAGGGATCACCGGAAGAGACGAAGGTGAAGGCGGCTGGCTGGGAGATCGCGTTCGACGGAATGGAGGTTTCCCCATGAACGTACACATGGCCTCGGAACCGATGTCTCCCGACGCGCTCGAGGCGGCGCTGCGGGCCATTGGGCCTGTTCGCTATCACGACCTGCATCCGTTCCACGGCCTGCTGCACGACGGCAAGCTCAAAAAGGGCCAGGTGCAGGCGTGGGCGCTGAACCGCTTCGTCTACCAGTCGGCGATCCCTCGCAAGGACGCTTCGCTGATCGCGCGCTGCGAGGATCGCGAATTGCGCCGCGAATGGGTGCACCGGATCACCGACCATGACGGCTCGGGCGAAGACATGGGCGGCATCGAGCGCTGGCTGATCCTCACCGAAGGATTGGGCCTCCACCGCGATTACGTGATCTCGCAGGAAGGCGCACTCCCGGCGACCAAATTCGCAGTGGAAGCCTATGTGCGTTTCGTGCGCGAGCGGCCGCTGGTCGAGGCGGTGGCGTCCAGCCTGACGGAGCTCTTCGCCCCCTCGCTCCACAAGCGCCGCATCGCCGGGATGCTGGCCAATTACAGCTTCATCGACGAGAAAGTGGTCGCCTATTTCCGCCGCCGGCTCGATCAGGCGCCTAAGGACGCTCAGTTTGCGCTCGATTACGTAAAGCGCACCGCCCGCACCGTCGAAGAGCAGCGGGGCGCCCTTGCCGCCTTGAGGTTCAAGACCGATGTATTGTGGGCGCAGCTCGACGCCCTGCATCACGCCTATGTCGACGGCGCAATCCCTCCAGGGGCGTTCAGGCCGGATTGAAGGCGATGGACGAGACAACGGACATCCACGCTCAATCGCGGCCGCATCTCCCCCGTGGAGTGAGGCTCAAACGCGATGAAGCGCGCGGGCGATGGACGCTGCTCGCGCCGGAGCGGATCTTCGAGGTCGATGACACGGCGGCGACGGTGCTTGAGCTTTGCGACGGCGAGCGCGATCTGGCGGGGATCGTCGCCGAGCTCGCGGCGCGCTACGCCGCGCCACCGGCCGTGATCGAAAAGGACGTCGTCGCCATGCTCGCCGACCTCAAGGCCAAGAGAGTTCTCGAGACATGACCGCCCACGCCCCGCCTCCGCCCGCCCCGCCGATCGGGCTCCTGGTCGAGCTCACCCATCGCTGCCCGCTCGGCTGTCTCTATTGCTCCAATCCGCTGGCGCTCGAGCGCCCTGGCGCCGAACTTGATGGCGAGACCTGGAAGAAGGTGTTTAGCGAAGCCGCCGCGCTCGGCGCGCTGCATGTGCACCTCTCCGGCGGCGAGCCGACGGCGCGGCGCGACATTGCCGACCTCACGCGCCACGCTTCGCAAGGCGGACTCTACACCAACCTCATCACCTCAGGCATTGGGGTCAGCGAGAAGCTGACCGGCGAACTGGTCGACGCCGGCCTTGATCATGCGCAGCTTTCCTTCCAGGGCTCAGACAAGGAGACGAACGACCGCCTCGGCCATTACAAGGGCTCGTGGGAGCGCAAGCGCGCCTTCGCAGGTTATGTAATCAAGGCGGGCCTGCCGCTGACCATCAATGCCGTCATCCATCGCTCGAATATTCATCAGGTCGCCGCGTTCATTGATCTTGCGGTCGAGCTTGGCGCGCGACGGCTCGAAGTGGCGCATACGCAATATTACGGCTGGGCGCTCGCCAATCGCGCCGCGCTGATGCCGCCGAAAAAGCAAGTCGAGGAATTGATTGCGCTGGTCGAGGCGGCTCGCGTCCGCCTCAAGGGCGAATTGGTCATCGACATGGTGGTCCCCGACTATTACGCGCGCTATCCGAAACCTTGCGCTGGCGGATGGGGGCGGGTTGCGATCAATGTGTCGCCGACCGGCAAGGCGCTGCCGTGTCACGCGGCGAAGTTGATACCGGGCCTCGAGTTCTGGAACGTGCGCGATCATTCGCTCAGCGACATCTGGCGCCTGAGCCCCGCCTTCAAGGCCTTCCGCGGCACGGATTGGATGCCCGAACCGTGTCGTTCCTGCGATCGGCGCGAGATCGACTGGGGCGGGTGCCGCTGTCAGGCGCTGGCGCTGACCGGAGACGCGCGCAACACCGACCCTGCTTGCTACAAGTCGCCCCATCACGAGCGCATCGTGGCGACGGCGACGGCGGAGTCCGAGTTCGGCGACGGGATCTTACGCTGGCGGTCGTACAAGAGTGCGGCAAGCGCGAGGCAGCCCGAACCCGCGGTGTCGGAGGCTGAATGCCGCTAGCTAGTTGTGGCGGCCGCGGTACTGCAGCGACTTTGTCTCGGATAGAAATCAAGAGCTATGGATGAACGTTTTCGGCGCCGGTGAGCGACCGTCAAGAGGTTGACTATCCATTTGGCGCCGACGTGTAACCCCTCGCGTGACGAGGCGAGCATCGAGGGGTTGTTGGCGCAGCTCTCAGGCGGCGTTGAGGAAGGGATGCCGTGCCTCTGGACGATGGCCTCGAATTGGTTGTTAGCACACATCTGCGGTGATACAATGATTATATCTCACAAAAATCGTTTTATACTTTTTTCTCCTTGGAAGACAGCAAGTTCAACTTGCAACAAGAGATTGATAGATTATAATGAAAGTGTATATGATGGCTTTTTTTATTTCAATAAGCATATAAGAAGAGTTGTTCATCAACATATTACGATATCTGAATTCCTATCATTACCAGAGAGCGAGTTAGACTATTTTAAAGCGTCTTTTGTACGAAATCCCTATGACAGAGCGTACTCTGGATTTCTTCAATTGCAAAGAGACATCGTCAGCCAGCCGACCGCCCACTACACAGACGAGTGGATAAGAGACCTTGTCAAGACTCAGCTAGTAGAGAATATTGAGCGCATTATTGAATCTGAGTATGATTTTAATAAATGGATCCTTAGTCTGCCTGAATACGAGATATATGACGTTGGAAGGAACACGAATATGCCTTTGTATCCGGCTTATTACTGGACTCATCATCGAGATAAGCAATATGTTGATTTCATAGGAAAGGTAGAGAGTTTTGAACGTGATTTCGATAGATTTTGCGACGAGGTGGGAATTGATTACAAATCGGAAGAAAGCGCAAATATAACGAATATTCATTCTAACAAATCAGAAGATTGTGGACAATATAGATACACGTCAAGAATGTCGCGAAGTGCGATTGCTAGAATTAACGACTTATTCAGTCAAGACTTTTTGCTCTTCGGATACGAGAGGATCATTAAATAACATTATCTTCTTTGCGCCCCCTATACACCACATTTGTAGAAGAAACGAACATTTCATTGCAATTTTCAGAATTCCTTGCTATAATTCCTGCAGGAGAGAGGATTGAGGCTCTCAGGCCCGGTACACCGAAGCTCCATCGCGGCGCGCTCAAGCGGATGTGCTCTCTCCGATCGCCGAGCGACTCGGGAATGGCGCCGCAACCGATTGAAAAGGCTCAATTCGGACTCGGAAATGGCAAGCGGCCTTGGGCTACTGGCAGAGAGCGCGCGCGTTCGCGGTCCACTGTCCGAAACCACTTGCGACCATGTTGCGGATGACTGAGCAGACGTAGGTTTTTTCCGCCGCCGGATTGCCCGGTCCGGCGTTGTACCGGGCCACCGCCAGCGTCCACGAGCCTTCCTGCGCCTTGAGCGACTTCAGAAAGTTCGCGGCATATTCGACGTTGCGCGCTGGGTCGAACATTTCGCTCAAAGAGTGAAAGTCAGCGCCGTGAAAGTGGTGATTGATCTGCATGCAGCCGATGTCGATGAACTTCGCGCCGCGCCCCTTCGCCTGCGCAAAGCGCGCCATCGCTTCGGCGAGGCTTGTGGAATGCACCGCCTGGCCATCGACGTTCATGTCATAGGGGCTGAGCCCGTTTCGGCTGCCTGTCTCGGTCAGGCCGACCGAATAAAGCACGTTGAGCGGCACGCCGTGCTGCGCCGAGGCGCGCGTCATCTCCCGCTCGCAAGCGAGCGGCCCATCGGCGCGCGCGCCGCCGCCGCTAAAAGCTGCGATCGCGACCAGCGCCGCGCCGAGACAAATTCGCATCATTCGAACCGCCCCGCTCGCTCGCGCTTTGCGCCGATCGCCGATCGCCTCCCGCCGAGCCGCCGTCAGCGGAAGACGCGTTTCCGTTCGCATTCCCATCAGTGTTGACGCCTGCCTGCTTGACGATGAGCGAGTTCGAGCGGCTGGCCGATCGCCGCCATGCGATCAGCAATCGCGTCGCGCGCTCCTTCGATCGAGCCCAACGTCTGAGAACTCGCGGCGCGGATGACGACAGAAAGCTTGTCGCCTGCGAGCCGCATCGTCATCGAGACATCCTCGAGGCCTCCCGGCGAAAGATCGACGTCGATCTCCCTGATCGGCGGAGCGGAGACGCGCGGCCCCGGCAGTGAGAGCGCTCGCGCGGGGCGTGACGTCTGCGTGTCCGGCGCTGGCCGTCGAGCCGTCGAGTTGGAACGACGCCCCTGCGGCGAAGGGCGCCGACAGCTGCGCGCCGAACAGGTCTGTTTGCGCCGCTGTTGGCGCCGCGGAGGTAACCGGATCGGGCAGGCGATCATCGGTCGCCTTGGCGATCGGTCCCGTTGGCGCGGGGGGCGAGGCCGAACTCGGAGCCCGAGCGACGGGGGGCGGCGCCGAGATGTCGGGCTTTCGTCCGCTGCGCGCGCCCTCGTGCGCGGCCGCCCGCGTGGCGCTCACGCGATTCGTTGGGGACGCGCCAGCGCGGGGGGCGATCGGCGCCGGGGCCGGCGGCGTTGTCGGCTGGACGGAACGGCCTCGGCGCACATCGGCGCAGGCGCTTTCGCCGTTGAGATTGGTTCGGGCCGCAAGGTTGGCGGCGGATGCGCCGCCCGGCGCGAATGGCGCGTTGACCCCGAGCGTGCGGCTCGCGATAGCGCCCGTGAAGGTGGCGGCGCCAAAGTGAAAGGCGCGTTCGCCGACCAGTCGCCCGACGGTCGCCGCCTTGGCGCCAGCGGCAAGGGATGCGCCGCTGTTGTCGGATTTTGGGCCTTTCATCGCCGCCGTCGGTAGTGAAGGCGCATTGTTCGCGGCTTGCGGATGTTCGTCCATCATCGAGGCGGCCCGCAAGGCGAACGGCAAAGACGCCAGGAGCGCGCTGTCGTTCAACAGCGAATGATGAGCCGTCTGCCGCGCGAGGACTCTTCCTGCGGCGGCTGGTTCGAAGGACGCGGCTGTTCCTCGGCGGCCGAGGCGCCCGCTTTCGCCGCCGCGCCGGGAAGCGAGTCGAGCACGGCCGCGAAAGCGAAGCGGTCGGCCGCCGGCTGAGGAGCAGCGCGCGGCGCAGCCGGCGCGATTGGCCCGGACGCGGGCGCGGCGGCGGGCGCGGTCATGGCGTGCTTCCATTTTGGTTGGCGGCCCGAGGCTCGACGTGCGTTGAAGCGCATCCTGCGCCTGCGCGATCGTCAGCGCGGGCCCGCTAGGCTTATTCTTGTCGGCGTCGGGCAAGAGCGGCGGCGTTTTGCGTATTGAAGACGTTGGGGTCGGGAACGACCCGGAGCTCCACCGCCACCCGTCGAGCCGCAGCCAACAAGCTGGCGTCGGCCCGGTCGAGCTTTGCCACCGACAGTGTTCTCAGATCGGCGAGCGCCGCGTCGTAGGCGTCAGAGAACAGTCGACTGGCCGCCAGATAGAGGCGGGCGCGCATAGCCTCCGGGCTGTCGGCCTTGGAGCTTTCGAGGGCTTCGGTCGCCGCCGAGGCGGCGGCGACGAAACGCCCGTTCACCATTCCTGATTTGGCCAGGTTGAGCAGGAATTCGCGCCGGCCGTCGGGAGGCAACGACGCCACCGCGCTTGAGATGCAGCTTGTAATGGGCCGGATCGTCAGCGAGACCAAGCCGCACGACCGCGCCGGCGAGATCGCGCAAGAAATCCGCGCGCGTAGAGCGAGGCGGCGAAGCGGGTCACGTACTGCCGGGTCAGACATCGCCAGGCGGGCTCATGTCCTTGGCCTCCGCGAGAAGGGCGATCTCGCGCCGCAGCGCCGCTTCCTCCACCAATCCGCCCGGCGCAAGCAGGCGCGACCAATCGAGAAGCTCGACCGCCGCCTTCGCATCCCGCTTCGTCTCGAGGACGGAGCGAGCGAAGGCGACTTCGCCCGCGAGCCGCGCGTCGAGCGCAGTCAAATCCGTTTCCCGAAGCAGACCGATGGCGTCCGCCTCGTGATTGGTGACGTAGGCGAGCGCGCCGCGCGCCAGCGATCGCTCGGACTCAACAATCGCGTCGCCTTTGAGCAGCGGCCCGACATCGGCGAGCGACCCGCCACTCAGGATGTAGATGACGAGCGAATCCGCTTCGCGTTTGTTCTTCCACGTTTCAGGGCTTGCGGTCGCGATCGCCGCGCCGATCGTCTTCAACTGATTGAGCTGAGCCGGATAGGCGGCTTTGTCGCCCTGAGCGACCTTCGACCTGGATCCGCTCCAGTTCGTCGACGAGGTCGGAGACCTTCGGCCGAATCGGCAAACGCCGCGGCAGGCGCAAGCGCAGCGAGCGCGGTCAAAGCCAATGCGCGCCAGGGGCTAAGTCATGGCTTCGCCTCGCGCACGAGAATCTCGATGCGGCGGTTTTCCGCCGCGAGGGGATGGGACGGGTCCCTGAGACGATGGTCGGCGTAGCCTTCGACCCGCTCGAACCGCTTTTCCGGCAGGCCGCCGCGAATCAGCATGTAATAGGCCATTTGCGCGCGCGCCGAGGAGAGCCGCCAATTGTCGTAGGTCGCGGACCGGTAGCGACGGCCGTCGGTGTGTCCGCGCACGACGATGGCGCCCTGCAGGCTTTGCAGGCTCGCGGCGATGGCGTCCATCATGTGCAAGACGCGCGGCTGAGGCTCGGCGGAGCCAATGGCGAACATGGAAAAATTCTGCCGGTCGGTGAGGCTGATGAGAATTCCATCCTCGGTCGCCTGGACGTCGAGTTGAGGGCCTTGCATCGACTTGGACTCGCCCGCGAGCCGCTTCTTCAAATCGGCGAGCAAGTTGGATGCGGCCGTCTGGCGCGCTTCGGCTGGGTCGGGAGCCGGCGGATTCGCTGTTGTTGAAGCAGGCGATTCCGCGCGGCTGGAGCCTCGGCAGGGCCCGTCTTGCTTGGCGGGGCCGAGCGCCGGCAGCCGCGGCGCGATCGAGGTCGACGTGGAAGCCGGTTCGTCGCTCGGAGCGGCGGCGGCCGGCGGAGCGCCGGGATTTTGAGCGACGACATTGACCGCCCGGTCGCTGCCGAGCGGCCGGAATGGATCGCGCAACGCCTCGTCGGCGCTGGGCCCACTTCGCCGTATCCCTTTAGCGTCGCCGAAGGATCGATGCGGGGCCCGGGCGGCGGCGCGCCGGCGATCTTGTCGAGGCTCGCGCGAGGATCGCTGAACAATTCCTGCTCCGACATTGTCGGATAGGGTTTCGCTGGATCGGGCGGCGGCAAAGGCGAGGGGGTTGGCGGGTGGGCTTGCTCGTTTTGCTTCGATGAACTGGCAGGGTTTTCGTTTGCCTTTTCCCCCGCGGACCTTCGCCGTGCTCGGAAGAGGGCTTGGCCGCGCATCGGCGTCGCCGTTCCTCGCCCGGCGCATAGATGGCGTCCTTTTCCGGAGCGCCGTGGATGCCCTTCTGCGCCTTTGCCGGCTCCTCGACCTTCACCGGATTGAAGTATCGCGCGATGAGCGTCTTGGTGTTCTTGTCCGTCGCGCTGATGATCCACAGCACGAGAAAGAAGGCCATCATCGCGGTCATGAAATCGGCGAAGGCGATTTTCCACGCGCCGCCGTGATGCTCGTCCTCGTGCGCGCTATGGCGCTTGACGATGATGATTTCCGGATGCGCCTCGGTCATCGGCGCCGCTCAGGCCTCGAACGAAGCCAGCAACTCGGCCCACGGGCGAAGCTCGGCGACGATCCGCGTGGCGTTGGCCTCGACGACGGTTTCCACCCCGTCGTTCTCGACATATTCGACCTTGATCGGCAGATCGACGATTCGCTCGCGCAGGAGCGCGAGCACGCGCTCGGGTCCGCAAATCTTGATCAATCCGGGCGAGCCGCCAGCGCAGAGCCGAGCGATGGCGCGTGGCCAATTCGTCCACGGCGCGCTTGACGACCTGCTGCGAGAGAAACGGCGCGAGAATGCGGGTGACGGCGGCGCCGACATTGTCCTCGATCTGCTCTGATCCCGGACCGGATCGCGCCTTCGAGTTCCGCATATTCGTTGAGACGAAACTCCTGCTGCTGCGTTTCCGCCTGCTCCCGCGCAGCGGCGAGCTCGGCCGCGTGGCGGTCCGCAGCCTCGACGCGGCCTTCCGCGAGGCCTTGCTCGCGGCCGCGGGCGTAAGCGTCGGCGAGTTTCGCCGACATGTCCTCGGGCTTGACCGGCTCTCCTGTCGGCGGCGATTGCCGCGCCGCCGAGGTCGAGCGGAACCGGCTTTGGCGCCCATGGCGTGCGCCGAGAAGCCGTCTTCGCCGTCGCGTTTCCCCGACGGCCTTCGCGTTCGCCACGCGATCGAAGACCGGCTTCGGAACCAGGCTTGCCATTCTGCGGGTTCGGCAGGCTTCGGGGGCGAAACGGCGAGCCCTCGCGGCCGCGGCGGCGCCTTTTCTTCGGCCGCGCTCCCGAGGCGGTCAAGATAGTCGGCGATCGAAAGCGGTTTCATCCGTTCGCTCCTTGACGAATCCATTGTTTGAGAATCGTAGCGGCGTGGTTCTCATCGAATTCGATCATCTTCAGAAGCTTGCGCTCGGAACCATTGTCGCGTCGGGCGAGCAGCGCCTCCATGAACTCGTCTCGACCGGAGTCGGTCTCGATGAGGATGCTTTCGCCGGGCTGACCGTCGCCGTCCGGCGCGCCCAATGCGGGCGTCTGGCCAGCGGACGCGCCGCGCGCGTCCGTCAACGCGGCTGGGCTTGGGGGAGCGAACGCCATTCTGAGGCCGGGCCGAACCCCGAACCAGAGCAGCATCGCCGCGACCGCCACGATGGCGCCGGCGTTGAGGATCGATCCTGTTTGGCGGGCGACGATCTCGACCAGCGAAGGACCCGGCGCGGGCTCGAGGTCGCGGCTCGAAATCGACGAAATCGACGACCGAGATCTTGACCGCGTCGCCCCGCTGCCGGTTGAGCCCGGCGGCTGAGCCGACGAGTTGTTCGATCTCGTGGACTTGGGCGTCGATTGCCTCGGCCGACGGTTTGCCGCCGAGCGATGCGACGAGCGCGGCAGCGATTGATCAGCACGGCGACGGAGAGATTCTGGACCACGAAGCCGGCGCTGGTCGTCTGAATCGACTTCGACGAGACCTCGTAGTTTGTCAGTTCCTCGCGCTTTTGCGTTTGATCGTTCGACTGCTTCAATTCGCCGCCTGTCGTTTTCGGCTTCGGAAGATTGGCCTCGACGCCGGCGGGCTGCTCTCCGGCCGCGTTCTGCGAGCTCTGCTGTTCCTTGGTGACGCGCACCGACCGTTCGACACGGCTGTCGGGATTATAGATCGTCTCGTTCGTTTGCGTTTTATCGGCGTTGAGCCTGGCGGCGACGGAGATCTGAAAGTTTTGGGCGCTGAGGTAAGGCGTCAGCGTGCGGCTGACGTTTTCGCGGATTTGCTGCGACACTTCCTTTTCGAGCGCGAGCAGATTGTCTGGCGACTTCTCGATCGAATCGGCGCCGTAGGCCAGCAGGGCGCCGTCGACGTTGAGCACGGTCACGTCCTCGAGCTTCATTCCGGGGACCGCAGAGGCGACGAGGTGGCGGATCGCCTGCCCGGTGGCGCGATCGTCGCCGCCATCGGTGCGGATGACCACGGAGGCTGAGGAGGGCTGGCGTTCGCGGCGGAAGGAGCCTTCGTCGGCGAGGACGATATGCACCCGCGCGGCCTTGACGGTCCGCATCATCTGGATCGTGCGCGCAAGTTCGCCTTCGAGCGCTCTCAAGCGTGTGACGTCCTGCATGAATGACGTCAAGCCGAGCGAGCCGAGCTTATCGTACAGTTCGTTCCCGACCGCGCCGCTGCGCGGCAGGCCCTTTTCCGCCAGGATCATCCGCGCGGCGGCCGCCTGTCCGGCTGGGGTCAGAACGACCGTGCTCTCGGCGTTGACGTCGAAAGGCACGCCCGCCTCGCGCAATGCTGCGCCGATGGCGGAGATATCGTCGCGATCGAGCCCGGAATAGAGCGTCTCCATCGTCGGGCGGCTCAGATAGTAGCCCGCGAGTCCTGTTGTCGCGAACACGGCGACGCCGATCAACGCCAACGCAGACAGACGACGGACGCCCAGCCCTTGCAGGTTCGCCCAGAGCCGCTCGATTTGCGCCAACAGATTCGTCGCCACATCCGGGCCTGAGTGAGGAATTCGCGGCCGCCATCGTCGGAAGCGGAGCTTGCGCCGGCATTGCGTGAGGCGGCGCCAGTTGGGTCCAAAGAGCGAAATTTTGGGCCGATTAACCGGCCATTAGCGGGTTGCGCCTAGTTTTCGCTGGCCAGGGCGAGGACGGGCGCGATGAGCGTGCGTCGCCCAGGCTCTACACGACGGTTAGGCTCCCGACGGGAGCCTAAGGCATGCGGCCGGTCCGTCGTCTCGGTGCGAGTCCGAAATGTCGCCCAATCAGCGTGAACATTTTCGACAGGAGCACAGCCATGAGTTCAATCTTAAACAATCCGGCCGCCCTTAGCGCGCTGCAGTCCTTGCAGATGACGCAGCAGGCTCTCGGAACCGTTCAGAATCAAGTTTCGACCGGCCTCAAGGTCGCCACCGCCGCCGACAATTCGTCGTATTGGTCGATCGCCGCCCAGCTCACCTCCGACAGCGGCGTCGTGTCGGCCTCCAATGATGCGCTATCGCAGGGGCAGTCAGTTCTGGCGACCGCAAGCTCAGCGATCAATTCGGTCATCACGACCATCAATTCGATTCAGACCGCGCTGACGCAGGCGACCGAGCCAGGCGCCAATATCGGCAATATCAACACATCGCTCGCCTCGCTCGGCAAGCAGCTGACCGACGCGGTGAACGCCGCCTCGTTCAATGGCCTGAACGTTTTGAACGGCAGCGTGACGGCGCTCAACTTCGTATCCGGCTACAACGCCAGCGCAACGGGCGGGAGCATCAACAGCATCTCCTTCACCACCTCGGCGCTTTATGGCCTGAGCACCGGCACGACGTCGACGTCATCGACGAGCCAGTCGACCGTCTCAGACGCCGCCACAATGAGCCAGCTGCAGACGCAGTTTGCGGCCGACACCGCGGACACGACCGCCGTAAGCTACAGCGCTCCCACGGCGACGTACGGCAACAATGCGGTCTTCGAGGACACGACCAACCAGGCCCTGACGGTCCAGTCGATGGGGCTGGACGGCACTGTGACCACCACGACCTACACCGCTCTCGACGCCAACGGCAATTCGATCGCCCAAGGTGGAACCCCCACCTTCGCGACCGCGGCGTCTTATGCGACGAGCACGACGGTTACGACGCCGAACTCGCAAAACCTGCTTGTGCAAAGCGGAGTAGACCTGACCAATCTCAATGTAACGGGCGCGACGGACGCGCAAACGTCTCTGAGCGCCGCCGACCAGGCTTTGGCCCAGGTCACCAACTACGCCGCGCTGATCGGCGCGACGCAGAATCGAATGACGACCGCGGCCACGTTCAACACCGCCTTGATGACCAACTACTCTGACGGCATTTCGGGCATGGTCGATGCGAACATGAATACGGCGTCGACCCAGTTGCAGGCGCTCCAGACGCAGGAGCAGCTTGGCATCCAGTCGCTGTCGATCGCCAACCAGAACGCGCAGCTCATCCTGAAACTGTTCCAGTAACAACGGCGCGCCGGGCGGTAGGCTTCGTCTAGCCGCCTGGCGTTGTCCGCTCAGGATCAAGAGCCTCGCCCGAGTTCCCCGCCCGCCGCTTGCCCGCCCCCGGCAAGGCTGCTCCTCCTCCCATGATGGCGCGCGAGGAACCAGATGTTTAGGGGAAGCCGGCGGCGCGGGAGGACGCGGCAGGGCGACGTCGGGTCGACTCCCGAATGGCTTCACGACCGTAGCCTGCAAAAGAACGAGCGCTCTTCCAGACGCCCTATACTGTTCCGCAAAGACTGTTCGGCGGGGATTGAGTCAAGCGGTCTATTTCTCGATGCAATAGCCGAGGAACCGCTTGGAATCGATCGGGTCGAAGCCCAGCCGATGCTTGAGTTTCTTGCGCAATTTGCTGATGTGGCTCTCGATCACGTTCTCATCGACGTCCTCGTCGAAGAGTCCGTAGACGGCGTTGAAGATTTGTGTCTTGCTGACGCGCCGACCACGACAGCGCAGCAGAAATTCGAGGATCCGGCGCTCTCGCCGAGGAAGGGGAAAAGGCTCGCCATTCACCTCGGGCTCCCGTCCGTCAAAATAGACGCGCAATTCGCCGACCGTCACCTGACCCTTCTCGCCGAATACCCGCCGGTTGATCGCCCCGACTCGGGCGACGATCTCGCGCACATGGACCGGCTTACGCAACACGTCGTCCGCGCCGGCGGCGAATAGGCACAACGTGTCATCAAGCGAGTGACGCTCGTTAAGACAGAGAACCGGAGCGCTCGACCGCTCGCGGATTAGCCTCGACAGCGCCTCGCGCTCGTTGCAGTCGCCGATCACGAACGCCTCGACCGCATTCATGTCCGAATCGCTGATCTTGCCGATCCATTCGCGAAACTCGGAGGCTTCAATTCCAGCCGAGGAAACTCCCTCACGATCAAAACCATTGGCATAGCCTCCGGCCACGATGTCCCGATCGTCGACAATAATATACATACCCGTGCTCCAGCCTACTGAATTGACAAGGGAACGCTTTCCGCTACGCCAACGCTGGGACTTAAAACGGGCGAAGACAAACGCAATGTTTTAACCATATTGATTTTTGCTTATTATTATGCAACAAAGACTTTGTTATTAACTGTGACAAATGATTACTGACTTAGTCATTTTAAATATCGGACTTGTGCTTGACAAAAGCCTCTCAAGGCGGAAAACTACGCCAGTGTTGGTTAACAAAGTATGGATGAAATTGATATTGTTATGTCGTACGTAAATGGTTAATGAGACCTTAAATCGGGCCTTCCCCGGGGTTGGGAACCAAGGCGAGGCGCGTGGGCCGACGTTGCTCGGGGTCAAGCGCGGGGATTGGCGCGCCCGACCCGCGGCGGCGCGTAGCCTCGGCCGCAAACTCGCTAGGCGCGGCGAAGTCGCCTATTGGGTCGTTTCGTCCGCAGGGCGCCCGCCCAAAGACAAAAACGCCGATCAGCGCGCGCACCCGCGAGAGTTGACCCGTTTGCGCTCGGCGAAACTGCTCGACGGCGGCTGTCGTTTCTTGTGCGAGGGCCGGATCTGCGACCGGTCTCGCGATGGTCTGCGCCTTGTGCTTGCCCGTGAAGTTACGCTTCCGCCGCGATTGGCGGTCCATATCGACGAAACGTCCGAAGTCCATGAGGCGAAGGTTGTCTGGCGCCGCGGGTCGACAATCGGAATCCGGCTGCAGGGGGGGCTCGCCAGCAGACGCGATGACGGCAAGCCAAAGGTACGTGCTAAGGGAGCGCTACTACGCGATTCCGGACTGAGCCTGTTCACGCGTAACTCTTCTCCTCGACCAACGCGGAGCCGGCGAGCGTGTTGATCGCGCGTTTAATCGCTGCGCGCGTATCGTTTTCGCAATACACCGACCGCGCGAGCGCGACGAAGCGCGGCCCGAAGTCTCCTTCGCGTTCGCACGTGCGAATCGCATCTTCGATGGTCCATAGGCGCGCGTTCACGGCCGCGAGTTGATCGGTCAGGACATCAATCGGCGGCAGAGACCATCCGTCCTCGTGCGCCAAGCACTCGAGCGACGCCAGTTCGCGATGGACGTTGGCGAGTTTGTCCGCCTCTGCAATTCGTTCGGCTTTAATGCGGAGGATCGTGATCTTGTCGATCAATTCGCCGAGCGAGCATGGCGTCGAAATCATGCGCGGCGCAGCGCGCCGCTTGGCCAGAACGGAGAGTTCGCGCGCCATGGCTTCGAACACGTCGCTCCAGACCCCCCGACGCGTCTGACGAAAGAGGCGCATGGTCGGATACCAGGGCGAATCGGCGCGTTCGAGTCAGCCACCGCCACTCCGCGTCCCTCTTGAGCGCGACCCAAACCGGAACGGCCAAAGCTCCCGCGAGATGCGCGATCGACGTGTCGCAGGTGACGACGAGATCGAGGCAGGCCATCGCGGCCGCGGTGTCGACGAAGGCGTCGGCGCCGGCGTCAAAATCTGCGCCCAGCGTCTCGACCCGCATCGAAGGCGGCAGATTCGAAAGCTGTTCTTCGCCTGCGCCTTTCTGCAGCGAAATGAGTCTCACACCCGTGATCTTGGCGAGCGGCGCGAGCGCCGTGAGCGGCATGGAGCGGGCTCGGTCGGCCTCCGGATCAGGGTTGCCTTGCCAGACGACGCCGATCTTGAAGCCTTCGGCGCCGATGCGCTTAAGCCATACGTCGCGCAGGACCGGCTCGGCGGCGAGATAGGGAACCGAAGCTGGGATCGTCTCGAGGCGCGTGTCGAATGCGCGCGGCAAACTGCTGATTGCAATCTGTGCGTCGAATTGCTCGCCCTTCGGCGGCCGATCGGCGAATCGCACCGTGACCCTCGACGACAGGAGTCGGCGCAGCCGCGGGGGACACACAAACGTCGCATCGACGCCAACGGCGGGCATCAAAGGCAGATAGCGAAAGAAGTGGATTGTATCGCCGAGGCCGTGATCGTTGAGCACCAGCACGCGTTCGCCCCGCCGTCCTGGCCCCCTCCAGGTTTCAAACCGCGTTCCGAACGCCTCGCTAAGCGACTTTCCCTTGAGCCAACGCGCCTCATAGCCTTCGAGTCCGCTTTCGAAGTCCCCAAGCGTCAGCATGAGGCAGCCTTTGCCCGCGACAGCCTCGCGGTTGCCGAGCGCCGCGGCGGCGTCAAACGCCGCCAGGGCCTCGGAGAAACGGCCAAGACTTCGCAGCGCGAGCGCCTGTCCCAGCAACGCCTTGGCCAAGCAAGGTCCTGGCATGCTCGCCTGGAGGTAGGCCTCAAGAGCCACCTCGCTGCGATCGAGCTTCAAAAGCGCATTGCCGAGATTGATCGCGGCCTCAGGAAAATCATGGCGTAGGCTAAGCGCATGCTCAGCCGCTTCAATCGATTCCTCCAGGCGCCCAAGCTCCCGCAAAGCTCCGGCGCGACTGCACCACGCGTCCGGATCATGAGGCGCGAGCGTCGTCGCCGCTGCGAAGCTGGCGAGCGCTTCCGTGAATCGGCCGGCGCCGAACAGAAGTTTGCCGAAATTGACGTAGCCGACGACCAGCGAGGCGTCGAGCTCGAGCGCGCGGCGATAGAAACGCATCGCCGAATCAGGCTTGCCGCATTCGCTCAGCATGTACCCGCCCATGCACAGAGCGTCGGCGAAGTCGGGCTTGAGCTGCAGCGCCTCGTCCATGAGTTTGATCGCCTCGTCGCGCCGCTGTTCACGCCACAGTGCGACGGCTGCCGCGTAAAGCGCATCGGGCCCGCGCTGGGCTTCATTCGCCACGGCGCGGATTGTCTGGAGGGCGTTAGGCATTGACGTCGCGCCGAGACATACCGCTCGACTTAGAGGGTGGCCCTTGCCCGGGGCTTTCTAGAACGAGCTGCTTTTGGATTGAGGCGACCGAAAAGGGAGCGGTTAGGACGACAATTGGGCTCTTATAGCGTTAGTTGTTGGTATGGGCCAATTCCGATGGCGCTCTTGATCCAGTTTTGTGGCGTGATTTGTCGATCCCAGGCTTCGAGGGCGCGCCGCCAGCCGAGATAATTTGGCAGGTTCTTGGTGGCGACGCCGTTGAAGCGATTGAGCCATTGCTTGAGACGGCTGTGGTAGGCGTTGACGTTGTTGATATGCAGGTGGGGCGCCGCGGGGACAGGCTTTCCCGGGGAAGGAACGGCGTGAAAGGGGATGTTGGCCTGGCGGGCGAAGGAGGCCAGCGGTTTGCCGCCATCGCCGATCAAGTGATTTGCGGACGTAACGACACCGGTCAGGACGGCGGCGATCGAAGCGCTGTCGTCGTTTGGCAGAACGGCGTCGAAAGTTGCGCCCTTTCGGTCGCGGGCGACGAGCACGGGAATGTTGTCCTGATAGGGGCCCGGATGACGGGCCGTTCCGCCGCGTTTGCGAGCCTTGCGAGGCAGATCGGACCACCGCCCCTTGAAAGATTCAAGGATGAAGGTTTCATCCGCTTCGACGATTCCGCTCAGCTTTTGCGGCTTGTCCGCGGCGGGAGCGCCCAAAAACCGGTGACGCCAGCGGAAAGCCGTCGTCGGATGCACGCCGCAAAGCGCGGCCGTCTTCACCAGGCTTTTGCCTTCGATCATCGCCTGCGCGTGATCGAGCCAACGCTCTTTCTTGCGCAGATGCGCCATTGGGCTTTTGCTCAGGGCGTTGAAGGTGCGTCCACAAGCCTTGCAGCGGAACCGCGCCAGTCCGCGCGAGCGTCCCCAGGCCACGATTTCGCGACCCGCGCAATGCGGACACCCTCGACTTTCCACCCGCTCATGGCCTGTTACGCCCAACGCGTCCGGCCGACGGCGAGCCTTCAAGGCCTTGTTCTTCGCGGCCGCCGTCAGCATCGCAGTTTTCGGACCCACCCCCTCCGCCGTCGTCAGAGCCGCGAGCGCCGCCCGCCGCTGATCCTCGTTCAATCGAACGATCCCCGACAGCCAAGTCGAAAACTCCTCACCCTTCATCGAACAATCTCCAACCCCACCCCCACCATAACCCAAATCAACAACTAACGCTATAAGAGCCGACAATTGCTTGCAGATAATCAGAAATTGAGTTAAGCTTGCCTCGTGAACAATCCTGCCCCTCCGCATGCCAAGACCGCGGGCGCCCGTTCCAGCCATTCGAACGCCAGGACAAAGCGCGAGAAAAAATTATTTCCGCTTCAAGCCGCGTAACCCATTGATAAGTCTTGATTCGGACGAGAGAATCCAAGGAAATCCAAGAGAATCCAACACTCATGAGCGGGGGTTTTCGGAGCGAAACCGCCACGAGCCAAGAAAGCCCAAACGGATCGACCGGACCCAACGTCGCGACCCGCTGCCGAGAAGGAGCCAAACCGGCTCCATCCAAATGCAAAGCGCCCCTAAGGGCGAATGCGGGCCTGGGGGCGGGCTAACCGCCCAACGTAAGCCTCTGCATGCTCGACATCAGGGCGGTCGAGAAGCTTGGCTGTGATGCGCCAGTGAAGTCGTTAAGCGCGCTGCCCAGCACCGAGCCATTTGAACTTATCACGCTGGCGAGAACGGCGGCTGCGCCCGATTGTTCGGAGCTCGAATTGCCGGTGTCGGCCGTGAGGCCGGAGGTCGCGCCGGAGGCGGGCCCGTAGGTATAGTCGTACATCGCGGTGAACCGCTCGGTCAGCTGGTTAAGCTTGGCTGGGTCTTGCAGGTCCGAGATTGGCATAAGCTCGGAGAGCGTCTGCGGTTGCAGGTCGCTGGCGACCGCTGGCGAGAGACCCATGATCGTCGCGGCCACTTCCAGAAGATTTGGGTCGGCCAAGATTCCGTATTCGCTGGTGACGGTCGGCGCGACGCGCTGGAAATAGAGCGCAAGCTGGACACCCACGTCTTGGGCGCCTTGATCGCTCTCCAGCTGCTGTTCGACATAGTCGCTCGTTGCCGTCGCGACAGCGCTGGACGATGAAGGCGGAGTTGCGCCGCTGTCGACGAAATTGAACGCCGCGGCGAACGCCTTCCATTGCGAGTTTGGCAGCGTGTGGGCGAGACTCTTCGGATCGGACACTCCGCCCTCAAGCACTTGGGTGATGAGTCCCTTGGCGTTGATCTGGTCGCCGAGACCATAGGCGTTGAGCGCGTAGGACAGCAGCCGATAGTTGCCGACGAGGTCTTGGATCGACTGTACTGAGCCGATGTTGGCCTCGTAATACGCGGTCGCGGTTTTTACCGCCGGCTCGGCCGCCGTCATCGTCTGATAACGGGAAAGATTCTGGGATACGGCGAGAAAGGCGGTTGTTGTGCTTGTCATGGGCGATTTCGTCGCGGCCGGCTCGGAGAGGGTTGGGCCAGCCCGACGCCCCCAACTCTAGCGGCGAAGTCCTGCGCCCAGGTTAACCGGTATCGCGCTGCTCGGGCCGCTGTGGCTGGGGCCAAGGCCCGCCGCAGCGATCAGGTCTCCGCCTCGCACGCTCTCGCCCAGACGCTGGGCGATTGCCTTCGCCAGCGAAGCCACGGAATCGTGGCGCATGAACTGCGCAAGGAGCGCCAGCTCGCTCCCCTCGTCCGTCGCGCGAGCGCGGAGATGGTCGTCCGCGGCGGCAATTGGCTGGTGCAGCACTGTTTGCATGATTAGCAATCCCTGGCCCATAAACTCGTGGGGACGCCGAATTGTGCCATGATTGAGGTAGCAACTGCGTGACGAATTGTAACAAAATGCAACTTCAGCGCGAAATCCTCGCTCATGCTTCATTCTGCTTGAAGCCTTTCGACGACGGTTGCGACCCAGCGGCGGCTGGCCAGCGCTAAGGCCTGCGAACGGGCCAAGAGCAACAGAGTAACCTCGGGCAAAAGCGGAAGCCTCTTGCCGACAGCCGCTTCCAGTCCCCGCGGCGCCAGTCCGTCGATCATTGGGGTGAAGCCAAGGCCGGCCGCGGCGGCGGCTGCGAGCACGGCAAAATTTGAGGATGTGCACACAATCTCGAATCTCCGTTCCTGGGCGCGCAGCGCGCTGGTAGCCGCCTCGTGAAATGGCGACCCTTGCGGCGGAAGTACGAGGGGCAGCGGCCGATCGTCTTGGTCATCGTCAAATGTCCGGCCGAACCAGCGCAGCTGCCCGCGCCACTGTTCAATCCTGTTGGGCTCGCTTTCGCCGGTCCCGACGACGAAAGCCACATCAAGCGCGTTCTGACGAAACGCGGCAGAAAGCGCCCCCGAGCTGTCGACGACTACCTCAAATGTCGTGGGGGCCTGGGCGTCAGAGCGCAGCTCATTGATTCGCGGGGCCAAAATGGAGGCAAATTCGCTGGGCACGCCGATCCGCACCGCGTCGTTCGGATTGTTGCGACCCAGCTCATCCAGCATGTCGTCATGCAGGCGCAGCAACCGCTTCCCGTAATCGAAACAAACCTCCCCTACGCTGGACAATTCGAAGCGCCCGCCTTTCTTGAACAGCGGCGCCTCGACAAGCTCCTCGAGTCGTTTCACCTGAAGGCTGATCGTCGGCTGGGTCCGTCCCAGTTCTTCTGCGGCGCGGGTGAAGCCGCGCGCCTCCACGACGGCGACAAAGGCCCGCAAAATGTCGATGGGAATGCCACGCACGAGAAGCCTCCCGAAGGGATTCTTTTCCTATGTGTACAATGTTTTCGCCTCGGCCATAAGCGGCAGACATGCAACCATTCGCGTGTTGCGCGCGCGGCGCCGTCAGCGACCTAGAGGCAATAGCGGTTTCAGAAATGGTCGAGGGTCGACTTTATTTGGATGAGCCGCGATTGACGTACAGGCATGTCAGCGCAAATACAAATAAGAATATTGAACCAAATTGCACAATAGCAAAAATACACTTAGGTCTTGAAACCACCCTTGAACAGGGCGTCTGGCGTCAAATCAAATAAAAATCTGCCTCACGTATCGTAACTCCTTGACAAGGGAACATGTCATGCTTCGAATCATCGTACTGTGACGATTCGCAGGGCGGCGGTAATCGAAGGCGGGACGTGATGCAGATACATATTCTCCAAGACGGCGCCCAGGAGCTGGCTGCAATCGACGACCGGGGCCCCGGAGTCACAATCCGCCGGGCGCAAGCCGTCAAGCCAATCGAGCGGCTTTACTTGTTCGCGGGGTGGACCCTCGATGAGACCGTGCGAGACCTCATTGGTCCCGCGGGCCAGCGGGTCGACCTGACGTCGTCCGAGTTCGATCTTCTCATGGCCTTTCTGCGCCAACCAGGCCAGCCTCTGTCGCGCGTCGCCCTTCTCTCGGTGCTGCGCGGACGCGAATGGACGTATTTCGATCGTTCGATCGACACGATGGTCGCGCGACTGCGCAAGAAGCTTGATGATGGGTCCGATCGCCCGCCGTTGATTCGCTCAGTGCGGGGCGTCGGCTATGTATTCTGCGCCGGCGTCGCGAGGGTTGGCGATCAAGACCGATCCGTCGTTGGCTCGCGGCTTACGCCTAGGGATGAAGTCGGGCGCTATCCCTCGCCCTGAGGGGCCATCAGGGCGTGGACCTTCCCGTATCAACGCGGCGCAGGCGACTCGGGTCGCTGATACGGAAGTTGGCTGCGCCCCGTTCGTTGGCGTCGCAACCCGTCTCTCGGACCCGTCTGATTGACGCCCTGCGAAAGCGGCTCTATCCATGATCGTACATGTAATTAACCCGTCATTTGGACGAGATGATCCGGTATCACCGCAACGATTTGCCCGCCGAAGCGTCGTTCGGCGAGGCGGCGGCCATCGACACGGAGACGTTGGGGCTCGCCGTCAGCCGCGATCGGCTCTGCGTCGTGCAGGTGTCGCGCGGGGACGGGACGGCGGATATTGTGCAGATCGCCGCCGGCCAGACGAGCGCTCCCAATCTCGAGCGCCTGCTGGCGGACCCGACGATCGTCAAGCTGTTTCACTACGGCCGCTTCGACATGGCCGTGCTGCATCATGCGTTCGGGGTCATGGCCTCCCCAATCTATTGCACCAAGATCGCCTCGAAGATCGCCCGAACCTATACCGACCGGCACGGGCTCAAGGATCTGACGCGCGAGCTCCTGGGCGTCGAGATCTCCAAACAGCAGCAATCGTCGGATTGGGGCGCAGAGATCCTGAGCGAGGCGCAACTCGCCTATGCTGCATCGGACGTGCTGCATCTGCACGCCTTACGCGAGAAGCTGGACGCGATGCTGAAGCGTGAGGACCGGGACGGACTCGCCCGCGCCGCCTTCGCCTATCTGCCGGATCGAGTGCGGCTCGACCTCGCCGGATATGAGGCCATGGACGTTTTTTCGCACAACTACCTCTAAGAGCCCCTGGCGAGGGGTAGTCCGCGCGGCGTCAGGGCGCTGCGAAAAAGTGGGAGCCGGTTTTTTTCGCGAAGGAGCGCGCGAGATCCAAGAAATATAGAGCTCTCGACGATTCGGCCGGATCCCCCAGCGCTCTAGCAGGCTGTTGAAAAAGTCCGCCGCGCACGGTCGAAACCGGGAACACAACGGAATCCAAGGGAGTCCGAAACAGAATCGAACTGCGGCGGAAATGAGTTTTTCAACAGCCTGCTAGGCGATCGCCGCCTTCTGCATGGCGACGAGTTGGCGGACGCCGCTGCGCGCCAAGGCCAACATCCGGATAAGCTCGTCCTCCGAGAACGGCGCGCCTTCCGCCGACCCCTGAACCTCGACTAGGCCGCCTGTGCCGGTGATGACAAAATTCGCGTCGGTGTGAGCGGTTGAGTCCTCGGTGTAGTCGAGATCGATCACCGCCTCGCCCCCGACAATGCCGCAGGATACGGCGGCGACATGATCCTTGAGCGGACTCTCGCGCAGGATCGAGCGCTGCGCCATCCAGTGCAGGCAGTCGCGCAGCGCAATCCATGCGCCGGTGATCGAAGCGGTGCGGGTGCCCCCGTCGGCCTGCAGCACGTCGCAATCAATGGTGATCTGCCGCTCGCCAAGGCGCGGCAGATCCACGACCGCTCGCAACGATCGGCCGATGAGGCGCTGAATCTCCTGGCTGCGGCCGGAAACCTTGCCAGCCGTCGATTCGCGCTTGCTTCGGGTCAGCGTCGCGCGTGGCAGCATCGCGTATTCGGCCGTCACCCATCCGCGCCCCTGGCCGCGCAGCCACGGTGGCGGCTTGTCCTCGAGCGAAGCCGCGCACAGCACATGCGTGTCGCCGAAACGGACGAGACATGAACCTTCCGCATAACGCGCCACGCCACGCTCGAAGCTCACGGAGCGCATTTCATCGGGGGGGCGTTTGGACGGACGCATGGGCGGACCTCCCTTATGTTATCGATCCGATCTAGCGGCAGACGCTTCGCCTGGCAAATTCGCTTGAGCAAGCGCGCATCGCTGCTATGACGCTCTGCGCGTTGACCATCGGCGCCTGCGACTCTAGGCTCCCCGCCCGTATTTAAGGACCGCCAACAACTCCATGGCTTCCGCCAAAGATGCAGCGCTCGATCCGGCCAAATCGTTTCAGGGCCTCATCCTCACCTTGCAGACCTTCTGGGCGCGGCACGGCTGCGTCATGCTGCAACCCTACGACATGGAGGTCGGGGCCGGCACGTTTCACCCGGCGACGACGCTACGCTCGCTCGGTCCCAAGTCCTGGAAGGCGGCTTATGTCCAGCCGTCACGCCGGCCCAAGGACGGACGCTATGGCGAGAACCCCAACCGGCTGCAGCACTATTATCAGTATCAGGTGATCCTGAAGCCTTCGCCGGAGAACCTGCAGGAGCTTTACCTCGATTTGCTGGCCGCGATCGGCGTCGACATGGCCCTGCATGACGTGCGCTTCGTCGAGGACGATTGGGAGAGCCCGACGCTCGGCGCGTGGGGCTTGGGATGGGAATGCTGGTGCGACGGCATGGAGGTGTCGCAATTCACCTACTTCCAGCAGGTCGCGGGTTTCGAATGCGCGCCGGTGTCCGGCGAACTGACCTACGGCCTCGAGCGGCTGGCGATGTACGTGCAGGGCGTCGACAGCGTCTACGACCTCAACTTCAACGGCGGCGCCGGCGCCGAGCGCGTCGCTTACGGCGATGTGTTCCTGCAGGCGGAGGAAGAATATTCCCGCTTCAACTTCGAGTACGCCGACACCGAGATCTTGTTCCGGCACTTCAAGGACGCTGAAGCCGAATGCATGACGCTATTAGGGTGGGGCGAAGCAGCCGACCGGCAGGTGATGGCGCTCCCAGCTTATGACCAGTGCATCAAGGCGAGCCACGTCTTCAACCTGCTCGACGCGCGCGGCGCCATCTCGGTCACCGAGCGCCAGAGCTATATCCTGAGAGTGCGCGAACTCACCCGGGCCTGCGGCGCGGCCTGGCTGAAGACGGCGGGAGGGGGAGCGTGACATTCCCTCATCCGCCGCGTCTCCGTCCGATCCACCCTCTCTCCGAGGGTTCTCGGCTGGGTCGTTCCCAGCGATAGACCACGGTTGTCCTCGATAGCTAACCATTTTATATGACGTGGTTTTTGATTTCCAGCCATTGACAAACGCGTCTGCAGATAGCCCTCCGGAGCTACCTATTTCGCCTCCAGGTAGCGTCCCCCAATGGCCAACATCCGATTAACGAAGTCCACGATCGACGCTCCCGATACCGGAAAAGGAGATCGTGTACTGGGATCAAGCCCTGCCGGCTTCGGCCTAAAGATAACGCCGTAGGGTCGAAAGGTCTTCATCGTTCTTTACCGCGCCGCGGGCGGGGGTTCACGACTCCGCAAATACACAATCGGACCCTATGGCCGGATCACGCTTCGCAGCGCGCGGATCGAGGCCCAGAAAGTACTGGCGGCGCGGCTGGAGGGCCGGGATCCGGCCGCTGAAAAACTGGAGGCCCGTCGGCGGCTCATGGCTGACACGGTCGCCGAGGTCGTCACACTCTACGGGAAGCTGCACCTCTCCCAGCGGAGGTCGGGACGTGAGGTGATGCAGATTCTCCAGCGCAATCTCGTCGACCGCGTCGGCTCCCGGTCCGTCCATTCGATTTCGGAGTTCAAGCCCCCTTTCGTGCGTCCGATACGTCGGGGAACAGGCCCTTTTTTAAAAGGCTGGCGGCGGTGCCATGCGCCTTCAGATGCGTGGCGTCGATCATGGTCCGCTCGGGCTTGGCGCCCTTGCGCGCCAACTCGGCGAAGATCTTGTTGAACACTCCCCGCCGGCTCCAGCGAATGAAGCGGTTGCAGATCGTCTCATGCGGGCCATACTCCCCCAGCGTCACGCCAGCGAAGCCCATTCCTGATCACGAACACGATGGCGCTCACAATCCGCCGGTCATCCACCCGCGCGATGCCGTGCGGCAGCGGACCCCCCCGATCCGGCGCATCTGCGCTTCAGAAAGCGGATCAGAACGCGGTGCGCTGGCGCATCGCCGTCGCGAGCGTGCCGTCGTCGAGATAGTCAAGCTCGCCGCCGACCGGCACGCCATGCGCGAGCCGCGTCACCTTGACGGGATAGTTGGTCAAGAGATCGATGATGTAGTGCGCGGTCGTTTGGCCCTCGACCGTTGCGTTGACGGCAAGGATCATTTCGCTCACGCCGCCATTGGCGACGCGCCTGACCAAGCCCGACAGATTGAGATCGGACGGGCCAACGCCGTCGAGCGCCGAAAGGGCGCCGCCGAGCACGTGGTAGCGCGCCCGCGTGGCGCCAGCCCGCTCCAAAGCCCAAAGATCGCCAACCAACTCGACGACGACCAGCGTCGTCGAATCGCGCCGCTCGTCCGAACAGATCGTGCAAGGATCGCGCGTGTCGACATTGCCGCAGACCGAACAGGTCAAGATGCGCTCCTGCGCGACGCGCAACGCATCGGCGAGCGGCGCGAGCAAAGTCTCGCGCCTCCGGATAAGATGCAGCGCCACGCGGCGCGCCGAACGTGGCCCCAATCCCGGCAGGCGCGCGAGAAGCTGGACGAGACGCTCTATTTCCGGTCCGGCGATGCTGGTCGACATCCGGCCTCTAGAACGGCAGCTTCATGCCGGGCGGAAGGGGCAGTCCGGCGGTCAGGGACTGCATCTTCTCAGCCGCCACACGATCGGCCTTGGCCTTACCGTCATTGAACGCGGCGATGATCAGATCCTCAAGCATCTCCTTGTCGCCCGGCGTCAGAAGCGAGGCATCGATTCGCACGCCCTTCAACTCGCCTTTGGCGCTGAGCGTGAGACGGACCATGCCGCCGCCCGCCTGGCCTTCAACTTCAAGGCGCCCGAGTTCTTCTTGCGCTTCCTGAAGCTTGGCCTGAACCTCCTGCGCTTTTTTCATCATGCCCATGATATCCACGGCGCGATCTCCTTCTCAAACTTCGTCGGCGGGGTCGGCGCCGGAATCGGCGTAACCGACCTCGTCGTCAACCTCGCCGGCCACAGGGGGTGGCGCGTCGGTCGGGGACGGCACGTCTGGACGCCGCACGTCGACGATGCGAGCTCCTTTGAATCGATCAAGAACCTTCTGCACCAGGGGATGCGAGGCCGCATCGCTCGTTCGCTCGGCCTCGCGCGCCTGGGCCGTCTCCCTCAATGTTGGCGCGGTTGAGCCTCCGACAAGCGCCACCATCCATCGCTCGCCCGTCCACTCCTGCAGGCGTCGGCTCAGCGTCTGCGCCAGACCCGGCTCGGCGCCTTCGACCAGGGTGAAAGCGATGCTGCCCTGTTCGAAGCGGGCGAGCCGCGCGTCACGTTCAAGCGATTGGACAAGCTGAATGTCGCGTTTAGAGCGCGCGAGGGCGATGACGTCGTCGAAACGGGCGAGCCGTGGAACCACGGCGGGCGCAGGCGGAGGCGGCGCGGCGGACGCGACCGGAGCGGGCGCTGTCGCCGCGAGACGCATCGAAGCGCGCGGCCCGCCGCCCCCGGACGGAAGCGGCGGCGCTTGACGCGGACCGTCGGTCGCCTGGCTTAGCTTGCGAATCGTCTCCTCGGGGGTAGGCAGATCGGAGGCATAAGCGAGGCGGATCAGCGCCATTTCGGCCGAAGCCAACGGGCGAGGCGAATCCTTCACATCCTCCACGCCCTTGAGCAGGATTTGCCAGGCTCGCGCCAAAACTCCCACCGCCAGCTTGTCGGCGAATTCCCGGCCGCGTTCGCGCTCAACCTGGCTGACCGCGGGATCCTCGGTCGCAGCTGGGGCGATCTTGGCGCGGGTGACGAAATGGCAAAACTCGGCCAGATCGATCAGGATGTTGGCTGCGTCCGCGCCTGCCTGGTGGAGCGCGCGCACAATATCCAGGGCCTCGGCGATCTGACCCCTCATGACGCGCTCGAATAGCGCCACGACCTCGCCCCGGTCCGAGAGGCCCAGCATGTCGCGAATGGCGAGCGCCGTGACGCCCTCGTCGGCGCCATGCGCGATCCCCTGATCGAGCAGCGAAAGCGCGTCGCGCACAGAGCCTTCAGCGACACGGGCGATCAGCGCCAGCGCCTCCGGCTCGGCGGCGACCCCCTCAGCGGCGCAAATCTTACTCAAATGGCCGACCATCGGGCCCGCCTCGATGCGGCGCAAATCGAACCGAATGCAACGCGAGCGCACGGTGATCGGCACCTTGTCGATTTCCGTGGTCGCGAACAGAAACTTGACATGTTCCGGCGGCTCTTCAAGCGTTTTCAGGAGACCGTTGAAGGCCTGCTTCGAGAGCATGTGCACTTCATCGATGATGTAGACCTTGGTGCGCGCCGAAACCGGGCGATAGCGCGCGTTCTCGATGATCTCGCGCACGTCGTCGATGCCGGTGTGGGAGGCTGCGTCCATTTCGATCACATCGACATGGCGCGATTCCATGATCGCCTGGCAGTGGAGGCCGAGTTCCGGCATGTCGACGCTCGGGTGGTCGATTTTGCCGGGCAAGGCATAATTGAAGGCGCGAGCCAGAATGCGCGCCGTCGTCGTCTTGCCGACGCCTCGCACGCCCGTGAGAATATAGGCTTGGTGAATGCGGCTCGCGGCGAAGGAATTGGCGAGCGTGCGCACCATCGGCTCCTGGCCGACCAGGTCCTCGAAGCGCATCGGCCGATATTTTCGCGCCAGCACCCGATAGGGTGAGGCCGGCGTTGTGGCCGCGTCCTCGGTGACAGGGAAGAGCGAATCGCTCAACGAGGCCCTCTCTCGGCAGGAAAAGGTCGGTGGCGGAGCATCTCAAGCTTCGCTTGATGGACCGCCGCTCGGAGGCGCAGGCGAACTCAGATCGCGCTCGCCTGGTCGCTGACGGCCCAAGCGCGTCAGTGGGAGGTTGGACAAAGACCCGCCCTGGCTCGTTAGGGCTGCTTCCTTCCGGACCTGACCCGGTTGGCGAGCGGTACGTCCTTCGCCAACCTCCCGCCGCCTATGTGGACCATGAGGCGGCAGGGCGCAAGAGGCGGTCGCCCACAGCGCAGCCCGGTCCGCAATTCACGCCGCCCTTTCCTGTTCCTCGACCATGGCATGCGCGATGCGCGCGGTCGCGTCGTCGGCGGGGAACAACATCTCCAGCGCGATCTCGGAGAGGGTCACGTCATTCGGCGTGCCGAAAACGGTGACCGTACCGAGGAAGGACATGACGCCAAGGCGCGTGGCGATGCGAAGCGGCGTCGCCAGGCGCTCGGCAGGGCCGAAGTTCTCCGCCGGCTCGCAATCCGGCGGGGCAGGATAGGCCGAGACCTCGGCCAACAGGCCCTGCAGAACCGTATCGCCCCGCGCGTCGATCTGCTGGCGAAGCACGCTCAACATGTGGGCGCGCCACGCGCCATAGTTCACGATCCTCGACGCCATACCCGCCGGATGCAGAGTCAGGCGCACGGCGTTGACGGGCGGGCGCATCAGATCCGCCGAACAGCCCTCGTAAAGTTGGGGCAGCGCCGAATTGGACATCACGACATTCCAATGCCGGTCGACCGCGAAGGCGGGATAGGGCCTGTGCGCCTGAAGAATGGTGTCAATGGCGGTTTTCGCCGCCGCTAGGCCAGCGATCGAGCGCTCCTGGAACGCCGGCGCGAAGCCCGCAGCCAGAAGAAGCGAATTCTGGTCGCGCAGTGGGATCTCGAGATATTCGGCGAGGCGGGCGATCATCTCGCGGCTCGGCTGCGCCTTGCCGGTCTCGAGGCAGGAGAGATGCCGGGTCGAGCTCTCAGCCGCATAAGCAAGGTCGGCCTGCGTCATGCGACGTCGCTCGCGCCAGCGGCGCAAGAGAACGCCGAATGGAAGCTGATGTGCGGTCATGCGCTCAAGCTTAGCGCCGAGCGACGCGCAAGGCCATGACCTGCAAGGTCAAGCTTGAAGCACCTACGCGGTCGTTTTTTGACCTGCCAAGTCATGGATTGCTGACCCGACCGGCGCGACCCTGCGTGGATCGGAGGGCTCGCACGCCTTGCCCCAACATTCGAAGCCGGATTGGAGAAAACCAATGCTCGACGCTCAGGCGCTCGCCGATCGTTACGTCGCGGCGTGGAACGAACCCGACGCGATCAAGCGCTCTTCCGCCATCGCCGCGCTCTGGGCCCCTGACGCTGCGCGTCACGCGGGAGTGGGCGGATACGGCGCGCTCGGCAGGCTTAATCCCGCGACGCCGGAAAGGAACGCCGGGCGAGAGGGCGTCCGCTTTCGCGCTGCGCCGAGCGCCCGCCTGCGGCGCGACGTCGTCACGTTCCGCTGGGAGATGTTGCTCGCCGACAGCGAGACTGTGCTCGCGAGTGGGCTCGAGTTCCTGATCGTCGACGACTACGGGCGGATTCTGGTCGACCATCCGTTCGCGCCGGCATAGCGCCGAGATGCGGCGGAGCGCTGGCTCGATCACGCCCGAGCGATGATCGAGGGCAAGAGCCTGGCGAAGACCGCGGAACTGTGCGGCGTTCATCCGACGACGGCGTTCCGCTGGCGGCATCGGTTTCTCCGCGCCCCCGCAAGCGACAAGCCGCTGAGGGGGATCGTCGAAACGGACGAGACTTTCGTCCCCGAATCCTTCAAGGGCCGATGGTCCGATCTGCCGCGAAAGGCTTAGCAAGCGGGGCGAAACGGCCAGACATGCGGGCCTTTATCAGGACAACGTCCCCGTCCTTGTCGCCCGCGACCGAAAAGGCGCGACCTTTGACGCCGTCCTGACCCAGGTCGACAGCGCTTCGGTGGGAGCAGCCCTCGCAGGCGTCGTCATGCCGGCAATCATCTGGTCGGCGACGGCGGGAAAGGCGATCGCCGCTTACGCCCGCAGAGCCGGAATTGCCTTCCACGGCCCATGCCCGCGCCGGGAAAGCCGACCCCGGAGGCCCCGCACCTGCACATCAACAAAGTCAACGCCTACCACGGCCGCCTCAAGCAATGGCTGGCGCGCTTCAACGGCGTCGCCACCAAGAACCTGCCGAACGATCTCGGCTGGCGGCGCGCCCTCGAAGCCTGGGGCGACCAACTCGCCCCCCAGCCTGGATCAAAGGCGTCATCGGCCCCACGGACCATACCAATAGCTAACGCTATAAGAGCCGGCGGATTTTTTAGCCTTTTCAGCTATAACCTATTGAAAGTCCCGATTCGGAAAAAAGCTAATGAAAGCGAAATTGCTTTCATTAGCTTTGCTTTCAAGGAATTCGCGCGCTGGTCGAAACCACGAGCCGTCGCGCGTGAGCCCGGCGGCTTCGGCCGCACGACAGCGCCGGTTCGATCGACCCGGGTCAGGCCCCGGAGCGGACGCCCGAGCCGCTCAGTCCGGCGCCTTGCCGAACGGGATGCCGTTGACCTTGATCGACCGCTCGGCGTCCAGTTCGACGAGCCAGCTCAGGCTGCCGTCGCTTTCGGTCTTGCCGAGGCCCTTGGCCAACGCCAGGCCGGGCATCGCCTTGCCGGCGATGTCGGGACCGAGGGCTTTCACCGCCGCCATCGTAATGTCGAGACCGCGCGCGTGGATCGTTATCGCGGCGGTCGGCTTGTTGTGGTCAAGGCGGATCAATCCGGCGAAATCGGCGTCGAGCGCGGGCGCAACCACATGCGAGGGGGCGAACTCGATCTGCACGGGACCGGCGCTTAAGAAAGCGGCCTCGACCTTTTCCGCGTTCTGGTCGGCGAGGATCGGCCCGTCGCCCTGCAGGCTGAGGTCGGAGATCCACTCGTTCGCCGCCGCGGCGATGTCGATGCCCTTGAGCGTCGCTGCGATATCGATCTTTGACGGCGTCAAGGCGCCGGCATTGGGCGGGAGGAGCCCCACGGGCAGGCTCAGCCCATCGGCGGAAACGCTGAGGTTGATTGAACTCTGCGGTCCTGCATTGGCCACGCCGAGCTGATATTTGAGCTCGGCCAGCGCGAACGCGCCCAGCGACGCGGTGACGACGGTCTTTTGCGCCGCAATTCCCTCGCTCAACTTGAGCCCAGGTGCCGCCAGATCCTTGAGCAGGCCCTTGAACTCCGCTTCGTGGGCAGCGAGATCCGTGCGCGTCGGGTGAGCCGCGAGCAGACCCCAGAGGTCGAACGCCTTGCGGCTCTTGAAGCCGTCGAGGTCGAGATTGATCAGCGCCTTTTCCGCCCTGCCGCTGAAATTGATCGGAGGGTCGTTTTCGCCGACCCCGGTCGCTTTGAGGCCGAAGTCGGCAATATTCTCCTTCACCTGCGTCGACACGGAGCCGTCGGCGCCGACATTGGTCGCGATGGTCTCCTGAACGGGGCCGAAATCGATTCCCTGGTTGAGCTTTGGCGACTGGAGCTGGAAGGTTCCCTTGTCCATATTCGCCGAGCCGGAGAGAAGCCAGGCGATGGCCGGATTGATGAGCGCAGTCGAGCGGAAGTTCGTCAGTTCCAAGGCGCCGGTCTCTTCCTTGGAGCGGAAGCCAATTCTAGGCAGCGAGTCCATGTTGACCCGCCAATTGGCGTCATCCTGCTCGACCGCCTTGTAGACGATGGTGGCGGGATCATAGGAGATGCCCGCCTCCGTCAGAAGCGCGTTGAGCGCACTGAGGTTGGCCGAGATGAGATAGTGGGAACCCTCGGAGGTCACTGTCACGAGCGGGGAGGAGCCGGCCTGCGCGGCGGGCAGATATTTGGCGATCAAGGCCTTAAGCGCCTCCACGCCCTCGGGTGTGGCCGGCTTGTCGCCGGCGAGGGCGGGAAACGCCCATAGCGCTGCTGTGGCCAGCGCCACCGGCGCAAGGCGACGGCGCGATCGGCCCGGGCGGAATCGGATGGAGATCATTGGGCGGCCTGTTCGGTTCTGCGGGATAATCCGAGTCTGCGCCAGCCTTTTCAGATTCTTCGCTGCCGCGCGACAAATTCTGCGTGAACCGGCCGCCGGACCCGCACTCGTCAGACGCCCCTCATCGCGCCGGCAACGCGGCCGGCGGACGATTTTTCGGCGCTTGCGCCTTGGCGACGCCTGCCTTCACCGCCTGCTGCACCTTCTCGAAAGCGCGTACCTCGATTTGCCGCACGCGCTCGCGCGACACGCCGAATTCGGTCGATAGCTCCTCGAGCGTAATCGGATCGTCAGCCAACCGGCGGGCCTCGAATATCCGCCGCTCGCGCGGATTGAGCACGCTAAGGGCGCTGCGCAGCGCTCCCATACGGACGTCCAATTCCTCGCGGTCAGCGAGGAGCGTTTCCTGATCCGCGCTGTCGTCGACGAGCCAGTCTTGCCACTCGCCCTCGCCGCCTTCGCGCAGCGGCGCATTGAGGGAGGCGTCGCCGCCGAGACGGCGATTCATCTCAATGACGTCCTGCTTGCCGACGCCCAGCCGCTTCGAAATCGACTCGACCTGGTCGTCGCGCAAATCGCCCTCGTCGAGCGCCGAAATCCGGCTCTTGGCCTTGCGCAAATTGAAGAACAGCTTCTTCTGGCTCGCCGTCGTCCCCATCTTCACCAGCGACCATGAGCGCAGGATGTATTCCTGGATCGACGCGCGAATCCACCACATGGCGTAAGTCGCGAGCTTGAAGCCCTTGTCCGGTTCGAAGCGCTTGACCGCCTGCATGAGGCCGACGTTGCCCTCGGAGATCACCTCGCCGATCGGCAGGCCGTAGCCGCGGTAGCCCATGGCGATCTTGGCCACCAGCCGCAGATGCGAGGTGACGAGCTTGTGCGCCGCCTCGCGATCGCCGTGCTCCCGCCAGCGCTTGGCGAGCATATATTCCTCCTGCGGCTCCAGCATCGGAAACCGTTTGATCTCTTGTAGATAGCGGGCAAGTCCCGATTCGCCCGCAATGATGGGCAGCGACGCAGCCATGTTTTCCTCTGGTTGAGAGCCCCGGACCCAGCAGTCTCTCTTGGCGCTGTGGCCGGATGGAGATATTGTGGTCGAGCAAGCGTGGCCGAAAAAGGGCCGCGCCTAGAACCTATACGCCGCCAGTATGAAATTGTTTCACCCGCGCTGGCGCCCGAAAAGGGCGTCAGGCCGGCGGCGTAGCTCGTAATGCTTTGACCAATCTTGAGAAATCTTTCGGCGGCAGGCTGTCGAAGCGAACCCTCTCGCCAGTGACGGGATGCTCGAAACCCAGCACGGAGGCGTGCAAAGCTTGACGTCCGAGCGAGGCGAGCGCGGACCGGGCACGCTCGCCGAGCAGCGCGGCCTTGGTTTTGAACCCTGAACCATAAACCGAATCACCTAAGAGCGGATGACCGATCGAGGCCATGTGGACCCGAATCTGATGCGTCCGCCCGGTCTCGAGTTGGCAAGCGACGAGACTTGCCGGACCGAGGCCTTCCTCGAGTCGCCAGTGGGTCGTGGCGTGCCGTCCCCGGTCCTCGCGCACAACCGCCATTTTCTCCCGATGGCGCGGATCGCGGCCGATCGGGGCCACGATCTTGCCTGCGGCCACATCGAAGCCGCCCCAAACGAGCGCAAGATATTCGCGCTCGAGCGAGCCGGCGCGGCCATGATCGGCGAAGAGGTCGGCCAAGCCTCGATGCGCCGCGTCGGTTTTGGCGACGACAAGAAGGCCGGATGTGTCCTTGTCGAGCCGATGGACGATTCCCGGCCGCTTGACGCCGCCGACGCCCGATAGGCTTGCTCCACAATGGCGGATCAGCGCGTTGACCAGAGTGCCAGCCGCATGGCCCGGCGACGGATGGACGACGAGCCCGGCCGGCTTGTCGATCACAAGCAGATGCTCGTCCTCGTAAGCCACGGTAAGGGGCATGTCCTCGCCCGCGAGGGTCGATTCCTCGGGCGGCGGCGCCTCGAAGGCGATGCGCGCCCCCGCAGCGAGCCGCGTCGAGGGATCGCGCGTGATCCTTCGATCAATGCTCACCTCGCCGGCCTCGATCAGCGTTCTGAGCCGGGTGCGCGAGAGCGCGATGCGTTGTGCCGCCGCCGCTTGCCCCAGGAACCGATCGAGCCGCTCGCCGGCGTTCCCTATGCCGACGTCGAAAACCTGCGGTCCTTCGGGCGCCGCTAGCGGAGCGAGGGGCGGGGTCTGAGGCGGCGCGTCTTCCGGATCGCCCTCATCGCGCTTGGCCAGAAGGCTTTGGGCGCGCCGCTTGGCCTTGGTGTTCACGCACGCTCCCGCCGGCGCGGCCGGCTGGCGCCGGTCTCTGCTGCGGGGGGCGCGACGAGGGGACCGAGCGCCGCGACGATCGCCTCCACGTCCGGCCGCGCGCCGGGTTTGCGGGCGTCGAGTTCGCGTCGCATCGCCGCCACATGGGCGGGCGTATTGCCGCAGCAGCCGCCGACGATGCGCGCGCCACAATCAATCGCGAGACCCGCATAGGTCTCCATCAGCTCGGGGGTGCCGGAATAGTGGATTTCCGCGCCATGCCATTGGGGCACGCCGGCGTTGGCCTTGGCGATTAGCGTCGCGCCCGGCCTCATCCCAGAGAATCGCCGCCAAGAGGTCGGAGGCGCCGACGCCGCAATTCGCGCCGAAGGCGATAGGGGCCGGGTCGAAAGCTTCGACAAGCTCGCTGAATGCGGCGGGCGCAACGCCCATCATCGTGCGGCCGGCGGTGTCGAAGCTGGCGGTGACCGTGTAGGGCATGCCGCACCTGCCTGCCGCGAGCGCAGCGGCGCGCATTTCCTCCGGCGCGGACATGGTCTCGATCCAGGCGACGTCCGCGCCGCCCTCGCGCAGGCCCTCGATCTGCTCGGTAAAAACCTTGACCGCCTCGTCTTCGCTCAACGGTCCGAGCGGAGCAAGCAGGTCGCCGGTCGGTCCGATTGATCCGGCGACAATTACGGGCCGCCCGGCGCTGTCAGCGACTTTGCGCGCGATCTCAGCGGCGAGACGATTAAGCTCACGCGTCCGGCTCTCGAGCTTGTGCAGCATCAGGCGGCGACGATTCGCGCCAAAACTGTTGGTCAAAATGATGTCGGAACCCGCATCGACGAAGGCTTGATGCAGGCTCTCGATCCGGTCCGGATGCTCGGCGTTCCAGAGCTCGGGCGAATCGCCCGAGGTCAAGCCCATGGCGAAAAGGTTGGTGCCAGTCGCGCCGTCCGCCAGAAGCGTCCGGCCTTCGGCCAGAAGGGATTGCAACATACTGGGTTCTCTCGGAGGCCGCCGCGCTTCCAACCCTATTTAGCGCCTCGGCGGGTTGGCGCAATGGCTCTACTTGTACTCCCAATCCAGGCCGACGCCGGCGCTCGACCCTCCGCTCGAGTCGGCGCCCACCTGCAGCCTGACATGGCGGTTGACATCGAAATTCAAGTTCACTCCGTTGTCCTGTGGCCTCGCTCCGGTCGTCACGCCGACGCTCACCCGGTCGTTGATCGCACGCGTTGCGCCGACCAGAGCTCCGCCCGTCGCGCTCGAGCTGATGTCCAGGCTATCGACACCGAGCGATTTTCTCACGTTTTCGAACGCGTCGGCCTGGCCAGAAAGAGTTGCGACCGCATTGGCCAACTGAAGCGCCTGGAAGGCTGACAAGCTGCCCGACGATTTCTGGAATAGGATGCGGGAGAGGATTTCATCTTCCGGCAGGCTTGGATTGGAGCTGATCTGGAACGCCGGCTGCACCGCCGGGCCGGTCACGCTGATGCGGGCGGTGACGCCACTCGTGCTCGTCTCGGCGACCAGATCGAGCTCGGGCATCACATCGCCGTGGAACCGAATGTTTCCGCGCGTGAAGGTCAGGCGCGAGCTCAAGAGCATGAGCGAGCCGCGCAGAAGCTCGAAGCCCCCCGTGACCTGCGGGTCCCGAGCGGAGCCGCTCACATGCAGGTTCCCGCCGAGTTCAGCGTAGATGCCGCGGCCACGCACGAAAATGCGGTTCATTGCGGAAATCGTCAGCGCCAGCGTCGCGTCGAACAGTGGGCCGCGCGCGCCAGATCCTTTCGCCTTGGCCATCAGCGCGAGCCGCGCCCGCGCCGTCCGCGTTGGGTTGAGATGTTTCGTGCCGGGGATAGGGGCCGCGACGCTGTTGAAGCGGCTGGGTACGGAAATGTCCATGCCGACAATCGTGATGCGTCCGTCGACCCTCGGCCTCTGCGCAAGAGGACCCGAGAGGTCGAGCGCCATGTCGGCCGTCGCGGAGAGAATGTCGTTGGCCACGACCTGAGCGTGTTGGCCGGTCAGGCGAATGGAGCCCGGAAAGCCAGCGGCGGGGTCAAGCCTCACCTCGCCACTCGCCGCGATCGAACCGCCATTGGGCGTTGTCCCTGCAAGGCGATCGATCCGAATCGTGTCGCCGTTCGCGACGACTGTCCCGGTGACTCCGGTGAGCTTGAATCCCGTCTGATCGTCCCTGAGTTCGCCACCGCTTAGCCGGGCCGTTCCTTGCGCCCGCGGTTTCGCAATCGTCCCCCGCAACTGAAGCGCGATCGCCAGCGAACCGGCTGCGTGACGGCCAGAGACGGAGAGCATGGAATTGGCGAGGCGGGCGTCGAGAGAACCGTCGATCCTCACGTCGAGCGCGCCGTCGGCCGCCAGGGGAGCAGAGCCGGTTACACGAACGGCGTTGCCAGTCCCGGCATTGATTGTAACGTCGAGCGACGTTCGCCCTGCCGCGAGCCGGCCGGAGCCGGCGACCTCTAACGCAGGCAAACCGGCGTTGCGCGTTTGCGGCAGGATGACCCGCTGCAGACGCACGCGCCATTCTCCTGTCGGATTGTTCAAGGTTCTGCCGATCGTCGCCTCGCCGTCGGCGACGCCGGATAGGCCAAGGCCCGGCGAGACCAAATCGAGCGCCGCCAGCGGCAGGCCCGCAGCGCTCGCCCTAAGGGCCAAAGTTGATCCAGCATGGCCGGAAAGGGACACGCGGCCAGCGTCGACAAGGAGCGTCAGGTTCTTGATGTCCAGGCCGTCGCTTCCGTAGGTCAATGTCGCTGGCGCCGCGAGGGTCAGCCGACGGCCGCCGCCTTGTGCGGCGAAGCTGGCAAGCTCCAAACGTGTCGGCGGCCCTCCGGTGAGCCGCCCACGCGCCGTCACCGCCAGGCCGCGCGCGGTTCCGCTGAAGGCGAGATCGCTGGCCGAGGCGCTGCCGGTCGCCGTCAGCCTGACGCCGGTGATCGACTGCCCGGCGACTTCGGCTCGGGCGAGTTGCGTGAACCCGGAGAGGATCTTCGTGCCCCAGAGGTCGCCGATCTTGAAGTCGACTTTGAGGCCCTCAAGGCGATTGGCGTCTATCGTCATCCGGTCGCTGTTCGCCGTGACCGAGAGCGCTTGCTTGCCCTGGGCGACGGAAGCGCTCGCTTTCGCCTGAAGAGCGCCGGTCAACTTCTTCAGCACGAGCGGCGACAGATCGTCGAGATTGGTCGCGCTGAAGCTCAAGTCGCCAGTCGCCAGATTGTCGGCGCCAACGGCCAGCGCGCCGGCGAGCCGGACCGAGGCGAGGCTGAGCGCAAGGTTGTCGACGGCCCAGCCGCCGTCGTCATGTCTTGCGACATGCGCCGAGCCTTGAAGCGCGTGGCCGTCGACATCTCCGGATAAGGACGCGTTCGCGTCGATGAGGCCGGTCACGTGATTGGCGAGCGCTTCGAGGGCGATGCCGGATGTCTTGCGGTCAAGCAGCCGTCCTTCGCCCAAATTGGCCTTCAGCGCGGCGGTAAGATCGGAAGGCGCGCCGCTGAGCGCGCCGACGATCTCCGCCTTGCCGCTGACGCGCGGGTCGAGGATCTGGGTCTGCGGAATCTCGATGCGCGCGCCCAGATCCACCTTGTCGCGCCCGTACTCCCCGTTGAGTTGCGCCGACCCATGTTGTCCGCTAGCCAGAAGATCCGTGAAGGCGAAACCGCCGCCGGGCGTCAGCCGCGCGGCGCCGGTCACGTCGAGCGTTCCACCCGTCGCCCGGTCTAGCATCGGATAGTTGGTCGCGAGTTTCGTCGCATGCGCGTCAATGGTCGCGCTCAAGGCCCCATAACGGGGGGCGCCGTCCAGATCGGCGGCGATGCGCGCTTCGCCTTTGAGCGTTCCCGCAGATAGCAGCGCGAAACGGCTCAGGTCGTGCGCGACGATATTCGCCTTGCCGTGAATTTTGGTGGCCGAGAGCAAACCGGAATATTGAGCGTCAAAATTGGGCGCCGACAGATCGAGCGTGTCGAACGTCGCCTCGCCTTTCAAAATCGAGCCGCGCATGTTGAGCGTGAGCTCGCGGCCGACCGCTTGGGCGAAGGCGGGATCCGCAAGCGCAAGGCCCTTCACCGAGGCCTGGCTCTCAAACAGGATTCGCGTCTTCTCTTCCGTCAGCGGACCATCAGGGCTTGCGCGAAAGCTCGCCTGGACCTGCTCAAGGGAACCTTGCTCGATACGGATCTGCCCGGCGTCGAAAGCGCCGTCGATCGTTGGGCTCGCAAGTGGTCCAGTGATCGACGCGTTGAGGTCCAGTTTCCCGACCGTTGTGGAGCCTGGAATTGCGCCGACGTGGATCTTGAGATCAAGAAGCCCGTTGGCAGACCTTTCGCCTTCAAAGTCGAGCCGCGCGGCGGCCGACACGAGATGCAGCCCGCCGGGGAGAGCGATGCTCGAATCGTCGTTGAACTGGACGTCGCCCTTGAGCGTCGTCTGGCCAGCAAACACGGGTTGAACAACGCCCGGCGCTAGTCCCTCAAGACGCGAGTCGAGATCGAGCGTCAACCGCCGCCCCGCGCCCTGCCGCGCAACGATCACCTGACCGTTCGCCCACACATCGGCGCCTGCGTTGAAGTCGAGCTTCGCCGTGAAATTGTCCAAGGCTCCTACGCCATTGAAAGCGAGCTTGACCGGCGGCAGGCCGGGAAGATTCGCGAGATGGGCAAAAATACCGCCAGCCGGCTCGGTGGAGTTCACATTGAGCGTGAGCCGATCGGTGGCGGGAATGTAAGCGAGCTGCGCTTTGAAATCGCCCGCCGCATCGAGCCGCTGCGCTGTCAGCGTGAGGTCGAGACCTTCGGCCGGCGGCCCCAGCGTCGCCTTGCCGGCAATCTTGAGGCGAGCCGCGACGCCGACGACCGGCTCTCCAAGCGAGAGCTCCTGCACGCCGAATTGCTTGATGAGCACCTTGACCGGCAATTCTGGGAGGATCGGCTGCTGCGCGCCCGTATCGGGAGGCGGCGGTTCCGAGGGAAGCGGGCGCCGCAGAAACTCCATGCGCCCTATCGTCAGCTGGTCGACTTCGAGACGCCGGCTGAATAAAGCCAGCCGGTTCCAGACCAGCCGAACCTTGTCGACCTTGAGCCAAGGCCCGTTGCGGTCGGAGAGGACGATGTCGCTGATCGACGCGTCGGAAGACAGCACACCGTCCACCGCTCCGATGGACACGCTCATCGATGGCGAAGACAAAGCCCGCGAGATCAAGTCGGCGAGCACGCCCTTGTCGCTCTCCGCCGCATGCGCGCTCGCGCAAAGGACGAGGAGGACGATCAACGCCAACGTCTTGAGGCGGGGAAAGGGCTGCGCCATCAGAACGACTGCCCGATGCTGACATAGACGGCCACCGGCCCGGCGCCGGCGTGCCGCTCAAGAGGAAAGGCGACGTCGAGGCGAATGGGGCCAACGGACGTATAGTATCGTAATCCCAGGCCGGCCGCCGCGAACAGAGGCTCGTTGAAGTTCGGGAAGTTCGAGGAGAACGCGTTTCCGATATCGAAGAAGGGAACGACGCCGATCGTGTCGGTCACTTTCACGCGCAATTCCGCTGATGCGTCGAACACACTGCGCCCGCCAACCACGGCGCCCCAGAAAACGGTCGGGCCGAGTTCGTTATAGGCATAGCCGCGGACCGAGCCAGCGCCGCCCGCATAAAAGCGCCAGTTGGCTGGAATTGCGTCGAGCTCCGGGCCGCCCATAGCGCCGGCCGCGACCCGTCCCGCCAGTACGTAACGCGAGTCGGCGTCGATGGAGTAATAGGTTGAGGCGCCCGCCTTCACCTGAACGAGATCGAGGCTTGAGCCGAGGAATGTGGCGAAGCCCACCGCAGAGGCGTTGAGGCGGACGCCGCGCGTCGGATCGAGCTTGCTGTCCGTCGTGTCGAAGTTGGCGGACACGGGAACGCCGACCAGCGTGTAGTTGACCGTGCCCAGCGCGTCGGTGGCGTCGCCGTGTTGCGCTTCGAGGCCGGCCTGAACCCAGAAGTTCTGATTGAAGCGGTGGCGAAGCGAGGCCGTCACGTCCGCGTCCTCGGCCTGGTAGCCGACGAACCCAGCGCCGCTGGTGCTCACCTTCTCGGCGAGGGCGTTGATCAGGAGGTCGTTGGTCGTGCCCCACAAAGCGGGCTTGAGAAAGCTGGCCGACACGCGCCCGCCGATATCGTCGGACGAGAAGTGCGTGAGACTTTGTGACGAAATATACCATGGCGGCGCATAGAAGACGTCGGCCTGCAGGCGCAGGCGCTCGGCGCCGCCGAACACATTGCGGTCTTCCCAATAGACCTGGCCCTCGGGTCCGTTCGTCGTCGAATATTTCATCGACGCGCCGACCGCATAGGGCAGACGGTCCTCGACGCCGATCTGATAGGGCAGGCGGCCATAGGCGTCGAGGGTCGTCCCTTCGGTGATGCGCACGCCGCCGACGGCGGGGATTTCGCGGATGCTGTTTCGGGCGTCGGCGATCGCTGCCGGCGAATAAGGATCGCCCGGATGGATATAGAGAAACGAGCGCACGATCGCGGGGTCGAAAGTCTGCGGCCCGTGGATCGTCGCTTCGCCGAACGGCGCGATCGGGCCGGGGGCGGCCTTTATCGTCACATCCATAATGTCTTGCGCGTGATCGACGACCGCCGCGACCGACTGGATTTTGGCGAGCGGGCGCCCCTGCTTGCGGAAATAATCGACGATCCGGGTCTCGGCGGCGCGGATCTCGCTGGCGGCCGCCGGGTCTCCCGGCTTGAGGCCGACGATCCGCTGCGGCAGCTCGGCTTCCGAGAATTCCACGCCGAGCGCGTTGAGAACGCGCACCGAGCGGAGCTTGAACAAGGGGCCGGGGTTAACCTTAATGACGACCGGGGCGGGAGCGCGATTGCGATAAGTCTCGGCGGCGCGCGCGAAGGCGGCGATATCGCTCGAGGCGATGGGCAAAGTTGCTCCATCGATCGAGATCGTCACGTTGGCGTTGTAATAACCCGCGCCCCATAGCGCGTCGATGACCGGCGCAAAGTCGCTCTCAGCGCGCCGCGCGAGCGCTTCGCCATCGGCAGGGGCATCCTTGCGCAGCCTGTAGAGCGACGAAGCATCCCTCACCGCGTTCTTGAGCCCGCTGTCGTCGCCTGCGACCTCGACGGTCAGTGTATATGGAATGCTCGCCCGAGAAATTGGCGGCGGAGTGTCGTCCGGCCCCCAAAGGCCAAAGAAATCAAAAGCCTGAGCAACACTCCAATCACTGAATACGATCACGGTGGCGGCCAAGGCGACAATCAGACGTACGCTGAGGCAACCACGCTGTTTCGCGAAACGCTTGCCAGTCAACTCGAACGCCCTTTTCCCTGACTGACCAAGGGTTATCGGCAATGATTTTGAAGCACAGAGCCTCCCGCGTCAAAACGGTTGGGTTTACATGGCTCCGAGAGGCGACGTTTCACGCCGGAGCGAACCGAACGGACCTTATGATGTTGGGCACAATTACGGTCCTTCGAAAGTAAACCGGCTGGCCGTATGCTCGCCGAGACAGTGAACGTCGGGCGGGGACGAAGGGTCCTTCCGCGAGGCGCAAATCTGAGCGAATGGTAAAAGCAACGTTACGCCCTTGGTCGCGCTTACTGCTGCGACTGCCCGCCGGCGAAGCGAGCGACCATCAAAGACCCGAGTATAATCGCGCCATAGATCGCCTGGATCCAGAATGACGGCACTTGCGCCAGCGTCAAGAGATTGCCGACGACGCCCAACAACAGCACTCCGGTCAGCGCCCCGAACATTGTGCCCTTGCCGCCGTCGAGCGAAATGCCGCCGATCACCGCCGCGGCGAAGACGGTGAAGATGAGCCCGTTGCCCTGATTGGCGCTGATCGCGCCGACATAGCCGGTGATGGCGAGACCGCCAAGCGCGGCGAGGATCCCAGCTAGCACGTAGACGCCCCAAGTGATGCGCTCGACGCGAATGCCGGCGGCGCGCGCGGCTTCGGGATTGCCGCCGATTGCGTAAAGCGCGCGGCCCAGCCGATGGTACCGCAACAGTACGCCGGCGATGGCGAACGCCACAGCCGACAGCCAGACAGCGAGCGGCAGCCCAAGGAAGGTGATGACCATCAGGCCGTAGAAGGCGCCAGGAAGGTCGAACAAGGTCCGTCCGTGCGTCGCGCCAACCAGCATGCCGCGCAAGATGATCAGCATCGCGAGCGTGACAATGAAGGCGCTCAGCCTCAGCTTCACCACCATGAAGCCGTTGATGAAGCCGATCAGCCCGCCGATGACGAGCACTGTCAGGATGCCAATCGCCGTCGGCCACTCAAATCCGAAGCCGAAATTCTCGGCGGGCAGGACCACCATGGCGCCGATCGCAGGCGCAATGCCGTAGATCGACTTCGAGCGACAGATCGAACTTGCCCGTGATGATCACGAGCGATTCCGCCAGTACGACGAGCGCCAGAGCCGCCGAAGAGGTCAGGATGGTGTTGATATTCCCCGAGGTGAGAAAAACCGGACTTATGACGGAGCCGATAGCAATCAGCGCCGCCAGCGCCGGAAGCAGCGCCAAGTCGCGAAGCCGAGCTAGGGCGATGGCGCTGGTTCGCGGCGCGAGGGGGCTTCGCTGAGCGACAGGCGCAGGCGCCGAACTCTGGTTCAATCTAGATCCCCTCGACCGAGGCGACGAGCTCGTTATCGCTCCAGCCTGCCGCGTGCTCGGCGACGACCTTGCCATGGCGCATCACCAGCACCCGGTCGCAGACCCGCAAATCCTCAAGCTCGCCGCTTGCAACCAAGATCGCCCGCCCGTCGCGGCGCGTATTCTCGATGACGCGCAGCAGCGCTTCTTTCGATTTCACGTCGACGCCGGCCGTCGGATCAATCAGAACGAGAACCGACGGGCGACTGGCGAGCGCCCGCCCCATCACAACTTTCTGTTGGTTGCCTCCAGAGAGGTCCGAGACGAGCTGGTCCGGCCCCTCTGTGACGACGCCGAGCGTATCAATCGCATGCCTGGCCGCCGAGGCGCGGCGAATCGGAGCAATGAATCCGAGCGGCCCGAGCGCGTTCGCGATCGGCATCGTGACGTTGTCGGCTACAGATTGCGTCAGAACGAGCCCTTGCCTGTGCCGGCTTTTCGGCACGCATCCGACGCCTAGCGCCAGCGCGGAGGGAACATCGCCCGCGCGTAAGGGGACGCCGCTGATTCGGATCGTCCCGGCCTCGTGTGGCCCCAAACCGGCTACAGCCTCGGCCACGCCGAGGCGGCCGCTGCTCGTTGCGCCGCAGAGTCCGATGACCTCGCCTGCCCGGATGGAGAAGCTTACGTCTTCGAAATCCTCGCCGCCGATATTGCTGACCTCCAGCACTAAGGGACCGTCGGTCGACGGTTTTCGATTCGCTGCGTCGGCGAAACTGAAACTCACTTGCTCCCCGGTCATCGCTTCGATGAGCGCGTCCTTGGGCAAGTCGGCGGCAGGAGCGGTCAGGATGTGCCTTGCGTCGCGCAGCACGGTCACGGTCTGACAGACCTCGTAGACTTCTTGAAGATGATGGGAGATGAACAGGAACGTCACCCCTTGCGCCTGCAGCCGGCGCATTTGCGCGAACAGGCGCTTGATCTCCTCCCCGTCCAATTGAGCTGTCGGCTCGTCGAGGATGATGAATCGCGCGCCATAGGAAAGGGCGCGTGCGATCTCGACCAGTTGCCGGGCCTCGACCCGGAGGTCGCCAGCCCGCGAACGCTCCGAGACCGAAACGTCCCAGCGATCGAGCACCTCTCGGGCGTCTCGCCACAGCGTGCCCCAGTTGATGAAGCCGCGCCGAAGCGGCTGTCGGTTGATGAACAGGTTTTCGGCGACCGTAAGGTCCGGAATGATGGTCGAATGCTGGTAGACGCAGGCGACCCGCCTGCGCCATCCCTCGCGGTCGGCGAGCGCTGGCGCCGGTTCGCCATGGAAGCGAATCTCGCCGGTGTCGGGCTCCCGAAGGCCAGTCAGGATTCCGACGAGAGTCGACTTGCCAGCGCCGTTGCGTCCGACCAGAGCGTGCGACTCGCCGGGCAGAACGCTGAGACCCGCGTCGCTGAGCGCGACAGTCGCGCCATAGCGCTTCGAGACGCCGATCGCTTCCGCGATCGGAATTGCGTCAGCCCCCCCGCCGAGCGCGGGAGGGCCCCTGGGCGCCGGCGTCTCAATCATCAAAGACGCCACAAGTTATTTGGGATTGTTCCCCCAAAACGCCTTGTCGTCGACATTGGCCTTGGTGACCAAAGGCGCCGAAAGCTGATCTTCGAGCACACCCGGGGCCACTTCGAGAATCGTGCTGTCGTGGTCGGTCGGGCCGGCTTTGAAGGTCTTTCCCTCGATCGCCTCCTTCAGATACATGATGCCGTATTTCGCATAGAGATCCGCGGGCTGGGAGACGGTGGCGTCGATCTCGCCCTTGCGGATGGCGTCGAACTCCTGCGGAATTCCATCATTGCTCACGATGACGATGTGGCCCGCTTCGCCAGCCGGATGAAGCATGCCTTTACGCTTCAGCGTCTGCAATGTCGGAGCAAGGAAAACGCCGCCTGCATGCATGTAGATCGCCTTGAGATCGGGCGTAGAGTTAAGGATCGTGTCGAGGCCAGCCGCTGCGTCCTCGCCCGACCAGGCCTTGGTTGGAATTTCGAGCTCCTTGAGCTTCGGATAGTTCTTCTTGATGCAGTCGCGGAAGCCGTTCCCGCGGTCGCGCCCATTGATCGACGCCTGGTCGCCCATGATCTGCACGACAGGGCCTTCGGACACGTGGTCGCCGATATAGTGACAGGCCTTCTCGCCATAAGCGATGTTGTTTGCGCGCACGACGATGGCGACGGGACCAGATTCGGGTGCGACGTCGACCGCGACGACCGCCACCTTGGCGGCCGCCGCCGTCTTCAGGACTGTACTCGCGGCTGAGCTGTCGAATGGCGAGAAAATGATGCCCTTCGCGCCGAGGGTGATCGCGTTCTTGACGCCCGTGATCTGTTTCGCCGTGTCGAACTCGGAGTTGAACGGCTGCAAGAGGTCGACGCCCTGAGCCTTCGCTTGCTCGACGATGTATTGGTTGTAGGCGGTCCAGAACGGCGATGTCAGCGTGGTGAGATCGACCGCGATCTTTGGCCCGTCGGCGGCAGAGGCGCTGACGGACAGCGCGCCGAGCGCGGCGGCTGTCAGCGCGGATAGAACAAAGGTGCGCTTCGTTTGCATGATGTTGTTTCCTCCCATTTTGCGCTGTCTTCGTTAGGGGGCGGTCCGGGGGCGGTCAAGCCGTGGTTCACCGCCTATGGGACTACCACTCAGAGAGAGTCATCAATGGCCAGGATTTGCGTATGCGGCGAGCCGGCTCACGTCTGTTTGAGCCAGGACGGGGCCCCGGCGCAGCAGGTCGTGATAGTGATCCAACCTTGCGCAAAGGCGTGAAAACCACGTCGAAATTCAACTGAATTGACGTCAGAACCCTGCCCGGCAGCAGCCATTTGCGTGTTCGATGGGGCGCTGTCTTCTCTATGGCGATTATGCACTCTGCGCGTCGGATTGCCGCATCGCGGCGGCGCGCGAATTTCCTCATCGCTAGTATGGCTCACTCTTGGACATTGACGTCTCTCTTTTCACCACTCAGCACAGCACTATGGCGAGTCTTCCAAGTTCTCCAATATAAATCTCAAATCTTACCTGTATAGACCCAGAACTGGCTCGGGATCGAAGGAAAGAAGCTGGCTTTCTCTCCCCTCTTAGCAACGAATGAGAACCGATTACGATTCTCTGAAACTCGCTCGTAGCGTGCGGGCTCTTATGCGCAATCGCGTTTCGTATCGTCGTAATTGTTTTGATGAGTGATTTATCTCCATTGGTCAATTCCGAGAACGGGCGCCCATCTTTCAGATATAATTTTGCTCTATTTTCCGTATGACTAAACGGGAGCCACGCCATGTATTTCCCTCCCTGTAGCAGTATTTCCTGAAGGGCCTCTCTCGATTGCGCCGTCATCCTCAACGCTACTCTTTTGCGCCCATATATTCGTTTCTTCTCTAAGATAGCCAAGAATAATTCCTCTAAAAACCCTTCAAAGCTTGTCACGGCGCGCAAAAATAGAGCCTCGTATACAGAGTCTAAGTCCGTGCCTGTGATATGACCTTCCCTGTACAATCGCTCCATCCGTTCGCGCGTATAGTTTATCCGGGTCAAACTGCGATGAAATTTAGTCAATTCAAGAGGAGAATGGGTCATATTCGACCCCTGCCAAGTGCGTTATAATAACTCGCCGCGCACTGGAATCCGTGGTTCCTCCCCGCAATGCCTTCAAAACTTTATCTGAAGCCCTCTTGTCCCTGATTGCTGATGCAAATTCCAATACATGGGCCACCATCGCCTGTTTGATCCGTTTAGGCTTTCCTGCCGGGAGCTTTCGATACACCTTAGACGGCGCTCGTAATCCATATTGCCACGCGTGTATAGCCGCAAACAGAGAAAAGAAAATTGTACGACTGTTAAAAAGAGACGTTAGATCGTCGATTGAAAATAGGGATTCGATGGCATCGAACGTTGCGCGAAATCTATTTTTCACTTCAGCGCGATCTGGAAAGTTCTCATCATAATCCAAATAGTAGCCATCAATTGTCTTGTTATCTTTACTCAGAATACCAGACATAATCAAAAGGATGAACTCGCTAGTCAACTCAACTTCGTTCATGCGCGCGATCTGGTCCGGTGAAAATATCCCCCAATCTCTCCAGCGATTAAGCTGTTCAGTAGCGAGTTCATACGCGGTCGTCTTAAATACTCCGAAGAACTCTGCATTTCGCAATTCTTGCGCGTTAAGTTTTACGCCAGTCGAATTCATTCGCGCAAATATCTGCAATATTTCACGATCATCGGTATCCGCTGGGAACGAATGAACACTAAACTGGTAATCCAATATCTGCTGTCTATCCTCTTTAGATAATTCGTTGAATGTTTTTCCACCCAATTCAGAATTATGGATCTTATTGATTTTAAAGTCGTCTCGGTCCGGTTCGAAATCCTTTAAAAGCGTGCTATCTACGAAGGATAAAATAGTGCGGATTCGCTGCTGGCCGTCTACGACATCGCGTTTTGCCTTGAAGGTCTTTAGATCCGACCTAAGATCGCGCAGGAATATTATCGGGATTGGCAATCCGCGTAAGATAGTGTCGATCAAATAAGACTTCGCGCCCTTTTTCCAGACCGGGCGTCTTTGAAAATTAGGATTTAACTCAAGGGCCCCGTCTTTCTGCCATGAGACAAAGTCCCCGACCCGGTACTGAGTACGAAGAGTTTGCAGAGTCTCTCATCACTGTCTCCGGACGGGCTGAGTTTTCCCGCTGCCATTCACGTGTCTAATCGCGAGGCCTGAGCACTATGGAATCGCGTTCCCCCCCCCCGACCACTTCGGCGGGGCAAAATCACCATGTCTAGGATCATCGGTATAAGCCCGATTCCGTTTCGTCGGGCAAGTTCCTGTTTTGCCCGATTCGCATTTCAATAACGTGGTTAGATAAGAGCGCCGGCCTGTCTCCGGCTTAGCTCTCATTTTGCCCGCGTTATAGTTTCAAGCTGGAACCGCGATAACCGAGGCGGTGCGACGCAGGCCGTCCTGGATCCAGAAAAACCGATCCATGGCGATTTTGGTTGCCAAAGTCAGAAATCATTGCTATGGTGTTCCGATGGATCGGACAGGGCGACAGTTCAGAGAGGGGGAAGGCCGGCAGGCAATCCGGCCGGGTCTGAGACGAGGGAAAATTTTTATTTGAAATCGGCCGTAACCCATTGAAAAGTCCCAATTCGAAAAAATAAACGTTAGTAAACGCTAGCAAATTTACTAGCGCTTACTAACGTTTACTAACGTTTACTAGCGTTTATTTGCATTTATTTGAATCGGCCCGTCTCCTGGGCTGAGCCGGCGGGCACATGGGGGCGGTCGGGGGCGTATCATACGTTAGCATGGAGTAGTTTATCTGCACGGCCGGGTCGACCGCCAGGTCAGAATGGGTGGTATTGGAACATCCAGGTCTCGGTCACGGTCTCGCCGCCGGATTTGAGGAACGCACGCAGTTCAACCGGGTCGGTCCCGTCGACGATGAGGTCGAATTGCGCCCGCCAGTGGCCGGCGACGCCGTCAGGAACGGCCTCGATGAGCTGGTAGGGACCAAAGCTTCCTCGCGAGGTCGAGACGACCAGTTCGGGTTTGACGCCGAAGGGAAGCTCGCGCAGCGGGCCGCCAAGGAACTCGACCATGAACTTCCTCACCCCCTTCGGTCGCGGTAGGCCGGGCTGGCCGCCGCGTCCGAGCCGGGTCGCCCACACAGACGCGAGCTTGCTCGGATAGGGCTCGCTGGCGAGCCAGTGCAGGCGATAGTTGAGATTGAGCTCGGCGCCCGCGGGAACCGGCTCAGCCGGCACCCACATTGCGACCACGTTGTCATGGATCTCATCGTCGGTTGGGATTTCGCACAACTGGATCGACCCCTTGCCCCAACCTTCGCCGCCTGGGCCTGGCAGCGGCTCGACCCAGAGGCTCGGGCGCCGGTCATAAAAGACGCCGTCAAGGTAGTGGTCGAAGACCCGGTCGCGCTGGAGGAGGCCGAAACCGCGTGGATTGTTGTCGGAGAAGGCGGAGACTATGATGTGGGGGGGATTGTTGAGCGGCCGCCACAGCCGCTCTCCATTGCCCGACCACATCGCGAGACCATCCGAATCGTGGACCTCGGGGCGCCAGTCGATCGCAGTCTCCTTCTTGGTCTCGGAAAACCAGTACATCGAAGTGAGCGGCGCGATGCCGAAACGCGAAACCTGGGCGCGCGTGAACAGCGCGGCCTGGATGTCCATCACCACCCCCTTCGTGCGGGTCATGAGGAACCGGAACGCGCCGACGATCGAGGGCCCCTCCATCAATGCGTACAGGGTGATTGTGTCTCCATCTGGCGCTGAATCGATATAGAAGTCGATGAAGTCGGGAAACTCCTCCGGCCGATCGGCGACCGCAACGTCAAGCGCGACGCCGCGCGAGGACAGGCCGTATTGTCTGAGCTCGCCGATCGAGCGGAAATAGGCGGCGCCGAGGAAAGCGACCCAGTCGTTCTTGTGCCAGTCGAGCGCGCCGTCGCGCGCCTCTTGGATGCGCAAGCCTGCGAAGCCGGCGCCTTTCGGCAGATCGCGCGCCGGCGAATTGGCCGGCATGTCGAAATAGGACTGGTCGTACACGATCTGGCGCGATGCGCCGCCGTCCACGACATGCATTCTGACCGCCTTCTGGAAAAACAGGCCGAGATGGAAGAACGTCACCGGAAACTGGCCGGGTCCGTTGGCGAACAGCGCATAGTCGTCGCGGTAGCGGATTTTTCCCCATTCTTCGTAATTGATCTTCTGCAACACCTCGGGAGCCGGACGAAGGGGGGGGACATACGGCGCATGGGCGCGATCGCGCGCCTGCGTCTTGAAAAGGTCGTAAGTGAACGGGACCGGCGGATCGAACTGCAGTCCGTCGGACTGGGCGCCGAATGCCTCCGCAAGCGGATTCATCGCCGCTGCGGACGCGGCCGCGCCTTTGAGCAGCGCGCGGCGATCAAGGCTTTCGGACATCAGGACCTCTTCGATCGAACGCTCTGCTTACGTGATTCTCCTCGATCGGAGAATCCGCCCTTTAGCTCACAGACGCACGAAAGTGAGGCAAACGGACCTCCGGCTCTCGGAACGCGCCTTGGCCTCATAGCGCGTCGGGCGCCAATCGGGCCAGGGCCGGCGCCAATCGTCGGCTCGAAGTCGCGGCCCAGTAGAAATGGGGCGAAGCGAGAAAGCGCGTCAGCGCCCAACCGGCGTAGTCGTCGACGTCGGTGGCGAAGCGCAGTTCGGCGCCGCCGCGCATGACCCGCGCCAGCGCGTCGATCATGCCCTGAGTGACGATGCGCCGCTTGTGGTGGCGTCGTTTGGGCCAGGGGTCGGGGTAAAGGATGAAAATACGCGAGAAGAACGCGTCGGGGACGGCCTCGATAACAGCCTGTGCGTCGCCGCGCCGCAAGCGCACGTTGGAGATCTGCTCGCGCTTGAGGCCGGCAAGCGCCGCGACAACGCCATTGAGAAACGGCTCGCAGCCGACGATCCCAACGTCCGGATTGGCCTTCGCCTGATCGATCAGATGCTCGCCGGCGCCGAACCCGATCTCGAGCCAGATTTCGCGCGGCGGTCCGGCGAACGCGCGTCCCGCGGCCAGCGCGTCGGGCGTAGTTGAAATCACCGGCAGCGCTTCGGCGAGAAGGAGTTGCTGGCCCCGGCGAAGCGCTTTGCCGCGACGGCGTCCATAAAGCGTGCGATTCGGCGCTGGCCCGCCGCGTCCGCCGACAGCCGTCATCGGCCACGACCAACGGTCGCAGATCAAGCAAGCGTGCGCAGCGGATCCGCGAGATCGGTCTTTTCCCAGGAAAAACCGCCGTCGGCCTCTGGGGCGCGGCCGAAATGGCCATAGGCCGACGTACGCGCGAAGATCGGACGGTTCAAATTGAAGTGCTCGCGAATGCCACGCGGGGTCAGGTTCATGACATCCATCAACGCTGTCTCGAGCTTGGCCTCGTCGACGCGTCCGGTGCCATGCAGGTCGGCGTAAATCGACAGCGGACGCGCCACGCCAATGGCGTAGGACAGCTGGAGGGTGCAACGATCGGCCAGGCCTGCCGCGACCACGTTCTTGGCCAGATACCGCGCCGCATAAGCCGCCGACCGATCGACCTTGGTCGGATCTTTGCCAGAAAAAGCGCCGCCGCCGTGCGGCGCCGCGCCGCCGTAAGTATCGACAATGATCTTTCGGCCAGTCAGGCCGCAATCGCCGTCAGGGCCGCCAATAAAGAACTTTCCGGTCGGATTAATGTGCCAAACTGTCTTCGGAGTTATCCAGCCCTCGGGCAGCGCCGCCTTGACATACGGGCGTACGAGGTTGGCGACGTCCTCGGATGTCAGCGATTCGACCAGGTGCTGATGCGATACAACAATCTGTGTCGCCTCGACCGGTTTGCCGTGTTGATATCGGACGGTCACTTGGCTTTTCGCGTCCGGCCCCAAGGTCTTCTCAGCGCCCGAGTGGCGCGCCCGAGAGATCCCTCGCAGGATCTCGTGGGCGTAATACAATGGCGCTGGCATCAATTCCGGCGTTTCGCGGCAAGCGTAGCCGAACATGATCCCTTGATCGCCCGCCCCCTCATCCTTATTGCCGCCGGCGTCCACGCCTTGCGCGATGTCGGCTGACTGCGCATGCAATAGCACTTCGACCTTAGCGTCGCGCCAGTGAAAGCCGTCCTGCTCGTAGCCAATGTCCTTGATCGCGTTGCGGACTGTCGCCTCCATTTCTTCATTAGAGATTTTCGGCCCGCGAACCTCGCCAGCGATAATGACCCGGTTAGTCGTGGCTAGAGTTTCACAGGCGACGCGAATTTGGTAAGGATCTAGGCCCGCTTTTGCGCCTTCACGAAAGAACAGATCGACAATCTCATCAGAAACCCGGTCGCAAACCTTGTCAGGATGCCCCTCAGACACGGATTCGCTGGTGAACTCGTAATTTTGACGAGCCATATTGGACGGTCTCCTACTGGCGTCTAGCGATACGACTTCGCGGCCCAGTGGTTGCCTGGAGCCGCAAGCCGCAGCTTTTGACAGCGACCGTTCGGTGCGTCAAGCCATTTTGGCTGGTTTGTTCGATTTACCGAACGGGGGAGCCGTCACCGCTCTCGTCTTCGGGCGAGGCCAATGAAATGACGAGGTCGACAATTCGTCGCCGCACTTTCGGGTCGCGAACCCGCAAGAAGGCGCGATTGAGTTGCAGGCCTTCAGTCGAGGCGAGGAAGTCAACGACGAAGGATTGCGACGATTCTTCAGCAAAACCCGGCTCTGCCGAATCCGCCGGCGCGCCCTCGAAGAAATAGCCTGGCGAAACTTCGAGCACTCGCGCGGTATGCTGAAGACGACTGGCGCTGATACGGTTCGAGCCTTTTTCGTATTTCTGGACCTGCTGGAACGTCACGCCGAGAAGCTCGCCGAGCCGGCTCTGGCTCATTCCGAGCATGGTCCGGCGCATCCGCAACCGCGCGCCGACATAGACGTCGACGATGTTCGACACTTTGGACATCATTGCAGTTTCATGCCCTACGGCCATTGCGGCGCCTCGCCCGCTTGTGCTGGAATCACCTGACCTTAGGGAAATAGCCGATGCTCGGATAACGCGCAAGGGTTCAATTTTGCAATCGGCGGTCTTCCTTTACGCCCGTCGCTTTCCGGCCAGCGCGGCAGCCAAGAAGACGGCTCCGATCAGCGTTGCGCCCGCCGATCCCAGGCGGGATTGCCACGTGGGCGCGAGCGCCTCGGGCAGTTCGGCGTCCAAAACGCCCTCCGCGCCAAGCGGAGCGACCGCTATTTCGCGCCCCAAGCCGTCAAGCACCGCCGAAATGCCTGAATTGGCGTCGCGCACCAGCGGCAGCCCAAGTTCGATCGCGCGCAATCGGGCTTGCGCGTAGTGCTGATAGGGCCCCGGGGTCAGACCGAACCAGGCGTCGTCGGTGACGTTCAGAAGCCAGCCCGGCCGCCCGACGCCGGACACGAGATCGCCAAGCTCGTTGGGGAAGATCGCCTCATAGCAGATGAGAGGCATGGCGTCCGGCAAACCCGGAACATGGAGAATGCGGCGGCCTGAGCCGGGTTCGAACCCGCCCGGAATGTCGACCAATTGGGTGATATGCGTCCGCTCCAACAGGCTCGCGAACGGCATATATTCTCCGAACGGCACCAGATGCTGCTTGTCGTACCGCTGGGCCGAGAGGCCGTTGCGGCTGACAATCTCGATCGAATTGAAGTAGCGGGGCGGGCTTCCGTCCTCGCGCCGCGCCGCTCCGGTGATCAGCGTCGCGCCGGGCCCAAGAAAATCAATGATTTCGGACAGCGCCTGCGGGTCGCGCGACAGAATGAACGGAAACGCTGACTCGGGCCAGATCAGATGCGTGACGTCTCGAACCCCGGACCGATCCGGCGAGGTCGCGCGCTCCGACAAGTCGAAGTAGCGGCGCAGGATCGCCTGCTTGTTTTCGGGTGAGAACGAGGAATCGTCCTGGCCGACGTTGGGCTGGATCAGGCGCAGTTTGACGCCAGGCAGCGTGGGGCTCGGCGGCGCCATCAACCGGAACTCGCCGAAGACGGCGATCAGCGCCAGCGCGAGCGCGGCGACGGCCGTCGGCGTGAGATTGAGGCGATTCTCGCTCACCCGCCACAGCGTCGCGGGAGCGGCGAAGATCGCGATCGCCAGGAACGTGAGCCCGTGCAAACCGACGAGCGAAGCGGTTTGCGCAAGAGTAAGATTGACGCCCAGCGCCATGCCAAGGTCGTTCCAGGGAAAGCCGGTGAACAGGAGGCCGCGCGCCCATTCGGCGATTCCGAGGCCGAAGGCGAGCGCAAAAATGCGCGCAGACCCGGGCGACCACAAGAGGCGCGCAAGCGCAAATCCGGCAGCCGGAAAGAGGGCGAGCGTCGCCGGAAGGGCCACGACCGCAAGCGGCAGGGCCCAGGCGAATTTGTCGGCCTCGACCAGAAGCGCCGAGCCCACCCACCAGAGGGAGCTGAGAAAATAACCAAAGCCCATCCACCAGCCGGCCCCAAATGCGGCGCTGAGCGAGGCGGCGAGCCGCCGTCCGGCGCCACGGTCCTGTGCGCCGTCGATCAGCCAGACGGCGATGGTCAGGGGGACGGCGATCAGCGCAAACAGCGAGAAGGGCGGCAGCGCCAACGCCCCGACCGCGCCCGAGACAAAGGCGATGGCGCGCCTCCGCCAGCCCCAGGACAGGATGATTCCCTCGATGAGCGAGGCCAAAGGATTGGCGCGGGGCAGAATCGTGGAATTGGCAACGCTCAAGGGATCGCCTCTCCTCATTGGTCGAATCGCCATCGCCGACCATAGCCCGAACGCGGCTCACGTTCGAACTCGACGCGACTCGGGCCCGATCGACGGCGCGCGACGTTGAGGCGCGAGGCTTGAGCGTGGCCGCCCAATGGGCGCACGCCGCGCCCTTGGCGAGCTAGCCCGGACTCGGCCCAACCAGACAAGTAAGCGCAAATAGGCGCAACTAAGTGCAAATAAACGCAAATAAAAATGCTTTCTTTTACTTACGTTTATTTTTTCGAATCCAGACTTTTCAATGGGTTACGAAGGATTTAAGGAAAAATGGAAAAATAATCAGGGCTCTTATAGCGTTAGTTGTTGGTTTGGGTTATGGTGGGGGTGGGGTTGGAGATTGTTCGATGAAGGGTGAGGAGTTTTCGACTTGGCTGTCGGGGATCGTTCGATTGAACGAGGATCAGCGGCGGGCGGCGCTCGCGGCTCTGACGACGGCGGAGGGGGTGGGTCCGAAAACTGCGATGCTGACGGCGGCCGCGAAGAACAAGGCCTTGAAGGCTCGCCGTCGGCCGGACGCGTTGGGCGTAACAGGCCATGAGCGGGTGGAAAGTCGAGGGTGTCCGCATTGCGCGGGTCGCGAAATCGTGGCCTGGGGACGCTCGCGCGGACTGGCGCGGTTCCGCTGCAAGGCTTGTGGACGCACCTTCAACGCCCTGAGCAAAAGCCCAATGGCGCATCTGCGCAAGAAAGAGCGTTGGCTCGATCACGCGCAGGCGATGATCGAAGGCAAAAGCCTGGTGAAGACGGCCGCGCTTTGCGGCGTGCATCCGACGACGGCTTTCCGCTGGCGTCACCGGTTTTTGGGCGCTCCCGCCGCGGACAAGCCGCAAAAGCTGAGCGGAATTGTCGAAGCGGATGAAACCTTCATCCTTGAATCTTTCAAGGGGCGGTGGTCCGATCTGCCTCGCAAGGCTCGCAAACGCGGCGGAACGGCCCGTCATCCGGGCCCCTATCAGGACAACATTCCCGTGCTCGTCGCCCGCGACCGAAAGGGCGCAACTTTCGACGCCGTTCTGCCAAACGACGACAGCGCTTCGATCGCCGCCGTCCTGACCGGTGTCGTTACGTCCGCAAATCACTTGATCGGCGATGGCGGCAAACCGCTGGCCTCCTTCGCCCGCCAGGCCAACATCCCCTTTCACGCCGTTCCTTCCCCGGGAAAGCCTGTCCCCGCGGCGCCCCACCTGCATATCAACAACGTCAACGCCTACCACAGCCGTCTCAAGCAATGGCTCAATCGCTTCAACGGCGTCGCCACCAAGAACCTGCCAAATTATCTCGGCTGGCGGCGCGCCCTCGAAGCCTGGGATCGACAAATCACGCCACAAAACTGGATCAAGAGCGCCATCGGAATCGGCCCATACCAACAACTAACGCTATAAGAGCCATAATCAGGGCCCGTTGCGGTCTCCGGACAGAATGGCTCGAGCGCATTCGCCTCGGTCGGCTCCTCCGTCTCGCTCGCCATGTCCGCTCCCTCCCCATCGGCCTCGCCCGGCTCGTCGACGATCTCGCCGATCTTCTTCAGGTGTTCCCGCGCCGCCGCCGCCATGGCCTCGTCGACGCCAAGATTGGCGGCGATGCGGTTGATCTTGTCCAAGAGCTTCTTGCGCGCTTCGTCGTCGTAGACCTGGTTGGCGCTGGCGACCGTCTGGTAGCGGTCGAGCCGGTCAAGCACCTTGAGATAGGGCGTGATGGCGGTCACGTCGCCGGCGGCGACCGCTTCGGCCGCGAGCTGCATCACGGACGCCAGACGCTCCAGTTGCAGCTTCGCGTGGTCAGCGCCGCTGTCGACCGAGCGTTGCTGCAGCTCCGCGGAGACAATCTGCCGGATGCGCGTGATGGTCACGCCTTCCTCGTTGGCGATTTCCTCATAGGTGAAGCCCTCGCGCAGCCGGGCGAAAACGCGCCGCCGCCGGAACATCATGCCATGCGCGCCCAATCGTCGGCGCCGGGCGGGCGCCATCTCACCAACCATTCAAAATCTCCTTACGCGAGCGCTCGCCGCTCAAATAACGAAAAACGCCACAGAATAGCATAACTTCTGAAAATGGAAAATAGAATGTTGCAAAATCCGCGACGAGGCGGTCCGAGGCGACATTTGGCGGCGCCGGCCGGCAGTTTGGATCAAACCATGACAATGTCGGGTCGAAGAGGGCCCATGTGCAGCTCTCGATCATGAGTACGAAGCAATCAGGCAGACTCTTACGAGTGCCTCCGACCGCAGCGTTCGCTCTAACAACGCCGAGAGTGCGGACCTTCTAGAGAGCGCGACGAAGTCGCTAGACAGCGCGCTCGGTACAAAGAATATGCTCAAGGTCTGAAACTTGCTCTTGGACCGCCTTTTGACCTTATTTACGATCGGGACGGAACCCAGATTGGACAGTTGTGATTTTATCAAAGCCAGACATACCTTCCTCTGACGCCTTGGTGGACGTTATCGACAATTTCTCGACCTATGAAGTGCTCGTCCAGGGGGTGGTGGATTATGCCATCTACATGCTCAGCCCAGAAGGGCTGGTAACCACCTGGAACTCGGGCGCTGAGCGGATCAAGGGCTATACAGCCGCCGAAGTCATCGGCACGCATTTTTCGCGCTTCTACACTGACGAGGACCGTGCCGAAGGCGCTCCCGAACAGGCGTTGAAGACCGCCTTGGAGGCCGGGCGCTACACCACCGAGGCTTGGCGGCGCCGGAAGGATGGAAGCCTGTTCTGGGCTCTGGTCGTTCTCGACCCAATCTACAAAGACAGTCGGCTGATCGGCTTCGCCAAAGTCACGCGCGATATGACGGCGCAACATGAAGCGACGGAGGCGGCGATCGAGACCGAGCGTCGTTTCCGCGTGCTTGTGCAGAGCGTGACGGACTACGCCATCTACATGCTCGATCCTGAGGGACGCGTCACGAATTGGAACGCCGGGGCTGAGCGCATCAAGGGCTATACCGCCGCCGAAATCGTCGGCGAGCATTTCTCGCGTTTTTACACGCCGGAAGACATCGCGAACGGCGTGCCTGAACGGGCGTTGGAGACATCGCTGCGAGAAGGCCGCTTCGAAGCCGAGGCTTGGCGCGTCCGCAAGGATGGGACCCGCTTTTGGGCCAACGTGATCATCGACCCGATCCTTGAAGACGGCAAATTGCTCGGTTTCGCCAAGGTCACTCGGGACCTGAGCGAGCGCCGGAAGAATGAGCTGGAGCTAGAGAGAGCCCGCGAGCGGCTTTTGCACTCGCAAAAAATGGAAGCGGTGGGGCAGCTGACCGGCGGCTTGGCGCATGATTTCAACAATCTTCTCACCGGCGTCATCGGCAGTCTGGAAGTGATTAAGACACGTGTCGCGCAAGGCCGCCTTAGCGACCTCGATCGCTATGCGACCGGCGCGCTGGGTTCGGCCAACCGCGCCGCCGCCCTGACCCACCGGCTGCTCGCTTTTTCGCGACGGCAAACGCTGGACGCAAAGCCGACCGACGCGAACAAGCTGATTGCGGAAATGGTCGAGCAACTGATCAGGCGCGTGATCGGTCCACAAATCGAGGACAGGGTCGAACTGGTGAAAGACGGGTGGCTCGTGCTCTGCGACCCTAACCAGCTTGAAAACGCATTGCTCAATCTCTGCATCAACGCCCGCGACGCCATGCCGGACGGCGGTTCACTGACGATCAAGACAACCAATCTAGCGCTCGATAAAGCCGCCGCGAAAAGACGGGACCTTTTGCCGGGCGAGTATGTCGCAATCGCCGTTACGGATACGGGCGTCGGCATGCCGCCGGACGTGGTTGCGCGCGTCTTCGAGCCGTTCTTCACGACCAAGCCGCTCGGTGTGGGCACGGGGCTTGGCCTATCGATGGTCTATGGTTTCGTCCATCAATCCGGCGGCCAGGTAACAATGGACTCGGAGGTCGGCAAAGGCAGCACGGTAAGCATCTATCTTCCCCGCGCCGACCGTGACGATGCGAAGGACGAGGAGCGCGCATCGACCCTTGCCCGGCCGCCGAATGCTGGCGACACCGTCGTCGTGGTCGATGATGAAGTCATGATACGGATGCTCATCGTCGATGTCTTGCAAGATTTGGGCTATCTGGTCCTAGAGGCGTCAACGGGCGCAGCGGGGCTAAAGGCGATACAGTCGAATGCCAGGATTGATCTGCTGATCACCGATGTTGGGTTACCCGGCGGGATGAATGGCCGGCAATTGGCCGACGCGGCGCGGCAGGCGCGGCCGAAACTGCAAGTTTTGTTCATCACGGGCTACGCGGAGACTTCAATCGCGGGGGCGGGCAGCCTGGAGCCAGACCTGCACGTTCTGACCAAACCCTTCACGATGGAATTGCTCGCAAGCAAGATTAACAACATCTTGCGGAAGTGATCGGCGGCGAAGCGCCGCCGCGAGCCCCGCTTTTGGCGATCATCATAACTGATCTGTGGTTCAGATCGCCTCGCTGTACCCAACTCTGATCATCTCCGCCTAACGCGCCGCCGCGGTGATCAGCCCCGATCGGGTCCCAGCTCTCGTCCGCCTCAGAGGCAAAGAAAAAAATCGAAGCTGGCCGCCGCGGAAGCCCATTGGCGCCAGAGGCCGTCCGCCGACCCGACCCTTCACCCGATCAGTCGGCGGTATTCGGCCTCGGGAATGCCATAGGCTTGCCCTGCCTTGCGCTCCATTCCCTTTCGGTCCTTCACGGCGATTTGCCCACGCCCATACGAAATCAATCCTTGGTTTCGCAGGGCGTGCAGAGCTTCGGTCACGCCGGGCCGGCGGACGCCGAGCATGAGCGACAAAAACTCGTGCGTCAGCGGTAGCGTATCCTCGCCTATCCGATCATGCGCCATCAAGAGCCAACGCGCCAATCGCACGTCCAACCTGGCGTGCGCGTTGCAGATTGCGGTCTGTGCCGTTTGCACGCCGAACGCCTGCACGAACTTCAACAACGAGTTGCGAAGCGAGACGCTGCTTTGGGTCGCCTTGCGCAATTCCGTTGCTGGTATGCACTTGCCCTTTCCGGGCGCCTGAACATAGGTCGAAAGAGGCGAGCGGTGATTGCCGAGCACGATAGGCAAACCCGTCATGCCCTCGCGGCCAATCAATCCCACCTCGACCTGCTTGCCGTTGGATTGAACGGCGACAACGGATGCGAATCCCGCTTCGGGGAAATAAACGGCGCCAATTCGCCTGTTGGGTCTTTCGAGGGGCTTTCGTAGCCCGAGGGTGACGGCTTCGAGGTGCGGCTCCAGCAAATCAAAGTCGTCGGTCGAAAGGGATTCGAGCAACCTGTTGCCGCTGTTGGGCATCGCGCGCTCCTCACCGTTCAGGCGGGAGCGCGAAGCATCTCTCAGCCACCGACGCCTGTAGGCTAGGAGCCTTCGGTCGGTGATGAGTTACGTATAGGCCTCTCGGAGCTCAGTTGCTAGCTCTGTACGGATTCGGACCGAATTCAGGCTCGCCAAGCGACCCGAAAGGCGCAAAAATAAGCCAGCGCCGGCGATGGGAGTGTGGCCGCGAGATTTCGTGCAGTCCCACCGCCGACGATGGGAGTACGACCTGTGCAGGTTTCGTACCCGAAAGAGCTTCTGCTCGTTCCACCCAAGCGCGTGGGAAGGACCATGAATACCGCTCCACTTATGAAAAACAGTGTGTTCGGGCCGCGGGACATCCAGACAGTGTCCACGGCGCTCGAAGACGTCTGCAAGATTCTTAACGTAGCCAATGAAGCCAGAAGCGAAAGAGAGTTCCTCGCGAAGAAGATCATTGCCCTTGCGCACCAGGGCGAGCGCAACGCCGGGCTCCTGCGCGACCGCATGTTGAGGGAGATCGCTTCTGGCCAAGGTGAGTGGCCCGCGGCGCTCGTTCGTTCCGCTCGACATGGGGCCCTTTAAGTCCGGAACACATAAAGCCGGGTCGAGTTCAGCGCTGACTCACGCTGAGACGGCGATGCACTTCCGCATCGCGCGATTCCCAATTTTAGCGCCACCGCACGACGGTCGCGCCATTGAAAGCGGCCAGGTTTCGCCGTGAGCACGCGGTCCGGCCTCGGCGTGCTCGCCTTCTGGCCGGCGCGTTCCCCGATCGTCGTCCTCGCTGACCGAAATTGCGGCGCTGCCTGCGGCGATTGCGGCTGCCAGACGCCGACGGCCAACATCCACAAAGAAGGCGGCCAGATCGCCCGAGCGCCGCCGCAGACGCGGTAGGTCTCAATACCCGGAACAAGGGAAGCAGCGCCGAGTTCTGACCGAGACGGGCGCTTGTCTCCCCACCTGCGGGCGCCCGTCAGCCTCGCGTCAGACCTCCCTCTGCGCGGGGCTTTTTTCTTTCGACAAGGCAGGCAATTCCTTTTGGAGAATCCTCCGGGAAGGACATCGGGTCGGCGCGGCGGCGGGCGCGATCATTGGATCGGGGAGAATGGAAACCGCACAGGGATCAGGGGGAAAGCGCCGGGCCGCCGCTCTCCTCTGGAAAGAAAGGGCCTCCCTTCATGGCCTGCGCTTCGGCCGCTCGAAGGCAGGCCGGTTGCATATCTCAGTTCGATTGTGCGACGAGCGACCGTCAACAGCGCGTAGAGGAGGAAGCGAGCGTGGCGGCAGATCATGAAAGCTCTACCGTCAATCGGGTGGCGTATCGCTTCATTCCGTTCTTGATGCTCTGCTATTTCGTCAACTATCTCGACCGCGTAAACGTCGGGTTCGCCAAGCTCACCATGGACGCGGATCTTGGCCTTTCAGACACAGCTTTCGGATTCGGCGCGGGGATTTTCTTCCTCGCCTATTTTCTGTTCGAAGTGCCCTCGAACGTCATCATGGACCGAGTTGGCGCGCGGATCTGGATCGCGCGAATTATGTTTTCATGGGGCCTCGTATCGGGAGCAATGGCCTTTATTCCGCAGATCTCCGCGTGGACGGGCTTTAGCCCAGAGCACACGTTCTACGGCCTTCGCTTCCTTCTCGGGCTCGCCGAGGCAGGATTTTTCCCCGGCATCATCTTCTTCTTAACGCTTTGGTTTCCTGCCTCCTACCGCGCCCGGATCGTCGGCTATTTCATGGCCGCAATTCCGCTTTCGTCCGCGATTGGCTCGCCAGTCTCGGCTGCGCTCCTCGGCCTTCATGGGTCGCGCGGGCTCTCAGGCTGGCAATGGCTCTTCATTATCGAGGCGCTGCCGTCGATCCTTCTCGCCTTCGTGGCCTTTTTCTATCTGACAGATCGACCGGGGGATGCGACATGGCTTTCGACTGGCCAACGCGATTGGCTTCAGCGCCGTCTCGCCGCGGAGGATGCGCGACGCATCCATGTGTCTCCTCATAATATTCTTGCGAGCCTGTACGATCATCGGGTGCTCGCGCTGGCGCTGGTCTACTTTGGCAACGTGGCGTGTCTCTACGGCGTCAGCTTCTGGCTGCCGTCGATTGTGAAGGGCTTCGGCGTCTCGATAGCCGCGACCGGCTGGATCAGCTCCATCCCCTACATAGCGGGCTTTTTAGCCATGATTTGGTGGGGCCTGCGCTCCGACAAGCATGGGGAACGCACGTATCACCTAGCAGGCGCGCTGCTTATCGCGGCCGTCGGTATCGGCGGTTCCGCGTTTCTCGCCGATCCTGTGGCAAAAATGATTGCGCTGACGATCGGCTCCGTAGGAGTTTATTCGGCGCTGCCGATCCTATGGACCCTGCCAACCGCCTTTCTCGCAGGCGCGGCAGTGGCGCCGGGTGTCGCCGCCATCAATGCGATCGGCAATCTCTCCGGTTATTTTGGCCCCTTTATCATGGGCTGGGTCAAGGATCTAACCGGCGAGTTTCGCTGGGGGCTCGTCACCATCGCACTATGCGCGGTTGTCGCGGTCGTCATCACGCTCTTACTCGGTCATGACGCCGATCTCGAGAAGGCGCCGGAACCGGCGGAGTAGCGAACACGCTCCGAACTTTGCAAAGCGGCCAAGAGCGCAGGCCGGACAAGAGCCCGGTTGGCTGATCTGAGCTCGCTCGAAGTTTGGTTACAGAACTCCCGAATGCTGGCGAAAAGTATCGCGTTGATCAACGGCTTGGCGACGGCCGATATCCCAGAGGCTGAGCGCGTTATCGACACCCCGAAAACGCGCGTTTTCGCCAAAATCATCGCGGTCGTCGCAACAAAGCTTGTTGGTCGCCGTACCTCGAACCGTGCGGCGTCATCGTACTTGCCGTGGATGCTGCGTAATTATCGCCGCAAATTCGTCTCATTGCGACCACATTCAATTGGCCGCCTCGCCCGATTGACGCCAGTTGCGTTTGCAAATGTCGCCGCATCCTACGCCGCGACTTGGCGGCGCGGAGCGGCCATGATCCCTTCATGCATGGAGGATGCTCGTGTCTCAGCCCGAACATTATGACGTTTTGATCCTTGGCAGCGGAGGCGGCGGCAAGCTGACCGCCTGGCATATGGCGAGCTCGGGACGACGGACCGCAGTCGTCGAGCGCAAATGGATCGGCGGCTCCTGTCCCAACGTCGCATGCCTGCCAAGCAAGAATGAAATTCACAGCGCCGAGGCCGCGCATTTCGCGCGCAACGGCGCTGAGTTCGGCGTGATGACCGGCCCCGTCAAGGTCGACATGGCGAAGGTTGTTCGGCGCAAGCGCGACATGGTCGAAGCGCTCGTCGCCGCGCATTTGAAGAACTACAAGGAAAGCGGCGCTGAACTGATCATGGGCGATGGCCGCTTTGTCGGGCCGAAAACGCTCGACGTGAGCCTGAATGACGGGGGGACGCGCACGCTGACCGGCGCGCGGGTCTTCCTGAATGTGGGAACGCACGCAGCCATTCCGGGCGTTCCAGGCCTCGACGCCGCCAGACCGATGACTCATATCGAGGTGCTCGAGCTCGACATTTTGCCGGCGCATCTGATCGTGATTGGCGGCGGCTACGCTGGCCTTGAATTGGCGCAGGCCTATCGTCGCTTCGGCAGCGAGGTGACCGTCGTTGAGGCCGGGACTCAGCTGATGGGCAGGGAGGACGCCGACGCCGCGCATGAAATAAGGCGGATCCTCACCGACGAAGGCGTTCAAATCCACGTTCCCGCCGAGCTCCTCAAGGTGAGCGGCCTCTCGGGAGACAAGGTCAGCATTGCGCTTCGCACAAGCTCCGGCGAACAGACCATCAAGGGCAGCCACATCTTCGTTGCGGCCGGACGCATTCCGAACACCGCGGGAATCGGGCTCGACAAGGCTGGCGTTGACCTGGACGATCGCGGCTTCGTTCGGGTTAACGAGCGGCTGGAGACGAGCGCGCCGGATGTCTGGGCTCTGGGCGAATCCGCCGGCAGCCCGATGTTCACCCACATATCCGAAGACGACTTTCGCATCGTTCGCGAAAATCTGTCGGGAGGGAAGCGCAGCACGCGCGACCGGCTCATTCCCTATTGCATGTTCACCGATCCGCCGCTCGCGCATGTCGGATTGAACGAGCGCGAAGCGGAACGTCAGGGCGTCAAGACGCGCGTCGCCAGGCTGCCCATGAAAGCGGTGTTGCGGGCGCAGGCGACAGGCCAGACCGAAGGCTTCATGAAGGCTCTTATCGGAGAGAATGACGACCGCATTCTCGGGTTCACCATGATCGGCGCTCAGGCCGGCGAAGTGTTGGCCGTCGTGCAGACGGCAATGATGGCGGACTTGCCATACACGCGGCTCCGAGACGCCGACTTCACGCATCCGACCTTTTCCGAGGGGTTGAACTTCCTGTTCTCGGCGACGCCCGCTCGGCGGGAATGATGGCAAACCTCAAATCCAGGCGAGAACCGCCGCGTCAGCTTTTGGTCTTGAGCCGATGGCGGTGCGCGGCTTGTTTGGCGCGATTGCCGCACGTCGCCATGCTGCACCATCTTCTGCCCCGCCTTCTTGTATGGTCAGCGAAGATCAGAGTGCAGACGTGTCCCTCGCACGCCTTAATGCTGGCGAAGTCCTCGTCGCACACGCACCTCGCCACCGCTTCGACGATCGGCAACAGCAAAGATTCCGACGATCGCCAATGCCGCATCGTTCGCAGTTCCAGGTGATCGCCAAGGCTATCGGTATGCCTTGCTACTCGGCTGTACGTTTCGTCGCGCTCCAAAAGCTCGTTCAGCGGCGCCAATTCGTCGATCGCCTCTGGCGTGAGCGGCCGGCCCATATGCTTGCGCACGAAGCCCCTGAACCACTCGCGCAAGCCGCGCGCTTGCTCGGCGACGCTGTCCAGTTCGCTTGGCGTCGATTGCCTGATCAATGTTTGCAGCGCCTGCGCCCGAACCAAGTCGGCTTGAGCCAGCCAGGCGACGAGACCGTCGCCGCTGTCGAGCCAGTCAACCGGCGCATCGACCGGCGTCGCGATGGAGTTCAGGAAATCGAGGCCCAGCGAGTTGGCGACGAAAAATGCAGGCGGTCTGTCCAACAAGGCGACCTTTGAGTCGGGCAACAGCGGTTCGGATATTATAACCAATCAACTCCACCTTGACAGGTTATTTTAGCGCTTGGTAAAACCCCTTCTACGCTTTCAAACAGGTTACACACTCCGCGCAATTCTCGGAGGAACATGATGGTGAGTGATGCGACGGTGGTGCTCGTCCATGGCGCCTGGGCTGACGGATCGAGCTGGGCGAAGGTGATTGCGCCGCTATCGGCAAGCGGCGTCAAAGCGGTCGCGGCGCCTCTGCCGCTGACATCGTTCCACGACGACGTCGCGGCGCTCGACCGAACGCTTGAGCGGGTGGAGGGGCCGGTCGTCCTCGCCGGCCACGCTTATGCCGGCGGGGTCATCGGGGCGACGCGCAGCGAGAAGGTGAAGGCGCTTGTCTATGTGGCCGCGCTCGCTCCGGACGAAGGCGAGACCGTCGCCGACGTGTTCTCCCGCGGCGCGCCGCATCCGCAGGCGCCCAAGCTCGCCCCGGACGCGCACGGTTTGATGTATCTGCCCGAAGCGGCCTTCGCCGCCGCCTTCGCGCAAAATGCTTCCAAGGAAGAGCTGGCCGTGCTGGCGGCGGTGCAGCGGCCGATCTCGTCCGCCTGCATCACTGTCAAGGTGGAGCGGCCTTTGTGGAAGGACCGTCCGGTCTGGTTTCTCGTCGCCGAGCAGGATCGCATGATTGTCGCAGACAATCACCGCTTCATGGCCGAGCGGATGAAGGCTCGGATTCGGTCGCATCCTGTGGATCACACGCCGCTGGTGACCGCGCCTTCACCCGTTATCGACATTATCCGCGAGGCGATCGGCGCGGTCGTCAAGGGCTGACGTTCTTGCATCCGCGGCAACCGCCCCAGCCTCAGATCATCGCTCCGGACCTGCCTGGCGTCGCCGCTGCGGGCTATTCAGCGGTGGCCCAGATGAGAAAGAGAAAGACCGATCCTGTGAACTCGCTTATCCTTCATCTCTCGAAGGCCACTCCGTTCCGGGGCGATCTTGACTATCACTTGATTCGTGCAGTGATGGCTTTCACTTTCTACATATTTAGCTACCAGAAGTGGTTTAGTTTTGAAGCCCATCAGATTGCCCCGTTTATCAGCCACAGCCCGCTGGTCTTCTGGCTGATCCCAGCCTTTGGGGTTCGAGGCGCCGCTTTCTTCCTCGGCACGACGGAATTGCTGTTCGGCACGCTGATCTTGCTGGGCTTCTGGTCCCGAAGGCTGGGCATCGTTGGGGCGCTTGGCTCGATCGTCACTTTTCTTGGCACCGTCACCATCATCCCATTGTTCCCTAACGCTTGGGCGGCGGAGGCAGGCGGATTTCCGGCCATGTATCTGCCGGTCGCCTTCCTAATGAAGGATTTCCTATTCCTGGCGGCCTCGTTCTATCTCCTCAAGCAGGATCTGACGCGCGCGGCGCTGGAGATAAGAACGGAATTGAGCTCCACGGCTTGAGGAGGAGCAAGACAGAATCCGCGTAGGGCCGGTCGTCCTGGTCGGCCACGCCTATGCTGGCGCCGTCATCGCGGCGACGCGCAGCGAGAAGTGCTAAGTGAAAGGAGAAGCGCCATGACTGCCATCCACTATCGGACCGCCAAGGTCGACGGCCGCAACGTCTTCTACCGCGAGGCGGGCGCAGCCGATGCCCCGAAACTGTTGCTGCTGCATGGCTTCCCGACCGCCGGCCATATGTTCCGCGACCTGATCCCGCTGCTCGCCGATCGCTTTCATATCGTTGCTCCCGACCTCCCGGGCTTTGGCAATTCCGATATGCCGGATAAGGGCAACACGTTCGCTCGGATCGCGGAGACAATCGACCGCTTCACCGAGACCATCGGTTTCGACCGCTATGCGGTTTACGTGTTCGACTATGGCGCGCCGACCGGGTTCCGGCTCGCGGTCAAGCATCCGGATCGGATCACCGCCATCATCTCGCAGAACGGCAACGCCTACGAGGAGGGCTTAAGCGACGGTTGGACCCCAATCCGCGCTTATTGGCAGGATCCGTCAAATGCCAATCGCGAGGCGCTGCGGGCCTTCCTCAAGCCGGAGACGACCGTTTGGCAATATACGCACGGCGTCGCGGACCCGACGAGGGTTTCGCCCGACGGCTACACGCTCGATAATTTCTACCTCTCACGGCCGGGCGTGGGCGATGTCCAGCTCGACTTGTTCGGCGACTACAAGAGCAATGTCGCGCTCTACCCGACTTTCCAGAATTATTTCCGCACCCACAAGCCGCCGCTTCTGGCGGCGTGGGGCAAAAACGATCCCTTCTTTCTGCCGCCGGGCGCCGAGGCGTTCAAGCGCGACATCCCGAACGCGACTGTGCGCTTCTTCGACACCGGACATTTCGCTCTGGAGACCCATGCCGCGGAGATCGCGGCGGCGATTCGCGAGTTCTTTCCCCGCTGACCCGCGCTTCGACGGAGGCTCCCGATGGAGAAGTCAGTCGCGATCGTCACCGGCGCGAGCCAGGGGATCGGCCGGTCGACGGCCGTTCGCCTTGCCCGCGACTTCGCCGCGCTTGTTCTCGTCGCGCGGGACCGCGCCAACCTGGAAGGCACTGCAGAGGCGGTGAAGGCCGCGGGCGCAAAGGCGCTCATCATCGATCTTGATCTTTCCCAGCCCGCCGCTGCTAAGAGCGTGGTCGATCAGGCCCTGGCCGCGTTCGGTCGAATCGACGCGCTGCTCAATATCGCGGGCGCGGTGCCGCAGATCGACCTGTTTGAGATGACCGACGCGCAGTGGGAAGGGGGTCTGGCACTGAAGCTGCACGGAGCGCGCCGGCTCACGATCGCCGCATGGCCAGCGCTGAAGACGGCCAAAGGCGCCGTTGTCCTGATGTCGGGCAACTCGGCCCTGTTTCCGAAAGCGCCTTACGCAGCCGTAGGCACGATCAACGCCGCCATTGTCGCGCTGGCCAAGGCGTTCTCGGATTGTGGGATCGCCGACGGCGTGCAGGTGAACAGCGTCCTGCCCGGTCCGGTGATGACCGATCGGCGCCGGTCCTATCTCGAGCATTGGGCGCCGCTGCACAACATGACGGTCGAACAGGCGACGGCGAACTTCCCCAAGGAAGCCGGCATCGCCCGCTATGGCGAGCCGGAGGAGATCGCCGAACTGATGGCATTCCTGGTGTCGCCCGGCGCCCGATGGATGACAGGCTCGACTTTGCGCATGGATGGCGGCGAAGTGAAGTCGATCTGACGAGGATGGGGCGGCGCCATATCAGACGACAGAACCACGCTTCAAAGCGCACGCAAAGCAACCGGGGGCGCCGCAAATTGTGGTCCCCACTCAGCCAATCCCGCCATCAAACGGGTTGAATGTGCGAACGCCGAAAGCCTGGAAATCGCGCACGTTGCGGGTGACGATTGTCAAACCGTGAATCGCTGCGGTGGCGGCGATCATGGCGTCTTCGATCAACTGGTCGGATCTGCCGTGCATGAGGCGCGCCCAGGAGCGGAAGGTCCGCGCGTCCATGCTCATGACGTTGTATGTCTCGGCAACCTGTTCCAGCCAAGCCTCAATCTCCTCGGCCTTATCCTGATCCTGTTCGCGCGTGATCTCGACACCAGCCTGGATTTCGCCGATCGTCACGGCGGACAAGTAAGTCCTCATCGCTGACGCTTTCTAGCCAAGCCACGACAGCGCCATGCGGGCGAACCCGGCGCAGTTCCGACACGACATTCGTGTCGAGAAGATACATCAGCGCCGGGCAAGTTTAGGAGGTGAGCGGCGGCGCCGACGGCCTCGCTCAGGAACGTTTAGCTCCCCTCGCGCCGTGTCGGCGAGCAACAATTCCTTGAGCGTGGGCTTGGCCGCCCGCTCAAGCCGTCGCCAGTCCTTCAAGGGCACGAGAACGGCGGCGTCGGAGCCGCGCCGGTGATCAGCTGTGGCCCTTCGCTTAGGCAAATATCCAGCATCTCGCTGAATCGCGCCTTCGCGTCCTGAACCGGCCAGCTCTTCACCAAACGTCTCCTGGATGAGCAGACTAGTCATCTAACTAGTCATGTCAAGTCGCCATCGAACGGAAACCGGCGTGACCGGTCGCCTACGCCGGTTCGCCCGGCTCCGCCTCGTCGCCCGAGGGCCTCGGGGACGGATTGGCGGCAGGGGCCGTAAGGGGCCGGATCTTCACTCGCTTGATCCGGCGCGGGTCGGCGTCGAGCACCTCATACTCAAATTCTCCCGGGCCAAGAAGAATCTCGCCGCGGTTAGGAACGCGGCCTGCCGCCGCGGTGATCAGCCCCCCGATCGTGTCCACCTCTTCCGCCTCGGGAAGCGAAGAGAAATCGAAGCTGGCTGCCTCGGAGACGGCGTCGAGGGAGGCTCGCGCCTCGGCAATCCATCCTCCGTCCCCGGACGCGTGAAGCTCCGGCGTCTCATCCTCGTCATGCTCGTCTTCGATGTCGCCGACGATCGCTTCCATCACGTCCTCGATCGACACCAGCCCGTCGGTCCCGCCATATTCGTCGATGACCAGCGCCATATGGGTGCGCGACGCCTGCATCTTGAGCAAGAGGTCGAGCGCCGGCATCGACGGAGGCGCATAAAGAACTGGCCTGAGGATGCGCGCCGCCGACAGCGGCATATCGAGCCCCGGCTGGCCCTCGCCGTTGGAAGGCGCATCATGCCGCGCTTTCATCAGCCCGAAGCGCGGATCGGAGGCGAGGAAGATGACGAAGTCGCGGATGTGAATCATGCCACGCGGGTCGTCGAGCGTTTCCTCATAGACTGGCAGGCGCGAGTGGCCGGCGGTGCGGAAGCAATCGAGCACTTCGCTTAAGGGGGTGTCGAGCGCAAGCGCGATGACGTCTGCGCGCGGCACCATCACATCCTCGACCCGCACGTCATGAAGCGCGAGCACGTTCTTGAGGATGGCGCGTTCCTGGGCGGTGAACTCCTCGCTCGCGCTCTCTTCGATCGCGTCTTCGATGTCGTCGCGCGCCGAGGCGGGCGCTATCCCGAACAGCGCCCGCACCCGCTCAAACAGGCCCGAGTTCTGTTCGCGTGGTGCGCTTATAGACGGCGTTTCCGGCGCCGGTCCGGCCTCATTCGTCACGGTCATCCGCCAACAACTTCGCGCGCATAAGGGTCAGCCACCCCGAGCCGCGCTAGAATCCTTGTCTCAAGCGCCTCCATGCGCTCAGCCTCCCTGTCCGTCTCGTGATCGTAACCCACGAGATGCAGAAATCCATGGGCGAGGAGGTGGCGATAATGGTCGGCGAGCGGGACGCCGAGATCCTCGGCCTCGCGCGCGAGCGTCTCGTAGGCAAGCGCGATATCGCCAAGCGCCGTTGTGTCCCCGGGACGACCGGGTGGCGCCGAGGGAAAGGAGAGCACATTCGTCGGTTTGTCGACGCCGCGCCAGCGAAGGTTGAGCGCGCGCAAGGCGGCGTCGTCGGCGAGGCAGAGGCTCACGCCCGCGCCGTAGGACGTCTGGAAGGACGCCCGTCCTTCCGGACGGTCTACGCCCGGGGCCTCTCCGCTTTCCGCGATGGCGGCGGCGATCGTCTCCCGCGCGATGGCGCGCGCCCGAGGCAGTCCCCGCCATAAGCGCGATGGAACGCTGATGTCGAGCGAAACCTTCATTTGGCCGCGGTCGGCTGCGCCTCTCCGCCCGCGCGTCCATAAGCCTCGACGATCTGGCGCACGAGATCGTGGCGGACGACGTCGATATGGGTGAAGCGCACGTGGCCGATGCGCGGGATCGACTTAAGAAGCGCGACGGCGTCGCCAAGGCCCGATTTCTGCCCAGGCGCGAGATCCGTCTGGCTCGGATCGCCATTGACCATCATCCGCGAACCCTCGCCGAGGCGGGTCAGGAACATCTTCATCTGCATGGCGGTCGCGTTCTGGGCTTCGTCCAAAAGGATGGCGGCTTTGGACAAAGTCCGCCCGCGCATGAAGGCGAGCGGCGCGATCTCGATCATGCCGGTCTGAATGCCTCGTTCGACCATGCGCCCATCCATGAAATCGTACAGCGCATCATAGACGGGACGCAAATAGGGATCGACCTTGTCGCGCATGTCACCCGGCAGGAAGCCGAGACGTTCGCCGGCCTCGACCGCGGGACGCGACAGCACGAGCCGCTCCACCAACCCCTGCTCCAGCAGCGACACCGCGTGTCCAACCGCAAGCCACGTCTTGCCGGTGCCCGCGGGGCCTTCGGCGAACACCAGCTCATATTTGCGCAAGGCCGCCAGATATTGGTCCTGCGCCGCGCTGCGGGCGCGCACGACGCCGCGTTTGCGCGTCTTGACGACGCCGAAACTATCCTTGGAGGCCTCGTCGCCCGGGAACAGAAGGCCCTGATAGGCGCTCTCGGCGATGACGCCCTCGACGTCGCCGTCCGTCGCCGGCTGTCCTTTCTTGACGCGTTCGTAAAGCATCTCGAACACCCGCCGCGCCTGCTCGCTCGCCTCGCGCGGGCCCTTGATGACGATCTGGTTTCCGTTGGCGTAGGCCGACACGCCCAGACTGCGCTCTATGCGCGCGATGTTTTGATCGTAATGGCCGAAGACGGCCGAGGCAGCGGCGTTGTCGGGGAAAGCGATGGCGATTTCGGCAGGTTTGGACTCGCGGAGCGTCGGGTTGATGACCGGGGGGGCGGCGGCGATGCGCGTCGGCGAAGTGTCCTGCGGCTTCAAATTGGCTCTCTCCGTTGTGTCCTGTCCTGATTCAAAATCATATCTCACGCGACTAAAACCCCGATTTACGACGTTGTCGAGACAACGCGCGCGTGCAGCGAATGCGGCTCGGCTGCGAGGACTTCAACCTCCGTTAGCGTCCCGATCAGAGACCGGGGCCCCTCGACGAACACGGACTGCATAGTGGGCGACCGTCCGGTGACCTGGCCCTCGCGCCGGCCGGGCTTCTCGAACAAAACCTCGAGGCGCCGGCCGACCGTCGCCCGGTTGAAGACCTGCCTCTGATCTTCGATGAGCGCCTGAAGGGTGGCGAGGCGCCGAGCCTTCGCGGCTTCGTCAACCTGTCCGGGCATCTCGGCGGCGGGGGTTCCGGCCCGTGGGGAATATTTGAAAGCGTAGGCCGACGCGAACCCCACCGCGGAAACGAGCGCGAGCGTCTGATCGAAGTCGGCGTCGGTTTCGCCCGGATAGCCGACGATGAAATCCGAGGAAAAGGCGATGTCCGGGCGCGCGGCGCGAACGCGCGCGACAATCTCGAGATAGTCCGCGGCGCGGTGGCGCCGGTTCATCGCCCTCAATATAGCGTCGGAACCGGATTGAACCGGGAGATGGAGATAGGGCGCGAGCGCTGGAATGTCGCGATGGGCGTCGATCAGGTCATCGCTCATGTCGTTGGGGTGCGAGGTGGTGTAGCGCACGCGGCAAACGCCGGGCGTCTGCGCCGCCGCGCAGATCAATCCGGCGAGCCCCATCGCTTGGCCGCGTTGGTCGAGCCCATGATAGGCGTTGACGTTCTGGCCCAAGAGCGTGACCTCGCGCACGCCGGCGCTGGCGAGGCGCGCGATCTCTTCGAGGATCGCGGCGACCGGACGCGAGGCTTCGGCGCCCCGGGTGTAGGGCACGACGCAAAACGAACAGAACTTGTCGCAGCCCTCCTGCACGGTGACAAAGGCTGAGACGCCGCGCTGGCGAATCGCGTCGACCGGCGACGCGGGAAGCTGTGAGAACTTGTCCTCGGCAGGGAAGTCGGTGTCCACGACACCAGGACGGACGCGAGCCTCGCGGAGGAGTTGCGGCAGGCGGTGATAGCTCTGCGGGCCGACAACGATATCGACCGCCGGCTGGCGGCGCAGGATCTCCGCCCCCTCCGCCTGGGCGACGCAGCCGGCGACGACCAGCGTCGTCCGCTGGCCCGCCCGACCGCGCTCCTCTTTCAGCTCGCGGAGCTTGCCGAGTTCTGAAAAGACTTTCTCCGACGCGCGCTCGCGAATGTGGCAGGTATTGAGAATGATGAGATCGGCGTCTTCAACCCGCGTCGCCTCGCGGTATCCAACCTTGGCGGCGAGATCGCCCATCCGCTCGGAATCATAGACGTTCATCTGGCAGCCGAATGACTTGATAAACGCCCGCGGGCGCGATTCCCGCATGGGACTTGCAATCCCACCAGCGTCTTCAAGCACAATTGATTCGGACAATTAGGGGCTCCAGAGGCGTCCGACCCTAATGTAGGCGCTTTCCAGCCCGGGGGAAATAGCCCCCGTGTTGCCCGATCGGGTTGTCTTTATACTGCAATGATGCGTGAATAAATGACTCACGCCAGCGACTTGCGCATGACGACGGCCGTGGCGCGCGTTCCATCGACGCGGCGATAGTAGCCGGCGCGCTCCCCGACTTTGACGAACCCGAAGCGCTCGTACAACGCCAACGCCGGCGCGTTGTCCCTGGCGACCTCGAGAAACATCGCTTTCGCCCCCGCATTCGACGCCTGACGCAGGTTCTCGCTGAGAAGCGCCCGGCCTACCCCTCTGCCTTGGAAGGCGGCGTCCACGGCGATGGTGAGAATCTCCGCTTCGTCCGCCGCCAGACGCGACAAGACGAAGCCGCGCAAGCGGCCGCTGACCGGATCGAGCGCGGCGGCGCCGACGGTCGACGAACTGGCGATGAGCGCAGCCATCTCCTCCTGGGACCAGGGATGGGCGAAACCCTGGCCATGCAGGCGGGCGCAGGCCTGCGCCCGATCCGGCCGAAGAAGACGGATGACGGACGGGGGAGATCGGCGCAGGCCGAAGATCATGGGCTCGATCAGGCGCTCAGGCCGGCGCCCGAGCGATCGGCTCGGCCGCATTTGGCCGCGCGTCCGGCGGCTTCACGTAAACCGGGCGTGCGGGACTTTTCGATGGGTCGACCGCAAGGCCCATCCATGCGAGCGCGACAATGTCGGGCGCGGCTCTCGCGGCGTCGAGGTCATAGGGCAGTCCAGCTCGCTGCGCTTCATGCGCTAGAAGCGCGGCCGCGTCCCCCGCGAGCCAAGCCGGCCCGGCGCCGATCGCGCGTACGCATTCCCGGGGCGTATCGCAACGAGGCGGCCCCAGCGGGCGGCCCGAGGTTTCGAACAACTGGAAATAGACCGAGCCGTGGCGAGCGTCGATCGCGGCGGCGATGATTCCGGCCCTGGGCTCGCTCAAGAGCGGCGCTGCGAAGCCTGCCAGAGTCGAAACGCCAACCACGGGAACGGCAAGCGCCAACCCCATCGCCCTCGCCATCGCAAGGCCGATTTGGATGCCGGTGAAGGAGCCAGGACCGGTTGTGACAGCGATGCGCGCCAGCGACGGAAAGCCGCCGTCAATGCCGCGCATGACCTCCTCGACCATCAGCGGCAAAGCGTCGGCGTGACCCCGCGTCATCGGCCGGCTCATAACCGCGAGCGGCGCGGCCCGGTTACCTTCCACGACCGCGACCGACGCTGCTCCAACGGACGTGTCGATCGCCAGAATACGCATTCCCACCCTTATAGGCTCGTTATCGCGTAATGAGCGTTCCCGCGCCATAGTCGGTCAGCAGCTCGATCAGCACCGCATGGGGGACCTTGCCGTCCAAGATGACGACGCCTTCGACGCCTCTCTCCAGCGCATAGATGCAGGTCTCGACTTTGGGGATCATGCCGCCGGTGATCGTGCCGTCGGCAATCAAGCCGCGAATGTCGTCGACCCGCAATTCCTTGATGAGCCCTTTATTCTTGTCGAGCACGCCTGGAACGTCGGTCAGGAACAAGAGGCGCTTGGCCCCAAGCGCGCCGGCGACGGCGCCGGCGAACGTGTCGGCGTTGACGTTATAGGTCTGCCCGTCGGGGCCTTGCGCAACCGGCGCCAGGACGGGGATCAGCTCCCGGCCAAGAATCTGCTCGAGCACGGTCGCGTCCACCTTGTCGGGCTCGCCGACAAAGCCGAGATCGACGACGTCTTCGCCAGGCGCATGCGGGCGGTGGACCTTGCGCGCGCTGACCATGTTGCCGTCCTTGCCGCAGAGGCCGACCGCGCGCCCGCCCTCGGCATTGATCGAGCCGACGATCTGCTTGTTGATCGATCCGGCGAGCACCATTTCGACGATTTCCATCGTCGGCTTGTCGGTGACCCGAAGGCCGCCGGAGAACTGCGATTCGATGCCGAGCTTCTTCAGCATCGTGCCTATCTGCGGCCCGCCGCCGTGCACGACCACCGGATTGATGCCGGACTGCTCCAGAAGCACCATGTCCTTGGCGAAGTCGCGCGCCTTGTCCTCATCCCCCATCGCGTGGCCGCCGTACTTTACGACGACGATCGCGTCGTCGTAGCGCAGCATGTGCGGCAGCGCCTGCATCAAGATTTCGGACTGCTGCTGGGGCGTGGGGTTGAGGGGCGCGGCCATCGGGGCTCCCAGGGGCGGGTGGCCCGCTTCTAGCCGCTCGTGGGGCGAAGCTCAAACGGTTTGGAACTCGGGCCGGTTTATTGAAATTATTGGATTTGACCGCGCTTCGCCTCCCGCCGATACTCTTGATCAGCCAAAGGGTGAAAGGCGGCGTCAGCCGCACAATCAAGGGAGAAGACCAATGAGAGTTTTAGCGGTTCTGACATTATCGGGCGTGATCGCGCTCGCTGGCTCGGGAGCGGCTTTCGCCGGCGATCCGGAAAGCTGTAAAACCGTCCGGTTCTCCGACGTCGGATGGACGGACATCACCGCAACGACTGCAATCGCCAACGAAATCCTGAAGGGTCTCGGCTACACCCCCAAAATCACGGTCCTCTCGGTTCCCGTGACCTATGCTTCGATGAAGAACAAGGACATCGACGTTTTTCTGGGCAATTGGGAGCCGTCGATGGAAAACGATCGCAAGCCTTATGTCGCGGACAAGTCGGTGGTCGTGGTCGACGCCAATCTGCCGACGGGCGCCAAATACACGCTCGCCGTTCCGCAATATACCTATGACAAGGGCCTCAAGGATTTCGGCGACATCGAGAAATTCAAGGATTCGCTCAAGGGCAAAATCTACGGCATCGAGCCCGGCAACGACGGCAACCGCCTCGTCCTCGGCCTCATCAAGGGCGACAAGTTCGGCTTGAAAAACTTTCAGCTGGTCGAATCGAGCGAGCAGGGCATGCTCTCGGAGGTGCAGCGCGCCACCAGCCACAAGGAAGATGTCGTTTTCCTCGGCTGGGCGCCCCACCCGATGAACGTCAATTTCAAGATCGATTACCTGACCGGCGGCGACGACAGTTTTGGCCCGAACTTCGGCGGCGCAATCGTATACACCAACGAGCGCGCCGGCTGGGCCGAACAATGCCCCAACGCGGCCAAGCTCATCAAGAATCTTATCTTTACCGTCGATATTGAAAACCTGGTGATGAACAAGATTCTGACTGACGGCGACGAGGGGCCAAAGGCGGCCCAGGAATGGCTGAAGACCAATCCGCCGCAACTCACCGCTTGGCTCGACGGCGTAACGACGTTCGACGGCAAGCCGGGCCTCGACGCAGTCAAGAAGAGCCTCGGACTGTAAGCGATCAACTCGGCGAGCGAGCCCCACCTGTCCCGTGATGCGGGACAGGTGTTTTCAGCGGGCTAGCCAGCATTTTTGCCGGAGGGACGGGGTTGGAGAGTTGGTTCACTGAGCCGAAACTACCGCTCGGACGCTTGGTAAAAATCGGGATCACCTGGTTACAGGACAACGCCGCGGGATTCTTCGACGCGGTGACCGCGGTGATCGACTTCCTGGTCGACGGCTTCACCGCGATCCTCCTGCACATCCCGTTTCTCGTCGTCGTTTTCGCCCTCGCGGGGCTCGCCTATTGGATGCATCGATCCTGGCGCCTGGCGGCGTTCGTTGTCATCGCGTTCATCGCCATCGCCAATCTCGGATATTGGCAAGCGACCGTCGAGACGATTTCCCTCGTCGGGTTTGCGACCATCGTGAGCGTTCTGATCGGCGTGCCCGTCGGTATCGCCTCGGCCCATCGGCCGTGGCTCTACGCCTTGCTGCGGCCGCTGCTCGATCTCATGCAGACGCTTCCGACCTTTGTCTACCTGATCCCGACCCTGGTGCTGTTTCATCTCGGCTCCGCGCCGGGGCTGATCTCGACGGTCATTTTTTCCATCGCCGCGCCGGTCCGCCTGACCCATCTCGGCATCGCCTCGGCGCCCGTCCCGCTGAAGGAAGCCGGCGCTGCATTCGGCGCGACGAAGCGGCAATTGCTGTGGAAGGTGGAATTGCCCTACGCGCTGCCGACGATCATGGCCGGCATCACCCAGTGCATCATGTTGAGCTTGTCGATGGTCGTCATTGCCGCGCTGGTCGGGGCGGCGGGACTTGGCGTCCCGGTGGTGCGCGCCCTGGGAACAGTCAACATTCCGATGGGCATCGAGGCCGGGGTGTCGATCGTATTGCTGGCGATCGTGCTCGATCGCGTCTTCCGCAACCCCGAGCGAAGAGGAAGCGCGTAACATGTCCGCGGTGATTTTCGACAATGTCGACATCGTGTTCGGCGACAAGCAAGCCGAGGCGCTCTCCATGGTCGATCGCGGCGCAACGCGCGACGAGATCCTCAAATCTACCGGAGTCGTTCTCGGCGCCGCTGGCGTCAGTCTTTCGATCGAGCCGAGCGAAATCTGCGTCCTGATGGGCCTCTCGGGATCGGGCAAGTCGACAATCCTGCGCGCCGTCAACGGCCTCAATAAAGTTGCGCGGGGCAGAGTTCTCGTCCGTAACGGCGACGGGGCGATTGATGTCGCTCATTGCAGCGCTGACGAACTCAGGATGCTGCGCACCAGCCGCATCGCCATGGTGTTCCAGCAATTCGCTCTGTTGCCGTGGCGCACGGTCAAGGAGAACGTCGCCTTCGGGCTCGAACTGCGCCGCATGCCGAAGGAGCAAATTGATAGAATTGTAGCGGACAAGCTCGCCATGGTGGGCTTGACGCAGTGGGCTGGCAAATTCGGTCATGAATTGTCCGGCGGGATGCAACAGCGCGTGGGGCTGGCGCGCGCCTTCGCGACCGACGCCGACATTCTTCTGATGGACGAACCGTTCTCGGCGCTCGATCCGCTGATCCGCGACAAGCTGCAGGACGAGCTGCTCCTGCTGCAGAAGGATCTGAAGAAAACGATCATTTTCGTCAGTCACGATCTCGATGAAGCGCTGAAGATCGGCAACCGAATCGCGATCCTCGAGGGCGGGCGGATTGTTCAATGCGGGACGGCGGAGGACATCCTCTTGCGCCCCGCCGACGCTTATGTAGCGGAGTTCGTCAAACATATGAATCCGCTTAACGTACTCCGCGGCGGCGCGTTGATGACCCCTGCGGCCTCGCTGCGTCGCAGTGAGAACGAAGTGATGCTCGACCGGAACGGCAGGGTCCGAGTTCAGCTCGACGCCGAAGACCGGCCAGTCGGCGTGACCCTCGATGGAAACGCCGGCGCCATTGCAATCGCCGACCGCGCTACAGGCGAGGTCGCCGCACGGGCCGAGGACGTTGATATCGTCGTCGCGCCGATCGACCTGAAAATGCGCTCGGCGATCGCGCTGCGCAGCCTTTCGGGCAACCCGATCGTGCTGGTCGACGACCTCGGCCGCATGGCGGGGCTGTGCGGCGACGACGAGATTTACCGCGCCCTGCTTCAGCAGCGCCGAGCGGCGGGGGAAGCTTAGCGGCTCGGTTCGCTTCCGTCGGCTAACTGCGCAGCGCTTTATTCGCCGCATCGTGCGGACTATCGGGGATGATAAGCCCGCGTCGCGTCTCGCCGAGGATGCGCAGGTCGACCTCGTCGCCAATGTGCGAGAATTCAGGCTTCACCATCGCCAACGCCAGCGACTTAGCCGTCCGCCAGCCGTAGCCGCCGGACGTCGTGCGCCCAATCATCGCGCCGTTCTTGATCACCGGCTCAGAGCCGCGCGCGTCGGCGTCGGTCGCGCCTTGGACCTCGAGCGTCACCAGCTTGTTCTCGAAGCCCTTGCTTTTCCACGTGACGAGCGCATCGCGGCCAAGAAACGGACCTTTATCGAAATCGACGAACCGTTCGAGACCCGATTCCAGCGCTGCATATTCGATCGACAGTTCGCGCCCAATGAGCTTGTAGGACTTTTCCAGCCGCAGCGAATCCATCGCGCGGATCCCAAACGGCTTTATGCCGAATGGCGCGCCAGCCGCCATCAGAACGTCGAAGATAGTGTTCTGCATTTCAATCGGGTGGTGCAACTCGTAGCCGAGCTCGCCGACGAAATTGACCCGCATGGCGATGAGGCCTGCCGCCTTGATTGACAGGCGCCGGGCGGTTAGCCACGGGAACGCTTTGTTCGAGACGTCGATGTCGGCGACCTTGGCCAACACCTCACGCGAGCGGGGACCCGCGAGCACGAGCACGCCGCGCTGTGTCGTGACCTTGTCAATGCGGACGCTGTTGTCCCCGGGAAGGAGCTTCTCAAGCGTGTCGAAATCATGCGTCTCGAGCGCTGCGGCGGAGATGAGATAAAATCGCTCCGGCCCAATGCGGGTGAGCGTAAACTCCGCCCGCACGCCGCCGCGCTTCGTCAGGAGATAGGTCAGGGTGACGCGGCCGGTTGTCTTCGGGGCGCTGTTGGTGAAGACGGAATTGAGCCAGCCTTCCGCGCCGGGACCCGAAACCTCGCATTTGGCGAAAGCCGACATATCCATGAGGCCGACATTGTCGTGCACGTTTCGGCACTCGTCGCCAACGAATTGGAAATAGTTCGAACGGCGGAAGCTCCATTTCTCGCGCGGTTTCTCGCCCGGGCCAACGGGGGGATGGTTCTCGTTCAGGAGGACGTCGGGCGCGGCGAGATCCGCCTCGCTTAAGCCGTAACCTTGTGGAGCGAACCAGTTCGGCCGCTCCCAGCCGTAGACGGAGCCGAACACGGCGCCGAGGTCCTTCGTCCGCTCGTAGCAAGGCGTCTGGCGCAGCGGGCGCGCGGCGCTCCGCTCTTCGTCGGGATAATGCACGGTGAAGACTTTTGCGTAGGCCTCCTCGTTCTTCTCGATCAGATACCCAGTGTCCGCGTAAGGGCCGAATCGGCGCGGATCGACGCCAAGCATGTCGATTGTCGGCTCGCCTTCCACGATCCATTCGGCGAGCTGCCAGCCGGCGCCGCCGGCCGCGGTGACGCCGAATGAATGGCCCTCGTTGAGCCAGAAGTTTCTCAACCCCGGCGCCGGGCCGACGATCGGCGAGCCGTCGGGCGTGTAGGCGATGGCGCCGTTGTAGACCTTCTTGACGCCGACCTCGCCGAAGGCGGGAACGCGCTCGATCGCGGTTTCGATATGCGGCGCGAGACGATCGAGATCCTCGGGAAAGAGCTCGTATTCGCTGTCCGACGACGGCCCATCGATATAGCAGGCGGGCGCGCCTTTTTCGTAAGGCCCCAGCAGTAAGCCGCCCGCCTCCTCGCGCATGTACCAGGAGGAATCCGATTCGCGTAAGACCCCCATTTCAGGCAGGCCTTGCGCCTTGCGCTTGACGATCTCGGGATGCGCTTCGGTCACGATATATTGGTGCTCGACCGGGATCACCGGCACATTGATTCCGACCATGCGTCCGGTTTGCCGCGCGAAATTGCCCGTCGCCGAAACGACATGCTCGCAAGTTACGTCGCCCTTGTCGGTTGAGACCTTCCATTCGCCGCTCGGCAGTCGCTCGATCGCCGCGACCCTTGTATGGCGGTTGATCTCGCCTCCACGTTCGCGTGCGCCGCGCGCCAACGATTGCGTCAGGTCGGCAGGCTGGATGTAGCCATCTGCGGGGTGCTGGATGGCGCCAAGGATTCCCTCGACATTGCAGAGCGGCCAAATATCCTTGACCTCGTGCGGAGTCAGGAACTTGACCTTGACGCCGATCGTCTCCGCCACGCCCGCGTAATAATTGTATTCGTCCATCCGGTCGCGAGTCCGCGCGAGGCGAATGTTCGACACCTGGCGAAGGCCGGGGTCGAGGCCAGTTTCTTTTTCCAGCGTCTGGTAGAGCGCGACCGAGTATTTATGGATTTGTCCGACCGAATAGCTGAGGTTGAACAGCGGCAGGAGACCCGCCGCATGCCAGGTCGAGCCCGAGGTCAGCTCCTTGCGCTCGATGAGCACGCTGTCGGTCCAGCCCTTCCTGGCGAGATGATAGAGCGTGGAGACGCCGACCACGCCCCCGCCGATGACCACCGCCCGCGCATGTGTTCTCATCGAGCGTCCTCAGTTACGCTGCTGGTCTTTTGCGCCCCACCCGACCTTATTCCGAGGGGCTGTGCGAAGCGCGGCGTCTCGAAGGATGAGGCCGTGGAGAAGGCTGCCCAAGTCAATAACTCGCGTCCGGCATTGAGGCTTTCCGCCTGTCGATAAATTCGCGGATCGCCTCGTCCTTGGCGGGGTCGAGGGGCGGCGGCTCATATTCGGCCAGCATCGACTTCCAAAGCGCGTTGGCGCGGGTGGCCGCGTCCTTGGAGCCCTCCTCCCGCCATTGCTCGACCGAATTGTTGTCGGCGATATTGGAACGGTAGAAGGCGGTCTCGAAATTCGCCTGGGTGTGGGCGCAGCCCAAGAAATGCCCCCCCGGCTCGACCTGATGGAACGCCTCCGTCGCCTGGCCGTTGTCGGTGAAGTCGACGCCTTTGGCCAGCACGTGCATCGCGCCGAGCTGGTCGAAATCGAGCACGAACTTCTCATAAGATGCGGTGAGGCCGCCCTCGAGCCAGCCTGCGGCGTGCAGCACGAAGTTGGCGCCCGCCAGCACCGTCGGCAGAAGCGTCTGCGCGCTTTCATAAGCCGCCTGCGCGTCCGGAATCTTCGAGGCGCAGAGCGAGCCGCCGGTACGGAATGGCATGTTCATCCGCCTCGCGAGCTGGCCCGCGCCGAAGATCGCCAGCGCCGCCTCGGGCGTGCCGAAGGTCGGCGCGCCGGACTGCATCGACAGCGTCGAGACGAAAGTTCCGAACACCACCGGCGCGCCGGGGCGGGTGAGCTGGCAGAACGCCGTCCCCGCCATCACTTCGGCCAGCACCTGGGTCAGCGTGCCGGCGACCGTCACCGGGCTCATGGCGCCGGACAGAATGAACGGGGTGATGATGCAGGCCTGGTTCGAGCGCGCATAGACTTCCGCCGCGCCGAGCATGCTCGAATCCCAGACCAGCGGCGAATTGGCGTTGATGAGGCTCGTCAGCACCGTGTTCTCGCGCAGGAACTCCTCGCCGAATAAAAGCTCGCAGATGCGCACGCTGTCCTCGGCGCGCTCGGGCTTGGTCACCGAGCCCATGAACGGTTTGTCGGAATATTTGAGATGCGCGTACACCATCTCGAGGTGCCGCTTGTTGACCGGCAGATCGACCGGCTCGCACACCGTGCCGCCGGAATGGTGGATATACGGGCTCACGTAGGCAAGCTTGACGAAGTTCTGGAAGTCTTCGAGCGTGCCGTAGCGGCGGCCCTTGTCGAGGTCGTGGACGAACGGCGAGCCGTAGTTGGGGGCGAACACCATCGCATCGCCGCCGATCTTGACGTTGCGCTCGGGATTGCGCGCATGCTGGACATATTGCGAGGGCGCGGTGGCGCAGAGGCTCCTCGCCAGACCGCGGGGGAAACGCACCCGCTCGCCCTTGATGTCACAACCCGCGCCGCGAAAAAGTTCGAGGGCGCCGGGAAATTCGCGAAACTCCACGCCGATTTCCTCGAGCAGCGTCTCGGCGTTGCGCTCGATCGTTTCCAGCCCCTCCTCGCTGACCAGCTCCGTGAGCGGTATCTTGCGGGTGATGTAGGGGATGGAGGCGAGCGAGCGCTGGGCCCGCGCGCTTCGGCGCGCCTCGCGGCCGCGGCGCGGTTCGCGTGTGACGGTCGAGGCGGGTTCGGACATCGGCGTCTCCTCGGGCGCGATCAAGCGCAGTATTCACGTCTGAACCCTTGCGCCAAGCCCTTGAGGAATTGAACCCGAAAATTGAGGCCCTGCCATCACGAGCGCAACCGGGAATGCGCGGGTATTCGCAGAGCCCCAGATCGGTCGCTGCGTGGACTATCGCGCCTGCCAGGGGTCGAGCAGCAGGGCGCCGCTGGACTCGAAGTCCCGGGTGTTGCGCGTGACTAGGGTGAGATCGCGATTAAGCGCGGTCGCCGCGATCAGCATATCAACGACGGGAAGACTTCGGCCTGCTGACAATTCGCCCCAACGTAAGGCTGTCGACGAATCAATCGGCAGAATCCGGTCGGCGAAATTGGTCTCGATACCCTCGACCCAAGCGCCAAGCTCGCTAGCCGCCAACGGGTCGGTGCGCCTCTTTAAGGCAACGCCTTTGCGCAGCTCTCCCAGCGTCAAGACGCTTAGGAATAGCCCTTCAGCGCCGGCCGCCGACAAGAATTCGATCACGCCCGCGTCGGGACGAGACTTGCGTGTCTCCGAGACGACATTCGTGTCGAGAAGATACCCCGTCACCGCAATTCACAGCTCAGCGGTCCGACCCGTGTCTCGATCGCGCTCGATCGTGAAGTCATCGACCTTCGGACCGCCCAAGAGGTAGGACTTGAAGTCCGGGCGATGTGCGGCCAAGACCCGATAGTCTTCAATCGATAGCACGACAGCGCGCTCCTTGCCGTGCCGAGTGATCATCTGAGGTCCTTCGGTGCGGGCGCGCTCGATCACTTCGCTGAGCTGAGTTTTTGCGTCCTGGACTTGCCATGTCGCCATTGTAAGACCGACTCTGTCCTGTCTGACCAGAATTATAGGCTGTCTGGTCGGAAGTCAAGTCTCTACGTATTCCAACTCCAAGCCACTCACCTCTGCTTCGTCTCCCAGTCCGGCGCGACGTAGTAGGGCGCGTTCGAGGCGGGCAAAGGATCGAGGCCGCGGATCATGTCGGCCGCTTTCTCAGCTAGCATAATCGTCGGCGCGTTGAGATTGCCGTTGGTGATCGAAGGCATGATCGAGGAATTGACGACGCGCAGCGCCTCGACGCCGATCACCCGGGTTTCCGGATCGACGACGGCGGAGGAGTCCATAGGCGATCCCATCTTGCAGGTGCAGGAAGGGTGGTAACCGCTGTCGATGTGGTCGCGCACGAAGGCGTCGATCGCCTCGTCGCTGACGCATTTAGCCCCGGGTTGAATCTCGCGGCCGCGATACGGATCGAAGGCGCGCTGAGCGAAGATCTCTCGTGTCAAGCGCACGCAAGCCCGTGTCTCGATCCAATCCTCGGGGTGGCTCATATAGTTGAACTGGATCTGCGGCGGTTCGGCCGGATCGGGCGACTTCAGGCGAACCCAACCGCGGCTTTTCGATCGCATCGGCCCCGCATGCGCCTGGAAGCCGTGCTCTTTGGCGAGCGTCGAGCCGTCATAGGCGACGGCCATCGGCAGGAAATGGAACTGAATGTCGGGGTAGCAAACGCCGGCGCGCGAGCGAATGAAGCCGCCTGCCTCGAAATGATTGGAGGCGCCGAGACCGCGTCCGCGCATGAGCCATTCGGCCCCGACGAGCGCGCGCTTGATGAGGCCGGTATGCGAAAAGAGCGTGATCGGTTGCTTGGAGGCGACTTGAAAGGTGAATTCGAGGTGGTCCTGCAGGTTCTCGCCGACGCCGGGCCGATCGGCGACCACATCGATCCCGAGCGAGCGCAATTCCGCGCCCGGACCCACGCCGGACAGCTTCAGCAACTGGGGCGAATTGATCGGGCCGCCACAAAGAATGACCTCGCGCCGCGCTGTCGCCTTTCGCTTGCGCCCACGGTGCAGATAGTGGACGCCGACCGCACGGCGCCCCTCGAAGGGGACCCGAGTCGCGAGCGCGTGGGTGACCACCGCGAGATTAGGGCGTTTCATCGCTGGACGCAGATAGGCGTTTGCCGTCGATGAGCGCACGCCGTCTTTGATTGTCATGCCGAGAGGGCCAAAGCCCTCCTGCCGCTCGCCGTTGAGGTCGGCGCTGACCGCATAGCCCGCCTGGCGGCCCGCCTCGATGAAAGCGTCGTAGAGAGGGTTACGTTTGCTCCCATGCGCCGTCGTGAGCGGGCCTGCGTCGCCGCGATAGGCGTCGGCGGTCCCGCGAAACCCCTCCGCTCGTCGGAAGTAGGGCAATACGTGCCGATAGCCCCAGCCCTTCGCGCCCTCCTCCTCCCAGCGCTCGAAATCGAGCGGATGCCCGCGCACGTAGACCATGCCATTGATCGAAGACGAGCCGCCGAGAACCTTGCCGCGCGGACAGGAGATGCGGCGGCCGCCCAGATGCGGCTCGGGTTCGCTTCTGTAGCCCCAATTGTAGGTCTTGGAGTTCATCGGGATCGATAGCGCCGCCGGCATCTGGATGAAAATGGAGCGGTCCGAACCGCCGTATTCAAGCACGAGCACGCTCGCGCGGCCGTCCTCGGTCAGCCGGTCGGCGAGCACGCAGCCCGCTGAACCGGCGCCGACGAGAATGTAGTCAAAAGTTTCGCCATCCATTCGAGAGGACGCTCGCTCAATCTATCGCTTCGGCTTCCAATTATGCCTTGGCGCCGGGCGATGCGAGACAATCTTCCCGCATTGAGCCCCACGGGGGGAGATCGCGCCCGACAGCGGGTTTCAAATCTCTCGCGACCGGCGCAACTCTATTTCCCGGTCCGCTCGCCGTTGAGATTTCTTGTCATGAACGCCATTCGCATAAGGTGGGAAATGTTGCGCGCCTGCATCTTTTGAATGACGGCGGCCCTGTGGTGCTCGGCCGTCCTTGAGCTGATGCGCAACTGATGAGCGATGAGTTTGGTCGGCAACCCCTCCAAGAGAAGGGCGAGGACTTCTCGCTCGCGCTGTGTGAGCAGCGCTTGCCGAGTGTTGAATTCCTTGATCTCGTCGGGATCAGCGCGAGTTTCGTCGGTGCGTGACAACGCTTCCTCGACGGTGGCCAGCAGCGCCTCGGCGTCGAAGGGCTTCTGTACAAAATGGAAGGCCCCCGCCCTCATCGCCAAGACGGCCGTCGGCACATCGCCGTATGCCGTTATCATGATGACAGTCGAATTCTGCTGTCTCAGCCACGACATGCCTGAGAAGCTCAATGCCGCTCATGCCGGGAAGCTGGTTATCAAGGAGAATGCAGGCCGGCTCCTTGAGGGGATTCAACGTGAGATATTCTTCGGCCGAGCCATAGGATCTCGAACTCGATCTGGGCGGTCGACAGAAGCAAGGTCAGCGCATCGCGCACCTTTGCTTCATCGTCGACGATGTGCACACGACGCTCATGCAGCATTGTGACTGGTTCCATCGGTAGGCAACTCGACGACAAATCGCGCGCCTCCTGTCGGGATCGGTTCCCACCGGAGGCGGCCTGCATGCCTCTGAACGATCCGCCGGCTCAGGTGCAACCCAAGCCCCATCCCCCGCGGCTTGGTCGTCTGATAGGCGTCAAAAATGTTGTCCGCCAACTCCGAAGCCACTCCCATGCCATTGTCCTCGACCTGGATCGCGACTACGTCGGCGCGCGCCGCGACCCGGATGATCACACGCCCGCGCGCGTCCGACCGCTCCGAAGCGGCGTCGATCGCATTGCCGACAAGATTGATCAGAACTTGCTCAATCTGGACCCCGTCCGCCTGCACCGAGGGGACGGGACCGCTGGTTTCAACCTCGACCTGAATACCGCGTTCGGTCGCCTCCTCCCCACAAAGCGCGCCGATCTTGTGCGCCAGTACTGACAGATCGAGCGCCTCCAGGTTCAAATTGCCGTTTGAAACGAAGTCCCGGATGCGCTCCAAGACCTCGCGAGCCCGCTGAGCTTCGGCCTCCGCTTTGACCAGCGCATCCATGACCGGCTCGCTCGCAATGCTTGACTGGAGCAACCGCCGTGCAGCATGGAGGTACGTCGCCACCGTCGACAGCGGCTGGCTGACTTCGTGAGCGAGCGCCATGCCCATCGCGCCGGCCCGGGCATTTGACGCCATGCGACCCAACTCCCGCTGTTGTTCACGCAGGCGCAGGGCGGCGTCTTTGCGCTCCGTCGTGCCCGCTCCAAGCAGCAGTCCGGTGATTGAGAGCACGAGCATCAGCAATTGGAGTATGGCGAAATCCGTCGTGTCGTAACCTACGAATGCGGTGACCACGGCGAGCGTCAGCTGGATCGTCGCCAGCGCGAGCGCGACGCCCAGGTAACCCTCCCGCATCGCCACCCAGATGACCGGCAGGAAAAGCAGATTGAACAAATAGTATAATTTGTCGCCGACCCCAACGAGAGCCGCGAATCCAAGACATATTCCAAGAACGAAGATGAAGATGGTGAACAACGTGTAGCCAGACCAGCGCCACGACGGCATCGATAAGTAGGAGAAAACCGCTGTCGCCGCGGGAATGACCGTGATTATCCCGAGCGAATCGCCGATCCAGTAATGGCCAATCGCGACAAAGATTTTATCCGCCGATAACTCGCCACCTAGATACAAAATTGCACAGTATATAAATGACGATAATGTCGCGGCTGCTGGGACAAAAAGCAGTAGGGTCAGAACATCGGACAGCCTGAACTGCCTGATATTGAAATTAAGTTTATTTTTTAGAACGAAAGCAAGGCTGACATAGACAATAGTCAAGGATAGTTCTGCAGTCATGGTCAAACCGAGACTGCGATGAACCCCAGCGATTGACACATCGACCAGAACCGCCCCCAAGAATACGAACGGTGCGAACGCGACGCTTTCGATCAGCAGCGCCAGACTCAAACCGTCGTCGGGGCTCCACAGCGTGATCCCCAGCCGGTCGAATTCATGCCACTCAGTCAGGAGGTTAAGAGCGAAATAAGCCGCGATGAATGCGCCTCCGGTCCCCCAGAATTTGGGACCGCGCGCAGCCAGGCCGCCCCAGGACCGAAGAGATTGCAGCGGCATATCATGCGAATTCATAAGGGCCATTTCCATCCCCGAACTGCGGAAAAATGATATGGCGCTTTCTTTCCAAATGAAACCGGCCTCGACATAGGTAGTTTTACTTAACGCGGGTTGTATTAACGTGGGTGTATCGTAACCCGTCGAGCGGGTCCACGCTGTTGGCGGCCGGTCCCGCGGTCGATGACGCCGAGCGGCGTGCCTGGACCGCGCCGCCCGGCGTCGCGCTGCTTGATGGCGGGAGGTGCGCAATGCGCTCGCCGCCGCCAATCGCGCCCACCTCGCGCCCGAAGACGGTCAGGTTCAACATAAAGGCGGCAACGCCGATCAGGACTACGGCGATCAGTACGGAATTCGGGCTTCCGACCGTACGGGCGGAATAAACATCAAGGAACGATTCGTTCTCGATCGAGACCGGCGCGCCGCGAGTGAAATAAAGGACGATTCCGCGAAAGACGACCGTTGCGCCCAGCGTCACCATAAAGGATGGGACCTTGCCCTTCGCGACGATCAATCCGTGCGCACATCGAAGGCCGGGTCACCGCCTCGCAGATCGCGGCTGCGTGTGAGGCGTCGTTCTTCTGCCGGCGGATACCGGCCGATGTCAGCTCGCGGTCGTAGCGTTACGGATGTAACTCGATTCCCCGGGACTGAAGCAGGACCGTAGCTTCCCGGTGCTTTCCTTCCGAGGCGGCCACAACGACCGCTCAATCGGAAAGAAAGTGCAATGACTCCCATGAATGCCCTGTTCCACCGGGCGACGACGCGTCCCGACGGGACTGCCTTCATCTACGATGGCGTTGTGTGGACCTACAGCGATCTGCTGACAGCCGCCGAGCGGCTATCCCGCGCTTTTGTGGCCCGTGGTGTCGGGCGGGGAGACCGGGTTGTCCTTCACATGCCGAACACGCCGGAAATGGCGGTTGCGGTGTACGCGTGTTTTCGCATTGGGGCGATCGCGTGTCCGACCAATCTGCGATTTAAGACCGACGAGCTTCGCGAGCTCTTCCAACGCCTGCGGCCCGCGCTCTATCTTGGCGACGAGCAGCTCTATTCTTACGTCGAGACCATCGAGCCGGAGATCCTCGCAGGGGACAAGCGCTTCGTCATTGGCGCCAGGGCTGCTTACGAAGGCGCAAAACCTTGGGCGGCGCTGCTCACAGACAGCGTCGGCGCCATGCCTCTGTCACCGGAGCCCGACGAAGACGCGCCGGCGGCCCTGCTAACCACGTCGGGAACGACCGGTCAGCCCAAGTTCGTCACCCATACGCCGACGACGCTATCGGCGACGATGAATGCAATGCAGCATTGTGATCTCGACGTTGGGCCGACCGTGCTCAACGCGTGCCCGATGGTGCATGTCATGGGTCTTGTTACTTTTCTCGCGTCAGTGAACTTCGGCGCCCCCGTGGTCATGATGGAGCGCTTCGATGCCGACGCCGTGCTCGACCAGATCGAATTGCATGAATGCACATGGATGCTTGGCCTACCGTTCATGTATGAAGCCCTGCTGGAGCGTCAGCGGAAGCGGCCACGCAACATCAGCTCGCTCCGGCACTGCATATCCGCCGGGGATGTCTGTCCCATCCAGCTCCAGGTCGACTTCGAGGCGACCTTCGGCGCCCCGCTGCGCAACATTTGGGGCGCGACCGAGGTGATCGGCTCGCTCCGTCCTGGACTACAGCCTGGGGCTGTCAGCCGGATTGCGCCGGGCGCCGAGATTCGTCTCGTGGACGACGAGGACAGGGAGGCGCGTCGAGGCGAGGTCGGTGAGTTCCTCGTCCGTGGTCCCTACGTGACCGTGGGCTATTGGGTCGGGCCGGATCGCATCGACGATGCGACAGACGACGGCTGGTACCACAGCGGCGACCTGATGCGGCAAGGCGAGGGCGATGAGCTGTGGTTCGTCGGCCGCAAGAAGGATATCATCATCCGCGGCGGATCCAACATCTCCCCGGTCGAGGTCGAGCGAGTTCTGTTGAGCCACCCTCTGGTGAGCGACGCCGCGGTCTTCGGCGTGCCGGATCCGGTGCTGGGCCAGCGAGTGGCGGCAGTCGTGCAACTGTCGAGCGGCGCGGGTGGCAGCGCGTCTGGCGACATTCTGGCGCTTGGCGCCATTCTGAAGGACACTAGGCGGCAGCTCGCGGATTACAAGGCGCCGGAGCGGCTGTGGGCTGTCGACGCCGTGCCACGCAACCCGCTCGGCAAGGTCGATCGTCGGGCGGCGGCAGCGACGGCGATGCTCGGACGGGCGGCCTGATTCATGTGCATAGCTGGCCGCCATCCCTGAGAATGTGAAGCAGCGGCCGGCTGCTCAGGATCGCCGTCCACAAACGGTGGCTCACGACTGGGCGAGTTGGGCGACGACGAAATTGGCGCCCAACTCGCTGAGCGCGAACGCGGCCAACCTTGGAGTTGCCGAGCCTCGTCCACCCCGGCACCCGCGGGAGGTTACTGATCACCGGACAAAGCCGTCCGACTCGGTTGAGATCGGCGGCCGACACCTTTTCCGATCCCGTGGTCAAGCTTTATGGGAAGATCGGCAATTCCCTCGCCATGTGTCCGTTCGTCAAACGCGAGGCCATGCCCGGCAATCTGGGCAATCTGGCGGGAAGCGCGCGCGAGAACTTCCTCCGAGACGCAGCCTCGACGGTCCATCATCAAACCTGCACGGCTAAGATGGGCGGGTATAAGACGTCCCTCGTCGCCGATCAGCTCAAGGTCTGCGGTGTCGACAAGCTGTCTATCGCCCAGCCCTCACGATGATCTCGATCCCGCTGCCAGCGACCACACCCAAAAGGAAGGCCGCGAAAAGAGCCAATGCGATTTGCGCGTCAAACATTGTCATTGTCCTTTGAAACACTGGTCTTGCGATCTCGCCCCGTCTGAAGGGATCGGGGGATGTTCTCCACGCGCATCTCCCAGATGTCGTCGCGCATTGCCTGGGAGGCTGTTTGTGACCGGACCCGAGCTGCTTCGGGTGAAGAAGAAAATGGATCTCTCCGACCGGCGAACGGTGAGCGAGCGCCGCTACGGAAGAATTTCAGAGATTTGACATCGCGTTACGTCTGTAACGCGGCGGTGGACTACGCTCCATGGCCATGAGCATAGGGCGCAAGGTCGTCGCGCCCACTTGAAGTTAAGCGCGCCAGTCCCGCATCGCGTCGCCGTTTGGATAACGTGACAGCGCCGCGCCGTCAGATTGGCGCGGCCGGCGGCGACGTGTCGGCGAGAAGTCGCCGCTCGAACTCCGCTAGCAACTTTCCGGCGCCCCAGCCCTCGCCGCCGTGGCCCGTCTTCAGCGCTTGCAGGATGCTGACGAGGTTCTCGTCGCGAATCCGCTCGAGCTCGCGGATGGACAGGCCAGCCGCCTGCCTGTCCGACTGGGCGGCGATCTTCTCGATCAGCGCCTCGTCGAGGTCGACGACGTCAGTGAGTTTGGTCCACGGCCATTTGAGGCAGGGGCCGAACTGGGCGAGGAAATGGCGCATGCCGGCTTCGCCGCCAGCGATCCGGTAGGTCTGAAACAGACCCATCTGCGCCCAACGCAGGCCAAAGGAATAGCGGATCACGTCATCCAGCGTCTCGACGTCGCAGATATCGTCCTTGATCAGCCAGAGCGCCTCGCGCCACAGCGCTTCGAGCAACCGATCCCCGACGAAGGCCTCGATCTCGCGGGCGATGACCACGCCCTTCATGCCGATCGCGTCGAGAACGGCGCGGGCGCGGTCAGTGGTCGCCGCAGTCGTCGCCTTGCCGCCGACGATCTCGACCAGCGGGAGGAGATAGACCGGATTGTAGGGATGGGCGACAAACAGCCGCTCCGGGTGGGCGAGCCCCGCTTGGAGTTCTGAGGGCAGAAGGCCGGAAGTCGAGGAGCCGATCAGCGCATCCGCCGGGCATGCCGCATCGATTTCGCCAAGCACACGGCGCTTGAGATCGAGACGCTCGGGTATGCTCTCCTGCACCCATTCGGCGCCCGACACGGCGTCACCGAGGCTCGGACAAAAGGTCAGACGCCCGCGGGACGGAAGAGGAGCCTTGGTCAAGAGGCCGTAGGCCCGTTCGGCATTGGCGATGACCTCGCCGACGACGAATTCCGCCTCCGGATGCGGGTCGAACACTTTCACGTCGACGCCGGCCAGCAGAAGGCGGGCGATCCAGCCCCCGCCGATAACGCCGCCGCCGATGCAGGCGGCTCTCGAAATGGGCGAGAGAGGTTTCGCGGGCGCGCTCGTCGAATTCATCATGGCCTCATTGAGCGCTTCACCAGCTTGAGCTTCTCGCGGACCTCCTGCGGGCCCATGATCCGGGCGCCCATGCCCATCACGACGCCGGCCGCTTTTTCGACGAGTTGCGCATTGGTCGCGAGTTCGCCCTTGCCGACATAGAGGTTGTCCTCAAGCCCGACGCGGACATTGCCGCCGGCCAACACAGCCGCAGCCGGATAGGCGACGGCGTTACGGCCGATGGAAAAGGCCGAGAAGGTCCAGCCTGCCGGCACGTTGTTCACCATCGCCATGAGCGTGTTGAGGTCGTCCGGCGCCCCCCACCGAATGCCCATGCAAAGCTGGATCAGCACGGGGTCCTCGATCAGCCTTTCGGCAGCGAGCTCATGAGCGAACCAGAGATGGCCGGTGTCGAACGCCTCGATCTCCGGACGCACGCCGAGCGCGGTGATCTGCCGCGCCATCTCACGCAGCATCGAGGGGGTGTTGGTCATGACATAGTCGCCAAGACTGAAATTCATGGTTCCGCAGTCAAGCGTGCAGATCTCCGGAAGGCATTCCGCGACATGCGCGACACGCTCAGTCGCTCCCGCCATGTCGGTGCCTTTTTCGTTGGCCGGGAAGGGCGCTTCAACATTGCCGAAGACGATGTCACCCCCCATGCCAGCGGTCAGGTTCAGGACGACGTCGACGTCAGCCGAGCGGATCCGGTCCGTCACCTCCCGGTACAGATCCCGCCGGCGCGAGGCGGCGCCGGTTTCCGGATCCCGGACGTGGCAATGGACAACGGCGGCCCCGGCCTTGGCGGCGTCAACAGCTGAGTTCGGCAATCTGTTTCGGCGTGATCGGCACGTGCGGCGAGCTACCCACGGTATCGCCTGCGCCCGTAATGGCGCAGGTAATGAAGACATCGCGATTCATGGACAAGGGCATGGCGGTCTCTCCGGATCGACGCGCGAAACTTGACGGCCAAGGCAAAGCGTGGCGCAACTCGTTGCGCAGTCCGTTTTCTCCTGTGCGAAGCGATGATCTTTGCCCATTCCCAAGATCTTTGCCCATTCTGACGAGCCGCTGAACGTCACGCTGCTGCTGTTCCCCGGCCTCTCCCTCCTGTCGCTCGCGGCGACGCTTGACCCCATGCGCGGCGCCAATCGCGTGCTGGGCCGGCCGGCCTATTGCTGGACGCTCACGTCGATCGATGGCCAGCCGCCGGTTGCGAGTTGCGGGCTGCCGATCCCCGTCCACGGCGCCTTCGATCCCACCCAGCGCCAGGATGCGCTCATCCTGATCGCGGCCTTCGACGCGATGCGATGTGCGACGCGGCCGGTCCTGAGATTGCTGCGCGCCGGCGCGAAGCGCTCGGCCATTGTCGGGGGCGTCGAATCCGGCCCATGGCTTATGGGGATGGCGGGCCTGCTCGACGGGCGCCGCGCAACAACCCACTGGGAGGATCTTGAGGACTTTGCCGCCCGCTTTCCGAACGTGGACGTCCAACCGGATCGTTTCGTGGTGGATGAGCCGGTGTTCACGACGGGCGGGGCGACTCCCGCACTCGATTGCCTGCTTTCGCTGATCCGCGCGCGCAACGGCTATTCGGCGGCCCTCGATGTCGCCAGCCTCTATATCTACGAAGAGGTGCGAACCGGCTCGGACGCGCAGCCGATCGTGTCGCTCGGCCGGATCCGGAAGCACGAACCACGCGTCGCCGAGGCGATCCGGATCATGGAGACGCATATCGACCGGCCGCTGACGATTGCCGCCATCGCGCGCCGCGTCGGCGTCTCGACGCGAGCTTTGGAGACGCTGTTCCTGAAGGTCGTCGACGCTTCGCCCGGGGCCTACTTTGTCGCGCTGCGCCTCAACGCGGCGCGACGCCTCGTGCTCGACACCAACCTTCCGATCGCCGAGGTCGCCGAGCGAAGCGGCTTTTCCGCCATCGCGTCCCTGTCCCGCGCGTTCCGGCGCCAGTTCGGCGCGCCGCCATCCGCCGCGCGTCGGGCGAGACTTTGAAGGCGGCTCCTACGATTACGGTCAAAGCTCAATCGCCTTGCTCGGATATTACCGCTTTGGTGAAGGGTTTCGGACGCCGGCCCGCTGCGGACGGTCGTGCGGGATCGGGGGCCGGCGTTCGAAAGCCTCCCAAGGAGGAAACCGCGGGGAGGACGGGGCCGTTTGGCGAGCGCGACTATGGGGATTTGAGGATCGCGGACGGCTGGCGAGCGAGGCGTCGGCAGCCGGCGGCGTTCAATGTTTTCAGCGGAAGCGGCGACGGCGGACGTTTTCCGAGGCGACGATGCGCGGGAGCGAGGCGTTGGCATCGGTCGAAGGAGGATTGGCGACCTCGCTCGGGCATGGCGCTCGTGTTCCTGCGCGCGGCTGGAGGCGGAGGCGATCGACGGTGCGAGGCGGGGTGCGTGGCGACGGTCATGAGGTGTCGATCCTGATCCGGCTCGGGGATGGCGATCGCACGGGGCGCGGGCCTTCGAAGGTCTCGACGACGATCATCTGGCCGCCGCAGCACGGGCAGCTGCGGAAGGACGAAGCTGGTTCAGCGTCGCCGTCGGCGTCGGCGGCCGCGCTCTCGGGCGAAACCTTGGATGGGGCGAGCAATTGTCGGGCGCGCTCGATGTTCTGGGCGCGAACCGCGCCGGCGAACAGGCCGTAATGTCGGATGCGGTGGAAGCCGCTCGGCAACACGTGCAGGAGAAAGCGGCGGATGAACTCGGCGGCGTCGAATCTCATGGTCTTCATCCGGTCGCGGCCTTTGATCCGGTAGTCCTTCCACTTGAAGGCGACGACCTTGTCGTCGAGCGCGATGAGCCGGGAGTTCGAGATCGCGACGCGATGGGTGTAGCGCGACAGGTAGGCGAGCACGGCCTGCGGGCCGGCGAACGGCCGCTTGGCGTAGACCACCCATTCGGATCGGCGAAGCGGTGCGAGCGCGGCGTCGAAGGCGCTCTTCTCGCCGAGGGGCGCGAGGTCGCCGAGGAAGACGAGGCGGCCGGTCGTATGCAGGGCCGTGAGCCCTTCGAGGAAGAGCCGGCGGAAGAGACGCGACAGCACGCGCACGGGCAGGAAGAAGCCGGGCTTGCAGGCGATCCAGCGCGAACCGTCCGGCGACAGGCCGCCGCCGGGAACGATGACGTGGACGTGCGGATGGTGGGTCAGCGCCGAGCCCCAGGTGTGCAGCACGGCGGTCAGGCCGATGCGCGCGCCCAGATGCTTCGGGTCGGCGGCGATCGTGGTCAGCGTCTCGGCTGCGGTTCTGAACAGGAGATCGTAGACGGCCGCCTTGTTCTGGAACGCGACGGCGCCGATTGCGGCCGGCAGGGTGAAGACGACGTGATAGTAGGGAACCGGCAGGAGCTCCGCCTCGCGGTCTTCGAGCCACTTCCGCGCCGCGGCCGCCTGGCACTTCGGGCAGTGACGATTCCGGCAGGAGTTGTATGCGACGCGCTCGTGCGCGCAGTCCTCGCAGCGCTCGACGTGGCCGCCGAGCGCGGCTGTGCGACAGGTCTCGATCGCCGACATGACCTTCAACTGGGCGAGGCTCACGTGCCTGGTGTTGGCCTTTCGCCACGCCGCCCCGTGGGCGCGAAAGATGTCGGCGACCTCGAGGGGAGGCCGCGCCACGCGACCGTAGTCAGGCGGGCGGCGTTCGCTTCGTCAGCTTGATGTCCAGCCGGTCCAGCGGACTCTTGATGTCGCGGACCGTGTTGACGGCGACGCGGGTGTAGAGCGCGGTCGTCTCGAGCTTCGCGTGCCCCAACAACACCTGGATCACGCGAATATCGACGCCCTGTTCGAGCAGGTGGGTCGCAAAGCTGTGCCGCAGCGTATGCGGAGAAACGCGCTTGGAGATTCCAGCCAGGTCTTTGGCGGCGGTGACGGCGCGGTTGAGCTGCCGCTCAGTCACCGGATTGATCGGGTTCTGGCCGGGAAAGAGCCAGACCTGCGGCCGCGCCGCCTTCCACCATTCACGCAGGAGCTGGAGCAGTTGGGGCGACAGCATCACATCGCGATCCCGCTGTCCCTTGCCCTGCTCGACCCTGAGCATCATGCGCCCACTGTCGATGTCGGACACCTTCAGGTGCGCGACCTCAGACACCCGGAGGCCTGCGCCGTAGGCGACACTGAGCGCGGCCTTGTACTTGAGGCTCGGCGCGGCCTGGAGGAGACGCGCCACCTCCTCCTGGCTCAGGACGACCGGCGCCTTGCGCGGCTTGGTCACGGTCCTCAGAGGACGAACGAGATCGGGCTTTTCGAGCGTCACGGTGAAAAAGAACCGCAGCGCGGCGATGGCGGCGTTGATCGTTCCAGGGCTGGCCTGCTGCTGCGCCATATGCAGTTGATAGCGGCGAAGATCCTCGCTCGTCGCCTTATCCGGCGATCGGCCGAGGAAGGCTGCAAACTTCCTCACAGTGCGAACGTAGTCCCTCTTCGTGTCTTCGCTGAACCGGCGCGCCGTGATGTCGTCGATCAGGCGCTGACGCAGCGGACTGACGGGCTTCTTGGACATGGAAAGCTCCTGTCTCGCATGGGGTTGAACCCCACGATCTTGAGACAGGCATTGGCCTTCACGTCGGCCGACCCCGGCCTTTCGACTTCTCCCGCTACCTCTCGCCGCCCCTACCGCGCGAGCGGTTTAGTCCTTGGGCGGATTCCTGCCCTCCCAAGGGGCGCTCGGGGACGGCAGGAGTCGACGTTAAAGCGGACATTGGGGATCGCGACTACGGACGTCACAGTCGGGGAAAGCCGCCGATTTCCGGGGCAATGTTTCCGCGTGTACCCGCGCTCACTCCTCTGTCATCCCCGCCTTGCGCAGGCCCTCGATCATACGGTGCCAATATTCGAGATAGCGCGGATCTGTGCTCTAATCGACATACTGAGCCCTCCTCGCCTTCCGCGCCGCCATCGTCCTTCCTAGGCCGTGAAGGCGACGTAGCGATTCGCTGCTTCGGACGCCGCAGTAGCGCGGAATTGCAGACATTCATGCAGAGGCGATGGCGTTCCACTCCGCGCCGATGGAGTTCCGAACGACGACTCGCTCTGCGTGCCCGTGAAGCCCACGGTGTCAAACCGCTGCTTTCCTTGTATCCCATGCCGCCCATCTTCATTAACAGGCGGCATGGCTTTTCGCTGGGCTAGTCAGTCTTCTCGTTGACGGAGAAGGTCCCCGGTCCTGTCGCCTTGGCGGTCCAGGGCAGCACCTTCCCCTTCAGGGAAGCCGCGTCGCCCGAGGCGAACACCCAGGTGGCCGCCCCGGCGGCGGTGAAGCCGGTCACCTGCCCCTTGTCATCCATGGTGAGCTTGAGCGTGCCCTCCGTATCCTTGTAGACGACCGCCGATCCCGGCTTGCGGATCACGCCCGTGCCCGAGATCAGGGTGCCCTCACCCTTGTTCATCTCCCAGGCGATCGTGCCCGTCAGGAGGCCACCCGCCATGGGTCCGGCCGTCAGACGACAGCTGAAGGTGTCCGTGAGCAGCGCGTGTCCCTCCTGATCGCCGAGGGGCTCGGGTGCCGACATGCCAACGTCCTGACAATCGAAGACGTTGTCTGCCAACGCTGGCCCTGCAGCCAGCAGCACCAACAACGCTGCCCCACTCAAAAGATACTTCATGTGATTCTCCCTCGTGCCTGTTGATTGAATTAAACAAGGTCAGCGCTGAACGCTTGAAAAAACCCGCCATCGAGCATCGGTGGCGGGCGTCCCCGTTATTGCGACACGCCGTAAGCCGCGCTGATTTCTTTCTTGAAGGCGTCCAGGTCGTATTGGTTACCATTCAGTTCGGTACTCATCTTGCGCACGAGCGCAGACGCGCCGACCGCCTCTTTGATTTGGGCGTCTGTCGCGCCGGCGTGCTTGGCGCCGAGCGTGTGCGCGAAGATGCAATATTGGCAGGGGATTTGCGCCGCGACCGCGAGGCCGATCAGTTCCTTGGTCTTCGTGTCCAAGGCGCCGTCCGGCTTCATCACGGCCATGTAGTCTTGCCACGCCAGCTTCGCTTCACCGTCGGGCGAGATGGCTTCCGCGAATTTCGGTACGTCTTGAGCGCTGGCCGCGATCGGAAGAATGCTTAACGCTATGGTCGCAAGTAGGATTTTCATCGGTTGTCTCCCTGTTTCTGTTTCACTCAACAATGAACAACCAAAAAAACTGACCATTGCACGTTCAGTTTCGGCTTATCTCCTCCTTCTCTTGTTTGACGGGGTGGCAAAGCTAGAGCGCGCAATCTCCGGCGCCTGGCGAGGTCGATACCACGCGAATGCCGCGTCGAGATCAATATTCAATTCACATCCTCTTTGAGGGCGTGCAGCTTCAAATTCGAGCGCAGATACGATCTGTTCGTGGGTGGAGGCGGTCGAGCGTCTGGTCGACCATGGCGGCCTCAAAGGCACCTGACCCTCCTCCCGTTGATTCTCCTGCCCCTGGGAATTTCGCCAACACGATTGGTTGATGTTGTTGACGGTGTTAGATCACGATTTGGCTCGCGCCGCTGTGATCTGGATCACACCGCTGTGATCTGGATCACACTTCTACGATTTCGTGGCGTGGGCCCGCTCCGCCCGAGCGACGGACGAGCGCGGCGATGCCAGTGGGCCAGGAATTGCCGCTTTGCGTCGGATAGCAGCCGATCCACACACGCGCAGAAACTTCCGGTTTGGGTCCGATACGCGACGTTCAATCAGTCGCGACGGCCTTCCGCTCAGGGTCGATTTGACCAGTTCACCGAGCCGTCGGCGAATGGCCGGTATTTGCGCATTCCTTCCCTTGCTGGGACCCAACGGGAATGCCCGCTTCGGGTCGACTTGACGCGTTCGCCGCACCGTTAGGCAATGGCCGTTATTTGCGCATTCTCGCCCTTGCTGGACCGAACCGCGACTGCCTGCCTCGGGTTGAAACCGGCTGCCCTGATTGGTTTTTGACCCCAGAACATGACGCCTCCAGGCGGAGTGTTCATCGCGAGCCCCAGGGTCTTCGTAGAGTCCCTGCCCGGGACGGACGACATCCGAGTTTTTTGATTGAAAAGCCGTGCCAATGCGCGAAATTCCACTGTATTCGGAGCGAAATTCACCTGCATTAGGATCTTTGGCGCGCGGATGGCTCGCTAAGCGGACAGCTTGGCCCTGCTCCTGGTCAACAGCTCTCAATGGAGGCGCCGAGAATCTGCTTCACAAAATCAGAAATATGTGCTATGCATTCCTGTTGGCGGAATCTCGTTCCCGTTTGCTGGTAGACGGGCGGGAAGACGCTGGCCCACAACCTACCGCGCGAGCCGGGGCGAGGAAGCGATTTTCTTACTCACATCTCCCGCAACCCATTGAAAAGGCTCGATTCGCAAAAATAAACGCTAGCAAACGCTAGCAAATTTACTAGCGTTTATTCGCATTTGCTAGCGTTTATTGGCGCTTATTTGGAGGGGATTCCCGCTTTGGTTGTATCTGCGGCTTAGCCTAAGCAGATTCCGTTTGGCTAACCAACGGATAGGTTTTTTGCGGTTGGCTGCCTGCGCCGATTCGCAAGGTGTATGACATGGCGGGAAAGTCTCCGATTATGGCGAGCGATGAACAACGCGCCGGCCTCTTGGCTGTTGCCGGTTCGCGCGATCGCGGCGAGGCGGACCGCGCCCGCGCCGTGCTTTTGACGCTGGCTGGTTGGACCAGCCCCAGGATCGCGGAGGCGTTTGGCGTGCGCGAAGATACGGTTCGGCTGTGGCGCAGCGACTTCACCGCCGGCGGTGTGGCAGCGCTGAAGACCAGCATCGCGCCGGGCCCGCCTCCGGTGAAGAGTGAAGCCGCCATGCGCGTCGCCACCCCGTTGCTGGAAGAACCTGTGGCCGACCGGCGCAACTGGACGATCCCCCGCCTTCGCGCCGAGATCGAAGCGCGCGAGGGCGTGCGCATCAGCCGTTCGCAACTGTCCAAGGCCTTGCGAAAAAAAAGTTCCGCTGGCGGCGGCCCCGGCACACGCTGAAGGGACGTCAGACGGAAAGCGAGGTGGAACGGGTGGGGCTGCGCCTGCAACTGCGCAAACAGCAGGCCGAAGCGGGCGACATCGTTCTTCTCTACGGCGATGAGAGCGAGGCGCTGACCCATCCCTATCTCGCCCGCGCCTGGGCGAAGTCGGGGGCGGACTTGCGTGTGCCGGCGCCGGGGCAGGCCAAGAAGGTCGCGATGCTGGGGTCGCTCGATCCCCTCACGCGCCAACTCATCGTCCATACCAGCCCGACCAAGCGCAGCGGCGATTTCATCGCCCATCTGGAGCAACTCGACCGTCTCTTTGGACCGCAGCCCGGGCGACAGGCCAAGCCGGTCGTGCTGGTCGAGGACAATGGTCCGATCCACACCAGCAAACGCTCGCTCGCCGCCCTGGCCGCCCGCGCGCACTGGCTCACCGTCGAATGGCTGCCGAAATACACCCCCGAACTCAACGACATCGAGCCGGTCTGGCGCGATCTTAAGGCCCATCACCTCGCCCACCAGACCTTCACCGACGCCGACGCGCTCGACCAGGCCATCCATCACGCCGTCATTGATCTCAACCGCGAGCGCATCCCCAATCCGTTGGCCAAGCCACGAATCTCTGCTTAGATACCGAGCCCGCTCTTCACGGCCTCAAGCCCTGGCTTGCCGTCGATCGTCGTCACGCCATCAAGCCATTTGGTCAGCGCGGCGGGATTTGCCTTCATCCAGGCGCGCACAGCGGCGGCGGGCTCCATGCCTTTGTCGAGAATGTCGCTCATCAGGCGATTTTCGATTGCCGAGTCGAAGGTGAGGTTCGACAGCAAACGTTCGACATTGGGGCATTCCTTCGCGTATCCGGCCCGTGTCAGGGTCACAACCGTGGCGCCGCCGTCGTTCGGTCCAAAAACATCGTGGCCCTTCTGAAGATAGACCATCGGCAGGTCGACATTCATCGGGTGCGGCTGCCAGCCGAAGAAGACGACGGGCTTGCCTTCCTTGATCCGGTGCGCAGTTTCGGCAAGCATCGCCTGTTCGCTGGATTCGATCAGCTTGAAGCCGCCGAGGCCGAACGTGTTGTCCGAGATCATCTTCGAGATGGTGCCATTGGCGCCGCTGCCGGGCTCGATGCCATAAAGCTTGCCGTCGAGCTGGTCCTTGAACTTTGCGATGTCGGCATAGGTCTTGAGCCCGGCATCATAAGCCGCCTTGGAGGTCGCAAAACCGATTCGGGCGTCGCTGAGGTTATTCGCCGCGATGTCGATCTTGCCAGCCTTGACCAGCGGCGCCTGGCTGGGCTCCTGCAGTGGCATCCAATTGCCGAGAAACACATCGATGTCGCCGTTTTCGAGCGACTGGAACGTGACGGCCACCGAGAGGACGATGATGTTTGGCTTGTAGCCGAGGCTCGTCAAAATCTGGTTCGCGATCTGCGTGGTGGCCGTAATGTCGGTCCAGCCGACGTCCGAAAAATGCGGTTTGGCGCAGGAGGCCGCATCGGCGGCATAGACGGCGGACGGGACAAGAATTGCCGACAGGCCGAGGCACGCAACGAGACTGCGTAAAATCATTGCCGTTCCCTCCTATGCGCGATAGCGCTGCCGATATCGCTGCATGCGAACTTTAACCGAGGCTCTCCTCGTTGCTTGACCTTTTTTGAAGCATGGATGACCGAATGCGAAGACAGTTTCGGTGGCAATGTCACATCGATTGCGGGTCTGGTCAGCCAAAGCCATGCAGAAGATCAGCTAGTCGACCGAGTCCTTCACAATGAGGGGTAGAGTCTTTTCAGCTTCACGCGGGCATCGTCTGTAGTGAATCGCCAGTCGGCCTTTGCGTGATGTTTGTTGCGATGGTCCTGCCAGCCGGCGACCTCTCTGAGGAGGGTCGGCTTGTCTGGAATGCGCCGGCTCAGACATTGGCTCGACAGAACGCCGAGTTCGGATTCGGCCATAGCGAGCCAGCTTCCATGTTTAGGGGTGTAACGCCATTCGAACCGTTTGGCGAGGCGGCGCGCTTCGGGCGCGGGGAAGGCTGGGTAGAGCGAGGCCGCCGTATGCGTGCTCAGATTGTCCCGGACCAGCCTGATTTGTTCGGCGTCGGGAAAATGCACGTCGGATAGGTCCTTGAGAACCTGGGCGTAATCAGCGGCGGCGTGGCGGTCGGTCGCCTTGACCCGGCGCCAGCCCTCCAGCGGCGCGAACATCATGCGGAGATTGGCCGCCCCGTTGCGCTCGTATTGGTGATCGCGCCGGGCGGATTGTCCGGGCTTGGCGGCGAGCGGCGCGCGCGTCTCGACGATCAGTGGCTTGGACGTTTCATCCACACCCACGAGAGGGCGATCGGGGTCGCGCGGCTTCTGATCGGTTTCCAGCCCGTCCTCCATCGCGACGACAAAGCCAGCGTCGGCGTCCGGCGCGATCACCCCTTGCCGGTTGCGGTGAGGTCTCCCATAGGGTCTGCTCGGGGCTTTCGGGGTGCGGGTGGGCCCTGGCGTAGGCGATGCACCTGTCCATGAGCCAGGTCAAGTCATCGTACGTCTTGAAGCGCAGCCGTGGGGTGAAGAAGCGCTCACGAACAAGACCGACCCGGTTCTCCACCTGGCCTTTCTCCCAGCCTGACGCCGACAAGTTTACGCAGTCTGCGCAAGCTTGACACCGGCGTGCACGCGACGGGCTCGACGAGATGGTGCGAGCACATCTGGAGGAAGCGGCGATTGTATTGCCGCTCCTTGCCGCGGCCGATCTTGTCGACCGCGGTTCGCATATTATGGGATGGACGTCTCCCGCTTTCCTGCCAGCCTCGCTGGACCCAAAGGAGGAAAGCATGCCGCTTAAATTAATCGCCATCGATCTCGGGAAGCGCTCGTTTCATTGTCACGGCATCGACAGCGATGGCGTGGTCATTTCGCGCAAGGTGAGCCGCGATAAATTGCTCGAGACGATCGGGGAACTGGCGCCCATGATCATCGCGATGGAAGCTTGCGCCAGCGCTCATTATTGGGGTCGACATTTTCTCGCCGATGGCCGCCAGGTCTTGCTGATCAATCCTCGTTTTGTGAAGCCTTTTGTCAAGGGATCGAAGAATGATGCTGCCGACGCAGAGGGGATTTACGAAGCCGCTTTGCGTCCCACGATGCGCTTCGTGCCGGTCAAATCTATTGAGCAACAGGATCTGCAATCGCTCCATCGGGCACGGGAGCGTGTTGTCTGCGCTCGAACCGCGCTCATCAATCACATGCGAGGGCTTCTCGGCGAATATGGCGTCACCTTAGCCCAAGGAGCGTGGCGCTTTCTTGCGCAAGCGGCCGACGCGATCGCAGGCGCTGAGCTTTCCGACCTCACGCGCGAGCTCTTCGGCGACCTGCTCGACGAACTCCGGGCTCTCGATCTCCGGCTCGACAAGCTGGATCAGCAGCTCTCGAGGCTTTGCAGGACGAATGAAGCTTGTCGGCGACTCTCGAAGCTGCCGGGCGTCGGCCCCGTGATCGCAACGGCGCTGGTCGCCACGGTTGATGACGGTCGCCATTTCCGCTCCGGGCGTGAACTGGCGGCGTGGATTGGCCTCGTACCCCGTCAATATACGACGGGAGGCAAACCTCGTCTCGGCGGAATCGGCCGACGCGCCAATCACTATCTCCGACGTCAGATGATCCATGGCGCCCGCGCCGTTATGTTTCGACTGACGAAACACGACGATCGTCGTTCCCAGTGGTTGAAAGGGCTTGCGGCGAGGCGAGGCTTTAATCGGGCGATCGTGGCGCTCGCCAACAAGACGGCGAGGATCGCCTGGGCCGTGCTGACGCGTAAGGAGGATTATGTGGCCCTCGCATGATTCACCGCGTTAGTGCGGAAGCGAAGGCTGTTTCGAATGCGAGGTGATATTTGATGGCGCGTCGGCAAGGACCGCAAACTTCTAAGCCTGATCTACGACAAGGCCTTCGCGGCCGATCATGTTATGAGGCCAGAAGCAGCGGACTCCCATCAAGGCCAGGGGCGCACAATCGTCCCGCGACAGGCCGGATAGATTCGTGCATTCCAGCCGCCCACGCCAACAAATCGCCTTGCGCGGGAGACGTCCATAGATTGTCGTAGATGCCGCGCGTGCAGGCGACCTTGAAGAACGCGAACGCCCGCTCGTGGGCGTCGAACAGCATCTCGCGGGTCTGCTGCGGATAGGCCCGGAGAATGATGGCGCGGCCGTGGGAGAGGCGGACATGCGCGACCTGCAAGGTCGTTGTCACGCCGCTCATCACGACGATCTCGTGGCTCCGGTCGAACTCGTAGGCCTCGCCCGGCGCAAAAGACAACGGAACGTAGGCGGTAGCCGTCTGGCTCGAGTGCTCGCGGCTCCAGATCTTGGCGTAGCGTCGGACGGCGTCGTAGCCGCCTTCGTAGCCCATCGCCCGCAACTCCTCGAATAACCGGATCAGCGTCAGACGTTCGCGCGCCGACGCCTCCGCATTCTTCGTCAGCATCCGATCGATGTCGGCCTTCCAGCGTCCCAACTTCGGCCGCCGCTAAACCTCTCGCTCGTAGGAAAATGATGTCTCACCCGAACGCAGAATCTTCCGAACCGTATTGCGCGATATCTTCAGATCGCGGGCGATTTCCTTGATCGACTTGCCCCTGGATAAATGCTCGCGCCGTATCCGGCCGATCGTCTCCACAACAAGCATCCCCCGCCACCCGCGTCACAAAACGCGGGCAGCCGAACAGAGCGAAAACTGGGGGGTCAATTTTGAACGCCGATCCCCCTGCCTATGGAGTGCGCCCCTCGGGGTGGACGTGATGAAGGATTTGGATTGACTGTCGGTGCTGGGCTTTCTGAGGATGAAAGCCACGACCAAGCATCGTTCCCATAGTGCGGCATTCAAGCGCCAGGTCGCGCAAGAGTTCATCGCCGGCGAGACCCTGCACGGATTATCGAAGCGGCACGATGTTTCGCGTCAACTGATCCGACTGATTGCAGTTGAAGTGTGCTCTGGTCAGGATGTTGCTCGTACGAATATTCGGAGGAACTAAGTGCCGTTAGTTATTGAATAGACGTGAAATCAAAATTTTTCTGCGGGCTGTACATATCAAAATCGACAGCAACGCGGTTGGTAAATTTTTGAATGTGTTGCGGTGCGCACGTCCTGAGATTAAATACTGGGAATTTATCTCGATGACCTGTGACGAAAGCCAACGTATCCAGTATTGCGTCACTGTCCGCGGCCGGGCAGTTAATCAGGGTTATTATGCACTTGACAAACCGCCCATGCTCTGACATTGTTCCGCTCATGCGAGCGAATGATGCCCTTCAACCTCACAGACCCGATTTTCCACAATGAAGACGCGGCCCGCGCCTATTTCGAGGCGCTGCATTGGCCGCAGGGTCCCGTCTGTCCGCATTGCGGTGTTGTGAACGAGGCGACGGCCCTTAAGGGCGACGCGCATCGTCCCGGCCTCTACAAATGCCGCGCCTGCGAAGAGCAGTTTTCAGTCACGGTCGGCACCGTCATGGAGTCCAGTCACGTTCCGCTCAACAAGTGGGCGCTGGCGTTCCGTTTAATGGCCGGGAGCAAGAAAGGCGTATCGGCGCACCAACTCACGCGCGAGCTAGGCCTAGGCTCGTATCGGACGGCATGGTTTCTTGGGCATCGCGTTCGCGAGGCTATGGCCGACCGAGACCACCCGGAACCGTTTTTAGGCGGCAAGGGCAAGACGGCTGAGGTTGATGAAACCTTCATCGGTAAACCTGATGAAATTTTTGTCTCAGGTAAAGGCTGGCAGAAGAAGCGCGGAACCGCGACCAAGCGTAAGGTTCTAACGATGGTTGAGCGAGGCGGGCGCGCGGTTTCGATCCAGGTCGAAGATTTGACGGTCAAAACTTTGAAGAGGGCTATTGGTCGCGCCTAGACCGAAATCCGGCCGCTTGAGCCTCCGTTCAAACTCCTCCATGGTGTGCCCTCATCCTTGGACCTTGTAAATTTCGGGGACCGACGGCTCAAGCGGTCCAATTCTCCCCGTCCCGCATTGGCAATCGTGTGCATGAGCCACAATTTGGGCGCCGCCTGGATAAAGGTTATGTTTGAGGCAGTTGGATTCTTATCACTGGAAAAGCGCGGTCGCCCCCGCCGCGCGTGACGAGAAACAACACGCGGTCTCCTACCGTGATCCTTGAACCGCAGCACACGCTCGCTTTGTGGAAAAAGACGCTTTTACCACTGTCTGGATAATAGAACCCTAGTAGCCGTTGTCAAAGGTTGGCACAGTACCAAATTCTCTCCCAACGAGGGGATAGCAGAGCTTCCCGCATTCTATGACTAATTCATCAGCACTGACTTATGTCCACCTTATTTGGCTCCATTCCTTCGCCATCCCTACATATTGAATGAGTTTATTCTGATTCTGACCCCTAATTTTATTGCCTCCAAGAACGCCCGCTAAAGTGTCATCGCCGGATAAATTGCACGAAGTCTTTCGCTCCTGTGATACCATAGTTACGACTATCCCCGACGTTAATGTCAATCTTGGCACTGTTGTTTCCGACAAACACACCGCACAATGTTGGGCCTGCGCGCCCCTTCGAATTACTTAAACACTACGCTGTTTGCGGCCAATGTCGCATTTACCACGCGGTCGGCTGGAAGCTGCTGCGAGGTACGAAGCACCCGAGACACAAAGACGCTCAAGGCGATGGAGGCAGCGATGGCGCCGTGAGCGAGGGCCACCGATCCCGTCAGACGCAACTGCTAATTTGAAATTCCATGCGGCATTGTCGGGGCAAGTTGCCCACATCACCAATGCTCGGTCTTGGTTCTCCCTTCTGACGAATCCTGCGTTGGTTCCAATGGAGACATTCCGAAGGTTGTTTATCGCCTTTGGCATTTGGATTTCATCGACAAAACGTGCGATGCGTCGTCGCAGAGCATCGTCCGACATTGTTTTTGGGATCTTCCTATCCTTCATTCTCTGATCCAAGCGGTAAGCCGCTGAAACGCATTCAACCGTTCGACCATCTGAATCGTAACCAGTTTTCCCCATTCAGCACCCTCCCCATATATGGTCCGGTGATGCCGAGCATTTCTGCGAGCTCGTACCGCTCCCGCCTACCTTATCTGACAGCCGCCGCAAGTCTTCGAGCGCTTTCTCCATCGTCGCAGCGACGGGATCGGCTTCCTGGCGCAAAGCCTCAGCCGCGCGGAATAGCTTCATTAACGACGCATCCCCGATGCGCTTGCTCTCGCACAGTCCCGCAAGTGTGTGATGGGAAACCTTCGCTTCTTCGAGCGGTTTGCGATCACTGATGTCGTATTGCCGCTGAATGTTGAACACCACGGCAGCGAGCGCAGCACGATCGTGCAGCTCCGCCCCATAGTCGGGCGAACCCGCGTCCTCGCCGATGAACTCGCTTTCCTCGATGTTATCGGCTTCCTTGCCGATCGATTGCTGAGCTAACGCGAAGGCATGGCCACGCTTGAGCAGTCCGCGTTGGTCGAACTCTCCGCCCTGAAACTTGGTCTCTGGGTGGAGGTGAATAACGGACCAAGCTGCGGCCGTGTGATTTCAACCAGGACGTCCGAATTGTATCGCCTCGCTCTCGATCGAATGCATGATCCTTGGCCTCTTTACGCTGCTTGAAATACGGCGCCGTCGGCCCGCAGCTCTCGCCGCCGCCAGAGTTCATCAGAAAGAGCTTCAGTCCCAATCGCAACGCCGCTCACCCGGCCAACGCGATATTGAATTACACCTATGCGGCGCTCGAAAGCAAAATTCGAATTAACGCCATTTCAGAGGGATATGACCCGACAGTTGGCATCATGCACGAAGGCAGCGACGGATCCTCGAATTCATTTTCGATTTAATGGAGCCGGAGTGGCGGAAGGTTGATCGAGCACTGCTTTATTTCGCCAAAGGGCATGTTTTCGACCCGGCCGATTTTGTCATTCGCACCGACGGTGTTTGCCGGCTTAATCCGGAAATGGCGCGGATGGTGTTGGCAAGGGTGACGATATAGAAAATCTTCGACGCCGACTGTCCGGAGACGCCGTCGAGCGGACATACCAGACCGCGGCCTTGGACGCCTCAGTTGGGCGGAGAGCGGACAAGGCCCAAACGGCCAGCGACGTCCGGTCTCGACGTCAACCGGTGATTCCCAACTCGACGGGGGACGTCATAGTGGGGGAAGCGGACATCGGCCGGCCGACCGCCGAGGCTGAGAAGACCATTGCGGATCCACCGCGGAGAGCAAGCGGGCCGCGTCGTTCCATAATGGAGCTTATGCGACTTCTAGCTCTGGCTTCACGCAGATAGACGCCGTCCGCCCAGACATCGTCGAGGCTCTTCGCTCGCCGCGCCCATTTCGGCAGGATCGTCGACGAAGAGCGGATGCGCTCGTCCCTCGTCGTCGCCCCGCGATCGCGCGCCTTCGGCTTACGCCGCTCGCCTCACACCGTCATCACCCACTTTCCGGCATAGCTCGAGAGCCGCGTGGTGCGCCGTATCATCCGCAGACCCAGGGCAAGATCGAGCGCGGCGTCAAACGCTCAAGAACCGAATCCTGCTTGAGCATGACTACCTGCCCGGCGATCTCGAACGCCAGGTCGCGGCCTTCGTCGGGCACGACAACCATGCTCGCTATCACGAGAGCCTAGCAGGCTGTTGAAAAACTCATTTCCGCCGCAGTTCGATTCTGTTTCGGACTTCCTTGGATTCCGTTGTGTTCCCGGTTTCGACCGTGCGCGGCGGACTTTTTCAACAGCCTGCTAAGCAGAGATTCGTGGCTTGGCCAACGGATTGGGGATGCGCTCGCGGTTGAGATCAATGACGGCGTGATGGATGGCCTGGTCGAGCGCGTCGGCGTCGGTGAAGGTCTGGTGGGCGAGGTGATGGGCCTTAAGATCGCGCCAGACCGGCTCGATGTCGTTGAGTTCGGGGGTGTATTTCGGCAGCCATTCGACGGTGAGCCAGTGCGCGCGGGCGGCCAGGGCGGCGAGCGAGCGTTTGCTGGTGTGGATCGGACCATTGTCCTCGACCAGCACGACCGGCTTGGCCTGTCGCCCGGGCTGCGGTCCAAAGAGACGGTCGAGTTGCTCCAGATGGGCGATGAAATCGCCGCTGCGCTTGGTCGGGCTGGTATGGACGATGAGTTGGCGCGTGAGGGGATCGAGCGACCCCAGCATCGCGACCTTCTTGGCCTGCCCCGGCGCCGGCACACGCAAGTCCGCCCCCGACTTCGCCCAGGCGCGGGCGAGATAGGGATGGGTCAGCGCCTCGCTCTCATCGCCGTAGAGAAGAACGATGTCGCCCGCTTCGGCCTGCTGTTTGCGCAGTTGCAGGCGCAGGCCCACCCGTTCCACTTCGCTTTCCCTCTGACGGCCCTTCAGCGTGTGCCGGGGCCGCCGCCAGCGGAACTTTTTTTTCGCAACGCCTTGGACAGTTGCGAACGGCTGATGCGCACGCCCTCGCGCGCTTCGATCTCGGCGCGAAGGCGGGGGATCGTCCAGTTGCGCCGGTCGGCCACAGGTTCTTCCAGCAAGGGGGTGGCAACGCGCATGGCGGCTTCACTCTTCACCGGAGGCGGGCCCGGCGCGATGCTGGCCTTCAGCGCTGCGATCCCGCCGGCGGCGAAGTCGCTGCGCCACAGCCGAACCGTATCTTCGCGCACGCCAAACGCCTCCGCGATCTTGGGGCTGGTCCAACCAGCCAGCGTCAAAAGCACGGCGCGGGCGCGGTCCGCCTCGCCGCGATCGCGCGAACCGGCAACAGCCAAGAGGCCGGCGCGTTGTTCATCGCTCGCCATAATCGGAGACTTTCCCGCCATGTCATACACCTTGCGAATCGGCGCAGGCAGCCAACCGCAAAAAACCTATCCGTTGGTTAGCCAAACGGAATCTGCTTAGGCAATCTCACTCCGGCTGACGTCTACTTCGGGCGGGCCGAGACCATCCTCCTCGAACGCGAAAGGATCAAACGCCAGACCATCGCAAATCGTCGTTTGCAGCATCACCTGCATGCCGCATAATCTCAACCACAGATGATCCAGAGCCTCCCTTCCGCAAGCAGGCAAACTGTCTCAAATCATCTGACGACGGACAATAACCAACCAGCGCGGAAACAACATTGGTCTGGAACCGGACGCCGGGCGCCAGATCCACAATGCGATTGTCTGGCAGGGTCGCCGAACGGCGCCGCTTTGCGCCGAACTTAAGCATCGCGGGTGCGAGAGGCTTGTCTCCACCCGCACAGGTCTGCTGCTCGATCCCTATTTCTCGGCGACGAAGATCGGCGACCTGGATGACGTGTTACGTCGACTCCAGCCGTCCGGTGAGCGCAAAGAGCGGTCATTCCTTGACGGCGTCGGGAAGGGGTCAAATCGACCCATTGCGCCCTGTCTTGAGTGTTACACTGGACATGCCCACTAATCTCGACGATCCTGGCCGTAAGCAAGTTGGAGTGCGACATGAACGTCGCGGTTTGGCTGCGGAGCCTCGGTCTCAGTCGGTATGAGGCCGCGTTCAGCGATAACTCGATCGACGCCGACATTCTGCCTGATCTGACCGATGGCGACCTGGTGCAGCTGGGCGTCAATCTGGGGGACCGCAAGCGCCTGCTGAGGGCGATCGCGAGTCTGGGCTCTACAGAACCAGCCGAACCGACGGCCGAAACGACCCGGTCTTCGTCCAGAGATGCAGCTGAACGTCGGCCTATCACGGTCCTATTCTGCGATCTTGTCGGTTCGACCAGCATCGCAGCCAGGCTCGACGCCGAGGATTGGCGCAATCTCGTTGAGTTATACCTCGACGCAGCCTCGGCAGCTGTGACGAGGTTTGGCGGCCGTGTGCAGGATAGGCTCGGCGACGGGCTGATGGCTCTGTTCGGTTATCCGCAAGCACAGGAGAACGACGCCGAACGCGCTGTGCGCGCGGCGCTCGCCATCCAGCGGGCGCTCGACGAACTCAACGCCAGGAACGCCGGCAAAAACGAGCCGCAGCTGGCAGCGCGCATCGGCCTGGAATCCGGCCAGGTCGTGGTGGACGCGACCGGCGCAGTGTTCGGCGAGGCGCCCAATGTCGCTGCGCGGGTGCAATCCCTCGCCGAACCGGGATCGGTCATCGTCACCGCAAGCGTCCAACGCCAGGTCGCCGGGCTGTTTGTCGCCGAAGACCGTGGCGCGCATGGGCTCAAAGGCATGCCGGCTCCCGTGACGCTCTATCGCATCGTACGCGCGAGCGGCGCTGGCCGGCGGGGCGGCGCGCGCGTGCTGACGCCGCTCGTCGGACGCGAGGAGGAGCTCGAACTCCTCAGTCGGCGCTGGGAGCGTGCGCGCGCCGGCGAAGGCCAGCTTGTCCTCGTGATCGGCGAGCCGGGCATCGGGAAGTCGCGGTTGATCCAGGAGTTTCACGCCCAGCTCGGCGAGACACCTCACACATGGGCGGAATGGTCGTCGTCGCAGCTATTGCAAAATACGCCGCTGCATCCGATCGTGGAATGGGGCCGCCTGCGGTTCGGCAGCGTCGACGCGCCCGACGGACAACGGCTTGCAGATCTCGCGAATGCTCTTCGGTTAGTCGGACTGGACGCAGCCGAATACGCGCCTCTGATCGCGCTGCTGGTCGACGCTCCGCTACCCGAGGACCGCCGGGCTCAATTCGCGCCAGAAGAACTCCGACGCCGGCAGTTGGCGGCGATAACGGCCTGGGTTCTGGCGGGGGCGCGGTCGCAGCCGATCGTGCTCGCTTTCGAGGATTTGCACTGGGCCGATCCGACCTCGCTTGATCTCATGCACGCACTCGCCGAACGCGGCGCGCAGGCGCCGCTCTTGGTCATCGCGACCACGCGCCTGGAGTTTCGGCCGCCCTGGAGCGTGCGCCCGCATCATAGCGTAATCTCATTGTCCCCGCTCGGTCGCTCGCAAGTCGCCCGTATGGTCCGCCAACTCGCCTCGCGTCATGCGCTGGCCCAGGAGGTCATCGAAGGGGTGAGCGAGCGGAGCGGCGGCGTGCCCTTGTTCGTCGAAGAGGTAACGCGCCTCCTCTTGGAGCGCGGCGTCGACGGCGGCGCGCCGGCGATCCCACCGACTCTACAGCAGTCGCTCGCCGCCCGGCTTGACCGGCTCGGCCCCGCTCGGGAGATCGCGCAGATCGGGGCCGTGCTCGGGCGTGACTTCCCGCACGCGCTTCTCCAAGCTGTCGCGGGCCTCGATGAGGCGGAACTCCGGTCGGCGTTGGAGCGACTTGCCGACGCCGGCATCCTTTTCATCGAAGGCGACGGGCCAGGGGCGAACTACCGTTTCAAGCACGCGCTGATCCAGGACGCCGCCTACGAGAGCGTTTTGAAGAGCCGCCGCAAAGCGCTGCACCGGCGCGCGGCCGAACTCCTGCGCGACAGCCCCGAGCGCGCAGCGGCTGAACCGGAGGCGATCGCGCGACATTTCACCGAGGCCGGCCTCGATGATTTGGCGATCGAATGGTGGGGCAAGGCGGGCGACCAGGCGTTGCGCCGCTCGGCCTTCCAGGAAGCGATCGTCCACCTGGGCAAGGCGATCGCGATGGCGGAGAAGGCGGATGCGACGGCGGGGCCGACAGCCGGCTCGATCTCAGCGAAACAGCGGCTGACGCAATTTCATGTCGCCTACGGCAACGCGCTGATCGCGGCGCGCGGCTATGCGGCGCCGGAAACGACCGAAGCCTTCGCCAGAGCTCGCGAGTCTGCGTCTGCCGATAAAGACGCGGCCGAGCAATTGGCGAGCGTCTACGGTCTTTGGGTCGGCGGCTACGTGCGCGGCGAGCTCCCCTCGATGAGGGCTCACGCCCAGACCTTCCTCGACAATGTCGCGGCGAGACCCGATGCGCCCGAGGCCGCCGTCGCGCATCGCATTGCCGGAATCACCGCGTGGTTCGCCGGAGGATATCGGGAGGCGCGGGATCACTTCGAGCGGGCGCTCGCCGTATTTCAACCGGGCCGTGACGACGATCTGGCCTTTCGCTTCGGATTCGACCCTGGGATCGGCGCGATGGGCTATCTTGCCCTTGCGCTGTGGCCGCTCGGGGAGGTCGATCGCGCGATTTCGCTCATCGACCGCATGCAGGGGCGTATGGCGGAAATCACGCATGTCGGCACGCTGGCGTTTGCAACATTGCACACGGCCCTGTTCGAACTGATGCGCGACGACCCCGCGGGCGTCGAGCCGAACGCCTCTGAGCTCGCCCGCCTCGCTCGCGAGCACAAGCTGGCCTTTCATGGCGCGGCTGCCGCCTTTCTCAACGGTTGGATCAAAGCGCGTAACGACGCGCCCGGCGGGCTCGGGGACATGCGCCGCGCCTTCGAGCAGGTTCGCGAACAAAAGGTTCTGACCTTCCTTGACCTCGGGGCCATCGCGCTGGCCGAGGCGGAAGCGCGAGCCGGCGATCCCGAGCGGGCTGGCGTGCTCCTCGACGAAGCTTTGGTGACGGACGAGCGCGCAGGCTGTCGCGCGTTTGAAGCCGAGTTGCATCGGGCCCGCGGAGACATCCTGCTGCAGCGCGACCCCGCTAACCCCGCGCTGGCGGAAGACGCCTTCCTGGCCGCTATGGCGGTCGCGAAGCAGCAAGGCACGCGCAGCTTCGAACTGCGCGCGGCGTTGTCGCTGGCCAAGCTTTATGCCGCGACCGACCGCCCCGCCGGCGCCCACGCCGTTCTTGCCCCCGCGCTCGAAGGATTTTCGCAGACGTCGAAGTTTCCGGAAATCGAGGAGGCGTTAGAAGTCGTCGCCGCCGCCGAGCCCAAGGCCCGACCGTGATACGAACGTCGGCACCCCCTGGGAAGGCGGTCAAAGGGCGACGACCCGCTTTAGCCAGGAGACCTGCCGTCAGCCGTGACGGTTGTCGAGCGACGCCCCGAGCTGGCACGCGTGGCGACCGATCTCGCTTATTCCGAGGCGGCCATCGTTCCTGACCCGATCCACCCGGCGCCTTATGCGGGCCTTGGCGCTCTATCGGCGCGCTTTCGTTCTGGGCGCGCGTGGTTGCGGCGCAGGTTTTGCTCGCGGGGCATCCTGAAGGCCATAGGTTGCGAACCCACGTGCGGTTTCAGCGATCTGCTCGTCGGTCAAGATGACCGGATTGCCCAATGCGAGCGACAGGTAATATTGCCGCGCGATCGTCTCGAGCTCCACCGCGAGCCACATCGCCTTCTCCAAGTTGGCGCCGAGCGTGATCATGCCATGATTGGCGAGGAGGCAGCCGTTTCGTCCTTCGAGGGCCTTTAGCGCAAGATCCGACAGTTCCTTCGTTCCGTAGCGAGCGTAGCCAGCGCAGCGAATTGTCGTGCCCCCGAAGGCCGCCATCATGTAGTGACACGCCGGTATCTCTTTGCGGGCTATCGCCAGGACGGTCGCGTAAGTCGAATGCGTATGCACGATCGCGCCAACGTCTGGTCGCGACTTCGTGATGTCGAAGTGAAATCGCCATTCTGTCGATGGTTTCAGCGGTCCGCTCCACGAGCCGTACTCACCGTCGAGCGGCATTGCGGCGATGGAATCTGGCGTCATCGCTTCGTAGGGCGTCGCAGACGGTGTGACGAGCAGGATGTCCTTGTAGCGGGCGGAAATGTTGCCTGACGTGCCCTGATTGAGCCCCGCGGCATTCATCCAACGAGCTTTGGCCACAATGTCCGCGCGCAGCGCCCTTTCATCCCCGCTCATTTGTCCGCCCTCTCATGTCGCGTGTCGAAAACGTGCCGGGTAAGGCTACGCCGACAGCGCGCGTTCTTTATGGAGGCATCGCCTCGCTATCTATTGACACGCCGATTGCACCATGAAAAAAATAACACGCCAAGAAAAAAATAACAGGGAGCGAAATGCGCGACGCTGTATCGCCCCCGCTGGACGAACGCGACAAGGAGCTCTGCGCTCGGGCCGCGTGGCTGTACCACGGGGCGGGCCTTACCCAGGGCGAAGTGGCGAAACGTCTCGGAGTGCCGAGCGTCAAGGCGCATCGTTTGATCGCGCGCGCAAACCGGCTTGGTTTTATTCACGTCTCCATCGACGCTCCTGTCGCTGCTTGTCTTAGCCTCGAAAATGCGCTGCAGCGGAAGTTCCGGCTTGAACAATGCGTGGTCGCGCCGGAGCTTGACGACAGCCTTCTGCCCTTGCGGTCATTGGGACTGTCTGGCGGCAGGTTTCTGCAATTGGCGATCGAAAGCGGGATGCACAGGGTGATCGGAGTTGGGCACGGCCGCACGCTCGCGGCGTGTGTCAGCCACCTCCCACGCATGGACGTTCCGGACCTCAAACTCGTCTCTCTCCTTGGGGGGATGACGCGTCGCTATGTGACGACGCCCTTCGACGTCATCCACCGTCTCGCTGAAAGGACCAACGCCGCGGCTTACGTGCTGCCGCTCCCCTTTCTAGCCAATACTCCGGAGGACCGAAGAGTCCTGCTTGAGCAGCGCGGCGTCGCCGACGTATTCAAGCTTGGGGTGGATGCAACCCTCCGCCTGGTCGGCGTCGGAGCGATCGACGACGACGCATCGAATTCTGTCGACGGGCCTCGTCGAGAGGCATGAGTTTGATGAAGCTCGCTCGCTGGGAGCCGTGGGCGAGCTGCTCGGCCATCTGTTTTCTTCGAGCGGCGACCTGATCGAGAGCGGCGTTTCCGCGCGGGCTCTGTCCATGTCCGCCGCTGATATCCAGCGGCGCCCGACGGTCGCGATCGCCGGCGGAAGAACGAAAATCCGTGCTGTCAAAGGCGTGCTTGCAAGCGGACTGCTGCATGGCCTGATCACCGACGAGAACACCGCGAGGGTCCTCGTGGACTAGCAATCATCGCAAACGTGATGAGGAAAGAAGACAAGGAGGAAGCGATGCACGATAAGGCGAGAGATTTTTTTGCGGCCTTCAAGGCCGGCCAAATGAGCAGGCGTGAATTGATGAGCGGCGCTGCAAGGCTAGGCATCGGCGCCGCGACCGCCAATTTCATACTCAACGCAGCCGCAACGCGCGCCCTGGCGGCGGACTTCGACTGGAAAAAATTCCAGGGCACGAAGCTTCACCTCCTGTTGAACAAGCATCCTTACGCCGACGCGATGATCGCGGACCTCGCCAATTTCAAAAGTCTGACAGGCATGGACGTGACCTATGACATCTTCCCGGAGGACGTGTACTTCGACAAGGTGACGGCCGCTCTCTCGTCGAAATCGAGCCAGTACGACGCCTTCATGACCGGCGCCTATATGACCTGGACCTATGGGCCAGCTGGCTGGATCGAAGACCTCAACCAATGGATCAAGGATCCCGCCAAGACCAATCCGAAGTATGATTGGGAAGACGTGCAGCCTGGGCTGCGGGCGTCCACCGCATGGAACGGAGTGCCTGGCGCGGCGCTAGGATCAGCCGACGCCAAGCAATGGTGCATTCCGTGGGGCTTCGAGCTGAACTCGACCACATATAACCGGAAGATGTACGACAAGGTTGGAGTGAAGCCGGCCAACAATCTGCCCGAACTCCTCGAGACCGCCGCCAAACTGACCAAGGACCTTGGAGGACCATACGGAATTGGCGTGCGCGGCTCACGCTCCTGGGCGACGATCCATCCCGGTTTTCTGTCCGGCTATTCCAACTATGGGCAGCGCGACTTCACGGTCACCGACGGCAAACTGAAGGCCGCGATGAACACTGCCGAATCCAAGGCGTTCCACAAGATGTGGGTGAAGATGATTCAGGATTCGGGGCCCAAGAACTGGTCGACTTACACCTGGTACCAAGTCGGAACCGATCTCGGGGCTGGCGCTTCGGCCACGATCTACGACGCCGACATTCTCGGCTACTTTATGGATGGCGGCGACAACAAGGAGAAAGGCAATCTCGGTTTCCATGCATTCGCGGCGAATCCGGCAGCCAAAGCTCCGACGCCGAACGTGTGGATCTGGTCGCTGGCCCTGAACACCGCCGGCAAACAGAAGGATGCGGCTTGGTATTGGATGCAGTGGGCGTCGTCGACCGAGCACGATCTGTTCGGCGCGCGCAAGATGGACTTCGTCAATCCCGTCCGCTCCTCGGTTTGGAAGGACGACGAGTTCCGCAATCGGATCGACAAGTCCTACAGCGGCTACCTCGCGCAATACGATGCCTCGTCACCTGGCGCTCGCATCTACTTCACACCTCAACCCTTATTCTTCGACGTCACAACGCAATGGGCGGAGACGTTACAGAAGATGGTCGCGAAGCAAGTGCCCGTCGACGAGGGGCTCGATCAATTGGCCGCGTCCATGGACAAGCAGCTGAAGGACGCGGGGCTCGGCTGAGCGGACGTCTGAATACGCGGCGCGCGGGTCTCAGTTTAAGCCCGCGCGCCTTGCGGGCTTGTCGAGGTTGGCGCGGGTCGATCAGGGTGAAGGATCGCAGGTAAGGTTCGTTTCGTGACTGACACCGCAGTCAAGCGCGCCAACGCGCCAGTGCGTCGGCGGATCAATTACCTGCCGTACCTGCTTAGCCTGCCGGCGCTGCTCGTCTGCATCGGGATCCTGGTTCCTTTCGTCACCGCCGTCTATTATTCCCTTCAGCGTTACCGTCTGAACCTGCCGATGATGCGGGGGTTCATCTGGTTCCAGAACTACATCGACTTTTTGACGGACAGCGAGTTCTGGCACACCGTTCAGGTCTCGCTCGAATATACCGTGCTGACGGTCGGAATCGAGCTCGTTTTCGGCCTGGCGATCGCCATGCTTCTGCACAAGCAGACGCGGATCAACAACATCGTCTCTATCCTTCTTCTTCTTCCGCTGATGACAGCGCCGGCAATCGCGGCGCTCATGTGGAAGTTGATGACCAACCCGAACTTCGGCGTCCTGTCCTATTTTGTGCAGCTTCTCGGGGTGAGCAATTTCAAGTGGGCGTCCGACCCCAGCACCGCGCTGTTCACCGTCGTCCTCGTCGACGTCTGGGTCTACACCCCCTTCATCATGATTTTGCTGCTAGCCGGCTTGCGCTCCCTGCCGACGCAGCCGTTCGAGGCCGCGGCGCTGGACGGCGTCCCGAGGCGGTTCGTCTTCTTTCGGATCACATTGCCGATGCTGACGCCCTACATCATCACAGCCGCGCTGTTCCGGATGCTCAATTCGATCCAGCAGTTCGACATCATTTATCCGATGACCCAGGGCGGCCCGGGCGATACGCTGCTCGTTTTCCAAGTCCGCGCCTATCTCGAATTCTACCAATATACGAACGTCGGCAAGTCGGCCGCCCTCTTGATCATCTTGTGGGCTGTGACCTTTGCGCTGTCGAACGTCTTCATCAAACAATGGCTGAAGCTGCGCGAACGCGCACGCGGGCTGGCATAGCAGGAGGCCGCTGTGGAGCATACGTCGGCACTGGAGCGCGTCGTGCGGGGCGCCCTGATTGTCCTCGTCGTCATCTTCTTCCTGTTTCCAATCTTTTGGATCTTCCTCATGTCTTTCCAGACCAATGAGGACATACTTCGTATCCCGCCCAGCGCTTTCTTTACACCGACGCTCTCCAACTACTCGGCGCTGATCACTGGCAAGCTCGTTTCGGCGGCGGGGACGCTCGACATCGCCTTCATGCGAAACCTATGGAACAGCGTGCTTCTCTCGACGGCGTCCGTCGCGATTGCGCTCATTCTCGGAGTTCCCGCAGCCTACGCGTTCGCGCGCTTCAAGTTTCGCCTCGGCGAAGATATCGCGTTCACTCTGTTGTCGTTTCGCTTCGCGCCTCCCCTGCTCGTGCTGCTTCCGCTATCGCTTTATTTTCAGCAGCTAGGCCTCACCGACACCTATGTCGGTCTGATCTGGGTCTATCAACTCATTGCGCTGCCGCTGATCCTCTGGATCGTGCGCGGCTATTTCGAGGACCTCTCTCCGGATATTGAATATGCTTATCGCGTCGCGGGTCATTCGTGGTGGCGCACGTTCACCCGCATAGCCATTCCGCTGGCTGGCCCCGGAATCGCGGCGGCAGGGCTATTGGCTTTCATCTTCTGCTGGAACAACTTCATCTTTGCGCTCATTTTGGCCTCCGCCGAGAAGCAACCGGTGACGGTCGGCGCGCTCGCGTTCGTGACCGCTTCCGGCATTCAATATGGACAGATCGCCGCGGCAATCGTGCTTTCCGTAGCCCCGACGCTCGCGCTCGCACTCTACGCCCAACGCTATCTCGTCGAGGGCCTCTCGCTGGGCGCGCTGAAGGGATAGGTCATGGCCAACCTCGAGATCCGGACGGTCAGCAAGGCGTTCAAGACGGGCAAGGTGCTCGACCGGATTTCGCTTGCGGCGGAGGATGGAGAAATCGTCGCCATTTTCGGTCCGTCGGGATCGGGCAAGACCTTGCTTCTCCGGCTTGTCGCGGGGGTCGAGCAACCGGATGAGGGGAGCATCCTGCTCGGCGGACGCGACGTCACCGAGGAGGCGCCGGAGTCGCGCGGATTGGGAATGGCGTTTCAGAACTTCGCGTTGTTTCCGCACATGTCTGCATTCGACAATGTGGCGAGCGCGCTAACAGCTCGCAAGACGCCCCGGGACGTCATTCGCGCCAAGGTCGAAAAGGTCGCCGATCTTCTCAAGATCGGGCATGTTCTCCAACACGCGCCGCGCGAACTGTCCAATGGTCAAAAGCAGCGCACGGCGTTGGCTAGGGCGTTGGTGGCCGAACCCAAAATCCTGCTGCTCGATGATCCGCTGCGCAATGTCGACGCCAAATTGCGGTACGAGATGCGCCTTGAACTGCCTTCCTTGCTGAAGGCTTCCGGATCGACGGTTCTCTACGTCACGCAGGACTATAAGGAAGCAATGGCGCTTGGCGACAGGATCGCCGTGCTGTCGGACCAAGACTTCGCACAGATCGCCCGACCTGCGGAGATTTACAGAACGCCCGCAACGATAGGAGTCGCCAGCCTATTCGGCGATCCTACAATCAACCTGATTTCTGTCGCGCCGCTTGCGTCGGCCGCGGGTCCGAAGGTTGGGGTCGGCGGCGCTTCGTTGTCGCTTCCGCCTGGATACGCGCACACGGCCGGGAAAACGTGCGTTCTCGGGTTGCGGGCGGAAAATATTGCGGTGGAAGACAAGAACTCGCCGGAAAGCTTCCCGGTAGAGGTCGTCGCCGTGACACCGCTCAATGAGAAGACCCTGCTTCTGCTGCGCACCGACGATGGCGGAGAAATTCTGGCGTCTGAGGCTGGGACCAACGAAGCTCCACGCCGGCACGGTCCGGCCTTCGCCCGATTTGATCCCGGAGCGGCCCTTCTTTTCGAGAGCGTCAGCGGCCGCCGCATCGCTCCGCAGGTAGCGTGAGAGCCATGTCTGAGAGCGCCCTCTCGATCAAAAGCGTCGACAAGATCTATGAGGGCCGCGGGAAAGGTCCGGTTCATGCGGTGAAGAACCTCGATATGGACGTGGGCAGGGGCGAAATCGTCGCGCTATTGGGGTCGTCGGGCTGCGGCAAAACGTCGACCTTGCGCATGATCGCGGGCTTTGAGGAAGTTACGCGCGGGGACATCGTTGTCGAAGGCCGACGGGTTAATCAGATGCCCCCGGCGCGTCGAAAAGTCGCGATGGCTTTCGAAGGTTATTCCCTCTACCCGCCCCTTAGCGTCCGCGACAATATCGCGTTTGCTCTGAAGAGCGCCCGCATGGCGGCAAAGGACGTGGAGAAATTGGTTGCAGAAGTCGCGCGGCTTCTGGAGATCGAATCGATTCTGGATCGATACCCGACGTCCATCTCAGGCGGAGAGCAACAGCGCGCAAGTCTCGCTCGTGCGCTTGTGCGTCAGGCGGATCTTTATCTGCTTGACGAACCCATGGGTCAGCTTGAACCGCGGCTTCGGGCCGTCTTGCGGGGTCGGCTGAAAAGCCTTTTGGTCGATCGTCGTATGACTTCGATCTTTGTCACTCATGACCAGACGGAGGCCAATGCGCTCGCCGACCGCGTAGCGGTCATGGAGGGAGGCGTACTCCAGCAGTTCGCCAGTCAGAAAGACCTGCGTGAAAGACCCGCCAATCTGTTTGTCGCAACATTCGTCGGCGAGCCGCCCATGAACGTGTTCGAAGCCAAGGTCTCGAACAGCGATCGGGTTCGATTCGCCATTGACAGCGGGCCGACCCTCGACTTCGCCGATACCGATATCCCACCGAAAGTTCGCAAGGCGATCGGGGGGCACGAGAAAGTTGTGGTCGGCGTTCGCCCCCACGCTGTTCGGTTGCGCGCCGGATCCGGCCACGGCCGCGTTGTCTCCAATCAGTGGCTGGGCGATCAGAGCCATCTGGCGATGGAGGTGGCTGGAAAACTTATGGTCGCCGTCACCCACGCGCCAATTCTAGCGAAAGCGGGCGAACCCATGCAGTTCGGAGTCGCCGCGTCGGATCTGCACGTGTTCGACGTGGGCACGGGCATGGCCATATCGCATGGGCTCGAAGCTGCATGATCTCAGCCTTTCCACGGACCGCACTCGCGAAGGCTGGCCCATGATTCGCGATATCCTGCTCGGAATCGACGCCGGCACCTCCGTCATCAAGGCCGTCGCGTTTTCTCTTGCGGGCGAACAGGTCGCGGTTGCGGCTCGGCCGAATGTCTTTCAAACGCTTCGCGGCGGTCAGGTCGAGCAGGACATGGCCCGCACCTGGGTTGATTGCGCGGCGACGCTGCGCGAACTCGGCGAGCGGGTTCCCAACCTTGCGCGCCGCGTCGCGGCTCTCGGCGTGACCGCGCAGGGCGACGGATCATGGCTGATTGACGCGGCCGGCGAGCCGGTCGGCGGAGGGCTTCTTTGGCTCGATTCCCGCGCAGCCGGTCTCGTTTCGGACTATCTGAGAACTGACGAGTATCGTGACCACTATGCTCGCACCGGCTCTGGCCTCAATGCATGCATGGCTTCGGCCCAATTGGCGTGGATGAATCGCTGGCAGCCAGAGCGCGTCGCCCGCGCCGTCACCTGCTTTCACTGCAAGGACTGGCTTTATTTCAAGCTGACCGGCGCTCGCGTGACTGATCCGTCGGAGGGCAACTTCACGTTCGGCAATTACCGCACTCGAGAATACGAGCCGTCGATTCTTGAGGGCATGGGAATCGCCGACTGCGCACGCCTGCTGCCGCCAATGATCGACGGCGTGGGCGAGAGGCGGAGGCTGTCTGCCGCCGCCGCGGCCGAGACGCTGCTGCCAGAGGGCTTGCCGGTGTCGCTCGCCTATCTTGATGTCGTGTGCACCGGGCTCGGAGGCGGACTTTGTGATCCTGATGGCGATGTCGGCGTCTCCATCCTCGGCTCGACCGGGATGCACATGCGATATGCTCCGGCGCCTGAGGATGTGCGGCTCAACGAGGACCGTTCAGGCTATACGATGTGTCTGCCAATCGGTCGCGCATGCGCGTCGATGCAGTCCAATATGGCGGCGACTCTCAACATTGATTGGCTGATGGACATGGCCCGCGAAGCCGCGGAAATGGCGGGCGCCAAGACAAGTCGTGCCGCACTTCTTTCGGGCCTGGACGACAAAGTGCTTGCGACCGCCCCGGGACAGGCGATCTATCATCCCTATATTTTTGAAGCTGGCGAGCGCGGTCCTTTTCTCAATCCCGACGCGCGGGCTCAATTCAGCGGGCTCTCGACCCAGACGAGTTTCGCCGGCCTGGCGCGTGCGGTGTTTGAAGGCCTCGCTTTCGCGGCGCGCGACTGCTACCTCGCTTCCGGCTCGATCCCGCACGAAGTGCGGTTAGGCGGAGGCGCTGCGCGGTCGAGAGCAATGCGCGCTATTCTTGCAGCAGCGCTCAGCGCGAACGTCCGGACGCTTTCGCGGGAGGAACTCGGCGCTTCTGGCGCCGCTATGATGGCTGCGGTCAACATCGGAGTCTACCCGAACATGGGCGCGTGCGCCCACGCATGGGTCGCTCCGTTTCTCGACAAGCTCACTGTCCCCGACCCGCAGCTCAGCGAATTTTATTCGAAGCTTTACCCCATCTACCGAACCATCAGAGGGGCCATGTCGCCCGCTTGGGGTCATCTCGGCCGGCTCAGACAGGAGTACGCCGCTTGAGCGAAGACTTCGAGCATCCAAGGCCGATAATATCGATCATGGGCGATCGTTTCATGCTGCCATCCATGTTCGAGCAGGCGATCCGGCAGAGGTGCGGAGAAGCGCCCGAAATCAGATCGTATGAGATGCCATGGCCCGACGAGCCGATGGAGCATGGCTATGCCGAGCCGGGAATGGAAGGGCTGAAGGAATATCAGGGCACTGCCGACGAGGTGGTGGCGCATATGGACGGCGCCGAGATCGCAGTTACTCATCTTGCGCCCTTCTCCGCGGGAGTGCTGGCGCGGTTACCTAGGTTGAAACTGATTGCGGTCTCCCGCGGAGGCCCTGTAAACATAGACATTGCCGCCGCTCGCGAGCGGCAGATTCGCGTCGTCAATACCCCGGGACGAAACGCTTCCGCAGTCGCCGAATTCACCATCGGCGCCATCCTCGCCGAAACTCGCCTGATAACGAAGGGACACGAGAGCCTTCGTCGCGGCGAATGGCGAGGCGATCTCTATCGCACCGACCTTACCGGCGAGGAATTGTCGGAAATGACGGTGGGCGTCATTGGGTACGGACATATAGGGACCAAAGTCATTCGCATCCTCAAAGCGTTCGGCTGCCGCACTCTCGTCTGCGATCCCTACATTCAACTGTCGGCCCAAGACTTGCGGGACGGAGTGATTCAAGTCTCGCTCGAGCGGCTCTTGCGTGAGAGCGACGTCGTAACGCTGCATGCGCGCGTGACCGAGGAGACACGTGGGTTCATCGGAAAAGAACAGTTCGGGCAGATGAAACGCGGCGCCTATTTCATAAACACCGCTCGCGGGCCAATGGTTGACTATGACGCGTTGACGGAGGCTTTAAAGCAGCGGCATTTGCGCGGGGCCGCGATTGAAACCTTCGCCGTCGAGCCGACGCCGCCCAATCTAGAATTACTTCGGCTCGATAACGTCACCTTGACCCCACATATCGCTGGGGCGTCGGTCAAGACCGTGAAATTCGCAGCCGAAGCTGCGGCGGAAGAAGTTCGTCGATACCTCGCAGGGGAGAAACCCCTTAATCCCTGTTAGGCCGTGCGCCGGCGATCGCAGTTGCTTCCGCACAGAATTGCGAACCAGTGATGACCCCGGACCTAGGCCAGTTCGACCTGATCGTCTGCGGCGGCGGCGTCAACGGCGCCGGGATTGCGCGCGATGCTGCGGGGCGCGACCTTTCCGTGCTGTTATGCGAGAAGGACGATCTCGCGCAGGGCACGTCCTCTCGGTCGGGTAAACTCGTTCACGGCGGGCTGCGCTATCTTGAATATTACGAGTTTCGTCTTGTTCGCGAAGCGCTGATCGAGCGCGAGGTTCTGCTACGCGCCGCGCCGCATATCATCTGGCCACTGCGGTTCGTGCTGCCTCATAGTCCGGAACAACGTCCGGCTTGGATGGTGAGAGCAGGTTTGTTTCTCTACGATCACTTGGGCGGCCGCCGCATCTTGCCGCCGACGCGAAGCCTCGACCTGGCGACAGCGCCCGAGGGCGAGCCGATCCGCAAGAATTTCAAGCGCGCCTTTGAATACTCAGACTGCTGGGTGGACGACGCGCGCCTGGTTGTCCTCAACGCGGTGGACGTACGCAACCTTGGCGGGTTGGTGTTGACGAGAACGTCGCTTCTCTCGGCGCGCCGCACGGACAAGGAGTGGCGCGTCGAACTGCGCAACGAGCGCAATGGGCGGATTCTCCAGGCGACCGGAAAGGTCCTTGTTAACGCGGCCGGTCCTTGGGTAGAGGATGTTCTAAATCGAACCGGTCGCAACGCCGAGAGTCGCGTACGGCTGGTCAAGGGCAGCCATATCGTCACCCGGAAATTCTGGAACGGCGACCAAGCCTATCTTCTCCAGAACAGCGACAAGCGGGTCATTTTTGTCAACCCTTACGAAGGCGACCTCGCCCTAATAGGCACCACAGACATTCCGTTTGTGGGGCGAGCCGAGGACGTGCTCATCGATCGGGACGAAATCGAGTACCTTCTCTCGGTCGTCGACCGTTACTTCACTGGCGCCCCTAAGTTCGGCGAGATCGTCCACTCTTTTTCGGGAGTGCGCCCCCTGTTTGATGATAAGGCCGCAAACCCGAGCGCAGTCACTCGGGACTACGTCTTCGATGTAGAGGCGCCGGCGGGACAAGCCCCGATGCTTTCTGTCTTCGGTGGCAAGATCACCACCTACCGCAGACTTGCAGAGCACGCGTTGGAAAAACTTTCCCCCTACCTTCCCCAGATGACGGGCCCGTGGACCGAGCATGCGCAATTACCGGGAGGGAACATCCCCAATGGCGACTTCTCCCTTTTCTATTCGGAACTGGGCCTGCGACACCCGTGGCTGCCCATGGACGTGGCCCTGGGCTACGCCCGCCGATACGGCGCGAGAGTGGAAGATTTGCTCGCTGGCGCGAAGTCGATCAGCGACCTGGGGCGCCTGTTTGGCGGAACGCTTTATGAGCGTGAGGCTCGTTTTCTCGCGACGGACGAGTGGGCCGCGGACGCTGCCGACGTTCTCGACCGGCGAACCAAACACAGGTTGCATCTGACAGAAAGGGAGCGCGGCGATTTCGCTGCATGGTTCGAGGCGCTAACGCCGGAGGCAGTCCAGTGACCGCGGGGCCCATCGATGAGGGCGAGCTTCGTGCGCTGCGCGAGCTTTCCGCGGCGCTCGGCCGCGATCCATTGCGGACACAAGGCGCCGGCGGCAATACCTCGATCAAACATGACGGCGTCATGTGGATCAAGGCCTCGGGAACCTGGCTCGCCGAAGCGCTGGCGCAGAACATTATGACGCCTGTTCGCCTGGACCCTTTGCGCAAGGCAATTGCCGATGGAGATCCTCGCGCTGCGACCGCGGTCGATTTTGTGGATCCTCGCCTGAACACAAGCGGCCTGCGGCCGTCGATTGAGACCAGTGTCCACGCGGTCATTCCGGCGCCAGTTGTCGTCCATATCCACTGCGTAAACACGATCGCGCTCGCCGTTCGAAGTGACGGCGAGGCTCTCATTCGCAAACGTTTGAGTCCCTATGCAGACCTCGTGAACGCATTCGTGCCCTATCGCAAGCCGGGTTTGAACTCTTGCTCACGCAATCTTAGAGCGCCTGACGAAAAGCCCGAACGTCTTTGTTCTCGCCAATCATGGTCTCGTCGTTGCCGGCGAGACGGTCATGGAAGTGGCCGATCGCGTTGCGCGCGTATGCGACGCGTTATCCGCCCCGGCGCGCGCAGCGCCGCAAGCCGATATCCAAAAGCTCACCTCGATCGTCGAGGGCTCCGACTATCGGCTGCCGCAAGATTCCGCTGCGCACGCCGTCGCGCTCGATCCTGAAAGTTTGTCAATAGCAAGCCGCGGGTCTCTGTATCCTGATCACGTCGTTTTTCTCGGACCCGGCCTCGCGAGGGGAACAATTGTCGCCAATCGCCTCCAAGCGCCTGAGTCTCGGCTGCCATTTCCAATTTTGGCGTTACCCGGTTTGGGCGTCGTGCTCCATCGTTCAACATCGAAGAACGCAGACGCGATGGCGCGGTGTCTTGCCGACGTCGCGGCGCACATCCCCGAAGAGGCGCCGATACGCTTACTGACTGCGGCTGAGGAGCAGGAACTCATGAACTGGGAAGCTGAAACCTACCGGCAATCTCTCGGCAGATGAGAGCATAGGCTTGGCGGACCCGTGCGTAATCGGAATTGACGTTGGCACATCAGGCGTGCGTGTGGTCGCATTAGCTGAGGATGGCGCTCCTGTCGGTTCGGCGGCCTTTGCGATGACGGCTTTCGGCGATTCAACGGCCCCTGACACATGGTGGCGTTGCGTTCGCGCCGCGCTCACAGATCTGAGCGTATCGTGCGATCTGGGTCAGGCGCGCGCGGTGGCGGTGGACGGAACTTCCGGCACCATGCTCGTCGTGGATCGGTTCGGAGTGCCGGTCGGCCCGGCGCGCATGTATGACGAGCCTTGCAAGGACGAAGCCGCAATGCGCGCAATCGCCGACTATGCGCCCGCCGAAAGCGCAGCTCGGGGAGCAACGTCGGCTTTGGCGCGGGTTTTGATGATGCAGGGTCGGCCGGGCGTTCGCCACGTCCTGCACCAAGCGGATTGGATCGCGGGGAAGCTTAGCGGAAGGTTCGACCGCAGCGACTGGAATAACGCGCTGAAGACAGGCTACGACCCTGTCGCGGCTCGATGGCCCGAGTGGATCGAGCGCGCCGGCGCGGACGTGGGAAAATTGCCTCTCGCTCTGGAGCCGGGCGCCCTGTCGGCCCGGTTGGCCCGGAGGCCATTGGCCTCGGCATATCCGCTTCGGCGATTGTGCATGCCGGAACCACGGATGGTTGCGCCTCGTTCCTCGCGACCGGCGCCGCCGAGGCCGGTGACGGAGTAACTGGCCTCGGATCGACGCTGGTTATCAAGCTCTTGTGCGATCGGCCGATCTTTGCCCCGGAGTTCGGGATCTACAGCCATCGGATCGGCTCTGCCTGGCTCGCCGGCGGCGCCTCAAATACAGGCGGCAAGGTGATCCAAGCTTTTTTTCCACGCGATCGCCTGGCGGCGCTTTCTGTGGCGCTCAAACCGGAGGCGCCAACTGGATTGAAGTACTACCCGCTTCTGAGGCCCGGCGAGCGCTTTCCGATCAACGACCCCGAGCTGGCGCCGCGGCTTGAGCCCAGGCCCAAAGACGAAACGACCTTCTTCCAGGCGATCCTGGAAGGCATCGCCGAAGTCGAGGCGCTCGCCTATCGCAAACTAGCAGAACTGGGAGCGCCGGCGCTGCGCTCGGTCCGAACCGTCGGCGGCGGCGCGGTGAACTTGGGTTGGACGAAGATCAGGGAGCGAAAACTGCCCGCTCCCCTCAAACATGTTGAGTTGCAGGACGCGTGTGTAGGCGTCGCGCGTCTCGCGCTGCGGCGTCTTCACAATCCGGAATGAGCGCCATGTCGCTCTTCCTCGCAATCGCCTCGTGTTTCAGGGCAGTTTTCTTCGATCAGTATGGAGTGTTGCACGACGGGCGACGCGCTTATAGCGGTGCAAAGGACGCGCTGGCTGCGCTGAAGGAACGGGGTGTAAAAATCATCGTCCTCTCCAACTCCGGACGCACAGGGGAGGCCAACGCGCAGCGTATGGCGACGCTGGGCTTTGGGCCGGAGCTCTATGATCGCCTTGTCACTTCGGGCGATGTGGCGAGAGCTCTGTTGAAAGGCGGCAGCATTCCAGCGCAGCCTACCTCGAAAGCGCGCTGCTTTGTCATTTCGAGCAGTGGAGAGGATGAATTTACCCCGGCGCTTGGTCTCGTCCCGGCGGCTCAGAGCGGCGAGGCCGATCTCGTGATTATCGCCGGCAGCCAAGCCGACCAGCTGTCGCTTGGCGACTATCGCAAGCTGCTTGCGCCGGCCGTTCGGCGTGGCGCGCCGTGCGTATGCGTCAACCCGGACAAGCTCATGCTGACCACTGCGGGCAACGCGCCGGGCGCCGGGCGCATCGCCGAAATTTATCAGGAGCTTGGCGGCGCCGTGACATGGATCGGCAAGCCTTTCCCCGAAATCTACCAAGCCGCCGCCGAGTTGTCTGGCGTCCCGAACCCGCACGACATTCTCTGTGTAGGCGACAGCGTCGAGCACGACATCGCTGGCGCCAAGAGGTTTGGCGCCTTCGCCGCGCTCGTGAGGACGGGTGTTCTCGCTGGCCTCTCCGATAAAGAGCTAGCGGCCGAAATTGGTCGCCACGGTGCGGTTCCCGATTTTGTGACCGAAAATCTGGCTTAAGTTCGCCAACCCAACCCACGCCAACCCGCAATGGCGACAATTGACAGAAGCGGGCAAGCGTGCAGTCTAGAACGATATAAGAATATCGCCGACGCGCCCGTTTCGAGGCGTGCCGAAAGCGACCTTCACGCGACCGATCTGGCCGCGTCGATTGGCCCAAGGGAGGAAAAAATGGCCGACCCACCGCTGCCGTCCGGTTCGCGACTTTCGGTCCCCCGCCGCCGCTTTCTCAAGGGCGCGGCGGCCGTTGGCGCCATTGGCGCGTTTCCGGCGATCATCACGCGTCGGGCGCGCGCCGAGGGCAATCCGACCGTCGTCAATTCCATCCGCTCTCTTTCCAATCCGTACCACGCCACCTGGAACAAGGGCGGTGCCGCATTCGCGAAATCGGTCGGCGCCGACTATGTGACGCTGGTGACCGAGGGCAACAGTGAGAAAGGCATAGCGGATATCAAGGCGATTCTCGCCAAGACCAACGGCAATTGCGCCATCAACGTCGACCCGAACGACAGTCCGGACGCCCGGCCGATCGTGCAGGCTTGCAAGGCCGCGGGCGCCTATGTGGTGACTCAGTGGAACAAGCCCAACGATCTGCACCCTTGGGATTTCAACCCCAACTATGTCGCCCACATCTCGTTCAGCGGCGTTCCCTATGGCAAGGCGATGGCGGAAACGCTGATCAAGGCGATGGGCGGCAAGGGCGGGATCGTGGCCCTTGGCGGCATCGAATTGAATGTGCCGGCGATCGAACGGAAGGCCGGGCTCATGGATGCGCTGAAGGCCAATCCAGGCGTTCACCTGCTCGACATGCAAGTCGCGAACTGGTCAGCGACCGAAGCGCTGCAAAAGACGAACGCTTGGCTGACCCAGTTTGGCGACAAGATAGGGGGAATCTGGGCGGCCAATGATGATATGGGGCTGGCCGCCGTTGAGGCGCTCAGAAGCGACGGTCGAGCGGGGAAGGTCCCAGTGACTGGAATCGACGGCATTCAGCTCGCCGTCGAGGCCATCCTCAAAGGCGAGATGGTGGGAACGGTCGCGTGGGATCCTTTCTGGCAGGGCGGCATGGGCCTCTCCATCGGCTATCACGCCAAGACCGGGAAGTTCGATCCATCGAAGGAGCCGAAAGACCATCGCGAATTTTACGGCAAGGGCGTTATCATCACCGCTGACAACGCGAAGTCGTTCTATGAGAGCAACATCAAGGCGGAGCCCAAACTCGATTGGAACGACATTTGGGGGCGCGTGAGCGGGCAGATCCAGTACAACTAGCAAACCGTCGCGAAAAGCGGGCGGGTCCCGTCTCCGCGCCCGCTTCCTTCCCCCTCACAGAATTGCCGAAGGCGACGCGGTGAGTGCGTCTCTGAAAGCTGCGCCTGCCGCGAGCGGGAGGGCGCGATGGGGCCGCGTCCGCGTGGCCGCCTGGGCGCCGGCGATGGTGCTCGTCCTGTTATGCTTGATCATCGCCGTCATCAATCGCAACTTTCTCACCTTCGGAAACTTCGTGCGGATGAGCCAGGACGCGGCTATCCCGCTTGTCCTCGGCCTCGGCGAAACCTTCATCATCCTGATGGGATCGATCGACTTGTCGGTCGAGGGAATCCTCACGCTCGCCGCCGTGATCCTGTCGATGACAGTTCTCAACGGCATGAACGACAACAATTTCGGCGTGCTCGCGGTGCTTCTGGTGCTCGCGGTCGGCGCCGCCGTTGGCTTCGCAAACGGCGTTGTTCACGTCCGGCTAAAGGTGCCTTCGTTCATGGCGACGCTCGGCTCCTGGTTCATTGGCGTGGGGATCGCCAACGCTCTGTTGGGCGGCATGGCTATAAGGATCAACGACCCGTGGATACGTGGACTTGCGATCCGGCGAGCGCTAGGTTTTCCATGGGGTGTATGGTTGGCGCTCGCCTGTCTCGCGGCGGCTTTCGTCATCCAGAACCATACGCGTCTCGGCCGCTATATTTACGCGCTCGGAGGCGGAGAGGAGCTCGCAGCCCTATCCGGTATTTCCGTCTCCTGCGTTCGTATCATCACCTTCACCCTTGCGGGTGTTTTCTACGCCGTCGGCGGAGTCCTCGCCGCGGCGCAACTCGGTCTTGGGAACGCACAAATCGGCAACGGCCGCCTCTTCACCACGGTGACAGCCGTCGTCGTCGGCGGAACGTCGCTCTCCGGGGGAGAGGGCGGCGTGCTGCAGACCTTTGTCGGCGTGCTGATCGTCTCCGTATTGTCGAACGGCATGGTGCTCATGGGCGTTCCACCGAGCGTTCAGATCGGACTTCAGGGCCTCATGATCATCGGGGCGGTGGCGCTGTCCATTGATCGCAAGACGCGGGTCGTGAAATGAGCGCGAACCCCAACGCCGCAATCTCAATGGTCGGAATCGGCAAGCGGTTCCCCGGCGTGCACGCGCTGAAGAACGTCTCGATCGAGATCAAGCCAGGAGAGGTCGTTGGTCTCATCGGCGAGAATGGCGCCGGCAAATCGACCCTCATGAAGATCTTGAGTGGCGTCTATCAGCCGGACGTGGGGCAAATCTTCGTCGCTGGCAGGGAGACACGCATTGAAAGCGCTGCGGACGCCAACCGCAAAGGAATTGGGATGGTGTTCCAAGAGCAATCCCTGCTCCCCAACTTGACGATCGGCGAAAACATCTATCTTGGGAATGAGCGGCAGTTCACGAAATTCGGCCTCGTCAATTGGCGCGCGCTTTACGATGCTGCGGCGCGGCAGCTGGTAAAGGTCAAGGTCGACATCGACCCGCGCACGCGCGCAGACGAACTGAGCTTCGCCGCCCGCCAAATGGTGGAGCTCGCCAAGGCCCTGACTCTCGAGGAGCACGCCGCGGGCCATCTTGTCATCCTGCTCGATGAACCAACCTCCGTTCTGGAGCGTGCGGATATCGACGTTTTGTTCGACCGGGTGCGCGCCTTGAAGTCGCGCTCCTCGTTCGTTTTCGTCTCGCACAGGCTTGACGAGGTGCTGCAAGTCTCTGACCGCGTCTATGTCATGAAGGACGGCGAGGTGGTCGCGGAACTCAGCGCCGTCGACGCAAATGTCGCGATGCTGCATCAGCTCATGGTCGGAAGAACCCAGCAGGCCGACTATTATTATGAACCTCTACAGAGGCCGGTTCGAGATGAGGTCGTGCTGGAGGCTGATCAGCTCGCGTTCGGCGCCGCCTACAGAAACGTCAGCTTCAAGTTGCGCGCAGGGGAGGTCCTGGGAATCACCGGGGTCATCGGCTCGGGACGCGAAGAGCTGACGCGCACGCTCGCCGGCTTTGCTCCCCATACGGCGGGAAATCTCAAAGTCGCGGGCCGCGAGGTACGGCTCGAGACACCCGCCGACGCGGTCGACCTTGGCGTCGGCTACATCCCGCGCGAACGGCGGGTCGAGGGGCTCGTTCTGTTCCTGTCTGTTTCGGCCAATATCACTCTGGCCGATCTCGCGAGCCTCACGCGCTTCGGTTTGATCGACGCCCGGAAGGAGCGGAGTTTTGCGACGGACTGGACCTCCCGGCTCAAAATTCGCACGCCGAACATCGACACCCTGTGCCTTGGCCTTTCCGGCGGCAACCAGCAGAAGGTCGTTCTCGCAAAGTGGCTGAACGCCAAGGCGAGAATTCTCATCCTCGATCACCCGACTTCGAGGCCTGGACGTGGGCGCAAAGGAGGAGGTTTACGAGCTCATTCGCGGCTTGACGGGTGAAGGTCTCGCTATCGTTCTGACTTCGGACACGTTGGAGGAGACCATTGGGCTCAGCCACAATGTTGTCGTCATGCGCGACGGCGAAATTACGCACCGTGCCGAGGCGGCCCGCGGCGCCAAGCCGCAGCAGGTCGACCTCATCGGATATATGGTCTAGCGATGGCTGCGAGGACTCTGCGTCCGGATGACCTCAGAAAGTGGCTGCCGCTCGCGACGCTTGCGGCCCTCATTCTGATGGTCGGGATCGCCCAGCCGAGCTTTCTAGAGCCCGGCACTTTGATCGAGCTCGCGAGCGATACCGCGGTGCTGTTCATCCTCGCGACCGGCGTTACCTTCGTCATCATGCTTGGAGGGATTGACCTCTCCATTCAGTCGATGGCCTCGCTTGCAAGCGTCATCGTGGCTCTCACGGTCGCACGACTGGGCTACGGGTCGTTTCTGCTCGCGATCGTCATCGGCGCGATCGCCGGACTGCTTTCCGGGATCGTGCACGTGCGCCTGAAAATCCCCTCGTTCATCGCGACGCTTGCGATGGGCGGCGTCCTCTTCAGCGCGGCGCTGGTGATCTCAAAGGAGCGCTCGATAACCCTGAACGAAGCGGGGCGGGCCTATCAGGCATGGATCACCGGCCAGGCGTTCGGCTTGCCGAACGTCATTTTTGTTGGGCTTGCTGTGTTGGCGGCAGCGCACGTAGTGCAGGCGCATACGAGGTTCGGCCGCTACAGTGCGGCGATCGGAGCGGGAGAGCCTGCGGCTTACGCCTCGGGCGTCAAGGTTGGCCGGCAGAAGATCTTCGCCTTCGTTCTCTCGGCGGCTTTCGCGGCGCTGGCGGGGGTTGTCCTTGCGGGCCGCCTCGCAAGCGGCTCGCCCACTTTGGCTGCAGAGCTCCTGCTGCCTTCGATAGCGGCCGTCGTCGTCGGGGGGACGGCGATCACCGGGGGCGTTGGCAGCGTTTGGCGGACCCTCGTCGGCGCCTTGATCATCTCCGTTGTGCGCATCGGGATGACATTCCTCGGCGTGAACATCTTCGCTCAGAACATTGTGTTCGGCGCCGTTCTGATCGGCGCAGTCGCCGTTACAATCGATCGGACGAAAATCCCGATCGTGAAGTGACATCGGCAGGACACCCGCTTCGATCGTCGCCGTCAGCGTGGTGCTCACGGCGTGAGCGACGATCGGAGCAATCCTCGCCGCTGGGTCAAACTCAAAAAACGGACGAAAAGCTGGGCCCCTGCGCTCAACAATTTGGCGCGGCGCCGAAAGATGAGGCGCTAAACTCCAATGAGGTCAGGGGTGACCGTGCGGCACGGACTTTGCGGAAAGCGAGACTGAGGTTCGGCGCGGCACCCGCGTGGACCCTTCCCAGCACGGGGACGCCACGAATGTCAGAAACGGGATTTTCTCGCCGCACTCTCCTCAAGTCCGCCGCCCTGGGCGCCGCGGGAGCAGCGTTCGATCTTGGCGGGCTCACTCGCGCCTTCGCCGCCGCAGACCTGACGGTCGGGATCGTTTATGTCGGCGCGCGCGACGATTTCGGCTGGAACCAAGCCCACGCGGTCGCGATCAAGTCGCTGAAGCAAGTGCCTGGCGTCAAGGTCGTCGAAGAAGAGAACGTGCCGGAAACCGACGCGGTCTCGAAGTCGATGGAATTGATGATCAACCTCGACGGCGCCGCCCTCATTCTGGCGACGTCGTTCGGCTATTACAAGCCGTTCGTGGTCGACCTGGCGAAGAAATACCCCGACGTCCAGTTTCGCCATGCGGCGCCGCTCTGGAACAAGGACACCGACCCGAAGAACGCCGGCTCCTATTTCGGCTATCTCAACCAGGCTCACTATGTGAACGGCGTCGCCGCCGGGCTCTGCACCAAGACCAACAAGATCGGCTTCGTGGCGGCGAAGCCGATCGCAAGCGTGCTCAGCAACATCAATTCGGTCCTCCTCGGGGCGCGATCGGTCAATCCGAAGGCGACCGTGCGCGTCATCTTCACCGGCGACTGGTCGATGCCGGTTAGAGAGGCCGAATTGGCCAACGCCCTCGTCGACGCCGGCTGCGACGTCATTACCTGCCATGTCGACGGGCCGAAGGTCGTCATCGAGACGGCGGAAAAGCGCGGGGTGATGAGTTGCGGCCATAACGCCAGCCAGGCGCCGCTCGCTCCGAAGGGCTTCATCACCGGCGCGGAATATAAGTGGATCACGATTTACAAGGGCTACGCCGCCGATCTCGCGGCGGGCAAGGCGCTGCCGAACTTCCTCACCGGCGGGTACGAGGTCGACTTCGTCCAGAACACGCCGTTCGGCGCCGCGGCGACCGAGCCCGCCAAGAAGGCGGCGCTCGCCGCGATCGAGGGGCTCAAAGCCAAGAAGCCGATCTACGTCGGGCCGCTTAAGGACAACAAGGGCAAGGTCGTGATCGACAAGACCTACGGCAATCTCGATCCCTACCTCGACAAGATGGATTATCTGCTGGAGGGCGTCGTCGGCTCGACGACCTGAAAGCGAAGGGAAAGAGCCGGTGTCGCATCCTCCCGCCGCAACCGGCGCGCCGCGCGGCATGGTTGATTCCGTAGCGCGCGCCGCCGGGTCGGACGCTCTCGATCGGCTGCGCATCAATTCGGAATACATCGTCATTCCGCTGTTCGCGCTCCTCATCTCGGCGCTTTTCTTCGCGCTCTTTCTGCTGGCGATCGGCAAGTCGCCAGCAGACTTCGTCGCTCTCGTATGGCGCGGCGGCTTCGGCACCGCCTTCTCTCTGCAGAACACCCTGCAGCGCTCCGCGCCGTTGATTCTCACTGCGCTCGCAGTCGCAATCCCCGCTCGTATCGGCCTGATCATGATCGGCGGGGAAGGCGCGCTGGTGCTCGGCGGGTTTGCCGCGGGCGCGCTCGCCATCCCACTCGTCAGCGGCCACACGCCGGTACTCCTGACGCTCGTGCTGATGGCGCTCTTCGCCATGGTGGTGGGCGGCTTCTGGGTCGGACTCGCCGGGTATCTCCGCTACGCGCGCGGGGTCAACGAGACGATCTCCTCGCTGCTGCTGACTTACATCGGCATTGCGATCATGAATTTCTTCGTCGAGGGCGCGTTGCGGGATCTCTCGAATCCGAACAAGCCGTCGACCATGCCGATCGGCGACGCCTACATGATCGGGAAAATTCCGGGAACCCAGGTGCACTGGGGCTTCGCCTGCGGCATCGTGCTCTGCATCGCGCTTTACTTTCTGATGGCGCGGACGACCTTCGGCTTCGCGGCGCGCGTGACGGGGGGCAACTTTCGCGCTGCGCTCGCGCAAGGCTTGCCGGTCGGACGGCTGATCGTCGCCTGCTCGGCGATCGCCGGCGCCTGCGCCGGGCTTGCCGGCTTCTTCGAGGTTGCCGCGATTCAGGGCCGCGCCAACGCGTCGCTCGCCGCGGGCTACGGCTTCACCGGCATCCTGGTGTCGTTCCTTGCGCGCCACAATCCGCTCGTCATCCCGGTGGTCGCTGTGCTGCTCGGCGGGCTCGTCGCCTCGGGCGGGCTCATTCAACGGCGCATGGACATGCCGGATGCGACAGTGCTGGTGTTGCAGGGTTTGATCTTCGTCGTCCTATTGACGTCGGAGACGCTCTATGGCCGCTTCTCCTTCTTCCGCGCGGGGCAACGGGACCGCAAATGAACGAGCCCGCAATCGTTACAGTCCTCATCGCCATGCTCGGCGGCGCGATCCGCGTCTCGACGCCCTTCATGTTCGTCGCGCTCGGCGAATGCCTGACGGAAAAGTCGGGCCGGGTGAATCTTGGCCTCGAGGGCACGCTCGTTCTCGGCGCGATGGTGGCTTACGCTGTCTCCTATCACACCGGCTCGCCCTGGGTCAGCGTGCTGGGCGCGGGAATTGCCGGCTCAGCGCTCGGCGCGATGCATGGCTCGATCTGCGGGCTGCCGCGCGTCAATGACGTCGCCGTCGGCATCGCGATGATGCTATTCGGCGTCGGCGTCGCTTTTTTCTTCGGCAAGCCCTACATCCAGCCGGAGGCGGCGAGGCTCGCTTCGATTCCGCTGGGATTCTGGAGCCACAGTCCCAACCTGAAGAGCGCCCTGCAGGTCAATCCGCTGTTCTTCGTCGGCATCGCGCTCGCGTTCGCGCTCGCCTGGGCGCTGCGGAACATGCGCTGGGGACTGGTCGTGCGCACGGTCGGCGACAGCGCCGCCGCGGCGCGCGCGATGGGGATTTCCGTCAATCTCGTACGCTTGCTCACGACGACGGCGGGCGGATTTCTCGCCGGCGTCGGCGGCGCGTTCCTGTCGCTGTCCTATCCAGGCTCCTGGAATCAGGGCCTGTCGTCGGGACAGGGGCTGATGGCGGTCGCGCTCGTCATCTTCGCTCGTTGGGACCCTTTGCGCTGCGTCCTTGCCGCGCTTCTGTTCGGCGCCGCGGGCGCAATCGGCCCGGCGCTACAGGCGATCGGCATCACCCAAGGCTATTACTTCTTCAACGCCGCGCCGTACATTCTCACCCTCGGCATCATGATCGCGACTTCGAGCGCCAAGCACTCGGCGCGCGACATGCCGGGGGAATTGTCGATGGCCAAGTGAGGACGAGCCTTGCCGACCTTTGACGCCGACCCTTATCCCTGGCCGTATAACGGTGACTGGCGGCCGCAGAACACCGCGATCATCGTTATCGACATGCAGACCGATTTCTGCGGCAAGGGCGGTTATGTCGAGGCCATGGGTTACGACATTTCGCTGACCCGCGCGCCGATCGAACCGATCCGGGCGCTGCTCGAAGCGGCCCGTTCAAAAGGTTACCTCGTCATTCACACCCGCGAGGGCCATCGTCCGGACCTCGCGGATCTGCCCGCCAACAAACGCTGGCGTTCGCAGCGGATCGGCGCCGGCATCGGCGATCCGGGACCTTGCGGCAAGGTGCTCGTTCGTGGGGAGCTCGGCTGGGAGATCATCGACGAGCTTAAGCCGCTTCCGGGCGAGCCCGTGATCGACAAGCCCGGCAAGGGATCGTTCTGCGCCACCGACCTTGAGCTGATGCTGCGCACGCGCGGCATCGACAACATCGCGCTGACCGGCATCACGACCGACGTTTGCGTTCACACGACCATGCGCGAAGCGAACGACCGCGGGTTCGAATGCGTATTGCTCGAGGACTGCTGCGCCGCCACCGACCACGGCAATCACCTCGCCGCCCTCAAAATGGTCAAGATGCAGGGTGGGGTGTTCGGCGCCGTTGGCAGCTCAACGGCCTTCATCGAGGCGCTGCCATGACCGCTCCGGTCGCAACAACCGGGACGCGAGCGCCGTCGCTCGAAACGAGAGGCATGAGCAAGGCGTTCGGCGCGTTGCGCGCCCTGCAGGACGTGTCGATCCAGGTTCCGGCCGGGTCGTTTCACGCGCTACTCGGCGAGAACGGCGCGGGCAAGTCGACGCTCGTCAAATGCATCATGGGCTTCTACGTCCCCGACCGTGGCCAGCTGTTGCTCGACGGGAGCGAAGTGGCCGTTCGCAATCCCAAGGACGCGCAGGCGCTGGGCGTCGGCATGGTCTATCAGCATTTTACCCTGGTGCCGGCGCTAACGGCGGCGGAAAATCTTGTCGTCAGCCGCGCCGACGCCCCGTCGTTCATCGACTGGCGCAAGGAGCGGAAGGGCCTTGAAAGCTTCCTCGACCGGATGCCGTTCCGGGCGCCGCTCGACAGGACGGTGTCCAGCCTATCTGCGGGCGAAAAGCAGAAGCTCGAAATCCTCAAGCTGCTCTATCTCGATCAGCGCTTTCTCATATTGGACGAGCCGACGTCCGTGCTGACGCCGGGCGAGGCGGACGAAATTCTCGGTCTCTTGCGCGATATGGCGCATCGCGGCGAAATCACCGTCGCGATGATTAGCCACAAATTCCGCGAGGTCGAGGCGTTCTGCGACGATTTCACGGTGCTCAGGCGCGGCGCTCGCGTCGGCGGCGGGAAAGTCGGCGCGGTCTCGACGCGCGAGATGGCGGCGATGATGATCGGCGACGCGGTCGTGCGTCCCTCCGCGGCCCGCATGGTCGCGCCGAAGAGCGGGACGATGCTCGAGATCGCGGGTCTCTTCGCCGAGAACGACGAAGGGCGCGACGCGGTCACCGGGTTCGATCTCAAGGTCCAGGCGGGCGAAATCGTCGGCATTGCCGGAGTGTCGGGGAACGGCCAGAGCGAACTGATGGAGGCTTTGTCGGGTCAGCGGCCGATCAGACGGGGACAGGTGCTGGTGCATGACAAAGACTTCGAGCCGATCCGGGATCATTTCGACAAGTTCAAGATTTTCGGACTGCCCGAGGAGCCGCTCAAAAATGCGACGGTGCCGACCATGTCCGTCGCCGAAAACATGGCGTTCCGGCGCTTCGACAAGGCGCCGATCTCGCGCCTCGGATTCTGGCTTTCGCGCGAGCCAATGCGCGCCAAGGCGCGCGATCTCATCGACCGCTACAACGTGAAGACGCCATCGACGGAAACGCAAATCCGCGACTTGTCCGGCGGCAACGTGCAGCGCGCAGTGCTAGCTCGCGAGCTTTCGGAAGACGTCGACATTTTGATCGTCGCCAACCCGTGCTTCGGCCTCGACTTCGCGTCGGTTGCCGATATTCGCGCCCAGATCATGGAGCAGCGCAATCGGGGCGCCGCGGTTTTGCTCGTGTCCGAGGATCTCGACGAAATTCTCGAGCTTTCCGATCGGATCGCCGTGATGTCGGGCGGCAAGGTCGCCTATCTCACGCCCGCTGCGGGCGCAGACCGAACCACCATCGGGCGCCACATGGCCGGTCACTGACCCATAAGCGAGGCCGCCGCCTAATTGGCCTTCGGCATTTGTGTTTACGGATATCTGGCGTGTCCCGCCGGCGGTCGGTCAAAATTCTGCTCAACTGACCCTCTATCGTTTTGCTCAGCGTCAAGGACCGGCCGCCGCTCGCCATAGCGAAGTCGTCGAGAGCCTCATGGCTAAAGCAACTCAAAGATTCCTTGGACGTGGGGAGGTAAAGATGTGGATGCAGAGCGAAGACGTGCGCGTGCGCGTTTTGAACGCGCTCTATTGGGATTTGGCGGTCCCTCGGCACCGGCTAAACGTCGACGTCGAGGACGGCTGGGTGACTGTTTCCGGAATGGTGGACCTGCCTTATCAAAGGACCTGCGCCGAGTCCGACGCGCGAAGCGTTCCGGGCGTAGCCGGCGTCACCAACCTGATCCGCTTGGCCGAAGCTCAACGGACGAAGCCGCAACCAGACGAGCGGACGGAAATCCGTCATTGAATCCGATGTCGTGAGCGCCGTTGGAGGGCAACGGCGCTCAGACGGCCTTCAACATCCCGCCGTCGACGAAATATGTTGAGCCAACGGAATAGCTCGCGCGCTCCGAGCAGAGGAACACGAAGAAATTGGCCAATTCCTGGGGCGTCGCGAAACGCTTGATCGGCGCGTGTTCGTGCGCGACGCTGTCGAGATAGGCTTGCCAGTCGCCGCCCTTGTCGGCGCTCAGCTGCTTCGCCGTCTTGATCCAATCCGGGGTCAGTATGAGACCCGGATTGACGCAATTGACGCGTATCTTGTCGCCGATGAGTTCGGTCGAGAGCGTCTTCGAGAACATCGTCAGCGCCGCCTTGGTCACGTTGTAGATCGGCTCGTACCACAGCGGCTGGGCGGCGCAGATCGAGGCGTTGTGCAAAATGACGCCGCCGCCGCGTTTTTTCATGAACGGCGCAAGGCCGCGCGCGAGTCTCACCGCCGCCATCACATGTAGATCCCAATAGGACTGCCATTTCTCGTCCGGCGCCTCCATCACCGTCTCGTTACTGCCGGCGCCGGCGTTGTTGATGAGAATGTCGGCGCCGTCGAACAGCCGCTTGACGTCCTCGATAAGGTCCTCCGTCCCCTCACGCTTGGCGACGTCGCAGGCCACGCCTTCAGCCCGGACCCCGAAAGATTTGGCGATGCGGCTGGCCTCTCCGCGAACCCGCTCCACGTTGCGCGCCGCAATGACGATGTCGACGCCCTCTGCCGCGAGGCCCTCGGCGATCGCAAGACCAATGCCGACGCTGCCGCCGGTGATGACGGCGACCTTCCCCTTGAGCCCCAGGTCCATACTGCCCCCTACCCGCTTATCGACGTCGTCAGGCCTTTACCAGCAGGTATAGCCGCCGTCCGCCAGCACGATCGACCCGGTCATCAGGCTCGCGGCGTCGGAGGCGAGAAACATGACGACGGCGGCAATCTCATCCGGTTCGCCCATGCGCGCCATCGGCGTACCGTCGATCCAGGCGCCGAACATCGCCTCATTGGTTTTCCCGAGAGCGGTCATCGGCGTATTGATGTAGGTCGGCGCGACTGCGTTGACCCGCACGCCGCGCCCGCCCCATTCCGCCGCAAGCGATTTCGTCAGATGATGCACAGCCGCTTTTGAAGCGTTGTAACAGGCCTGCGGCTGCGGCTTGTTGACGATGAATCCGGACATCGAGCCGACGTTGATGATCGAGCCGCGTCCCGCCGCCAGCATAGGCCTGCCGAACGCCCGGCAGCACCAAAAGAGGCCGTTGAGATTGACGTCGATGACGTTCAGCCAATGCTCGTCGGTCACGTCTTCGGCCGGGGTTTCGGGTCGCGCGATGCCGGCGTTGCAGACCAGGATGTCGACGCGGCCCTTTTCCGCCATCACCTGCGCCGCGGCGGCGTCGACCTGCTTCGAGTCGGTGACCTCCATTTCGATGATTTCCGAGGCGTAGCCTTTGGCTTTTATCGCCGCTTGCGCCTCCTTCGCCACCTTCAGATTGCGGTCGGCGATGTAGACATGAGCGCCCGCCTCGGACAGCGCTTCCACGCAGGCGAGGCCGATCCCCTGCCCGCCGCCGGTAACGACCGCGTTGCGGCCTTTGAGATTGAAGCGATCCAGATACATGGGCGCGAAGCCTCCACCTGTCGTCAGCTCATCCAGTTGCCGCCGTCGACGTTGAGCGTCTGGGCGACGACGTAATCGCTGTCGGACGAGGCGAGGAACACGGCGGCGCCGGCATGGTCCTCCGGCAATCCCATTCGGCCAAACGGCACCGCCTCGCCAACCATGCGCTTCTTCTCGCCGAGCGGCCGATGCTCATATTTGGCGAACAGGGCGTCGACCTCGGTCCACATCGGCGTGTCGACGACGCCCGGCGCGATGCCGTTGACATTGATGCGATGCTTGATGAGGTCGAGTCCCGCCGACTGGGTGAGGCTGATGACCGCGGCTTTGGAAGCGCAATAAACCGCCACCAGCGCTTCGCCGCGCCGTCCCGCCTGCGAGGCCATGTTGATGATCTTGCCGCCCTGATCGCGCGCAATCATGCGCTTGGCGACGGATTGAAGGGTGAAGAATAGGCCTCCGACGTTGACGGCGAAAATCTTGTCGTAGCTGGCCTCGGTGACTTCGACGATCGGACCCATGTCAAAGATTCCGGCGTTATTGACGAGAATGTCGACGCCGCCCCACCGCTGAACGACACTCTCGACCGCGGCCTCGATCGAAGCCGTCTTGGTGACGTCGAGCGCCACAGCGAAGGCTTTGTCGCCATGGCGCGCTGCGGTTTCCTCGGCATGAGCTAAGGAAACGTCGGCGAGGGCGACCCGCGCTCCTTCGGCGACATAGCGATCGGCGATCGCGGCTCCGATACCGCGCGCCCCGCCGGTGACAAGCGCGATTTTGTCCTTGAGCTTCATCGCGGTCTTGTCCTTGTCGTCATCGGACCGCTGCGCTGCGGGCGCGGGCCCGCTCCTTCCCGCTCAAGATTTGTCCGACAGATAATCCGCCAGAGTCGACCGGACGCCGCGCGTCCAGAGCGCGGAAAGCGCGTTGGAGAACGCGCGGGCATAGTTTGGATTGTCCGCCAGATCGCCGAAGATGTGGCGCAATTGGAGAAAGGCCAGCGGGTCGTTGCGCGCCGGCTTCGCCGCCTCTTGCAGGCGCTCCCAGTTCGGATCGTTCGGCGCAATCGCCTTCCCGCCCTCGGTTTCGCCGTAGCAATAGCGGCACCACAAGGCCGACACGAGCGCGAGGCCGTTGGCGGACGCGCCCGACTTCAGGCGATCGGAGACGGTGGGAAGAATGAACTTTGGCTGCCGGTTCGAGCCATCAAAGCAAAGGCGCTGGATCGTATCAGCAATCTTCGGGTTTGCGAAGCGGCGCGCAATCAGCTCGCGATAGCCATCGAGGCTGGTGTTCGGCGGCGGCGGAACGACCGACTGGACCTCGCTTTTGGTCAGCTTTTCGAGGAACGCGCGGATTTGTTCATCCGCCATCGCTTCGTGAACGAAATGGATGTCGAGAAGCCCGGCCGGATAGGCGATCGCTGCGTGACCGCCGTTGAGGATTCGGATCTTCATCAGTTCGTAGGGCGACACATCAGACGTGAACGTCACCCCGACGGTCTCCAGCGCCGGCCGGCCGGCCGGAAACCTGTCCTCCACCACCCACTGCCGGAACTGTTCGCAGAAGACCGGCCAATTGTCTTCGAGGCCGTAATTGTCGCGCAGGAACGCGCGTTCCCTGTCGCTCGTCGCCGGCGTGATGCGGTCGACCATGGAATTGGGAAAGGCGACGTTGGCGCGAATCCAGCGCGCGAGCTCCGGATCGGCAAGCTCCGCAAGACCGCCGACGGCGTTCTCAGTGACATGACCATTGCCCGGGATGTTGTCGCAGGACATCACCGTGAACGGCGCAACGCCGGCCGCGCGGCGGCGCTTGAGCCCGGCGGCGATAAGCCCGAAGGCCGTCTTCGGCGCTTCCGCATGCTGTGCGTCGTGTACGATGTCGGGATGGGCAGGATCAAAATGCTGGGTCGCTGGCGATATGCAGTAGCCGCCCTCCGTGACGGTCAGCGAGACGATGCGAATGCGCGGCTCAGCGAGCGCGCTCAGCAATGCCTCGGTATCGTAAGGCCGGACAAAATCGATCATCGGACCGGTGACGCGGATATTAGTCGTCTCCGCCTCTTGTTCGACAACTGTCGTCAGCCAGTCCTGCTCCTTGAGCTTCTCGCGGATCGCGACGTCCGGATCGCGCACGCCCGTGCCGATGATCGCCCAGTCTTGATCGCGGCCGGCGTTGAACAGATCGTCGAGATAGACCGCCTGATGCGCCCGGTGAAAATTGCCGACGCCAATATGGACGATGCCGGCGCTCAGGTCGGAGCGCCGATATTTCGGCGCCGCGACACCTGCGGGCAGGCGTGCGAGCGTTGCGGCCGACAGTTTGACGCTCATGGTTCGAATCCACTCATCAAAGTCAAACCAGGAACCGACGGATTCGCCGCTCGTCGGCCGTCAGCCCATCCTCCTGCCATCCTTGTCGAAGCGATGCAGGTGAGCTTCGCGCGGCGTGACGTAGATGCTCTGGCCCGGGGTCAGCGGGGCCTCACCCTCCAAACGCAAGGTCAAGGGCCCGATGCCATCGGCCTCTGCGTGCACGAACGTGTCGGAGCCAAGGTGCTCGGCGAGTCGCACCTTCGCCGGCCACTCACCCGCGGTGGTCGATATGTCGGCATGTTCGGGCCGGATGCCGATCGTCTCTGCGCTGCGCTTGGCGGCGGGCGGGCCCTTGATCAGATTCATGGTCGGAGAGCCGATGAAGCCAGCGACGAACAGGCCATTGGGCTTGTTGTAAAGGTCGAGCGGCGAGCCAACCTGAGCAACCGAGCCGCGGTCGAGCACCACGATCTTGTCGGCCATGGTCATCGCCTCGACCTGATCATGAGTGACGTAGATCATGGTTGTCTTGAGCGCCTCGTGAAGCTCGCCGATCTCGACCCGCATCTGCACGCGCAGCGCCGCGTCGAGATTGGAGAGCGGCTCGTCGAACAGGAATGCTTTCGGCTCGCGCACGATCGCGCGCCCGATGGCGACGCGCTGACGCTGGCCGCCGGAAAGCTGGCGCGGCTTGCGATCGAGATAATCGGTCAGGTTCAGGGTCGTCGCCGCCTTGCGCACCTTCTGCTCGATGACGTCGGCTTTCTGTCCGGCCATCTTGAGCGCGAAGGCGATGTTGCCGCGCACGCTCATGTGCGGATAGAGCGCATAGGACTGGAACACCATGGCGAGCCCGCGCTGCGCCGGGCCGACATTGGTCATGTTTTTTGCGTCGATCAGCACCTCGCCGGAGGTGACGTCCTCGAGACCGGCGATGAGGCGCAGAAGCGTCGACTTGCCGCAACCGGACGGCCCGACGAACACCGCGAACTCGCCGTTCTCGATATTGAGATTGACGCCGTTGATGATGCTGACTGCGCCGAACGCCTTGCGCACGTCCTTCAGTTGAATGCTTCCCATGGCAGCAATTCCTTTATTGCCGGATCATTTGACCGCGCCGAAGGTCAAGCCTCGGACCAGCTGCTTCTGCGAGAACCAGCCGAGGATGAGGATCGGCGCGATGGCGAGCGTCGAGGCCGCCGAAAGCTTGGCCCAGAAGAACCCCTCCGGCGCCGAGTAGGAGGCGATGAAGGCGGTCAGCGGCGCGGCGTTCGATGTGGTGAGATTGAGCGTCCAGAACGCCTCGTTCCACGACAGGATGATCGCGAGCAGCATGGTCGAAGCGATGCCAGGCACCGCCATCGGCGTGAGCACATACACGATCTCATTCACGAGCGACGCCCCGTCCATGCGCGCCGCTTCGAGGATGTCGTTCGGGATCTCCTTGAAGTAGGTGTAGAGCATCCAGATCAAGAGCGGCAGATTGAGAAGCATCAAAATGAGCCCAATGCCGAGCAGACTGTCGAGCAGATGCAGGTCCTTGAACAGGAGGTAGATCGGCACCAGCACGCCGACTGCAGGCATCATCTTGGTCGACAGCATCCACATCAGGAGATCTTTGGTGTGCTTGCCCGGCGCGAACGCCATCGACCAGGCTGCGGGAACGGCGATCAGCAGGCCAATCAGATTGGCGCCAATCGACAGCACGACCGAATTGAAGGCGAACTTCAGATAGTTCGAGTGCTGCTGGACGTCGGCGTAGTTCTCCAGCGTCCAGTTGAAAAAGAGGAACTTCGGCGGCATGGCGATGGCGTCGAGCTCGCTCTTGAAGCTGGTCAGGAACGTCCAAAGGATCGGGAAGAAGATCAGGAAGGCGACGACCCAGGCGAGAATCGTCACGCCGATGCGCTCGCCGGCGGATTTCTTTATGGCCATCGTTCAGCCCTCCAGGTTCCTGCCGATGATGCGCATCAGAAAGATCGCGACGATGTTGGCGAGAATGACGGCGACGATGCCGCCCGCAGAAGCGCTGCCGACATCGAAGTTGAGCAGCGCCTGCTTGTAGACAAGGAAGGGGATGTTCGTTGTGGCGACGCCGGGGCCGCCGGAGGTCGTGACGTAGATTTCCGCGAATACGCTGAGAAGGAAAATCGTCTCGATCAGGATGACGACGGTGATCGCACGCGCGATATGCGGCAAGACGATATACCCGAAATAGGAGAACGGGCCCGCGCCGTCGAGCGACGCCGCCTCCTTCTGCTCCTCATCAAGCGACTGCAGCGCGGTCAGGAGGATAAGGCTTGCGAACGGCAGCCATTCCCAAGAAACGACGATGATGATCGACAGCATGGGCCAGTTGGTGAACCATACGATCGGCTGAAAACCGAGCGACCGGGCGATCCAGGCAAACAGCCCCGAATCCGGGTTCATCAGCAAATTCTTCCACACGAGAGCGCTAACCGTCGGCATGACGAAGAAGGGCGCGATGACCATGAGCCGAAGCACATTCAGCCCGAACACCGGCTGGTCCATCAGCAAAGCGACCAACATGCCCCCGCCAACGCTGATGACGAGCACTGACACGACGAGGATCAACGTATTGAGAAGCGCGGTCAGGAAATCCGGGTCGGAGAGGAACGACGTATAATTTTGCAACCCGACGAAGCCGGTGTTATCGGGGTCAAGCAGGCTGTAGCGCAGCGTCGAAAAATAGAGCGTCATCACCAGCGGCACGATCATCCAGATGAAGAGCAGGATGACCGATGGTGAAACGAGAGCGCGACCCGCCGTCGCCGTTTGCTGCGTCGCCATCGTTGTGGCCCTCTCCTCCCGTACCTTACACGCCAGTCGCCCGCTTGAGTCGCCGACGCACGTTCTTCTTACTTCTTAGTCTCTCATCTCCTGCCCTTCCCCCTTCTCGCGAACGAGAAGGGGGGCGGGGCGGGAGGACACCCCTTCCTGCCGCTCTTCGCGCGATGTACGCGACGCCAAACGGCGGGGAAGCGGCTTAGCTCACTTGATGTAACCGGCCTTCTTCATTGCGGTTTCGGTGCTGGCTTGGGCCTTCGCGAGCGCCTGGTCGACGGTCATCGTTCCCGCGAGAGCCGCCGAGAAGTCCTGCCCGGTGTCGGTCGCAATGCCCTGGAATTCGGGGATCGCGACAAACTGCACGCCTGTGTACGGCACTGGCTTCACCGTGGGATGGAGCGGGTCGGCCGAATTGATCGACTCAGAGAGTCAAATTGGCCCATGGAGCTGCCTTCGTATAGTCCGCATTCTTGTAGAGTGAGGTGCGGGTTCCGGGAGGGACACGCGCCCAGCCGTCCTTCGAGGCGACGAGGTCGGTGTAGTGCTTGCTGGTCGCCCATGAAATGAACTTCTCAGCCGCCTCGGCCTTGCTCGTTCCGGCTGGGACAGCAAGCGACCATGCCCAAAGCCAATTGGCGTTCTTTCCAAGGCCATCATTGGGCGCGAGCGCGAAGCCAACCTTGTCGGGGACCCTGGACTGCTTCGGATCGGTCACGAATCCGGCCGCAACCGTGGCGTCGATCCACATGCCGCACTTGCCGTCGTTGAACAAAGCGAGGTTCTCATTGAAACCGTTCGACGACGCTCCGGGCGGCCCGTCGGCCTTCAGCAGCGCGACGTAGAAGTCGATCGTCTTCTTCCATTCGGGTGTGTTGAACTGGGGCTGCCATTTTTCGTCGAACCACCGCGCGCCGAAGGAATTGGACATGGCGGTCAGGAAAGCCATGTTCTCACCCCAGCCCGGCTTGCCGCGTAGGCAAATGCCGTAAACGCCGCCCGCCTTGTCGGTCATCTTGTCGGCCGCCTGCCTGATGAAATCCCAGGTCGGTTTCTCGGGCATCTTGAGGCCGGCCTTCTCCATCAGGTCCGTGCGATACATGACGAAGGAGCTTTCGCCGTAGAACGGCGCGGCGAAGAGCTTGTTGTCGAACGACAGGCCTGCGCGAATCGGCGGCAAGAGGTCGTTGACGTCATAGTCGGCGCTGAGCTTGTCGAGAGTGACGAGCCACTTCTTCTTCGCCCAGATCGGAACTTCGTAGGTGCCGATGGTCAGAACATCGAACTGGCCGCCGTGAGTGGCGATGTCGGTCGTCACCTTCTGGCGCAGCACGTTCTCTTCGAGCGTGACCCAATTGAGCTTGATGTCGGGATTGGCCTTGGTGAAATCCTCGGTCAGCCCCTGCATGCGGACCATGTCGCCGTTGTTGACGGTGGCGATCGTCAGCGTGGTGGCGGCAAAGGCTGGGAGCGAGAAGCCCGCGAGCGCGACCGCCCCGAGCAGGCCCATCGTGTGAACCTTCATAGCGTTTCCTCCATGAGGCAATGCCGGGAACGGGCATTTGCCACTTAAGCGGGCGAATATTCGCCATATCCTGCCGCCCGAGTCAATGCGAATTTGACGCCGCGCTGCTTAAAATGGCAAGAGCATAGGCTAATTCGATGAAATTAAAGCCTCTTTTCCCCTCCGTTCATCGCTGCAGCAGGTGCTCCGCGGTCGAACTCGTCGGTCACCAGGCCCGAAATGAGCCGCCCGGCGAGCGCGCCGCGCACCGGCGCCCGGCGCGACGGCCCCATCGCGACGCCGATCACAAGCCGGTTGTCGGCGCGTCGCAACGGCGCCGAGGCGACCCGCTGGTTCGTCCCTTCCGCGAGCACCTTTCCCGCCGAATCGAACGCCCAGCCGGTGATCTCCCCGACCGCGCCAAGCTGGCGCAGGGCCTCCGCTTCCTGCCGGGTGATGATGCCGTCCTGCACCAGGGCGGCCGAGTCGCCGACCGCGCCGACGCCGACGAAACTGACGTCGGTGCGTTCGACGAGGTCAAAAAGACTCTTCACCGAGGCGAGGCTGGTCAGGAGCTCGCGCTCCTCGACCGAGCGCGCGATGACCGGCAGCGGCATCGGGTAGTGTGGCGCACGCACGCTGTCGGACACGCGAATGATGACGTCGTAGAACGAAGCCGAACCGTCGGTCTTGGTGGTGCCCACCAGCGCGACCAGCTTATGTTGCGGGCATTCCATTGCCGGCAATTGGTCAGCGACGGCGCGCATCGTGCGGCCCGTGCCGATGCCGATGATCGCAGGCTCCGAGCGCCGCAGCCAGCGTTCGAACTCCGCCGCCGCGACCTGGGCGATGCCAAGCGTCGACGACGTCGAAGCCGGATCGGTCGGGGCGACTTCGCAGAACCTGAGGTCGTAACGGAGCTTGAGCGCCGCGGCGAACTCCATGCAGCGCGCGATCGGATGATCGAGCCTGACCTTGATGAGCCGCTCGCTGATCGCCAGCGAGACCAGGCGCTGCGCCGCCTGGCGCGAAATGCCGAGCTTGCGCGCGATCTCGTCCTGCGTGTTGCCGGCGACGTAATAGAGCCATCCGGCGCGGGCGGCCTCGTCGAGCCGCAAACCGTCGTGATCCGACTTGCGCGCCATCGCTTCAGTCCGTACCCGCAGCGTCGGGTCGCGCCGCCCGGGCGGCGATGAGATCGGGCAGCCGCGCCATGTTGTCGAAGAGGAGTTCGGCGCCGGCCGCGGTCAAATGCGCTCCTTGGTCAAGGGGCGAGAAATGGCTCGCGCCGACAAACCCGAACACTGTCATTCCGGCCGCCCGTGCAGCGGCGACGCCAGCCACGCTATCCTCGATCACCAGGCAGTCTTTCGGCGCCGCGCCCATTACGCGCGCCGCGTGCAGGAAAAGGTCCGGACTGGGCTTTCCCTCCGCAACCTCAGTGGCGGAAAAAATGTTGGGAGCGAACAAGTTCTCATAGCCGGCCAGCCGAAGCGAGTGGCGCACTCTTTCAGGCGCGCTCGAAGAGGCGACGCATACCCGCGCGCGCAAGCCTTCGACTGCCTGCCGCACGCCTTCGACGCCCTTCAGTTCGCGCGCGAACGTCGACAGAATCTCGCGCGAAAGCTCGTCGGGAAACGCCTTGGGCAACAGCGTGCCAAGTTCACTTTCGATTCTGCTGATGACTGAGTCGAGCCGCTGTCCGAGGAACCGCTTGCGCGTCTCCTCGTCGGTCATGCGCAGACCGGCCGCGTCCAGTCTTCGGCGGGTGACGCCGAGCGCGATCAGTTCGCTGTCGACCAGCACGCCGTCACAATCGAAAATGACCAATTCAGGCCAGCGAGACGCGCGATTGAGCTCGCGAATCTCCCGCTCGGTCCGGCGCAGCATCTCGCACGCTTGCCGCTTTCGCGCGTGGAACGCCGCGATCGCCCCGCCTGCCGGCGCCGCTGCGCCTGGCGCGATCGCCGACATCGACGCCATTGCGGACGCCATCGTCTGCGCCCCCGCAGCAACCGCGCCCACCATCGCCGAGCCCAGAAGCACCGGCTCCGGGGTCTCCGGCAACACCACCGCCTTGCCGCACACATCGGCGATGATCTGACGGACCAATGGGCTGCGCGAGGCGCCGCCGCTGACGACGATCGTATCGAATTCGTAACCGGCCCGCTCAAGCCTGCCGACGATATCGGCCAGGCCGTAGGCAAGGCCGCAGAGCCCAGCCACGTAGAGTTCCTGCAAGCTCGCTGCGTCTTCACGCAGGTCCATCCCCATCACGCCGCCACGCGCGCCAGGGTCGACCGACGGCGATCGGTTGCCGATGAAGTCAGGCAGGACATGCAGACCCTCGGCGATCAGAGCCGCGATTGATAGACCGCCGGCCCGGGCGACGATCTCTTTCTCGAGCGCCTGCAACGCGTGCAGCCCGGCGCGCGCCGACAATTCAGCAAAGGCTGGATGCAGCCGCAACAGGTGATCGATCGCTCCGCCGAACGCCGACTGCCCGCCGTCGATAAGCCATTGATTAGGGGTTAGCGCGCCGAGATGCGGTCCCCAGACCCCGTCGATGAACCGCGGCTCGTCGGATAGCGCCATGCAGCTCGACGATGTGCCGAGAATGAGCGCCAGACGCCGGCGCGGATCGGCCAACATTCCTGCCCCGCGCGCGCCCAACGTGCCCGCGGCGCCGGCGTGCGCGTCGACCAGCCCGGCGCCGACCGGCGTCCCGGGCGCCAAGTCCATCGCCGCGGCGGCCTCGGGCGTCAATCCCCGCCCGAGCGGCGCGCCCGGCGGCGCCGTCTCGGCGCCGATGCGGGCATAACGGTCGTCCTTGAGAAATCCGAGGCCCACGCTGTCGAAGAATTCGTCCGGCCAGCGCTTCTCATGCGCGAGATAGGCGAATTTGCAGGTCGCCGGGCAAGCCGAGCGGATCAGCGACCCAGTGGCGCGAAACGACAGGAAATCTGTGAGATCGAAGAAATGTCCGGCGGCGCCGATCGTTTCGGGCTTGCGTCGGGCGAGCCAGGCCAGCTTCGGCGCATGCATCTCGGGCGAGATCTTGCCGCCCACATAGCGCAGGGCTTCATGCCCGCCGGCGTTGATCCGCTCGGAATCGTCGACGGCGCGATGATCCATCCACACGATCACGTCGCGTTCGGGCGCGTCCGTCGGGCTCACCGACAGGGGACGCGCATTGCGGTCGAGCGCGACCAGCGAGCACGTTGCGTCGAAGCCCATGCCGCGGACCGCCTCGGGCGGCAGCCCCGACGCCTTGACCGCTTCGCGCACAGCCGATGTGACCGCGCTCCAGATGTCGTCAGACGATTGCTCGACGATGTCGCCCGGCTCGCGCCAGATGGCGATCGGCCGCCGGGCGCTGGCGATGAGCCGCCCGGCGGAATCGAAAACGCCAGCCCTGGCGCTGAGCGTGCCGACGTCCACTCCGATATAGGCCTCGTGCATGGAATTCCTGGCGTCGCTTGGGCTCGGAGAATTCTCCGTTTCCGGCGTCGCTGGCAAGTGGAAGCGCTTAGGGATCGCGTCAAAACCGGGATCGTGATGGCCAACGCTTTCGAAACCGAAGAGGGTTCGGGGAAATTGGGGCGCCTCGTCATGGCCGGGCTTGACCAAGCTTGTCCCGGCCATCCACGCCGCGCCGAGCGAAGGCCAACCCATGATCCGCGCTGCAATTTCTTGCTCCAGCCAGAAATGTATGTTATAGGATTCTTATTAGCAGAATCTAACGTTCAACCTCGCGGTGAACGCTTAGCGACCTGTTGGACCGGGGTTTTTTGGATCGGAAGAGCGCGTGCCGCGAAAGCGGCGAAACGAAAAGGCAGTTAACCCATTGAAAACACAAGATTCCGCGAAATGACTGATTCAGCGCACATAATGATTTCAAAGACTTACGACCCGCGGTGCGAAACGATTCGTTTCGCTTGGCGAAAGATTTCTTTCGCTTTTGCTGTTTTTGGGCCTCGCCGGCCCCCGAAACGAAACGGCCTGAGGCGCCTCCCGCCGTCCTGATCGCGGGCTCGCGGCCTCCCTTGCTTACGGCGAGCGGCGCGGAGCTTGCGCCGTAAAGTTGCGCAAAGGAGGTGTTAAGTCCCTGGAATTGTTCGCGCGCGTAAATTCGTGCGCAAGCGTGTGGAATATCGACCCGAATGCGCGAGGTTTTAAGCTCGAAGGGTCAGCCGGGCAAGCTCAGAAGGCCGGCCGCGCCGGACTCGAGGCCGAACATGAGCCGCGCGCCCGAACCGTCCCACGCCAGCGCGCTGACCGCGCCGTCGCCAGGATGGCGGGCCAGGATTTCGGCTGAATCCGCGAGCCGGCACAACAGAACGAGGCCGTCGGCGTAGCCGATGGCGATAACGAGCGCCTTTGGATGAAAGGCCACTTGAGTCACTCGGGCTTGGCGCACGCCGCATTCGCGCGGGGCCTTGCCCATTGGCCCGTCCTTGTCCTTAAACGGCCAGATCACGGCGGCGTCGGCGCCGGACGTCGCCAGCCATTGGCCGTCATGCGACCAGGAGAGCGAGCGCGTCTTGGCCGGATATCCGGTCATGCGCATGTTGCGCGAATCCTGAACGCGCCAGCCGTGCAGCGCGTTCTCCTGCATTGACGTCACCAGAAAACGGCCATCGGGAGAAAAGGTGACGTCGAGATGCGCGCCTTTCCATTCCAGGGTTTGCGGAGCGCCTTCGACCTTGGGAAACCAGAGCGTCGCGCCATTGTAATGGGTGGCGGCGAGGCGGAAGCCCTTCGGCTGAAAAGCAAGCCCGCGGGCCGTCGACGGGGCGCTCCAGCTCTTGACGGCCCCGGTGTCGTCGCGGGCGCGAGCCTGCTTGCCGGCGCTCCACGCGCAGGCTTTGCCGCGCAACGCCAGGGCGTCGATCCACCGCCCCTTCTCGTCGGCGATCTCCTCGAGCCCGCCGTCAGCTCGCACCGCAACGACGCGTCCCTCGTCGCCGCCAGTCAGCAGCGTCTTGCCGTCGCTGGTCGCGGTCAGGATCGCCGCGTCGGGGTGGGCGACGACGCGCTTTTGTTCGCCGGGTTCGCCGATCAGCACGACTCCATCGACCAGAGCCAGCACTGGCGCGCCGTCAACGAACGTCGCCGCCACGACATGCGCGCCGGCGTCGAACAGCAGCGCATGCCGTGCGAGCGAGGAGGCCGCTTGTCCCTCGGTCATCGGAGACGATGGGCGATCACGCGGCGCAGGCCAGGAATCCGTTGCGGATATCCTCTTCCATGAGATCGCGGCCAATGAACACGACCTTCGACTCCCGCTTCTCGTCGGGTCTCCACTCGCGCTGAGAATCGCCGTCCAGCATCATGTGAACGCCCTGGAACACGAAGCGCTTGGGATCGTCTTTCATCGCGACAATGCCCTTGCAGCGCAGGATATTCGGGCCTTGCTCCTGGGTGACGCGGTTGATCCATGGCATGAACTTGGCCGGATCAACGTCGCCCTCGAGCCTCATCGCCACGGACTGCATGTCCTCGTCGTGATAGTGCTTGAGGCCATGATGATGGTCTTCACCGTGGTCATGACTATGGTCGTGGTCGTGGTCCTCGGCGACGAGGAAGTCGGGTTCGATGTCGAGGATGCGGTCGAGATCGAAGGCGCGGCGCTCGAGCACGTCGGCGATCGGGACGTCGCATTTCTTCGCCCGATGGAGCAATGCGTATGGGTTGATGGCGCGGATGCGCGCCTCGACCTCGCGCAATTCGGCGGGGCTGACGAGGTCGGTCTTGTTGATGATGATGACGTCGGCGAAGGCGATCTGGTTCTTGGCCTCGGGCGCGTCGCGAAGGCGCTGGGCGAGCCATTTGGCGTCGGCGACCGTCACCACGGCGTCGAGCCGGGCCGCCTCGCGCACGTCCTCGTCGACGAAGAAGGTCTGCGCCACCGGCGCCGGATCGGCGAGCCCGGTCGTCTCGACAATGATAGCGTCGAACCGGCCCTTGCGCTTCATCAGTCCCTCGATGATGCGAATGAGGTCGCCGCGCACCGTGCAGCAGATGCAGCCATTGTTCATCTCGAACACTTCCTCGTCCGCGCCGACGATGAGTTCGTTGTCGATCCCGATCTCGCCAAATTCGTTGACCACGACCGCGTAGCGCTTGCCGTGGGGCTCGCTCAAAATGCGATTGAGCAACGTCGTCTTGCCGGCGCCTAGATAGCCGGTGAGGACGGTAACGGGAATTTTCTCGGGCTCGTGGCTCGTGGTCACGCGCTTCATCTCCTCGATGAGAAAGGGATCACGCCGTCATATAAGGTGGGACGGCGTTCATGGGTAGGGCCGCCTTGGGTTCGGAAACTATCGGCCTACCAGGAGCCCGAGCCGAAACCCCCGTTGAGGCCGACATAGGGACCGTCCCATCGCCACGCCGGGGGCGTGAGATAAGTCGGCTGCACATCGACAAGCGGCGGCGGCATCTCGTCGCCGGGCAAGGTCGCGGGCGGAGGTCCGAGCACGACCGCTTCCACCGGGATATAGCCTAATCTGCCGCGCCACCACGCACGACACCAGTTGCGGACGCATTTCTCCAGGTAGACTTCCGCCCTTTGGGGGATGTGCTGCACGATTCCGGCCTTGCCGGTCGGCCCGGCGCGCATTGTAACTGGCGCGCCGGTCATCGCCAGTTCCGCGGTCGCGGGCCCAGCAAGAGCGATGGCGACGCCAAGCCCAAGACAAAGACGCGCAATCATCCTCATATTTTTGTCGCGCGCCATGTCGGCCCGTTCGGGCCGAAGGCCGGTTCGATGCGAAAATTGTCATTGGCCGTCATTGTGCCAAGAGACAAGGTCTCGTCGGGCATGACAAGCGTCGCTTGATCGCCAACGAACATGATAAGGTGGCGCTTCTGCTCGAGCAACGTTTTCGCCATCGCGCGCAGGGCGTCGAAGTAGGGCGCCCTGCGCCACGCGCCCGGTGACCCGGGATCGACCTGGCCGTAGATAAATCCGTTCGTCGGATAGATGGACAGCACAAACCGCGCTCGGTCGGGCTTCCAATCCGGCCCCATGGCCCCGTCCATCATCCATAGGCAGAAGAACCGCCGGCATTGATTCGGCGGAGCGTCGTGGATCGCGCAGCCCTTTCCCGGCGCGCAATGCTTGCACCACACTCCGGGCGGCTTGGCGAATTCAGGCAGCGCGTAGACCTTGCAGCAGAGCGTGCAACTACCGCATTCGCGTCCCGGCGCGGCAGTGTAGGACGTAATGACCATGGCAGTGGAGGACATTGGCGCGCGTCGCCCGGGCCGAGATTAATTCGCAGGACCGCTATCTCGGCGGGCTCAGGCTGGCAAGGTTATTAAGTGACCTAACGCGGCGCCATTTGCCGAAACACCCCGTCTTTTGCCGTGGGCGCAACCGAAGCGTGCGCGGCTAGGCAGGCCTGCGAAACTGTTCCAAATAGATCTAACAGACCCCGATTCCGCCCCGAGATCGGTCACCCGCGCGGCGCTGCGGAAAAGAGGTATTCCACCCCGTCGAACGAATCGACCGGGAAAGCATAGAAGAGGCGCAGGGTCTCATTTCCCGTCTGGCGGATTCCGTGTTCGGCCATCCCGGGAATGAACACTGCGCTCCCGGCCTTGACCGGGATCTCACGGCCGTCGAGGCTCATCAAGCCGGCCCCCGCGAACACATAATAGACTTCCGCCGGCGCGTGCCGGTGCAAGCCCAGCCACTCGCCGGGCTGAAATTCGGCTACACCGCAGGTCATACTGGCCGACGGGGTCGCTCCCTTGGAAAACAAGGTGCGCCAGCGAAATCGGCCGCGCACCGGATCGTCCCAGCCGTCTTGAGGCGCCTCCGCCTCGTGGAGCGCGAACGGTTCGACTTGATCCGAAATTGGGTTCATGCGCCACCTCCCAAATCAGCGAGCTGCCGGCTTCATCGCGACCCCCGGTCAGGCGCGACGCCTGCGGCTCGGAACCCACGCATCTGGCTCGCGCATTTCGCCAAGGCGACCAAGGCGATCCCTTCCAAATCTTTTCACGATCCGCTTATTACCTTACAACTCGAGGAACCGCGATCAGGCAATCGTGATCGCCGGGGCTCAAGCGATCGTTTGGGGGAGGGAAAAACGTTGCGTCCAATCGCGTTCGCGCTGATCCTGATCTCGACCGCCGCCCTGGCGCAGCAACCGTCCCCACAGACACCGCCGACCATTCCCTTCGACTCGGTCCCCGACTTCCTCAAGCTTCCGCCCGACGTCTATCTCGGCGAAGCGGCCGGAGTCGCGGTCAATTCGAGAGGCCATGTGTTCGTATTCTCGCGCGGCGGCACGAACGGGCCCGCTTATGGGGCGGCGGCGGCGCAATTGCTGGAATTCGATGCCGATGGGAAGTTCGTGCGCGAGATCGGCCGCAATCTTTACGCCTGGGCCTTCGCCCACGCCGTCCGCGTCGACAGCCACGACAACATCTGGGCCGTCGACAAGGGCTCGGACATGGTGATCAAGTTCAACCCGGAAGGTCGGGTCAAGATGGTGTTCGGCCGAAAAAAGGAAGCCTCTGACGAGGCCGCCGAGCCGTGGAGACACCCGAACCCGCCCGCGCCCCAAGTGGACGGCATGTTCAGGCAGGTCACGGATGTGACCTGGGACCCCGCGGGCAACACCTACATCAGCGACGGCTACATCAATTCGCGAGTCGCCAAGTACGATCCGGATGGAAATTGGATCAAGTCCTGGGGAGAGTTCGGGACTGGGCCCGGACAATTCCGGGTTCTGCATTCGATTCAGGCCGATGCCGAGGGCCACATCTATGTCGCGGATCGCGGCAACGGACGCATTCAGGTGTTCGACGGCGATGGAAACCTGATTCGAATCATCCAGATCGGAGTCCCGTTCGACTACGCTAGGGCGCGTCCAGCCATCGGACAGAAGCCCGGGGCTCCGGACGGCAGTCTGGCAGGCTACGGCGCCACGCTGACCATGGCGCCGGGCTCGCCCTGGGTGCTCTGCATCACCCCTCCGCCAAATCAGGTGCTCTACAGCTCCGATGCGTTTCCCGGCCGCATCTACAAGATGACGCTCGATGGGGAGGGGCTCGGCGTGCTTGGCGAAACCGGCAAGAAGCTGAAGCAATTCGGCTGGATCCACGAAATCGCCTGCCCATCGGAAAACGAGCTTTATGTCGCAGAGCTCCTCAACTGGCGGGTCCAGAAGCTGATCTTGCATCCGGAATCCCAATGACGAAGCGCAGCGCACGTCGACGCGTGTTCTCGCGGACATGCTGAACGGCGCGGCTTTCCCGTCTCGCGAGGCTCTGACGATCGGCTTCGCGCATGTCGCCTATCGCGCCGCTGAAGAATTCGCCGGGCGACGAACGGGCATCGCGCACTTTGAGGTGCGGACGTTGGGGGAGCTGGAGCGGCGGGCGCATGAAGCCGATGTGCTCGTCGTATCGGGCCTATGGCGCAACACGCTCATGGCAAGCGCGCCGAAGCTTCGCTTTGTGCAATCGTTCAGCGCCGGTATGGATCAGTATGACAAGGCGGTGTTCGCCAAGCATGGCGTTCGGTTGGCCAACGCTCAGGGCGCCAACGAACGCGCTGTGGCGGAGCACGCCATCGCGCTCATTCTCGCTCTCACGCGTCAGCTTTATCAGGCGCGCGACAATCAGCACGCGCGGCGATGGCGCGGCATGATCGGCGATCGCTCGTTGCGCGAGCAGGAGCTCTGCGGCAAGACGCTGTTGATCGTTGGCCTTGGTCGCATCGGCATGCGCCTCGCTGTGCTGGCGCGGGTCTTCGACATGCGGGTGATTGGCGTGCGCCGCGCGGCGAGGCCGGAGCCTGAGGTCGCTGACCAGGTCGTCGCCCAAGCCGACCTCGCCGGAGCGCTCGCCCGAGCCGATGTCGTGGCGTTGACCTGTCCCTTGACGCCGGAAACCGAAGGCCTGATCGGCCCCGCGGCTCTGAGTGCGCTGAAGCCGGGCGCGCTCTTGATCAATGTCGCCCGCGGAAAGGTGGTCGACGAGGCGGCGCTGCTTACTGCGCTGGCTGACGGACGGGTGCGCGCCGCCGCGCTCGATTGTTTCCCAGAGGAGCCGCTTCCGGCTCAATCCCCTTTCTGGGCGCTGCCGAACGTACTCGTTACGCCGCACACCGCAGGCGAAACCGAGCGCTACGAACAAAACGTCGTTGACATTCTCATGGACAATATCGAACGCCTGCTTCGCGGCGAAACCGTGTTGCGAAACCAGGTGGTGTGATGGCCGGGCGCCATCATAGTCTGCCATCGGCGCCGCGAGAAGTGTCGCGGCCGTTCTCGGCCGCAATTCGCGCCGCAGGGCTGCGCCAACCACAGTAGGATGAACGCAATGGCCTCGGTCGAAATTTCCAACGTGCGCAAGAGTTTTGGCGGTTCCGAGGTCGTTCATGGCGTATCGATCCGAGTCGAGGACGGCGAATTCGTCATTCTTGTCGGGCCATCGGGATGCGGCAAGTCGACGCTGTTGCGGATGGTCGCGGGGCTTGAGTCGGTCACCAGCGGCGAACTTCGCATTGACGGGCGTGTCGTCAACCACGTGGCGCCGAAAGAGCGCGACATCGCGATGGTGTTCCAGAACTATGCGCTCTATCCGCAAATGACGGTCGCGAAGAATATGAGTTTCTCTCTCGAGCTCGCGAAACGGCCGAAAGTCGAAATTGTCGAGAAGGTCAACAAGGCGGCCGATATTCTCGGCCTCAAGCCCCTGCTTGAGCGCTATCCGCGCCAGTTGTCGGGCGGCCAGCGACAGCGGGTCGCCATGGGGAGGGCAATCGTGCGCGACCCGGCGGTGTTTCTGTTCGACGAACCTTTGTCCAATCTCGACGCGAAGTTGCGCGTGCAGATGCGCGCCGAAATCAAGGCGTTGCAGCAACGGCTCGCGTCCACGACCCTCTATGTCACGCACGACCAGATCGAGGCGATGACGATGGCCGACAAGATCGTGGTCTTGCATGACGGCGTGGTTGAGCAGATCGGCACGCCGCTCGAACTTTATGATCGTCCCGCCAACCTGTTCGTGGCCGGGTTTATCGGCTCACCGGCAATGAACTTTATCAAAGGGCGTTTCGAAAGCGGCGAGCCGCCGAGGCTTGTCACCGCTTCTGGCGTCAAGATCCCGCTCGACGCCGCCCCTCGAGTCGTTCTCGGCTCCGAGATCATCATGGGCGTTCGGCCGGAAAACGTGAGCCTTGGGGGAGCGCAGGCGATGCCCGCGCATATCATCGTCATCGAGCCAACCGGGTACGAAACGCAGTTGATCGCCAAGTTCGCCGGGCAGGACATCGTTTGCGTGTTTCGTGAGCGTTTGAGTGGCCGCCCGGGGGACAGCATCGCGCTCACGTTCGAAGGTCCGTTGCACTTCTTCGACCCGCAGACCGGTGTGGCCATCGCTGCCGGCTGACCCGTGGAGAACGATGGTCTCGATCGCGTCGCGCCTTGCGAGTTGTCAGGTAATCGGACTAACGTCGTCGACGCCAGAACGACACCGATGAGGCGCGCGCGGGAGGATTTTACCATGAAGAGCTGTCGCGTGAACCGTCGGTCCTTGCTCATAGGCATGGCGGTCGCCCCGGTCGTTGTGCGCGCCGCGCGGGCCGCGCCGATAATGCTGCGCCTGTCCTCCTCGTTGCCGAACAATCCGAAGTTCGCCAACGGCCGAGTGTACTACGACAACCTCGTCAAACGCCTCGCAGCCCACGGTCTCGCGGATCGCATCGACGTGCAATTCTTTCCCGATAATCAGCTCGGCCAGGAGATCGACGTCGTCAATTCGGTTAGTCTCGGCGTCATTGACCTGATGGTCACCGGCACATCGATCTGGGCGAATGTCGTGCCTCTGATCGGACTGCTCGACCTCGGCTATCTGTTCGAAAGCTTTCCCCAGCAGACCAAGGCGCTCGATGGGGGCGCGGCCAAGCCGCTGGAGCAGGCGCTGAATACCCGCGCCAACGTGCAGATCATCGGCTGGGCCTATAATTTCGGCTCGCGCAGCGTTTTGTGCAAATCCCCGGTCAATGCGCCAGCAGATTTGGCCGGCAAAAGAATCCGAACCCTGCCTAACAAGATCATCACTGAATGCCTGAGGCTCATGGGCGCGGCCGCCACACCATTGGCGTTCGGCGAGGTTTACACCGCCCTGCAGGCCGGCGTCCTGGACGGGCTGGAACATGACCCGCCCACGATTGTCGCCAGCAAGTTCTACGAAACGACCAAATTCTATTCGCTGACCCAGCACAATTTCTCCGCGCTTGGTGTGTTCTGCAGCGGGCTCACGCTCACTCGGATGGACGCGGCGGCGCGCGATCCGTTCCTGATTGCGGCGGCGGAAGCGGCGGTCGACACCAGAGTCCGTGGGCTTGAGGCGGAAAAGGAGGCGATTGAGACGCTGAAACAAAAGGGCGTCGAAATCATCGGTTGCGATCGTGAGCCGTTCCGTAAGCTCGTCCTGCCGCAGACCAATGAATTCATCAAGTCGCACCCGGAAGCCAAGCCAATCATCGATATCGTCCGCAGCACTAAGGCGTGATCGGGTGGAAGGCTTTTTGGAATCTGATCGGACGATCGCCGCGCGCGGTGGGCGGGCGGCGGGTTTTCGGCTTTCGAGCGGCGACGAGTGACTGAGTTGACGGACGCAAGCGAGCCTCATTGTGGCCTGCGTCGAATAGCTCATAGCGGGCTCGCCTTGCTGCTCATTCTGGTCGACGCGGTCGCCGCCATCCTGTTGGCGGCGGACCTGATCGTGGTGTCCCTGTCCGTATATTATCGCTATGTGCTGGCCGCGCCGATCGAATGGGCCGACGATGTCGCGCGTGGGCTGATGGTGGCGATGAGCTTCTTCGGCGCCGCGGGCGCGCTCGCGCGCAGCGAGAACGCCGGCGTCACCTTCTTCGTGCAGAAACTCGGACCGCAAGCCCGCCAGCGCGTCGACGCCGTCGCGGCGTTGGTTGTCTTGGCGGCTGCCGGGTCGGTAGCATGGTACGCGTTTGCGCTGGGGCGATTCACCACAGGCCAGACGACCGGCTCCGGCCTGCCGTTGGAATTGACATTTTATCCGATGGGCGCAGGCGCGCTTTGCATGACGATTTTCGCGCTTGCCCAGTTCTGCCGCCGCAAGCTGCCCGGCATCGCCTTCGCGGTCATTTTCGCACTGGCGTTGGCCGGATCAGCGTACGGCTGGCGTTTCATCGGGGCCGGCGCGGCGCGTTCGGGCCTGCCGATGTTCTTGGGCTTCGTGGGATGTCTAGTCGGCGGCGTCCCGATCGGTTTTGCGCTGGCGTTCACCGCGCTCATTTATATCTGGATCGAAGGCGCTTTGCCCGGCCTCATTTTCGCTCAGCAGATGGCCCGTGGCATCGACAATTTCGTCCTGCTCGCGATTCCGTTCTTCATCCTGGTCGGCTACCTGATGGAGGCGAACGGCATGTCCGTCCGCCTTATCGCGCTGCTCGAACGCGTAGTCGGGCGGGTACGTGGCGGACTCAACGTGGTGATGGTGTTGTCGATGGTGATCTTCTCGGGCATTTCCGGTTCGAAGATGGCCGATGTCGCGGCGGTGGGCTCGGTGCTAATCCCCGCAGCTCGCCGGTCGCGGCAGAACCCTGGCGGCGCGGTGGCCTTGCTGGCGGCCTCCGCGGTCATGGCGGAGGCCATTCCGCCGTGCATCAATCTGATCATCCTTGGCTTCGTCGCCAATCTCTCGATCGGCGGCCTATTCATGGCTGGATTGTTGCCAGCCGGTCTGATGGCGCTTGCGCTGATCGGCGTCGTGATCCTGCTTGGCGGCGACGTGCGGTTGCCTGACGAGGCTCAACTTACCACGGCCTCGCTGGCGCAATTGTGGCGTGGCGCAATCGTCACGCTTGGGCTTCTTGTCATCATCTTTGCGGGCTTCAGGTTCGGCGTCGCCACAGCAACCGAGATTTCCGCCTTTGCTGCGCTTTACGCGCTGGCGGTGGGCGGCGCCGCATTCCGCGAGCTTGGACCTCGCGCGGCGGCGCGAAGTTTCGTCAACGCCGCGACCCGCTCGGGGCTCGTGCTGTTCATCGTCGCCGCAGCGCAGGCGCTCGCCTTTGTCCTGACTTTACAGCAGGTCCCCCATGCCCTGGCCCAAGCGATGGTAACGCTGTCTCAGAACGCCGGCCCATGGTTGTTCCTGCTTCTGTCCATCCTCATTTTGATTATCATGGGCTCCATTCTGGAGGGCGCGGCGGCGCTCATCATCTTCGGTCCGTTGCTGATCCCGGTCGCCGCGCAGATCGGCGTCAACGGATTGCACTTTGGCGTGATTCTGGTGATCGCCATGGGAATTGGGCTATTTGCGCCGCCGCTCGGGCTTGGGCTTTATGGCGCATGCCTGATCGGCGGGGTGCCGATCGAAGCAACAGTAAGGCCGATGCTAGGCTATCTTGGCTTGCTGTTCGTCTGCCTCCTGATAATCGCGTTCGTGCCCAGCCTGACCCTCTGGCTACCGCATCGGCTCGGCTATCAGTAGGCGCCGGATTGTCTCGCGGCACGCCGTCGCGCGCCATCGCCTTGACCACACGGCGCAAGATATGGTTCGTCAGCGCGCGCCTGCCATCGCGACTGCCCTGGCGAAGCCCTGCGCGCCGAACCAACAGCTGACCTCCCTGTCATTCTCGATCGAGACGATTGAACCATGCCGCATCTGTTCAGCAAACTTCGCATGCGCGACGTTGACTTCGCCAACCGCATCGGCGTCTCGCCAATGTGTCAATATTCTTCCGTCGACGGCTACGCGAACGATTGGCATTTCGCCCATCTCGCCGCTCGGGCGGTCGGCGGCGCGGCGATGGTATTCACCGAGGCCGCCGCGGTCACACCCGAGGGCCGCATTTCGCCGCAGGATCTTGGCGCCTGGAGCGAAAAGCATTTCGAGCCACTCGAGCGGATCGCGCGCTTCATCGCTTCTCAAGGCGCGCGCGCCGGCGTCCAGCTTGCGCATGCAGGACGAAAGGGCAGCACCTATCGACCTGGGGCGGGGCAAGGCGCCGTTCCCGAAACGGCCGGCGGGTGGCGCCCGGTCGCCCCGAGCGCGATTGCGTTCAGCGACAGCTACGCCAAGCCGGACCAATTGACAGTCGACCAGATCAAGTCATTGCAAAAAGCCTTCGCGGTCGCGGCTGAACGCGCAGCCGACGCCGGCTTCGACGTGATCGAAATTCACGGCGCCCACGGCTATCTGATCCACGAGTTCCTGTCGCCGTTCAGCAATCGCCGCACTGATGCCTATGGCGGTTCGTTCGAGAATCGGACGCGGTTCCTTCGCGAATGCGTCGCGGCAATGCGACGCGCGCTGCCCGAGCGCTGTCCGCTCTTCGTGCGAATCTCGGCGACCGACTGGACTGAAGGCGGATGGGACATCGACCAGTCGGTCGAGCTCGCGCGCCTGCTGCTCGCTCTCGGCGTCGATGTGATCGATTGCTCGTCGGGCGGCAATCTCGAGAAGGCGGACATTCCCGTCGGACCCGGATATCAAACGCCATTCGCCGAGCGAATTCGGCGCGAGGCGAATATCGCCACCGCTGCGGTCGGCATGATCACGGCGCCGGCTCAAGCCGACCAGATCATCCGCAACGATCAGGCCGATTTGGTGCTGCTCGCGCGCGAGATGCTGCGGGACCCCTACTGGCCGCTACACGCCGCGCAAGAACTCGGGCAGATCGCACCTTGGCCCAGGCAATATCTGCGCGCGGCGCCGAGCGGGACACCCGAACGGGTACCCGCGTCCGCTCCCACCGATCTGGTCAAACAAACTGTCGCTTCGTAAGTGAGCGACGCGGTGGAAGGCGCGAGGGCCCCGCTAACCGACGCGACAGAAAAGACGTGCGTGGCGCGGAGATGTGCTTGGCGGAGCGGTCCTTCTCGCGATAGGGTGACGCTGCGCCTATTCCGGGGTGCGTCGGGGAGTGAGATGCGCAATTCGTTCGGTTCCTTGCTGACGGCGGCGACGATCGCGTTTGTGCTCGCTGTCGGCGGTCCAACCTCGGCGAACGCCGAGAGCGTCATGAAAGCTTGCGCCAGCCAATGGAAGCAGGCTCAGGCGGCAGGAACGACCGGCGGCCAGACCTGGCCGCAGTTTCTGTCACAATGCCGCACCCGGGAGGGCTCCGCGGCCGTGCCGCCCTCGGGGAGTTTTGCTCCGGCTCCGGCGCCGGTGCCCGCCCCAGCGCCTGCCTCTCAGTCAGGGTCTTTGTTCCCATGGTGGCAGCCGTCGGCTCCTGCTTCCGCGCCGGCGTCGAATGTCGGCACGCCCTCGGCCCTGCGAGCGGGCGAATATACGACCGAGCTTCAGGCGCGCGCGCGCTGCCCGTCGGGCACCGTCGTGTGGGTCAACACGCCAACGCGTATCTACCACTACTCGGGGACTCGTTATTTCGGGCACACCCGCAGGGGCGCGTATATGTGCGAGGCTGATGCACGCGCAGCTGGGTATCGCGCCACGCGAAGCCGTCAACGGGATGCCGATGCCCATTCTGGATAGGCGGGTGGTCAAGGACGCTTATTAGCTGGCTTGTTGCTCAGCGTTCGACCCCCTCGCCAGCGAGGCTTCGGTTACGAGTGAATCTATCGACATTCGAGTTGTAGCGAACGCCAGTTTTTTGATTGAGGAAGTTCGATCGGCCGAGCGCGCGTCTCTTGCGGAGATCGGGCGCCAGAATCGGCCGAGACGCTGTGTGACGCAGATCACGTTACGTCATTTTCAATTCGTGTCTAACTCATCATCACTGGAAGAAATAGGCGCGCATTTTTGAGGTGAAACGCGGAAAGTCGGCCGTTGTTAACAAGATTGCGGCACGCTGCTTTTGTTGATGCTCGCCCCCGCGCGCACCAGCCACGGTAAGTGACAAATGGAACTTGAGATGCACCCACTTCCCCAAACGGATGTGCGATCGGGTCAATCCGATAGCGATCATCATTTCCTCCACACAAACGTATTTCTGCGCCACGCGAGCGGCACCTCTGGGGAAGCTGAAGAGCACATCGATAGGATATTGACCCGGGCTGCCGTTGCGAAACGTCGGGTTTGGGTCAGCAGCATGCTATTCGCGGAGCTCAGGCCATCGATGTTCGTTCCCGGGCGGTTCGATACTCTTCATGAACTGACCCGGTATATCCGCTCGCTGGCGACGCTTGTGACGCCTGACCCGAACACAATGCTGCGCATCGCGCGACTCCGCGACGCGAAATGGCAAAGGACAGCTGACGTGCGTGGGGCCGACGAAAAACCACGAATGATGTCGTTCAGCGATGCCGTGCAAATCGCCTCAGCTCTTTGGGTCAAAGAAGCGGGTGGCGTAGCCGATCTCAAGTTCCTCATGTTTGATGACTGGAGCTCCTGCGAGACCAAGGGTGGCGCGCGACTTTCGCTGCTGCGTCTTCAAGATTATGCGGGGAGCGCACGGGCTGATTCGGACGTCATGGCTGCTGTGCGATTGACGCGGATCCAGCCTCTTCGGCGGGCGCCCTCGGTTCCATCAACGGCGCCGGCCGGACAAGAGCCGAGCGCGGTCTCCTAAAGGAGTCGCTTGCTCCTCGAGCGAGAAAATCTCGAGCCACAATGGTCACAGTCCCTGCATCAATTCCCAAACACCCGCTCAAAGATCATATGCACATGCTTCAGATGATAACCCAGGTCGAACAGCGCCTCGACCTCCTCCGCGCCCAGGACCTTGGCGACCTCCTTGTCGGCTTTGAGTAGCGTCAGGAACTCGTCCTCGCCGCGCCAGGCTCGCATCGCGTTGCGCTGAACGATAGCGTAGGCATCGTCGCGCGCGACGCCCTTCTGGGTCAACGCCAACAGCACACGTTGCGAATGGACGAGGCCGCCGAGGCGGTCGAGATTTCTCCGCATGGCTTCCGGATAGACCACAAGCTTGTCGATCACCCCCGCGAGGCGCGCCAGCGCAAAGTCGAGCGTGATCGTCGCGTCAGGGGCGATCATGCGCTCGACCGAGGAATGCGAGATGTCGCGCTCGTGCCAAAGCACCACATCCTCGAGCGCGGGCGTCACCGCGGAGCGCACCATACGGGCAAGCCCCGTGAGGTTTTCCGTCAAGACCGGATTGCGCTTGTGCGGCATGGCGGAAGAGCCCCTCTGGCCTTCGGCGAAGAATTCCTCCGCTTCCATCACCTCGGTGCGCTGAAGATGCCGGACCTCGGTCGCCAGCCGCTCGACCGACGACGCGACGACTCCGAGCGCCGTGAAGAAAGCTGCGTGACGATCGCGCGGGATCACCTGGGTCGAGACCGGCTCGGGCCTTAGGCCCAGTTTCGCCGCCACATAAGCCTCGACCCGAGGATCAATGTTGGCGAAGGTGCCGACCGCGCCCGAAATCGCGCATGTCGAAATCTCCTCGCGCGCTGCGATCAGCCGCGCGCGGGCGCGGGCGAACTCGGCGTAGGCGAACGCGAGCTTGAGGCCGAAGGTCGTGGGCTCGGCGTGGATTCCATGCGATCGGCCGACGGTCAGCGTCATCTTGTGCTCTAAGGCGCGGCGTTTGAGCGCCGCGAGCAGCACTTCGACGTCGGTGATGAGGATGTCGCTCGCACGGCCAAGCTGGATGGCGAGGCAAGTGTCGAGCACGTCAGAGCTCGTGAGCCCCAAGTGGACGAAGCGCGCTTCGGGACCGATGAATTCGGCGAGATGAGTCAGGAACGCGATGACGTCGTGCTTGGTCACCTTCTCGATCTCATCGATCCGCGCCACGTCGAATTTGGCGTTCGTCCCCTTCTCCCAGATCGCCTTCGCCGCCGCTTTCGGGATCACGCCGATCTCGGCCATCGCTTCCGAGGCGTAAGCTTCGATCTCGAACCAGATACGGAAGCGCGTCTCGGGCGACCAGACGGCGGTCATTTCGGGGCGGGAATAGCGCGGGATCATCGGCAGGCGCTGCTTTCTGTTTGTTCCTTCTGGGCCGGGTCTATAGGAACGGAAGTCGAGAATTGAGCAGGGCGCGGCCATTGCAGCGTAAGGCGTCCGAGAAAGGAGAGCGGCCGCTCCATGCCCTCGCACACTGTCGACGTCATCGTGCTTGGCGCTGGAATTGTTGGCGTCTCGGCAGCGCTCGCGCTTCAGGCGCGCGGCCGATCCGTCGCGCTCGTCGACCGTCTGCCTGAGGCGGCGGGCGAAACGAGCTTCGGCAACAGCGGCATCATCCAGACCGAAGGCGTTCTCCCCTATTTGTTCCCTCGCGCGCTGAGCGACATCGCGCGTGCGGCCGTGAACCGCGACCCGCGCGCCCACATGCGCCATGGCTCGCTGACTTCGATCGCGCCTGCGCTTCTCCGCTATTTCCAGGCCTCGACGCAGACAAGGAAGGAAGCGACCGGCAAGGTCATGGCCCCACTCCTGTTCGCCGCGGCCGGCGAGCACCTGAAGCTTGCGCAGGACGCGGGCGCCTCAGGGCTTTTACGCGCCGGCGGCTGGATCAAGGCGTATCGCAGCGCGCGAGGGCGGGATCTGGCGCACCGCGAGGCCGAGGAGCTCAAGCCGTTTGGGGTCAAGCCGATCTTCCTAGACCGCGCCGGGCTCGCCGCCCTTGAGCCGCATGTCGGCGAAAAGGCGATCGGCGGCGTGCACTATGCCGAACCGCTGTCAACGCCCGATCCGGGCGCGCTCATCCGGAGCTACGCGGCCCTGTTCGTCAAGCGCGGCGGCCGCATGGAGAGGGGCGACGCGCTGAGCCTCGAGCCGGCGGCCTCTGGCTGGATGGTCACGACCGATTCGGGCCGCCTTGCCGCCCGCGACGTTGTGATCGCGCTCGGACCATGGTCCGATGAGCACGCGCGGCGCTTTGGGCTTCGCCTGCCCTTCTTCGTCAAGCGCGGCTATCACATGCATTACGAGGCCAAGGGCAATGCGGGCCTCACGCGGCCGGTGCTCGACCTCGAGCGCGGCTATCTCGTCACGCCGATGGCGCGGGGCCTGAGATTGACCACGGGCGCCGAATTCGCCCGGCGCGACGATCGGCCCTCGCCGGCGCATCTCGAGCGTGTGGAGCCCTACGCGCGGGAATTGTTCCCCATCGGCGCGCGCAAGGACGCGGCGCCCTGGCTCGGCCGCCGGCCCTGCCTGCCGGACATGCGTCCAATCATCGGGCCGTTCCCGGGCCGCCCAGGCCTATGGCTCGATTTCGGCCACCATCACTTGGGGCTGACCCTCGGTCCTATCACCGGCCGGCTTCTCGCCGACCTGATGAGCGGCGAGGAACCGTTTGTCGATCCCGCCCCGTTCAAGGCGCAACGGTTCGGAACCTGAGCCCAAACAAATCCAAGCAAAACCAAATAAATCCAAATAAAATAGCTTGGTTTTGCTTGGTTTTATTCGTCCGAATCGGGTCTTTTCAATGAGTTATGGCGAATCCAAATAAAAAATCTTTCCCGTGTCACACTGTATCTCAAAAGTCGCAACCGCATTCTCTCTCCCCTGTCTCCTCGCCGCCGGAAGCCCGCAAGAAGCGGATTCGACGAGTAGGAAATGTTTAGCACATATTTCCGGTTTCCGCAACTTTATGCCGAACTCTTTTTTGGCGTCCGCCATTGTTCGGCTTCCCAGCCGATTGTCTTCGAACGCCGGGTTTGTCCCCGCCATCCACGCCCCGCCTCCGCAAAGACGACTCCCGTTCGCGCCCCGCTCCAAGACCCAGGATGTCAATGCTCTTGGCGTTTTGCGCTTAGTTGCGCGCGCTCAATGCGCCCGACCGCGTGGATGGCCGGGACAAGCCTGGTCGAGCCCGGCCATGACGCCTAAGACGCCCAACTCCCGACGCCGATGACCTGGCGCGCTCCAGCCCCGCTATTCTGGCCGCACCCAGTCGGTCAGGGTCAACCCGTCGTCGAGCCAGCGGATTGGGCGAGCCTTGAGGCCGGCGGTGGTGAGCGCGGCGTCCGGGTCGCCGCCGAATCGCTCGCGGCTGAAGACCGGCAGGCCGCCGGCTAAGCGCACTTTCACCGCACGGCTCAGGTGGAAACAGTCGTATCCAAGCTTGAGAAACAGGGTGAAAACCTGCGGGCCGCCAATGACGGCGATCGTGCCTGAACTCAGGCCGAGCGCCGCGCACGCCGCCTCTAACGACGCCCCGGCGGGATTCCAGAGCCGCGCCTTGGGATTGTCAGGGTCGTTCGCGACGCCCTGCACGCTGCGGGTGACGATGAGCCTTGGCCGGCTCATCGCCTTCGGATCGCCCTCCGCCGAATGACGCCCGTTCACGACCACGTCGGCGTGATCGAGGCCTTGCTGGAAATGGCGCTGGTCAGCTTCGAAGTGAAGCGACGCCGGCTGGACGCCGCTCGCGTCCGCAAGCATGCCATCGGCGGAGGCGATGACATAGGCCTCGATGCGATAAGCGCCGATCATGCGGCGCGTTATTCGTGGGTCTCTGCGTTGACGAGCGACAGGAACTCGTGCCGGGTCTGCGCCTGGTCGCGGAACACGCCCAGCATCCGGCTGGTTACGAGATCGGCGCCGCGTTTGCGGACGCCACGGTCGATCATGCAATGGTGCGCGGCCTTGACGACCACCGCAACCCCGCAAGGTTTCAATATCTCGTCGACTGCATTGGCGATCTGCGCAGTCAGCCGCTCCTGAATCTGCAGCCGCTTGGAGAAGATCTCGACCACCCTCGCCAGCTTGGAGATTCCGACCACCCTTTTGTCGGGAATATAGCCGACCCACACCCGGCCGATGATCGGGGCAATGTGGTGCTCGCAATGGCTTTCGAAGGTCACGCCGCGCAGCACGATCATTTCGTCGTAGCCGTCGACCTCGCTGAAGGTCTTGCGCAGAACCTCGTGCGGGTCTTCCTCATAGCCGGCGAAATATTCGCGATAGGCGCGCACGAGGCGATTAGGCGTCTCGATCAGGCCATCGCGATTGGCGTCCTCGCCAATCCACTTAAGGATGGTGCGGAATGCGTCCTCGGCCTGGCCATCGCTGATCGTCTTGCCGCCGCCGGAGGCCCCGTCGAGATTCTCTTCTCTCAGCGCCATGGCTCAATCTTCCTTGTTCCCGCCCCAGGGGCCCCGCAGCCATTTAGGCGCTGCCAGCGATTTCTTAAAGGAGGCGGCCTATCCGGCGACCTTGTAAAAGTCGGCCACGGCGCGCATCGCCTCGCGCAATTCGTTGAGCAATCTCAGACGATTCAGCCGTGTCTCTGGATCGGGATCGTTGACCGTTACGTCGAGAAAGAAGGCGTCGACGGGCGCGCGTAAGGTCGCAAGCGCCCGCATCGCGCCCTCGAAATCCTCGTTTGCCACGCGCTCGCGCGCCGCCGCGCCCGCGGTGGCGAGACTGTCTGCAAGGTACCTTTCTGCCGGCGGGGCAAGCGTGGTTCGAACATGCTTGCCGGCGAAGGCTTCAGCGCCATCCTTCTTTTCCTCGGCGCGCAGGATGTTGGCGGCGCGGCGATAGCCCATGAGCAGGTTCTTGCCGTCCTCGGAGTTGAGGAAGTTCCCCAGCGCCTCGACCCGCCGGACGATCATGAGAAGGTCGTCCTGGCCCGGCAGCGCAAAGACGGCATCGATGAGGTCGTGCCTCGCTCCTTTTTCGCGGAGGTAGACTTTTAGCCGGTCGGCGAAGAAGGCGAGGAGGTCGGCCACAATCCTATAGATGTGATAAGTCTTGAAATCCTCTAATTCTTCGCTGGTTTCTTGACCTTCAATTGGGGCGTGTGCGCCTTCGTGCTCAGATTGCGCCAGATGCGTATCGCCGATCTCCATAGTCAAACTTTGACGATAGACGTTTCCGATCTTTCTTGAAGACGATGAAAACACCAGTTGGTATTTGAGAAGGGTGTATTTCAATAAATATACCAGCCGAAACCGCAGCCCGTTCTCCAGAACGATCCGGATCACGCCCAGCGCCGCGCGGCGCAGCGCATATGGGTCCTTGCTGCCGGTCGGCTTCTCGTCAATCGCAAAGAAGCCGACAAGCGTGTCGAGCTTATCCGCAAGGGCGACCGCGATCGAGACAGGCGAAGTCGGGATGTGGTCGTTCGGCCCTTGCGGCTTGTAATGCTCTTCGATCGCCTCCGCGACGCTTGGCTCTTCGCCCTGCGCGCTTGCGTAGTAGCGGCCCATGAGTCCCTGAAGTTCTGGGAACTCGCCGACCATCTCGGTCGCAAGGTCAGCTTTGGCGAGATGGGCCGCCCGCGCCGCAAGCTCAGCGTCGGCGCCGACTTGTCGAGCGAGCTCGCGCGCCAGCGCCTCGATGCGCGCGATCCGCTCGCCCTGTGTGCCGAGCTTCTCGTGGAAGACGACGCGATCGAGTTTCTCCAGGCGCTGGTCGAGCGGCTTCGCGCTCTTGACCTTGGCGTCGGGCAAGGGCGCGAGGTCGGTCAGCCAGAAGTGGCGCGCATCGGCCAAGCGGGCGCGCACGACGCGCCCGTTGCCCGCCGCAATCGCCGCCCCGCCGTCGGGGGCGATGAGGTTGGAGACCAGAATGAATTTGTTGGCGAGCTTGCCGGCATTTTCTCCCGCGTCATGGCCGGCCTTGTGCCGGCCATCCACGCCGTTCCGCGTTGGGGCCCGATCCGTTTTCGCGCCTGACGGCGCCCCGTGGATGGCCGGGTCGGGCCCGGCCATGACGGAAGAAGGCCCCCGAGCCTCTCGAAGCACGAAGCATTTTTGATTGGCGCGGATGGTGGCGCGGATCACTTCGGCCGGAAGGTCGAGGAACGCCGCCTCGAATTCGCCCATCAGCACGACCGGCCATTCGACCAGTCCGGCAACTTCCTCGAGCAAGTCTTCGTCCTCGACCAGCGTCAGCCCCTGGGCGAAGGCGAGGTCCTTTGCGTCTGCGAGGATGATCGCCTTGCGCCGGTCGGCGTCGAGCACGACCTTGGCCTTTTGCAGAGCATCGACGTAATCGTCGTAGCGGCGGACGTGGATCGGCTTGGGCGCCATGAAGCGATGGCCCCAGGTCATGTCTCCGGCCTTCAGCCCATGTGCGTTGAGATCAAAGTCGACAACCTCAGCCGTATCGTGTTGCGTGGCGAGCGTGCAGACGATGCCGCGCAATGGGCGCACCCAGCGCAACGTATTTTGGCCGGGTATCACGCTGCTCTCGTTCAGCATCGTGTCGTTAAAACCCATACCTCCGGCTCCTCCAAGCGGAGGATGATAGTCGCCCCAGCGCATCGATTTCGGCCACGGAAACGAGCGGATGATCGCGGGGATGATCTCGGCGATGACCTCCTTGGTTTCGCGTCCCGGTTTCTCGATCAATGCGACATAGAATTCGCCCTTCTTAGGGTCGGTCTCGATGCGCGCGTCCTCGATGCGCTTGAGGCCGGCGCTCTTCAGAAAACCCTGGATCGCCGCTTCCGGCGCGCCGACGCGCGGACCCCTGCGCTCCTCGCGCAAGTCGGCTTGAGCGGCCGGCAAGCCGACGACATGCAGCGTGAGGCGCCGAGGGGTGACAAAGCTCTGCGCGCCCTCGTAGAGCAAATTGCGCTCGACCAGCGCATTGGTGACGAGCCGCTTCAGATCCTCCGCCGCCTGCCGCTGCATGCGGGCGGGGATTTCTTCGCTGAACAGTTCAAGCAGTAGGTCGGGCATTCCACAGGCTTTTCAATTTGGATGGGTCGGCGCCCTCGCCCGGCTCTCACCCCGAGGGTGGGACGCCAGCCTTCTCCTCCAGGGAGAAGGGGCGCTTTGTTGACGCGCGATCGCCTTTCGCGTTCTGAAAAACACGTTCGGCGGTTTGCCAACTGCCGTCAAGCGCGTTTGGCGAAACTGGCGGGCGAATTCGAGAGCGGAAGCCCCATTGCCGCGTCGCCGACCTGGCAACTGGATTTGAAGGATCGTGCGGCGCTTTGGCGCCTTGCGGTGTCTTCCCGGGCGTCGGAATGTTGTGCGTTCGCGCGCGCCTACGGCGAGCCAGTGAAAGGAAAGCGATGTCGTCTCCTCACAGTCAATCCAACAAGGCTGCCGACGAGCCCGCCGAGCGTGCGCGCCTCAACATCCGTGAAGTCGCAAGAGCAGGAAAGTTCTATTCCCTGGCTTTGGATCGCTTTCCGGGCATGCCGCTCTTCCCCGGTCATCCGCCGTTTCAGGTGCTGACTTACCGGTCTCCCCAGGGCATCCGAGTTTCGGGCGCCCAGCCCTGGGGACCCGGCAACGACGCCGGTCTTGGCTATATGTGCGAGTATGTTCTGTCGACCTCGCACTCGGGGGCCCATATCGACGCGCTCGCCCATATGACCATCGGCGAGGATGACCACTGGTTCTGCGGCGCGGCGCGCACGCATTTGGGGGATTTTGGCCCAACCGCGGGAGACGCCACCGCAATCCCGCCGATCTGGACACGTGGCGTGCTGTTCGATGTGCCGCGCCATCGGGGCGTCGATTGTCTCGGACGCAGCGAGCCGGTCTCGGCCGACGAACTGAAGGCCATAGCCAAGGGCAATAAGGTCGAGCTTGGGCAAGGCGATGTCGCGCTGGTGCGAACGGGCTACCTCTCGCACTGGCCGGACACGGCAGGGCTGGAGGCCCATCGAGGCGCCGGGCCGGATCTGTCGGCGGCCCGATGGTTCGCGGAGTGCGGCGTCGTTGCCTGCGGATCGGACACTGAGACGTTCGAACTCCAGCCGGCGCCGGCAAAGGATCGTGGGACGCCCAGCAACCCGCAGCCGGTTCACACGCTGCTTCTGATCGAGAAGGGCATCTATATCATGGAAAGCCTGTACCTCGAGGAACTCGCGCGCGACGGCGTTGGCGAATTCCTGTTTGTGGCGCTTCCGGTAAAAATCCGCGGCGCGACGGGCTCCATGATCGATCCGATCGCCGTGATTTGACTCTGGCGGCGTCGTCATCGCGCAGGTGGAGCGAATGCGCGCCGGGACGGCACCAAGCCGGAAGGTCAGGGTGCCCGGCATTCTGGTGGACGCGATCATCATAGACCCGGAGCAAAAAACAGACCTACTCCGCCCGATACCATCCGGGCGTCCCGCTCCCGGGCCGCACGCATGAGCTCGATTTACGCACGATCATCGCCCGCCGCGCCTGCCTTGAGCTGCGTCTCGGCGGCATTATCAATCTCGGCAACGGGATCGCGAGCGAGATCGCACGCGTCCTCGCCGAGGAAGGTTTGTCGGACCAGGTCACGCTGACGGTCGAGCAAGGAATTGTCGGCGGCACGCCCGCGAGCGGCAATGATTTCGGCGCCGCCGTCAACTACGAGGCGCTTATCGAGCCGACGGCGCAGTTCGATTTCTACGACGGCGCGGGCCTCGATGTCGCCTCTCGGTCCTTCGCCGAGGTCCACGGCTTCGGCAACGTCAACGTCAGCCGGTTCGGGGCAAGCCGAATGGCTCAGGCGGATTTATTCACAGCGCGCAGAATGCCAAGAGCGTCTGCTTTCTCGGCACGCTGACCGCGGGCGGCCTGGTTGCAAGGGCGCGGGACGGTCGCCTTCATGTCGAGAAGGAAGGCATGCATCGGCGATTCGTGCGTGCGATCGAGCAGAATACGTATGATCGCGCGGAGGCTTGCGGCGCGGTCAGAAGGTTCGCTTCATCACCGAGCGCGCCGTGCTCGAGGCGAACGATCGCGGCCTGATGCTGATCGAGGTCGCGCCGGGAATCGATCTCGCGCGTGACGTGCTCGCCATTTTGACGTGCCTCCGCGGGTGTCGGATCGCCTCGCGACGACGCCCGACTTCATCTTCAGACGAACGCCTCGGGCCTGCGCGAGGCGCTCGGCAAGGTTCCAGCCCGCGAGATGCACTGGAGCGTCGCATCCATCCTCGATCGGCACGAAGGCGCATGAGTCTTGTCCATCTGATGGTTGATAACGGCGTGGCGGTGCTCACGCTCGACAACCCCCCGCTCAACCTCATTTCGCGACGGCTCACGCATGAGCTCGGAGACGCACTCGCGAGCCTCGAGGCGAACCGCGGGGTAGGAGCCGTCCGCCGACGAAGATGAGCGTCGCAAGCAGGCGCGGCGAAGCCAGGGCATTGACGACGGAAGCGAAAGTGCAATTTTCGTGATCGCCGATGAGGGTCGCATCCGTGAAGGACAAGCGAAAGACGTCGATCACGGGATAGAGGTAGAAGATTCCCAGCACCAGGATTGCGGGCGACATCCATAGCAGCGGGGCGAGGTTCAATCGCCGCCGCCAACCCTTCCTGCACTCTGCGCCGTCGAGCGGCGCGACGCTGGTCACGGTTGTGAACATGGGCCTGGCGCCAAAGGGACCGCCGGCTACGTCGCGGGAGGAAGCAACGCCGCCGGCGGTTGTGGGCTACAGATGCTTAGGGCCTGACTCAAAAGCCTACGCTCGGGCAAGGCGTCTGATTCCGAATTGGATTGCGGCCAAGGTTACGCAGGCGGCGAGGGTGTCGGCGAGGTTCTCGTAGTCCTTGGCGAGACGACGGTTGCGGCCGAACCAGGAAAAGGTTCGCTCGACGACCGATCGACGTGGCGGCGCAACGAAGCCTCTGATGTCGTCCGTCCGCTTGACGATTTGGATGCGGAGCCCAGGAGATTTGGCCACGGCGTCCTTGACCTGATGGGCATTGTAGCCGGAGTTGGCCCAAACGAGTTTAAGCCAGGGAAAGCGCTGGCGAATCTTGTCCAGCGCGAGGGTTGCGCCATCGCGGTCCTGTATGCCAGCGGAGGCGCATTCGGTTGCGGTGAAACAATCGAGCAGCGCGCCGATCTGTCGCCAAGCGTCGTCGATTGAGCGCGCGTCGGGTTTGCGCAGCAAGGTTTTCATCTTGGCGAAGGCCTGCTCGATTGGGTTGAGGTCTGGGGAGTATGGGGGCAGGAAAAAGAGCTTGGCGCCGGCGGCTCGGATCGCTTTACGCACGCCTTGGCCCTTATGGCTGCCGAGGTTGATGGGGTGGACGCCCCCTCACGGCATCGCTGCGCCAAAGTGGTGTCGTTGATCATCACTTGACGGAGGCGTCCATGTCGAAAGTTAGCACAATCGGGTTGGATCTGGCTAAGAATGTGTTTCAGGTTCATGGCGCGAATGCATCGGGAGCTGTGGTCTTCCGCAAGAGGCTTCGGCGCGATGGGGTGCTCAAATTCCTTGCCGCGCAGCCGGCTTGCACGGTTGCCATGGAGGCCTGCGCCAGCAGCCATCACTGGGGGCGCGAGATCACAAAGCTGGGGCACGAGGTCCGGCTCATCGCGCCGGACTACGTGAAGCCCTTCGTCAAACGGCAGAAGAATGATGCGGCCGATTCGGCCATTCGATTTCGCCAGCCGGAGTGCGCGGGGTCTGGCAGCGCCATGATCTTGAGACGATGAAGAGACGGCTCAAGGCGCTCGAAGCCAAGGTCGCTCAGGAAGGCCTGGTGCTGACCGAAAGCCAGCTCGCCGCGTTGGAGAAGGCCAAGAGCGAAAAGGAGGCGCATGGCGAGTTCGAGAGCGAATGTCCGGGCTATTGCGGCGCCCAGGATACGTGTCTCACGTCGGCAACATGAAGGGGGTCGGCCGCATCTACCAGCAGACCTTCATCGACACCTACGCCAAGGTCGCCTTCGCCAAGCTCTATGATCGCAAGACGCCGATCACCGCAGCCGATCTCGTCAACGATCGCGTCGTGCCGTTCTATGATGCGAGGGAGGTGAGGCTCTGCCGTGTGCTGACTGATCGCGGCACGGAATATTGCGGCAACCCCGAGCACCACGAATATGAGCTCTACCTGGCGCTCGAGGATATCGACCATTCGCGCACCAAGACCAAGAGCCCACAAACCAATGGCATCGTCGAGCGGTTCCACAAGACGGTGCTCGACGAGTTCTATCGCATCGCCTTCCGCAAGAAGATCTATCGATCGATCGCCGAACTCCAGGGCGATCTCGATTCCTGGGTCCAAAGCTACAACGAGGAAAGGCCGCACCAGGGAAGATGGTGCTTCGGCAAGACGCCGATGCAGACTTTCCTTGACGCAACGCCGCTGGCGAAGGAGAAAATGATCGCCGCCTGATCATACCTGACAGGCGGAGCCGACCATCTCCGGACGCTGACCGTCAGATCAAGTGCCAGCTACTACAGGTCAGCGGACTCAAATCATCAATGCGATCCGCGGGCATCTGGCTGAGTTCGGGATGGTGGTCGCAAAGGGCCCTTTCCACGTCGCCAAGCTCGTGGCGGCGATCGAGGACAGCCACGCCGGCGTTCCCCCGATGGCCCGGCCAATCCTGCGCCTGCTCGCAGAACAGCTCGGGTCACTGGACGAGAGGGTGGCTCTCCTGGACCGGGAGCTTGCGCGGCGCGCCAGGGAGGATGCCGAAGCCAAGCGGCTAGCAACGATTCCCGGAATAGGGCCGATCACAGCGACAGCGCTCGGTGCACTGGCGCCGGCGGCTCAAGGCTTCAAGAGAGGGCGCGACTTTGCGGCCTGGCTAGGGCTCACGCCGCTGCAGCGCTCCACGGGCGGAAAGCAGAAGCTCGGCGAGACCTCCCGCATGGGCGAACGAACCTTGCGCCGACTGCTGATCATCGGAGCGAGCGCGACCGTGCGCTGGGCAATGCGCAAGGGCTCGTCCACACAGCCGTGGCTTGCGCGCATGCTGAATCGCAAGCCGCCCATGCTGGTGATCGTCGCCCTCGCCAACAAGATGGCGCGCATCGCCTGGGCATTGATGGCGAGAGGCGAAACCTATCGGGCTCCGGCGATGGCGAAGTAGGTCCGCCGCCGGTCCTGAAGGTGTGAGAAGGTCAAATGGAGAGTATGGCGCAACGGTCAACGAGACGGGATCGGGAAAACCAGATCATGGATACGCGCCTTGAGCGCGCGAGATTGAATTGGACCCGCTCCGCGAACTCCCATACGGGCCGGCGGCATGTGACAAGCTGCAGCAGAGGCCGGACACATGTCAGCACCCGACCACGCTTCGTGCTCTTCGAAAAGATTCTTCTTGCACCGACGGGGGCGTCCACACATGTCCATGATGACAACGTCGCCGGGTTTGAGGGTCGGGACGAGGGCCTGCTCGAAATAGGCGCGGAAGCTCTCGCCGTTGATCGGGCCGTCGATGACGCCCGGCGTGGCGCGCCGGTCGCAGCGCAGCGCCGCAAGGAAGGTGAGGGTCCGCCATTTGCCGAATGGCGCCTTGGCGGCCAGGCGCTGGCCTTTGGCGCATCGCCCGTGCGTGCGGGTCATGCTGGTCCTGAGCCTGTCGAAGGATCGCCAAGGTCTCGTCGATGAAGACGAGCCGGGCCGGATCAATGGTCGCCTGACGCGCCCTCCACGGCTTGCGTCGCCGGGCCACGTCCGGCCGATCCTGCTCGGACGCGCGAAGGCTTTTTTTGAACGTCACGCCGGCATGCTGGAGAAAATGCCAAAGGGCGTAATAGCTGACCACCAAGCCGCGGCCGGCCAGCTCCGCGAGCAAGGCGCGCAGCGTGAGATCCGGCTTTTCGGCGATGCGGGCGAGCCGCCAGTCCTTCTCCCGCGGCACAATATAGGGCCGACGCCCGCCTATCTTCAGCGCCGCCGGGCTTCCAACCGCACGATGGCGCTGCGACCATTTCACCACGCTCGACACGCTGACCATGAAGGTCTTGGCCGCCGACCGGCAGGACTGGCCCGCCTCGACCGCCGCAACAACCCGCTCCCGAAGATCCAAACAATAGGCTCGCGCCATGCTTGCTGGCCTCCCGCCCAGCCGGCATGTTGAAATCTAACTCGCGGAGCCTTTGGGAATCCCGGCCAATTCAATCAGGTAGTGTGTTGAAGGTTCTGCGAAATCGCTGAAGGCGACAGGCGGTCATGACAGGCTGGTGATGTCCGAGTCACCGATTCCCTCGGAGGAACCCGGCCATGACCAAGAGTGAAGCTAAGCCTGCGATCGCCGCCGTCAACGAGCTATTCGCCAAGAGCCCCGACGGGCTGCGCGAGATCGTTGGCGCGGTGATGCAAGAGATGCTGGAAGCCGGAGATGACGGACGCGCTCGGAGCCGAGAAGGGCGAGCGTACGGTGGCCCGGCTCGGCTATCGCTCCGGCTATTATACCCGCACCCTCGTTACCCGGGTCGGCAAGCTCGAGTTGCGCGCGCCGCAGGACCGCGACGGTCGATTCTCGACCGAGTTGTTCGAACGCTGTCAGCGCGCCGAGCAGGCGCTGGTCGCCACGCTCGCCGAGATGTCCGTGCAGGGCGTCTCAACCCGGAAGGTCAAGGCGATAACCGAGCCGCTCTGCGGCCATGCCTTCTCGGCCTCGGCCATCTCCGCCATCAACAAGCGTCTGGACGAAAGTCTCGACGCTTTCGCCGACCGCCCCCTCGCCGAACCCTTTCCTATCTCATCCTCGACGCCCGCTACGAAAAAGGGGCGAGAAGGCGGCGGAGCGATGAGCCAGGCGGTGCTGATCACCATCGGGATCGACTGGACGGTCGCCGGCAGATTCTGGCGGTCGAGATGGCCAATCGGGAGAGCCGCTCGTCGTGGAAGGATTTTCTCATCGCCCTGCGCCGACGCGGCCTTAACGGTGTTGAGTTCGTCGTCGCCGACGATCACGCCGGCCTTCGCGCCGCCATCCGCGAAGTTTCACCGGAATTACAGACAGCGTGAAAATTGCTTTCACACTCCCTCCTCATCGCGAGTCGCGGCAACTGAAATTGGACATCAAATTAAATTTTGGAGCGAACGCATTGTGGTCACTATCTTTTTCGAACTCCAGAGCCTTTTGCTTTTTGGTTTACGCATACCCTGCGTTCCTGATGTATGCGGCGCATTCTTGTGGGGCGTATTGAGAGAGAATGGCGGCGGTGGCATCGGCGACGGCGTCGTATGTTCGGGCGCCGGCTTTTCGCAGCCGTGTCTTGAACTTGGCGAAGACCTGCTCGATCGGATTGAGGTCGGGGGAGTATTTCGGCAGGAAGACCAACCGCGCTCCGACGGAGCGGGTCGCCTGCCGCACCGCCTTTCCCTTGTGAGAACCGAGGTTGTCGAGGATGACGACATCGCCCGGCTTGAGGGTTGGAACCAGGAATGGCTCGACGTCGGCGAGAAAGCGCTCGCCATTGATGGGTCCGTCGAACAGGCAGGGCGCCTCGATGCGATCGCTGCGCAGGGCGGCGAGGAACGTCGCGGTCTTCCAGTGTCCGTGAGGGACCTTGTCGATCAACCGCTGTCCTTTCGGCGCCCAGCCGCGGAGGCGGGTCATGTTGGTCCTGAGCCTGTCGAAGGATCGTTCAGGTCTCATCGATAAAAACCAGGCGCCCGGGATCGATCAGGCCTTGATAGTTTCGCCAGCGTACGCGATGGCGTCTTACGTCCGGACGGTCCTGCTCGCTCGCGACGAGAAGTCTTATGGAATGGCCCGCCCCTCCTTCCGGCGTCGTAGGGTCGCCGGCGGTTCAGGAGGAGGAAGGGGTATGGATATTTCTGTGCTTGGCGTCGACCTCGGCAAGAACGTCTGCAGCGTGGTTGGGCTGGATACGTCCGGCGCGGTCGTTATGCGGCGTAAGGTGAGACGGGAGACGCTGGTTGCTCTGGCGGAGAAGCTTCCTCCGTGCGTTGTTGGCATGGAAGCCTGCTGCGGCGCCCACCATCTTGGCCGCGTGTTCGCCGCCCACGGCCATGACGTGCGTCTGATGTCGCCCGAATATGTTCGGCCCCATGTCAAGGCGCGGAAGAACGACGATCGGGAGGCCGAGGGGATCGCGGAAGCGGCGACGCGGCCGACGATGCGGTTCGTCGAACTGAAGGGCCAGGACCAGCTCGACATGCAGACGCTGCATTGATCGCGAGATCGACTGGTCGGGGAGCGGACGGCTCTGATCAATCAGTTGCGCGCCATCCTGCTGGAGCGCGGATTCGTTGCTCCGCGGGGCAAGCGAAAGCTCGAGCAGTTTCTGAGCGTACTGATGGACGAGCAAGGCGCAGCCGACCTGAGCCCACGAATCGCTCTGCTCGTCGCCGACGCTCGCGCGCCATGGGCCGAACTCGATCGACGAATTTCTGCCTTCGACGCCGAGTTCGCCCGCTGGGTGAAGGAGAACGAAAAGGCTCGACGGCTGACGACAATCCCAGGCATCGGCGCGATCGTCGCCTCCGCCCTTGTCGCGTCGGTCGGGCGGGCGGAAAGCTTCGAGCGCGGGCGCGATCTCGCCGCGTGGCTCGGCCTGGTTCCCCGTCAGTTCACCACCGGCGGCAAGCCGAAGCTGCTTGGCATCAGCAAACGAGGCAACAGCTACCTGCGCCGACAGCTGATCCACGGTGCACGCGCCGCGCTGCCTATGTGGCTGAGCGCGACACGCCGCTGGGCCGATGAGCCAAAGGCCTTTCAGGCCGCGCCCATCGCAACGTTGCGATCGTCGCCTTCGCCAACAAGCTGTCGAGAATCGCCTGGGCGGCGCTGCGGCGCGGAGAACGGTTCGCCGTCATGGGAATGCCTGCGGCGGCATAGAATCGGCCGGTCACGGTCAAAGCGTCCATCGGTCAACAGGGGTTTGCGAGAGGGTGACGACGGGATGGCCTGACAGTCGAACGGCGCTCCGGAAGCCTGGCTTAAAAAACGGCGCGATCTGACGCCGGGAGTTTTATGAGGACCGGAGCGCGCGTATCTCCATCATGGCCGGAGGAAGCTCCTCGAGGCCGGATACGTTGAAGCAGACTGGATCGGCCGCCAATCTCGACAAAACCCCTTGCGAACGGGGCGGGCCATACGTTTTTAAACGCCTCGACGATCCGCTCGTCCTGACCCAGATGACGGGGCCTGGCGCTGATATGCGAGAAGCCAAGCTTCTCGAGGAGCTTTCCGACATAGCGCTGGTGAAAGTCGACGCCGAACCTCTCGGCGATGACGCGCTTGAGGTCGACGCGCCGCCAGCCGACCACCCCGTCCTTCTCCCGATCCGGCCCGGCCTCGACGATCTGCGCGAACTGAGCCAGTTGCTCCGCCGATAGGCGAGGCTTCGGACCCTCGGTCCAATTGTCGATGAGCCCAGCCGGCCCCGAGGCGTTGAAGCGATGGACCCAGTCGCGCAGCGTCTGGCGGTCCATGCCGCCGATCTTCGCCGCCGAGCCTCGGTCCATGCCGTCCCGGACCGCAGCCAGCGACAGAAGCCGTCGGCTCTGGTTGACGTCCTTCGATCGACGGGCAAGCGCGCGAAGCTCCTCGGCCGAATAATCCTCTCGCAATCTCACCGCTGAAAGCATGGCGCGAATCCTCCACGCCGCCTTAAATCAGCATCCCCGCGATTCGGGAATCCCCCTATAAGTCAGCCAGCGGAGCCTTTGGTATCAGACATTGATAAGTCTCGATTCGGACGAGAGAATCCAAGGAAATCCAAGGAAATCCAACCCTCATGAGCGGGGGTCTTCGCAACCAAACGGCCACGAGCCAAGAAAACCCAAACCGATCGACCGGACTGAACGTCGCGGGCCGCCGCCAAGAAGGAGCCAACCCAACTCCATCCAAATGCAAAGCGCCTAGTCGTCGTTCGACGCGTTGAGGTCGTCCCAGCCGATGTACTCGGACTCGCGGCCCTCGCGCAGCCGGACCCCAGCGCCGCCGCCGTTCTTCGGGATGAACACGACGCCGGCGGCCTCGAGCGCCGCCTGCATCTTGTCGATCCCTTCCTCCGCAATGGAAGCTCCGGTCTCGAAGCGTTCGATGATCGACAGCGGCGCCCCGGCAGCCTCGGCGAGCTTCGTCTGCGACCAGCCGATAAGGGCGCGCGCGGCTCTCACCTGGGCGGCTTCGATCATCGCCTCGGATCATTCCGCCGCGGTGGCGGGGATCGCGATGGCCGCAGGCCGTGGCGCGTCGCGAATGCTGTCGCCGAGCGCCTTGCGCGCGAGCGCCGCTTCGCCGCCGCTGGTGGCGTGATAAAGCGAGAGCTGCTCGAATTCGTCCGACTTGGGCGCCTCGATAGCGAGATCGGTATAGGTCCAGCGGTCGGGCGCCTCGAGCGTAGCCTTGAGAACTTTGCGCGTCTTCAAGAAGAAGCTCGTGTATTTCCACGCCTTGCTGACGATCTCGAAGCCGTAGCGCGGATAAAAGACAAAGCGCGATTCAACAGGTAGGCCGACTCGGCGGTCGCGACGGTACTTCAGACGGAAGGCGCCGCCTTCGAGTGGATGGACGCCTTCGTGGTCGATCATCAGTTTGAACCACAGCATCGTGCTCAGGATCTGCTTCGGTCGTCCGTTCTTGATCGCTGCAGCGCGCTTGAGAATGGTGCCAATATGGTCGAGCGTATAAAAGGAATTCCACGCGGCGCGGTAGGCGTCCTCCCACTCTTGATCGCTCATCTTCGAATGATGCGAAACGCGGTGGTTGAGGTCGTATTTGTTGATGTCGGGGTCCATCCAGACCCCTTTCTTCAACAGAGTCTTGTGGTCTTCCGAGCCTGGCAGCGGCGTTAAGAAGAAGAACTCGAGAATGTCGAGCGGCAATTCGCGCTTGATGATCTCGATGTCGCGAAGGATCGACTCCTTCGTATCGGCGGGGAAGCCGAGGATGTAGCCGGCGAAAGTGATAGCGCCGTGCGATCGCCATTTCTGCAGCATCACACGATATTCGGTGATCTTGTTCTGCCGTTTCTTGGCGGTGATGAGATTCTCGGGATTGATGTTCTCAAGCCCGATGAATACGCGTTTGACGCCCGCTTGCGTGGTCTTCTCGATAAAATTTGGGATCTTGTGGCAGAGGGTGTCGACCTGGATGGTGAAGCCGACGTGGATGTTGTCCTTCTTGAGCGCTATCACGCGGTCGATCAGAATTTCCCAGTCGCTGTTGCGGGCGAAATTGTCATCGGTGATGAAGAACCGATCGATGCCCTGCGCATAGTTAGCCCGGATGATCTGTTCGAGATCATCGGGGGTGCGGAAGCGGCTCTTGCGCCCCTGCACGTTGATGATAGTGCAGAACGAGCACTGATAGGGGCAGCCGCGGCCGAGGTCGATGCTCGAATAGGTTCCGGACGTGCGCTCGACATGCTTGCGCGGCAGGATCGGGGCCGGCTCCCCGCTGAGCGACGGCAGCTTGTCCATGAAATTGTAGAGCGGCTTCAGCGTGTCGTTCCACGCGTCGAGCAACACCTCATCGAGCCGGTGCTCCTCGGATTCGCCCGCAAACAGCGCAATCCCGAGCGCCTGCGCCTCCTTTAGCTCGACCGGCATCTCGGGCAGCATGGCGATACAGCCGGAGACGTGAAAACCGCCGATCGAGACCGGCAGGCCCGCGGCGCGGAACCGGCGCGCAAGGTCCATCGCGCGGGGATATTGGTTCGACTGCACCCCGACGATGCCGATAAGCACCCGCCCGCCCCGGCGCTTGAGATCGCGGATGATCCGGCTCGGGAAGACGCGGCGATTGGTCTCGTCGTAGGTCTCGACCCTCATCTCGACACCGGGACCGAGGACCTCACGCTTGCCAGCGTCCTCTGCCAGGCTGTTCATGCAGGCGAGGGTGTTGGACGGCAGCGCCGACCGATACCACTGGATCGGATAGCCATCGTCGTCGTAATGGGTCGGCTTCACGAGAACGAAAGTAAATAACGAATCAGGCGCGCGCGAATCCGACCTAGCCTCGATTGGACTCGACGACGTCCTCATGAGTTGGTTGCCCCGCGGAAGAATCGCGCATCGCTAGCACGGGACGGCTTATTCGGGCAAATCGCTCGGTCCTAGGCCGAGCACAGCCGAGGGCTGATCACATCGGCGGGACGAGCCCGTCCTTGCCGACCAGGACGAAGGCGGCGTCGATCGAGCCGTCTTTCTGCTTGGGCCCCCGGGCGATGATCGCCGCGCCGGGCTTGAGAGCGGTCTGCGCGCCAGGCTCGAACGCGACGATCGGCGTCTTCGGATCGACGACGATGGTCTGCTCCCCGCCCTTGTAGGTCACGGTGAGCTTGGGGCCGGTCGTCGCGTCGACACGCGCGGAGATATTGCCGTTGGTCATCGAACTTTTCGGCGCGAGGTCGAAGGGGCGGAATCCCTCGCCGGTCCCTCGCATCGCCTCGGGAAAGATGTGCACTTCCATAGCCTTGAGTTCGTTGCCCTCCCCCGGCAGGGCGGCGACGCCGATGAAGCTCCCGGCCCTCACGTCGGCGAGCGTCGCGGGAACGACGAGGACGAAGCGCGTTTTCGGATTGAGATGGACCGTCTGATCCTCGCCCGCGCGGGTGCGCACCTTCAAGGCCGAGCCGTCGGCGCTGATCGTCTGGATGGTTGCGCGCGCGGATGCGACTGGCGGGTTTTGGGCGAGGGCCGGCGTGACGGCCAGGACGAACGTCGCGGCGAGGGGAATTCTGAACGTTGTCATCGCAAGTCTCCCAAAGTGCAGCATGAGGAATGAACCCAAGTCCGGCGCGGCCAGCCAGAGGCCATAGAGATTCAGAATGATGTTTCCAAGACGGCCGGCGCCTGGGAGCCCGTGTCGGAGTCAAAGATGCGTCAGGCGGCGGGTTTCCCCCCGGCTTTAGACTTTGACCTCGTTCCCGTCCTGGCTCCAGCGGATATGGAAGCTGCCTTCCTTGTCGAGGCGGCGATAGGTATGCGCGCCGAAGTAATCTCGCAGGCCCTGCAGCAGGTTCGTTGGTCCCCGCGCGCGTCTCAATCCGTCGTAATAGGCCAGCGACGAAGAGAAAGCAGGCGCCGGCACGCCGTTGGCGATCGCCAAGGCAAGCACACGCCGCCACGCGCCCTCCGTCCGAACGACACCCTCCCGGAAGTAATCGTCGAGCAGGAGGTTGGCGAGCTTCGGGTTTCGATCATAGGCTTCCTTGATGCGATCGAGGAAACGAGCCCTGATGATGCATCCGCCGCGCCAGATTGTCGCCATGTCGCCGAGCTTCAGATCCCATTTGAACTGGGCGGAAGCGACCGACATCTGCTCAAACCCTTGCGCGTAGGCGACGATCTTCGAAGCGTAAAGCGCGTCGCGGATGGCGTCGATCTCGGCCTTGTCCGGCTTGCGCGTTTGCGCCGCGGGATGCGGCGTCTTCTTGTCCAGCTCCTGCCGCATTGCGCGGTTGGCGGAGAGGACGCGGGCGAACACGGCCTCGGTGATCCCGGTCAGCGGCACGCCAAGCTCAAGCGCGTTCTGCGCCGTCCAGCGGCCGGTCCCCTTCTGCTCCGCTTCATCGACGATGACGTCGACCAGCGGCTTGCCCGTGCCTGCGTCGGTCTTTCGCAGGACAGCCGCAGTAATCTCGATCAGATAGCTGTCGAGGTCGCCCTCTTTCCAGGTCTGGAAGATATCCGCCATGGCCGGCGCGTCGAGGCCATATACGCTTTTCATGAGATCGTAGGCTTCGGCGATGAGCTGCATGTCGGCATACTCGATGCCGTTGTGCACCATCTTGACGTAATGGCCCGCGCCTTGCGGACCGATGTACGTGCAGCAGGGCGTGCCATCGACTTGGGCAGCCATCTTGGTCAGCATCGGGGCGATGCGGTCCCAGGCTTCGCGATCGCCGCCGGGCATCATGCTCGGGCCTTCGAGCGCTCCCTCCTCGCCACCCGAAACGCCCATGCCGACGAAACGGATCTTCTTTGCTTCGCAAGTCTCGTAGCGACGCGCCGTGTCGGTGAACAGCGAGTTCCCGCCGTCGATAATGATGTCGTTCTCCTCGAGATGAGGCAGGAGTTCGTCGATCACCTCGTCGACCGGCTTGCCGGCCTTGACCATGATGAGAATCGGGCGAGGTTTGGCGATGCTGGAGATGAAGTCAGGAAGCGCCTTCGCTGGGAAAAAACGCCCTTCGCCGCCATGCTGGGACATCAGCTCGTCGGTCCGTTCATGATTTCGGTTGAAAACCGCGACGCCGAACCCATGCCGCGCGGCGTTCCGCGCCAGATTTGCGCCCATTACGGCCAATCCCATGACGCCAATGTCAGCTTGATCAGCCATGGTTCCTCCACGCTTTTCCGAGACAAGGCGCCTGTCTTAGCCTCGCAACGGGGGGCGGGCAAATCTCCATCAATCGATGTCAGGTCATAGGAGCTCAAACAGGCTGTAGATCGGTCCTTCTGCAGTGCGATGGCCGATCCCAACCGCAATTAGGCGATTGAGCCAGTCGTACTTCGGAGCCGCGGTCTCGAAGAACGACGAAATGCGAAAATAGTAGGTCGCCGGGTCGACGGTCTCGCCGCGGTCGATCCGCGCCAGGATGTCGGGCGAGCCGTGGCGGATTCCGCGGTAAGTCATGCCAATCATCGCTTCGTCGTGAGTCTTGAGGACCAGACGGACATCCAAGGTGACGGCGCTGTCGCCGCGGACGGTCTGCCAGTCATTGCCGCTGTCGAGCACTTCGCCTGACAGTCGTTCTCCTTCAAAGGCGCCGCCAGATACAGCGCCAACCCTACGGATATATCCGGGGGTAGGACCGACGACTTGCATGCGGGAACTGAGGCGCATCACAAATAGCGGTCGCGTCTTCACGCCGGCGAGAGCATCGGGCAAATTCTCGAGCAGGCTGGTGCGCATCGTTTTCATCCATCCGGGACCTTCGCGCGCTCGGACCATGAAGAGAACGCCGTTGACGGCGGGCCGCGGAAGCGCGTTTTCTCCCCTCTCTCGCAGGAGTCAAGGATTTGTCGCACCTCCCCGCAGACGCGCTCTGGGTTCGCGTCTACTACGAAGACACGGACTTTTCGGGCCGCGTGTATCACGCTTCCCATCTGCGCTTCCTTGAACGCGGCCGCACCGAGTGGCTGCGTCGGCGGGGATTCTCGCACCGGGACTTGGCGGAAAACTCTGGCGTCGCGTTCGCGATACGCTCGCTGCAAATCGAGTATCTGGCGCCGGCGATGATGGACGATCTCCTGGAAGTCGAGACCAGCGTCATCGCCGTGCGTGGCGCCTCGATCGATTTCAAGCAACGCATCTTGCGGCGCGACAAGGAACTTGTCACCGCCGAGATGCTGGTCGCGTCAATTCGCGGCGGCCGCCCGGCGCGGCTTCCCGCCGACCTGCGCCGTCTCTTTCAGTCGCCCTCGTGAAAGATCAACCGGCGAAGCGCGGCTCGGGAACGCCGCGGACGCCAAGATCGTGAACAGCAAAGAGGCTGCCGCGAAGAACGCCGTCGCCCGGAAAGCGCGGCAGCGGGGGCTTCGCCATTGAAGTCACATAAAGGTTGTCGAGGTTCGGGCCGCCAAACATGACGCTCGTCACTTTCTTCACCGGCATTTCGATGATCCGATCGACTTTACCGTCCGGCGTGTAGCGAACGATTCTGCCGTCGTACACAAGAGCGTTCCAGAGGCATCCCTCGGCGTCAACGGTCGAACCATCCGCGGCGCCTCCGCGCGAACGGTCAACTTTGGCGAAAGTGCGCCTGTTCGAAACCGCTCCTGTGTCGAGGTCATAGTCATACGCCCAGATCTCGCCCGACCAAGTGTCTTGGAAGTAGAAGATGCGCCCGTCCGGACTCCAGCACGGTCCGTTGGAGACAATGATGCGCTCGTCAAGCTTGTGCAGCGACAGGTCGGGGTCGAGGCGATAGAGCGCGCCGTTGGGGCCGTCTTCCTTCGTGTCCATTGAGCCAGCGACGAAGCGGCCTCGCTTGTCGACCTTGCCGTCATTGATGCGATTGGCCGGCTTGTCCGACTCCGGATCAACGATGAGCTGGCAATCGCCGGTCTTGAAGTCCAGAAAATGAAATCCGCTGGCGAGCGACACGACCGCGCCGCCCTGGCGGCGCAAGGCCATGGAGCCGATCTTCGCGGGCACATCCCAGGCGCGCACCTCACGCCCGTCGGCGGTGCAGCGGAAGACGTTGCAACCGAAGCTGTCGATGAAATAGAGGCGCTGTTCGTCGACATCCCAGAGCGGGCCCTCTCCGAGTATGGTTTTGACGTCGATCAGCACTTCGATGCGCATGAGATCCTCCCTCCATTGTCTTGCTCTTCAGCGGGGCGCTCCCTTCGCGTGGCCCGAGCGATCAGAACGCCACGCGATCTCCGCCCTTGAGCTCGAGAATTTCGCGGGCTTCGTCCGGGCTGGCGATCGAGAGGCCGAGCCCCTCGATGATCTGGCGGGCGGCGCGAACCTGCTCGGCGTTGCTCGTGGCGAGTTTGCCCGGTCCGAACCAAAGCGAGTCCTCGAGCCCGACGCGCACGTTGCCCCCCATCGCGGCGGCCATCGCGGCGATAGCCAGCTGATTGCGCCCCGCGCCGAGCACTGACCATTTGTATTGGGCGCCAAACAGTCTGTCAGCGGTGCGCTTCATATGCATGACGTCCTCAGGATGCGGACCGATCCCGCCGAGAATGCCAAACACGGTCTGGACGAAAAGCGGCGGCTTGACGAGGCGACGCTCAAGGAAGTGATTGAGATTGTAGAGGTGCGAAGTGTCGTAGCACTCAAACTCGAAGCGCGTCCCGGAATCGGCGAGCGTGCGCAGGACGAATTCGATATCCTTGTACGTGTTGCGGAACACGAGATCGCGTGAGTTCTCGAGCGCTTGCGGCTCCCAATCGTGTTTGAAGGTCTTGAAGCGGTTGAGCATTGGGAAGAGCCCGAAGTTCATCGAACCCATGTTGAGCGACGCGACTTCCGGCTTGAACGTCTCGGCGGGTTTCACACGCTCCTCGACCGTCATGAAGGGCGCACCGCCCGTCGTCAGATTCACCACCGCCTTTGTCGACTGCTTGATGCGCGGAAGGAAACGCGCGAACGCCTCTGGGCTTTGATCGGGTCGGCCGGTCTGCTCGTCGCGCGCGTGCAAATGGACCATTGCTGCGCCGGCCTCCGCCGCTCCGATCGCAGCCTCGGCGATTTGGTCAGCCGTAACCGGAAGGTAGGGCGACATTGACGGCGTGTGGATCGCCCCCGTCACAGCGCAAGTGATGATGACCTTGTTCGATTGAGCCATGCTAGCGTTCTTCCTTGTCTCTGCGTCGTCCGTTAGTGACCGATGTTCTTGTCCGCCCAGCGCTTATGCGCCGTAAGCGCGATCAGGCGGCGATCCCGCCAAGCCTGACGCTCTCCCAAACGGTCCGCGCCCAAGCGTTCGCGACGCTGGGACTCGACTTTGTCCATGACTGGCCCGCTCCAGTCGACACGCCATTGCGTCGATCCGAAGATGCCGGAATAGATCCCTTGATAGCGGTCGGCGTAGTCGCGCACCCCGGCGGGCGCGTTGAGGTCGATGGTCTCGAACGGTCCCATGAACGACCAGCGCAACGCGAGGCCCTCACGAATCCCGACGTCAACGTCCTCAACCCCCGCATATCCCTGCTCGACGAGCCGGAAGGCTTCCTCCAAGAGCGCGCCTTGCAGCCGGTTCATGACAAAACCATCGATCTCGCGCTTCATGACGATCGGCGCATGACCAGCGGAACGCAGGAACTTTGCGGCCCGCTCGACAATCGCCGGGTCGGTCCATGGCGCCGGGACAATTTCGGCGGCGGGAATAAGATAGGGCGGATTGATGGGGTGGATGACGAGACAGCGCGCGCGGCCTTGGAGCTTTTCGGTGAAGGCCGAGGGTAGAATCGCGGAGGTCGAGCTCGCCAGCACGGCGTCGGTCGGCGCGGCCGCGTCAAGCCGTGCGAACACCGCGCGCTTCACCTCGACATCTTCCGGCGTGTTCTCCTGGACATGCACCGTTCCCTCAAGCGCCGACTCGAGTGTTTTCGCCACACGGATTCGTGTTGCGACTTGGCTCGCCGAGGCTCCGTTGAGAAGATCGCTCGCCTCAAGGTCCGGCAAAAGCCGCTCGATATACGCCTGAGCCTTGCCCGGCGCGTCGTTGTCCTGATCCCAAAGGGCGACCGCGCAACCGGCGCGGGCAAAACTTATCGCCCAGGCGCGGCCAACGAAGCCCGACCCGATCACCGCCACTTTTGTCATATCGCCCTCCAAGCGCCAGTAAGCCTATCCGTCACAACGTTTCGACATTGGCGTCCACGCCGATCGATTGGCCGGAGACATTTCGCCCCGCCGGAGACAGCAGGTACGCGATTGTTGCGGCGACGTCGCCCGCGGTCACCATTCGGCGCATCGACACCCGCTCGAGATAAGTCTCTTCCATCGCCTCGTAACTGACCCCGGTCTGTTTGGCCCGCGCCGCGATCACTCCGGTCATGCGCGGTCCCTCGACGATGCCTGGCAGAATCGCATTGACGCGAATGTTGGCGGGTCCGAGCTCCTTGGCGAGGCTCTGGGTCAACCCGATAACGCCAAATTTGGCCGCCGAGTAGGGTGTCCGGAATGCGTAGCCAAACCGTCCCGCGGCGGAGGACAAATTGACGATCGCGCCTCCGCCGGCGGCCTTGAGCAACGGCACAGCAAAGTGCGCGCAGAGAAACTGCCCTGTCAGACAGACGTCAATGGTGCGCCGCCAATCTTCCGGTTTGATATCCTCGACGCCGCCGGTTGGCCCAGCGATCCCCGCGTTGTTGATCAACGCGTCGAGTCCGCCAAGGGAGGCTTTGACGTCATTGAACAGACTGGCCACGTCGCTGTCGGAAGCGACGTCAGCCCTCGAGACTCCAGCTTTGGGATGGGCGGCGCGGTAGTCTGTGAGGAACTCGTCGGAGACGTCGCAAACATGGACCTGCGCGCCACGCGCTATCAGCAGGTCGGCGACCGCACGCCCAATGCCCGATGCGCCGGCCGTGACCAGAACGCGGAGCTTCTCGGGAAGAGCAAAGATGTCAGCGGGATCGCTCATTCAGTCACTCCGGTAATCAGGCGCGCCTGTCGCGTAGCGCCATGACCGCAACGAGGACGACAAGGCCGAACAGGATGGTTCGCGTCGCATAGGGCAGCGTGGTGCCGGCGAGCAGAGTCTGCAGCGACGTCAACAGCAGCGCGCCCCCAAGCATGCCGAGATAGCTACCCCGGCCGCCCGTGATCAGCGCGCCGCCGACCACCACGACTGCGATTGACGGGAGGAGATAGTCGTCGCCCATGCCGAGGCTCCCCTGCCCGGAAAAGCCGGTGAGCAGAATGCCGACAAGCGCCGAGCAGAGTGCGGACAGCATGTAGACGCGGATAATTGTGCGCCCGACTGCAATCCCCGAGAGGCGGGCAACGCGAATTCCATTGCCAATCCCATAGACCCGCCGACCGAACGGCGTGTCCGATAGAAGGACCACCGCGAAGATGACGAAGGCAATGAGGAAAAAGACGACTGGCGTGATGCCTACGACGTGTCCGGTCATGAACCAGCGCAAGAGCGGCGAGGCGAAGCCGGCCGGCGTCCCATGGGAATAGAGCAGCGCGGCGCCCTGGAGGAAGCCGTTCATAGCCAACGTCACGACGATCGGCGACAATCCCAGCGCGACGACGCCAACGCCGTTGGCGAACCCAATGAGACAAGCCAGAACCAGAACCGCCGGCAGCGCATAGAGGAGGGCCGCGTCCGACCCTTGCACCAGGCCGGCAAGCAGGATCCCACAGAAACCGATCGTCCATGGCACGGATAGGTCGAGGCCGCCGGTTAGTATGACCGTCCCCTGACCAAGCGCCAGGATGGCGAGGAACCCTGAAAGAACCGCAAGCGCGTCCCAGTAGCGCCAGTTGGTGATGGCATGGCCGAGCGTCAGTTGCGTCACAAAGAGGACAATCAAGAAGCAGACATAGGCCGGCACCGCGTAGCGCAGAGTCTGAGCGTGGCGCGTGAACCAGGTTGTTCCCGAGAACGGAGACGAGGCGACTTCGCTCAAACCTCCAACAACAAGACGCCGGTCGCCGCCGCCGATCTGGCTGGGCAGCATGCCCTTTCGCCAAGCCTTGAGATTGACGAGCCCGCTGCGGATCTGACTGGACAAGGTCGAATCGCGCGAAATGGACGACGCCAGCACCGCGAGCAAAAGGATCAGTCCCTCCGCGATACTGGAGTAGTAGGCCGACACGTTCAGCACGAGCAGGATGTTGACGACAATCATCAGGATGTAGGCGCCGACGATCGAGCCGATCGGGCCGCCACGCCCGCCGCCAAGGCGCGTGCCACCGACCACAACCGCGGCGAAGATCGACAAGAGTAAGGGGTTGCCCACCAGCGGATCGCCTGACCCCGTCTGCGCGCTGATGAAGACACCGGCAAGACCATAAAAGCCGCCTGCGAGCACGTAGACGCCAAAGCGCACCAGCATGACGCGGACGCCTGTCGCGGTGGCTGCGTCGGCGTCGCTTCCAACGGCGTAGATCGCGGTTCCAAACCGCGTGTTTTTGAGCCACAGCCAGAACGCGACTAGCGCTGCGAGAAGCACGATCGGCATCGGCAGCCTGTTCGGAATTGCGTCGCCCAGGTAAAAGCTTCCGAGCGAAGGGGAAACGAAACCGCCAGGCTTCTCCATGACCAGCAAGGTGACGCCCTGCACGATGAACATCGTAGAGAGCGTCACCACGATGGGCTGCAGCCGCAGAAAGGCAATGAAGAGCCCATTAAAGGCTCCAACCGCCATGCCAACCGCGATCCCCGCCAGCGTCCACAGAACGATCGAGGCATCGGGATTTGTCGGGCTCATGCTCACAGCCAACACGACATTGACGAGTGAGAGCGCGGCGCCTGCAGACAGATCGAAGCCGCCTATGAGGATGACAAGGGTCTCGCCGAAGGCGGCGATCGCGAGCGACGCGCCGCCGCTCGCAAGGAAACTCACGTCGAAATAGGAGAGCGGTGAAACATTGACGGAGTCGACGACGAGCAGCAGCGCCAGGAAAACGACGACCGCTGTGATCAGCCCACGGCTGCGGGCGAGCCGCAGCCAGAGCGCCGAGCGGACGGGCGCGGCGGTCTCCAGGGCGCGAACGCTCACGCCACAGCCTCCTCGCGCAGCATATCGCCGCCAAGCGCAGGCCACATGATCGCGCGTTCGGTGAGGTCCTTCGCCGCGATCTCGGCGACCAACCGGCCCCGGTACAGCACGATCACGCGATCGCAGAGATGAACGAGTTCGGGGATTTCGGTCGAGTGAAACAGGATGCTTCCGCCCGCCTCGGCGTAGTTGCGCATCAGCACGTAAAGCTCATGCTTCGTGCCGACGTCGATGCCACGAGTCGGATCGAACAGAAGCAGGATGCGGCTCTCGGCCAACAGCCATTTGGCGATCGCGATCTTCTGCTGATTGCCGCCGGAGAAGGCGGAGACTTGCGTCCATAGGGCTCGGCGCTCGACTTCGACGCGCTCAAAGACGCGAGAAACCACGTTTGCCTCCCGCGTCTTATCGATGAGACCGCCTCTGGCGAACCGCTCGATCACCGGCAGTGAGGCGTTGTGCTTGCCGGACAGATTCAAGAACAGCGCCTCGCTCTTGCGGTCTTCGGGCACGAGACCGATGCCGACGTTCGGCCGCAGCGCGTCGCTCGGAGCGCCAATCATGACCGGACGGCCGTCGAGCCGCATCTCTCCGCTGCGGACCGCGGCCATGCCGAAACAGGCGAGGAACAGATCGAGCTGGCCCATTCCCTGAAGGCCGGCGGCGCCGAGAATCTCGCCTCGATGCAGGGCGAAGCTCGCGCTTTCCAGCTTCTGGCCTACGGCGAGGTTGCGCACGGCGAAGACTTCGGGAGCGTCGGCCGGACGCGCCGCAGGCCGCGGGGGAAACGTTTGCGCGATCGAGCGGCCGACGATCATCTCGACCACCTGCTCCTCGCTGAAATCGCTGACTGCACTAGTCGTAATGTGGCGACCGTTGCGTAAGATGGTCAGCCGATCGCAGAACGCGCGCACCTCACGCATCCGGTGCGAAATGAAGACGACGGTGACGTCCTCGCTCTTGAGACGCGCGATCAGGTCGCGGAGCCAATCGACGTCTCGGCCAGCGAGGGTCGACGTCGGCTCATCGAGCAGAATTAGGCGCGGCTTGCGGTAAACGGCGCGGGCGATCTCGATTTTTTGCTGCACGGCGAGGTCAAGATCGCCGACCTCGGCATTGAGGTCGACATCAAATCCGAGCGAAGCAAAGTGTCCGCGCAACGCCGCTGCGGCCGTCCGACGGCGGATCAAACCGACAGGCCCCATTGGGGCATAGGGCAGGAGCATATTGTCCAAGACAGTCAGGTCGCGGACCAGCGTCATTTCCTGGAACGCCGTCTGAACGCCGAGGGTGTGGGCGACGCGCGGCGAACGCAGGCGCGCAGGCTGGCCGAAGATCTCGATGCTTCCAGCGTCTGGCAGGATCAGTCCGGAGAGAAGCTTGACGATCGTGGATTTGCCGGCGCCATTCTCGCCGAGCAGGGCGTGCACGCTTCCCTTCGCGATCGTGAAGGAGACGTCGTCGACTGCAACAGTGGCGCCAAAGGTCTTGCGCAGATTGACGACGGACACCGCCGCGCCGTCGGACGCCTCCGTCATAAACGCACCTTGCATCCCTGCGGCGCCCGTCCCCATTGCGCCGCCTGCCGAGCCTGTGGTTTCGAGGCGGAGACGCTCGCCTCGCCTCATGCGAGGATCAGTGTTCGGGCTGGCCGACCAGCGCCGCGTCCAAGCCGATTTCAGGCGTCTGTTCGGAGAAGATCGAGGCGAACCAGCCTGGATTGGAGACGATGGACGGCTTGAACACGTTGCATCCAGCTTTCATCTCGGCCCAGGTGCCTTCCTCGCACAGCTTGATCGTATCGTTGGTGACGACTGGCAGCGGCAGTTTGGTGAGCTTTGGCACGTCCTTGCCGTCAAGCTTGTCGACGGCAAGCTTCAGCGCGAGACCGCCGGAATAGGGCGGTGAAGCGTAGGAGATGCTCGGATATCCCATTGGCCGATAGGCGCCCGCGGCGCCCTCAACCTTGGTCCCCGCCGGCAGCATCTGAATGCGGTGCCCGTTCGATCCCTCGCCGGCGCACGGCTTCTTCTTGTTGTCCGGGATGCCGGCCTCGTCCTGCATCGACGCCGCCGTGTAGCAACCGACCTGCATCCACAAGCCGTCGATCTCATTCCAATTGTGGGTGGCGAGGATTTTCGAAAGCTCGGTGCGGGCGACCGCCTGCGACCACATGCCGACCGCCTCGCCAATAACGTGAATGTCGGGATGTTTGGCGAAGACCGCCTTCGCCGCCGCTGTGCGCTGCGTATCGACTGAGGTTCCCGGCACGCCGGTCATGATCACGATGTTGCCCTTGCCGCCCAGCTTGTCGACCAGCCATTGCGCCGTGACCCGGCCGGCCTCGTCCTGATCGATGTGCGTGTTGTAGGCGCAAGGCTCGGTGATCTCGGCGTCATAAGCGAAAATGACAACGCCCTTGTCGCAGGCGTTCTTCACCACCTGGTTCAGCGCCGTCGGCGAGATCGGATAAACCACGATCGCCTTCGCGCCTTGCTGGACCATCGCGTTGATCTGCTGGATCTGCCGCTGCGCGTTGGGACCCGCCACCTGCACGGTCAGGTCCACCTTGTCGCGAAGCGTTTTGTAGTCGGCCATGGCCTTGACCATATTCGCCGCCTCGGCCTGCCAGTCATTGCCGATGTAGCTCATGCTGAGAAAGACTTTGAACTTGTCCGCAGCTTGTGCGGAGATCCCGGCGGTCGCCAGGAATGCGGCTCCAACCGCGGCGGCGCCGACGACGCAGGACGATAGTCTCATCAGGGTCCTCCTCCCCATCTTGGCGGCCTTGCCGGCCGTTGACTTTTGATCATAGATCACAAATCATGAAGCACGCAAGACAGCAGGCGCAATGAGCCTCGCGAGACTGGACAGGCGGTTGCAATGACGGTCGCGGCCGTCGCTCAGGCGGATATTCGAGCCGCGCCCGTTGCGCGCGACACCCTGCAGGAGCGCGTCTACAACCGATTGGCGAGTCTGATCCTTGACGGCGACATCCCGCCGGGCCGGCTCGTCACCATCCAAAGCTTGGCCGAGGCGTTCGGGGTCAGCGCCATGCCAGTGCGAGAGGCGCTCAAGCGGCTCACCGCCTCGAATGCGCTCACCGTAGTCTCCGGACGCAGCATCGGCGTTCCGCCGATCACGCTCGAGCGGTTCACGGATCTGCGCAATGTGCGCCGCGAGATCGAGGGCGCGGCGACCGAATGGGCGGCCAAACGCATCGGCGCCGACAGGCTCGCGTCGCTCGAGCGCGACCTTTCCCGCATGGATCAGGCGATCGCATCGGGCGAGACGACCGCCTATCTCAGAGCCAACCGCTCGTTTCACTTTACGATCTACCGAGCCTCCGGTTCGCCGGTGTCGGTGGCGCTGATCGAGAGCCTCTGGTTGCAAATCAGCCCCTACTTCAATCTTCTTCAAGGTTCGGGCAATTACGTCTCGGCCAATTCCAGCCATCGGCTCGCCACCGAGGCGCTGCAGCGCGGCGACGCGGCTTCGGCAAGAGCGGCGATCAGGGCCGACATCGACCGCGCGTTCGACGTCCTGGCCTCAATGCTGGAGTGAGAACCAAATGCACGATCACTCGGTCTCCGGCGCGACGTCGCGGTCGAGCCAGCCGGGGTCAATTTGGGGCAGCGGGATGGCGTCGATTAGGAGCTGCGTATAGCGGCTCTTCGGCGCGGCGAAGACATCCTCGCAACGGCCTTCCTCGACCACCCGCCCTGCCCTCATGACATAGACACGATCGCAGACGGCCCGGATCACCGAAAGATCGTGGCTGATGAACGCCATGGCGAGGCCAAGGTCGCGCGTAAGCGTTTTGAGAAGATTGAGCGCCTGGGCCTGCGTCGATACGTCGAGGCCTGAGACGATCTCGTCGGCCAGCACAAAGTCCGGCTCGAGCAGCGCGGCGCGGGCGATGCCCACGCGCTGGCGCTGTCCCCCCGAGAGCTCGTGCGGCGTCCGGTCGAGACAGGAAAGCGGCAGCGCCACGCGATCGAAGAACCCTTGAACCCGGCGCTCGGCGTCGGCGCGGTCGGTCGCAACGCGATGAAAGATAAGCGGCTCGACCAGGATTCGCCTCACCGTATGGCGTGGGTTCAGCGAGGTCATCGGGTCCTGGAAAATCATCTGCATACGCCGCCTGAGCGGCCGCATCTCGGCCTCGGGCAGGCAGGAGATATCGCGTCCCTCGAAAGCGATGCTGCCGACCTCGATGTCGATGAGCCGCATCAGCGCGCGACCGAGCGTTGTCTTGCCTGAACCCGATTCGCCGACGATGCCGATGGTCTCGCCCCGCCCAATTCTCAGGTCGACGCCATGCAGGACTTTGACCCCGCCCACACGTTCGCCGTTCAGGCGCCGCCGCCCGCCATAGGCGACCTCGATGCGGCTCGCGAGGATGAGATCCTGAGCCATTCGGCCTAGCGATCCGCAGCGGCGACCTCGAGCCGCGTTTGCGCGACCAAAGCCTCGGGCACCGGCTTAAGACCCGCGTCTGGCCGATCGTATCGGGGTCCCGCTGCGATCAGGGCGCTTGTATAGGGATGGCGAGGCGTGGAGAGAATGTCCGCAGTCGGGCCGGACTCGATGACCGCGCCGGCGAACAGCAGCGTCACTCGATCGCAAATCTGCGCCACCACGCCAAGGTCGTGGGTGACAAAGATGACCGCAGTTCCGTGAGCCTCCTGCATGTGGCGAAGAAGGCGGAGGATCTGCTTCTGCACCGTCACGTCGAGCGCCGTCGTCGGCTCGTCGGCGACAATGATCTTGGGCTCGAGCGCGAAAGCCGCTGCGATCAGGACGCGCTGGCGCATGCCGCCGGACAATTGATGCGGATAGGAGCGCAGCACGCGCTTAGGCTCGGCGATGCGCACTTCGGCGAGCAGTTCGAGCGCGCGTTTGTGGGCCGCGCGCCGATTCATGCCCCTGCGAAGACGCAAGCCGTCCGTCAGCTGCGCCTCGATCCGCCGGCCGGGATTGAGAGCGGTCATCGGGTCCTGGGGCACAAGCGCGATGGCGTCGCCGAAGATCGCGCGCGTTTCGCGCCTCGGCGCCGTCCTCAGGTCCCGCCCCTCGAACAGGATTTCGCCGTGCGTAATCCTGACCGTGCGCGGCAGCACGCCGAGCAGCGCCTTGGCGATCGTCGACTTGCCGGCGCCGCTTTCGCCGACCAGCCCGAGCGTCTCGCCGGGCGCGAGGTCCAAGCTCACATTCCGCAGGATCGGCTGCGCGTCCTCGAGCTCCGAGACCGCGCTCAAGGCCCGAATCGAGAGGATCGGCGCCGTCATCGCCTGAGCACCGGATCAAGCGTCCGTCTCAATCCGTCGCCAAGCTGGTTGAAGGCCAGCACGGTCGCGAACAGCGCGGCGAGAGGCGCGGCGAACACCCACCAAGCCTCATGGATGGCCTGCCGGCCTTGGGCGATCATGCCGCCCCAGGTCGGCGTGTCCGACGACACCGACAGGCCGACAAACGAGAGGATCGCCTCGACGATGACCGCAATGCCCATCTCGAGAACTCACAAGCGCCAGCAGCGCGGGGATCACGTTAGGCAGGATCTCGCGCATAAGGATATGGAACGGCGGGAACCCGATGGCGTGGGCCGCAGTGACATAGTCGGCCCGCGCCTGCGCCATCGTCTCGGCGCGTACAACCCGGCAGAAGCGCGTCCAGTCGATGATCGCGATCGCCGCGATGACCGATCCGACGCCGGCGCCGAGGACGGCAACCAGAAGGATTGAGAGCAAGACCGGCGGGAACGCCATCCACACATCGACAAGCCGGGAGATCGCGCCGTCGACCCAGCCACGATACCAGCCGGCGAGCAGCCCGAGCGCTGTGCCGGCGAGCGCTGCGAGGCTCGCGGCGACGAAGGCCACGATCAGCGCGATCCGCGAGCCAAAGATGAGGCGCGAAAGCACGTCCCGGCCGAGATCGTCCGTCCCGAGCGCATAGCCGGGCTGCGCCCCGGTGAGCCCCGCTGGCGGCAGCGAAGCGAGCAATAGGTCCTGGTCGAGCGGATTCTTCGGCGCGATCCACGGCGCAAAAATTGCGATCACAATCAGGGCCAGAATGAAGCCGCCGCCGATCGTCACCTTCGGCTCGGCGATGAGCGCGCGCAGGCGTCGCATTACCAGGCTCGGGCCGGACGCGGCGAGAACAGAAGAAGCGGAGGCCTCCGTCATGGGCGCCGCGCTCTTCGGTCGGTTTGGCGCTCAAGCATGGCGCAGTTTCGGATCGAACAGCGCGACCAGGAGGTCGACCGCGATGTTGATCAGGATGAAGATGATCGCGAACACGAGCACGAGCCCTTGAATCAATGGCAGATCGCGATTGATCACCGCCTCGATCGCCATGTTGCCGATGCCGGGATAGGCGAAGATGCGCTCGATGATTACAGTACCGCCGATAAGGAATGTGAACTGAACGCCAGTCAGCGCGAGGGTTGGGCCAATGGCGTTGCGCAACGCTTCCTGCATGACGAGCCTGAACTCGGACATGCCCTTCAGGCGAGCGAGCAGCACATAGTCCTGCGCCATGGCTTCGTCGAGCGCGCCTTTCAGCACGCGCGCAATCACCGCCGCGAGAGGGAGGCCGAGCGCCAGCGTCGGCATGGCGAGGTGCCTGAGGAGGTCGAAGAACACGTCAAATCTGAGCCTTAAGATGCTCTCGGCGAAATAGAAGGGCGTCGCCATGCCAGCGGCGACGGTCGGATCGACCCGCCCCGTCAGCGGCAGGAGCGGCCACACAACCCCGAAGGTGAGCACGAGCGCGAGCGCCCAGACGAAATCGGGAATGGCGAGCAGAAGTCCGTTGACCGCGTCGATGACCGACTCGAGCCATGTCCGCCGCGCCATCGCCCCAACGATCGCGACCGCCCCGCCGACAATCACCGCGAATTCAAGCGCGGCGGTTGCGAGCTCGAGCGTGGCCGGCAGCCGCTCGCCGAGCAAAGAGAGAACATCGCGATGCAGCGAGATCGAGGTTCCGAAGTCGCCGCGGAGCGCATAGCGGACCCAAACGACGAATTGCGAGAGCAGGCTCCCGTCGAGGCCGTAATGCGCCCGGAGCGCAGCGACGTCCGCCGCGCTCGCGCCGGGAGAGATCATCATCGCCACAGGGTCGCCGGGTACGACCCTCAAGAGAACGAACACGACAACCGCGACGCCAGCGAGCGTGGCGAGCGCCACCACGAGACGCCGCAGGATCGCGAGCGCGATCATCGCTTCGTCATGGGCTTCACCCGAGCGCCTCGCAGGCGTGAGGCGCCGCCTGAGGCGACCGCGCCCAAGGCGATCATCGCCTGGCCAATCAGGCGGCCGGCGACACCAGCGTCGGCTGCAAGGCGCCGGACTTGTTCGGCGTGACCTTGAGGTCCGACTTGTAGAGGATTGGCTGGACGTATTGCAGGAGCGGAATGACATAGCCCTGTTCGGCGATGTACCGGTCGACGGCCTTCCAGCCGTCGATGCGCTTCTTTTCGTCCTTCTCGCCCCAAAGGGGGCCGATCTTGGCGTCGAGATCGGCGGTCTTCCAGGCCGAGTGCGGCGAGGGGCCGAACATCGCAAAGCCGGTCGAGGTCGTCGGATCGCCGATCGCGTCGCCCCAGTTGTAGAAGGCCGCGGGCGCGAGCTTGTGGGTGGTTCTGAGCTCGAAGTGCTTGGCGATCTCATAGACCTCGATATCCGCTTCGATCCCGACCTTACGCCACATGCCGACGATCGCCTGGATCATCTCATAGTCTTTCGGCTTGAAGCCACGGGTCGTCTGGATCGTAAACTTGACCGGCTTCTGCGGCGAGTAGCCGGAGGCGGCCAGCAGTTCGGCCGCCTTCTTGGGATCATAAGGCGTCTTGATCGAGGGATCGAAGGCCGAATATTCCGGCGCTTCCAATGTGTCGATCGGCACCCCGTAGCCGCGCAACAAGCGCTCGACAATTGCCTTCTTGTCGATCGCCATGATCGCGCCGAGGCGCACGTTCTTGTCGAGCATCGGCTCCTTGTTGGTGATGAAGATCATGCCGATGTCCGAGATCGGCGTCGCCACGCCCGAGAGGCCCTTGACCTTCTTCAGGCGGTCAAACTCCTCGTAGGGCACTTCGAGCGTGATGTCGGAAGAGCCGGACTCGATCTCGGCGACCCGCGTCGTCGCGTCGGGCACGAACTTGAAGATCACCGTCTCGAACGCCGGCTTGCCGCCCCAATAGTTGGGATTGGCCTTGAGCCGCAGGAAGGCGTTGCCCTGATATTCGTCGACCATATAGGGGCCCGAGCCGATCGGCTTCTTCTCGAAGCCTTCCGCGCCGACCTTCTCGTAATAGGCCTTGGGCAGGACATAGCCGGTCAGGAACGCCATCCACATAAAGAACGTCGGCTCGAAGCGGACAACGTCCGCATTGATCCGGTTTCCGTCGATCTTGTAATTGCCTGCGGTCGACCAGATGAAGGAAATGGGATTGGCGCTGGTCTTGGCGCCGGCGCGTTCGAGCGACCAGACGACATCCTCGGGCATGAGCGGCGACCCGTCGTGCCATTTGACGTTCGGGCGAACGTCCATCCAAAGCTTCGTCTTGTCGTCGTTCCAGCCCCACGCGGTCAGGATGCCCGGCTTGAACGTAAGATCCGGCGCCTGGCCGATATATTGGTCGAAGATGGAGCGATAGATCGCCTGGATGCTTGGATTGACGGCGGAGGGACCGTCGGTCGGATCGAATGAGGGCAGGTTGACGTTATAAGCGATGGTGAGCGTGTCCTTGCCGGCCGCCCGAACGGCGCCCGCGGCAAGAAGGTCGGTAAGAAAAGCGCCCGCGCCGAGCGCGAGGGTTTGGCGCCGTGTGACCTCCGTCATGCATGACCTCCCAGTTCATTCGAGCCATCGGTCTCATGTCTCGCGGCTTCGCATTTTGCGTGCCACTTTCAGCCGACCGTTAATCGCAACGCTAACAAAGTGGAATTGGCGAGGCAAGGCGCTTCGGCTCAATTGTATGAAGCGGAATTTATACGCGCCTGCGCGATTCATTAGCTTGCGCTCGCCTTTTCCGTGAGCAAGCGCCTGTCGTTGACAGGGCAAGAGCCGCTAAATATGCTCACGCAAATAAATACCCGACCTGAAGGGAGCGAGCCGATGGCGGAAAGGTCCTTCGAGCGCGAAGTTCAGGACTTGCGACTTCAAGCCGGCGAAATCTTCCGCGGCGAAGGCATTCTCGCGATCACCAAGGCGCTCTTGCAGTCTGGCGTCGCTTATGTCGCTGGCTATCAAGGCGCGCCGATCTCGCACTTGATGGATGTGCTCGCCGACGCCAAGGACGTCATGAGTGACCTTGGCGTGCATTTCGAGACGTCCGCTTCCGAAGCCGCCGCGGCCGCGACGCTCTCGGCTTCGGTCATGTATCCGGTGCGCGGCGCGGTGACCTGGAAATCGACCGCGGGCACCAATGTCGCGGCCGATGCGCTCTCGAACCTCGCTTCGAGCGGGGTCACCGGCGGCGCGCTGATCGTCATCGGCGAGGATTATGGCGAGGGCTCCTCGATCATGCAGGAGCGCAGCCACGCTTACGCGATGAAGTCGCAGATCTGGCTTCTCGATCCGCGCCCCAACCTGCCCACCCTCGTCCGCATGGTCGAAGAAGGCTTCGAACTGTCGGAAGCCTCGAACTCGCCGGTCATGCTGGAAGTGCGCATCCGCTCTTGCCATGTGCACGGGCAATTCGTGGCCAGTGACAACAAGAAGCCCGCCTTCGCGCTTCGCCAAGCGCTGGAAAATCCGTCCCGCGACGTCAACCGTATCGTGCTTCCGCCCGCTTCGTTCATGCAGGAGAAGGAGAAGCTCGAGAAGCGCTGGCCAGCCGCGGTCGAATTCATCAAGAGCCGCAAGCTCAACGAATTCTTCGGCCCCAGGCAAGGGCCGGTCGGCGTCATTACGCTCGGCGGCCTCTTTAACGGCGTCTTGCGCGCTTTGCAGCAAGTGGGCCTCGCCGACGTCTACGGTGAGTCTTCGGTCCCGATCTATGTCCTCAACGTCGCCTATCCGATCATCGACGACGAGATGGTCGAATTTTGCCTCAGCAAGTCAGCAGTGCTGATGGTGGAAGAGGGAGCGCCCGACTATCTCGAGCAGGCGCTGAACACGTTGTTGCGCCGCCGCGACATGCAGACGAAGGTCGCTGGCAAAGACGTTTTGCCGATGGGCGGGGAATACACTGCCCCGGTGATGGTTTCGGGCTTGCGCGCCTTTCTTGTCGAGCACGCGCCCGAGCTCTTGCGCAATCAGCCGCCGGTCCCCGATCCCGCGCCGATTCTCGCGCATGAGAAGGTCAAGGCGCTCGCCAAGGCGGTGCCGCCGCGCCCGCCCGGCTTTTGCATCGGATGCCCGGAGCGTCCTATTTTCGCCGCGATGAAACTGGTCGAGAAAGAGCTCGGACCGCATCACATCTCGGCCGATATCGGTTGCCATTTGTTTTCGATCCTGCCGCCCTTCAACATTGGCGCGACGACGATGGGCTACGGCCTCGGGCCCGCCTCGGCCTCGGCGTTCAATGTGAAAGCGGACAGGCGCGTCATTTCGGTCATGGGCGACGGCGGCTTCTGGCACAACGGCCTCGCCTCCTCGATTGGCAACGCCGTGTTCAACAAGCAGGACGGCGTCACCCTCATCGTCGACAACTTCTATTCCGCCGCGACCGGCGGCCAGGACATTCCCTCGTCGCGCGCCCTCAATCCGCGCCGCAAGACCAACAATTCCATTGTCGACGCGGTCAAGGGCGTTGGCGTGACCTGGGTCAGGCAGATCGACCGGACCTACGATGTCGCCAGGATGCGCGACACGCTGCGGGAGGCGCTGACGACGAAGACCGAGGGGCCGAAGATCATCGTCGCCTCGTCCGAATGCATGCTCAACAAGCAGCGGCGCGTGCGGCCCCTGTTCTCGAAGAGTGTCGCCGCCGGCGAGCGCATGGTGAAGGAGCGCTTCGGCGTCGATGAGGACATCTGCTCCGGTGACCACGCCTGCATCCGCCTATCGGGCTGCCCGTCGCTGTCGCTGAAGCACACCGACGATCCGCTCAAGGACGATCCGGTCGCCGCCGTGGACAACGGCTGCGTCGGCTGCGGCAATTGCGGCGAGGTCGCGGAGGCTGCGGTCCTCTGTCCCTCCTTTTATCGCACCGAGGTCATCTTCAATCCCAGCCGCTGGGACCGCCGGCTCGCTGCCTTTCGCGAGCGCGTGATCGGCTGGCTGCAACGTCGCCGCGAAGCCCGCCGGATCGCCTTTGCGTAAGACATGGCGTGAGCGGATTGCGACCGGATCGCGTTCCCTTCTCCCTCAGGGAGAAGGTGGCCGACCGCAGGGCATCCGGAAGGACGCCCGTCCTTCCGGACGGGCTATCGGTCGGCCGGATGAGGGAGTCGCGCCGGCAAACCCTCACCCCCAACCCCTCTCCCGTAGGAGAGGGGAGTCGCGCGGTCGGCGGCGCCGATGAGTGACGAGGCGGCAGTCCGGCGACCGATCTCGCTCGAGAAGCCGCTGACCATCGCCATTCTCGCCATGGGCGGACAGGGCGGCGGGGTGCTGGCGGACTGGATCGTCGAGGTCGCCGAGCACGAGGGCTGGGCTGCGCAATCGACATCGGTGCCGGGCGTCGCGCAACGCACCGGCGCAACGATCTATTACATCGAGACGCTGCCGCCGCGAAACGGGGTCGCGCCTGTCTTCTCGCTCATGCCGACGCCCGGCGACGTCGACGTGGTGATGGCGGCGGAGCTCATGGAGGCTGGCCGCTCAGTTCTGCGCGGACTGGTGACGCCGGACAAGACGACGCTCATCGCCTCGACCCATCGCGCTTACGCGGTGGTCGAGAAGGAGAAACCGGGCGACGGCGTCGGCAATCCGTTGGTGGTCGTCGATGGGCTCGATTTCGCCGCGCGGCGGACCATCGCCTTCGACATGGAGAAGCTCGCGGTCGAACGCGGCACCGTGATCTCGGCCGCGATGCTTGGCGCGCTCGCAGGCTCGGGCGCGCTGCCGTTCGAGCGGTCGGCCTACGAGGCGATCGTGCGCGAAGGCGCGCGCGGCGCCAACGCAAGCCTCGCCGCCTTCGCCGACGCCTATGATCGCTCTCGCGCAGGCGAACGCGAGGCGCCGAAGACCGGGCCCGCCAAGCGCCTCGACGACCTGCCCGAGGATTCGGGCCATCCCGAGCTCAACCGCCTCGTCGGCCGCCTGCGCACGGAATTGCCGGAAAGCGCCCGCCTGCTGGCCTTCGCAGGGCTGAAACGCATCGTCGATTTCCAGGACGTGGCTTACGGCGACGAATATATCGACCGGCTCCAAAGGCTGACCGCGCTCGACGCGGCCAATGGCGGCGCTCCGAAAAATTTCGCCTTCACGGCGGAAGCGGCGAAGCGGCTCGCCGTCGCCATGGCCTATGACGACGTCATCCGCGTCGCCGACATCAAATTGCGCCCGTCTCGATTCACCCGCCTGCGTGAAGAGGCGGGCGCGGCGCCCGATCAGCTTGTCTACGCGACGGAGTATCTCCATCCGCGCGGGGAGGAGATCTGTGGCATGATGCCCGCGTCGCTTGGCGCTTTCGTCGAAGGCAAGCCCTTCCTGTTCCGAATGCTCGACCGTATCGTCAATCGCGGGCGCCGCGTGCCGGTCGGGCGGATCGGCGGCTTCCTGCAGCTTTATTGCGTCGCGGCCTTAAGACCAATGCGGCGCTCAAGCCTCAGGCACAAGCGGGAAACAGAGCATCGCGAGGCGTGGCTTGCGCAAGCGGCCGACATCCTGCCGAAGAACTATGATCTGGCGGTCGAAATCCTGCGCTGCCGTCGGCTGGTCAAGGGCTATTCCGACACGCATACGCGGGGAATGAGCAAGTTCGACCGCGTGATGGCGAAGGCGCCCAAGCTCGCCTTGCGCGAGGACGGCGCCCAGTGGATGGCGCGCCTCATCGCGGCGGCGCTGATCGACGAACCGGGCGCGGCGCTCAACGGCGTCGCGAAGACGATCGACACGCTGTAAGCTGAAACCTTGAATGAGTCGGATCGCCTAGCGCCTCGTCAGTCGAGGGCCATCGTCGCAATTTGGATGCGGATTTCCAGCGCCAGATTAATGAGGCAGGCCATCAGGAGCGCCAGCGCCGCGACAAACATGATGGCGACGAGGGCGCCATGTCCTATCCCTAACAGCGCGGAGGCAAACGCCCAATCAAGAGCGCGGACGTCACCAGGGCGTTCAGCACGCCGAAGTAGATCGCCCGGCCGAGCAGCACCATTCGACTGCGGAGCGCCTTTGACAGCGCGTCCGTAGGATCAGCGGCGGTGGCGCTGTCCCGGAGCGCCAGCCCTTGATTGTAGGCGCCCGCCGAAGCTAAAGCCACCTCGTTCGCACTGGCGCCAAAATCTTGGATTTGCGCACGCTTCCGCTTTTGGGGACAGGAGCGGACGCCCGAACACCCACGAGCGTTCGTTCTTGACACCACGGCAAGGCCTCGAACGATCCTTATTGCAGCGCGGATCGAAGTCTGACTTGAGGAACAACCCGCCGATGTTATGGAGCGTGCGTCATGAGGCTTGAGAGCAAGGTGGCGTTGATCACTGGTGGCTACGGCGGCATGGGTCGCGCGTCCGCTCGCCTGTTTGCAAAAGAGGGCGCGACCGTGTTCATCGCCGGCCGCAATGAGGAGCGCGGCGACGCCTTAGCCGCGGAGATCAACGAAGCCGGCGGCAAGGCCCACTTCGTGGAACTCGATGTGGTAAAACAGCAGCAGTGGGGCGCCGCCGTCACCTACGTCAAAGAGCAAGCGGGAGCGTTGCATGTTCTTATGAACATCGTTGGCAGCAACGCCCTGGTTCGGTTCCCCAAGGTCGACATTGACGAATGGAACAAGCTCTTCGAGATCAACGTCACCGGCACTCTAAGGGGCATTCAGACCTGCGCTCCATTAATCAAGGAGTCCGGAGGAGGCTCGATCGTCAACATCGGGTCAGTTGCGGGCATCACCGGCAACTTCGGAACCGGCTACTCCTCCTCAAAGTGGGCGCTTGAAGGACTGTCGCGGTCCGCGGCATATGTCTACGCCGACTGGGGAATTCGCTGCAACGTCATCCAGCCCGGTTGGATCGAAACCGACCTCACAGCGGCGATGAGCTCAAATCCGATCGTCAAAAAGATGCAATCCAGCGTAATGAATAACACTGTCTTGCTGCGCAGGAGCGGCAAGGCGGAGGAGATCGCCTTTACGGCCTTGTTCCTCGCCAGCGACGAGTCTTCCTACATCACTGGGACCGACATCGTGGTCGATGGAGGATGGTTTTCCTCAGCCCCCTACCTCACCAACGAGCGCTCCCATCACATGCTCCAGATCTTGGACACCAAGGACAAAGCCGAACACCTCATGGACGATTTCCTCAAGCACTTCCGTTAGCGATCCACAAGACCAAGGGCGCCTGTGCTCACGAAGGGGCTCGGAACGGAAGAGGGCATTGTGACAAATCGCCCGCGGGGGAAGCCGACAGCCGCCGTTCCTTCGCAACAAGATCAACCGAGAATGTTTTGATTTCGAGGGGGAAAGCGGCCGCCCCATCGAAAAGGTCGAACATTGGCCATGCGGTCGCCTCAATGACAAACTGGATTGGCGGAGTCTGCGAAGCAAACGGCGTCAACATCCACTATCTGAGAACAGGCGGACACAAGCCCCCGTTGATCCCACTCCACGGATTGACCGGGAGCGGGGCTTGCTGGAACTCCTTTGGCGCGCGCTCTCGAAGCTGACTACGACGTCGTGGCGCCAGACGCCCGAGGTCACGGAAAGTCGAGCGCACCGCTTCATGGATATCTGTATCGCGACCACGCAAGCGACGTCATTCAACTCATCGAAGCGCTCGGCCTTGCCGCTCTGGTTCTGCTTGGCTATTCGATGGGAGGCATGACTGCGGCTCTTGTGGCGAGCGAAGTCGGCGCCGCCATTCGCGGCGTTGTCTTGGCCGACCCGACTTTTCTAAGCCTTGAGCGCCAGCGTGAGGTTCACGAGAGCGATGTCATCGAGCAACATCGCCGACTTCTGAGCGCAGGTAAGAGCAGCGCGCTAGCTCAGGCACGGCTTCGACACCCGCATCGTTCGTCCGAGTTCATCGAACTCGTAACGGATGCAAGGCTGCAGACCCAAATAGGCGCCTTTGATGTTCTTACGCCGCCTAACCCTCCGTATCGCGAGTTAGAGCAGTATCCGAACGGATTGAATCGGCGGGGGGATTCCCGAATCGGTTAATTTCTGCTTCCTCATTCACTGCGAGAATGGGGACGGCGGGGGATGGGTCTTTCCAACGATCTTCGCGAGCGCGTGGTCGAGGCGGTGGTCTTGGGCGGGTTGTCGCGCAATCAGGCGGCCGCGCGTTTCAAAGTGAGCGTGGCGAGCGCGGTGCGCTGGGTAAAGCGGTTCAATACCACGGGCGAGATTTGGCCGGCGCCTTCCGGCGGCGACCGCCGCTCCCGCCGAATCGAGGCGCATCGCGACTATCTGTTGGGCCTGATCCGGCGCAGGCCGGACATAACGGCATCGTCAACTTATTGAGCGAAGCTCGCGACGATGCTGAAATGGCGCGCCCGGGCTATGCGGCGATCTGGACGCCGGCAATGTCCTTCCACGCGTTCAGCGCGTCGGCGCGAAGCGCTCGATAGTCAGATGCTGAGAGGGCGTGGCGGGGAAAGTGGAAGAGGTTGGCGATGGGATCATGGATCGAGATGAAGCGCTGCAGTTGCCGCGGCGATTTGAACCGCTTCATGATCCGCTCTCGCCGCCTCGTTGGCTGATGGGAATTTTCGGCTCGATTATTGAGTCCCTTATGCTGGCGATGCTCGAACTAGGACTGTCACGTTGACGATTTGTCGATGGTTTTGGGCTAGTTGGCGGCGATGAGCCAGACGTCAAATTCCTGCTATCGTGGTCATCGCTTTCCCGCTGAGGTCATCGCCCATGCGGTTTGGCTCTATTTCCGTTTCCCTCTCAGCCTGAGAATGGTCGAAGATCTTCTGGCCGCCCGCGGTATGATCGTCAGTCACGAAACCGTCCGGCGTTGGGCTGAGAAATTCGGCCGAGACTTCGCCAACGAAGTGCGCCGGCGCGCGCCGCAATTCGGCGACAAGTGGCATCTCGATGAGGTCGTGGTCGCCATCAATGGTGAAAAGCACTGGCTTTGGCGCGCCGTCGATCAGGACGGCTTTGTCCTCGACGCTTTGGTTCAGAGTCGCCGCGACCGAGGCGCCGCCGAACGCCTGCTTCGCAAGCTCGTCCGCAAACAGGCCCGCGCTCCGCGTGTCTTGGTCACCGATAAGCTCGGTTCTTACGGCGCCGCGCGCACGGACATGGGCATGAAGTTCGAGCATCGCCAGCATAAGGGACTCAATAATCGGGCCGAAAATTCCCATCAGCCAACGAGGCGGCGAGAGCGGATCATGAAGCGGTTCAAATCGCCGCGGCAACTGCAGCGCTTCATCTCGATCCATGATCCCATCGCCAACCTCTTCCACTTTCCCCGCCACGCCCTCTCAGCATCTGACTATCGAGCGCTTCGCGCCGACGCGCTGAACGCGTGGAAGGACATTGCCGGCGTCCAGATCGCTGCATAGCCCGGGCGCTCCATTTCAGCATCGTCGCGAGCTTCGCTCAATAAGTTGACGATGCCGTTTACGTGCTAATGTGACTGCGACCGAGGGGCGTGCCATGAGCGAAACCCGGAAAACGGCAGCGTCTGCTACAGCCGGAGGTCAAGGGCCGACTTGACCTGTCAGTCACAAGCAAATCACTCGATAACGCGTGTCGACCTCTTCTGGCGTTAGGTATGTCAGCGCAGCTAGAACGCCCTGCGAGCCGCGTGTGCATTCGCGCCGAAGGCAGCAACGCCGACGCTTATCACGCCCGGCCACATCAGCATTACCGCCGGACCCCATCCCCACGTGTCAGCCGCCTGGATCAACAACCCGGGGGGCGGACGAAGAGCAAGAACGGCAAGACCGGCAGAAGCGGCCCCCAGCTGAACGAAAAGAGCTTTGCATGCACGATCGGGCGCAGGCGGATAAAAGCGACGGGCTGCTTCACGAATTCGCGCAGAGGTCTGGTCGATGAACCGGTTTCGCGTGAGCGCAATGCCGACAGCGAGCAAGAGATCGATGCACAGCAAGAGACGGACTGCTGATTGCAGCTCCAATTCTGCTGCGCCTGACGCCGGTATCATCAGGCCACAGCGAAGCGCGATCGTGACAGCGACAGTTGCCGCCGTAACGGCCAATATCTGAGCCAAAGCTGCTACGAAGCCGGCACGAAATAACCACCGCATCTTCCCCCGTCAGATCGCTCCGGATTTCAAATTCGCGGATTGTAGAAGCGCCAGCAGGCCTTTCAGGATGTCCAATGGGGACGGAGGACAGCCCGGTATGTGCAGGTCGACTCGGATCACTTGCGAGACGCTGCCCGCAATAGCGTAGCTTTCTGCGAAACAACCCCCATTCAGGGCACAGTCTCCGATCGCCACCACCCACTTGGGCTCGGGAGTTGCGGCGTACGTCCGCTCAAGCGCCTCGCGCATGTTTTTGGTGACCGGCCCGGTTACTGTCAGCACGTCGGCGTGGCGAGGCGAGGCGACAAAGCGCAGGCCGAAACGTTCGAGATCGTAGAAGGCATTGCTGAGCGCATGGATTTCCAGCTCGCAGCCGTTGCATGAGCCGGCATCGACATGGCGGATCGATAAAGACCGACCGAGCCTCGTGTGGGCGGCGCGGTTGACGCTCTGCGTTAGCTCGGCGACAGCGGCTTCATCGGGTTGGGGGGCGGGCTCGGTGAGCGGTCCGTGCGTCAGGCTTTCGATCAGCGTCTTGCGCATAGGCTTTGCCCTAAAGGTCGTGTCCGGAATACGAGCAGTTGAATGATTTGTTGCAGATCGGAAAATCCGCGACGATGTTGCCCTCGACTGCGGCTTCCAACAGCGGCCACTGGAACCAGGACGCATCGCGCAAATGGCAGCGCTCCACGCGTCCCCTCCCGTCGAGCCGCAGCCAGACAAGCAGGTCGCCACGGAAGGCTTCGACCAGACCGAGGCCCTCGCACGTTTCTCCGTTGCCATTGACGGCGACGGCGATCGGGCCATCGGGGAGGCGTGCCAGAATCTGTTCGATCAGCGTCAGGCTGTGTTGGACCTCGCGGATGCGGATCCACACCCGCGCGTTGACATCGCCGGCGTCCAGCACCGGCACTTCGAATGTGAGATCATGATAGGGCGCGTAGCCGGGAGCGCGCCGCGCATCGAAGCTACGGCCCGAAGCGCGTCCGACATAGCCACCGGCGCCGAACTGGCGCGCGAAGGTCGGCTTCACAATGCCGGTGGCGACGGTGCGGTCCTGCAGCGAAGCGGTGTTGTCGTACAGCTCGATCAGCCGCGGAAACACCTTGCGGAATTCGACGAGCAGCGCACGCAACTGCGCCGGACCGTCAGCCGCCATATCGCGCGCGACGCCGCCCGGCGCAATGACGTCCATCATCAGCCGGTGGCCGAAGCAGACCTCGGCCGCGCGCAAGCAGCGCTCGCGCAGAATGCCGGTTTGCGCATGCATCAGCGCGAACGCGGCGTCGTTGCAGATGGCGCCGATGTCGCCGAAGTGGTTCGCCAGCCGCTCGAGCTCGGCCATCAGCGCGCGCAGGTAGAGCGCGCGCGGTGGCGGCGTGACCTGCAGCGCGGCTTCGGTGGCTTGCGCAAAGGCGTAAGCATAAGCGACGGCGCTGTCGCCGGAAGTGCGCGAGGCAAGCTTTGCGGCGGCGTCAAGCGTGGCGCCGCGCATCAGTGATTCGATGCCCTTGTGCACATAGCCGAGCCGCTGTTCCAGCCGCACCAAGTATTCGCCATTGGCGGTGAAACGGAAATGCCCCGGCTCGATAATTCCGGCATGCACCGGGCCCACGGGAATCTGATGCAGGCCTTCGCCCTCCGCCGGCAAGAACGCATAAGGTTCCGGCTTGCGCGCAGCTGTGCGGTCGCCAAGCGGGTGGCGCACGTCCCAGAATCCGAGATCGAGCCAAGTGCGCGTATCGGGCGCGCCGATCGCATCGAGGCCATACAGATCTCGGATGGCGCGTTCGAGACGAATCGCCGGCGGATGCCGCGCGCCGACGCTCGGATAAGTCCCGTCCGCGCAGATGTAGCTCATGACGGCGATATCGCTGGAAGTCTCGTCGAGCAAGGCCATGTGCACGGCCGGAGCGTCGCCCCACAGGCCGAGCATTGTGCAATGGCCGTCCGCCAGAAGTTCGATCGCCTGCCGCCAGCCCTCGTCTCCCACGATCGCGCGTGGCCAGGGCCGGCGCCGTTCGACCTGTTCACGGACCTTGATGGTGTCGAGCACACCCATGACGCTATCCCAACAGCCTGGCGACGCTCCGGAAGCCGGTGACCAGCTGCGGCGGCAGGTAGATTCCCGCGACGAATACGATGGCGAAATGGGCGAACATCGGCAGGTAGGAGGCGTGCGCTGGCGCGGTCGGTCCGCGCGCCTCGCCGAAGGCAATCCTGTTGAGCAGCGAGAACAAGCCGCCGAGGGCGACCAGAATCCCGAGCGCGAGAATCGCCGCCAGCCACGGTTGGCGCGCGAAAGTCGAGCTCAACACCAGAAACTCGCTCATGAATATGCCGAGCGGCGGAAGCCCGGCGATCGCCACGACGCCGAGCACGAGAACTCCAGCCGAGCACCGGATGGGTCACTGTCAGCCCGCCCATGTCGGCAATCTTCTGCGTGCCCTTGACCTGTGCGATGTGGCCGACCGAGAAGAAAATCGCCGACTTGGTCAGCGAATGCATGGTCATATGCAACAGACCGGCAAAATTGGCGAGCGGGCCGCCCATGCCGAAGGCGAACACGATGATGCCCATGTGCTCGATAGAGGAATAGGCGAACATGCGTTTGATGTCGCGCCGCCGATAAAGCATCAGCGCGGCGAAGACGCAGGAGATGAGCCCCATCGTCACCATCAGCGGTCCTGGCGCGAGCGCCGCAGGGTTGACGGCAAGCAGCATCTTGAAGCGCAACAACGCGTAGAGCGCGACATTCAGCAGCAGACCCGAAAGCACCGCCGAGATCGGTGTCGGACCTTCCGCGTGGGCGTCCGGCAGCCAGGCGTGCAGCGGGGCCAGGCCCACTTTGGTGCCGTAGCCGAGCAGCAGGAATACGAAGGCGACATTGAGTAAAGCGGGATCGAATTTCGCCGCATGTGCGACCAGCACGGTCCACACCATGGCGTAAAGGCCCTCGCCGATAACCGGCCGCGCCGCCATGTAGACAAGGATGGTGCCAAACAGCGCCAGCGCGATGCCAACGCTGCCGAGGATGAAATATTTCCAGGCCGCTTCCAGCGCCTCATGCGTGCGATAAACGCCAACCATCAGCACGGTGGTGAGGGTGGCGACTTCGATCGCAACCCACATCAACCCGATATTGTTGGCCACCAGCGCCAAGTTCATGGCGAACATCAGCACCTGATACATGGCGTGATAGAAGCGCACCGACGCCGGCGTCAGCCGGCCGATCTCGATCTCGTGGCCAATATAGCTCGCGCTGAACACGCTGGTCGTGAAGGCGACAAATGTCGTGAGCACGATAAAGACCTTGTTGAGGTCATCCACCAGCAGATAGTCGCGGGACGCAGGCTGGGCCACGAACAGCGACGCGGCGGCGAGGAATGTCAGGAAGGCGGCCACGACATTGAGCCCCGCTGTGAGCCGATAGCCAGGCAGGGTTGCCAGAAGCGCGGCCGCCATCAGAGGAATGAGCAAGACCGCCTCGAGCGCGTCGAACCTCATCGCTGCTCCCCGCGAAAACGGTCCATCGCCTGCATGTCCACAGTGTCGAAGCGTTCGCGAATGCGGAACAGGAAGATGCCGATGACGATGAAGGCGATCAGCACCGAGAAGGCGACGCTGATCTCGACCACCAGCGGCATGCCCTTAGCGCCCGTCGCCGCCAGCACCAGCCCATTCTCCAACGACATGAAGCCGATCACCTGGCTCACCGCGTTGCGGCGGGTCACCATCATCAGGAGGCCGAGCAGCACCACCGACAGCGCGAAGGCGAGATCCTCGCGCGCCAGCGGGTCGGCGTCGGCGGTCACCCGCAGCATCACCACCATGGACAGCGCAACCAGCCCCATGCCGAGCAGCATCGTGGGCCCGACGCCGACCACGGTCTCGATCTCGCGGTGGATGCCGAGCTTGACGATGATTCGGTGCAAGGCCACCGGGATGACGATGGCCTTGAACACCAGGGCAATCACCGCCGTCAGGTAGAGATGCGGTGCGTCCTGGATGAAAGCCTGCCATGCGACCGACGCCGCCAAAATGAAGGCATGCAGCGCGAACGTATTGAGCAGCGCGTAGAGTCGATCCTGATAAAGCTGCATGAAGCTTACCAACACCAGCGAGCCGGCCAGCATGTGAGCGATGTCGAAGGCGATGCTGTGCATCGTCTACAGGCTCCGCGAGACGAACAGCAGCAATGTGCCGAGCAGGCCGAGCATCAGCGCGGCGCCGAGGAAAGCGGGTGCCCGGAATACGCGCATTTTGGCGATCGCCGTTTCGAACACGGCCAGCAGGAAGCCGCCGACCACGAGCTTCGCAACGTAGGCCGCGAGCCCGATCGCGATGGCGCGCGGGCTGGCGTCCGGTCCGGCGATGGCCCAAGGCATGAACAGGCACCCGATCACCGAGACATAGAGCAAGAGCTTGAGTTCGGACGACAGGTCGATCAATGCGAGATGCCGGCCGGAATATTCCAGCACCATCGCCTCGTGCACCATGGTGAGTTCAAGATGCGTGGCCGGATTGTCGATCGGGATGCGCGCGTTTTCGGCGATCGCCACCATGATCAGCGCGAGCAGGGCGAGGCCCAGGGAAACCCGCAAGCCCTCCTCGCCCGACGCCATGAAAGCGGCCATGGTGGAAAGCTGCGTGGAGCCGGCCACCAGCGCCAGCGTGAAGACGATCATCAGCATCGCCGGCTCGGAGAGCGAAGCGATCATCACCTCGCGGCTTGAGCCGATCCCGCCGAAGCTCGTGCCGGCATCGAGGCCGGCAAGCGCCAGGAAGAAGCGCGCGCTGCCGAGCAGCGCAATGATAGCAATCAGGTCTGCCGACCAGGAAAACAGCAAGCCGGTGCGGAAAGTCGGCACCAGCGAGGCCGCCACCCAGGTGCCGACGAAAATGATGTAGGGAATGACGCGGAACAGCCAAGAGGCGCCCTCTGCCAGCACCACGTCCTTATGCATCAGCCGGATCAGGTCGTGATAAGGTTGTATTAGCGGTGGGCCTTTTCGGCGCAACAATCGCGCTTTCACCTTGCGCACAAAGCCGGTGAGCAGTGGGCTCAGCAGCAGCACCAGCAGCATCTCCGCGCCTTGCAAAGCGAAATCGCGGATCAAGGCCATATCGCTAGCACCAGAAGCAGCAACACTAGGGCCGTGAACACCAGCGCGAGATAGCTGCGAATGGTGAGGAATTGCAGGACGTCCAGGTGTTCAGTCGTAAAGGCGATGCCGATGGCGATCGGCGCATAGGCGAAGTCCCAGATTAGGTCGCGGAGATCGACATGGAACCGGGCCGGTGCGGTCGAGCCGGGCGGCGGCATTTCGCCGATCTCACGCGCGCGGAACACGGTTGCGCCATAAACACGGCGGATCGGCTGAGCGAAGCTCGACGCCGTATATTGCGTCGCTGGACTGGCGTCAGGGTAGCCGCAATCCCAGGCCGGCGCGCGCCGCAGCCTATTCGAGGCCAGTCGATGAATGGCAAAGGCCGTGATCGAACCGGACATCAGAACAAAGAGGAACACCAACAGCCCGTTATAGGAGCTGCGGCTTTCGGCGATCGGAACGATCGAGAGCCATTCCACGCCGGCCTGATACGGCATGCTGACGCCGACCAGGCTCTTGGTCACCGGCGCCAGCGCGTCGATGAACAGGCCTGGCAGGATGCCGGCGACGAGGCAGAGCGCGGCCAGAAAATACATCGCGGCGAGCGAATTGGTATCGGTCTCTTTCGCCTGCGCGGCGGAGGGCGTGCGGGGGCGGCCGAGGAAACTTATGCCGAACGCCTTGACGAAGCACGCCGCCGCTAATGCCGCCGACAGCGCCAGCAGTGCGCCAACGGCGGGAACCATGAATTTCAATCCCCACGACGGCAATTGCGGGCTGAGCAGGATGGCCTGGAACGTCAGCCATTCCGACACGAAACCATTGAGCGGCGGCAGCGCCGAGATCGCAACGCAGCCGACGAGAAACACGAAAGCCGTGTGCGGCATGCGGTGGATGAGCCCGCCGAGATGCTCCATGTCCCTTTCGCCCGTTGAATTGAGCACGGCGCCGGCGCCGAAGAACAGCAAACTCTTGAAGACGGAATGGTTGAATACATGAAACAAGCCTGCGGTCAGCGCCAGCGCGGCGGCCAAAGGCATGCCATACGCCTCGAACGCCAGCGCGAGGCCAAGCCCGATGTAGATAATGCCGATGTTCTCCACCGTGTGGTAGGCAAGGAGGCGCTTGAGATCGTGCTGCATCAGCGCATACAGCACGCCCATCACCGTGGTGACGCCGCCGACGGCGAGCACAAGCATGCTCCACCACCAATCAGGCGGTCCCAGCAGGTCGAACACGATGCGAATGAAACCGTACACCGCAACCTTTGTCATCACGGCGCTCATCAGAGAGGAAACATGACTGGGCGCGGCCGGATGCGCGAGCGGCAGCCAAGCATGGAGCGGCACTACGCCGGCCTTTGAGCCGGCGCCGGCGAGCGCGAAGATCAACACCAGCGCGGCGAGTCCGGCGGACGGGTGCGCCGCGCGCATCGCCGCAAACGCGTAGGCGCCGTTGCCGCCGGCGAGCAGGCCGAAAGCGAGCAGCAGGGCCAGCGTGCCGAAGCTGGCCATCAACAGATAAATGTAACCCGCGCGGATGTTCTCCGGTTCCTTGTGGTGCGCCACCACCAGCGCCCATGAGGTGAGCGACATGAACTCCCAGGCAGCCAGAAAGCTAAAGGCATCGTCAGCCAGCAAGACGAGGTTCATTGCGGCGAGGTAAGAGGGATAGAACGGCAACACGCGCTGCGGCGCTTCCTCACGACGACCATAGCCGAGCGCGAACAGGCTTGCTGCCGCGCCGCCGAGATTGACTACGACCAGAAAGAAAGCGGCGAGCGCGTCGATGCGGAAATGCGCGCCGAGCCACGGCAGGCCGAGCGGCAGGCTGACGGACGAGCCAGCGGCGCCGCCGAGCAGCACATCTAGCGCGGCGCCAAGCGACAGCAGCGAAGCAACAAGGCTTGCGCCGTAGACGATGGGTCTTCCCGGGGGCGCAAGCCACACTGCCAGAACGCTCGTGGCGAGCAGCACCGCGACGCAGTAGAGGATGAGGACGACCGCCATCATCGCGCCCTCAGCCGCACACCGCGACCGCCCCCTGGGCTGGTCGCGCCCTCGGGGATCAATTCGATACCCGCGCCGTCGAACGCGGCGACAAGCTTCATCAACAATTCGACGTTGCCGCGGATCGTGTCCTCGCTGGCTTCCATGCGCTGAAATCGTGGGCAGGGACAGCCCGGACAATTCAGCAAGCTTGCGTTGATCAATTCCGAGCAATGCTCGCGCAGCGCGCATTTGGCCCGCAGTTATCATGCGAATCGCATCAGAAGTGATGTATATTGCTCAGTTTCTGAGGTACCATGTTAAAAAAGTCAATGCAAACTATAAATGGGTTTCTATCCCTAGCTCGTTGGCATCGTCAACTTATTGAGCGAAGCTCGCGACGATGCTGAAATGGCGCGCCCGGGCTATGCGGCGATCTGGACGCCGGCAATGTCCTTCCACGCGTTCAGCGCGTCGGCGCGAAGCGCTCGATAGTCAGATGCTGAGAGGGCGTGGCGGGGAAAGTGGAAGAGGTTGGCGATGGGATCATGGATCGAGATGAAGCGCTGCAGTTGCCGCGGCGATTTGAACCGCTTCATGATCCGCTCTCGCCGCCTCGTTGGCTGATGGGAATTTTCGGCCCGATTATTCAGTCCCTTATGCTGGCGATGCTCGAACTTCATGCCCATGTCCGTGCGCGCGGCGCCGTAAGAACCGAGCTTATCGGTGACCAAGACACGCGGAGCGCGGGCCTGTTTGCGGAGGAGCTTGCGAAGCAGGCGTTCGGCGGCGCCTCGGTCGCGGCAACTCTGAACCAAAGCGTCGAGGACAAAGCCGTCCTGATCGACGGCGCGCCAAAGCCAGTGCTTTTCACCATTGATGGCGACCACGACCTCATCGAGATGCCACTTGTCGCCGAATTGCGGCGCGCGCCGGCGCACTTCGTTGGCGAAGTCTCGGCCGAATTTCTCAACCCAACGCCGGACGGTTTCGTGACTGACGATCATACCGCGGGCGGCCAGAAGATCTTCGACCATTCTCAGGCTGAGAGGGAAACGGAAATAGAGCCAAACCGCATGGGCGATGACCTCAGCGGGAAAGCGATGACCACGATAGCAGGAATTTGACGTCTGGCTCATCGCCGCCAACTAGTTCTCCTGCACAGTGATTACGACTCTTTGAGCGAGGGATCGGGATAGGCGCGCGCCATTTTGGTTCTGGCCTTGTCGGTGGAGAACATCCAGTTGATTCGAGCGCCGCTTTGGTTTCGCTGGGACTGCCATGCGTCGATCTCGGCAACGAGCCGGTCGCAGCTTTCGATGCGGCGATCGAGACATTGGCCTTTGAGCACGCCGATCTCGATCTCAACCATGTTGAGCCAGCTGGCGTGCTTGGGCGTGTAGTGGAACTCAAGCCGCCTGAGCACGCGGCGCGCTTCGGCCGGTGGGAATGCGGCGTAGAGAGCGGCGGCGGTGTGGGTGGAGAGGTTGTCGAGGACGACTCGGATGCGCTCGGCCTCTGGGAAGTCGACATCGACGAGCTCGCGCATGCAAAGGGCGAAGTCGTCAGCGGTGCGATGATTGGTGACCTTGACCCTGCGCCAAGAGCGATGGGCATCGAGGAAGACGAAGAGATTGACGGCGCCGTTGCGGCGATACTCGTAGTCGAAGCGCTCGAGCCGTCCCGGTGCGGCCGGAATCGGCTGGCGCGCTTCGCCGATGAGCTGGGTGGGGCTTTCGTCGAAGCAGACCACCGGCCGCTTCGGGTCAGGCTGCTCGGCATAGAGGTCGAGCACATCCTCCATGCGGGCGACGTACTCGGCGTCGACCTTGGGGATGCACCACATGTCCTTCTGCCAAGGCTTGAGATGGTTCTCGGCCAAGCGTCGGCGGACGGTTTCACGCGACAGACTGTCATGGTCGGTCAGCTTGACCATCGCGCCAGCCAGCAGCTCCAGCGTCCAGCGGGCGCGACCTTCGGGCGGGCTCGAACATGTGGTGGCGATGAGGAGGGCTTCTTCGTTGCTGGTCAGCTTACGATCGGCGCCTGCCCGCGGCTCCTCGTTCAGGGCGGCTTCGAGATTGCCTTCAACGAAGCGGCGCTTGGTCCTGTAAACGGTCGAGCCGCCGACAGCCACAGCAGCGGCTATATCGTCGTCACTGAGCCCGCTGTCGGCGGCGAGCAGAATTTGGGCTCGTTTGAGCTTGCGGGCGTAATGCTTGCCGCTGCCCACCAGCGCGGTGAGTTCACATCGCTCGGCTTCGCTCAGTTCGACATGGTAGCGTATGTTCATCCGGGTCTCCTCGCGAATCGCGAGGCCCAGACGAATCAGGCTCTGAATCAATTGTTTGACACGTGCCCCCGGCTCCCCCGTTCACCGATAAGCAAGGTCAGTGCCTGGCCTTCATCTACGCCTACAGCCGTATCTTCCGCCAACCGCCCGCGGAAGCCGACATGCAGCGGCACTTCCAAGTCTCGCCGCCCAGCGTGCACCAGATGGTGCTCACCCTCGAACGCGCCGGCCTCATCAGGCGGACCCCGGGCGTCGCCCGCAGCATCGAGCTCCTGGTCGGGCCCAAGGACCTCCCAGTGCTCCGTTGAACTTGAAACCGTCAAAACCTCTGTGCAATGGAACTAGCCCAAAACCATCGACAAATCGTCAACGTGACAGTCCCTGGACCACTCCGGCACGATGAGGGCGAGCTGCTTCTCGAGGCGGCGCAGGCGCTGGAGGGCATCTTCGATCGTGTCGATGCCTTCCTGAAAGACGATCTGCTGCGCGGTGTGTTCGAACTTCTGGCCGGCGAGCCAGCGTCGGTGCGCCAGCGTCCAATGGCCGCCGCCGCTGTAAATGCGGCTGTGCCGCAGGAGGAAGGAAAGCAGCTGCTGGCGTTTGCGGCGAAGGTCGTCCGCCGCCGCCTCGCGGGCCCGCACAAGATCTCGCACCGCCTCATGAGCCGCATCCGGCGCCCAGACGCCTGTCAGTTCGCCAGCCCGATGCAGTCGCGCCAGCGTGACCGCATCACGCCGGTTCGTCTTGATGCGCTCGCCCGACCGTTTCGGGATCAAGGCTGGAGCGACCACCATGCAATCGTGACCGAGCGCCTTGACCTGGCGATAAAGCCCATAACCCGTCGGCCCGGCTTCAAAGCAGACATGCAGCCGGTCGTATCGGTCGGCCAACCTCTTGATCGTCCGTTCGATCGGCGGCGGACTATTCTCGACATCGCCGAGAAAACGGACTTCGCCGGTCCGGCCGCCTTCCGCGATCGCCACGGCATGCTTTTTCTTGGCGACATCAAAAGCCACAAAGACTTCCCTATGCTTTCCCATGGTCCGCCCTCCGTGCATGAGGCTCCGCTCGGTTTGCCCGAGCAACCCTCGTTCTTAACTGCACGAAAGGGCGGGCCACCGGCTCAGCCCGCGAACATGACGTCTAGAGGTGCGAAAGCCCGCGCACATGCGAACCGCTGGTCGTGAAAATCGTGGTCGCCAGAGCGAAGGGCTGCTTGCGCCCGCTCGTCGACAGGATGATCCCGAGCGAAGATCGCCGTACGCAAGGGCAATTTTGCCGCTAAGCTGAGAAAATCGCTTTGGTGGCATCGGATGTCGGATTGTACCAAGTCGACCGCTTATCAACTCCGCTAGCCTACTAAACCCCTTGGACACTCGCAGATTGAACCCCATGGCGGAGACCACTGAGAAGACCGGGGAAGAGTCACCTCGTCTCCTTGGGCCGGACGACGCCATAAGACAACTCGAAACTCGGCTTGGTCGGCTGCATGCGAAATTGCGTCTGGGAATCGAACGCGAGCACGAGGAGCAGGCGTTTGGCCAGGGTTTGACATTCTTCCATATTGAAAACATGCCCCTAGCGCAGGTAGTGATACGATTTCCTGGTGATCACCTCGGGTTGGCGATTTTGGGCCACCAGTGGAAGCCGGCTTGGCTTTTGATTTTTTGTCGCTCCGCAGCGAGGGCGGCGCAACGTGCGGAGATGACCTCGTCGAGCGTTTCGAGGTCGGGAATGTGCTTGTTGACGATCGGCTCGTCGACCAGCGTCCAGAGCGTTTCGGCCGGCTGCACTTCGGGGGTATAGGCGGGTTGGAAGACGAGACGAACCCCTTCCGGTACGACAAGGCCGGCTTCACCGTGCCAGCCGGCGTTGTCGAGCACGAGCACGATGATCCGATCGCGCCCTGCGCCGGCTTCCTCGGCGAACAAGCGCAGCAGCGCCTCGAAGAAAGGCTTCGATACGCCGTTCGAGACGTACCAGAAGACTTCACCGGTGGCGGGTGAGACGAAGGCCGTCACATAAAGCCATTCGAACCGATGGTGGCCGTGCGAGATCGGCCGTTTGCCCACAGGCGCCCAAACTCGCCGCGTCACCGGCTTCAGGCCGATCCGGTGTTCGTCGGTCGCGAAAGTCTCGATCGGCGTGTCGGGATGGCGCGCCGCTTCCTCGGCGACAATGTCGGCCACTTTTTTTTGAAGTCGTCCTGCTCCTCGAGCGTCGCCGCCTTGGGGTTGCGCGGCCGCGGCTTTTGGATCGACCAATCGATCGCCCTCAGCGCCTCCCAGCCACGCTGCGCGGCGAGCGACGCCAGGCCCAACTCGCCCGCCATCCATTGCGCAACCTTGGCGCTCGTCCAAACCCCGCCGTCCGGCGGAGGATCGGCAAGACGAGCGCCAAGCCGATCCAACACCTCGGGCCTCAGAACAGTCGCCACCGCGCCGTTGCCGCGCCGGAGATCGCCCAGCGCCGAAGGCCCGCGCGCGTTGTAGCGCTCCAGAAGCTGCTCGATCCAGCGGCTCCCAAACGAGGTCATCGCCGACACTTCCCCGATCGTATGGCCCTTCGCCAACAGCCAGATCGTCTGGAAATGCCGCGAAGACGTCGCGTCCCCGCTGGCTTCGTAACGCTCCTCCAATGCCGCAACGCTCAGATGACCGGCCACATGCGCCATGCTCGCCCCCAGCAAATCATGGCTTTCCTATCTACCAGCGGGAAATCCAACTGAGAATCCTTCCCCGCCGAGTCAATCACCCGGAACTCGTATGATCGAAACACTGTTACGCGTGACCGGGACCTATTGGCGCGGTCGAGCAAACGCGAGCAGGGTGGAACTGCGGCACAATAATGTATGCATTGCCCATCTGCCGAAGGATTTCGAGGGCTTCACAATTCTGCACCTAAGCGACTTGCACGCGGACATCAGCGCTCCAGCTCTGCAACGCGCCAAAGAATTGGTACGCGAACTTGATTATGATTTGTCCGTCCTGACGGGAGATTTTCGCGGCCGCACGTTTGGGGATTACAAACCGTGCATCGAGAGCGTCGGCCGTCTTCGCAGTGCACTGCATGGCGACATCTATGCGGTGCTCGGAAATCACGACTCCGTCGCGATGGTTCCCGATTTGGAAGAGATGGGCATTCGGGTGCTGCTCAATGAGTGTGCTGTCATCGGTCGCGGGTCAGCGTCGCTTTATCTTGCTGGGGTGGACGACGCCCATTTCTATCGGGCCGACAACATCGAAAAAGCCGCGACGAACATTCCACACGGCTGTGTTTCAATCCTGCTTTCGCATACGCCCGAGATTTATCGGCAAGCCGCTCATGCTGGTTTTGATCTGATGCTGAGTGGGCATACGCATGGCGGGCAGATATGTCTTCCGGGAGAAATCCCAATTCTCTTGGAAGCCAAGGTCCCGCGCGCCCTAGGAGCGGGGGCTTGGCGGCACTCAGGTATGGCTGGCTACACCTCAGTTGGAGCTGGGTCGTCTGTTGTTCCCGTGCGGTTTAACAATCGGCCAGAAATCACGCTGCACCGGCTCGCTGGCCGCACAAGTTAATAAGGTCGGTCGCGTAATCCAATTGTGAATAGAATGCGTGAGAAGACGACTTGGCCGACAAAGAACAGCAGCGCGATAATAGCAACATTGAACCGCTCCGGGTTTGTCGGAGGCTCCAACTCTTGAAAGGATGGAGCGATGGCAAGCAAGACAACGAACAGATTTTCGCCTGAGGTGCGGGCACGAGCGGTTCGGCTGGTTTTGGAGCATGAGCAGGATCACCCGTCGCGCTGGGCGGCGATATCCTCGGTAGCCGCGAAGATTGGCTGCACGGCGCAATCTCTCAATGAGTGGGTGAAGAAGGCGGAAACCAACAGCGGCGTGCGCGGGGGCGTTCCCACCGAGCTCGCCGATCGGCTGAAGGCGCTGGAGCGTGAGAACCGTGAGCTTCGCCAGGCGAATGAGATTCTTCGCAAGGCGTCCGCTTATTTTGCCCAGGCGGAGCTCGACCGCCGGTTCAAGCCATGATCGCCTTCATCGACGATCATCTGGAGGCCTACGGGATCGAGCCGATCTGCAGGGTTCTGCCGATCGCCCCGTCGACCTACCATGTCCATGCCGCCAGACGCGCTGATCCTTCCCGTCTGCCCGGGAGGGTCCGCCGCGACGCCGATCTGAAGGTCGAGATCCGGCGCGTGTTCGAGGAGAACTTCCGCGTCTACGGCGTGCGCAAGGTCTGGCGTCAGTTGCGGCGCGAAGGCTTCTCTGCCGCACGCTGCACAGTCGCCCGGCTGATGCGGGACATGGGCCTTCGCGGGGCGATCCGGGGCAAGCCTGTGCGGACCACAATCAGCGACAAGGCAGCTCCCTGTCCGCTGGATCATGTGAACCGACAGTTCCACGCTTCCGCGCCTGACCGCCTGTGGTTGGCCGATTTTACGTATGTGGCGACCTGGGCCGGCTTCGTCTACGTCGCCTTCGTCATCGACGCCTATGCTCGGCGGATCGTCGGCTGGCGAGCCAGCAGGACCGCGCACGCCGACTTTGTCCTGGATGCCCTGGAGCAGGCGCTTCATGACCGAAGGCCCACCAATCGCGGTGGCCTCGTCCACCATAGCGATAGGGGCAGCCAATATGTTTCGATCAGGTACACCGAGCGTCTCGCTGAAGCCGGGATCGAACCTTCCGTAGGCAGCGTCGGCGACTCTTACGACAACGCGCTGGCCGAGACGATCAATGGCCTCTACAAAGCCGAGGTCATTCACCGACGAGGGCCGTGGCGCAACTTCGAGGCTGTCGAGTTCGCAACCCTCGAGTGGGTAGACTGGTTCAACAATCGCCGGCTTCTGGAGCCCATTGGCTTCATCCCGCCGGCCGAAGCTGAACCGCCCCGGGTTTGCCGGAGGCTCCAACTCTTGAGAGGGTGGAGCCATGACAAGCAAGACAACGAACAAGTTCTCGCCTGAGGTGCGAGCCTGCGCAGTGCGGATGGTTTTGGATCACGAGCATGAACATGCGTCGCGTTGGGCAACGCTGGTCTCGATTGCGGGCAAGATCGGTTGCACTGCGCAGACGCTGCATCAATGGGTTGGCAGGGCCGAGCGAGACAGCGGGCGCAAGCCTGGCCTGACCACGGACATGGCCGCCAAGCTCAAGACCCTGGAGCGAGAGAACCGCGAGCTCCGTCAGGCCAACGAGATCCTGCGTAAGGCTAGCGCTTATTTTGCCCAGGCGGAGCTCGACCGCCGATACAAGCCATGATCGCCTTCATCGACGATCACCGCGAGGCGTATGGGGTCGAGCCGATCTGCAAGGTGTTGCCGATCGCCCCATCCACCTACCGCGCCCATGCCGCAAAGCGAGCTGATCCCGCCAAGCTATCGGCGCGGGCGAAGCAGGATGCGATCCGCAAGATCGAGATCAGGCGTGTCTTCGCGGAGAACTTCGACGTCTACGGCGTGCGCAAGGTCTGGCGGCAATTGCGCCGCGAGGGCGAGGATATCGCCCGATGCACCGTGGAGCGGCTGATGCGGAGCATGGGCCTGCAAGGCGTGATCCGCGGCAAGCCAGTCAAAACCACGATCGGCGACAAGGCCGCGCCTTGTCCGCTGGATCATGTCAACCGCCAGTTCCGGGCGCCCAGGCCGAACGCGCTCTGGGTCTCGGACTTCACCTATGTCGCGACCTGGACCGGCTTCGTCTACGTCGCGTTCGTGATCGACGCCTACGCCCGGCGCATCGTGGGCTGGCGGGCATCGCGGACCGCGCATGCGAGCTTCGTTCTGGATGCGTTGGAACAGGCCCTGCATGACCGGCGGCCCGTACATCGCGGAGGGCTCGTGCATCACAGCGACCGGGGCAGCCAATACGTTTCAATCAAATACACCGAGCGCTTGGCGGAAGCGGGTATCGAGCCTTCTGTAGGCAGCGTCGGCGACAGCTACGACAATGCTCTCGCCGAAACCATCAACGGTCTCTACAAAGCCGAGGTCATCCATCGGCGCGGACCATGGCGGTCATTCGAGGCTGTCGAGTTCGCGACGCTGGAGTGGGTGGACTGGTTCAACAATCGCCGGCTGCTGGAGCCCATCGGCAACATCCCGCCAGCCGAAGCCGAGGAACGCTACTATGCCATGACGGAGCAACCCGCCATGGCGGCGTGACTCAAACGAAACAGCCTCCGGCAAACCCGGGGCGGTTCACCTCCGACAAGGTCCGTCCCGTTCAGAGGGCGCAAAATTAGTTCGACCAACAAACACTCCGGTATGTTGGCGGCCCGGAAAGAGTTTTTGAATTGAGCGATCGCCGCGCGAGATTTGACGGGATACCAAGCCACGTAGGTTCCGGATGGCCAACGTCTAACCCCTTGCACCAGTGCAACCTCAAGATCATCAAATTCGCTTGGATTTTCGTAGGGTGGATCGAGGAAGACAAACCCGCGCCTTTCGGGAGGGGGGACAAGCGCTCGAATGGTGGCATATCCGTTTCGGCTTTGAACAATCACTCTCTTGTCGTACTTGAAATGAGAAGATAGGCGGGCCGCGTCTTCTGGATAGAGTTCGCACGCAAACAGTCGATCGTTTGGGCGCATGAAGGCGTGAATGATCGCCGGAGAACCAGGATACGAAGTCAGTCGGGAGTTCTGATTTATAGATCGAATGAGATCTAAATAGTCACTCGCAGAAGGAAGGTCGCGATTAAAAACTTTTCCGATCCCTGCTTTAGCCTCACCAGTCTTGAGCGCCGCCTTCGAACTTAGGTCGTACATACCCGGCCCAGCGTGGGTATCTAGAACAAAAAACGGGCTTTCTTTTTGGCAAAAATAACTGAGTATCTTTACGAGCACAGCATGTTTTAATAGATCTGTATGGCCTCCTGCGTGATAAACGTGATGGTAGTTCATTTTAATTACTTCACCACATCATTCTAAGAGTGGACCATCTATTATATCGGATAACATTGTTACGCGCCGAAGAACCCCCATGAACTTACCTAGCGTAAGCGGGAGACCCCCCGGCTCTGCCGGGGTGGCAGTAGAGGTTTGACGTTTCCGGCGGTCCACCGGTGAAGTTCCAACGTGAGCAGCCACTCACACGAAAGGAACTCCACCGATGGACGACTACGAGAGCCTAAGCCACACGACATGGACCTGCAAATATCATGTGGTGTTCATTCCCAAATGTCGGCGCAAGGTGCTGTATCTGGAGCTGCGACGACACTTGGGCGAAGTTTTGCGCAAGCTTGCGCTTCAGAAGGAAGCGAGGGTCGAGGAAGGGCATCTGATGCCCGATCACGTGCACATGCTGTTGTTGATTCCGCCGAAATACGCAGTGTCGCAGGTGGTCGGGTACATCAAGGGCAAGAGCGCGATCCACCTGGCCCGGGTATATGGGGAGCGCAAGCGCAACTTCGTGGGGCAGCACTTCTGGGCGCGGGGGTTCTTCGTCAATACGGTCGGCCGTGACGAGGAGGCCATCCGGGCTTACATCCGCAACCAAGAGAAGGAAGATCAGAGGCTCGAACAAATGAACCTCTGGCGCTGAAAAAGCCGCCTTTAGGCGGCTCCAAACATCAAGGGCCGCGTCAGCGACCCTCCTACCGCTTTGAGCGGTTCAAATCCTAAAGCCCCCGGCTTTGCCGGGGGATACTTACAACAGAATAGCCAAGGGCTCCATTCGTTTGCGGGCATCCTCAATTGCCAGTCGCGATGCGAGCGATCATGACGCGGGCAGACTCTGGAGGAAACATAGCTCTCCCCCACGACGCACTAGATAATTTAAAGCCCCGATGAAGGCTATTTGTGCTCGTAATCGAATGGCGGCTTTGGCGCACACTCCGGTCCCTCGCGAGGTGACGCTCGTAGGTGCGCTTCCCGCCCGAGGACTAAACCGCTCGCGCGGTAGGGGCGGCGAGCGACAGCGCGAGAACTCGGAAGGCCAGAACCGGCCGACGTGAAGGCCAAGGCCTGTCTCAAGATCGTGGGGTTCAACCCCATGCGAGACAGGAGCTTTCGATGTCCAACAAGCCCATCAGCCCGCTGCGTCAGCGCATGATCGACGACATGACGGCGCGCCGGTTCAAGGAGAAGGTGCAAAAGGATTATGTCCGGCATGTGAGGACCTTCGCGGCCTTCCTTGGCCGGTCACCGGACACGGCCACGAGCGAGGACCTTCGCCGCTTTCAGCTTCACATGGCGAAGCAACAGATTGGCGCTCCGACGATCAACTCCGCCATCGCCGCGCTGCGCTTCTTTTTCATCGTTACACTCGAACGGCCCGATCTCGTTCGTCCTCTGAGGACTGTGAGTGAGCCGCGCAGGGCGCCGGTCGTGCTGAGCCAGGAGGAGGTGGCGCGGCTGCTCGAAGCCGCCCCCAGCGTGAAGTACAAGGCCGCGCTGAGCGTCGCCTACGGCGCGGGCCTCAGGGTGTCCGAGGTCGCGAACCTGAAGGTGTCGGACATCGACAGCCAGCGCATGACGCTCAGGGTCGAGCAGGGCAAGGGACAGCGGGATCGCTATGTCATGCTAGCGCCGCAACTGCTCGAGCTCTTGCGCGAATGGTGGCATGCGGCGCGACCGCCGGTCTGGCTCTTTCCCGGTCAGAACCCGATCAATCAGATCACTCCCCGTCAGCTCAACCGCGCCGTCACCGCCGCCAAAGACCTGGCCGGAATCTCCAAGCGCATCTCGCCGCATACCCTTCGGCACAGCTTCGCCACCCATCTGCTCGAGCAGGGCGTCGATATTCGCGTGATTCAGGTGTTGCTCGGGCACGCGAAACTCGAGACGACCGCGCTCTACACCCGCGTCGCCGTCAACACGGTCCGCGACATCAAGAGTCCGCTGGAGCGGCTGGGCGTCAGCCTGACGAAGCGAACACGGCCCGGCTGACCACGGCCGCGTGGCGCGGCCCCCTCTCGAGGTCGCCGACGTCTTTCGCGCCCACGGGGCGGCGTGGCGAAAGGCCAACGCCGGTCACCTGAGCCTCGGCCAGCTGAAGGTCATGTCGGCGATCGAGACCTGTCGCACCGCCGCGCTCGGCGGACACGTCGAGCGCTGCGAGGACTGCGCGCACGAACGGATCGCCTACAATTCCTGCCGCAATCGCCACTGCCCGAAGTGCCAAGCCGCCGCGGCGCGGAAGTGGCTCGAAGACCGCGAGGCCGAGCTCCTGCCGGTTCCCTACTATCACGTCGTCTTCACCCTGCCGGCGTCGATCGGCGCCATCGCGTTCCACAACAAGGCCGCCGTCTACGACCTCCTGTTCCGCACCGCCGCCGAGACGCTCACCACCATCGCCGCCGATCCCAAGCATCTCGGCGCGCGCATCGGCCTCACCGCCGTGCTCCACACCTGGGGCTCGGCGCTCACCCACCATCCGCACGTCCACGTCATCGTGCCCGGCGGCGGCCTGTCGCCGGACGGGTCGCATTGGATCGCCTGCAAGCCCGGCTTCTTCCTGCCCGTGCGTGTGCTGTCGCGTCTGTTCCGCCGCCTCTTCCTCGACGGGATCGCCGCCCTGTATGCGGCCGGACGCCTCGCCTTCCTCGGCGACCTCGCCCCGCTCGCCGACAAGCGCGCCTTCGACGCCGCGCTCGCGCCCCTGCGCCATTCGGAATGGGTCGTCTACGCCAAGCGGCCGTTCGCCGGGACGCAGGCCGTGCTCGCCTACCTGTCGCGCTACACCCATCGCGTCGCGATCTCGAACTCCCGGCTCATCGCGCTCGACGAGAAGGTCGTCTCCTTCAAGTGGAAGGACTACCGGATCAAAGGCCGCGACCGGATGAAGACCATGACGCTCGACGCCGCCGAGTTCATCCGCCGCTTTCTCCTGCACGTTCTGCCCAGCGGCTTCCACCGCATCCGACATTACGGCCTGTTCGCCGGCGCGGTTCGAGCGAATAACATCGAGCGCGCCCAACAATTGCTCGCCCCGTCCAAGACCTCAGCCGAGAGCGCGCCCGCCGGCGCCGACAGCGACGCCGAACCAGATTCGTCCTTCCGCTGCTGCCCGTGCTGCGGCGGCCGGATGATCGTCGTCGAGACCTTCGAAGGCCCGCGCCCTGCGCGCCCGCCACCACCCACCCGGATCAGGATCGACACCTCATGATGATCAACGCCGCGCATCCTGCTTCGCAACGTCGATCGGTTTCGCGTCCAGCCGCGCGCTGGAGCACGAGAGCGCTGACCTCGCGCGGTCGCCAATCCTCCTTCGACCGACGCCAACGCCTCGCTCCCGCGCATCGTCGCCTTGGAAAACGTCCGCCGTCGCCGCTTCCGCTGAAAACACCCAACGTTGTCGGCTGCCGACGCCTCGCTCGACAGCCGTCCGCGACCCTCAAATCCCCATAGGCGCGCTCGCCAAACGGCCCCCTTCCTCCCCGCGGTTTCCTCCTTGGGAGGCTTTCGGACGCCGGCCCCCGATTCCGCACGACCGTCCGCAAGGGGCCGGCGCCCGAAACCCTTCACCCTTTGAGACGTTCCTCGGCACCGCCCGCTACGACTGCCGTCGACCCAAGAACTAAACCGCTCGCGCGGTAGGGGCGGCCGGGTAAGGCTGGAGGAAGGCGAGGGCTGAAGAGAAACGCGAAGGCCTGGGGCCTGTCTCAAGATCGTGGGGTTCAACCCCATGCGAGACAGGAGCTTTCGCTATGCCCGACAAGCCAATCAGCCCTCTGCGTCAGCGCTTGATCGATGACATGACGGCGCGTCGTTACAGCGAGAAAGTGCAGAAGGCCTACGTCCGGCAGGTCAGGACCTTCGCGGCCTTCCTCGGCCGGTCGCCGGACACAGCCACGAGTGATGATCTTCGCCGCTTTCAACTGCATATGGCGCAGCAGCAGATCAGCCCTGGGTCGACCAACGCCGCCATCGCCGCGCTGCGGTTCTTTTTCACCGTGACGCTCGAACGGCCCGACCTCGTCCGTCCTCTGACGATCGTGAACGAGCCGCGCAGGGCGCCGGTCGTGCTGAGCCAGGAGGAAGTGGCGCGCCTCCTCGAAGCCGCGCCCGGCCTCAAGTACAAGGCCGCGCTGAGCGTGGCTTACGGCGCGGGCCTGCGCGTGTCCGAGGTCGCGAACCTGAAGGTGTCCGACATCGACAGCGATCGCATGACGCTTCGGGTCGAGCAGGGCAAGGGGCAGCGGGATCGCTATGTGATGCTGTCGCCGCAACTGCTCGAACTTTTGCGCGACTGGTGGCGGGCGGCCCGACCTCAAGTCTGGCTGTTTCCCGGCCAGAACCCGATCAACCCCATGACACCTCGGCAGCTCAACCGCGCCGTGCACGCCGCCAAGACTCTGGCAGGCATCTCCAAGCGCGTGTCCCCACACACTTTGCGGCACAGCTTCGCAACCCATCTGCTCGAGCAGGGCGTCGATATTCGCGTGATCCAAGTTTTGCTCGGACATGCGAAGTTGGAGACGACGGCGCTCTACACCCGCGTCGCCGTCAACACGGTCCGCGACATCAAGAGCCCACTGGAGCGGCTCGGCGTCAACCTTGGGAGCCGATCGCCGCCTGCCTGACAGGCCCGCGTGCCGCGGCCTCGCCTGGAGGTCGCCGACGTCTTTCGCACCCATGGCGCGGCGTGGCGCAAGGCCAACGCCGGTCACGTGAGCCTCGGCCAGCTGAAGGTCATGTCGGCGATCGAGACCTGTCGCACCGCCGCGCTCGGCGGACACGTTGAGCGCTGCGAGGATTGCGCCTACGAACGCGTCGCCTACAACTCCTGCCGCAACCGCCACTGCCCGAAGTGTCAGGCCGCGGCGGCGCGGCAATGGCTCGCCGAGCGCGAGGCCGAGCTCCTGCCGGTCGCCTATTATCACGTGGTCTTCACCCTGCCGGCGGCGATCGGCGCAATCGCGTTCCACAACAAGGCCGCCGTCTACGACCTCCTGTTCAGGACCGCGGCCGACACGCTGATCACCATTGCCGCCGATCCGAAGCATCTGGGCGCGCGCATCGGCCTCACCGCCGTCCTCCACACCTGGGGCTCGGCGCTGACCCATCATCCGCATGTCCATGTCATCGTTCCCGGCGGCGGCCTGTCGCCGGACGGAGCCCGCTGGATCGCCTGCAAGGCCGGCTTCTTCCTGCCCGTGCGCGTGCTGTCGCGCCTGTTCCGCCGCCGTTTCCTCGAAGGCCTGGTAGCCCTGCATGAGACCGGCCGCCTAACCTTCTTCGGCGATCTCGCCTCGCTCTCCGACCAGCGCGCCTTCGACGCCGCGCTTGCGCCTCTGCGTCGCTCCGAATGGGTGGTCTTCGCCAAGAGACCCTTCGCCGGACCACAAGCCGTGCTCGCCTATCTCTCCCGCTACACCCACCGCGTCGCCATCTCGAACTCCCGGCTGATCGCGCTCGACGAGGCCGGCGTCACCTTCAAATGGAAGGACTACCGGATCAAAGGCTGCGACCGGCTCAGGGCCATGACGCTCGCCGCGGCCGAGTTCATCCGCCGCTTTCTCCTGCACGTGCTGCCAAGCGGTTTCCATCGCATCCGCCACTACGGCCTGTTCGCTGGAACGGTTCGAGCGCGCAACATCGAGCGCGCCCGCCAATTGCTCGCCGCCGCCCAAGGTCTCGCCCCAAAGCGCGACGATGAGGCCGACAGCGAGACCGAAACACCTTCGTCGGCGCGCCGATGCCCGTGTTGCGGCGGCCGGATGATCATCATCGAGACGTTCGAAGGCGTATGCCCTGCGCAATCGCCACCGCCAAGCCGGATCAGGATCGACACCTCATGATCATCACTGCGCTTCCCACCTCGCAACGCCGCTTCTCCTCGCCTTCCTCTGCGCGCCGGAGCAGGAAGCCGATGTTCTCACGAGGTCGCCAGTCCTCCTCCGACCGCCGTGCCCGCGCCAGGCCCGCGCATACTCGCGGCCAATCACGTCCGCCGTGGTCGCTCCCGCCGGCAACAATCCGTCCCGCCGGCCTCGGAATCCCCATCAGCGCTCCGCCCGCGACCTTCAAATCCCCATAGGCCGCGCCCAACCAAACGGCGCCCCTTCCTACCCGCGGTTTCCTCCTTGGGGGGCTTTCGAACCCCGGCCCCAGAACCCCTATGACCGTCCTGCAGAGGGCCGGCGTCCGAAACCCTTCACCTGAGCTGCCCTTCGACGTTAGTCCTATGAACGCGCGGTACGCGGCGGAATTCAGTCGTTAGAAGCGACGGAGAGATTGCGCCAAAGCGGACATTCCGCGACGGCCGGGCGACATATCAAATCGGCCTGTAGCAGCCGTTGGGGCAAAGGCTTCGGGTTTCGAAACTCGAAAACTCGCAGCAATGCTGGCGGCGACATCGTCGGACGTCTAACCGGCGCAGACCAGGACCGCACGCTTGCAAGCCAACCTCGCTACTAGCAGCCTGTCGGACTGCGCTCATTTTGGCTGACGATCGCGTGGATTGTCGCGGTTTGGATGTGGATGGTAGTCCGATCGAGCTTTTCGGTGGCTTCGACTGAGCCTTGGGGAGCCTTGACAAGCCTCTGCCTAGGGCTGGTCGGCGCGCCTCGTGCGCGTTCGGCCTTTGTCAGGCGGGGCTGAGCGTGAACATTCGCTTCAGATTCCAAGCCATGGTCACGAGAGTCCACTCGCCGCGCACTTTTTCGAGCCCACGCAGGGAAAATTGACGGAATCCGAGCACGGATTTGATGATGCCGAACACGGGTTCCGGCGTCTGTTTGCGCAAGGCGTAGAGCGCGCGGCCTTCCGGCGTCTTCAGTTTATGGGCCATCGCCTGGACCGGCGTCGGTTGTTCCGGGGCTGCCGGCGTCGGCGCGAAGCGCACGCTCAGCGGCGGATGATGCGGCTGGCGGCCCATCGCAATCACCGGCTCGACGCCCGCCCTTGCACAGGCGTCCACATTGCCCGCGCTGAAATAGCCGGCGTCCGCCAGCAGATGTTCGACCTTCCCCAAATTCTCGGGCAACGCGCCGATCTTCTCCAGTATGGGCTCGACTTGGCCCTTGTCGTTGGGCGCCTGGACCACGTCGATCGCCACCACCAGCAGGCTGCCCGTCGCCACCGCGGCTTGCGCGTTGTAGCTTTGTTCGAAACCGCCGCCGGCCGCCGGCATGATGCGGGAGTCCTCGTCGGTCAGATTGACCTGATCACTCGGTCGCGGTCCTTCGGCCGGAGGTTGCGGCGGCTTGCCGCCCGGCTTCTTTCCCGTCGCCGCGGTCTTGGCCTCGCGCGCCGCCATTTTGGCCTCGTGCTCCGCCATCTCGCGCGCATGACGCTCCTTGGCCCGAACCTCGATCTTCGCCCGCGCTTCGGCGATCTTACGAAGACGCTCCTCGCGCCGCGCCAATTCGTCGGGGATCGACATGCCGTCGGGAACGTCCGCCGCGTCAGCCGCTTCGGCTTTGGTCATCAGGTCGGCGACCTCGGCCTTCAATTGCGCCTCGATCTTGCCTGCGTGTTCATGGGAAAGCGCGCTGTGCCGGCTTGCGTTGGCATGGATCTTCGTCCCGTCCAGGCCGATCGTCCCCATCTCCAGCACCCCCATCTCGCGGGCGAGTTGAAGAACGTCCACGAACAGCTTCTCGATCTCTTTCAAGAAGCGCCGCCGAAACGTCGCGATCGTGTCGTGGTCGGGATGATCGTTCGCGGCGATGAAACGAAACGCCACCAAGTCGTAGGTCGCCCGCTCCAGCTTGCGGCTGGAGAACACCCCCGTCGCATAGCCGTAAACCAGAAGCCCCAACACCATCCTGGGATGATACGAAGCCGAACCCGAGCCCCGATAGTCCCGGCTCATCCTGCCGAGATCCAGCCCGTCGACCACTTCGACAATGAACCGAGCCAGATGTTTCTCCGGCAGCCACTCGTCAACCGAAGGCGGAAGCAGATATCCCGTCTCTCGGTCGATCGTACGAAAATTGTCCATCTGACCCGGTTCGTGGCGCAAGGAGAATCAACGCCGTCATTGTACCTCGCCAAACACCGCAGGTCCTTCCAGAACCCACGTCGTTCATTTAAGTCCGACAGGCTGCTAGGGTGCCGGACCGCTTGTAATGACGCCGCGGCTTGTCAGGACGAACCAATCGTTGCCCTGTTTTTCAATTCGCAAGACGCGCCCCGCGCCAGGGACAAAATCTCCGGGCGCGACCTCTTGCGGACCATCGCGACCGTCAACCACCGCGACGCCATCCCGCACACTCTCGACGCTATAGTCCCGGAGCACGGGCCCTGGGTCGTCGGATCTGGCTGTTTCCCTCGGGGCGGAAGGCTCCGCCCTCGCCCTAAGCGACGACTGTCTCGGCGCGGCAGGCGGGAGGGGAGCGGCCAAGCTTCCGCCCGCGACGGCGGCTCTCTTCTCCAACTTGTTGAGCCTTGTCGTCAGACTGGCAATTTCCGAAGCCGGCGCAGCCGCGGCGGCGAGTCGCTTCTCCAATTTATCGAGCCTCGCCGCGACGTCGCCAAATTCTGAAGCAGGCGTCGCCGGCAAGTCGGCTTTCTTTTCCAGTTTATCGAGCCTCGCCACAATATCGGCAAATCTGGATGGGGAATCCTGGTCGACGCGCTCACCGAGCTTATCCAAACGCGCTCCGTACTCGTGCTCGATCTGGTCGAGCCGGTCCGTCAGTTGTGTGAGCGCGGCGCTGGCGTCGCGCGTCGCAGACCGCTCCGCCTCGCGCGCGCTTTGGCCGGTGATCGCCTCGAGATCCGCCTTGAGGATGTGAGCGCTTGAAGAAAGACCGGCGATCGCCTGGCTTTTTGTGATGGGGACCGTCCAGTTTAGTGGCGAACCATAAATAGCGGATGCGCCCAAGATCGCAAATATCGTCAAGCCGGTTCCAAGGAAAAGCGGCTTAAGGCGGCGCGATTTTGCCTTTTCTACCTGAGGCAGAGGTCGGCGATACGCGGCGTCCGGAACCGGAATAACTTCGGGCGGCGATGTTACGGGTTTCTGTCGGGCTTCATTCAGGGAGACGGATCCCATCGGACCCCCTGCCAGCGCCGCGGGCTTGGGGGGCGCCGGACTGGCCGGCGCCGATCCCATCACATTCGCGGCCGCGGCGCCTTTCTGGCCGAGCGCCTCAAAAAGCCCCAGAGCCTTCGCATAATCCCTGCGATCGAGGGCCGCCAATGCGTCCTTGATAGCTTCGGCAACGTCCTTCCGTCCAACCGCCGCAAAAAGACGCTGAGCGGTCGCATAATCCCTGTCATCGAGGGCTGCCGACGCCTCTCTGAGAGGATCAGTCGCTGCCCCGTCGAACGGCGCGACCGTGACCGGCAAATCGCCAGTTTCACGGTCTCGGCCGATCTTCCCGGCAAAGAAGTTTTTCTCCGCCTTGACAGAAGGCTTAGCGCGCTGCGCAATTTCCACCTTCGCTTGGCCTTCGTCCCGGGCGCCGGCAGCGGCGGAGCCCTCTCCGGACGCCGCGTCCGCGGCAGGCGCGGGAGTCGCCGCCTCTGATCCCAGCGATCTTGTGACCGACGACTCGCGATCTTGGTCTTGTGCGCCGGTTTCCCCGAGCGCGGAAGCGTTTTCTGAATTCAACTCGACGTCCTTCCGTTGAGTGCCTCGAACGATGTTTCGTCAATTCCAAGCTGCGCGCTTAACGGCCCCTTGCGGATTTTTTGCGGCGGAACGCCCGCTTCACCTTCGCCCCAGGGGACGACGGCTGTGCGTCGAACACCGTGCGATGGGAGGGGAACGGGGACTTCCGGCAAGCGCGAACAGGTAGGATCGCACGCTCGTGGCGATACCCTTGACCATCGTTCCTGTGTGGCGCTAAATTCTACCTGTTTCATTTGTTCCGGCATCCCTCAGGTCACGCATCGAACAGCTAAAAGCCGTGCGCAGGAGGGTTCGGCGCGAAACTGCCGGCTAATATTTCCACGAGCCGACGCTCATTGAGGTTTCCACCGAAATCAGGGAACATTGAGGGCGCAGACAATGGTCAAACACCTTCTCGCGGCCATTCTCGCAGTCATCCCAGCTGCCGTAAGCGCGCGAGCCGAGGATGTCCTGGCGCGAGGCGCCTATCTCGTAAAGGCTGTCTCAGCATGCGGAGTCTGTCACAGCCCAGTCGATCAGACTGGCAGTCGAAACGGCCCTGACTTGTCGGGTGGCGCTGCCACGCTCTCCGCCAGTTTTGTTGCCTATCCCCCTAATCTCACGCCGGATGGGCAGACGGGGATCGGGTCCTGGAGCGAAGAACAAATCGTCACCGCCCTTCGAGAAGGCAAGGCACCTGATGGTCATGTCCTGCGCCCGCCGATGCCGGTGCCTTTCTATCGTTCAATGTCGGACAACGACGCACAGGCGGTTGCGACTTATCTGAAGAGCCTGCCTGCCATACAGAATCGGGTCCCCAAATCAACCTATAAAGTGCCAACGCCTGCGAGCTATGGGCCGCCTGTCGGTCACGTGCAGGACCTCCCGCACGAAGACCGCGTTGCATATGGCGCATACTTGGCGAAGCTTGCCCACTGCATGCAATGCCATACTCCTTTCGGGGAGGATGGGCGGCGAGATTACGCGAACAAGATGGGAGCGGGTGGCCTGTCGGTAGACTTCGCGTGGGGAAGCCGAAAGTCGGCCAACATCACGCCAGACCTCGCGACCGGGATCGGTGGATGGACGGACGAGCAAATCGCGGCTGCGATTGCTCACGGGATTCGTAACGATGGGGGGCTTCTGTCGCCAATAATGCCTTGGCAATACTTTGGCGGCATGCGATCTGATGACTTAAATGCCATCGTCGCTTGGTTGCGGACCTTGAAGCCAGTACCGAACATGGTTGAACGCTAAGGTCTTAAGACCAAAGCACCGGATACCAACCATTTGCGCGAGCCTTTCGACCGCTCGAGCCCGCGCTCGATCGCTGATTGTCCGCCGTCGAATGTCGCGTTAACGCGCAAAGCTCCTAAGTATGTCGAAGCCCCCGCTGCGATTGCCGACTTGAGGCGCTTAAGACATGGGCAATCGTATCATCCTCGGTCCGTATTTCGCGCTCGCAATCGAATGACGGCTGTGGCGCGGACTCCGGTCCTTCCCGAGGCAACTCCTGTAGGCGCACTATCCGCCCTTTTGAGACCTTCCCGCTCGCGCGCTATACGCTAGATTCCGACCGCCGAAGGCCGCGTACAAAATCATCCCATGACGCAAAACCACCCGTTTCGCAGAAATGCGACACGACCCGGATGGCGCCAAAATCGGCGCCACCGCCGCAAAACCATTTCTGCGTCATAGCCACGCAGTGTGCAGGTAGTTTGCTATCTTTCTTCTCAACATCGCTGGCCATCGGGGGCGGCAGGATCTCGATAAACGGGCGGACGCCTTCGGCTGGGAGGACAGGTGGGGCAATTTCACCGGTCCACAGGCGAGGTCCCATGACCTACTGAAGTCCCTCGACTTCGGACCACCCAACTCTCCGCTGCGCCGAGCGGGCGCGATCTTCTTCGCAGACTTCGGTGGCGGCCCGGGCAATGGCTACACGTGGGTCGAGCTAGAAGACGATCTGACCGCGTCGCTCTTGCAAGCGCGCCTAACCGACTGCATCTCCGATCAGCGTGGAGATCGACATGCGGCAATGAGGCGCACCGAGCCCCACGCCCGCGACGGGCGCATTTTTCAGATCGCCATGAAACCGATTGTGTGGTCTTCTGCCGGGTATCGCGGCATCGGCATTGAGCCTCGTCCACGATCGCCCGGATCGCTCGCAGGTCGCAAGCTCCACGCCGCGCCAAAGCTAACCCCAAATCCACCACTGCCGAAGACACCGCCGCCAACTCGAGGCGGAAAGCCAGCGAGGCGCTAAGCAGAGATTCGTGGCATGGCCAACGGATTGGGGATGCGCTCGCGGTTGAGATCAATGACAGCGTGATGGATGGCCTGGTCGAGCGCGGCGGCGTCGGTGAAGGTCTGGTGGGCGAGGTGATGGGCTTTGAGATCGCGCCAGACCGGCTCGATGTCGTTGAGTTCGGGGGCGTATTTCGGCAGCCATTCGACGGTGAGCCAGTGTGCGCGGGCGGTGAGGGCGGCGAGCGAGCGTTTGCTGGTGTGGATCGGACCATTGTCCTCGACCAGCACGACCGGCTTGGCCTGCCGCCCGGGCTGCGGCCCAAAGAGACGGTCGAGTTGCTCCAGATGAGCGATGAAATCGCTGCTGCGCTTGGTCGGGCTGGTATGGACGATGAGTTGGCGCGTGAGGGGATCGAGCGACCCCAGTATCGCGACCTTCTTGGCCTGCCCCGGCGCCGGCACACGCAAGTCCGCTCCCGACTTCGCCCAGGCGCGGGCGAGATAAGGATGGGTCAGCGCCTCGCTCTCATCGCCGTAGAGAAGAACGATGTCGCCGGCTTCGGCCTGCTGTTTGCGCAGTTGCAGGCGCAGGCCCACCCGTTCCACTTCGCTTTCCCTCTGACGGCCCTTCAGCGTGTGCCGGGGCCGCCGCCAGCGGAACTTTTTTTTCGCAACGCCTTGGACAGTTGCGAACGGCTGATGCGCACGCCCTCGCGCGCTTCGATCTCGGCGCGAAGGCGGGGGATTGTCCAGTTGCGCCGGTCGGCCACAGGTTCTTCCAGCAAGGGGGTGGCAACGCGCATGGCGGCTTCACTCTTCACCGGAGGCGGGCCCGGCGCGATGCTGGCCTTCAGCGCTGCGATCCCGCCGGCGGCGAAGTCGCTGCGCCACAGCCGAACCGTATCTTCGCGCACGCCAAACGCCGCCGCGATCTTGGGGCTGGTCCAACCAGCCAGCGTCAAAAGCACGGCGCGGGCGCGGTCCGCCTCGCCGCGATCGCGTGAACCGGCAAGAGCCAAGAGGCCGGCGCGTTGTTCATCGCTCGCCGTAACCGGAGACTTTCCCGCCATGTCATACACCTTGCAAATCGGCGCAGGCAGCCAACCGCAAAAAACCTATCCGTTGGTTAGCCAAACGGAATCTGCTTAGCTAGGTTGCCGGCGCGCGCTGACTTGCGTCATAGGAGCGCTGCTTTGCGAGCGTGCTCCACGCAGTGCGAGCCAGCTTGGCGGCCAGGGCGACGACAAGAACGTTTGGATGCATTCGACGCGAAGCTGCTTCGAGCCACGCGCCAAATCCATGCTTTGGCCACGTCTGACGCCTCAGCAACACCGCCCTGGCGCCCTGGACGAACAGCGTCCGCAAATAGCTGTTGCCTCGCTTGGTTATTCGTCCAAGGATTGTGCGATCGCCGGTTGAGATTTGCCTGGGAACAAGGCCGAGCCACGCTGCAAAATCTCGCCCTTTTGCAAAGGCCTGGCCGGTTCCGATTGCCGCGACCATTGCGCTCGAGGTGATCGGCCCAACGCCAGGGGCAGTCATGAGACGCCGGCAATGCTCGTCTTCGTCGGCGAGCGCCTCGATCTCTGCCGTCGCCAATTCGGCCCTAGCGTCGAGCCGGCGCCAGTCGTCCATCAGATCTTCAATGAGGCGCAATACGCGCGGCGAGAGAACATCCGTCCGTGTCCCCAGTAGGTCCGGCAGGGCGGACCGAAGCGCGATCGCTCCTTGCCGAACAGGGATCCCGCGTTCCAGCAGGAAGCCGCGAATTTGATTGATAACCGCGGTCCGTTGGGTAACGAGCCGACTGCGAACCCGGTGAAGCGCTTGAAGGTCGAGCTGCTCTCGGCTCTTGAGCGGTACGAACCGCATGGTTGGCCGCTGAACCGCTTCGGCGATCGCTTCCGCGTCGCGATAGTCGTTCTTGTGGCCCTTGAGATAGGGCTTCACATATTGCGCCGGCATCAACCGAACCTGATGACCCATAGTCTCGATCTTTCGGCCTAGATGGTGCGCTCCCGCGCAGGCCTTCATGCCGATCAGACAGGGCGCCATATTGGCGAGCGAACTTTCGAGCTGATGTCTTGACCGCTTCTGTCGCAACACGATCGCGTCGCGACCGTCGAAGCCGATGACGTGAAAGCTGTTCTTACCCAAGTCGATGCCGATGGTGGTTACGATCGTTGTCTGTGACATGGAACGTCCTCCTGACGCCCGGCCCCGCGCTGCAATCGTGCCGCGGGAAGCGGGCGTGGTCCGTGCCATTAACTCGTAAGGACGATGCGTTTTGCCCTTGCCGATGCATTCGACCTCGGGCGCATGGAGCGAATAAATCTTCCGTCCGCGCTGATGCTCGCGCTGCTCGCGCACGGCGAAGGCCAGCGACAGGGGTTGAGCGAAGATCGCGCGCAACTGAGCATCGTCGCCCGTCTTGCGGATGAGATCGCGGGCAGATCCGGCCAAGATAAGTTCGTATCGTCCTCAGCGCCCGCTTGGCGCGCTTGAACTGCTTGGCGTGGGCGTAGCGCTGATTGGCAATCAGCGCATGCTTGCCGACCCGCTCATAGGACTGGCGAAGGGGCACGCCGGTCTTCTTCGCCAGCCTCACCAGCCGCTCACGCGCCCGATGCATCAGCTTGGCGTCGGTCGGGAAGGCGACCGCCTTCGGCTGCACGGTCGTATCGACGATGACGCGCGAGAAGTCCGATGGCTTAGCCGCGCCGGTGCGGGTCGCCGTCGCGAGGCTCTCCTGGATCAGTGCGGTCAGCTTCTCCTCGCCATCCGCTGCCGCCAGCGCGTCAGCGACGAGCGGTCGAACGGCGTTCTGTGCTGAAAGAATTCCTCGCCGCAGAACAGCTGGAAATACGGGTTCTCGATCCAGCGCTCGCACAGTGCCTCGTCCGAGAGATCCTGCATGGACTTGAGGATCGCCAAGCCCGCCATGAGCCGGGTCGGCAGCGGCGGATGACCGGCCTTGTCGGAATAGACCGCCCCGAACTGCTCCTCAAGAAACCGCCAGTCGATGGCGCGGGCGAGCTTCGCGAGCGGGTGGCCCATGTCCACGATCTGATCGAGCCGCGCACGGAACGGGTCGTTCTGTTCGCTCTCCCGTCGCGCCTTCTGCCGCATCGAATCGCCCCCCGCCAGCTGACAAAGGCGAGGGAATCACGCCTAAACGCATCACGCAATTTGCAAGATAACCGGCGCCCGAACCGCCAATTCTAGCAAATGCAAACACTTCCAAATCGCGGGAGGCGCCAGAAAATCAGGGCCACTCGGGAAACTTCACGGAGGACTGTTTCAGGGATGCTCCGAAGGCTTGGGTACGCCCGAGGGAGCGCCTAGTCGTCAAAGTCAACAAGACAAAGCGCACCTGCGCTCAGCCCCGCGTTCATTGTCTCCCCAAGCCGTATCCCTGGCTCTTGCCGCGAGGTGATGACCGACAACCTCTCTTCGGCCACTGTCAATGCGTACTTTTACGCATTCCCCTGACGGTGTCATGTCTGGACGTATATGGACATCGGATAATCGCGGTCGGCGCGTGATCCACCGATAGTGCCGCGATCTGGGCGATGACGCCCGGTGATTCGCAGCTTCGGAGACTCATCGATGTCCCATTTTGTTGGCCTGGACGTTTCGCAAAAGATGACGGCGATTTGCGTCGTTGACAAGGACGGCCGGAGAATATGGCGGGGCCAGTGCCTCTCGCTTCCAGAACAGATCAGCGTCGCCTTGCGCCGATACGCAGGCGACAAAGCTCGGATCGGGATCGAAACCGGCGCCATGACGCCATGGATTGTGCATGAACTGCGCAATCTCGGCTTCGAGGTGGTTTGCCTCGATGCGAGACATGCGCGCGCCGCGCTCAAAATGCAGATCAACAAGAATGATCAAAATGACGCCGAGGGATTGGCCCAGATCGTTCGCACCGGCTGGTATCGGTCGGTTCACGTCAAGTCGTTCGATAGCCACCGTGCGCGAGCAATTCTGGGCGCGAGGACGCAACTCGTGGGCATGACAACCCGACTGTCCAACCATATCCGCGGGGTGCTCAAGACATTCGGCCTGTTGCCTGGCGCGATGCGAGGATTGCCCTTTGATCGGAAGGTCGAGGTTCTGGTTGAGGATCGTTCCGACGTCGCGCCAATTGTCAGGCCGATGCTTGTCGCCTGGCGGCAACTGCGCGTACAGATCGCGGCTTTCGACAAGGCGATCCGCGCAATAGTGCGAATGAGTGGGGCGTCTCGCCTTCTGATGAGTGTGCCTGGCGTCGGCATGCTATCAGCCCTCGCCTATGTGAGCACCGTTGAAGATCCGTCGCGTTTTGCCCGATCACGATCGGTAGGCGCGCACCTTGGGCTCACGCCACGACAATATCAATCGGGCGAAGTCGATCGAAGCGGCCGGATATCCAAGTGCGGCGACACCCTTACTCGAACGCTGATGTACGAGGCTGCCGGGGTGATCCTGACCAGGGTCAAAAAGGCCTCCGGTTTGAAGGACTGGGCTGCTGCGATCGCAAAGCGATCAGGGCCGGGCAAGGCACGAGTTGCGCTGGCCAGAAAGCTCTCGGTTATCCTTCATAGCATTTGGCGTTCGGGAGAGCCGTTCCGTTGGTCGGAGCCAAAGCATCCTGTCGTCCCCTAGTCTATTGTCGAAATCCATCCGAGCAATGTCGCGGATGTGATGGTTGCCCACCGGGCGAAGGTACGGGCGACTGCGCGGGTCGGGCCTGAGCGACGCGACCTGCGCCAGCTCGTTGTGGACCTTGCGGCGCTCGTGCTTCGAACCAGATGTTGCGGCGGACTATTTCGACCGCGAAGAGAACCGTGACCCGGGGCGGCAATAAAAGAGCATTGACAATGGAGACGCGATTAGAGAACCCCGCCCGATTGCAACCGATTTTGGCAGGCTCTGGTTCAAGGTCACAACTGCTGACGTATATCCGGCTTCCTTATGCGGCGTGAGCGATCGTCGTCGTCGCCGCGAGCCACGATGGATTTTCGCCCGCTTCCACCTCAACGTCGCCAAGGCATTGGCCGAAGCCATGCCGGTCCAGACACCAGGTTCGGGAAGCGACGGAGTGACCGTTTCGCCATCTTCTCCAACCGCTGCAATTGCTAGGTGAGACCTATCGATCCTTTCATTTGGGATTTGCTTTCAGTCTGCGCCAACCGAAAGCCTGACGTCATAGGCGCTATCGCTGGTGAGCAAGCTCCAGGCGATGCGTGCATTCTTGTTGGCAAGCGCGACGGCGACGACGTTCGGGTGTCGCCGCTGCCGCATCTTGCCCAACCACAGGCTTCTTGGATCCTGCTTGTCTCGAACTCGCCCAAGCGCGGAGCGAGCGCCGTGGATCAGCAAGGTGCGGAGATAGCGGTCTCCACGTTTACTGATGCCGAATAATCTGGCGCGGCCGCCGCTCGATCGCTGTTTGGGCACAAGGCCAAGCCATGCTGCGAACTGACGCCCGTTCTTGAACGAGCTTCGGTCGCCGACTGCAGCGACTAACGCTGTCGCTGTTACCGGCCCGATCCCCTCGACCTTGCCGAGGCGCTGGCAAATCTCGCTGTTGCGATAGAGCTCTCGGATCTGTCGGTCGTAACCCCCAATCCGCGCATCGAGTTCGGTCAGTTCTTCCCGCAGCTCCTCCATGGGCGCGCGAACCAGGGGGTTGAGAGCGCTGTCCTCGTTGTCGCCGACGATCCTCGCCAGAGCCCGCCTGAGATTGCCGATGTCCTTGGCGATGACAATGCCGTGCTCCCCGAGAAGACCGCGGACCTGATTGACGAGTTTGACGCGATCAGCAACCAGACGACTGCGAATCCGGTGAACCGCCTGCACCGCCAGCTGTTCGGCGGACTTGACCGGCACAAAGCGCATGTTTGGTCGGCCGACCGCCTCACATATAGCTTCCGCGTCATTCCGGTCGTTCTTGTTGGACTTCACGTAGGGCGTGACGAACTGCGGACTGATCAGTCGGACGTCGTGACCAAGGTCGGAAAGCGCCTTCGCCCAAAAGTGGGCGCCATTCGAAGCCTCCATGCCAATAAGGCAAGGTGGCAGGTTGGCGAAGAACGCTGATACGGCATGACGGCGAAGCGTCTTGCGCAGCACCGCCTTTCCATGAGCGTCGACGCCGTGAATCTCAAAGACATATTTCGCCAGATCAAAGCCAATGCGAACGATCTGCATGACATTTCTCCCTCGATGCAGCTGACGGGCAATCGTAACCCGCGCCGGGAGGGCGGGGTCCATACCATTGCCGCTCGCTGATCAAGGGCTATTTTTGGCGTTGCGCGGGTCGTGGGTGCGGTCATGTCTTCGGCCTTTCGCACGGACAATTGGATCCGCTGGCCCTGATGTTGTCCGCTGATCCGTTGCCCCGATCAGAGCAGCGCGCTTGACTGCGCAGACACTGCCACGGGCTTCGGGATCAATCCGCTTTCCTGCGCATCACCTCTTGGTCACCCACGATTCCTTTGCCGCCCGGCTGTTGTTGAGCTCGGCCGCGAACCCTACCGACGCCCGCTACGCCGGACTTTCCCGATAGACCGTCTTGCTCCGCAGGATCGCGAAGGCGATGCGCGCCATCTTGTTGGCGAGCGCCACGGCGACGAGCTTGAAGGGTTTCTTCTCGATCAGCTTCTTCGCCCACATCCGCAACGGATCGGTGTGGGGCTTACGGTGAAACAACACCGCATGCGCGCCGACGACGAGCAGTTTGCGCAAGTTCCGATTGCCCATCTTCGAGATGCGCCCCAGCTTGGACTTGCCGCCGGAAGAGTTCTGCTTGGGCGTCAGCCCGAGAAAGGCGGCGAACTCGCGCGGGCCGGCGAAACCGGATGTATCCTGAACGGTCGCCGCCATCGCCGAGGCGGTGATCGGGCCGAAACCTAGAATTGTCATCAGCCGGCGCGCCGTTTCATCCTTCTGTGCCAGCTTTGCGATGATGCGGTCGAGCCGGGCTATCGCTTCGTCGAGATTGTGCAATTGCACCACCAGCGGCGCGAGCGCCTCGCACACTTCAAACGGGATTGTCTCGTCGCAGGCCTCGATCAGCTCGGCCAGTTCGCGCGCGCATCTCAGCCCTTGCGGAGCGATCACGCCGACCTCGGTCAAGTGGCCACGTAGCCCATTGAGAAGCTGCGTGCGTTGCGAGACCAACATCTCGCGCGCCTTGTGACGCATCAGCGCCGCCTGGTTCTCACGCGAGCGCACTCCGACAAACCGCATCGAAGGCCGCGTCACCGCCTCGCAGATCGCAGCGGCATCCGAAGCGTCGTTCTTCTGCCGGCGAATATACGGCTTCACATAGGCCGGAGGAATCATGCGCGCCTCATGGCCGAGCGTGATCAGCTCGCGCGCCCAATGATGCGCCGACCCGGAGGCCTCAAGCCCCACCAGGCAAGGCGGCAGCGAAGCGAAGAACTCCAGCAGCTTGTTGCGCCTGATCGCTTTGGCGACCACAACGCACCCCGAAGCATCAACGCAATGGACGTGAAAAACGTGCTTGGCCAGATCGAGCCCAACGGTGGTGACAGATGACAAATTGATGATAGACCCTCCCACGGACGTCGCTCCTTCAGATGTTGTTTCAACGACAACCATCTTGGCACGGCTCTTCATTGAGCCAGATGCCGCGCGGGCGACGTCCACACCATTAAAGCAACGGAGGCACCCCACACGCAAACCCGACACGCACTCCAGGCGGCAAACCCCAACGCGGCAAGGGCCAATGCGGCCGAGCATCTGTGCTTGTAGACCTTCCTTATCGGAGGCTGGGGCGAGCGCATGCCATCATTAATGCGGAGGCGGGTCCGGTTCGACTTTGGGACCCTGTTGCTCTTTGCGCGCCTCTGACGCCGACCTGCCCGTCCAGCGAGCGAAAGCATAATTGAAAGAGGTCGATCCTTCGTAGCCCAGTAACCACGCAATCTGCGCGAGCGAAATGCTCGGCTCCTTCACGTACTGGAGCGCAAGGCTATGTCGCAAACGATCAACGACGTGGACGAAGCTTGTGTTCTCCTCAGCCAGCCTTTCCGAGAGTGTTTGCGCGCTCAACCCTAGTGCTTTCGCTACTCTTTGCCTGTTCGCTTTGCCATGATGCAGCAACTTGTGCAGTTCATTTTCGACTAAAGACCGTAGCGTCCCGTGCACCGTCTTGCGCTCCTTCGCCGCCTCCTCGCAAATGGGTCGAAGCGTTTCCAACAAGTGGTGATCTTCGGTAATCAGCGGGATAGCAAGCATCTCGTTCGAAAGGGTGAACTGATCGGCTGACGCACTAGAGCGGAATCCGATCATCCTGTATCGTCCTGATAACCACAGGATTTGAAGTAATTTATACATACCGAGGGCTCGAAGATTTCGGCGCAGGTTTCGAGGGCGCCCATCAGACCCGCGACGGTCCGCTCGGCGATTTTGCGCAGGAAGGCCTTGAGCTTGGAGAAGGCTTTTTCGATAGGGTTCATATCGGGACTGTAGGCTGGAAGATATCGCAACTGCGCGCCCGCCGCCTTGATCAGTTGCTCGACCCGCGGCCCCTTGTGAGCGGGGAGATTGTCCATGACGACGGTCTCGCCGGGCGAGAGCGTGGGGACGAGGCATGTCTCCACCCAATCCTCGAACAGGGCGGCGTTGATCGGTCCGTCGAAAGTCCTTGCCGCCGTCAGGCCGCGAAGGCGAAGGCCGGCGACCAAAGTCACCGTTTTGTAGTGACTGTGCGGGATGGCCGACCGCAACCGGCGCCCGCGCCGGCAACGTCCGCTTTTGCGCGCGAGATTTGTGGAGGCTCCGGTCTCGTCAATGAAAACGAGTTTCGTCGGATCGAGATCGAGCTGTCCCGCGAACCATTCCCGGCGTCGATTTTGCACGTCCGCGCGTTGTTGTTCCTCGGCATGCGCCGTTTTTTAAAGGTGATCTGGTGACGGTCGAAGAAACGCCACAGCACGGAGACCGCAAAGCGCTCGCCGCTATTGGCGATCAGCTGCTCCCGGATCTCGAGCAGCGTTATGTCCGGCCTGCGCCGGATCAGGCCCAACAGATAGTCGCGATGCGCCTCGATTCGGCGGGAGCGGCGGTCGCCGCCGGAAGGCGCCGGCCAAATCTCGCCCGTGGTATTGAACCGCTTTACCCAGCGCACCGCGCTCGCCACGCTCACTTTGAAACGCGCGGCCGCCTGATTGCGCGACAACCCGCCCAAGACCACCGCCTCGACCACGCGCTCGCGAAGATCGTTGGAAAGACCCATCCCCCGCCGTCCCCATTCTCGCAGTGAATGAGGAAGCAGAAATTAACCGATTCGGGAATCCCCCCGCCAATTCAATCCGTTCGGATACTGCTCTAAACTCGACTGGGCAGCCGAAGAAACGTTCGAACTCCGGCAGCTCTGAGTTGCGCGCCAGCGTGAAGCACACTTGCAGCGGCTGAAAATCCCGGCCGGCCATCTCGCGCAAAGCTTTGATCGTAGCGGCGATCACAAATTCGGTATTCTGCCAGGCGAAATGCCTGGGAAGACCAACAAAAGTGATCTCAACGATAGCCCCTTCAGGGGATCGGTTGATCTTCAAACGCTCAGCTTCGTTGCCAATGCGGCAATAGCGAGCGGTGAGCGCCAGCGCGTCGCCGACATGTTCGGCAGCGGACGCGACATAGAACAACAATCCCGCTTCGCGGGGGTTCGCCTGCTCAGCGAGGTGCAACCCGAATTCATTATCTCCGAGCGCCTCCGCCGCGTACTCAAGCAGTTTGCCTTGCGCCAGCGCGGAGATGCGACCTTGACGGTTATCGATGTCGTCTTCCGAAAGGCCGGCCCGTTTCAGCAAAGAAGCCGTCGGGACGTTGCGCTTGCGAAGGACAGCAACTGCCCGCCGAGCGGCGAACCCATTCGCGCTTGGTAAGAGTTCCCGCCTTGTTTCCTCGGTCACATTCAACACTCCGAGCGCGAGAGCTGCGCTGGCTAGAGATGCTAGCAGTGCGGCGATCGACTTCTGTCGGCGTCCATTTTAACTCACCTCATCAACTACCGCTTGCGCCGAACGGCGAGCTATGCGGAAAAGTCGGTGACGGCGTGAATCAAGCGGCGGATTTGATTTCGGCGACAGCTTCAATTCCGCCTTGAACTTTATACCGTTGACGACTTTCGGCAACTGGTTTTGACCTTGCAATCGTCGCCAGGTCCCTGGACGCGGCCATCACCAGTTTGAACACCACGAGACGCGCGGTGTCCTGCGACAGCGCGCCCTTGATGCGGGCGGTGCGGTGCCTCACCGTCGCGAATACGCTCTCGATCGGGTTCGAAGTTCGCAAGTGGTCCCAATGATCGGCGGGAAGGTCGAAGAACATCAGCAACGTCTGACGAGCCTTGATCAGGCATTCGACGGCCTTGTCGTATTTTGGCGCATATTTCTCGGCGAAGGTCGTCATCGCCGCTTCCGCCGCGCCCCGGTTCGGGGATAGCCAGATCTCGCGCAGATCCTTGTGCGCGTTGGGTTGCATCGACTTCGGGAGCTTGTCGAGCACGTTCAATGTCTTGTGCAGCCAGCATCGCTGATGACGCGTCGTCGGGAACGCCTTGTCGAGGGCCTTCCAGAACCCGAGCGCGCCATCGCCAATGGCGACTTGCGGCGCGACCGACAGGCCGCGCGCCTTCAAATCGACGAGCAGTTCCTTCCAGCTTTGCGCGCTCTCCCGCATGCCCGTCTGAAAGCCGATCAACTCCTTCTTGCCCTCCGGCGTCGCCCCCATCAGCACCAGCATGCATTCGGCCTGCGGCTCCATGCGCGCCTGCAAATAGACGCCGTCCGCCCAGACGTAGACGTAATGGCGCGCCGACAAATCGCGCTTCTGCCATCGCCGACATTCGTCCTCCCATTCGCTCTTGAGGCGCGCGATCACCGCCGCGGAAAGGTTGGGCGCGTCCTTGCCGAGCAGGGCGGCGAGGGCCTCCTGGAAATCGCCGGCGGAAATCCCGCGCAGATAGAGAACGGGCAGAAGGGCGTCGAGGCTCTTGGTGCGCCGCGCCCATTTGGGCAGGATATTCGACGTGAAGCGAATGCGCCTCGCCCGAAGCGGCGGCGCGATCGCGGGCCTTCGGCTTTTGCACTTCGATCGGGCCGATTCCTGTCTGGATCGCGCGAACCGGATCATGTCCGTGGCGAACCACCCGTCGGCGGCCATCCGGAAGCACGAATTCCGCGGTCGAGGCCAGAAATGCCTCGAACTCCGCCTCGATCGCCTGGGCGATTAACCGACGCGCGCCGGTTCGCAGAATTTCGGTGAGCGGATCGTCGATCGCTCATGTTCGCCGTCAAGGGTTTTGATCAAGCGTCGGTATTCTGGTTCAGCCCAGGCGCTGTGCTTCTGAACGACGTCTACGGCAGGGGGCAGAGCTGTAAGACGACGGTTGAGCAAGCTCTCATGCGCGGGTTGGTTACCGCATGACCGCGGTTTCGTCTTGGAGCTGCCTCTGTCTAGAGGGCGAGCGTCGGCATGAGCCGGCTCATAACAGGCACGAGGATTCTCCACCGCGCCCTGCCCCCAACCGTGGACGCCAATCTGTTTACCGACGCAAATTCAGGCGGCTGAACCGATCTGCGTCTGGTGTGCGATCGCCCAGAGAAATCCTACCATCTCGCGCGCGATTGCGGTCGTCACGACAACCTTGGGCTTGCCTGTCGCTGCGAGGCGACGATATCGGGCGCAGAGCCGCACCTGAGCCTTCCAGGCGATGTCACAAACGGTCTGTGGAAGTCCCTCGAGCCGGTCGTGCAGCTTGCGGCTGACGCGGGCCTGCATTCGATAGGTCCAGGCCCCTTCGATCAGAACACGCCGCGCAAGCGCGTTGCCCGCCTTGGTGATGCCGCCGCGGCGGATTGCTGTCCCGCTCGAGTGCTCGGACGGCGTCAGACCAAGGTAGGCCATCACCTGGCGTGGATTGTCGAAGCGCGCGAAATCGCCCACTTCCGCCACGACGGTGACAGCCGTCACGGAGGCCACGCCACGCATTGCCTGGAACGCCTCGACGACGGGGGCCATGGACCAAGTTGGGACGAGATCCTCGATCTGCTTCATCAGGCGGGCGATCCGCTCTTCGGCGTCGCGTACGGAGTTGATATAGTCCTGCAGGACAACTTGCTGGGCAGGGTGGTGGAAGCGAACCGTCGTCAGCCAGCGGCGATAGGGCAATGTCCATCCTTTCTTCCCGGCATAGACGCGGCCATGCCTCAACAGGAAGCCCTGCAGGTGTTGACGCGCCTTGCCCAGCACCCTGACTGCCGTTGCGCGGGCCCGGATCAGGTCCCGCATCGCCTCGTGGGCTGGATCAGGAACCCACACGGCGGTCAATTCGTCGGCTCGGTGCAGTTTCGCCAGCATCACCGCGTCTCGCCGATCGGTCTTGATGCGATCGCCGGCTTTCATCGGAATCAGCGAGGGCGCCACGACCACGCATTCATGGCCAAGATCTGTGATTTGCCGATGCAACCCATAGCCGCACGGGCCGGCTTCGTAGCAAAACCGTAGTCGCTGACCGCTAGTCTTGCTCAAGCGCTCGACAAACTTGCCGACATGATCGGCGCGGTTCAGAAAATTGCCGAGCTGACGTACCTCCCCACCGCGCGCCCCGTCGGCAACCGCGATCGAAATCGTCGCTTTGTGGACATCCATTCCCACGAAGATGGTATCGTGCATCAGGTCCGTCCCCCATGTCTGAGGCTCTGCGCCGGCCTTTCCGACGCAATCCTCGAATGGGGCATGCCGTGGGACGGGCCGCCAGCGACTTCACACCGCGGACATAAGGTCTAGTGGATCAAATCTGAGTGCGACAGGAGAAGCTCATGATCTCCAGTGGGTGAAAGCTCCACCGAGGTAGCTCCGCGCCGGAGGCCTCGTAGCGAGTTTTGGGTCCAGACCGGTAACGTTCTGGGCTAAGCGTAGACAGCAAGTGCGCAGGGTCTGTATTGGGCCACGAAATAATTCTCATTGCGCGTGCCGAGGCTGCTTAGATTGGCCGAAGGCAACACCGGCGTCGCCGATATGGCGAGGCGACGACGGACCGCCGGGGTCGGAGACCAGGTCATGTGCACAAGGAAATCATGGGAACCTGAGAAGTCCTGAAGGCTGCTCCCGTAGGTCACGGGAGGGCTCGTATGCCGAGGGAAGACCGGAGGCTGCGAGTTTGGTCGGCAGGATGACGGATCGAGGCGTAGTACCGCAGATGGCGACGAAGGTAACGAGTCGACCGGAGGGAGGGCCTCGACTGATGAGGAACCCGGACGAGAGGCTGGGGGGCCGAACACAGGGTCGGACCGATCTCCCAGATCATCTTGCCCGGGTGAACGACGCGGCCGCACGGTCGCGCCAGACCCGGTTCACGGCGCTGCTGCACCATGTGGACGTCGAGGCGCTCGAGCGAGCGTTCCGGCGATTGCGTCGGCGGGCGGCGCCTGGGGTAGATGGGGTGACGGTGGAAACCTACGAGAAGAGGCTCACGGACAACCTCCGTGAACTCTGCGACAAGGTCCACTGCGGCGGGTATAAGCCGCAGCCGGTTCGCCGGACTTACATTCCCAAGGCCGACGGTGGAAAGCGGCCTCTTGGCATTCTCGCCCTGGAAGACAAAATCGTTCAGGGCGCGGTGGCGGAGGTGTTGAGCGCCATCTACGAAGCCGACTTCCTCGACTGCTCCTTTGGCTTTCGTCCCGGACGCAGCGCCCACCAAGCGCTGCGAACCATCCACGACGCCATTATCTCGGAGCGCGTGAGCTGGGTGTTCGAAGCGGACATTCGCAAATTCTACGACTCGATTGACCACGAGTGGTTGATGCGGATGGTCGAGCACCGGATCGCCGATCCGCGCGTCTTGCGGCTGATACGCCAATGGCTCGAGGTCGGCGTTCTGGAGAACGGCGTGTATGCCGAGACGGTGGAAGGGACGCCACAGGGCGCGGGG
>CAWEZX010000006.1:0-827785 GCA_963813555.1 uncultured Alphaproteobacteria bacterium | reverse complement strand
GTTGGGATTCCCCCGTGACTTGCGGCGTGCGAGTCTGCGGCATGCGAACCGGCATTTCCTTTTGCGTCACGCCGGTGGACTTGGATCGGCTTCGAGCCCTGGTCAAAGACCGCAACGCGCCGCAGAAGCACGTGTGGCGCGCGCAGATCGTGCTCCTGAGCGCCGAGAGCGTCGGCACGAACGCGATCATGCGCGAGACCGGCAAATCCAAGACCTAGACCGGCAAATCCAAGACCTGCGTCTGGCGATGGCGGGAGCGTTTCGCGTCCGAGGGGTTCGAAGGCCTCCTGCGCGACAAAACGCGACCCTCTCGGATCGCCAAGCTCGCCCCCTCGATCGCCGAGCGCGTCGTCGTCCTGACGATGGAAGAGCCGCCAGGCGAGGTCACGCATTGGACCGGCGCGGCCATGGCCGAGGCGGCTGGCGTCAGCGTCGCCTCGGTCCAGCGCATCTGGCGCGCGCATGGGCTCCAACCCCATCGGGTCCGGCAAATTCAAGCTGTCGAAGGACCCCGAGTTCGTCGACAGGCTGCGCGCGGCGGTCGGGCTCTATGTCGACCCGCCGGCGCACGCCGTCGTGCTCAGCGTCGACGAGAAGAGCCCGATCCAGGCGCTTGATCGCACCCAGCCCGGCCTGCCAATGAAGAAGGGCCGCGCCGGAACTATGACCCACGATTACAAGCGGCATGGGACGACGACCCCGTTCGCGGCGATGAACGTGCTCGACGGGACCGTGATCGGCCGCAACATGCAGCGCCACAGGCATCAGGAGTTCATCCGCTTTGTCAACGCTGTCGAGCGCGAGGTTCCAGCCGGCAAGACGATCCACGCGATCCTCGACAACTACGCGGCCCACAAGCATCCCGCCGTGCGCCAATGGCTAGCGCGCCATCCGCGCTGGACTTTCCATTTCACCCCGACCTCGGAAGCCCGACAGTTCGCGTGCGATTGCGGTCGTAACCATGGCGGGCGAATTTCCCGCCCTGGCGAGCTTGCGATAGCGCCGACACAGCCGTTCCTGCGCCCTCCACGCGATGTCCCGGATCGGCTTGGCCAAGCCTTCCTGTCGCAGCAGTTGCTCTCGACTGACGCGCGCCGGGAACCGATAGCTCCAGGCGGCCTCGACCAGCATTCGCCGCGCCGCGCCATTCCCGGCTTTCGTGATGCCGCCCTGGCGCCGCTGGAGTGCTCGGACGGGGCCAAGCCGAGATAGGCCATAAGCTGACGCGGATTGGCGAAGCGGGCAATATCGCCAAGCTCTGCGACCAACGTCGCCGCCGCGACCAGCGCCATCCCGCGCAGCGCTTGCAATGCCCGCACCACTGGGGCCAGCGACCAATCCGCCAGCGCCGCCTCGATATGGGCTTCCAGACGGTCGCGCCGCGCCGTCGCCGCCTCGACCGCCGCGATGCAATCTTCCAGCACGATGGGATGCGCCGGCTGCTCGAATCTCAGTCCCGCCAACCATCGACGATGCATCAACGTCCACGCTGGCCGATGGTAGTGATGGCCATGGCGCAACAGGAATCCCGAGAGTTGCTGACGGGCCTGGCGCAGGTTGCGAACGGCCGCCAGACGCGCACGCACGAGATCGCGGATCGCCTCATGAGCCGGATCGGGAATCCAGACGGCGGTCAGTTCACCCGCCCGATGCAGCTTGGCCAGATTGATCGCATCGCGCCGATCCGTCTTGATCCGATCTCCCGGCTTGCGCGGGATCAACGACGGAGCCACGACGACGCAGCCATGTCCGGCGAGGGTCAACCGCCGTTGAATCCCATAGCCGCAAGGTCCGGCCTCATAACAGAACCGAAGCTCGCTCCCGGCGCGCGACAGCTTCGCCGCCAGAGCGTTCAAGGCCGTCGGCGGTTCGCGATCTTGCCGTACTCGCGCACCTCCTGGCGCCCGCCCGTCTCGGCAAGCGCGACCGCAATCGCGTCCTTATGAACGTCAAGCCCAACATATGTGATAGTTCGGTCCAAGGCCCGTCTCCTTCGCATGAGGCTCTGCGCCGGAACCCCGGCGCAACCCTCGACAAGCCTGCATACTATGACACGGGTCGCCCTATCTCAGGCGAACATGTAGTCTAGGCAGGCTGGCCGACGGCGCCAGAACGCCGTTCAGCGGCAAGCGCGCTCGCTCTGGAGCTTGCCCCTGAACTGTGGCAAAGCGCGGCCTCTCAATCGAATTGGACTACCCCTTGCCGCCGCTCGAAAGCCAAGCCGACCTCCTCCGCCGCATCGCCGACGCGCTTGAGCGCGCCGCGCCCCCTGCCCCGGCGAAGCCCGATTTCGAGGCGGCCGAGGCCTTCATCTGGCGGGCCGACAGCGGCGCGCTGGCGCCGGTTTCGCGCGTCAACCGCGTCGACCTTTCGCTCCTGCGCGGGATCGACCGGGTGCGCGACCTTCTGGTCGAGAACACGCAGCGCTTCGCTCGCGGCCTGCCCGCCAACAACGCGCTCTTATGGGGCGCGCGGGGCATGGGCAAGTCGTCGCTGGTCAAGGCGGCGCATGCCGCCATCAACCGCGAGAGCGACGTCGCCGGGCGCCTGAAACTGGTCGAGATCCATCGCGAGGACATCGAAGGCCTGCCGGCGCTGATGGGCCTCCTGCGCGAGGCGCCCTATCGGTTCATCGTCTTCTGCGACGACCTTTCGTTCGACGCCGGTGACACCTCCTATAAGTCGCTGAAAGCGGCGCTCGAGGGTGGCGTGGAAGGCCGCCCGGCGAACGTGCTTTTCTATGCGACCTCGAACCGGCGCCACCTTCTGCAGCGCGACATGATGGACAACGAGCGCTCGACCGCCATCAATCCGGGCGAAGCGGTCGAGGAGAAAGTGTCGCTCTCCGACCGGTTCGGCCTCTGGCTCGGCTTCCACCATTGCAGCCAGGACGATTACCTGGCCATGGTCCATGGCTACGCCAAGCACTTCCGCCTCGACCCGCTGGCCGCTCAGTTTGAAGCCGAGGCGCTCGAATGGGCGACGACGCGGGGCTCGCGCTCCGGGCGCACGGCCTGGCAGTTCATTCAGGATTTGGCCGGCCGGCTCGGCAAACCGCTCGACGCCGCCAGCGCCTGATTCGGCTGGCGAGCGACGCTCATTTCGAGCGGGCGCGTACGAAGTCCGAAGCGGGGCGGGCAAGCCATTGGGTGAGCGCCATCACGCGCGGAAATCCGATCAGCGGTCCCTTCGCGAGATTTGTCAGCATGCCAGGCGTGAAGCCCGGGATCTCTCTGGCGGCCTCATTCCACGTCATCGCTTGCTCTTGGCGCCTCGCTTCGAGAGCGGCATGCATGGCCGCCGTATCGAACCGCAGAATCTGCGTCGGTCCCGCGTCGGGCAGCTCTTCGCCGAGCGCGGGCGCTGGATCGCGTCCTACGAGGAAGCTTTCGGGTGTGCGGCGAAGCCAACGCAGGACCTGAAGCACGACCGCGCTGGTTACCGACCGCTTTGTCGTCATGGTCCTGATCGTGCCCACGCTGATGGGTGTGGAAGGCATGCTCTTGAACGGCTCGTTGATCTCGGCGGCAAGCTGATCCCATGTCAGTCCGCGGGCTCGCCTCTCGCCATCGAGCGCCGCCTGCAGCGCGCCCATGTCGAACTCAAACACCAAAGCGTCTCCCGGAAGGCGCTGACATTATGAGCGTCGCACGCTGCGCCGGCCACGCGGCCAGTTGACGAGAGCGAGCCCCGCCAGCACGAGCGCAATCGCCAGAGCGAAGCCGGCGGTGATCGTCTCGCCGAACACCAGCCAGCCCGCGACCACCCCGACGATCGGGGTTACGAAAGTGAAGGCCGAAAGCTCGGCTGCGGCGTAGCGCGTCAGCGTCCAAAACCATAAAGCGTAGCTGACGCCCACTACGACGACGCCCTGCCAGAGGAGCGCGGCGACTGACAACGCCGAGACATGCGTGGGCCGTGGCTCGCCGAGGGCGTAAGCCGCAAGCGGCGCGGCCAGCGCAGCAAACCCAATCTGGTAGAGCAGGACCTTCACAGGATCGATGCGCCGGAGCGGTGTCGCCTTGATGACGATGGTCGTCGCGCCCCACAGCGCCGCGGCGAGGAGCGCCAGCGCGTCGCCCGCCAAGCCGCCGCCTTGCGTGCGGCCTATGAAGCCGCAGGCGACGCCGACGAAGGCGAACATGAGCCCCGCCCACTGGATCGGCCTCAGCCGCTCGTCCTTGAGCAGGAACGCCGCGCCGAGCGCGACAAAGAAGGGCGCTGCGTAGATGAAGACCGTCGCCCGGGCCGCGGTGGTGAAGCGCAGCGATTCGTAAAGCGCAATGAATTCGGCGGTGAACAAAGCGCCGGCCAGCGCTCCCGCGGCCTCCGTCCCGTCGATGGTGAAGATGCGGCGATTGGTCGTGAGCGCGTAGGCGACGACGCATATGGCGCCGATCGCCGAGCGGATGCCCGTTTGCGCGATCGGCCCGACTTCAGGCAGCGCAAGCTTGGCGACGACCTGATTGAAGCCCCACACGACGCAAAGCACGAAGACAAGCGCGGCGGCGAAAGGGTCAAGGGCTTTGGCTTGCATCGCTCCCCCTCTGGGTTGGGGCGCGAAAAATCAAGGGCGCCGGCCTTTCCTTGGACCTGCCGCCCTTGTTGTCCCTCGAAGAGTGAATGCCTCTCCCAGAAGTCCTCGAGGGTCGAGGCACCAGACCGTAGACGGCGGCGGTGGCGAAAACCAGATGCGACGCAGGACCGCGCCAACTGAACCAGCCGTTTGAGTAACATAAGCGCGGATGCTAATTACTGAACTCCGGGCCTTCGGCACTCCCGCCGCAGCCGAACGCGCAAGTTTCCGCCGGGCGCCGCTTCGATGAGCGGCATAGGGATGTTGGTTCCCGGGGCGGCGCCATGGTTTCATATCTCAAGAGTGAGAGCGAACTGGGATCGGACTTTTCCTGAACTCGGAGGGACTGGACATGCGACATGTTGACGCAAAGGAAGCAAAGCAGCTGATCGTCGAGAAGCAGTCCGTGGAGGTCGGGCTGTCTCTGGATGTGCAGGAGATCTTCGACGTTGAGATGATCCCTGATTTGCGCCAGATGTGCGAGGCGTCGATCGTGAAGGTCCACGCGATGGCGCAAGACAACTCGAAATTCGCCGACCTCTATCCCGGAAAGTGGTCGTTCTACGGCTGCATGAAAGGGATGCCGCGTTGGAATGGAGCAACGCTGCTCGGGCATGCGCAATTCTGGAAGACGTCTGATTGCGGTGACTGGATTCGGGTTTACGGCGAGATCATCGAAGAGAAGAAGTTCTTCAGTCCGAATCAGGACGCAAAGCGCACGGCGCCCCAACTGGGCGGCGACAAAGGGTACTGGAGCAAGCCCAAGGCGCCCGGTGCGCAGAAGGGGCAGACATCGGGCGACCAAACCCTCGATCAGCCAAATCTTCAAGCGTCTAGCCTCAGGCGCCGCCTCGAATACAGCACCCTGACCATCCATGATCAGGGGCTCTACGACCTTGAGACGACGGAGTCCGGTTTTCTGATGAAGTCAATGATGTTCTCGGGGATCAAGAAGTGGGCGATTATGGCGAACGACGTGACCGGCAAGATGGACCGCGTCTTCGGATTGATGAAGGGGGCCACGATCTCCGGGACCACGACCGATAACGTCTATTTCCTCGAGAAGTTCGGCAAGGCGATCAAGGATCCGATCCTATATCTCCTGCCGATCGGCAGTATTGCGGGCGGCGGTCACCATTCACTGCTGGAGGTGGCGATCCCACTGACGATGAACAAACTCATGGACTACAGCGTCGGCTTGTATTCAACATTGATTCCGAACGGCCCGTATCCGACGAGGAGTGGATTGCGGCAGAAGGGGGCCGATGACCTGAAGAGGGTGTGTAGCCTGTGGGAGGAGCGCCCGGAAAATCATCTGCTGTTGTGCTACTATGAGCAGGGACAGTTGGCGGGAGCGCTGGTCGCGGACAAGACCAAGGACCGGGTGAACTGGCTGCAGGCATTCAAGGCGGACGAGAGCCTGATGGGCGCGTTCGCTAGCAGCCTGTCGGACTTAAATGAACGACGTGGGTTCTGGAAGGACCTGCGGTGTTTGGCGAGGTACAATGACGGCGTTGATTCTCCTTGCGCCACGAACCGGGTCAGATGGACAATTTTCGTACGATCGACCGAGAGACGGGATATCTGCTTCCGCCTTCGGTTGACGAGTGGCTGCCGGAGAAACATCTGGCTCGGTTCATTGTCGAAGTGGTCGACGGGCTGGATCTCGGCAGGATGAGCCGGGACTATCGGGGCTCGGGTTCGGCTTCGTATCATCCCAGGATGGTGTTGGGGCTTCTGGTTTACGGCTATGCGACGGGGGTGTTCTCCAGCCGCAAGCTGGAGCGGGCGACCTACGACTTGGTGGCGTTTCGTTTCATCGCCGCGAACGATCATCCCGACCACGACACGATCGCGACGTTTCGGCGGCGCTTCTTGAAAGAGATCGAGAAGCTGTTCGTGGACGTTCTTCAACTCGCCCGCGAGATGGGGGTGCTGGAGATGGGGACGATCGGCCTGGACGGGACGAAGATCCATGCCAACGCAAGCCGGCACAGCGCGCTTTCCCATGAACACGCAGGCAAGATCGAGGCGCAATTGAAGGCCGAGGTCGCCGATCTGATGACCAAAGCCGAAGCGGCTGACGCGGCCGACGTTCCCGACGGCATGTCGATACCGGACGAACTGGCGCGGCGCGAGGAGCGTCTTCGTAAGATCGCCGAAGCGCGGGCGAAGATCGAGGCTCGGGCCAAGGAGCGTCATGCGCGCGAGATGGCGGAGCACGAGGCCAAAATGGCGGCGCGCGAGGCCAAGGCCGCGGCGACGGGAAAGAAGCCGGGCGGCAAGCCGCCGCAACCTGCGGCCGAAGGACCGCGACCGAGCGATCAGGTCAATCTGACCGACGAGGACTCCCGCATCATGCCGGCGGCCGGCGGCGGTTTCGAACAAAGCTACAACGCGCAGGCGGCGGTGGCGACGGGCAGCCTGCTGGTGGTGGCGATCGACGTGGTCCAGACGCCCAACGACAAGGGCCAAGTCGAGCCCATACTGGAGAAGATCGGCGCGTTGCCCGAGAATTTGGGGAAGGTCGAACATCTGCTGGCGGACGCCGGCTATTTCAGCGCGGGCAATGTGGACGCCTGTGCAAGGGCGGGCGTCGAGCCGGTGATTGCGATGGGCCGCCAGCCGCATCATCCGCCGCTGAGCGTGCGCTTCGCGCCGACGCCGGCAGCCCCGGAACAACCGACGCCGGTCCAGGCGATGGCCCATAAACTGAAGACGCCGGAAGGCCGCGCGCTCTACGCCTTGCGCAAACAGACGCCGGAACCCGTGTTCGGCATCATCAAATCCGTGCTCGGATTCCGTCAATTTTCCCTGCGTGGGCTCGAAAAAGTGCGCGGCGAGTGGACTCTCGTGACCATGGCTTGGAATTTGAAGCGAATGTTCTCGCTCAGCCCCGCCTGAGAGGGGCCGAACGCCTACGAGGCGCGCCGACCAGCCCTAGGCCGAGGCTTGTCAAGGCTCCCCAAGGCTCAGTCGAAGCCACCGAAAAGCTCGATCGGACTACCACCCACATCCAAACCGCGACAATCCACGCGATCGTCAGCCAAAATGAGCGCAGTCCGACAGGCTGCTAGCATGGCGATCAACCCGACCGAAGGACAGTTGCTGAACTTCATGCGCCTCCGGCGGATCCGCTGGAACTAGCGCTAGCAATCCGGAGGGGCTTGGCGAATTCGCCATACGATCAAGGCCGCTGAGGCGTCCCGGCGTTTCGTTGACGGACGACGTCGCGACGATCTTCCGGCGCTGCTTTCCGCGCGTCGGACGGCGCTGCCTGACGAATGAGGTCTTCAAAAAAATCAAGGGCGGCGGGCCTTTCCTTGGACCCGCCGCCCTCATTGGCCGCTCAAAGGATCAATTGTGTGTCGCAGGATTCCTCGGAGGTCGGCCTACGGAGGTCCGGTGGAGGGCCGGACCTCGCAACTCTTGCCGAGCCTAAAGCCCGGCGAGATAGCTCGTCGGGTCGACCGGCGTCGATCCCTTGCGCAATTCGAAGTGGAGCTGGGGCGAATTGACGTTGCCGGTGTCGCCGGACTTGGCGATCACCTGCCCGCGCTTGACTTGTTCGCCCCGCTTCACATCGAGTTCGCCATTGTTGCCGTAGGCCGTGACGAAGCCGTTGGGATGCTTGATGAGGACGAGGTTGCCGTAGCCTTTAAGTCCGTCGCCCGAATAGACGACAACGCCATTCTCCGCCGCCCGAACCGAGGTGCCGGCCGGCACGGAGATGTTGATGCCGTCGTTGCCGCCGGCCTTGAACCCCTGGATGATGCGGCCGCGCGCTGGCCAGCGGAATTCCGGTTCGGCGCCAGCGGCGTCGGCCTGGGCGCCGGTCAGCGGAATCTTCGACTGCGCAGCGCCCGATTCCAGGTTGCCCGTCGGCATCCTATCGATCGCTGGCTTTTTCACTTCTGACGACTTGGACGGCTCGGCCTCGGCGACCGCTGCGCCCTTGGACTTTTTGGCGTCCTTTGACGCTGACTTCTCGACGTCCTTGCCGGACTTGTCGGCCTTGGCGGCCTTCTCTTTCTCCTTCTCCTTCTTTGTCTTGGCGGACTTGGACAGTTCAGCGTCGGCGACGTCCGAGTGGTGTTTCTTCGACGCCCTTTCCATTTCCTCGCTGGCGACGGCGTGACCATCGGCGTGATAGACGGGCACCACAAGGCGCATCCCGCCCTTCACCTCAGAGGCGCTCGAGAGACCGTTGGCGGCGAGAAGCGCAGAGGCGGGCACGCCGTAGCGACCGGAAATCGTGTCCAGGGTCTCGCCATTGGCGACGACAATTGGCGAGCCGCCAACGGAGGTCCAGCCGACCGCCGAACCGCCGACCGGCTGCAGCTTCGAGAGCGAAGCCATGTGCGTCCTGGACGCCGCGGGCGCGCCTTGCGCGAGCGGCGAAGCCGTCACGCCGGGCGTCGGCGCAGCGCTGGTCGTCCTGCTTGCGAACGGGTTCGAGAAAGGACTGTCGCTTTGGGAAAAGCGGGTGACGTCGGACGAGCATCCCGACAGAAGAAGAAGGCCCAACCCAGCCAGTGCGAGACGCGGAAACGCGCGTCCTTTAACCCCCGCAACGCAATCACTCATCGGCTTCCACCCACGCCCACGCGACACCATACGAATGCAGTTTGCGCCGATCGAGTTAAGGGAAGGTTTAAGATGAATTGTCGGTTGACGATTATGTCGAAATTCGCGCGTCCAATGCGCGGGTTGGCGCTACAACGCCCGCGCCAACCCGTGCTCGAGCGGCCTCATTCCCCGCGCCGGACCCAGGTCCGCAGCCTCGCCCGCGCCGCTCATACTGTCGGTCAGTCTGACGATGCGCTGCTCGCCCCGGTCCGGGCCGGCGACGACCGCAACCAGAATCCCACCCGCGCCGATGAGGCTGCGAAACGCCTCGCCTGGCGGCTCGATGAGGCCGTGAATCAGGACCCGATCGAATCGTTCCCCCGAGAGGTGCTGCTCGAACCCGTCCGCCCAATGCACTGTGACATTGGGGAGTCCGAAGGCCTTGATTCTCGCCGACGCCTCCACCGCCAGAGTTCTGGAACCGCTCGAGCGAGACGATGGTGTTCGCAAGTTGTGCCAAGAGCGCCGTGCAATATCCTGTTCCGGTTCCTATTTCGCAGACGCGATGCGAAGGCTTGAGGTTGAGCGCCGCGATCATGGCGGCGGCGATCGAAGGTGGCGGCGACGTCTGCCCGCAGCCGATTGGCAGCGCAATGTCGCGCCCGGAAATGTCGGCGAAGCGCGGCGGCATGAAGAGGGCGCGCGGGGCGCGCTCAAGAGCGCGCAAAAGGGCCAGATCGTTGATGCCCCCCGCCCGCATGGCGAGCGTGAATTGGGCGCGTTCTTCTGATTCGGTTGCGCTCATGACGGTCTTTATCCCGCCGATGTCGTTTCCTTTGCGTCAACGCTTGGCGAAAGCTTCCTCAAAACGTAGACGCGAATCATGGTCGGTGAGGTCAAGTCTCAGCGGCGTGATCGAGATTTTCTTGGCCGCCAGAGCCGCAAGGTCGGTCCCCTCCGCCTGCTCGTAGGCGCTCCGCTGGAACATCAGCCAGAAATACGGAAAGCCACGACCGTCGCGCCGCTCCTCGACCCGCATCAATTCGGCGTTGCGGCGTCCCTGGCGGGTGAGCTCGATTCCCTCCACCTCGGACGCTGGGCAGGCGGGAAAGTTGACGTTGACGAGGCCGCCCGGGGCGATGCCGGCGGCGAGAATCGTGCGGATGACGGGCGCCGCGTGCGTCTCTGTCGCGTCCCATTCGATCATTGGCCGTCCGACCGCGCCGCCATAGGCCTGGGACAGCGCGATCGAGGGAATGCCGAGCAGCGCGCCCTCCATCGCGCCGGCGATGGTGCCCGAATAGGTGACGTCCTCAGCGACGTTCTGCCCCCGATTGACTCCCGAAAGGACGAGATCGGGCGGACGGTCGGCCAGAATTCTCCTCACCCCCATGATGACGCAATCCGTCGGCGTGCCTTTCAACGCGAAATGTCGGGGGTCGATTTCTCGCAACCGAAGCGGGTCGCTGAGGGAAAGCGAATGGGCCACCCCCGATTGATCGTTCTCAGGCGCGACGACCGTCACGTCGTCCGACAGCTCGCGCGCGATTGATTCGAGAAGCGTGAGCCCGGCCGCGTGGATGCCGTCGTCATTGGTGAGGAGAATTCGCATGGGGGCAAGTTTTCGCATGGCTCGTGAGTGGAGGCGAGGGCGTTTTGCCCGAAAAAGCTCGCGCGACCTTTCGGGTTCGGGGTGGGTGCGGCAAGCCGCTCGACAAGTCCAGTCGGCCCTTATTGCGGCAGGGGTCGGCGGGCTTGAGCGGATCGAAGGCCGTGTTGGTCATGAGTTCGATGGCGCTCGTGTTATTGCTCGAAGCTCGACAGACAAGTGTAGAGAAAGACTGTTCTTCCGTGGGGGCTGATCGAAGGCGCCCAAATGTTGAGCGGCCGGAAACCGAGCGCGGCTTGGGCCCATGCTGGCGGGCCTTGGCCGATCACGCCAGCGTCCGTCCACCTGACCCCGTCCGCAGAGGTCTTGACGCGGATGGCGCCGTGCGTCGGCCCCCGCTCTCCGGCGTCTACCGCAACGAATTGGCCGCCGATCTCGATGACGGAAGGGTCGTGGATTCGCGTCTCGCCTGTCATTCGCGGCTGCGGCTCAGCTGCGCTTAGAGGGGCGCCGAGAAGAAGCGCAAGCGCCCATCGACCTAATTAGTTCTCCTGCACAGTGATTATGACTTTTTGAGCGAGGGATCGGGATAGGCGCGCGCCATTTTGGTTCTGGCCTTGTCGGTGGAGAACATCCAGTTGATTTCGAGCGCCGCTTTGGTTTCGCTGGGACTGCCATGCGTCGATCCCGGCAACGAGCCGGTCGCAGCTTTCGATGCGGCGATCGAGACATTGGCCTTTGAGCACGCCGATCTCGATCTCAACCATGTTGAGCCAGCTGGCGTGCTTGGGCGTGTAGTGGAACTCAAGCCGCCTGAGCACGCGGCGCGCTTCGGCCGGTGGGAATGCGGCGTAGAGAGCGGCGGCGGTGTGGGTGGAGAGGTTGTCGAGGACGACTTGGATGCGCTCGGCTTCTGGGAAGTCGACATCGACGAGCTCGCGCATGCAAAGGGCGAAGTCGTCAGCGGTGCGATGATTGGTGACCTTGACCCTGCGCCAAGAGCGATGGGCATCGAGGAAGACGAAGAGATTGACGGCGCCGTTGCGGCGATACTCGTAGTCGAAGCGTTCGGGCCGTCCAGGTGTGGCCGGGATCGGCTGGCGCGCTTCGCCGATGAGCTGGGTGGGGCTTTCGTCGAAGCAGACCACCGGCCGCTTCGGGTCAGGCTGCTCGGCATAGAGGTCGAGCACATCCTCCATGCGGGCGACGTACTCGGCGTCGACCTTGGGGATGCACCACATGTCCTTCTGCCAAGGCTTGAGATGGTTCTCGGCCAAGCGTCGGCGGACGGTTTCACGCGACAGACTGTCATGGTCGGTCAGCTTGACCATCGCGCCAGCCAGCAGCTCCAGCGTCCAGCGGGCGCGACCTTCGGGCGGGCTCGAACATGTGGTGGCGATGAGGAGGGCTTCTTCGTTGCTGGTCAGCTTACGATCGGCGCCTGCCCGCGGCTCCTCGTTCAGGGCGGCTTCGAGATTGCCTTCAACGAAGCGGCGCTTGGTCCTGTAAACGGTCGAGCCGCCGACAGCCACAGCAGCGGCTATATCGTCGTCACTGAGCCCGCTGTCGGCGGCGAGCAGAATTTGGGCTCGTTTGAGCTTGCGGGCGTAATGCTTGCCGCTGCCCACCAGCGCGGTGAGTTCACATCGCTCGGCTTCGCTCAGTTCGACATGGTAGCGTATGTTCATCCGGGTCTCCTCGCGAATCGCGAGGCCCAGACGAATCAGGCTCTGAATCAATTGTTTGACACGTGCCCCCGGCTCCCCCGTTCACCGATAAGCAAGGTCAATACCTGGCCTTCATCTACGCCTACAGCCGTATCTTCCGCCAACCGCCCGCGGAAGCCGACATGCAGCGGCACTTCCAAGTCTCGCCGCCCAGCGTGCACCAGATGGTGCTCACCCTCGAACGCGCCGGCCTCATCAGGCGGACCCCGGGCGTCGCCCGCAGCATCGAGCTCCTGGTCGGGCCCAAGGACCTCCCAGTGCTCCGTTGAACTTGAAACCGTCAAAACCTCTGTGCAATGGAACTAGGGCGTGTCCTCATTTAAGCCAAGCGAGGGCACAGGCGAGATGGATAGCTGCGAGGAAATTCCGCGCGGTGTTCTCGTATCGGGTGGCGATGGCTCGGAATTGTTTGAGAGCATTGAAGAAACGCTCGACGAGGTTACGTTCGGCCTAGAGGCTGAAGTTGCATCGGCGGGGGATTTGCGGTTGACCTTGGGCGGGATCACGGGTTCGATGCGGCGCACGGTCAGAGCATCGATGAAGCCGTCGGCGTCATAGCCCTTGTCGGCGATGAGGGCCTGCGGTTCGACTTCGGCCAGCAGCGCGACGGCCTGGGCGATGGCGTGGACTTGTCCGCCGGTCAGGCAGATCGCCAGCGGATTGCCGAGCGCATCAACGATCGCGTGGATCTTGGTCGTCAATCCGCCCCGCGATCGCCCGATCGCTTCTTCGCCGCCGTTTTTTTGGGCGCGCCCGCGCTATGCTGATGCGCGCGCACGATCGTGGCGTCGATCATCGCGTATTCGTTGTCCGGCTGGTCCGCCAAGGCTTTGAAGAGATTCTCCCAAACCCCTTTCTTCGCCCACCGCGAAAACCGGGTATGGACGTTCTTCCATCCTCCGAACCGTTCGGGAAGATCACGCCAGGCGCACCGCAGCGAAACTTCCAGATCACCGCCTCGACAAAAAGCCGATCGCCCAGTTCGCTGTTGCGTCCGACACTGCCCGAGCGACCGGGAAGCAGCCCCTCAATCCGCGCGAACTGATCATCGCGCAAAGCATAACCGCCGCATCGAAAGCCTCCAAAATCGAAGCCTCCCCATGAATCACGCTTTCAGTGATTCGCGCATCCCTTGGCCATCCCTATTTGAGGACACGCCCTAGCACTACTTTGGCAGATTCATTCGAGCGCTCTACGGAGGGTTCGCTTGCAGTGGGGGCATCGATAGGGCGGCGCGCGGGCGAGGCTTGCGATCACGGCTCGCCGGATTGCTGGCAACGTCGGCTGCGGCGGCCCCCGTAGGATTCTTTTTCCCCCGCTCGCTTCGGCGAGGCGGCGGGTTTGCAGATAGGCGTAAGCGATCATCGTCATCAACCCATGACGATGGAGGCCATGCCAGGAGCGGCCTTCGAAGTGGTCGAGGCCCAGTTCTTCCTTGAGCTGCTGATGGGCCTGTTCGCAGACCCATCGCGCCTTGATCGCGGCGGCGAGCGTCTTGATGTTGGCGTCAGCGGGCAGATTCGAAAGGTAGTATTTGCGCTCGCCAGAGGCGCGTCGCTCGCCAACCAGCCACGCCTCTTCGCCGGGCATGTGCTGCGCGCCCTTGTCGTGGATGCGCTGCTCCGGACCATCGGCGATCCGTACGCGAACGGCGGCGAAGGAAGCCGCCAAGGGTCCTTTGGTTCCCTTGCGCCAACTGACGAGCCGCCACTTCGCCCTGGCGAGCACGTCTTCCGCCGGCGCCGAGAGCTGATCGGGGATAGGACGCTTGCGCGGGCGCCCGCGTCCGGCGATCGGAAATGTGAGCTTGACGTCGCTTGGATAGACCTTCTGCTGTTTCGGGATCCCGACCGCCCACTTCAGGCCCCGCGCATCCAGCCCCTGACGGAACGGCGCGGACAGACCATATCCTGCGTCAGCCAGAACCATCGCGAAGCGCACGCCCGCGGCCCGGACGCGGTCGATCTCGGCGAGCGCGATCTCCGGCTTCGTGCGCGCGACGCGACGGTCCTCGGGCACGCGGGTCTTCGTCATCCGCTCGGCGTCGCCGGTCCAGCTTTCCGGCAGGAACAGGCGCAGGCCGATCATCACCGGAACCTCGTCCCGCGCCAGCGTCAGCGACACCAGCGTCTGGCAATTGGCGGTCTTGCCGAGCGCCGAGGCGTATTGCGGCGCCACGCCGACCGACTTCGATCCTTTCTTCGGCAACGCGGTGTCGTCGACGACCAGCATCGCATTGGCTCCGCCAATCAGCTTGTCCGCCTGGACAGCGAGTTCCTCCTCCAGCGGAGCCTCGCCCCAGACCGCGCTCGAAATGAAGTGATGCAACTGGTCGTAGTCGCCCGGCGCCAGACGCGCCGCCATCGGCTCGACGCTCTTTCGGTCCCCTGGCCCGATTAGGCCTTCCACATAAAGCGGGAACATCCGTCTGCGCGCCTTATGCCCAAGCCGGGCAACAAACGGCGCAAGCCATCGCTCCAGATCTCCATTCCAGCCCGCCACGCCGTCGCCTCCGCAAAATCGCGAAGCCGACGATCGGGCGAAATTCCTTACAAACTCTCAATCTGCCAAAGTAGTGCTAGAAGCCAACGATAGAAAAATTCTCAGCGTTGGCCTTCGATGTCCGCTGGCAACTGCCGTAACTGGGACGTCACCCATCGCGCATCGCCGTTTGCGGCCTGCGCCATTGTAAGTATCCCCCGGCAAAGCCGGGGGCTTTAGGATTTGAACCGCTCAAAGCGGTAGGAGGGTCGCTGACGCGGCCCTTGATGTTTGGAGCCGCCTAAAGGCGGCTTTTTCAGCGCCAGAGGTTCATTTGTTCGAGCCTCTGATCTTCCTTCTCTTGGTTGCGGATGTAAGCCCGGATGGCCTCCTCGTCACGGCCGACCGTATTGACGAAGAACCCCCGCGCCCAGAAGTGCTGCCCCACGAAGTTGCGCTTGCGCTCCCCATATACCCGGGCCAGGTGGATCGCGCTCTTGCCCTTGATGTACCCGACCACCTGCGACACTGCGTATTTCGGCGGAATCAACAACAGCATGTGCACGTGATCGGGCATCAGATGCCCTTCCTCGACCCTCGCTTCCTTCTGAAGCGCAAGCTTGCGCAAAACTTCGCCCAAGTGTCGTCGCAGCTCCAGATACAGCACCTTGCGCCGACATTCGGGAATGAACACCACATGATATTTGCAGGTCCATGTCGTGTGGCTTAGGCTCTCGTAGTCGTCCATCGGTGGAGTTCCTTTCGTGTGAGTGGCTGCTCACGTTGGAACTTCACCGGTGGACCGCCGGAAACGTCAAACCTCTACTGCCACCCCGGCAGAGCCGGGGGGTCTCCCGCTTACGCTAGGGGCGATGATTGGCGTGTTCAACAACATTGTTGACAAAAACCACCGTGGCAATAGTAGCTCCGGATAAAGCGGCGACGCGCAAGGTGACTTCCTCAACATGATTTCACGCTACAGGCGCTATCTTCCCTTTTTAATATTCCTCCTGTTGACGACGCCGCTCGTCGCCGGGCTCATTATACCCGAGAAGGACCAGGAGATTCTAAAGGAAGGGCGCACGCGCGCTCCGGCGCCGTCCATTCCGCATAGCCTGGACGAGTTCTCTGCGTTGCCTAAAGAGGTCGACAACTACCTGCATGATCGTTTCGGTCTGCGAAAACAAATGATTGGATGGTATGCGAATCTAACGAAGAGGCTGCTTGGCGAAGGCAACCAGCTGGTTCTCGTTGGCCGCCACGACCGAATGTTTTACCTTGGGGACGAGTTGGTCCGTCAAAGCGCCGGGCTTGTGCGACGCGACGCGCGCGTGGCCGAGTCGGCGGATTTTCTCGTGGCGATGCGCGACGCTCTCAGGGAGCGCGGTATCCGGCTCATGGTCGCGTCGCCGCCGAACGCCGCGACCATATATCAGGACGACCTGCCGCGCTGGGCGCGAAGCAACGGCCGGAAGACCGAGTACGACCTTTTCATCGCGGATCTCGCGGCGCGCGGAATAAAAGCGATTGATTTGCGGCCGATCATGTGGACAGTTCGGACCAAGGCGCCGGCCTATTTTCTTTACGACACCCACTGGACGCCCCGCGCGGCGCTCGCCGGCTTCAACGCCCTTGCGGAAGCTGACGGACGTCGCGAGTGGCGTATTGACGCCGATGCGGCGCTCGCGCCGTCGACCCAGCGTCAGGGTGGCGACCTGGCGCGCATGATCGGCGTCAGCGACGACGTCGCCGAGTCCTATCAAGAAGTGGTCCTGCGCCCTGTGTCAAAGGTTGAGCTTGGGACGGGGCAGTTCCCAAGTTATGTCGCGACGAGAGACAAGCAGGGCGAAACGGTCATGATTATCGGCAATTCTTTCACCATGTATCGTTTTGCGCCCATGCTCCTCAATCATGTCGGTCGCGTTGTCTGGCAACACCACAAGTGGTGCGGCTTTGATTGGAAATTGATCGATCACTTTCAACCCGACGAAGTGTGGTGGATGCCAACCGAGCGGTATTTGCTCTGTGGCCCGAATGTCCGCCCGGAGGGCTTTCCAAGTCCTCAGCGGACCGTAACTCGCTGAAATGTGTCCCGGCTGCCGCTCGCCTTAGCGATGGATTAGACGAACGACGCCGGACGGGTCGACCGACGAATCGAGTTCGGAAGCCGATCCCTGAAGCGCGATGAACGGCCCCTGCTCCATTATCTGCGTCTGAAGAGACACTTCCGTCAGACAGGAGGCGACGCGCGCGGCTCCTCCCCACGCCGCTCACGCCAATCCCAGCTTCTGCGCCAGCCCGATGCGTTGAAGCTTGCCGGTCGCGCCCTTGGGGATTTCGGCGAGGAAGAGGATTTTCCGCGGCGTCTTGAACGCCGCCAGGCGTTGGGAGAGGAACGCGGCAAGCTCCTGTTCGGTGGCCGTCACGCCCTCACGCAAGACCACGGCCGCGCCGACGTCCTCGCCGAGCATCGGATGCGGGACGGCGAACGCCACCGCCTGCAGGACGGCGGGGTGGTCCATCAAGGCTTCGTCGACCTCGCGCGGCGAGATTTTCTCGCCGCCGCGATTGATGATCTCCTTCAGCCGTCCGGTGAGCGAGAGATAGCCGTCGGCGTCGATGACGCCCTGATCGCCGGTGCGGAACCAGCCGTTGACGAACGCCTCGCCGTTCGCCTTCGGATTGTTCTCGTAAGCAGCGGTGACGCTGTCGCCGCGAATGACGACCTCGCCGGTCTCCCCCCGGCCGAGCAGCCGCCCTGCTTCGTCCATGATCGCGATCTCGGGACCCGCGGCGACGCCAACCGACCCGGGCTTGCGGATTCCGTTGAGAGGATTGGCCGCCATCTGATGCGTCGCTTCCGTCATCCCGTAAGCCTCGATGACCGGGCATTTGAAAACCGCCTCGAGTTCGCCGATGACAGTCGGCGGCAGCGACGACGATGAGGAGCGCACGAAGCGCAGCGGATGACGGGCGATGACCTCCTTGTTTCGCCCGGCGCGGGTCAGGATCGTCTGATGCATGGTCGGCACCGCCGTGTACCAAGTGGGCTTGGCCTCCTCCATTTCGGCGAAGAATTTGAGCGCGTTGAACCCAGGCGTGCAGAAGATAGCCCCGCCTCGCGAGAGCGGCGCGGAGAGGCCGGCGATCAGCCCGTGAATGTGAAACAGGGGCATCACGTTGAGCGCGCGGTCATTGGCCGAAAGCTCGAGCGAGGCTGCGATGTTGCAGGCCGAGGTCCAAATGTTGGCATGGCGAAGCGGCACGATCTTCGGCCGCGAGGTGGTGCCAGAGGTGTGCAGGATGAGCGCCACGTCCTCCGCTTCGGCGAGACCGGGCCGGGCCGCGGCGCCCGTCGCCGGGCCGGAAAGCCGGAACGCGCCGGCGCCGGCTTGCGGTTTCGGAGTCAGGGTGATGAGCGCAACGCCGAGCTTCCCAGCCGCGCGAAGCGCGGGCGATGCGCTGCCCGCTTCGACGATCAGCGCCTTGGCCCTAAGGTCCTCGAGGTAGAACTCGAACTCGTCCTGGCGATAGGCGGGATTGAGCGGCGCCGAGGCCGCCGCGGACGCGACGGAAAGAAACGCCGTCGCCATTTCGGGTCCATTCGGCAGCACGATGGCGACCCGATCGCCGCGGCCGATTCCGAGATCGTTCAGCGACCGGATGGTGCGATCGATGAGCGCGCGTAACGCGGCGTAGGTCAGCGGCGGCGCCTCATGCGCGGCGATGGCGACCGCGTCATCACGCCCCGATGCGATGAGGCCTCTCAAGGTGCGATCCGCGCTCATGGTCTTCAACTCCGAATGGGCTCTGGCGACGTGAGCGACAATCCGCCCTTGCTGCGTGCGACCGTCTCGCTGAGAAGCTTTGTCACCGCATAGACCGCGTCAAGATGCGGGGTCGCGACATTGGCAAGGCGAGCGAGTTCAATGACTGAGCCCAAGAGCGCGTCGATCTCGGTCGCGCGGCCGTGCTCGATGTCCTGCAGCATCGAGGTCTTGTGCGCGCCGATGCTCTCGGCCCCGGCGATGCGCTTTTCGACGCTGAGACGGAAGCGAATGCCGAACGCTTCGCCGACCGCTTGCGCTTCCCGCATCATCGCGGCCGCAAGCGCACGGGTCGGCGCGAATCGGCAGATGTCTTCGAGCGTCGCATGACTCAGAGCGCTCACGGGATTGAAGGTCAGATTGCCCCAGAGCTTCGTCCAGATCTCGGTGCGCACGTCGCTCAGCGCCGGTGATTTGAAGCCCGCCCGCGTGAACAGCTCGGACAGGGCCGCGATGCGCTCGGTCTTTTGGCCGTCGATCTCGGCCAGCGGCAAGCGATTGCCTTCAATGTGCCGGATGATTCCGGGGCTTTCGATCTCCGCCGCCTGATAGATGATGGCGGCGATAATTGCGTCGATCGGCAAATGGCTCGCGATCACGCCCCCGGGATCGACGCTCTCCAGCCGAACGCCTTCATGATGTCCGCCGTGCTTGAAGAAATACCACCAGGGTATGCCGTTTTGCGTCGTCATGACCGTTGTCGCCGGCTTGACGATCGAGGCGACGTCGGCTGCGATCGGCGCGAGCTGGTGCGCCTTGACCGCGAGCACGATGAGGTCCGCGCCGCTCGCCTCGGCGATGCGATCCGTGGCTTCCACGCGCGCGACGATCTCCTCGCCGTTCTCCTTGAGCACAAGGCCGCGTTCGCGGATCGCCTTCAGATGTTCGCCACGCGCCACGACCTGCACGCTCTCGCCCGCCGCGGCGAGCTTGGCCGCGATTTGGCCGCCGATCGCCCCGGCCCCGATGATTGTGATGTTCATCGCTCGATCCGGACCCATCCCTTACGCAGGCAAGTTGATTTGGCGCTCATTTTATTATCACAATCGAGCCGGGCCCGCGTTTTGAACGCGGCGGCAGGAGGCTTGAGGCCTTGGACTATCGTAAACAGTTCCGCGTCAAACTGGACCAGAAGGTCCGGTTGAACAAAATAGATCCGTCCTATACGGGCAAGCACGAATCCGACGCGGCGGCCAAGGAGGAGACCGAACATTATCTCAAGGAGCTCGCCCGCCGGCAGGCCCTTCTCTACGCGGAGCACAAACACTCCGTCCTCGTGGTCTTGCAGGCGATGGACGCCGGCGGCAAGGACGGCACGATCAAGCATGTGTTCAGCGGCGTCAATCCGCAGGGCGTAGGCGTCGCCAGCTTCAAGCAGCCGACCCCGGTCGAACTCGCGCACGACTTTCTCTGGCGCATCCACGCCCAAGCTCCAAAACGCGGGGAAATCGTCATTTTCAACCGGTCGCACTACGAGGATGTCCTCGTGACGCGGGTCCACAAGCTCATCGACAAGAGCACATGGACCCGCCGGTACGAGCATATTTGCGACTTCGAAGCCATGCTCGCCGAATCGGGAACCACGATCCTCAAGTTCTTCCTCCATATCAGCAAGGAAGAGCAGCTCGCTCGCTTTGCTCAACGCCTCGATGACCCGACCCGCAATTGGAAGATCAGCGGGTCCGACTATTCGGAACGCGAATTGTGGGACGATTACACCGACGCGTTCGAGGACGCGATGCGCGCAACCAGCACGGCCGAGGCGCCGTGGTACGTGATACCCTCGAACCACAAGTGGTTTCGCAATGTCGCTGTATCGCAGATCATCGCTGACGCCATGGCCGATCTCGACCTCGCCTTCCCGCCGCCGTCGGTTAACCTTGCGGATATAAAGCGTAAGTACCATGCCGCCGTTGAGCAAGCTAAGGGCGGAAAAGAGGCCTGATTTGCCAGCGCCTGCGCCTCTAGGAGGTCGGATCGGGGCAGATTCTGTGCGACGGCGCCGACATCTCGACCGTCAGCCTCGCGTCGCTGCGCCAAAAGATCGCCTATGTCGCCCAGGAGAATTCCTGTTCAAGGGTTCGGTGCGCGACAACATCGCGATGGGGCCGGCCGGGCGCGAGCAACGACGAGATCATCGCCGCCGCCAAGGCGGCCTACGCGCACGATTTCATCATGGGCTTCGAACGCGGCTACGATTCGCCGTGCGGCGAGCATTGCATGCAGCTGTCCGGGGGGCAGCGTCAGCGCGTCGCCATCGCCCGCGCCTTCCTCAAGGACGCGCCGATCATCCTGCTGGATGAAGCGACCTCGGCGCTCGATTCCGAATCCGAACAGGCGATCCAGAAAGCGCTGCGCCCGCTTTGCGAAGGGCGCACGACGATCGTCATCGCCGACCGGCTGTCGACGGTGGCGCAAGCCGATGAAATTTGCGTCCTCGACCGCGGCCGCGTCGGCGAGCGCGGGCGCCACGGCGAACTCCTGGCGCAAGGGCGCACCTACAGCCACATCGCCCAGACGCAGTTTCCCCGCGACGCGGCCTGATCCTTTCGGTGATCGCTTCCCGGACGGAGCGGAACTCTTTTGGCCGCGAGCGGCATTGTTCCCATCGCCCGAATTCGACCGGGGACCTACCACGCGGCGCGCCAGAGGCGCTGGGCTTGCGCGCGCGCGATTCCCATCGGAGCATGCGCCGTCGCCGCCGCCAAGAGAGCGCAATGCAGAACCTTTGGTCCACGTTGCTGTTGATGGCCATTTTGTGCGCGAGCGCGGCGATCGGATTTTTTGTCCACTCGCGTCTACCCGAACGGCACAGGTCGGCTGAATCGATCGGGCTCGTGCAGCTGGTGATCAGCCTTCTCGTGACCTTCATAGCGATCGTGCTCGGCCTGCTGACGACCTCGGTCAAGGCGGGCTTCGATACCGCCTACAACGCGCGCGGCCACTACGCTGGCGAGCTTGCCCAGATGGACCGATGTCTGCGCGACTATGGGGCCGAGACGGCTCCGATCCGGGAGCAACTGCGCGCCTATGTCGCCGCAGTGATCGCCAGCACTTGGCCAAATGAGCCGCCGCCGGTCAACGTCAGTTATCCCGACGTCTCCAAGATGGCCCGCACCGGCGAAAATCCGGTCCTCGCCTCGCTCATGAACAACGTCGGGTTAAAGACCCGCTCGCTCCAACCAGCCGATCGGCTCCATGAGAGCCTGATGACCGCCTGTGTGCAAGACTATCACGATCTCATCGAGGCTCGCTGGGCGGTGATCGAGGGACTGCGCCAGTCGATCTCGACGCCGTTTTATTGGGTGCTGGTCTTCTGGCTGGCCATCCTCTTCGGCAGTTTCGGTCTCACTGCCGCGCCCAACCCGATGATCGTCACGGTCATTGCGCTTTGCGCACTCTCGGTTAGCGCCGCGGTGCTGGTGATCAAGGACCTGGACGAACCGTACGGAGGCCTGTTCGGCATTTCCAGCGCATCGATGCGTGGCGCGCTGGCCGACATGATGCGGTAGTCCGCCGCAATCTCTCACGCGCCGGGATCAACGACCGGCGTCTCGCTTCTCACAGAATGCCGCTCTTGTGCCCCTTCCAATAGCGTTCGCGCAACGGGGCCTTGTACAGCTTACCCGTCGGCAGGCGCGGGAGCTCCGCCTCGAAATCGATCGAGCGCGGACATTTCTGGTGGGCGAGATGTTCGCGGCAGAATGCGATCAACTCGGCCTCGATTTCGGCGCCGGGCGCGAAGCCCGGCGCGAGCTGCACGACCGCCTTCACCTCCTCGCCCATTTCCTCATTGGGCGCGCCGAACACCGCGGCGTCGACGACCTTCGGATGCGCGATGAGCAGGTTCTCGCACTCTTGCGGATAGATGTTGACGCCGCCCGATATGATCATGAACGCCGCGCGGTCGGTCAGATAGACGTAGCCGTCCTCGTCGACATGGCCGATGTCGCCGACCGTGCTCATTGTGCGGTCGGACGAGTTTGCTTCCGCCGTCTTCGCTGGGTCGTCGAAATATTCGAACGGCGAGGCGGTGTTGAACCAGAGCTTGCCGATCTGGCCGGTCGGGACCTCACGCATGACCTCATCGAGCACGTGAAGCTCACCGAAAACCGCCTTTCCGATCGTGCCCGGATGCGCAAGCCATTCGGCGCTGTCGCACAAGGTGAAGCCGAGCCCTTCGGTCGCCCCGTAATATTCAAGGATGATCGGTCCCCACCAGTCGATCATCGCCTGCTTGACCGGGACCGGACAGGGCGCGGCGGCGTGAATGGCGACCTCGAGCGAAGAAAGGTCATGAGCCCGGCGCGCGTCTTCGGGCAGTTTCAGCATCCGCGAGAACATGGTCGGCACAAGCTGCGTGTGGGTGACGCGGTGTTTCTCGACGAGCTCGAGGAACCGTTCCGGGTCGAAATCGCTCCATGACGATGACCGTTCCCCCATGCCTGATCGTCACGCTGACAGCGGCCAATGGCGCGGAATGGTAGAGCGGCGCGGGCGAGAGGTAGATCTGGCCCTCGCGAAACCGCAACATTCTCGAAAGCGCGGCAAGGACGTTCAACATTTGCGCCGGCGGCTGATCGGGCAGCGGCCGCAGTACCCCCTTGGGTCTTCCGGTCGTGCCCGAGGAATAGAGCATCGCCGATCCCAACGACTCATCAGCGATCGGGGTTGAAGGAAATTCAGCCGTCGCCTCACCGAGGTTCCGGACCCGCTCGCCCGCGCCGGGGCCGTCGACGATGAGACAAAGCTCGACCTTAGGGCAATCGCGCAGCGCCGCGATCGCGACCTCGCGCTTCGCCTCGGACGTGATGAGCACTTTGGAAAGGCTGTTGTTGACGATGTAGGCGAGTTCGTCCGCGGTCAGAAACGAATTGATGGCGGTGTAATAGAGCCCGGACCGCTCGCCCGCGGCGCAACATTCGACGTAACGCGGGTGATTCTCCAGGAAGATGGCATAGTGATCGAGCCGCTTAAGCCCGACGGCGCGCAGGAGATGCGCGAGCCGATTGCTGCGCGCTTCCAGTTCGCGATAAGTGATGGTCTCGCCTGACCCCGCCATGATGACGGCCGGCTGGTCGGCGCGTTGAACGACGTGCTGACCAGGATACATTCGTCAATCTCCCTCGCCCGGTCCGGTCTTCGCCGGCCAGAACACGCGCCATAGGCGATCGGCGCTGCGCCTTCAACGGCCAAGCACGGCGATCAAATTGTCGACGCCGACCGGCGAAATGCGGAACAGCCCCGAATAGGGCTGGCTGAACTCGAAAATCATATAGACCGCGCTGGCGACCGCGATCGAGCCAAGCGCCTCGATGGCGACGCTGAGCGCGTTAAAGGCGCCGAGCAATCCGTAGCTCATGAACAATAACGCCGACCATCCGATGACCACGAAAATGAGAAGCTTGGGCACCGGATTGGCCAATTGACGGGTCATCAACAGTGTCTTTTCGACTACGTGCATGAAATCGGGCATGGCGGTCATGATGAGCTGCTTCTGTTGGTCTGTCGCGGGCTCGAGGGTGGCGAAGAAGGCCATGATGTCATGCAGGTCGGTTCGCAGCTGCGCATATGGCGATACGCCGTCCGCCCGACCGCCCCCGCCCCAGAAGCGGTTGCGCGCGCGCACCACCGCCGCCCGAAGCAAATCGCGGCCACGGCCCGCTTCCGGCCCGTATTGCTCAAGGGAGAAGTCAAGCTTCAGAAGCAACGGCCCCAGCGACTGCGATTCCGTGTTCTGGTTGGTGTAGACGCCATAGCTCGTCCATACGAGCAGGCCGAGGACCAGAGCCAGCAGCAAAGTGACGAGACCGATGATCGAGCCGATCATGCCCTTCGCGTCGGCGACATCCTGAACCGGCAGCAGCCATTGAAGGAAGAAGCCGAGGAGTCCGCTGATGAAGGTCATTAGGGCCACGATCAGGGATCTGGCGAAGGGATTCACGCGCTCGCCTCCCCGAGCAAAGACTGAAATGTCGCCGCCACGATCCAACGCGCTTATCCTCCCGAACGCCATCGAGGCCCGCTGAGTTGAGACCACCGCGGTCTTAATACCGTCCTGGAACCGAGGATTCAACCGAGCGCACGGTCTTCGCCTGGCCAGCCCCCTGACTCTGGGGGCGCGGCCGTGACCGAGGCTTTGCCGCAACGCTGCGGGCTTGCAGCCTTTTGGACGGTGCGGGACGTCAGGGCACCCTCCAGGCGCGCCGGGATGCCGGCAAACACGCTTCCGATTGGCAGCGAATCCCGCTCATTCCTGGCTCTGCGCGCCCGCCTGCTCGACCAGGACCGCGGTCTCGATCTTCTCTTCCCCGCCGCTGTGGGCTGTCCGCGCCATCGCGCCGTCCTGACCGTCGAAGCCAACCGCGACGCGGAGATAGCGGTCGTCGGGGCATATCGGCGCAGTGGAATCGAAGGCGACCCAGCCGAGGCCCGGAATATGGGCCTCCGCCCATTCATGCGCGCCTGGCTGGCCCGATCCGTCGTCGACGCGATAACCGGCGACGAATCGGGCCGGAACCCCGCGCCAGCGCGCGCAGGCGATGAAGATATGGGCGAAGTCGCGCGCCCGCCCTCGCCTGAGCGCGAAGGTTTCGATCGCGGAGCCGGCGGCGTCCTTCTCGTCGGGATGATAGGGCAAGGCCTCATGCAGCGCGGCCATCAGCCGGTGCATCGAATCGAGAGGGTCGGCGGCGCCTTGGGTCGCCTCGGCGGCGAAGTCGCGCAGCGCCCCGTTGACATGGGCGAGCGGGCTGTCGCGCAAGTACATTTCCGTGGGCAGCCGTTCGACCGCGCCCCGGACCAGGCCGGCCGCGTCGCTGGTCTCGACCTCGCCGGCCGCCGATATCGTCAGGCGCTCGACGAGCCCGTGATAGGAATAGGAGGTGACAGCGTTGCCGTGCGCGTCCTCGGTCTCGCGCAGCGCGCCGTCGGCGTCAACGACGAGGCGCCAGCGCAGCACGTACTGGCTGTCCAAGGAGAGCGGCGTCAGCCTGAGGATCTGGTTGACCGTGCGGGCCGGCGGGGCGAAGCGGTGGATGATCTGGTGCGAAACCCTGATCAGCATGATTGGATCCGCGCCGCCTGTTTAGTTGAACAGATATTGATCAGAGATCGTGTTCGAGAGGCGCGCGTTGTCCTCGATGAATTCGGTGATGAACTCGTGCAATCCGCCCTGGAAAATCTCCGTCATGCTCGAACGCTCGAGCTTGGCGTACATCGTCCGCGCCTGGCGCTGGGCGAGGCCGCTGCGCCCGTCGTCGCGGGCGAGCGCGTCGAGCGCGCCGTCGATGCTCTCGTAGCAGGAGATGAGGGAGCGCGGCATCGCCGGCTTCAGAATCAGAAGGTCGGCGATCAGCCACGGCTTCACGCGGTCGCGATAGACCCAGTGATAGGCGGTGGCCGCCGAAACCGCGCGCAGGATCGCCACCCATTGAAAATAGTCGAGCGGGCCGCCGACCGTCTCGGTCGAGGGCAGGAGTAAATGATATTTGACGTCGAGCAGGCGCGCCGTGTTGTCGGCCCGCTCGACGAAGATACCAAGCCGGTTGAACCAATAGGCGTCGTTGCGCAGCATCGTGCGATAGCACGCGCCGTCAAAATCGAGCGAGGCCTTCTTCACGTAGTCGAGAAAGCGCATCAACTCCTCGCGGCCAAGCGCGCGGTTGACGCGCCGGCTGGTCTCGAATCGCTTGAGCTCGAGCCAAGCGTCGTTGATCGCCGTCCAGGTCTCGGCGGTCAGCGCGGTGCGCACGGCGCGTCCCGCGGCGCGCGCGTTCTCCAGGCAATTGCGGATCGAGGAGGAGTTGGCGAGGTCGAAGGTCAGGTATTCAACCGCGGCCTCTTCGCTAAGCTCGCCATGCTTCTCGACGAAGCTCTCATGGGCGCCGGCGGCATTGAGCGCGCCCTCCCACTCGCCGACCTGCTCGCAGTCGGTCTTCGGCAGGTATTCAAGTCTCAGCGTCGCCTCGATGGTGCGGGCGATGTAGTCCGCCCGCTCCATCGAGCGGGCGAGCCAGAACAGATTGTCGGCGGTGCGCGCGAGCATGGGATGTCAGGCCGGGCCTTCCGTGTCGTCGACGATCCAGGTGTCCTTGGTGCCGCCGCCCTGGCTCGAGTTGACGACCAGCGATCCCTCCTTCAGCGCGACACGGGTGAGGCCGCCCGGTACAATGCGCACGCCATCCGCCCCCGACAAGACGAACGGCCGCAGGTCCACATGGCGCGGCGATACCCCGCTGTCGAACCAAGCCGGACAGGTGGACAGCGCCAGCGTCGGCTGGGCGATGTAGTTATTGGGATCGGCCATGATCTTGGCGCCGAACTGCTCGCGTTGCGCGGCGCTGGCGTGCGGGCCGACCAGCATGCCATAGCCGCCCGACCCGTTGACTTCCTTGACCACCAACTTATCGAGGCGCTCCATCACATATTTGAGTGAGCTGGGCTCCCGGCACCGGTAGGTCGGCACATTCTTAAGCAGCGGCTCTTCGGACAGATAGAAGCGAATGAGCTCCGGTATATAGCAGTAAATCGCCTTGTCGTCGGCGATTCCGGTGCCAATTGCATTTGCGATCGTCACATTGCCAGCCAAATAGGCGCCAACCAGTCCCGGCACGCCCAAAACCGAGGCGGGATTGAAGACCAGGGGATCGAGAAAATCATCATCGACCCGCCGATAGATGACATCGACCCGGCGCGGCCCAAGCGTCGTGCGCATGAACACCTGATCATCCTCGACAAACAGGTCGCGGCCCTCGACCAGTTCGACCCCGAGCTTGTCGGCGAGGAAGGAGTGCTCGTAATAGGCGGAATTGAACGCGCCCGGGGTGAGGATCACGATCGTCGCCTCACCCCCGTTGAGTCGGGGCGCAACCGAGCGCAAGCAGGCGAGCAGCTGATCTGGATAATCGTCGACCGGAGCGACGCTGTGGCGCGCGAACAGGTCGGGCAGGAGCCGCATCGTCACCTCGCGGTTCTCCAGCATGTAGGACACGCCGGATGGGGTGCGGGCGTTGTCTTCAAGGACGTAAAATTCGTCAGCGTCGACCCGTATGATGTCGATGCCGGCAATATGCACCCAGATGTTGTGGGGCGCGCGCTGGCCGATCATTTCCGGCCGATAAAACGGGTTACGCAAAATCAATTCGGGCGGAATGATCGATTCTTTCAGAATGGCGCGCTGTCCGTAGACATCCTTGAGGAACAGGTTGAGGGCGCACGCGCGTTGTGTGAGGCCGGCCTCGAGCCGGCGCCATTCGGCGCTCGAGATGAGGCGCGGAACGATGTCGAATGGGATCAGCCGCTCGGCCGCGTCCTTGTCGCCGTAGACGCCGAAGGTGATGCCGATGCGCCGGAACATGTATTCGGCCTGGGCGCGGCGAGAGGCGAGCAGTTCGGGCGGCGTTTCTTCGAGCCAGCGGGCGACTTGGCGATAGAGCGGCCTCGCCTCGCCGGACGCAACGCCCATCTCGTCGAACGCCGCCATCCCGCCCGCCCAAACCTCATCGCCGGCGTCGTCAGGCTTGAACGACGCTCCGTCTCGGTGAATCGCTGAACGCAACTTCCGTGCCGTCGCCACAGGCCCGCCGAAGCGCCTCGGCGCCGCTCATCGCGACCCCGTCCGGCCACGCGCCGAAATTCGCCTCATGCGCCAAGGCTTCGGCGAGCAGAAGCCGGAACCCCTCGCGCGGAACCTCGACGGCGCCGAGGTTCGCCAAGTGCTCGGTCAGGAATTGCGCGTCGAGCAATCGGAACCCGCCGGTCCGAAGGCGCGCGAACAGATGCACGAGCGCAACCTTCGAGGCGTCGCGGGCGCGATGAAACATGCTTTCGCCGAAGAAGGCGCCGCGCAGGCTGACCCCATAAAGGCCCCCGACCAGCGCATCCCCCTCGTACGCCTCGAGGGAATGCGCATGACCGGCGGCGAACAATTCGCCGTAGAGCCGCACGATCTCGTCGTTGATCCAGGTCCTGTCGCGCTCGGCGCAGGCGCGCACGACCTGCTCGAACGCGTGGTCGGCGACCACCCGAAATCGATCCGACCGCATCGTCTTGGCCAGGCTGCGCGAGACGATGAGCCCATCAAGCGGGAAGATGCCGCGCTCCTGCGGCTCGACCCAGAACAGGTCCTTGGCGTCGCGGCTCTCAGCCATCGGAAAGACGCCGATCGAGTAGGCCCGGAGCAGGATGTCCGCCGTCAGCTCGAATTTTCGCGGCGCGGTTTTCATGTTCGCAATCGTGGAACCGTCCGCGCGAATCGTCAAGACGCATCGTCGAAGCGGTCAGTCCCCCGAGGTCGGCTCCGGCGGCATGGCCAGCCGCTTGCTCATCTGGACCACCGCGCCGCCGTGGAACAGGTGAGTTCGATCAATCGCGTAACCGAGCTTCGCGTAGAGTTCGAGATTGGCCGCGAACGCCTGATTGGTCAGCAGCCGGATGTCCAACCGGCTAGCCTCGAGAGCGCGCCGCTCGGCGTGGTCGAGCAGCAAGCGGCCATAACCCCTCCCCTGCCATTCCGGCGCGACGGCGACATTCTCGATCCAGAGGCGTCGGCGGGACGGCGCCGCCCGCTCGTGATAGGCTAAACGCGCGATCGGCTTTGCCGCGAGCCATGAGGAGATTTTGAACGATGGGGTCCGTCGCCCGTGTCACATCCGCCGCAGAGGGGCTGCCGCGCCGCCGCTTCACGGTCGCCGAGGTGGAAGCGATGGTCGCGGCCGGGGTGATGGAGGAGGACGAGCGCGTCGAACTGATCGGGGGGGAACTGGTTCCGATGTCGCCGAAGGGAAATCATCATGAGGTTTTGAAGGCTGCGCTGGCGGATCGCTGGTATCGTCTGCCCGAGCGCGACGCCGACCTCGCGGTCGCCACGACCTTCCGCCTTTGCGAGGATACCTATCTTGAGCCGGACGTTGTAATCTTTCCGCGGGCGAGCGGCATCCGCGGTCTCACCGCCGACAATGCTCTTCTTGTCGTCGAAATAGCGGATTCGTCGCTCGTCTTCGACATGGGCCGCAAGGAGGCGCTTTACGCCAGCTTCGGCATTCGCGAACTCTGGGTCATCGATGCGGTTCGGCTCACGACCCGCATCTTCCGCGAGCCAGCCGCGGACGGCTATCGCGACGCGCGCGACTTTGGCGCGTCGGACCGTCTCGTCCCGCTCCTCGCGCCCGAGGCGTTCGCCCTGAGGCTCGGCGAACTGGAGCTGGCGTGAGTGAGCCGAATTTAGTGAAATGTCCCGCAGATACTCGGCACTAATTCGCAGTTTGGCGCGCGAGGCTGATGAAGCTGCGCGAGCTAAAGCGAAACAGCGGGCAGCCTCTGCTCTGCAAGATGCACGGAACCACGGCGAAATATGGTCGAAAAGCGTCGACTGGCGAGTTCGTAAAGAAGCGTTTAAAAAGTTTCTTGAATTGTTTCCCGGAAGCGCAGAGTATCTCAATAGACAACTTGACGAAAGACTACGTGACCTTGCAAATGTTTTGTCGGACTCCCTATGTAATAATTCCATCATTGATCTGTCGTCTCTGAAGAAACCGGAGCTGGCAGGCGCTGACGCCGCGGACGAGATTTTAGAACACAACCAACAAATAGACAATTTTGCGCGAGCCATTGAAGACGGCGAGCCCAGCGCTATTTCCGACTACTTTGAATTAGTACTTCGATGCACGATTTATCCAGATGGCTTTCACAAAAATGCACAAATTGTCTATGCTAACGAGTTAAGGCAGTTGGTGGTGGATTATCAACTCCCAACTGTAGACAAGATCACACCGACCGTCGAAATATATAAAAAAAAGGGCGGGCGGCGAAATCGTTGAAATTAAAAAGAAAGAAGGGGCTCGTCGACAAATTTATGGAAATGCTATCGCGTCGATAGCACTTCGAACGCTTAGAGCAGTATCCGAACGGATTGAATTGGCGGGGGGATTCCCGAATTGGTTAATTTCTGCTTCCTCATTCACTGCGAGAATGGGGACGGCGGGGGATGGGTCTTTCCAACGATCTTCGCGAGCGCGTGGTCGAGGCGGTGGTCTTGGGCGGGTTGTCGCGCAATCAGGCGGCCGCGCGTTTCAAAGTGAGCGTGGCGAGCGCGGTGCGCTGGGTAAAGCGGTTCAATACCACGGGCGAGATTTGGCCGGCGCCTTCCGGCGGCGACCGCCGCTCCCGCCGAATTGAGGCGCATCGCGACTATCTGTTGGGCCTGATCCGGCGCAGGCCGGACATAACGCTGCTCGAGATCCGGGAGCAGCTGATCGCCAATAGCGGCGAGCGCTTTGCGGTCTCCGTGCTGTGGCGTTTCTTCGACCGTCACCAGATCACCTTTAAAAAAACGGCGCATGCCGAGGAACAACAACGCGCGGACGTGCAAAATCGACGCCGGGAATGGTTCGCGGGACAGCTCGATCTCGATCCGACGAAACTCGTTTTCATTGACGAGACCGGAGCCTCCACAAATCTCGCGCGCAAAAGCGGACGTTGCCGGCGCGGGCGCCGGTTGCGGTCGGCCATCCCGCACAGTCACTACAAAACGGTGACTTTGGTCGCCGGCCTTCGCCTTCGCGGCCTGACGGCGGCAAGGACTTTCGACGGACCGATCAACGCCGCCCTGTTCGAGGATTGGGTGGAGACATGCCTCGTCCCCACGCTCTCGCCCGGCGAGACCGTCGTCATGGACAATCTCCCCGCTCACAAGGGGCCGCGGGTCGAGCAACTGATCAAGGCGGCGGGCGCGCAGTTGCGATATCTTCCAGCCTACAGTCCCGATATGAACCCTATCGAAAAAGCCTTCTCCAAGCTCAAGGCCTTCCTGCGCAAAATCGCCGAGCGGACCGTCGCGGGTCTGATGCGCGCCCTCGAAACCTGCGCCGAAATCTTCGAGCCCTCGGTATGTATAAATTACTTCAAATCCTGTGGTTATCAGGACGATACAGGATGATCGGATTCCGCTCTAATGAGATTATTCTCGCCGATCGCTATAATTACATTGACGTTGTAACAATGAACGCCTTTGTCGAAACCGTTGATAAGGGAACAGGGCAACAAATTCGTCCATATATCCTATCAGTAAGGGTAACGCGGGACCAATTCGAGAGATTGAATCTACAACAAGTTGAGCCGTCCGAGTGCTTGAAGCGGCTGACGGCAACGGTATCGCGTAGCCCTGCGGAACTGGCTCCGATTAAACCCATCGCAGATATCAATATGTTTGATCCAAGATTTGTTCAAGAACAGAACATAATTGCCGAGCTCGACAACAGAACGAATTTGATGATTCTCTCGCCTAACGAATTTGAATCACTAATAACGAATCTTTTTCAGAAAATGGGGCTCGAGACAAAACTAACTCAGCCATCTCGCGATGGTGGTGTCGATTGCGTGGCCTTCGACCAGAGACCGATACTTGGTGGGAAAGTTGTTGTCCAGGCAAAGCGCTACAAGAACACGGTTGGTGTCGGCTCGGTACGTGATCTGTTCGGCACGATGATAAATGAAGGCGCGTCGAAGGGTATCCTCGTCACCACAAGTGGTTATGGAAAGGCAAGCTTCGAGTTCGCCAATGGCAAGCCAATAGAACTAATTAGCGGACCAAACCTACTCTATCTCTTGCGAGAGTATGCTGGCGTTGATGCGAAAATCGAACCACCAGAGGGCTGGACCGACTTGTAAGACGGCTTTCAGTAGAGCCCCTCACGCCTGCTTTTTCAGCTTCACCACATTGTGCAGGGTGGCGTCGGCCGTTTCGAAGAAACGCCGGATCCCGCGCGCGGCCTGGCGGATGCGCTGCTCGTTCTCCACCAGCGCGAGGCGCACGAAATCGTCGCCGTGCTCGCCGAAGCCAACCCCCGGCGCGACCGCGACGTCTGCCTTCTCGATCAAAAGCTTCGAGAATTCGAGGCTGCCGAGGTGGCTGAAACGTTCGGGCACCGGCGTCCAGGCGAACATCGATGCGCTCGGCTTGTCGATCGGCCAGCCGGCGGCGGCGAAGCTCTCGATCATCACGTCGCGCCGGCGCTTATAGGTCGCGCGCATCTCGCGCACGCAATCGTCGGGGCCGTTGAGCGCCGCGGCGGCGGCGACCTGGATCGGGGTATAGGCGCCATAGTCGAGATAGGATTTGACGCGGGCGAGCGCCGCCAGCAGCCGCTCGTTGCCGACCGCGAACCCGATCCGCCAGCCGGCCATCGAAAATGTCTTGGACATCGAAGTGAACTCGACCGCGACCTCGAAGGCGCCGGGCGCCTGCAGAATCGACGGCGGCGGCGAATTGTCAAAGTAGACTTCGGCGTAAGCGATGTCGGAGAGCACAAAAATCTCGTGCTTCTTCGCAAACAGCACCAGGTCTTTGTAGAAGTCGAGGGAAGCGACCATCGCCGTCGGGTTGGACGGATAGCAGACCACCACTGCAATCGGCTTCGGAATCGAATGGTTAATCGCGCGCTCGAGCGCGACGAAGAATTCCGGCCCCGGCTCAGCCGGCACGGAGCGGATGACGCCGCCGGCCATCAGGAAGCCGAAGGCGTGGATCGGATAGGAGGGGTTCGGGACCAATACGACGTCGCCTGGCGCCGTGATGGCCTGAGCCATGTTGGCGAAGCCTTCTTTCGAGCCGAGCGTGGCGACCACCTGCGTCTCGGGGTCGAGCTTGACCCCGAACCGGCGCGCGTAATAGCCCGCCTGGGCGCGGCGCAGGCCAGCAATCCCTTTCGAAGCGGAATAGCGGTCAGTGCGCGGCTTGCCGACGGTTTCGACAAGCTTGTCGATCACGTGTTTGGGCGCGGGCAAGTCGGGATTGCCCATGCCGAGATCCACGATGTCGGCGCCGGCGGCGCGGGCCTTGGCCTTGAGCTTATTGACCTGCTCGAAGACATAAGGCGGCAGGCGCCGCACCCGGTGAAAATCGCTCATCGCAACAATTGGCCTTGGGTCGTTTCGCGCTTGGTGGGCCGACGTGCCGATTCGGCTCTGTAGCATCGGAAGCTCAAGACCGGCAAACGGGATATTGCCTATTGCTGGGCGCCGGGGGCGTTCGATTTTGGCTTTTTCTGTGCCGCCTGTTCCTTGGCCATCGCCTTGGCGGCGGGCGGAAAGGCTTGTCGGAGCGCGTTGTCCCGCTTCCCAACCCCATCGAGATCGCTCTTGACCGCCTTGAGTTCGTCGGTCTTCATGGCCGGTCGCGACGGCTCAGGCGGCGGCTGGTAAACCGGAATATAGTCGAGATCGTCGGTCGGTCGCGTCTTGGCGACGAAATCGGCCGGCGGCCCGACGTCGGTGGCGAAGCCAAAGACCTTGAACGCCTGCTTCAAGATGCTGTCCTGCTGCTGCGCATAGCCTTCGGGCCCGGAAGCGACGAACGCAGCAAGGGCCAGAAGCCCGGCCAATGCGGACCTCCTCAGGCCGAGTCCAGCGGTTTCCCGGTGAATCGCGCAAAACATTTTTCTGTCCGAAAAGTCTTGTTGGCTTCGCGGACTGGTAGTGACCTATTATGACCAAAACGGGACCGGCCCCACGCCCAGAACCCACAGGAAACGCTTGTCATGGCCAAGACCCCGAGCAAGTCGAGCGCGCGCGGCAAGTCCAAGCCGATCAAGGCCGCCGCCGGGAGATCCGCTGCAACCCGCGCCAAGGCGCGCCCGCTACCCGACGGGCCTCGCCCAGTGCTCAAGGCGGCTCCCACAAAAACCGCTGGCCGGCGAAACACGTCAACGGCGCCCAACGCCGCTTTTGTCCCGCCGGAAGCGACCGCCCCCTCCCGCGCTGCAAAGGACAGGGGATCGGCGCCGGCGAGAAAACGGGCTCAGCGTCGAAGCCCGAGCGAAGTCCAAACTTCGCCCGTCGCGGGGCCAGTCGTATCCATTGCCGTGGCGCCAGTCGCGCCGGTTGACCCCCCCGGCTCGAAGGCCGCGAGCGACCACGCCTCGACCCCCGACGTGGAGGCCCTGGCCCACAACATCACGCAGGCGCTTGAACAGGGCGCCAAGGCGCTGACCGCTTACCTGCTCCCGCGGGAGAGCGGCGAGATCAAGACGACGGTCGCGGACGAAATCGGCGAAATGGTGCGCTCCATCGGCCGCGTGGTCGAATATTATATGGCCGAGCCCCAGCGAGCCCTCGCGGCGCAAGCGGCGCTCACCAAGCAGTTTGTCGACCTCTGGGCTTCGACCTTGCAGCGCCTGCAGGGCGAACAGGCGCTGCCCATCGCCGCGCCCGACGCCGGCGACAAGCGGTTCGCGGACCCCGCGTGGCGCGATAATCCGTATTTCGATTTCATCAAGCAGTCCTACGTGCTGACGTCGCGCTGGGCGGACGATCTGGTCAAGCACGCGGACGAGCTCGACCCGCACGACCGACAGAAGGCCCAATTCTATCTGCGCCAGGTCACTGCCGCGCTGTCGCCGTCGAACTTCCTCGCCACCAATCCGGAGGTTTTGCGCACCACGCTTGCCGAGAGCGGCGAGAACCTTGTGCGTGGCCTTAAGATGTTGGCCGAGGACATCCAGGCTGGACACGGCCGCCTACGCATCCGCCAATCCGACGCGCGCGCCTTCAAGCTCGGCGTGAATCTCGCCACCACTCCGGGCAAGGTGATCTTTCGCAACGTGCTGATCGAGCTCATCCAGTACGAGCCGACCACGCCCGAGGCCTATAGGCGCCCCCTGCTCATCGTGCCGCCGTGGATCAACAAGTTTTACGTGCTCGACCTCAATCCGGAGAAATCCTTCATCCGTTGGGCTGTCTCGCAGGGCTTGACCGTCTTCGTCATCTCCTGGGTCAATCCGGACGAGCGCCACGCGGGCAAGGATTTCGACAGCTATATGCATGAGGGCATCCTCACCGCGCTCGACGCCGTCGAACAGGCGACAGGCGAACGCGAGGTCATGGCGATCGGCTATTGCGTCGGCGGCACGCTGCTCGCCGCCACGCTCGCCTATATGACAGCGGTCAGCGACAAGCGGATCGCCAGCGCAACCTTCTTCGCTTCGTTGGTGGATTTTACCGACGCGGGCGATCTCAAGGTGTTCGTCGACGCCGAACAATTGAAGGCGGTCGAGCAGCGGATGGCCGAACAGGGGTATCTCGAAGGCTCGCAGATGGCGAACGCCTTCAACATGCTGAGGCCGAACGACCTCATCTGGTCGTACTACGTCAACAATTATCTCAAGGGCAAAGAGCCGATGCCCTTCGACTTGCTGGTCTGGAACTCGGACTCGACCCGCATGCCCGCCGCCAACCATAATTTCTATCTTCGGCACTGTTATCTGCTGAACGATCTCTCGAAGGGCCGCATGGTCTTAGGCGGCAAGACTCTCGACCTTAAGAAAGTGACGATCCCGGTCTACGAGCTGGCGGCGAAAGAGGACCACATCGCTCCGGCTCGGGGGGTGTTCACGAGCGCCAAATCTTTCGGCGGCCCGGTCCGCTTCGTGCTGGCGGGCTCCGGCCATATCGCCGGCGTCGTCAATCCGGCCGACAAGCCGAAATATCAATTCTGGACCGACGGCCCGCCGGAGGGCGAATTCGAAGATTGGGTCGCAAAGGCGAAGGAGACGCCGGGCTCCTGGTGGCCGGATTGGATCGAGTGGATCGCCGCCCAGGCGCCCGCAAAGGTTCCGGCGCGCAAACCGGGCGCCGGCAAGTTGAAACCGCTAGGCGACGCGCCGGGGGATTATGTGCGGGTGAAGGCGTAACGGCTACGCCAACGGGCGCGGCGCCGCGAGCGCGCCCGACAATGGGGCTTAGCTGGAGGGACACACGATGCTTTACGCACTCGCGCTCTTGGCCGGCGTGGTGGCCGGTTCGCGAACTTTCACGGCCCCGGCCGCCGTGAGCTGGGCGGCGAAATTGGGCTACCTTCATCTTGGCGGCTCCTGGCTGGCGTTCATGGGCTACGCCTGGACGCCCTGGATCTTCACGCTGCTGGCGATCGTCGAAATGGTCATGGACCAGCTTCCCTCGACGCCGAGCCGAAAGGTCCCGATGCAGTTCGGCGCCCGGCTCGTTAGCGGCGCCTTGTCAGGCGCGACGATCGGCGCGGCGGGCGGATCGTGGATCGCGGGCATCGTCGCCGGCCTGATCGGCGCCGTGATCGGAACCTACGGCGGCGCGGAAATTCGCTCGCGTATGGGGGAGGCGTTTGGGCGCGACACGCCCGCGGCATTCGTCGAGGACGCCGGCGCCATCATCCTTGGACTCATCATCATCTGGGCGCTTCGATGAACCGCCATTTCGATGCGATCGTGATCGGCGCCGGGCAAGCTGGGCCGCCGATGGTCGGCCGGCTTGCGGCGGCCGGTCAGAAGGTCGCGCTCATCGAGCGCAAACTGATCGGTGGGACTTGCGTCAACACTGGCTGCACGCCGACCAAGGCCCTGGTCGCGAGCGCCTACGCGGCACATCTCGCGCGGCGCGGCGCGGAATTCGGGGTGCAGGTCGGACCGGTCGGCGTTGATTTCGCCGCCGTCATGGCTCGCAAGGACAAGGTCGTCGGCAATTCCCGCTCAGGCCTCGAAACCTGGCTGCGAGACATGGCGAATTGCACTGTCATCCATGGCGACGCGCGCTTCCTCTCTCCCACAACAGTCCAGGTCGGGGCCGACGTTCTGGAGGCCGAGCGCTTCTTCATCAACGTCGGTTGCCGGGCGGTTAAGCCCGATTTTCCGGGTCGCGATCAGGTCAGGACGCTGACCAACACGACGCTGCTTGAACTCGACGCCCTGCCCCGGCGCCTCGTCGTCGTCGGCGGGAGTTATGTCGGTCTTGAGTTCGCGCAGGTTTTTCGACGCTTCGGGGCGGCGGTCACGGTGGTGGAAAAGGCGCCGCGGCTGGTTCCGCGGGAGGACGAAGAGATCTCGGATGCAATCCGCGAAATCCTGGAGGCGGAGGGCATCGAGATCCGGCTCGAATCCGAATGCATCCAATTCGAACCGCGCGGCGCGGAGATCGCGGTTGGCGTCAATTGCGCAGCCGGTGAGCCTGAGGTGTTGGGCTCTCATGTGTTGCTCGCGGTCGGGCGCCGTCCCAATACCGACGACCTCGGGCTCGAGGCCGCAGGGGTCAAGGTCGACGCGCACGGCTATGTCGTCGTCGACGAATCTTTGAAGACCAGCGTGCCCCACATCTGGGCCCTCGGCGATTGCAACGGCCGCGGCGCTTTCACCCACACTTCGTATAACGATTACGAGATCGCCGCGGCGAACCTGCTCGACGGCGCCGCGCGCAAAGTGAGCGATCGCATTCCCGTTTACGCGCTCTACGTCGACCCGCCACTTGGCCGGGTCGGCCTGACCGAGACCGAGGCTCGGGCCAAGGGGCACGCGGTCCGCGTGGGCCGCCGGCCAATGACCCGCGTCGGCCGCGCGGTCGAGAAGGGGGAAACGAAAGGGTTCATGAAAGTCGTGGTCGATCGCGACACCGACGCGATCCTCGGCGCCGCAATCCTGGGCGTGGGCGGCGACGAGGCCATTCATGGCGTGATCCAGGCCATGGCGGCCGGCGTGACCGCCTCAGCCTACACCCGCGTGATGGCGATCCACCCCACGGTGTCCGAGCTTGTGCCGACGATCTTTGGTGAGCTATCGCCGTGAATGCGCCTTACTGTCGCCGAAACGACGTGGCCTGCCGATCGTATTGCAATGTCTTTCGCCCGGTGTTGTGCTAGATTTGCTTAAAATTGTCAGAGGGAGAGCGGACATTGCCCGAAGCGCCCCGACCAACTCCCCGCAATCCTGTTGGATCGCTCGCGCTCATCGCCGCCGTGATCGTCGTTGCCGCCGCAGCCTTTGCCTACACGGCCGGATGGTTCTCGCCGGAGCGCCTGACGCCGCAGAAGCTGGTCGACGGCTTCGATCTGCGAACGCCCCCGCCGCTCGGCCACCGGCGCAATCACGCCAAAGGAATTTGCTTCACCGGCGTGTTCGAGGCGAACGGCGCCGGCTCTGAGCTGTCGAAGGCTGAGGTCTTCGCGAAAGGTCAGTATCCCGTGATCGGGCGCTTCAATTTGGGCACCCCGAACCCGAACGCCGATGACGCCAAGGAGCGTGTGCGCGGCTTGGGCGTGATGATCTCCACCCCGGACGGTCAGGAATGGCGCATGGCGATGATCGACCCGCCGTTCTTCCCTGTCTCGACCCCGGAGGCATTCCACGCGCTGCAGATCGCCTCTCAGAGCACCGAACCTGACGCGATGGCGAAGTTCGTCGGCGCAAATCCCGAGTTTGCAGCGTTCGGCGCTTGGGCGAAGAGCGCGCCGTGGACGGGCAGCTATGCCGAGGAGCCTTACAACAGCCTCAACAGCTTCATCTTCACCGACGGTTCCGGAAACGACCACACGGTGCGCTGGTCGCTGGCGCCGGCGGCGCAGGCCGTCCCGGTCTCGCCCGAGGAGCTCGCCAAGCGCGGGCCAAACTTCCTTGAAACCGAGATTACGGACCGCATCAAGAAAGGCCCGTTGCGCTGGACGATGCGGGTCACGGTCGCCAACCCCGGCGATCAGACCGCGGACCCCAGCAAGGCATGGCCGCAAGACCGTCGCAGCGTCGAGGTTGGCTCGCTCATCGTGCATGAGATCGAAGCGGAGGCGAACGGCCCGTGCCGGGACATCAATTTCGATCCGACCGTCCTGCCGAACGGCATACGGACGTCGGACGATCCGTTCCCGGCAGCCCGCTCGTCGGCCTACAGGGTCTCCTACGACCGCCGCACGGCCGAGGAGAAAGACTATCCGCGAACCGCGACGGGAGCCGCCCAATGACGAACATTCCGCGGGTCAGCCCAATGACGGCCATTCATCGCTTCAACCCGCTCCAACGAACGCTCCATTGGATCATGGCCGTCTGCATTCTGGCGATGCTGTTCATCGGCGTCGGCATGGCCTCCACGGTCGCGCCGGAATATCTGACGCTGGTCAACATTCACAAACCGCTCGGGATTCTAATCTTGATCCTCGCGCTGATCCGCCTCGTTGTGCGTTTGCGCTATGGCGCCCCGCCCCTGCCCCTTGATCTGCCGGAACCCATGAAGCTTGCCGCGTATCTCTCGCATTACGTGCTCTACGCGCTCATGATCGCGATGCCGCTGATCGGCTGGGCGATGCTGTCAGCCGCGGAATACCCGGTGGTGTTGTGGCCGGGCGTCTGGCTGCCGCAGATCGTGCCGCAAAGCGCCAGTCTGCATACACTGCTGTGGAACGCGCATTTCTATCTCGCGTTCCTGTTTTTCGCGCTGATCCTGATGCATGTCGCCGCGGCGCTGTTCCACGCGCTGATCCGGCGCGACGGCGTCTTCGATACGATGGGGCCCGTATTGCCGCATGACGAGATCGCGCCGGCGGAGCGGCGCCGAGCGCGAGCGTAGCCCGCCAGCGAAATCCTGATCGGAGCCGCCATGCTGCCTTGCGTCACCCTCGTCCGTCATGGCGAAACCGAATGGAGCGCAAGCGGCAAGCATACCGGCCGCACCGACATTCCGCTCACCGAAGAGGGCGAGCGCAAGGCGCGTGCGCTTCAAGGGCGTCTTAAAGGCGTCACGTTCGACCGGGTCTTCACCAGCCCGCTTCAGCGTGCGGCGCGCACCTGCGCCCTGGCCGGCTTCGGCGAGAGAGCCAAGCTGGATCCCGACCTTCTGGAATGGAACTACGGCGACTACGAAGGGCGCAAGTCCAGCGAAATTCTTGGCGAGCGCCCCGGCTGGCTCCTGTTTCGCGACGGATGCCCGAATGGCGAACAGCCGGCCGACGTTGGCGCCCGCGCCGATCGCGTCATCGCCCGCCTGCGCGCAGCGGACGACCGCGCGATCGTATTTTCGAGCGGCCATATTCTGAGAGTGCTGGCCGCGCGCTGGCTCGGCCTCGCTCCATCGGAGGGACGTCTGCTCATGCTCGGCACCACGAGCATAAGCATCCTCGGCTACGAGCACGACAAGGACGATCCGGCAATCGAATCGTGGAACGAGGTTTGAGCGGTGTTGTTTGCGGCGGGGCAGCTCGGTTCTAAGCGACGCCCGGAACCGGCCGGCGCGCCGGGGCCGGGCGCGAAGCGGCGACAGGCCTTGCCCACAGGCAGTCAGTGAGTGCATGAAAGAGGTTGTCTCTCGTGAGAATTCAGGGACCGTCGGGCATGCTGAACCCGAAGCGCGCGCGCAGGCAAACGGCGACCCGGATCGCCGACCTTGGCCGCATCAACCATCGGCGCTATCCATGATCACCTTGCCCTGCTTGGCGGCGGACGCGCTTGGCTCGTATCTGGCCGACGACATCAGGGATCGGTTCGGGGTTTCGCACGCGCGCCTCGCCGAGATCATCCCGTTCGCGGCGCGGCTTGCGCTCGAATGCATCGGCAACAGCGACGCCCTCTACCACAATGTCGAGCATACGATGCTCGTCACCCTGGCTGGTCACGACATCTTCAAAGGGCGCGCGCTGCTCACCGACTCAACCCCGGATGACTACTCACATTTCATCGTCGCCTGCCTCACCCACGATATCGGCTACGTGCGCGGCATCCTCAAGGGGGACGGGCCCGACGGCTACGTCGTCGACGCGGCCGGCCACAAGGTTAGTTTGCCGCGCGGCTGCTCCGACGCGGCGCTTGCGCCCTATCACGTCGAGCGGTCGGTGCTGTTCGTGCTGGATCGCCTGGCCTCGATCGACGAACTCGACGGCGCGCGGGTTGCGAGCGCAATCCAGCACACCCGCTTCCCCTACTCGACCGCGCCCGACCAGCACGACGTGCACGCGGATGCGGCGCTGCTCCGGGCGGCGGATCTCATCGGCCAGCTCGGCGATCCGCACTATCTGAGGAAGGCCAACGCGCTCTATCACGAATTCGAGGAAATCGGCTTGAACGGACAGCTCGGCTACGGATCGCCGGCGGACCTGGTCGACCGATACCCGCAATTCTACTGGGGGAAAGTGTCGCCTTACATTTCGGACGCCATCCGCTACCTCAACGTGACCGCGAGCGGGCGCCAGTGGATCAACGGCCTCTACAGCAACGTCTTCCGCGCTCAGCACGAGCATCTGCGCCTGTCCGGTCCGCAACCCTGACCGCTCGAATCTCTCGGTAAGTCCCATCCCGGGATGAACGGCGTGCGCAAGCTGTCGAGCTCAGCGAAATCAAAAGCAGAACCGTTCAGCAAGCAGAGTCCGCCGTCCGATTGGCTAGAGCGTGATCTGTTTAGGCTGAAGCATATCCTGCGTTCGTGAGGTAGTTTGCGCATTCTGTCGGGGTGAAGCAGTCGAGCAGGGGCCGATGGTTCGCCAGGTGTCGTCGATTGTTCGGGCGTCGGCCTTGCGCAGCAAGGTCTTCATTTTGGCGAAGGCTTGCTCGATTGGATTGAGGTCTGGCGAGTAGGCGGGCAGGAAGAAGAGCTTGGCTTTGGCGGCACGGATGGCGGCGCGAACGGCGCGGCCCTTATGGCTGCCGAGATTGTCCATGACGACAATGTCGCCCGGCTTGAGGATCGGCACGAGGACCTGCTCGACATAAGCGCGGAAGCTCATGCCATTGATCGGTCCGTCGATGACGCAGGGCGCGGTGAGCCCGTCGCAACGCAAGGCCGCCAGGAACGTGAGGGTTCGCCATCGCCCGAAGGGCGCCTTGGCGACCAGGCGTTCGCCTCTGGCGCATCGGCCATGGGTGCGCGTCATGTTGGTTTGGCCCAGGTCTCATCGATGAAGACGAGCCGCCTCGGATCGATCGTGGCTTGACGCGCCTTCCATCGCTCACGCCGCCTGGCGACGTCCGGGCGGTCCTGTTCGGAGGCGCGAAGGCTTTTTTTTGAACGTCACACCTTCGTGCTGGAGAAAATGCCAAAGCGCATAATAGCTCACAACCAAGCCGCGCTCGGCCAGTTCCCTGAGCAGAGCTCGCAGCGTGAGATCCGGCTTCTCGGCGATCCGCGACAGAACCCAATCCCTCTCGCGCGCCACAAGGTAAGGCCTGCGGCCGCCCATCTTCAGCGCCGCCGGACTGCCGACGGCGCGCTGGCGCTGCGACCACTTCACAACGCTGGCGACGCTGACCATGAACGTCTTGGCAGCCGCGCGGCAGGACTGGCCCGAAGCCACCGCAGCAACCACCCGCTCCCGCAGGTCCAAAGAATAAGCTCGAGCCATGCAGGCTGGCCTCCATCCCAGCCAGCACCTTGAAATCTGACTCGCGACGCTTTGGGAATCCCATCCGATTCAGTTCAACCAGATAATGCTCTAGGGAAAGGTTTGCGTCGCGCCGCCGCACCGACGGTTACCTCGCGTCGCGGTTCATCGGATCGGCCTTGGTCCAACGCAGAAGTCTCCCTCGCACCGATCTTGTGAGTCCGCTACAACCAGCCGTTCTTGCGGAAGCGCCAATAGAGAATGCCGCAGAGCGCGAAGATGACGGCGAGGATGGTTTCATAACCGAACCGCCACTCGAGCTCCGGCATGTTCCTGAAGTTCATGCCGTAGATGCCGGCGATGGCCGTCGGCACAGCAAGGATCGCGGCCCAGGACGCGAGTCGCTTGGAGATTGCCGTCTCCTGGCTCTGGCCGACGAGCAGACTCGCTTCGAACGCGAAGGCCAGCACCTCGCGCAAACTGTCGATCTTCTCTTGCACGGTGCGGATATGGTCGGTGACGTCGCGGAACATCGGCTGCATGGCCGTCCGGATCTGCGGCAGATCGGCGCTGCTGAGCCGTCCGCACACGTCGACCAGCGGGCCGACCACCCCGCGCAGACGCAGGAGATCGCGGCGCAGCATGTAGAGCCGCTCGATATCGGGACCGGACATGGGCTTCGTCAGGACACGATCCTCGATCGCCTCGACCTCGTCGTGAACTGCTTCGAGCACGGGCATGTAGTTGTCGACGATGAAATCGAGAATCGCCCAGAGGATGAAATCCTCGCCCCGCGCAAGCGCATTGGGGCAGGATTCCCAATGCTGGCGCACGGCTGTGTAGGAGGTCGAAGCGCCGTGGCGGACACTGACGATATAACCCTTGCCAATAAAGACATGCGTTTCGCCAAAGGCAATACGGCCTTCCAGAAGCTGCGCCGTCCGCGCCACCACGAAGAGCGCTTCGCCATATTGGTCGAGCTTCGGCCGCTGATGGGCCTGCTCTGCGTCCTCGATCGCGAGAGGATGCAGGCCGAACTGGTCCCGCACGCGATGCAGCAGCTCCGCATCGGGCTCCCAGAGCCCTATCCAAACGACATGGCCCTCCTTATGGGCCCAATCTCCGGCGTCGTCGATCGAGATATCGGCGATCCGCCGGCCGTTAGCGTAGACGCTGGAGGCGACGACGCCCTGGGCGCCGTATTCGGGCGAAGCGGCGTCGGGAGCGTCGGGGTCAAAGACGGAAGCGAGCTTGGCGTCGGGCATGATCTCCTCCCCGGGAATCGCCCTGATCCGGCCTGGAACTCTATTCCAGGACGAATGGAAAGAAAACGGGAGCTGCGGACCGCCGCCATCGGCAATTTTCTGGTCCGTCGCATGCCGTGGAGCGCGTTCGCTCTCGTTGTTGAAGGTGTATAAGCAGCGATCGTGAGGAGCCCTGCCGCATGAACAAGCCGTCGCGCATCGCCGAAACCCACCGCCTCGACCTCACTCACCGCCCGCGCCGCAACCGCAAGGCGGACTGGACGCGGCGGCTGGTCGCGGAGCATGTGCTGACGACGAGCGACCTCATCTGGCCGCTCTTTCTCATCGACGGCGAGAAGCGCCGCGTTCCGGTCGCCGCCATGCCGGGCGTCGACCGGCTCAGCGTCGACGAGGCTTTGCGCGAGGCCGAGCGTGCGGTCAGGCTCGATATCCCGGCGATCGCGTTCTTCCCCTACACCGAGCCTAAGCTCAAGGACGAGCGCGGGAGCGAAGCGTTCAACGAGGGCAATCTCGTCTGCCGCGCCTGCCGCGCCATCAAGCGCGAGTTTCCTCAACTTGGCCTCGTCACCGACGTCGCGCTCGACCCCTATACGAGCCACGGCCACGACGGGTTCATGCGCGAGACCGCTTCGGGCGAGTTCACCATCCTCAATGACGAGACAGTGGAAGCGCTCGCGCGTCAGGCTCTGAACCAGGCGCGCGCCGGCGCCGACGTCATCGCGCCCTCCGACATGATGGACGGGCGGGTCGGCGCGATCCGCGAAGCGCTCGACGCTGAAGGCTTCCTCGCTGTGCAGATCATGGCCTATGCGGCCAAATACGCATCCGCCTTCTACGGGCCGTTCCGCGACGCGCTGGGATCGGCCGGGGCGCTCAAGGGCGACAAGCGCACCTACCAGATGGATCCGGCGAACAGCGACGAGGCGCTGCGCGAGGTCGCGCTCGACCTCGAGGAAGGCGCCGACATGGTGATGGTGAAGCCCGGCATGCCCTATCTCGACATCATCCGCCGGGTGAAGGACGAATTCGGCGCGCCGACCTTCGCCTATCAGGTGAGCGGCGAATATTCGATGATCATGGCGGCGGCGAACAATAGCTGGATCGACGGCGACAAGGCGATGATGGAAAGCCTGATCGCGTTTAAGCGCGCCGGCGCCGACGGGGTTTTGACCTATTTCGCGCCGCGCGCGGCGGAGAAGCTGCGCGTTCGATGAGATTCGGCATGGCGCCATTCTGACGCTCGGCGCCTATCGGCGCAGTCGCTGCCGGGGCGGGTAGGACTGCTTCCAGAAACGTAGCGCCCGTTGGTAACTGTGGTCCACAGGCGCAGCGAAATCTGGTCGCAATCTGGGTAGTGCTGTGATCTGGATCACATCGAATTTCCCGAGAGTGTGGCAAACTCTTTTAAGCTTTTCAAATCGACCTAACCGGCTTCCGATGGAATGGACGGTCGGATTGATATTGAATGGCCCGCCCCGTCAGAACAACAACAGGAGGAAACCCATGGTCGGTAAGTTGATGATCGCTGCCGCGACGACCGTAGTCCTTGCCCTGTCGACAACGGCCTTTGCGCAACAGTACGGCACAGCCGACGAAGCGAAAGCCATGCTGATGAAAGCCGTCGCCGCCGTGAAAGCGGACAAGGCCAAGGCGCTCGATATGTTCAACAAGGGCGAAGGCGGCTTCCTGGACCGCGATCTTTACGTATTCTGCGGCAATGTCAGCGACGGCAAGGCCATTGCCAGTGGCAACCCTAACGGCAGGCAAGTGCTTGGCATGGACACCAGGACCCTTAAGGACGCTACTGGCAAGGCGTTTGGCGCGGAACTCTATGCGGCGTATCAGAAGCCGGAGGGTCAAATCTCGGAGGTCAGCTATATGTTTCCGAGGCCGGGCGCCGACAAGACGCCGGCTGCAAAGGTGAGCCTGGTGACCAGGGTCAGCGACGATCTGGGCTGTGGCGTCGGCTATTACAAGTAGACGGTTCGGAACCCTGCAATCTCGTGGCGCGCCGACGTACGGCGCGCCTGCTCTCGCCGGCCAGGTCAGCGGCGAATATTCGATGATCAAGGCGGCCGCGATGTGCCGCTGCGGGCTGTGAGTTCACGGGCACGACCAATCTGCCGTCCCGACACGGGATAGGGCTTTGGTCTGGATCGAATTTCGCTCGAACTTGGCACGGCGACCCTTTACCGCGTGGCTGACATCACATTGAAAACCCGGTCAGCTTCAGATCGAATAGGCCGTCGCTTGATATTGGCATGTACGGCCGTCTTCGTCGGAGCTCGCGCCAGGAGGAACGCCATGGTCGGTAAATTCGTGATCGCCGCGGCGTCGGCGGCAGTCATTGCTCTCTCGCCCGCGGCTTTCGCTCAAGAAACCGGCGGTACGGCCGACGAAGCCAAGGCGATGCTGATGAAAGCAATCGCCGCTGTGAAAGCGGATGAGGCCAAAGCGCTCGACATGTTTAACAAGGGAGAAGGCGGATTCCGGGATCGAGACCTCTACGTGTTTTGTATAAATGTTAGCGACGGCACGATCGTTGCAACTGGCAATCCCAACCTCAAGCAAGCGCTTGTCATAGACATACGCGCCGCTCAGAACTCTACGGGCAAGGCGTTTGGCGCGGAAATCTACGCGGCGATTCAGAAGCCGGAAGGTCAAATCACCGAGGTCAGGTATATGGGCCCAAAACCAGGCGCCGATGATACGCTTGCTGCGAAGGTAAGCCTCGTAGCCAGGGCCGACAATGATCTCGGCTGCGGCGTCGGCTATTATAAGTAGACCGTTTCGAACCCTGCAATCTCGTGGCGCGGACGTACGGCGCGCCAATCTTCGCCTACCAGGTGAGCGGTGAATATTCGGTCATCATGGCCGCGACCCAGAACGGTTGGATCGACGGCGACAAGGCGATGATGGAGAGCCTGATCGCGTTCAAGCGCGCCGGCGCCGACGGGGTGCGCACCTACTTCGCGCCGCGCGCGGCGGAGAAGCTGAGCGCAGCGGACCGGTGAGAGACGGGGAAGCCTCCAACAGGACCGCCGCGGAGGAAGATGGTCCCGTCGCGAGTTGTGTTGGAATTTGTTGACGTGTCTTCAGGCGCCATCAGGCTATCCGATCACGCGGCGAGGTCAATGATGTGATCGGATAGCTTTTCGTCGAAGGTCTGCCATCCTTCGACCTTGCGCATGGTAATCTGGCCGGAGGCGAGCAGCGCCCAGAGTAACATGGCGGCGGTTTCGGCGCAGGGCAGCACGGTTGATCCGGCGCTTGAACTCCTCATGCAGGCGCTCGATGGCGTCCGAGGTGCGGATCGACTTCCATTGGCTCGGCGGGGCGACGGCGCGGCATTTCAGGCGCCATTTGCGGAGGAACGCCTTGCGCCGGGCTTCGACCTCCTGCCTTGTCGCGGCGCAGATCATGTCGCGATAGGCCTTTTATGCAGCGGCATGCAGCTATGAGGTGGCCGGCTGGGGGTGGTGCTTGTTAGTGTCGGTATTGATAGATGAGGTCGTTGTCCTGGCGCGTCTCGCCGGATCGGCTGAAATTGGCCTAGCCAGTGCGACGTTCGACTATCTCTGCGCGGCTTTGTATTCGTCGCTGGCATAAATCTCTTCGATTTTTGCAATCGGATAGTGTCCGGCGCCGCCGTCGAGATCAATAAAGGCTGTCGAGCGAAGCGGCTCCTCCAAGCCTTCCATCACGAATCGGATCGCGCTTCTGAGCGACTCGAATGGTCTACTCAGACCGCCCGCAACCGTGGTCGTCGAAATTTTGTCGGCCCAGTGGGCCGTCGCTTGCCAATCGAGGTTCATACTTTCTCCTTATCCGCCGAATCGGGACGCCGCAATGTGCGATTCGCCAAAAAGTATAGGCTTGAGCACACCAATGGAGCATGGCCCGCACCCCCATCGCTTCTTAACTGAGGGCATCAACCACTGGAAGCTTTGAGGAACATCGCCATGCTCAAGACAATCGCTTTGATCGGCCTCGCCGCCGCCCTCGCGGTTCCGCCATCCGCGGCTCTCGCCCAGCAGGGCAGATCCGAGTTTTACGGCAGCGTCGGGCACGGGCCTCACATCCCCACCCAGTCGCTGACGCCTTTCGACCGCGCCTGGAACGAAGACAATCAGTCCAAATATGAGGCTGAAAACAGCGCCGAATGGCTTCGCAAGCACGGGAAGGGCCCGTTTCCCTTCTTCTGATCGGGCGACGCCTCCCTCTCGTTAGCTAGCGTTGATAAGCGACCGCCGCGGACGTTCCTATATCGGGCCCCATGATCCGCCTGACCATCACGCCGGCCGCCTTTGAGGCCATTGCCGCGACCCTGCCCGGTAGCGTTAACGTCGAGAATCAGCGCGCCCCGAATGGCGACGTGTACGTGTGGCTCGACCATGCGACCGTTGCCAAGCTCAAGGCCCTGCGCGGCCCAGGCGAGAGCTACAGCGACGTGATCCTCCGCGTCGCGAGGGGGTGAGTGAGACCGCATTTTGCGCTTGGCTGGCTGAGCGCGACCCCTCAATTCGGGCCGAAAGCGGGAGCTTCGCGCCAACCCCCAACGGCGAGCAATGTGCTGGCGGTGCACCGGGCACCTCTTGCATTTAATCAGCGAATTGCCGGAACTGGGGGACTCGAAAAAGAAGACGGCAAGGAATTGACGGCCATCGACAATCTGCACGCGCGGCCCGCCCCTCACCCGATTTGCCTCTTGATCCCGTCTGCTGACGACGACGAGTTGCAGGACCTTACTGATGACATTCGCGCACACGGATTAATCGATCCCATCGTGCTGTTCGAGGGCATGATTCTGGACGGGCGAAACCGAGCGACCGCTTGCGAGCGCGCCGGCATCGCGCCGCGCTATGTACAATTCGGAGGCGGCCGAGAAGACGCTTTGATCTTGGTGGTTTCGCACAATCTCAAGCGGCGCCACCTGACCAAGCAAGCGATCGCCGACGCGCTCGTGGCCGCCGAAGACTTCAATCTGCATTACGTGTTAGCGGAACCGGCGGCTGCCGCAGAAGCAGCCGCCGACGGCCCTGAGGCCCAATCTGTAATTAAAATTACAGAACCAAAAACAGCATCGAGCCGCAAATTGGCCCAGGCGTCAGGCCGCGTTGTCAGCCATGCCATGATTGCAGCAACGCGCAAGGTCAAAGAAAAAGGCGAACCGGAATTGCAGGAGGCGGTGAAGAGGGGGCGGATTGGCGTACAAGACGCCGCCAAGGTGGCCGATCTGCAGCCCGAGCAGCAAAAGGCCATTGCCGTGTCGCCAAAACCAAGGAGAGCGGCGGCGGAGGCCGCCAAGAACGCCTCGCACGCTGGCGGCGCTGCGCCAAGAAGCGAGGTGGACGGGCATGCTGCGCTGCTTAGGGCATGGGAGGGGGCGAAGGCGCTGCGCGGCCTCTGGGAGACGGCGGACGATAGAACCAAGGAATGGTTTATCGGCGCGATTTTGTTCGATTCGGACGAGGCTGGCGAGCAGGTCGGGTACTCTCCACCATATTAGCCGCGCCATCACAAAAGAATTGTCCAGGTGATATCCTCAACTTGCTGATCCACCATGTTCTGAATACGGACCGCGAATATTGGCCGCCGCTTTATACAGCGACGTGATCCTCCGCGTTGCGTGGAACTGAGGGAAAATGGCCGCAGCCACATCTTCGCTGTTACCCACAATGCTACCCCGAGCCCTCGCGGCGTTATTCTTAATGATTAGGTTTTCTATCTAATGTGCTGTTTTTATTGGCGACTCCGGCAGGGCTCGAACCTGCGACCTGCCGCTTAGAAGGCGGCTGCTCTATCCAGCTGAGCTACGGAGCCGAACGCGATGGGCCGAACGGGGCCCAAGTCATGCTTCAATGTGACCAGGGAACGATCCGATTCGGCGCGAAATTGTCGGAATAGGACAGGATCTTGTGCGCCTCCGGCTTCGGCTCCTCGACCCGGTAAGGGACGCCGTTGCGCTCGGCGTAGGCGATCGCCTCTTCCTTGGTGTCGAAGCGGAGCTTGACCTGCGAGCGCATGTCGGCCGAACTTGTCCAGCCCATCAAAGGCTCGATCTCGCGCGGCTTTTCGGGCTCGTATTCGAGCAGCCAATCGTCCTTCGACTGCACCGACTGCATGGCGCTGCGGGCCGGCTGATAGATGCGAGCGGTCATGACGATCCCTGCGCCTTATCCCCAATCGTGGTGGTCGGGGCAGCAGGATTCGAACCTGCGACCTGAAGTACCCAAAACTTCCGCGCTACCAGGCTGCGCTATACCCCGTTTTCTGGGCCGTGTCGCTATCATGCGAAGCCGTTGCGGACAAGGGAGCGCGGCGCCCCGCGTCAGCTCCGCAGCCCGTCATTTGGGCGCATGACGAATGCCATCGGCGACAACGCCAGGCCGACCCGGCCCTCACTTTTCCGGCAGGACGACGCGGATCGACAGCTCACGCAACTGCTTCGCTGTCGCGGGCGACGGTGCGCCCATGAGCAAGTCCTCGGCGCGCTGGTTCATCGGAAAGAGCGCCACCTCGCGCAGGTTCTGCTCGCCCGCGAGCAACATGACGATGCGATCGACGCCGGCCGCCATCCCGCCGTGCGGCGGGGCGCCGTATTGGAACGCGCGGTACATGCCGCCGAACCGCTCGACCACCGTCTCTTCGCCGTAACCGGCAATCTCGAACGCTTTCAACATGGCCTCGGGACGATGATTGCGGATTCCGCCCGAGGCGAGCTCGTAGCCGTTGCATGCGACGTCGTACTGGAACGCTTTGATCGCGAGCGGATCCTTGTTCACGAGCGCTTCGAGCCCGCCCTGTGGCATCGAGAACGGGTTGTGGGAGAAGTCGACCTTCTTCTCGTCTTCGTCCCATTCGTACATGGGGAAGTCGACAACCCAGGCGAATTCGAACCGGTCCTCATCGACAAGCTTGAGCTCCTGGCCGACTTTGGTGCGCGCCAGCCCGGCAAATCTGGCGAATTTCTCCGGATCGCCGGCGACGAAGAACCCGGCGTCACCTTCGTCGAGCCCGAGTTGAACACGAATCGCCTCTGCTCGTTCAGTGCCAATGTTCTTTGCGATCGGCCCAGCTGCCTCAAAGGGCCTATTAAGCCGCTTCTCAGCTAAGTCGGGTCTACCATGCTGGGAGGCAGCCTTAGCAACATCCTCTCCAACGCTCCTCGGTTCCGGGCCTCTCCGCCAAAATATGTACCCCAGGCCCGGCTGACCCTCGCCCTGCGCCCAGGCGTTCATCCGATCGGCGAAAGTCCGCTGGCCTCCGCCGGGCGCGGGGATCGCCCAGACTTCGTTCTTCTTGTCCTCGAGCAGGCGCGCGAAAATCTTGAAACCTGAGCCGCGAAAATGCTCCGACACGTCCTGCATGACGAGCGGGTTGCGAAGGTCAGGCTTGTCGGACCCGTATTTGCGCATCGCCTCGGCGTAGGGAATGCGCGGCCAGGGCGAGGCGGTGACGGGCTTGCCGCGAGCGAACTCCTCGAACGCGCCACGAATCACCGGCTCCATCGCGTCGAAAACATCCGCTTGCTCGACAAAGCTCATCTCGATGTCGAGCTGGTAGAACTCGCCCGGCAGGCGATCGGCGCGGGGATCCTCGTCACGAAAGCAGGGCGCGATCTGAAAATAGCGGTCGAAGCCCGCCATCATCAGGAGCTGCTTGTACTGCTGGGGCGCCTGAGGCAACGCGTAGAACTTGCCCGGATGGATGCGCGAGGGCACCAGGAAGTCGCGCGCGCCTTCCGGGCTCGAGGCGGTGAGGATCGGGGTCTGGAACTCGAAGAACCCCTGCCCCTTCATTCGTCTGCGAAGCGAATCAACGACTTGGCCGCGCAGCATGATATTCTGGTGGAGCTTGTCGCGCCGTAGGTCAAGGAATCGGTACCTGAGCCGCGTGTCTTCCGGATAGGGCTGGTCGCCAAACACCGGCAGCGGCAGATCGCCGGCAGGCCCCAAGACCTCGATCTCGCGGAGGTAAACCTCGATGAGACCGGTCGGCATTTCGGGATTTTCAGTGCCTGCCGGGCGCTTGCGCACCTTGCCATCGACGCGGACGACGAATTCCGAACGCAGCTTCTCCGCCTGGCCAAAGGCCGGCGAATCCGGATCCACCACGCATTGGGTAAGGCCATAATGGTCGCGCAGATCGATGAACAACAGGCCGCCGTGATCGCGGATGCGGTGGCACCAGCCAGAAAGCCGGACGTCGGCGCTGTCCTCGGCGAGGGTCAAGGCGCCGCAGGTGTGGGTGCGGTAGCGATGCATGATTATCGGTCTTTTTTTCGCTTCGGGCGGCGTTGCGCCGCTGCCTAACCGAAAACGCGGAAAGGGGAAAGCGTGAAGTCGGCGAGTTGAGAAGCGACTGACAATTATACTAGAGTTGACGAGAACTTGCCCCAGCGATTGCCTTTATTTGTTCAATTCGAAACGCGCAGCAAACGCCGATCCGGGCGCTCCGGCCATCCTGGGCGAACGGCTTGGGCCCACTGGGTATTATTACCCAGACGTGTAGAATTCGTGATGACAAGTTGCACAAAAGGGTATAACGTATTTGAACTGCCCAAACTTTGGGGGAAGCACCAATGACCATAGAGTTAGAAAATTTAGATGCGGGCGCCCAGCGCACCCGCCGCAACATCATGAAGATGGGCGTCATTTTGACGTCATCCGCTGTAGGGCTCAGCGCCGCTCACGCGGGTCCGGTGAAAAAGATCGTTTGCGGCATTTTACCCGGCTTGCCCCGTTGCAACTGCTTCATGAAGGGGACGAGGATCCAGACTGCCGAGGGCGAGCGCAAGATCGAGGACCTCGCGATCGGCGATTTGCTGCCGACAATGTTCGGCGGACTGCGTCCCGTCCTATGGATCGGACGCTACCCAATCAAGAAGAGCGACCCGTCGAAGCCTTGGGTGAAGGACGCGCTGCCCATTCGCATCGCTCGCTCATCTCTGGCTCCCAACGTTCCGCATGCCGATCTTTACGTGACGGCGCTCCATAGTCTCTTGATCGATGGCGTGCTGGCGGAGGCGGAGATGTTGATCAACGGCACGACCATCACCCGCTATGAGGCGCGCGAATGCGACGAACTGGAGTACTTCCACATCAAGCTGGAAAGCCATGACGTGGTTTACGCTGAAGGCGCGCCGGCGGAGACGCTGTTGACTGTCGAAGAGTCCGCGGTCAATTTCGCCGATTACCTTCGCCAATATGGAACGCCCGCGGCAAAGGAGGCCCGCTGTGCCCCGCTTGTTCAAATTGGCGGCCGACGTCGCGAATTGAAATCGAGACTCCGTAGCGCGGCCTCGCCATGGATTGATCTCCGAAATCAGGCTGACGTAATCCGCGACCGGGTGGAAGAGCGCGGAGTCATGCTGTCTCGCCAAGTGGAACTCGCTCACTAGCCTACCGGCGACGCATAAATCAGGGCCGGCAGACGGGAAACGGCCAGGTCGGCGCGGCGCCGCTTGGTGCGCGCCGGCTCTGTTCAACCGTTCATCAGAATGCGGCGCGCACGCAGTCGAGGAGCCGCTTCGGCCGCGGGTTGCTCAGCATCGCCGTCCTGCCCCACTACATCACTCTAAGAAGATTGCACCGGCTTTGTATTCGCCCGTCGCGGACGGTAGCGACCGACGCGTCCGCATGCCACTTGGCCCCCCGGCGCGCCGCGCAGGCGCCGGCCAAAACCATCGCGCAGAATCCGCCCTGGCGCGCCCGAGCGAAATGGACTTCGAACGAATGGGTATTATTACCCACACGTGCAAAATTCATGATGACAAGTTGTGCAAAGGGGTATAACGAACTTGGACTGCCCAAAATTTTGGGGAAGCACATGACAATAGAGTTAGAGAATTTAGACGCAGGTACGCAGCGCACCCGCCGCAACATTATGAAGATGGGCGCCATTTTGCTTCCCGCGATCTTAGGGAAGGTTCATTCGGCCGTTGCGGCGCCGCCCCCTCCCCCTCCGCCGGGGGTTGGCGGTGGTCCCCCTCCCCCTCCCCCTCCGCCGGGGGTCGGCGGTGGTCCCCCTCCCTCCCCCTCCGCCGCAGGGCGGTAATTGCTTCCTGAAGGGAACAAAAATCCTGACGGCCGAGGGCGAGCGCAAGATCGAGGACCTCGCGATCGGCGATTTGCTGCCGACAATGTTCGGCGGACTGCGTCCCGTCCTATGGATCGGACGCTACCCAATCAAGAAGAGCGACCCGTCGAAGCCTTGGGTGAAGGACGCGCTGCCCATTCGCATCGCTCGCTCGGCTCTGGCTCCCAACGTTCCGCATGCCGATCTTTACGTGACGGCGCTCCATAGTCTCTTGATCGATGGCGTGCTGGCGGAGGCGGAGATGTTGATCAACGGCACGACCATCACCCGCTATGAGGCGCGCGGATGCGACGAACTGGAGTACTTCCACATCAAGCTGGAAAGGCATGACGTGGTTTACGCTGAAGGCGCGCCGGCGGAGACGCTGTTGACTGTCGAAGAGTCCGCGGTCAATTTCGCCGATTACCTTCGCCAATACGGAACGCCCGCGGCAAAGGAGGCGCGCTGCGCCCCGCTTGTTCAAATTGGCGGCCGACGTCGCGAGTTGAAATCGAGATTCCGTAGCGCGGTCTCGCCATGGATTGATCTCCGAAATCAGGCTGACGTGATCCGCGACCGGGTGGAAGAGCGCGGAGTCATGCTGTCTCGCCAAGCGGAACTCGCCCTCCAGCCTGCGTAGAGCCGGGAACGATTTCGAACCTTCCAAGGGCCGCCATCGCGCGGCCCTTTTTCTTTGGCCGGAAGCTGCGACAACCATCGACATTGCCGGATGCGCAGGCCTCCTTTACTGTTGGCGCCGTGGCAGGCAGGCCAGGCGCGAGATCGCCTCCGCGCTTCCTCGATAACGAGAATTGCTCATGACCGCTTCGTCCTCTGTCGCCAAGTCGCGTGAATTCTTCACACGCAGCGACGACAACGGTGTCGTCACGCTGATTCTGAACACGCCGCAGAACCTCAATGCGCTGAGCCTCGCCATGCTCGAGGCGCTCATCGCCGAGTTCGAGGCAATCGCCGGCGACGATCAGGCGCGTGTCGTCGTGGTGTCTGGCGAGGGGTCGGCGCTCAGCGCCGGGCACGACCTCAAGGAAATGCAGGCGCACCGCAACGACTGCGATAGAGGCGGCGGCTATTACGTGGAGCTGTTCGCGCGCTGCTCGGCGCTCATGCAAGCGATCGTCGCGCTGCCGAAGCCGGTCATCGCGGCGGTCGAGGGCGTCGCGACCGCGGCGGGCTGTCAGCTTGTGGCCGCCTGCGATCTTGCGATCGCGGGAGAGCGCGCGCGCTTCGGCCTGTCCGGCGTGAATTTCGGGTTGTTCTGCTCGACTCCGCTGGTGGCGGTCGGTCGCGTCGTCACGCGCAAGCGGGCGATGGAGATGGCGATGACCGGCGGGCTCTATGGCGCCGCGGACGCCGAACGGTTCGGTCTCGTCAATCGCGTCGTTCCCGAGGGCCGCGCGCTCGACGAAGCCCACGCGCTGGCGGGAGCCATCGCGCGGCAGTCGGCCTCGACGCTGGCGATCGGCAAGCGCGCGTTCTACGCCCAGATCGAGCGGCCGCTCGACGAGGCCTATGCGGTCGCTTCGCTCGCGATGATCGACAATCTCGCCGAACCCGATTCGATTGAGGGCATGGGCGCATTCCTCGACAAGCGCCGGCCGAAATGGGGAAGAGACGGCGGCGATTGACGGCGGCGTGGGCGAACTGCGACAGGCGGCCCACAAGGTTAGGCGCGCGGCCACGGTTCGGCCGGGTCAGCCAAACAAATCCAAATAAAACCAAGGAAAACCAAACAAAAAAGCTTGAATTTCCTTGGATTTCCTTGGTCGAATCGGGCCTTTTCAATGGGTTACAGTGAATCCAAATAAATAAAAAAATCCGTCCCTCGTCTCAGGCTCTGTCCGAAACGCCTCGAGCGCATTCAGTCTCCATTCCCACTCCGTGCTACAGGGCGCGCGCCGCGAGTCCGGCTCCGGCGAATGGAAAACTTATAACACAGTTTTCGTTTTTTCAAAAGAGATTTCGTTACAGAAATTTCACTACTGTTAAAGCGTCAAAGCTGTTGGCAGGCCTTTTCGCGGCTACGCCTCCGGGCCGCTGTCGTCATAGCTGGGCTTGACCTGGTCAAGCCCGGCCATGACGCCTTCAGAGCGGCCGCGGGACCTCCGGCGTTAGCGCGATCGCGGGTACGTTCGATCACTCCAAAAGAACCCGCCGGCCAAATGACCCCTCCCGCCGGGGTCGAACAGTTGTGGAAAGTTCTCATAAGCCGGCCCACGCCCTTGACATTGACGTATATGTCGTGTGAAATACGAGCATGCGCGTTTGGGTTTCCCTTCCAAGATTCGGCTTCCGCCCCGGCGTCTTGTTCGGCCCTGAGAACTTCGCCTCCGGGCGTCGACCGCCGCCTCCCGAGCCGGCGCCCGCCGAGTTCGTCGACCGCGTTTTTCGCGATTTCCAACAGCTGGACTCTGAGCAGAGAGCGCGGCTTTTATCCCGCATGGAGGGACGCTGACGCGTCTGGCCGTCTATGATCGGCCATCGCCATCTCCGAGGCAGCGCTCCTGAGCTTTCGCAGCGCCATATGTCCGCGAGCCGCGATTTCATCATGGGGCATTTGGAGAGGCGCCGCGCCGCCCGCCCCTATGAGCTAACCGTCTGTATTGGCTGCAGCACGGCTTCAATAAGCGCCGATTGCCGCATGGGACCGGCCTGATCGCGGTACTCCGGATTGGCGACCATGTCGGCGAAGGCTTGCCGGCTCGTATATCGCGCCAGCGCGACTGCATCCCAGGCTTGGCCGTCCGTCCGCCGAGAGGGCTGGCAGGCCGTCGCCGACAAAGACGATCTTTGCGCCGTAGCGCGCCACGAGAGGACCGCCCGCAGCGAGGTACTCGGCATAGCGCGCGGCCGCCTTCGGGCAAAGCTGGGGTAAAAAAAGCCCCGCGCAGGGAGGGCCGACGCCGGGCAGCGGCGCGCTTGGGCTGGGGGGCAATATTAAGCGCGCCAAACACCGAAACTCGACCAGAGCCGTTTTGTTCCGCCGCTAAATCTCTTTTGTTCGAGAGCTTGCCGTGATCCCTCGAAGCGGCGCCAAGACGCCCGCGCAATTCTCGTTCAGGAAACGGGAAATACTCCCGCGCTTGCCGGGCCGTTTTTACCCTGCGTAAGATGCGGCCGTCCTGCTGCCGCAGGCGATCTGCGGGAACAGCGTCATCGGGAGCTGGGAGCAAAGATCATGAAACGCATTCTGATAATATCCGTCTTTTCGATGGTCGCGGCGGCGGGGACCGCAAGCGCCGATCCAGTGACCGCCACCGATCTCCTCAAGGCGCAGGACAACGGAAAGGAGTGGCTGACTTATGGCCGCGACTACCGCAACTGGCGCTACAGCCCCCTGACCGAGATCACTTCGGAAAACGCCTCGAAGCTATCGCCCGTATGGGCCATGTCCACGGGCGGCCAGTTCGGCGGCCTCGAGGCGACGCCTCTCTTCCGCGACGGCGTCCTCTATTTCACCGCCGACTATGCCCGCACTTTTGCCGTCGACGCGAAGTCCGGCGCCATCCTCTGGCGCTACGAGCCCGAATATGGCGAAGGATTTAACGCGATGCTGTGCTGCGGCCCGATCCATCGCGGCGTGGCGCTCGCGGGCGATCTTGTCATCGTCGCGCGGCTGGACGCGAGGCTGGTCGCGCTGAACCGCGCGGACGGCAAGGTCGTCTGGGAAACGCCGATCGACGACTGGAAGCGTGGCGTGACGACCAACTCCGCGCCGCTTGTTGTGAAAGATCGCGTCATCATCGGCGTCTCCGGCGGCGAATACGGCGTTCGGGGTTATCTGAAGGCGTTCGACGTAAAGACCGGGAAGCTCGAGTGGCAGACCTACACGGTTCCCGCGCCAGGAGAGCCGGGCAGCGAAACCTGGCCCAAGGATGACAGCTGGAAGACGGGCGGTGGCCCGACCTGGCTGACCGGGAGCTACGACGCCGACACCGACACGCTTTACTGGGGCGTCGGCAATCCCGGCTCGTGGCAATCGGACCAGCATCCGGGCGACAACCTCTGGACCGACTCCATGCTCGCCCTCGACCCCAACACCGGCAAGATCAAATGGGGGTATCAGTACACGCCGAACGACGACTGGGACTATGACGGCATGGCGACCCCTATCCTGGTCGACGCGACGATCGACGGGAAGCCGACGAAGGCGGCCGTCGTCGCCAACCGGAATGGATTCTTCTACGCCATTGACCGGAGCGACGGCCACTTCCTCTATGCGATTCCGCTCGTCGAGGGCATCAACTGGACAACCGGGCTCGATCCGAAAACCGGCAAGCCGACGATCAACGAGGCCATGAAGCCGCACGCCAACGGCAAGACGGTCGAGACGATCATTCCCGGTCTCGAAGGCGGCACCAACTGGTTCCCGCCGGCCTATGATCCGTCGTCTGGCGTTCTCTTCGTCGCCGTCAACCAGTGGGGGATGGGACTCACCTCTTGGGAGAAGGGCAAGCTGCAATACAAGCCGGGCGACGTGTATCAGGGCGTCGACTATCAGATGTACCGGATGGGCGACACGATCGGACATTTGAAGGCGATCGACGTCGCCAACAAGAGAGTCCTGTGGGACGTGCCGAGCCCCTTGCCGCTGTTCTCGGGAATGCTCGCCACCAAGGGCGGCGTGGTTTTCACCGGCGACCAGCGCGGCCGTCTGCTGGCCTACGATTCGAAGACCGGAAAACAGCTTTGGAAGTTCCAGACCGGGTCGGCGATCAACGCTTCGCCAATCACCTACGAGCTGGACGGAAAGCAATATGTCGCGGTTCTGTCCGGACTTGGCGGCGATCCAAGCTTCTACTATTCAGCGCCGAAGGGCGGGATGCTGTGGGTGTTCGCGATCGACGGCAAGGTGGATGAGGGCGGGATGTACAACGCGCAGGTGATCGACAAGATGCTGCCATCGAGCAAGCCTTAACCCTCGCGTGCGCGTGTCTCCCGTCCGCGGCTCGGTTCTCTTTCTCTCATTGGCGGCGGCGACGGCGCTTATGACGGTGAGCGGCCTCGCGGACGACGACGCGCTGACGGATCCGTTCCTTGGCCAGCCGGCGGCAATCGCCGCCGGCCGGGTCACCTACGCCGGCAAATGTTACGTGTGCCACCACAGCACTGGCGCGCGGGGACCGAACCTCTTCGCCACGAAGCTCAGCGACGAGCGCTTCCTGGAGACCGTGATCCAGGGCCGCAAGGGAACGCAGATGCCAGCCTTCGGCCTGCGCCTGTCGCCGGACGAAGTCTGGCAGATCCATGCCTTCGTGAAGTCAACCGACCATTATTGAGGCGGCGAGGCTGTCGAAATGTCTGCGCAACCGTTTCGACACTGGGGCGAGCCGGGAAAGCGCTCGCCCGCTCCCCGAAATGACCAGATTTCGCTGTTAGCGGCCAAGTCGCTAGGTTTGGGCGCTCTTCCCTCCGCGGTCTGACGACAAGAATGAAACCATCCCGCCTAACCTTCGCCCCGCCCTCGCTCGTCGCGCTGTTGGGCGCGCTTGGCGGCGCCCACGCGGCGACGGCTAAGTTTTCACCGGTTAGTTCCTTCGAGTTGCTAATCATCGTCGGGGCGCGCCTCACGCGCCGACGGCTGGCGCGGTCGCTCCTAACCCTTTCCGTTTCGGTCTTTCAGGATTGGCATTGAGCCTTGGCTTGCCTGGCCTCCGCTGCGGTCGCGAACGTCCGCTGGCGTAGGATGCGGCACCATACCGCCATTCCTTCATCTCGCTTCGCAGTGAGCGCCGCCGGTCTGCCCCGCCCAATCAATCTGGCGATATCGTTTGGATTAAAACTGCGCTGTCCCTGCTTTTGCACAGGCGGCGCAGCGCTTTGCACCGGCGGCGCAGCGTCCAACTTGCGCACGACGCAGGCGGCGTAAGAGTCGTCCATCTCGTATTTTGAGTGCTGGAGCGCCGCGCAGTCGGGGTCGATGTGCCCACCGCCATAGGTGATCTCGCGGAACTCGCCCGCCTGCGGGAAATAAGCTTCCATCCACGTGACCGTGGTGCGCGGTTCGGTCCCGGCCTTTTGGCAAAGGCGAGTGCCCACGTGGCCCTTGTCGACGAAGCACCAGATCACGTCTTTGGGCGCTTTGTCGGGGTATATAAAGTAATCCGACCCGTCCTCGTTCGCCCTAACAGCGAATTCGACCGTCGCGCACTCGTGGGCGAGCGAGCATCTACGCGTGGTCTTGAACGACGGCTGATGTAAGGCGGCGGTGCGCATCAATGCAGCCGAGTCCGCGAAGCTCAAGCCTATGCCGTCGTCGCGGGTGATCTGATTGGCCAGTGCCGGGTACGCGGCGAGGCTGACGGAGAGTGCGGCGGCGGCCGCACTGAGGTGCTTTTTCATCAGTTCCGTGCCTTTCGAGCTGCTGACCTCCCTCGGTCGGTGCCAAGATGGCGCTGTTTTGGCACCCACGCGCGCCTTTCGGGGCCAATCGCTTGTCCTGCGGGGCCAAGTCGCAAGCACCACTGAAAAGGCGGAAGAAACTGCCGTTACGAACGGCCGCGGCGAGTTCGGGCGAATGCGCCAGGCATGGCCGCGATCGTTTCGACCGTGCGCGCCGAGGCAACGGCAAGACCGCGAGTTGTCTTCCGACTCCACCGGGATGGAACTATCCCGCGCCTCTCTATCGCCCGAAGCCCGAGATCCTGACCGGCGCATGGACCTTTCCGGAGCCCCGGGCGGCGCAATAGCTTGGGCAGTTGGCGGGCATCGGGGGTCGCTGGTGCCGCTCCTCGAATCGCCGCCTCGAATCCGCGGCCTAAGCCCGGTGTCGGACCCTGGACAAAGCGGCGACTTCCCGAGGCGCGAACTTGCGACTCTACGACGCTCAGGTGCGAGTTGATTTGACTTTCCTGCGATTTGATCTATCGCAGGCTGCGCCGAGAGTGAAAGAAGGCTCCGGCGCGGCGCGAAGCTTGCGCGCTGGGACCGGCGAACGCATTGACGCGGTCCACCGAGGCCCCCATATCACAACCCAGTGGATGCAAGGCATCCGCGCAAGCGAGAAATCATGAAGTTTAGCGAACTCGGCCTGAGCGAGAAAGTGCTCAAAGCCGTCGAAGCGTCAGGCTACGACACGCCGACGCCGATCCAGGAACAAGCCATTCCCTATGCCTTGCAAGCCCGCGACATCTTGGGCATCGCCCAGACCGGCACCGGCAAGACGGCGGCCTTCACTTTACCGATGCTGTCGATGTTGGAGCGGGGTCGTGCTCGCGCCCGCATGCCGCGCACCCTGATTCTCGAGCCGACGCGCGAGCTCGCCGCCCAGGTCGAAGAGGCGTTCGGCAAATATGGCGTCAACCACAAGCTGAACCTTGCTCTCTTGATAGGCGGAGTCTCGTTCGGAGATCAGGAGGCCAAGATCGCGAGGGGCGCGGACGTCGTCATCGCCACCCCGGGCCGCCTGCTCGATTTCACCGAGCGCGGCGGCCTGCTTCTGAACGCGATCGAAATCCTGGTCATCGACGAAGCCGATCGCATGCTCGACATGGGCTTCATCCCGGACATCGAGCGCATCTGCAAGCTGGTGCCGTTCACGCGCCAGACGTTGTTCTTCTCGGCGACCATGCCGCCGGAAATCACCCGCCTCGCCGATGCGTTCCTCCACAATCCGGTGCGCGTCGAAGTCTCCCGCGCCGCCACCACCGCCGAGAATATCGTTCAGACTCTTGTGCCTTCGGGGGGAACGCCGGAAGAGAAGCGCTCGACCTTGCGGCGCATCATCCGAGGCGCGGAGAATTTCAAGAACGCGCTCATCTTTTGCAACCGCAAGCGTGATGTGCAGGTGGTCTACCGATCGCTGCAGAAACACGGCTTCTCGGTCCTGGCGCTGCATGGCGATCTCGATCAGCGCATGCGTATGGCGGCTCTCGACGCCTTCCGCGCCGGCGATGTCCAGCTTTTGGTCTGCTCCGACGTCGCCGCCCGTGGCCTCGATATTCCCGACGTCAGTCACGTGATCAACTACGACGCGCCGCATCATTCCGAGGATTACGTGCACCGCATCGGCCGCACCGGGCGCGCCGGCAAGTCGGGCCAAGCGCTGACCATCGTCTCGCGCATCGATCAGAAGGCGGTGGCCGAGATCGAGAAGCTTATCGCGCGCAAGATCGACTGGCAGGAAGGCGCTCAATTGCCCCCCGACGACGAAGCCGAGGCGCCACACCGCGAGCATTCGCCCCGCGGTCGCGGCGGCGCCCGCAGGCGGCCGGAGCGCCCCGCGCCGGTCGAAGGCGGCGAACACCCCGATCGGCATGCCGAACATCGAGCCGATTCACGCCGGCACCGCGCCGAGCGTCCGCCGCAAGAGCGTCCCGCCGCGGATCAGGAACGCGCCTCGACCCCCGCAGCCGCCAGATTCGCCGACAGCTCGCCGCGCCCTGCCCGCCCGGCGCGCGAGCGCGCGGCCGCCGGTTCGACCGACAACTCGGCCGCCCGCGCCCCACGCTTCGCCGAGCCGGCGCCGCGTCGGGAGCGTCCACAGCGGGAGGCTGAGGCGCCTGTGATCGGTCTCGGCGACCACGTGCCTGATTTCCTCCTGCGCCCGGTCAAGGCGCGCGCCCGACCGGCGCGCGAGCCGATCGAAGCGGAGGAGTGACGGGTCGGACCCCGGCTTCAGCTTAACCGCGGGGCGGAGCGAGGCGGGGAACTCCGATGGGCAAGATCGGTCTCTACCCGGCTCTGATCACCGTTGCCTTCGGCATTGTCGTCCCATTTCTTATTTTCAAGCTTGGGCGCCTAATTGGATTCACGCCTCTCCTCGCCTTGGCCTTTTTGATTGGTCTTGGCTACGGCGCGGTGAAAGCGGAATACCCTTGGTACGGGCAAGGGTCGCTTGGAAACGCCATGTTTATGACGGCGAGCGCGCTCGTATTGGTCGTCTACGTCGCGCTGAGCTATAGCGCGGCGAGCTTTATCAGCCGAACAGCATCATCTCTTCGCAGGCAATGAGAGCTTCGGCATATTGGCTGTCCTCAAAGCCGGTCAAGAAGAGAGTCACGCAATAGGCGCAATGACGGCAAAGGCCGTTGGCGTTAAGGGTGCGCACAAACTCAGATTAGAATGCGCTCCATCTTAATTTGCAGGAGAGAACCTTTCTCCGTTCCAATATAGCGTGGCGCTGCACGGTGCAGACCCGACCTTTCCGCAGGCCGAACCATGCAATTCGAGTAACATAGCAGGCCGTCCGCGCACGTTTTTAAACTGCCGAGCCACAATAAGTGTCGCGCGTTGCCCCGCAGGCGAAGCTCCCGTAGTCTAATATGAAATCTTCAATGCCGTCGCCATTTATGTCGCGACGGGTCAAAAAGCCTTTTTCAAATTTAACTTTTCCATCACAGTCTTTCATGGCTTCGTCTATGGATGATTGCACCTCGGGAGGCAGTGGCTGAGCCGCTTTTGCTTGCGTGGCAGAGATGGCGGATGAGATCAAAATCGCTGCAAGGATCGAACGCATCTATCACTCCGTGGCTCCATAAAGATGATATTGTCCGCATCGTCGATAATCCTCATTTAGAACCGAAGTAGACGATAGACAGTCATCTCGCGTACCACTCGCGTACCGGCTCGCTCTTGTCACGGCTTTGATGGCCTCGCGCATCTGGTGCGGGGTGAGTTTCGGCTTCCTTCCTCTTCACGCCCCGCGCCTTGGCGCGTTCCTGCGGCCCCTGGATCGCCGCGTCCCGGCGCCTCGCTCTGGTCCTCGCGCGATGACGGGGACGGCGTTCAAGCCGGCGCGTGAAGCGCCTCGGGGCTCGCGGGGGTGATTGCGACGCTCTCGCCGCAGCCGCAGGCCGAGGTCTCGTTGGGATTGGAGAAGGCGAAGGTCGCGGACAGGCGGTCGACCTTGAAATCCATCTGCGAGCCGAGCAGGAACAGCACCGCCTTGGGGTCGATCAGCAAGCGCACGCCCTTGTCCTCGACGATCTCGTCTGTCGGCGCCGCGCTCTCGGCGATCTCCATCGTATAGGACATGCCGGCGCAGCCGCCGTTTTTGATCCCGACGCGCAGCCCCGCGACCGGCTTGCCCGCGGCCTCGGTCAGCTCGCGCACGCGCGCCGCCGCCGCGTCGGTCAAAGTCATCACCTGTCGCCGCAGCAATCGGGACGCCATTTCAAGTCTCCATCGGGCAGGCGCGCCCACCCAGACCGTCGATATATAGCATCAGATGAGCCGGTTTCACAGGGCGCCCAGATTTGCGGGACCGCGTAAGGGTCCGGAAGGCGAGCCGCGGATTCGTCATTTTGGCGCGCCCAAAACCCAAAACGCGAGCATAGCAACCAGGCCTGCGACGACCAGAACCGAGCGAGGTCCGACGACGAAATAGACGTAACCGCTTCGGTTGGCGGCCATAACGAGTCCGAGCGCCATGAGGATGCAGCCGACGGCTATCAAGAGCACGTTCATAGGGTTCGTTCCTGAGCGACGCGCAACCACAGCGCCGTTGCGGGCAAAAGGCAAGCCTCAGGAGGTAAAATTCCATTCGTCGCCCGCAGATCCCGCATCGCGGCGTTTGCCGCGCCCGCGGTTCGTGCTAGGCGAAGTCGATGGCCTCAGAGCGCCCTGCCAAGACCAACAAGCCCTTCCTCACCATGCACGACTGGGAGGCGAAACACTACGTGCTGGCGGTCGTGATCATCCTCGTGGTCATGGGGCTGTTCGCCTACAGCTGGTCCTGAGCGTCCGCTCCGATCCTATTGGACGCACACGCTTTCTTCACGCGCAAATTCAGAACGTGAGCCCGAGCAGCGTCAGGTCCAACACGGACAGGCCATAGGGCCTTTCGGGAGGTTCGCATTGATCACACAGCGATAGTCGCAGACGTTCGGCGAGAGCGGGTAAGTGAAGGCGAATTTGGGCGTGATCAGCGTCGGCGGCGCGCTCACCATTGACTTGCCCCTCTAGTGGATTGAACCTAACGCTTGACGCCCGCGTCTAACGGCGGCGATGATTTTGTCGGGGTCGGCGACCCATTGGAAGGGTTTCGACCGGGCGTTGTGGTCGTCGAGGAAGCGGTTGATGGCGGCCTGGAGGTCGGCGGCTGATGGGAAGACGCCGCGCTTGAGGCGACGTTTGGTCAGGATGGCGAAGAATCCCTCGACAGCGTTGAGCCAGCGCGGATGGCGCGCTAGCCATTGGCGCACGGCACCCAAAGGTCCAAGAACCACGACGATCGGGGTCATCTGACCGATCCACTTCTGACCGAAAGATAAGTCCGGTCCAAATGCGTGCTCAAAATATCCATTCCCTATACCCCTTTCCGTTCTACCGCCGTCGAGCGAGCCAGAGGAGTAGGTGCTCGCTCGTCATCCACAAGGAAATTCCGCCATGGAGCGCAGGCTCAAATTCTACGGCTGGGGGCATGAGGGCGAGGGTCTCGACGAGGCCGAACGCGCGCGCGTCTTCCGCCTCGTCGCCGAGAGGCTGGGCGCCGAGCCGCGCGCCGTAGCGCTGCCGCAAGCCTCCGACGTGGCGCTGCGCGCGCCCCGCGTCTCAACGCCTGCTTCTCTCGCCGGCCTGCTGACAGCAGATCCGTACGAGCGGCTGCTCCATACCTACGGCAAGTCCTATCCCGAGACGGTCCGCGCCTTTGCACGTGATTTCGCCAATGCGCCCGATTTCGTAGCGTTCCCCGAGACCGAAGCCGACATCGCGGCTGTGTTCGACTGGGCGAGCGGCGCCAAGGTCGCGGTCATTCCGTTCGGCGCCGGCTCGTCGGTGGTCGGGGGCGTCGAGCCCGTGATCGGCGACACCTATGCGGGAGCCGTCAGCCTCGACATGCGGCGCCTGAACCGCGTGCTCGAAGTGGACGCAACCAGCCGCGCCGCGCGCATTCAGGCTGGCATTCTGGGACCTGCGATCGAGGCGGCGCTGAAGCCGCATGGCTTCGCCTTGCGCCATTATCCGCAGAGCTTCGAGTTCTCGACGCTGGGCGGCTGGATCGCCACCCGCTCGGGCGGCCACTTCGCCACCCTCTATACGCATATCGACGATCTCGTCGAAAGCCTGCGTACAATCACGCCCGCAGGAATCATGGAGTCGCGCCGCCTGCCCGGCTCGGGCGCGGGCCCCAGCCCCGACCGCATGATGATCGGCTCGGAGGGCGCGCTCGGAATCATCACTGAAGCCTGGATGCGGCTGCAAGGCCGTCCGCGCTTCCGAGCCGACGCGGTGTTCGGTTTCCCCGATTTTTTCGCCGCTGGCAGAGCCGTGCGCGCCGTCTCGCAGGCGGGGCTGTATCCGTCGAACCTGCGCGTCATCGACAATCACGAAGCGGGAGCCTACGGCGTCAACGCGTATGACGAGAGCCTGCTCGTGCTCGCTTTCGAATCCGCCGATCATGCCGTGGACGCCTGGATGGCCCGCGCGATCGAACTGATGCAGGATCACGGCGGGCGCCGCCACGCCGACGAAGCCGCGGGTCTGCGCTGGCGCACCGCTTTCATCCGCATGCCTTATGCACGCGAGCTTACCGTCCCGATGGGCGTGATCAACGACACGTTCGAGACCGCCATCACCTGGGAGCGTTTCGAGCCGTTCCACGAAGCTGTGCGCAAAGCGACGGAAGACGCGCTCGTCGAGGCGACCGGCCGCAAGGGAACGGTCTCAACGCGCTTCACCCACGTCTATCCCGACGGGCCGGCGGTCTATTACACTTTCAGCGTTCGTGGCGATGCCGGTCTCCTCATCGAGCAATGGCGGCAGATCAAGACCCGCGCCTCCGACGCGCTGATCGCCGCCGGCGGCACGATTACCCACCATCACGCGGTCGGACGCGATCACATGCCCTGGTATCGGGCGCAGCGCCCCGATCTGTTCGGCAAAGCGTTCGCGGCGGCGAAGAGCGCGCTCGATCCGGCCGGAATCATGAACCCCGGCGTGCTGGTCCCCTAGAAGGCCTTACCAACGGCCCGGCTAGGCGACGCAGACCCCTGGGACCGCGACCTTCTGGAAAAGGTGCGGAGTCGCGACAGCCGAGGCCGGATAGGCGGAGAGTTTCGCCACGAACTCGGGATGACTGAACGCCGCCCGAAAAGCGGCGGTCGACTCCCAGATGGCGGTGTTGAGATAGGTCGGGCTCTCGCCAATCGCGCGATGAAGCTGGGTCGAGATGAAGCCTGGCTGCCGCTTCATGAATTCCGCGTCGTCCCGCCAAACCTCAAGGAAGGTCGGCTCGTCCGCCTTATCGAGGGTGAAGACGTTCACCAGCACAACAGGCGCGGCGTCGATCGCAATCTGACGTTGGATCGGGAAAGCGGGGTCCAGCGGGCGCAACGGCGACATGAGACGCTCCATTCATTTTGGCGAGCCGGCGCCAATTTGATATGGTTGTCTCATACCCTATTGACAATATGATGTCAATATCATTTTATGGTGACAAATGGACGAAATGAAACGAACGCCGGCCGGCGAGGCCCTGACAGACCTCATGCTCGACTTGTTCAGGGCGAACAGCCTGATCTTGACCGCGGGCGACCGTCTGGTCGCGCCCCTAGGGCTGACCAGCGCCCGTTGGCAGATCCTCGGCGCGATCATGTCCGCCGAACGACCTCAACCGGTTGCATGGCTTGCCCGCGACCTGGGCGCCAACCGGCAGAATGTTCAGCGGATCATCAACGATCTGCACAAGGAGGGACTTGTCGCCTTCGAGACGAACCCGCATCACCGGCGGGCGCAGCTCGTGGTCCTGACCGACAAGGGAAAGCGGGCGTTCGAGGCCGCCATGGACCTGCAGGCGCCCTGGGTGAACGAACTTGCGGATGGCCTTTTGGCTAAGGACATCGAGACCGTCCGCCGGGTCGTCGCGGCTCTGCGCAAGAAGCTCGCGGGCTGATGCCGGGCTGCTCGACCCCGGCGGGGATCATGAACCCCGGCGTCCTTGTCCCGTAAGCGAATGCGTCGACACGAGCGGCCGACGCTTTCACCATTCTCGTTACTGCCGCGCCAGCGCGATGCGGACCGCCTCCTCCGGCGAGGTCAGGAGCAAATGTGCCCTACTCGGCCACCTTCCAGCTCGCGTCGGGATTGTACTGGGCCATCGAGGCGCCTAGAGCCGCGGTGTTCCGCCCAAGGTCCTTTTGATAGACGACGCCGTTCTCGCCGCAGATGAACGTCTCGACGCCGCTGTCGCCATAAGTCGCCGGCCAGGCGACCATCGCGTAGCCTGCGATCATGTGGCCGTTGATGAGGTAGGAAAAGGCGCCGCCCGGCGCCGCCGGTCCCTGGGCGGTGAGGATGCGGTAGTAATAGCCGTCGTAAGGCTCAGGCTTCTCGCCCGAACGCTGAGCCAGATTGGCGTCTTCAGCGAATCCGTCGAGCGGCGAAATGTCGGCCTGGTTTTCCGGCGGCCAATAGAGGCCGTCGTGAGTTCCGGGAGTCGAGATGAACCTGCGCGCGTATTCACGCAGGGCGTTGCCGTCGCGATCCAGTTTGAAATACTCGTCCTGCGCCTCGACATAGGCCCGACAGGCTTCGATGGCGCTGAGCTCATTGTAACCCACCCGCCGGTCCGTCATTTCCTCCTTTCCTTTGGCTACGTCGAAGCGCCAGCCCGCGTCCGTCTTGACGAGCGGCAGCGGCAGGGTCCAACCGTTCTTGCCCACGCGCAGGATCTTCGTCCCATTGGGTCCGTCGTCGATCGCGGTCTCAGCCGCCGCCGCTGCGTTGAACTCCTTCAGGTTCTCGGCGTCCTGGTCAGCGTCGCCCGATCGGAGCAAGGCTGCGCCGTCCTTGCCAAGAATGCGGTCGCCGAAGCCCGGCGTCTTGGCTTTGGCGGAATCGACGAGATCCTTCACCGCGGCTTCCGGAGTGGGATAGGTCTCCTGGGCGCGTACGGGAACCGCCGCCGCGACCAAGATGGCCGCCGCAAGAATGCCGCCGATCCTCATTGTCATCGTCGTTATCCTCGTCCGCGTTCGCGCCATCAGTGCGCGGTCGGTTTCACATTCGGCAAATGCGCGCCGGTCGCCACCCACTGGTCGTAGGTCTCGAACGGCACTCCAAGGCGGTCGTAGGAAACGCGCATATAGCCGTCGGCGCCACGCATCACGGCTTCCGGCATCACGGTCTGCACCTCCTGCGCCATCACGCCGACATAAGTCGTGTGGCCGCCGTTGTAGACGAAGCGATAATAGCCGAGGCCGTCGTCGAGCCGACCAAGCAGCACGATATCGTGCTTGAGGCGCATATCGGAACGACGCCCGCCCCCGCCGCGCCCACCGCCCCCGCCGCGCCCACCGCCGCCCCGGCCCCCGCCGCCGCCGCGTCCACCGCCGCCGCCGCGCCCGCCGCCGCCGAAGCCGCCGTGCATTCCACCGCGGCTCATAGCGCCGCGGTTGGCGAAGGCTGCATTGGCCCCGCCCATTCTCATGCCGCCCATCGCCGAGCTTCCCGGCCGGCTCATGTTCGGCCTGGCCGCGGGACGATTAGCAGGCCTCGTAGCGGGACGAGCGCCGCCGCCCGCAGGTCGGTTCGCTGGACGATTGGCCGCTTGCCTGCCGCCGCCTGGCCGGCCTGCGCCGCCAACGCCGCCGGGTCGGCCCGCGCCGCCGGCTCCACCGACGCCGCCAGGACGGCCCGCGCCTCCAACGCCCCCAGGTCCGCCAACCCCGCCAGGACGGCCCGCGCCCCCGACGCCACCCGGACGTCCCGCGCCGCCAATCCCGCCAATCCCGCCGGGACGGCCTGCGCCGCCAATCCCGCCCGCTCCACCAACGCCGCCTGGCCGCCCGGGACGGCCCGCACCACCGACGCCGCCGGGGCGATTGGCGCCGATCCCGGGCTTGCTGCCCATGCCGGGCCGATAGCTCTCGTTAGGCCGCCAAGGCTTCACATTGTTGCCGATGTTGACGTTGTTGCCGATGTTGACGTTGCCGTTGTTGACGCCCGGATAACCGGACCAGCGCGGCGGATAGACCGCGCCCGATCCCCAGTTCCAGTAATTGTTGTTCCACAGCGCTCCGACCGCGATCCCGGCCCCGAATCCCAGGAGAGGCGCGATCCCCGTGTAGGGTTGATAGACCGCAACCGGGTCGTAGGACGGGACGTACACCGTCACCGGGTTCGTGGGTTGGATTTCAATGTAAGAGGCCTGAGAGCTCCCCCCGCTCGCGGTCGTGACGGTTTGCTGTGTGGCTGTGACGGTCTGTTGATCTGTCGTCTTGAGGGTCCCGGCCGCTTCCGCCTTGGCGCGAAGGTCCTGGATGACCTCGGCGACGTCCTGGGGCTGGTTCACTTCAGCGTCGCCGAGGTCGGTCGTCCAGTCGAGATCCGCGCTCATCTTCTTGATGACTTCGGGAAAGCGCGCGAGCGCCTTCACCACTGGATCCCAATCCTGCTCGTCGATCCCGGAATAGTCGTTTTTGGCCACGAGGGCCTGGTTCTTGTCCAGCCAGCGGTGCGCCTGGACAATTTGGATTGGGTAGGCGCTCGCCGGCAGGAGTTGGGCGAGCAACGGGTCAGGATAAAGGGCGATCGGGGCGAGCAGCTTCTCGAGCTCTTCGCGACTGAACGAGCTGTTGGCGGCCGGCTGCTCGGCCTCAGCCGGAGCCGGCGTCGCGGCGGGAGCCGGCGTCGCGGCCGGAGCCGGGGCCTGCGTCGCGGCCGGAGCTGGCGTCGGATTGTTTTGAGCCTCAGCAAGCAGCGGGTCTGCGGCCAGGGCCGTCGCGACCGCCAAAGCGAACAGGCCGTGCGCGCGCCTCGCGCCGCGGCCGATTGTAAGCATCATTGGCGCGGCCCTCCCGTTTCCCCTTTAGACGGCGCGCGAGTCGCGCTCGCTCTTCGTCATATCCCCTCGGCGACGATAGCGCCAGCCGACCGCTGCGCTTTTCCGTGTAACTCTGTGGAAATGCTCTGCGTCGGCCTACGATTGCTATGCGTACGCAAAATGCGAGCGTACGATTACCTTTATGACGACTCAGCTTAGAGGCCTTCGGCCAGTTCTTACGCAGCCCGAGGCGGACTTCGGGACTCTGCTTGCAAAGGTGCTTTCTCCGTCGCAACCGCTCCAGTCAGCGGAGTTCCTACGAGGGCGCGCCGAGCAACTTTCCGGTATCAAAAAGGCGCTTTATCAACCTGGCAGGCATGTTCTGATCCATGGCTTTAGAGGGGTCGGTAAGTCATCACTGGCTCAAACAGCCGCGTATACTCTATCGGTCGGCATTGACCCAATTTTGGTTGGCTGTGATGGCAAAAGCACCTTTACGACTGTGATTGAAGATGTTGTCAAAGAGGTCATCAATAAGAAACCTACAATTGAGAAGAAAATCAGAGAGGCGGGGGCGGGCTTCTCTATTTTTACGTTCAGCGGGTCGATTAAGGCTTCTACGGAGGCAACGACAGCTGTAACAGAACCGGGCTCGGTAAATGAGGCGGTCCGCTTGATACAATACATCTGCGATCACACACAATCGAAGCCGGTAATCGTTGTCGACGAATTCGATCAGATGCGGGATAGGGGTGAACAAGAGGCTTTTACAAACTTCATTAAGCAAATCTCCGACAAGCATGTCCCAGCTAGATTTATATTCTGCGGGATCGGAGACAGTGTCGATGCTATTATGGCCGCTCATGGAAGCGCCGATAGATATTTCCATACGGTGAGCCTCGGGCAGTTGCCTTGGGAGGCGCGGTTTGAAATCGTTACACTTGCTGCAGAAGCGCTTGGCGTCGAAATAGACGATGACACGATTAAAAGAATCGCCAGAATTAGTGACGGCTTCCCACATTACGTGCATTTTGTTTCGGAGAAGCTGTTCTGGCGTGTATACGAAGCACAAAATGAAGGAAGAGTGACCGGGGAAATGTTCGGTTCAGCAATGTCCGACGCTGCTGAGAGCATGGAAATGCGATTGAAGCGGCCCTACGAAACAGCTACTCGAAAATATCGCAATGACTATGAGTATGTCCTATGGGCGGCTGTCGATGGACACGAGTTGCAGAGGCGCAGTACAGATATATTTGAGTCATATTCCAGATTAACGAAGGGGAATTTGGACGTTCCACTGGATCGACAACACTTTAATCAGAGGCTGAATAGCTTGAAACAACCTAGCCATGGCGAAATCTTAACTGGCACTAGACAGGGATGGTACGAATTTACCGAGAAGATGATCCGTGGATACGTTCGGCTAAGGGCGGAGCAGCGGGGGCTAGTGCTCGAGGCCGATCATCCTGCCGTCCCGCGTCGGCCGTTTATTGGTTGGCCTGTCAATTAATGGTGATGGAAGGTCTCTAATCGTTAGGGGCGTCACGTTGACAGCGTACCCGATTGACCGATCGTTTTACACTATAAGTCGCAATTCTTGAAAGTGAAATGCGCGACTACACCGGCTTGGTCCTGCCCATCCAGTTATGCAACGCAGAGCGCCAAGCACCGCGACGCTTTAAAGAGATATGAAGTCGCCATGTCCGAGGACGCGCTGACATTTTGTATAGCGCCCGATGTTCACGGGCCGCTGTCACGACGCTGATATGGTAATGTCGTACTGAGCGCCGCTCCTCATTCGACTTCCTTGGGGCCTGGCCTCGCTCGGCGTTCTCCCGCGTCCGAGCGGGGCCTTCCGCTAATCCTGTCGGTCAAGACTCAGAAAATTGGCCGTACAGTTGCTTAAACCAGAAATCGGTGCTATAAACTTATCCCTCGCCGGATCAAAACCCGCTGCGGGAATTCGGCAGCTGGAGACAGGAGAGAAAGCCCGTTTGAGACGTTTGGCGCCGAGCCCGGACGCAGCCGGATTTTTTTATTTGAATCGGCCGTAACCCATTGAAAAGTCTCATTCCTAAAAAATAAACGTAAGTAAAAGAAAGTAATTTTGCTTTCGTTTATTTGCTTTTATTGGCGTTTATTTCCTTTTATTTGCCTCGCCCGGCAGGGACCTGCCGGCGCGCGCTACCCCTTGGGGAAGTCGAGCCCCATCGCCCGATAGCGCTCGGGGTCGTCGAGCCAGCTTCTCGCGCACCTTGACGTGCAGGAAGAGATGCACGGTCGCGCCATGGGCTTCCGCGATGTCCTTGCGGGCGGCCGTGCCGATCGCCTTGATCGTGCGCCCGCCCTCGCCGAGCACGATCTTGCGGTGGCTCTCGCGGCTGACGAAGATCGTCTGCTCGACGCGGGCCGACCCGTCGGGCTGGTCCTTCCACTCCTCGGTCTCGACGGTCGCCTGATAGGGCAGTTCGTCATGCAGCCGCTCGATCAGCTTCTCGCGGGTGATCTCGGCGGCGAGCGAACGGATCGGCGCTTCCGCGATCTGGTCCTCCGGATAGAGCCAGGGACCGGCCGGGATCATCGCCGCGAGGCGCTCGAGCAGCCGGTCGAGCCCGTCGCCGGTCGTGGCGCTGACCATGAAGGTCTCGTCGAAGGCGAGCGCCGCGTTGAGCCTGGCCGTGAGGTCGAGCAGCTTCGGCCGTTCGACGAGGTCGATCTTGTTGAGGACGGCGAGCCTCGGCTTCCCCGCTTCGCCAAGCGCGGCCAGGATCGATTGCGTGTCCTCGGTCAGGCTCGCCTCGCCGACCTCCTTGCGGGCGTCGATCAGGAGCATGAGCGCGTCGGCGTCGGCCGCGGCGCCCCAGGCGGAGGCGACCATCGCTCGGTCGAGGCGGCGCTTGGGCGCGAACAGGCCCGGCGTGTCGACGAACACGATCTGCGCTTCGCCCCGGGTGAGCACGCCGCGCACCGTCGAGCGGGTGGTCTGCGCCTTGCGGGTGACGATCGAGACCTTCTCGCCGACCAGCGCGTTGATCAGCGTCGACTTGCCGGCGTTGGGCGCGCCGATGATGGCGACGAACCCGCATCGGGTCTGCGCTCACGTCGCGCCCCAGCGATCGAGAAAGGCCTGCGCCGCCGCCTGTTCCGCCGCCCGCTTCGAGCTCGCGGCGCCGACCTCCGGCGTCGAAGCCGTCGAGCGCCACCCGCATGACGAAATGGGGCGCGTGCGCCGGGCCGCTGCGCTCGACCTCCTCATAGCGGGGCGGCGCAAGCGCGCGCGACTGGGCCCATTCCTGCACCGCGGTCTTGGCGTCGCGGGCGGGCTCGCGCGTCGGCGGTGATGCGCTCGCCCCAGGCGCTGAGGACAAGCGCCTCGGCCGCCGCGAAGCCGCCGTCGACGAACACCGCCCCGATCAGGGATTCGCACACGTCGGCGAGGATCGCCTGCCTTCTTGCGGCCGCCGCCCGCGCGCCTCGCCCAGGCCCAGCGCGACATGCGGGCCGACGTCCCATTGGGCGGCGATCTCGGCGCAGGTTTCGCGCCGCACGAGCTTGGCGAACCGCATCGACAATTCGCCCTCGCTCGCCTTCGGAAAGGCCTGATAAAGCCGGCTCGCGATCACCACGCCGAGCACCCGGTCGCCCAAGAATTCGAGCCGCTGATAGGATTGCGCCCTGCCCTGCCCGCCCTGAATTTTGCGCCGAAAGGTGGGTGAGCGCGAGGACCGCCAGCCCGGAATCGCGGAAGCGGTAACCGAGCCGGGATCTCCAACGCGGACAATTCGGCGCGCGGCTGTTTGTTCATGGTCCAACCGATCGAGGAGCCGCCGCGCCTGGCCGGCGCCGACTGACAGGCAGGAAAGGAAACGACGGCCCGCGCGGACCATACCGCCTTCGGGTCGCTTCGCGGGAGCCTGTTTGCCGACGTCTAACGCACGCGTTGGAAGATGCGGTCCCAGCGCACGGTCCATGGCCAGCGCCATACCTCCCACGCCGGCGTGCCCTCGTCGATCGAGAAGAAGATGACTTCGGCCCTGCCGATCAGGTTCTCGAACGGCACGTAACCGACGCCGCCCTGATCCCCGGAAAGCCTCGAATCGCTGGAATTGTCGCGATTGTCGCCCATCATGAAATAATGGCCGGGCGGCACTTCGTAGACCTTCGTGTTGTCGAAGGTCCCGTCGTCGCCGTCGATCTGGATGATCCGGTGCTGAACCCCGCCCGGAAGCGTTTCCAGATATTGCGGGGCTTCCATCGGCTTGTTGAAATGGCTAACGGTCAGGAAAGGCTTGATGGGCTCACGCGGAACCATCGTGCCGTTGATGATCAGCCGTCCGTGGGTGACCTGGATCTTGTCGCCGGGCAGGCCGATCAGCCGCTTGATATAGTCGGTCTGGCCGTCGCTCGGCAGCTTGAACACGATGATGTCGCCGCGCTTGGGCTGGGAGGCGAAGATGCGCCCGGGCATCGCGGAGGGGTCGAGGTCGAGAAAGCTAGGCAGCGAAAAATGCGAATAGCCGTAGGCGTATTTGGACACGAACAAATAGTCGCCAACGAGCAGCGTCGGCACCAGCGAACCTGACGGAATGTTGAACGGCTGAAACAAGACCGTGCGCACCACCAGCGCGATCAAGAGCGCCTCGATGATGACTTTGACGGTTTCCCACCAGCCCTCTTCCTTCTTGACGTGCGCCACGGCGGCCTCGGCGGATTTCGCGGTCGGTTCGATCATTCGGCTCAATACACCCTTCCTTGTTCCATCCGGAGAACAGCCGCCCAGTCCGCCGCGTCTCCTATACAAGCCCGGTCAACTTGCGCCAAGCACCGGCTGGTGGCGCCTAAACTTGGCGCAAGAAAGGCCGTAGCTTTGCTTCAGGGTACGAGAAGCAGGGAACCCGTTGTTTCGCGCTTCTCGAGCGCAATGTGGGCGTGCGATGCGTCCGCCAGCGGCCAGCGCTGGCCGATCCGGATCTTGATGTCGCCCCTGTCCACCACGCGGAACAGATCGCGGGCCATTTTCTCGGCCCGGGCGCGATCCGCCATGAACGTGGTTAGCGTCGGCCGGGTCGCGAACAGCGAGCCTTTCTGCGCCAAAAGGCTGATGTTGAACGCTTCAACAGCTCCCGAGGCGGAGCCGAAGCTGGCGAACACGCCAAACGGCCTCAGGCAGTCGAGCGACGCTGGGAAGGTCGCCTTGCCGACCCCGTCATAGACCACATGGCATTTCGCGCCTTTGGTGATCTCGCCCACCCGCTTGGCGAAATCCTCGTCGCGGTAGAGGATCGTGTGCTTTGCGCCGGCCTTTTTGGCGAGCGCGGCCTTTTCCGCCGTGCCGACACATCCGATTACGGTTGCGCCGAGCGCCTTGCCCCATTGGCATAGGATGAGCCCGACGCCGCCGGCCGCGGCGTGGACCAGGATCGTGTCGTCTTCCTTCACCCGATAGGTCTGGCGCAGCAGATATTGCGCTGTGAGGCCCTTGAGCATCATCGCCGCGGCAGTGTCATAGGAAATCGAGCGCGGCAGCTTGAACAGCAACCTCGCTTCGATATTGCGCTCCTGCGCGTAGGCGCCCGCCGAGCCAGCGTAAGCAACGCGGTCGCCTGGCTTCAATCCCTCAACCGACGGACCGACCTCGACCACCTCGCCCGCGCCCTCAGACCCCGGCGTGAACGGCGCCTTGGCCGGCGGATAAAAACCGCTACGATGATAGATGTCGATGAAGTTGATCCCGATCGCATGCTGGCGCAGCCGAACCTCGCCCTTGGCTGGCGGGGGCAGTTCGACCTCCTCAAGGCGCATGACTTCCGGACCGCCAGGCTGATCTATGCGTATCGCGCGCATTGTTTTCCCTCTGGATTCTTTTGCCGCCATCTCCGACGCCGGCTCATCAGGCTTGCCAGCGCGAATGGCCGACCTTATAGCATCGCGCCGACCCGGCAGAACCGGATTCCTCTAACGAGCCCGCGCCCATCGTCTAGCGGTCCAGGACGTCGCCCTTTCACGGCGAAAACACGGGTTCGATTCCCGTTGGGCGCGCCAAACATATCAATGACTTAGTCGATATTGCTCACGTTATTATTCGGAGTTGTCCAATTTTTGGCCAATATCCTGATGCGAACTGACGCGAACAAAATGAGCGGCTTTGGCCGGCTCAACAGCTCGCCCGCTTTCGGCGCGAATTGAGGGACGCGGGCGGGATATTCCGGAGAGACAGTGGCGCTCGGTTTGGCGCGCTGGCATCCCTCGCGATAGGCTGTCGCACCGCTAGCTCAAATGTCGGGAGAACGCCTGAGATGGACAAACTCAACCGTCGCTCGATGGTGCGCGGAATCCTGTGCGGCGCCGCCGTTGTAGGCGTTGGTCTCACGCTTCCACCCGGCGTTGCGGAGGCGATGCCGATCGACGCTGGCCTCGCAAACGCGCCGGGTGGGTTAATTGAGGATGCCCAGTGGAGCACACAACACTGGCGGCATGGCAGTACCTGGCACGGCAACAATTGGAATAGGCGTCGGGGCCGCCGATGGGTCTGCTGGTGGCATCGCGGCCGCCGCGTCTGCGGCTGGCGGTGACCGCGAAGGTGGAAGAAGCCCCGCGCCTGAAGAGGAACCGAATCGGCCTACCTGGATTGCCGCCAGCGCCGATGGCCAAAATCGGCTTGCGCATGATCACGAAGCCGGACCGCTAAGGAATGGCCGGAAAGGCGGGCCTAGATCAGCCCATCCACAAGCCCCTCGTACACTGCCTTGCACCGATCATGGATGCTGGCGGACCGCGTCTTCGGGCAATCGGCTAGCGTCTGCAATAGGTCAGTCAGCTTCGCGTCGCCGTGCTCCTCGAGGAGCCTGGCAACGTCATACCGGCCTCGCCGTCCGCACGGCTCACAGACGATCGAAAGCGTCGGGGAGCGAACGTCGGAAAGGGTCAGGCCGCCGTCGCGCGGCATCCGCAGACGATAGCACGGCAACCGGAACAACGCGGCGAATTCGGAGTTGTAAACGATACGTCGGACACGCAGAACAGAAAAACATGCTCCACGGCTATATCGTCGATCCTGAGACCGGCAAGAATGTCGCCGTCATTCGTCACGGTGAGGTCTTTCGCGACGACAAAGAGGGGGCGAGGATTGCCATCGTCCTCAATGCCAATTTGTACGACCTCGGCGGGAACTGGGTCGGCCGTCTTGACGACCAACACGTGATTGATGTGGGAGCGTGGTCCATGCCGATTGCATTTAGAAAGCTTCTGGAAGGCAAATCCTAGAGCCTCGGAGATGTCCGGGTAGCCCTAGCGCTTCGTATGAGGCCAGCCGGGCGGCGGGTTTAGCGGCGCCGATCCGCCGATCGGAGGCCGCTTCATCAAGACGTATCCGCAGCGCTCCAGATGCCTGACGAAACGCTGCGCGACAATCGAGGCCATGAATGCGTCGGCGTCATGGACGCGCTTCCGTCCGCTGAAACGGAGCGAGAAAGCGATCGTATCGGCGAGATCTTTGGGATCGGCGAGCGTGAGCTTCTCGTCATCGGGCATAATGCCGACGATAGCCGCGCGAGTAGAACGGAGCAAGAACAAAGAGCCCCGCGGCAAGGGGAAGGGCCGACCGCGGGGCTGAGTGCGCGCCGTGTGGGAGGAAACAGGCGTAAGTTGTGTTTACAGGTACGTCCTACGAAACGCCGTGATGGCAGTCACATCGCGAACAAAAAGGGCGGCCGAAGCAGCCCTCTCGCCTGTAGGCGCGGGACCCTCATGCGATCGGATTGTGTATGACTGTGATCCACGTCACAGACAATCAGGCCTAAGTGTGTACGTCGTTAACGGCCGTGCACTTGCCGTCGCAAGCTCGCGCGGAGAAACAAATGTTTTTTAACGATGGAGGGAACCGTGTCTCGCATGTTTGTCGCCACAACGATCATTATCGCCACGCTCGGCTTCGTCGATAGCGCCAACGCAGCAAACAGCAGGGCGCAGGGCAAGGCAGGCCAACGGGCGATCTGCCACGATAAGATCGAATCCAAGCACTTGTCGGGCGATCCACAAAAGGCCGAGTGGAAGAAGTGCATGGAGGACGCAAACTACTATCAGTGATAATTGCGGCCGCCAGCGCCATGGCGCGCTAGGCGGGGCTTTTCTAGGCCGCTACCTGGCCCGCCTAGGGGATGTCGGTAGCGGCGCAACGTTAAATGTTACGTTTGACGCCCGTCACCTCATTTCACAGTCCGCCAAACAGAAGGGGCGGCCCGAAAGCCGCCCCGGTCCGCAACCTCCATGAACGCGGAGATGTGTTACCCCGCGCCTACTATTCGCCGCGAGCGCGCTTAACGGCGTCCTTGGCGTCGCCCAGCGCTTCGCGGGCTTCTCCCTTCGCCTTGTCCATCTTGCCTTCAGCCTGCAATTTCTTGTCGTCCATCATCTTTCCGGCCGCGTCCTTCACTGCGCCTTTCACTTTGTCAGCCGCACCCTTCACATGTTCCTTGTCCATGATCGCCTCCTTTGAAAGCCGACCTATGAACGCGGGCTGTGCCGACAAAGTTCCGGCAAAAGGGCGGCCCGAAAGCCACCCTCACGCAGCTTCTGGCTGGGATAAACCGGCAGATTTGCCGGTTTTCGCAGACGGGCGCTATGCGCAGAAACTCATGTCGGGAAAGACGTCAACAGACATGCGAATTGCGTCCCCAACATCAGCAATGCTAATTAGCAGGTAAAAGGCAAATTCAATCGCCAACCAATGCGCTCGCAATTCAATTCTAGACCCTTTGTGATAGGACATTTCGGAAACTCGTGGCTGCCCGCTCTCTTTCAAGTTTCGAAAGTTAAGCACAACCCTCGCGTTGCGCCGTGACCTCAATCACAGTCCGCGCAACGAAAAAGGGCGGCCAGAAAGCCGCCCTCATACACGGGGACAATCCACGCGCGAAGTCTCCAGGGAGGCCAGAAATCGGCCCGAGTCGCCCCGACGGGTCGCTTGCTGCTGCGATGCATCCCCTCAAGAAGGGCTTGGAAGGTCAGCCTCATCGTCGGGCAGCATTGCAACTTCTCGAGCTGCCAGCAGGCATAAACTCCGCCGGGGTTCGACGCCAGCCGTCCTCATCAAAGATCCGAACATCGTTTCGCCTGCGTCAGAGTAGCACGAGGACTTGCTCAAGCGCGGTCCTCGCGCCTTCAGGACGGTCGACGACTTCGGTGACGCCAACCCGAGAAGTCACGGTAAACCGCAAAGCCCGTTCCCCGATGGCTCGAGACGCGGTCGCTACGCGGGCGGCCACGCTCACATCAACGAAATCAGCTTCCAACCACCCCAGACCACAAAGGTGATGATCACGAGGACAAACACGCTTGCGGTGAACAGCTCGCGACCAGGATGCGCGGTTGGCGGAAAGTCAAAACCATCGTCAGATTCGCGCTCGCCGCCAACAGAAGATTGCGATGCTCTTTCCGCGCGCAAAGCGTACGCGTCCGTGCGGTAGGCCATTGTTCTTCTCCGGAAGTTTCCCGACCCTGAACGGTCGAGATACCAAGAGGCCTCCTATTGATATTAATCTGCCTAATAGTAGCTGCCAATCCCTCTTCGTTCACAGTATTCACCAAGGCTGTCTTAGATATTAGAAGCACTAAACTACAGAATCGATCGGCCGACAAATTAACACCTATGTTGAGAAGTTGGATTGGACAACCTGACGGGAGTTCAACAATAGCCAGAGGTCCTTCAGCCCCAATGAAAAGGGCGGCCGAAGCCGCCCCTGTTGTGTGCGCGCTGAGAGATTTGCGTTCAGGCTGCGCTTGCCTCCCGGCGCAGTAAGACTCGCAATAGAAGCTCGGACGGCGCCAGATCCCGCCAGAGGCGTTCGCTCTCCTGCCCCGACTTCGAGTGCATGTAAGTATCCCCCGGCAAAGCCGGGGGCTTTAGGATTTGAACCGCTCAAAGCGGTAGGAGGGTCGCTGACGCGGCCCTTGATGTTTGGAGCCGCCTAAAGGCGGCTTTTTCAGCGCCAGAGGTTCATTTGTTCGAACCTCTGATCTTCCTTCTCTTGGTTGCGGATGTAAGAGTTTGTCCGAGAACATCATGCGGGATTGGATAGTTTTCGCAGCATGAGGCGGATGGAGGCGAGGCGCAGGAAGGCGAGCGCCTTGTGATTGAGGCATTCCCAGTCCTTGACCAGTCTTCGGCAGCGGCCGAGCCAAGCGAAGGTGCGTTCAACGATCCAGCGCTTTGGCGGCGCGACGAAGCCTGTGGCGTGATCCGATCGCTTGACGATCTCGACGGTGACGCGGGCCAGAATCCGCTTCATCGCGCTCTTAAACTCCGGCCCCTGATAGCCGCCGTCGGCATAGAGCTTGATCAGGAATGGAAAAGCGCCGAACAAGCTCGCCATCAACAGCGCGCCGCCGTCGCGGTCCTGGACGTCGGCGGCGTGCACGATGGCATGCATCAGCAGGCCCTGCGTATCGACGAGGATGTGCCGCTTCTTGCCCTTGATCTTCTTGCCTGCATCGTAGCCCGCCGGATCGATCGCAGGCCCCCTTTTTCCGCGCTCTTGACGCTCTGGCTGTCGATGATCGCGGCGGTCGGGCTTGCCTCGCGTGAGGCGGCTTGGCGGCACTTCGCATAAAGCGCGTCGTGAATGCGGTCGAGCGTGCCATCCCAGCTCCACAGATCGAAATAATCATAGAGCGTCGACCGCGGCGGCAGGTCGGTGGGGATCGCCCGCCACTGACAGCCGGTGCTCAGGATATACATCAGGCCGTTGACAACCTCGCGCACCACGACATGACGCCGGTTGCCGCCGCGTTTGGCGGGCGGAATGAGCGCCTCGACAAGCGCCCATTCCTCGTCCCTCAGATCGCTCGGATAGCGCAATCGGCTCCGGTCGTAGCGTCTGCAATTCTTGCTCGTCCACATCGGCGGCCCCCCAAATCGAATCAGGCCGCTTCCCTTGAAATCACAAATGATTCCGACAATTCAATATGTTCCCGGACAGGCTCTAAGCCCGGATGGCCTCCTCGTCACGGCCGACCGTATTGACGAAGAACCCCCGCGCCCAGAAGTGCTGCCCCACGAAGTTGCGCTTGCGCTCCCCATATACCCGGGCCAGGTGGATCGCGCTCTTGCCCTTGATGTACCCGACCACCTGCGACACTGCGTATTTCGGCGGAATCAACAACAGCATGTGCACGTGATCGGGCATCAGATGCCCTTCCTCGACCCTCGCTTCCTTCTGAAGCGCAAGCTTGCGCAAAACTTCGCCCAAGTGTCGTCGCAGCTCCAGATACAGCACCTTGCGCCGACATTTGGGTCCCGTCGCGAGTTGTGTTGGAACTTGTTGACGCGTCTTCGGGCGACATGAAGCTATCCGATCATGCGGCGAGGTCAATTGTCTGGTCGGATGGCTTCTCGGCGAGGGTCTGCCATCCGTCGACCTTGCGCATGGTGATCTGCCCGGAGGCGAGCAGCGCCCAGAACAGCATGGCGGCGGTTTCGGCGCAGGGCAGCACGGTCTGGGTCTTGATCCTGCGCTTGAACTCCTCATGCAGGCGCTCGATCGCGTTCGAGGTCCTGATCGACTTCCATTGGCTCGGCGGGAAGCGCGTAAAGGTGAACAGCCTGTCGCCGGCCTCCTCGAGGCTGTCGGCGACGGCGCGGCATTTCAGGCGCCATTTGCGGAGGAACGCCTTGCGCCGGGCTTCGACCTCCTGTCTCGTCGCGGCGTAGATCATGTCGCGATAGTCGTTGGAGATTTCCTCGTGCAGACGCTCGGGCGCGTGAGCGAGCAGGTTGCGATGCTTGTGAACCGTGCAGCGCTGGACCGGCGCATCCGGCCAGAGCGCCGCCAGCGCCTTTTCCAGACCCGGCGCGCCGTCGGCGATGACGAGTTCGGGCGTCTTCAATCCGCGCTTCACGAGATCGTCGAGCAGCGCGCGCCAGGCGGCCTCGCTTTCGCCGCCCATGCTCCGGATCGCCAGCAGCACCTTCTGGCCGTCCGCGCGCACGCCGAGCGCCACCAGGAGCGAGACCGACGTCGCGCGTCTGTCGAGCCGGACCCGTACGAGCGTGCCGTCGAGGATCAACCGCACGATCGGCTCCTGGCCGAGCGGTCGCACGTTCCAGGCGTCCCAGTCGCCCTTCACCTTGCGCCATGCCCGGCTGACTACGTCCTTGCCGACCGGCCCGGCGAACACCGCAGCCAGCGCGCGCCGAACCCGGCGGGTGTTGGTCCCGGAAAGATAGGCCCCGGCGATCAGCGCGTCGGCCGCCTTGGTGCGGCGCTGGTAGGCGCGAAGCGAGGCGCTTTTCCATTCGCTCGTCTTGCCGTCCGCGCCCATCAGCCGAGCCCGCGGCACGGAAATCTCCGCTCTCCCGAAGGTCCCGGTCAGCCCGCGCTTGCGGTGGCCGTGCCGGACGCCGACGATTGGCGGCGGTTCGCCATCCTCGCTCGGCTTGCGTCGGCCATATCGCGGGCGCGACAATACGCCGGCAAGTTCCTCATCCAGCATCGTCTCGATGAACCCGCGCACCCGAGCGCGAACCCCGTCCTCGATCGCGTCGAACCAATCATCGAAAAGCAAAACCTCGGCGGCGACACCCGCCTCCTTCGTGGTATCCTTCGTCATGGCGTGGTCTCCATTCCAGCGCGCCAACGCCGGAATCGTTCGGGTTAGGCAACCCGGAGACTACGCCAACCCAATTCCAACCACCTCCGCGACGGGACCGACATTCGGGAATGAACACCACATGATATTTGCAGGTCCATGTCGTGTGGCTTAGGCTCTCGTAGTCGTCCATCGGTGGAGTTCCTTTCGTGTGAGTGGCTGCTCACGTTGGAACTTCACCGGTGGACCGCCGGAAACGTCAAACCTCTACTGCCACCCCGGCAGAGCCGGGGGGTCTCCCGCTTACGCTAGTCAAGCAGGCAATTATAGGTAGCCGTACGCTAGAAAGCGCAAAAGCGCGGCTCGCTGAGGCCCGCGAGGCGATCGCCGCGGCGTTAAGCGCGCTTTATCCGCAAGTGGGCTTTAACGCCGGTGTCACTCAAGAGAAGCAAACCGCCGCCAGTTTTGGATTGACGCCCAATCAAGCTCCGCTTCCACCGGCCTTCAATTTCATCCAGGTCGGCCCAACTGCCAGCTACACGCCTGACCTATTCGGCGGAACGCGTCGGCATATCGAGCAGGAATCCGCGCTGGCCGATTACCAACGCGATGAACTGAACGCGGCATATCTGAGTCTGACGGGAAATACGGTGGCGCAAGCCGTTCAGAGCGCTGCCGTCCGCGCTCAGCTGAAGGCCGTCCAGGATATTATTGATATTGATCAGCAGAATGTGGAGTTGGTGCGCAAGGAGCGTCTGGCGGGCTCCTTACCCGATAGCGATGTGATCTTAGCGGAAAGCCAGCTCGCAGCCGATGAAACATTGCTGCCCGGGCTCGATCAGCAGTTGAGCGTGGCTAAACACGCGTTGGCTGTTCTCGTCGGCCGCGCGCCAGGCAATTGGTCGCCGCCAGAATTCGATTTGACTGCAATGACGCTTCCTCGCCGGCTGCCCGTCAGCCTACCCTCGGAGCTGGTCCATCAGCGCCCCGATATTCAAGCGGCGGAGGCGCAACTTCACGCCGCCAGCGCGGAGATCGGTATCGCGACGGCGCAACTTTATCCACAGATCACCCTCTCGGCCGGGGTCTCAGGCTCTTCGCTGAACGGGGGACTCTTTTCAGTCCCGCCGGCCTGGTGTGGAGCGTCGCAGCGGGTGTTACGCAGCCCGTCTTCGATGGCGGTATGCGAGAGGCCGACCGTCAAGCGGCGCTTGCCGCCTTCAAAGCATCTGCCGCGGACTACCAACAAGTCCTCTTGCAGGCGTTCGGGCAAGTCGCGGACATCCTTCAGGCGCTTGCTCATGATGCAAAGCTACTGGAGGCGCAGAAGCGGGCCCTCGACACGGCGACAGAGTCGCTCCGTTTGCAAAGAGTCAATTATAGCGGCGGTGGCATCGGTGTTCTGAACTTGCTCGACGCTCAACGCCAATATCAGCAGGCGCAGCTAGGCTATGTTCGGGCGGAAGCACAACGCTACCAGGATACAGTCCAGCTATTCGTGGCCATGGGCGGCGGTGGCTGGTGGGACGCGAGGGTCGCCATACGTGAGAACGCTAATCTGCCTCCAGGAAAGTGGCCGATGATCGCCCCGCTTTGGCCGGTCGCCAGCCTCGTTCATCCAGCGGACCACTGAGAATGACCGGCGGTGATGGTCACGCCTCCAGCGATCTGCAGAAGCGCAGCTTGCTCATTGCGATCACGGCGCGACAAAGCGGATGACGAAGACCTGTCCCGCAATGTTGGCCGCCAAGCGCGGGGTGAACTGGAGCGGCAGGCACGCATCGATCGCCTTAAAGATGGACTTGGCGAGCGCCTGAGTGCTCGAGCCATTCATCGGGTTCACATAGTTGACCCTCGGCTTGCCGAAGATCGAACCGTCGCGTCTGAAGCTCAACTGGACGGTGATTTGGTCGCCCGGATGCGGCGCTCGCCAGCAGGCCGCTATGGAAGGTCCGACTTCCGGCGGAAAATCGACCGGGCCGCTGCGCCTTTCGTTCGTCGTTATGATGATCTGATCCGAATAGTAGGAATAGACCAGCATCGCTCTTGCCTCGGTGCTGACGCTGGCGAAGGCCGCGAGCACGGCGACCACGAACTTTCCGGCGGCATTCCACGAGGTTGCGAGCTTAAACTTTCGACACTCCATCGGGCCGTCTTTCGGCCCCACACCTCCTCGCCGCATGTGGCCAAGATGAGGGCCGGAACGGGCGCAAATTGCGGTCATGCCTGGACGGCCGGCGGAGGGGTGAAATCGACCCAAGCCGCTCTTCGGGAATCGGCTTCGGGTTGTTCGGTGACGCGCCTAGGGCGCTTGGCCTTTGGATGGAGTCGGTTCGGCTGCCTTCCCGGCGCGGACCGGAGGCTCATCCGGTCGATTTGGGTTTTCTTGGCCCCTGGCCGTTTCGCTGCGAAAACCCCCGATTATGAGGGTTGGATTTCCTTGGATTTCCTTGGATTCTCTCGTCCGAAACGAGACTTATCAATGGGTTACGCGGCTTTTAGCCGGAAGAATATTTCTCGCCCCTTTTCCTTAGCGTGAGAGGCGGAACGGGAGCCCACGGTCGAGGCCATGCGGAAGCGCAGGATTGTTCATGGGGCAAGCTTACCTTGATTTCTGATTTTCTGCAATAGATTGTCGTCCGAGCCATTGCCTTTCGGCCGCCCCAAAAGCAGCTCGCTCTAATGCTCCGCGAAAGGGTTCGGCAGGGAGCCTTTGGCCGTATTCGAGCGGGCCGTGCGAATCAGGTCGATGAGCGCGCGTAGAGCGGCGGGGACCTGCCGGCGCCCGGGATAATAGAGGAACAGTCCCTCGACCGTTGGCGACCAATCTTCCAGCACACGGACCAGCTGTCCCGAGCGCAGGAACGGTTCCGCATAAGCTTCGACCGTACAGGCGATCCCCAGCCCGTCGACCGCTGCGCGGACGGCTAAATCGGGAACGCCGACCATAACGCGGCCCTCCACGGAGATCTTCCGTGCTTTGCCGTTCCGCTCGAACGGCCACTCGAACACGGCGCCATCCGCGCCGCGGCGATACTGCACGCAGCTGTGACGGGCGAGATCATCCGGGGTGCGCGGGGCATGGCGTCGCGCGAAGTACGACGGCGCGCCAACCAAGGCCACTTTCAGTGGTCCCGTCACCCGGACGACGATCATATCCGTTGCGGCGCGGTCCTGCGTAGCAATCCCGGCGTCGAATCCCTTGGCGACGATATCGATCGGCGCCTCGCCCACCTGGAGCTCAAGGTGGATTTCCGGATACTTCGACAAGAAGCGTCCCCAAACCGGCGCCACGACCGTTGCTGCCGCAAAATGCGATGCATAGATCCGTAGTCGCCCAAACGGTCGCTTTCGCTCTTGGTTCAAGTTCTCCAGCGCGCCGGCAATTTGATCGATTGACGGCCGCAGTTGCTCGAGCAAACGCATGCCGGCGTCGGTCGCCGATACACTGCGCGTCGTGCGGTTCAGCAGGCGCACCCCGAGACGCTCTTCCAGCTGCCGCATCGAATGGCTAAGCGCAGATGGCGTGACGCCGAGTTGCGCCGCCGCGGCCCGAAAGCTTCGTTGATCGGCGACAGCGACGAATGCGGTCAAGTTGGCCAGGTCACCACGATCCATTCCTGAGCTCCTCTCAGTACCTAATGCAATAGATATAGCATTTTCATTTGGGTCTCGCGTCGATACCGTTAGCACTGGAAGGAGGCGCTCATGCACAGTGAGGGTGTCCGCGTCTGCGCCGCGATCTTTGTTCTGGCTTTAGCGCGCGCCCTCGTTGCTGCTCCGGCTCATGCCAGCGCCGCCGTCAACACGACTGCGATGGCGACCGACAACACCGTCACCTGCACGAGCGGGACCATAACGGGATGAGCGACAACACCTTCTTCTGGCTGACCGTCGCCATCTGCGCCGTCGTCCTCTGCCTGCCCTTGTTCCTTCGGAGGCATCAGGCTCGCCGCGACCACCGGTGGATGCGGTGACGCCAGCTCCCCCCATATCACGGCGCGCCACAAGGCGCCCCACAGGCTTCGCGCGAACGCGACAAGAAAGAGGTGGACGGAAATGCAGGTCAGTCACTTCGATAAGCTCGAAGACGGCCGCGGCTTTCATTCAATCGGCCGCATCAAGGCGTCCTCCGAGTGGCGCTCCGTCGACGCTCCCATCGCTGAAGCGGATCGCCTGACGGCAGTCCGGGCGCTGATTCGCGAAGCGGAAGAATATGACGCGGACGCGATTATCGATCTCGTTTTTGAGATCAACGGCGTCAAGCGTGCCGACATTGACGGCGCTCCCTTGCAGCGCGTCGTCGCCGTCGGTATCGCGGTCAAGTTTGCGGAAATGGCCTGATAGACGATGCAGTTCTTGGCTCGTCACGGCAACTCTATCGCGCCCGTTCCAGGCAGCGGAAGGAACGGACGATTCCAAAGCGCCGGACTCAATCAAGATGCGTGCGACGCAGATTTGTCTTATCAAACGGCCTCCTCGCCTTGGGTGAGCGAAAGCACAAACAATCCCCTCTTGATTTGGGAACTTCGATCGAAGGCTTGCCGATGGCCGATGTGGGATAGCTGGGCGACGTTGCCGCAGGTTGAGGAGCGCTTCTACTGCGGCGCGTCTTGCGATGGGGTCTATTGCTCCGACCATGGCGCCATCGCCGGTCAGGGCTGGGGCGGTAGCAAAAAACGATTGGGCGTGACGGCGTAATCGTCGCCATGGAACGATTGTTTGCGATCCGGAGCGACGCCGGCTACGCGCCGGACAGCAGCGCCTCGGCCGCGGGGCCGGCATCGCAGGCCAGGGAGTATCCCATCACGAATGATCCGAATACGATTGTAGGGCTGCTGGACGAAACAGCTCGGTTGGCGCGTACTCGCTTCGACTGAGAGCTGCGCGCGCGGCTCTCAGGCATGACTTGCGCGCGATGCGCGGTCCTCATCCACGGTAAGTATCCCCCGGCAAAGCCGGGGGCTTTAGGATTTGAACCGCTCAAAGCGGTAGGAGGGTCGCTGACGCGGCCCTTGATGTTCGGAGCCGCCTAAAGGCGGCTTTTTCAGCGCCAGAGGTTCATTTGTTCGAGCCTCTGATCTTCCTTCTCTTGGTTGCGGATGCAAGCCCGGATGGCCTCCTCGTCACGGCCGACCGTATTGACGAAGAACCCCCGCGCCCAGAAGTGCTGCCCCACGAAGTTGCGCTTGCGCTCCCCATATACCCGGGCCAGGTGGATCGCGCTCTTGCCCTTGATGTACCCGACCACCTGCGACACTGCGTATTTCGGCGGAATCAACAACAGCATGTGCACGTGATCGGGCATCAGATGCCCTTCCTCGACCCTCGCTTCCTTCTGAAGCGCAAGCTTGCGCAAAACTTCGCCCAAGTGTCGTCGCAGCTCCAGATACAGCACCTTGCGCCGACATTCGGGAATGAACACCACATGATATTTGCAGGTCCATGTCGTGTGGCTTAGGCTCTCGTAGTCGTCCATCGGTGGAGTTCCTTTCGTGTGAGTGGCTGCTCACGTTGGAACTTCACCGGTGGACCGCCGGAAACGTCAAACCTCTACTGCCACCCCGGCAGAGCCGGGGGGTCTCCCGCTTACGCTAGCGCAGCACAAAGTGTTCAATCAAACCGCCCTCGCGCAAATTCTCGCCATCCGACCAATTACGCTCGTGCGTCTGCTCGACCGACTGGAGGTGGCCGGTTTCGTCGAGCGCATGCCTGATCCAAATGATCGCCGCGCTCATATCCTGGCGCTCACCGCTAAGGCCTTGCCGATCATCGAGAGTATCCACGACCTAAACAGGAAGACCTATGGTGATCTGCAGCTTGGAATCTCCGAAGCGGAGGCAAGCCAGCTGCGCGCACTTCTCTCCCGGATACGGACGCATCTGGCTTTGCTCGCCCGGCCCTTATGCTCGGCGCACGGGGAAACAATTCGCGGCAGTAGGAAGTTATGATGACCGGCAAGCAGGAGCGTGAATTCGTGCCCAGCTTGCGCGTCGCGCGGTCGAGCCCAGCCCCGCTACAACGTCGGTGACCTGCCGGGCGCCACGGCTGCATTCGCCGCAGCGAACATCTACGCCGGCGCAACCGGCTATGTCGCCCCGCCCAATGTCGACATCGGGGATCGCGTCAAAGCGGGAGATCGACTGGCGCAGCTGGGAGCGCCAGAGCTCGATGACCGGATCTGGTAAAACGACGCGACCCAAGCGAAAGCCGTGCACGAGCAGGTCGAGTCCAAGTGAACGGGACGGCGCTGACAGGCCACCGAATTCGAACGAAAGATGCTGCTGGACTTATTGGCGCGTATTGTCCGTGCGCAGTTTCATCAGTCACCTCGCGCGGCGGGGCGATCGCAGACTGCTTCGGCCAGAGCGCATGCCGCGCCTACGAGGGCGGCGTCCCCGCCGCGCCATCCGATCAGCGAAAGGCCGACCGGAATTCCGGAGGCGCTTCCGGCCGGGATGCTGACCTGAGGCAGGCTGGTCAGGCCGGCGATCGCAGTCAGGTCGACGATCCTATGCACGGCGCTGCGCATCACGGATAGACGGGCGTCTCGCTCGATCGGCAGGATCGGGGAGGTCGGAACGCAGATCACCTTTCGTCCCTCCAGAAGCGCGTCGATACGCGCCTTGGCTTCGCGGCGGAAGCGATTGGCGAAGTCGATCGTCTCGGCGGATGTCTCATCATCATCGGCGAAAGCGCCGGCGACTTCGGCTGAGAACCGGGGGTTCACCCGGTCAACCCACTCTCGAAACGTCGCGCGGAACTCGTGCCTCTGCAAGACGCGTTGCCAACGCGCCCAGCCGAGGAGGTCGCCCGTCGCAAGGGACGCTTGCGTGACATGCGCAACCTCTGGACACCGATCAACAGCAGGGGCCAGCGCGTCTCGCACGACTTCGTCCGCAATGGCGAATGCATCAGTTGCGACGATAATCTCTGCGGTCGTCGCGGGGAGGATGCGTTCGCCCAAGAGGACCGCACCGACCTTGGCGAACGTCTGTGGGTCTCGGGTAAAATAACCCACGGTGTCGAATGTCGGGGACTGGACCATCATGCCCCGCGCATCGATCCGGCCCAGAGTGGGACGAAGTCCGAACAGACCACAGAACCCCGGAGTTGGTTCCCAGCGCGATGTCGCAGGCGCGGCCGGCCACAGCCGAGGCGGAGCCGCTCGACGAGCCGCCAGGGACGCGGTCCGGCGCTCGCGGGTTGAGGGGCGTGCCGTCGAAGCGGTTGATACCGAGGAGCCCGAGCGAGATCTCGTCAGTGATCGTCTTGCCGACGAGCGTAGCGCCGGCGTTCAACAGGGCCTCGACGGCGGCGGCTGAGCGTTCGGCGGCCGTATGGGTCGCTGCCCAGTCTGGATTGCCGCAGCCTGTTACGAAGCCCTGGACGTCGAACAGATCCTTGGCGGCGAAGGTCAGACCGTCCAAGGGCCCGCCGGGGCGCCCGGGAAGCCGAACGTCGACGCCAGGCACGAAGGCGCCGAGGGGATCGGTCATGTGGTCGCTTTCGAGTTTAAATGACCGAGAGCGCGCTGGCCAGCCCGCTCTCCTTCGCCATCACTCTTTGTACAGCTTGCGGAAGTCCGGATGGGTGTGGAACCAATATTCGAAGCCGCTCACGTCCTTCTGCATCGCGTAGTCAGCGAACCGGGTATAGAGCGGAATGCGCGGCAGCTCGGTCATCACAATATCGACCATCTTGTCGAGGCTCTTTTTGTAGACCGCCGGATCGCGGGTGAAGCGCGCCGTGTCGATGAGCTTGTCGAGCTCCGGATTGACGTAGTTCGCGGTGTCGAACACGGAATTGTTCTTCCCGTCATAGGTCCAGAAGAAGAAATAATCCGGATAGTCGAGCCAGCCGTAGAACTCGGCGATCACCATGGGCATCGTCTTGCTCGCCATCTGCGCGAACCAGTTCGACCCCGGGACTTTCTCAAGCTCGATGTCGACGCCGATCTTCTTCAGCGCCTCCTGAATCTGAATGGCGGTCGGTTCGCGCACCGTCGCTTCGCTCAGATCGAAGGAAAGCGTCGTCTTAAATCCGTTCGGGAACCCGGCCTCGGTGAGGAGTTGCTTGGCCTTTTCGAGGTCCTGGCCGTGCCGAATCGGCACCGGCCAAACGCCCTCAGGATAGGGCTTTGCGGGATCGCCGCCAAACATCGGTTTGGCGCGATTGTAAAGCGCAGAGGAGATGATTTCCTTGTAGGGAATTGCGTACGAGATCGCCTCGCGCACCTTCGGGTTGTCGAAGGGTGGAATCTTGACGTTCATGTCGACGAATACGAGGTCGTTCTGGACCGGCACGCCAATGACCTGGACCTTGCCCTCCTTCGCCAGCTCTGCGTAGTCCTTTGGCGGAAGGCCAACCGACATGTCGACGTCGCCCTTCTCCAAGAGGGCGCGTCGCGTTCCGGCTGAGGGGATCTGTTTGTAGATGACGCGCTTCAACTTCGGCAGCGGCCCCGATTTCCAGTCATCGAACCGGGTGAAAATGGTCTGCTGTCCGGGCGTCCAGCTTTCGACCTTGAAAGCGCCCCCGCCAGCGTCATTGTGTGAGACCCATTCGAAAGCCCATGGGTCTTTGTCGGTGGCGTGCTTCTTCGCAAGCTCCGAGTTGACGATCGTGGGAACAGGGACGGCCAGGTCCGGCATGGTCAGCTTGTTGAATTGTTCGAAGGTGGCTTTGAAGGTCTGATATGATCGTCGATCACCGAGAACTGTTCCGGCTTTACCATCGATCCGGCGGCCATCTGGACCGCGGGAAATCCCCCGGCTGCTATCGCCCGGTCGAACGACCATTTCACGTCTTTGGCGGTGACCGGCGTTCCGTCGTGAAAGGTCGCATCCTTGCGCAGATGGAAGACGTAGGTCTTGCCGTCGTCGCTGACTTCCCAGCTCTCCGCAAGCTCCGGCGTCATGACCGTCGCATCATAAGAGACGGTGCCGTCCGGCAGCTTCTTTTCTCCGTGCGAGACGAGGCGGTCGTACGCCTGCCAGTTGACCATGCGGCTATGGTCGTTCGCGGTGGGCACCATCGTGTCGAGGCCGTTCGGCCCCATCTCGGACACGATGACCAAGGTGTCCTTTGGACGTTCGGCGCCAAACGCCAGGTCCGCCGGGACGGCGGCCGACGTGATCAGCAGCCCGGCGGTGAAGGTACGTCGAGTCAACTCCATGGGAACGCTCCTTACGTGTGAAGAGGCCGGATCAAAGGCCGAGCTCGGTTACCAACTTCGGCCAGACGTGAGCCCATGGACGGGCTTTCTCGAAGGCGCCTGAGGCGGCAAGGACGGTCTGGTCCGCGAGATGCCTGCCAATGATATGCAAGCCGACCGGCAGATCGTCTGCAGTGAAGCCCGCGGGAATGCTTGCCGCCGGCTGTCCTGTAAGGTTGCAAATGAAGGTGAAGCAGAGCCACTCGCCCGAGGTGACCATCTTCCCTTCGATGACTTCTGGGCCCTGCATGTAGAGGGGGAACGGAGGAGCCGCGAGCGTCGGGGTCAGCAGAAGGTCGTATTTCCGCATGAACCGCCACATGTGATTGCAAACGCGCTGGCGCATCATCTTCGCGCTGGTGAAGTCTTCAGCTGTCCAGGGGTGGTTCAGGAGGCCGACGAGATGAGGGGACATCTCCTTCTCGCGCCCTTTCATCATGCGGCGCATGCCCACGAGGTCGCTGTCGCCGGCGACCAGCGTCCAGAACTGAGGAAACGGATCTTCCCAACCCGGACTGGCGCGCTCGACCGTGCAGCCGAGATCCGTTTCGAAGACGCGGACCGCCTCAGACACAACCCGGCGCACCTCGGGATCGACAGGGGCGTAGCCCCAGTCCTCGCTGTAGGCGATGCGCAATCCCTTGATTCCTTCGGCCGGCGCCTTGAGATAGTCGACGTCGCCAGCGGGGATCGAATAGCGATCTCGCGGATCCGGACCGGTGATGACGCTCAACATAAGCGCCGCGTCGGCGACCGTGCGGCTCATGGGACCGACGTGTTCGATCGACTCCCAGCTCGACACCCCGGGGTACCGCTCGTCGCGGCATCCGGGATAGAGGGGTACGCGGCCCATTGAGGCCTTCAGGCCGAAAAGCCCGCAATGAGCCGAGGGGATGCGGATCGAGCCACCACCGTCGGAACCGATGGCGAATGGGGAGACGCCTGCAGCAACCGACGCGCCTGAACCAGCGCTTGAGCCGCCGGAGGTCATGGCGAGATTCCAGGGATTGCGGGTCGCGGGAAAGACTGGATTGTGCCCGACGCCGCTGTAGCCGAACTCCGGGACATTGGTCTTGCCAAGGATGACGGCGCCCGCCGCCTTCAGCCGTTCCACGCAGATGTCGTCCTCGTCCGGCACAAAGTCGCGGTACCAAGGCGAGCCCATCACCGTCAGAATGTCTTTGGTGGCGACAAGATCCTTGATGCCGATCGGCACGCCGGCAAGTGGACCGGGGTCCTCGCCCGCGGCGACCTTGGCGTCGACGGCGCCGGCTGCGGCGAGCGCGACTTCCGGCGTCGGCGTACAGAATGCGTGAATATGCGGTTCGAGCGCCTCCATGCGCCGAAGCGCCGCCTTTGCCACCTCCGTCGCCGATAGTTTCTTGGACTTGACCAACGATGCGATCGTGACTGCGTCCGAGCGGCAGATTTCATTGTCGGTGTTCAAGACAGCTCCTTCAGGCGAGATGACAAGCGACGGCGCGACCCCGGTCCACTGTGCGCAGCAGCGGCATGACGCGATTGCAGATATCGGCGCTCTTTGCGCAGCGGCTGTAGAAGCGGCAGGTGCGTGGATCAGGATCGATTGGGCTCGTCGGATTGCCGTCGAGGCGAGGCCGCGGCAGCCCCCGACGAGCGGGGTCAGGAATGGAGCCGACGAGAGCGGCTGTGTAAGGATGGCGGGGGTCGGTGAAGAGCGCCTCGGTCGGGCCGACCTCGATGATCTTGCCCAGATACATGACCGCGACGCGCGAACAGAGAAGTCGCACGACATTGAGATCATGCGATACGAAGAGGTAGCTCATCCCGAGCCGCTCGCGGAGCTCGGCGAGCAGCTTCAGAACGACCGCTTGGACGGAAACGTCGAAAGCGGACGTCGGTTCGTCAAGAATAGGCAGCGAGGGCTCGACGACGATAGCGCGCGCGATTCCCACACGCGCCCGCTGTCCGCCCGACAGCTGATGCGGATAGCGTTGCAGAAACTCCGTAGGTAGACCGACAAGGCCAGCCGCGCGCCGAACGCGCGCGTCGATGTCCCTCGTGTTGCGGAGGCCCTGGAGGCGCTGCAGCGGATCGGCAATCGCGCGAAAGACGCGGAAGGACGGATTGAGGCTCTCGGTCGGATCCTGGAACACAACCTGGATGCGGGCGCGCTCGGAGCTGCGGACGAAGCGCGCCTGCGATACGTCGGTGGTGTCGCGTCCGGAGAGTGCGATCGTTCCGCTGGTCGGATCGACGAGTCGAGCAAGCAAGCGCACCATCGTGGATTTGCCGCAACCCAACTCGCCGACGAGGCCAACGCTTTCGCCGGCTCCGATGACAAGGTCCACCTCGTCGACGGCGTGGAGGCGCGCTCCTCGCGCGCCTCCCTTCACCGGATAGAACTTGGCGAGCTTGGTCGCCTCGAGCAGGGGCGCCGTCATAACGGAAACCTGCAACGCACGACATGGTCCGGCCCGCATTGCCGCCATGGCAACGGCGGCTCGTCGCAAATCGGCTGGCGGCGCTCGCATCGCGCGCTGAAGCGGCAAGGCGGCAGCGGACGACGCAAATCCGGAAGCGAGCCGGGGATGGCGCTCAGATCGTCCATCCGGGTCTCGGGCGTCGGCGTCGCGGCGAGAAGCTGCCGCGTATAGGGATGCGCGCCGTGAGTCAGGATCGCCTCGGTCGGTCCAGCCTCAACGACATGGCCGGCGTGCATCACCGCGATTCGGTCGCAATATTCCCCCGCGAGACCGAGGTCATGGGTGATCAGAAGCGTCGACATATTGCCGCTTCGGCTCATGTCGCGGACGAGGTCCATGATCACCGCCTGCGTCGTGACGTCGAGGCCGGTCGTCGGTTCGTCAGCAATCAGCACGGCGGGCGAGCAGGCAAGCGCCATCGCGATCATCACGCGCTGGCACATGCGGCCGGACAGCTCGAAAGGATAGGCCTCGGCGCGATGTTCCGGGTCGGGAATGCGCACGCGCGCGAGCGCGGCGATCGCCTCCCGCCTGAGCTCGCGGGCGGGGATGTTTGCGTGCTCGCGCAGGACATCCTCGATCTGATGACCGACCTTGCGGATCGGATTGAGGGCGGTGCGCGGGCTCTGAAAGATCATCGCCATTTCGCGGCCGCGAAGCGCGTTCAGCATATCCGGCGTGGCGCTCAGTATTTCTGCGCCCCCCATGTTTATGCTGCCGCTCGTCACGTCGGCTGTGTCTTCAAGAAGACCCATGACCGCGTAGGCCGTGACGGACTTGCCGGACCCGCTCTCTCCGACGACGCCGACGATTTCGCCCTTGCCCAGCGAGAGCGAGACGTCGTCGAGCGCTTGCACGGTTCCGTGACGGGTACGGAAGTTCAACGAGAGATTGTCGACGACAGGCTGAGCCGTCATACGCGCTTCCTGGGATCAAGGAGATCTCGCAGGCCGTCTCCCAGCATGTTGAACGAGAAGACCGCGGCGACCAACGCCACGCCCGGGAACATGAAAGCCCACCATTCGCCGGAGATGATGTAGCTAGCGCCCTCGGAAACCATGATGCCCCATTCGGGCGTCGGAGGGCGTACACCGAGCCCGATGAAGGAGAGGCCAGCGGCATTAAGGATGGCCCACCCCATGCTCAGCGAGGCTTGCACCATCATGGGAGGCAAGATGTTGGGAATGATATGGTTGACCAGCGCCTGCAACGCCGTGTTTCCGCCCATGCGAGCTGCTTCGACGTAGCCGAGCTCTCGCCGCACGTTCACTTCCGCGCGCGCGAAACGGCAGTAGAACGGAAGATTGATGATCATCGTCGCGATGATGATGTTGAGCACGCTGTTGCCGAGCGCGGCGACGATGCCCATGGCCAGAACGAACAGCGGGAAGGCCATGATCGTGTCCATCACGCGGCCAACGAGAGCATCTGTCCATCCGCCGAAATATCCGGCGGCGGCGCCAAGCGCGAGACCAGCGATGAAGGAAAGTGCTACGGCGGAAACCGCCATGCCGAGGTCCAATCTCGCGGCGACAACCACCCGGCTCAGGATATCGCGCCCAAGCGCGTCCGTTCCGAACCAGTGCGCAGCGCTCGGGGGAGTGAGTTTGACGGCTGCGTTCGTCATAAGCGGATCGTAGGGCGCGAGAACGGGACCTAGCACGGCGCAGACCGCCATCACCGCGAGCATCACGACGGCAATGAGCGTCAGACGGTTCTCGCCGAAGGCGTAGCGCGTGTTACGAGCGAGGGTGACGAAGGTCATGCGTCCCTCACGACTCGAAGCGTACGCGCGGATCGATCATGGTCGCCGCGATGTCGACCGCGAGATTCAGGAGCACGTAAAGGATCGCCATCATGAGGACGAAGCCCTGCACCGCCGCGTAGTCGGAGGCCAGCACGGCAGACACTGCGTAGGCGCCGACTCCTTGCCAGCCGAACACTTGCTCGATCAGCACGTTGGATCCCATCAGAAAGGAGAAGACCATTCCCAGCACGCTGGTGATCGGAAGAAGCGCGTTCCGAAACGCATAAGTGAACACGATCTTCGTCCTTGGCAGGCCGCTTGCGCGCGCCGTGCGAACGAAATCGCTGCCCAGTGCTTCAAGCATCGCCGCGCGCGTAATGCGCGCGAGGGGAGCCAGCGCGAACAGCCCCAGCGATATCGCAGGCAGCGTGAGCTGCGCTAGCGCGGCCCAGAAAACGCCCCAGTCGCGCGCCAGCAGCGCGTCAACCGTATATGCGCCAGTGACGGTTGGCGGGGGCGAATAGTTGATCTCGTTGAGTTGCCCGACAGGCTCCGGCGCCCAGCCGAGCAGATAGTAGAAGACATAGACGAGCAACAACCCGACAAAGAAGGTAGGGAAAGCGGCCGACACCGTCACCAGGACCCGGCTCGCATGGTCGACCGGACCATTGACTTTTGTCGCCGACCACACGCCCAGGGGAACGGCGATACCCACAGCAAAGATGATCGCGAAGGCGGAAAGTTCGAGCGAGGCAGGAAGCCTTTGTGCGAGGTCAACCAGCACCGGCTGCCCCGTCGTTAGCGAGTTGCCGAGATTTCCGTGCAGAAGGTCGAGGATATAATGCAGGAGCTGTTCTGGCAGCGGCCGATCCAGTCCGAGTGACGCGCGGACGCTCGCGATCGAATCTGCATTTGCCGCCGGGCCAGCGAAATAGGCCGCGGGATCTCCGGGCAGCGCATGGGACAACAAAAACGTGACGACCACGACCCCGAGCAGACTCGGCAACGTCCCAATGATCCGTCGTCCGATGAACATCAAGGTTGCTGGCCTCCCCGGGAGACGCGGCGCGTCCTCCGGCGGGCCGCATGCGCACAATTGATTGCTCAGCCGTCCTCGAAGCATGATGCGTGCCACGCTGCCCCTGCGCCCGTTGATGCATCCGCCCGCCCTCTCGGTGACCGTCCCGAGGGCCCTAGCGCGGAGGGTGTGCGAGCCTTGAGCGCGAAAGTTTCGCACGGCGCCTATTCTTCGGGCGGCTCCCAACGCGCGCGCGTCATATGAAAACAGTCAACAGCAACCTCCTCGCTTTGAACGCGCCCCGAGAAGACCGTGGTCGAAAGCCCTTCCGGAGCGGCCGGCACGCGAGGTTTGATCCGTAAACAAACCGCAACGCTAGCGGAGACGGCGATGACCGTTAGTTTCCCATCCGCCAGGAAGCGCCTCGGCATCCTCACTCCGTCGTCAAACACGGTGCTTGAGCCACTCGCCGTCAGGCTCGTGGCCGAGAGGCGCCGGCGCGGCCGACAATTCGGCCGTTTCGCCCAGCCCGGGCGTCGGCCCGCAATATGACGGCGCGCACGTGTACCTGAGGCCTGCGGAAATGGAGCCATTTGTCAAGAGCTTCATTGCGACATTTGGCGGTCAAGCCGCCGCACCGGCAACGACGACCGCGACGCCGAGTAGCGCGACCTTCGTCGCCGTGCGAACGCCCGCTGGCTCGATCTCTGTGCTCGCCTTCACAACACCGATTCCCTATCCCTTCGGTTCGGAGCGCGTCGGCTATCTGGTGAAGGATCTCGACGCGGCGGTTGCGGCGGCCGCGGCCTCCGGGGCCGGGGTGCTCGTCTCACCCTTCGCCGATCCGATCGGGCGCGATGCGATCGTCCAATGGCCCGGCGGCGTGACCATGCAGTTCTATTGGCACAACAGCACGCCATCGTTGCCGCCGCTCGCGACTATCCCAGAAAATCGCTTCTGGCGCCACTCCAACTGATTCCGTCGACCCAAAGGAGGAGTCGAGGGTAGGTCCTCATCGTAACCTCGTGCACGCGACGTCGGGCGCAGACTTTGGCATATCACGTGAGCGGCGAATATTCGACGATCATGACGGCGAGAATCACTGCCTCGACGTCCACAGGTCGAGCCTAATCGCCTTCAACAGCAACCGCGCTTCGCCGAGGTCGCGACTCGCGGCGGGGACGCTGCGGAAGGGATTGAGCCTCGCCTGATAAGCCGGGTTGCATGTGCGTCGCATTCAGAACTACGATCCGTATTGGGAGGCGGTCGGAGAACGCCGAGTGAGTTGGAGGTCGCCATGCCGACGGACGGAAAGCGCCGCGGCGGCGGAGCGTTGTGCGGCCTGGCTTTGGGACTGATGTTGCTCACCGCTCAAAGTCTGGCGCCCGCTCATGGCGAAGAATCGTTCTGCAGATATTTCAGCGGACTGCCGGACGATTGCGCAGGCGCTGAGTATCGAAGATTCGACGGTTTGCGCGATTATCGCTACACGGAAATCGAGCTGTTCGGCAAAGATCCGCTCAAGAAGGTCCTGTACGTCAGCACATACAATACAACTGGCCTCAACGGCGGCGACAATTCGCGCAACTCGGCGCCGACGTCACTCCTGCAAAAACTGGACCCGAAGAGGATCGCCAAGCAATACAAGGCGCTGTTGGCGCGGATCGGTCCTCCCTACCACTGGACGGTGGACTGGCTCGCCGACCGGATCGGCGCGGTCAGGAGTTTCGATGGCCTCAATGCGGAATGGATGGGAAACAGCCAGGCGCCCAGCGCCGCGATCTCGTCGAAGCCGGCCTCCCAAGCCTATCGCACGACGCTGGCGGCGCGAACGGCCGTCGCAGGCTTTAAGAAAGGATCGAGAGTCTACTTGCTCGATGATTCCAAGGGCCGGACTTGGGTGATGGTCTCCTACACGGACAAGAACATGCCGGACCTGACGATCGAAAAGCTCGAACTCCCTTGGCGATGTCCTCAAGCTGCCGCAAGGTTGGAAATTCCGCACTGCGGTGCTCGCCAAGGAACTGGTCCTGGAGCCCAAGGCCGGTTTTGCCGGCATCATCCGGGACGACAAGGGGAACCTGTACCATTTGACCGGCCCCCGGCAGAGCAATTTCATTCCCTAGTCGCGAGCCTATTCCGATCACGTTGAACCGTCATTGCAAGCGGCCGTCGGGCGCCGGAAGATATTGTCCCAAATTGACCCGAACCCGAGGGTAATGGTTCGGTTGGTTCATCTCGACCGAAGGGGATCCGACGATGGCGAAAATGCGCGCAATGGTCGTTCAGCAGCGTGGCGGACCGCTTGTAGCGGAAGAGCGGGACATTCCTGTCCCGGGCCCGGAGGAAATGCGCATTCGCGTCCACGCCTGCGGCGTCTGCCACAGCGACGTGCTGACCGTCAAGGGTCTCATGCCTGGCATTCAATATCCGCGCGTTCCAGGCCACGAGGTGATCGGCGTCACCGATGCGATCGGCACGGAGGTCCACGGCTGGAGCGTCGGCGCGCGGGCGGGCGTCGGCTGGTTCGGCGGCGCGTGCGGACATTGCCGCCGCTGCCGGCGCGACAATGCGTTCGCCTGCGAGAATGTGCACGAAATCAGCGGCGTGACCCGCGACGGCGGCTACGCCACGCACATGATCGCCCATGTCTCGGCAGTGGCGCATGTGCCGGACGATCTCGACGCGGTCGGGTCGGCGCCGCTGCTCTGCGCCGGTGTCACCACCTTCAACGCCCTGCGGCACACGGGGGCGGGACCGGGCGATATCGTCGCGGTGCAGGGCGTCGGCGGCCTCGGCCACCTGGGAATCCAGTTCGCAGCGCGGCTAGGCTTTCGCACCGTCGCGGTCAACCGGGGGCGCGACAAGGAGGAGCTGTCGCGAAAGCTCGGCGCCAGCGACTATATCGACAGCGCCGCGGAGGACCCGGCCCAGGCGCTGACGGCGATGGGCGGCGCGAAAGCGATCCTCGCCACCGTCACCGACGGCAAGGCGATGCAGGCCATCTCTGGCGGTCTTGGGCCAAACGGCGTCATGATGGTGATCGGCGCGGTTGGTCCACTCACCGTCGATTCATCCGATCTGCTCGGCAAGCGCGCCTCGGTCAAAGGCTGGTATTCCGGGATCGCCCGGGATTCGGAGGACACGCTGCAATTCAGTCAACGCAACAACGTTGCCTCAATGAATGAAATCTACCCGCTCGAGAAAGCGCAGGAAGCTTGCGAGCGCATGTTGAGCGGCAAGGCGCGCTTCCGCGTCGTGCTCAGGATGGATGCCTGACGCTTCTTGCCAAACCTCTTCGTCAGACCGGCGGGAGCAGCGGAGCGGGCCGATGACCCCAAGCGTGAAGGCCTGGCTCTGGCTGGGCGCGCTGGCGTTGGTCTTCGGCGCGCTCATCTTCGGAGCGGCCGGCGACCTCCGGTTCTGGCAGGGCTGGACGTTTCTTGCCGTGTTTTTCGGCGCATCCGCCCTGATCACGCAATACCTGATCGCCAATGACCCCGCGCTCCTAGCGTAAGCGGGAGACCCCCCGGCTCTGCCGGGGTGGCAGTAGAGGTTTGACGTTTCCGGCGGTCCACCGGTGAAGTTCCAACGTGAGCAGCCACTCACACGAAAGGAACTCCACCGATGGACGACTACGAGAGCCTAAGCCACACGACATGGACCTGCAAATATCATGTGGTGTTCATTCCCAAATGTCGGCGCAAGGTGCTGTATCTGGAGCTGCGACGACACTTGGGCGAAGTTTTGCGCAAGCTTGCGCTTCAGAAGGAAGCGAGGGTCGAGGAAGGGCATCTGATGCCCGATCACGTGCACATGCGTTGTCGATTCCGCCGAAATACGCAGTGTCGCAGGTGGTCGGGTACATCAAGGGCAAGAGCGCGATCCACCTGGCCCGGGTATATGGGGAGCGCAAGCGCAACTTCGTGGGGCAGCACTTCTGGGCGCGGGGGTTCTTCGTCAATACGGTCGGCCGTGACGAGGAGGCCATCCGGGCTTGCATCCGCAACCAAGAGAAGGAAGATCAGAGGCTCGAACAAATGAACCTCTGGCGCTGAAAAAGCCGCCTTTAGGCGGCTCCAAACATCAAGGGCCGCGTCAGCGACCCTCCTACCGCTTTGAGCGGTTCAAATCCTAAAGCCCCCGGCTTTGCCGGGGGATACTTACCAGCGCCGCGTGAAGGGAGGGCCGACCCAGGAGACAGAGCCGACGCAAAGGCTGATCATGGCGTTCGCGTCGTTAGGTTTCGTCGCCCTCATCGTCGTTCCGGCCCTGGATCATCGATTCGGCTGGTCGCAGGCGCCCGCCGTCGTCGCGCTCGTCGGCGACGTCCTGGTCGCGGTTGGGTTCTTCATCATTTTTCTCGTCTTCAGACAGAACTCATTTGCGTCATCCACGATCGGCGTCGCCGAGGGCCAGACCGTGGTGTCGACCGGGCCTTACGCCCTCGCCCGTCATCCGATGTACGCGGGCGCCTTTGTCTATCTTCTTGGGACGCCGTTAGCGCTCGGCTCTTATTGGGGGCTCGCGGTATTGGCGCTGATGGCGCCGATCCTCATCTGGCGGCTCGTGGATGAGGAACGCGTCCTCGAGCAGCGCCTGCCCGGCTATTCCGACTATAAGCGGAAGGTGCGCTACCGGCTCGCGCCAGGAATTTATTGAGCGCGGGCGATGTCGCCAGGCGCGCGATCGTCAGCGCCGGCTTGCGTGTTCGGCCTCGCGCGCAAGCTCGACCACATGCGCCTCGACCGGTTCCTGCCGTCCGCGAACCGAGGTGCGTTCGCCGGCGCCGACCCGCAAGCCGGCGGGGACAGCTGTTTGCCGCAGCAGGTCTCCCGATACGACCAGCCGCTGGTCGATCGTCTTGCAATAGTCGCAGAGCCGCGCCGCGACGTTCATTGTGTCGCCGAAATAGGCGAGCTGGCGTTTGGCGTCGCCGCATTCGCTGACGATGACCGGGCCAGCGTGCAGCCCGGCGCGGAATTTCGGCGCAAGCTCAAATTCCGCTTCGTAGGCGCCCTTAAGGCGGGCGATCTTGCGCTCGATCGCCAGAAAGCAGCCGACGCATCGGCCGTTGCGCGCCGGATCGTCGCTGACCGGCCAGCTCACGATGACTTCGTCGCCCACATAGGCGAGCACCGTGCCGCCAAAGACCCTGATGGGTTCGTCGATATCGAAGAAGAAGCGGGTGATGAGATCGTGGACGCGAAGCTCGCCCATGGCCTCCGCGAGGCTCGTTGAGTTGGCGAGGTCGAGGAACATCACGATCAGCTGTTGACGAACCGGGCGATGGTAGGTCCCGAGAACGACGCTGGTGAGAAGCGGGCCTCCTATCAGCCGTCCGGTCTCAGTCACCATTCCCAGGAGCAGGGAAAGACCCAATCCAATCAAGACAACTCGAGGCAGCTCGTCAGGTATCCAAATCGTCATGACCCAGCGAGGAAAGAGAGTGTCGGCGAAAAGGGCGACCTCCAGCGCCACGCTCACGACGACGATCGCGGTGGTCATCACCAGGGCGCGGACGACGAGTTCGCCCGCCAGTGGCAATCGTCTCAGAGCCGCGCCGAGGCGGGAACGGTCGCCCGAAGCGAACCCGGTCTGCACTGCCCATATCGCCCAGGCGATGCAGAGCCCGTCAAACCCGCTGCGAAGGAAGTTCGCCATGTTTCGCGAGTCGGCCTCATCGATAAAGGCGCGATAGGCGACGCCGACGACGAGACCGGTGAGCAACGACACGACCAGGAAATCGCGGCGCCGCGTGGCGTAGCGCAGGAATATCGAACGGCCTGTTCCGCGTTCATCGACGTTCATGGGCGCGGGTCCGGTCCGGTGCTCCGCCACTGGTGATCCCAGGTTAGCATAGGCGGCTCTCTCTGCTGCGCGCGCCCCAGCTCGCCGCATCGCCGCCATCAATTTTTCGTTTTCCCCCGTGCCCGACATAATCACGGCGTCTGCTGGCTCCATTCTGGCTGGCGTGCGAGAGCGGCCCCGGCTGCGGGCTTGGCGACGGTACCGGAGGCGTTCCATGGAGCGAAAAAAGGCGTCGGACTTCCCACAAGAATTGCTCAATCTGTTCGACCTCTATGTGCACGGCGGAATGAGCCGCCGCGCTTTCCTGGACGGGGCGCAGAAATTCGCCGTCGGCGGAGTTGGCGCGGGCGCCCTATTGGAAATGCTCAAGCCCAATTACGCCTGGGCGATCCAGGTTCCGCCCGACGACAGCCGCGTCGTGGCGAAAAGGGTCGACGTGCCCTCGCCCCAAGGAAACGGCGGCATCAAGGGCTATCTGGTCCGCCCCGCCGGGACTGAGAAATTGCCCGCCGTCCTCGTCGTGCACGAGAACCGGGGCTTGAACCCGTATATTGAAGACGTGGCGCGGCGCCTGGCGATCGCCAATTTCATCGCCTTCGCGCCCGATGGCCTCACCTCGGTTGGCGGCTATCCGGGCGACGACGAGAAGGGCGCGGCTTTGTTCAAGCAGGTCGACCCGGCCAAGATGCAGGCGGATTTCGCCGCCGCCGCCGCGTGGCTGAAATCCCTGCCCGATTCGACCGGCAAGCTCGGCGCGATCGGCTTCTGTTTCGGCGGCGGCGTCGTCAACAAGCTCGCCGTGAGCATGGGCTCAGGCCTCGACGCCGCGGTTCCCTTCTATGGCCTTCAACCCAGCGCCGCCGACGCGGCAAAGATCAAGGCGCCGATCAACGCCCAATATGCCGAGCTCGATACCCGCATCACCAGCGGCTGGCCGGCGTTCGACGCCGCGCTCAGCGGGGCTGGCGTCCCGCATGAGGGGCACATCTACAGGAACGCCAACCACGGCTTTCACAACGACACGACGCCGCGCTATGACGAGGCGGCAGCGAAAGAGGCGTGGCAAAGGACGCTCGATTGGCTCAACAAGTATCTGCGGGCCTGATGCCGGGCGCCTGATCGATTCTCGTTCGCCGCCACTGTGGGCCTGTGATGGCATTTGCCGAGTCCATTTTGAGCGATGTCAATGGCTTGTGGCTCCGTTCCCGAGTCCTTGGAACTCCCAAGCCACTGGCGCTTTCCAGGCCTGCGGGCACGCTTGACCTCCCAACCGCGGTTTTGGCGCCGCGATAGCGCCGAACCCCGGGCGAAGATTATCCACTCGACTCAAATGCGGAAGCGACCGCGCTGGTGGCGTGAGCGGCGTCGAGTCCCTCGAGCGGCAAGTCCATGGACCACCGTCTGTGGAAAGCGTGGTCCTGCGCGATAGCAGGCTACTAAGGCGTGGCGCCGGCGAGGATGCCTCCGCCAGCGCCGACGGTGCGTGTCGCCGCGGGGTGTGATCTCCATCACAGCGCGATCCGCGGAAATGGGTCTACACCATAAATGATTGGGGTCGAGGCCTTTGCTCCGCAAAGGAGGAAACCATGTCTCTGCGATTCCTACTTTCCACGATAGTACTGCCGTTGGCGCCCATAACGGTCCTGGCGGGAGAGATGCCAAAAGAGGGGACCGACAGCTTTACGAATACGTGGTTGATAACAACCTCAAACACCATGAAGGTTGGGGATCGAACGCTCGGAACCTATGAGGTCAGCGGCGTGCACCAAAAGGTCCAGGGCGACGCCACAACTGACATGGGGATGCGTTGCCTGGGGATTTACGACGACGCCGGTAAGGCCCACGCGCAGGAGCACGGCGCCTGCACCTTCGCCGACAACGATGGCGATAAGATCATGGCGACGTATGAACGCAAGACCGCCGATGGCGGGATCGAGACGTTGGTGGCGGGGACCGGAAAGTTCGCGGGCATCTCCGGGACCGGCGAATGGACCGTTCTGAAGTTTCCGCTTAAGGCGGACGACAAGCTGTCCAGGGGGGTCGTAAGCGAAATAGTCCACTGGAAAATCCCCTCGAATATGACACCCGTCGCAGGAGCAGATCCGTCGCCCCCCCGGTGAGCGGCGATCCTCCGGTGAAGATCCGCGTCAGAAGGCCTCGCGCGTTTCGCTGGAGGTGAGCGAGGCCCGCGCGCTGATCGGAGCAGGTAGAATTTCGTAAGCCGAGTCTTCTTGGCTGGCGCCGCCGGCGTCATTGGGCGCCGGCTTGCGCCGCTTCTTCTGGCCGATGGCCATTCGGTCTCGGGGGCGACGCGTTCGACGGGCAACGGCGAATTCCTTCGTAAGCTGGGAGCGCTCCCGGTCCTGGTCGATGTGTTCGACGCAGAGGCGCTGGCGACAGCGGTCCTTGAGGCGAAGCCGGAGATCGTCATTCACCAGCTAACGGATCTGGCTGCGGTTCACGATCCGGCAGAGCGATCCAGCGCCCTCGCCCGCAACGCACGCATCCGCGAGGAAGGAACTCGCAACCTTGTCGCAGCTGCGCGCAAGGCTGGCGCGGGTCGTCTGATCGCGCAAAGCATCGCGTGGGCCTATGCGCCTGGGCTTCGGCCCTATGGCGAAGACCATCCGTTGGACATCAATGCCGACGGGATGCGCGCGGTCAGCGTGCAGGGCGTCAAGTCGCTCGAGCGCCAAGTCCTCGCGGCGTCGCCCGTCGAAGGGCTGGTGCTGCGCTATGGCAGGCTATACGGCCCCGGCAGCGGAGCGAACGCGCCGCCGAGCGCGCCTTCGCTGCATGTCGACGCGGCGGCCTACGCCGCCTTGCTTGCGATCGATCACGGCGAGCCGCCGGGCGTTTTTAACATCGCCGACCCCAATGACGAAGTGTCGACCGACAAGGCGATCGCTGCGCCTGGCTGGAGCGCCGACTTCAGAATAGGCGCAGTCTGAGCCGCGGCATCGCCAAGGTCCGTCCGTTCACCTGGGAAATCGCCTCTGCGGAAGCCTTCGGCGCTATGCAGTGAGCAGAAGCGCCCAATCCGGGTCGCCCGCCGCATTGTTTCCTGAAGGCGTGAAATCGTGCGACCCGCTGTTGGAGACGGTTCCGATTGTTGTCATCCCACGGGTGGTCGGATCGACCCATTTCGCGGTGACAGGCCCCGCGAAGCCGCCAAGAGCAACCGTCAGCCGGTTCGAACCGCCTTGGGGGAAATATGCGACCGCGCAACGCCGGTTCGCGGTCGCCGCGAGCGTAACGTAATCGTTGGACGCAAAAGGGCCGGCGAGAGCAGGTGTCCCGTATCCCGCTACGCCGATAACATGCGTCTGGTCTGGAACCAGATCATGCCAGGGAAGAGATTCGAAGAAATCCTTCCAGATCTGCAGGTTCTTCGCCCCGGTCGTGGTCAGGTTGTCCTTCCAGCTTCCCGCCTTTCCGCCCTCGCCGCCGGCGACCGAGATGTTTGACCCGCCTGTCAGGCCAAACGGCCAAACGTAGCCATTGCCGTATATCCCGCCGCACGCCCCCGAGAGGATCGACCACCAGAACTGCTTTCGGACAGTGATCGGAAGCCCCGGGTCCGCGACGCCAAGGTGTTCGTACTCATAGCTCCCCTCCAGGAATATGACGGGGACTGGAGGCGCGTTGTTGGTTCCGGCCACCCCCTCAAATCTTACTGATGAATTATTGTATGCGACGATAGTGTATCCATAGGTTGGGCCGTAGGTATACACCCCGTTGCAGGTCATAAAATTGAAGTACCGTTCATTGAACGTCGTGCTCGGGGTCCCAATTCCTTTTGGGACAAAGATTTCGATCGTGATGGGCGCACTCGGCATTGCCGACAAAATGCCGCGAGCGAGCGCAATCATCACGTGAGCATTCGAACCATTATAGAACCCGTAGTCATTTCCGAGTTGCCAGAACACATTTGGCTGGTTTTTCAAAACATTGCCGACGTACTTTCCATAGGCGTAACAACCGGACGCGCCCGCAGCCGTCAAATCGCGAAGACCCGATCCGGTTTCGTAAGGATCGAGGATCGCTATGACGCCGTGCTCTTGGCATATTTGAACCAGTCGCAGCATCCGATCGAAGTACGTTGCATTCGGAGTTGTGACCTTTGCGCCGGCAAACGGGCCAAGCCCTCCATAGGCGGCATAGGTCGGACTCGGATTCAACAAATAGGCGTCGACGGTAAAAGTCCACATGATGGCGTTGAAGCCAAGCGCGGCGCGATTGGCGATATAATATTCCGCGTCCTGCGGCGAAATCATCGGCAGATTCCACGCCGCATCCCCCAGCATAAGCCAAGGTTTCCCGGTCGGCTGATTGATGAAGTAGCGTCCATTGGAGCTCACAACGAGTGGGCCGGCAGAGCCAGCGTCACTCTCGGTTGAACCCCCAGCCGCGAACGTCGATTGGGGCGGCGGCAAAGCAGACGCGGCGACTCCACCGATGAACTTGCGACGGTTCATCTCCCAACCCTGCCCGAGCCGGCGGTATTGAATCTCCAGATGCTCATCGCTGTTCCGGTGCGGTCGTGATTTGGGTGAACGGGAGGTCATAGGCCTCTCACGCACGATCGATCGTTGCAGCCGCCGCCTGTCAATCCCCGGATGAGAATAACTTCACTGTCGCCGTAACTTGGAGATCGAACTCAGCGCTGGTCTTGGGAGATCGCTCGGACTGCAGCCTGCTTCTGGATGGCCTCTTGCGGGAGCGGTCGGTCGGAAGATACGGATTCGTCCGAGTCACGACCAACCAACCACTCAAGGTAAGGAGCGAACGAGTCTGTCAGGCGATGAGCGATGGTGGCTGTCAGGTGTTCATGATCGACGTACGCTATAGTTCCACCGACCCGTGCCGGGCATACATGATTGTTACACAGCCTAGGCACCAGATCAAGAGTTTTTACATTTCTATATTCCTTAGCGACCCTAGATATTACTATATTTACATCTTGGGACAGCTTTCGATGTATTGCAATATTCATATTGCAATCTTCACCATTGTCTTTGCTTCTAAAAAGGCATTCCGGAGCCGAAATCAAGTTCTCATCACTGTCAAGCAAGATTGGGGTCTCAAGCAAAATTAACGCGCGCAAACCGTCTCTGTCTATTACGTCGAACGTCGCCCGCAACCTTGTCTCAAACGCACGCAGCGCCTCGTTCGTATCGGTTGCGGTGACGTCGAAGGAAACGCGTGTGAGACCCTTCGAGGTCCACCAATCTGTAGCTCTCGGCCACCAAGCCCCCTCGATGACGACCCCCGACTGTTTGAGTTGGCCGGCGCGCTCCAGGCGCTTGAGAACCAGGTCATTGAAAGCCTGGCACCCGTAATCGGGGCCCCACGAATTCAAGGGCAGCGCATGCAGCAATGGGGCGCATGCCTCCTTGGTCAACTGTTCGACTCTGGCCGGAGGGGTGCGGCGTCGCGCCCAATCATTGACGGCCGGCGACAACCGATCAGCGAACGAGTCCCCCCAGAGGATGACTTGCGGCTCCGATCCTGACTCAAGGCAAGCGGGGCGGAGATCATCTCGTTGCGTGGGCGTCACCGACCTCGGCAGCAGACACGATTTAGTGCTTGGCGGGTCGTCCATCTTCGCGGTCCGCACCTCAGCTTCAAGAGGCGACAGAGAACTGTATTTCGCCCACAAGCCGACCCCTCCCAGGACGGCGAGCGTAACTGCGGCCGACCCGGCGAAAACGCCGATCAGCCTCTGACGCGACATCGTCTTGAAGGCGCCATGAAACCTCAAGGGGCGTTCATAGAAATGCAAAGTCGCCATCGCCAGCAAGAGGGTCCCAATCGCCAGAAGTATGTCGCGGGTAAGATTTGCATGTCCGAGAGTTGCTGCGCGCGAGATTGCAAGCGCCGGCCAATGCCACAAGTACCAAGCATAGGACGCTAGTCCTATTTGCACCATTGGTGCTGTGGAAAGAAGGCGACAAATGGTATTGTCCGGATTTCCGGTATTTCCTGCAATCAACAGCACAGCGCCAAGGACTGGCCAGATCGCCATGGGAATCGGAAAGGCTGCTCCCGCCTTGATTAAGATGACTCCTGAACAAACCAGGATGATGCCGACGATCGATGCGGCGCCAGCCCAGGGCCTTGGCAATACAACCTTTCGTGACACGCAAATCGCGATTACGCCGCCGATACCCAGCTCCCAGGCTCGGGCGGCGCTCGAGTAAAAGCCGTGGTCTATCCTTGACGCGGACTTGTGGACGGCGAGGATCCCCGATATAGCAAGAATTAAGAGTAAGAAAGCGATGAACCAACCCATCGGAGCCCGGGAACGGCGACAAAAAAACCAACCCGCCCCCAAGACAAAAGGCCAAATAATATAGAACTGCTCCTCAACCGCCAGCGACCACATGTGCAGGAAAGGTTGAAATTGAGATGACCCTGCGAAATAGTCTGCGGTATAGTTGGCAAAGTAGATATTTGCGCAAAAGACAAGCGTGGCAATTCCCGACCTTACAAGATTCTGTACCTCGCCCAGCCCACGGCTCAAGAACAGGGCGCCAAACACCACGACCGTAACAACAACTAAAAAAAGCGTGGGGAGGATCCGGCGAGCTCTCCGCGCATAAAATGACCAGTAGTCTATATGGCCGAAACGGTCGATGTCCTTCAGAAGTAGTCCGGTAATTAGAAATCCAGAAATGACGTAAAAGATGTCGACTCCAACAAAGCCGCCGCCGAAATGCGGAATGCCGACATGAAACGCGACGACCGCGAGCACTGCGATGGCGCGCAACCCATCGATGTCGGGGCGATAGGAACTTCGATCGGTTGTGAACGGGCGCTGATTCAAGGCTCCGTCCCCCACTGCACAAGAGAGCGATGCAACATGCGGGCCGGACTGGCGCGTCTCGATCCGAATGGTTTGAAGCCATCGACCGCTGCAACCGAGCCCGCGAGTGCTCATCCTCGCTATTAGCTAGACGTGGATGGAGATTGGAGTCAAGAGGACGAGATAAATGAGCAGGCGCGTCTTGTGACGGGTTTAGGACGAAAAATCGCGAGCCCTGGCATTAAGGACCACTTTTTCAGGCGCGCCTCAAACGACACATGTCCACGATGTTAATTACTTACCTACCAAGACTCCGCTAAGTCCGCCTGCCCGCTTTTCCATAATGACTCGGAGGAACGCAATTGCTTTCGCCGCGTGGTAACAACGCGAACCATGCGTTGATTAATCCCCAGGATCAGCCAGCTCGCTGGCCTGGCAGTTCGGGCTAAAATGGGAGGTGGCTCATTCTTTTGCCCCTTGCTGTCGAAAGCCGGCAAGATCAGGCGTCTCTGCACTGAGCGCGGCGAAAACGGCCGCGCCGTCTTCGAGGAGAAAACCATGCAGTACCTGTTGATGATCCATTCGGACGAGAAGGCGATGCAGGCGGCGACGCAGGAAGAGACCGGCTCGATCCTAGCGGCCTACGGCGCTTACATGAAGGCGATGGGGGACGCGGGCGTGGGCAAGGGCGGCCAGCGGCTGCACCCGACCTCGACCGCGACCACCGTCCGCGTCAAGGACGGGAAGACTCAGGTGCTCAACGGCCCCTACGCGGAGGTCAAGGAGCAGCTCGGCGGCTATTTCCTCATCGACGCGCCCGATCTCGACTCTGCGATCTCCTGGGCGGCGCGCTGCCCCGGCGCTCAGTACGGCGCAATTGAAGTGCGGCCGATCTGGCAGATGTAACCGCGTAAGGCGGCGAGGCAGGACCGAGACCCGTGAGATCAGGAATCGAACAGGACGCGGCTTTTTACCGCGGCTATTTAATCGACGATCGCAGCCTGACGTCGCTCATGGTCGCATGGACGACGATCGTCGCGCTCTGGTCTCTCGTCTACCTGGTTGGCTGCTTCGCGCCGCTGGCGAGGCCGCCGACGGCCGAGAGGGCGGCCCAATGGTCCAACCTCGCCGCCTGGCCTGTAAGCCCTTGACCGCGAGACAGGCGCGCCCGAATTCTGGGACGCCTGATCTCGCCGCGGGATTGATATGACCGGGCCGAAGACAAAGCTGCGCAGCCCGACGCGCGCGCCGACGCCGGCCTCCCTCCCGATGGCCGCGCGCTACGTCGCCGACGCGCGCGCGGTCGCGGCCCGAGTGGCGCGCGAGAGTTACGGCAAGCTCGTCGCCTATCTCGCGGCGGCGTCCCGCGACGTGCCGGGAGCCGAAGACGCGCTCGCCGACGCCTTCGCTTCTGCGCTCGCCGTATGGCCGAACCAAGGGGCGCCCTCGAACCCGGAAGGGTGGCTGGCGAAGGCGGCGCGGCGGCGCCTGATCGACGCGGCGCGCAGGCGGCTGAGCGCCAACCGGGCGTCGGAAGCGCTCGAGCTGATCGACGCCGAATTGAAAGAGGCCGCCGACGCGAACGAAGGGATTCCCGATCGGCGCCTCGCGCTCATGTTCGCCTGCGCCCATCCGGCGATCGAGGAATCCATACGCGCGCCCTTGATGTTGCAGACGATCTTGGGCCTGGACGCGGCCGCGATCGCTTCGGCCTTTCTGGTTTCGCCGGCCGCCATGGGTCAGCGGCTCTCGCGCGCGAAGGCGAAAATCCGCCTCGCCGGTGTGCCGTTCAAGATCCCCGAGCGCGAGGATCTGCCCGAGCGACTTGGCGTGGCGCTGGAGGCGATTTACGCCGCGTTTTCCCACGGCTGGGCGGAAGCGTTCTCCGACGACCCGCGCGGGCGAAACCTCGCCGAGGAGGCGATCTGGCTCGGCCGGGTTGTCGTCTCCCTGATCCCGAACGAGCCCGAGGCGATGGGCCTGCTGGCGTTGATGCTTTACGCTCATGCGCGCCGTAAGGCGCGACGCGACGCTCAGGGCCGCTATGTTCCACTGAGCGACCAGGCGGTCGAGCGCTGGGACCAGACCGCAACCGAGGAGGCCGAGGGGCTGTTGCACGCAGCGGGCGCCTTGGGCTCGCCGGGGCGCTTCCAGCTCGAGGCGGCGGTTCAATCGGCCCACGCCGCCCGGCGGCCGACCGGAACGACGGACTGGGAGGCGATCGCCGTCCTGTACGATGCGCTCTTCGCGCTGACCGCTTCTCCCGTCGTCGCCGTCAATCGCGCGGCGGCGGTTGCGCACGCACGCGGTGCGGCGGCTGGATTGAAATTGCTGGATGAAGTGGGGGCGCAGGGCGGGCTCGCCGGGTTCGAACCTTATTGGGTCGCGCGCGCCGACCTTTGCGCGAAACTGGGCAAGGTCGACGAAGCGCGCAGCGCCTATGGTCTTGCGATCGGCTTGCAGACCGACCCAGCTTCGCGCGCCTTTCTCATCGAGCGGCTAGCGGCGCTGGCGTGATGAAGGTTCCGAAGAGCTCTCGCTCTTAGCCTCACGTCACCGGATAGGGCGCGCCCTCGAACCGCTCGGCGTGGTAGCCTTTCACGCCAATCTGCTTGGCGAGCGGGCCCCGGATGTCGCCGGTGTCGCGCAAACGCTCGACGATCGCCGGGAAATCCCAGTTCGGACGCCACCCGAGGTCCGTACGCGCCAGCGCATTGTCGTAGACGCGATCGATGCTCGGGAACATGCGCCAGCCGCGCCTTGCGTATTCATCTTCCCATCCCGGCGCGCGCAGGCTGACGACCGCCTGCGCATCGATGCGCAGGCGCGCGCAATCTGCCGGCAGGAACGGCGTCGTCGCGCTGATGATGTATTTCCCGAAGCCGATTGCCGGCGCACGCTCGGCCGCAAGGAGATGGGCGTCGACTACGTCCTCGATCGCGACGCGGCGAAATAGATATTCGTTCGCCTTGGCGTTTTGGTCGGGGTAGGCTTCGCGCGCCGCAGGATCGTCGTCCTCTTCCGGAAAAAAACGCGAGGTCCGTAGCACAACCGACGCCAGGCCTTCGTTGCGATGGAACAATTGGCAGAGGTCCTCGGCGGCGGTCTTGGTGACGCCGTAAATATTCTTTGGAATCGACGCGACGCGCTCGTCGATCCAGGCCGCGGGCTGGTCCGGCGGGGGTTTCAGCGCGTCCCCGAACGCGCTCGTCGTCGAGGTCATGACGAAAGCGCGAACGCGAGCGCGCACCGCCTGTTCGAGCAGGATCAGTGTGCCGCGAATGTTGGTGTCGACGAAGGCCTCGTATGAATGGGTCGCGACATGAGGTTTTTGCAACGTCGCGACGTGGAGGACCGCCTCAACGCCCTTCATGCTGCGCGCGACCTGGGCGCGACCGGCGAGCGACGCAACCTCGTTGGTGAATGGTCCGGGAATGATGTCGAGACCGAGGGCCGCGCGCCCCGAGGCGCGCAAAGTGCGCATGAGCGCTTCGCCCAAATGCCCCGAACTGCCGGTCACGAGCACGGTCATTCTTGCGCCAACCCTGGTCAAAACTCCCTTGATCTTTTAGGTCGGAGAGGCAGGCGCATCAAACGCGATCGCCGTAGGCGCTCGGGGTTCGAGCGCAAGTTAGGTTGCTGGGTCGTTTGAGAGCCAGGCGCGGGAGAGGTCCGGCCGATGATCAAAGTGTGGGGGCGAAAGACATCGTCCAACGTTCAGGTGGTGATGTGGAGCATCGCCGAACTGGGATTGCCCCACGAGCGCTACGACTTTGGCCACCGATACGGCGGCGTGGACACGCTGGAGTTTCTGGCGATGAATCCCAACGGAACGGTCCCGGTCGTGCGTGACGAGGACGGCGAGCCTTTATGGGAATCGAGCGCGATTTTGCGCTATCTCGCCAATCGATACGGCCGCTCACCCTACTGGCCCGCCGACCTCTCGGCCCGGACGCAAATCGATAAATGGGCGGAGTGGTCAAAGGTCAATATTGCGCTCAACTTCACCGGGCCGATTTTCTGGCAAGCGGTTCGCACGCCTCCCGAAAGCCGAGACGCCAACGCGCTCAAACGCGCGATCCGCGTTCTGGACCGCTATCTCGATATTGCCGAGAGACGGTTAACGAGCGCCCCGTTTCTGTGCGGCGACGACCTCACTCTGGCCGACGTTCAATTCGGCCACCTGCTCTATCGCTATTTCGATCTCAACATTGAGCGCCCAGAGCGCGGCGGCCTTCGTTCCTATTATGAAAGGCTGGTCGCGCGCCCCGCCTACCGGGAACATGTGATGATCCCGTACGACGAGCTCCGCGCCGTCTAAGGGCGCGGCGCGGTCAAATCGGGGCAGCGGCGCTGAAACTCATCGCGGGCCTTGCGCGCCGAGGCGAAGCGCGTTTGCGGCTAGGCCCTGGGGAAACGCCGCGTTTGCGGGCGGAAAGCGGCGCTCTTGGGGGGTAAAACGCGCTTTTCCCACGACGCTCATGCGCCGCGCCAGGGGCATCACCTTGTAAGCGCCGAACTTCAATCCGATATGGAGAGTTCAACAGGAAACAGAGGAAATAACATGGGAATTTTCGAGGACGCGGCTCACAAATTGGACAGCGAGGCCGCACAAAAATCTCGTTCCGAGATAGACCGCTTCAAGGCGCTCAACCAAATCGCCAATATCGTAGCCGAGGAGCTGAAAAATGATCTGATCGGGCGTTCGCAACTTGCGGGGGTCAACATCGGCATTCATGGGAATGTGGTCCACGTGGGGCGTGCGGCATAGAATCCTCGAGATAGGATGCGAAGGGTCCGACGCGTTTCAGTTGAGCGATCATACCAACGGGTTTCAATCGCAGGTTCAGGCACAGCCTCCACGCGTAGTTCGCACGAACGAGCCAATCAGCAAAGGGGAGATGGCGGACCGAGTCATCGAGTGGTTGCGGGAACACCGTGTGCCTTGACTTGTAGGGATCTCTTTTGCCCCAACAGAGACGAAACTGGACGGTGCGAGGCCTGCGCCACCTCGTGGTCGCCCGTTTCAGGTCGAAATTGTACCGCGTGATTAGGTTTGACCGTCACGCGTTCCTTCTAATCCTGGCAGCGGACCCGGCGCGCTCGCGATCCAACCGCAGCGCGCCGGAGGTTCGCGTCTTCAGAGCTGCACGAACCCGATCTTGCCGTCCGGGCCCTTCTTCCACACATACCAGACGTAGTCGACAGTCGTGCGGTCGCCCTTCTTGTCGTAGGAAATGTCGCCGATGACGGTATGGAACGGCATGCCGGAATGCATGACCTCGGCGACTTTCTTCGGATCGAGGGAGTTCGCCTTTTCCGCCGCCTGCTTGATGATCTGCACGGCGGCGTAGGAATAGAGCGTATAGCCCTGCGGATCGAACCCCTTGGTCTTAAACGAAGCGACGGCGTCTTTCGCGTTGGGATTGTTGCGCGGCTCGGGGCCGAAGGTCATCAGCGTTCCTTCCACGCCAGGACCGCCGATGGCCGCGAACTCTGAATTGGTAATGCCGTCGCCGGAGATCATGACCGTGCTCATGCCCTGGTCGCGCATTTGTCGCAGGATGAGACCGCCTTCGGTGTGCAGGCCGCCCCACATCAGATAGTCGGCGTTCGCTTCCTTGATCTTGGAGACGATGGCCGAATAGTCCTTTTCTCCGGTGTTCACGCCCTCATAGAGCACTTCCTTGACGCCGAACTTGTGCATGTTGTCGAGCGCAGCGTCGGCTAGCCCCTTGCCATAGGTCGTCTTGTCGTGGATGACCGCGATCTTCTTGCCCTTGAGCTTGTCGCGGGCGAGCTCGGCCCAAACCATGCCCTGCTGGTCGTCGCGGCCGCAGGTGCGGAACGCGTCCCACAGCTTGCGGTCGGTGACCTTCGGATTGGTGGCCGAGGGGGTGATAAACAGGATGCCGTTTTCCGCATAGACATCGGAAGCGGGAATCGTCACGCCGGAGTTGAAGTGGCCGACCACGAACTTGACGCCGTCGCCGACGAACTTGTTGGCGACCGAAACGCCCTGCTTCGGATCGGAGACGTCGTCGCCCAGCTCAACTTCGATCTTTTGACCCAGAATGCCGCCGGCCTTGTTGATATCCTCGGCGGCCTGTTCGACGCCTTGGCTCAGTTGAGCGCCAAAAGCCGCGTTCGCTCCCGTGATCGGGCCGGCTACGGCCATTTTGATTTGCGCCTGCGCGGCGCCGGCGAACCAAAGCGAAAGCGCAATGGGAATGAACTTGAGAATGAGGGCCCGCATGTTAACCTCCCAAAGCTAGTTGATGGGTTAGCGCTGTCAGGCTAGCTGCGGTTCTATAACTTGTAAAGATACGAATGACGGTTATATCGTCCGAGCTTCCTCTCTCACGCGCCGGTTCGCTGAACCTGATCGCCGACGATCTCGCGCTCGACTTCGCCAACACCGAATCCGGTCGCGGCTTCCCCTCGCACCAAAACCACCTGCGCGAGGCCGCGCACGTTGCGCTTTGGCTCAAGCACGCCAAGGCGCTGCCTGCGGAAGACGCCGATTGGCTGCGGGAGCGTCTCTCCGAGCGCCCGGACCTTGCTGCGGATCTCCTGGCGCGAGCGATCGAGCTTCGCGAGGCGATTCACGCTATCGGCGGGGCGCTTGGGGGTCGCGCCAAGCCTCCGGAAGCGGCGCTCGCCAGTCTGTCCGCTCTTCATGCGCGATTTATCGCCGGGGCGGAGCTCGCGCCAGGCGAGCTGTCATGCCGTTGGCGCTGGAGCGTTCGGGCTTCGCCGGTCGAGGCTGCTCTGGGTCCGATCGCGCTCGCGGCGGTCCGCCTTTTCACCGATGGCGATTTTCACCGGATCCGCGAATGCGAGGGCCACGCTTGCGGCTGGTTGTTCTATGATCGCAGCAAGAACAACCGGCGGCGGTGGTGCGAAATGGAGGTCTGCGGCAATCGCGCCAAGCAAAAGCGGCTCGCGGCGCGGAGGCGCGAGGCTTGAGCCGACGCGTGGCCATTCGCCTGATCGTTCTCATGGCCGCTGGAATCCTCGCAGGCTGCTCGCCGGCCCTTGAGACCGACCAGGCGCGGCTTTGCCGCATGGCGCTCCCGGTCCTGACGCCGGAAGGGGCGCGGATCGCCATAATCGCGCAACAGCCCGACCCGGACGGGCGCGGCCTGAGCGTCGCCTTCACCACACAGACGCTGGGCGAAAAGCCTCAAAGCCACCTCGCCGCCTGCCGCTTTCGCGAGGCGGGACGGCCGCGCGAATCCCGCGACCTGACCTCGCTCACGCTCGATGGCCAGTCCGTCTCGGAAGCGCGCCTCCTCTTTCTGATCCGTTATTGGCTGGCGACCCCCGAGGGCCGGGCCGCCGATCCGGCGCCGATCGGCGACCTCAGCGCCGTCCACTCCGTGCCGCATTCTCTCGCCTATGGATTGCAGATGGCGGTGGATGGGCTGCCGCTGGCGTCGATCTATGCGCTGCTGGCTGCAGCCTACTCGCTCATCTACGCCCTGATCGGACGCATCAATTTCGCCTTCGGCGAGATCGCCGCGGCAGGCGGGTATGCAGCGGCCATCGCGGCGCTCTCGATGGTCGGCTGGCCCCCCGCCCCCTTGCTGATGGCGGCCTTCGCGCTGGCGGCCGCGGTCGCGTCCGCCTGGGCATTCGCTTCCGCGCACGCGGTGTTCATTCCGCTGCGCCAGGCTCGAGGTCAGCAGGCGCTGGTGGCGACCGTGGGCCTCGCGCTCTTCCTCCGGGAATTGTTGCGTCTGGCGCAGGGCGACCGGTCGAGCTGGATGAGCCCACAGCTCAATCAGCCGTTCGCGCTCGCGCGTGCGGATGGCTTCGTGGCCGTGGCCACGCCAATGGCCTTTGTCGTCAGCGCTGTCACGCTCGCCGCGGGCTTAAGCCTCGTGGTCATCTTTCGCTATAGCCGCCTGGGGCGCGAATGGCGCGCCTACGCCGACGATCCGCTCGCCGCCGAGTTGATGGGGGTCAGTCCCACTGCGACCACTGCGCGAGCGTTCGCCCTGTCCGGCGCGCTGGCCGGCCTTGCCGGTGCGACCATGACGGCGGCCTTTGGCGCGGTCGGCTATGGACTCTCGGCGACGCTCACCTTGAAGGCGCTCACTGCGGCGATCATCGGCGGCATCGGCTCGTTGCCCGGAGCGTTCCTCGGCGGGCTTATCCTTGGCGCCGCCGAAACGGGCTGGTCGGCTTTGTTCCCGATCGATTATCGCGACATCGCGGTTTATGCGCTGTTGACGATCTTCATTGCGCTCCGCCCCTCCGGTCTGCTCGGCCAGCGCGACTCAGTCACGCACAACCTGTTCGCTCACCGGCCTTGACTTGGCGCCGGCGTCTCCCACATCTTTGGCGTGCTGGGTGAGCCCGCGCAGGAGGCTCAAATGTCCAATGTCTATGCCGCGACGCCGACGAATGTGATGCGCGCCGATGCGCTGGCTGGCGTGCGCACGCGACGCATCATCGCCGTCTGCGTCGACCTGTTTCTCGTAAGTCTCCTGGTGGCGGCGCTCTGGATCGTGTCGATCGTGCTGACGTTCGGTTTTGCGCTGTTCTTCCTGCCGCCTCTCTTTCCGTTTGTCGCCTTTTTCTACAACGGGCTCACGGTCTCGGGCGCCAAGATGGCGACGCCCGGCATGCGGGCGATGGATCTCGAGATGCGCATGCACGACACTGGCGCGCGCGTCCCGTTCGTCAATGCGGCCGTTCAGGCGGTGCTGTTTTACGTCAGCTGGTTCTTTCCGCCGATCCTGCTGGTGTCGCTGGTCGATTCGGAAAAAAGGTGTCTGCATGACATCATCGCCGGCGTCGTGATGGTGCGGAGGCTGTAATTCGTCAGCCGGCGCCTCGAGGATCGACTGGCGCGGGCGGCAAGTTCGGGTGGACGGTTGGAGACTTTGTGACCAGGGAAGCGCGCGACGCCCCGCAATTTTACCTGACCGCTCCGTCGGCCTGTCCCTACCTGCACGGCCAGCAAGAGCGCAAAATATTCACCCATCTGGTCGGCAAACGGGCCGCAGGCCTTAACGACCTCCTCACTCAGACCGGGTTCAGACGCTCACAGACCATCGCCTACCGGCCGGCGTGCGAGAGTTGCCGGGCCTGCGTATCGGTGCGGGTGCTGGTCGACGATTTTTGCCCGTCCACGAGCCAGCGCCGCACGATCCGGATGAACGCCGATCTTCTCGGCACCTTTGTCGCGCCGAAACCGACCAACGAGCACTACGTCCTCTTCCGCTCCTATCTCGACGTCCGGCATCCCGAGGGCGGCATGGCGGACATGTCCTCGCTCGACTTCGCCATGATGGTCGAGGACACGCATATTGACACCGTGCTCACCGAATATCGCGCGCGAAGCGGAACCGGCGACCCCCACGGTCCGCTGCTCGCGGTCTGCCTGACCGACCGCCTCGCCGACGGCTTGTCGCTGGTCTATTCGTTCTATGATCCCGACGAGGCGCGCCGGTCGCTGGGCAGTTATGTCATTCTCGACCACATCGAGAAGGCGCGCCGCCTTGGCTTGCCCCACGTCTATCTCGGCTATTGGGTCGAGGGCTCGAAAAAAATGGGCTACAAGGCCTCTTACCTGCCGCAGGAGCGCTTGGGCCTTCAAGGCTGGGCGCGGGTGGAGAGGTAGAAGCGCGACCGGCGTGCGGAAGCCGTGCTTCCGGCCGGTCAGGCCGGACGCCGTTGGCGCTTGAGGCGGGATGCGAAGCCCGTCGCGGCGAAGCCTATCGCCATCATAGCCCAGGTCGAAGGCTCCGGGACGCTCGTTCCCGGCGGCAAATTGTCCGCGCTGAGGAAAATGTTGTCGGCGCCGAGCGTTTCGCCGGGAGAAAAATCGCCGCCTGCGCCAATGATCGTGCGCCCGTCGAGATCCGGCAGCGCGAAATTCGAGAAGCCATTCCCGCCGTAGGTGGTTCCGAGCAAGCTGAACAACACCTGGTTCTGCTGGATCGACAGCAGCTGGCCGTCCGCCAAGGCCCATCCGGGCGGCGCAAAATTGCCCGCGAAAGCAGAGATCTGGCCAATGACCGGAGTGTTCGCGTTGAACGGATCGCTGTCAGACGTAGGGAAAATTCCGAAAAGGGCGATGATATAGTTGACCGCGAGCGACGGTTGATCGTTGTCGAGCGGCTTCTGGCTCGGGCCGGGCAGCTCCGACCGGTTCACCGTAAACGTCTCCGCGCCCTTCTCGCTTCCGAGCGGATTGGCGGCGTCCGCGCCGATCGCGACGCGGCCCTCAAGGTCCGGAAGCGCAAAAGTGCTGACGCCATTCCCGCCGTAGGTGGTTCCGAGCACGCTGAACAACACCTGGTTCTGCTGGATCGACAACAGCTGACCGTCCGCGCGCGCCCAGCCCGCCGGGACCAAGTTTCCGGCGAACCAGGCAATCTGACCGACGAAGGCGGCTGCGCCCGTACCGCCGCCCCCCGGGCTCGGAAAAACGCCCGAGATGGCGATAAGCGGGGTCAACGGCAGCGACGGCTGCATCGTGTCATAGGGCTGCGCCGCAGCCGATTGATGGAGCGCCGGGACCTGCGAAGACGTAAGGGTCACACAGTCGGCGAGCCGACCGCGGCGCCAAGCGTGCGCTGCGTCAGGCCAGGCCCGGAGCCCGCGCCGATGGTCGCCACGCCTTCCAGGTTGGGGAGCTGGAAAGTGCTGAAGCCATTGCCGCCGTAGGTGGTCCCAAGAAGGGAGAAATTCGCCGCGAATTGGCTGATCGGAAGGGTCCGTCCATTTGTGGCGAAGGTCCCGCCAGGCACAAAAGAGCCGGCAAAGTCATTGACAAAGCCGAGCGTATCTCCCACAGCCGGTCCTGAGCCGCCAAGATTTGGGAAGATTCCGGTCGGCGTCATCAGTTCGTTGACGACCAGCGACGGCTCGAGATTGTCGAACGGCTGAACCGGACCCGCGAGGACCGTCTGGAAGGGAATTGCGGAGAGCACAGCCGTCAACGTCACGATCGAAGCGCGCATGCGTCGCCCCCTTTTGACTATTGCGCCTGCTCTGGGCACTTGCACCGATTCGCCGCAAAAAGCTGGTCGCAAAGCGCAAAAATGGACCGGCATGCGCGCTCGGTCAAGTTCGAGCGAGCGTCGCCTGACTGTGGCGAAGGCTGTGGACAACAAGATCGGCGTTGCCGACAAGCGGTGTGACATTTTGATGCGGATCGCGCGGCCTCAGCACTCCACAAAATTCACCGCGACCGGGGCGCTCTTACTCGACGGCACTTCAAGTCTGGGGTCAGGTCGGCCGTATCATACCAACGACAGCCTCACCCAGTTGAAGTAGACTGCTTTTCTCGCTTCCAATTGACACTCCCCGCTCCACGATCGCTGCGATGAGAGCGTCATTGACAGCTCCCACCTTTTCAAGTTGCTTATTGAGAGGCTGAAACAACTCGGAAGCTTGATTAGTCTTTTTCCAGCGGTCCTCGATCGCAAATCTAATCTTGTTCAATTCGCGGATTTCTGATTCCAAATTGTCCAAATATCGAATTAGGTTCGGCTCATACATTCTTATATTCATTTCCATTTTTAGTTTGATGTTACTCAGATCTTTATCTCTATATTTCTCCTCGTTTTGTTGTATCATCTCAAGTAGTTGGTTATAGGTCAATATTCCCTTGCACACTCGTAAGTTTAGCAAGAGATCACTTTCAAAGTGTGTAAGCCAAGTTGAAGCGCTTAAGTATATTTCCTCGATTTTCTCTCGCCGAAGCGACCATCGCTCTTTTGATTGAGCAAGCTCGGAAGCTTATTACTGCGGCGACGACACCCGAAGAAATTACCGACGAAAGTAAAATGAAGAAAAAATTCATTTGGGGCGCTGTTCCTGCTGCTGTTGACACAGAACGTAGCTCCTCATGGTTCGCCCCAAGCCTTCCATACTCAGCCGCGGCATGAGACGCTCTAAGCAGGCGTCGCCTCGAAATTAGCAGAACGCATCATCGGTTACTCCCAGGCCAACGCCGGGATTCACAAGCGCTACGGCAGTTCGTAGCCGTGTTCGGCTGGCTCGACGAGCTTCGCTAAAAAAGGACAATGTAGCAAAATCGCCTTGGCGATGACGTTGAGAAAAACTTCCACCCTTTTGCTCTGGTCGACGACCCTGTTAGCCCACACCCTGCTGGATCGACGGTAAGCCGCATCGCCTCGCTGCCTCCATTGTTTACCAGGCTGCAAATTATGCGACATCAGCGTGAGTAGGAAGAGATTGTCGATCGCAATATCCTCGAAGCGATTGTGATGGTGCACGCCGTTGCGCTCGCGAATCTCCTTGTGGAATTCCTTATCAAAGGCTTTGATCAGCCGCCCTGGATTGAGTCTGCTCTTTGCAGGAAGCGTCGCGTTTATAGCCTCGAAACACTCCTTGATTCGGGCCTTGAACTCATAAAATCGCCCAAAGTACATCTCACATACATAGCGAAGATGTTCATATTTTTGCAATGGCAAGCCCCTAAAAGGATATCTCCTAAAGTAATACTCGCAATCTCTCAGGCTCGTTAGCGTGGAATGCAGAGCGCAGTAACGCGCGATGACTGCATGCTGCATTGCGAGTTCTTGGGGCAATTTGAAATCCTCAACGTACTTTTGATTGCCAGGCCCAGGACCATCGGTCGGCCAAGGATCATCGAACCAAAGGGTACGGCCAGATAAATCCCGCTTCCATTCCTCCCAGCCCTGAGCCTCATTCAGGTTCGGCAACCACCTCCCAATCGCAACCTGCAAGCGAGCGTCTGATGATTTCATAGGTTTGATCTCGCATCCACTCTACACTCGTTTCATCCAACGGACGCTCGGCTCTGACCTCACCCTCCACACTCCACAAAATTCACCGCGAGGCCGCCCAAACTCGTCTCCTTGTATTTCGACTGCATGTCGGCGCCGGTCCGGCGCATGGTGGCGATGACGCTGTCGAGCGAGGCGCGGTGGCGCCCGTCGCCATGCAGCGCCAGCGGCGCCGCGGCGATCGCCTTGACCGCGCCGAAGGCGTTGGGCCGGGGCGCCGCCCACCCCATCACCGCCAATCTGCGGATTAGAATTACCAACATTTTCTTGCCAAAAACCCGCGCCGGCCTGATGATGGAGGGGCTTCAGGGCTGGCGGACGACCGGGCTCGGATTGAAGGAGAGAATCTCTGAACTCGACTACGGGAATATCAGGTCGCCGCGCGAACCGCCGGTCGGGGCCGGCGAGCGCCGGTCTGACGACCAGAAAGGGGAGACAAAATATTTCCAACTTCCAAACTTCCAACGAAAATCGCTCGTAACCCATTGAAAAGGCTCGATTCGGACGAGAGAATCCAAGGAAATCCAAGCTTTTCCAACCCCCATTTTGACCCCCTTTCGCCACCGAAGGGGGCCCCGCCAAGGCATTCCAAATCTGGCTGCTCGCCCTCAGCACTCGATGAAATTCACCGCGAGCCCGCCCAGGCTCGTCTCCTTGTATTTCGACTGCATGTCGGCGCCGGTCTGGCGCATGGTGGCGACGACGCTGTCCAAAGACACCCGATGGCGCCCATCGCCATGCAGCGCCAGCGACGCCGCGGCGATCGCCTTGACCGCGCCGAAGGCGTTGCGCTCGATGCACGGGATCTGAACCAGCCCGCCAATCGGATCGCAGGTCATGCCGAGGTGATGCTCCATCGCGATCTCGGCGGCGTTCTCGACCTGCTCGTTCGAGCCCTCGAGCGCGGCGCATAGACCGGCGGCCGCCATGGATGACGCGACTCCGACCTCGCCCTGGCAGCCGACCTCCGCGCCTGAGATCGACGCGTTGAGCTTGAACAGGGCGCCGATTGCAGTTGCGGTCATGAGAAAGTCCGCCATGCCCGCTTGGGTAGCGCCCTCGCAATGATCGCGGTAGTAGCGCAGCACCGCCGGGATGACCCCGGCCGCGCCATTGGTCGGGGCGGTCACGACCCGCCCGCCGGCCGCGTTCTCCTCGTTGACCGCCATGGCGTAGACGCTGACGAAATCCATGATTTCGTGCGCTGGGTGAAAGTTGCGTTTCGACGCCTCGGTCAGACGGTCATGGATCGCCTTGGCGCGGCGCATGACCTTGAGCCCGCCCGGCAGAGGGCCGGATTGCGTAAGCCCCCGGTCGACGCAGGCGAACATCACGTCGAGGATGCGGCCGACATGGGCTTCGACCTCGCCAGGCACCCGAAGCGCCGCCTCGTTGGCTCGCATGAGTTCGGCGATCGAAAGTCCGCTCTCCCGCCCGCGCGCCAGGAGCTCAGCGCCCGAGCGGAAGGGATACGGAAGCTGCGGCCCGGTCGCGGGCGGGTCGCCGCCGGCGCCGTCGCGGATAATGAAGCCGCCGCCGACCGAGAGCCAGGTCTCGTCGGCGAGCGCTTTGCCCTCCGCGTCCAGCGCGGCGAACCGCATCGTGTTGGGATGGCGCGGGGCTGGCGTCAGAGTGTCGAACGCAATCGCGGTCGCGGGATCGAAGGCGATTGAGCGCCGCCCGGCGAGGTTGAGCGCTTTCGTCTCGCGCACCCGCGCGACCAGCGCCCCGGCGCCATCCGGCTCGACGGTCTCGGGGTGCTCGCCGCTAAGCCCCAGGATCACCGCCTTGTCGGTCGCATGGCCCTTTCCCGTGAAGGCGAGCGAGCCAAGAAGCGCGACCTCGACCGTCGCGACCGGAATGATCGCGCCTGACGCGACCAGCCCGTTCGCGAATGCGGCGGCGGCCTTCATCGGCCCGACCGTGTGCGACGACGACGGTCCGATCCCGATCTTGAACAGCTCGAAGACGCTGATCATCGCTTGACCCTCGGACGGCCGGCTTTGGCGCAGGCGACCGACCGCAGGTTCGGCTTCGGCGGCCAACCAAACGCCAGTAAACGCCAATAAATGCTAGTAAACGCTAGTAAAATAGCTAGCGTTTACTAGCGTTTATTTTTCTAAATCGGGGCCTTTCAATGGGTTAAGGCGGATTCAAATAAAAAAAATTCTGGCGCCGTCTCAGGCTCTATGCAGAATGTCTCAAGCTTCTCGGCCCCCGCCAGACGCCTAGAAGGCGGGGCTCGATCCGTCGATTGGGAAATATATAGCGCAGATTTCTGCGTTTCGCAAGATATATTTGCACGGAGGCTCGCGGTTCGGACGACTCGGCCTTCTAGTCAGCGCCGTAGCGCATTCCCTAGCTTCTTCGCTTCGGCGAGATCAATTCTGGCTTGGTGCCCGTGCTTCGCCAATAGGAATAGCAGATTATTGCCGTCCAATAATGTAAGCGGTTTGTCCTTTGCGAAGCGATGTGCGTCAGGCCCAAACGACGACGTCATGACAAGGATGCCCTTCGTTGCGCCCTCAGACATCACCGTGCCATATAGGTCGCGGACTGAACTGACATCGACCGTATTCGCATAGCGCTTCGCTTGAATTATTATCTTCCCGCCTCGGATAGGATCGGGGTCGAAGGCGACTGCGTCAACGCCACCGTCGCGACTGGCTTGAGTCACTTTAACCTCTCCGCCGTGTGCCGAAAACTCCGTTTCGAATACTTGCCTAATGAGGTGTTCGAATTCTTCCCAACCGATTGCGGCTATGTTTGCTCCAGTATCTATTCTCTCGATTACATCTCGACTCTGAACAAATCGGCTGTCCTCTCGATTAAGGGATATGATCGGTTTGACCGGTGTCAATGAATGGACCTGCGGACTGGAAACCCCCTTAAGGGCTCTGAAACATGCTTTTGCATCGACGTTAAGCAAATTGATCTTGCCAAACTCATCCAAGGTGGCGTGTAGGGAAGCGATACAAGCAGTTGTATCATTGCCAGTCGCCCGATTGATATAAGTGACCCAGCCGTTGAAAGCGACGGCCAGTACAATATGTTTGCTATCCGAGGATATAATCCAATGTATAACTCCAAGACAGGTCTGGTACACAAGATTATCAAACAAGCTTTGGATGAAATTCCTCCTTGTGAGCAATCGACTCAAATTCATTCCTAGAACTAGAGTAACGAATTGATTTTAAAGTTGAAATGCTTTCCTTTCCAAGTTCGGGAAGGTCGAACTCCACAACCAAGGTACTCGTAGGGCTATCAAAAAATAGCTCAAATTGACCTGAGTAAATTTCAGGAAGTTCCAATTTTCGGAGCGCGTAGGTACACACTTGTATAACAGCTTCAGAGTCCGACTACAAATATCGCTCTCGTAAATCGTCCACCGCCTCGTTTGTTTTGTAAACTTCGTCGTCATAATTAATCTTTCGGGTTGTCCAATCGTGTAAATCTGAATTGTAGGTAGCGATTATCTGATCGTTCCAATTGTTGATATCGTGTAAATCTAGATTGTATGCATTGATTCGCTCAACACTCCATTTGTTGTTCTTCTCGCACTCAATTGTCCAGTCGGTATGCGCTTTGACGAACCGATCCTCAGCGGTGCGCTGTTTCCGCTTCATTCGCCAGCGGAAAATGTGATCCAACAGACCATACTTAATTCCAAACCCACTGTCTGATCGGTTCGGTTCTACAGGGTTTTGTATAAGCTTCGGTTCTACCGGGTTTTGTATAAACGCCGGTCTGATTGGTTGGGCCTCGGAGAATTCCCCGCTTAACTTAAGCGTATCGAGATCGAACGGCTTATCATTGTTTACAATGTTCTCGAGCAGCATTGTCAAACTATCAATGTCTTTCAGAGCCTTTCGTGTTATCTTCGCGGCCTCTTCCCGCGATTGGATTCGTGCAAACTGACCGTTCCAAGAAGCCACCTTAGAGCAGTATCCGAACGGATTGAATCGGCGGGGGGATTGCCAAATCGGTTAATTTCTGCTTCCTCATTCACTGCGAGAATGGGGACGGCGGGGGATGGGTCTTTCCAACGATCTTCGCGAGCGCGTGGTCGAGGCGGTGGTCTTGGGCGGGTTGTCGCGCAATCAGGCGGCCGCGCGTTTCAAAGTGAGCGTGGCGAGCGCGGTGCGCTGGGTAAAGCGGTTCAATACCACGGGCGAGATTTGGCCGGCGCCTTCCGGCGGCGACCGCCGCTCCCGCCGAATCGAGGCGCATCGCGACTATCTGTTGGGCCTGATCCGGCGCAGGCCGGACATAACGCTGCTCGAGATCCGGGAGCAGCTGATCGCCAATAGCGGCGAGCGCTTTGCGGTCTCCGTGCTGTGGCGTTTCTTCGACCGTCACCAGATCACCTTTAAAAAAAACGGCGCATGCCGAGGAGCAACAACGCGCGGACGTGCAAAATCGACGCCGGGAATGGTTCGCGGGACAGCTCGATCTCGATCCGACGAAACTCGTTTTCATTGACGAGACCGGAGCCTCCACAAATCTCGCGCGCAAAAGCGGACGTTGCCGGCGCGGGCGCCGGTTGCGGTCGGCCATCCCGCACAGTCACTACAAAACGGTGACTTTGGTCGCCGGCCTTCGCCTTCGCGGCCTGACGGCGGCAAGGACTTTCGACGGACCGATCAACGCCGCCCTGTTCGAGGATTGGGTGGAGACATGCCTCGTCCCCACGCTCTCGCCCGGCGAGACCGTCGTCATGGACAATCTCCCCGCTCACAAGGGGCCGCGGGTCGAGCAACTGATCAAGGCGGCGGGCGCGCAGTTGCGATATCTTCCAGCCTACAGTCCCGATATGAACCCTATCGAAAAAGCCTTCTCCAAGCTCAAGGCCTTCCTGCGCAAAATCGCCGAGCGGACCGTCGCGGGTCTGATGCGCGCCCTCGAAACCTGCGCCGAAATCTTCGAGCCCTCGGTATGTATAAATTACTTGAAATCCTGTGGTTATCAGGACGATACAGGATGATCGGATTCCGCTCTAGCCCGAGCCTTTGCCCGCGCCTCCGCCTCCGTTTGCCCACGAACAACTTGATATTTGTGAAGTCCTGGATGGCGAACTTCGTATCTGTACGTCATAAGAGTTTAGCCCGGGCTGGATACCCCTGTTCTTAGCGGTCCAAGCTTGGAATTCAATATAACAGAAATGTGTATGTCAATGACACTGCCGGTTCAGGTCGCGGCGCTGGGGAACTTGTCCTGTAGCGCACCTCCGCCTATCTACGTAGTAGGAGCCAAGCCCCATGTTCATCCAGACCGAAGCCACCCCCAATCCCGCGACCCTTAAATTCCTGCCCGGCCGGGCGGTGATGGACGAGGGCACGTTCGAGGCGCGCGACTCGGCTGAAGCCGAGCGCTCGCCGCTCGCCAAGGCGCTGATGGAACTGCCCGGAGTGACGGGCGTGTTCTTCGCCAACGACTTCATTTCCGTGACCAAGGGCGAAGGCGAGTGGCAGCACTTGAGGCCCGCCGTCCTCGGCGTTGTGACCGAATTTTATCTGTCCGGCGAGCCGTTGATCGAAACGGGCGGCGCCGACGCCGTCACGACTGGCGAGTTCTTCGACCCCAAGGACGCCGAGTCGGTCGAGGCGATTAAGGAATTGATCGAGACCCGCGTCCGGCCGGCCGTGGCCGGCGACGGAGGCGACATCATCTTCAAAGGCTTCCGCGATGGCGTCGTCTACCTCAAGATGAAGGGCGCCTGCTCCGGCTGCCCCTCTTCGACGGCAACGCTCAGACACGGAATCGAGAACCTGTTCAAGCACTTCCTGCCTGACGTTCAGGCTGTGGAAGCGTTCGAGGGCTGAGGCCCCGCGGCCTCTCGGGGCTGCCTTATGTTCTACCATTGGCTCTTCCTTTCGCTCTTTGTGCTGATGTGGGGCGGCTGGTTCGTGCTTTGGAACGTTATGGCCCGGAGCGTGAAAGAGGCGGCCCAATCGGAGAGCGCCCTCTCACGGCTCTCGCATGTCGTCCCGCTCCTCATCGCCGCCTATCTCCTCGCCGGGCGGGTTCCTCTGTCTCTGCTCCACGACCGTTTTGCTCCGCTCGCGATTTGGCCGGCCGCGCTCGGCGCGGCGCTGACCTTCGCTGGCCTCGCGTTCAGCATCTGGGCGCGGTTCGTAATCGCCGGCAACTGGAGCAGCTACGTCGAGCTCAAGCGCAATCATGAGCTGATCGTCAAGGGACCCTATCGTTGGGTCCGCCATCCGATCTATACCGGCCTCCTTCTCGCGTTCATCGGGTCGGCCTTGGCGGTCGGCGAATGGCGCGGCGTCCTCGCCGTCGCAATCGTCGCCGCCTCATTCTGGCGCAAACTGCGACTTGAGGAGGCCCTCATGCGCCGCCAGTTTGGCGAGGCCTACGCCCGATATTGCGCGCAAGTGCCGGCGCTCATTCCGTTTCTCGGCTGAAAATCGTTTGGCGCGGCGCTCACCGGGCCGGCTTCTCCCCGCCGGCTGCCGTGATAACCGCGACGATGATCAGCCCGGTCAGCAACAAGCGCACGCCCGCGCTGACGCCGAACGTGTTGAGCATGGTCAGCAGGAGCACGAGGAACAGCGCGCCGCCCCAGACGCCCGGGAGATTGGCCCTGCCGCCGGAGACGGAGGTGCCGCCGATGACGACGACGGCGATCGAGGCCAAAAGATACTCATTGCCGATGTCGACGTTGGCGCCGCGAAAATAGCCGGCAAGCAGCGCCCCGTTGAGACCGCCCAGCGCGCCACATAACGCATAGGTGGCGCAGCGGACCGGCTCGACCTTGAGGCCCGCTAGCCGCGCCGCGCGCTGGTTCTGACCTATCGCAACAACCGATCGCCCCCAGATGGTGCGATCGAGCGCAACACTCGCGCCGATCGTGAACAGAACCGTCAGGATCGCCAGGAGGGGAACGCCCGCGATCAAAATGTTGGTGAAGTCGGCGAAGCCAGGCGGGGGCTTGATCTGGAGCCCGCGTCCGTAAGAGATGTCGACCGACTGGATGATGAAGCTCGCTGACAGCGTGGCGATGATGGGCGGAATGCGGAGCGCCCAGATTAAAAGGTAGTTGACGATCCCGACCGCAAGCCCGCAGGCGATCGCCGCGGCGAGGCCGACGACGACCAACCGGTCGTCGCCGCCCATGGTCTTCATCGCCACCGCGCTGGCGAGCCCGATATTGGCGGGCAGAGACAGGTCGACATTGCCAGGCCCGAGCGTGATGACGAACATCTGCCCGACGCCGACAATGACGGTGAACACCGACAGCGACAGCGCCGCCGTCAGCATGCCCCCGGCGCCATAGCCCCCAGTGAATGCAATCGCCGCGAGCCACACCACGCCGGCGCCGACAAACGACCAGATCCATGGCCGCTTGAGAAGCGTCTGGAGGGCGGCGGTCATCGTTCCGAACCCTTGTGGGTGATCAACACACGAGCGGCGAGGACGATGATGAGGATCGCCCCGTTGGCCGCGACCTGCCAGTCGGGCGGAATATGCATGAACGTCAACAGCGGCGAGGCCGCCATCGCCATGGTCAAAGCGCCGAGCACGGCGCCGACCGGCGACACGGCGCCGCCGACAAACTCGCCGCCACCGAGGATCACGCCGGCGATCGAGAGCAGCGTATAGCCGTTGCCGATATTGGCGTCGGCCGACGTGGTGATGCCGACCAAGGCCATTCCCGACAGCACGCCAAAGACGCCAGCGAGCGCGAACAGCGTCATTTTGGCGCGCAACAGCGACCACCCTGCCCGCTCGATCGCCAGCGCATTGCCGCCGGACGCGCGCAGGACCGCGCCATAGGACGTGCGCATCAGCCCGTAATAGCCAACGGCAGCGATGACCACGGCGGCGACGATCGGGAATGGTATGAACGGCGGCTTGACGCCCATGATCGCCTGCAGCCAGCCAGGCGCCTTGCCGCCGGGCTTGGGCAGGAGGAGGATGGCCAAGCCCTGCCAGACGAAGCTCATGCCGAGCGTGACGACGATCGAGGGCAGATTGCGCAGATAGATGAGCGCGCCAAGGGCGGCATAGAGCGCGACGCAGCCGAGCAATGTCAGGACGCCGAGCCAGGGCTCGTCGCGCAGCCAGGTCGCCGAAACGCAGCAGACGAAGCCGACGAAGGTGCCGATCGACAGATCGAGGTCGTTGCCCGCGATGACGAACATCTGCGCCATCGTGGCGAGCGCGATCGGGATCGCGAGGTTCAGCATCAGCGTGAAGCCGAAATAGCTGATCGCGCGCGGGTTGAGCCAGGCGATCGCGGCGATAACCAGAGCCAGCGACAGGGCCGGAAGCGCGGCGCGCAGCCGCCGTCGCCACTCGGCTCCGCCGGCGCCTGCCGACGGGGCGGCAGCGGCCGCGCTCATGGTCAACTGACGCCTGCAAACGAAGAGTGGATCACCTGCTCTTCGTTGAGCTCGTCGCGCGCGAGTTCAGCGACGATTGCGCCGTTGCGAAACACGTAGGCGCGGTCGCAGTTCTTCAGCTCCTCGACCTCGGTCGTGTACCAAAGGAAGGTGCGCCCGCGTTGCGCCTCCGCGCGAACAAGCTCGTAGACCTCGAGCTTGGTATTGAAATCTACGCCGCGCATCGGATCGTCCATCAGCATGATGCGCGCGTCGGAGGCAAGCGCGCGCGCGAACAACGCCTTCTGCTGATTGCCGCCGGAAAGCGAAAGAATGTTGTCGTGAACATCAGGCGTGCGGATCTTGATGCGTTCGCGCCAGGCGTTGGCGAGTTCGTCTTCGAGCTGGCGCGAAAGCAGCGGACCCGAGCGGAATTTTTTCAGCGAGCGCACGCCGATGTTGTGGGCGATCGACCATCCGGGAAAGACGCCGTCCGACTGCCGGTCTCCGGCGACAAGCGCGACCGGGGCGTTGACCGTAGCGCCCGCGCGCGGATGCGAAGCGGCGGCGAAGGTCGCGAGCAGCAGGTCGGTCTGACCGTGGCCCGCAAGCCCCGCAAGGCCAATGATCTCGCCCTGGTGCGCTACCAACTCCCGATCGTCGGCCTGTCGTCCGGGGCGCACGCGCACGGCGACTGGAGTTTCGCCACGCACTGCAATCGCGGCAGCGGTCTGAGCCCGTGGACCTTCCGGCTCAATACCCCCCATGGCACCGACCAGCTTTGCCCGGTCGAAATTTTGTGCGACGTCGGCCGCCACCACCTTGCCGTCGCGCATGACGACGATCCGGTCGCATGCGGACAAAACCTCGCCCAGGATATGGGAGATCAGGACGCAGCTCGCGCCGGAGGCGATCGAGCGACGCACATGCCCCAAAAGCTGCCCCGCCGTATGCGCGTCGAGCGAGGAGGTCGGCTCGTCGAGAATGACGAGGCGGGCGGGCGCATCCGAGAGCGAGAACGCGCGTGCGATCTCGACCATCTGCTTTCGCCCGATCGTCAGGTCCTGAACCAAGTCGCCGGGTCTTACGCCGTGGCCGGGAAAGATCTCGTCGAGTGTGTCGAGAATGAGCCGGCCCGCCCGGCGCCGCCAGCCGAAGCCGCGAATCGCCGGATGAACGATGCGGGCGTTCTCGGCCACAGTCAGGTTCGGGCAGAGCGACAGTTCCTGAAACACGCAGCGTAAGCCGAGCGCCTTTGCTCGCGCCGAGGTCCAGTGCGGCTGCTCCTCGCCGGCGACGACAAGTCGGCCGCGATCCGGCGCGACGCCGCCGTTGAGGACATGCATCAGCGTCGACTTGCCGGCGCCATTGTGACCGACGACGCCGACGCACTCGCCGGGCTCAAGCGAGAAATCGGCGCCGTCCAGAGCCCGGACGGCGCCATAGGATTTTTCGACGCCGATGAAATTGACGAGAGAAGCGCCCCCGTCCGCCATAGTCTTGTCTGCCTGCTGCGCGGGGCGCCCGTTTTGCTCGACGGACTTACTTCATATTCGCCTTGATGGCGGCGATGGCGTCGGCTTGGGTGTATTCGTGGCTGGCGACGCCGCCCTTCGGAATGTTTGGCAGTTCCTTCTCGAAATCGTCTTGGGTGAAGGCCAGATAGGGGACGAGCAGATCGTGGGGAATGTTCTTGTTGCCGTCGAGAACCTGCTGCGCGACCCAGAACGCGAGGGTCGAGACGCCCGGCGCGATTGACGCCGACCAGGTCTTATAGCCGTCCTTCTCCTTCTGCTCCTTCCACCATTGCAATTCGTCCTGGCGATTGCCCTCGATGATGGTCGGGCGCGGCTTGCCGGCGGCGGCGAACGCCTGCGCGGCGCCATAGCCGTCGCCGCCCTGATCGACGACGCCGACGATCGGCGGCAGCGAGGGCAGCACGGTCGCAACCGCCTTCTGCGCGGTCGTCTGGTCCCAGTCGCCGGTGACCGAGGAAACGATCTTGAAATCCGGATGGGCCTTGACCCCATCGAGAATGCCGGCGTGGATCGCATCGTCGATCGAGGTGCCAGCAAGGCCGCGGATTTCGAGCAGGTTCCCGCCCTTCGGCTGGAACTTGGCCATGTGATCGACTTCCTCCTTGCCATAGTCCTTGAAGTCGACGACGACGCGATAGGCGCAGGGCGCGGTGACGATGCCGTCGAACGAGACGACGACGATGCCGGCGTCGCAAGCCTGCTTGATCGCGCCGTTGAGCGCGTCGGGCGAAGCGGCGTTGATGACGATCGCGTTATAGCCCTGCAGGATCAGGTTCTGGATCTGGGCGGCTTGCGTCGGCACTTCCTTATCGGCGGTCGTGAACACATCCGCCGCGGCGACGATATGGTCCTTCACCGCCTGCTTGCTGACGATGTCGTAGCTCTTCAGCATCGCCTGGCGCCAGGAATTGCCGGCGTAGTTGTTGGAGAAGGCAATTTTCATCTTGCTGGTGTCCGCCTGCGCGGGCGCGGCGAATAGCCCGGCTGCTGCGGCCAGCGCGAGCATCGAGACGTTGCGATTCATGGAAATGTCCTCCCTCGTAGACGAGTATCGCGCGCTTGGGACGCGCTCGAACGTCTGCGCTTGTCCTTGATGGTGCGTCGGACGGTAAAGACCGCCCCTGCTGCCCACGAGAGCTAACATGCCAGAGAAAAGGCGGTCAACGGGATACCTTGGTGATGCGAAAGACGCCAGGGAGATGACCCTTGCGTCGGTAAGGCGGACGGCCCGGGAAGCCCTACCCCATCTCGCTGACCTGCCCGTCGCGGATCGTGACCCGGCGGTCCATGCGGGCGGCGAGGTCCATGTTGTGGGTGGCGACGAGGGCGGCGAGGCCGCTCGCCTTGACCAGCTGGGCGAGGGTCCCGAACACGTGGTCGGCGGTCTTTGGGTCGAGATTGCCCGTCGGCTCGTCAGCCAGCAGCACGCGCGGGCTGTTGGCGACCGCGCGCGCGATGGCGACCCGCTGCTGCTCGCCGCCGGACAATTCCGCCGGGCGATGGCTCTCGCGCTCAGCGAGACCGAGATAGGCGAGGAGCTCGCGCGCGCGGGCTGCTGCCTGATCGCGCGGCAACCCCGCGATCATCTGCGGCAAGACAAGGTTCTCGAGCGCCGAAAACTCCGGCAGCAAATGATGGAACTGGTAGACGAAGCCGATGTCCGTGCGCCTCAGCGCCGTCCGCTTGTCGTCGCTCATGGTCGAGGTTGCGGCGCCCCCGATCCTCACTTCGCCAGCGTCGGGCCGCTCCAAGAGCCCCGCCAGATGCAGAAGCGTCGACTTTCCAGCGCCGGACGGTGCGATCAGCGCCACCGATTGGCCCGGCGCGAGCTCGAGCGAGGCGCCGTTCAGAACTTCGACCGTCGTCTCGCCGCGCCCGTATCGCCGCTCCACGCCGTCGAGCGTGAGCGCGGCGACCCGCGCCTGATCATTCATAGCGCAAGGCCTCGACCGGATCGAGCTTGGCCGCGCGCCAGGATGGATAGATCGTCGCCGCGAGCGACAGGATCAGGGCCATGGCGACGACCGAGAGAACATCGGTCGTTTCGATCCGCGAGGGCAGCTGCGACAGGAAATAGAATTCGGAAGGAAAGAGATTGGCGCCGGTGATCCAGCTCAAGCCCTTGCGGATTGGCTCGACGTTATACGCGACAAGGAGCCCAAGCGCGAGGCCGACGGCGGTGCCGACGAATCCGATGGTCGCGCCGGTAATGAGAAAGATGCGCATGATCGCGCCGCGCGTCGCCCCCATCGTGCGCAGGACGGCGATTGCGCGCGCCTTGTCCTGCACCAGCATGATGAGGCCGGAGATGATGTTGAGCGCGGCCACCAGCATGATTAGCGTCAGAATGGCGAACATCACGTTGCTCTCGACCGCCAGCACGTCGAAAAAGCTGCGGTTGAGCTGGCGCCAGTCGGTGTCGATCATCGGCCGCCCTTGGGCCGCCTCGATCTTGCGCCGCATTGCATCGATGTCGTCAGGATTGGCGACATAAACTTCGATCACGCTCGCCTGGCCGTCCTGATTGAAGAAGGTCTGGGCCTCGGGCAGCGGCATGAAGATGAAGGTGTTATCGAAGGTCGACATGCCGATCTGGAAAATTGCCGCCACCGTATAAGTCTTCATGCGCGGCGTGACGCCGAACGGGGTCTCAGCGCCATGCGGCGCGATGATCGTGATCTTGTCGCCAGCCCTGAGGCTCAGATGCTCGGCAAGCTTGGAGCCGACCGCCACGCCTTGGCCGGAATCGAAGCCGTCGAGCGAGCCCTGGATGATGTGGCCGCCCACTCCGGGCAGGCGCTCAAGATCGCTTCCGCGAATGCCGCGCACCAGCGCGCCCGACGAGCCGTAGGGGGAGCTTGCGAACGCCTGGCCCTCGACCAGCGGCAACGCCAACGTGACCCCCGGCACCTTGCTGACGCGCTCCGTCACCGCATCGTAGTCGGTGAGCGGCGTCTCGACGCCTTGCAGAAACATGTGACCGTTGAGGCCGATCATCTTATCCATCAGATCGTGGCGGAAGCCGTTCATCACCGACATCACGACGATCAGCGCCGCGACGCCAAGCACAATGCCGAGGAACGAGAAGCCGGCGATGACCGAGATCGAGCGCTGGGCGTTGCGTGCGCGCAGGTAGCGAAAGGCGACCTTCCACTCGAAAGGCGAGAACGCCCTGGTCGCTGGCGCCGTCTCGGGGGCGGGTGCGTCCAGCGCGACCGCGGTCACGGGCTGCTCTGCCCGCCGAGCCGGGCGATCGCCGCGTCGATGCTGATCAGCTCGCGCTCGTCGCCACGGCGGCTCTTGACCTCGACTTTGCCCTCGGCAAGGCTCTTTGGCCCGACGATCGCCTGATGGGACGCGCCGACCAGATCCATGGCGGCGAATTTCGCTCCCGGCCGATCGTCCCGGTCGTCATAGAGCACGTCGACGCCGGCTTTGGTGAGCGACGCGTAGATGCGCGCGCAAGCCCCGTCGCAGGCGGCGTCGCCGACTTTGAGGTTGATGAGCCCGACGCGAAAAGGCGCGACCGCTTCCGGCCAGATCGGGCCGTTGTCATCGTGGTTGGCCTCGATCAGCGCGGCGGCGAGCCGGGTCGGGCCGATGCCGTACGAGCCCATATGCACGGCATGCTCCTTGCCGTCCGGTCCATTGACGACCGCCTTCATGGGAACCGAGTATTTGGTTCCGAAGTAGAAAATATGGCCGACCTCGATCCCGCGGGCGGAAATCCGATCCTTAGGATCGAGCCGCTCGAAAGCAGCCGGGTCGTGTTTGTCGGAGGTGGCGGCGTAGAGCGAGGTCCACTTGTCGACGACCCCCTGCATCGTCTTGGGCTCATCGAACTCGATGTCCTCGGGCGGGGTCTCAAACGAGAGATAATCGCGGTGGCCAAACACTTCGCTCTCGCCGGTCGAGGCGAGAATGACGAACTCGTGGCTGAGGTCGCCGCCGATCGGGCCGGATTCGGCCCGCATAGGAATGGCGGTGAGGCCAAGCCGCGCGAACGTGCGCAGATAGGCGGTGAACATCTTGTTATAGGAGTGGCGCGCGCCCGCCTGATCGAGGTCAAACGAATAGGCGTCCTTCATCAGGAACTCGCGCGAGCGCATGACGCCAAAGCGCGGCCTGACCTCGTCGCGGAACTTCCATTGGATGTGATAGAGATTGAGCGGCAGATCCTTGTACGAGCGCACCGAGGCGCGGAAGATCTCGGTGATCATCTCCTCGTTGGTCGGTCCGTACAGCATGTCGCGGTCGTGCCGGTCGCGGATACGCAACATCTCCTTGCCGTAATCGTCGTAGCGGCCAGATTCTCGCCACAGGTCGGCCGACTGGATGGTCGGCATCAACACCTCGATGGCGCCAGCGCGGTTCTGCTCCTCGCGCACGATGGCGCAGATCTTGTGCAGGACCCGCATGCCAAGAGGCAGCCAGGCGTAACTGCCCGCCGCCTCCTGCCGGATCATGCCGGCGCGCAACATCAGGCGATGCGAGACGATCTCCGCCTCTTTGGGCGTCTCCTTGAGGATCGGCAGGAAATAGCGGGAAAGACGCATCAGTTTCCTAGGGTCTCGATTCGAAGTCGCGGACGGGAGCGCTCCTATTGAGGCCTAAGCCCAAGCTTGACAAGTTCCGACCCGCAGGAGGACTCAAGCGTCTTGGCGGGGCGCCCGTGTTAAGACTCGCCTTGTCGCAGGTATCTGTTATCGCGCCGAAACTGAGGCGCGACTCGGACGCCACCAGCTTGACCAGCCAACTTTCCGTAACTACGGAAACTCGTGACGACCTGGGACGAGAACAAACGGCTCGCCAACTCGGCTCGACATGGGGTCGACTTCCGCGACCTTGAAGGCTTGGATTGGCGGCGGTCGGTTATCTTCGAGGATCGTCGCAGGGATTACGGTGAGACGCGCCACATCGCGATGGCCCCGCTCGGGGCGCGCTTGTATGTTGTCGTCTATGTCGAACGGGGCGGCGAACGCCGCATTATATCGGCCCGGAAGCAACAGTCGCGAGGTCGCGTTCTATGAGAGAGAGACTCATTCGTCCGACCGCTGAGGAAGACGCAAGGATCGCCCGCGGCATTAGCGCCGATGCCGACGCCGCGCCAGACCTCTCCGAGCCGGTCGCCGGAATCGTCCGGCGGCTCGGGCGGCCTCCAAAAGCTGACCGCAAGGTTTCGGTCACTCTGAGGCTGGACCACGACGTGGTCGAGCGGTTCAAAGCGACGGGCGCCGGCTGGCAAACGCGGATCAATGCTGCGTTGAAGAAGAGCATCGCGCGCTGATCGCAGGACGTGGTCGCTGCTGAACGGCCCCCGTCCGCTTAATGCGCCAGGCGTCGGAGGAACTCGAGATCGACCAAACCCGCGTGCTGTTTGGCGACCTTGCCGTCTTCGAACGCGATCAGGGTCGGAATGCCGCGTATGCCGAAGCGCGCCGCAATCGCCGGCTCCTCGTCGACATTGACCTTGGCGAAGCGGGCGCGCGGCTCCAGCTCCTTGGCCGCGCGGTCGAAAATCGGCGCCATTGTGCGGCACGGTCCGCACCACGGCGCCCAGAAGTCCACGATCAGCGGCATGTCGTTGCGCTCAACGTGCTTGTCGAAAGTCTTTCCGGTCAGCGCGATCGGCTCGCCGGTGAAGAGGCTCGCCTTGCAGGCGCCGCACTTGGCCTCCGACGCGGGGCGGTCTGCGGGAATGCGGTTGACCGCGGAGCAATGGGGACAGACGGCGTGTATGGATTCGCTCATAAGCTGCGCCCTCTCGACGGCGCTCGCCAACATTTGGCCCCAATCGGTGCCGTTTCAAGCACCCAAACGCCGCCGTGATCCCGTGAGATCACGAATTCGTGATCTTAACCTTCGGTAACCTCGGCTCCTGCGGGACGTACTGCCTCCGGGAGCCGCTGCGGCTCCGTTGACTGGCGAGGCTGCCGCCGCGCCCGATTCCAACTCATTGTTAGCTGGAGGATTTTCTAAATGAACGCCAGAACCGCCCTAACCGCCGCCACTCTTGCCTGCTCGCTCGCCGCCGCGCTCGCCACCGCCGCCAAGGCGGGACCTGCCCCGGCTCAGCCCGGCGCCGACAAGTGCTACGGCGTCGCCCTCGCCGGCAAGAACGATTGCGCCGCCGGAGCCGGCACGAGCTGCGCGGGCACGTCGACCATCAATTATGATCCCGCCCATTGGAAGTACGTGAAGAAAGGCACTTGCGAAGAGATCAAGACCCCCAAGGGACACGGCTCGCTGACGGCGAGTTGAGTTTCGCGCGCCCTCCTTTTTAACCTGCGGCCCCGCTTGCTCCCAGGCGGGGTCGTAGTGCGGCCCCGCTTCCCCCCAGGCGGGGTCGTTTCCGTTCGTATCACCCCTCCGGAAAATCCTCGATCCTGAACTCCGCTTCCGCGCGTTCGCCGCGCTCCGCGAGCGCGCTTTCCCGCATCCGCAGTTCGACCCGCCGGATCTTGCCCGACACGGTCTTCGGCAGCTCAAAGAATTCGAGCCGGCGCACGAGCTTGTAAGCCGAGAGGCGCCCCGCATGTGCTTGAAGATCGCCGCCGCCGTCGCCTGGTCCGGAGCATGGCCGTGGGCGAGCGCGACATAGCCCTTGGCGATCGTGTGGCGCATAGGGTCGGGCGCCGGTACGACTGCGGCTTCCGCGACCGCGGCGTGTTCGATCAGCACGCTTTCGAGCTCGAACGGGCTCAGGCGATAGTCGCTCGATTTGAACACGTCGTCGGCCCGGCCGATGAACGTTATGTAGCCGTCGGCGTCGCGCGAGGCGACGTCGCCGGTCCGGTAATCTTCGCCCTCGATCGGCATCAGTTCGCCGCGCTCGTTCTGGTAGCCAGCCATGAGGCCGAGGGCGCGCGGGCGCAGAGGAAGAACGATCTCGCCGCTGTCGCTCTCGAGCCCGTCGGCGTCGATGAGCGCGACCCGGTAGCCCGGCAAGACGCGTCCCATCGAGCCGGGAACGAGCCGCTGTCCGGGCGAATTGCCGATCATCATGGTGGTCTCGGTCTGTCCGTAGGAATCGCGCAACGGCAAGCCCCACGCCCGCCTCACCTGCTCGATGATCTCCGGATTGACCGGCTCGCCCGCCGCGTTGACCTCGCGCAGGACGACCTTCCATTGTCTCAAGTCATGCTGGATCAGCATCCGCCACACGGTCGGCGGCGCGCAGAACACCGTGACCTGATGCTCGACGAGCACATCGAGCGCCGCGCGCGGGTCGAAGCGCAAAGCGAGCGCGAGGATTGTCGCGCCGGCGTTCCAGGGTGCGAACACGCTCGACCAGGCGTGCTTGGCCCAACCGGGCGAGGAAATGTTGAGATGCGCGTCGCCGGGCTTAAGGCCAAGCCCATACATGGTCGAGAGATGCCCGATTGGGTAGCTCGCATGCGTGTGCACGACCAGTTTCGAGCGCGCTGTCGTGCCCGAAGTGAAATAGAGAAGCATCGGGTCGTCGGCCTTGGTCGGCCCATCGGGGGTGAAGACTTCGCTGCCGAGGAGCGTGGCGTAACGCCGCCAGGAGGGCGGGGCCGGGCCGACCGCGATGCGCTGCACGCCCTCCGTAAGCCCCGCGAATTTCTCCGCATCGGCGCCATGCGCGACCAGATATTTGGCTTGGCCGCGCTCGATCCGATCGGCGATGTCGGCTTGCCCAAGCGTCGGCATGGCCGGGATCAGCACGAGGCCGAGTTTCATCGACGCCAGCATCGTCGCCCAAAGTTCGGGGACGACGCCCAGCATCATCAAGAGACGGTCGCCACGCTTGGCCCCGAGCGAGCGCAGGCCGTTGGCGAGGCGCGACAATTCGAGGCGCAGATCGGCGAAGGTCCGCGTCTCGACGCGCTCGCCGATGACTTTCAGCGCCGTCCTGCGCCCATGCTCTCCCGCTGCGAGTTCGGCGTCGAACCATTCGAGCGCCCAGTTGAACTCATGCGGCCGCGGCCAGGAGAAGGCGGCGCGCGCGCCGTGATAGTCGTCCCCGAGCTCAAGCAGGCGATCGCGCGCCTCGCGGAAAGTCAGAGGCTCCGGGGCGGCGCGGGGCGAGGAGAAGGGGGCGAGAGACATGGGACCATTGTGACTCCGGTTCACGGAGTCGACAACGGCGCCCGAAGCGCCTTCGATTGATCTCGGCCGACTGCGGATACAACCAGGGCGCGAGCTCGCGCCAAATAAATGCAAGTAAATCCAAATAAAAACAAGGAAAAAAGCTTGCATTTCCTTGTTTTTCCTTGGTGGAATCGGGACTTTTCAATGGGTTACAGGAGAAAAAAATAAAAAAAACTTCTCCCCATTGGAGCTCGCGTACAAGGTTGTGCGCCAAACGCCTCAAGACACAATTTTTCTGTCCTTTTCCTCTGGCGGCGTGGTTAGGCTTCGGAACGCGGAGCCAGATTCCGCGAGTGGTAAACGTATAGCATAAATTCCGTTTTTCCAAAATTATTTGCACAAGCTTCTTTCCGGCCCCGACAACTCCGCCCTGCCCAGCTTGGCTTAAGCGCCCAATTTGACGACCTGGCCGCGGCCATGAGAACGCGGCGCCCGCCTGCCGTGATCGTCGCCGCGCGTCCCCCGGGAGAACGCAGATTTGGCGCTCGCGCCAGTAGCCCAGCTAACATTTGACTACTTCTGCAACTATACTATCTCAATGGAAAAACCGTGGCTGGACGTATCGGACTCGACGCGGATCTCCATGAGACGCAACAGGTCCACCAACACCGGGCCCGAGATAATCGTTCGCGGCCTAATTTACCAAATGGGCTATCGGTATAGGCTTCATCGAAAGGAATTGCCAGGGAAGCCCGACCTTGTTTTCGGCGGGAGGCGGAAGATTATATTCGTGCACGGCTGTTTCTGGCACGGACATTCTTGCCGAGGTAGCAAGTTACCGAAGACCAGAACTGCTTATTGGCGTAGCAAGTTTGCAAAAAATAAGGTGCGCGATAAAATAACAGTGCGTCGCTTGGAGGAGATGGGATGGGATGTGTTAATTATTTGGGAATGTCAAACTTCTAACAGAGAACGATTGTCTTGCCAGTTGAAGAATTTCCTGAACAAACCCTTCGTTGAATTAGAAGCCTAGGCCTTGATGAACTCTATTAGCGGCTTGAGGTCATGCTGCCAAAAAAGCGTAACATTTTGTTTATTTTGCGCGTCTGAAAGACACTTTAAGTCGAAAACTCCAGCTATCACTGCTCCTGCGATCACCAAACCGCCAAAGGCCGCCCGCCAGTTATCAGCCTTACCCCCAACCTCTCGCTGCAAGCGCTTCCAGCTATTCTTTGGACCATTAGACACCTTGCATTCCAAAGCAAGTAAACGGCCATCAAACAAGCGTATTGGTATATCACATTTCGAGGTTCCTACTTTTCTTTCCCTAGAAAAGTGGCCTCGGTCAAGTTCATCAAGTACGGCAATGGGATTCCGTGAGGTGTCCAATTTTAGTCCAGCAATTATCAACGCCTCAGAGACCTGTTCTTCTTGATTTCACGACGCAGTCCCTCGACGGTGCGTACCTAACCGTTCGTGCGTTAGCAATGTAATAGTGGCCAGAACCGCAGCCTCAAGTTCTTCTGGCTTTGCTTCTCTTTTGGCAACAACCCAAGGAAAGCGTTTTGTATCGACTAGAGCAGTATCCGAACGGATTGAATTGGCGGGGGGATTCCCGAATCGGTTAATTTCTGCTTCCTCATTCACTGCGAGAATGGGGACGGCGGGGGATGGGTCTTTCCAACGATCTTCGCGAGCGCGTGGTCGAGGCGGTGGTCTTGGGCGGGTTGTCGCGCAATCAGGCGGCCGCGCGTTTCAAAGTGAGCGTGGCGAGCGCGGTGCGCTGGGTAAAGCGGTTCAATACCACGGGCGAGATTTGGCCGGCGCCTTCCGGCGGCGACCGCCGCTCCCGCCGAATCGAGGCGCATCGCGACTATCTGTTGGGCCTGATCCGGCGCAGGCCGGACATAACGCTGCTCGAGATCCGGGAGCAGCTGATCGCCAATAGCGGCGAGCGCTTTGCGGTCTCCGTGCTGTGGCGTTTCTTCGACCGTCACCAGATCACCTTTAAAAAAACGGCGCATGCCGAGGAACAACAACGCGCGGACGTGCAAAATCGACGCCGGGAATGGTTCGCGGGACAGCTCGATCTCGATCCGACGAAACTCGTTTTCATTGACGAGACCGGAGCCTCCACAAATCTCGCGCGCAAAAGCGGACGTTGCCGGCGCGGGCGCCGGTTGCGGTCGGCCATCCCGCACAGTCACTACAAAACGGTGACTTTGGTCGCCGGCCTTCGCCTTCGCGGCCTGACGGCGGCAAGGACTTTCGACGGACCGATCAACGCCGCCCTGTTCGAGGATTGGGTGGAGACATGCCTCGTCCCCACGCTCTCGCCCGGCGAGACCGTCGTCATGGACAATCTCCCCGCTCACAAGGGGCCGCGGGTCGAGCAACTGATCAAGGCGGCGGGCGCGCAGTTGCGATATCTTCCAGCCTACAGTCCCGATATGAACCCTATCGAAAAAGCCTTCTCCAAGCTCAAGGCCTTCCTGCGCAAAATCGCCGAGCGGACCGTCGCGGGTCTGATGCGCGCCCTCGAAACCTGCGCCGAAATCTTCGAGCCCTCGGTATGTATAAATTACTTCAAATCCTGTGGTTATCAGGACGATACAGGATGATCGGATTCCGCTCTAAGTCAGACAAGACCTTTGCAGTCAGGTCGGCGGCATCTTTCGGCACATTCTTGAACTTCTTGCCTACAAAAGTCCAAAGATCTTCCTCACTAACTCGTGGGGCACAGACGTATCTCAAGGTTTGCCACAGCAGCTTGTCTTCGACCAGATCGCTGGATTTGATTGCGGAAACCGCTTCCGTGACTCGCATAGCCGCACGGACTCGTGGTTCAACCAATTCCCAGACGCTGTAGTAAGTATTCGGTCCCTCCCCCTGACGATCAGCAATAAATAACTTTTCGGAAAGGTCGCGCTCAAGTTGAAGTTGTTCGTCAGTCCATCTGGGCGGTAACAGCATCGTTTATCTCACGAGCCGCGCGCCGATGCGCCCCATTTGTTTGCTCCTCCATCGTTGTGTACCGAACACGTCTGTGAAAGGCAGCAGGCCATGGCACGGATACCGGTTCCTCCCCCGCAAAAGCTTTCGCGGATCGGATCAACTTCCGACCAATAGCTCTTCCAATATCACCTTGGACCGCATTCCCAATTTGGCGAAACCGCGCTGCCACTGTTCCTGCAAACTTCCAGTCAGGTGGGAACCCTCGAAGGCCCGAGCATTCTAGCCAAGTCAGACGTCGCAAACTGCCAGGGCCATCTCGTATCCAGTCAGGGGTAGAAGCTGCTCGGATGGTGCGGCTCGGCAGGGTCGTGTCCGCTAGCAGCCTGTCGGACTTAAATGAACGACGTGGGTTCTGGAAGGACCTGCGGTGTTTGGCGAGGTACAATGACGGCGTTGATTCTCCTTGCGCCACGAACCGGGTCAGATGGACAATTTTCGTACGATCGACCGAGAGACGGGATATCTGCTTCCGCCTTCGGTTGACGAGTGGCTGCCGGAGAAACATCTGGCTCGGTTCATTGTCGAAGTGGTCGACGGGCTGGATCTCGGCAGGATGAGCCGGGACTATCGGGGCTCGGGTTCGGCTTCGTATCATCCCAGGATGGTGTTGGGGCTTCTGGTTTACGGCTATGCGACGGGGGTGTTCTCCAGCCGCAAGCTGGAGCGGGCGACCTACGACTCGGTGGCGTTTCGTTTCATCGCCGCGAACGATCATCCCGACCACGACACGATCGCGACGTTTCGGCGGCGCTTCTTGAAAGAGATCGAGAAGCTGTTCGTGGACGTTCTTCAACTCGCCCGCGAGATGGGGGTGCTGGAGATGGGGACGATCGGCCTGGACGGGACGAAGATCCATGCCAACGCAAGCCGGCACAGCGCGCTTTCCCATGAACACGCAGGCAAGATCGAGGCGCAATTGAAGGCCGAGGTCGCCGACCTGATGACCAAAGCCGAAGCGGCTGACGCGGCGGACGTTCCCGACGGCATGTCGATCCCCGACGAATTGGCGCGGCGCGAGGAGCGTCTTCGTAAGATCGCCGAAGCGCGGGCGAAGATCGAGGTTCGGGCCAAGGAGCGTCATGCGCGCGAGATGGCGGAGCACGAGGCCAAAATGGCGGCGCGCGAGGCCAAGACCGCGGCGACGGGAAAGAAGCCGGGCGGCAAGCCGCCGCAACCTCCGGCCGAAGGACCGCGACCGAGTGATCAGGTCAATCTGACCGACGAGGACTCCCGCATCATGCCGGCGGCTGGCGGTGGTTTCGAACAAAGCTACAACGCGCAAGCCGCGGTGGCGACGGGCAGCCTGCTGGTGGTGGCGATCGACGTGGTCCAGGCGCCCAACGACAAGGGCCAAGTCGAGCCCATACTGGAGAAGATCGGCGCGTTGCCCGAGAATTTGGGGAAGGTCGAACATCTGCTGGCGGACGCCGGCTATTTCAGCGCGGGCAATGTGGACGCCTGTGCAAGGGCGGGCGTCGAGCCGGTGATTGCGATGGGCCGCCAGCCGCATCATCCGCCGCTGAGCGTGCGCTTCGCGCCGACGCCGGCAGCCCCGGAACAACCGACGCCGGTCCAGGCGATGGCCCATAAACTGAAGACGCCGGAAGGCCGCGCGCTCTACGCCTTGCGCAAACAGACGCCGGAACCCGTGTTCGGCATCATCAAATCCGTGCTCGGATTCCGTCAATTTTCCCTGCGTGGGCTCGAAAAAGTGCGCGGCGAGTGGACTCTCGTGACCATGGCTTGGAATTTGAAGCGAATGTTCACGCTCAGCCCCGCCTGACAAAGGCCGAACGCGCACGAGGCGCGCCGACCAGCCCTAGGCAGAGGCTTGTCAAGGCTCCCCAAGGCTCAGTCGAAGCCACCGAAAAGCTCGATCGGACTACCACCCACATCCAAACCGCGACAATCCACGCGATCGTCAGCCAAAATGAGCGCAGTCCGACAGGCTGCTAGAAAGCAGTCTTGTCGGTAGCCCCAGTGGCCAGAAGGCCGGTTTGCCTCGACGATACCACCGGAGCGGAGGCCCTTACCTGGCTTCAGCGCGAGAAGATCAGTGGCACGTGTCGCCGTGGGTCTGACAATATCTCGCGGATTGGGTGCGGGCCGAACCGCGAGGAAATCAGCCAGTGTTGTCCAAGACTCGGTGCCCCGCAAACGATTTTTCGAATGCGTCGCTTTAGGAAAGTCTGGTATTCTCTCATCACGAGAGGCAATCATGTATAGGCGCACGCGCCTTTGCGGAGCGCCAAAGTCAGCCGCATTAAGTAACGCAAATCGGCAAGCATAACCAACGCGCTCGAATTCAGTCTGTATTCGTTCGAGCACGCCACCAACTTTGCCATCTGGCGTCTTAGCTGTAACAAGCCCAGCAACATTCTCAAATAGAACGAATCTCGGACTCAATTCCCTAACCAACCGCACGAACTCGCTAAAGAGCTGGCCTCGGGGATCCTCAAAGGCTCGCATCAGACCGGCGGAACTAAACGGTTGGCAAGGAGGACCGCCAGCTAGCAAGTCAAGTTTCGTACCTCGCGGAAGCAGATCGTTGCCTTTCACCTCGCGAATATCGGCTTCGATAATCCGCGCGTCCCGAAGCCGGCCACACTGCTGATTGGCCAGAAGCGTCTCGACCGATGTCGGATCGTTATCCACGGCGGCCAACGTGTGCCAGCCCGCGAGCTCAAGGCTGCTTGAAAGGCCTCCACCGCCGGCAAACAAGTCAATCACTGTCGGCATGCGCTGCGCTTTTTTAGTGAGTCTGAGTTCTTCTCGAACGCCATCAGCGAATCGGCTGATGACCAACCATACAGTCGATGCTGTCCCCGTCCAATCGGGCCAATCTCCGCAGGCGGGCAGTCAAAGATGGCCGGCGGTCGTCAACCCCTATGTTCCACCTTCGTTCTTATTGAGTCAAGGCGCTGGAAATTCACAAGCGACCCTCACCCCCGCCGCCTTTTCGGCGCGTAAGGGTTCTCGCCGCCCGGGCGCATCGACAAGCGGATCGGCACGCCGATGAGGCCGAAGGTTTCGCGAAGGCCGTTGACGAGGTAGCGCTTGTAGCTCTCGGGGATGCTCGCAACCGCATTGCCGAACAGCACGAAGAACGGCGGACGCGCCTTAGGCTGGGTGATGTAGCGAATTTTTACCCGCCGGCCGGAGACAGCCGGCGGCGGCGTTCCGTCGATCACGGGCCTCAGCCAGCGATTGAGCCGTCCGGTCGAGATGCGGATGTTCCAGATCTCGGCCGTGGCGAGGATCGCCTCCATCAGTCTGTCGACATGCGCCCCGGTCAAGCCAGAAAGAGGGATCACGCGCGTTCCGCGCAGCTGCGGCAGGAGCCGGTCGGCTTCCTCGCGCAATTCACGCGCCTTGTCGCTCTTATTATCGATCAAATCCCATTTGTTGAGGCCGATGACGAGCGCCCTGCCCTCCTGCTCGACGAGATCGGCGAGCGTGAGGTCCTGCTTTTCGAACGGGATCGTGGCGTCGAGCAAAAGCACCACGACTTCGGCGAAGCGCACCGCCCTCAGCGCGTCCGCGACCGCGAGCTTTTCCACCTTCTCGACCACGCGCGACTTCCGCCGCAAGCCCGCGGTGTCGAAGATCCTGAGCTTGCGCCCGTTCCACTCGGCGTCGAGCCCGATCGAGTTGCGGGTGATGCCGGGCTCGGGGCCGGTCAGCAGACGATCCTGGCCAAGGATGTGGTTGATGAGGGTCGATTTGCCGGCGTTCGGCCGCCCCAGCACGGCGATGCGCAAGGGCTTCGCGAGATCGAGCTCGCTCCCGTCCTCCTCTTCGCCCAAGACCAGCGGCTCGGATTCGCGCTCCTCGTCCGGGTCGAGGCGCGCGGCGCGCGGCAGAACTTCGACCAGCGCGTCGTACAGTTCGCTTAAGCCCTCGCCATGCTCGGCGGAGAAGGCGATCGGATCGCCGAGCCCGAGACTGAACGCCTCATAGACGCCGTCTTTCCCCAAGGCGCTTTCCGCCTTGTTGGCGATGACGATGATCGGCTTGCCGGCGCGGCGCAGCCTTTGCGCGAAATGCCGGTCGGCGGGGTTAAGGCCTGCGCGCGCGTCGACGACGAACAGGATCGCGTCGCAATCCATGAGCGCGGCTTCCGTCTGCGCGCGCATGCGCCCGGCGAGCGTTTCCGGTTCACCTTCCTCGAGGCCGGCGGTGTCGACGATGGTGAAAGAGAGATCCGCAAGTCTGCCCTCGCCCTCGCGGCGATCGCGGGTGACGCCCGGCTCATCGTCGACGAGCGCCAGCCTGCGCCCGACCAGCCGATTGAACAGCGTCGACTTGCCGACGTTCGGCCGGCCGATGATCGCAACTTTGGCGCTCATGTCGTCTCAGGCCCGGCGCGGCTGGCCTGGTGAGTTATTTCGCCGCCGCCGATCGGTTCGAAGCGATAAGGCCGAGCCAGCGGCTCGCCGCTTGTTGCTCGCTGGGCGACACTTCGGGATCGCCCAGCACGAGATCGAATTGCTTCGAGGCGTCGTCATAGTCCTTGCGTTCGAGCGCCAAGGCGCCGAGCGCGAGCGCGGCCAGGCGCCGATACGGTCCCCCCGCGGCCGAAAGCGCGGTCAGCGCCGCTTCGCCCTTCTGCTGCTCGCCGGACATGTCCACCCGCAGCAGCGCAGCCCGCAAACGGGCGGTGTCACGCAACAGCGGATCGATCGCGGCGTCGCCGGAAATGGCGTCGAAGGCGCCGATCGCGCCCTGCGGGTCCTTGCTCGCCTCAGCGCCGGCCGCGGTCATTTGCGCGAGCGCCCGATAGCCGCTCGGGCCCTGGGCGGCGATCTTGTCGAGGCCGGCTTTGGCTTCGTCGAGCTTGCCGCCCTCGAGCGCGGCCAGCGCCTGCTGGAACTGGTCGCCAGCCGCTTGCGTGGCCCGTTCGCGCTCATATTGCCAATAACGAAAGCCGGCCGCGGCGAGTACAATGAGAGCGGCGCCAGCCAGGATCAGGTTCTGGTATTTCTTCCAGAATTCCGCCGCCTTGTCGCGCCGGACTTCCTCGTCAACTTCCCCAAAGATGTCGCTCATTATTGGGGCGGCCTATCACAGCGGGACGGCGAAAGCGAGCGGGCTTGAAGGCGGGCTGGCGCTCCCGCGTCGCCAGCGAATAAAAGGACGGCCTGAAGGCTTAAGGCGCCGCCCCAGCATGGCCCCTTGGCCAGCGAGGTCGATTGGGTAAACTTCCGGATTTGAATGCGGATGCGGATCAGTGGAGAGCGCGGCGCCGGAATTTCATCCGCTGGCGACCTATTGCGCACCGGCGTGGCTCTGATCGCGTTCGTGGCTCTGGCCGCGCTGGCCGCGCTTCTCCCCGCCCCCACGGCGGCCGCCGACGATAGTGCGCCCGTGGTTTCGCCCGATCGCATCGAGGATGCGCCCTCGATCAAGCCCGACCCCTATCCCGGTTTCGACAATTTCGCCTGGCGCGCCTTCATCGCGCTCAACTGGCCCGCGCTGACCGATCCCGCCCATCGCGGCGCGCCTGACCGCGCCAAGACGCTCGGCGATAACGGCCCCCGGGTCTGGGAAACGTTCAAAGCCCGATATGAATTGTTCCAGGTGGGCCCAGACGGCCGCCCCATAGCGCCTCAGCCCTGGGCCACCTACGAAGCGGCGAACCCTTGCGGAGCGGATGTCGACAACCAGGCGAAGACGCTCGCGACTTTCGATCCGTTCATGGATTTCAATCAATCCGCCTTCTTGCCCGGCATCGGCGCCAATCCGCTGGTGGCGCAGAATCATACCTATACGCGCTACGAAGCGCGCATCAACGAACCCGAGTACTCGGCGCTCGCGGTTCATGGCTGGAGCTTGGGCCGGAACCTGCCCGATCCGGCGCACCCGGCGCAATTGCCGGTCGGCTCGATCGCGGTCAAGGCCGCGTGGCGCCTCCTCACCACGGCGGATACGCCGGCGGTCAGGGCGCGTTATTACGTGGTCGAGAACGCCAATGTCGTCGACGTCGCCAAGACGATCGCGGCCGGACATGTCGTCTGTTCGAAAAGCGACGTCGCGCTGGTCGGCCTGCACATCGCGATCCGGACGAAAGACCGGCCGCAAGGACTGTGGAGCAGTTTCGAGCATGTCGACAACGTGCCCCCGGCCGGCGCGGGCGAATCGCGCGAGCCCGACGCTAGGCAAGCGGGCGCGCCCTATTCCTATTTCGACGCCTCGAAGCCCAAGCTCAGCCTGTGGCCGCCGTTCGGTTCGCCCGACACGCTGCCCGTCAGCATGGCCCATCCGCCCAAGATCGACCCCGCGCCCATGCAGGTGGTGCGCCGGCATCCGATCCACGCCTCGACCATGGCGATGAACCGGGCCTATTGGGCGCTGCCGGGAATCAAGGGAACGGTTTGGGAGCATTACATGCTGGTCGCCAGCCAATGGCCGACGATTCCCCATCCCGCCAGCCCACAGAACGACGGCGGCTATTTCCCCGGGCAGCCGCTGACGTCGGACGCGCCGCGCGAGAACTACCAGTCGGCGGACGCGCCCAAGGAAAACCTCGTCAACACGACGATCGAGACCTACTTCCAGGACCCGCCGTCAAGCTGCATGTCCTGCCATCAGACCATATCCAACGCGCTCGGGCGCGACTTTGTCGGCATGCTGGGCAGTTTTCGCTAAAGCGCGCGTTGCACCCCGGCTCACTCACCTCCCTCGTCCTCAGGAGCGCCGAAGGCGCGTCTCGAAGGACGATCCAGCTCACAGCTTCGTTGGCGCCCTGGAGCGCCCTTCGACGCGGCGGCTGCGCCGCCGGCTCAGGACGAGGTTGGTGGGAAAGCCGAGGGGCAGGACTGCGACCATTGACGGCGCGCCAATTTGGAATCATTCTAAATTGAGTTTGGAATCATTCCAAACTGGCGGAGCCGCTCTCTCCGGGTCGATGAGCCCCGCTCACAAGATGATCCCATCGTCGGAGGAGGCGCTCATGCGCGAGGCTTGCAACACATTCGGCGTCAGCCGCCGCACGGTTCTTCTCGCCGCCGCGGGCGCGGCGCCCTTGCTCGCACTGACAGGCGGCCAGGCGCAGGCCAAGATCGCCCAGAAGGGGGTCCAGTATCAGGCCACTCCCAAGGACGGCAAGCAGTGCGACGGCTGCCTCCAATTCGTCGCTCCCAATTCGTGCAAGGTCGTCGACGGCGACATCGCGCCGACCGGCTGGTGCCTCTTGTGGGTGAAGAAACCCGCCTGACGAAGCGCCGAGCGCCGACACGGCCCGAGGGCGGCTTATCGGGAGGCGTCCGTTCGTCGGAGCCGCGCGTCGGCTTCGATCTCGACCTTCATTTCCAGCTTCAGCAGCGCCGGCACGACCATCGCCGCCGCCGCGGGGCGGATCTCGCGTGAACCTTCAGGACGGCGTCGAAATACGCGGTCGCGGTGACGAAGGTGCGCATTTTCACGATCCCTCCGAGCGCGCGTTCTGAATCAAAACGCCCAGATCAATTATTCCAGAACTTGGTGGCGAATTGTGGAGGAAAACCTTCCAGCGAACGCTGCAATCTCTGGGTGCCAAGGATACCTCGCGTTTACATTCCAACCATGAATCAAAATTGCCTATTCTCAGCTCATCACCTGGGTAAATTACCTGGCCCTCCATATTTACCCGGGTAGGAATAGCGACTGCCAACTGACCACCGGCTAAGCGCTCAGAGCGCAACTCCGAGAACTCAACCACCGGCGCATGGATAGTAATTTCCCCATCATTTCTAAAGGCAAACCCAAGCGTTAATTTATCGGGAATTTGCGTAGCCTGAATAACCCTTAAACGTTCTTCTGGCCGGATTATTTCTGGAGTATCCGTCTCCCACGACCGAACTGCTGCTTCGTACTGTTTTCGAGTTCGACTCTCCTCTTCAAATCCAAGCACAACCCTGGGCAAATGAACGTTGACAGTACCTCGGGCTACCTTTCCTCGGCTCATCCGAAGGCGCACCTCGTGATCTGGCAGGTATTTGGCTTCAAATTCTGATCGACCATAATAACGCCCGTCGTTTGCTTGATACGCGGTGCTTCCCTGCGGAATCTTGACGACAAACACAACTCTATCCGCCCTGCTTGCTAGCGTAACGCGATTTACGCGTATTCCAGGTAGGTAAGGACTAACGTTTCCTTCAATAAGCTGTTGCAGACGTTCTGGCTCCAGTACACTGGAGACCCCATCGATGCTGATCGCGACTCTCGGTTTCGATTTCCTATCTTCATCGATTCCCAGAAACAGCTCGCCGCCCTCTGTGTTTGCGAACGCCGAAACTTCTATTGCTATTTTCTGAATCCATTGGCTTTCCTGATGGCTCTTATAGCGTTAGTTGTTGGTATGGGCCGATTCCGATGGCGCTCTTGATCCAGTTTTGTGGCGTGATTTGTCGATCCCAGGCTTCGAGGGCGCGCCGCCAGCCGAGATAATTTGGCAGGTTCTTGGTGGCGACGCCGTTGAAGCGATTGAGCCATTGCTTGAGACGGCTGTGGTAGGCGTTGACGTTGTTGATATGCAGGTGGGGCGCCGCGGGGACAGGCTTTCCCGGGGAAGGAACGGCGTGAAAGGGGATGTTGGCCTGGCGGGCGAAGGAGGCCAGCGGTTTGCCGCCATCGCCGATCAAGTGATTTGCGGACGTAACGACACCGGTCAGGACGGCGGCGATCGAAGCGCTGTCGTCGTTTGGCAGAACGGCGTCGAAAGTTGCGCCCTTTCGGTCGCGGGCGACGAGCACGGGAATGTTGTCCTGATAGGGGCCCGGATGACGGGCCGTTCCGCCGCGTTTGCGAGCCTTGCGAGGCAGATCGGACCACCGCCCCTTGAAAGATTTCAAGGATGAAGGTTTCATCCGCTTCGACGATTCCGCTCAGCTTTTGCGGCTTGTCCGCGGCGGGAGCGCCCAAAAACCGGTGACGCCAGCGGAAAGCCGTCGTCGGATGCACGCCGCAAAGCGCGGCCGTCTTCACCAGGCTTTTGCCTTCGATCATCGCCTGCGCGTGATCGAGCCAACGCTCTTTCTTGCGCAGATGCGCCATTGGGCTTTTGCTCAGGGCGTTGAAGGTGCGTCCGCAAGCCTTGCAGCGGAACCGCGCCAGTCCGCGCGAGCGTCCCCAGGCCACGATTTCGCGACCCGCGCAATGCGGACACCCTCGACTTTCCACCCGCTCATGGCCTGTTACGCCCAACGCGTCCGGCCGACGGCGAGCCTTCAAGGCCTTGTTCTTCGCGGCCGCCGTCAGCATCGCAGTTTTCCGACCCACCCCCTCCGCCGTCGTCAGAGCCGCGAGCGCCGCCCGCCGCTGATCCTCGTTCAATCGAACGATCCCCGACAGCCAAGTCGAAAACTCCTCACCCTTCATCGAACAATCTCCAACCCCACCCCCACCATAACCCAAATCAACAACTAACGCTATAAGAGCCTTCCTGATTGCCGTCGAACATTCGACCCGATTTGAATTCCCGACGAATTGACTCGCTTTGCCCAATAATGGCGTTCACGCCACCCTCAGTCCACGACCGGTTGGACGATTCCGACACGTTTATCCCCCTGTAGCTATCAGCGCTTCCTGAGCCGCGCGTCGGCTTCGATCTCGACCTTCATTTCCGGGTTCAAGAGCGCGGAGACGACGACGATCGTCGCCGCGGGGCGGATCGCGCCGAAGACTGCGCCCTGAACCTTCAGGACGGCGTCGAAATACGCGCTGTCGGTCACGAAGGTTCTGAGCCTTACGATGTCGGCGAGCCCGCCGCCGGCTTCCTTCATCACCGCAGCGAAGGTCGCATAGATGTTGCGCGTCTGCTCGGCGACATCGTCGGGCATCGCCATTTTCGCGTAATCGTATCCGGTCGTGCCGGCGATATGAACCTCATCGCCGGAAACGACCGCGCGGGAATAGCCGTGCGCTTTCTCGAATGGCGAGCCGGAGGAAATCAGCTTGCCGCCGCTCATGCGAACTCCATGATCACCGCGTCGACCGCGAGCGAATCCCCTTCCTTGGCGAGGATCGCCTTCACCGTCGTATCGCGCTCGGCGTTCAGCACGTTCTCCATCTTCATCGCCTCGATGATGCAGAGCGGATCTCCCGCCTTCACCTCCTGCCCGACCTTGACCGCGATCGTCTTGACGAGGCCTGGCATCGGGCACAGCAGGGAATGCGAGCCGTCAGCGCCCTTGCGCTCAATCATCAGCGCCGCGAGCTCAGCCTCGCGACGAGTGTAGACGCGGGCGTCGACCGCAACCCCGGCGTGGGAGAGCGCGTAACCGTTGAGGATCGGGCGCGCCTGCACGGCGATGTCGACCCCGTCGACGGTTCCGCGCCACAGCGGATCGCCCGGCTTCCAATCCGAATGTGCCTCGACCTTAACGCCGTCCGCGAACACGATCGCGACAGCGCCATGTTTGGGCTCGATCTCGAGCTCGATGCGGCGCGCGCCCAACGCGACCACTCGCTTGAGCTCAAAGCGCACGTGCTCGGGCCCGCGCAACTGCCCGGAAATATGCCGCTTTCGCTGGTTGAGCGTATGGTCGATCAGCGCCGCGGCCACCACCAGACGGCGCTCGGTCTCGCCCTCGGCGACGGCGGAATGGAATCCATCGGGAAATTCCTCGGCGATGAAGCCGGTCGACAGGCGTCCCTCGCGCCAGCGCGGATGCTGCATCAGCGCCGATAGAAAAGGGATGTTGTGGCGGATCCCGTCGATGACGAAGGCGTCAAGCGCGGTCGCTTGCGCGTCGATCGCGCCGAGCCGGTCGGGCGCGTGGGTGACGAGCTTGGCGATCATCGGATCGTAGTGGATGGAGATCTCCCCGCCCTCGAACACGCCGGTGTCGTTGCGCACTGTGACGCCGTCATGCGTCCCTTCGGGCGGCGGCCGATAGCGGCTGAGCCGGCCGGTCGACGGCAGGAAGCCGCGCGTCGGATCCTCGGCGTAAACCCGGCTCTCGACCGCCCAGCCGGTAAGCTTCACTTCGGCCTGTTTCAGGCGCAACGGCTCGCCGGCGGCGCTGCGGATCATCTCCTCGACGAGATCGATGCCGGTGACGAGCTCCGTCACCGGATGCTCGACCTGCAGGCGGGTGTTCATCTCGAGGAAATAGAAGCTTCGGTCCTGCCCGGCGACGAATTCGACGGTGCCGGCGAAATCGTATTGCACGGCTAGCGCGAGCGCGACCGCCTGTTCGCCCATCTTTCGCCGCGTCGCTTCGTCAAGCAGCGGCGATGGCGCCTCCTCGATCACCTTCTGGTTGCGGCGCTGAATGGAGCATTCGCGCTCGCCAAGATAGATGACATTCCCGTGCTTGTCGCCGAGCACCTGAATCTCGACATGGCGCGGATTGACGATGAACTTCTCGACGAAAACCCGATCGTCGCCGAAGGAGGATTTCGCCTCCGAGCGGGCGCGAGCGAAGCCTTCCGCGACCTCTTTGCGCGAATGGGCGATCCGCATGCCTTTGCCGCCGCCGCCGGCGGAAGCCTTGATCATCACCGGATAGCCGATTTCGTCGGCAATCTCGGCCGCACGCTCCGGCAATTCGATCACGCCGAGATGGCCCGGAACGGTCGAGACCTTGGCCGCATTGGCGAATTTCTTCGATTCGATCTTGTCCCCCATGGCCTCGATGGCTTTGGGATTGGGGCCGATGAAAACGATTTTCGCCTCGCTGAGCGCATGCGCGAACGCCGCGCGCTCGGAGAGAAAGCCATAGCCGGGATGGACCGCCTCGGCGCCGGTCTTCAGGCAGGCGGCGACGATCTTGTCGATCGCGAGATAGGACTGGGCCGCGGCTGGCGGGCCGATGGCGACCGCCTCATCCGCCATTTCGACGTGGAGCGCGTCCTTGTCGGCTTCGGAATAGACGGCGACGGTCCTTATGCCCATGCGACGCGCCGTCTTTATAATGCGACAGGCGATTTCGCCGCGGTTGGCGATCAGGATTGTCTTGAACATCGGGCCCTTGCGAGAAAAGCGCTAGGCTTTCCTTCAACGGCCGTTTCTATTGGAACGACAGAAGCGCGTAAACAACGCCTGCCGAAGGTTTTCGATTAAGCGATGAGGGCGGCTTGCGGCGCCAACAAGAAAAAGGACGACGACGTGGGCGCGCCGGCTTTCAGGAGCAGACTTCCACCTCCCGCCAAGCGTTCTTAAGTCGTGCGCGGGTGAAGTAGCAGCCATAGGTCGGCTTTAGGGTTGGCCAGGCGAACGGCGGTCCGGGCCACGGAAATCCGCTAAAGCCAAAATAGCCGGGGCCAACCGTCCAGTCGACACGCGCCGGCGGATAGCCGTACGGCTGAGCCTTGGCCGCGCTTGCTTGAGAAAAAACGCTGAGCGCAAGAACGGCGGCGGCCGCGAGCGAGGCTGCATTTTTGGTCATGTCCAGATGCTCCTCGAGCGGGACCAACTTCTTGAAACGCCGCTTGGCCGCCCGGCCCCTTCGATAACGCGCGCAGGCGGCGCCCGCAAGGCGTCCGCCGATTAAGGAAGACCGGGTGTGAAGACTATCGGGCGACTATCGGGCGATTGCGCGCAGCGCGGCGCTGGACCCGCGAGCAGCAGCTCGCTCTTTGACCGCGGCGACGAACCAGTCCGGCGCGCGGTGGGCCTCGGCGAGCACGTTGACCAGCGCGGCCAAGGCTTCGACCGACTTGCATTCGTCGACGCGGGCCAGAAGCCACAAAGCTTTTTCGTCGCTGACAACTCCTGGCGGCTCGGCCTGCCTGACGACATGTTCGGCGATCATATCAACGAAGAATTCTCTCCACTCAGGCGCATTATCCATCTCCGCGCGGACGACGGCGAACAGCTCATCGGCGGATTCGCGCGTGACTTCGCGGCCGGCGAACACTTCCCGCTTCAGCCATGCGACATCCTGCGCCGTCACCCGGCGGCCAAGGATCATCGCGCTGATGATCGTCCGGCTCCTGTCGATTGCGAAAGCCATCATACGCACCTGCACTCTCTCCGGCCGGCCAACTCTGTCGACCGGCCCGGATGTGGAGGGACCCTGCGCCCCAATAACTTCCGGCAGGTAAATCCGGCTGTTCCGTGATGAAGAGCGTGTTGGCACAGTTAAGCTTCAGCAAAGGCGCATGGTTTCACGAAGATGAAAGCCGCGTTAACGAATAATGAAAAGTCCTCACGGTCTTGTCATTGGACTGCCGCGCGGCGACGATTTAGCGTTTGCATCGTTTCGGAACGCGCGAAAAGGAGATTCGTTCCATGAAAACAGCGCTTTCCGCAGTCGCCGTGGCGGCCGTGCTTGCTTTGGCGCCGTTCGCCGGCGGGACCTTCGCCGCGGCGGATGATTCTGCGCAGCAGCACGCTCGTTTCAGCCCCGAGGACCGGGCCGCATTCCTGGACGCGCGCATCGCCGCGCTGAAAGCAGGCCTCGAACTGAATGCCGATCAGGAGAAGAATTGGCAGCCGCTCGAATCGGCGATGCGAGATCTCGCCAAGGAGCGGGCCGCCCGCTTCAACGCTTGGAGAGAGCGACGCGATGACAATCAGGACCAGGACGTCGAAATCAACCCGATCGACCGTCTCGACCGCGCATCCGAGCGCCTGAGCGCCCGCGCCGCCGACCTGCAGAAACTGGCCGCCGCGGCCAAGCCGCTCTACGACAGCCTGGATGACGGCCAGAAGCGCCGGTTCGCTGTGCTTTTCCGTGGGCCGATGGGCCGCGGCCATTGGCGCCACTGGCGCCGAGAGGGCTGACGGCGCAGCTTAGCCGGGCCAGCCCCCTCCGCTGGCTTCCTCCGCATGCCCGCGGGGGCGGCCTCGCGCGGAGCCTTTGGCCGTCACGCCGCCGCCTCTCGCGGCGCGGCGGCGATGGCGGGGCGCGCCCGTCTGTGTCATAATTGGAGGCTCGGCCGCCAGGCATAAGGAGGAATCGATGGCGAAGGGACAGATGCGAAACAACAAAGAAGCCAAGAAGCCGAAGGCGGACAAGCCGAAGAGCTCGGTGTCCGAATACAAGAAGTCGCAAGGCGCGACCGGCCAGGCGTTGCATCCGCCGGGCAAGAAGTCCTGAGCGGACGCTCGGCGCGCTTTGGCTTGGGCGCCGTTCCAAACTGCTGGGTCTCGTCGTTGCAAAATCGCGAGGTTGGCTTACTGCGTCAGGCACTGCCCAGACCGGCGGATCGATACGTGCCAGCAAGTCATAGCTTCTCGGTAATTCTAGAGCCCCAACACAACGGCGGGTTCACGGTCCTTGTTCCGGCCCTTCCAGAGGTTGTGACCGAGGGAGACACGGAGCAGGAAGCCCTCGCCAGCGCCGAGGAAGCGATCCGGGCCGTCCTAGAATATCGGCTTGCCCACGGCTTGGGCATTCCGTCCGATGCGCCTTACACGATACGCAGTGTGACCGTCGCGGCTTAAGCCGTGCCTGACGGCAAGCTCCGAGCGCTGAATGGTCGCCAGGTCGTTCGAGCGCTAAGTCACGCTGGGTTTGTTATTGATCGGGTCGTCGGCAGCCATCACGTCATGGTGTTTCCCGGCGATACAACTCGAACAGTCACGGTTCCCGTCCATTCCGGCCGCGACCTCAAACCGGGCACGCTTCGTTCGATCATCCGCTAAGCCGGGTTAAGCGTCGAAGGCTTCAACGAACTGCTTTAATCTTTGTGATCGAAGCCGCGCGCCTCACAACGGAATGTTGTCGTGTTTCTTCCACGGGTTCTCGAGCTTCTTGTTGCGCAGCATCGCCAGCACGCGGGATAGCCGCTTGCGAGTGGCGTGCGGCATGATGACTTCATCGATATAGCCGCGCTCGGCGGCGACGAAGGGCGAGAGGAAAGCGTCCTCATATTCTTTTGTTCTTTCAGCAATCTTTGCTGGGTCGTTGATGTCGGACCTGAAGATGATTTCAACCGCCCCCTTCGCTCCCATCACCGCGATCTGCGCCGTCGGCCAGGCGAGATTGATGTCGCCGCGCAGGTGCTTTGAAGCCATAACGTCGTAGGCGCCGCCGAACGCCTTGCGGGTGATGACCGTGACCTTGGGAACCGTCGCCTCTGCATAGGCGAAGAGCAGCTTCGCGCCGTGCTTGATCAGACCGCCATATTCCTGCGCCGTGCCAGGTAGGAAGCCCGGCACGTCGACGAAGGTTATGATGGGAATGTTGAAGCAGTCGCAAAAGCGCACGAAGCGCGCCCCCTTTCGCGACGCGTCGGAATCGAGGACGCCGGCGAGCGCCAACGGCTGGTTGGCGACGATCCCGACCGTCGCGCCGCCGATGCGGGCGAAGCCGGTGACGATGTTCTTGGCGTGCGCCTCCTGGATCTCGAAGAAATCGCCCTCGTCCGCAATTTTCAGGATCAGCTCCCTGATATCGTAGGGCTTGTTGGGATTGTCGGGGACCAGCGTATCCAGCGACATGTCCATCCGGTCGGGGTCGTCGAAGCTCGGCATGCTCGGCGACGGCTCGAGGTTTGAGGCCGGCAGGAAATCGATCAGCCGGCGCATCTGCAACAGCGCCTCGACGTCGTTGTCATAAGCCCGGTCGGCGATCGAGGAACGGGTCGTGTGGATCTGCGCTCCCCCCAGTTCCTCGGCGGTTACGGTCTCGCCGGTCACCGTCTTCACCACCTCCGGCCCGGTCACAAACATGTAGCTCGTGTCGCGCACCATGAAGATGAAATCGGTCATCGCCGGCGAATAGACGTCGCCGCCGGCGCACGGGCCCATGATCACCGAAATCTGCGGGATGACGCCGGAGGCGAGCACGTTGCGCTGAAACACTTCGCCATAGCCGCCCAGCGCCGCGACCCCTTCCTGGATGCGCGCCCCCCCGGCGTCGAACAGGCCTATGATGGGAGCGCGGTTCTTGACCGCCATGTCCTGGATCTTGGTGATTTTCTGCGCATGCGTCTCACTAAGAGAGCCGCCGAACACGGTGAAGTCCTTGGCGAATACGAAAATAGTGCGGCCGTTGACCGTACCCCAACCCGTTACCACGCCATCGCCCGGAATCTTGGTCTTGGCCATGCCGAAATCGTCGCAGCGGTGCTGGACGAACATGTCGAACTCCTCGAACGAGTCGTGATCGAGCAGAAGTTCGATGCGCTCGCGCGCGGTCAGCTTCCCCTTGGCGTGCTGGGCCGAAATACGTTCCTTGCCGCCGCCGAGACGGGCGCGCTCGCGGCGGGCGTCGAGGCGGGCGAGGATGTGTTTCATGGGCGGCGAAGGCTCCCAACGTGCGGTTCCTTGGCAATAACACGCATCGCTGGAGGCGGAAATGATTGTCGGATTGGTCGCTTGAAGGCGGCAACCAGTCGACGCGCCGCCAATTGGTTAGGGCGCTGCGACCAAAGGGCGCCTCACCACGTATATCTGGCGCCGAACGCGCCTCGAACGCCGTTTCGCTTGTCGTCGCCTGAGCCGACCGCGAATTCATAGTCGACATTGGCGAAGACGGAGACGTTGGCGTTGATCCGTCCCGTCAGGCCGCCGCCAAACTCAAGCATGGTGGCTTGAGTCACCAACGGCACGCTGTCCGTCCCAGAAAAGACGGTGTTGGCCTCAGCTCCCCAATCCCGCCAGAGATTGCCCCTGAGATAGGGCTGCCAAACCTGACCGCCTCCGGTCACGATGGTCCATTTGGTCTTGAGCCCGATGCGCCCGCTCGGCCCCGTGGTGTCGCCAAGAGCGACATCGCCAAGCCCGTCATAATCGTTCCGGAACGAAACCTTCTGCCACAGGATCTGCCCTTGCGGCTCGATCACGAAGCCAGGCCCCAGTTGCGGCCAGGCGAACGGAACGCCGCCCTCAAGGGAGGCGATGAAGCCCGTTCCGTCGGTGTTAAGCCTGGCGAAATTGGTGCTGGCCGAGCCGCCATACCAAGTCCCTTGCAGCACCCCGTCGAGATACCATCCGCCCGGGCCGACATGGGTCCAGTAGCCGCCCATTGACCAGGCGTTGAGGCTCATCGATCCGGTGTGGGTGAGGACGTAGGCGGTCGCCGCCGGATTGGTGACCAGGCCGGTCACGTCGGAATTGACGTTGCCATAGGCGCCATAGAGGCCGGCGCGCTCCGAGTGGCCGGCGATCAGCGATCCGCGCAGCAGATCGATGCCGCCCTGGAAGCCGCCAAGATTGCCGCTGGCGCGCGGATCGGCGAATGCTTGATAACGGTTGTCGACCGTTTGGCCGAAAAAGCGACCCCAGGCCGAAGGCGCAAACAACGGGCAGGGCGCAGACGCCGCCTTCCTGGTCGGGAGCGTGTTCTTTCGGGTCGGCAGATCGACCGACGAGGTCTCGGGCGGAGGCTGGACGGCGCAACCGTCCGGCTCGTAGGTGTCGCCGACCCGGTCGTCGAGCGTGCCGAGGATCGAGAGCCCCAATTCGCGCGCCAGGGGCTGCACCACGCCATAGGTGGCCAGTTCCGGCCCAATAATTGGAAACTCGACGCCTGGCGGCAGCGGGTTCGGCGGCGGATCAATCGGGAACGGAGGGATCGGCGGCGTGATCGGCGGCGTGACCGGCGGCGTGATCGGCGGGGCGACGAAGTCCGAGCGCAGGAACCAATCGTTGGCGCTGCCTCCGCTGACGCCGCCGCGGAACAAATCATAGTCGAAGGCGCCGGCGCGCAATTCGCCATTCGCGAGAGTGAAGGCGCCGGGGACCGTCGTCGCCCCGTTGATTGCACTCACCACTAAAATGCCGTTGGTCGTTTCCGCTCCCGGACCGCCGATGTTGGTGACATGCACCGATGTGTTGCCGGTGGCGGCGGGGTCGCCGTTGATGACCAATCGATCGGAAGGCGAGCCGTCGCCTCCCAGGAACGTATTGATGGCCATGGTTCCGCCGGCGCCGATATAGCCGCCGCGAACCTCGAGCACGTTGCCGATGCTCTCTCCGGAAGCGAGCTGGATGGCGCCTTGATTGAGCAGATTGCCATTGATGGTGAAAGTGCCGGTCGGCGAGGCCGCGAACCCCGGCGTGGCGTTGCCGGCTGCAATGATGCCGCTATTGGTTACGGGTCCGGTCACGCTGCCATAGCCACCGAGCGTGCCGCCTGCGCCGACGGCAATCGGTCCGCCGCCAGACAAGGCGGCCATCGGATGCGCGAAATCGCCAACCGCCAACGTGCCGCCGCTGACGGTCGTGCCGCCGGTATAGGTCCCGGCGCCGTCAATGGTCAGCGTTCCCGTGCCGACCTTGACCAGCGAGCCGCCGACGCCGCCAAACTCGCCTCCATCCTGGATGGTCCCACTCACCGTCGTCGAAAGATTGTTGGACCCAACCGTTAGCTGCTTCGAGCCGAGGAAATAGGTCCCCGCGCCGGCGATTGAACCAGCGGTCATACCGGTCACGCTCACGGGCGGCTCCCCGCTGCTATCCGGAAAAGTGCCCAGGCCCGATATGTCGAAAACGCCTCCCGAATTGGTGATGAACTGCGCGTTGCCCCCGGTGCTTTCGCCGAAGAATCTCGTTAGTCCGCCGGCGTTGGTGGTGATGGTCGAGTTGCCGGCGCTGCTCCCTTGGTAGAAGTTCGTGTTTCCATAGTTAGTGATGTTAGCATTGCCAGCAGTGGCCGTGCCGCCCCCAAAAAAACCAGGAGCGAAACTCAGTTCAGCGAATTGGTTGACCGTGATCGTTGCGTTCTCAGCAGTGCTCGTGCCGGTGAAAAAAATGAACCCATTCGTATCCGCCCCGGGGGGACGCGTCGGCAGACCTGCGATGAGTGTCGCGTTACCTGCGTGACTCGCGGCGTCAAATTCAATGTTCGAGTCTCCAAAAGCCGTGATCGTCGCGTGATCAGCAGTGCTGTTCCCCTCGAAAAATATGAAGCCGCCGGTGAAGTCATCCGTACTACCCATGTCACCCGCGATCAGTTTCGCGGTTCCTGCTGTGGATCCGTCATGGAAGTTCACAGAACTTGTACCGTCGACGTGGATGGACGCGGCGTCAGCGCTGCTTTGGTCAAAGAAATTCATAACGCCCTCGCCGGCGACGGTGAAAGTGGCGGTGCCGGCGTTGCTCGTATCGTGAAAATTCGTTACCCCGAAGGGGGTGGTGGTGGTGATCGTTGCACTGCCGGCGCTGCTCGAGTCGAAAAAATTCGTTACCCCGCTGCTGGTGATCGTTGCATTGCCGGCCATGCTGGTGTCATTGAAGACCACAGAGCTGCCGACCAAGATTTGGATTTCGGCGCTGCCGGCGGTGCTGCCGCCGGCGAAAATGACGTTGCCGGCGCTCTCAATAACGCCGTCTGTGACCACGCCGCTGAAGATTTTGACGCTGTCAGCATTGCTTCCATTCTGAAACATGACGGTGCCGGCGTTGTTGTCGATCTCGCCAGTGCCTGCGTGGCTATTGTTGAAGGTGATTGTGCCAGAGCTTTCATTTTGAAAGTCGGCGCTGCCTGCGGTGCTGCTATTAAAGACGATCGCTCCCCCAAGGTTCGTGTAGTGGGTGTTGTTGTCGCCGGCCGTGCCGCTGTTGAATATCAATGTGCTACCAGTATCTACTTCAATACCTTGTACATTAAGGGATGAGTTGGTAACGCCGGGGCCGTTAAGCGTAAGAGTCACTGATCCAGCAAAGCCAACGCCGATGGTGTATTGCGGCGCCGAAGCATTGAACTCGATTTGATCTAGAGTCGTATTTGCCTCTATCAGCGGAGCCAATTGGCTCGACGGCCCGAAAAACGCGGTGCCGGTGTTGGTCGCGCTCCCCGGCACCTCGGCTGGCGTCCAGTTGCCCGCGTCGTTGAAGCTTTCCCCTGGCGGGCTCATCAACCACGTTGCGTCTTGCGCCCACGCCGGCGCGACATCCAACACGAACAGAGTCGCGACACAGATTGTCCCGAGGACGAATCGTTTCAAGCCGCCCCTTACGAACGCAAGGGGAGATCTTTCCGGCGCGAAGCTGACGCGTCGTTGCGCTTCTCGCCTCAATTGACCAGCGTGTGTCATGGAGTTCGCCCCCATTCTGAGTCTGATCAATTATAGTTGATCGACTGACCTCCGCAATCTTTTGACCACAGAATCATCAAAATTCGGGCGCAGAAAAAACAACTTTCTCAGGGCGTGCGTTGTTTAAGCAACAGTAGTCTTGCAACTCGTCAGTAGTAATTGCAACTATTGTTGACGGCGAACACCATATTTTCCCAGCTAGTCTCGACAGACACGGCTCAAGGTCAGTTCGCGACTTTCACGGGTCAGACGGCGCGCGCCGCTGCGACCACGATCGCCGCCGCCTCGAACTCGCGCCAGCGCGCCTCGCGCCGCGCCATTGCCTCGGAATCCGCGCCCCAGCGCTCGGCCTGGAAGTCCTCGTCGACATGCGCCGCCCGCCACGCGGCCTCGGCAGAAAGAAATCCCCGCGCGACGGCGAGCGCCAGCAAGGCCGATCCGGTCAGCGTCGTCATGGCGCTGAGCGCGGCAAGCGCAACCGGGTCGTTGTACGCGTCGAGCGCGGCCCCAACCGCCGCCAGCGCCTCCGGGGGCTGCGCGACATGCATAACCCCGGCAGCCACAGTGAAGCGCGCCCGAAGCTGCTCCGCAGCCCAGCGAAGAACGGGATCGAAGGCCTGCGCCTGGCGCGCGACCAGCATATCCGGCTCCTCGGCGCGGTAGCACAGCAGGTCAGAGCCGGCGTAGCGCAGAATATCGGCCCGCGTTTCGGCCATCGTATGCGCGACGCCGTCGATCGCGGAGTTGAGGAGCCGCGTCAGCGGCATGTCAGCCGGGACGATTGTCTCGTGCTGCCGCTCCCATTCCTCCGCAACTTTGAGCATAAGAGGCCGGCTGGTCGCTGACAGAGGATTGCGGCCCGGCGTCCGCGCTGCGCGGCCGTCGAGCAGGAGCGCGTGCCGGCCATCCGCTTCGCGCACTTCGACGGCCTTGTAGAAGCGACCGACCGGCGGGGGCCGCATGTTCGCCTGCGCGGCCCGCATCGGATCGCGCGGCGCCTCATTCATCTCACTCATCCGGCGCGTCCTCGATCGGGTCACGCTCCGTCTCGTCGAAGCCGAACATGGCGAAGCTTTTTTTCATGTGCTCCGGAAGCGGCGCGGTCACGTCAATGATTCCGTGACGCGGATGGGGCAGGACCAGCCGGCGCGCCAAAAGATGCAGCTTGGGCTCGAGCCCCGGCGGAACGGCGCGCAATGGATCGTTGCGAGCGGGATCGCTGGCTGGGCGCCGATTGTATTTCGGATCGCCGACGATCGGATGGCCGATCGCTTCGCAATGGGCGCGCAGTTGATGGGTGCGGCCGGTGACTGGGCGCATCGACAACCACGCCAGCCGGGGCGTGACCTTGTCGACGACCGCGTAGAGAGTCAGCGAATGCTGGGCGTCGGGATCGCCGTGCTTGGCGACCCGCATCCGCTCGAGGTCCGCCCTGCCCTGCCCGCGCGCGTCGCCCATTGCCTCGCCCTTGGCGAGAAACATCGAGATGCGCCCCTGCCCCGGCTTCGGCACGCCCTCGACCAGCGCCCAGTAGATCTTCTTTGCCCGGCGCGAGCGAAAGATTTCGCCAAGCTCCGCCGCTATCTTGCGCGATTTGGCGATCAGCAGCACGCCCGACGTGTCGCGGTCTAGCCGATGAACAAGAACGGGCCGATTGCCTTGTCTGTCGGCGAGCGCTTCGAGCATGCCGTCAATGTGGCGCTTGGTCCCCGAGCCGCCCTGGACGGCGAGGCCGTAAGGCTTGTTGAGCACCAGCACGTCGCGATCCTCGAACAGAATCATTGCGCGGATCGCCTCGAGGTCGGCGGGATTGGCGCGAGTGACAACTGGCCCCTGCGGAGCGGCGATCCTGAGCGGCGGCACGCGAACATTTTCGCCGGTCGCAAGCCGGGTCGAAACGTCCGCCCGCTTGCCGGAGACACGCACCTCGCCCTTGCGCACGATCCGCATCAGGTGCGAATTCGCGACCTCCGGAAACCGGCGATGGAGCCATCGGTCGAGCCGCATGCCCGCTTCCTCCTCGCCGATCTCGTATGACGCGGCCTTGTCGGGCGGAGCGGGAGCGGTCTTCTCGGCGTTGCCATTTTTCCGCATGAAGCGGGTCATAGCGCAGCCTCTTACGCCGCGGTAGGGTCAAACGCTGATCCTCGCAAGGAGGCCGCAATGGCCGATCATTATCACGCCGTCGTCTGGATCGATCACAAACAGGCGCGCGTTTTCCACTTCAACGTCGAAGACGCTGACAGGACGGTAGTCAAGGATCATGTCGTGCGCGACATTCATCCGCGCGAGAAGCGCACCGGCCACCGGATTGAAGATAACAAGCCGTTCTTCGAGGATGTCGCGAAAGCGATCGCCGAAGCTGGCGCAATCCTCATTGTTGGCCCAGCGCAGGAGAAGGACTTTTTCGCCAAATTCCTGGCCGAGAAGCATCCGGCGATCCGGGCGCATGTCGAGGGCGTGGAGAAAGCGGACCATCCGACCGACGGCGAGCTGCTCGATCACGCGCGCCGCTATGTCAAAGCCGCCGACCGCATGCGCCCGCAGATCGATCCGCGTGAGGCCGGCAAGCCATAGCGCCAGGGCGGCCGCTCGGCCTTCCAGCGACGTCGTCGCGTTCACCCTCAAGCGAGGATCCCATATGCCCTACGAGCTTTACTACTGGCCGGGCATTCAGGGGCGCGGCGAATTTGCGCGCCTCGCGCTCGAGGCGGCGGGCGCGCCTTATGTCGACGTCGCGCGCGAACGAGGAACCGGGCGCGGCGTGAAAGCGATGACGGCGATGCTTGAGGGCGGCGCCCCGCAGACTCCGTTCGCGCCTCCGTTTCTGCGCGACGGCGAAATGATCATTTCGCACGTCGCCAACATTCTCCATTATCTCGGCCCCAAGCTCGGCCTTGCGCCGAAGGACGAGGCTGGGCGCATCTTCGTCCATGGGCTGCAGCTCACGATCACGGATTTTATTGCCGAGGTCCACGACACGCATCACCCGATCGGGACGAACCTCTATTACGAGGACCAGAAGAAGGAGGCCAAGGCCCGCTCCACGGCCTTCCTTCAGCACCGCGTGCCGAAATATCTCGGCTATTTCGAGCGGGTGTTGAGCGACAACCCGGCGGGACCAGCGCACGCCGTCGGCCCCGGCCTCACCGCCGTCGACCTGTCGCTGTTCCAGATCTGGGCGGGCATGGCTTATGCCTTCCCGCACGCATTTGCCGATGCAGCCAAGCTTTATCCGGCGCTGGCGGCGCTGGCGGCGTCCGTTGCGGAGCTCCCAAAGGTCGCGGCGTATCTCGCCTCCGACCGCCGCATTCCCTTCAACGAATCTGGGGTCTTCCGCCACTATCCCGAGCTCGATTCGGTACCGGCAAAGGCAGGACGGCGGAAGTCGTAAACCGCCAGAAGCGTTCTGGCGGGTGTTTGGGTGGCATCCGGTCATGTCTTGTCTCGAGCGTCAGGCATTCGGTGGAATTGGCTGCATTGTGTTCGAGGGGCCGTCCGGGAGAGCGGCTCAAAGCCCTGCGTTGGCCCTGACGTAACTCGGCCGATCGGAAGGGTAGTTATGAAAATACCGATGGGAGTCCCCGCGCGGCTAGCCGACCCGGAAGGGGTGAGGACAAAGGAAAGGCCGCTTCACGGCCATGACGGCTGGAGATTTCTGAGAACAGGGGGTCGAGACGTTTCGCGATCGATCAGGGCTTGTCTCTCAACCCGGAATGGCGATCGAGAGTATGGAAGTCTAATCCCTAGACCGATTTTTCAGGGTGGCGGACCCGAATATACCCCTCAGGCGGACGCTTGACCCTTTGGCCGTCGAGCTTCTCGAAGTTCAAGGTCGGCCAGGTGAACTCAACAATTTCGGAGATCACAAACGAGAACTTGCCTCCTTCAGCATGTTTGTGAAAATGCGCTCGCCACGCCCCTGGCTTCAAAGTCTCAAAATCATAATGGTCACTATTGTAGTGAAAAATCGCCTCTATCTTAGCTTTAAATCTGACCTGATCGCCGGCGAGATGAATGTAGCCCGCGAGAGGGAATTTCCAATCATCGTCGATGGCAATACGAAAGTCAACTGTCCAGAAAACGACTGGATGCCTGGTAAGGTGGTCGATGGCATCTTGCGTATGATGGGCAGGCGCTGAACTGAACATAATCGCGTCTATCATGGCCGGCGGTTCCTATCTTAGACGACCGTCATTGGTCATCAATACTTGGAAACACTTAAACGCATAGGCCAGTCGCCCCGTCAACTTCGTGTTGCCTGGTCACCTCGCGCCGGTCGGACCCAGGGCCGACGAACGCGGGGCCGCGGAAATCCTGAACCCGTCAGCTCAAGTTCTGACGGCTTCCCTCTCTACCTTCATGCCGCTACGTTAACCAAGCGATCCGTTTGGACAATCCGCTCCGCCGGTTGAGTTGACAGGAACAGGAGAAGAACATAAAGTGAACCTATCCTGATCAAGGAGACCAAAATGCATCCCATCGCTGCTTACGCCTTACGCGACATTACCGAGATCGCCGCCCTGGGAGCGTTTCTGGTCATGATCGCGCTTATCGCCCGCGCCGTCGGCTCGTGACGCGCAGGCCTCAAGCCGCCGGACCGCCGGCAAGGCCATACCGCGCCCGGAGCATGGCCGCCTCGTCGGCCCGGCCAAGGGCGTCGACCTCTGCTCAATCGGGCCAGAATTCGTCGTCAACGACCTGCTTGAGGCCATAGGGCCGCGCTTTGGGAAAGTCCGCTTCAGGGAGACCGGTCTCTCGCGCTGCGGCAATGACGGCGAGTTTGTATGCTCGGGCCAAGGCTTCGTCGAGGTGGGCCTTGAGACTCGGGTTGTCCTCGAGATGGTCGCGCAGGCGAATGCGCTGCTCGCGGATGTTCGAATTCCAGCTCGGGCTGCGAAAGCCGGGCTGGAAACGCCACTGGAGCAGATGTAGAAGAAGCACCGCGAGCCGATTGACGAGTTCGCGCTTCTCCGCTCGCCCCATACTCTCGATCTCCTCGGCGATATTGGCGACGTCCGCGGAGGCCAAGCGTCCTTCGCGCAAGAGCGCGGCCTGCTCCATCGCCCAGGCGTAGAAATCTGTGTGATAGCTTTGCGACATGGCGGGGTTTCAATCGGGCGCGGCGTTTTACCGGTACGCGAACTATGCGCTCGCCCAGTTGGCCATGCAAACCGATCGGGGTCTTGAGCAGCCCCGTGCCCCTCATCCCCAACCCTCACCCCCTGCTCCTCTCCCCTGGGGAGAGGGGGGCGTCATCCACAGCCCCTGCCCCGCCCACCCTCGACCCAGGCGCCCGCGCTTGCGACAATGAACGCATGGACTCGTCTATCATCAAAGCCGTCGGCTTCGTGCATCTTCACGTGCACAGCGCCTATTCGCTGCGCGAGGGCGCGCTTACGATCGAGATGCTGGCCAAGCTCGCGAAAGCCGACGCCATGCCGGCATTGGCGATCACCGACACCAACAACTTGTTCGGCGCGCTCGAATTCTCGGAGAAGCTCGCCAAAAGCGGCGTGCAGCCGATCATCGGAGCGCAGACAACAGTCGATTTCGGCGATGCGGCCCCCTCCTTTTTGCGTGGGCTAGAACGGGACAATGCGCGGGCGCCGATCGTGCTCCTGGCGCAGAACGAGGCCGGCTACGGCCATCTGATGCGCCTCGCCTCCGCGCTCTGGCTCGATCCTACCGATGGCGATGAACCGCATATCCCGTTCGACGCGCTCAAAGACAGCCGGGGCCTCATCGCGCTGACCGGCGGCCCCGCCGGGCCCATCGACCGGGCGCTGAGAGCAGGACTTGGCGACCTGGCTGAAAGCCGGCTCAGGCGCCTGGCTGAGGTTCTCGGCTCGCGGCTCTATGTCGAAATTCAGCGCCACGGGCTGGACCGCGAGCGCGCGATCGAGCCCGAGCTCGTCGGTCTTGCTGACCGACTCGACTTGCCCCTGGTTGCGACCAATGAGCCTTATTTCGCCGGCCCCTCCGACTATGAAGCGCATGACGCGCTGCTTTGCGTGGCCGAAGGCGCGGTGGTGTCGACGCCCGAGCGCCGGCGCGTCTCGCCCGAGCACCGGTTCAAAACGCGCGCGGAAATGACCGAATTGTTCGCCGATCTCCCCGAGGCGACTGAGGCCAGCGTGGAGATCGCGCTGCGCTGCGCCTATCGGCCGCTGACGCGAAAGCCGATCCTGCCACGCTTTTCAGTCGCTTCCGGCGCCGCTCTCGACGGGGAGGGGGAGCTCCGGCGCCAAGCAAGCGAGGGTTTGAGCGCCCGCCTCGCCGCGCACGGCCTCGCGCCCGGACGCAGCGAGGAAGACTACGCCCGCCGCCTCGCCTACGAACTCGACGTCATCGTCAACATGAAATTCGCCGGCTATTTCCTTATCGTCGCCGACTTCATCCAATGGGCCAAGGCGCAAGGAATCCCGGTCGGACCGGGGCGCGGTTCGGGCGCGGGCTCGGTCGTCGCCTGGGCCCTCACCATCACCGATCTCGACCCGCTACGGTTTGGCCTTCTGTTCGAGCGCTTCCTCAATCCCGAACGGGTGTCGATGCCCGATTTCGATATCGACTTCTGCCAGGACCGGCGCGACGAAGTGATCGGCTATGTGCGCGACCGTTATGGCGCTGACCGCGTCGCGCAGATCATCACGTTCGGCTCGTTCCTGGCGCGCGGCGTCCTGCGCAACGTCGGCCGGGTGCTCGAAATGCCGCTCGGCCAGGTCGACAAGCTCGCCAAGCTCGTGCCGCAGAACCCGGCTCATCCGGTCACCCTCAAGCAGGCGGTGGCCGACGAGGCGCGCCTGCAGGAGGCGGCGCTGGCCGACGAGAAGGTCGCGCGCATGCTGGCGATCGCCGAACGGCTCGAGGGGCTTTATTCCAACGCCTCGACCCACGCCGCCGGCGTCGTCATCGGCGACCGGCCGCTGGTTGAGCTCGCCCCCCTCTACCGCGATCCAAAGTCGGCGATGCCGGCCACCCAGTTCAACATGAAGTGGGTCGAGCAGGCTGGATTGGTGAAGTTCGATTTCCTGGGCTTGAAGACGCTGACCGTCCTCAGGCGGGCGGTCGATCTGATCGCCCGGCGCGGCGTGGCGATCGACCTTGGCAAGATCCCGCTCGATGACGCCAAGACCTACGCGATGCTCTGTCGGGGCGAAACAATCGGCGTGTTCCAGGTCGAAAGCGGCGGCATGCGCAAGGCGCTTGTCGACATGCGCGCAGACCGGTTCGAGGATCTCATCGCATTGGTCGCGCTCTATCGCCCCGGCCCGATGGCGAATATTCCGACCTATTGCGCCCGCAAGCTCGGCCACGAGAAGCCCGACACCATCCACCCGATGATCGAGCCTGTCCTGCGCGAGACCTATGGCGTCATCATCTATCAGGAACAGGTGATGCAAATCGCGCAGACGCTGTCGGGCTATTCGCTCGGCGAAGCCGATATGCTGCGCCGCGCGATGGGCAAGAAGATCAAGAAGGAAATGGATGCGCAGCGCGCCCGCTTCGTCGACGGCGCGATTGAGCGCGGCCTCACCCGCGCCAAGGCTGACGAGATCTTCGATTTGCTCGCCAAGTTCGCCGACTACGGGTTCAACAAGAGCCACGCAGCGGCTTATGCGCTGATCGCCTACTGGACCGGCTGGTTCAAGGCCAACCATCCGGCAGAATTCCTTGCAGCCTCAATGACACTCGACAAGGGCAATACCGACAAGCTCGCCGAGTTCCGCACTGAGGCGCAGCGGCTCGGCATCAAGGTCGTACCGCCGTCGGTCAATGAGTCCATGGTCGATTTCGATGTGCGCGCGGAGGCCGGCGCGCCGACCATCCATTACGCGCTGAGCGCGATCAAGGGGGTCGGCGAAGCGCAGGCCGAGGGGCTGGTCCGGGCGCGCGGGGACCGCGCGTTCCTTTCGTTCGGCGAGATGGCGGCGCGGCTCGATCCCCGCGCCATCAACAAGAAGGCGCTGGAAAGCCTTGCAGCCGCTGGCGCCTTGGATGGCCTGGAGTCCAACCGAGCGGCGGCCTTCGCGGCGATCGAGCCGATGCTGGCGATCGCCAATCGCGAGGTGATGCAGAAAGCGGCCGGACAAAACGCGCTGTTCGGGGAACCGGAGGCGGCGCCGCTCCGAGCGCGCGCAGTCGCCCCCTGGACCGAGTCGGAGCGGCTGACGCGCGAATTCGACGCGGTCGGCTTCTTCCTCTCCGGTCACCCGCTCGAAGTTTACGACGCGGCGCTCAAGCGCCTGAGGGCCACGCGATGGGCCGAGTTCGCGCGATCTGTGCGCAACGGCGCCTCGACCGCGCGGCTCGGAGCGAGCGTGCTCGACCGCTACGAAAGGCGAACGAGGAACGGCGGCAAGATCGGCATCGTGCAGCTCTCCGATCCCTCCGGAACTTATGAGGCGATCATGTTTCAGGAGGGCTTGAGCCAGTTCCGAGATCTTCTGGAGAAAGGCGCGGACGTTCTGGTCACGCTTCAGGCGTCAGTCGAAGGCGAGGACGTGCGGGCGCGCATCGTCAACGTCGAGCGGCTCGCCGAAGCCGCCGCCAAGGTCCAAAAGGGGCTACGGGTGTTTGTCCGAGACGAGGCGCCGCTCGAATCGATCGAGCGGCGCTTGACCGCGCCCGGCGAGGGCGAGGTGTCGCTGGTCTTGATCCTCGGGCCGCAGCACGGCGAGGTGGAAATCCGCCTGCCCGGCCGCTACTCGGTCAGCGCTGCGATCGCCGGCGCGCTCAAGGCCGCGCCCGGCGTGGTCGCGGTGGAGCAGGTCTGAGCCGCACCGCCCTATTCCGGGACCGGCGGCGCGCTGGCGTCCGCGACCCGTCAACTAGCTGTGGAGCCTCACCAGGTTGTCCTGGGTTAGCGTGAGTCTGGTGATCGGAGGCTTTGCGCCAGGACTGCCATGGGGTCGACGCCAGTTGTAGCGGCGGAGCCAGAGGGGCGGCTCAGCGGCGCGCTCGTCGGAGGTGCTGTAGGCCCTGGCGTAAGCCCGCTCGCGCAGGCTTGTCTGGACGAATCTCTCGGCCTTGCCGTTGGTTTTGGGGGTGTAAGGTTTAGTGCGCAGATGCTTGATCCTGAGCCGGCGCAGCGCCTTGGCGTATCGGAAGGACCGGAAGCTTGAGCCATTGTCGGTCATGACGCGCTGGATCTTGACGCCGAGGCTTCGAAAGAAGCGCAGGGCGTTGAACAGGAAACGCAGGCAGGAGCTGCGCTTTTCGTTGGGCAGGATCTCCGAGTAGGCGAGACGGGAATGGTCGTCGACCGCCAGATGCACATATTCCCAGCCGACCCTGCGGGTATTGCTTCGGCCGGTGCGGTCGCCGGTGACCCGATGCCCGATCCGACTGAACTTGCCCAGCTTTTTGATGTCGATGTCGATGATCTCGCCTGGGGCGGCCCGTTCGCAGCAACGGACTGGCTCGGCAGGCTCGAGCGCCGACAGGCGATTGAGGCCCAGCCGCTTGAGAACGCGGCTGACGGTAGCGGGCGAAACGCCGACCTCGGCGGCAATCTGCTCGCCGGTGTGGCGCTGCCTTCGCAAACCCTCGAGCCGCCGCGCAGACGGCAGACGTTGCTTGGCTTGGCGATGAGTGGGGCCTTGACGAACGGTCGCGCAAGTCAGCCACGCCCTCGGCCTCGAACCGCTCGATCCATTTGGCGACGGTCTTCGGCGTGGTGCGAAACGCCCGCGCCGCCGAAGCGTTCGACAGGCCCCCTTCGATCACGCTCCGCACCATCGCCTCTCGACCTTTCGGCGTGAGGGACGCATTCTCGTGCATGTACATTCGGTTCTCCGCGAATCACTGAGGTTTGGCGACATCAGCGTTCACGGCTCAAACCAAATGGACAACCTTCTGAAAGCTCACAACTGGCCAGTCGCGCCTATTTCAGCGCAGTCGAGCGGGACGCAGCCGAATCCCGCGAAGCCGAGCAGCGGCGTCATCCAAGTGGACCCGCGCCGGCACAGGCCCCATGGTCTTCATACGGTCGCGGGCGCACCCCGATTCAACGGCGCGGCGATAGACTGGACCGCTTGCGCCGCCCGCCTCGCTTCGCTATTGACCCGCCATGCCCGCGCAAAGACGCGTCTTCGGCGCCGTTGGGGGATAGTTCAACGGTAGAACAGCGGAACTCTGACTCCGTCAATCTTGGTTCGAATCCAGGTCCCCCAGCCAAATAAATCAATCACTTAGTTGGATAGCGACGGTAGTTAGTTAGGGGCCGCACGTTATCTTGTGGGCTCAAGGATCGACGAGGCGCTTCGCGCAATTCCCTCAGCCCCTCGCCAGCCGCACGATCACGTCGCTGTAGCTCTCTCCTGGCCGCGCCGGGCCTTGAGCTTAGCGACCACGGTGGGATCGAGCCCGATCCCCACACAGCCGTTCGGTGCCGTTCCGGATCGACGGCGACGGAGCCGAGCGGCAATGTGGCGGCGATGGTGATGCGGGTCATGACGTGCCCTCCAAGAGAGCGTGCCATTCGCTCTCGGCATAGCCCTCAGCGTCGAACTTCTCGGAGGTCTTGCCTGTATGCCAGAGCATGATTTGCGGACCGGCGATAGCCGCCTTGCCGTCACGGCAATCCCACTGCCAAACGTAGCCCATCGCGCCGCTCGCAACGGACAGCTGGCCGTCCCCCCGGCAGGCGTCGACCATACCGGGCCGCGGTATCCGGCTTCGGCTGCGGGCGCTGCACGCCACGCCATCGGCTCCGGCTAGGCACGTATAGACCGCGCTTTTGACGCATCGCCATTCGACCGGGGAGGCGTGCCGACCGTCGCCGAAGATCGCCGGTATGGTGTCGCCCGCGGCTGCGCAATAGGCCTTCAGCGGATCTCGGTGGGAAGTTCGGCGGGAGCGGGAGCGTTTGAGCATGCGCCCCGCCGCCCAAGGCGACGAAGGCCAACGCCAACAGCTTCGATCTCATTGAACTACCCCCCCTACTGCCGGTTGCCGGCAGCATTGGGGACCAACGTTTTCGACTGGGTGAAATCCACTGCAAGACATTCCCAAAGCGCTGACAGTCGAATCCGGATGCAGAGCCTTTTGGCGCGGCACGTCCTCCTCGCAGGCTTCAAGCGACAGATAGCCCGGCTGATCCATCCAACTGCTGTTTTGAATGAACGGATGGCCGCTCGCGTTCATGGAAAGAATAACAATAATCCAGCGCATTAGGCTTTCCCTCCTTTCGTTTTGTGTAGCATTGGAGCCGTCATAAGCGGCCGCCCCCTAATGCCCTATACTCTCTGTTGTTTTAGATTGCGCCATCGCAAGGCCGGCCTGCTCGCCGGCGCAGATAGCCCCGGCGGTGGCTTCGGCCTGCCCTTCGCGGGCGAATTCGGCCGCGTAGGGCGTCATGTAGAACCTATTCGTCGACCAGCCCTTGGCCCGCATAGCCTGCCGGCGAGCCCCGTCGATTGAGCGGCGCGATCGCACCATGTCCGGGCGAGCTCGCGACGGGTTGAGCCGCCGGGGGCGCAGACGCAAGCGCCAAAGCCGGTCGGTGAGTTGAAGGCGGGCTCCGGCGCGGGACGTTCGATCTGGACCGGGGCCGTAGCCGTAGCGACCGAGGCCGGCGCGGGCGTCCTCCCCTGTTGCTGCTGCAGGGCGACGCCCTCCGCATCAAGGCCGCATTGGACTTGGGCAAACAGGACGGTCGCGCCGCCGAACAGAGTCCTCGCCCCGACACACAAGGGCGCCTGCGCCCCGAGTTGGGCGAGGCCCCAAAAGCGCCAGGGCCGAAAGGCCGATGAGGTAGGAGAGATTTTCATTGCCGCGTTCCCTTTAGCCTACGCCAAGCGCACGTGAAATGAAAAAGGGCGGCCCGAAAGCCGCCCCCTCGGTTTCCCGATCGACGATCCTGCGATCAGAGGCCACGTTCGGAGAGCCAGGCAGAGACGGCGATTGCGAGCGCGCCAAACCCGTTGTCGATATCGGGCCGACCATCCGTGCGGATCTTGTCCGCTAGGAGGTACGCGAGCTTCGCGAAAAACGCCTCGTCATCACATGGTGCTTCCACCAGAGCCTGCATCGTAGCTGTCTTCGTAAAGACGGCGGTCGTGAGCTCTCCCTCGTCTACGTCGTCTCTGAGCCGGTCGATTGCGACCACTGCGGCGCGATGCGAAGCGATCAGCGCTTCAATTGCGTTCGTTGATGTTGGCATAACGGAATCTCCTTTTTGCGCGCTGCTTTGCGCCCCTCGCGTCGAGCCAGGAAAACCGGATCGTCGCCGACTGCTCCGGCTGAAAGCGATATTTCGGGAAGGTGGCATCGAAGCCGAGTCCGACCTAAATCGCCGACTGCGTCTCTCCGACGCGAGGCGCGAGACCCGAGGCCAGCACAAAATGTGCGAGCGCCCTTGTTCAGTTGCTCTCCGTGGATCGGCCGAGCCACGCGATCGCGTCCAAGTCTTCGCCTATAGACCGAACGGGCGATCAGCAACCGTCGGATGGGCGAGCGTGTCGGGAGGGCTGACCCGGAGCTCCTCCTGTGTGTGCCCTTCGGGTTCCCCAGGGGCGGCCGCTGACATTTTTGCCGAGGCCGACGATTGCATAAGCGTTGGCCGGATTTCGATTGAGCGACAAGGCCCGCTCCCCTTCGGCATTCGGTGGCCAAATCTACGAATCTCTTCTCAGTCGCGAAACTTTCTCTGAGGCTTCCGTAACCCCCTTTGAGGCCCGATTGCGGGCCTGCGGGTCACCAGTGCTTAGCGCTTTGTCTTTGGCAAGAGGGAGCGGGCTCCATGGAAAATCGAATCAATGGGTTGGAAACGGCGAGGATCCTTGGTCAATCTAACACTGGCGACCTGACGAAAAGATCGGCGCGGCGAAACTTTCTTCGCGGCCTCGGCCTGGGGGCGGCGGACGCCGCCGCTATTGGCGTGACAGGCTTTCGCCAGACCAACGCTTCAGCTGCGCAGGCCAACCTCGATGTCGCTATTCTCGAGTTCGCTCTGAACCTCGAATATCTCGAGGCAGAGTTCTACTTGCTCGCGGCGACCGGGCACGGGCTTGCCCCCCGCTGATATTGGATCCAATCCCGGCCCGGTGACCGGAGGCCATCACTCCTAGGCGGCTCCCCCACCAACAATCCTCCCGGCAACAGCGCGATCGCCTACGATCGCACGACGCGACAGGTCCTGAATATCAATTCAATGGAGCTGCGGCCAACGTTTTTGCTTGGCCGCGGCCTTTTCGGCGACGTGGAACCCGTATCCCTTCCCGTTCTCCCCATCACGGAACGGCGTTCGGACACGTTGATTCAGCCAGACCACAATTTTCGAGCGCTGAGTAAGACGACGTGACAAAGCCCAACCGCGTGGCTTTGGCGATGGATCGACAATTCCGCGCTTGGCTTTCTGCGCATGGCTGAGGTTTTGCGCCGCGGTCGCCGGCTCGAGCTCGTCGAGGGCCCGGACGGCGATTTCCAGCCGACGCGGAGAGACAAACGAAGTCGCGCGGCGGAGATCGGTCCGCCGTTGCGCTTGGAGGGAGGCGAATTCGTCGGTTCCATCTCAACCAAGACCCATTCGCTGCTCGCCGGAAGTCGGGTCGAAATTGTCCTGGCGCCTTCGCGCTTCGTCTTCCGCCAACTCGAACTGCCGCTTCGCGCCGCCGACTTTCTCGAGGGCGTCGTGAGAGAGCAAATCGACCGCCTGACACCATGGAGGTCGAGCGACGCAGCGTTCGGCTGGAGCGCCCCCGTCAACCTGGACGACAAGCGCATCGTGGTGACGGTCGCCGCTACGCCGCGCGCCTCGCTCGCTCCGATCGCGCAGGTCCCGGCACGGAGCGGTGCGCGCCGTCGACGACCTCGTCGAAAAGGCGGTGGAGATGCGCGCGAGCGACATCCACATCGAGCCGATGCGCACGGGTGTTTCCGTGCGCATCCGCGTCGACGGTCTGCTGAGGCCTTTGCCCTTCCCTCGCAGATCGTGCGGCAAGCCTTGATCTCGCGCATAAAAATTCTGGCGGGCCTCAACACCGCCGAACGCCGATTGCCGCAAGACGGCGCCGCACGGATGCGTGTCGCTGGACTCGAGGTCGACATCCGGGTGACCACCATGCCGACACATCACGGCGAGGCAGCCGTCATCCGGCTTTTGCCGCGCGATCGCGGGTTGCTGGAGATCGGCAAGCTTGGCCTATCGACGGCTGACGAACGGAAGTTGCGCCGCGCGCTCGATCTTCCTCACGGTATGGTTGTCGTCACTGGGCCGACCGGCAGCGGCAAAACGACGACGCTCGCGACCATGCTGTCGGCGTTGAACACGCCGTTTCGCAAAATCCTCACGATCGAGGACCCGATCGAATACGAAATCCCCGGGATAAATCAGTCGCAGGTCAAACCCGCGATCGGCCTGACGTTCGCCACGGCTATGCGCGCGTTCGCGCGCCTCGACCCCGACGTCATCATGGTCGGCGAAGCGCGCGACGCCGAGACCGCGAATACCGCGATCCATGCCGCGTCGACGGGCCATCTCGTGCTCCCGACGCTGCATACCGAAACAGCGCTGGCCGCAGTCCCGCGGCTGATTGATCTTGGCGTCGAAGGCTTCCTGCTGAAATCGACATTGCGTTCAGTTTTGGCGCCGCGGCTGGTGCGCCTGCTCTGCGATCGCTGCAAGGCGCAGCGTCAACTCGCCGCCGCCGACCTGGCCGCAGATCCGCGCTTTGAATTGTGCGGCCTTGCCACAGGCGACGTCATCTTCGAGCCCAAGGGTTGCGAGCGATGCGGCGGCGTCGGCTATCGCGGCCGCGTCGGCGTCTTCAAGGCTTTGGAGATCACGAACGAGGTGCGGGATCTCATCGGGCGCGACGCCGGGTCCGGCGTGCTCAACGAAGCCGCCGCACGGGCGGACATGACCCCGATGGTGTCGGACGCCATGGCGAAGTGCCGGGCCGGGGTCACGTCGATCTCGGAGGTCCTGCGCGTGGCGATGGTGAGGTGAGCCCATGCCGAGATTTCGCTATCGCGCTTTGACCGCTGCAGGCGACGTCGTCAGTGGGGATCTCGACGCGCCAAACGCGACGAAAGCCACCCAACGTATCGCGTATCTGGGTCTGATCCCCATCGAGGCCGTCACCGAGGAGAGCGCGGCGCAGGGCAAGCGCAAGGTTGATGCCTTCGCGCCGTTCTCGCGCCCGCGTGCCGAAGATTTGACGATCTTCACCGCCGATCTCGCGCTCCTGCTGCGCACGGGCGCCCGCATCAACGATGCGTTGGAGTTGCTCGCGACCGATCCCGACGCCGGGCGCATCCGGCCGACGCTCGCCGCGCTGACCGGGTCAATCCTGTCGGGAAAGAGTTTCGGCGAGGCGCTGGCCGCCCACCCTGAAGTCTTCCCGCCGATTTACGTCGCGTTGGCGCGCGTCGGCGAGGCGTCGGGCACGCTGGTTTCGATCCTCGAGGCTCTGAGCGCGGAGCGTCAGCGCGGCGAAGCCCTTCGCCGCCGGCTCAGCGACGCGCTCCGCTATCCGGCCTTTCTGCTGCTCGCGGCGGGCCGGCGCGATGATCTTCTTTCTCGGATTCGTGCTTCCCCAATTCGCCAATGTGTTCCGCGACTTCAACGCCAAAACTGGACCCGGTCCTCGCCACATTCCTTAGCCCTTCGGACTTCATGCGCGGGAACGCCCAAGCACTCGCAGCGGGCGCCCTGGTTGTGTTTGTCGCGATCTGGCTGTTGTCGCGAGGTGCGGAGCCGTTTCGTTTGGTATGTTTCGCGATTGCCGGTGGTTCGTCCAGCGATGGAATATCATCGCGCTGGGCTGTTCTGCCGCAATCTCGGGCTGCTGCTTTCGAGCGGGGTCAAGCTCACCGCGAGCCTGCGCATCCTCGCCGACATCATGGCAGCCCCCGGCGGAATCGCACAGTGGTCCGATCTCGTCGATCGGGTGCGGCGCGGCGGCAAGCTCTCCGACGCCTTAACCACGACCAAGGCGCTGCCGCCGATGGCGGTGAGGACGCTTCGCCTGGGTGAGGACTCGGGACAGCTGCCCATGCTGGCGGGGCGCGTCGCCGATTTCTACGAGTCCAAGCTCCAGCGAAGCCTGGATCGAATGATGGGAATTGTCGGCCCGCTCGCCATCATCTTTATCAGCGCAATTGTCGGCGGGCTCATCGTCTCCGTGATGACGGCGCTTCTCTCGGTCAATCAGGTCATCAACTGATGCGCTCAAGGATCGTGTCGACCTCAGGTCTGAACCGCAACTTCGACCAGGCAAGAATGAAAACGGCTCGCCCTGCCTGGCGTTTGGCGTTCGTCGCCTTGGCGTTTCCGATGTTGAGCTCCTGCGGCACATCGTATCTAGAGCAAAGCAAGAACCGGCCACAGAACGCCGCCGATGTCGTCCGCGAAAAACGAAAAGCCGCGCGGCTGCGGGGCCGAGGGTTCGCCTCCGCCCGTAGGCTTGGCGAAACGAGGCTGCAGGTCGGCCGACCGGAGCTTGGGGGCCCGAGCCGGAACCGGTTCAGCGCGGCGGATAGCGTGCACCCTGACGCCGAGGGCGGCGATTGCTTTACCCTCAATTTTGAGAACAGCCCAATCTCCAATGTCGCCAAGGCCGTCCTCGGCGTCATTCTGGGTGTCGGCTACACCATCGATCCGCGCGCGCAAGGCATGATAACCCTCTCCTCGGGGCGTCCGATCGCCAAGCAAAGTCCAATGCAAGATCTCGGTCGTAAGCGGACAGACGGTGCTGCTCGCCGGATTAACCAGCGGCCAACAGGAAAAAACGCGCCAGGGCGTACCGATACTCAACCGGATTCCCTATGTCGGCGCAGCGTTCGGTACGACGGGAACATCGGACGTGCGCACCGAGTTCATCATCGTCATACAGCCGCAAATCATCCGAGACGCAGAGGACGCGGCGAAGATCGCCGAAGAGCTTCGCTCCAAGATGCGCGGCGGGAAGGTGCAGTCCCTCACTCTGCCGTCGATGCTCAACGTCAACACGCGGGCCTTGCAGTGACGGAAGAGAAGCCGATAGCGACGCGCGCTCCAACGACGAGAGCGGACCTCGCCGAGGCTTCGCTGATCGGCGTCGTTAGAATTGGCGCCGTCTCGGCAAGCTCCGCCGCCGCGCCCGGCTGGATTGGCGTCGCTAGCGTCGGCCTAGTCGCCCGAGTCATTCACAATGAGGGGTAGAGTCTTTTCGCAAGAGACATGATGCGCGGGCAATCTGCGGGACGGACGTGCTCGCGTGGTTGTATAGCTAGCTATTCCCCTGCTTCGACAAGTCCCGAATTGCAATGCAGTTAGGATCGAGCGACATTAGGTCATGGCCAAGCGGTGCAACGAGGCCAGGCGGTTCCGTCCAGTCATCGACGCGATGAAGATGATCGTTAGAACCGGCCGCCCGAAGGAGACGGTTCGATGCCTTTTCACGTCTGCAACGGCGCAACCCTGATGTGCCCATTCGGGGCCAGCACCAGCACCCTGATCGTGCTTCCGATCCACCGAATGATCACAAGCGATCAGCCGGCTGCCAACATCAATGACCACATCCCGATGGTCAACGTCATGACTTTCGGCATGTGCATATCGCCCGGCAATCCCGCATTTGTCTCAGCGACGGCCGCCGCCATGGGGACGCCAACGCCAGTGCCGTGTATTCCCGTCACACCCGCTCCTTGGGTAACCGGGGCGGTCTCGCCCCCGGTGATCCTCGACGGCGCACCCGCCCTCGACGACGTCAGCACGCTATCGTGCATGATGGGTGGAGTCATCACGATTGTGTATCCTGGTGAAACCACCGAGATGATACCCTAACGGCTCCGCCGCAACAGTTTTGCCTGCAAGCGTAGACGGTGCGTCGGGAGATCAGGCGGCGCCGGTTTTCATTGCCGCCCCTGTCGGCGCAACAACTTTGGCGTCGCGACCATCCGCGAAGCGCAGGCCGGCCTCCACGCAGGCGTTAATCCAGCCCGACACGTCCGGCATGGGGCGCTGCACGATCGCCAGGATGACTGCGGCTTTCAGGTTGATCGCCGTGGCGTCCGGTGATGCACGCACGGGCAACGAGCCCTCGGCCGTGACGCTGCCGCCAGAGTGGCCGGCGGCGAGGGCAAGCCACGTCGTGGCGACGCCGGTGTCGCCGCACCCCGCGACTTCGAGTGCGGCCCGGCGTTGGGCCTCCTCCGGGTCGCGCACCCAGGCTTCCGCAGCCAGGAGGGCGTCGTCGGCGTGGTTGCCGCCGAGCGCCCGCACGCACTGGCAACCCCACCACACGCCCTCGCGCCGCGGCAGCAGGCAGGCGGTGTAGACAATCGCGTCAAACCTGTGCGCCCGGACAAGCAGCTTGCGCGCGAAATCGAGCGGCGGCTCCTCCCTAGGCCGAAGGTCGATTTCCGCGGTGACTTTAGGAAACGCGTCGAAAACCTGCTGCGCCGTGTTGAAACGAAGACGTGTGGACACCCCTGACTCCCATCGCAAGCGCGAGGCGCCGGTCGCGGACGGCGTTCGTTGGCCCCGCTCGACCCGATCGAGGGCGCTGCGGAAACGCGCAAGCTCTAACTATTGATATCGACCATCGGCGCGGAAATGCTCACGGTCGCGTTGCCCGTGACCGTGATTTGTGTCGACTGCACGCTTATGCTCGTTTGGTTCATGATGATCTGGCTCATCGAGCCGCCCGGGCCAACGTTCAGCGTAATGCTCGACGTGTCCATAATCAGCTGGGTCAGCGGCGAACCTTGCGGGCCGACGTTGATCGTGACCTTGTTGAGGGCGTTCAAGGTGAAATTGCCGCTGCCGCTGGGGAACCCGACGTTGATCGTCTCGTCGTTCCCGACATTCTCGGTCTGGTCATGCAGGATGTCGCGCTGCTCGTCGTTGAGCGCCTTGAACATGAGATCCTTCTGCGCGCGCAGTTTCACTTTCTCGCTGCCGGCGGTGTCGTCAAACAGAAACATGTTGTAGCCGTTGCCACCGGTGCTGGAGAGCGTGAGGATGCCGGACTTGACCTTCTTGTCCGGCAAAGTCATCGGCACCGTGTTGGTTCCGTTATAGACCGAGCCGATGACAATCGGCCGGTCGGGGTCGCCCTCCTCGTATGTGACCAGGACTTCGTCGCCGACTCGGGGCGTAAACAGCGCGCCCCGATTGCTGCCGGCCCAGACCTGCGCCACCCGGACCCGGCGTGACGGCTTCTTCTTGCGGTCCCAATAGAATTGCACGAGGATCCGGCCAAGCTTGTCGACTTCGATCTCTTTGTCGCCGCTCGGACCCGAGATGACGAGCGCCGACTGGAAGCCGACAATCTCCGGTTTTCGGGTGACGGGAGGGGCGCGGAACTGGCGGTCGCTCGGCGTCATCTCGTAATGGCCGGCGTAACCCGACGCGGCGCCGCCGCCCGAGCGATAAAGCTGGGCTTCGAATGAGTGCGAACAATGCGTCACCAGATATTCTTTGTTCTGACCGTGATCGGGATGGCGCTCGAGGTTGACCAGCGTTCCGGCGAACAGCGACGCCGCCCCGCCCATCGATGCACAGCGCTTGTCGAGCGACTGGGCCGCTTCGACCTTGTATTTGGCCAGCTTCTCGCCAACTCCTTGATCTACGAGGTCATTACCCTCCGTGTCCACGTAGCTGTACGGATAGTCAAACATCTCCATGGAATCGTGGGCGTAGCCGCCGGGGTTTTGCGCCTGCGCGAGCAAGTTGGCGGATGGTTTCTTGTAGCCGTAATCTTCCAGAACGAAGACGCCGCTTTGCGCGCGGCGTCCGAATGACCACGTCTCGAGATATTGCTGTTCGCGCCGTCCAGCGTCGTCCTGCGGATTGTAGGGGACCGAGCTAAGGTCGGGCGAGGGCCGATGGCTCGACTTGCCGTCGGCCAGCACTAAGGTGTGCTTACCGTCCGAGTGCTCGAAAAAATAATAGACCCCGTATTCCTCCATCAATCGGCAGACGAAATTGAAGTCCGTCTCGCGATATTGGACGCAATATTCCAGGGTGGGCGGCGAGCCGGTCGTCGAATCGCGAAAGTCAGAGAAGCCGCGGTCGGAGAATACCTGCTTGATGATCGCAAGCGGCGTCATGTTGGCGAAGATGCGGCAATCCGAAGTCCGGGTCAGAAACCACAGCCAGGGCCTCAGAACCAATTGATAGATATAAAGGTCCTCCTGGGTTCCCGCCCAGCGCGCTTCGGTCATAAGCCCATGGAAGTAGCGCGACTTGTCGTCCTGCGTCTTGAGTTCGATTGTCGAGCCGAGCCCGAGCGTGGAGGAGAAATCGAGATTGGCCTGATCGCTCACCGCCTCCACTCGGAGTTCGAACAACTCGCTTAAGCCCTCGATCGCGTTGAAACTCGCCAAGACGAGCGCGTTCGCTCCGAGCGGCGTCGTGAGCTTGCCTTGTCGTTGATCCTGGGAGAGGGAGTCACCCATCGCGTCCTCGCGGCGGAAGCATTCTTAACAACCCCCGATAATAGGGCGTTTCTCAAGCGCGTCGACGGCTAACGCCTGGGGCATAGCCCCAGGACACCGCGCGCCGGACGCCACGCCGGCCGGTGCTGGAATGGTCTGCTTCGGGCCGAAAGCTTCCGCTGTGATCCGGATCACAGCGGAAACGAAATCCGCAGAGTAATCGTAAGTTCCTACGTTTTGGATAGCTCCTTTGCGTAGCAGAATGATTCCCGAGGCCCCGCCATGTTCGCCGGGCAAGAGCCATACCCCACTTGGCCCCAGGCTTTGCCGCCGGAGGGTTCCGATCCGGGCGCTCGGGGAAAAGAACCCGTCAGCCCAGAGGCGAACCGGGCCTCGGCTGTTGGCGGCCGTCCGCACTGGCTTCCGATCGTGCTCGGGATCAGTCTTGGCCTCGCCGCTCTGGCCTTGGTTGGGTTTCTCGGGACCGTGGTGATGCTGCGTCCAGCCGCGGCGCCGAAAACGGCTGCAGCCTTGCCGGCGCTGGCTTCGGCGGCCCCGCCCTTGACGGAGGCCGCTTCGAATTCCTCCAGCCAGACGATCGAGCCCGAACGGCTTTCGCTTCCCGAGCCGCCGCCGATCCAGTTCGGCGTTTCGCAAGAGGCGAGCCTCGAAGCCGTTCCGCCTGCCGCCTCGGCCTCAATCTTCGAGCCGCGAATCGCACCATCGCCGCTCGACGCGGCCGCGCCGGACGATCTCACGCCTCTGCCGCCGCCCCGCCCACTGGTGCTTGCGCCGCCCTCAATGCCAGCGACGGGATACGACAAGCTGACCGCAATCTACGACATCACTGCGCACACCGTGTACTTGCCGAACGGAACGCGTCTCGAGGCCCATTCGGGCTTGGGCGACAGAATTGACGACCCCCGCTATGTCGATGAGCGCGACCACGGCGCCACGCCGCCGCATCTCTATGAGCTCACGCTGCGCGAATCGCTTTTCCACGGTGTTCAGGCGTTGCGCCTGAATCCAATCGGCGGGGGCTTTTCCTTCAACCGGGTTGGACTACTCGCCCACCCCTACATGCTGGGGCCGAACGGCGATTCGAACGGCTGCGTATCGTTCAAGAACTACGGCGCCTTTCTGACAGCCTTTCAGAACGGAGAGGTCAAGCGTTTAGCTGTTGTTGCAAGGCTCACTCAGGAACCTCCCCTATTTGGACGTCTGGCAAGCCTGCGCCAGGGGTTTGACCGCTGATCTGCTCGGCGGCCGGCCTCCTGTCAGCGTGGCCGGTGGGAGGAATTCCAATCCAGAGTCGGAGCGCAGCGGCGGGAGGAGGCACGCCACCCATTGGCTAAGCCGCGAATCTCGGCTTCAGCTGGCGGTGGGCACTATTGGCCGAGCCTCGCAGGAGGTAAGCTGAGTGCTCGACAGCCAGCAGATCGATCGGTCATCCCAAGCCTCAAGCCGTCAGCTTCGTCGTCTCCACGTCGCACGAACCCCAGAGCCCTCGATGAACGAGCACACCCCGGAAGTCCCCCTCGACCCTGCCGCCCTCCCCCTGGTCTCCCCCGAGGACCCATGCGGTCCCGATCTCGATCTCGCGGGCGACGCGGATTTCCTCAATTTCATCGCGGGGACGGAAGGGATGCTTCCTAGCAGCCGCGCGGAGGACTACTACAAGTTCAACCGCGCCAGCGCCGACTTTGCCGCCCGGTTCACGACCGCCGAAAAACTGCTCAGCCGGACGCTCGACGTCCGCCTGCTCATTTTGCTAGCGAAGCTCTCGATCCTCAACCGCGATGTCAAAGGCTTCGGACGCTGGATTGGGGGCCTTGGCTGGCTCTTGCGCGAGCATTGGGACGGCGCGCATCCCCGGGCCGAGGGAGACGATTATTCCACGCGCCTCGGGCAGTTGATGACGCTCGAGGAGAACTCGGTCATCCTGTTGCCGCTTCAATACGCGCCTCTCCTCGAGACCTCGCGCGAAGGCTCGCTCTCCTTTCGCGACCACTTGCTGGCGGCGGGCGTCGCCGAGCCGCGCTCGGTCACGCGCTTGAACGAAAAGGGCGTGAAGGAGACAAGCGCCGACGAGAAATTCATGCCGCAAAAAACGATCGAGCGGCTTTTGCGCGAGGTCGAAATCGAAAAAATCGCCGACCTTGTCGAAACCCTGAGCGGCCTGTCGACGGCGCTCCAGACGATCAAGGCGGCGACAATTGAGCGTGTCGGCTTCGAGAATGCGATCGAGTTGCCCAAACTCGACAAGCTCGTGCGCGAGATGGCGGAGTTCGTACGCGGCGCCCTCATCACGCGCGATCCCACGCTGGCGCCCCCGCCCGAGACGGCGGCCGAGGCGGTCACAGAAGGTAAGTCGGCGCCGTCCGCCGCCGCGCCGTCGACTTTCAGCACGCGGGCCGAGGTGGACGCCGCGCTCGCCTCCGCCCTGGGCTATTTCACGGCTTCCGAACCGACGAGCCCGGCGCTGCTCCTGATCCGCCAGGCGCGGGAGACCCTGGGCAAGAATCTCTACGAAGTGATGAAGCTTCTTGCGCCGCCGCACGCGGACAACGCGCGCGTATTCGTTGGTCCCGACGGCGCGTTCACGGTGCCGGTCAAGAGCCTCGCGGGCGCCCCCGGCGCCGAGTTTCCGCACGCGGCCTCCGAACCCGCGCCGTCGCGCGCCGCAGCTTTGGCGCTGATTGACGCCGTCGCCCAGCACATGCAGCGCGCCGAGCCCTCGAAGTCCCGTCCCGTATCTTCTCGATCGGGCGCGCAACCTCGCCTCCAGGGACTTCCTCAGCCTGCTCTACGACGTGTTGCCGGAGGACGCGATCGCGTCCCTGAAGAAGGGCAAATGACTTTATCTTCCGGGCTCGGTGAGAAAGGTCGTCCAGTCGGGCGAGTCGGCCGTGTCGATTTCGGCGAACGCAACCGCCTGCAAACCGCGCCGCCAGCAATTCTCGATGCCGAACACCTTGAACTTGCCGCGGTCGATGCACATCGACACCGCGCCCTTGAGCACGTCCGCGCCGGTAATGTCGGTCGCGTAGAGATACAGATACCGCCCGGTCAACGGGCCTCGGACCAGGCTCGCGCAGGAGCCGGGCGTCACCGTCCACCAGCCTTCGGTCCAGAAATCTCCGCTGGCGTTTGTCCCGACTGCGAGATTGATCAGCGACCGAGTCTCGTTGCAGACACGAAAGTCTGCGGCGGCCGGAGCGCGCGACGCCGCGAGCAGGACGAGGGCGATCGACGCACGCAGGAATCCCGGACGCGTCAAAGCGCTCATCGATCGCCCCCGACAGGCTGGAAAATCGCTCGGACGGCCGGTCGCGAGCCAGCTTGGCTTCAGGGGCGCGTGACGCTGTTCGCGCTCACTCGCTCTCGGCATCATCCTGCCGGCGGTAGAGTGCGCCCCATTCCGGCTTCCATGCGCCATCGGGATCGAGGACAACGATCGCGAGCTTCAGCTGATTGGCGAGCCGGACTGCGCCGGACAGCGCGTCTTTCGGCGCCATCGGCTCGGTCATCCGGTCCAGGGGCAGGGATTCGTGGGCGCTCTTTGGGCAGACGACCTTCGCCAATTTCCCGTCTGGCCGCTGAGAGAGAACGATGGTGATCGCGTCGGCGACGACTTCGTCAACCTGTTCGAACCGGTTGGCCACAAGGTCTCTCCCAGGTCACGTCACTTCATAGACAAAGGCGCCGTCCGTCGCCGACACCTTCGCCTCGTGGATCTCCTCGCGCGCCAGCGAGCGCTTGAGGATGTGGCGCGAGAGCGCGGGCAGGATCGTGTTGGTGATGACATTGTCGATCACGCGCCCGCCCGAGTCGGGGTCGTTGCACAGCGACACGATATGATCGATCGCGGTCTGGTCCGCGACGAATTTCGCGCGGTGGTTGTCCTCGACCCTCCTGCCGATGCGACCGAGCTGCAGCCGCACGATGCCGGCGAGCATATCCGGCGACAGCGGAAAATATGGGATGGCGACGATGCGCCCCAGCAGCGCCGGCGGAAAAACCTCAAGCAGAGACGGCCGCAGTTGGGCGGTGAGCGCCTCGGGATCGGGCTGGCCGGCGCCGGCGGCTGCGCGCATGATGACTTCCGTCCCGACGTTGGTCGTCAGAAGGATCAGCGTATTCTTGAAATCGATCCGCCGGCCCGTGCCGTCCTCCATCACGCCCTTATCGAAGACCTGGAAAAAGATTTCGTGCACGTCGGGATGAGCCTTCTCGATCTCGTCGAGCAGCACGACGCTATAGGGCCGCCGGCGCACCGCCTCGGTCAGACGGCCGCCTTCGCCGTAGCCGACATAGCCAGGCGGCGCACCCTTGAGGGTCGAGACCGTGTGGGCCTCCTGGAACTCCGACATGTTGATCGTGATGATGTTCTGCTCGCCGCCGTAAAGCGCTTCGGCGAGCGCGAGCGCCGTCTCGGTCTTGCCGACGCCGGAAGGGCCGCAGAGCATGAAGACGCCGATCGGCTTGTTGGGATTGTCGAGCCTCGCCCGATTCGTCTCGATGCGCTTGGCGATCATCTCGAGGCCATGGGCCTGCCCGACGATCCGCCGGTTGAGGATGTCGGCGAGATGCAGAACCGTCTCGATCTCATCGGCGACCATCTTGCCCACCGGAATGCCGGTCCAGTCCGACACGACGGAGGCGACGGCCTGCTCGTCAACGTGCGCGTAGATCATCCGCTTTTCTGGGTCGATGCCGCCGAGCTCGCCGAGCTTCGCCTTCAGTGTCTCGCGGTCGGGCGGGATTGCGGCGGGTTCCGGCTTCGCGTCCAGGCCTTCGGCCGACGAGGAGGGAGCGGTCGCGGGGGCGGCGTCTGTCTTCCCAGGCTCGGCAGCCGTCCCGGCCGCCAACGGGGCCTTGGCGATTGTGTCGCGCAAGGCCGAGATCTCCTCGACCAGCGCCAGCTCGCGTCTCCAATCGGCCTCCAAAGCCGCGAGGCCCTCGCGCTTTTCGGCGATTGCCGTGTCGATCTCGGCGATGCGCTCCTCATTCGCCGCGCCCAGATCCCGCTCTCGCGCGAGCGACGTCTTCTCGCTATCGAGCGCTGCAATCGCGACCTCCGCGTCTTCCACCGTTGCGGGCTTGGCGCTCTGGCTGATCGCGACCCGGGCGCAGGCCGTGTCGAGCAGGCTCACCGCCTTGTCGGGCAACTGGCGCGCCGGAATGTAGCGGTTCGAGAGATTGACCGCGGCGACGATCGCCTCGTCAGTCACGCGCACCTTGTGGTGCTTCTCCATCGGCCCGACAAGACCGCGCAGCATCACGGCGGCAGTCGCGACATCGGGCTCGCCGATCAGGATCGGCTGGAAGCGGCGGGTCAGCGCCGGGTCCTTCTCGATATACTGACGGTACTCCGCCCATGTGGTGGCGGCGATGGTGCGCAGCGTGCCGCGCGCCAGAGCGGGCTTGAGCAGGTTGGCGGCGTCGCCCGTGCCAGCCTGCCCGCCGGCGCCGATCAACGTATGCGCCTCGTCGATGAACAGGATGATCGGGGTCGGCGAGGATTGCACCTCGTCGATCACCGACCGCAGGCGCTGCTCGAACTCGCCCTTCATCGACGCGCCGGCCTGCATCAGCCCGACGTCGAGCACGCAGACCTTGACGCCGCGCAACGGCGGCGGGACGTCGCCGGCGGCGATGCGCTGGGCGAAACCCTCGACCACCGCAGTCTTGCCGACGCCGGCCTCGCCGGTGAGGATCGGATTGTTCTGACGGCGGCGCATCAGCACGTCGATCACCTGCCGGATCTCATCGTCGCGCCCGAGGATAGGGTCCATTTCGCCGGCCTTGGCCTTGGCGGTGAGGTCCTGGCTGAAGCGATCGAGCGCCGTGGTGCCCTTGGCGCCCGGCGCGGCGGTCGCGCCTTCGGCGGCCGCCGCGGCGACGCCCGAGCCATCCATCGGGCGAAGGTTGCCTTCGTCCGATCCCTCCCAGATCGAGCGGTGGCTGACGGCGACCTCGTCGACCGGAATCTTGGCGAATTCCTGCGAGACCCCGATGAGCGCGCGTCTCAGCTCGATCGATTTGAGCATCGCCACCAGAAGATGGCCGGTGCGGATTTGCGTCTCGCCGAACAGCAACGTCGCGTAATGCCAGCCACGATCGAGCGCGTCCGCGACCTGGTTGGAGATGCCCGGCATCTCCGTCTCGTTCTTGCGGAAGCTGTTGACGACCGCCGTGGCGTCGGCGAGAAGTTTGCCGCGGTCCAGCTTGAAACGATCGGCGGTCAGCGCAATGTCGGTCCGGTCTTTCTGCAGAAGCTGGAAGAGCCAATGGCCGAGCTCGATGTTGCGGTTGCCCGTTGTTTTGGCTTGCCGCAGGGCCAGAATGAAAGCCTCATAGCCGACGCGGTTGAGTTTGCCGGCTACCGACTCGACGCTGATATCCGCGCCCATGGTTTCCCCTGGCTACTTGGCGGTTGAACCCCGACGCTGCTGGGCGAGACGGCTGACCACATGGAATCGCGCGTCCTTGCGAATTGTCTCATCGGTTTTGGACCAGTTCGGCGCCATCCAGCTCGTCCAGCCGAGTTGCACGCCTTCGCCGAGGCGAACCGGGGTTATCTCTCCAGCCGGAATCGCCAGCTCCATGTCCCAATCGTATTCCTCGCCAACATTCAGAAATACGGCGTCGGCGATCTCCCTTGCCAGTGGCGAGCCCGGCAGGAATTGTCTGAAACGCTCGATATCGCGGACATAGACCCGAATGCGAAACTTGTCGCTGACGCTGTACATGCTGGCGCCAGCGACGCAATCCGCGCCTAGGCGGCTATTCGCCTCGCCCAAACGTGTGCGCTCGGTCGGATCCAACTCAAGCCAGGCGCCGACGAACTCCTCGATTTCGACACGGGACTTCAGCAGACTCGAAAGGAACGACCGCAAACGCGAGGCGGTCCTTACCCGCGCGCCGAGCAGCCCGGCATATTGCAGTTTGGCGAAATCCGAGATTGAATTCGGCGTCATAGAATGCGGACGTGCCGATCCCGATCATTGAGCCGATATAGGCGCGAAATCGATCTTCGTGGGGCCGATCGTTTTGCGTGACCGGGTGTGCGTCGGACCACGCACGGAAGAACAGCGCGAGGAACCGGCGCTGGAAGATGTCGACGAAGCGCGTAAAGGCGCTGTCTCTTTCGCGGAGCCAGCCGTACGCCTCCTCGGTCGTCGTCAGCGGCAGCGCCCCCTGCGGACCGAACATGCCGAGGAACCTGGCCTCGAGACGGATGAGACCGGTCGGCTCTATGGTCGCGGCCTCGACGTTGGAGTCCGGAAATTCGAAATAGGGATTCTGGCCGATCGTCACGAATTCGTCGGCGAGCTTGCGCGCATCGCCGATGCGCGGCTTGTCCGGATTTTCCCGTTCGAGCCGCCGCAAAACAGCCAACAGGTCGAAGCGCCAGGGCTCGGCGGCGAGTTCGACGCGGAAAGTCATAATATGCCTCGCAGCCCAATGCGCGGCGGCCAGCGCATGATCTCGCCTCGCTCCGGGGTGCGCACGATCGTTTGAGTAAAGTGGTTGATCGCCACATACTCGGCCAAGAACCTATCGAGGATCGCGCCGAGGAGAAAGGCACCGGAGCCCTCGAAGGCCTTGTCTTCCAGGACCACAGTGATCTCAAGCCCTCTGGCCGCAGCGGCCCCCTGCGCCTGCCGGAGACGCCAGACGATCGGCCGCGCGCTGAGGGAGCGCACCCCGCGAATCTTGCGGTCGGTCGCGCTGTCAGCGAGATCGGCAAACAGGGTGAGCATCTCCCGGAGCCTCTCGGCGCCGTCACCGTCGCAGTCAACGAGCCCCAGATGATTGAGGCTAAGCATGCTGATCAGGCGCCAGGCGACCTCGCCCGTCGAAGCGGCGGTTACTTTGCCTTCGAGAGCCGTCAAATGGGCTTCGCGGGCCGGGGTGGGACCCGCAATACAGCGCACCTCCAGTTCGACGTCGTCGAGGAAACGAAAATCAGCGCCGCTCTGGCCGACCGGAAGATGCTCGGCGAGATGCCGGTTGGTGCAGAGAGCTTCGACGCTCAGTTCCGCGACGCGAAGAAGTTCGTCCGGGTCCGAACGTTCGCCAAGCGACAGAAAGACGTCGGCGCCGGCATAGTTCGAAACGGGTCCATACTTCTTCTCTTCGATCGTGCGGCGGCGCGGCAACCGACGGATCGTATAGGACAGCCCGGTTGCGCTGCGCGACGCCATCGCTGAATGCAACGGCTCGACCGGAACTTTCTGCGGAGCGCCGGGAATGTGCGCGAATACCCGTGTCACCCGGTTCGTCTCGAAGTCGAGCAACCGAGTCCGATCGGGAATGACGGGGAACTCGTACTGATTGGCTCTGACGGGAACGCGGTCCAGCGTCTTTTCGAACAGGTTGACGCCCGGCGCGGCGTAAAGGGCGAAAAATTCCTTCCGGATCGCCGCGGCGAGCTGAGGCTTGATATCGTCGAACGCCACCATGACATCGACAGTCTTCGCCTCGAGCCGGCCTGCAACTGCGCCAAGGTCGACCATGTCGAAGCCGAGAAAGCGCCGAGGAAACGCGAAATAGTCCCGCAGGAAATCGAAGCCGCGAAACAATTGGTTGTCGTTAGGGATCAGCGCTTCATTCTCGTCGAAGCCGATCTGCCTGATTATGCCGGCTCCGCCCGGCGTGACGACAGGATCGCCGAACGAGTTCGAGCACCCGGAAATAGACTCCGCGGCAATGCGCGAAAAGCTGCTCGTACAGAGCGACAGCGTCGGTTTCCTGGCCGACCAAATGGAAACGCAGCGCCTTGATGCGGCAAGACGAGAACCGAAGCTCTGGCCGTGCTCGCGCTTCCTTGTCGGCCGGTTCGTCTTCGGGCCGAGCGGCCGATCGGACCGTGAGTTGTAGCCGCAGACAGGCGACGCAATCGGCGCCGGCGCCCGGGATCAGCGCCTGCACCGCGGCGGCGCCGGTCAGATAGTCGGCCTTAACGACCTCGAAGGGCCAGAGGGTAATGGGAGAGGCTAGGGTGAATCGGCAAGCGACATTGCGCTGCGCCTCGCGATATGTCGCGTCAAAATTGGCGCCGCGAACGATCGTCCGCCCGTCGCGCAGACTCGGATCGCCGAATTTGGGGCTCGCCTGTACAAGCACGAATGACGGCGTCGGGGCCAGATAGTGGGGCGCCAGCTGATCGATCAGATTTGTCGTGAAGTCCGAGAATTCATGTTTGAGCTTGAGCTGAACTCTGGCTGCCAGAAACGCCGCCCCCTCGAGCAGGCCCCCGATCATCGGGTCGATGTTGTCCTCGAGTAATCCGCCGAGCCGCTCGGCGACCCCGGGATATTCTTGCGCGAACTCGGCCGCCTGTTCGCGGAGGATTGCGAGCTCCTGGTTGTAGAATTTGAGGAACTCGCGGTTCATGCCTAGAGCCGATCGATCCTGATCTTGCCCGAGTTCGACCTCCACCTCGGCCACGAACTCCGCCTGGACGTTCACGGGGTAGGCCCGAAGCTCGGCGCTGACCAGAAACCGGACGCGCAGCGTGTCGGCGGTCACGGTGTCGTCTCGTCGAGCCTTGATCGATTTCCTCGCCAGCCGCGGCTCGAAGTCGCGAAGCGCGGATTCGATTTCTCCCGCGATCGCGCGCACTTCGTTCTCTTCAATTGTTCTCCGAGTGAGGTCAGGAAATCCGAAATTGATGATGGATTTGCGAACTTCAGGCGCCGTCGACAAGTCTTCGATTGCTTCGAGATTGGTTGTGTTGAAAAGAGCGACGAGATCGATATTGACCAGCCTCCGCAGCTCGGTCTCGGAAATCGGGGTACGCGCCGCTGCTCGTCGGGAAGCGATGACGCGTTCGCCATAGTCGCGGATATCAACCGGGACCGTGGCGTCGTGGTCCCGGTGCGCCGCGCGGAAGGCGTGCATCAAAGGCGGCGACAGACGATCATTCTTATCAACCGGCGTCGCCACCACCAGCCTCACAGTCAATCCTGGATTTCGTCACCCATGTCGAAGTCCCGGGAGCGCCAACCCTGCCGGCGCTCCAAGATCCGACGTTGCGCGAACCGTGACGTGTTTACTCGACCTTATTCTCCTTGACGTTGATGGTCACTTCCGGTTTCGCCTCCTCTCCGCCGGTGTCGGCCTGCATGTCGTAAGTCATCTTCACTTTCGAAAAATTCAGGGAGATCGACTCGTTTGCGATGCCGCCGCCGGCGCTTTCGCTCGTCGCCACGTTCGTAATGACGACTTCGTCCATATCGTACTTAAGATACTCGAGCGCCGCATCTCCGGCCGCCTTGCGCATAACGATATTTCCAGTCTTGATATGCTTTCCCTGGTAGCAGAATTTATAGAGCGTTGCCGACGATTTATCGACCTGTTTGCTAATGCTGATGTCGCTGATCGACGCTTTTCCAGCGCCCGAGCCACCGCCGTAATGCCCGGCGCCCTGATTCTGGAGGACGACGCTGAAGGCGGAGATATCAATCCAGCCCTTGTGCTTATCGTCTTTCGATTCTCCGTCGACCCCGTCGAGCTTGAGAAACATGTCAACGGCCATTGGTCCCTCCTCACGATTGTCGAATGTGCCTATTTGATCCCACACGATACTCAACGCGCTCGCGCCCTCCGCTTAAACGAGTGGCCGCGGGCGCCGCTGCTCACGTCGCCGACGCGTCAGCTCTTGCCCTCCGCCAGTGACGCGACCAGGCTCATGCCGATGTCCATTCCTTCGAGCTGGAAATGCGGCCTGAGCCAAACATTGGCGGAATAGTAGCCCGGGTTCTCCTCGTTCGGGATAACGGTGATCTTCGCCGCGGCCAGCGGCTTGCGCGCCTTGACCTCTTCGCTCGAGTTGACAGGATCGGCGTCGACGTAACGCACGATCCAGTTGTTAAGCCAGCGCTCCAGCTGATCCTTTTCCTTGGTCGAACCGATCTTGTCGCGCACCATACATTTGAGGTAGTGCGCGAAACGCGACACAGCGAACATGTAAGGAATGCGGGCCGACAGATTTTCCGACGCCGTCGCCTCGGGCTTGTCCATGAGCTTCGGCTTGTACACTGATTGCGCGCCGATGAAGGCGGCCTTGTCGGTGTTTTTCCGATGCACGATCGAGATGAGGCCGATCTTCGACAATTCGGCCTCACGCCGGTCCGTGATCGCAATCTCGGTCGGGCACTTCAGCTCGACTCCGCCGTCATCGGTGGGGAATGTGTGGGTCGGCAAGTTGAGCACTTCGCCGCCCGACTCGACGCCTCGGATTCGAACAGTCCAGCCATATTCCTTAAAGGCGCGATTGATGTTCGTCGCCATCACATAGGCCGCGTTCATCCATCCGTACTTTTCGCCCTTTTGGCCGTCGGTCTCCTCCTCGAATGCGAATTCCTCGACTGGCTCCGACTTGGCGCCGTAAGGGAGTCGCGAGAGGACGCGTGGCATGCACAGCGCAACAAAACGGCTATCGACCGCATCGCGCAATCCTTTCCACGCGGCGTAGTCCGGCGTGTCCATCAGCTTGCCGAGGTCGCGCGGGTTCATCAGCTCGCGCCATGAATCCATGCCAAGCAGATTCGGATCGGCGCCAGTCACCAGCGGCGCCAGCGAAGCCGAGGCAATTTTCCCAAGATCGCGCAAGAGCTGAATGTCGGTCGGCGAATGGCTGAAATGGTAATCCGCGACCAGCGCTCCGTAAGGCTCGCCGCCGAGCGTGCCGAATTCGCTTTCGTAGACAGCCTTAAACAGGGGACTCTGGTCCCAGCGGGCGCCGGGATAGTTCTTGAGGTTGCGATACAGCTCCATTTTTCCTACGTTGAGCACCTGAATCTTGAGCGTCGCATCGGTCTCTGAGTTGAAAACTAGATAGCTGAGCCCACGCCAGGCGCTCTCGAGCTGCTGGAATTCCGGTGCGTGCAAAACCTCGTTCATCTGTGCGGTCAGCTTCTCATCAAGACGCGCAATCATCTCTTCAATCGTGTCGAGCACTTCGCTCTTGACGAGCGTTGAATCGGCAAGCGCTTGCGTAACGAGCGTTTGCACCGCGTTTTCAACTTCAGTTGCGGCACGTTCGGTACGGGGCTTGAAATTCTGTTTAAGGAGTGCGGCGAACTCGTCCGCCTCGGCCGGGGCCGGGGCGACAGCCGGAGCCGACTTCTGTTCCTGTTGTTCGTGTGGCGACGCCATTGTGGTCTCCCGCTATTGCGCCTATTGAGCCGAACGTTCGCTCGACGGCTTCTGTTCGAGCTTGGCTTTCAACGCCGTCATCAGTTCGGGATCAGCGAGCAGTTTCCTGAGTGTCCCCTCGGCCGCGACTTTACCGTCCATGTATTTTAGAAGATTGGCCAATTGTTCGCGCGCCTGAAGAAGCTTTGCCGTCGCGGGCACCTGCCGCGCGATGGCCGCTGGCGAAAAATCGTCCATCTTTGTGAACTTCAGATTTACGGAGAGCTTTTCACCGGCCTCGTCGCCTCCGAGCTTGTTCTGTACCTTCATCGACACCGCAGGCTCAATCGCCGCCATGCGTTTGTCGAAATTATCCATGTCAATGTCCAGGAACTTGCGCTCGTTCATATCCGGCTTGGCCACCTGCGAGGCGTTGCCGGATAGGTCGGCGAGAACCCCCATCACGAACGGGAGTTCGATCAGTTTCTCGGCGTCATACGGGTCCTCATAGGTGATGTGAACCCGGGGCTTGCGGTTGCGCGAGATAAACTTTTGCCCTGAGTTGCTGTTCGAGGCCATAACGTTGCTCCCCGGTCCTAACTCTCACGATCACAGCATATGTGATCGGCTACGGAGCGCAATGCCCAAGTCTCCGAAGTAGGCCGCGCTTGCGCGTCAAGTGGTAGGCTGACAATGGACCGTGGTCTGTGATCCAGATCACACAACGGCGACTTCGGGAGACGTGCGTCGACTCGTCCCTTACTAGGCTGCGAGCCGCCCCATTTTCGCTGCGCTGATGGGAGGCCTCAGCGCTCACCCGCGGCAACCCCCGCGCCTTCGCTTCCCAGATCGCAAAACTTCGTTCCGAACTCAATGACATTTGTTATTTTATGAACTTGAAGTAGTCCGCCTCGACTGACACCGAACCCGTGCGCGCCTCTTCGACCAGTTGAGGGGCTAGCGAAGTCAGCCTTCCCTGGCGGAAAGATTTAACTGCGGGGAGCGGCGTCGAAGATGCGATCGCGAGGAGGATTTGAATGGGGCCGATCGAATTGGCGTCGGGGGTGAGCGGGACGTCGAACGTCGCGCCCTCGCCGCCAGATTGCATTTTCGCGTCAAGCCGATGCGCTACGCCCGCGTTGTCGACAAGGATAAGGTAAAGGTGGCGGCCCGCGAGGTTCGTGACCGCCCCGGCTAACGGCTTCCCGCGGCCGACACTGTAATTGGTTAACTCGATTCCCGGGTCTGCGGCGGCGTCCGCCGTTCCAAGACGAATGAGGTCGAGCGCTGGGCATTCTTCGGCCGTTATCAGCGCCGCTCGCAAATCCGCCTCCGCGCCAACTTGAGTTTTATAGTTCGAATAGAAGCGGTTTAGGGGCTCGAGCGCGCGGGCGAAGGCTTGGTAGGAATGCGGGTTTGCCAATCCAGCGCTGGGTTTGACGAGGAAACAATCGCCGCCGTCAAAGGCGGCAAGGAAGGCCTTCGCCGTTTCCTTGGAAGACACCGGAGGTTTGAGTTCCGACTCTTGCGCCAGAGGCGCTGGCGGCGGCGCAGGCGGCTTGGACTTTTCGACCACCGGCGGCAGCTGGGTCGGTTCAGGAGGCGCCAGCGAAATCTGCGGGCTTTGGGGTGTCCCAGCGGCTGGGATGGGTTGGTCGGCCCGCGGGGCCGGCGGCGTCGAATCTGTCGTCTTGGATCCGACCGAGGGCTTCTCCGTCTTGTTCTCTACTTCGATCCTGGCCGACACTTGCGCAGTTTTGCCGTTGTGGTTGGTCGCGACAACCTGCAACGCAGCGCTTCCGGCATGGGTCGGCGTGCCTTTGATCTCACCTCGCCCCTCGCCGATATCGCTGAATGTCATGCCCTCGGGCAGCCCATTCGCGGCCAAGCGTAGCCCCTTGCCGCCTGGATCGGCGAAGGCCGACACCTCGGCGTGATAAGCCTCGCCGACGGTGCCGGCGGGCAGTTCGACGACCGGCCGTGGCGCACGAGGCGGCAGGGCGTCGAGCAACTCGCCAGACGTCGGGACGTGCTGGGCCGGGGGATTGGGCGTTTCCGGCAAAGCGGTTTCCGTGTTCGGCGAAAGGTGAGCCTCGGTCTGCGCCCCAGAAGGCGGCGCGGGCGGCGCCGTGGGCGCCGAGCCCGTCTGTTCCTGCATCGGGGGCGCGGCGCCGCCGTGATCCGATGGTGCCGGCGTGAGTGGCGGGATCTGCGCGTTGAGCGGCGCGGCAGTCGGCGGTTTGGCCGGCCCTGATGGCGCTGTTGGCGCCATCAGGGCCTGCGCCCATTGTCCGATCTCGTCGCGGAAGACATAGGCCGCTCCCCCCACGCTTGTGAGCGCGATGACGGCGCCGAGCATCGCCGCGACCTGACCGCTCGCCGACCCAAGGGGCCGCGCCACGCTGAGCGCCGGCGACGCCGCAGAGCGTACGTCACCCGGCTCCCATGCAGCCACAGCCGCCATGCTGGCCGGACGGTCAGCCGGCAGAGGCTGCAACATCCCCTGGATGAGCGGCCGGATCGTCGGATCGATGTCGGAAAGATCCGGCACGACCCGGCGTTTCGCGATCGCTTCCACTTCAGAGCCGCTCATGTCGATTGGTCGTCCGCGGAGCGCCGCCGCGAGAACCAGGCCGAAACTATAGATGTCGGACTTGAAAGTGACTTCCCCGCCGGCCAACCCAAATTGTTCTGGGGAAGCGTAATTGTATTTGCCCGCGAATCCGCCACCGATAATCGTGACTTCGGCCCGCCTGCGCGAACGCGCGATGCCGAAGTCGATGACCTTGGCGTTGCGCACGTCGCCGTCCAGCAAGATGACGTTATCGGGCGAGACGTCGCGATGTATGATTCCCAGCCGATGGGCCGCTTCCAGCGCGGAGCCAATGCGCGTCTGCAATATTTTGACATCGGCAAGCGGCAACGGACCCGACTCGAATCGATTGGTCAACGACGGGCCCTCGACGAACTCCATCGCGAGGTAGGCGCGTTGCGTATCGGGGTCGACGGTAAATACGAAATAACGAACGATTGCTTCGTGCGCGAGTTTGTGAAGGGTCTTCGCTTCGCGCTTGAACAGTTCCAAGACATCTGGATTGTTCGTGAGTTCGGGGCGGATCATTTTGATCGCCACCGGATCCCCGGTCTGGATGTTGACGCCTCGATAGACTTCGCCCATGCCGCCTTGGGTGACGAACGCAACAATCTCGTAAATGCCGTTAAGGCGAACTCCCGGCCTTACGCTGCCGAACCCGAAAGGCTGAAATACAGTCCGGTCCTCCACAGCTGCGCCCCACAAATCAACTCAGATGGCGGGGCAATACCGCTCGATATTGCTCCCTCCTAAGCCGCGTGAACAAGTTACTGCCGAACCGCGCCCATTGAAATCAAATTCCACAGGTTCGGCACTCACATGCGATACCGCGGAGCCTCCCAATTCAATGAACAAAGGGTCCTGAAAGCGATCGAAACGGGGTTTGACGTGGGACGAGTGACTGGCGTAGTTTAACCTGAATTGGACCACGCAATCGGGTCTTCGCGCCGCGGTCGTGGTTCTGCCCGAGCATCGGGGCGGGTTTGATCGTCCTGCATCGCCTCCAAAACGATGGCGACGCGAGGCATCGTGACCGTCCGAATTGTGACCCGGGTCACAGCGGGAGCGCTCAACATGGGCCTACCTTGCTGAAAGTGTAACCTGGGTATTCCGGTCTCGCAAATTTGGTGAGTCAGGCGACCAAAAAGGGGAATCTCCATGCGCGCGTCATTGACACTTGTGGTCAGCGCCGCGGTCTGTCTGTCGGCGTCGGCCTTGATCTCTACGGCCCACGCTCAACCTGCATATTCGACAGACAAGGTGATCCAGCTTTTCTTGAAAGACAAAGCGGCCGTCGATGCGTACAAGTCCGCAAGCAAGACGCGCGCTATTTGCGTTGGCACACCGGCGGAGTGCCCGACGCCGAAAGCTCCGGAGGTAGCCCGCTTCGACCTGTTGGTGAACTTTGAATTCAATTCTGATGAGCTGACCCAGGCGGCCAAGGAAAATCTCGACCAGTTCGCCAAAGCGCTTGAGGATCCGCGCCTGCACGGCGAGAAATTCGAGATCGATGGGCACACGGATGCGGTCGGCCCCGAGGAATATAATCAGGGACTTTCAGAGCGCCGCGCCAACTCGGTTGTGTCTTATCTGACCTCTAAAGGCCTTGACCCCACTGACCTGATCGCCAAGGGTTTCGGCAAGACAAAGCCGCGCGTTGCAAACCCCTTCAGCGCGGAAAATCGTCGCGTCGAAACCCACCTCATGGAGTGAATGCCGCGGCCTTCTGGTGGAAGCCTCCGCGAGCCAGGCAAGAGGCTTCCGCAAGCCGGGTAAAATGCTGGAGCATGGGCGCCTTCCGTGATCGGCAAGATCCCGCGTCGATCCGGTTCAGGTCAAGAAAGCCTTTTTGACGCAGGCCTGAACCTTGATGGTCCGCGCGAGAGGCAAATTGCGGTGGGGTTTTTCGGGCTTCCACTCGCCAGATGGGGGATTCCTGTCGAGGAGTCCACGTGACTCGACGCGGCGGCTACTTCGTGCTGGCGGCCTCGACTGTGATCTTCTGCCTCTGCGCGGGTCTGATCCTGTGGCGCCTGCACGCGCGGCGAACGAAGGACCAGCCTTCGCCAGCGTCGGTTGCACCCAACAAGCCAACCGAAATCCCTCTTGGTGACCGGTCGACCTCCAGAATTTCGACCATCATCGATCTTCCCGGCGACCCCGTTCTCGTGCGGCGAGAGGCCGTCTCGCCGCCCAAGGAATTCCGGATTGCCGTTCCAGCCAAACTCGGATCGGATACGCCAAAATTAGCTGCGCAGGCCTACTTCATCCATTCGCCGCTGATCTCGACCAACGGCGGCTACATGGGCAAATTCCCAGAAGCCGGCCAGGAGGCTGACGCGCTCGCCTTGCAACTCGTACAAAACTCCGAGCAGGCGGCAGACGCGGCGACCACAGCCCAGATAGAGGCCGGCTCGGACGACGATGGCGGGGCCGACACTCCGGAAGACGCACAAAGCCAAATGCTGACGACCGCCAACAGCAACCAACTCGAGATCGGTTCGGGCGGATCGCAGGGGCTACCGCAACTCAAAGAGACATTGCTCAAGCCAGTTATCGCTGAAAAAATAAGCGATTTGCTCATCGCCAATGGTTACAGCGAAGACAGCGCGCGAATGATCGAAAGCGCGGCCAAAGAGTCCTTGCTTCACATTCAGAACTCTGCCGCCGTCAAGCGTCGGCCTGGTGGTGGGCGCGCTCGACGTAAGCGGCGAATATCGGGCCAAGCAGCTCACAGTGTTCGAGAATGGAGAGTACCTTCTTACAATCGCCGCGAAAGACGACGGCGACTACGGAGAAGCCGCCGAGCCGATCGTACCGCCAGGACTGCTCGATGATGCCGGCAAGGCGACGGACGCAGCGTTGCATTTCAATCTCGCCGACGGTCTCTACAGCGCCGGGCTGCGCAACGGCGTGCCCGAAGCTGTCATCCGCGAAGCCATTGAGCTCATCAGCCGCCTCGCGGATCTAAGGTCCCCGGTGCGGGCGGATCAGAGCGTGCGCATCATTTTCGACCGAGACTTCCGCGACAAGGCGAAATCGACCGGAAAAATTGTCTATATCGGCCTGCATGGCGGCGGAATCGCGGTCGATTGCTATTCCTTCGAGAGCAGCGACGACTACTTCCGTTGCTTTGATCCCAACGCCAGCGGCGAGTCAAAGGGCGCAGAATCGAAGGGCAGAGCGCCGCCCCTGAGTTTGGGCAACAGCGGCGCCAAAAGCGTCGGCGGCATTCTTGCGCCGATCAGAGGCGCGCCGGTGACGTCCCTGTTTGGAATGCGGTTCCACCCGATTCTTCATATCCTGCGATTGCATGCTGGGCTCGACTTCGGGGCCCCCGTCGGCTCACAGGTCCGCGCGGCGGCGGATGGGAAGGTGGAGTTCGCCGGGCCAGCCGCAGGCTTCGGCAACCACGTCAAAATCCAGCACGCCGGCTTTGAGACCTCGTATTCGCACCTGTCGGTCATTTCCGAATCGATCAGACCCGGCGTTGAAGTCAAACAGGGCGACGTCATTGCTCTTTCCGGCAATACCGGCCTGTCAACCGGACCGCACTTGCACTTCGAATTCTATTTGAACGGAGCGGCTGTCGATCCCCTGCCCCACATGGGCGCGGAGATTCAGCTCGCGGCGGCGACGCTAGCGACGCGCCCTGTCAATGGGACCGCCGGAGCGGCTGGAATATCGTCGGGATGGAGCGTGACCTCCGGCGAGACAGCTGCGTTTCCGGCGATCAAGGCGCTCATCGACTCCGAACTCGCAGACTTGGCCAAATGACCGGGCGTTCCTGAAAAAGGAGACCACTCTAGCCGCCACGGTCCTGCGGAACGACTTCCGAGCCTGGCCCGCCATTCGATGGAATATGCTCCCCCTCCCCGCAATCGACGACGATGATTGAGACGTTGTCGCTCGCGCCGCGGTCAAGCGTCAGATTCAAAAGATCGTCGCAGGCCTTCTGCGGGTCGCGGGCGACAAGCAGAGCCGCAATTTCCTCGTCCGCGACGTGCGCGACCAATCCGTCGCTGCACAGGAGGAACCTGTCGCCGACGAAGGCCGGACCGTCGACAATCTCGAGCTCGGCCAGATCGCTCACGCCAAGCGCGCGGGTCACGACGTTCCGACGAGGCCAATTGCTCGCCTCCCCTTTGTCGATCAGACCGCGGTCCACAAGCTCTTGGACCTCGGAATGATCACGCGAAACCTGGGTTAAGGCGCCGCCGCGACGCAGATAGACGCGGCTGTCGCCGCACCAGACGCAAGCGTAATGGGGCCCGTGCACCATGAGCGCGACCAAAGTCGTGCCCATGACCGCCGCCCCGCGCGAGCGCGCAAGCGCTCGCAATTCCGAATTTGCACGCCATATCTCCTGCTCGAATTCGGCAAGCAAATGCGCGGCGGACATACCAGGCGGCAGCGCATTCAAGGCCTCGATCACCGCGCGAACTCGCGACGTCGCCGCCCCCGTAGCCGCCCATGCCGTCGGCTACCGCCCAAAGGCCAATCTCCGGTCTGGCAAGCACACTGTCCTCATTGAGTTCGCGCGCGAGTCCGACGTCGGTGACCCAGGCCATCCGAAACACGAACGCGCCCGTCATGTCGCCTCCCCGGCGGCAGTCCCCTGAATGTCGGCGAAGGCGCCGGTCAGCATGTCGGCGAAACGCGTCGCCGGCGGGAGTCCGGCGTAAGACAAGGCGAGCGGCGGAAAGTCTTCGCCGCCGATCGTCCACCAAAACGACTGCGAAGCAAAAGCACGACGATGGCCGAAACGTCGGGCGACCAGAAACGCGGACGAAGTCTTGCCACCGAAGTCACGCACCAGCACGCCGCCATCCGGCAATAATCGTAAGCCGGCGATCTCGGTCAGTCGAGGCTGCAAGGCAGGCGCGGCCATCGCGGCGACCCTGTCGGCGATCCGCTCAAACGTCGCGTCGGGTTCGAGCGAATCCAGGAGAATCGCCTCCGCGGCCCCGAACCATCGATCATTGGGTTCAAGCTCCGGGGGCGCCAAAAACTCTTCCCCCTCGGCTGCGAACACGGCCAGGGGGAACGATCGGCCGACGCCGTCGATCGATGGCATGAAGACGCCGATTGTCGCTTCGCCGCAGAAATCCGCGCCCAGCCAGAAACGCCAGATCGGCGCGCGGTTATAGACTTCGCTCCAAGCCGCGCCCAGCATCTGCTTCGATGAGGCGACACTCGCTTGCAGCCAGGGCTCCCAAGCTTCGAGAAACCGGGGCGGCGCATTCGTTGCGACGAAGTCGCGCTTCGCCGGCAACTTCCCGAAGAGCCCGGCCGACACGGGCTCTCACAATCCGTTGGGGCACTTGAACTGCCGCAGCGATGGCATGCTCAAGGGATTGATGAGCGAGGATGCGGTGAACTGATAGGAGACCTCCCGCCCGAAGACGATAAAGCTGACCTTGAACGCATTACCGTTCTGGATCGACGAGCCAGCGTCGATGAGCCTGAACAACGCCCAGGCGCCCGTGCGCTCGAGAGTCGATTTGCGGTCTGGCATGTCTGGCGCCATGACGATCGAAGCTGCGCCCGCTCCTGCGCCAGGCCATTGCAGGTTGGTCGCGGCGTTGTTGGCGCCTTGTTGGGCGACGACATTGGCGCCGTTGATCGATAGCGTCGCCGTTTGCGCGTCGCTGCTCAGGGTCAGCGGCTTCACCTCCATCGTAATGTTGGGCACATTGCCGCCGGTGGGAAAGAACGCGTCGCGAATCTCGGCTGCTTGCTGGAACTGGCGAAGCGTCATATCCGAGAGCTTGCGCGACAGGCTCGGGTTGGGTTTCCAAGCCCATCTGCCGCCGCGATTCACAAGCGGTTCAAGGTTCGCTGAGAAAAAACGATCTATCGCTCCGCCTGGCGCGAAGAGCTTGGCGAAGTCGGCGATCGGAACGTCACGGTCGCTTTTGTAGAACGGGTAACGGTTGGCGACGATCTGTTGACAGGGCCCGGTGACGTCCTGGGCCATAGCGTCGGCGATCTGAGCCAATGAACTCGTCGTCGCGTCGCCTGCTGCGTCCTTGGCCACCTTGTCCGCCCATCCGGCGAGCGGCTGGGGCAGCCGGGTGGCATTGGCTCTCAGGCTCGCAACCTCAACTTCCACCTGGCCGATCGCCTGCCTGGCCTCAGCGGGATTTTCAGCCAGGATGAGTTGCTGACGAAGTTCGTCGAGGTTCTTGAGCAGGGCGTCGATCGGCGACGAGCCGGATTGCCTGTCGACCAAAATCTGGTAAGGCTTGAAATAAGCCTCGATCGAAGCGCCAGGAACTTCCACTGGCGGATCGCCCGCCCTGCGCTGGGACTTCATCGCCAAATCGATCGCCTCGCGGCCCACTTTGCCCAGGCGGTTCGCCGCCTTGAGCGCTTCCTGTTTGGCTTCTTCGCTTCCAGGATTGCCCTGGGGAGGCTTGGGACGCTCTCGGGTCAGCGCGGTCTCGTCGCGAACGGATTGGAAAATGAGAAGAATCGGCGACGTCGGCGCCGAGGCGGCGCTCAACTTAACGTATTTCGGCTTGTCGTTGAGCAACGGCTTCAGTTGCAGATTGTTGATTGCCGCCGTCCATGCGGCGATGAAGTCGCGCCTGTATAGCTCGAGAATTCCAGGAAACAGGCTCACATATTGCTGCTTGACCGCGCCCTGATCGCCCGATTGGCCGAGGACCCAGTTTTCCTTCTCCAGCTTATCCGCGATCGTCTGCATGTGGCCCAGAAGGGAAATGGCGAATCCGTCGTAAGTGAAGAACCCGGGCACCCGCACATTGTCGAGGCTTGTGCCGTTCGCGGCTTCAAAAACCAGCGCCATGTCCGGTCCGCCGTGTTGCGAGGCGACCCAATCTTCCACGCCGTCGTTGTGCGCTTCCGATTTCAGGAGCGTATAGGCCCGCTCGGCCACCCGCATGCGGGCGAGCGTCGCCTGCGCCTGCTCGATCAACGGGCCATTGAGCGAGACCTTTGTCGGCCCTCCTGTGTCCATGTCGAGCATCGCCTCGAGATGCGAGCGAAGCAGAGCGCGCGCGCCGGCGTTCGGCGCGCCCGGAAACGTTCGCTCCTCCCAATCCCGCGCGAACCAGGTCTCAATCAGATTTTTGTCGACGGTCGGCGCGTTGCGGCCAAGCATCAGGTAGACTTTGAGCGCCTCGTAGGTGAAGGTCGGATCGTCGACATTCTTCTGTATCTGCTGCTCGAGAGAGAGGATGAGCCGCGGCCGCATCAGTCTTTCGAGCGCCTGCTGGTAGAGTTGGTCCGACGAATCTTGCAGCCGCGACCGCTGGCTAAGACCGAAGGTCTCCCCGATCGGCGTCGGATCGTTACGCCTCGCATAGCCAACCGGCAGGTAAGGCAGAACCCCAATCAGTTCATAGATCGGCTCGAGGCTCGGGTCGCTGACTGACCGCTGTTTGATGAGCGGACCAGCCGCAGCGGAATAGTCAGCGACGCCGCGTTGGGTCGCCGCGATGAGCGCATCGTTGCGCGCATAGCTCGTCCACCAGAGGCCGAGTATTCCCAGCGTTGCGAGCGCAATCGCGCAGAATGCCGCGACGCGCAGCGCAAGCGAGCGACGGACCGCGGCGATGTTTGTTGACACCCATCCCGCTTCGCCGAACACCAATGTGGCCAATAGATCGTGCAGAAAATAGCTCTTGCCGACGCCGGAAAACCCGGCCGGACCGAGGCTCTCGACGCCATAACTTTTTTGCAGCGCCCCGATAAGCGAATCGAACGGCGTCCCCTCTTGAGCGCCTGAGGTGAAGTAGAAGCCGCGCAGCGTCGCCGTCGTCTGGTACCGCGTCGGCTCGAAGATGCGATTGAGGAAGTCTGCGATCGGCTTGCGGATCGCGCCAAGCTGGGCGGGAAAGCCAAACAGAATTGCGCGCGAGCGCAGATCCGGCTCATTCTGCAGTCGCTCCGCCATCCGTTCCGAAATGCGCTGTATGAGAAGATCCATCTCCTCGGGGACTTTGCCGACGTTGTTCGCCCTCTTGTCCGCGGTCTGGAACGTCGCGCCCCAAACGACCTTGCGCTTGGCTTCGTCGAGGTCCGCGAAATACTGGGTGAAACCGACGACGAGATCCATTTTGGTGAAGACCGCGTAGACCGGAAAATCGACTTTGAGCTCCTCGTGCAGTTCGTTGAGGCGCTTGCGGATCGCGTCGGCGTGGGCCGCCACTTCCGCGGCGGGAAGGTTGAGGACGTCGGCGATGCTGATGGCCAGGATGACCCCATTGATCGGCTGGCGCGGCCGGTTCTTGCCCAGCATCTCGAGGAAGGCGAGCCAGCTCCTGCGATCAACCTGGGCGTCCGAATCCTGGGTCGTGTAGCGCCCCGCGGTGTCGATCAGCACGGCGGCGTCGGTGAACCACCAGTCGCAATATCTGGTTCCCCCAACGCCCTGCACGGCCTTCGCTGCGTTGTCGCCAGCGAGCGGAAACTTGAGCCCCGAATTGACGAGCGCCGTTGTCTTGCCGGCGCCAGGCGGCCCGATAATCAGGTACCAGGGAAGATCGTAGAGCGCGCTCGCGCTCGACTTGCCCGAGCGCTTGAGAGTCGCGAGCGCGTCCTCCATCCTTTCCTTCAGGATGGAAGCGTCGCTTTCCTCCGCGGCCGGCTCGGTCATCGCCTGCGCGATCGCGGCCGCAGCGCGGCGCCGCACGATGATGCGCCAGACGATGGATCCGGCGGTGATCAGCAGAATCAGAGTGACGATGGCGAGGCGTGTAACGACGCCCTCGAACGGCTGCGCGTCGCCAATGGAGACGAGCGGCCCTGCGAGCCAGACTACGGCTGCGAGCGCCAACGCGCCAAGAACGCTGAGCGCGATCCAAACCCAGCCCATGCTCGTCATCGAACTTGCTGCTCCTTATCCCGCCGCGAAACTTCCGCCTTGGGCCGAAACTTCCGCATTGGGCTTCGTTAGTCGGCGCGCGGAATTGACACTTCCACCCTACGGTTTTTTGATTTGTTCTGTTCCGTGTCGTTTGGAGCGACCGGTCCGTCGGCGCCCTTGCCCGATACTGCAAGCCGCTCCGGGTGCGAGAGGCCGGACTTCAGCATTGCCGCAACGGACTTGGCGCGGGCCTCGGAGAGCGCGAAATTCGAGGGATAGGCGATCGTGTGGATCGGATCGGAATCGGTGTATCCGTCGACGTGAATCGCGCCGGGCTCCCGGTCGAGCGCGGCGGCGATTTTTGCGCCGATCGGCGCGAACGAATTGTTGACCTTGCCGCCGCCCGGCGGAAACAGCACGACGCTGCCGATGCGGATGAAGATCGTCGTCGCAGACTGAACGGCGTCGACTTTTCCGGCGAGAATTTCCTTAGCCAGCGCGGCGCGAATGCGCTGGAGTTGCGTGGAGATTCTGGCCGGCGGAGGTGGCGGCGGCTTGACCAGGGTTTCACGCGCAATCGCAAGGTCGGTGTCGGGGTGGACCTCAGCCATCTCAAGCGCGAGCGCTTCGGCTCGTCCGCTCAGCGCATTGCGGAGAAAGACGTAGGAACCAAACAGAATCAACCCGGCGCATCCCGCGACCGCCCACACAGGGACATGAAATCGGCTGCCGGCTAGCGCGATGTTCTGGCCTCGCCAGTGCGGCGACAGATCTTCGATTGTCTTGGGCTGGGCCTGCCGGATGGTCTCATAAAGATCGCGTCGGATGGTTTGCGGCGCGCCGGGCCCGCCTGACGCGCGGTACACCCCCTCGAAGCCAAGGCTCAGGCACGCGTGCATGACTTCGAGCAAACCAAGATTGACGGCCGGGTTCTGTTTGGCGCGGTCGAGTTCCTTGAAGAATCTCACCCCACCCATCCGCTCGTTGAAGAACCGGACCAGCATGCTGTACTGGGTCCAAATCCGACTGTCCTCGCTCGGCAGATTTTGCACGATGTCGTCGGCGCAGGCCGCCAACGCGTATTTGGCTGTCTCGATTTGATCGCTCGGAGAGCCAGCCGCCCGCGCATCAATCTCGAATTGCTGAATCGCCTGAGCGACCTGGTCCATGAGCTGACCCGCGCCGGCGCGTGCCAACGACGCCCTCAGGCGGCCGAGCAGCAGCAGCAGCGAAGCGGACGCGCGCATGAGCGGGCTCGAAGCCACCGTCACGAGGTCGACCGACACGTGAGGAGAGATCGGCGCCGGCGTCATCGGAGTGGGAGTGCTGGCGGCGACATAGAGGTTTTGCGCCGGCGCGTTCATCCAGCTGTCCCAGGCGCCTGGTCCCGTGTCCGGAGGCGCGCCTTGCGGCGAATTGGGCGTCGGGTTGGGCGGGGGATATGTGACCGGCGCCCGCGGCGACGAGACCGGCGGCGCGCCTCCGCCGCTCGGCGGGGCGTTAGACCCGGCCGCGCCCGGCGGGGGGGGCGGCGGGCGACGTCCACCCGGATTGGGACGAATAATGGTCCGGTCCTGGCGACCGAAAGGATCGTCGTCGTTGCTCATCGCCGGTCTTCCCTGACCGCCCAAAGCTCCATCTCGAGCTCTGGCCAGTCTCCAGCGAAATGCAGGCCGATCGCGCTGGCTCGGCTAAACTCTGGCCACAGAGGCGAATTGCGGTCGAGATAGAAATAGACGTGATCGGTGATCGCGCGAATTTGCGGCGGCGGCGTCGGCAAATGCACGATCGGCACACCCGGGAGATGAGCGTGCACAATCTCGTTCATCTTCGTGTTGGGTCCAACTTTGAGGAATGCCGGCAGATTTGTCTGGATTTCGGTCAACGGGCGGCTGGCCGACACTTCGAGCACGAGGGTTGCGTTGCGGAAAAGCGTACGGTCCTTGATCGTCGAGACGTATGCGTTCGGCGCGCGCTCGATCAGTTCGAGACGGATGGCGCGGCGATCGAGGCGCGCGCTGAGAAAGTCCTGAATGTCGCGTAGCACCGGCGCAAATACGCTCTCGAGATCGTCGTGGTTATAGACGCCGTATTCGCGCGCTCGCCGCTCGTGGGTCGCAAAGGTCGCAAGCTCGCCGGCAACGCGCAACAGCGCTTCGTAGAGGCGCTCGGGATGGACGTACCGGGACGAACGAAAGTGTTTGAAAGCGGGAATCTCGCGATTGAGGCACTGGAGCATCAAGTAGTCGCCGCTTTGAAGACCGCCGCCCGAGGTCGCGTCGCTTGCGTACCGGGCGAGTTCGTCGAGCCTGTTTCCAATCCAGCCGATGACCCGGTCGAGCCAACCCTCAACGGTTGGATGCGCGGCGCAGACAAGAACTGGCGGCGCGAATTTCTCGTCGAACACGAGTGTCCGGTCATGCACCTCGACGATGCGCGCGATCGGCAAGCCGACATATCCAGGTTTCGTCGTCTTGCGGATTTCGTACGTCAGACGCGGATAGGCGACCTCGATTTCCTCCTCGATGCGCAGGTGAGCGGTCGAATTGATGACGGTCTCAGCGCCCACGAAATAGCGCGCTGAGTTCTCCGTCTGCTCCGGACTCACCTCTCGAGAGTTGTCCGCCCGAGCTGGCGTCATGAGCCAGACGAGTTGGCCCGCGGCCGCTTCCGGCGCGGCGATCGGCGCCGGCGCCGGGCATTCCGCCGGAAAATCGAACAGGCCGCCGTCAGGCATGACGCCCGACGCCCTCCGCAACGCAAACTTGCTTTGCTGCGCCAGATCGCGGTCGATCTCGAGCGATCCGAACCCCCATGGGTACGGGGTTACATGCCGTGTTCGGCTCTCGATCGCATTTTCGAAATAGCGGTCCCCTTGTTGCAGATGATGCGGGCGTAGGAAAAGGCCCTCCGTCCAGTGAACTTTGGCATTCCAAGACATCCGCGCCTCTTCCCCCAATCGTGCTCCGGCGGCGCCCTCTGCTGCTCGGTTCGACCAGATGCAGAGCCGCGCCGACCCAAAACTTTGGCCTTCATGCGCCCCGCTTTTGCAAGCGATCGTACGCTTCCGCGAACAAGGCCATGAACGCGTCGAAAAGGCGTCCGTCCGCGCGCTTCGTTTTGGCGCGCCAGCGTTCGACGTAAGCATCCCACAATTTCGCCTTGCGGGATACGACGATGCCGCCAAGGCCCCGGTCCGGCTCCACAGATCGATCGATCCTTTCCGGCGCAAAGTCCTCAAACAATGCGTCCAGCGCGCCCTGCATCGCGCCATAAGTCAGGATTTGATGCGCTTTCAGGTCCGAAAAACTTGTTTCGATCGTCGCCTGCGCGTTCAAATATTGGCGCGTAGGCGCCCCAAACATGATCGCCAAAGCCTCCTCCAGCGAACTACTGAACTTGAGGGGGTTGTTTTCGAGCGATCGGATCATCGTGCGACTTCGAGGAACGCATGAGCGTCTTTGACTCGGCGCGTGAAGACAACATTTGCGCGAGGTTTTGCGCGGTCAGACGAATTGTCGCGCCGATTTCGTCGGCGACCGCGTTCGGGTCTCGATTGGCGATAGCCCGTTCAGGAATCCCGGCCGCACGGGCGATGCGGCTCAGAAGTTCCACGCTCGCCGCGGTTGTCGCGGATGGGGACTCCGGCGGGGGGGCCGGAGGGGCGACAGCGTTCGGCGACGCCCCATCGCGCATGGGATGCGAAGGCTCCGGGCGGCGCGGCAACGGGAACGAGACCGGAGCCTGAGGCGTCGCCGGCTGAGCCGGCGCCGGCGCTGCGAGCCAGTCGTCGACGCCGGGCGGGCTTGTCGCTGGCGAAGTCGCCGCAGGGTCGAACAAAGCAGCAAACTCGAGAAAGTCCGGCGGGCGATCCTGCGGCTTCTGGACCTGATAGGCGCTCCGATCTTCCGGGGCCGCGGGCTCCCCGACCGCCCCCCAGACGTCGTCAAGCGCCCCATTTGGCGACGTCGCGTCGTGACCCTGAACGAACACTCGCTGGGCTTCGACTGACCGTTGGGCTTCGACTGAAACCGCGATGATGTAAGGTCCGATGCTCAGACGATCGCCGTCGCGGAGCGAATACGGCGCATCGAGGCGGTACTGCGCGCCATTGACGAAGGTGCCGTTTTTCGAAACATCGTGCAGCCAATATCCGCCCTCGCGAAACCGAATTTCGCAATGCTTGCTCGAAATGGACCGGCTCGGATCCGGCAGGGTCCAATCGAGGTGGGCGTCGCGTCCAAGATCCAGCCCACGACCCTTGACTTCGATTCGCAGCGGTCCACCGTCGGGCAATCGATCCATGTTTTCGATGGACAGTCGAAGCGTCATGTCCTCGTCCGGTCTGATGCCAAGTGGAAGCTGCATTATTTCGTTGTTTTCGGCTCTTCGCAAGGATCACCGACCCCCGAGCCTGTCGCGGAAGCCAACTGCATGCGCCTCTCCCTCCAGGCGAAGTCTCCTCCACGTCTATCCCTGCGCGGGGCCGCGTTGGCCGACACCGGCGCCGCGGACGATTGGGGAAACCTCTTAAAGCCTGATAGGCGCATGATCCTGAGTTGAAAGGCAGCGATACTCGCGGGGTCGGAACAGACAATGCTTGCGACCTACTCCGAAGTTTTCGATCCAGCTGTGAGCCGGATCACAGCGCCGCAGGCCTTCCGGGCGAGCCGGCTCGTTCGGCGAGAGCGCTCGGTTCGACCATTGGCCTATTGGCCGGTGCAACCCGCCTCTTCTAAAGCGGCTGCCGAGTCTCCGACATTCCTTTGTTAACCGACAGCGGCGTCGAGGCGGCGAGATCGGTGAAGGTTTGATGGTCGAGATGACACGATTTGAGAATGCTGGCTCCCACCTGATCGGCAAGCCTTGCCTACAGGCACACCGATTAGCCAGTCGGCAGCAGGTCCGTAGGAGTTGCCTTCAGCGGATCTGATGCGAGGGCGCTGTCGTTTCCGAATATATTATTCTTCTTGTCCAGCTTGCATTTTATCAAGGCGACTTGTATATTACCGCGGCGCACTGAGAGCTTCCGGAAGCGTGGGGATTTATGTGATGTTGGTTTCCGTCATCATACCCACCCTGGATCGGCCCCAGCTGCTACTGCGCGCGGTCGACAGCGTGCTTCGTCAAACCCATGACGAAATTGAAGTTATCGTCGTTGTCGACAGGCCGTCCCCAGAAACCCTTGCTGCAGTGCAGTCGATCACCGATTTCCCGCCTGCGCCTTATACTCAATCCGCACCCCACGACAGCCGCCGGAGCACGCAATGTCGGCGCCGATCACGCCGCCGGAGAATGGATCGCGTTTTTGGACGACGACGACGAGTGGCTGCCGAACAAGCTGGAGCGACAGCTTGCTTTCGCGGCGGGCCGGCCTCCGGCCTTGTTGAGCTGCCTCAGTCGGGTGGTGACGCCTTACGTGACCTTTGTCTCGCCGCAGGTGATTTTCGACAATTCCATTCCTGTCGATGAGTACCTGTTTAATCGCCGGTCCTTATCGGCAGGATGGACAGGCATCCAGACCTCCAGTTTTCTCCTGCCACGGAACCTGTTCGAAAAGGTGCGCTTCAATATTGACAGTGGTCACGATGATTGGGAATTCGTCCTGCGCCTGTCGAAGCAGGCTGGAGCACGCATCGAAACTGTGCCCGAGGTGCTGGTCGTTAACTATTTCGAGGAGGAGCGGCCTTCGTTTACGGCGCGGTCGTCGTCATGGCTGAGATCTCTTCGGTGGATCGAGAGCATGCGGCCCATTCTCACCCGGCGCGCCTACAGCGGTTTCTGTCTGGGCGCCGTGGGCTCCCGGGCGGCGCAGGAGCGAGCATATAAGGCTTTTCCTTATCTGCTCCATACAGCATTCCGGGACGGCTCTCCCGGGGTGACGCAGATCTTGCCGTTTTTGGCTTATTGGTTCACACCTCTGGGGATTCAGAAACAGCTGCGAGGCGTGTTCCGCGGTCGACCCCGACCGCATTCCCTAAACAAGACCCCCGGCGAAACGGGCCGGGTCGGCGCCTGACCGACGCAGGGTGCTCGGGGGCATGCGGAGATCTTCTGGGACATATTTCGGCGCCAAGCTGCGTGTGGATTGCGGTTTCGGAATAGAGCATTAGAACAAAGTCGATGTCGGAATTTCTGAATTGGCGCGGTAGCGTCAATCCAGAGACTGAGGGTGTATGAGCAAGACAGTTGTGGTGACCGGCGCTGCTGGTTTCATTGGCAGCAACCTTGTCGATCGCCTCGTCGATGACGGGAATCATGTCATCGGAATCGACAATTTCTCGACAGGCCAGCGCCGCTTTCTGGAGCGCTGTCTCGGCAGTCCGAGATTCCGCTTGGTGGAAACGGATCTCTTGGATCTCGACGCTTTGAAAGGCGCGTTTGGCGGCGCCGTAGAGGTTTATCATCTGGCCGCCAACGCGGACGTTCGCTTAGGCACCGAGCATCCGCGAAAGGACCTCGAGCAAAACACGATTGCGACATATAACGTGCTTGAGGCGATGCGCGCCAATGGCGTCAAGAAGCTCGCCTTTTCCTCAACCGGATCCGTCTATGGCGAAGCTAAAGTTATTCCGACGCCAGAAGACGCCCCGTTTCCGGTGCAAACCTCGCTGTATGGAGCGTCGAAGGCCGCAGGTGAAGGGCTCATCGCCGCCTACTGCGAGGGCTTCGATTTTGAAGCCTGCATTTTCCGCTTTGTTTCGATCCTGGGAGAGCGATACACGCACGGCCACGTGTTCGACTTTTATAAGCAGCTGAAGGCTCACCCGAAGGAATTACGCGTTCTCGGCAACGGTCGCCAACGGAAATCATATCTGCACGTCCGGGATTGTGTCGATGCGATTTTGGTTGCGATGGCGCGGGGCCTCGACAAGGTCAACATCTATAACCTGGGCGTCGACGGCTATTGCGAAGTCAACGACTCGATCGGCTGGATTAGCGATGCCCTCGGCGTTTCGCCGCGCCTCGTTTACTCGGGAGGAGATCGAGGCTGGATTGGCGACAACCCGTTCATATTCCTGGACACAGCCAGAATCCGGGCGCTGGGCTGGTCGCCGAAGTTCACGATCCGAGAAGGGGTCGTCAAGACGGTCGAGTTTCTGAAGGCCAACGAGTGGGTCTACGGGTCTCGCGCATGACTGCGAAATACGCTGTCATTACAGGAGCCAGCCGTGGCTTAGGCCGTCACCTTGCCCATCGCTACTGGGAAGCGGGATTTAATCTCGGCCTCATTGGTCGCAACGCCGAGGCGATACGGCAGGCCGTGTCGGATCTCCCGGCGGCCGGCCAAGTCTGCGACGTCTTTGACGCTAACTTGGGCGATCCGGATTTAACGCGCACCTTGATCGCCGATATCTCCACGCGGCGCCCGCAGATCAATGTTGTCCTGAACAACGCGGCTGTCCAAGGCCCGATCGGCCCTTTAGAGCAAAACGACCTCCAAGAATGGGAGCGCGCCGTTCGGGTCAACCTGCTCGGCCCAGTCGCGCTCTGCAAGGGTTTGATTCCCCGGATGGCGGGCGCTCGCGACGCCTCCATTATCAATCTTTCGGGAGGCGGCGCGACCGGACCGCGCGCTAATTTCTCGGCCTACGCCAGCGCAAAGGCGGCGCTAGTCCGATTCAGCGAAACGCTTGCCGAAGAGGTGAAGGGGCAAGGAATAACTGTCAATTGCATTGCGCCCGGCGCGATGAAAACAGCGATGCTCGGCGAAGTCCTCAAAAGCGGCGCCGGGAGCGCTGGCGATCGCGAGTTCGCAACTGCCGTCAAAGTTTTCGAAGACGGCGGAGCTTCGATTGACCGGGTCGCCGATCTCGCCCTGTTCCTGAGTTCCACTGCGGCGCGCGGCATCACGGGCAAACTGATCAGCGCGGTCTGGGATCGATGGGAAGCTTGGCCGGACCACCTCCCGGAACTGGCCGGCTCCGACCTCTACACACTGAGGCGCATCGCGGGTCGGGATCGTGGATGCGGTTGGGGAGACGTATGAACGGACTGAACGGAAGCCTCAGAGTCGGGATCATCGGCTGCGGCTTCATCGGACAGAAGCGCGCCAAGGCGTTGCCGACTAGAGACAAGCTTGTCGCCTGCGCGGACGTGTCCGTCGATCGGGCAAACGCGCTCGCCCGTTCGTCCGGCGCGAAAGCTGTTGCAGATTGGCGCCTTCTGATCGCCGATCCGGCGGTCGACGTCGTCATCGTCGCCACACCTCACAATACGCTCGCCGAAATCACGCTCGCCGCCATAAACGCGAAGAAGCACGTTCTCGTCGAGAAGCCGGCGGCACGGTTCGCGGCGGAGCTCGAACCCCTCCTCTCGGCCCGGGACAGAAATCAGGTACAGGTCTACGTCGGATTCAATCATCGACATCACCGGTCCTTGCGTAAGGCGAAGGAACTGGTGTCCTCGGGCGCCATCGGCGAACTGATGTTCATTCGCGGTCGCTATGGTCACGGCGGGCGCATCGGTTACGACAAGGAGTGGCGCGCCGATCCGGCGCTTTCGGGCGGCGGCGAACTCATCGACCAAGGCCCTCACCTCATCGACCTGTCGCGCTGGTTTCTTGGGGACTTCGCGCATGTCGAGGGCCGCGCCCAGACCTACTTCTGGAAGATGCCGGTCGACGACAACGGCTTCATGATGCTGAGGACGGAGCGGGACCAGATCGCGTTCTTGCAGGTATCGTGCACGGAATGGAAGAATCTCTTCTCTTTCGAGATTTATGGAAGGGATGGCAAGCTCGACCTCAACGGTCTCGGCGGAAGCTACGGCGTCGAGCGCATTGCTTGGTACAAGATGCTGCCGGAAATGGGACCGCCCGAAACCTACGCGTGGGAATATCCGATGGCCGACGATTCCTGGGCCGTAGAGACGGCGACATTCCTCGATGACGTCAGGACCGGTCGGCCGACGTCATGCAGTTTGGAAGACGCGATCGCGGCGCTGAAAATCGTCGAAACAATCTACAAAAGGTCCGGATATGATCATCGCGCGTAGCCCTCTGCGGATCACGCTAGGAGGCGGCGGAACCGATCTCGGCTCGTACTACCGCGAGCATGAAGGATTCCTGGTCGCCGCCGCGATCGACAAATATGTCTATGTCACCGTGATGCGTCCCTTCACGGAAGGGATCTATCTAAAATACTCGCAGCTCGAGCATGTCGACCAGATTTCGCAGGTTCAGCATCCGATCATTCGCGAAACCTTGAACGTCATGGGCTTCAAGACTCCGCAGGTGGAAATCACCACGCTTGCCGACATTCCGGCAGGTACGGGGCTCGGAAGTTCGGGCAGCTTCACAACCGCGCTGCTCAAGGCGCTTTACACGCATCGGCGCCGCCACCTGACTCAGGTCGAGCTCGCCGAACTCGCTTGCCATCTCGAGATCGACCGACTCGGCGAGCCGATCGGTAAGCAGGACCAGTACATCGCCGCCGTCGGCGGCGTCACCTGCTTCACCTTCCACAGGGACGATTCCGTATCGGCTACGCCGCTATCGATCAGCATGGACACCATGTTCGATCTCGAGGACAATCTGCTCCTTTTCTTCACCGGCATCTCGCGCAGCGCCGGAAGCATCCTCAAGGACCAGAACACCCGCACCAAGCAGAGCGACAACGACATGCTCGCCAATCTGCACTACGTGAAGGATCTCGGCTATCGCAGCAAGCAAGCGCTCGAGAAGGGCAACACCCGGCTGTTCGGCGAGCTTATGCACGAGCACTGGGAGCACAAGAAGCGTCGCTCGGGCGCTATGAGCAATCCGAAGATCGACGAGTGGTACGAACTCGGTATGAAAAACGGCGCGGTCGGCGGGAAGCTTGTCGGCGCGGGCGGCGGCGGGTTCCTGATGTTCTTGGCCGAAGACCGTAACAGATTGCGCCGCGCCATGGCGCATGCCGGCCTTGAAGAGGTGCGGTTCCGCTTCGACTTCGAGGGGACCAAGGTCACGATGTCGTCGTGACCCTGCCGGTTGCTATCCTCGCCGGAGGACTTGCGACGCGCTTGCGTCCGATCACGGAAACGATTCCAAAGTCCCTTGTCGACGTCGCGGGCGAGCCGTTTGTCGCTCGCCAGCTTGACTACCTTTATCGGCAGCATGTTCGCGATGTCGTCCTGTGCGTCGGTTATCTGGGCGAGATGATCAAATCCGTGGTCGGCGACGGCTCCCGCTTCGGCCTCCGCGTGGCCTACAGCCCGGACGGTCCGGTCCTGCTCGGGACGGGCGGCGCCTTGCGCCGGGCAGCGCCGCTCGTCGGCGAGGCCTGCTTTGTGCTATACGGTGATAGCTTTCTGCCGGTCGATTTCGGACCGATCGAGACCGACTTCCGCGCGTCGGACAAGCCGGCGTTGATGACGGTTCTCTATAATCATGATCGGTGGGATAAGAGCAACGTCCTGTTCGTCGACGGGGGGCTCGTTGAATATAACAAGGCATCGCCGCGGCCGGACTTCCATCACATCGACTACGGCCTTGGTATCGTGAAAATGGAAGTTCTCGAGCGCTATCGAGCAAACGAAGCGTTCGATCTTGCGTCCGTCTATTGTGCGCTTTCGCTCGAGGGACGTCTGCAAGGTCACGAGGTTTTCACGCGGTTTTACGAAATTGGGTCCCATACGGGACTCCAAGAAGCCGAGGAATATTTCCGAACGGGAGGGCAGAAATGACCTATGCGCAAGATCACATCGCCGAAGCCATAGAGATCGCGAACCGGATCAACGTCGGCGCCATCGAGAAGATGGCCGACCTCCTCGCGGAGGTAAAGGCCCAGGGCGGCCGCATTTTCTTCCTTGGTGTCGGCGGCAGCGCCGGCAATTGCGGTCATGCCGTCAACGATTTCCGCAAGATCGTTGGCATCGAGTCCTATGCGCCCACCGACAACGTATCGGAACTGACAGCGCGCACCAACGATGAGGGCTGGGCTACGGTGTTCGTCGAATGGCTGAAGGTCAGCAAGCTGCAGCCCAAGGATGCGTTGTTTATCTTCTCAGTCGGCGGCGGCAATCTGGAGAAGAACATCAGCCCCAATCTTGTCGAGGCGCTGAAGTATGCGAAGGCGATCGGCGCAAAGGTCACGGGCGTCGTCGGACGGGACGGCGGATATACGGCGCAGGTAGCCGACGCCTGCTGCATCATCCCCACGGTGAACGCCGAGACGATTACGCCGCATTCCGAAGCGTTTCAGGCCGTCGTCTGGCACCTCCTCGTCTCGCATCCTAAGCTGAAGGTTCACCAGACCAAATGGGAATTGGCTGTCCGCGCGTGAGACGGGCCGTCTTCCTCGACCGCGACGGGGTGCTCAATCGCGCCCTCGTCCGGGACGGCCAACCTTACCCTCCCGGCAGCATTGCTGAACTCGAAATTCTCCCAGGCGTCGGACAGGCCCTCATAGCACTGCGGAAGGCAGGCTTCCTGCTGGTCGTCGTGACGAACCAGCCGGATGTCGCTCGCGGAACGACAACGAGGGAGGCGGTCGAGACGATCAATGCCGCGCTCGGCGCGGAATTGCCGATCGACGAGTTTCGCACCTGCTTCCACGACTCCAGCGATGAATGCGACTGCCGCAAACCGAAGCCCGGCGCTCTGCTCGCCGCGGCGGCCGATCACGGTATTGATTTGTACGATAGTTTTATGGTAGGAGACCGATGGCGTGATACCGAGGCTGGCGAACGAGCCGGCTGCAGGACGATTTTTATTGACTATGGATATCAGGAAAAGCAACCCGTAGCTGTAGACTATCGGGTCAGCTCGCTCCTTGAAGCATCGAAAATCATATTGGAGTTGGCCACGCGATGAACAAAGTCGAAGATTTGAAGGTCAAGCTGTTCGCGGACGGCGCCGACAAGATCAGCATGCTCGAGATGAATAAGAATCCTCGAATTCAGGGCCTCACTACGAATCCAACGCTGATGAAGAAGGCGGGCGTGACTGATTACCGGGAATTCTGCAAAGATATATTGACTTACGTTAAAGAAAAGCCGCTGTCTTTTGAAGTCTTCTCCGACGAGTTCGAAGAAATGGAGCACCACGCGCTCGAAATCGCAAGTTGGGGAAAGAACGTCTACGCCAAAATTCCGATCTCCAATACCAAGGGTGAAAGTTCGGTCCCGCTCGTGAAGCGTCTGTCCGCTCGGGGCGTCAAGGTCAACGTCACCGCGCTCATGACGCTTGCCCAGGTGCGCGACGTCGTGCAGGTCCTCAACCCGGAAGTGCCGAGCTACGTGTCGGTGTTCGCCGGCCGCATCGCCGACACCGGTCGATCCGCTCTTCCGATCATGGCCGCGGCCGTCGAGATGCTCAAGATCGCCCCGGCCGCAGAGTTGATCTGGGCGAGCCCGCGCGAACTTTACAACATTATCGAGGCCGACCTGGCCGGTTGCCACATCATCACCGCGACGCCCGACGTGCTAAAGAAGCTTTCGCTCCTCGGTTACGACCTCGACGCCTATTCGCTCGATACGGTCAAGATGTTCTACAACGACGCCGTGGCGGCGGGCTACAAGCTCTGAGTTACACATGGCTGCGCTGGTTTCGATCCTGATCCCGGCATACAACGCCGAGGAATTTATCGCCGACGCCATACGATCGGCGATGGCCCAAACTTGGCGACCAAAAGAGATCATCGTCGTAGACGATGGATCCACGGATGGGACTGCGGAGGTCGCTCGCAAATTTGTGTCAAAGGATGTCGCCTTTGTTTCCAAACAGAACGAAGGCGCCGCGGCAACCCGTAATCACGCATTTGAACTCAGTCAGGGAGATTACATTCAATGGCTGGATGCCGATGATCTCCTGGCGCCTGATAAGATCGAGCGGCAGCTCGCAACTCTTCGCGAAGACGACGCCAAATGGACGCTTCTCTCCTCATCGTGGGGCCACTTTAGGTATCGAACCGAAGGTACGCGCTTCGTCCCTACTCCGCTGTGGCAGGACCTTACGCCCGTCGAGTGGATCCTGAGAAAAATGGGTGACCACCTGAGCATGCAAACGGCAACTTGGCTGACGAGTAGGGAACTCGCCGAAGCAGCGGGACCTTGGGACACGCGGCTCCACGTTGACGACGACGGCGAATATTTTTGCCGGGCGCTGCTGTCATCGAAGGGGACTCGTTTCGTCCCCGAAGCCAAAGTGTACTACAGAGATACCCCGTCGAGCCGGGTGAGTTACCTAGGCGCCTCGAACAAAAAGAAAGATGCTCTTCTTCTCTCGATGAAGCTGCATATTCAATACCTGCGATCACTTGAAGAAAGCAGCCGAGTTCGAGAGGCTTGTTTAAATTATCTGCGGACTTTCTATGTCGATTTCTATCCGGAAAGGCCGGACCTTATGGCGGAGTTGCAGGCTCTCGCCGCACAGCTAGGTGGGCGCCTGGAGGAACCGAAGCTACGCTGGAAGTTTGCCTGGATGAAGCCCATCGTGGGATTTAAGGCGGCGAAGCGAGCTCAAGTAATGCTTCCGGACCTCAAGGGGTCGCTGCTCAGAAAATGGGACAAGGCCTTGTATGTGGCGATGGCGGGCGCTCTTCGACACAAGCCGGAGATATAATGACTTCGTGGGAAAAGTAGATTTCAACGTGATGAAATATTAGATTTCGACGTGTTTGAGAAGCGACGATGCAACGCCCCCCTCCTATGATCAGTGTGCTGACACCCGTGTACAACGGTGAGCGCTACCTGGCTGAATGCATCGAGAGCGTGCAGGCTCAAACTTGCACAAATTGGGAATATATCATTGTAGATAACTGCAGCAAGGACGGCTCCGCAGAACTTGCGGAACGCTATGCTGCAACCGACGAGAGGATCCGGGTCGTGCGATGCACAGAGTTCGTGAATGTGCATCGTAACTTCTCTCGGTGTGCACGTCTGATGCACTCTGGCAGCAAGTATTGCAAATTCCTGGCAGCGGATGACTGGATGTACCCCGAATGTTTGGCCCGCATGGTGTCGGTCGCTGAGCGGCACCCGACGGTTGGGATTGTGACCTCATACCGTCTTCTGGGCAATGAACTAGGGCACGGCGGGTTCGTTCCCTATACAGTTGAAGTTGTGCCTGGCGTGCAACTCGTCCGGGCTGCGCTTCTTGATGAAGCGTTCGTGACGGGTTCGCCATCACAGCTCCTGTACCGCGCAGATTTGGTACGACATACAGACCCTTTTTTCGATCAAAGCTGGTGGCATTCCGACACACATGCCGCCTATCGGACCCTTATGGGGTGCGATCTCGGCTTTGTCCATCAGGTGCTGACATATACGCGCCTACATCCGGACGCCCTAACCTCCACCATGCGGCGGGTTAACACTCAGCTACCGCACGAGATCAGACTACGCCTCGAATTTGGTCGAAAGGTGCTTACGCCTAGGGAGTACCGAGAAGGCCTTCGCTCTTTTCTACGTAGCTATTCTTGGTATCTTCTAAAGCAATACGCCAAACCTTCTCGCCTCAACGACGTGGAATTTTACGAGCACCATCGTGACCAGATCTCATGCATGCTTGTTGAGGTGAGTAGTGACCGAGAGGCTCGAATTGTTCTGATGTGCCTGTATTATCTGATTTGGCCACGAAATTATGTAATCCAGCCCACTGTTGGCGACTTGGCATGCATTGCAAGACAATGACGATTGAAAAAGCTTCAGCAATTAGGGGGTTGAGCGTTGCCGCCAGCAGACATTTACCAGATGGGCCCATAGACTTAGCGGTGATATGTTTCCTTCCGGATCCCGGACACGTACTGCCGTTGCTTCGCCTTGCAAGCAGATTAAAGGAGCTCTCAGGCTGCCGAGTTGGGTGCTATTTGCCAAGCAGCTTTGCGAAAACGATCCGTCATCATGGGTTTGATCATTACGAACTTCCGATGAAGCATCCTCCCCCTTTGTCAGGACTGATTGCAACGGGATCAGATCGATCCATGTTCTACAATTCAATTTCAATCGATTTGGATTTGTCGGATCGTTACTGGACACCGTTCCGCGAAGCCGTAAGTAGAGAACTTGAAGCGGTCTTGGAGAGCCTGGGTCACCTGAAGCCGCATACCATGCTGTGCGATAGCCATGTGTTTCTGGACTGGTACGAACGTCTCGCGTGTGCTTGCCGAGCCCGATTGATTGTGAATCGGTCAGAAGGGTCGCTCAGGTGGTTACAACGTCCATTCGTTCGGACGTACGGCCTCACAAACCGAGCCGACTTCGTGCAGCGACTCGGCGAAGCAACTGGCTGGGCAGCGGAGACGTGGTTCCGGTCGTGGCGAAGACTGCGCCACCCGGCACGCCGCCAACGCGTGATGGCGTCAAAGATTGCGGCAGACAAGCGCGTGAATGTCCTCTTCAATGTTGAGGCGCCCACTAGGCCACTGGAAACGACATACGTGTCGTCAGGTCTTGCCATATTGGAATCGTCTCTGCGTGAAGTGGCTAAACCGCTCAATCGGACGGAGATAGTTCTGGCGCCTATCGCTTCGGCGGATGGCGATTTGGCGCATGAACTCCGGGAGTGGCTGAACGCTCATAAGTGCGGGAGTGTCATATACGTGTCGTTCGGAACCATGATATCGCTATCGCAACACATAGTCGACGTCCTGGTACAAGGCCTCATTGACGTCGGAGAACCGGTTATATGGTCCTCGCCCGCATCTCAGCGAGGTCTGATAGAAAGATACACGCTACCAATCAATTTCCGGGTTGAGACTTTTGTCGCGCAGAGAGCATTGCTGGCATCGGACAGAATTGGTTGCTTTGTAACGCACGGAGGAGCAGGGAGCGCTCAGGAAGCGGCTATGTGCGGGAAGCCTGTCCTATGCATACCAGTTATGTGGGACCAACCCTATAATTCATCCGTTTTGCATCGCCTGGGGATGGGACGGACGCTGTCAAAGCGGGCTTTGACGGCACAGGAGATTTCAAGTGAAATTCGCGATTTAATTAACAATCCCATTTACGCGGCCTCGGCGCGACAAGTCGCCGCTCAAATCCGCGAACATCAAAGATCGGCACGTGAAGCTGCGCTCCTTTACGAGTTGATGGCAGATAAGAAGATCGAACGAGCGGATTGAACGAAAGTACGCTTCCAGTCGCGAGCACCGGTTGTCTCAGCCCGTGGGCGGCGTGTCGGTGCTGCGACGGATGCTCTTTCGAGGGGCAAGCGAGGCGAAGCGACAGTTGATTTCGCCAATATTGTACTGCTGCGGTTCGAGGCCGCTGGCGGCCTTGGCCGGGAATTGTTACAGATCTCACGAGGAAGATCCACGCAGACGATTTGTCACTGCGACGCGACTTGCCTTTGCAATACTGGTCTGGAACCATTTGACGAAAGCCGGGACGACCGGGAGATCCGGCGTCTTTGGTTTTCAAACTGCGGGAGCCTGCCGTCAAAACAAAGGCGTCGGCAAACCAGTATTCGGTAGGCTGAAAGACCGGGAGAATCAGTTGAGTGAAGCCAAATCGCCTATACGGGTGCGAAAGAAACCCAAGATCACTATTTTTGGTAACTTTGGCACCGAAAATTTCGGTAATGAAGCTACCCTGCAAGCGATTTATTTCAACTTGCGTCGCTTGATGCCGGAAGCCGAATTCGCCTGCATTTGCACTTACCCTGCGAATGCATCAACGACCCACGGCATCGCGGCCTTCCCGATCAGTCCCCCTGCTGTCGCCGCCTGGGCGCCGAAGAGTTCGCGCAGCGCGCTTGCTACGAAAAGTGCTCATCGGAATTCCGAACGAACTGTACCGGTGGTGCTATGCCTTTAGGAAACTCAAAGGCACGGACATGTTAATCGTCCCAGGGACCGGCTTGCTGACGGACACTCACGACCTCCTAAACTGGGGACCTTATGGCCTGTTTAAATGGTCAGTGCTGGCCAAAATGCGTGGCTGCAAGCTATTCTTCGTGAGCGTGGGCGCGGGTCCCCTCTATGGGCGCCTCGGCAGGCTCTTCACGAAGTTGGCCCTCGGGTTGGCGGATTTCCGATCTTATCGAGATGTTTCCTCCCTCGAGTATCTGAAGAGTATCGGTTTTGCCGTGGCCAACGACCGGGTGTATCCCGACTTGGTGTTTAGCTTGCCAGCCGCTCTCATTCCACATGAAAGCCAAACAAGGGAACGTCAACCCGTCGTCGGCCTTGGGATAATGCATCATGCCGGTATGTACGGCGATATCACACATGACGACGAAACCTATCGGAGATACACGGAGACTTTGTTAACCTTGGCCACGTGGTTGCTGGACCGCGGATATAATTTGAGGCTATTAATTGGTGAGCTCAGGGACCCGGTCTCCGAGTTCAGCAGGCTCCTCAATGAAAAACTGCCCGGGCTCGATCCCGCGCGAATCGCTCATACGCCTGTTACGTCCGTCGAATCTTTATTGGCTCAATTTGCGGACACCGACTTTGTTTTAGCGACAAGATTTCACAATATCATATTTGCGTTGTTGAACGACAAGCCTGTGTTATCAATTTCGTTTCACTCAAAGTGCGCCTCGCTGATGCGTGATTTTAGCCTGTCCGAGTATTGCGTGCAGATTGACCAGTTAGAAATCAACGAGCTAATCGGAAAAATACTTTATGTTCAGGACAATTGGCGCCAGGTGACGGCTTTGATCGCAAATCGAAAGGAGGATTTCCGTCTGCCCTTGGAAGAACAGTACCAACGCATTGCGAGTTTGTTGATTTCCACTGAGCGCTGACCCGGGCGGCGCGGGTTTTTCCACCGAGAACTGACCCATGTTCGAACCTCGCCCCTTGGCCTATGCGGGGGCATCGGAGTGATCGACATGGAGTTATATTACCTGCTTTATCTAGCAGGCTGTTGAAAAAGTCCGCCGCGCACGGTCGAAACCGGGAACACAACGGAATCCAAGGGAGTCCGAAACAGAATTGAACTGCGGCGGAAATGAGTTTTTCAACAGCCTGCTAGAGCAGTATCCGAACGGATTGAATTGGCGGGGGGATTCCCGAATCGGTTAATTTCTGCTTCCTCATTCACTGCGAGAATGGGGACGGCGGGGGATGGGTCTTTCCAACGATCTTCGCGAGCGCGTGGTCGAGGCGGTGGTCTTGGGCGGGCTGTCGCGCAATCAGGCGGCCGCGCGTTTCAAAGTGAGCGTGGCGAGCGCGGTGCGCTGGGTAAAGCGGTTCAATACCACGGGCGAGATTTGGCCGGCGCCTTCCGGCGGCGACCGCCGCTCCCGCCGAATCGAGGCGCATCGCGACTATCTGTTGGGCCTGATCCGGCGCAGGCCGGACATAACGCTGCTCGAGATCCGGGAGCAGCTGATCGCCAATAGCGGCGAGCGCTTTGCGGTCTCCGTGCTGTGGCGTTTCTTCGACCGTCACCAGATCACCTTTAAAAAAAACGGCGCATGCCGAGGAGCAACAACGCGCGGACGTGCAAAATCGACGCCGGGAATGGTTCGCGGGACAGCTCGATCTCGATCCGACGAAACTCGTTTTCATTGACGAGACCGGAGCCTCCACAAATCTCGCGCGCAAAAGCGGACGTTGCCGGCGCGGGCGCCGGTTGCGGTCGGCCATCCCGCACAGTCACTACAAAACGGTGACTTTGGTCGCCGGCCTTCGCCTTCGCGGCCTGACGGCGGCAAGGACTTTCGACGGACCGATCAACGCCGCCCTGTTCGAGGATTGGGTGGAGACATGCCTCGTCCCCACGCTCTCGCCCGGCGAGACCGTCGTCATGGACAATCTCCCCGCTCACAAGGGGCCGCGGGTCGAGCAACTGATCAAGGCGGCGGGCGCGCAGTTGCGATATCTTCCAGCCTACAGTCCCGATATGAACCCTATCGAAAAAGCCTTCTCCAAGCTCAAGGCCTTCCTGCGCAAAATCGCCGAGCGGACCGTCGCGGGTCTGATGCGCGCCCTCGAAACCTGCGCCGAAATCTTCGAGCCCTCGGTATGTATAAATTACTTGAAATCCTGTGGTTATCAGGACGATACAGGATGATCGGATTCCGCTCTAGGTCAATCGCTTTGTTCTCCCAGTGCGCTCGGTGGCGCTTCTGCAGCAGCGGCTTCGTAGTGCTTCGCCGCATCGACGTAGCGTAGCTGCGTCAGAGCGATGTCACCTTGGCTCGATTCCATCTTGGCCAAGTTGAGTGCATGCCGGTCCACGGCCTGCTCGGCTTTTTGAATTAACTGACGGGCCTCGCGCAACGCTGCCCTTTCCGAGTCTTTAGCTTGCTCAAGCAGCGTCTCTGCTTTGGTCAGCTCTCCCGCTTCCAGCGCCCGCTTTACCTGTCGAGCCAGGTCAGCCGCATGTGGATCACTGGGATCCAACGGTCCAAGTTCGACCCGTGCTCGCGCGAATTGCGTCGCGATCTCAATCAGGCGCGCTGGAACGTTTTCGTCCGAGACATTCCTTTCGCCAAGGGTTTTGAAAAACTCGGTGACAGCCGCCGTGGTGAACCCCAACCTACCCGCAAGGTCGGCTGCGCGAGCGTCAGCGTTGGCTCTGGCCTCCCCGCCAGCCGCCATCTGGTCGGCGAAGATCTTGGTTATCGCCGCTAGCACCGCTGGATCTACTTGGTTGACGGTGTTGATAATCTGACTGTCGGAGACCGACCCGCCGATTGCGACACCCTCAGTCGCACTCGGCCGCGAGCCTTCACCTGCCGATAAGGTCGTGGGCGGCGAGGCAACCAGCAGCGCAACTGCAGCCAGCGCTGCGCCCAAACCCTCTATTTGGCGTCTTTTGGCGCGACACATGGGCCTGAACTCGAAGAGCCGGTCGCCGTGTTCGTGATGGTCGAGCCGGAAACGTTAGCGCCGACGGTAACTCCTTGTTGAGCACAAGCAGTTGCGGCCGCCGGGGAGGGCGGCTTCCATTCAGCCGGGGACCAGAAATATAGGATAACGAGCACTGCCAGCCCGCCGCCAGCACGCAGTGCTAGTGTCGTGCCCGTCTCCATCCCGACATCCAAAAAGCCAGGCAACACCGCCGCCCGCAAGCGCCAGCACGATGCGCAAAATCTCGAATTGCCGCTGGTTGAGTGTGTCTGCTCTGAACGTCAGCCAGAGCACCGCGCCGACAACGACGCAGCCGAATAAAAACGCCAAGCCCACCTCAAGCCGGCGAATTGGCGCGGGATCGACAGCGTGAGGTTTGACGGCCTTTGGGCTCATGCCACCACTCTTACCGAAGTTAAATAATAGCATCGATCCCATACGGCCGCAGGGCGCAATGTGTCTTGTTTGGAGTGATCCCTTCCGCCCGCCAGCGGAGGAGTCACCTTCCCGGTCAGCCTCCCGATTGTTTCGGATGGCCTGGACAATCCCGGATCAAGTCCGGGGACTGCTATGACGCCTTCAGAGCCGCGGGAGCTCTCCCATACTACAGATTTGCCGCGACCCACAGGTAACGCTATAAGACCCCCGACATTTGGCTCTTATAGCGTTAGTTGTTGGTATGGGCCGATTCCGATGGCGCTCTTGATCCAGTTTTGTGGCGTGATTTGTCGATCCCAGGCTTCGAGGGCGCGCCGCCAGCCGAGATAATTTGGCAGGTTCTTGGTGGCGACGCCGTTGAAGCGATTGAGCCATTGCTTGAGACGGCTGTGGTAGGCGTTGACGTTGTTGATATGCAGGTGGGGCGCCGCGGGGACAGGCTTTCCCGGGGAAGGAACGGCGTGAAAGGGGATGTTGGCCTGGCGGGCGAAGGAGGCCAGCGGTTTGCCGCCATCGCCGATCAAGTGATTTGCGGACGTAACGACACCGGTCAGGACGGCGGCGATCGAAGCGCTGTCGTCGTTTGGCAGAACGGCGTCGAAAGTTGCGCCCTTTCGGTCGCGGGCGACGAGCACGGGAATGTTGTCCTGATAGGGGCCCGGATGACGGGCCGTTCCGCCGCGTTTGCGAGCCTTGCGAGGCAGATCGGACCACCGCCCCTTGAAAGATTTCAAGGATGAAGGTTTCATCCGCTTCGACGATTCCGCTCAGCTTTTGCGGCTTGTCCGCGGCGGGAGCGCCCAAAAACCGGTGACGCCAGCGGAAAGCCGTCGTCGGATGCACGCCGCAAAGCGCGGCCGTCTTCACCAGGCTTTTGCCTTCGATCATCGCCTGCGCGTGATCGAGCCAACGCTCTTTCTTGCGCAGATGCGCCATTGGGCTTTTGCTCAGGGCGTTGAAGGTGCGTCCGCAAGCCTTGCAGCGGAACCGCGCCAGTCCGCGCGAGCGTCCCCAGGCCACGATTTCGCGACCCGCGCAATGCGGACACCCTCGACTTTCTACCCGCTCATGGCCTGTTACGCCCAACGCGTCCGGCCGACGGCGAGCCTTCAAGGCCTTGTTCTTCGCGGCCGCCGTCAGCATCGCAGTTTTCGGACCCACCCCCTCCGCCGTCGTCAGAGCCGCGAGCGCCGCCCGCCGCTGATCCTCGTTCAATCGAACGATCCCCGACAGCCAAGTCGAAAACTCCTCACCCTTCATCGAACAATCTCCAACCCCACCCCCACCATAACCCAAATCAACAACTAACGCTATAAGAGCCCGACATTTTGTTGCGTGAAGTGGAAATCTGAAGTACTATCTTCGGTTGTGAGGAACTCGATTGCCGGCAGGCGGGAGAAGGAGAGAAAAAGCGGCCGGAGACATTTTGCATAGAGCATGAGACGAGAACCAGTTTTTTTATTTGAATTGGCCGTAACCCATTGAAAAGTCCGGATTCAGAAAAATAAACGCTAGTAAACGTCAGCATTTTTACTAGCGTTTAGGCGCGTTTACTGACGTTTATGCGCGTTTACGCGCGTACTGACGTTTATGCGCGTTTACGCGCGTACTGACGTTTATGCGCGTTTACGCGCGGTTGATTTGACGGCAGTTCTCGCGACGGGTTGTATGTTTCCCGCGGCCGCGGAGGCGGCCGCTCGTCACTTGTCTTCGGTCGGCCCCCCGCCCTCCCCGCGTCGGACCGCCTCCACCCGCATGATGGCTTCGCCCATCTCGACCTGGTCGCCGAGCGCGGCCGTCAGGTCGCGCACCACCCCTGCGTGTGGAGCGACGAGCGCATGCTCCATCTTCATCGCTTCGACCACGGCGAGGCGCTGGCCAGCTTCGACCGTCACGCCCTCTTCGACGGCGACCTTGACCAGCCGCCCGTTCATCGGCGCGCGGATCGCCGCGTCGCCGTCCTCGGCGCCGGCCTCGGCTTTCGCAAACGGGTCGACGAACTGAACGAACGCCTGCCGCCCGCCGGCGAAAGCGTACACGCCGCCATTCGCCTCGTGCAGCGTGACCTCATCGCCGCTCTCGCCTTCGGCGACGCGATCCACATTGGCGCCCTCGATGAGATGCACCCGGGTCGGGACTCCGTCCACGGCGACGTCGAGGCCGATGCGGCGGGAGCCTACGAGTTCGAAGGAATTGGCGATGCGCCACGGGTCGAACGGGTTGAGCGGCGACGCCCTGCCCTCGTCGCGCCGTTTGAGCAGAAGCCGCGCCGCGGCGTGGACGGCTCTCTTGTCCGGTGGATGCGGCCGCGCCCCGAGGCGCCCGAGATTGGCGTCGATGAATCCAGTGTCGATTGTTCCGGCCGCGAACTCCCGACTGCCCAGAAGCACGCTGAGGAAGCCAAGATTGGTCTTTGGCCCGATGATGACGGCGTTGTCGAGCGCCTTCAGGAGTCCCGCCAGCGCCTCGGCGCGACTGGCTCCGTGAACGATCACCTTCGCGGTCATCGGATCGTAATAGGGCGTCACGCTGTCGCCGGCGGCGAAGCCGGTGTCGACCCGGACGGGCTCGGAGCCCTCCTCGCCCTCGAAATTCATGACGTGAATACGCCCGGCCGAGGGCAGAAAATCATGCTCGGGATCCTCGGCGTAAACGCGCGCTTCGATCGCCGCCCCGGCGCAGCGGATCTCGCCTTGCGCCAGCGGCAGCGGCTCCCCGGCCGCTACCCGGAACTGCCATTCGACCAGGTCAAGCCCGGTTACCGCTTCGGTCACCGGATGCTCGACCTGAAGCCGGGTGTTCATCTCGAGGAAGTAAAAGTCCTGGGGTTTCAGCCCGCGCGAGGGATCGGCAATGAATTCGACCGTGCCCGCGCCGACATAACCAGCGGCGAGCGCCGCATCGGTCGCGGCTTTCGCCATGGCGGCGCGCGTCTCCTCAGGCAATCCGGGCGCCGGGCATTCCTCGACCACCTTCTGATGCCGGCGCTGGGCCGAGCAGTCGCGCTCGTAGAGGTGGACGCAAGCTCCATGCGTGTCGGCGAACACCTGCAATTCGATATGACGGGGCGAAGCGATATATTTCTCGATCAGCACCCGTCCGTCGCCGAATGCGGCCTCCGCCTCCCGAATGGCGCTCTCGAGCGCAGCGTCGAACTCGACATGCGCATCGACGCGGCGCATGCCCCGCCCGCCCCCGCCAGCGATCGCCTTGATGAGCACCGGATAGCCGATCTCATAGGCCTTTTCGCGCAAGAATTTCGGGTTCTGGTTGTCGCCGTGATAGCCGGGAACGACCCGCACGCCGGCCCGCTGCATCAGCGCCTTGGCCGAGCTTTTCAAGCCCATCGTCCGCATCGCTTGCGGAGGCGGACCGACAAAGACAACGCCGGCCTTCGCGCAGACTTCCGCGAAATCGGCGTTCTCGGACAGGAATCCGTAGCCTGGATGCAGACACTCAGCGCCGACCTTCCGCGCCAGCGCGATAATGGCGTCCTGATCGAGATAGCCGTTTGCGCCTTCGCCGATCTCGTGCGCGTCATCGGCGAGCCGGGTGAACTGCGCCCCGCGGTCGGCTGGAGTGTGCATCGCGATCGAGCGCATTCCCATCTGCTGCGCAGTGCGGATAATCCGGCAGGCGATCTCGCCGCGGTTGGCGATGAGGACGTTGGCGAACATTCGAGGCTCCAGACAGTCCTTGTGTACCGAACGCGCATTCCAATGGCGAGCGGCGCGCCGGTTGCGGCGCGCTCGACAAATCAGCGCTTGGACATTGATCTTGAGTCAGGATGCGCTTTGACATTGATCGACGTTCAAAGCTACCTTCGGCGCCTGGCCTACGTCGCTTCCACTAGGTGCGTTTGACGCGCGATCAGGGAGGGTTCCAAAATGACCATTCGCAATGTTGCATCTCTGACCGCGGCGGCTGCGCTGACGGCGTTGATCGCTTCCCCGGCTCTGGCGCAATCGTCGGTGAAGGTCGGAACGCTCACCTGCGACGTGTCGGCTGGCATCGGCATGCTGATAACGCAGAAGCAGACGATGACCTGCAGCTTCAGCCCCGCCAATGGAGGGCCGCCTGACAAATACGTCGGCCGCATCGACCAATTCGGCCTCGCCCTCGGGGCCGTCCAGCAAGGCACGATGGTCTGGGGCGTCCTCGCCCCCGCTTCGGGGTTCCCTCATGGAGCGCTGGCGGGAACCTACGGGGGCGTCGGCGCCCAGGCGACCGCCGGCGCCGGTCTGGGCGCAAACCTCTTGGTCGGCGGAACCGGCCGCGCTTTCTCTCTGCAGCCCCTTACCGTCCAAGGTCAGGCCGGGCTCAATTTCGCGGCTGGCGTCACGACCTTGACGCTCACGTCGGTGCACTGACTTCGCGGGCGACGCACGCCGCCGGTGAATGGGGGCCGCGCGGCGAAGATCTGTGGCGGAACGAGACGGCGCCGAATGCGTTGACGCTAAGCGAGCCCGGAACGCGGACAGGGGAGCGAGCCCATGGCGAATGAATTGGAAAGCTACGACGAGCTCAGCGCGGCGCAAAATCAGGCCGCGCAACCGGGCTCGGCGGCGGTGTCAGCGGCGGCGAAACATGCCCAGCGGGCGATAGATAGCGCCAAAGGACTCGTCGAAGGAGCCAACCTCGATGAAGTGGGCTCGCGAGCCGCCGAAACGGCCGCGAACCTTTACCGTGGCGGCCGCGAACTTATCGCCGGCAACGAGGATCTCGCGCAAGCAGCGGACAATTTGAGCGCCGCCGTCCGGAAGAACCCCCTAGCCGCAGTTGGAATTGCGTTTTCAGCTGGGCTTCTGCTCGCGCTCCTCGTGCGCGGTTAGGCGGAATGCCAAACAACATTGTCGCTCTTGCGCAGCAATACGCACAGCAGAAGGCGCAAATCGCCGTGCGGCGGATTGCGGTCCCGGCGGCGTTCGGCCTCATCGCCGCGGTTCTGTTTTTATTCGTATTGGTGGCGCTTTTCGGCGCCCTGTTCTTCTGGCTGACGTCGCTATATGGACCAACGTGCGCCGCGCTGGTCGTAGCGGCAGTGGCCTTGGTTCTCGGGCTGATAGCCCTACTGCCCTTGGCGCCCAGGCGGCAGCCCGCGCCGCCCCCGCCCGCTCCCAATCAGGCGCCCCAGTTCGCCTCGCTGTTGGCCCAGACCGCGCCCTCGCTCGCGCTGAAGCGGCCTCTATTGACAGCGGTGCTCTTGGCGGTCGCGCTCGGGCTGATGGCGCGCGGCGGCTCCTCGACAAATAAGAAATAGCGGGCCCGCGCTACCCGACCGTCGATCCGGAGCTTGAGCTGGGCGCTGAAGCGCGCCCCACGACATGGGCGTATTCCGCTTCTTGCACAAGGCGCCGCAAAAATCACGATTTTCGTTATTTATGCATCAGATGACGGCTCCAATTCATTCTGTCATCGAATTGCCAAAGAAGTCCGGCCGCTCGCCGATGGGCACATTCACAGACAGGACACTGGCAAAGGTGCTGGAGAGAGTTTGTGTGCCCGAGAATTACCTGATTGTGGCGCCGGTCTCGCATGATAATGACTCGGACGACAACCTCTGCCGGAAGGCAAACCATTGCAGAAAATCAGAAACTGGATTAAGCTTGCCCCATGAACAATCCTGCCCTTCCGCATGGCTCTGACCGCAGGCGCCCGTTCCAGGACTTCGAACGCCAGTCACAGCGCCGAGAAAAATTTTTCCTCGCTTCATGCCGCGTAACCCGTTGATAAGTCTCGATTCGGACGAGAGAATCCAAGGAAATCCAAGGAAATCCAACCCTCATGAGCGGGGGTTTTCGCAGGAAAACGGCCACGAGCCAAGAAAACCCAAACGGCTCGACCGGACCAACGTCGCTGGCCCGCTGCCGAGAAGAAGCGCTAGAGGAAGTGCGTGGGCAGTGGGTGGACAGAGGTCCTCCGTCCGGCGCCGACTGACGGCTCGTCGCGCCGCCGGGACGGTCTATTCGACGAAATAAGCCTCATCGATCTTTCGCACCTCGTAGACATCCTTGACGCGGATGCCGACGCGATGACGGATCATCAGATTGGCAAGCGCCTGCCCATCGATCAGCACGACGCGCTTGGAGACGCGAGTGATGAAATCGTAGGCGGTGCTGGGAAAATACGAGGTCGTGACGAGCACGCCCTTGCTCGCCCGATGGCCCTCGAGGCCGCCAACGAAATCGCGCACTTCGGACAGTGGCACGGCCTTATTGGGATCGAGCCGCTTGGCCTGGACGTAGACGACGTCGAGCCCGAGCTCGTCCTCCTTGATGACGCCGTCAACGCCGCCGTCGCCAACCCGGCCGAGCGCCCGGCCCATCTCGACCCGTCCACCGCCATAGCCCATGCGCACCAGAAGGTCGATGATAAGGCGTTCAAAAAAGCCCGGACTGAATGAATGCACCCGCCCGACGATGTCGCGCGCAAGCTCGGCGTTCAGGAGCTCGAAACTTGAAGCGATCAACTCCTCCGCGTCGTCCCGCGAACCGATCTCCTCCGCCGCCTCGCCGCCCTTGCTTTGGGACCGCCAGGCGACTTCCGGATACCGCTCCAACATTCCGAGGTCGATCTCGCACACCCCCTCAGCGAGCAGCTCGCGGCCCCGGTCGGTCGCGCGGCAGTAGCCGCGTCGGGGCAGTTCGATGAGCCCCGCCTTCGACAGGTAGGACCTCGCCCAGTTGAGCCGGTTGGCGAACAGCGTCTGATTGCCGCTGGGCAGTCTGAGTTGTCGTTCCTCGGTGGAGAGTTTCAGGGTCTTGCTGACTTGGTCTTCCAACCCCGAAATGCTGATCTCGTCATAACGCCCCCCAATCGTTTGCAGCGCTGGCAACATGAGTTGCTGAAAGCTGGGCACGCCCATTTGTTTCTTATGCTCCCCCACCACCCAAAAGCTACATGCGAAAGACGCCGAACCGGGTCGGCTCGACCGCCCCGTTGAGCGTCGCCGAGAACGCCAGCGACAGAACCCGCCGCGTTTCCCGAGGCGTCACAATGCCGTCGTCCCAAAGGCGTGCGGTCGCATGATAGGGCGACCCCTCGGCCTCATATTTGGCCCGAATTGGGGCCTTGAACGCTTCCTCGTCGGCCTGCGGCCATTCTTGCCCATCCGTTTCGAGCGCATCGCGTCTGAGCGTCGCGAGCACGCTCGCCGCCTGTTCGCCGCCCATCACGCTGATACGCGCGTTGGGCCACATGAAAAGAAAACGCGGAGAGTAGGCGCGCCCGCACATGCCGTAATTGCCGGCGCCGAAAGAGCCGCCGACAATCAGCGTGATTTTGGGCACGTTGGCGCAGGCCACCGCGGTCACAAGCTTCGCGCCATCCTTAGCGATGCCCCCCGCCTCGTAGCGCTGTCCGACCATGAAGCCGGAGATATTCTGCAAGAACAAGATTGGAACGTCGCGTTGGACGCAGAGCTCGACAAAGTGCGTCCCCTTCAGCGCACTGTCGGAAAACAGCACGCCGTTGCTGGCGATGACGCCGATCAGTATGCCCGAAAGGCGCGCGAACCCCGTGACCAGCGTGGCGCCGTAGCGCGGCTTGAAGGCATCGAACTCCGAACCGTCGACGAGCCGCGCGATGATTTCGTGCGCATCGACCTGCTGGCGAAGGTCGACCGGCGCGACCAGCTCGAGTTCCTCGGCCGGATAATAAGGCTCGACCGGCTTCGCCCAATCGATCACGCGCTTGGGCGCCCGATTGAGGTTGGCGACCGTCCGCCGGGCGAGCGCCAGCGCATGCGCATCGTCGCGCGCCAGCGCGTCTGCGACGCCCGAGACCCGGGTGTGCATATCTCCGCCGCCCAGGTCTTCCGCGCTCACCGTTTCACCGGTCGCCGCCTTGACCAGCGGCGGGCCCGCAAGAAAGATCGTACCCTGCTTGTCAACGATGATCGTCTCTTCCGACATCGCCGGCACATAGGCGCCGCCCGCAGTGCAGGATCCCATCACTACGGCGATTTGAGGCACACCGGCTGACGACATGCGCGCCTGGTTGAAGAAGATCCGTCCGAAGTGGTCGCGGTCGGGGAAAACTTCGGCCTGATAAGGCAAATTGGCTCCGCCCGAGTCGACCAGATAAACACAGGGCAGTCGGTTCTCCGCCGCGATCTCCTGCGCGCGCAGGTGCTTCTTGACCGTCATCGGATAGTACGCGCCGCCTTTGATCGTCGGGTCGTTGGCGATGATCATGACCTCGCGCCCGTCGATCAAGCCGATGCCGGCAACGAGCCCCGCGCCGTGGACGTCGCCTTCGTACATGCCGAAAGCGGCGAGGCCGCCGATTTCCAAAAACGGCGAACCCGGATCAATCAGGCCGGCGACACGTTCGCGCGCCAGAAGCTTGCCCCGGGCAACGTGACGTTCGCGCGCCCTGGTCGACCTGCCCTCGGCCGCGGCGCGTCGGCGCAAGTTCAGTTCGTCAACGAGCCGACGCCATTCCACAGCATTAGCCTCGCCCCTGCCGCTCTTCGCGGTCAGGGCGCTTTTTATTCGCGCCATCGCGTTCGATTTCCCCAATCCCAGCCCGCTGACTTTGCGGAAGCCCCAACATTGTTGTCGTTGTTCACCCGAGACAATGCGGGCAAATCCATTGCCGATTTAATAATTTGATCTAGCGAATGCTTGGCTTCCGCAAGAGCATGCAAGATGTTGTTTATTTGCAACATATCGCCCCGGTCGCACTCTCGCTGAACTTTACGGAAGGCCGTACTCCCAACGCCTATCTACCGCTGCACGTTCGGTATTCACGCCTCCCGGCGCCGGTCGTGGCGGCATCGTCCAGTTCGGTCACCGGCCTTGTGTTTGGTCAGATCGCGTCATAGCGTTCGATCCGCCATGGCTCGGCGCGCGCGTCGGCGACCCACGCCTTCCATACCGGCAAAGCCATGATCATCGCCATATAGGCGCGCGTCGGCTTCGAGACCGGTATGTCGTAGACATCGAAACGGTTGACCACTGGCGCGAACATCGCGTCGGCGGCGGAGAAGCGGCCAAACAGAAAGGGTCCGCCTTTGCCGAATGTCGCGCGCGCAAGCGCCCATGCGGCTTCGATGCGCACTACGTCGACGCGAACCTCGTCGTTTAGCGCAATCGCCCTGACCGGCCGACGAAAGTTCGTTGGACACGCCTGCCTCAGCGCGCCGAACCCCCCGTGCATTTCGTTAGCCAGCGATCGGGCATGGGCGCGCGCCGCTTTGCCCTTCGGCCAGACCGGCTTTTCGGGATAGGCCTCGGCGACATATTCGATGATCGCGAGCGATTCCCAGACCGCGATCTTGCCGTCGTGCAGTGACGGGCACTTTCCCGTCGGCGCGTACTTGAGCATGTTCGCGCGCGTTTCCGGCTGATCCATCGGGATGACCACTTCCTCGAAGGGGATCTTCAGCTGCGCAAGCAAAATCCAGGGCCTCAGCGACCACGACGAATAGGCCTTGTTGGCGAGGATCAGCTTCAGCGGCACGGTGAAATTTCCGGAACGGTCCCGCCGCGATTGATCGGCGCGCGCCAACGCCAAGTCAAGACGATGCTTTCGCCTGCCTGCATTGACGCCGCCGCTCCGGCGCAGCAAAAGCGTCTCGCGCGATCGTCGGAGCCCACAATTGTCATCGATCAAGGTTGGGCTTCTCGTCGTCGCAGGCGGCAGGGGCTTGAGGCTCGGCGCGGAACGGCCCAAGCAATATCTCAGCTGCGCCGGGCGACCGCTGATCGTCCATACGCTGGAGGCGCTGACCGCAAGCTTTCCGTTCTCAGCCGCAACCGTGGTCATCCGCCCGGACGACCGCGCGCCCTATGACGAAGCGATCGCCTGTCTGACGCCAAGCGCATCGGCGGCGATCGGGCCGCCCGCGATCGGGGGCGCGACTCGTCAACAGAGCGTTCTGGCTGGGCTTGAGGCCCTCGCCGCGGCGGCGCCGGATGTCGTGCTTATCCACGACGCGGTGCGCCCCTTTCCCTCCAGAGAGCTTGTGGGGCGCGCGATCGAGGCCGCCGGGCGCCACGGGGCGGCGGCGCCCGGAACGGCGATAAGCGACACCGTCAAGCAAATCGACACCGATGGCCTGGTGCTCGCGACTCCACCGCGGTCCGCGCTCAGGGCTGTGCAGACGCCGCAGGCCTTTCGCTTTCCCCTCATCCTCGCGGCGCATCGGCGAGCCGCCGCGGCCAGCGTCGGCGACCTCACCGACGACGTCGCGGTCGCCGAATGGGCGGGCGCGCCGGCTTATGTGTTCGAAGGCGATCCCGCCAACGTCAAGGTGACCACCATGCAAGATCTGACCGCGGCCGAGGTGCGCCTCACGGCAGGCTCGGGCGAGACGCGGGTCGGCCAAGGCTTCGACGTCCACGCCTTCGCGCGCGGCGATCACCTATGGCTGTGCGGCGTTCGCATCCCCCATTCCGCCGGTCTCACCGGGCATTCCGACGCCGACGTCGCGTTGCATGCCCTCACGGATGCTATCTACGGCGCCTTAGCGGACGGCGACATCGGGGCCCACTTCCCCCCTTCCGATCCGCAGTGGAAGGGCGCGGCGTCGAAGGTCTTCCTCGCCCATGCAGTGGAACGGGCGCGTGCGCGGGGCGGCGCGATCGTCCACCTCGACGCGACCCTGATTTGCGAAGCGCCGAAGATCGGCCCGCACCGCGAGGCGATGCGCGCCCGCGTCGCCGAGATCGCCGGCATCGACATCGGGCGGGTCGCCATCAAGGCGACGACGACCGAGCGGCTCGGCTTTACCGGGCGCGGCGAGGGGATCGCCTGCCTAGCGACGGCGACGGTGCGGCTGCCGTGAGCGACGCGCTCGGGCCTGCCTCGACTGGTCGGAACCAGCGCCCTCTCTGGCGAAGCCGAAAGGGCCCCGCGAGGCCCATGGATACAACCGTCGCGCGAGTTTCTCGCAAGCAAATTCAAATAAGCGCCAGTAAACGCTAATAAACGTTAGTAAATTTACTAGCATTTACTAGCGTTTATTTTTCCGAATCAAGACTTTTCAATGGGTTACGGCCGATTTAAATAAAAAAACTCGCCGCCGGCTGGGCTCGTGTCTTAGGTTGTGCGCAACACCCTCTCAAAGGCATCCTTCCCCGGCCGGACCGCTCGCACCACTAGCTTTGCTTCTGCAGAATATATGCCACAAGATTCTGTATTTGTCAACAAATTTGGTGGCTCTTATAGCGTTAGTTGTTGGTATGGGCCGATTCCGATGGCGCTCTTGATCCAGTTTTGTGGCGTGATTTGTCGATCCCAGGCTTCGAGGGCGCGCCGCCAGCCGAGATAATTTGGCAGGTTCTTGGTGGCGACGCCGTTGAAGCGATTGAGCCATTGCTTGAGACGGCTGTGGTAGGCGTTGACGTTGTTGATATGCAGGTGGGGCGCCGCGGGGACAGGCTTTCCCGGGGAAGGAACGGCGTGAAAGGGGATGTTGGCCTGGCGGGCGAAGGAGGCCAGCGGTTTGCCGCCATCGCCGATCAAGTGATTTGCGGACGTAACGACACCGGTCAGGACGGCGGCGATCGAAGCGCTGTCGTCGTTTGGCAGAACGGCGTCGAAAGTTGCGCCCTTTCGGTCGCGGGCGACGAGCACGGGAATGTTGTCCTGATAGGGGCCCGGATGACGGGCCGTTCCGCCGCGTTTGCGAGCCTTGCGAGGCAGATCGGACCACCGCCCCTTGAAAGATTTCAAGGATGAAGGTTTCATCCGCTTCGACGATTCCGCTCAGCTTTTGCGGCTTGTCCGCGGCGGGAGCGCCCAAAAACCGGTGACGCCAGCGGAAAGCCGTCGTCGGATGCACGCCGCAAAGCGCGGCCGTCTTCACCAGGCTTTTGCCTTCGATCATCGCCTGCGCGTGATCGAGCCAACGCTCTTTCTTGCGCAGATGCGCCATTGGGCTTTTGCTCAGGGCGTTGAAGGTGCGTCCGCAAGCCTTGCAGCGGAACCGCGCCAGTCCGCGCGAGCGTCCCCAGGCCACGATTTCGCGACCCGCGCAATGCGGACACCCTCGACTTTCCACCCGCTCATGGCCTGTTACGCCCAACGCGTCCGGCCGACGGCGAGCCTTCAAGGCCTTGTTCTTCGCGGCCGCCGTCAGCATCGCAGTTTTCCGACCCACCCCCTCCGCCGTCGTCAGAGCCGCGAGCGCCGCCCGCCGCTGATCCTCGTTCAATCGAACGATCCCCGACAGCCAAGTCGAAAACTCCTCACCCTTCATCGAACAATCTCCAACCCCACCCCCACCATAACCCAAATCAACAACTAACGCTATAAGAGCCAATTTGGTCGCTAACCCGGAAGGCCGACAATCTCTTTGAGCCACACGGTTTTATGCCGACTTCGAGAGGATAAGCCGGCGACCGATACGCGAGGCCGCGGGCGTTGGATAACGTCGTGTTCGCGATACGTGGGAAAACTCCCGCTTGGGGCGGGAAGCGGCCCGAGGAATGCGTGGCAGCGGCGAGGCTCGCCGCAAGACGGCCAGCCGCGCTCACTCCTCCGGCAGCCCGGCCTTGATCAAGGTTTCGCGGAAACCCGGCGGCGAGTTGATAAAGCCTGGCAGGTGCGTGTGAAACCACGCTACGGAGAGTTTGGGATTGATTTTCATCGCCTCCGCCAGCGCGGCCTTCGCCTCCGGCGCCTTGTCCGCCGCCGCGTAGAACGCCGCAAGGGCGGCGTAACCCAACACCGTTCGATACCCGGAGTTGATGGCCTTGAGGCCTTCCTGGACCGCCGCATCGTATCGATGCAGCGCCAGGAGATCTCTGCCCAGATCCATGTGCCAAAGTCCGATACCTGAATCGCGTGGACTGATTCGCATGGCCTGTTCGAGATGCGATATCGACTGCTCATAGTGGCCGAGCAAACTCTCCCCGGCGGCCATCGGCTGATAGGCCCCGGCCAAACTGGGATCGGCGCGAAGCGATGCGTCAGCCTCGGCGATGATCTCGTTCGCCGACGCCGCGTCGTTCGATTTCGCTTTGAACATGATCAGCATGGCCTTGGTAAAATGCGCCCTGGCTTGGTTTGGGTTAAGCAGAAGAGCTTGGTCACCCCGCTGGATCGCCCGCGCGTACAGGTCCGGTTCGTCGGACCAACCGAAAGCATAGTCTTGCGCGTCGACGAAAGCGGCGCCCGCGAGCGCGTCGGCGTTGGTCGGATCGAGAGTCAACGCTTGCTCGAATAAGTCTCGGGCTTCGAAACGATTGGCCTTCGTGAGGGGTTGGTTGAGAAGCGCCAAACCGCGCATCGTCAGATCGACGGCGTCGGGATTTCGCGGGCGGTCGTGGAGGCTCCGTTCGGCTTCGGCGTTCACCAGCTCGATCTGAAGCGTACGGGCGACGCGCGCGACCACTTCGTCCTGGAGCTTGAACAGGTCCGTCACATCTTCCTCGAAGCGGTCGGCCCAGAGATGCGCGCCGGATTCCGCGTCGATCAGTTGGGCGTTGACGCGCGCCCGGTTTCCGTCGCGCTGCACCGAGCCTTCGAGGACATAGCGCACGCCGAGCTCCTTGCCGATCGCCTTGGCGTCGAGGTTCTTGCCCTTAAAGGTGAAGGCGGTGTCGCGGGCGATGACGAAGCTGTTGCGGATGCGGGACAGTTCGGTGGTGAGATTCTCGGTGACGCCGTCGGCGAAATAATCTTGGGCAGGATCGTTGTAGAGGTTTGTGAAGGGCAGCACGACGATGGAAAGGCGCGGGGCATCGGGCGGCGTGGAGCGCCCGTCGGCGAGGAACCACCACGCGCCGCCGATCAGGACGAGCAACGCGACGAGCGCGGCGAGCCGCGCCAGCGTGAAACGCCTTTTCGGCGCGGGTGGTCCGGTGGGCATCGCGGGCTTCGCCTGCGCGAGGACGCCGACTTGCAGCGCGTAGACCCGGATCGGCTCGGCGATGTTCTTGAGTTGGGTGTGGCCGAGATCGGTCACGGCGAGATCGAGCCGTCCCTTGACCTGCCGGTAGGCGTCCTCGGACAGACAGACGCCGCCGGGTTCGCAAACGCCCTCGAGCCGCGCGGCGATATTGACGCCGTCGCCCATCAGATCGCCGTCGCTTTCCTCCACGACATCGCCGAGATGAACGCCGATGCGAAAAACGATGCGCCGGTCCTCCGCCACTTCGGCGTTGCGCTCGACCATCGCGCTCTGCACTTCGATCGCGAGGCGCACCGCATCGACGGCGCTGCGGAACTCGACGATTGCGCCATCGCCAGTGCGCTTGACGACGCGTCCGTGGTGCACGGAGATGAGCGGGTCGATGAGATCGCTGCGCAGCGCGCGCATCCGCGCGAGAATGCGATCCTCGTCCGCGCCCGCGAGCCGGCTATAGCCGACCACGTCCGAGACCAGGATCGCCGCAAGTTTCCGGGTTTCGCTCATCGCGCGCCCCTCCGGCGGGCGGAAGATTAGCACATAAACGCATCGCGATCGCTGCGCCCGATGCGGAGCGTTCCAGCCGAAGGACACGAGCCCAAGCTATCGGTCGGAGGTCTGCAAGGGGTCGAAACCGGTCCGACTGGCTGCGTTTTGACCATAAGGCGCCGGGGAAGAAGACCCCTACCCTCCCACGGCCTGGCGCAGCATGCGCCTCACCGCCCCCTGCTCCTCGAAGCGCAAAGTGACCGGCAGGGTCACGACTGCGCGGGCATGACGGGCGCTAAGGCGCATCAAATCTTTCTCGGTCGTCGCCAGAAGCGCGCCTCGCCGGCCGGCTTCCTCGATCAACGCCTCGACCTCGCGCGGCATGTAAGGGTGGTGGTCGGCAAAATCGCGAGTGGCGACGATCTGCGCCCCGACCCGACGCAGGGTGGCGTAGAATTTCTCAGGCCTGGCAATACCGGCGAAAGCGACCACCTCGCGGCCGATCAAGGGCGCAGCGGCCAGAGCGTCGGGCTCGAGGCTCCCGCGAATGAGGAGCTTGCCCGGCGCCGCGGCGGCGATTCGCAACGCCCCCGAATCATCGCCGCCGAGGACGACCAGCGCTTGCACGAACGGCAATTGCGCGAAAACTGGCGCGCGCAGCGGTCCAGCCGGAACGCAGAGGCCGTTGCCGAAGCCGGTCTCCCCGTCCACGACAGCGAAGGCGAGGTCCTTGACGAGCCCCGGATTCTGGAGACCGTCGTCGAGAACGAGCGTGTTTGCGCCGGCTTCGATCGCGCTTCTCGCGCTTCTCGCTCGATCGGCTCCGACCCAGCATTGCGCGAGCTTGGCGAGCAGCAGCGGCTCGTCGCCGACCGTCGCCGCATTATGGGTGTTCGGATCGACAAGCAGCGGCTCGGCGCGCTCCGCGCCGCCGTAGCCCCGCGACAAGAAGGCGACCCGTCGGCCGTCGCTGATCAGCATCCGCGCCAGCGCCAGCGCCGTTGGCGTCTTGCCTGCCCCGCCGACGACGAAATTGCCAACACAAATCGTCGGCGCCCCGGCCTGTTCGCCCGGCGCCCGCATGCGCCGCGCGGCCACGCGTCCGTACGCCCACCCAGCCGGCTGAAGCAGGCGCGCAAGCGGCGTCGGTTTCGGTTTGCTCCAGAAGCGCGGCGCCCTCACCGCGCCGCCCCGGCTGTGGGCAGCAGGGCTTTGAGCGCCCGCATCGAACGATCGACCGCGCCGGCGCGGCGCTCGACCGTATCTCCGGCCGCGCGCGCCATCGCCCGTAGACGAGCCGCATTGGCGAACAGCGCGATCAGGGTCTCGCCCAGGTCTTCCGGGCGCGCCACGGTCAGCGCGCCGCCGGCGTCGTCGAGCGCCGCATAAGCGTCGGCGAAATTTTCGACCATCGGCCCGTGCAGAATGGCTGAAGCAAGCCGCGCGGGTTCGATCGGATTCTGTCCGCCGCCGCCGACGAAAGACTTGCCGACGAACACCACGCCGGCCAGGCGATAGAAGAGCCCCAGTTCGCCGATCGTGTCGCAAACATAGATTGCCGTCCCCGGATTGATCGCGTCGCCGCGCGAGCGCAGAGCGCAGCTCAAGCCTTGCCCCTCCAACTGCCGCAAGATCGCCTCGCCCCGCTCGGGATGGCGGGGCGCGATCAGCGTCAAGGCGTCTGGAAACACCTGCGCGAGACGCTTGTGCGCGACCGCCGCGATGATCTCTTCGCCTTCGTGCGTAGAGGCGGCGATCCACAACTGGCGCCCCGAGGTGAGGCCCGCAAGCTCGGCGAGCTCGCGCTGGTCGGCCGGCAGCGTTCGCGCGTCGAACTTGATGTCGCCAGCGACCAGAACGCTCGGCGCGCCGAGCGCGATCAGCCGCTCGTAGTCGGCCTCGCTGCGCGCGAGGCACACATCGAACTCCTTGAGTAGCGCGGCGATGAAGCGCGGCGCCTTCGTCCAGCGGCGAAAGGACCGCTCGCTGATCCGCCCATTGACCATCGCCAGGCGCGATTTCGAACGCTTCAGTTCGACGATCATATTGGGCCAGAGCTCGCTTTCCGCCACCAAAGCCGCATCAGGACGCCAGCGTTTGATGAACCGCCGCACGAACACGGGACTGTCGAGCGGCGCATATTGATGCAGGGCGCCCGCCGGCAAGCGCTGCGCAAGCATGGCGGCCGAAGTCACGGTCGTCGTGGTCACGAGCGCGGTCGCACCCATGCGCGTGATGCGCTCGACGAAAGGCAGCAGCACGGTGGCTTCGCCCACGCTCGCGCCATGCAGCCAGACGAGGGGCCCCGGCGGACGAACAAGGCCGGTCAGACCCCGCCGCTCGCGCACCCGTCGCGGGTCCTCCTTGCCGCGGCGAAGCCGCATCGCCAGCATCGGCCCGGCCAACGGCGTCGCGAGGAACGAGGCCAACCGATAGCCAATGAGCGAGAGCGGCGCGGTCATGGGGGTCTCAGATCGGCGCCTGGGTCGCGTGCGCCGACCATGGCGTAGGCCTGCCGGTGCACCTCGTCGAGTCCACGCTCGACGGCGAGCCGCGCAGCCTCCATTTCTTCATCGTCGGCATTCGGCGAAACACGGATGAGAGCGCCGGCGACCACGGCCGCGCGCCCGAACGGCAGTCCGAGCGAAGCGCGGTCCCAGGTGTTGAATTGAACGCGCCGGCTCATGACCGCGGCGGTTGGAACGATCGGCCGCCCGGAGAGCTTGGCCAACGCCACAATCCCGGACCCCGCCACGCGCGCGCGCTTGGGCACATCCGCGGTCATCGCGACCGAGGAGCCCGATTCGAGCTGGCGCAGGAGCTCGCGCATCGCCGGCGCGCCGCCCTTGTAGTACGCGCGATCGGCGGGACCGCCCGAACCGCGCACTGGGGTGATCCCGAGACGTTCGGCGGCTAGAGCCTGTGCGCCGGCGTCTTCGTGGCGGGAGATGAGCACCGCGAGCCGATCCATGGTGACGGGTCGGGCAAAGGGCATCATCAAATGCTGTCCGTGCCACATCGCCGCAATCAGCGGCAGATCGTCCTTGATATAAGCGTCCACGTCCGCGGGATCGGTGGTGAACCGGGTCGTCGAGCGAACGAACGACAAGTAGGCCGCGAGCCCGAAGCCAATCGCCTCCTGGGCCCATTGCGACCTGCCCACACGCCTCGCCACGCGGCGCTCAGGCCGTCCGGGTCGGAGGCGCGAGATCCGGCTCAATCAGCCGATGCAGATGAACGATGTAATAGCGCGTTTGGGCGCTGTCGACCGTCTGCTGCGCCTTGGCGCGCCAAGCCCGCTCGGCGCTGGCGTAGTCAGGAAAAAGACCGACAATGTCGAGCTTGGCGGGATCACGAAATTCGTGGCTCTCGAGCGATCTCAGTTCGCCGCCAAACACCAGGTGCAGGCGCTGCGGCTTCGCCTCGTCTTGAGCCTCGGGATCGCGGGAGGTCATGATGATTGTCCTTGGAGAGGCGGTGCGCGCGTGAGCGCTGATTCGCGGGCTGGGCTTTGCCCTCCTCGCGGCAAAAACGCAAGTCGGCCGAAGCCGGCCGTCCGTCCGGCCGTCAGCCGATCGCAGCGCGAAAGGCCTCCAGGAGGCGGGGCGCAGCCGCGTCCGGCGCGGCGAGGAGCGCGCCTCGGCGGACCTGGCGGGCATTGTAGCCGAGCCGCTCGCCCGAAGCGTCGATCAGGCGCGCGCCCGCTTCCTCGAGCAGCACGTCGGCGGCGGCGATGTCCCAATCATGCGAATTTTCGGCCGCGACGGCGAAGTCGATCGCGCCGCGCGCCACCATGCATAGCCGGTAGGCGAGCGAGGGCACGCGCGGAATGACCTCGGCCGAGGCGCCGAGCCTCTCCGCGATCCCTTCAATGGTTCGCTTGGGACCTGCGGCTGCACGCGGCGGCCAGCCGCCAAATGCGGCAAGAGCGTCACCGTTGAGCGTTGCGCCGAGGCCGCGCGCAGCGACAAAGGTCTCGTCCAGCGCCGGCGCATAGACGACACCGGCGATCGGGCGCTCGTCGACGATGAGCGCGGCCGAAACCGCCCAGCGCGGATCGCCAGTCACGAACGCACGCGTGCCGTCGATAGGGTCGACGACGAACAGACGCCGGCGCGCAAGGCGCTCGAAATCGTCGATGGTCTCCTCCGAAAGCCAGCCGGCGTCGGGCAAGGCGTCCAGCAGACGGCGCTTCAAGAGCGAATCAGCGGCGAGATCAGCATCGGTGACCGGCGATCCGCCGGCTTTTGTGACGACTTTGGCGGAGGTTCGGGCCCCCGGGTTGAAATACTCAAGCGCCAGCGCACCGGCCTCGCGTACAGCGGAGGCGAGGAGATCGCATGCGGCGCGCGCATCAATGTCCGCATCGACGCTCAAGGGACATGTCCATGGCGGAGAAGGTTTGCGGCTTGGCTTTAGCCGCGTAGGCTTCGCCGCGCAATCGCAAAGGCGACGGCGCGCCGGCGAGCGCCAGGAATTCGCGATGTGATGTGAGGCATTTTCCGTTGCCTGAATGGCGCCAACATAAATTATAATTTCGATCTAGGCGCCGGGCGGTCCCACACCGACATCCGACAAGGCGCTTGAATTGATAGGAGCCGGGCCGCCGTTCGGCCGTGGTTTGGAAGCCTGCAGGAGGCGCGCGGATGAGACCATCAATTTTTCTTCGGCTCGCGCTTGCCGCCATGCTGGCGGGTTTGCTCGGCGGCTGTCAAAGCCAAAACATTCCCAATCTCACCGCTGAGGCCGCAAGCAAGCTCCCACCGAACAAGTTGCCGCGGATATTCAGAGATCCGTCCAATCCCTACGGCTACCCCTACAACGTTCACGAAACTGATGGACTGAGCCGCAATCCCGACGATTGCGTCAAATGGGGCTGCGTCGACGCTGGCGGCAACAAGTGACGCCTAGCTGTGGGGCCTCAACACGTTGTCCTGGGTTAGCGTGAGTCTGGTGATCGGAGGCTTTGCGCCAAGACTGCCATGGGGTCGACGCCAGTTATAGCGGCGGAGCCGGAGGGGCAGCTCAGCGGCGCGCTCGTCGGAGGTGTTGTAGGCGCGGGCGTTGGCCCATTCGGGCGGGCTTGTCTGGACGAAGCGCTCGGCTTTGCCATGAACTGGCGCGCGGCGGCGGGATTGGACAGCCGGAAATCCACCACGGCGCGAACCCTCATCTCTCGACCTTTGGCTGTCAAAGGCGCGAGCGAGAAAGAAGGCGCGCCGCCCCTTCAGCGATGTCGAAGGCGGAACCGAAAATCGCTTCTTCAAGTCATCGCAGCCGAGCGCGAGAATGACGAGGTCGACCGGCGCATGGCTCATAAGGCAGGGGGCAGCGCGTCCGCGCCGCAGCGATAGGGTTCGATCGGATCGTCGCGGACGGTCGTGCGGCCGTTGAGTCCCTCGGCGATCACTTCAAAATCCGGTCCAAGCTCGCGCTGCAGGACGCTGGGCCACCGCTGCGCGCGCGGAAATCGGGCCCCCGTTGCGGGATCGTAACCCCAAGTGTTGGAACCGCCGAAGGCGCCGATGATAGGCATAGGCTCAAATCCCCTGAGCAGCGGACCGGCTATTCGGATGGAACGTCATCGCGAGGAGCGAAGCGACGCGGCGATCCAGGGATCGTCGAACGCCCTATGTTCCCCTGGATTGCTTCGCTCCGCTCGCAATGACGATGGGGTTCGATCAATCCCGCAATCTAGCCCTCGCCCTTCAGAAGCGCGTCGACGATCGCCGCCCACTCCTCTTCAAGCGAAGTTACGCAGACCGGCTTATTCACGCGCCGATACCAATAGGCGGCGTTGCCGGCGTCGCCCTCCTTGCGATGCAGATAGGCGTGCACCCAGTCGCCCGCCCCGCCCTCGTCGGCCTGCGCAGCGTCATGCGCGCCGTCCCAATTCCCATGGGCGTCGAGCCAGAGCGCGCGGAGGGCGTCGCTCAAGGTCGGCGGGGGCTCAGCGGCGTTGAGCGAGGCGCGGAACGCTTCCATGTCCATGATCGGGCTCCTATCTCGTTTCGGCCCAGATAAGGCGCCCCGCGAAAGCACTCATGAGCGCTGCGAAGCCATAATCGAAAACCCGCAGCGCGCGCGGATTGCGCTTCGCCGTAGCGACAAAGCGCCCAGCCGCAAGGACGACGATCGCGTTCACCGCCGTCGTAATCGCGATGAAGCCGAAGCCCAACACGAACAGCTTCACGCTCGCATGCGGATCGCTCGCGCTGATGAACTGGGCAGGAAGGTCACGAAGAAGAGCACGATCTTCGGATTGGTGAGGTTGATGAGCAGGCCGTTCATGAACGCGCCGCACAAGCCTCCCCGCGCCGAGGCGTCGGCCTTCAGCTTGAGCGCGGAGCCGTGGCGGATCGCGCGCCAGGCAAGCCAGAGCAGATAGAGGGCGCCACCAATCTTCACCGCTTCGTAGGCGTGCACTCAGTCGCCTTCCCGCATTCGTCGGCCTGCGCCGCGTCATGCGCCCCGTCCCAATTCCCTCGCGCATTCCGACGCGAGGATCGACGGAATTTTTCCCGCCGCCCGCCGGTTCTTCCCCTCCCCGCAGGCCAATCGCGACGCGCTCGACGTTGCGACCTCCCCGAACTTCCGCGGCTACGTGCGGGTGACCGTCATCGGTTCGAATAAGCCGCACCGAATGCTCGGCGCCCAGGATCGCTTTTGTGGCCCTTCGTATCTTAAAGGTAGCAAGACTACGCCGATCCGCTTTGAAGAATGCCAACACGTCCGTCTGCGGTAACTGCGCGCCAGCCTTTCGTTTGGAGGTTGTCGTACTCTGCTTTGATCTCCGCCCAAGCATCCGAAACGTCGTCGAGAATAAGAATTCCTTCGGGCTTTAAGAGTCGCCGCACCATCGCAATCTCCCATTGCAGGTGCCTTCCGTCGTGATTGCCGTCTACGACCGCAAAATCAAACTTGCTCTGCGAAATCGCGCAAAGGTTCGATAGGGTGTTTTCGCAAGACTGTTCGCTCTGAAACTCTGAAAACGGATCGTATTCGACTCCTTTCTCGTCGACGAACGCGATGCCTTCATTGCTTACAGTTTTCTCGCCCGAGTATCCGACGCAAACGATGGCGTTCCTTTGCAATCCAAAATGATTCAAGATGGCAATAACATGCTTTTGCGTATAGTCGATCCCCTGGTGCTTTAGGTTAGGGTCGACCGACGTAATGACAGATTTCTCGTTCCTTCGACGTACGTAATTGACAAAATGACTGAGCGAGACGCCCAGAAAGTTACCAACGTGCAACCCGATTAACGGCCTTTCTTCTGCCGTCGGGATGAGGTCGTCAAGAGTCCTCGAGCAGAAGGCGAGCGAGGATTCCGGAATGCTGCCGCCCACGACATGGCCTCGCGGTAAGCCCCGGGCGCAGTGAAACTCTATCGCGGCGCTGTGGCTATAGGGAATCGGTTCCGCGACGACGGAGGCATGAGCCGTGTTGTGGGCAGTGATGCGGCGACGTCTTACGGCTTGCGATCGGAGGATCTGCTGTACGAGCCCATGAGGCATAACGTACTTCACGGCGCGGACGACTTGCGTATTTATCATCGGTTGAAATCTCCAGCATGTCCAATCTCAATGGCGACAACCTTATAGGGAGCGACGGCGACGCGCCATAGTTCGGCGCGCCTCCGCCTTTATGGCCAATTGGCATGACGCCGCCTTGGAGGCATTGTGTCTAAAGTCGGGCGAGGACCAAGCCCTCTCCCCGCGCCGTTTTGGCGCCCGGCCTTCTTCGTCAGACTGTAGTCGCGCTCGTCTGGCCTGGTCGCACGCGGAACCGAAGCAATGAAGGGCATGCCGCCGCTACCGCTGCCGTTCGACGGCCGTCATCGCCGCTTCGACTTCGGCGCGCCGGGGCAAGGGCGCGACCGCGCCGTAGCCCAACGTGGAGAGCGCCGCCGCCACGTTGGCGAAGCGCGCCGCGGCGAACGGATCGGCGTGCCGCACATATTCCGCGAGAAAGGCGCCGTCGAAACAGTCGCCCGCTCCTGTCGCATCGACCGCCTTGACGCCATGCGAATAGATGCGCTCGCGCTCTTCGGGCGTCGCCGCCAGCGCGCCGCCTCGGCCCATTTTCACCACCACCACGCGCGCACCGAGGTCGAGGTAAAAACTTGCGATGGCGTCGGGATCGCGGAGGCCCGTTAAATGCTCCGCGTCGTCGAGCCCCGGCAGCGCGATATCGCAAGCCCGCATCGCCTCGTGAATGATCGCCCGCGCGCGGCGCAGCGGCCACAGCTTCAGCCTCAGGTTCGGGTCATAGGAGACGAGCCGCTTCGCGTCGTGCGCGATGTCGATCGCGGCGAACGCAGCGTCGGTGGCGGACGAAGAGATCGCTTGGCTGATCCCCGAGATGTGCAGGATCTTGGTTTCGCGAATGCGGTCAACCGGCAGGTCGGTTTCGCTGATCCGGCTCGCCGCGGAGCCTGCGCGCATGTAGGAGAACTCGTGGCCCTGTTCGCTGTGGGTGACGAAATAAAGCCCGGTATGCGCGCCGCCGTTGACCACGATCCGGCTCGCGTCGACGCCTTCCTTAAGCCAAAGCTCGGTCAGGGCCTGCCCGAATCGATCGGCGCCGACGCCGGTGAAATAAGCGGCGTCGGCGCCAAGCCGAGCCGCTGCGATCATCGCATTCGAAGTGTCACCGCCGAACCCCTGCACGAAGGGGGCGCCGTCCTTCGACTGATTGAGTTCGACCAGCGCTTCGCCGATCGCGAGGAGATCCGACACGCCCCTACCTCGTGGCGACGGCCACCGCGACCCCGGCCATCATGCCGCCAGCGGCGCGATTGACAAACCGCATCGCCCGGGTCGAGCGGAGAAGAGACCTCGCCCGGTCGGCGGCCAGCGCGTAAAGCGCCAAGGTCGCAGAGATCACGACCCCGCAAACAAGGGCGAGTTCGAACAGCGCGAGCGCGGTCAATGTCCTGACGTCGACGACGAGCGGCATGATCGAGAGGAAGAAGACCATCACCTTCGGGTTGCCCAGCGTCAGCGACAGCGAGCCCAGGAAGGCGCGCCAGCCGCGCGTGGCCTCAGTCGGCGCCGCTCCAATGACGGCCGGCGCGGTCGCCATCCGCCATGCGAGATAGAGGAGATAGGCGGCGCCGGCGAATTTGATCGCGACAAACACCCCCGCGAAGGTCTTGGCGATGACGGCGAGGCCTGTCGCCGCGAGCGTCAACCAGATCATGTCGCCGACGAAATAGCCGGCGATGAACGGCGCCAGGCCCCCAAGCCCCTGCCCGAGCACGCGCGCGATCAGCGCCGCGACGCCGGGCCCGGGCGTGGCCACGGCGGCGAAATAGACCGCGGCAAAAAGAAGCAAAGAGCTAAGCGTCATGTCGTCGCCTGGGCTTGCGCCGCGCCAAGACGTTGAGCGTCTCGACCACAGAGGAAAAAAACATCGCGGCGTAAATATAACCTCTTTCGATATGAAAGCCGAAACCGTCGGCGATAAGCGTCATGCCGATCATCAGGAGGAAGCTCAGCGCCAGCATCAAAACCGTCGGATTGCGGTTGATGAACGCGGCCAGCGGCCCTACGGCGACCATCATCACACCGACGGCGACGACCACGGCGATGACCATGATTGGAAAATACTCCGTCATGCCGACGGCCGTGATGATGCTGTCGACGGAGAAGACGATGTCGATTATGATGATCTGGATGAGGCCGGAGATGAGGCCGAGCGGCGAGGCCGGCTTTTCGTGTTCCGTCTCGTCGTTCGGGTCGACCCGGTGGTGGATCTCGCTCGTCGCCTTCCAGACCAGGAACAGTCCGCCCGCCAGCAAAAGCAGATCGCGCACGGAAAAGGCATGTCCGAGCACCGTGGCCAGCGGCCTGGTCAACCGCACCAACCACGACGCCGAAGCGAGGAGCGCCAGACGGAACACGAGCGCCAGCGACAGCCCAAGTTTGCGCGCCAAGCCCCGCCGGCGCTCGTCGATGCGGTTCGTGAGCAGCGCGATGAACACCAGATTGTCGAGGCCGAGGACGACCTCCATGGTGATCAGGGTTGCAAGCGCCGCCCACGCGTTGGGGTCTTCGGCCAGGCGAAGAAGATCGTCCATGCGCCGCTGCTCCGTACAGTCCTTGACCCTCGCCTCAACGCTCGGCGGCGGCTCAATTTAGGGCGCCGCGGCGGGTTTCCAAGCTCTGGCCGGGATCGCAGGCTCGGTACGAATACCTAGGCCGGCAGCCGGTTGATCGTATGGACCGGGCCGGAAGCCCACAGGACCCGCGTAGATTCATCCTGCCACCGAGAGTTGACGACACCTCCGGGCGCAGTCGATGGTCGTTGAAAGGGATGGCCCGACACCCTGAATTGGCGCTGTCGCGGCGACTGTGCTCGTCTATTTTTTTTCGCGATAACAACGCTGGGCGCGGGTTTCGTGTCGATCGACGGAACCGCAGGTTGGCTCGGCACTTCCGCCGAACTCGGCATTATCGCCATACCCGTCGGCGTCCTCATGGTTGCGGGGGAGTTCGACCTCTCGGTTGGCGCACGATGTGGATTTCTTCTCCGGACAGCGCCAGGGTTGGGGCTTGAGCTTCCTCATCAATCTCGAGTTCTCCGCCGAAGGGCGCGGCCCGGGCAGCCTGAGCTGGGGCGGCCTCGCGAACACCTACCTCTGGATCGGATCCGGCGGTTAAGATCGGCGGCCTCATCATGACGCAAGTGATTCCCTTCGCGGATCCGGCGATCCTCAGCGCCTACAGAGCCTTCGAGCGGGCGATCTACGAGGAACTCGCGGGCGCGAAAGCGGCCCAGCAGGCTGTTGAAGAAGTCGGCGCCCTGGCGCCGAAACAGAATCACAAAAGCGATTCCAGTAGCCACCGACTTCTCGACATGCAGGGTCCAGTCGCCTGGGAGGCCAGCGCCTCCACGCCATTGGCGGTCGAATGGAGAACGCGCAGCCATAAAGCCCGCCAGCGATCCCGGCCGCGCCCATAATGTGGGCGGAATGGGCGATATGCAGCTGGTTCGCCATGAAGGCGCCCGACGAAATGCCGGAAACCGACACTTGCGCTGGATCGACTGCGTAGCTGCCGAGCCGCTCCGCCGCCGAGGCGGAGGCGCAAAGCAGCAGCAACGGCAGCGGCAGAAGGTTCGCGAGCCGGATCATGGCCAAGACCCCTGAAGACAGGCGCCTTGCCATTTTCCGCGCTCGATCGCGTTGTGTAAATGGCGTTCCGACCTGATCGTGCGCGCCAGCCTCTGATTTTTGAAAGCTATCTGCTCTCGCCGATGGCGGTCAGCGGCCGGGGGCCTCTGCCGGAGGCGCCCCAATCTATGCCGCGACGCGTTTCCAAGGTGGCGGAGGCTGAGGAATCGTACCCGGTCGCCAGTCGCTGTCGAAGAAGCCGAGTGGCGGCGATACTGATAATTGCGACTGCCGCTCCCGCTGGCAAGTCCACGAGGTAGTGCCCTCCGACGCTAAGGGTGGCCACTATCAAAAGCATATTGAGCGGGACCAAAACTGCCAGCGCCCAGTGATGATGTCGCACCGCGTACATGAGCAGGATCGCGAGCGTCGTATGGAAGGACGGAAAACTGATGATCCCCTCGATGTGCGAAAAGTCCAAAGCAGCCCATTCGCCGTTGCGGATCATCATCAGCGTTTTCATCCAGCCTGTACCGATGTGCGCAACATGGCCAAGCGCGGGAGTGAAAACAAAAATCGCGCAGGTCAACACGAGACTGATGCAGAACTGCCAAAGTAGCTCGCCGTTGCGGTCGCCTGGACGGTTGACACTGCCGATTAAAAATACCAAAGCGGCTTGATAAGTTAGACTAAAATATGCCTGCCGGAGGAGCCAATCGATCGGGGGATGATTGGCGACCCAATTGGCCTCAACATTCCAATCAAAGCCAAACAATACTGCATCGAGCTTCGTCAATGCACCGTCCACCAGCGGATACCCAGAAGCAGCAGCAAGGTAAGTAAGCGGTGTCAAAGCTTTCAACGCGACTATAAGCTGCAAAATCGATAACAATAGGTCGGATACCACCGCCGTCGACGACCCCATGCGGGGCGAGTTTGCGCCAACAACGCTGTAGATTGCGACACATGCAACAAGTAATATATCGAACTCAATCGCCAACCAAAGCGACTTCCAAACTATTGTGACGTTTAGCTCCCATAGCCCGACCGCAGAGACGAGACCGACGATTCCTATAACTACCCATCGGGTATTGTTGTCGTTAAGGAAAGGGCGAGGAGTTAGAAAGAGGGCCTTTGAAAACATGACCCACCTGCCTGCCACTGACGAGAGCAAGTTCTAAAGACCTTGCCGTCTTTTGCGTGCGATCGCGATGTGTAAACCGCATATCCGAATTGATCGCGCGCCAGTCGAAACTCTCGGCCGGCGCGCGTTCTTGGCTCACTTGAGCGTGGTGGCGATCTCTTGGAACACTGTGCTGACCTGCGTGCCGACAGCCTGGACGGCGACGATGATGAACACAGCAATCAGGCTCGCGATCAGCGCATACTCGATCGCCGTCACACCGGATTTATCGCTAAGAAAGTTACGAACTTGAAGCATGGGATTCTCCTGACGCTCTATGGGTCCTGCGTTCGGAAGCTCGCGGCTGTTCCTCAGCCGAGGCTCTTGAAGTGGCGCAGGATCCCGACCACGGATGCAAAATCCCATCCAGCGATTGCCAACGGCTCGATTGGACGCCTAAAATTTTATCGATCCCCGATTGCGGAGCGTGATTGCTCGCTGATCCTTAATTTAGTGGCGATTTGAACACAGAAATGCCGGGCCTATCGAGGCGGCGCTTCGGCGCTGTGCGCCATCCCTCGCTCGCATTTATGATGGGCGTGCGGGGGCCGCCTGGACCGCCTCTTCGACCTGCCCTAACCGATCCTTGCCGAAGAACATGTCGTCGCCAACGAAGAAGGTCGGGATCCCGAACACGCCGCGCGCAACCGCGGCGGCGGTGTTGTCGGCAAGCTTCAGCTTGACGCGATCGGTCCCAGCCGCCGCGAGCAGGCTCGCCGAATTAAGGCCGGCGGAATCAATCCGGCGCGCAAGAACTTCCGGATCGTCGAGCTTGAGGCCCTCTTCCCACAGGCCCTCGAGGCCCATCTCAAGATAGGCGGCCTCATGGCCGGCCTCCCCTGCGGCGACGAGCCCGCGCATCAGCATCAGGGTGTTGACCGGAAAATGCGGGTTGAGGCGGAATTTGTCGAGCCGATGCTTGGCGACGAAGCGGCGTATTTCGAGCATCTCGTATTCGAGCTTACCCTTGACTGGCGCGAAGGCGACGCCTGGCGCCACGTTCCCGGTCGACTTGAAAATGCCCCCAAGGAGACAGGGGCTGATCATGAGCCGCGCGCCGGTGCGTTCGAGAATTGGCGGCATCGCGCGATAAGCGAGATAGGCGTTGGGACTGCCGAAGTCGAAAATGAAATCGATGGTCGCGCTCATCACCACGTCTCCGACCACGGCCGCAAGTCCATCTCGAATGTCCAGGCGCTGCGTTTTTGGCGATAGAGCCAAACATAGTTTTTGGCGATCTCGTCGGGAACGAGAATCTCCTCCCGCGCCACCTTTTCGGCAGCGTCCGGCATCAGGCCGCGAATGAAGGCGCCGTCAATCGCGCCGTCGATAACGACATGGGCCACGTGGACGCCCTTCGGTCCCAGTTCGCGCGCCAGAACTCTGCGCCAGCGCCCGGAGCGCGTGCTTCGCCCCGGCGAAGGCGGAAAAGCCCGCGCCGCCACGGATGCTGGCGGTTGCGCCCGTGAACAGGATCGTGCCGCGTCCGCGTTCGATCATTCCCCGCGCCGCCTCTCGGCTGGTCAGGAATCCGGCGAGCGCCGCCATTTCCCAAACCTTGGAATAGACCCGCGTCGTCGTCTCCACGACCGGGAAACGCACATTGGCGCCGATATTGAAGACGAGAATCTCAATCGCGCCGATCTCCCGCTCGATCCGTTCGATCAGCGCCGCGACATCGGCTTCGACGCGCGCGTCGAGCCCGAACGCGTGAACCTCGCTGCCCTCCGCGCGAATCGCCTCCGCCAGCTTGTCGATCGCCTCGATATGCCGCGGCCGCCGGGTGACGCAGACGCGAAGACCCTCCCGCGCAAAGGCGCGCGCGATCGAAGCGCCGAGCCCGTCGCCGGCCCCGATCACAAGGCAGACGCCACGTCCCTGCCCGTCGCTCATGAGCCGAAGCCCAAGCCGGTAGAGATGATCGCTTTCAACCTGCTCCTCCCCTATCCGGCACAGCCGGAGTCGCCGTGCCAAACCTCACATCAGCCCCCGCACGCCGCCGAAAACGCCAACTACCGCAACGATCGTGCAAACAGCGACGAGCACTCCGAGATACCAGCCGCGCAGCCGATACGGCTCGGGCAAGGCTGTAACCGCCAGCGCCACCAGCAAACCAATGACCAGCGGCATAAGAAACGCGTTGAAGACCTGCGCGGCGATGTTGAGCCAAACGAGGTTGGAAGCAAACCACACTGCCGCGCCTGAGCCAAGAACGAAGGCTGCGTAAACGCCGTAAAACCAGCCCGCGTCGAACGGGTGGTATTCCAGCGAACGGCGGTAGCCGGCGACCTCGCCGACGCCCCAGGCCAGCGCCAGAGAGGAGACAATCGCCGCGACCAGCGACGCCCCGAGCACGCCGGCGCTGAACACAATCCGCCCGACCCCCTCGCCTAGCACCGGAGTCAGGGCGCCGCTGATTTCGCCAATGGTCGAAAGGCTTGAAGACGCGCCGCCATTCGCGAACGCCGCCGCGGCGGCGACCAGCACCGCGCCGGTGAGGCACTGGGTCAGAAGCGCGCCAACGCCAGTATCCCATCGCGCATGGACGAGATCGGCAGGGCGCAGCTTTTTCTCGACGGTCGCCGACTGCTGGTAGAAGATCATCCACGGGTTGAAGGTCGCGCCAATGATGGCCGCGGCCATGAACACAAAATCGCGATCGCGGATCGGCAGGTCGATCGCGTCCCGCGCCAGCGCCTTGAGGCCCGGATGCGCCGCCCAGGCGACGACGAAGAACGCCAATTCGAACAAGCCGATGATCAGCGCCGCTCGCTCGACCCGCTTGTAGGATCCGCTGGCCACGATCAATAGGAGCGTCGCCGCGGCAAGCGGCAGCGTGAAGCTGCGCGAGAGACTGAAAAGCTCGCCGACGCCGGCGACTCCAGTGAATTCCGTAATCAGCGACCCGACGACGGCGCCCGCCAACCCCAGAGTTGAAAGCCACGCCCAGCCAGGACCGAACCGCTCCCGGATGAGTTCGCCGTGCCCGCGGCCGGTGTAGAGGCCGAGCCGCACGGTCAATTCCTGGACCATGTACAGCATCGGGATCAGCAGCAGAACCAGCGGCAGCAGGCGATAACCCCACTGAGCGCCGCTCTGGGCGGCAGTGACGACATTGCCCGCGTCAGTGTCAGCCAGCATGACGAGCAGGCCGGGTCCCCAGACCGCAATCGAACGGAAAGATGAGACCGCGCCGAGGGCGTTCGACCGCGTTTCGGCCTTCATCGCGCGCCCCGCGTCTCCGCTAAGGTCGCCGGCCGCCCGACCCAAGGGCTAGGGTTGCGCCCTCAAACGACCTCCCCGCAGCGATCACGCAGCCTTGTTTGCGCGCCTCACCGCGCCAGCGACTATCGGAATCGGAAAGAGGAAAGTCAATCGAGCAAGGCTCGTAGCACTAAACCACCCACAGCCTCAGGCCGGGCCAACGCATGCTTTCGACGCGATCACGCGGCCAACGCTGCCCGCTTTAGAAGCCCCACTTCAGTCCGCCGGTGGTATGGCCGCCCTGATCCTGGCCCAGGCCAATCGACAGGCCGCCCTGTGGCTCCGTGGGAATTGGGTATGAATAACCAGGAAGGCCGCTTCTCACCGCGACCGTCGTGCCCTCGGGGGGCGCATAAGGGTTCGAGAAATGAACGACGTCTAGGCTCGCCGTCCTCGAGCCTGCGGCGTGCCTCGCCTTCGCCGCATGCGATCGAGCGGGCTTCAGTGGATCTGCAGAAAGGTCTTGGGCCGACGCCTGGGTCCAGGCGACGGCACTGAGACACGCGATCGTCAAACCCAGGCGATTCATCGCAGCGCCCTTTATATCCGCGCCCGTCGAAAGCCGTCTTTACCGAATGTTAACCAGACGTGAACGCACACGCAACCCCTATTCGTCCGTGCCGCGATCACATTTTTCGCCGGCACGCACGGGCGCGGGCCCTGAATTGGCCCAGGCAAACACTGGCGTTCGGCGGAAAACACCCCACATGATTGACCAGACGCAGTTCAAGCGCACGCGGCCCGCGTTGGGAGCCGCGATCGAGGTTCTTTCCGATGCGTAACCCCAGTCCGCTCCCGGGGCTGATCTTTCTTATCATCTTCGTCGCTGGCCTGGGACTTGCGTACGCAAACATGAGCCAGGAGAGCTATGTCGCCAGCGTCGCGATCGCGGTCTTGAGCTTCATTGTCGCCTCGATTGTCGCCAATGCGGTCAAGGTCGCCGACCAGTGGGAGCGCGTGGTGGTGCTCCGGCTCGGCAAGTTCCGTGGGCTCGAAGGCCCAGGCTTGTTCTTCATCGTGCCGGTCATCGAGACCGTTCCATACAGAATCGACACCCGCGTCATCACCAGCACTTTCCGAGCGGAACAGACGATGACGCGCGACACGGTGCCGGTCGACGTGGATGCGGTCCTGTTCTGGAAGGTGGTCGATCCGAAAACGGCGGCGCTCGACGTCGCCGACTACGGCTCGGCGATCAACTGGGCGGCGCAGACGGCGCTCCGCGACGTGATCGGCAAGACCCTGCTCGCCGACATGCTGGAAGGGCGCGACAAGCTCAGCCTCGAGTTGCAGCGCATTATCGACGCGCGCGCCAAACCATGGGGAATTGACGTCATCTCGGTCGAGCTGAAGGATGTGCGGATTCCCGCCGCCCTGCAGGACGCCATGTCGATGCAGGCGCAGGCCGAGCGCGAGCGGCAGGCGCGCGTTATCCTCGGCGATTCGGAGCGGCAGGTGGCCGACTCGTTCAACGCCGCGGCCAAGACCTACGCCGACAATCCTATCGCCTTTCACTTGCGCGCGATGAACATGCTCTATGAGGGCCTCAAACGCAGCAATGCGACCATCGTCATCGTGCCCTCGACCGCGGTCGAGTCGATGCAACTCGGCGGCATGCCGGCAATGGCGACGGTCGCCAGCGCCATCGCCCATGCGCAGGCCGCGGGCGCCGCAGGCGCCACGCCGGCGGATTGAAAGCCACGCGCTTCCGCGCGCGCTCTGCATCGCGCGCAGAAACGCACGCCGGGTCGCGCGCGGCCGGCCATGCGCTGGCTGCCCCCGTCAGCCGGCTGATGACGACCGGCTGCCGCCCGCTGCGATCGTTTCCAGGACGGCGCGCGCGGCGTGGGCGCTGGGCGCGCCGCCATCGGGCAGCGCCATGAGCCCGTCGAGTCGCGACAGCGCTTCGAGCTGGCCCCGGCGCGCCGGACCGTCCCGGACGATCTCCACCAACGCCGCGCCGAGCGACGCAGGCGCACAGTCCTTCTGCAGTTTTTCCGGGATCGCACGCTCGCCGAGAATGAGGTTGGGCAACAGGATCGAGGGGACCTTGATGAGATACTTGAGCTGCTCCTCGACGCGCGAGACCTTGTAGGCGCCGACCATTGGCACCCCGGCGAGGGCGAGTTCAAGCGTAGCGGTGCCGGATGCGGCAAGGCTTGCGCGAGCGGCGCGAAATGCAGCGTATTTCGCTTGTTCGCCGAGCGCGATCGTCGGCGGCTCGGGCCAACGCGCCGCCAAAGCCCGCACCTCGCGCTCGATATGGGGCAGAGTCGGCAAAACGAGCGAGAATGGTCCGACCGATTGGCGCAGCGCCGCGAGCGCGCCGCCGAAATCCGCCATCAGCCGGGTCACTTCGGACCGGCGCGAACCGGGCAGCACGACGATAAGCGGCGGCGCCGAAGCGGGGCGGCGCGCTTCGTCTGCGTTTGGCCGCAAGTCGCCGAGGCGTTCGATCAGCGGGTGGCCGACATAGACGCAGCGCGGCCCGCCCAGCCGCCGGTAAGCCTCAGGCTCGAACGGCAGCAGCGCCAGCACGCAATCGACATAGGCTCGCATCGCCTTGGCGCGGCCGGGCCGCCAGGCCCAGACGCTGGGACTGACGTAATCGACGATCGGCAATTTCGGCAACGCCGCCCGCACGCGGCGAGCGACGCGATGGGTGAAGTCGGGACTGTCGATGATGACGAGGACGTCGGGCCGCGCGGCGACGATCGCCTGGGCGGTCTTGTGGATGCGCGCGATGAGGGTCGGCAGCCGAGCCAGCACCGGCAGGATGCCCATGACAGCGATGTCGCCGATTGGAAACAGGCTCTTAAGGCCCTCGGCCTCCATCGCCTCGCCGCCGACGCCTGAGAACACGATGTCAGCGGAGCGCGCTTCGTTGAGCGCCCGCATGAGCTTGTACCCAAGCTGGTCGCCCGAGTGCTCGCCGGCGACGAGAGCCACGCGCAAAGGGCTCATCCGGCCAGGCTCGCATATGCGAATCCAGCGACAAACAGGCCGGCCGCGTCGGCTTCGCGGGCGCAGCGGTCGCGCTCGAGCATGAGCACGTGGCCCGCGGCGACCGCAATCCCCCGAAGTTGCGCCCTGGCCGCGCCTTCAATCGTCCTTGGCCCGATCGCCGGCATGTCGAGCCTGAGATCCTGCCCTCGCTTGGGCGCTTTGACCAGGACGCCCGCCGGACCGGCAAGGCGCAGCCGGCCGCCGGCGCGCATCTCCGCAACGCGCGCCTGCATCGCATCGGTGCCTTCGGCCGCCTCGATCGCCAGCACCCGACCGGCGGCGACAATTGCGCCCTGCCCCGCGTCGAAGGTGGAGAGAGCTCCGAGCAGGCGTGCGCCAAGCGCAATGTCCGTCTCGTCCTCCGGGGAAGCCGCGCGCGCGCCAATCGGGCCGAACGGCGCCAGGAGGCGCGGGGCAATTTCGTGCGCGCCGACCACGCGGACGCCCTCCCGCTCGATAATCGCGGCGAGGCCGGCGAGTAGCCCGTTATCGCCGCGACGAAACAGTTGCGCGAGGCCAGCCGCCCGCTTCACCGCGCCCCAATCGAGCCTGAGATCGGCCAATTCGGGTCTCGCCATCGCGCCGATGATCACCATCTCGGCAATGGCGCGCCCTCTCAAGGCTGCGAACAGCTTGCCGACCTCGCCCATACGGACCCACACGTGCGGATAGGCTTCAATCGCCGAATCGGTCGCGCCAACGACGCCGACCAGAAACGGCTCCCGGCCGGCCCGGCGGGCCTCGCCGGCGACCTCGAGCGGAAAGGCGCCCGCGCCGCACAGGATGGCCAGCGGACCCGAGGCGCCAACGCCTGGACCGCCGTTCGCCTCGCTCACCCCTCCTCTTCCTTTCCGGCGCGCGGGACGCAGATCGCGCGGTCGCCGCCCTGCCGCAGAAAGGCGACGACCTGCTGTACGGCGTCCTGGTCGGCGAACGCCTCAGCAACCTCGTCGATGCGCTCCTTCAATGTGCCGCCGCCGTTGAACAGCATCTTGTAGGCTCGCCTTAGCTCGTGGATCGCCTCATGCGCGAAACCCCGGCGCTTCAGGCCGACCACATTGAGGCCGGCGAGCCCGGCGCGATTGCCGAGCGCAAGGCCAAAGGGAATGAGGTCATGCTCGACCCCAGCGAGACCGCCGACGAACGCGTGGACGCCAATACGAACGAACTGGTGCACGGCGGCGCCGCCGCTCAGAATGGCGAAATCACCGATCTGGCAATGGCCGGCCAGCATCACGTTGTTAGACAGAATAACGCCCTCGCCAATGCGGCAATCATGCGCGACATGAGCGTTGGCCAGGAACACCGAGCGCGAGCCAACGATCGTTTCCGAGCCGCCGCCGGCGGTGCCTGGATTCATCGTCACGCCTTCGCGAATGAGGCAATCCTCGCCGATCGTGAGCCGGACCGGCTCGCCGCGATATTTGAGGTCCTGCGGCGGATGCCCGATCGAGGCGAAAGGGTAAATGACGGTGCGCGCGCCGACCGCAGTGTCGCCAGCCAAGCTCACATGGGAGATCAGCCGGACCCCGTCGCCGAGCGTTGTTTGCGATCCAACATGGCAAAACGGCCCAATCTCGACCCGCGCCCCGAGCCGAGCCCCGTCTTCGATGACGGCGCTCGGATGGATTGTGCTCGTCATTCACGCACCAGCATCGCGGACACTTCGGCTTCGCAGACCAGCACGCCGTCGACTTTCGCCTCACCTCGGAACCACCACATATTGCGCCGCTTGGCGACACGGGTCATGTGAAACCGCACCTGATCGCCAGGAAGGACGGGCTTGCGGAACTTCGCCTTGTCGATCGTCATCATGTAGACGACGCTCGGCGACTTGTTGTCCAGCTGCGAGGCGACGCAAAGGGCTCCCGCGGTCTGCGCCATCGCTTCGATCAACAGCACGCCCGGCATGACCGGTCTGCCCGGGAAATGGCCCTGGAAATGTGGCTCGTTGGCGGTCACGTTCTTCACCCCAACGCCATATTCGTCGCCGCGGGCTTCGACAATTCGGTCGACCAGGAGAAATGGATAGCGGTGCGGCAACAGCGCGAGCAGCTTCTGGATGTCGTAGCTGTCGAACGTCCGGGGGGCCGGTTCGTTCATGCCGTTTCCTTTCTCACGCGTCCGCTCGGCGGGTGTCACTCGCCGTCAGTTTCGCGACGCGCGTCATCATCGGCTAGTCGCTTGATGGCAGCGACTTCGCGAAAAAACTTCCGGACGGGCTTCGCCGGCGCCCCGGCCCACCGCTCGCCGGCGGGAATATCGGTCATCACGCCGGCCGCCGCGGCGACCTGGGCGCCTGCGCCAATCGTTAGGTGTCCGGCGATTCCCGCCTGCCCGCCGAGAGCGGCGAAATCGCCGATGGCGCTCGATCCCGAAACACCGGACTGGGCGACCAGCACCGCGTGGCGGCCAATGACGACGTTGTGGCCGATCTGCACCAGATTGTCGATCTTCGCCCCCTCGCCGATTACGGTGTCGCGATTGGCGCCGCGGTCAATCGTCACGCCGGCGCCGATCTCGACATCATCCTGAATGACGACTCGCCCGATCTGGGGGACTTTGAGATGCCCCCGCGCGCCAAGGGCGAACCCAAAGCCGTCCTGTCCGATGTGCACGCCGGGATGGATGATCACTCGGTCGCCGATCAGGGCTGCCACAATCGTGGTCGAGGCGCCGACCGAACCATCGCGACCGACGCGCACATCAGGACCGATAACCGCATTGGGGCCGATGATCGTGCCGGCGCCAATCTCAGCGCCTCGACCGATCACCGCGCCGGGGTCGACGATCACGCCCTGTTCGAGCCGCGCCGAAGGGTGAACGGATGCCGTAGCGGAAATCCCAACCTCGCCGAAGACTGAGCCCGGCTTGACCGCCGAAGGGTAAAGTTTGGTCATCACCAGAGCCATCGCCCGGTAAGGCTCGGCAGCAATGAGCACAGCGCAAGTCGCGGGCGCGGCGCTGGTGTAGCGCGGCGAAACGAGCGCGGCGGCCGCCCGCGTACGCTTGAGCGCGTCGACATATCGGGGATTGTCGAGGAAGGTCAGATCGCCCGGGCCCGCCTGATCGAGAGCGGCGACATCCTGGATTACGCGACCGGGGTCGGCCTCGGCAGAGAGCGTTGCCCCGCACCAGTTCGCGACTTCGGCCAACGAAGGCGCTGAGCTCGGAGCAAAAAAGCGAATCCTGGCCAATAAAGCGTTCCGTCAGAAGCGACGGCGGGCGCGCCAGCCTCTGGCGCGCCCGCATGTTTGGGACGGCTGCTCGATCTTAGAAGGTCGTGCCGCCCGAGAAGTTGAAGAGCTGTGTCTGGTCAAATTCGCCTTTTCTAAGCGGGATCGCCAGGTCAAAGCGGATCGGGCCCATGGGCGAGTCCCAAATCAAACTCGCGCCCGCCGAGACTCGGACTAGGTTCGGGTCGTTTACCTGGGCGCAGCTCAATTGCGTAGTGGGGAAAAACCGGCCGAATGACCCCGGAGGCGGACAAAAGGTATAGCCAAGGAAATTCGAGAAGTCGGTCGGCCCTGAATATCCGAGCAAGTTGCCGGCGTCGACGAACAGCGCGCCTTTCAACCCGATTTCTCTCGGCAAGCCGAAGATCGGAAAGTCAACCTCGGCCGAGGCGCCATAATAGGACGTGCCGCCAAGAGAGGCGGCCTGGATATTGAACGGGTCGGAGATGTCGCGCGGCCCGATGCCCCCCGGGGCGAAGCCGCGCACCAGTGACGGACCCTCCATGAAGTTGTTGATGATGAGCGCCTGTCTCGAGCCGAAGGAATTAATCTGACCCGCCTGCAGGTGAAGCAGGCCGATGAAATCTTCCGTGATCGGATGATACCAGCGCGCGTCGAGCGTTTCGCGGATAAACTCGGATTGCCCGCCAAGGCCAGCGACGTCCTGCTTGTAAGTGACGGCATAACCGGTGGTTGGATTCTTTCGACTGTCAATATTGTTGAACAGAACCGAGAATCCGGCCAACGAGGTGATAATAGTGCCTTCCGACGCCGCCTGCTTGATTTCGACCGGGGCCTCGCCGTTTGTCAAGCAGTTGATAAAGGGCGAGGGGACAACCGGGATGACAGTCCCGCCTGGAAAGAAAGTCTGATCGGGTCCCACGCAATCGTCGAAGGGCTGACCTTCCGTGTTCGGAATGGTGATCTTGAACTCGTAGAGCGAATAGTTTGGTTGGAACGTCAGGTCATCGGTTATTGGAATGCCGAGCCGGAGCGTCCCGCCCGTCGTCCAGTTCTCGTAGAGCGCGAATTGGTTGTTCTGGTTGACCTGATGATAAAGGTCAAAGCCCGCGGCCAGGCGCTGGCCAAGGAAGTAAGGCTCAGTGAACGAGGCCTTCCACCCCTGGGTGAACTGGCCGTCCGAAACGCTCAAACGCACATATTGGCCGCGGCCGAGAAAGTTTGTTTCGGTATAGGCGACCTCGGCCAAAAAGCCTTCGGTGGTCGAATAGCCGCCGCTAAGGCTGATAGAACCGGTCGGCTGGTCCTCCACATCGACGACCACGATCACCCGATCCGGCGACGAACCCGGCCGGTTCGAGATGTGAACCTTCTTGAAGTAGCCAAGGCTGTTGAGGCGTCGCTCAGCGCGTTCTATCAGCACGTGATTATAGGGGTCGCCCTCGCCGATATCGAATTCGCGGCGAATGACAAAGTCGCGGGTGCGGGTATTCCCGACAATGTCAATGCGTTCGATGTAAACCTTCGGGCCGTTGTCGACCGAGAACGAAAGCGCGATCGTATGATTGGCGCTGTCGCGCTCGCCATGCGGCCGCGCCTCGGAGAAAGCGTAACCTTGACGGGCGACTTCGCGGGTGATCGCCTCAACCGACTTGTCGACGCTACTGGCATCGTAGACGTCGCCAGCCCTCAAAGCGACGAGTTCGATTGAGCGCCGGCCCATCCACCTTCGGAATGTTGGAAACCACGGAAACCGACGAGACGTGGTATTGGGGCCCCTCGTCCATCGTGATCGTAATGACATATCCAGCGGGATTGGCCTGGTAGGCGACATCGGTGTTGGTGATTTGAAAGTCCGCGTAGCCATTCTTCATGTAATAGCGGCGAATCGCCTCCTCGTCGGAGGCTAACCGGTCGGGATCGTAGACGTCGGTGCTCTTGAACCACGACAGCCAGTTCATCGTGGTGGTCTGCATCAGGCCGCGCAGGCGATAGTTCGAAACGGCATGATTTCCCACAAACCGGATATCGCGGATGCCCGTCTTTTCGCCTTCATTGATCGTGAAAACTAGATCTACGCGCCCGTTCGGCAATTCAACTAGCCGCTTGGTCACGCCAGCTTCGTTGCGGCCGTATTTCTTGTAGGCGTCCTTAATTCTGCCGATGTCGGCGTCGGCGGTCGCCTCGTTATAGGCGGTACGCGGCTTCGACTGCACCTCAACTTCAAGCTGTTTCGTCTCAATTTGTCTGTTGCCTTCGAACGCAACTCTATTGATGATTTGCTCGCCCCCCGCGAGCGTCACCACAATCTTACCGTTCTCCACTCTCGCGCTGACATTCGTATAGACGCCGGTCGCCTTCAGATCGGCGACACCCTGCTCAATCGAGGCTGGACTCGTTCCAGTGAAATAGGGCTTCAGCGTTGAGGGATCGACGTGAGCGCCTTCGACGACGATCTGCTGCGCGCGCGCAGGCGTTGTCCAGTTCAACCCACACAGACTTAGGGTCACCGCGAGAAGGACGCCACCGATACACCCGCGAATCCAATCCATATGGCCCATAGCCCCTGTTCGCGCCAGCGCGGCCCGCCACACTGCGGCGCCGCTTCAGCGCCGGCTTTGCCCCCCCGCGCGCGCCTTGCGGCGCCGATCGCGGGCAACGCCGCAGACGCAACGCGACGCTCGATCCCTTCGCCAGTCGACGGTCTGGAAAGATTAACGGCGTTTTACAATCTTTGCTCGCGCCTGCAAACCGTTATTGCCGGAGCCTACACCATTTCTGGCCACCGTTGCGTGGAAGACACGCAAACATGGTCGACCGTTGGTTAATTACCGCTTGTGACCAAGCGTAAAAGGTCGTGCGAGGTAGTGAAAACCACCAATAACGCGACCAGCGCGATTCCGATCCGCAGACCGATTTCCTGGGCCCGTTCGCTCAACGGGCGCCCGCGTAAGCCCTCGAAGGCGTAAAATGCGAGATGGCCACCATCCAGCAACGGTATCGGCAGCAGATTCATCAGGCCGACTGACACCGAGAACCACGCGGCGAGGCTGAACAACTCCCAAAGGCTGATTTTCGCCATCTCGCCCGCCATTTGCGCAGCGCCGATCAATCCCGACATCTGGTCGGTTGATTCTCGCCCGGCGAAGATCCCGACGACATAGGCTCCCGTCGCCTTGACGATGAACCATTCCTGCGCCGCGCCCCAGCCGGCGCAGGTCGTCAGGCCGCACCGCTCGACCTTCGCGTCGTTTCGGTCGGCCGACGAAGCAAGTCCGAGATGACCCATACGGCGCTTGCCAAAGACGCCCTGGTCGACGACCGTTATCCGAGGCGTCGCGGTGAGGTTGACGTCCTGGCCTCGCCGCTCGACAACGAAGCTCATCGGCAGACCGGTGCTCATCAGCGTCGATTCCTGAAGCGCCTCAAAGCTGTCGATCGAATTCCCATTAATCGACTTTATCAAATCACCGGCCCGAAAACCGGCGGCCGCCGCGGGGCTGCCAGCCTCAACCCGTCCAATGCGCGGCACATGTTCAATGCGGCCGAAGGCCATGAACATGCCCGTGAAAATGACGAAGGCCAGGATGAAATTGGCGACCGGACCGGCGAGTACGATCGCGGCCCGGTTTCGCAGCGGCTGCCCCGCCAACGTTAAGGAGCGATCGACCGAAGGATTACCATTGGCGCCGTCACCGACGCTGGCGGCGTTGGCGTCGCCGTGAAACTTGACATATCCGCCGAGCGGCAGCGCGCCGATCCGCCAGCGCGTGCCCCGCGCGTCCACTCGGGCAAACAGCTCAGGGCCGAAGCCGAGCGAAAACGCGTCGATTTTGACGCCGCACCAACGGCCAACCAGATAATGGCCCAACTCATGCACGGCGACGATGAGGCTCAGAATCGCGATAAAGGGGACGACGTACCACCCGAGCCAGGCAAGGAGGTCGGCGATCGCATTCACTCCCGCCATCAGCGGAGCCTCCAATTCCAGCCGCCGCTCCCGCCAATGGCCGTAGGACGATGGTTACTGAACAGTTACAGTGGCGCAAGTCCGCGCTTACGCCAATAGGCTCATAGTCCTATCTGTCGCGATATGGTGAATTGTCATCGCTTCCGCAATGTCAGCCGGCGCGCTCAGTTCGCCGCCGGCGGTCATCGCGGCGAGCGTTTTCGTGACAAGGCGAACGATGTCGCCGAAGCCAATTCGTTGATCAAGAAACGCCGAAACGGCGATTTCGTTGGCTGCGTTGAGGGCGGTGGGAGCGCCCCCACCGGCGCGCAGCGCGTCGATCGCCAGGCCAAGGGCTGGAAAACGGAAAAGGTCAGCGCGCTCGAAGGTTAATCGGCCAAGGGCGGCAAGGTCGGGCGCTCGGACCCCGGATGCAATCCGATCCGGATAGGCAAGGCAATGCGCAATCGGGGTGCGCATGTCCGGAGACGCCATGCCGGCGATCAGCGACCCGTCGGCGAAGGCGATGAGCCCATGCACGATCGATTGCGGATGCACGACGACATCGAGCCGGTCGGCTGGCAAGCCGAAAAGATGGTGGGCCTCAATCAGCTCGAGACCCTTGTTCATCAGACCCGCCGAATCGATCGTCACCTTCGGCCCCATCACCCAGTTCGGATGGGCGAGCGCTTGCTCGCGCGTGGCGGCGGAAATGCGTTCGGCGCTCCATTCGCGAAAGGGGCCGCCGGAAGCGGTAATGGTCATCATCTCAATGGTGTTCGGATCGCGCGCCCCAATCGCCTGGAACAAGGCGTTGTGCTCGGAGTCCATCGGCAACACCATCGAGCCCGCGCGTCGCGCCCTATCCATCACCACGTCGCCGGCGCACACCAACGTTTCCTTGTTCGCTAGAGCGACCGTGCGCCCGGCTGCGATCGCGGCGAACGTCGGACGCAACCCCGCGGCGCCGACAATTGCAGAAACCACCAGATCGGCGTCGCGCAGAGCGGCTTCCTCGACCGCCTCCGGGCCAGCGGCGATTTCAACCGCAACGCCCGCCAGGCCCTCCTTCAATTCCTGATAGCCTGCAGGATCGGCGAGCGCGGCGAATTCGGCGCCGAGTTCGATTGCGGATCTCGCCAGCGCCGCGCCGTCGCTTCCGCCCGCGACCGAAACAACCGAGAACCTGCCCGGCGCCGCGCCAATGACCTGCGCACACGAACGTCCAATCGAACCCGTCGCGCCTAGAATCGAGAGGCGCCTGGGCGAGGTGGAAATTTCGCGGGATCGCAGCGGCGGAGCCCGAACGCCAGCAGAAACACTCACCATTGAAACAATCCGCCGGCTATAAATGAGCCACGCGAGTTAAGACCCGCAACCACGGCGGCGAAAATGGATGCCGCCACGAACGCGTCGAGCCTGTCCATCAATCCGCCGTGGCCAGGAATGAGACCGCTCGAATCCTTAACGCCGAAACGCCGCTTGAGCGCGGATTCGAACAGGTCGCCAAGCTCGGACACGATCGCCGTAGCGAGCCCGAGCCAGAACAGCGGCGCGAGGCGATTCGTCCACCCCGCGAGCATAAGGCCAAGAGCAGCGCCGGCGAGAGCCCCCACGATCGCGCCAGCCCAGGTCTTACCTGGCGAGACGCTCGGCCAAAGCCGAGGGCCTCCTATCAACCGGCCGCCGAAATAGGCGGCGATATCCGCCCCCCAGACGACCGCGAAGAGCCAAAAAATCGCAACCAGGCCGAAGCTCGGACTGATCCTCAAGAGCACGAGACTGGCGACCAGCTCGCCTGCGTAGAGCGCGCCCACGGCCGCCCAGATCCCCTCCCCCCGTCCGGCTAGCCAGCCGACCGCGATTGCGCCGAAAACAACCGCTGCAACGGCGCCGAGAACGGAATTATGCAGCGCGAACAACGCAGCGAGCCCAACCATAAGGCCGCCGACCGCGACCCGTTCGGCCAGCCGCGCCCCCCCGACCAGGCGCTGCCACTCCCACAGGACGACAATCGACGCGAGCCACCAGAAGACCGCGAAAATGAAGCCGCCGATCCACGCCGTCGCGAGCGCAAGGCTTCCCATAATTGCGGCGGCGGCCACGCGCGGCTTGAGGTCCGACCCGAACCGAGCGCGCGGCTTGCGCGGCGCCGATGGGGTCGCTCGGTCCTCCCCGCTTACCGCCACGCGCACGTCCTCACGACGCCGACTTGACAGCTGCGGGTTCGGCAACGGCGCCAAACCGCCGTTGGCGCGCCGCGTATTGATCGAGCGCGGAGAGGAAGGCCGCGTCGTCGAAATCAGGCCATAAGACAGGCAGGAACACGAGTTCGGCGTAGGCCGCCTGCCAGAGCAGAAAATTCGACAGCCGCATCTCGCCGGAAGTGCGAATGATGAGGTCGGGATCAGGAAGGCCAGCCGTATCAAGCCGCTCGGCCAATTCGTCCGGACCAACCGCTCGAGCGTCGAGGCGCCCGTCGCGAATATCGATCGCCAGACGCCGCGCCGCCTCGAAGATTTCTCGCCGCCCGCCGTAATTGAAAGCCACCGTCAGCGTGAGCCCGCGATTGCTCGCGGTCAGCGTTTCGGCCTCGACGATGAGGGCAATGATGTCGGGCTTAAGATTGTCCCGTTCACCGATGATCCTCACCCTGACGCCATTGGCGTTGAGTTCCGCAAGATCCTCGCGAATGAAACGCTTGAGGAGGCCCATCAGCATCGCCACCTCCTCCGGCGGACGGCTCCAGTTCTCCGACGAGAAGCTATAGACCGTCAGGAACTGCACGCCGCGCTCGATCGCGGAACGGACGACCCGGCGCACCGCCTCGACTCCGCGCCGATGGCCCTCGAAGCGCGGCAGGCCGCGCGACTGAGCCCAACGGCCGTTGCCGTCCATGATGATGGCGACGTGGGCCGGTGTCCGGGCTGAACAGGGGGCGGTGCGATGATGATGCATGAGGGCCTCAGACAAGGAGGACGATCGCCTAGACCTGCATGATCTCCTTTTCCTTCCCGGCCAGCGACAGGTCGATCTCCTGAATGGCCTGATCGGTCGCCTTCTGCACTTCCGCCTCGTGGCGCTTCTCGTCGTCCTCGCTGATTGCGTGCTCCTTTAACAGTTTCTTGAGGATATCGATTCCGTCACGGCGAACGTGCCGCACCGCCACTCGGGCGTCTTCGCTATATTTGTGGGCGATCTTGACCATTTCCTTGCGCCGCTGCTCGTTCAGTTCGGGAATGCGGATGCGCAGGACAGACCCCTCGACCGTCGGACTGAGGCCCAGATTGGCGTCCCGAATCGCCTTGTCGACCATTTGGACCATGCTTTTGTCCCACACCGAGACGGAGAGCGCCCTCGGCTCGGGGACGCTAATCGACGCCACCTGAAGCAGCGGCATCCGCTGGCCATAGGCCTCCACTTGCACCGGCTCAAGCAGGCTCGCGCTGGCCCGGCCGGTGCGCAGGCCGCCCAGTTCGTGCTTAAGCGTCGCGTGCGCGGCCTGCATGCGGCGTTTGAGTTCGGCAAGGTCGAATTGAGGCAGTTGCGCCATGTGCGTCACACGAAATCGAAGGCCTGGCCACGCCGGAGCGAGCAAGGCGGCTTAAAAGCGAGTCTGCGGCGGTATTCACGCCCGCCGCCTCATTAGCATAGCTTTAGCCCACTAACAGCGTCCAAAGAAGAGCGGCGATGTCGTCGCCCGGAGAGGCGGCCCCGTTGTCGCCTGTCCGGCGCCTGTCCCAGGCTCGTTACGGGGTGAGGCTAAGCGACAGCGCGCGGTCCCGTATTCGGCTTCAGGGGCCAAATCCATTCGAGCAAAAGCAAATAAACGCTGGTAAAAGTTAGTAAGCGCTAGTAAATTTACTAGCATTTACTGGCGTTTATTTTTCCGAATCCAGGCTTTTCAATGGGTTACGGCGGAATAAAATAAAAAAAATCTGGTCGTGTCTCCGGCCCCATGCGAAACGTCTCATCATGCTATTTGCGCCCTGTCTCAAACCGCATTCCCTCTCTTTCTGTTCGCAGGGCTGGCGAAGTCGGGATCGATCCGGCGACTGCGAAAGGTATAGCACGGATTCCGGTTTAAGGAAAGCGATTAGCGCACTTTTCCGATTCGAGCCACGTTCCGCGTCGCGCTATGTCGCCTTGGACCGGACTTCGAGTTGGTCATACCCTCTGATCTTGTAGACGATGACGGAGCCGAGCCAGCTCACCACGAATATGCCGATGATGAGGTAGCCAAGGACGCCGAAATTGTCGTTGATCGCGCCGATTGCGCCCCAGAAGCCGCCGCCGTCGGTGAGTCCGAGCTGGTCGCCGATGAGGTTCAGCGTTTCGAGGCCGCCGACAACGAGCGCGACGACCACAGACACACCCGTGATCGTCATGTTATAGTAGAGCTTGCGGACCGGCTTCATGAACGCCCAGCCATAGGCGCCGAGCATCAATACGCCGTCCGTGGTGTCGATAAGCGTCATGCCCGCGGTGAACAGAAGAGGGAACACCATGATCGTGGCGAACGACATTCCATTGGTGGCTTGCGCGGAGGATATGCCGAACAGCGCGACTTCGGTCGCCGTATCGAATCCCAGGCCGAACAAAAATCCGATCGCGAACAAATGCCAGCTCTTGGTGACCAGCTTGAACAGCGGACGAAAGATACGCGACAGGAACCCGCGCTTGTTGAGCAGGATGTCGAAGTCGTCCTCGACGAACGGCTTGCCGCCCTTGACCGCCTGAAAGGAGCGATAGATCGACATCAGGACGATGATGTTGAAGATCGCGATGGCGAACAGGAACAGCGCCGAAACGCTGGTGCTGATGACGCCGCCCACCTCCTTCATCGAGTCGAAGCGCGAGGTCAGCGCCGCGGCGGCGAACGCGACGCCGACCGACATGAGGACCACGATCGCCGAATGGCCGAGAGAGAAGAAGAAGCCGACGCCGACCGGGCGCTGGCCCTGCTGCATGAGCTTGCGGGTGACGTTGTCGATCGCCGCAATATGATCGGCGTCCACCGCGTGGCGCAGGCCGAATGTATAGGCGAGCAAAGCCGTCCCGAGCATGAGCGGCCGACCACCCAAGACCAGAAGCGCCCACAGCCAGATAAGGATGTTACCGCCGATCAGCACGGCGTAGATGGCGATCAGACGGCGGCGCAGACTAGGGCCACCCTCGTTGAGTACAGTTGAGACGATTCCAGGCATGGCACCCTCGCATGCTGTTGGAGAAAAACAGCGCGATCGCGGGGCGCGCCCCAAGATTACAGACCATCGGTTCACCTCGCCCGAGATCGGCTGCACGAGCGATGGCAGGTCTCCTGGCTCGCGGGTCAACGACGGACGCCGATCTTCCCGGTTTCCCAGTGATCATGAGTGGCGTCGTCTCTTTGCTCACAGTTGCGGGGGCAGCCACGGATTCGAGCGTCGCCGCTCTCACCGCGTTCCCTTTTGATCCCCGAAGGGAACCATCGTTTCGACCGTAACTGCGTCGAGCGGGGTCGGCAATCGAATTCGCGATATCTTCGATACTGGTGGAATCAGCGCGCTGCCGCCATCATGAATTGCGTGCCGCGCGCCAATCCGCTAGCGTTCCGCCGGCGTCCTTTCCGGACGAAGTGGCGAATCGACGTGGGCGGCCCCAAAAGGAAGAAGAAGATACGTCGGCCGAAATTTGGCGTGACGTGCTTCCGTTCGCCGCTTGCGACCTTTCTCGTCGCGTTCTCGCTCATCGTTCAGCTTTTCGCCGCTGCGACGCCGCCTGCGATGGCCGCGCCTGCTTTCGCCGGCGCCGATGACGCGGCGATCGCAGCCCAGCTCAAGGCGCTCTTTGGCGACACCGCCCAACTTTGCGCCCATGTTGACGATCAGAGCGCGCCAGCGCAGCACGGGCCCTGCCATTGCTGCGATCAATGCCCGCTCTGCCGCTTCGCCGCTCAGGCTGTGGCGTTTGTCTCGCCAGACCTGCCGGTCTTGCCCGGCCGCATCGATGGCGAGGCGCATGCGATCCGCGCCCCTCCTGCGCGCGACGTCCTTCCCGATTATCCCGCCCAGCCAAATCCCGCTCGAGCGCCGCCCCTCGCAGTCTGACGGTTGTTCGCCGCGCCGCTCGCTAAGAGCGCGCTCGCATTCCTTCAGACTCGAGGACCTTCTTCCATGCCGACCCCTAAAATCCGCTCGGCCGCGGGCGCCTTCGCGGGCGCCGCCGCTGCTCTGTGGCTGACGCCCGCCTACCCTCATGCCGTGTGCGGCGCCCGTATCTTCCCGGCCACGCTCGCCATCGACGATCCAGGCGTTCTGGACGAGCTCACGCTGCCGGCCGTCAGCTATGTTCCCTTCAACTCCGACGGCGCCCACGAGTGGGACGCGAGTTTCAGCTGGACCAAGACGATCACCCCGGGCCTCAGCGTGGTGATCTCCGATGGACCGACCTGGGAGCACCCCGGCGGTTACGGATGGAATGGGCTCGACACCGAGCTGCAGTGGCAGGCGCTCTGCATCCCAGACGCCGAGTTCATGTTCAAGGTCGGCTTCGACATATCCTGGGCCGGAACCGGCACGGGAACTCAGGCGGGCTCCGGCGGGCAAAACACTTACTCTCCACTGGTGGTCGCAGGTCTCGGCTTCGGAACGTTGCCGCCCGCTCTCAAATACTTGCGCCCGTTCGCCATCACCGCCGAATTCAGCACGTCCACGCCGGGGCAGGACTATACAGATGGCAGCCCCAATGTGTCCACGTTCAACTGGGGGTTCACCCTCCAATACAGCCTGCCGTACTTCAACACACAGTTGGCTGAGATCGACAACGACTTCCTCAAGCATCTAGTCCCAATCGCCGAGTTCGCTTTTCAGACCCCGATTCACAATGGCGCGGCCGCCGGCGCGTTGACGACCGGCTACTTCCAGCCCGGCGTCATCTACGAAGCTGACAAATGGCAGATCGCCCTCGAGGCCATGGTCCCGATGACGGGCGCAACCGGTCACGGCGTCGGCGTGATCGGCTCACTTGATTTCTATCTCGACGACATCCCCAACAGAATCGACGAACCGATCTTCCCCCACGGACTTGGCATAGCGCCAGGAATCTGACCCAAAGGAGTCTGACCCATGCGCACTTCCTCTCTAAGAATCCCCGTATCTCTTGCCTTCGCGCTCATCGCAACCCAGGCTTTCGCCCACGCCCAGCTCGAGAAGGCGACGCCGGCGGTCGGCGGCACAGTCGCTTCAGCGAGCGAAATCCGGCTCGAATTCAGCGAGGGCGTCGAGCCGAAATTCACCAAGGTCACGCTCAGCGGTCCTGGCGGCTTTGCGGTGCCGCTCGGGGCGGCGAAAACGGAGCCGAGCAACCAGGCGGTGCTGATCGTGCCGATCTCCAAGGCGCTGGCTGCCGGCGCCTACACGGTGCACTGGCATGCGGTGTCGGTGGACACCCACCACACCCAGGGAACCTTCGAATTCACGGTGAAGCCATGACCGCCGCAATCAGGCGCTCCGCCATCGTCGCTGGTGCGCTGGCCGTGATCTGCGTTGCGAGCGCCGCATTCGCCCAGGCGAGGTTCGTCGAGGCGACGCCCGCCGCTGGCAGCAAAGTCGGTTCGGTGACCGAAGTCCGGCTCGAATTCAACGAAAGCGTCGACCCCCGATTCTCCGGCCTGACCCTGACCGCGCCGCACGGCGTCAATGTCGAGCTTGGCGAGCCCGAGGTCGAAAGCGGCGATCCCCGCGTGCTTGTGGTCCCGATCACGAACGTGCTCAAGCCCGGCCCCTACACCGTGTCTTGGCTCGTCGTCTCGTTGGACAACCACTCGACCCAGGGCGAGTTCAGTTTCGCCGTGAAGCCCTGATGAGCCTGGTAATCGGAAAGGACGAACCATGAGACATTCTTCTCTTTTCATTCTGGCGCTCGGCCTCGCCATAAACGCGGCGCCTGCGTTGGCGCAGGAGTTCAAGGCCGGGGACATCGTGGTTGAAAAGCCCTGGGCGCGCGCGACCCCGAAGGGGGCCGAGGTGGGGGGCGGCTACTTGGATATTCAAAACAAGGGCGCGACGCCCGACCGCCTGACCGGAGGCGCCGCGGATTTCGCCACCGTCGAGATCCATGAGATGAAGTCGGAAAACGGGGTGATGGAGATGCGTCAGCTCAAGGACGGGCTCGCCATTCCCGCCCACGGCTCCGTCGCGCTCTCGCCCGGCGGCTACCATCTGATGTTCACCCATCTTGTCCATCCGCTGACCAAGGGCGAGGTCGTCAAGGTGACGCTCAATTTCGAGCATGCCGGCGCTGTGCCGATCGCGTTCCCCGTGATGGGCGTCGGCTCCACGGGCCCCGAACCGATGAGGGGGATGGGCGGCACGAAGATGTGAGAGGGGCGGGATGCGGCCGCTCGCCCATGACCGCGCTCGCCGTCAAGCGCGCTGATCGCGTTGGCCCGTGACCGCGCTCGCCCTCTGCCGCTTCGCCCATTTCATGGCGGCGATGCTGACATTCGGGGCCAGCGCATATCTCTGGGCCTATGCGCCGGAGCGGCTGAGGCTCGCGCTGTCGCCGGCCATACGCCGCCTCGCGCTCATCGCGAGCCTTGTCGCGCTCATCACCGCGATCGTGTGGTTAGCGCTCGAGGCCGCCTCGATGGCCGACGACTGGAGCGCCGCTGTCGATCCCGATCAGATCGGCGCGGTGCTCGCCGATACCGCCTTCGGCCATGCTTGGGCGGCGCATCTTGCTCTGGCGGCGGCGCTGGTCGCGGTCGTCGTGCTGGAACCCTCGGCGATTCGATCGAATCGCCGAGGGTTCCACATTTCTTTGATGCCGCGCGCTTTTCGCGAAAAACCGGCTTCCACTTTTTCGCAGCGCGCTCCTGGCCCGCGCGACCGATGGGCGGCGACCGCTATCGCGTCGGCGGCGCTGCTGGCGAGCCTCGGCCTTGTCGGCCACGCCGCGATGCAGACCGGCGCTGAAGGCGTCCTGCACCGGGCGAACCATGCGGTCCATCTTTTGACGACAGGCGCGTGGATCGGCGGACTTGTTCCCTTCGCGATGTGCCTTCGCGCCTATGAGCGCGACGATCTTCGAAAAAACGCAGTGCGGGCGATGACCGGATTTTCCTTCTGGGGCCAACTCAACGTCGCGGCGATTGTTCTCACCGGCGTCGTCAACATCGCGTTGACCTCCGGCCACCCCCCGATCCCACCGACGACGCCTTACCGCGCCCTTCTGGTGGCGAAAATCGTCATCGTCGGGATCATGATCCTGCTCGCGCTCTTCAACCGCTTCGTTCTCGTTCCGCGGCTCAAGCCGAGCGCAACCGCGCTTGCGGTCTTGCGCGCGACCAGCGTGGCGGAAATTGCGCTCGGCTGCGCCGTCGTCGCTCTCGTCAGCGTGTTTGCGCTTCTCGACCCGGCGTGAGGCGCGCGCGGCGGTTCGCAAAACGTCTGCAAAGCCGTCACGCTAATGCGTCCTTGACGATGCGCCCGTCCTTCATGATGACGACGAAATTCTTGTCCGGATCGGAGATGAGCTTGAGATTTTCCAGCGGATCGCCGTCGATGAGAATGAGGTCGGCGAGCGCGCCTGCCTCGATCACGCCAAGCTTGCCCGGATAGGGATTGCGCGGCCCGGACATCGCCAGAAGTTCGCCGTTGACCGCGGTCGCCATCTTGAGGATTTCGACCGGGCGATACCATCGCTCGAGCGTCGCCAGGATTGCGCCCTGTTGCGCGGTCATCTTCGAATTGAACAGGATGTCGGTGCCCCACGCCGTCTTGATGTCGAACGCCTTGGCGAATTTATAAGCCGCGTCCGTTCCCGCGTAGACCTGCTGGGCTTTCGCCTCCCCCTCGGCTGTGGGCTGCGGATTTGAGAATTCGTTGTTGAGAAATGGCTGCGCGCTGAGCCAGATCCCGTTCCGGGAGATGAGCTCTGCGGTCGCCTCGTCCATCAGGTGTCCGTGTTCGATGCATCGGACGCCGCCGCGGATCGCGGTTTTGATCGCGCGTGGGGTATAGGCGTGCACGGCGACATAAGTGCCCCAGTTCTCGGCGGCGTCGACCGCGGCGCGGAACTCGGCCTCGGTATATTGGCTGGTGTCGATCGGATCATAAGCTGACGACACCCCGCCGCCGGCGGCGAGCTTGAGCTGGCTCGCGCCCAGCATCAGTTGTTCGCGAGCCCGCATCAGCACGCGATCGACGCCGTCGGCGACAGCCCCGCCGCCGATCGCCTCGACCCGGCTCAAGGGCGCATGGGGCGACGCAGGAACCTCATAGGGAAAGCGAAAGTCGCCATGACCGCCGGTTTGCGAAATCATCGCGCCTGATGGCCAGATGCGGGGGCCCGGCACGAGCCCGCTGTCGATAGCCCGCTTGAGGCTGAAGGTCGGCCCGGCCATGTCGCGAACACTGGTGAAGCCGCGCATCAGCGTCTTTCTCGCTTCGTCAGCGGCGACCAGATTGATGTAGCCGACATCCGCCGTGAGCAACACCGGCAGCGGCAGCGGCGCCAACATCGCGTGCCAGTGTGCGTCGATCAGGCCCGGCATCAGCACCCGGCCGCCGCAATCGACGATGCGGACGTCGGTGTCGAGCGGGGCTTCGGCCGGCTCGACCGCATGAATCGTCTTGCCGTCGACGACAATTCTCAAGCCCTGTAAGAGCGCGTCCGACTTGCCGTCGAACAGTCGGGCGTTGGTGAACGCTATGCGCGCGATCGGCCGCGCCGAAGCGCGGGTGGTCGCGCTCCCGGATCCGGCGGCGAATACGCCGAATGCCGCGCCGGCGCCGACCATGAACGAATGGCGGGAAAATTTTTGCGCCAGACGCGCGTTCAGCCGCGCGAACGCTGGGGTGTGGCAGAGGCATCCCGCCGAGCGCGGCACTTCCCCGTCTTCCAGCGCGCATACAAACATTCGCGTCCCCAAAAGATTGAACGTTGCCGTCGAGCGGTCAAGAGAAGCTATGTCGGATTGGCGGCTCGTCGCAATTGGAAGGCGCGGCAGCAGAGGCTCACCCGGGCGTCGGCGCGTCAGGGCGGATGAGCTTCTCGTGTTTAAGCTCCGCCCACAGGTCGGCGGGGATGGGATGGCGGAAGGCGGCCAGGTTCTGTTCGACCTGGGCGCGCGAAATGGCGCCGGGGATGATCGAGGCGACGATTGGGCAGCCGAGCGGAAACTGCAGCGCCGCGGCGCGAAGCGGAACGTGATGGCGTTCGCACACGCGCTCCATCTTTTTAACCCGCTCCAGGACGTCAGGGCCAGCGGGCTGGTAATTATACATTGCGCCGGGAACGGCGCCCGTCGCCAAAATCCCGGAATTATAGCCGCCGCCGACGACGATCCCGACGCCACGCTCGGCGCAGCGCGGGAATATGCTCTCGAGCGCGTCCTGCTCGAGCAGCGTGTAGCGCATCGCCAGCAAAAAGAAGTCGATGTCGAACAGATCGAGGAAGCGCGGAATCGCCTCCATGATGTTCAATCCGGCGCCGATCCCCTTGATCGCGCCGGAATCGCGCAATTCCTCGAGCGCCCGCCAGCCGCTCGTGGCGAGCTCGCAGAAATAGGCATCGACGTTGGCCGGACTTCTGTGGCTCCAGATGTCGAGATCGTGGATCAGCAGGAGATCGATGCTGTTGACGCCGAGGCGCTGTAGGCTGTCCTCGAACGAGCGCATGACGCCGTCATAGCTGTAGTCGAACACCGGCTTGAATTGCAGCCCGCCGAGCCACTGGTCCTTGATCGGGCCGGGTTTCAGCGGCCGGCGCAAGACCCGGCCGATCTTGGACGAGATGACGAACTCGCCGCGAGGCTTCCGATAAAGCGCCCGCCCCACCCGATGCTCGGCCTGTCCGCGGCCGTACCAGGGCGAAGTATCGAAATAGCGTACGCCACCGTCCCAGGCGGCGCCGATGATCGCCGCCGCCTCGTCATCCTCGACCATCTGGAACAGGTCGCCGAGCGGCGCGGTCCCGAGGCCGAGCTCGGTCACGCTGACCGCCATCCGGCCAAGCTTGCGCGCCTTCAGGGGCGGAAGATTCGCGCCGCTCATGGGTCTACCCTTTTCCCTCAGCGCCAGGAGAGCGCGCGCTATTCCTCGGGCTCAGCGCCCGGCGCGAGCTATTCTTCAGGTTCGGTTCCAAAGCGGAGCGGATAGCCTTTCGCTGCGCCCGCTTCGGTCGCGCGCGCGGCCTTGGTCTCGGCGATGTCCTGCGCGAACACCGCCACCACGCAGACGCCCTTGCGATGCGCAGTTATCATCACGTTGAGCGCCTGGGTTTCGTTGAGCCGAAACACCCCCTTCAGCACCTCGACCACAAAGTCCCGCGGCGTATAGTCGTCGTTAAACAGAATGACCTTGTGCAGGCGTGGGCGCTCGACGCGAGGCTCCGTCTTGACCTGCCGTTTGGTGGCGATCTTGCTCATCCGTGCTCTCTTGGCGGCGCGTGTCTCGGAAGTGACAAATATTTTGCACCCGGGCCCCTCCGGTTTCAAGCCGGTTCTGGGTTCGATCGCCTTACGCCTCGCTCGGCAGCGCGGCGGCGGCTTTGGGGAGAAGTTCTCCAACGCTTTTCGCTATGGTAGAAGCTTGTGTTTGGGCGGCCGCCGTGAGCAACGATCCTCACAGACAATTGTTATCTTAATCGATCGTCTGATTGCCAGGCCGCAGCGTTGTATAGCGTGATTGAGCGATGCGCCGGGACGCCTTTAGCGCGCCGCCTAAATCCAAGGAGGGGTGAAAATGATCGTTCAATACGCAACCGCCACGGCGGGAATGGCGCTCATTCTCGGCGCTGCGGCGGCTCACGCAGGACCCTGTACGGATCGGATCTATGAAACCGATCTCGAGGTCGCCAAGATCCTCGAAGTCGGCCGCCGCCGACGGACGGCCGGCGGCCGAGTCGACGTTTGCGACTATGCATCGCCAGCCGACCCCCGGTTCGATCGCCAGCGCCGAACAACAAGCGGGCGACCTCACGGCCGACGAGCTCCAGGCGATCACCGACGCGATGAATGTGGCTCGCCACGCCGACGATGCAAACGACCGCGCTGGCTGCGAGAAGGCGCTGAACGACGTTGACCGCATGCTCAACCATTAGCGCCGGGCGGGCTTGGCCGTGCACGCGCCACAAGTCAGGTCGCGGACCGCTGCGCCGAGGCCCCGGTCGTGACGCTCGCCCCGCTGCTCGACGCCCCTGCCATCATCCAGTTTCATGCCGCTTTCGCGTTCGCGGCGATCGGCCTCGGCGTCGCGCAGCTTCTGGCCCCCAAGGGAACGCTCCCGCATCGAACGATCGGCTGGGCCTGGGCTAGTCTGATGATTCTGGTCGCCGGAACGTCTCTCTTCATCCACACGATCCGAACCTGGGGACCCTGGAGCCCCATCCACCTCTTGTCGCTGTTCACGCTGGGGGCCGTTCCGCTGGCGGTCCTGCGAGCCCGACAACACAATGTCCATGCTCATCGTTTAGCGATGATCTGGATTTTCACCCTGGCGCTCGTTGTCACCGGCCTGTTCACACTGGCGCCCGGGCGGATCATGAACAAGGTGGTTTTTGGCGGCTGAGGCGCGCAGCGCCGGATTAAACCCAACCGGATCGTCCGCGCTGGTAGGCGCGCCTTCAACGCATTGTGACCGCGGTATTACGCCTTCGCCTTGCGGCGGCGGCGCCGCGGCGCCACAAGGCCTCGACCTGAAAGCCGCCGATGCGCTCCGCCATTCTTACCGCCTTCATCATCGCGACCGCCCTGTTCATGGAGAACATGGACGGGACCGTCATTTCGACTTCGCTGCCGGCCATCGCGCTCGACCTGCATCAGGATCCGATCGTCCTCAAGCTCGCGCTCACCTCCTACATGTTGACGCTCGCGGTATTCATTCCCGCCTCGGGCTGGGTCGCCGACCGCTTCGGCGCGCGCACGGTGTTCTGCAGCGCGATCATTGTCTTCACGATCGGATCGATCCTGTGCGGCGCCTCGTCTTCGCTTTCGACCCTCATCGCCGCGCGCGTGTTCCAGGGGCTCGGCGGAGCGATGATGGTGCCGGTCGGGCGGCTGGTGCTGCTGCGTTCCGTGGCGAAGAGTGATCTAGTCAGCGCAATGGCCTATCTGACCATGCCGGCGCTGATCGGCCCGGTCGCGGGTCCGCCGCTCGGCGGCTTCATCACCACGTATTTTCAGTGGCGCTGGATCTTCTGGATCAACGTGCCGATCGGCATTCTGGGCGTGCTGCTGTCGCTCAGGTTCATCGACAATTTGCGCGAGGAAGCCGTGCCGCGCTTCGACTTCAAGGGGTTCGTCCTGTCGGGCGTCGGTCTCTTGAGCCTCATATCAGGTTTGAGCATGATCGGACGGGGCATCGCCCCCTATTGGCTGGTGGCGGCGATGATTGCGATCGGCGCCCTCTCGCTGGCTTCCTACGTCCGGCACGCTAACGCCAACGTGGGCGCCATACTCGATCTCAAGCTCCTCAAGATCCCCACCTTCTATGCCGGCGTCGTCGGCGGGTTCATCTTCCGCATTGGCATCGGCGCCATGCCGTTCCTGCTGCCGCTGCTGTTGCAGGTCGGGTTCGGCCTCTCGCCGTTCCAATCCGGCTCGATCACCTTCGCCAGCGCCGCCGGCGCGCTGATAATGAAATTCACCGCTTCGAAGGCGCTACGCTGGTTCGGATTTCGCCAGACGCTGGTTGTCAATGGACTGATTTCGGGGGCGTTTCTTGCGGCCTGCGCACTGTTCACGCCCTCGACGCCGCATTGGCTTTTGCTGCTTGTGCTGCTCGCTGGCGGATTCTTCCGCTCGCTCGAATTCACGGCCCTGAACGCCATCAGCTACGCCGACGTTGACTCGCCGCGGATGAGCCGCGCCACCAGCTTCGCCAGCGTCTCGCAGCAGATGTCGGGGGCGGTTGGAGTGGCGGTCGCGGCAATCTGCGTGGAAATGATCCAGTTCGGCTTTGGCGATTCGGAGCTTGGGGCGCGCGATCTCTCGCTCGCCTTCGTCCTGGTGGCGATCGTGTCGAGCATGGCCGTATTCATCTTCGCCCAGCTCAAGCCGGACGCAGGCGCAGCGGTCTCGGGCCGGATGATCTCGACCAGCGAAGAACGCGCGACTGCAGCGGCCGAGTGAGCAAAGCCCCGTGGACGCGGGCTTGCCGGACGGCGGCGTCGCTGTAAGTTAGGTCTGGTCATCGACGGTCGCCGGGTGGGGGATCGATCGAGTTCAGCCGCGCGGCCGAAACATGCGGTTGCTGGCGCTCGGGACGGTGCTCGTTGCGCTGACGGCCGGCTACCTGATGATCCTGCGCAATTTCAACGTCTCGGAGCAGCCCGGCGAGCGGATGTTCGGCGCAACCGACTCGGTTGCGTCCACCGAGGTTTATCTCGAGCCGCTCAAGATCGACGCCGCCAACGAGGGCATGCAGCCGCGCGCCTATCTGTCGCCAAACCTGTCGGACGGCAAAATCGCTCGCGCCGGCGCCGATCGCGATTTGACCCTGCTAATCACACACGACAAAACGGTGGAGGAAATTAAGCTGGCGGCCGGCGGACATATGGCCAGCTCGACCTTCGAGGTCGACCTGAATGACGGCAGCGTCACCCACTATCCGTTTGACTCCTTTGTGGCGCAACTCGACGTCCAACTCATGGATGGAAAGGCCCCGCTCAGCCTTCCGGCCAGAATCACCGTTTGGGAGGGGGTGCTCGGCTACAATCTGCATACGACGAGCCAGCCCGGAGCCGATCCGAATAACGTTCAGCTGGCGATCGCGATAAGCCGCGGCGGCGCCATCATCCTGTTTGCGCTCTGCGGCTACGCCGTCATGCTGGTGCTCGGCTTTTGCGCCGTGGTGATGGGCGTCCTGACGTTCATCAACGTGCGCCCGCCGGAGACCGGGCTGATCGGCTCTCTCGCTGCCTTCGCCTTCGCCCTGCCAGTGCTGCGCGGCATACCCCCGGTTCGCCGCCCCTTGGCGTCACTGCGGACATGTGGGTGTTCTTGTGGGCCGAAATGGCGAACGTGCTGGCGCTTGCGCTCGTGGTCTTCAAATGGGCGCATGCCGGCCCCCGCATTTGAGGAGCCGCCGCACCCTTCTCGCTTATCCCGAGCCTGTCGCGGGACGGGCGATGTCCTGAGGCTCGCCCCATCGACGCAACGCCGTGCGCGACAGAATGGCCTCGGAACGCAGCGGATCCTCTCTCAGCGCTTGCGTGAGTGGCGTCGCGATCGCTACTACCACGTCGGCTTGGGGTAGGCGGGTGGGTAGGTCACCGGGTTAGCAAAGCACTTCTTAACTTCCTGCTCAAATTTCGTGACGTCGGTAATGCCTTTATTGACCACCGTCTCCCGGCAATAATTCAACGTCATCGTCCAGACCGGGGGCCCGCCTCCGCCTCTCGCCAAGGACGGGTGAGCGCCTCCCTCGGCGAAAGCGACGACGGACACAAACCGCGCGGCGGCGACCGAGAGCCGCCGGCGCCTCACTCCAAGAGGTCCGGCTGCTCCTTTACGATGCGCGCATAGAGCGGCTGGAACTGGAACCAGCCCGAGAATGGGCTACCCACGATTTTATGGGACTGCGCCGCAGCTTCCGGCGAAATCTGCTTCAACGTCTCGCCATCTTTAAGCGCAGCCTCGGCGATCAGTTGCACCTGGCACGACCGCTCCATGGTGATGAACCACCACACCGCCTCATCGACCGTTCCGCCGGCCGTGAGCAGGCCATGATTCTGCAGGATCGCAGCCTTGTGCTTTCCGATCGCCTTGGCGATGCGCTCGCCTTCATCAAGCTCGACCGCCACGCCGCCAAAGTCGTCATAGACGGCATGATCGTTATAGAAGGCGCAGGCATCCTGGGTAATCGGCGCGAGCGGGCGCCCGAGCGTCGAGAAAGCCCGCCCGTAAGTCGAATGGGAATGGGCGGCGGCGTTCGCGTCGGGCCGCGCGGAATGCACACGCGAATGGATCACGAAGGCGGCGGTGTTGACCGGATAGTCGCCTTCCACGACGTTACCCTTGTGATCGCAGCGGATCAGGTTAGAGGCCTTGATCTGGCTGAAGTGGACGCCGAACGGATTGACCCAAAACGTGTCCAGGAACTCCGGATCGCGCGCAGTGATATGCCCCGCCACCCCCTCGTCGAAGCCGAATTTCGAGAACAGACGGAAGCCCGCCGCGAGCCTCTGTTTGCGATGCGCCCGCTCATCCGCCGGATTGTCGAATTTCGGCGGCGTCGGCAATTTCCCCATCAGCGCCACCGGATCGACCGGCGCTTTCATCTCCTTGGCCTGAACGTTCATGATGGTCCTCCCGTGTCAACCTTCGTGGCGACCAGCATAAGCGCGAACGCGCCCTTCGTCAGCATGACAATTATGGGCCAGGGCGGCCGGCGGCGCGACCGCGGGCCAGAGGCCGCCTTCTTCGTCCCTCGCGGCGTTGAGGATCAGGCAAGGGCTTGGGGGAAGAACGCCGCGCCTGCCCGGCGCGCTCGCGAGCCGGGTCACGGCCTGAACGCGCGCCTTGACGCGACGAGCGCCTTTCTCAATAGCGTCCTTCGACGCGCGACAACACTTGCGATGTACGACAGGACTTGATCGACCTCCGCGGCCGCGCGGCGCGTGTGGCGCAGCAGCCAGTGCTCCTCCCGGGTGGCTCCTGTCCAACTCTCGGTCGCAAACTCGCCGCCCTCAGTCTCCAACGAAGAGGCTCTCAAGGTTTCCTCCTCGTCCGCGCTGAGCCATACGTTCGACGGGTCGTTTTCAGCCCATTGCAGGAGAATGCGGGCAAGCGCGTCCTGCTTTTCGGGCGGCAGCCTGCGCGAGATTTCGACGGCTTGCTCGAAAAGCTCGGTCATGGATGAAATCTAGCGCATTCGGCGGAAAAATTGAACGGCAAGCCTGCAGCCCACGCTGCGAAGTCGCTCCATCCGCGGATCGCTGCTCGAAATCAAGAACGCGCGATCGAGTCAGTTCGTCCCCCTGAAACCGGTCGCCAGCAGGTAAAGCTCGGCGCTGTCGGCGCGGCTCGCTTTCGGTTTCACATGGCGCACAGTCGCGAACTCGCGCTTGAGACGGGCGAGCAGCTCGCCCTCGGCGCCGCCCTGGAGCACCTTGGCCAGAAAGAACCCGCCCGGCGCCAGCACTTCGCTCGCGAAATCGGCGGCCAGTTCGACCAGGCCGACGATGCGCAACTGGTCAGTCTTGCGGTGGCCGGTGGCGTTGGCCGCCATGTCGGACAGGACGCCGTCCGCGCGGCCGCCGAGCCATTCGCGCAAGGCGGCCGGGGCTTCTGGGTCGTGGAAGTCCATTTGGCGGAACTCCACCCCTTCGACTGGGTCCATCTCCAGAAGATCAATGGCGATCACCCGGCCCCTGCCCTCGTGCGCGCCCACGCGCGTCGCCGCCATCTGACTCCAGCCGCCGGGAGCGGCGCCGAGATCGATGATGCGCTCGCCCGGCTTGAAGAGTTTGTGCTTGTCGTCGATCTCGATGAGCTTGTAAGCCGCCCGAGACCGGTAGCCTTCGCGGCGCGCCTGGGCCACGTAGGGATCGTTGAGCTGGCGTTCGAGCCAGCGGGCCGACGCCGGCGTGCGCTTGCGGGTCATCTTGACCCGGGTTTTGAGCGCCCGGCCGCCCTCGCGGCCCGAGCCGCCCGTCGTCACCAGCGCTCGCGCGGGCGGCGGTGGGGGCCGACCCCATCGGCGCGCATCATGTTACTCAGAATGCCTTCGCGCAGGCCCCGGTCGGCGATGCGCAGCCGCTCGGCCGGAAAATGCTCTCGGATCGCCTCTAGGATGGCGCAGCCGGCAAGCACCAGATCGGCGCGCTCGTGGCCAATGCAGGCGTTGGCGGCGCGCTCGGCGTAGCTCATGGCTCTCAGTCGCGAGATCGCCTCGTCGACCTCCGCCCGGCCGAGCCATAAGCCATCGACCGCGCGCCGGTCGTAGCGCGGCAGGTTGAGATGCACGCCCGCGATGGTCGTGACCGTGCCGGAGGTGCCAAGAAGATGGAAGCGGTCGCAACGCGCTTCGTCCGCCACCCGGGCGGCGAAAGGAGCAAGCGCGTCCGACACATGGGCGGTCATGGCGGCGAAAGCTTCCTCGCTCACGTCCACGCCGCCGAAAGTCTCGGCCAGCGACACCACTCCGAGCCTCAGCGACTCCCAGGCCCTCACCCGGTTCGCCCCGTGCGGCGCGCGAGGATCGAAGCCGAGCCAGATGATCTCCGAGGATCCCCCGCCGATATCAAACATCACCGTCGAGCGGGCGTCCTTGTCGGCGAGATCGCCCACGCCCGCCGCGGCCAGATGCGCCTCGGTCTCGCGGTCGACAATTTCGAGCTCGATGCCAAGCCGCTCACGAACCACGGCCACGAAATCCGGCCCGTTAACCGCCGCGCGGCAGGCCTCGGTGGCGATGGTGCGGGCCCGGGTGACCCCGCGCGCCGCCATCTTGTCCCGGCAGACTTTCAAGGCCTCAAGCGTGCGCGCGATCGCCGCCTCGCTCAAGCGTCCGCTCAGAGACAGCCCCTCGCCCAAGCGAACGATGCGCGAGAACGCATCGATGACCCGGAATCCCTGCGCAGTCGGCCGCGCGACCAGCAGCCGACAATTGTTGGTCCCCAGGTCCAGCGCCGCATAGGTCCGGCCCGAGCCATTGCGCGCGCCGGTCGAGCTATCGGACATTGGAAACAGCGCGTGAAACCCAGGATCTGGACTCCACGTCGTCGAGGCTTGACTCAAACCACTCCCACCCAGCTCAGGCGCAGCCTGCGGCCCGCGCCTGTCAACATAGTGTAGCAATCCTGTCGGCGGATGCAACGCGCGGGATGTATGTCACGATTTGAAGAACGGATAGCGAACCTTGTCGCCGACCTTGAGCTCGATCGAAGCCGCCGTCCCGCCGTTCAATTCGAGCACGGCTATGGAGGGGCCGCCAGAAGGAATGGCGCGCTCGGACAACGGCTCGGCGTCGGTCGCGATGCGCGTCACAATTCCAGAAGGCGAAATGAAGATCATATCGAGCGGGATGTAAGTGTTCTTCATCCAGAACGACACTGGCGCGTCGCGGTCGAACTCAAACAGCATGCCATGATTGGGCGCCATGTAGCGCCGGTCCATAAGGCCGTGTTCGCGGGCCGCCTCATTGTCGGCGATCTCGATCTGAAACGCATGCGACCCGGTCGAGGTCTCTATAGTCAGCGAATCGAGGTCAGCGCCCCGCACGGGGAGGCCGGCGGAGGCGGCGAGAAAGACGACGAAGACAAGCGCCGCCGATAGCCGAACTCCGATCGCACTCATCGCCCCGCTCCTCGGTCCTCGCGCAATCGTCTTGGACGCGCTCAAGCCGGTTTCAAGAGCAAGCCGATGAGCGCGTCAAGCGCTCGAGCCAGGAAGGCGAGAAGCGTCGATCTTCGAGAGCGACGGCGAGGACGCGGCGCTCAGTGTGGCGCGAAAATCTTCGAACCGTCGAGCGGCCTCACCTCGGCCGCCATCAACCCCTTCGGCCCAGGGCCGAAGCGGGCCAGCATGGTGTCGCCAGGCTTCGGATCGACGAAGCCATACCGACGCAGCGTCTCCATATGGACGAAAATGTCCTCAGTGCCCTCGCCGCGGGTCAGGAAGCCGAAGCCCCGGGCCCGGTTGAACCACTTGACGATGACGATTTCGAACGCGCCGACCGTGCTTGCCTGCGACCGGGTGCGCGCTGGCGGAAGCTCCGAGGCCAAGGCCGGGTCGGGCTCCGTGATCGCGAGCACCCTGAAAACCTGCAGGCCGCGTTCGCGCTGCTGGGCCTCGGCGACGACGCGCGCGCCTTCGCGAAGGGCGGTGAACCCGTCTCGCCTGAGGACCGTCACATGGATGAGGACGTCAGCCTCGCCGCTGTCCGGCACGATGAAGCCATAGCCTTTGGCGGCGTCGAACCATTTGACCCGCCCGGCGACTTCGACCAGCCCCACGGGGCGTTCGTCGCTTTCCGCTATACGCGCCGTCGCTTCCGACGGCTTCACAAATTCCTCGCTCACTTCGTCCCCCACTCAACGCGTCGGCTGCACATCCTCGCCGCCTATGAACCTCTCGCGCGTCGCGACTGGGACCATCCGCGCGGCCCCGCCAGAACGGCGAAAATCCGCAACGCAAGTGATTCGGTCCCCAAGATAGCAAATCGCTCGGCGCTGAATACAGGAAACACACGAAACTTGAGCGTGGCTGTGGATAGGGGGCGAAAAAAATCCCGCCGCGCCGAGATGGCGGACGGGATCATACGATTGAACGCTGCAACGCCGCTGCGTAAGCGACTGCGTGGCCTCGCTATTCGCCATCGTCCTCCGGCTCCGGCGGCGGCGTCAGGCCTTCGAGCCCGCGCAGCAAATCCTCTTCCGTCATACGGTCGAACTGAACGTCAACGCCGGATTCGATCTGACTCTGGAGATCCGGATTGACCATCGGCGGCGCGGCTTCCGCCTCCGGCTCGTCGATCTCAACGTGCTTCTGCAGCGCGTGGATGACGTCCTCGCGCAGATCGCCGGGCGCGAGCTTGCCATCGCCGATCTCGCGCAACGCAACGACTGGATTCTTGTCATTGTCGCGCTGGATGGAGATCGGCGCGCCGGACGAAATCGCCCGTGCGCGGTGACTGGCCATCAGGACCAGATCAAATCGATTGTCGACTTTGTCGATGCAATCCTCGACGGTGACGCGAGCCATAGAGACTCCTCGGCTGTTGAAACGGGCAAGAAAAGAGAAGCGCGTCTCCTACACCGCGCGCCGAACGGATGCAAGTCAATCCCACGCGGGAGGCGGTTCGGCGGCCAGCGCCGCGGCGCCCCGGCGCGCGGCTCGCATCCTAGCGATTGCCCCCGCGAAGGCCTCGGCGAAGCGCTCGACGTCCGCTTCCCCCGACGCCCAGCCGAGACTTAAACGGATGGCGCCGCGCGCGAGCTCAGCGGGGACTCCCATCGCCGCCAGCACATGCGAGGGCGCCACCTTGCCGGAGGAACAAGCCGAGCCTGAGCTGACCGCGATTCCGGCGAGATCGAGCGCGATCATCAGCGTCGCGGCCTCGACGCCAGAAACGGCGAAGCAAACGGTGTTGGGCAGCCGTGGCGAGGTCTCGGCAAAGACGACCGCGTCGGCGGCGGCCGAACGCACAGCGATTGTCAGGCGATCGCGCAGCCCAACGAGCCGCGCCGGCTCCGCGTCCAGTTCGGCAAGGCATGCGCCGGCGGCGGCGCCAAAAGCCGCGATCGCCGCGACGCTTTCGGTGCCCGCCCGGGCGCCGCGCTCCTGGCCGCCGCCCCGCATGAGGGCCATGCCCAGGCTGACCCCCGAGCGGGCCACGACCAGGGCGCCCGCGCCCTTGAGACCGCCCATCTTGTGGGCCGACAGCATGATCGCGTCGGCGCCAAGGGCGGCGACGTCACAAGCCGTCCGCCCGGCCATCTGCACCGCGTCGCAGAACAGGAATCCGTCCGCGGCGTGAACCAGCGCCGCCGCCTCGGCGACCGGCTGGATCACGCCCGTCTCGTTGTTTGCGCCCTGCAGCGCTACAAGCGCACGGCCGGGGCGCCGGCAAGCCGCCTCGAGCCAATCGAGATCGATGCGTCCGTCCGGCCGCAAGGGCGCCACTTCCGCGGTGGGAAACCGATGCCCCGACAAGACGCAGGCGTGCTCGCCGGCGGAGACGATCAGCCGCTCGAGCGCAGGCGCCTTGGGGCCGCCGCCGAACAGCGGATTGAGCGCGGCGTTCGCCGCCTCTGTGCCCCCGGACACGAACGTGACGCAACGGGAGCTCGCTCCCGCGAGCCGCGCGACCTCGCTCCTCGCGTCCTCCACGATCCGGCGCGCCGCCCGGCCTTCGGCGTGAACCGACGAGGGATTGCCGGTCGTCGCCATAGCCGTGAGCGCCGCCTCGCCCGCAGCGGGACGCAGCGGCGCCGTGGCGTTATAGTCGAGGTAGGCTCGGTTCAATGCGCTCGCGCGGGCCATTGCGGGTCCAATTCTGGCGGTGGCCACGAAAACCGCGCCGGAACTTGCGGTTTTTCCTTGCAATTGCCGGCGGCCTGCATGCTATGAGGCGGCCTCCGAGGCGAGCCCCCGTCGACTGACCGAGACAGATTCGCGCTTAAGTTCGCGCCGCAAGGCGTGAAAGCGCGCACTCGACCCCCAGCGGGAGGCGCTTCAAGGCGTTGTGGAGTTTTCATGCCCGAGGTTTTCTTTACCGGTCCCGCTGGTCGGCTGGAGGGTCGTTTTCATCCCGCCAAGCAGCGCGGGGCGCCGATCGCGGTGGTGCTTCATTCTCATCCCCAGTTCGGCGGCACGATGAACAATCAGATTGTTTACAACACTTACTACAATTTTGCCGAGCGCGGGTTTTCCGTCCTGCGTTTCAATTTCCGCGGCGTCGGACGGTCGCAGGGCGCCTTCGACCACGGTCAGGGAGAATTGTCGGACGCAGCCTCCGCCCTCGACTGGGCGCAGTCGATTAGCCCGGAGGCGCGCGCCTGTTGGATCGCCGGCGTCTCGTTCGGCTCCTGGATCGGCATGCAGCTCCTGATGCGCCGGCCGGAGATCGAGGGCTTCATCTCGATCGCCCCACCCGCCAACCGTTTCGATTTCAGCTTTCTCGCGCCCTGTCCCTCGTCCGGCCTGTTCGTGCATGGCGACAAAGATCGCGTCGCGCCGCTGAAAGAGGTTCAAGCCCTGATCGAGAAGCTCAAGACTCAGAAGGGCATCGTCATCGAGCATGCGGTCATTCCCGAGGCCAATCACTTCTTCGAAGATTGCATCGACGAGCTGCAAACGGTGGTCGGCGCCTACCTCGACAAGCGTCTGGGCATGCCGCGTCATGCGCCGCCACCCGTGCGCAAGGACCGGGCCAAGCCAGTCGCGCCGCCCCAGGACGGCCAATAGAGCCGACGAATCCAGTGTCCCTGATCACAACGACGGACGAACTCGCTCAAGCCTGTCAGCGCCTGGCGCGTTCGCCGTTTGTGACCGTCGACACAGAATTCCTGCGCGAGGCCACGTTTTGGCCAATTCTCTGCGTCGTCCAGCTCGCCTCGGACGATGAGGCCCTGGCGATCGACGCCATGGCCTCGGAGCTCGACCTCGAGCCGCTGTTGCGCCTGATGGCCGACGAGGACGTGGTCAAGGTGTTCCACGCCGCCAGGCAAGATCTCGAGATTTTCTGGAAGCTCTCCGGCGTCCTGCCGACGCCGCTGTTCGACACCCAGGTCGCGGCGATGGTGTGCGGCTATGGCGAGCAGGTCTCCTACAGCGAGCTTGCGCATTCAATCTGCCATGTGACAATCGACAAGTCGTCGCGGTTCACCGATTGGGCGCGCCGTCCGTTGGCCGAAGCGCAGATCGCCTATGCGATCGGGGACGTGACCCATCTGCGCGACATTTATAAGGCGCTGTCGAAACGGATCGCAGCTGCCGGGCGTCAATCCTGGCTTGACGACGAGATGAAGACGCTCAACTCGCCTTCGACTTACGAGCAGCATCCTGAGCGCGCCTGGGAGCGCTACAAAGGCAAGGCGCGCAAACCGCGCGATCTCGCGATGCTGATGGAGCTCGCAGCCTGGCGCGAGAGCGAGGCGCAGGCGCGCGACGTGCCGCGCGCGCGCGTCCTGAAGGACGAAGTGCTGATCGAGCTGGCGCATGCCGCCCCGCGCAACTCGGAAGCGCTCGCCAACCTGCGCGCCTTCCCGCGCGGGATGGAGCGCTCGCGCGCTGGCGCAGAAATCCTCGCGGCGATCGAACGCGGGTTCGAGCGCGACCCCAAAACATTGCCGAAGATCGAGCGCGAGCGGCGCAACGGCGCCAATGTCGGCGCGACCGTCGAATTGCTTAAGGTGCTGCTCAGGCAGGTGAGCGAGGACAGCGGCGTCGCCGGCAAGCTGATCGCCACCGTCGACGATCTCGAGGCGATGGCCCAAAGCGACAGAGCCGAAGTGCCTGCGCTCGGCGGCTGGCGGCGGAAATTATTCGGCGACCGGGCGCTTGAACTCAAGCACGGACGTCTGGCGCTGACAGTCGAGAACGGCAAGGTCGTCACGCTCGAATGGAAAGACGCGGAAGCGCCACACTCAGCGGCCTGAGACAGGACTGGTCGCGGCGCGGAGACGGCTTGTGAGCGCAAGCGCCGACATCGTCTGCCTGCGCGACGACCTCCGCCTCGATGATCAGCCGGCAATTCACGCCGCCGCTAATCGCCCGACGCTCTTTGTCTATATCCATGACCCCGCGGGCGGCGGGGCGCGCCCGCTGGGCGGGGCGGCGAAATGGCGCCTCGCCGCATCGCTGACCGCCATAGAGAGGGAACTTTCAGCTCGTGGCGCGCGGCTAGACATCATCAAGGGCGACGCCGAGGAGGCGATCCTCGCGTTAGCCGCCGCCGCGAACGCGAGCCGCGTCCTGTGGAGCCGCCGTTACGAAGGCGGGGCGACGGCGCTCGACGCGCGCGTCAAGGCGGCGCTCAAGGCGCGCGGCGTCGAGGCGTTGAGCTTCAACGGCCGGCTCATGCGCGAGCCTTGGGAGCTCAGCAAGGCCGACGGCGCGCCCGTCGGTATCTTCACAGCGTTCTGGCGTCGCCATCGCGCGCTTGGCCCCCTCCCAGCTCCAGACTCTAGCGCCCAAACGCCTCACCGCGGCGCCCTGGCCAAACGAAGCGCCGGCGCGCGTCTCAATCGACGCGCTGAGGCTTAGACCCACAAAGCCCGACTGGGCGAGCGAACTCAGCATAGGCGAATCGCGTGGCGAAGAAGGCGCGCTTGCCGGGCTTAAGACCTTCGTCGCCGGAGCCCTGAAGGATTACGCGAATGAGCGTGACATCCTTGCGCCCGGCGCCGCCTCGCGCCTGTCGGCGAACCTGCGTTTCGGCGAGATCTCGCCGCGTCGCATCGCGCATGCTGTCGAAACTGTCGCCGCCAAGCACCCTGCTTTGGACGGCGCCGTGGAGAAATATATGGCCGAGCTTGGCTGGCGCGACTTCGCGGCCGCGCTGCTCTACGCCCATCCCGATCTCGCGACGCTTGCGTTGCGCGCCGAGTTCGAGAGCTTTCCGTGGCGCGACGATGAGGCCAGTTTTCATGTCTGGGCGCATGGCCAGACCGGCTATCCGATCGTCGACGCGGGCATGCGGCAATTGTGGCGGACAGGATATTTACCCAATCGCGCGCGGATGATCGCGGCCTCGTTTCTTGTCAAGCATTTGCTCATCGACTGGCGGCTTGGCGAGGCATGGTTCTGGGACACGCTCATCGACGCCGATCCCGCCAGCAATCCGCTCAACTGGCAGTGGGTCGCGGGCGTGGGCGTCGATTCCGCGCCCTACTTTCGCATCTTCAATCCGGTGCTGCAGGCCGAGAAATTCGACCCCGATGGGGCCTATGTGCGCCAGTGGGTTCCAGAGCTGGCGCGGCTTGAGGCGCCCACGATCCATAGACCGTGGAAGGCTTCCAGCGATGTTTTGACGCAGGCGGGAGTTGTCCTCGGCGAGACCTATCCAAAGCCGATCGTCGATCATGCCTTCGCCCGCGCTCGCGCGCTCAAGGCCTTCGACGAGATGCGGGGGCGGTGAGCCTTCATCCCACCGAGAGCGCCGCCTCCTGGGTCAGAAACTCGCGCAGGGCGCTGATGCGCATCGATTCGGCTTCGTTTGGACGGCAGACAAAGTAGTAGCCGAACGGCGTCGCGACACTGGTCTTGAACGGCGCAATGAGGCGCCCGGCGGCCAATTCATCGGCGGCGATGGCGAACGAAGTCAGCGCCACGCCCTGCCCTTGCGCGGCGGCGCGCAGCGTCATCGCCATGTTGTTGAAGAAAACGCCATGCGTGGCTTCGACGGCCCCCGCGCCGGCGGCCTTGAGCCAATCGGACCAGGTGGGCCAGGAGGCATGCGCCGGGTTCCAGTCGAGGTGCAGCAGCGTATGGCGGCCCAGATCCTCGGGCGAGCGCAGAGGATCGTCGCCCGCGATGAGTTTGGGCGCGCAGACCGGAAACACGTCCTCCTTGAACAGAAGCGTGGCGGCGAGGCCAGCGAACTCGCCCGCGCCCCAGCGGATGAGCGCGTCGGCTGCGCCCGACTCGAGCGCATCGTCGATCGGATTGGCGTCGATCAGCACATCGGTCTCGGGATGGCGCGCCTTGAACTTGCCGATCCGGCCGACGAGCCAAGTCGCGGCGAACGACGGCGTCGAATTGATAATCAGGAAGCGGCGCCCTTCGCCCTCACGCATCGCACGCGCTGCCTTTGCAAGCAGCGCAAATCCTTCCGCGAGCGGCGCCGCGCCGGCTGCGCCCAATTCCGTGAGCTGAAGCCCTCGGCCATTTCGTTCGACGAGCCTTGCGCCAATATCGCCCTCGAGCGCGCGCACGTGTTGCGCGACCGCAGCCTTGGTTACGTGCAGCTCCTCCGCAGCCCGAGCGAACGACGAATGGCGCGCCACGGCCTCGAAGGCCCGCAACGCATTGAGAGGCGGTAGTCGATGAAAGGGGCTCATAGTTTAGCTATCCTATACCATTGGCATAGAAATAATGACTTCAAGGAAATGCACAATCGGCTTATATGCCCTATCGGTAGCGGCGCAGGAGGCCGCGAATCCGAGGTTAACGAAAGGTAAACGACTGTGACTTCCGCGAGTCTAGCTCATTCTCGTCCCGATTCTGGGGTTTCCTGGGGGATTCGCGCTCTGAAAGGAATTCTTAACCAATTGGCCGAGCGTGCCGAAGCGGCCGTCGATCGCAGCCGGCTCGCGGCGCTGCCGCTTCGCTACCTGGACGACGTCGGCATCACGCACAGCGAACGCGCCGCTATTTTGGGTTACGAGGAGCCAGCGCGCGATCCTTGGGCGCTCATCGCGATCCAGCGCCTGTAAGCTCAACGCGCTCCAGCGAACTGCCTTCATACGCCAAAGGCGTGGCCGAGACGTCCGAACCGTCGAGACAGCCGCTTCCATCGCAGCATCGCGCGCTTAACTTGACGGGCGCGGCGCAGCATCGGAAAAGACGGCTCCCCTTCGTGCGCGGGAGACGGAATGCAGCGCGTCACGCTGATCGACAACTATGACAGCTTCACCTTCAACCTCGTCCATTACCTTGGCGAGTTGGGCGCGAACGTGTCTGTGTGGCGCAACGATGAGATCACAGTCGCGGACGCGCTCGCCGACGAGCCGGACGCCATCGTCCTCTCTCCCGGTCCTTGCACGCCGAACGAGGCGGGGATCTGTCTCGACCTCGTCTTGGCGGCGAGCGAAACGACGCCGATGCTCGGGGTCTGCCTTGGTCATCAGGCGATCGGGCAAGCGTTCGGCGGCGATGTCGTGCGCGCGCCGACGCCGATGCACGGCAAAGTCTCTCGCGTCTCGCACAATGCGCGCGGTCTCTTCCGCGGCCTGAACGGACCCTTCTCCGCGACGCGCTATCACTCGCTCGTCATCGAGCGATCGAGCGCGCCTATGGAGCTTGAGATCAGCGCGGAGAGCGACGATGGCCTCGTCATGGGCGTTCAGCACCGGGATCGTCCGGCCTTCGGGGTGCAGTTTCATCCGGAGAGCATCGCCAGCGAGCACGGCCGGCAGATCTTACGCAATTTCTTGGATCTGGCGGACGCCTTTCATCAGCGCCAGCAAACGTTCCGACAAGAACACGAAACGGGGATATGGAATCCTTCAAGCCTCTGATCGCCAAAGTCGCCGCGGGGGCGACGCTCACTCGGAGCGAGGCGGAAAACGCCTTCGATTCGATGCTTTCAGGTGAAGTGACCCCTTCGCAAATGGGCGGGTTTCTCATGGCGCTGAGGGTCCGCGGTGAGACGGTCGAGGAGATCACAGGCGCGGTCGCAGCGATGCGCGCCAAGATGATCGGCGTCAAAGCGCCGCCGGAAGCCATCGACATTGTCGGCACCGGCGGCGATAGCTCCGGTTCCTATAACGTCTCGACGTTGGCCGCGATCATCGCCGCGGCTTGCGGCGCGATGGTCGCCAAGCACGGCAACCGCGCCATGTCGTCTCGCTCCGGCGCTGCTGACACGCTCGCCGCGCTCGGCGTGAAGATCGGTCTTACGCCTGAGGGCGTTGAGCGCTGTCTCAGCGACGCGGGGATCGCCTTCATGATGGCGCCGACGCACCACGCCTCGATGCGCAATGTCGGCCCGACGCGGACCGAGCTCGGAACGCGCACGCTGTTCAATATTCTCGGGCCGCTCTCCAATCCGGCCGGCGTCAAGCGCCAACTCGTCGGCGTCTTTTCCTCCGCATGGCTCGAGCCAATGGCGGAAGTCCTGCGCAATTTCGGCTCGGAGCGGGTCTGGGTGACGCACGGGCTCGACGGCCTCGACGAGATCACCACCACGGGGCCGACCAAGGTGGTCGAACTCAAGGCCGGCGCGTTGCACGCGTTCGAACTGACGCCGGAAGCAGCAGGCCTTCCCCGCTCGGCGCCCGCAGCGCTGAAGGGGGGCGAGCCGGCGCAGAACGCCAAGGCGCTCACGGATGTGCTCGGCGGCGCTGAGGGCGCCTATCGCGACATTGCGCTCATCAACGCGGGCGCGGCGCTTGTAATTGCCGGCAAGGCCGGCTCTATTAAGGAGGGCGTGGCCATGGGCGACGCGGCGATCCGCTCCGGGGCGGCGCGCCGCACGCTCGATCGATTGGTCGCAGCGTCGAACGCGTGACGGTCGGGAACGCTGATGACCGACATCCTGAAAAAGATCGAAAGTTACAAGCGCCGTGAAATCGCCGACGCGAAGGTCAGGGTGCCGCGCGCGACCTTGGAGCGCGAGATCGATGGCCAATCTCCGCCGCGCGGCTTCATCAAGGCGCTCCAAAGGGCGATCGAAGAGGGTCGCTTCGGCCTGATCGCGGAAGTCAAGAAAGCGAGCCCCTCGAAAGGGCTCATCCGTGAGGATTTTGACCCGGCCGCGCTCGCCAAGGCCTATCAGGCGGGCGGCGCATCCTGCCTCTCCGTGCTGACCGACGGGCCTTCGTTTCAGGGCGCGCCCGACCACCTGATGAAGGCGCGCAATGCGACGACCCTTCCGATTCTGCGCAAGGATTTTCTTTTCGACGCCTATCAGGTGCTGGAGGCGCGCGCCTGGGGCGCCGACTGCATTATCATCATCATGGCCGCGGTGGACGACGACCTCGCCAAAACCCTCAACAAGGCTGCGCATGATCTTGGCCTCGACGTCCTGATCGAGACGCATGACGAGCATGAACTCAAACGAGCGCTCGCGCTCGAGGGCCGGCTGATTGGCGTCAACAATCGGAACCTCCGCACATTCGAGACGTCGCTCGAAGTGTGCGAGCGCCTTTTGCCGTCAATCCCGGCGGGCAAGATCGTGGTCGCCGAAAGCGGCATTTCCGACCACGCGGACTGCAAGCGGCTGGCTAACGCCGGCGTGAAAGCCTTTCTCGTCGGCGAGGCGCTGATGCGCCACAAGGACGTCGCGGCCGCGACCCGTACGCTGCTGACTGGAATGTAAGGGCCCGGCGCGCTCATCTCACTCTCGAAGAGGCCGCCAGTCCAAGAAACACGAGTATCGATCGGTTGAGCCGAATGATGTCGGCGGCGTCCAGCGAGCCGACCCTCCGGCCCATTTTCAACTTCGGTACGGCCGTGAGCTTGTCCACCATCAAGCAGCACGCGGCCCGAAGCCCGTTAGCAGGATTCGGCTCGATGGGAAGCCGGAACAAAGGCGCCTCCGTCGTATTGCTCGTGAATGGACACACCACCAGCGAATCCACGTCTTCAAAACTGTCCTCCTGCACGACGACGACGGGTCGGGGTTTTCCGGCATAGGCGCCTGCGCCAGCAACGGTCCATACTTCGCCTCGCCTCATCCTTAAGGCCAGGCGGAAATCGAATTCGACGTAAGCTTGATCCTCGCGAGCATGCGGGCTAGCAGCAACAGCAAGCGATTGCCGGCGCGCTTCAGCCCGGAATGCGGGCGATCGAACATCCGGAACCCAAATCTGGATCGGACGCAAACCCTGCTTCCGCAGGCGCTCGCGATGGTTTCGCACCTTTATGCGTGAGGGCTTCAGTTTGGATCCAGATGTCATGAGCCGCTTGGCCATAAGTTACATGTAACCTAGGCGAAGCGCCGCCAGTTGACAAGACCCTTTGGGTGATCGCTGTCGATCGCCGAGCACTACGACAGCCATCCGCCGCCCCGTCTTCAGGCGAGCGGAATGCATGCGCATAACGGCGGCGCTCGCAGCGTGCGGCCCTCAGCGAGCCGCGTGCTATCTTCAAAAATAACGAATCAGAAACCAGAAGCGCAGCACATGAACGATCTTTTCGGCTCGCCAGCGCCTCAACGCGGCAAACCCACGCCGGTCAAAGGCAAGCCCGGCGCGCGCAACGGGACGCCGGACGAAGCGAATTACACCGCAGCCTCGATCGAAGTGCTCGAGGGGCTGGAGCCTGTCCGTCGACGGCCGGGCATGTATGTGGGCGGCACCGACGCCAATGCGCTGCATCATCTGTTTGCCGAAGTGATCGACAATTCGATGGATGAGGCCGTCGCCGGCCACGCCACTTTTATCGAAGTCTCACTTGAGGAAAGCGGCTATTTGAGCGTGACCGACAATGGCCGCGGCATGCCGGTCGACCCACACCCGAAATTTCCAAAAAAATCGGCTCTCGAAGTCATCATGACGATGCTGCACGCCGGCGGCAAGTTCGACAGCGGCGCCTACGAGACCTCCGGCGGGCTCCACGGCGTTGGCGTCTCGGTGGTGAACGCGCTGTCCGAGAAGCTCGAAGTCGAGGTCGCCCGCGGCCAGACGCTCTATCGTCAAACGTTTGAGCGCGGCAAGCCGACAAGCGCGCTAACGACCGTCGGCAAGACGCCGAACCGTCGCGGCACCAAGGTGCGCTTTCTGCCCGATCCGCAGATTTTCGGAGCCCAGGCCCGGTTTGATCCCGCCCGCGTGTTCAAGATGGCGCGCTCGAAAGCCTATCTGTTCGGGGGTGTCGAGATCCGTTGGCGCTGCGCGCCTGCGCTCGTCGGCGAAGGCTCGAAGGTCCCGGCGGAAGCCACGTTTCATTTCCCGGGAGGCTTGCGAGACTATCTCGCCGCTGACATCGAGGGCGAGGCGCTCGTGGCCGACCAGGTCTTCACCGGCCGGGTCGAGAAAACGGGCAAACATGGCTCGGTCGAATGGGCGATCGCATGGCTCGCGGGCGCCGACGGCTTCGTGCATTCCTATTGCAACACCATCCCCACGCCCGATGGCGGGACGCATGAAGCGGGCCTCCGCACCGCTTTGTTGCGCGGACTCAAGGATCACGCAGACCGCATCGGCCAAGGCAAACGCGCCGCCGCATTGACGGCCGACGACGTCATGGCGAGTTGCGCCGCGCTGATCTCGGTCTTCATTCGCGAACCCGAGTTCCAGGGACAGAACAAGGGCCGCTTGCAAACGGCCGAAGCCGCGCGATTGGTCGATGGCGTGGTTCGCGACGCGTTCGACCATTGGCTGGCCGCCGCGCCGAGCCAGGCGTCCAAACTTCTCGACTGGGGAATCGAGCGCGCTGAGGAGCGCGTGCGCCGCCGGATGGAGAAAGAGGTCGCGCGCAAAACCGCAGTGCGCAAGCTGCGGCTGCCGGGCAAGCTGGCCGATTGCACGAACTCCTCGGCGCAAGGCTCTGAATTGTTTATCGTCGAGGGCGATTCCGCTGGCGGGTCGGCCAAGCAGGCGCGGGATCGCGCGTCACAGGCCGTGTTGCCGCTCAGGGGAAAGATTCTGAATGTCGCGTCAGCCACGCGCGATAAGCTCACCCAAAATCAGCAGCTTTCCGATCTCATGCAGGCGCTCGGCGCCGGCGCCGGCGCCCATTACCGCTCGTCTGATCTCCGCTACGACAAAATCATCATCATGACCGACGCGGACGTTGACGGCGCTCACATCGCCTCGCTCCTGATCACTTTCTTCTACCGTCAAACACCGAAACTGATTGAGGAAGGCCACCTTTATCTTGCCGTTCCGCCTCTCTACCGCCTGACCCAGGGCGCGCGCTCCCTCTACGCGCGCGATGAGGCGCACAAGGAGGAATTGCTGAAGTCGGGATTCACCGGCCGTGGCGCGATTGAGGTCAGCCGGTTCAAGGGTCTTGGCGAGATGCCCTCGCGGGATTTGCGCGATACGACGATGGACCCTGGAAAGCGCGCTTTGCTGCGCGTCGCGCTAGCCTCGCCAGACAACGACGCGACGGCCGAGGCGGTCGAGCGCCTGATGGGCTCGAAACCCGAGGCGCGCTTCGCTTTCATTCAGGAGCGCGCGCCAAGGTCGCTGGAGCTTGTGGACCTGTAGGACCGGGGCGCGCCGCCCGCACCCGCAGTAAGAGTGCCATGGACACGCCTCTACTGGAGGTTGGCCTCGCGCTCATTTTGCGACAATCAGAGGCAAATAAATCACTCAACACAGCAGTTTAAATGAATAAATAGTTTATCGCGCTCTCTTGGACCATCTGGCACCCGCGCCAAAAATGCGCTATTCTGGGCTTGCAAGGTTCGTTTACGTTTTGTGACCGGCCTAGCGGGCTTTCGATGATGCGGGCGCTATATTTTATTTTTATGCCGGTGGCGATGAGCGCTTCGCCGACCGAAGCGCGCAAGCGCGCTAGACAATGTCCCGAATTCCCTCCGCCGACTGAGGGGTTCTGCCTTTGAGTGGGTGGACAGACATTGGGACGGCGCGTCTAAGCGACGAAGATTGCTCACGGAAAATGTCACGGCGGAGTTTGCTGAGATCAGCGATCGCGAGGGGCCGCGTTACGCTCCCATCGATTAGGCTTTTGGGTGGAGATCTGGGACTAACATGAGCAAGGGTAAGGACTTTAGGGCGCCTCGCAAGCGCGGGTTCGACGACGATGGGCCGATGCCTTACGAGTTCGAGGCCTCGTCCGGGCCGAACCTTCGGCGGCAGTCCGGACGGAGGCGGTTTTGGCGGCCCGCCCATGGGGGGGGCCTCCGCGCCGATCGATTCTGGCGCGCCGCCGGTCGATGCGGTGGTCAAATGGTTCAAGGCGGACAAGGGGTACGGATTCGTCGAGTTGGCGGGCGGCGCGGGCGACGCGTTCCTGCACGCTAACGCCCTACATGCCGCGGGCCACGACACTGTTCCTGCGGGCGCCAAATTGCGCGTCCAGGTCGGCGCGGGCGCCAAGGGAGCGCAGGTGACCCGGGTGCTTGAGGTGGACGCTGCTGGCATTGTCGAGCGGCCACAAAGGTCCTCGAGCGACGGGCTTCGGCCGCCGCGCCGGGTTGCGCCCGATCCGTCGACTGCAGTGTCGGTCACGGGAAAGGTGAAGTGGTTCGACGACGCCAAGGGATTTGGTTTCGTCGCCAGCGAGGATGGCGGCAAAGATGTCTTCGTCCATATCTCGGTCCTCGGCCCGGCCGGCATTTCGCATTTGGCCGAAGGCCAGCAGGTGACGATGAGAGTGGTGGATACGCCCAAAGGACGCGAGGCCATTTCGCTATCGCTCTGAACCTTTCGCGCCCATGACTGCCGTGGCGCCGAGGCGTCCGCCTCGCGCCGGTCCAATAGTCCTCTCGCCGATTTGTAGACTGTTGGCCCTGTCCATGCAGCCATCGCGCGACATTCGTCGCCTGATCGACATCATGGCGGCGCTGCGTGACCCCATCGGCGGATGCCCGTGGGACATCCAGCAGACCTTCGCTTCGATCGTTCCCTTCACGATCGAAGAGGCCTACGAAGTGGCAGACGCTATTGAGCGCGGCGCCACCGAGGATCTGCGGGAGGAACTCGGCGATCTGTTGCTGCAGGTCGTCTTTCACGCCCGCATGGCTGAGGAAGCGGGCCTGTTTGATTTTGGCGGAGTTGTCGAGGCGATTACCGCCAAACTGGTGCGGCGGCATCCTCATGTCTTCGGTGACGCAGGGGCCCTGAGCTCCGACGAAGTGAAGGCTTTGTGGGGACGCATCAAGGCCGAGGAGAAGCGCGCGAAGCTCGCTTCGGAAGCGAAGGACGGACGGTCATCTGCAAAGACGAAGTCCGGCGCGCTTGAGGGAGTTCCGCTGGGGTTGCCTGCGCTTTCTCGGGCCATGAAACTGCAAGAGAGCGCCGGCAAAGTCGGTTTCGACTGGAACAACGTGCGGGCCGTTCTGGCGAAGATTCGTGAGGAAGTCGCCGAGGTCGAGGCTGAGATTGCGCTCAGTTCACCGGACGCGCTGTCGGACGAAGTGGGCGACCTGCTGTTTGCGGCCGTGAACCTTGCGCGCCATCTCAAGGTCGACCCCGAGGCCGCCCTGCGCCGCGCCAACGCCAAATTCGAGCGGCGCTTCGCCCATATCGAGAAGCGTCTCTCGGAGCATGGCCGAACCCCCGAAAGCGCCAGTCTCGATGAAATGGAGCGGCTTTGGGTCGAGGCGAAGGTCCAAGAGCGCTTGGCGGGGTGAAAGGCTCCGCGCCCGCCCGTGCGATGCGTCGCTCCAGCCGATCGGGTCGGATCACGCCGCGTCCGGATGATAAAGATGCCGCCGGCCATCCCGAGCGCCCCGCCGAGAGCGCTTGCGCCGACCGAGATGCAGAAAAGCCCGGGAGCGGAAGGCGCCGACACGTCAATTGCGCTTCGATGTGCGAGCGACGCTGCGCCGGGCCAAGCGCGTCTTGAACCGAATGGTGTCGCCTCGGTAGTGCAGTCTCTCGTAGTCCACTGCGCGATGTCCTGAGGTGTAGGAGATGCGCTCGATCAGGAAGACCGGGCTTCCCACGGGAATCTCAAGCGCCATTGCGACATCGGGCCCGGCTGCGGCGGCCTCCAATACATATTCGGCCTCGACCAGCGGGGTGTCGTAGCGTTCCTCCAACAAGGTGAAGATGGGCTCCCTGGCGAGGTCATCGGTCATGACCCTGCGGCCAAGATTTCTCCAGCAGGTACGTCTCGTCGAAAGAAAGCGGCACGCCGTCGGAAAGGCGCACACGCTGGATCTTGACGACCGTAGCGCCTGAAGGCACTCCAAGCTTCTCTGCGACGAGGGGAGCAGCCGGGACAATTTCGCGGCTGAGCACGCGCGCAGTCGGAATCAAGCCCAGGACCCACATATCTTCGACGAAGCCTGTGAGTTCGGTCAGCTCTTGAACTATCCTCGGCGACGCCACGAAGGTCCCTCGGCCGCGCCGAATCTCCACCAGGCCCTGACGCACGAGGTTTTGGATCGTCGCCCGGATCGTGGTCCGGCTGACGTTGAATTCGCGGATCAGCTTCTCTTCGGATGGGAGTTGGGTTCCGACTGGCAGCGCGCCGCTTGATATCCGGGCGGCGAGAATATCCTCGACCTGCGCATAGAGCGGCAGCCGCGTTGAAGGGCTTTCAGGCATCGCTGTAACCACTCTGGATCTGTCGACGAACATGCCCGGGCGCGCGCGATCTTAGCGCCTGTGCGCGATCCGGCAGGCGTCGCCGTGACCTAATTTGAGCGAAGGGGGAGCCATGTTTTCGGCAGAGACGCCAAAAACAAGACGATACAAACGCAAAGGAGCACGACGTCTTTGTACAGGAATTCGCCTGCGAGATTCCACGCGATCGGGTCCGTGGAGAGGCTCCATTTGACCACGCCGGGGGTGGTAAAGAAAAATGACCAGGTGATGAGGAATGTGAAGGTCCCCATCAAGGCGCTTAGCCCGACTTCACCAACTGGCGCTGATTTTTGCGATTTTTCGCGGAGTTTTGTGACTGCAAGCCATTGGAGTCGTTGGGTCAGTCGGGCCGGAAATGGCTGTAGTGCCGACCAAGTCCCTTGCGCGGCGAGGGGCGCGGCGCGAGTCTTGGACATGTTTTTGCGCCACAAGATTCGCCGCAAGGACGGCAAGGAGCATCGGACCTGGTCGGTCGTTGAGAACCGGCGCGTCCGGAGCGGTCGCGTGGTTCAGCGACAGGTGCTCTATCTCGGGGAGATCAACGACAGCCAGCGGGCGGCGTGGAGTCGGGCTGTCGAAGTCTTCGACGAAGGGGGGCGATCGAAGCAGATCGCGTTGTTTCCCGAAGATCGTCCTGCCCCGGTTCTCGATTGCGACGTGGTTTCGATTCGGCTGAGCGCGATGCGGTTGCGCCGACCGCGTCAGTGGGGCGCCTGCTGGCTGGCGATGGTGATGTGGGATCAGCTGCGAATGGACGATTTCTGGCGCCCGGCGCTGCCGCTCTCGCGCGAGGGAACGGACTGGCTGAACGTCCTGAAGACCTTGGTCGCCTATCGGCTGATCTCTCCGGGCAGCGAGTGGCGGCTTCACCGGCACTGGTTCGAGCACAGTGCGATAGGCGACCTGCTCGGCGAGGACGTCGGGCTCGCGCAACCCAACAATCTCTATCGCTGCCTGGACCTGCTTGTCGCGCACAAGCCGGCGCTGTTCACGTTTCTGCGCGAGCGCTGGAAGGACCTGTTTCAGGCTGACTTTGAAGTGCTGCTGTATGATCTGACCAGCACGTATTTCGAATGCGATCCGCCGGAGAGCGGCAAGCGGAAGTTCGGCTACAGCCGGGACAAGCGCTCCGATTGCGTGCAGGTCGTGATTGCGCTGATCGTCACGCCGGACGGCCTTCCCCTGGCCTACGAAGTCATGGACGGCAACACCTCGGACAAGACGACGTTGCGGGCGTTTCTGACCAAGATCGAGACGCAATACGGCAGCGCCAAGCGCACCTGGGTGATGGATCGCGGCATCCCGACCGAGGAAGTCCTGGCGGAGATGCGCGGCTCGCCGACGCCGATCCGCTATCTGGTGGGCACGCCCCGCGGCCGGCTGACGAAGCTGGAACAGGCGCTCGCGGCCAAGCCGTGGGAAGACGTGCGCGAGAGCGTGCGGGTCAAGCTGATCGAACAGGATGAGGAAACTTACGTCCTGGCCCGAAGCCAAAGCCGGCGCGACAAGGAGCAGGGGATGCGGCGGCGTCGGTTGAGGAAGCTGATCAAGCGGTTGCGCGAACTGCAACGACAGGACCTGACGCGCGACGAGCTGCTGCTCAAGCTCGGCGCGGCCAAGAAGGAAGCCGGCAAGGCCTACGGGTTGTTGGTGATCCATCCGCCGACGAAAGATCAGCCGGTGACGCCGCAAACGTTCCATTTCACGCTGGACCGCAAGAAGCTCCGCCTCGCGCGCCGCCGCGAGGGCGGCTATCTGCTTCGCTCCAACATCAGGAGCGACGACCCCGGCCATCTCTGGCGGCTGTATCTGCAATTGGCCGAGATCGAGCAAGCGTTCAAGGAACTGAAGAACGATCTATCGATTCGTCCCATCTATCACCAGTCAGACGCCCGCATCGAAGCTCATATCTTCGTGGCCTTCCTGGCCTATTGCCTGATGGTGACGCTGAAGCAGCGGCTGAAGGCGCTGGCGCCGGGGCTGACGCCGAGGGCTGTGCTCGAAAAGCTTGCCGCCATCCAAATGATCGACGTCGAGTTGCCCACGACAGACGGCCGCACCGTCGTCCTATCGCGCCATACCGAGCCGGAAAACGATCAGTGGCTTTTGCTGCAGCGCCTGAAGCTCGACCTCCCCGCCCAGCCGAGGCCGAAGATCACCGCTCCGATCCCCCGCCAAGCGGCTTGATCGCTCACCTCCCGTAGTGCCGACCTTTGGACTCGCCCCCCTGCGATTCCAATGCCTTCGCCTCGCCCACCCCCGCCAGTTGGTGAAGTCGGGTTAGGGCTGAGAGGAATGGGACGAACGCTCCCGCGGCGAGCAACATTGCCGTCGTGAGTTCGATCGCGCCGAGGAGATAGGCTTCGCCCCGGATGCCGAATATGCCGAGCCACGAAACAAACGGGCTGTTTGAAATGTACACGGCTATGCCCTCGGCGGACTGCGGCGTGAATTTCTGGATGCCGAAAGAAACAAAGATCAGCACCATCACCCAGCGAAGAATGGACAGCGGCCAATAGGAACCGGCCCCCTTCTCGGCGATGCTGAAATCTTGAAACATGGCGTCCTTTTCGCTGTCTGCGCCGGCGGGCCCCGACGTCTGTTAAGGCCCCGCAGGTTGGGATTTGGAGTCATCGCGGCACACGAATAGCTCATGAGTTGGGGGAAACCCCTTCAACCTCGATGGCGCCGAATAGCCGTGTGCTGACCTTTGAGTGAGTTGACATCATGACATCATGATGTCTCTGAAATCAAGCGTGTTCGCGGCTGGCGCTGAAAACTGATCGAAAGCGCGAAAAAATACGTATGAATTACGCAACCGACCGGCGCCGATGGCGCCGCAAGGTTTGGTCTCGACCAGTCTTCGGGTCTTCCCAGTGACAGGCGTCAGTATGTGCGCCCTTAGCGCGGGGTGCGGCGGCTGGTCGGGCCCCCTTCTTAAGGAAGTCAATCGCGGCGGGGCGCTTGGCGCCCGGCCCGCCGCAGCTTGCGACGCCTTACGTTCCCGGCGTCTTCACGTCCAATTCAATGTTGAAAAAGCTGGCGTTCTTGAGCGGGCTCTTGTCGCCCCAGTCCCCGTCAATTGAGCCTCCTCCGGTCGCGCCCTGATAGGCGCCCGTGCCGGAAACGATCTGGTATTTGCCGACAACATGGCCACCGGTATCGGTTCCCGTGCTCACCGTGGAATAGTTCGCCACGAGGGACCCGTCGGGGAAATAATACGTGCTATGTCCGGTGGACGCGCCGTCTGCACCCGGCTTGTCGTAGAAGTCCTTGGTTCCGAGCGTTCCGTCCGGAGAGATGGCCACTCCGACCATGTGACTTTCGCCGTCCTTTTCACTGACATCGAACGTCACCAATTTGAATTTGAGCGTCTGGTCGGCCGCGACGGCCATGACGTGCGAACCGACGAGAAGCGCGAGCGCTGAGACAAGAGTTTTCATTTCGACCTCCGTTTCGTTCCAAGGCGACGCCTCGTTGCGCGAGAATCACTGGCGAGATCGTGTAAACAGCGTTTGACCGCGATGTTTCAGACGAGTAATCGTTGTAATCGTCGGATGTCGATCGTCTCACAACCTATGGCGGACCCGCGAGGGGGCCTAAATGGTGGACGCTCCGGCGGACACGGCGGGGAACGCCGGCAAGAACCCGCAGCGTGAGGAACGCGGAGCATTTGCCTTCGCGGGGTTCGTTTTCGACCTTGAAGCCTGCACCCTCAAGCGTGAATCCGGCGAAGCGGTCGCGCTCACGCGCGGTGAATTTGCGCTCTTGCGCGAATTCGTGCGCCGGCCCGGCCGGGCGCTGAGCCGCGACCTTCTGCTGGACGCCATGGCGGGGCGGCGCAATACCCCGTTCGACCGCAGCGTCGACGTCATGGTCGGCAGGCTCAGGCGCAAGATCGAGCCCGACCCGAAACAGCCGAGCGTCATCCAGACCGTCCCAGGCGAAGGCTACCGCTTCAACGTGCCGCTGGCGCCTCGCAAGCCGGGCGCCGAAACTGGCGCCGCGACGACCGCCGACGCGCCGGGGGACATGACCGTCCCGTTCCCAGCTGCGAGCCGGCGGACGTGGCGCGCGCTGTGGCCGGTCCCGGCGGCCGCAGTCGCGCTTTGCCTCTTCGCGGCGGCTGCCGCAATTCAGTGGCGCCCGATCCCTCAGGATGCCGCGCCGCGGCTGTCGATCGTTGTCCTCCCGTTCGAGAATATGAGCGGCGACAAGGAACAGGACTATTTCGCCGACGGCATCACCGACGATTTGACCACCGATCTCTCCCATCTGTCCGACTTCGTCATCTCGCGCGGCACGGCCTTCACCTACAAGGGCAAGCCTATCAGCCCCAAAGAGATCGGCCGCGAGCTTGGCGTGCGTTATGTGCTCGAAGGCAGCGTGCGCCGCCTCGCGGAGAAGATTGAAGTCAACGCCCAGCTCATTTCGACCGAGACCGGCGCGCATGTGTGGGCCGACCGGTTCGATGGCGAGCGCAGCAGGCTTGGCGAGCTCCAGGTCGAAATTGTAGCACGCCTTGGCCGCTCGCTCGACGTCGAGCTGGTTCGAGCCGAGGCCTTGCGCGGGGCACGCGAGCGGCCGAGCAACCCGGACGCGGCCGACCTCGCGATTCAAGCCGACGCCAAATCGAGTTTTCCCCCCAGCAAGGCGAATTTGAACGACGTCGTGACGTTGTCCGAGCGCGCGCTGGCCCTTGATCCGCAGAATGTGCGCGCGCTAACGGTCCTGGCGGGCGCCTCGCTTGACCGCGTGAGCGATCAATGGAGCGAGGACCCCTCAGGCGACATTGCGCGCGCCGAGAAAGCGACCGACGCCGCCCTGGCCCTTCGCCCTGAGAATTCATTGGTTCATTACGTGAGAGGCTATCTCTACCAAGTGAAGCAGCAGTGGGGACCGTCGATCGCAGAGGAAGAAACGGCGATCGCGTTGGACCCTAACAACGCCAGGGCCCATGGGCTCGGCGGTTTGGACAAGATGTTTGTCGGCCGCAGTGAGGACGGCCTCGCGGGCGTCGAAACGGCGCTTCGTTTGAGCCCCCGCGATCCGCACGTCCCTTGGTGGCAATTCGACATGTGCGCGCTCCAGGGGAACCTTGGGCATGATGAACAGGCGATCCCATGGTGCAACAAGGCGGCCGCGGGCTTGCCTCAGGTTTACCTTCCGCTCTTGCACCTCGCAGCCGCCAACGCCTTGGCAGGCCACGACACGGAGGCGAAGGAGGCCGCCGCCCAATTGCTGAAAGTCTATCCCGGCTTCACCGTGCAAGGCTGGGCTTCCATCCACTGGAGCGACGATCCGACCTTCAACGCGCGATACCAGCGCGTCACCGATGGCCTGCGCAAGGCTGGGCTGCCGGAGGGCGAGAAGCAGGCGAATTGAACCGGCGCGACCGCGCAAACGGACGTCGGACCGAATTCACAAATCAGCCGACAGTTTCTTGCGTAAAACCGAACAGAAACTGATCCGAAACGCGAAGAAATGCATCTGAATTACGCCTCGACCGGCGCCGATGGCGACGCAGTTTGGGTTCTCGACCAGTCTTCGAGTCTTCTTGAGGATAGGCGGAGGCTGGGCGTCCGAAATGTCGGGGCGCGATTTGAGGTCATTAGTCCGTCGGCATTTTCTAGCCAAAACCAGAAACTAGTGCTACAGATGTTTCTGCCAGATCAACCGGCCTTAGCTTGGCGATAACCTGGCGGCGCAACGGAGGTGGCGCGCCGTTTGAACCGTTCCGCCTGCAACCCGACACGCGAGTTAAGGCTGGAGGAGATTTTTTTATTTGGATTCGCCGTAAACCCTTGAAAAGCCCCGCTTCGGCCAAAGGAATCCAAGGAAATGCAAGCTAATTTCCTTGGACCCTAGATAAGGACGCGCCGCCTGCCCACAATTTTGGGCAACATCACATTTTTCAGAACTACCGCGCGTTGCGCTTCGGTAATACCACAACTACTGTAATACGCAGGCTATTCTATCAATACGTTCATGATGGCAAACTAATACATCGCTACTATTGCGCACACGTGACACAGCTTACTTACAACCCCAGCAATTCCAGGGCGTTGCGGACCGCTGTGGTGCAAAGTTATCGCACTGTGGCAATAGTGCGTCCACGAATGCGTGCTCGTCCATCATGCCAGCGGCGGGGAGCGCCGCTCCGTCGAGCGCCAATCCGCCGACCGTCGCCCTCCCTGGTGCGCCCTCGATCGCCCGCACCGTCGCCCCACGGGTCGAGCCCGGATCATCCCCGGACTGCGATCCGGGGGACCGGGGGGCGGGCGTGCCTGGCCAGCGGCCCTCAGGATTGCCGCTGGCGGCCCCACGGGCCTCTGGCGAGCCCGTGGGCATGCAACGAGGCTAGAATAGGCTGCACGATGCGTCATTAGGCGCTGTGGATAAGCTAACCGCCTTCGCTCTTGTGTTCGCGCAGCGCGCCCCGCCAGTCCCGCGCCGGCCCTCCCTTGCCCGCCCGACGGCGTTCTCGCCTTGCCACTCGTCTTCACACCGGCCAGCCGCATCAGCCCAGACGGCAAACGTCAACGCGCCCGACGGATTGGGCTCGGTTCGCGGAAAGCATGCCCCCCCGCTGCGAGCCATTCGATGCCCCGCCATCCGAGCAGCAATCGCGAAAGGGCGAGACGACTGTCAGAGACTATCCTTTGGACCGCGCCGACGGCTCAAACGACAGTTCTTTTCCGGTTGTTTAACTGGACGGCCCGGCTTAACATGGGGACAGCTCATGACTGCTTCCTTGAAAGACTTTGTCTCCCAGACCCTTCGTGACATCCTGCACGGGGTAATAGATGTCCAAAAATATACCAATATATGGAAGAATATCGCTCCTTGGGGATTTGGAGCGATAGAATATTCATCGGATAGTGGCGTAGTCCGCAAGGGTCCGTTTACGGTTACCGTGGTGAAATTTGATGTTGCCGTTACTGCTGAAATTACTGAGGCTGCCAAGGCGGGTGGTGGTCTGAAAATCGCAGTATTTGACTTTGGTGTTCATGGGGAAATGGGAAACAAAAACGTCGCCACTAACCGCATTCAATCTGGCGTTCCCGTTAGCCTCCCTGCGGGCGACGGCGACCCCGCATCGTACACAGGCGAGAGCACCGGGAGGCAGACCAGTTGATGTCCGTCGGTGGCGATCCAGCGCGCGTTCAAAACGGCGGCGGTCTGTGGCGAAGGGCTCTCGCTAGCCTCAGCAGAAAGCGCTTTGAGCCGTGTTTTCAACGAGGCGGGCGAAATGTGAAGCAACGCACCGCAAATCCCTTTGCCGGCAGCCTTCTCGCGTTCGCGCTGTGCGGCGCAGCAATGGCGGGGCCGCTTGAGGACGGCCGCGGTGCCTATCAGAAAGGCGACTACGCGGCGGCGTTGCAGATTTTGCGCCCGCTGGCCAACCGGGGGAACGCCGACGCTCAGTTCAACCTCGGCGTGATGTATGACAACGGCCAGGGCGTGCGGCAGGACTATGCGCAGGCCGTCGCATGGTACCGCAAGGCCGCCGATCAGGGCGACGCCGCCGCGCAGTTTAACCTCGGCTTGATGTACGCCAACGGCCAAGGCGTGCCGCAGGACTATGCGCAGGCCGTCGCGTGGTATCGCAAGGCCGCCGATCAGGGCGATGCCGGCGCGCAGCTCAACCTGGGCTTGATGTACGACAACGGCCAAGGCGTGCCGCAGGACTATGCGCAGGCCGTCGCGTGGTGGCGCAAGGCCGCCGATCAGGGCGACGCCGCCGCGCAGTTTAACCTCGGCTTGATGTACGCCAACGGCCAAGGCGTGCCGCAGGACTATGCGCAGGCCGTCGCGTGGTGCCGCAAGGCCGCCGATCAGGGCGACGCCGCCGCGCAGTTTAACCTCGGCTTGATGTACGCCAACGGCCAAGGCGTGCCGCAGGACTATGCGCAGGCCGTCGCGTGGTGGCGCAAGGCCGCCGACCAAGGCGATGCCACGGCGCAGTTTAACCTCGGCGTGGCATACTCCAAAGGCCAGGGCGTGCCGCAGGACTACGCACAGGCCGCCGCCTGGTACCGCAAGGCCGCTGACCAGGGCGACGCCTTGGCGCAGTTCGACCTCGGCGCGATGTACGAAAAGGGCAAAGGCGTGCCGCAGGACTATGCGGAGGCCGCGGCATGGTATCGCAAGGCCGCTGACCAGGGCGACGCCTTGGCGCAGTTCGATCTCGGCGCGATGTACGAAAAGGGCAAAGGCGTGCCGCAGGACTATGCGGAGGCCGCGGCATGGTATCGCAAGGCCGCTGACCAGGGCGACGCCTTGGCGCAGTTCGACCTCGGCGCGATGTATGACAACGGCCAAGGCGTGCCACAGGACTATGCGCAGGCCGTCGCGTGGTATCGCAAGGCCGCCGATCAGGGCGATGCCGGCGCGCAGTTAAGCCTCGGCCTCATGTACGAGAATGGCCAGGGCGTGGCGAAGGACTACGCGCAGGCCGTCGCATGGTACCGCAAGGCCGCCGATCAGGGCGACGACTTCGCGCAGAACAACCTCGGCGCGATGTATGAAAAAGGCGAAGGCGTGGTGCAGGACTACGCTCAGGCCATGGTCTGGTACCGCAAGGCCGCCGACCAAGGGAACGCCCTCGCGCAGTTAAGCCTCGGCCTCATGTACGCCAACGGCCAGGGCGTAACGCAGGACTATGCGCAGGCCGTCACGTGGGTTCGGAAGGCCGCCGATCAGGGCGTCGCCACGGCACAGTTTAACCTCGGCTTGGCATACTCCAAAGGCCAGGGCGTGCCTCAGAATTATATCATGGCGCACATGTGGTTCAATTTGGCAGCGTCACGAGCGACGGATACCGCAACCCCCGAACTGACGGTCAAAGAACGCGATCTAACTGCCGCCCAGATGACGCCCGCTCAGATCGCCGAGGCGCAGCGAATGGCGGGTGTGTGGAAGCCGTCTAACCGCGCAAGCGACGCGCCAGGCTCTGGAGGGGTGCCGTCGGTTTCTGCTACTCTTGAACCGCCGATGGGTGCGGGGGGCGAGAGTGCTGTACTCATGGTCAGCGACGGCGGAACATTCAAGGTCCCAGTAACAATCAACGGTCAACTGACGCTTAAATTCGTTGTGGATAGTGGAGCCGCCGATGTTAGCATTCCTGCCGACGTTGTGCTGACGCTCTTACGGACCGGTACAATCACTGAGGCTGATTTTCTCGGGAAGCAAACTTACCGATTGGCTGACGGTTCAACCGTTCCTTCGCAGCAGTTTGTGATCCGCACACTCAAGATCGGCGGCAAGACTTTGGAGAATGTGGTCGGCAGCATAGCTCCTGTCGAAGGCAGTCTGCTTCTTGGACAAAGTTTCCTCAGTCGCTTCAAATCATGGTCGATTGACAACCAGAGGCGTGCGCTCATCCTCAATTGAGGATTCGTCCCAAAATGACGCCGGCCGGCAGCGCGGGAAAGCCCGCGCACGGCCCGGTAGGGCGCGAGGAAAGGCGACGGCGCGACGCTCGACAAGCTCACCATAAGAGGCGAAGGCCGAAGGTGAGGGCAACCTTATCCACAGCGCCAGGGTGACGCGTTTAACGGTCCATCGTACCGTTGCCAGATGCGCCCGAGATGCGATCCTTTTGACATCTCCGCGACCCGCGCCGCGATTGCGAGCGGCGCTACGACGGAGAGGAGGGCATACGAGACCTACGCAGCTACGGCGGCGAGGCCTTACGCGAGGTCAAGCTGGGGAGTGATGCTGCGGTCGCGAAAGCCTGCCGCAGAGATGGATCGAGAGGCCGGTCCGCGCCATTCGTCTGGTCGATTGAACAGCAGCAAAAGCGGAGCGCCAGTCAAGCCATCGAATGTTCTCACACTGACCGGCGACAGCGTGAGCCTCAGCGTCAATCGCGGCGCGCTCCATGCTCGCGACGGCGGCGCGGATCGTGTCTATGAGCCGCGCGCCGTCAAGCCGAGCGCAATTGTCATGACCGGTTGGGGCGGCGTAATCAAGTCGAGTTCTGGCCACTTCTGGCGTAGCTTGAAAGCCAGCGCCATTCCTCCGATTGCCATTGCACCATACAAACCGTTCGGCGCTATGACGCTGTTTGGCAATACACCCGAATATTTGTCACGTAATTTCAAGTCGCAAGGACGCCAACCGCTTTTGGTGGTAGCCCAATGCAGCAGCTGTCGATGCCGGCGGCAATGGGTCGCCGCGATCCACATTCATCGATAGCCCATTCAACGGCCTCGTCCACGGTGCTGACGATAGACGCCTTCACGCAATTCTCGCCGAGAAGCGCGACGCCAAATCGGCGATGGCCTCCGGGGTCGAAACCGAGATAGACGTCGTTAGTGGTCAAAGCGAACATCCTTTTCGAGGTTCCGCGCGCCATACCGCATCACAAGCGATGCCGTCCATTCCGCCGCGCCGAGAATATCGCGATCGGACAAGAGGTAGGGCCGAAGGGAGGGCGAGGGGCGGATGATCGCGCCGGGCGCTGGCGGGCGTTGCCTTGCGGCTCGACTGCGCGCTGCTCATGCGTTCAGCCAAATTATCCAAGCCCAAGATAATATGATTACCATACATAAGACAAGCCACGAACGACGTATCGACCCACCACGATAGAGTACTCGCGCAGTTATAAATAAGAACAAAGCCGTTGCTATGAGCGTGATAGGAAGGAATTGCTGTGCAACCTCGATTGATAACCACGATATTACGCTCATTGATCGTCCTCGGATGGTTCAAGAGACTACGAGATGAACTAGCCTCCCGACCATGGGCGACGGGCGAGGCTCCGAGGGCGAGCGGCGCGAGGCCGATAGGCGGAGGGCAGATCGCCGGGCCGTAGGCGGTCGAAGCGCGCTGATGTTCCGACCGGGCGGATGATCCAACGATCGGCCGCTGATGCGCTTGGCTGGCTTCCGAGGGCGGACCCTGCCGGACAACATGGCGCGGCGGGCGGAAGGGCGAGAAATTACCGATAGTCCCCCAACGAAAAAATCCCAATCTCTTCGCCAGCCGCATTTCTTAGGCGAAAGCTGTCCGGCTCGTGTCCGGGATGGAGAGCGGCTACTCTTTGCGCGTTTGCACGGGTCTTCGCAATCGCGGCGGATTTGTCGGTTTCGACAGACGTTTCCCTTTCAATAATGCTGCCGTTGCGAAGCCATTCTATGGGGAAGCTCATGCTCATTCCCATTGCTCTCCGCTAAACATAGCACGGGACGCGGGGCGACGCGTGGGCTCACGTTGTCCACAACCGAAGGTGACGCGCCTCGCGGTCCATCGTAGCGTTGCCGGATGCGAGCGAGATGCGACCCGTTTGACGTGAGCGCCGTCCGGGCGGCGATTGTGGGCGGAGAGACGACGGAGAGAAGGGCCTATGAGGCTTACGCATCGACGGCGGCGCGACCTTATGCGCGGTCGAGCTTCGATGTCATGTTGCGTTCGCGGAGACCGCCTGCAGAGAGTGTGTTCCCTCCACTCAAGCCAGTCGCAAGCGTCAGCCGCAAAGGCCTCGCACCAGTCAAACCATCGAACGTTCTCACACTGACCGGCGACAGCGTGAGCCTCAGCGTCAAACGCGGAGCGCTCATCGCCGCAAGAGATGCGATGACGCTCGTTTACGAGCCTCGCGCCGTCAAGCCGAGCGCCATCGTCATGACCGGCTGGGGAGGCGTCATCACGCTCGCCGCGCTGCGCTTTTGCGCCAAGCACCGGATCGCTGTCGTCATCCTCGATTGGGATCGCGATTTCATGACCGCGATGGCGCTGCCAGCACGTTGGGCTGCGCGCGTCGCACGCGCGCAGCTTGAGGCCAGCTTGCCAAGGCGCGCCCTCGCCGGGGCCAAGGCGTTGATAGCAGCCAAGGTCGACGCACACATGCGTCTCGGCGCAATCGAGCCATCGAAGGCGCAAGCCGCTATCGAACGAGTGCGAACGGCTGGCGCGGAGCGCGCTCTCCTGATGTTTGAGGCTCAAGCCGCTCGGCTTGCATGGGCCGATCGCCCTATCGTCATGAAGTGGCGCGAGGCGGGATATATTCCGCCCTCCTGGAAGCTTCCCTTTTCGCAGCGCCGGCGTCTCGATCGCAAATTCTCCCGTCATGCGACAGACCCGATCAATGCACTTCTCAATCTGGCGCTGGCGGTCACGATCGGCAGGTTGGTGGTCGCTCTCACAGCCCAAGGTTTCAACCCTGCGATCGGCGTTCTGCACAAGAGCCCGCGCTGGCCGCTCGCCTATGACGTGATCGAGTTGCTCAGACCTCACGTCGAGGCGGCCGTGTTCGACTTAGTCGACAATCGCGCCTTTGCGCCTGATGAGTTCATACGCGTCAACGACGGCACGGTGAAAACGAGTAGCAATCTAAGCGTCGAGTTCCTTGACGCTGTCGCAATACCTCAAACCGATCTTGACGCGGCCGTCTTCAGGTTCAGCCGATTGCTGGCGTGAGCGTCGCATATGGATGCGCTTTCGCGCCCTGACGCGTTCAGCATGTTCGGCCGCGCGCACAAACAAATCAGATAGGAAGCGTTTGACGTTAGGCCGCGCTCTGCGCGTCTGTGTATGGCGACGAAACAGCATTCGGAAGTCAGGATGAGCGAGCGGCCAAGTGATTGCCAATTTCTCGATGCATGGCGAATTTTCTTCGACCTCGGCAGGATCGAAACCATATTCTTCAACAAACATTTTTTTAAGCATCCGGACATGATCGTCTAACGTGTCCATTTGAATTTTGAAGACTGCCTGCATCAACATTTTTTGGGATTGCAGTCGCCGCGCTGCGCGCCTCTCTCGTCGACCAGCATGGAGATTTTTAACGACCTCCGCCGCTTGCTCCTTGCGTCGCGCGATCCCTAAATAATTTTCGAACATCGCGACCGCCTGATCGGCCGAGAGCTCGCGGCCTGACCGATCCCTCACGAAACCTTGTTTGAGAAGGGCGGCCGCCTTGTCGAAATAGAGCCATGGATTGATCAAATCATGAGCTAGGCCTTCCTCGAATTCTTCATGCCGTGCACCGTGCGCCCAACGATCGCAATCCCGTTCGGGGAGCAATCCGAAATGTGCAGCGAGCGCGACAGCCGGTTTTTGTGTCATCTTGGCGATAGGGAAAAGCGAGTGCGAATGAGCTTGTCGAAGGGCAGCATTCATCTTTTTGAAGCTTCGTCGCGCCAAATCGACCACTCGGGCCGCCTGTCGCTCGGCCATGTCCGTCTCGCGAATGAAGCCATCGAACGTGCACGCACCCGTCCGTTCATCGTACCGCGTTCCTTTGCGCAGATGCGCCAGAACACGCTGAGCATGAGTTGATGGCGCGTATCCGTTCAGGATGTCCTTGAGCGCCTCCGGTGACGCCACAGCCAGCGTCTCGGCAATGGCAGGCGTGCCGAGATACTGCGTCTTCAGGGTAGGGTTGAAGCCATAGCGAAAATAAGGAGCGGCCGCGGTGTCTTCGATCTGTGTTTCATCATCGTCTGGCAAGTCGGGATCGAGCAGGAAATTTGTCTCTTTGCCCACATATTCCCGCTGAGAAATTACAACTCTGTGGCGCTCCAATGCGCCATACTCGCCCTTGGATTTGAATTCCGGCCGGTCGAAATAATCTCCGATCGCTTCGGCGACGGTTTGCAGTCGATAGGGCTTATGTTCGCCGACGAAATTCGAAGCGGGCTCATTATCAGCCTGCCACCATACTTGACCTTCAGAGAGCAGTTTGGCGACTTCGATGTCCGATCCGCCCTGGCAGTAAAGCGACTTGCCAAAATATTGATCGATGTCGAAGGATTGACCAACCATTCCATAGCCCGCGTCGAGGGGCGCGGGCAGGACGTTGAAGAACATTCCCGCCCGCCGGTTTTGCAGTTTTCCGTATTGTTTGAACTGGCTCCACGTGTTCAGCGATCGTTGTTTGAACTGCGGCTGATCGAGCCCTGGCCAGCCCTGCATTTCATTCTTGATCATACGGGCAATTTCGCGCCCCGGCTTCAGGCCTTCGTACTGAACAAACATCTCAAAGGCGCGCTTCCACATATCGAGGAAAAGACGGGCATTGCCCTTGCCGTGACAGACTTCACCATAGAGGGGAATTGGCTTGCCGACCTTCAGGACAAGCGCGCCATCGTCGCCGTATTTGTATGGGACGGCGAGATGCGCGCCGTCATCCGGAGAGCGCTTGTATCCGGGCGCTGTGATCGGCCCGAGACCGTGCGCCGAAACCTTTCTCAGGATAACGACTGCATTCATGCCGTCGGCGTGGAGGTCTTCAAGATTGTCATAGTCCGTTCCATCCGGTCGGACGATATTCGCCATCGCGTACCGCTTCGCACTCACCGACACGATGTAGAGCGGCTTCATCTGTTTCGGCTTGGCGATCTTGAACCTGCCGCCCTCATTGGTGAAGGCGAAGTTGACATCCTCTGTTGCAAAAACCTCAGCCTCTTTGCCGTTCACCGGAGCATAAGGATTGATCCTCTGGAAGTAGTCGCCAATGCGCGCGACGGCGGCGCGGAAGTCTTCGCGGGGCATCCGATCGGGCCGGACGAAGGCCATGCTATCGGTGTCGCACATTCCATGGCAAATGCCGCCGTATTCCCGCCCCTCATGGCGGGCCAAAGTCTCGGCGATTGCGATCAGCATCCGACCGCCTGCCGTGATCAGCGGACCCCATGGCGCAAACCATGAGCCAGGTTTTTCGACCTTGATCGACGAGGCTTCCTGCGATCCGTCGTCATTTCGGACTTTTTGACGAGCAATGATTGTCTTCTGTTCGGTGCCGTGAAGGACTGAGATTGTTGTCGCCTTCTCACGCTCGTCAACGTCGAATTGGACGAATACGCCGTAAGAGGAACTGTTGGCGATGAGCTTGAGCGCAAGCTGCATGGCGTTGAGGCGATTGTATTCCTGACTTCCCTTGTCTAGCTCGCTCATCTTCGTCTTGATCTCATCGCGCATTTCGAGAATGCGCTTGAAGATGTCGACATCCGGCTGCGTCAGGTCGATTTCGTATGCTGGATCGCCAAAGAAATTGATTTTTTTCAGGTTGGTCTGACGGCCTACCGGGATCATTCGCATGGTTTTGAGAAGTCGCGGCATTTTGCCAGTGAGGAATTTGCAGGCGAGAACGTCGAGGCAGGTCACCCATATCGGAGGACCGCTTTCGATCTCGGCCGTACCGACATTGATTGAGGCCTTGCCGTCATCCTTGTCGGCACCGTCCTGAAACGCAGTGCGCAGCGGCAGGATCGCGTCGGCAGGATCGATCAGCGCGAAGCCGAGCAGATTGCGCCAAGCTTCATCTGATCGCGTCTTATCTTTGCCCAAGAGGGCATTGGCGCCGAAGACATAAGGATTATCAGCGTCACCATCGTCAGCGTCAAGAATGCTGACGCCGTCGAGAAATACTGCGTCGTTGCCGCCCTTGAGCCAGTCGCCCGCCGCTGTACGCTCATCGTCATATGTCTCGACGCGGTTCGCCAGGAGCAATCGTTGCAGGCCGAGTTTGATGTTGATGGTCGGATATTGCGACTTGAAGTCCTTGTTGATGATTTCCCGGATTTGGTGTCGAACGCCGCACTCGGCGCGCGCACCGACCATGGCTTCCATAGAGACGCCACACAGCTTCAGGGTTTTCGTCCTGTCAGCCGCCGACCCCTTCATGTTCTTGGCAAGGAATGGCCCGGCCCCAAAATCCTTGTAATAGGCCTTCCCGACCGATGCGACGCTGTACATGCTCCAAATCGGTGTCGACCGATCATGCTGACGGTAAAGCTCGCGCAGCTGCGTATAGATGAACCATGTCCGTTCGACATCGTTCAGGCAATATTCGACGTAGTCGGGGGTGAGCCGCTCGAAATGTTCGACATCCTCTTTAGGCAGCGATCCTTTGAACAGGTCGCAGAGCGCATCCATGCTACCCGGTGTGTCTGCCCCAAGCAGCGCCTTGGCGAGCATGAGCGTGTCGACAAATTGATGTGTATGAAGATGAGCGTTGAACCGGCTGACCGCACGATAATTGTTTTTTCCAGGGCCTATTTTCTTGAGTTGGACGACCGGCCCGCTCGGCTTCCCTTTATTTTTGCCGCCCTTGAAGACGCTTCGCCCCATGGTGAGGGAAAATCCGCCGTGGAAAAAATCGCCCTTCGCTTTTCCCGCGTCGAATACGGGCAGTCTTTCAAGATCGAAGTCGAGCTTGTGACCTATTACTAGGACAGGGAGCGGGATCGCGCCCTTGATCCTCCCATTGCAAAACAGCACTTCCTCGACAAATTGGTTGCGCGTGATGAGATGGTGCGGGATGCCAGATGCGGCTTCGCGGGACTGGCAAACATCTTCCAATATCGCGATCGAGGCTGCACGGAGGTTCGGGTCCATCTCGATCATGTCGAGGTCGTGGAAGATGTAGACCTCGCGCAATGTGTCGAGCTCGGCTCGATCAGGCGGCCGCCCCTGATGTTGGATGAACTCGATCAACTCATGGTAGTTATAGCCACGCATCTGTGCGACGCCGAACCGCATCGCCTGCCCCGTCTCGACGTTCTGTGTCTCGACGTCGAATAGGCAGGTTCGACCGCCCCAAGCTCCCCATTCTGGAATGGCGGCCGCAATCTGCTTGATGTACCGGCGCTGCAATTCACCCTGGAAGCGGCAATGTTGTCTCGCATTCTTGCCTTTTCGGACGCCATTTTCCCATTCCGAGATATATTGCAGTAAGTCATCGTTGGTTTCGGGGAATGGTTTTATAGGACCGCCGACGTTCTTGCCAGGCCATGAGAAGGCGCGGAGCCGAGCGAGAACGGGATTAAAGATTTCTTGTGGGTAATTACCCATTTTTAGTTTTCCGACCTTTATGGTGTTTCTGGTGACAATTGATGCACCAGTCCGCAACCTCATCTGAATTCTCGCATCCGAACACATGGTGTTTGTGGACCGGCGCAACCTCTCCACACTCGGCGCATCGGGCTTCTCTCGCTCCGCGCTCGCGTCCAAGGCAATTTCCGCAGACGAAGCGGCCGGGAGGTTTAAGCGTAAGCGCGGAAGGGTGGACCTCGCCGCAAGCGCATTTCAGAATGGTGATGGCGGAGAACACTCAGACCTCCGCCATATCTTCAGTGTAACGACGATCGATCTCATCGCGTGTCGGCATGTTCATCTGTGCCTTGGAGCTATCAAGCTCCTCTCGGGACATGATCAGGTCGACCCGTCGGCCAGTCTCAACATCGGTGACATAGTGGCGCTTGTACCTCCTCATGAAGCGTTCAAGAGGGGCGCGATTGCCGTGATGTCCGTCGCGCGGTCGCGCCTCAGCCATAGCGATATTGCGTTCGCGAATTTTGGTGATGTCGGTTCCCTGCACCACGACGTTGACGAACGAGCCGCCCGGCTGAATGACGATGAGCTTTTCGGTATGGGCGCGGGCCTTGTGCTCCGCCGCTCTGACTTCCCGGCTCGAACCGAATTTGGCTTCGTTGACCTGCCGGTCAGTGTAAAGTCGCGTGCGTTTGGTGACGCGCTTGATATCCGCCCGGACCCGTCGCTTGGCGAAATAGGAGACGTCGAGACGCGCCGCTTCCTCGCGGGTGAGACGGCGAGTTTTTGAGGGGACCCAAGAGGATTTAGCCATGGGCGACGCTTTCCCTTGTCGGGATCGTGCATTGGTCGCCCTCGCATCCGCCCACGGTCTTTTCGTTCGCCTCGCGGCCATCGCGCACGTTGAACGCCAGCGGGATCACGAATGACGCCACGTGGGCGATGGCGGGCGGAAGGTCGCGGCGGTCGTTTGGAAAGACGGGGCGCGTCTCAGACATAGCGCACGCACTTTCCCACGGCTTTCAGAGCCGCCTGTAGGCGAGCTTCTGAGGCGGGCGGGGGGCCTAGCAGGACCAGAAAGCGGCGGGCCTCTTCATCACTCGGGAATATAACGGTCCAAGGGCGACCGTCATCCAAGCGCCCGACAACGCCGCTTTGGGGGCCGACGGATCGGAGAACTCCGGGGCAGGTGATGAAACCGCGCGCTTCGCGGCGTCGAGCGGCGCGGGCGTAGCTCATGGCGAGCGCGCCAGCGCGCCGATCAAATCAGCGTCATTATTTACGGATGAAATCGAGGAAGGCCCTTGACGGGCGGCGTCATTTCGATCATATCCCGCTTGGTTGAATGTCACTTTCCCTTCTATCCCGGCGCTTCCAACGCCGACTGAATTGAACCGGCCCCACGTTGTCAGCGCGGGGCCGGTTTGCGTTTCTAGGCGGCTCTGTCCGTAGGCTCGGCCAGCGCCCCAACGCGCCTCAACGCGTCTTCGACAATCTCGGCGACAAGTCGGCCTTTGGCGACGCCCATTTTCGCAGCGGTAGCGATCAGGGCGTCGAAAGTCGGCCTGTCGAAGCGGGCCGACACCTGTTCGGGATAAGTGACGACGCGTTTGACCGGCCTGCGTCGTGGCCTGCCGATCGCCGTCTCTTGCGTTTCCAACATAGGGGACAATCCTCTCTCGACAGCCGAAAGGTGAGGCGCGGGCGAAGACTTCGCAAGACGGCAGCGGAGAAAATTCTAGGCTGTGGTAAGTTATCCACAGGCTAGTGAACCAATCGAGGCAACATTGTGTTTGTCGTGCTTGTTAATAATTTGCCTTCCGTGGTAATTCAGCCCTAATGTTTATTTTGCTGATCGCATTTAATTTGCGTTTTGTAATAAGCGCAGACTTATCTAAATCGATCTCGATCCTATCTCAGCGCTTTCGGCCCTATGTCGATCATATCTCGACCTATCTATCCTCTATTATTTCGCGGGGGTTGGCGTTACACTCGCATTCCTCCACTCATGAGGAATGCGAACCATGATCGACCGCGAACGGAAGCGACAGGCGGACCGGGAGCGCCGCGAGCGCATCAGAAATGGAACGTGGAAATTCCCCAAGGGTGGCGACGCAGAAGCCTCTTTAGGGCTTTCATCAAAAACGGCGCTCATGGCGCAGCGCGGATCGCCAGCGGCCTATACGCCGCTTTCACCGGCAAATCCGGGGCCTGCGCCACATTCCATCATTTCCGAGCCTCGCGGCGCAGCGTCGCTGTCACGCGCCGCGGCTCCCGCACCTGCGCTCTCATCCTCCCGCGCCTTGGCTATCATCCCGACGCCAGCGCCCTCCATGCCTGCCGGAAAGATCGTCAAACGCCCTCGCATCATCGGTCATCCTGAAATCGGCGAGTGGATCGATCCTAACGCTCGTGTCATCACGGGCTGGCAGTTGGGCCAGATGGCGCACAACTGGCGCGCCATGCGCGAGGAAAACGATGCTTTGCGCCAGCGGTCCGAAGCGGCCGAGCGCGCCGTTGCGGCCGCAAGACAGGCGGAAGCCGATCGCCTCGCCGAACGGCAGGAGCGCGTCAAGGGCGTGGTCGGCGCTATCGCCGAGATTTTTGGAATAGCTATTCCCAAGATCGCGTAGTCACCCGCTTCCGTACGCTTCGGTAACTGTCGGCAGGTCGTTGTACACGGGCGGGGTTTGGCCCGGGTAGGGCAAACGCCGCGGCCGTCCCCGTCTGGGAGCCCGTCCCCGGCCTCCGCCGATCCCGACGCCTCGAGGACGGCCACCGCCGATCCTGACGGCCTCGAGCATGGCCTCCGCCCCGAGCTTGGCCTCCGCCGACGGCCTCCAGCACGGCCTCCGTCGATCCTGACGCCTCGAGCATTGAAGCCCCTACACCCTGCGCTTTGCGCAAAGAGCGGAAATTCATCGTCTGCTACGCAAACCGCCCATATCTGATACTTTGCTACCCTTCCCCTCCGTCCGGTACAGGAAGAGAGCCCCAGGGCGGGCGTGGCGAGTTCGCTCGCTTGAGGAAAGGGGGTCGACTGCTCGTTATGAAATATATGAAGCTCGCCAGCGAGGGGTGTGATTGCTCTTTGAAAACCCCGCGCCCTATCCGCGGGACTATGGCTCTTTTTTCTGCTGTGCTTTGAGATGGAGATCGAGCCGCACCGGCACCGAATAATTTGTCGTCATCACCAAACTTCTCGGGCTCGGCGGCTCATACTGAAACTCGAACACTAGTCTGTCCAGATCAAACAACACACGGTCCGCGGCATGAATCGCCGCATGGTGACTGGGGCAAAGCAGCACCAGATTATCACGCGTATCGGGTCCGCCCCGGCTCAACCAGTGGATATGATGCCCTTCCAGAAGATCCCCGAACCGTCCGTCAAAAGGTTCTGAGCCGCAAAGTTGGCACCGTCCTTTGTAGAGTTGCTTGAGTTCATTGACCAGCGTCTGGTCGCGGGCGTATACCTCGATCAGACGCTCGCGCTTTCCTGGGTGATTCTCGCCGCCGGTATCTCCGTTACTGGCCGTACCGCCCAGCTCCCCGACAATCATTTTCACGAGTTCGGACGATGCTTCCCTAAAATAGTTCTGGGCGATCGCGATCGAATCCTTGCCTTGTCGACGAAACGGAAACTTAGATGGGTTAGTTTCATCGATTATTCCCCGCAACTTGCGTTTGTTATTACCGATGAAGTTGTCGAGTGAAAGCTCAATCGGCTCGAAGTCCTGTAATGGTATTTGATAACGACCTCCCCTGTGTTTGCAATTGCCGTTTACAATTGACATTCCAATAATAGATCGCCCAGCGGGTATTGTGTCTACGTGAACGATACAATCACCCGGCTTCACCTCATTCATTAGTTCATGCACACGCCATCCATTTTGAATAATGGCAGCCCGCAGCATTTCGCCTCTATGAATTCCTGTTGGGGTTGGCTCGTCGTTCTTAATCTCGAACCACACCTTGCGCGCCTTCGGCAGTCGTTCAAGCCAGTCAACTAACGCCATCGCCGCCTCCCGGGTGCCGCTATCGCGTAGAACACAACAATAGCAATTAGCTACTTAAGTGCGCTCCAGCAAGGGAAACCACCATCAAAACCCGGGCTAAGGTGACTGTGTGTCCTAATCCGAAGTTGCGCCACAGTCCGCAAAACGTCGAAACCGGCCGTCCCCTTCGCGCAATTAGCGGTCTTTCACTGGCGGCTCGGCGAACGGATCATGTCGTCCTTTGCGGTCATTCGGGTAGTCCGTTTTCAGTTTGGTTTGCCGGAGCCCATACGGTCGTTTATGACCACACGTCAGTAGCCGCTGAGCGCGCTGAACGACTGGGCGCGGACATTCCTTATGGCTGTTTGTCCTTACGAAGGGGATCCGCCATGGACGTGCGTCAGACCGACATCGAAAGCCTGGAAGAGAAGGTCAAGAAGCTTTCCTACGAGAAGTATCTGCCAAGCCTTCGACTTTCGAACGTTCGAAGCTTCACGAACCAGACAATCAAATTCGATTTCCCGGTCACCGCAATCATCGGTACTAATGGCGGCGGAAAGTCCACCATCCTTGGCGCTGCCGCTCTTGCATACAAGCAAGTCAAGCCCGGTGACTTCTTTCCGAAGTCAAACATCGGCGACATCAGTATGGCGAACTGGCGCATTGACTATGACATCATCGACCGGAAGGTGAACAAGACTGGACCGATACAGCGGAACGCTCGCTTCGTGTCCGCCAAGTGGCGGCGAGACGCAGTCGTTGAACGCAATGTGATAGTGATCCCGATCCAGCGGACAGTTCCGGCTAGCGAACAGACGAGGTTCAGGCAGTTCGTCGGCATCGCGCAGAAAACCGAGATCGTAAAGACGCCAATTGATGCGGCGGTAGTTGGCTATGTCAGCCGTATCCTCGGCAAGGATGCAAAGCACTACGAACGCGTATCGCTCAAGTCCGAACTCGTCCAAGAGCATCCTTGTTGGGATGCATCAAACGAACGACTACTCGCAGTTCCACTTCGGCGCAGGTGAGGCGTCGATCATCGAAATGGTCTCGCGCATTGAGGGCGCTGACGATAACTCGCTCATCTTGATCGAGGAGATCGAGAACGGGCTTCACCCGTTGGCGACACGCAAGATGGTCGAGTATCTATTCGATGTCGCAAAGCGTAAGAAGGCTCAGATCGTCTTCACGACCCACTCAGAATACGCGCTCGACGTTTTGCCACCGAAGGCGATTTGGGCGTGTATCGACGGGACCGCCTATCAGGGCAAGCTTACGATTGAGAGCCTTCGCGCGCTCACGGGCACAGTGTCTAAGAATGCGGCGATTTTCGTCGAAGATGATTTTGCCAAAGACCTTGTGGAGGAGATGTTACGGCAGTATGCACGCGACGTCTTCGATCACGTGCAGGTGCACAAGGCGGGCGGATATCCGTATGTCGTCGAGGTACTTAAGCACCATAACGCCAATCCTACTGTCACTGCGCCAGCGGTCGCGGTTATCGATGGTGATAATCCTCCGCTGGCCGAGCCCAATGACGACGTAATCGAACTGCCCGACGGCACACCGGAGTTGATCGTCTTCGGTTTCATCCACGATAAAGCAGATGCGATGTCCGCATTTATACAGCAGCGGTGCCAGTGCCCGTCCGTGAAGCAGGATGCGATTATCTCCGCAATCAAGTCGGTCAAAATTGACACAACAGATCCTCATCTTTACTTTGCCAAATTAGGTGAAAAACTGGGATTTATTTCTGAGATTATTGTGCGGCGCGGTTTGAGTTCAATTTACGTCGAGAACAATCGCGGGTTACTCCAACCTAGGATCGATGCGATCCGGGCGCGCTTGAAGATTGAGGGACCAGGCATTGCGGCCGTCGCGTGACTTCCCGCAAGTCGCTTGTAAGCTCGGTCCGTCCTAACCCACCTAGGCTAAGGTCTGCCTTCGGTTCACCCTCGGTGTAGACAACTGCCGCAACGCTCCCGTTCCGGAATGTCCGGAATCCGCCCAATTGAGGCATCCAAGGTTGCGGTCTGCTACGTCGGCAATACGTCGACTCCAGTCGTCCGGTTCGCGCAAAACCCGACTTGAACACCTGATTTTTGTAATGGATTGATTGGATTGGCGTTTCGGCGAAATTCAACTTGGCGTGGCACTACGCCTGGGGCGGCCGCGACGGTTTCGAGCGGATTTGGACCGGGCCGGCATCCTTGAAAACTTGTACGACCCATCCTCCAAAAGACGCTTGCACAATATTCCACCCGGTAAGGAGCGGCCACGAATTCACTTGTGTGGGATAGGCGGCCTTCACTAGCTCCTGATAGTCCCGAAGCAGGTCAGCACTTGGGCGTTTGTCATCAGGCGAGATCATGTGCTGAATGCTCCCACGAAGTGAGAAAAGCTTCACTCCTCGCTCGATAGCTGTCACGGAGACGGGTAGAGAACACGAGTTCTAAAATCAACAATTATGGAAACGAACGACTTTGGGGGGTCAGCCGCCGCGCCGACGCGAGCGGCGACAATACGGCCCTTTTACGCTGGCCCCGCCCATTCCCTCGCCCTCCTTTGCCCGCCCTTGGCCCTTCTCGCCTCGCCGCACAGCCTGCCCTCGACCCGATCGGGGGCCTTCACACCCGCCAGCGCGGAAAACTTGCCCACGGGCTCGCCAGAGGCCCGTGGGGCCGCCAGCGGCGATCGTGGAGGCTCCCGCGAGGACGGCTTGGCGCTGCGCACGGCAGGCGGGAGGGCGAGCGTAGGCGCACCAGGGAGGGCGACGGTGCGGACGCGGGCGGAGGTTATGCCTTTCACCAGCCGGGCCCGTGGGGCCGCCAGCGGCGCTCGTGGGCCCGCCTGACATCGGAGGTTCGGACGCGAGCGGCGCACTATTGCCACAGTGCGATAACTTTGCACCACAGCGGTCCGCAACGCCCTGGAATTGCTGGGGTTGTAAGTAAGCTGTGTCACGTGTGCGCAATAGTAGCGATGTATTAGTTTGCCATCATGAACGTATTGATAGAATAGCCTGCGTATTACAGTAGTTGTGGTATTACCGAAGCGCAACGCGCGGTAGTTCTGAAAAATGTGATGTTGCCCAAAATTGTGGGCAGGCGGCGCGTCCTTATCTAGGGCTAATTTCCTTGGATTAACTTGGATTAGCTTGGATTTATTTGGCCGTAATTCGCGTCCTGGTTGTATCCGGTCGCGGGGGTCAGGCGTCGGCGGGCGGGATCGGGCTTGAGCCCCGCCCGACAGGGAACCGCCTTTTGACCCGTTCGATCTGGTCCGGGGGAACGCGCACGGTGAGGCGGAGCCCGCCGTCTTCATCACGGCGGTTCATGACCTCGGCATGTTCGTAAAGCCAATGCAGCCCCTGCCCGTCGCTGGCGTCGAGCATCAGTTCGAGTTCAGGCCGGCCGCGAGCCAGGCGATCCTCGATCGCGGACAGAAGATGATCGATCCCTTCCCCGGTCGCCGCGGAAATGGCGAGCGGCGCGGTGTTTTTCGTTTCCTGCTCCTGAGCAAGCGCGGCTCGCGCGTCCGCGTCAAGCAGATCAACCTTATTCCAGGCCTCAATGACGCGATCGGCGAGATTTGCGACGCCGATTTCCCCCAGAACCGCCTCGACGTCCTGGCTCTGCGCCTCGCTGTCGGGGTGCGAGATGTCGCGCACGTGCACGATGACATCGGCTGCCCGCACCTCCTCGAGCGTGGCGCGAAAGGCGGATATAAGGGTCGTCGGCAAATCGGAGATGAAGCCGACCGTGTCGGAAAGGATCGCCGAACCGCCATGGGGCAACCTGATGAGGCGCATTGTAGGATCGAGTGTGGCGAACAGCATGTCGGCCGCGGTCACTTCGGCGCGAGTCAGCCGATTGAACAGGGTCGACTTCCCCGCGTTGGTGTAGCCGACCAGCGCGACGATCGAATAAGGCACATCGCTGCGGCTCGCTCGTTGCAGGGCGCGCCTGCGTTTGACCGCCTCGAGCTCCCGTTCGATGCGGACGATGCGCTCGCCGATCAGGCGACGATCGGTCTCGATTTGGGTCTCGCCCGGTCCGCCGAGGAAGCCGAATCCGCCGCGCTGCCGCTCAAGGTGGGTCCACGAGCGAACCAAACGGGAGCGCTGGTATTTCAAGTGAGCGAGTTCCACCTGCAGCGCGCCCTCGGCGGTGCGGGCCCTCAGGCCGAAAATCTCCAGGATGAGCCCGGTGCGGTCGATGACCTTGCAGCCAAAGGCCTTTTCGAGGTTGCGCTGCTGCGCCGGGGATAAAGCGCAGTCCATGACCACAAGATCGATCTCCTCGGCCTTCACCAGGGCGGCGATCGTTTCGACTTTACCCTTGCCAATAAAGGTCGCCGGCCGGATCGCGCTTAGCGCAACGCTTTCGGATCCCCTCACCGCGAGGTCGATGGCGCGCGCCAAGCCGACCGCCTCTTCGCGCCGCGCCTCGGGGCTGCGCAGCGCGTCCTTCGGATCTCGGGCAAGAGTTGGACAGATGACCAACGCGCGCGTAGTCACAATCCTCCGCTCCCGTTCGTCTGCCGCTTTACGAGACGGACGAGTGTCAACGAGCGTCTTCGTCGACCGCCTCGAACATGGTGATTGGGCTCGCCGGCATGATCGTGGAGATTGCGTGCTTATAGACCAGCTGCGAGTGTCCGTCGCGCCGAAGCAGGACGCAGAAATTATCGAACCAAGTAACGAAACCCTGCAATTTCACTCCGTTAACGAGAAAAATCGTGACTGACGTCTTGGACTTTCGCACGTGATTGAGGAACGTGTCCTGGAGGTTTTGCGCCTTCTCGGTTGCCATGCGTGTTTCCGTTTGTTGGGCCTTTCCGGCCAGCGTTGTTCGGAAGTCACCCGCGCCTTTGGTGACGCGCAGTTCTGCAAGCTCATATCATAGAAAAGAGGGCGAGCGAACTCATAAACCTAAAATACAATGTTAAAGAGGCTTTCACGACCGAAAGAGCGCTCTATTCGACGCCGAGAGACTTCAACTTTCGATGCAACGCGGAACGCTCCATGCCGATGAATTCAGCCGTTCGCGATATGTTGCCGCCAAAGCGGCTGATTTGAGCGACCAGATAGTCGCGCTCGAACGCTTCCCGCGCCTCGCGAAGCGGAAGGCTCAATAATTTCTCCCCGCCAATGCCGCTCGGCACCACCGGCACAAGAGCGCCAACCTCGGCCGGAAGCATTGATGCTGAAATTTCGGCGTTGGGATCGCCAAGCGCCAGGATCATCAATCGTTCAACATTGTTTCTGAGTTGACGAATGTTTCCCGGCCAGTCGTGCGATTGAAGCACCGCCATCGCGTCCCCGCCGATCCGACGCGGCGCAACCCCCATACTAGCTGCCGTAACTTTCAAAAAATATTGAACGAGTTCGGGGATGTCCTCCCGGCGCTCCGCCAACGACGGAACCCGAATTGGCACCACCGAGAGCCGATGGAATAGATCCTCACGAAAACGCCCCTCGGTGATCGCCTCCGCCAGATCCCGGCTCGTCGACGAGATGATGCGAACATCAACGGAAACACGCAGGGCGCCGCCCACGCGCTGAAAGTTCTGATCGACCAAAACGCGGAGGATTTTGGCCTGCGTCTCGCGTGGCATATCGGCGATTTCGTCCAGATACAGGCTACCGCCGTGCGCCTCCTCGAGTGCGCCAACCCGTGACTGCCCCTCTACGCCGGATTCGACTCCGAAGAGTTCCGCTTCCATTCCTTCAGGTGACATTGCTGGCGCGTTAATGACGACAAAGGGACCATCAACGCGGGCCGAACTTTCGTGAATGAGCCTTGCGGCCAGTTCCTTGCCCGATCCAGCGGCGCCAGAAATGAGAACGCGCGAATTGGCCGGTCCGAGTTTTTCGATGACCCGCTTGAGGTTCAAGATCGCTGACGAAGACCCGACCATCCGGTCGACAGAGCCGCCGCGGGCGCGCAAATCGTTGACCTCGCGCTTTAGCCGCGAAGTCTCTAACGCCCGCTCGGCGATAAGAATGAGACGATCCGCCTTGAACGGTTTTTCGATAAAGTCGTAGGCGCCAAGTTTGATTGCCGTCACTGCGGTCTCAACGTTGCCGTGCCCCGAAATCATCACCACCGGCACGTTCGGATGTTGGCGCTTGATCGCTTCGAGCAGCTGTAGCCCGTCCAATTTCGAGCCCTGCAGCCAGATGTCGAGGAGGATCAGTTGTGGACGGCGCGCTTCAACCGCTGCAATCGCCTCGTCTGAATTGCGCGCCAGACGCGCACCGTGCCCCTCATCCTCCAGGATCCCTGCGACGAGTCCGCGGATGTCGTCTTCGTCATCAACGATAAGAATGTCAGCGGCCATCAGGACGAACCTATCCTCTCATTCTTCGGGGCCGTTGCATTCTCTTCGGCGCGACCCAAAGGCAATCTCATCAACACCTTGGCGCCCCGGCCGCCATCGAGGCGCGTCGGCCCGTCGAGGAGATCGACGCCGCCGCCATGGTCCTCGAATATCTTGACGACAATCGGCAACCCGAGCCCGGTTCCCTCGGCTCGCGTCGTCACATAAGGCTCGATGAGGCGGTGTCGATCCTCGCGCGGAAATCCTTTGCCATTATCGCTGACCGCGATCTCGGCAAAGTCCGCGCCATCAACGGACAACGTACTAACCACGATACCTTGGGCGTGGTGCTCACCCAATGCATCGATGCCCTCTGTCGCGTTCTTCAACACATTGGTGAGCGCTTGCGACACCAGTCGACGATCGAACTCGGCGAAAATAGATTCGTCTGGCAGTTGCTCTTCAAAAGTGATGTCCGGGCGCCCGACCCGCATCAGGAAGATCGCCTGGCGCACGCAATCGGTGAGGTCGTCCCGCGCGGGGCGCGCCTTCGGCGTGCGCGCAAAGGATGAGAATTCGTCGACCATGCGTTTGATATCGTCCACTTGGCGAATAATTGTGTCCGTGCATTGGTCGAATATGTCCCTGCCCTCGACGATGTGGCGACCATAGCGCCGCTTCAGCCTCTCGGCTGAGAGTTGGATTGGCGTTAGCGGATTCCTGATCTCGTGCGCGATACGGCGGGCGACGTCAGCCCACGCGGCGGTGCGTTGAGCGGTCACAAGGTCGCTGATGTCGTCGAGCGTGATGACGCTGGCGCGATCATCGCGTCCCGGATTTCCGGTAACGCGAACGTTGAGAACTCGCTCGCGACCGTCCCGGAGGACGGTCGCCTGCCCTTGATGAAGTCGCAGCCTGAGTGATCGGGCCTGTTCCCAAATGAATCCAATGCTGGGCTGGACCGCGTTGAGCGGCCGTCCAATGAGGCCGAGGTCGCCACCAAGCAGCCGCTCGGCGGCGGCGTTGGAAATCGTGATGGTTCCATCGTTGTCGACGCCGAGAACCCCTGCAGGCACCCCCGACAGCACCGCCTCGATAAAGGCGCGGCGCTCATCATTAAGCGCGTTCGCGTCGATCAGGCCGGTCTGTTGGCGTAACAGCTCCGACGTCATCTTGTTGAACGTGTCTCCGAGATGGCCAAGGTCTCCATCAGAACGGCGCGTTGGCACTTGAACACGAAGATTGCCGGAAGCGACCTCGTCGGTCGCGCGGATCAGGCGGCGGATCGGTCCGACCAAGCGGTTGGCGAAGGCCAGGCCCAGCCAGATCGCGGAAAACAGCATCGTGAGCGCAAGGAGCACGAAAACCGTCGCAAAACCAAGTTCGAGGCTGTGCCTGTGAGCCTCGAAGCGTCCCCACATGTTCGAGACGAGAGCGGCGTCTTCCGTGACCTTGGCCGCCAACGGGTCGATCCCTCGCGCGGCGTAAAGGAATTGCCCTCCGGCGCCGGAGATAGGCCGAATGCCGACGAAGATGTTGCCAACCCCAAGGAAGCCGCAGAGCGCCTCACCGTTCAGGGCGTCCTGGAAGTCAGACGGGTCAGGCCTGGCTATCAGTTTGTCGTCCGAGCCTTGCGCCACGACGATCGGAACTCCGTCGCTCTTCATCAGCGCGGCGGCGGTGAAACCCAGCGTTTTGGAGCGCGAACTGAAGTATTCCTTGAACTGAGCGGGATCCGATTGGAGCAGCATGGAGCTGCGGGCGATATCGCCGGCGGTCAACTCGACGTCGCGCAAAAGCGCGCGGCACTGGGATTCGCGGTAAAGCTGGGTCGCCTGGTTGGATTCGTCGATAAAGGCTGCGACGTCGCTCATGAAGCGCGGGTTGATCGCCCACTCGACCGAAACCGTAGCCACGACCGCGGTGATGATAGCCGGAATCGCGGCGACCAACGAAAATAGAGCCACCACTCGGCTGTGCAACCGAGCGCCCGCCCGGGCCGCCCGACGGGCCGCTCTTAGGCGCGCCAGCTCCATTGAAATGAGGATGATGAGGATGACGACGACCAACCCGTCGCCCAACATTAGGGTAAGGACGACGGTCGCCGTTGGAATGATAGGCGTGAAGCCGGCAAAAACGAGGAACGTCGCCAGAGCGAGGACGAAGGCCGCGCCGACGACGATGATTCCAAATCGGCCGGTCGGTGGGCTGTCGTCCAGAAGCGCCGACCCGCGCGCGTTGATAGTGGTCGTCCCAGTCAAATCAGTGAACCGAAGGCCGCGAAACTCTTCGCGCAATTGCGGAGGTCTTTAGCGCTTCCGTGGTAAAAGCGCAACGATGTTGCTCAACTGCGACGCTTTAATTGGCCTCGCGAACCGGCCTCACGTTTGCAAGCGAAAACGGGCGCTTTTTGTGGCGAAACGTGCTTTTCGCGTCGAATCCATACAAGAAGCCGAGCGAGCGGCCCGGCGCGCCCGCGCACAAGATTGCGCGCGCCTATTATTTCAGAGGCTTAGCACCTCCTTTGCGCAACTTTTTCCGGCCGGAGCACACTGGCGGTTGTCGAGGGAGCCTTGGCAGTTCCTTCTGAACTCTGAGCGCTGCGACGCCGGTCAGCGCAGGCCGAGCGAGGTCGCGATTTGAGGCGCGAAGGGAGGCCACCCGCCGTTGCGTTTCATGCGTCGACGCGGCCCAAAACAGCAAAAGCGAAAGGAACTTTTCGCCGAGCGAAACCAAAGGCTTCGCGACGAGTGGCGTAAGCCATTGAGATCATTGGGGGCGCGAAATCATGGATTTCGCCAGATTGTTTGTTTTCAATGGGCTAACCGTCTTTTGTTTCGCGCTCTCGCCCCACACACGCTCTCTCGACCCAAAAAGGCCTACGTCCAGCGGATCGCGGAGCTTCAAGCGACCTCGAAAAGGCTCGGCACGGCCTGCTCGGCTTTGACGTTATCTGAACATGATATCCGACATTTCGTCAAAAGGGAAGTCTTTCCCAACTTTCCTGATTTCATCGAGCCATCGGCGATCATGCACTTGAATTCGAGGCGTCGGCGGCTCGCACACGACTGATGCTGTCAACCCGTCGCTCTCTTAACGCTGCGTTAAACCTTTTTATCCACAACATGTTGTGTTCTTGGGCAGCTACCCTAGCTAGGTATCGACAAAACCCTCCGCCTCATGGATAATGAGAAACGGCCTAGACGTTCCCGCGTCTGGGCCAGGGGGCCGCTATGCAGCGGCCCTTATCGTAACCCTCGGATATAAGGACTACGTTATATGTCTAATGCTCTCAATCAAAACGTCAACCCCATTCCAACTCTCAATTGGAAGGGGGAAAAGCGGAACATCATACGGCTTCTGGCTTCACCCAGTTAGGACGAAGTATCTCGCACTGCCCGGCGTATATATTTTCGCGGGGCTCTCCGGGGGCTCGTGGTACGCGAAATATATCGGCGAGACGGACGATTTTTCCCGACGTCTTACCGATGAACTTCTGTCCCATCATCGATGGGATAGCATATGCGCTCATGGGGCCACTCACATCTGCACCCTCGTGGTCAAAGGTGGGAATGCCGCACGGGTGGCTATCGAGACCGATCTGCGCCATAGCCTGAATCCACCATGCAATCGTCAGTAAGCCGTTAAACGTCGGAGCCCGGCTTTTTTGCCGGGTTCCTTTCTTTCGGCGGACAGCCGCGCTTTTTCGGACTCACGCCGGGTTTCTTCCTATGGTCGGGCGGCGTAGCGAGTATCCGCGCAAGGGTTGTCTGATAGCGACGCGACGCCTCATCGTCGCTTCCGCTTCGGCGGCTTTATCGTCCATAAGAGAAGCGGGCATGCCGGAATACTTTCTAGCTCCTGTAGGCGATGAACTCTGCTTGCGCATGGGCCGAATCGTAACACGTTGGACGGCGCTTGAAAAATCAATCACCCTACTGCTTGGAACTCTTCTCTTTGCAGACCAGGGCGCTGTCCGTCGTCGCAAATAGCGTTCCTATATCTACCCAATCCAAGTGGATTCGGACGCTCTTAAACTCTCATGAGCATGAGGCCGAACAGAGCGCGCCCGTTTTAGAATTATTGACCCGCGCCGACGATTTGCGGCAAGAGCGCAATGAGCTTGTCCACGGAATGTGGGATCCAGAGGGTTCCGAAGCCGGAACATGTCTAGTTACCACGTCCAATCTTGACCGAACCGAAATAATCCGGACCCGCCTTGTAACCGTGCATGATCTCGACGATCTTTGTCGCGAGATTGATACGTGGATTGACGACTACGTCGCACTTGGACGCAAATTCAATTTTCCCCGGCAATGGGGACAGATTCATTCCATGTTCAGTTAGCGCCGGCCTGTCGGCCGGCCCATCGGCGATCCGCGCGGATTGCCGAGACTTCCAGGCGCCGATTCAACGAAAGCTGGCAACGCCGCGAAGGTTGAGGTCGCGGATTTTTTTACGCAGGGTGTTGCGGTTCAGTCCAAGGATTTCCGCCGCCTTGATCTGATTGCCGCGGGTCCAGGTGAGGGTGGCGGCGATCAGCGGCGCTTCGAGATCGTGCAGAACGCGGTGATAGAGCCCGACCTGAGGGTTCGCGCCGGCAAACGACCGGAAGAGATCGGCGACCGCGCGCTCCATTGCGGCGTCGAAACCATCCCCGGCGATCTGAGCGGCCGCCGGCGCGACCCGTTTCCTTCCATCGTCTCCTGCCGCCAGCGGCAGAAAAAGAGGCGACGCCCCAACGTTGAGTTCGGCTTCGATCAAAGCCTCCCCGATCACATCCTGGGGATAGAGCGCGGCAAGGCGACGGGTCAGATTTTCGAGTTCGCGCACGTTTCCGGGCCAAGGATAGCGACGGAGCCGCTCCATGGCCGCGGGCTCGAATGTCTTGACCGGCAGGCCTTCGCTCGAACCACGTTGGAAGAAGGCGCGCACGAGATCAGGTATGTCCTCCGGGCGCTCGCGCAGCGGCGGAAGGCGGATTGGCACGACGTTGAGGCGGAAAAATAGATCCTCCCGAAAGGCCCCTTGCTGGATCGCGAAGCGGAGGTCCTTGTTCGTCGCCGCGACGATCCTCACGTTCGTTTTGATCGGCGTGCGGCCGCCAACAGTCGTATATTCGCCCTGCTGCAGCACGCGAAGAAGGCGCGTCTGGGCTTCCATTGGCATGTCGCCGATTTCGTCCAGAAACAGGGTTCCGCCTTCCGCCTGCTCAAAGCGGCCAACGGAACGGGCGGCCGCGCCAGTGAAGGCGCCTTTCTCGTGGCCGAACAGCTCGCTTTCGATGAGATCGCGTGGAATGGCGGCCATGTTGATGGCGACGAACGGCCCGCCTTTGCGCTTGCCATAATCGTGCAGCGCTTTCGCGACCAGTTCCTTGCCTGTCCCGGATTCGCCGGAAATCATCACGGTGAGATCGGTTTGCATGAGCCGGGCAAGAATTCGAAAAATGTCCTGCATCGCTGGCGAGCGGCCGACGATCGGCATCACCTCGCCCGGCGCCTCCGGCTCCTCGCGTCGTCGCTTGGGTTCGGCCAGCGCGCGACCGACGATCGCCACCAGTTCGCGCAGATCGAAAGGCTTGGGCAGGTATTCGTAGGCGCCGCGCTCCGAGGCTTTGATCGCAGTGATGAAGGTATTCTGCGCGCTCATGACGATAATCGGCAGATCAGGCCGCATCCGCTTGATGCGCGGCAAGAGGTCAAAAGCGTTATCGTCGGGCATGACGACGTCGGTGATGACGAGATCCCCCTCGCCCGCCGCCACCCAGCGCCAAAGCCCCGCAACCGTTCCAGTCGCGCGGACCTCGTAACCGGCGCGGGTCAACGCCTGATTGAGAACGGTGCGAATCCCTGCGTCGTCGTCGGCAACAAGAATATGCCCTGACGGCATTCCCATTAGCTCCTTCGCCCCCGCGCTCGGCCGATCATCTCACCGCCGCACGCGGCAAGCGCAACGGCATCAGCACGCGAAACGTCGTCCTGCGCGGGTGCAACTCGCACTCGATAATGCCTCCGTGGTCGCCAATCAGCTTGGCGACCAATGCAAGACCTAGACCAGAGCCGTTGGCCTTGGTCGTCACGAACGGATCGAACAGATTACCGAGTATCTCGTGGGCAATGCCCGGGCCATTGTCCCGAATGCAGATCTCAAGCGGCAGGGCAACCGGGTGGACGCTTGGCGTCGTGCGCAACCGCACCCCCGGACGGTACGCTGTCGTGAGTGTCATCTCGCCATCAACGCTATCATTCCCAATGGCTTCGGCAGCATTCTTCACTAGATTAAGGAACACCTGGATCAGTTGATCGCGAGATCCGTGCACGTGCGGAAGCGACGGATCGTAGGCCTCAACAAAACGGATGTGGCGCGCGAACCCGGCCTGAGCCAAACGCTTGACGTGGTCCAAGACGGCGTGAATGTTGAGGTCTTCCCATTGCGACGGCGTCGAAATCGGCAAAGGACTGCATCCGATCGACGAGTTTGACGATCCGATCTGTTTCCTCGCAAATGAGCCGCGTCAGCCCGCGGTCCTCATCGCCCGCGTTTGCCTCCAGCAATTGGGCGGCGCCGCGAATGCCGGAAAGCGGGTTCTTAATCTCATGCGCCAGCATGAGCCCGAGCGCGCTGATTGAGCGCGCTGCGCTGCGATGCGTCAATTGCCTGTCTATTTTTTCGGCAATAGCACGTTCCTGCAGCATTATCGCCACTGCGTCGTCGCTCTGGGGCAAGGGCGCGATGAAAACATCGACATCGTTTCGATTGCCGATCCGCGGTGTCGAAATATCGATCTTGTAACCATTGACGGTCGCGCGATTGCTCAGCGCCTCGGCGACGAGAGCCAGAATTGGAGAATCGTACGGAATGAGGTCGGTGAGCCGCGAGCGCAGAAGCGCACCGCGCCCCATGTCGAAGAAAGTCTCGGCCGCCACGTTGACGTCGGTCACCATGCCTTGCACGTCAACCGTCAGCAGCGGCTGAGCGAGCGCGTTCAGCACTTTTGCGGCGTCCGGGCGCCGCTGGGCTGGGTGCGCCGTCACGCCGCTTGCCTTGCCCAATCGCCGTCAAAGGCGCGAGAGAGCAGTCCTCGCGCGCAGGGCGGGTCGTCGCTGGTCACCAGCTCACGCCGAAGCGCTTCGTCCGCCCCATTCCGATCGGCATAAGCCGCCAGGTGTTTTCGCGCATGGCGAAGTCCAGCTCGAGGGCCGAGTTTGCCAACAAGCCAATCAAGATGTTCGAGCGCGGCCTCGCGGCGCTCTTCTAGGGGCGGCTCCCTCAACGCACCACCGGTAGCGAGCGCGCGCGATATGGCGCCGACCAGCCAGGGCGCGCCAACCGCCGCCCGCCCGACCATCAATCCCGCGGCGCCGGAAAGGGCGAGCATTGCGCGCGCGTCTTCCGCGGTCGCGCAATCGCCATTGACGACGACTGGGATTGCGACCGCGCTGACGACCGCGCGGACGGCGCTCCAATCGGCACACCCGTCATAGAACTGGGCGCGAGTGCGGCCGTGAACCGTCACCATTCGCGCGCCGGCTCGCTCGGCCCGTCGCGCCAGCTCCGGCGCGTTCAACGATGTTTGGTCCCAACCCAAGCGCATCTTGACAGTAACGGGAACCGACACCGCCTCGACGACGGACGATATGAGACGTTCAGCGTGATCAAGATCGCGCATCAGGGCTGCGCCGGCCAGAGCGCCGGACACCCGCCGCGACGGGCAGCCCATATTGATGTCAACCAGCGCGGCGCCGGCGTCGACCACCCTGCGGGCAGTTTGCCCCAAAGGCCGCGCTTCGCGGCCGAGAAGCTGAACCGCGTGGAGGGCCAATCCCTCGCCCTCGGCGCGCATTGAAGCTTCGGCATCGCCTTGGAGAAAGGTGTCGGCCGCGACCATTTCCGAGAACACCAGCGCAGCCCCGAAGCGCCTGGCGATCCGCCGCATCGCCAGATCGCTGACGCCCGACATCGGGGCGAGCAGCGCGCGTCCCTTAAGCTGGATTGATCCAATGGCGACAGTGGGCGGGGCGCCTAGATATTGGGCATAACTCATTCTGCCCACACTCTAGTCAGTTGCGCTGCGAAAACAAGTCTGGACGTGCGCGCCGCCGGGGGGGGTCACGCCCTATCTCCGTTGTTTCCAGGTCCCGGAAACAAATGGTCGATCCGCCCGCTCGCCCAATAGGCCACGAGCCCGATCCACTCATGCAGGGCAAGCTCGAAAACCCGCAGGTTTCGGGCCGGCTCGAACGTCAATCTCAGATCGTCGCGCCATCGACCGAGCGTGCGAAAAGCCACAGGATAGGCGATCGGGTGAAATCCCGCCTTCTCAAAGACGCCCATCGCGCGTGGCATGTGAAAGGCGGAGGTGGCGATGATCCAGCGCTGCGACGGTTGCGGATGGACGATCGCCGCGGTGAAGCGGGCATTCTCATCTGTATTGCGCGATTTGTCCTCGATCGTCACCCGCTCCGGCGCGATCCCCATCTGCGACATGAGTTTTCGGGCTTGCAGCGCCTCCGTGGATATCACCCCGGTGAATGACGCGCTGCCGCCGGTATAGACCACCCGGGCCTGCGGATAGCGCTTGGCGAGAATGACGGCCTCGGTAACCCGTTCGCCGCCCTCGTCGAATACGGTCTCCTGCCGGGCTGCGCTCACTTGGTCGTTGATCGCTCCGCCAAGCACGATAATCCCCTCGGGCGGAGGCAGATCCGGCGGCGATACAGGGAAGCGTTCCTCCAGTGGCGCGATCAAGAGTATGCCCAGCGGCAAGGTCGCCGCCGCAACCAAGATGAGGATCGCCGTGAGCGCAAGGGCGCGCCCGAAGCGCGCGCGCCGGCCGTAACAAAGCAATACGCCGATGAGCGCGCCGAACAACAAGAGGTTGATCGGCGACGCAAGCATCCAGAATATCTTCGAGACGAAGAAAAACACCGACACGCTCCCCCATGATCGCGTCGGTTTGTGGCAAGAGCCGAGGCTTGTCGCAAGACGCGCCGTCGCCTACCCTTGAACTTTCAACCCAGAGGAGCGCAATGAAGCCCGTACGCGATGTTGTCGCCGCGATCGGCCGCACGCCCCTCATCAAGCTTCGCGCCGCCTCCGAGGCGACCGAATGCACGATTCTGGGCAAGGCCGAATTCATGAATCCGGGCGGATCGGTCAAGGACCGCGCGGCGATGGCGATCATCAATGACGCGGTCGGGCATTGCGCATTGCGCCCCGGCGGAGTCATCGTCGAAGGCACGGCGGGCAATACCGGAATCGGCATTGCCATGGTGGCGAGCGCGCTCGGTTATCGCGCCGTGATCGTCATCCCCGACACCCAGACGCAAGAGAAGAAGGACATGCTGCGCCTTGCCGGCGCCGAGCTGATCGAGGTTCCGGCCGTCCCTTATTCCAACCCCAACAATTACGTGCGCTATTCGGGTCGCCTCGCCGAGACGCTCGCCAAGACTGAGCCCAACGGCGCCGTCTGGGCCAACCAGTTCGACAATGTCGCCAACCGGCGGGGACACTATGAAACGACAGGCCCGGAGATCTACGACGATCTCGGCGGCGAAGTTCATGGCTTCGTCAGTGCGGTCGGCACCGGCGGGACCCTCGCTGGCGTTGGAATGGCGCTGAAGGAGCGTAACCGAGACATCAAGATCGCGATCGCTGACCCATTGGGGGCAGCGCTCTATTCATTTTATACGACAGGCGAACTGAAGAGCTCCGGCTCCTCAATCACCGAGGGCATTGGCCAGAGCCGGATCACCGCTAACCTGGAAGACGCGCCAGTCGATTTCGCCTACCAAATTCCCGACGAGGAGGCGCTGCCGATCGTGTTCGATCTGGTAGTTCAGGAAGGGCTGCTCCTCGGCGGTTCATCGGGAATCAACATCGCCGGCGCCATGCATCTGGCACGCGAGCTCGGTCCCGGCCATACAATCGTGACCCTCCTGTCCGATTCCGGCGCCCGATACGCCTCCAAGCTCTTCAATCCGGCCTTCCTGCGCTCGAAGAGCCTGCCGGTTCCGGATTGGTTGGAAGCAAAAGGCGGCGCGCCCCAGGTGTTCGTGCAATGACGCAAGCGCTGTTTCGCGAAGACGCTTATCGGGTCGAGACGGAAGCGATGGTGCTGTCGTCCGAACCGCGCGGCGTCGCGCTCGATCGCACGGTCTTTTGCGCGCAAGGCGGCGGACAGAGCGGCGATAAAGGGACGCTCGTGCTCGAAGACGGGACGGCGGTCCCGATCGTCAGCGCGATCTACGATGCGGACCGCGCGACCATTCTGCATGTGCCCGCCGAAAGGGCCCCCCTGCCCCGCCCCGGCGCGCGGGTGATCGCGCGCATCGACTGGGAACTGCGTTACAAGCGCATGCGCGCCCATACCGCATTGCATCTGCTGTCGGTCGTGGCGCCCTATCCGGTCACGGGAGGATCGGTCGGCGACGCGGAGGGCCGGCTCGATTTCGACTCGGGCGAGGCCGTCCTCGACAGGGCGGACGTCGAGCGCCGGCTCAACGAGCTGATTGCGCTCGATGCGGCGGTGAGCCAGCGCTGGATCGCCGACGCGGAGCTCGAGGCCAACCCCAGCCTGATCAAGACCATGTCGGTCAAGCCGCCGATGGGAACCGGCCGGGTCCGCCTGGTCGCGATCGAGGGCCTCGATCTCCAGCCATGCGGGGGAACGCATGTCGCGCGCACCGGCGAAATCGGCCGCGCGTCGGTGACGGGAATCGAGAAAAAGGGCAAGATCAACCGGCGCGTGCGCATTGCGCTCGCCGCCACTCAAGCGGATTGAAACCCCATGCCCTCGCGCAATTTCCGCACCACGGCCGAACTGGCCGCGGAGCTCGGCGACCCCGATCTCGGCGTGATCGACGCCTCCTGGCACCTGCCCAACACCGGACGCATCGGCGCGGCCGAGTTCCGGCTCAAGCACATTCCCGGCGCCGTGTTCTTCGACATCGACCTGATCGCCGATCAGGACCAGGGCCTGCCGCACATGCTGCCGAAACCCGAAGCGCTGGCCAAAGCGATGACCGCGCTCGGCCTTGGCGACGGCATGCGTTTCGTCGTCTATGATGCGCTCGGCCTCTATGCCGGGGCGCGGGTGTGGTGGACGCTGCGCGCCTATCGCGTCGACCACGTGCACATCCTCGTCGGCGGCCTGCCGAAATGGATCAAGGAAGGGCGGCCCTTGGAAACGGGCGACGCCCATCCCAAGCCGCGCCCGTTCGCTCCCCGGCCCGCCGACGGCTTCGTCGCCTCGCTGGAGGAAGTGCGCGCGGCGCTCGAGAGCGGTTCGGCCCAGGTGGTGGACGCGCGCCCCGCCGAGCGCTTCCGGGGCGTCGCCCCGGAGCCGCGGCCGGGCGTCAGAAGCGGCCGCATCCCCGGCAGCCTCAACCTGCCGTTCGTCGATATCATCGAGCACGGCTCGTTGAAAGCTCCCGACGCGCTCAAGGCCGCGTTCGCCGAGCATGGAATCGACCTGCACAAGCCCATCATCACCACCTGCGGGTCCGGGGTGACCGCCGCCATCCTGGCGCTGGCGGTGGAGGAGGCCGGCGGCGCGGTCGGAGGCCTCTATGACGGGTCGTGGGCGGAATGGGGCTCGCGCGCCGACTGCCCGGTGGCGACCGGACCGGAGTGAGGCGCGACGCGCGGTCTCGGTCCGCCGGCGGCGCGGATGCAACCAGAGCGCGAATTCCCTGATCGACGCCACGATCGTGCGCGCGCATCAGCATAGCGCGGGCGCGCCCAAAAAAACGGCGGCGAAGAAGCGATCGGGCGATCGCGGGGCGGATTGACGACCAAGATCCACGCGATCGTTGATGCGCTCGGCAATCCGCTGGCGATCTGCCTGACCGGCGGACAAGTCCACGCCATCGCCCAGGCCGTCGCGCTGCTGGCCGAAGTCGAACCGCAGGCCCTCATCGCCGACAAGGGCTATGACGCCGACGGCTTCATCGATGCTCTGACCGTGCGCCGCATCGAACCCGTGATCCCGCCCAAGGTCAACCGCAAATCCCCCGCCGATGCAACTTCAGCCTCTAGCAGCCTGTCGGACTGCGCTCATTTTGGCTGACGATCGCGTGGATTGTCGCGGTTTGGATGTGGGAGGTAGTCCGATCGAGCTTTTCGGTGGCTTCGACTGAGCCTTGGGGAGCCTTGACAAGCCTCGGCCTAGGGCTGGTCGGCGCGCCTCGTAGGCGTTCGGCCCCTCTCAGGCGGGGCTGAGCGAGAACATTCGCTTCAGATTCCAAGCCATGGTCACGAGAGTCCAACTCGCCGCGCACTTTTTCGAGCCCACGCAGGGAAAATTGACGGAATCCGAGCACGGATTTGATGATGCCGAACACGGGTTCCGGCGTCTGTTTGCGCAAGGCGTAGAGCGCGCGGCCTTCCGGCGTCTTCAGTTTATGGGCCATCGCCTGGACCGGCGTCGGTTGTTCCGGGGCTGCCGGCGTCGGCGCGAAGCGCACGCTCAGCGGCGGATGATGCGGCTGGCGGCCCATCGCAATCACCGGCTCGACGCCCGCCCTTGCACAGGCGTCCACATTGCCCGCGCTGAAATAGCCGGCGTCCGCCAGCAGATGTTCGACCTTCCCCAAATTCTCGGGCAACGCGCCGATCTTCTCCAGTATGGGCTCGACTTGGCCCTTGTCGTTGGGCGTCTGGACCACGTCGATCGCCACCACCAGCAGGCTGCCCGTCGCCACCGCCGCCTGCGCGTTGTAGCTTTGTTCGAAACCGCCGCCGGCCGCCGGCATGATGCGGGAGTCCTCATCGGTCAGATTGACCTGATCGCTCGGTCGCGGTCCTTCGGCCGCAGGTTGCGGCGGCTTGCCGCCCGGCTTCTTTCCCGTCGCCGCGGCCTTGGCCTCGCGCGCCGCCATTTTGGCCTCGTGCTCCGCCATCTCGCGCGCATGACGCTCCTTGGCCCGAGCCTCGATCTTCGCCCGCGCTTCGGCGATCTTACGAAGACGCTCCTCGCGCCGCGCCAGTTCGTCCGGTATCGACATGCCGTCGGGAACGTCGGCCGCGTCAGCCGCTTCGGCTTTGGTCATCAGATCGGCGACCTCGGCCTTCAATTGCGCCTCGATCTTGCCTGCGTGTTCATGGGAAAGCGCGCTGTGCCGGCTTGCGTTGGCATGGATCTTCGTCCCGTCCAGGCCGATCGTCCCCATCTCCAGCACCCCCATCTCGCGGGCGAGTTGAAGAACGTCCACGAACAGCTTCTCGATCTCTTTCAAGAAGCGCCGCCGAAACGTCGCGATCGTGTCGTGGTCGGGATGATCGTTCGCGGCGATGAAACGAAACGCCACCGAGTCGTAGGTCGCCCGCTCCAGCTTGCGGCTGGAGAACACCCCCGTCGCATAGCCGTAAACCAGAAGCCCCAACACCATCCTGGGATGATACGAAGCCGAACCCGAGCCCCGATAGTCCCGGCTCATCCTGCCGAGATCCAGCCCGTCGACCACTTCGACAATGAACCGAGCCAGATGTTTCTCCGGCAGCCACTCGTCAACCGAAGGCGGAAGCAGATATCCCGTCTCTCGGTCGATCGTACGAAAATTGTCCATCTGACCCGGTTCGTGGCGCAAGGAGAATCAATGCCGTCATTGTACCTCGCCAAACACCGCAGGTCCTTCCAGAACCCACGTCGTTCATTTAAGTCCGACAGGCTGCTAGGCCGAACGTAACCTCGTCGAGCGTTTCTTCAATGCTCTCAAACAATTCCGAGCCATCGCCACCCGATACGAGAAGACCGCGCGGAATTTCCTCGCAGCTATCCATCTCGCCTGCGCCCTCGCTTGGCTTAAATGAGGACACGCCCTAGTATGCGCTAGGCAATCGAAAGCCGCGATCGCGTCAGCGAGGACGGGGCGCCGGTCGAGAGCGTGATCCATTGCGCTGTGTCGAAACGGCGGGTCCCATGCACGCCGCTGTGCCCGCTGAAGCGATGGGCGAGCGCCTGGTGGCGCGCGGCGAGCAAGCTGACCGAGAATGCGCTCGCCTCCCGCAATCCGACGAGCGTCGAGGACGAACGGGCGAGGCACACGATGAGCGTCGGCGGAGCCAGCGACAAGGACGCGAGCGATATAATCGTACAGCCGGCGCGCGTTTCGCCTTCACCGCAAGCGACGATCGCAACCCCCGAAGACAGCGCCCGCATTGCGTGTCGAAAGGCGGCGCTGTCGGCGCGGCGCAACCGCCGGTCGCTCACGCGCGCCCCTCGACGGCGACGATCGCCCAACCGCAGCGGACGCCGGCGCCCGCGAGCCGGTTCGCCAAGGCCTGAGCGAACAGGCAGAATCCCTTTGGGGCGCGTTTCGACCCGGCGCCGACCGTCAGAAAACGGGTTGGGCCTTAATTGGTCGCGGCCGGACGGCCTGTCAAGCAACCGGAATTCGGCGTTCACCGGCTCAATTCATGACGATGACCGACATGAGCCGGCCGTAGTCCGGCTCCTTCCGATGCGTCGCGCGGCGATAGCTAAAGAAGCGGCGCTCGTCGGAATAGGTATCGAGGCCCAAATCGTCGAAGCGCCCGACTCCGGCGCGTGCAGCGCGCTCGGCGATGTAGGCGTTGAGGTTGAACATCGAATGGCCCTCTCTGCGGCTTGGGGTGAAATAGCGCGTCGTGTCGTCGCCCGCGCCGGCGAAGGCGGCGACGAATTCTGGACCAACCTCGTAGGACCCGTGGCCGATGCAGGGCCCGAGAACGGCGGTAATGTCGCCGCGCCTGGCGCCAAGCCGCTCCATCGCCGCGACAGTCGCTTCGACCACTCCCGTCAGCGCCCCTTTCCAGCCCGCATGAGCCGCGCCTATGACGCGGGCGCGCTCATCGGCGAACAGGATCATGCCGCAGTCGGCGCCCGTGACGCCGAGCGCCAGACCTGGGGTCGCCGTGACCAGCGCGTCGCAGCGGGGGCGCGTGTGCGACGTCATGGGCGCAGAAATCGACATCGCGTCGGGCGAATGAATCTGGAACGGCACACTGAGACGCTCCGGCGCGACTCCGAGCGCATCCGCGATCCGGGTGCGGTTCTCCGTCACCGCTTCCGGCGCGTCAGACGAGCCGACGCCGCCGTTCAACGACGCATGGACGCCTCGGGAGACGCCGCCGAGGCGGGTGAAAAAGCCGTGCGCGAGCCCTGGAAGCCGCAGCGAGCCCGCAGTCAGGAACTGAGCCGCGCTCACGCGAATTTGGCGCTTGCGGATTGGAATCCGGGCGGCGGGCGCAGTCTGCGGTCGGCAAGCGCCATGGTCTTGAAAAGAGCGCCCATTTCGCCCTGGCCCTTGCCTACGAGCCGGGCTCGCGCTCGCTCGAATTCCTCTGCATGATCAAGAGTGGCGCGTTCGGCAAGCGCCTTTGTCCTCAAGTCGATGCCGATGGCGCGCAGGAAATCGCCCTGGTCGATCGGGCCATAGACGACCGCGCCGGCCGCGCTCGCGCTGCGCGCCATGGCGGCAAAATCGACATGCGCGGTAAGATCGCACTCGCCGGGCCCAACCAGCGGGTCGATATATCGGTGAGCGCGCAGGGCCTGCAGGGTGTCGCCAAATTGGGTGGCGACGTGGCCATAATCGATCATGAGCGCGGCGCCGCCCTGTTTCGCGACCCGCGCGCCGAGTTCAAAAATCAACCGATGGCCGGAAGGGTTGACTTCCAGCACCTCGCCGTTCGCCGCGTTGGCTCTGATGTAGGGCTCGGGCTTGTCGGCGACGTCGAAGGCAAGCGCGCCGTCGCTGTTCACACGCACCGTGCGCTCGCGCCACTGACCGTTCACGCGCACGAATTGGCGCACGGGCAGAGCGTCCAGGAACTCGTTGCCGATCACAATCGCGGGCCCGTCCGGAACTTCCTTCAAGGTCTGCGCCCAAGAGACTGCAGCGCCGCAATCGACAAGGAGTTCGTGCTGCATCGCCGCCAGCGCCGGGCTCGTCTCGACCAGCCGGACGTCGACCGCGTTACGAAAGGCTGGAACGATGCGGGCGGCGCGCAGGGCATCGCTCATCAATGTGCCGCGTCCCGGTCCGAGTTCGACGAGGCGCACCGGATTGGGCGAGCCCATGCTCGACCACACTTCAGCCGCCCAAAGTCCAACCAGCTCGCCGAACATCTGCGATATCTCTGGCGCGGTGGTGAAATCTCCAGTTGCGCCAAATGGATCTCGGTTCATGTAGTAGCCAAGATCGGGATGGGCGAGCGCCAGCTGCATGTATTGCTCGACCGTGATCGGTCCGCGCTCCACGATCATTGCCCTGATTTCATCGACGAGCTGCGTCATCCCGCCGTTCCCCGCCGCCCGAAGCTCCACGCCAGCAACCCGAGGCCAATGATGATGAGCGGAAACGAAAGGACCATCCCCATCGTCAGCCCCCGCCCCAGGTCTTCAAGGCGCGGATCAGGTTCGCGAAAGAATTCGCAGAAAATACGCGCCGCGCCGTAAACGATTGCGAACACCCCGGTGAGGACGCCCGGACGGCGCAGAGCGCCCCTTTGCGCAAGGGCATAAAGGATGACGAACGCCAACAGTCCTTCAAGCAGCGCTTCGTAAATCTGGCTAGGGTGGCGTGGCTGGCCATCCGTTCCCGGGAAGACGACAGCCCAAGGGACATCGGTCGGGCGGCCCCAAAGCTCAGGGCGAATGAAGTTGGCGATTCGGCCAAGGAAGATGCCAATCGGCGCGACGAGCGAGCAGAGGTCGAGCACGCTCAACACCGGCGCTTTGTAGCGGCGGCAGAACAGGAGGACGCCGATGAGCGCGCCGATCAGCCCCCCATGAAAGGCCATGCCGCCTTCCCAGATTTTGAAAATCTCGATTGGGTGGGAGAAGTAGTAATGAGGATCGTAGAACAGCACATTGCCGAGCCGCCCGCCGATGATGACGCCGAAGGCGCAATAGACGAGCAGATCGTCGATGCTGTCGGCGCTCGGGCGCGGTCGCCCATTCCAGTACCGGTCGTCGGACACGATGCGGCGAATAAGCAGCCAGCCCAGGACGAGGCCGGCGATATAGGCGAGCGCGTACCAGCGAATCGCCAGCGGACCCCATTGCACGAGAACGGGATTGATCGCTGGAAAGGGCAGAACAAGTGTCGGCATCGGATGCATGCAGATGCGCTGGGGCCGCTGCGGCGTCAAGTCGGCGCGCCGGGTCACGCGCGCGAGTCGTCCGGTGACCGGCCGCCGGATCCGCGTGAACGGGCTCGACACTGAACGGGCTCGACACTGTGGGAAAGAGATCGAATGCTGATGCGCGGCGCTGCGAGCGAGCGCGCCGTCGATTCCGGCAATGACGGAACGATTGCGGGAATCGCCCAAATCCTCCTGACTGCCGGCCGAACCGGAAAGCGCAAAGTCAGGCATGATTTGGTTTTCGCTGTAAAGCTCGGTCTGGTTGCAGAACGGGCTGCGTGGCGCCGGTCTTGCGTTCGACGCCTCGCTCGGGCAGGGAGGGCGAACGGGGCGCCAGGTGAGCCGTTGCGATCCAAAACTGGGATGAAGCGCATTCGCGACGCGGTGTGGCCGACAATCGGCCTCGGCGCGGTGGCGGTGTCGTCCTGGCTGTTGTTCAAGGAATTGCACGGGCTGTCATTCGCCAGCCTGAAAAGCGCGCTCTTCTCCATTCCGCCTGCCCGGTGGTTGCTGGCGATTGCTTCGACCTCGCTCGCCTATGCCGCGCTCGCCTGGTACGATCAGGTCGCGCTTCGGCATCTCAACCGCCGCGTCAATTGGCGATACGTGGCGGTCGCGTCGTTCACGGCTTATGCGCTCGCCCACAACATCGGCGCCTCGGTGTTTTCGGGCGCGGTCGCGCGGTATCGAGCCTATTCTGAGAAAGGGCTCAGCGTCGGCGAGATCGGCGTCCTCGTCGCGTTCTGCTCCTTCACATTCGCGCTCGGCGCGGCGATGGTCGGCGGCTTTTGCCTGCTCCTGCACCCCGAACTGGTCGAGCGTTTCGGCGGGGCGCCCTTTGGCTCGGTCAAGCCGTCGCGGCCGCGCTCGTCGCGGCACCCGGCCTCTATGTCGTCGGCGCCCTTCTGCACTTTCCTCCGCTTAAGGTCGGACCCTTCGAGCTTGTTTATCCCCGTCCGCCGATCGCGGCGCGGCAATTGCTCGCGGGCCCCCTGGAGCTGATCGGCGCGTCGGGCATCATTTATTTCGCGCTCCCTGCGGCGGCCAACCCCGGCTTCGTGATCGTGCTCGGGGTCTTTGTCGCCTCGTTTTCGATCGCGCTCATCAGTCATGCGCCCGGAGGGCTCGGCGTCTTGGAGTTCACCTTCCTCAAAGCGATGCCGGACGCGCCGCAGGCCAATGTCGTCGCCGCCCTGCTGGTGTTCCGTCTTCTGTATCTGATCCTGCCGCTGCTGTTCGCCCTCATCGTCGTTGCGAACTATGAGCGCAAACGCTGGCGGGCGCCTAATGCGGTGAGAGGAGCTGATCCCGATGGCCTCCGCAATTCCGATCAATAGCCAGGATGTCCTCCTCGCAATCGACATGCAGGCCGATTTCATGCCGGGCGGCGCGCTGGCGGTCGATAAAGGCGATGAGATCGTCCCCCTCGTCAATCGACTGGCGAGCCGGTTCGAGCACGTCGTCATCACCCAGGACTGGCATCCCCCGACCCATGCCTCTTTCGCGACGAGCCACGAAGGCGCCAAGCCGTTCGATACGAAGCGCCTCCATTACGGCGACCAGACCCTCTGGCCCGAGCATTGCGTGCAGGGAACCCCGGGCGCTGCGCTGCACCCTGACCTTGCGGTCGATCTTGCCTTCCTCGTCTTACGCAAAGGCATGCATCGAGGAATTCGACTCCTATTCCGCCTTCGTCGAGGCCGACGGAAAGACGACGACCGGCCTCGCGGCGCTGCTCAAGGCGCGCGGAATCAAGCGGGTATTCGCCTGCGGCCTGGCGACCGACTTTTGCGTCGCCCATTCGGCCTTGGACGCCCGTCGCGAAGGCTTTGAAACGTTCGTGATCGAGGACGCCTGCCGGGCGATCGACGCCAACAACTCGTTGAGCGAGGCTTGGGCGCGCATGAACGCCGCCGAAGTCTGGCGCATCCAGTCGGGGGAGATCCTCGGCGAGCACGCGACGCCGGTCGAGCCAAATCCAAGCGATAAACGCCAATAAACGCTAGTAAGCGCTAGTAAAATAGCTAGCGTTTACTAGCGTTTATTTTTTCGAATTGGGACTTTTCAATGGGTTACGGCCGATTTAAATAAAAAAAATCCGGTGACGTCTCAGGATTTGTGCGAAACGTCTCAAGCGCTTTTTCACCTCTCTCCTCACGCGTTCTCTTCTCACGAGCCCGGCCAGGCTCGCGTCCGATTCCGGCCAGAGAAATATTGGTAGCATACGATTCTGCTTTTTGCAAGCATTTGTTTTGCGGGGCGCGGCCGACGCCGGCTTACTCCTCCTGCGCCCTCGCCCTTTCGAGGTTGAGCGCCAGCAGGCGGGCGAGGGCGTCCTCGGTCGAAATGTCCTCCGGCCAGCCGTAAGACGCGGCGACGGCGCGGTCGAGGGCATCGTGGGCGTCGGCGAGCCAGCGCGGGCGCTCGTTGTAGAGGTTGGTGAGCGTCCGCTCCTTGAGCTTGACCGCCGCTTCGGCGGTCTTCGGTAGGATGCGGTCGGGATAGCGGCGCGGCGCTTCGCCCGGCGCGGCGGTCGGCGTGATTTCTGGAACGATGTCGACGAGATCGGGCGGATTGAGCCACGCGCGGCGCAACTCGTCGAGCTTTTTCGCCGCCGCCGCGATCCGTTGGGCGCGGAAGTCATCGGCGTACGCCGCCGCCGGAATGTTAGAGCAGTATCCGAACGGATTGAATTCGGCGGGGGGATTCCCGAATCGGTTAATTTCTGCTTCCTCATTCACTGCGAGAATGGGGACGGCGGGGGATGGGTCTTTCCAACGATCTTCGCGAGCGCGTGGTCGAGGCGGTGGTCTTGGGCGGGTTGTCGCGCAATCAGGCGGCCGCGCGTTTCAAAGTGAGCGTGGCGAGCGCGGTGCGCTGGGTAAAGCGGTTCAATACCACGGGCGAGATTTGGCCGGCGCCTTCCGGCGGCGACCGCCGCTCCCGCCGAATTGAGGCGCATCGCGACTATCTGTTGGGCCTGATCCGGCGCAGGCCGGACATAACGCTGCTCGAGATCCGGGAGCAGCTGATCGCCAATAGCGGCGAGCGCTTTGCGGTCTCCGTGCTGTGGCGTTTCTTCGACCGTCACCAGATCACCTTTAAAAAAAACGGCGCATGCCGAGGAACAACAACGCGCGGACGTGCAAAATCGACGCCGGGAATGGTTCGCGGGACAGCTCGATCTCGATCCGACGAAACTCGTTTTCATTGACGAGACCGGAGCCTCCACAAATCTCGCGCGCAAAAGCGGACGTTGCCGGCGCGGGCGCCGGTTGCGGTCGGCCATCCCGCACAGTCACTACAAAACGGTGACTTTGGTCGCCGGCCTTCGCCTTCGCGGCCTGACGGCGGCAAGGACTTTCGACGGACCGATCAACGCCGCCCTGTTCGAGGATTGGGTGGAGACATGCCTCGTCCCCACGCTCTCGCCCGGCGAGACCGTCGTCATGGACAATCTCCCCGCTCACAAGGGGCCGCGGGTCGAGCAACTGATCAAGGCGGCGGGCGCGCAGTTGCGATATCTTCCAGCCTACAGTCCCGATATGAACCCTATCGAAAAAGCCTTCTCCAAGCTCAAGGCCTTCCTGCGCAAAATCGCCGAGCGGACCGTCGCGGGTCTGATGCGCGCCCTCGAAACCTGCGCCGAAATCTTCGAGCCCTCGGTATGTATAAATTACTTCAAATCCTGTGGTTATCAGGACGATACAGGATGATCGGATTCCGCTCTAGCAGCCTGTCGGACTCGGGTTTCGGCGCGGGCGATTTTGGCGAGCTGAAACGTCTTGCGGCGTGGGATCGGCTCCAAGCGCGGTTGAGAGGCGGGATTTGGGTCGCTTCGGACGCCTGCTTTGCTGGCGTGGGAACGCTTGGCGGCCGGGTCAGGCGGGGGTGAGGACGAACATCCGCTTCAGATTCCACGCCATCGTCACGAGGGTCCACTCGCCGCGCACCTTGTCGAGGCCGCGCAACAAGAACTGACGGAATCCGAGCGCCGATTTGATGACGCCGAACACCGGTTCCGGCGTCTGCTTGCGCAAAGCATAGAGCTTGCGGCCTTCGGGCGTCTTCAGCCGATGGGCCATGGCCTCGACCGGCGTCGGATTTTCCGGCGGGGGCCCCTCCTGTCCGAAGCGCTCGCCAAGCGGGGGATGATGCGGCTGACGGCCCATCGCGATCAGCGGTTCGAGTTCGGCCTGCCGGCAAGCCTCGACATTCGCCGCGCTGAAATAGCCGGCGTCCGCCAAAAGCGTTTCGGCCGCGCCCAGTCGTTCGGGCAAAGCCTCGATCTTGCCCAGCATCGGTTCGAGCTGCTGCTTGTCGTTCGGCGCCTGAACCACATCGGCGGCAACGACCAGCAGGCTCCCCGCCGCCACGACCGCTTGAGCGTTGTAGGCCTGCTCGAAGCCGCCGCCCGCCGCCGGCATGATGCGCGAGTCCTCGTCGGTGAGATTGATCTGGTCCTTCGGCAGCGGCCCTTCGACAGGCGGCGCAGGCGGCTTGCCGCCAGGCTTCTTGCCGGTCGTGGCGGTTTTGGCCTCGCGCGCGGCGAGTTTGGCCTCGTGCGCGGCCCGCTCGCGCTCGTATCGCTCTTTCGCCCGCGCCTCGATCTTCGCCCGCGCCTCCGCAAGCTTGGCCAGACGCTTCTCGCGCAAGGCCAGCTCTTCGGGAATTGACATGCCGTCAGGGACATCGGCCTCGTCCGCCGCCTCGGCGCGCGCCAGCAAATCCGCTGCCTCGGCTTTCAGTTGCGCCTCGAGCTTGCTCGCGTGCTCCCAAGAAAGCGCGCTGTGACGGCTGGCGTTGGCGTGGATCTTCGTGCCGTCGAGGCCGACCGTTCCCATCTTCAGCACGCCCATCTCGCGCGCAAGCAGCAGCACGCGGACGAACAGCCCCTCGATCTCCTTGAGAAAGCGCCGCCGAAACGCGGCGATCGTGTCGTGGTCGGGGTGGTCGTTGGCGGCGATGTAGCGGAACGCCACGCTGTCGTAAGTCGCGCGCTCGAGCTTGCGGCTCGAAAACACCCCGGTGGCGTAGCCGTAAATCAAAACCCCCAGCAACATCCTGGGATGGTGCGCCGCCGACCCGGATCCGCGATAGGCGCCGATCATGCCGCCAAGATCGAGCCCGTCGATCACCTCGACGACAAAGCGGGCCAAATGCCTCTCAGGCAGCCACTCGTCGACCGACGGCGGCAGAAGAAACGACGTCTCACGATCAACGTCCCGGAAATTGCTCATCGCCAGCAAGCTACCCTTCGGCGCGAATCAATCGCAGGATTTTAGCGAAAATCAGCGCCGTCGGGTTAAGTCCGACAGGCTGCTAGGCGTCAGGCCTTCGGGGAAGGGGAAGGTTTCGAAGGTGGTGGTCGGGGTGTAGCGTGGGCGATCTTCGAGCGAAGTGCCGAGCCGCAGCGACCAGGCTTCATGGAAGCGCGAATGCAGGATGCCGAAGGTGGTGTCGTCGTCGCGGGCGATGGCGATGAGCTGATGGTCGGGGCAAACAGCTTGGTCGATCCAGACGAACAATCGGTGTTTGGCGACCGTGGGAGTGGCAATATAGCGTCGCAATTCGCCTCCCGCGTCATGCCCAACCTTGAGCCGGGCATCCACGCCATCGGGCGCGGCGGAAGGACGTGGATGGCCGGGACGAGCCCGGCCATGACGGCTCCCATCGGCCGCGAGCGCCGCCCACATCGCCGGGCGGGGCTCGACGTGCCGCCACCAACTGATGCGATAGGCCGCTCGGCGGTTATTATCGCGCTCCGGCTTGACCTTGTCCTGAACATACCTGAACGGCTCCTCATAGAGCGCGCACTCGGGTTCGGTCATTGCCCATCCGAAGTCGATGATCCACATGTCTCGCGGCCGGCGCGTCACATCGAGTCCGTTTACCCATGGCGAGAGGACGTCGCTGTTCGGTCGGCCGTTCGGATTGAGCGGCTCGACAAGCCAAGCGCGCGCCAAGCGTCCGTCGATGTCGAACGCGCCGCCCTTCGTGTCGCCCATGAAGGCGACGCCAAGGTTTTCAGGCTGCAGCAAAGTGGTCACGAGGTTTGACGTCTCGGCCGAGAGGTCCGCATGGATCGCCGGGACACTGACCTTGTTCAGGCTCGCCGCCTCGCTGTGCGCTGCGAAGCAGACCAAGGAAACGCGCACCGCGGCCCCTTCCACAGTCCAAGGCTCATCGCTCCACGCTTCGAAGATCGCGCCAGCTTCGGCGATCGGCTCCAGAACCCTGCGGTTCGCTCCGCCGCGGATGGAATTCGTCGCCACGAGGCCGACACGCTTCACGCGCTGCTTTTGCAGAGCCTCCCAAGCCTTTGCGAACCAATAGCAAACGAGGTCTGCTTCGGCGGGAACGCGACCCACGTAGACCCTGAATAGCGTCTCGACCGTCGCGTCGCCGAGGCCGCTTCGCATCAGCTTGCCGCCCAAAAACGGCGGGTTGCCGACGATGTAGTCCGCCTCCGGCCATTCGGCCTCGACGAAGCCGCCCTTGCCGTCCGGCGTGAGCAGCGCGTCGCGGCATTCGATCGAATTGAGCTTTTGCAGGAACGGTTCGGGACGAGCATAGAACGCGTTGCGGATTCCCCACTGAATGTCACCAATCCATATGGTGGTGCGGGCAAGTTCAGCCGCGAGGGGGTTGATCTCGATGCCCCGCACGATCTCTGGCCCGACTGACGGCGTGCGCGACGGGAGTCCCAGCGTCACCTCGCTCTCGTGATTGGCCTTAAGCTCCAGGTCCTTCACTCCCTGCAATGCGAGGTAGAGAAAATTTCCGGAGCCGCACGCGGGATCGAGAATCGCGATGTGGCGCAGGCGTTCGAGATAACGCGAGCGCACTTCCTCGGCGGCTTCCCGGGGGGTCATTCGGCGTATGGGCTTTATCGTCCGCATCGGCGGCTTTTGCTTGCCTTCAAGCAGCGCGACGATCTCCTTTCGGGTCGTTTCCCACTCCTCGCGTAGCGGACGCAGGACAACCGGCTCGACGATCATCATGATCTTGTCGGGGTCGGTGTAATGCGCGCCGATCTGGCCGCGCTTCTGGGGATCGAGGAAACGCTCGAACAAGGTGCCAAAGACGGTGGGGTCGATTTGGCCCCAGTCGAGGCGGCCCGCTTCAATGAGCAGGTCGACGTCGCCGGGGTCGAGCGGCAAGGCGCGTCGACCATCGAACAGGCCGCCATTGAAATGCGCGATACGCGTGAGGTCGAAATCGCCCCCCTTTTCCATCGCAGCGAACAGGCCGTCGAAATAGCGCTTCGCGTTCTGGGGGCTTTCCGAACAGCGTTTGAGCAGACGCGGAAAAAAGCCACTTGGCAGAAGCCTCACGCTGTGCGCGAAGAAGCAGAACACCAGCTGGTTGACGAAATGCGCGATCTCTTCAGGCGTGCCGCGGCCTTGCAAGCGCAAGGCGATGGTCGAGAATTTGTCCGCCGCCTGCTTAGTGACGCCCGCGCGCGTCTCCTTGGGGCGAAGCTTCTCGGGATCGAAGAAGACCGAATGGAGGATGTCGAGGTTCTTCGGGTCGGCGAGATCGTCGAGAGCGAATTCGTAGGTCTTTGGAACCTCTCTGGTCCACGCGGTGCGGATCAGAAATCTGTCGGTGTCGCAGGCGACTAGCAGCCTGTCGGACTTAAATGAACGACGTGGGTTCTGGAAGGACCTGCGGTGTTTGGCGAGGTACAATGACGGCGTTGATTCTCCTTGCGCCACGAACCGGGTCAGATGGACAATTTTCGTACGATCGACCGAGAGACGGGATATCTGCTTCCGCCTTCGGTTGACGAGTGGCTGCCGGAGAAACATCTGGCTCGGTTCATTGTCGAAGTGGTCGACGGGCTGGATCTCGGCAGGATGAGCCGGGACTATCGGGGCTCGGGTTCGGCTTCGTATCATCCCAGGATGGTGTTGGGGCTTCTGGTTTACGGCTATGCGACGGGGGTGTTCTCCAGCCGCAAGCTGGAGCGGGCGACCTACGACTCGGTGGCGTTTCGTTTCATCGCCGCGAACGATCATCCCGACCACGACACGATCGCGACGTTTCGGCGGCGCTTCTTGAAAGAGATCGAGAAGCTGTTCGTGGACGTTCTTCAACTCGCCCGCGAGATGGGGGTGCTGGAGATGGGGACGATCGGCCTGGACGGGACGAAGATCCATGCCAACGCAAGCCGGCACAGCGCGCTTTCCCATGAACACGCAGGCAAGATCGAGGCGCAATTGAAGGCCGAGGTCGCCGATCTGATGACCAAAGCCGAAGCGGCTGACGCGGCCGACGTTCCCGACGGCATGTCGATACCGGACGAACTGGCGCGGCGCGAGGAGCGTCTTCGTAAGATCGCCGAAGCGCGGGCGAAGATCGAGGCTCGGGCCAAGGAGCGTCATGCGCGCGAGATGGCGGAGCACGAGGCCAAAATGGCGGCGCGCGAGGCCAAGGCCGCGGCGACGGGAAAGAAGCCGGGCGGCAAGCCGCCGCAACCTGCGGCCGAAGGACCGCGACCGAGCGATCAGGTCAATCTGACCGATGAGGACTCCCGCATCATGCCGGCGGCCGGCGGCGGTTTCGAACAAAGCTACAACGCGCAGGCGGCGGTGGCGACGGGCAGCCTGCTGGTGGTGGCGATCGACGTGGTCCAGACGCCCAACGACAAGGGCCAAGTCGAGCCCATACTGGAGAAGATCGGCGCGTTGCCCGAGAATTTGGGGAAGGTCGAACATCTGCTGGCGGACGCCGGCTATTTCAGCGCGGGCAATGTGGACGCCTGTGCAAGGGCGGGCGTCGAGCCGGTGATTGCGATGGGCCGCCAGCCGCATCATCCGCCGCTGAGCGTGCGCTTCGCGCCGACGCCGGCAGCCCCGGAACAACCGACGCCGGTCCAGGCGATGGCCCATAAACTGAAGACGCCGGAAGGCCGCGCGCTCTACGCCTTGCGCAAACAGACGCCGGAACCCGTGTTCGGCATCATCAAATCCGTGCTCGGATTCCGTCAATTTTCCCTGCGTGGGCTCGAAAAAGTGCGCGGCGAGTGGACTCTCGTGACCATGGCTTGGAATCTGAAGCGAATGTTCTCGCTCAGCCCCGCCTGAGAGGGGCCGAACGCCTACGAGGCGCGCCGACCAGCCCTAGGCCGAGGCTTGTCAAGGCTCCCCAAGGCTCAGTCGAAGCCACCGAAAAGCTCGATCGGACTACCACCCACATCCAAACCGCGACAATCCACGCGATCGTCAGCCAAAATGAGCGCAGTCCGACAGGCTGCTAGCAGCGGCGGATTGTCCAGCGCCGCGGCGTATTGCACGAGTTGGGCAAGCGCCTGGTCAAGGTCGCGTTTCTTCTTTTTGTACTCCCAGGCGAAGAAGCCTTTCTTCCAGACATCGGCAAAACCTCCGCCGCCACCGGTCTTGGCGAGCCTCTTTTCGAAGGCGAAGGATTTGCCTTTCGGATCGAACGCTATCGGATCGTCGTGCCCGAGCAGCGCGCAGAGGTCCTTGAAATGCGTGTGCGCCACCGCGCGCTCGGTGAGCGTTTGCCACTTGTATTTCTGGATGAATTCCTGCGGGGTCACGGTTCCGCTTAGCATGAGTTGGCGCTCGGCGCGGCCGCGGTTAACCATTGGTTAACCCGCGGCGCAGCATCTGGGGGAGTCCGATGATGAACTGCGGCCAGCGTCGCCGATCCCGTTTCTTGCCTGCTCAAGCCTGGGTCTGAATGATTACGCTTTACCATCATCCGTTTTGCCCCCATTCCCGCTTCATCCGCCTTGTGCTCGGCGAAATGGGAATCGAGCCCCGTCTGGTCGAAGAAAGGGCGTGGGACCGGCGCCGGGAGTTTCTGTTGATCGCTCCCGAAGGCGCGACGCCGGTGATGATCGAGGACGATCGTCAAAGCCTGTCGGGAGCGGACGTGATCGCCGAATATCTCGACGAGACGCAGGGCTTAGGGCTCGGCGATCGCCGGCTGATGCCGCAGGATCCGCTGGCCCGCGCCGAGACGCGCCGGCTCACGCACTGGTTCAACGTCAAGTTCTTCAATGAATTGAGTCAATGGCTGGTGCGAGAGAAGGTCAACAAGCGCTTTATGAACGTCGCCCAAGGGGCGGCGCCCCCGACATGGACGCGGTGCGCGCCGCGCGCGCCAATCTGCGCTATCATCTGCGCTACATTGGCCACCTTATCGGGGCCCGCAACTGGTTGGCCGGCGACCGGCTGAGCCATGCCGACCTCGCGGCGGCGGCGCACCTGTCTTGTATCGACTATCTGGGCGACGCGCAGTGGGACGAGAACGAAACCGCCAAGACCTGGTATGCGCGAATGAAGTCGCGCCCATCGTTCCGCCCGCTTCTGGCCGAGCGGCTGCCGGGAATGATGCCGAGCGTCGCTTACGCCGATCTCGATTTTTAGGGTCAAACCCGATTTTTGCACCAATGCTTTCGGCCACAAAAAACGGAGATGTTTTAAGAGGCGCGCGGGTCGCACCTTAAAGTCCCCGCAGATCAGGATTATAGGGCAGCGAGTCAAACAAAGCGGGCGGGAGGAGGCAAGCAAAGGAGGAGCGTGATGTTGCTGAATTCATTTGTTCACACATGTTCCGGAATCGACCGGCGCGATCTGATGCGCGGCGCGGCTTTGGCCGCGCTGATCGCAACCGTTGGAGGAGGTGTGCGTCCGGCGCGAGCCCAATTGCTTCCAGCGACGCCGCCTGAGGTTGACCGGCTCGCGATCCGCGTTGTCATCGATTCCTACCAGTTCGCGGTCGCGCCGAGCCCGAAGGCGGGCGATGTCGATATCAAGCATTTCGGTTGGGGCATTGGCCTGGACAAGCCGCCGGGAAAGACCTTGATCAGCGAGTTCGGGCTGGCGATGCATGCTCAGTCGAAGCGCGGCGACGAAACACGCAATGTTCTGATGGATTTCGGCTATACGCCGGAGGCCTTGATCAATAACATAGCGCTCGTCGGGCTCGATCCGGCCAGCCTGGACGCTCTCGTCCTGAGCCACGGCCATTACGATCATTTCGGTGGTCTGGCGGGCTTTCTCAAGCAAAATGGCAGCTCCCTGAAACCCAAGCTGCCGTTCTTCGTCGGCGGCGAGGAAGCGTTCTGCTCGCGTATTTGGACTGCTGGGCCTTACAAAGGCGACTTCGGAGCGATTGATCGCGGCGCGCTGAATAACGCCAAGCTCGCGGTGACCTATGTCGATGGTCCTTCGCTCGTCGCCGACCACGCCTTCACCACCGGCCATATCAGCCAGGAGACTTTCGAGAAAGTGCTTTCGCCGAGCGTCATGAAGATCGGCGTCGCGCATGGCTTCGGCTGCTACGCCGACAAATTGCCGGAAGACGAGCGCGACTTGACAAGCACGCCGGATACGTTCCGCCACGAGATTGCGACAGCCTATAACGTGAAGGGACGCGGTCTCGTCGTGCTGACTTCGTGCAGCCATCGCGGCGTGGTCAACGCGATCAAACAGGCGCAAACGGCCTCAGGAATCACCAAGGTCCATGCAGTGATCGGCGGCTTCCACCTCGCGCCCTACAAGGAGGATTACGTCCGCGAGGTGATCGCCGCAATGAAGGAGATGGACATCGACCATGTCATTCCGCTCCATTGCACGGGCGAACCGTTCTACGAAATCGCGAGAGCGGAAATGCCGGCGAAACTGTTGCGGTCCTATACCGGAACGCAATTTGTTTTTGGAACTTGACCGAAGTTCTCGTGACCTCGTCCAATGTGGGCTGCAAAACGGGAAGATTGTCTGAGAGCGCCGTATGGAAGGCGGCGCAGGCCTTCATCGTGATGCCGCCTGCCATGCCCTCTTAAAAACGTACGTCTTTGAGAGAGACCTAGGTGCGCGACGGTTTGACCCGCAAGCCAGCCAAAGCTGTCGCCGCCGCAACAGGCGATTGGGTTTTGACCCTGGCGGCCCTGCGCCAAAAGGCGCACGCGCTCGGCTTCGACGTCTGCCGAGTCACCTCGACCGAGGCGCCGACGTTAGCTGGCGAGCGTCTTGCGGCTTGGCTCGCCGAAGGCGCGCATGGCGACATGAGCTGGATGGAAGAGACATTCGAGCGGCGCGTCGATCCTCGCAAGCTGATGGCCGACGCCGGCAGTGTCATCATGCTGGGCCTCAATTACGGGCCCGAGGCGGACCCGCTGGCGGCGCTCGCGCGCCCTGAGGCTGGGGCCATTTCTGTCTATGCGCGCCATCGCGACTATCACGATGTGCTCAAAGGCAAGCTCAAGCAGCTGGCGGCGTTTCTGATTGCGGCGGCGCGACCCGAAAGGGCGGACATAAAAGTCTTCGTCGACACCGCGCCGCTCATGGAGAAGCCGCTGGCCGCCCGCGCGGGGCTGGGCTGGCAGGGCAAGCACACCAATCTGGTGTCGCGCGATTTTGGCTCCTGGCTGTTCCTGGGCGCGATCCTCACCAACCTCGACCTGCCGCCTGATTCGCCGGAAACGGACCATTGCGGACAATGCCGCGCCTGCCTCGACGCATGTCCGACGAATGCGTTCCCGGCGCCCTATCAGCTCGACGCGCGGCGCTGCATTTCCTATCTCACGATTGAGCATAAAGGTCCAATTCCCCGCGAGTTTCGATCCGCGATCGGCAATCGCATCTATGGTTGCGACGACTGCCTTGCCGCCTGCCCGTGGAACAAGTTCGCAAGCCAAGGGCGGGAAGCAAAACTTGCGGCGCGCGCCGACCTCAACGCGCCGCCCTTGGCCGAACTCGCCCGCCTCGACGACGCCTCGTTCCGGTCGCTGTTCGCGGGCGGCCCGATCAAGCGCATCGGCAGAGCGCGCTTCGTGCGAAATGTGATGATTGCGATTGGGAACTCGAAGGATCGCGCGCTGGCCCCCGTCGCGGAGGAACGATTGGGCGACGAAAGTCCACTCGTTCGCGGGGCCTCGGTATGGGCGCTCGCGCGACTGACGTCTCGAGAGGATCTCTCATCCTTCGCGGCAGAGAGCTTGCGGAGGGAGCGTGATCCAGCGGTTATCGAGGAGTGGCGCGACGCTGTGGCCGCGCCGCTCGGACTGTAATCGTGTCTGTCGCGGCCCTAATGTGAAGGCGCGGGCTCGGTCTGGTGCTTGAGCCTTTCGATCTCGTCCTTGAGATGAAGTTTCTTGCGCTTGAGTTCGTGGACTTTGGTGTCGTCTGACGCCGGGTGGTTGACTTCGGCTAGGATCGCTTCCTCAATGGCCTGGTGACGGCGCACCAGTTCGCTGAGATGCGAATCAATCGACATGGGACAGCTCCCTCATATTTTTAACGACGAAAGTGTGACATAACTGGCGACCGGCGCAAGCGGCAAAATGGCGCCGAACTGTGGAATTTCGGCGCCGCGCCCCTGACATTTGGGGGGAGGTTTAATCGCCTCGGCCCGCGCAAAGCCTGACGTAAAGTGGCGCAGGAATGGACGACAAGGAGTTCACGCCGGAGGAACATGCGGCGCTGGTCGCCCAAATCGAGCGGCTGCGCGAGGAGCACCGCGACCTCGACGCCGCGATCGAGGCGCTGCGAGGCGCGGGCCAGGCTGACCAATTGCAATTGCAGCGGCTCAAGAAGCGAAAGCTCATGCTGCGAGACAGGCTGACGAGGCTCGAGGACCAACTCACGCCCGACATCATCGCCTGAGGGGCGCCCGCGGGCTGTTGATTCTCCAAATGAACCAAGCAGAGTTAGTTCACTCGACCGGCTTGCCGTAACTGTTTCTCGCCGAACGCGTTAGCGATACATTGCAGGCGCCAAGTCCGGCGCAGCGGAGGCCGTCATGCCCTATGACGTGAACGCCGATCTGCCGCCGTCCGTCCGCTCGCACCTGCCTGAGCACGCCCAGGACATCTTTCGCGAGGCGTTTAATCACGCCCACGCCGCCCATACGCATGATCCCCGCCAGGAGGAAGCCGCCTTCCGCATCGCCTGGGCGGCGGTGAAACGCGCCTACGAGAAGAGCGGCGACGAATGGGTGGAGAAGCGGTGAGCGGCGGCGCGCCCGCGGGGCGAGGCCGTCTTGCCGGTTCAAAGCAGAGGCCAGCCCCGGGGCGGCTTTTGTGTCGAGCGCTCGCGCCCGGCCTCCACCTGCGCGAATTCGCCGTTTGACAAATTTTCTTATTGTATGACTAATCCCTTCGACCCCGGGTTCCCTAATGAGCGGTTTGTTCGGGTGGCTGGACGGCGCCGTCGGCTCAGTCTTTGTTTCAAGCTCGATGCCTCGTTACCAATTTCGACGGCTTGCCGCATGGAGGGAGGACTATGATCAGCGGCGGGTTGTACTGTCCTGATCGTCGTGACGCCCCGATCCTTGCCGTTCATCCTTCCGCTCGGAGACGACGGTTGAGATTTGCGGGAGGTCCATGGCGCGGGTTTCCAGGCCGCTGACTTCAGCGGCGAAGGGCAGGCGGGTCGGCTCGCCGCGTTCGCCTGCCGAGCGCTCTCGGCTCCGCGACCGCGCGCCTCAGACGTTCGAGCGCAACATCCGCGCTTCGCTGGCCGGTAGGCTCGGGCGCGAGATCGTCAGCGGGGTCTACGCGCCAGGTCTCCTTCTCCCCAACGCCGCCGCTATGTGCGCTCGGTTCAAGGTATCCCGCACGGCGCTGCGAGAAGCCTATAGCGTCCTGACCGCCAAGGCGATGATCGTTGCGCGGCCGAAGATCGGCACGCGGGTGCGGCCCAAGTCCGACTGGAACATGCTCGATCCGGAGGTGCTGTCTTGGCATTTGCAGTCGACGCCGACGGAAAGCTTCGTCGCCGAGCTGTTTGTGCTGCGGCAAATGGTCGAGCCCGAGGCGGCGGCGCTGGCGGCGCGCGCGCCCTCGCCCGCTACGATCGACCGGATCGCGGACGCCTATCGCCGTATGGATCAGTTCAGGGATGGCGCGGGCGATCTCATCGGGGCGGATCTTGACTTCCACATGGGAATCCTGGAGGCGACCGGAAATCATTTTCTCGCCGCCCTTGGCGGCCTCATCCGCACCTCGCTCGAGTGCACGTTCGAACTGAGCTGGGAGGGCGCCTCGAAAATCCAGGATGATCGGCTGCACCAGCACAGGGCCATTCTCGAGGCCATTCGCGACGGCTCCGTGGAACTCGCCAAGATCCGCATGACCGAACTGCTCAGCGACTCGATCGACGACGTTCGGCAATATCTGAAGCAGCGCGACGCGACCGGCGAGCCGGCGGGCTCGCGATGAGCCGATCGGCGCTCAGGCGCCCATTGGCTCACGTGCTCGCAAGCGCTCGGCCACTTCTTCGTCAGAGAGCCGCGCTTCATAGATTGAGCGCCACTCGATCAGGCGCGCGGTGGCGGTGGCGATGACGATCGCCGTCAGCATCGGCAGGGCGAAGGCGCGGGCCTGGCCGGTCAGTTCGATCATCAGCACCAGGGACGAGATCGGTCCTTGGGTGGACGCCGCCAGCATCGCGCCCGCGCCCAGAAGCGCGTAAAGGCCGATTTCGCCTCCCGGATGAACCCAGAGCCAGAGCTGGCCCAACGCGGCGCCCGCGAGCCCCCCGGCGGCGAGCGAGGGCGTGAATAGCCCTCCGGGCGCGCTGCTGGCCATGGAGGCCACGGTCGCCAGCGGCCTGAGCAGCAGGAGAGCCGCGAGCGCAAGCGGCGCCAGCGGGTGCAGCACCACGAGCTGGAAGACGGCCTGTCCGTTGCCGAGCAGCTCCGGAAAAACGACGGATAAGAGCCCGACGACAGCGAGGACGAGCGGCGGCGCGATGAACCGGCGCCAGTCCGAAGGACGAACGCCGTAGGCCCAGGCGATGGCGCGAACGAAAGCGACCGACCACAAGCCAATGAACGGCGAAGCGATAACGGCCCAAAAGTAGACGTCGGGTGTGATGTCGTAGATCGGGACGGCGTAAATGGGCGCGTTCGGCACGACGAAGCTTGCCGTCTTGACGGCGATCAACGCGGCGGCCAGCGCCGGCAGCACCAGCCGCAGCGCCAGCGCGCCGCGCAACACTTCGAGCGCGAAAAGGGCGCCGCCGACCGGCACGCTGTAGACCGCCGCCATCCCGGCGCCGGCGCCGATCGCGACCACCAGGCGACGCTGCTCGTCCGACAAATTCTGCAGGCTGGAGAACAGATTGCCGAACACGGCGCCGGCCTGCTTCGGGCCGCCCTCACGGCCGAGCGGAGCGCCCATGCCGACAATGATGATCGACAGCACTGCGCTGCCGAGGGTTCTAAGCGTCGGCAGGCGGCCGGCCTGAAACCAGATCGCCGCTGTGATGTCGATGCCGTTGCCGCTGGTGAGCCGCGTCAGCAGCCATTGGCCCAGGCTGGTCAGGAGCCCGGCGGCGAACAGCAAACCGAGATGACGCAGAGGACTGGCTTGTCGCGCCGCTTCGAGCAGCGCCGAAGGTTCGCTTGCGCCCCACGCCAGCGCTTGCGTTGCGTTGAACAAGAGCGTCAGAAGGGCCGCCCCAAAACCGGCGCATAGCCCGGTGAGAACGACGGCGATCCAGAACGGAATAGCGCCGGGGTCGCGAAGCGTCGCGGGAACCTTCGCGCCGGCCGCCGGCTCAGCTGCAGACTTTGATCCGAGTTCCAACGCTGGCCTTGCGGGTGCGATCTCCGGCCCGACGGCGCGGCCACCCAACGCCTACCGCGCCAAGCCGCGCCTGGCAAAGGAGATCGTCCTCGCGCGCTTGCCGCTGCCATTTCCTTGATTTGAGCGTAGCGCCCAACAAAAAGGCCGCCCGTGGGCGGCCTTTTACGCTACGCAAGATCAACGGTTTTACGCGATCCCAGGCCGAACCCTCGCCCGGCGATAGCCGAGAAACCCGAGGCCGGCGAAGCCGATCAGCATCATCGTCCAGGTCGCGGGTTCCGGCACGGTGGGCGGCACGAACGAACAATCCGGGCAGGTCAAGCGGGCCACGATGTCGCTGTAGTCGAGAAGCAAACTCCCGTTGTTCGTGTCCGCCTGGGTGTAGTCGCCGCGCGTGCCGCCGGATGCGATCATGTCCGACACCTTGGTGGTCGGATTCAACAGAAAGATACTCCCGCTATTGTCGTTGACGATGATATCGCCATTGAATGTGCCGCCGGATATCACGCCGGTGCCGTCAGGGCTCGGAAACTGGGAACCGGAATTGAACACCTGGGCTCCCCCGGGAGCGTCGGTGTAGCCGTTGATCGAACCTTGCTCGGAATAGGCGGTTTTCCCGTCGGGCGAGACCGACACGCCGTCGCCGGTGCTGCTTGTGATGACGAAGAAATCGCCCGTCGTCGGGTTGATGTCAATCAGCCCAAGCCCGCTATTGGAGATGATGTGTCCATTGACCGGATTAGTCCACATCCCGAGATAGGCTTCTCCTGCTAGCGTTGGGAAGACGTTCGCGTTGGCGACCGTGCCGTCCAGGTTGAAGGATTCGTAGTTGCCGCCGTAAACCGCGCCATAAACTGTACCGCCCGATGAGGTAAACGCGCCGACATAGTTATTGCTGGGCTGTGTAAAAAGGGCGGTCGCTGGCGTTTGGTCGTCAACGTCCGAGAACACGTACAATGTCCCGGCGCCCGTGTTAACGAGCACATTGCCAGCGCTATTGACCCCTAACCCGAACGGGCCGTTACAGCAGCCGGTGTTCCCCGGATTTGTTGTCGCGAACGTGCTCAGCACGAACCCGTCGGCGATGCCGTCCGGTGTAAGCGCCAATGTGGCGCTTGCTGGGTGGGCCGCGAAAAGCTCGAAAGCCAGTGCAATGCCTCCCGCAACTGCGGTCGCACCGGCGCGTAATTTGCTGATCATAGCACATCCCCTTGTTTGTTCTCACCTCAATCCAATGGGCCCGCCACCCGGGCTCCTACACACAATCGCCACAATACAACCTTCTGCGTGCAGTAACGCATTGTCAATCTAATTCTGCTAATTCCTGGGTCGTCCGGATCACGATTTCCGCAGGCGCTTGAGCGATCCGCATCGCGGAACGTTCGCGCTTGCGCGCTTGGCGCCCTTCCTTTAAGCGCAAGCCCCATGAATCGCGTCGACTCGGGCCTCGGCGGGTGCCTGTGAGCGGGGCCTCGAAGCCTGTCGCCATCATCATGGGCAGCCAGTCCGATTGGGCGGTCATGCGCCGCGCCGCTGAGACGCTTCAGGCGCTCGGCGTCGGTTACGACGCGCGGATCGTCTCCGCTCATCGCACTCCCGACCGGCTGGTGGCCTTCGCCAAGGGCGCGAAGGCCGCGGGCTTCAAGGTCGTCATCGCTGGGGCGGGCGGCGCCGCGCATCTGCCGGGCATGACGGCGGCCATGACCACGCTTCCGGTGTTCGGCGTCCCGGTCCCCTCAAAGGCGCTGTCGGGGCAGGACAGCCTTTTGTCCATTGTGCAGATGCCGGCGGGCGTTCCGGTTGGAACACTTGCGATCGGCGAGGCGGGGGCGGTCAACGCCGCGCTGCTCGCCTCAGCCGTGCTGGCGCTGAGCGACGAAGCGCTTGCGGCGCGACTCGAGGCGTGGCGGACCCAGCGCACGGCCGAGGTCGCCGAGCGCCCCCAAGATGATGGCCCAAAGTCTGAGACGAACGGACGATGATCCTGAGCCCCGGCGCGACGATCGGGATTCTTGGCGCAGGCCAGCTCGGGCGCATGCTGGCGATCGCCGCGCTGAAAGTCGGCTTGCGCACCCACATCTTCGCCCCCGAGGCGGAGGCCCCGGCCTATGACGCCGCGGCCGCCCGGACCGTCGCCGCCTTCGACGACGAGGAGGCGCTTGCCCGTTTCGCTCAAGGCGTCGACGTCGTCACTTTCGAGTTCGAGAACGTGCCGACATCGACGGTCGAATTTCTCGCTGAGCGCGTAGCCGTCCGTCCCGGGGCCCGCGCCCTGGCGCTGACCCAGGACCGGCGGACGGAAAAGACTTTCCTGCGCGATCTCGGCCATAAGGTCGCCCCCTTTGTTGGCGTCGAGGATGCGGGCGCGCTGGTGCGCGCGGTCGCCGAGCTCGGCCGTCCCGCGATTCTCAAGACCCGGCGGTTCGGTTACGACGGCAAGGGCCAGTCGCTGATCCGCGAAGGCTCCAACGTCGCGGCGGTTCACCGCACGCTGGGCTCGGCGCCGATGATTCTCGAGGGCTTCGTCGCTTTCGAGCGCGAGGTGTCGGTGGTCGCGGCCCGCAGCCTGGAGGGCGAGATCGCGGCTTACGACCTCTGCGAGAACGAGCACGAGCGCCACATCCTGGCCCGCACCCGCATGCCCGCGCGCGTCAGCGCGGAGACGGCGGCCGAGGCCAAGCGCATTGGCGCCTCCGTGCTCGGAGCGCTCGATTATGTCGGCGTGCTCGCGGTCGAGATGTTCGTCACCCGCGACCGTCACGGCCACGAAGCGCTCATCGTCAACGAGATCGCGCCGCGCGTCCACAATTCCGGCCACTGGACGCTCGAGGGCGCGCAGACGTCGCAATTCGAGCAGCATATCCGAGCCATCGCCGGCTGGCCGCTGGGCGCGCCGACGCGTCGCGGCCGGGTCGAAATGCACAATCTGATCGGCGAGGACGCCGAGGATTGGCGCGACATCCTCGCCCAGCCCGACCTCGGCCTGCATCTCTATGGCAAGCTCGAGATCCGCCCCGGCCGCAAGATGGGTCACGTGACCCGCGTTTTCCCTGAGACGCTGAACCACGACTGAACTCTCTCGCCTGCGCCTTGACAGGCTCGTTCGCGCCTCCTTATAGGGGCGGCTCGCCTTGCGCGCCGTGCTTTTTTAGCGTCGATGTCGGCGGGATAGCTCAGCTGGTTAGAGCGGCGGAATCATAATCCGTAGGTCCCCGGTTCGAGTCCGGGTCCCGCTACCAATAGTTTCAATGAGTTGCGGCCCGCTGCGCGATGGACGCGCACCCCGTAATGGAGATAAAAGCCTGAAGCGGGTGCACCTTGAATTTGGCAAGCCACTCCTTTGAAGGTCCAGAAGGGTACGGCGCGATAGTCAGAGATTTCGACCGCTCTCCGTGGCCGGCCAGGCTGTTCGTGCTGATCGCGCTGCCAATCACTCTGCTGATGGCGCAGATCATGCCCCTGGGGCGAATGCCCGATGAGACAGCCCATGTCATCCGCGCCGACAGCATCAGACACTTGCAGCTCATAGGCCGCCGCGACCCCGGAGCCTCTCCGGTTCCTAGAGCCTACCTGCTTTCCGATCCGGCCCTCCCGCAAATTGGCTATGCGTTGCCGCTCCCGCCCGGACCGCAACATTCGCTGACCGCGAACATTCTTTCAATTCAACAGAGCGCCCAATGGCACAAGCCCCAAGACATCGAAGTACCCAATACGGCTTCCTATTCCCCGGTCATGTACCTGCCTGCCGCCCTGGGCCTTGGCATCGGCCGCGCGATTCGGGCCAGCCCCTACAACAGCTGGATATTGGCGCGGTTCTTTTCCGCGGCGGTCTTTGTGGCTTGCGGCGCGCTCGCGCTTCACATCGCCCCGCGCTGGTGGGTCTTTACGGTACTCTGCTTGCCGATGACGCTCTCGCTTGCGAGTTCCGTGCATCCGGACGCCTTGAACCTGGCGGTCCTTGCCCTGAGTTTGGCGCTGCTTGAGCGAGACCGGCGGATTTTGGCGGCCGTCTTGATGTCCGCGGTTATCGCCCAACGGCCGACGCTGTTTCCGCTATCCCTCCTTTTCTTGCTGCCTCTGGGCCCTGGTGCGGAACTCGCGCTCAAGTCTCCCTGGCGCCGTGTTCGGGAGGTTCTTGTCGCAGCCCTTCCGCCGCTTGCGTGGGTCGCGCTCGCTCGGGCGCGCGCGACGGTCGAAATCATAAGGACGCCTCAGCCCTATGCGCCAGGACCTTTGTGGCCTGAAGGTCACAACGTTCTCTTTGCCTCCACCAACGGCGCGGCGCAGATAAAGGTTCTCTTGGCTCATCCGCTGCTACTGGTGACCTTGTCGTTGGAGACGATCGTAAAGGATTTCTGGTCCACATGTAGAGAAATGGTCGGGGTGCTGGGCAGCCTCGAGCTGGTGCTTCCTCCATGCCTCTACGTCTTCGCTTGGTGCGGTCTTGCTGCGGCCGCCCTGGCCGACGTGACGAATCGCGAGCGGACGTGGCCGCAGGCCCTGGATAGCGCTCTTACGCTGGTTGTTTTGTGTAGCGGGGTCCTCCTCACTTACCTGACCATGTATCTGATCTGGACCCAAGTTGGTTATCCAACGATCGATGGCGTGCAAGGCCGTTATCTCCTTCCCTTGCTACTTGCGGGGTTGTTCGCGTTGCCGATCCTACCCGCCCGTCTCAGCCCGGTCGGCCCCTTTGCTGCCGCCACCGCCGCCATGGCCGTCGGCGTCGTCACTCTGATATGGCCTAAATCGGTCGTTCGATACTTTTACATCTCGTAGCAATGCGATCTGACCGCGCGCGAACCGCTCAGAGCGATGAGCTGGTCGATCGGACGCGATGCGGTGACTTGGTTCGTGGAAGGACTCTGGATAGAACAATGGATTGGGGCGGGATCACAATCCGTAGGTCCCCGGTTCGAGTCCGGGTCCCGCTACCACCTATAATCAATAACTTATCCACGCAAAGCCGCTGCGAGCTTTTCGCTTTGGCCGGGGGCTCAGGCGCCGGCAGGACGCGTCCGCCCCTTAAGGCGCGCGCGCTACGAGACGGACCCCGCCAAGGCTGCCAGATTCGTACAGGCGCGCGATGACTGAATAGAATTTCTCCTGTGCGGCGTAGGCGCCTTCGCCATGGATGCGCGCGTAAGGCTCATGGTTCTGCCGCCATAGAAGCAGTCGCTCGGCGGCGTAGGGCGCCCAGTCGCTGGTTAAGTCCGTGGCTGCAACGTAGACGAAACCGGCCGCTCGCATGTCCTTGGCGTAGTCTTCGATACGGGTCACTGACACGCCGAATACGACTTCGCCCAGGTCGCGTAAGTCATCCGGGTCGAAAGGGGCGCGCATGCAGAGATCCTCCACATAGCACCCGCCGCCGGAGCGCAGTGTGCGTGCGAGTTGGTCGAAAAGGCAGGGCCGATCAGGAATGTGGAGAATGGCCAGCCAGCTGACCGCGGCGTCGAACTGCCCGTCGGCAAACGGATAGGCGAGGGCGTCGCCGAGGATGTGCGTGACGCGTTCGCTGAGGCCGTTGCGTTGCGTGAGATCGACGGCGATCGCGTTGAGCTCAGGCAGGAGCTCCAGCGCCGTCACGCGACAGCCAATCGTATAAGCGAGATAACGCGCAGGGCCGCCGACGCCTGAGCCGATGTCGAGCACGCGGCTCGTCGGCCCGAGCGCAAGCCGGTCGGCGGCGTCGCGGATCGCGTCGATTCCGTGATAGTGCCATTGGTCGAGGTCAAACAGCTGCTCCGGCGGGATCGCGTCTTGGCCGCCGATCCCGCGAGCCGACAGTCCGCGCGCGATACGATCCAAATTCGTGTAGAGCGGCATCTCCGCTATGGACTTCTCGCTCATCGCAAATCTCCCACCTGCGCGGCGGCTTCGCCGGTCGCAAGGCGCCTAACGTTTGCCGCTGGTCCTGGCCGGCTCGGCCGCGAAACTCAGCCGGCCTTTCGCGGTGAGCCGAACGAGCGCGCCGCCGACATTGGCGCCGTGCGCCCGCCGCTCTTTGAGAGCGTCGTGCAGATTGAGCGCCAACGTTTCGATCTTCTCGAGTCCGATGCGGCTCGCGTCGCGCCCGCCGGCCGCCGCGATGCGGCGCGCCAGTATCCGGTGCGCGATCGCGATCGGCGCGGCGAACAGCTCGCGAGCGTCGATCGCGCCCTCTGAGCCGACCTGCGCCTCGACTTCAGCGGTCAGATGCGTCAGCGCCTCTTCGGTTTCGCGCGCGCGCCGCGCCAGCCGATCGAGCGCCTCGGCGTCGAGTTCTTCCTCGCCGAGACGCGCAAGAAGCGTGCGCAGGCGGGTGCGCGCGAAGCGTGGATCAGAATTGGACGGGTCGTCGACGAATGGCGCGCCGCGCGCATTGGCGAAGGCGATGAGATCGCGCTTCTTGAGCCCGATGAGCGGCCGGGCGATCATCATGCCGTCGCGGGCGGTCATGAGGTCCATGCCGCGCAGTCCCGCGACGCCAGATCCGCGCAACAGACGAAAGAGCACGGTCTCCGCCTGGTCGTCGGCATGATGAGCGGTTAAGAGCGCGTCGGCGCCGATCGCCTTCGCGTGGTCGACGAGCAAGCGGTAGCGCGCCTCCCGCGCACGCTCCTGCAGGCGGCTAGTTGGCTTCGCGCCCTTCCATTGAAGAATGCAATGGCCGACCCCGAGCCGGGCGCAAAGCGTGGCGACGGTTTTGGCCTCGTGGGCGCTTTCCGGTCGAAGCCCGTGATCGACCGTCGCCGCCTCGACCCGCGTCTTGCCGCGCCGCTTCGCCCATTCGGCCGCCATAAGGAGCAGCGCCGTTGAATTCGGGGCCGCCGGAAACGGCGATCAGAAGCGCCTTCGTCCGTCCAAATGGGGCGAACAGCGCGTCGATGTCGGCCGACGAGAGAGCGTGCGAGCGCCGGGCGCTCAACAATGATCCTTGGCGCTCTCATGCTCGGCGAGCTTCTTCACAAAGGCCGACGCGGTCGGGTAGCGCTTGCCGAATTCGGTCAGGGTCGCACAGGCCTGTTCGGAATTGCCAAGCGCTGCGAGCGTCTGCCCTAGCCGCACCATGCTCTCCGGGGCCCGCGACGATTTGGAATAGTCGGTCGTCACCTTGAGATATTGCTCGGCAGCCTCGCGCGGGCGTGACCGCTGGAGATAAGTCTCGCCGATGTAGAAGACCGCGTCCGGGGTTAGGCGATGCGCCGGATTGGCGGCGAGAAACGCCTTGAAGCCGGCCTCCGCCTCCGGGTATTGCCCCGCCTGAAACGCCTGCAGCGCGGCGGTGAACTGCTCGCGCGGCTGGTCCAGCATCGCCACCCCGGTCCCGACAATCGTCGGTCCGCCCGCGGACGGAGCGGGCGGAGGCCCTCTCCCGAGTTCGAGCGGAGCGCCGGGGGCAGGCTGCTCGCGCGCCAAAGGCATCGGGGACTCGCGCACGAGTGGCGCGCTTGGCGGAGTCGTTCCCAACGGCCGCGGCGCGCCGGGCGCGTTCGGATCGGCGTTGGGATCGAATGCGTCCGACCGTCTTGGCCGTGGAGGGACGGCCGGCTGATCCGGGGCCAAGGGCGCTTCGGCGACGTCGGAGTCCGGCGGCGCGCCGCCGGAGCGATCGCCGAACCGGAATTCAACGTCCTGCCGGAACTTCTGCAATTGCGCCTCAAGCCGACGCTGCGCGTTCTCTAATTCCTCGATCCGGCCGTTGGCCCGGCGAAGTTGTTCCTCGAGCCGGTCGACGCGCACCACGAGCCCAGCGGCGTCGTTGGGATCGCCCGGCGCGCCGCCGGGAATGTCGGCGGGCGGCGGAGGCTGGCGGTGGAAGAGATCGAACTGCGCTTGCGCCGGCGCGGCAAGCGCGAGGCAGCCGACGAACGCGGCGACGAGGCTAGGGCGAAACAATGACGTCACCGGCGGCTTCCTGATGGGATTCTGTTCGAGCCGCCCATACGCCCCGCATCTGTCGATTTCAAGTCGGGCCATAGGCTTGCGCGCTTCGAGTTCGCAAAAGGCGCTCAACTGCTGCCGGCGGCGCCGTTGAGGACGGTGACCGCTCGGCGATTCTGCGACCAGCAGGAAATGTCGTCGCAGACAGCGACCGGCCGCTCCTTGCCATAGCTGATCGTCCTCATGCGCGAAGCGGAGACACCCTTGGCGATGAGATAGTCGTGGACCGCTTGGGCGCGACGCCAACCCAGCGCGAAATTATATTCACGCGTGCCTCGCTCATCGGCATGCCCCTCAATGGTGAAGCCGTATTTGTTGTACCGATTGAGCCACGCCGCCTGCTTGTCGAGCGTCGCCTGGGCGGTCGGCGAGAGGTCGGTCTGATCGGTGGTGAAGAAGACGCGGTCGCCGACGGTCTGGCTGAATTCCTGTAGGCTGCCAGGGCCGGCGGCGCCATAGCCTGCAGCAAGGTTGTCGTCGTGGTGCGCGCAAGCGCTCAAGGCGAGCCCCAGCGCGAGCGCCGCGACCGTGATCAAAGTCCGGGTGGTTTTTGCGAACATGCTGCCACTCCTCACGACCCAAAGCCTGCTCGCGAGCTACCGGCCTAAGCGTTAATGCAAGGTTCCAATAGGCTTACCGACGCCTTGCTGTCAGATTACGGACGCCGCGCAACCCGCGGCAGCGTTAACAGCGGATTAATGGCCATATTGCGGCGCAAAATGCCTTGTGCTCGCCTCGTTTGACCGGCATCATCACGCAGCCGTGAAGGCGAATTGTTGCGGGGTTCACGGGGTTTTTGCGAGAATGAAGCGCATTCGAGGGAGACGAACGGCTCTGCTCGCGCTGGCGATGGTCTTTTTGGCTATCGCCTGGGTGTGGGACGCGTTGGTCGCGATCGGGCGGGCGCTCGCCGGGTTTGTTCCCTGGGCGCGTTTCAAGCAGTCCTTCGCCTCTCTGGTCGACCGCCTGCCGGCCCCCCTCGTTCTCTTGATTTTCCTTGTGCCGTTTCTCATTGTCGAGCCGCTCCTGGTGGTGGCCACCGTCGCGATCGCGATGGGCTACGTCCTCTCCGGAGCCATCGCCTGGATTGTGCTTAAGCTCCTGGCGGTCGGCCTCATCCCGGCGATTTTCGATCTGACCAAACACCGGCTGATGACCATGCCCTGGTTCGTCCGGGCTTATGGGAAGGTGGTGGCGTTTCATCACTACGCTGACCAGATCGTCGCTCCTTACAAAGACGCCGCCAGCGCGCTCCTCCGCCAATGGCGCATGCGCGCAGCCGCCGCGACGAGACGGGTTCCTGGCCTCGCGCATCTCGCCGCGCGCTTCGCCGCCCGCAAGCGCGCAAACGGGCGGCCGGCTATGCCGTCAAGCGGCTAGGGGCGGCGCGAACACCTCGGGCCTCGCGGGACGGCGTCGCGCCTCCAAGCCGCATGAAAATCTTGCTTTGAGAGAGAGTTGACAGACCGAGGCGCTCGGACCACATTTGTTTTGCTCGAGGGGCGCCCCAGAACGGGGCTGAGACGGCAAGAGGCCGAACCCTTTGAACCTGATCCGGGTCGTGCCGGCGAAGGGACGTAGCGGCCGCGCTCCCTATTTTGGTCGCCTGTTCCAGCCGTCTGGCTCATGCGCGAGGAGACGGCCATGAACGAGATTCCCAAATTCGCCGCGCCGCGAAGCGTCACCACCGGACCGATCGCGGGCTCGCGCAAAGTGTACGCCGAACTCCCGGGCCGCGCCGACATCCGCGTTCCATTTCGCGAGATTGCGCTCTCCGACCCGGCCGAGCCGCCGGTCCGGGTCTACGATCCGTCCGGGCCCTATACGGAAAGCAACGTGACGATCGACCTCGCCGAAGGGCTCAAGCCGGTGCGCGAGGCTTGGATTGAAACGCGCAAATTCGCGGCAGCGCAGCCTCGCGCGATCAAACCCGAGGACAACGGCAACGTCTCGTCGGACCGTCTTGCGCCGCTCTGTCCCGCCAAGCGGATGCTCCGGGCGGGCGCGCCCGGCCAGCTCGTCACCCAGTTTGAATTCGCCCGCGCCGGGATCATCACGGAAGAGATGATCTATGTCGCCCATCGCGAAAACCTGGCGCGCGAGGCGGCGGTGGAGCGCGCTGACGAGCGCCTCGCCGACGGCGAGAGCTTCGGTGCGGCCATTCCCGAATTCATCACGCCGGAATTCGTGCGCGAGGAAGTGGCGCGAGGGCGAGCGATCATTCCCGCCAACATCAATCACCTCGAACTCGAGCCGATGGCGATCGGCCGCAACTTTCTCGTCAAGGTCAACGCCAACATTGGCAATTCGGCGGTGAGCTCAGGCGTGGCCGAGGAAGTCGAGAAGATGGCGTGGGCGATCCGCTGGGGCGCCGACACGGTGATGGACCTTTCGACCGGCCGCAATATCCACAACATCCGCTCCTGGATCCTGCGCAACGCGCCGGTCCCGATCGGAACGGTGCCGATCTATCAGGCGCTGGAGAAGGTTGGCGGCGACCCGCTCAAGCTCGACTGGGAGGTGTTCAGGGACACGCTGATCGAGCAGGCGGAGCAGGGTGTCGACTATTTCACCATCCACGCCGGCGTGCGCTTAGGGTATGTGCCGCTGACCGCCAAGCGCGTGACCGGCATCGTCTCGCGCGGCGGCTCGATTATGGCGCGCTGGTGCCTCGCGGGTCATCGCGAGAGCTTCCTCTATGAGAAGTTCGACGAGATCTGCGACATCATGCGCAAGTATGACGTGTCGTTCTCGCTCGGCGACGGCCTGCGTCCTGGCTCGATCGCCGACGCCAACGACCGCGCGCAATTCGCTGAATTGGAGACGCTCGGCGAACTGACCAAGGTCGCCTGGGACAAGGGCTGCCAGGTGATGATCGAAGGTCCCGGTCATGTGCCGATGCACAAGATCAAGGTCAACATGGAAAAGCAACTTCGCGAATGCGGCGAGGCGCCGTTCTACACGCTCGGGCCGCTGACGACGGACATTGCGCCGGGCTACGACCACATCACGTCGGGAATTGGCGCTGCGATGATCGGCTGGTTCGGCACCGCCATGCTCTGCTACGTGACGCCGAAGGAACATCTCGGCCTGCCCGACCGCGAGGACGTGAAGACCGGCGTCATCACCTACCGCATCGCGGCGCACGCGGCCGACCTCGCCAAGGGTCATCCAGCCGCGCAGATTCGTGATGACGCGGTGAGCCAGGCTCGCTTCGACTTCCGCTGGGAGGACCAGTTCAACCTGTCGCTCGATCCTGACACCGCGCGCAAGTTCCACGACGAGACCTTGCCGAAGGACGGCCACAAAGTGGCGCATTTCTGCTCGATGTGCGGGCCGAAATTTTGCTCGATGCAGATCACGCAAGACCTTCGCAAGGAAGCCGAGGCGATGGCCGGCATGGCGGAGAAGTCGCGCGAATTCCTTGAGGGCGGTGCGGAACTTTATGTGAAGGCGGCGGAGTGAGGCGATGCGCGCGACCGTCGTCGGCGCTGGCGTCGTCGGCCTAACGACCGCGCTCACGCTCGCTGAGCGCGGCGCAGAGGTGACGCTCGTCGAGCGATCGCGCGACCTCGGCGGCAATGCGTCGTGGCTCGCGGGCGGCATGCTCGCGCCGTTCTGCGAGGGCGAAAGCGCTCCCCAGAGTTTGGTCGAACTTGGCCAAAGCGCGATCGACTGGTGGGCCGCGCGCGTTCCCGGCGTGACCCGCGAAGGCACGCTTGTCGTGGCGGCGCCCCGCGACGCAAGCGAGATCGACCGCTTTGCCGCGCGCACGACGTCGCATGTGCGTGTGGACGAAGCGCGTATCGCGGAGCTTGAGCCGGATCTTGTCGGGCGCTTCCGCAAGGGGCTGTTCTTCGCGAACGAAGGCCACCTCGATCCGCGCGTCGCGCTGTCCGCCTTGACCGAGCGCTTGCGCGCGAAGGGCGGCGAGATCCGATTTGGCGTGGAAGGCGAAGCGCTCAGCGACGCTGAAGTCGTCATTGATTGCCGCGGGTGGGCGGCTCGCAAGGCGCTTCCCGAACTGCGCGGCGTGCGCGGCGAAATGATGCGCATCCGGTCGCGCGAGGTGAGGCTGACGCGCGCGGTGCGCTTCCTGCATCCTCGCATGTCCCTCTATATCGTGCCGCGCACGAACAACGAATTGATGATCGGCGCGACAATGATCGAAAGCCCCGAGAAGGGCGCCGTCAGCGTGCGCTCCGCGATCGAGCTTCTGAACGCGGCCTACGCCCTTCATCCGGCGTTCGGAGAAGCTGAGATCCTCGAGATGAGCGCCGATGTGAGGCCGGCCTTTCCCGACAATGAGCCGCGCATCGAGGAGCGCGGGAACCGAATTTTCGTCAACGGCTTTTATCGCCACGGGTTCCTGCTTGCGCCGGCTTTCGCCGAGCGCGCGGCGACGCTCGCGTTCGAGCGGTCGGGGGCGCTGGTATGAAGCTCGTGGTCAACGGCGAATTGCAGGAGATTCCAGCCGCGACGCTCGCGGAAGCGCTCCAATCGCTCGACCTCGCCGAGGCCAAAGTCGCGACCGCGCTCAACGGCGAGTTTGTGGCGGCGCGAGCGCGCGCAGCAACGCCGGTGAAAGACGGCGACCGGATCGAGATCCTCGCGCCGCGGCAGGGCGGATAAGATGCGAGCCGTCATGACCCCCAGCCCCGACTTCAGTCTTTATGGCGCGAGCTTCCGTTCGCGCCTCATGCTCGGCACGTCGCAATATCCTTCGCCCGCGATCCTCGCCGAGGCGGCGCGCGCCTCGGGCGCCGAAATCCTCACGGTCTCGTTGCGACGCGAGTTGGCGCGCCTCAAGGAGGGGCAGGATTTCTGGCGGCTCATCCGCGACATCGGCGCCCGGGTGCTGCCCAACACCGCGGGCTGCTACAGCGTGAAAGAGGCGGTGACGACGGCCCAGATGGCGCGCGAAGTGTTTGGCGCGCCGTGGGTCAAGCTGGAAGTGATCGGCGAAGCGGACACGCTGCAGCCCGATGTGTTCGGCCTCGTCGAAGCGGCGCGGATTTTTCTGCCGATGGTTTTGAGGTCTTCCCGTATACGACCGAAGATCTTGTGGTCGCTGAGCGGCTGATCGAGGCTGGATGCAGGGTGCTGATGCCTTGGGGCGCGCCGATCGGCTCCGGCAAGGGGCTCAACAACATGTTCGGGTTAAGGGCGCTGCGGGCGCATTTCCCGGAGGTTCCCTTGATCGTCGACGCGGGCGTTGGCCTGCCCTCGCACGCCGCCGCGGCGATGGAGCTCGGCTACGACGGCGTGCTGCTCAACACCGCCGTCGCCAAGGCCGGCGATCCGGTGGCGATGGCGCGCGCCTTCGGTCAGGCGATCGAGGCCGGCCGCGCCGCCTTCCTGGCAGGGCCCATGGAGTCGCGCGACATGGCCGCCCCGTCGACGCCGGTGGTCGGCCGGGCTGTGCTCACGTGAACGCGCTCGATTCCTTCTACCCCATTGTCGACAGCGCGGCCTGGGTCGGGCGGCTCGTGGGCGTAGGCGCGAGATTCATCCAACTGCGAATAAAGGATGCGACCGAGGACCATCTCCGCAACGAGACGCACCATGCGATTACCATCTGCCGCCGTTCGGGCGCAGAGCTCGTCGTCAACGATCACTGGGAAATTGCCATCGACTCCGGAGCTGAATGGCTCCATCTCGGCCAGGGCGATCTCGACGGCGCGGACGTGCTCGCCGTGCGCAAGGCGGGGATCAGGCTCGGAATTAGCACCCACGATGACGCGGAGCTGGTGAGGGCCCTTACCTTCGCGCCCGATTACGTCGCGCTTGGACCGATCTATCCGACTATCCTTAAGGCGATGACCTTCGCGCCACAGGGGCTCGAGACGATCGGCGTGTGGAAGCGTCGCATCGGCGCGATTCCACTGGTCGCGATCGGCGGCCTCAATGTCGAACGAGCGAAACTGTGTCTTGCCGCCGGCGCCGACATCGTCTCCGTCGTCACTGACATTACCCTCAACGCCGACCCGGAGCAGCGCGCGCGCGAATGGATAGCGGCGACGCGCCCGATGTGACCCAAAGACTGCCGATCGCTCTTACGATTGCCGGCTCGGATTCGGGCGGCGGCGCCGGGATTCAAGCCGATCTCAGAACCTTCACGGTGCTCGGCGTCTATGGCGCGAGCGTGATCACTGCGGTCACCGCCCAGAATTCGCGCGGCGTGCGGGCGATCCACTATCCGCCGCCTGGAATTGTCCGCGCCCAGATCGAGGCTGTCCTCGACGACTTCGCGGTCGCGGCGATCAAGATCGGCATGCTGGGCGGCGCCGAGATTGCCGGCGTGGTCGCGGAAACACTGGCAACCCTTCTCCCTTTGGGAGAAGGTGGCCCGAAGGGCCGGATGAGGGCCTTCATCGTCTACGATCCCGTCATGATCGCCTCCTCGGGCGACGCGCTGAGCGGCGCAGGCTTCGTCGAGGCGATTACCCATGAGCTGCTTCCGCTCGTCTATTGCCTGACCCCTAACCTCGCCGAGGCGGCGGCGCTTCTGGGCGAGCCGATCGCGCGAAGCGAAGCGGATATGGCGCGGCAGGGCGCGGCGCTGTTGAAGCTCGGTCCGCGCGCGGTTCTGATGAAGGGCGGACATCTGGACGGCGACGAGGCGATCGACCTTCTGGTGACAGAAGACGCCGTTCATCGTTTCGCAGCGCCGAAGCTCCCTTCAAAAAACCTTCATGGCACAGGCTGCACGCTGTCGAGCGCTATCGCGGCCAGCCTCGCCCTCGGGATCGCGTTGCCGGACGCGGTAGCGGCTGCAAAGGCCTTTGTGGGCGATGCAATCGAGCGGGGCCGCGATATTACGCTCGGCGCGGGCGCTGGGCCGCTCATCCAGGCGAGCTTGCGTTCGAAACTCTGACGCTTCTGGTCCGTACTCGCGATAATGTGGGCGCGTTGCCGCGCAGAGGTTTGGGCTGAGATGGAGAGCAACTTCTACGAGACCATCCCGATTCTCGACAATTTCGCCGAGGCCGTGAGGGCCGAGAACTATAGTCCGCTGCCGGACGACTGGGTGGTCGGTTTCGCTGACGTGGTCGGCTCGACCAGAGCCGTCGCCGATGGCCGCTATAAGGCCGTCAACACGGTCGGCGCGGGCGCGATCGCGGCCGTCGCCAACGCGCTGGGCCGCCGCCCGTTTCCTTTCGTCTTTGGCGGCGACGGCGCGAGCTTCGCCGTGTCGCCGTTCGACGCAGCCGCCGCCGCCAAGGCGCTTCAGGCGATGGCCGCTTTTGCGCGTGAGGAGTTTCATTTCGATTTGCGCGTCGCGTTGGCGCCGGTCGGTGAAATCCGGGCGGCGGGATACGACGTCAGGGTCGCGCGCTTCGCCGCGGCCCCGCCTTGCGTCTATGCGATGTTCGCAGGCGGTGGCCTGACCTGGTTTGACGCTGCGGCCAAGCGCGGCGCTTATGCTCTGCCGCTGGCGGAGCCGGGCGCCAGGCCGGATCTTTCCGGCCTCTCCTGCCGCTGGGGCGTGGCGCCGGCGAAGCACGGCCTTGTTCTGTCGCTGATCGTCGCGCCGCGCGGAAACGACGCGCGATTTGCGCCGCTCATCAACGAGATTGTCAAATCAGCGCTCGCCACGCCATCAAGCGAGCGGCCGGTCACTTTGAGGAGCCTGCGGCCGGGCAATCCGGGCAGAGCGATCGCGCTTGAGACACAGGTCAAGAAGGCTTCGGGGCTGTCGCAGGCGAAGGCGCGTATCGCGGCGATTCGCGGCTACTGCATGGCCATCTTCCTCCATATTTTCCGGCTCAAGGTGGGTCGCTTCGACGCGGCGACCTATGCGAGCGAGCTTGTCGCCAACGCCGACTTTCGCAAGTTCGACGACGGCCTGCGCATGACGCTCGACTGCTCCCCGGAGTTCGCCGACGCGCTTGAGGCGCGGCTTGCCGCCGCGGAGGCGTTTGTCCATTGGGGCGTGTTCCGGCAGAGGGCGGCGCAGGTGACGTGCTTCGTTCCGTCGGCGACCCAACGCGGCCACGTCCATTTCGTTGACGGCGTCGGCGGAGGCTATACGATGGCCGCCAAAGCGATGAAGGCGCGCCGCGACGCGTTGGCGACGGCGGCATGAGGCTTGACCGTAGCCTCCCGCGACGCTCGCGAGCTCGTGGATATCTGCCGCGCCCGCCCTGCGCGTCCACCGCCGATTTGCTAGTTTGGTCGTCCATGGACGCCTCCAGCGACAGCCCCAATTCAGAGACCGGCGCGCGCCTCACGCCGATGATGGCGCAGTATTTCGAAATCAAGGCGGCCAATCCAGGCTCTCTGCTGTTCTACCGGATGGGCGATTTTTACGAACTGTTTTTCGACGACGCGGAAATCGCGAGCCGGGCGCTCGGTATCGTTCTCACCAAGCGCGGCAAGCACGAGGGCGAAGACATCCGCATGTGCGGAGTGCCGATCGAACGCGCCGACGACTACCTCAACCGGCTGATCGCGCTTGGCCATCGGGTCGCCGTCTGCGAGCAGCTTGAAGATCCGGCGGCGGCGAAGAAACGGGGAGCGAAGTCGGTAGTCAAGCGCGACGTCGTGCGGCTGGTCACGCCCGGCACGATCACTGAGGAGCGGCTGCTGGAGCCCGGGCGGGCGCGCCTCTTGGTCGCCGTCCAGAAAGTCCGCCCGAACGAAGGACGGCAGGCTTACGGCCTTGCGGCGCTCGATCTGTCGACCGGGGGGTTCACGCTTAGCGAAACAGACGAAGCGGGCCTCAGCGCAGAGATCGCACGCCTTGAGCCAAGCGAGGTCGTCGCCTCGCAGGCGGTTTACGACGAGCCGTTGTTTTCCCAGATCATCGGCGCGATCCGCGTCCCCGCGACGCCGCTCGCGCGCGACGGCGGCGACGGCGCAGCGGCTGAGCGCCGGGTCTGCGAGTTCTACGGCGTGGAAACCCTCGACGGCTTTGGCGCGTTCAGCCGCGCCGAGATCGCCGCGGCCGCTCTCGCGCTCGCCTATGTCAAGCGCACCCAGTTCGAGGCCCGGCCGGCGCTCTCGCCTCCGACACGGCGCGCGCGCGGGACGAGCCTCGAAATCGATCCCGCGACCCGCGCCAACCTCGAGCTGACGCGAACCCTGAGCGGCGCGCGCGAGGGTTCGCTCCTGGCGACGATTGATGTGACCGTGACCCCCGCCGGGGCGCGCCTGCTCGCCGAGCGGCTGGCGAGTCCGCTGACCGATCCTGAGGCGGTCAACCGGCGGCTCGATTCGCTTGAATTCCTAATTGAGGCGGCGCCGATGCGGGACGCCTTGCGCCGGGCGCTCATGCACGCGCCCGACTTTCTGCGGGCTCTTGCGCGGCTCAGCCTCGATCGCGGCGGTCCGCGCGACCTTGCCGCCGTCCGCGACGGCCTCGCCGCGGCGGCGACTCTGGCCAGCATTCTCGAGGCCGCTCAGGATCTCCCGCCCGAACTGCTTAGCGCCTACGCCCGGTTGCGCGCCGCTTGCGCAGAGCTTGAGCGCGATCTCGAAGCCACGCTCGCCGACGATTTGCCGCTTCTCAAGCGCGATGGCGGGTTCGTCAGAAAGGGCGCGCTGCCGGCGCTCGATGAGGCGCTGAGCCTGCGCGACGAAAGCCGCCGCGTCATCGCCGAGTTGCAGGCGGCTTACGCCAGTGAAGCCGGCGTCAAGCAGCTCAAGATCAAGCACAACAACTTTCTCGGCTACTTTATCGAAACGCCGCAGGCGCCGGGCGAGACGCTGCTCAAGCCCCCTCATAACGCCACCTTCATCCATCGCCAGACGATGGCCGGCGCGATGCGCTTCACCACCAACGCGCTCGCCGATCTCGAGTCGCGCATCGCTTCCGCGGCTGACCGCGCGCTCGCGCTCGAGCTCGAGGCGTTCGAGCGCCTGCGTCAGGCCTGCGTCGCGGAGGGCGAACGCCTGCGCGGGTTCGGCGCGGCGCTGGCCGAAATCGACGTCGCCGCGGCGCTCGCCGAACTCGCCGTCAAGCGCAACTGGACACGCCCGCTGGTCGACGCTTCGTTGAGCTTCAGAATTGAGGGCGGGCGCCATCCGGTGGTCGAGGCGGCGCTGAAAGAAGCGGGCGAGCCGTTCGTCGCCAACGACTGCGATCTGACGGGCGACGCGGGGGAGGGCGGGCGCATCGCCATCGTCACCGGCCCCAATATGGCGGGCAAATCGACCTACCTCAGGCAGAACGCGCTGATCGCGCTGATCGCGCAGATGGGCGCCTACGTGCCGGCGTCTCGCGCGCATATCGGCATCGTCGACCGGCTGTTCTCTCGCGTGGGCGCGGCGGACGATCTCGCGCGCGGCCGCTCGACCTTCATGGTCGAAATGGTCGAGACCGCGGCCATTCTCAATCAGGCGACCGCGCGCTCGCTGGTGATCCTGGACGAGATCGGCCGCGGCACGGCGACTTTCGATGGCCTCTCGATCGCCTATGCCTGCGTCGAGCACTTAAGCGCCGTCAACCGTTCGCGGGCGCTGTTCGCCACGCACTTTCACGAACTGACCAGCCTCGCCGAGACGCTGCCTCGGCTGGTCAACCTCACCATGCGGGTCACCGAGTTTAAGGGAACGCTGGCGTTCCTGCATGAGGTCGTCCATGGCGCGGCCGACCGCTCCTACGGCATTCAGGTCGCCAAGCTCGCGGGGCTGCCGTCTTCCGTCGTCAAGCGGGCGCGTCAGGTGCTCGCCGGCCTCGAGGCGTCGCGTTCGAGCGGCTCGCTCGACGCGTTGCCGCTGTTCTCCTATGAGCCGCGCGAGCCGTCTCCGCCGCCCGCGCCTGACGAACTGCGGACGGTGCTCATGGCGCTCGATCCCGACACGTTGAGCCCGCGCGACGCGCTTGAGGCCGTCTACAAGTTGAAGCGGCTGATCGAGGACAAGGCCAAATGACCGATCCCAAAATTCTCCTCGCCTCGCTCGCCGCTGCCTATCTCTATGTGGTCACGCCAGGGCCGGCGTTCCTTGCCCTGTTCACGCTTGCGGCGTCGCGCGGCCGCGCGTCCGGCGCCTGGTTCATCGGCGGTCATCTGGTTGGCGACGTGACCTGGGGCGCGCTTGCCGTCGCGGCGATCATCGGCGCCAACCGCATCGGTCCGACCCTGTTCGAGCTGCTCGGCTTCATTTGCGGGCTCTACCTCGTCTATCTCGGCGCGCGGGCGCTCATGACCAGGAAAGACGCGCCGCCGCGCGCGATCGGGGCCACAAGGCCGCTGGCGACTGGCATGGCGTTCGGCCTCACCAATCCGAAATCCTATCCGGTGGCGCTGGCGATGTTCTCCGCGATTGTCGCCCCCTATATCGGGGCGCTGAAAATGGCCGACGCGCCCCAGATGTTCGCCGCCGCGTTCGTCGGCTTCCTGCTTGCGGACGTGACCTTGATCTTTGCCGCCGGGTTGCCGGCGGTGCGGCGATTTTTCCTCACCCACGGGGTCGCGGTGACGCGCCTCGTCGGAATCATCTTCATCCTGTTCGGCGCCCGCTCGATCGCGGACGCGGCGGGCGGGGCGATGCGGCGCACGGCCTGACGGCGCGGCCTATTCCACGCGAAAGCCGCTGCAATTAAGCGCCAATAAGCGAGCATAAACGCTAGAGCCTGCTGTATTCATACGGCAGCATAGCCTGAGTTTTTGAGGTAGTTTGCGCATTCGTTTGGCGGGAACGTTTGGAGGAGCGCGCCGAGGCGGCGCCAAGTGTTTTCGACGGTTCGCTGTGCGGCGTCGCGCATTCTGTGTTTGAGCTTGGCGAAGACCTGCTCGATCGGGTTCAGGTCGGGGCTGTAGGGCGGCAGGAAGAACACCCGCGCGCCAGCAGCGCGGATCATCGGAAGTACCCCTGCTCCCCTTGTGGGAGCCGAGATTGTCGAGGACGACGATGTCGCCTTGTTTCAGGGTTGGGACGAGAACCTGTTCGACATAGGCGAAGAAACTCTCGCCGTTGATGGGGCCGTCGATCACGAGCGGCGCGTCGACCCGATCGCAGCGGAGGGCGGCGATGAAGGTCATGGTTTTCCAGTGGCCATGCGGCGCCTTGGCCACAAGCCTGCGGCCTTTCGGCCCCAACCGCGCAGGGGCGTCATATTCGTCTTGACCCAGGTCTCGTCGATGAAGACGAGACGGGCGGGGTCGACGCTGGCCTGACGCGCCTTCCAGCATTCGCGCTTGCGCGCAACGTCAGGCCGATCTTGCTCGCTGGCGAACAGGCTTTTTTTTTGAAACTCAACCCTTCCTCGCGAACGAAAGTCCAAACCGCGCGCCGATCGGTCTTGACCCCGCGCTCTGCGAGTTCGGCCGCCAGGCCCCGCGTCGTGAACGAACCGGAGTGAAGACGCTCGCGCAGCCACACGGCAATCTCTCCCGAGAGCGTGCGCGGCTTGCGGCCTCCGATCGAGGCCGGCGCAACCGAGCCCGTCTCCCGCCGCCGCTTCACCCATTTGGGCACGCAAGACGGATCAATGCCCAACGCCTTGCCGATCGACCGGATCGTCTCGCCCCCTTCAAACCGCGCCAAAGCGCGTTCGCGCAAGTCTTCCGAATAAGGTCGCCTCATCGCCCGACGCGCACCCTTGAATTCAGAGCTCCAACGATTTGGGAATCCCGATTCCATCAGAAAACCGCACTCTTTAGAGCCGCTGGTTCTGACCCGCGAGCAAGTCGAGCGCTACGGCCTGCCGCGCATTCCGATCAAGGATTCCGATCGCCGCAAAGCCGGGTTTGAAGAGCGATTCGGTGAGGGCGCGGTCGAGCTTGACGCGTTGGAAGCGGTCTTTCCGGGCGAGCTGGCGCGCATCGTCAGCGAGGCGATTGCGCGCTACCGCCAGCGGGCGGAAGCGGTGCGCGCCGACATCGCGGCGGCGGCTCGCCGCTTTCGCGCGCACTGCGCCAGGCGCTGGCGCGACGTGCTCGACGCCCACCAAGAGCCGCTAGCGCGATTGCGCGCCGACTTCGCCGCTATGCAGGGCCAGATCGCCGAGCATCAGGAGACGCTGCGGGAGATCAGCGGCGAGATTGAAGAGGCCTACGGAGAGCGCCTCGAGGAGGCGGTCGAGGCGATCGACGAGCTGCGCGAGCAATTCGCCGAGCGCGCCCGTGAAGTATTGGACGCCGTCAACGACGATCTCGAGGCCCAGGCGCCCGACCCGAGCGAAGTCGATTGGCCGACCGCCGACGATGCGGAGGCCGACGAAGGCGACGAGGCGCTGCGCGCGGCTATCTCGAACAGATGGATTTCTACAAAGCCCACCAGCGCAAGCCGACCGCCCGGAGACCTCGAACCGATGGAGGAGGACGATGAGCGCCCGGCGCCTCAATGGGCATCGGGTGACGCGGCGACAGCTGCCGCCGCGGCAGCTGGCTGTCACCCGCGACTTCAAGGCGCCGCTCTCGGACGCCGATCGCGAGATGAATTACAGTTGGCGTTGCATTCCCATTCCGCCAGATGACGATCCGCGCTGGTACATCGTCGACGCCACGCACGATTACAAAACGATGTGGGCGCTCGATCTTCTCGAAGATGGGCCGCTGCAATGAGCGCGCCGGACCGGTCCGCCGACTTCGCGGCGACGGCCTCGCCGGACGAACTGTTGCTCGCCGCGCTCATCGACAATTTGGACTTGCTCCAATCGTATGTGGTCAGCGCGCGCGAAGCGGCCTGGAGACGATCCACGCCATTCCTCCGGCTTCACATTTACGACATTGGCGCCGCTCTCGCCGACGCGATCGGCGATCTCCAGGCCCTCGAACGCCTGGAGGCCGGCCTATAATGACCGGCGATGACTTCGCCCGAGCCGCCGCCGATTGGCGCGCCGAGCGCGCCAAGGGCGAGCGCGGCCCGGCGAAACCGAGCTTCCCGCCGATTGACATTCCGCACCTCGACAAGCCCAAGCGGCGAGCCAACGGCGCCGCCGCCGCCTTCAATGTCTGGAACGCTGGCAGGGTCGTCGGACTGCCGCCGCCGCGCGGCTGGCTCCTGGGCAATGCATTCTGTCGCAAGCTGATCAGCTCACTGCTCGGCGACGGCGGAGTTGGCAAAAGCGCGCTACGCTATCTGCAAGCGATCAGCCTGGCGTCCGGGCGCGAGCTGACCGGCGAGCACATATTTGGCCGCACGCGCGTCCTGATCGTTTCGCTCGAAGACGACGACGACGAAGCCCGCCGCCGCATCCTCGCGGCGCACCGAGCTGGATGGCTGGTTGTTCGTCGTCGCGCCAGGCCGCAGCGCCGGCAAACTGCTCACCGCCGACCCTAAGACTTGCCGGCTCATCGTCGGCGAGCTGGCCGCCCACATCGAGCGCCAAATTATTGAGCTCGAGATCGGCCTGTTGATGCTCGACCCGTTCGTCAAGGCGCACGGTAACGATGAAAACAGCAACATTGAAATGGACGCTGTCGCGCAAGTGCTCAGCGACCTAGCGGTCAAGTTCAACATCGCTGTCGATCTGCCGCACCACATCTCGAAGGGCGTCGCCGATCCGGGCAACGCCGGCCGCAGCCGCGGCGCATCGGCGACCACCAACGCCGCCAGGCTGGTTTACACCCTATCGGCGATGAGCGCCGAGGAGGCCCAGCGCTTCGACATCCCGGAAGACGACCGCCGCGGCTATATCCGACTCGATCGCGCCAAGCTCAATGTCGCTAAAACGGGCGGCCCTTGCCAGTGGTTTAAGTTTGTCAGCGTCCGGTTGGACAATGCCGACGCCCTTTATCCGAGCGGCGATGAGGTCCAGACGGTGGAAGTCTGGAAGCCGCCGAGCGCCTGGGCCGGCCTCGACTTCCTCTTGATCAACCGCATTCTGACCGCCCTCGACGAGGGCTTGCCAGACGGCAATTTCTACACCGACGCCGCCAAGGCGACCGGGCGCTAAGCTTGGAAGGGCGGTCGCGCGCTTCGCTCCCGACAAGAGCGAAGCTCAGGGCGCGAAGTTATCCGAGCTTGGGTCCGCAACGGCCTTTTGACGCCGATGGACTACGTAAATCCGGTCACCCGCAAGGCCGTCCGCGGACTTAAGATCGACAACGTCAAGAGGCCGGGTTGATCGCGTGCGCCATCACCTTGTTTTTGAAGGCGCATCGATGGCGCACGGCGTCTGCGCCGCCATCAATCGGGCCCCATAGGGAAAGGGAGATGGCGGCGCAACCGCTCCATCCCCTTCCCTTAGGCGGCGTCGATGGCGCGATGGCGCATTGCCGCCTGGCTCGCCGGCAAAGGGGGCTGACATATGCTTGACGCGCAGGCTAACAAACGCAGGGGAAGGGCAATGGAGACGAAAGAGCAGCGCCTCGTGGTTTGCTTGCGGTGCGAGCGCTTCGAGGATTGCGAGGGTTACATCGAGACGGGGCTGATCTGCACCCCGGTCGATGCCTACGACCCGCCGCACCGATCGCGAGCGCCACGGCCTTCGGAGGGGGCTGACGAGCTCCCGTTCTAAATGCCAGCGATGCCTTGAGGGTCCGCGGCAGCATATCGACGAGCTCAACGACCACGCCTTCGCGCTCGCCCCCGCAACGCCGACGCGTGTGCAGCGGCTGTCGGCGGCGAGGCAATACTGCTTGGATCCGCAAACGAGAGTTGGAAGGTCGTGTTGATGCCGCCAATCCAGCACCCGCTACCAATCGAGACTGAGGCGTCGTCCGTCGCACGTTTAATTCCGTCGACGTAGTGACAGCGGAGCGGTAGACTTCGGTGTCATCTTTTGCGAGGTCGCCAATGATGTCTCTAATATTATTATGACCAATTCTATCGACCTTACCGCGACTACCCGGCGCCGATCATCGCCGTCGCGGGCAATCATGACGGGACGGTGGCCCGGGAACGAACGCCGTCACGCTCGCAGCTTTCCTCGATAATTTCTGCGCGACCGACTTCGAGATTTGCCCCGAGGCCGGCGGCCTGTCACGCACCGCGCAAATCCAGCCAGGCGTCTTCTACACTTTCGAGGCGCCGCTCGTGCGCATCATCGCCCTTTATTCTAACATCCTTGAGGACCCAGGCGTCATCGCGTCCAAGGAACTGGGGGACTCCCAACTGGATTTTCTCAAGGCCGAGCTTACCCGGGCCAAGAAATTCTCCGGCGCGCTGATTTTGGCGCACCACCATCCCGCCTATACCCTCGGCTCGACGCACGGCTGGAGCATCGACATGCTGGCGCAAATCGACAAGATCTGCGACCAGGAGGGCATGTGGCCACACGCGGTCCTTTCCGGGCACGCGCACAACTATCAGCGCTTCACGCGCGTGCACGAGGCGATGCAGATTCCCTGCATCATTGCTGGCAGCGGCGGCGATGCCGTCAACCGGCTCAAGCGCGAGCCGCAAGCGGGCGGCGCCCCCTTGGCGCCGGCCAATTCCGACAAGGAGACCGGCGCGTTCCGCTATCAAACGCCGTTTCGGGCCCCGACCGTGTTGCAGGCCGCCGCCAAGGGCAAGGATATGGTGAGGATTGAGAATTACGACGACCAGGACTTCGGGTCGATCTCGCGAGCTGGAAGCTCGTCTCGCCTGAAGTGTGAGTTGAGGCTACCGCCGGGCCGTTCAGGAAGCCGCAACTGCGCGTCCAAGCCTCAGCCGAGCACCGCCTCGATGTCGGCGGCGAGCTTTTCCGGCTTGTCGCTCGAAGCGTAACGGCGCACGACGCGACACTGCTTGTCGACTAGGAATTTGGTGAAGTTCCATTTGATCCCCTGGGTGCCCAAGAGTCCGGGCGCATCCTGCTTCAGCGCCTTGAACAGCGGATGGGCGTTCGCGCCGTTGACCTCGATCTTGGCGAACATCGGGAACGTGACGGCGTACTTGTCAGTGCAGAACCTTTGGATGGCGGCCTCGTCGCCCGGCTCCTGGTGGCCGAACTGGTCGCACGGGAAGCCGAGCACGGCCAAGCCGCGCTCGCGAAAGCGCCGGTGCAGCGCCTCGAGGCCCGCGTACTGCGGCGTGAAGCCGCATTTGCTGGCGACATTGACGATCAGCAGCGCCTGTCCCAGGAAATCGCCGAGCATGCGCGCCTCGCCGTCGATGGTTTTGAGGGGAATGTCGGAGGGAAGAGACAAACGAAGCTCATGAGCAGCCGGTGCGGATTTCGGGCGAGCTTTAGCCGGCGAGAGCGGCAGACTCAAGGACGCGAGGCACGCCGAAGCGGTTGCCGACTCCGGGATTGAAGCTGTAATTTCAGAGGTTCAGCGCGGATTGTCGGCCAACGGTTCGCTGGCGAATTGGCGCCGAGCCTCGCTTCTCTTTGAGGGATTCTCGCCATGACCGCCGTTTTGAAGAGTTGCGCAGACAGATACGAGCAGGGCAGAGAGCTGCGAGCGCGCGTCCCGCGCGAAGCGCACGCCAAATTGCATGGACCCCGAGATCGGGACGCCGTCGCCATTCTTGCGGAATCCGACGCCGAACGGGTCCCTGAACTCCTGCCTGAGCGTTACAAGAGAATGATGGTCAACCCGTTCGGGTTTCTTCGCGGCGCGGCGGCCGTGATGGCGACCGATCTCGCGCATCAGCCGATCGCGGGAGCGCCGGTTCAAGCCTGCGGCGACTGTCATCTGATGAACTTCGGCGCCTTCAATTCGCCCGAAGACACCATTCTCTTCGACATCAACGATTTCGATGAGACGCTGCCCGGCGTCGATTTCACCGTCGACGTCAAGCGCCTCGCGGCCAGCGTCGCCGTCGCGGCCAAGGCGGCGAACATGTCGGACAAGCGCGCCGGCAGCCTCGCGGCGGGAACGGTGACCGCCTATCGCGAACACATGTTCGCTCTCAAGGACCTTTCTCCACTGCAAATTTGGCACAGCCGGATCGATCTTGAGCAACAACTCAAGCACATCGAAAGCCCGGAAATGCGGCGCAGCCTCTCGACGCTCATCCGGCACGCTCAGGCCCGCGGTCTCGACAAGGACGACAACTTTCCCAATCTCGTCACCGGCGACGAACCCCGGATCGCAGACAAACCGCCAACGATCTTCCACATCAACCCGAAGACGATCGGGGGACGCAAGATCGACTTTGCGCGCGGTTTCGCGCTTTACCGCGAAACGCTCACTCCGGACCGGGCGGTTCTTCTCGACCGCTATCGGATGAGGGACGTCGCCTTCAAAGCGGTGGGGGTCGGATCGGTCGGCACGATCTGTGTCGTCGGACTGTTCATGAGCGGCGACGGCGAGCCGCTCTTCCTGCAAGTCAAGCAGGCGCAACGCTCTGTCCTCGAGCGACTCTCGGAGAAGCTTGCCTACCAAGGCCCGCAAGGCAGGCGGGTGGTCGAGGGGCAGCGGATGATGCAGGCCGCGAGCGACATTTTTCTCGGCTGGACGTCGGACGAGCCTTTGGGGCTGGACTTCTATGTTCGCATCTTGAAGAACCGCCGGCTGGGCGCGGTCAGCGAGCTCGCCGAGCAGGAAGCGCTTTCGGAATATGCCCGGCTGTGTGGCCGGACGCTCGCACGCGCTCACGCCCGCTCGGGCGACCCGGCCGTCATCTCAGGCTACATGGGAAGGAACGAGGCGTTCGACGACGCGTTGGCGTCGTTCGCCATGGCCTATGTCGAGCAGACGATCAAGGATCACGCCGCGCTGGTGAAGGCCAAGGGCGGCTCCAAGGCCGAAGCTCCGCCGAAAACCGCGAAGCCGGCGCGGAAGTCGACTGCGAAGCCGGAGCGGGAGTCCGCCTGAGGGCGGGCCGCTTGCTTTGAGCCAGGATCGTCATTGCGAGCGTGAACGAAGCAATCCAGGGGAACGCTGGGCGCCCGGCGACTCCTAGGTCGCCACGTCGCTTCGCTCCTCGCGACGACGATTGGGCGGGCGTTGATTGCCCGCGACGCCCGACTTCCCTGCGAAGTCGCCGGCGTCGCGGGCGGCCTCCGACCCTCATTCCGTCGCCATAGAAGCGAGCTTGGCGACGGTGTTCATGTTGCGCGCGGTCCCATCGTCAGCAGCAGGGATGCGCAACTTGGAGCGGCCGATCCCGTCGGGATAATGGACATAGATCTCGCGCGCGCCGAGCCGAGCCTCCTCGTTTGCTTGGCCTTTGACATCTTTCATTGCGTCGCGAGGCGGGGCGTGGTCGAGGAAGATTGCGACCGTCCGGCTTGCGGGCCGGTTGGGCAAGGGGTTGTCTGCGACGACCTTGGCTATCTCGGCGGCCGTCCGGAGGATTACCCCGACCGGCTTTCCCGCATAGGCTCGGAGCTCCGCCTCGAGCGCGGCCTTAGTCTCAGCCTCCGCGCCCTCCCGCTCGGCCACCACGTTGCCGCTTGCGATATAGGTGCGCACGTTCCGGAATCCGGCCTTCTCGCAGAGCCGCTTGAGGTCGGCCATAGGCAGTTTGCCGGTCCCGCCGACGTTCACGGCGCGCAAAAGGACGACGAACACGGGCATGGCCAGGTCCCTTAACGGCGTCGGACGGCGGCCCGAGCCCTCATCCGGCCGCGCGTTTAGCGCGGCCACCTTCTCCCCGAGGGAGAAGGCGTACAGGCCCGCATGGGAAGGCGCCTAGAACGGAATGTCGTCGTCGATTTCGCCGCCCGCGCCGCCCCCGCCGCCTCCGCTGGAGAGGGCCGGTCGGCGCTCGCTCGTCGCGGCGCGGTTGAAGCCGGACGCGCGCCCGCCGCCTTCGTCCGGGAAGCTGTCGCGGCCCTCGCCGCCGCCGCGCGAGTCAAGCAATTGCAGTTCGCCGCGGAAGCGCTGCAGCACCACTTCGGTCGTATAGCGGTCAGCGCCACTCTGGTCCTGCCATTTGCGCGTCTGCAACTGGCCTTCGAGGTAAACCTTCGTGCCCTTCTTGCAATATTGCTCGGCGACCTTGCCAAGGTTCTCGTTGAAGATCACGACATTGTGCCATTCGGTGCGCTCCTTGCGCTCGCCCGAACTCTTGTCCCGCCAGGTCTCGGAAGTGGCGACCGGGAAGCTCACCACCTGATCGCCGGAATTGAGCCGCCGGACGTCGGGGTCCTTGCCCAGATTGCCGACCAGAATGACTTTGTTGACACTGCCCGCCATGATCCTCTCCTCGCCGCCGCCCATTGAAGGGCGCGCGATCTTCACGCAATAGTCTTAGCCGAATGCGGCAGACGCATGGGCGCCCGATTTCCCGCCGGCTCATGCTTATCCACATGTCGCCGCGTCGGACGCTTGGGAAGCGGCGGCGCCGCGACTACATTAACCTTAAACCCCGGGGTCCCGGCGCTGGAAGTAGCGCCTTTGCCCTTGTTCTACATTTGTTCTAGCATTGGCGCGAGGCTCGCGCAAGCGCGATGATTCGCGTCGCCGCCGCCTCGCCGCTAAGGAAGAGGCCTTCCAGGAGCCGCCATGGCCCGACCCAACTCACAGGCGCGCTTGGCTCGCGCGCCCAAGGATCTTGAACCCGTCGAAGCTCTGTTCGGCGGGCGGGCGATCGTGGTTCGCGGCGCGCGCGAGCACAACCTCAAGAACGTTGATCTCGTCATCCCGCGCGACAAGCTCGTGGTGTTCACGGGCCTCTCGGGCTCGGGCAAATCGTCGCTCGCCTTCGACACCATCTACGCCGAGGGCCAGCGCCGCTATGTCGAGTCGCTCTCCGCCTACGCGCGCCAGTTCCTCGAAATGATGCAGAAGCCGGACGTCGACCAGATCGACGGCCTGTCGCCGGCGATTGCGATCGAGCAGAAGACGACCTCGAAAAATCCGCGCTCGACCGTCGGCACGGTGACCGAAATCCATGACTACATGCGCTTGCTCTGGGCGCGGGTCGGCATTCCCTATTCGCCCGCCACCGGCCTGCCGATCGAGAGCCAGACGGTCAGTCAGATGGTCGACCGCGTACTGGCTTTGCCCGAGCGGACACGCCTCTATCTCCTCGCGCCGGTCGTGCGCGGCCGGAAGGGCGAATACCGCAAGGAAATCGCCGACTATATGAAGCGCGGCTTCCAGCGGCTGAAGATCGACGGCCAGTTCTACGAAATCGCCGACGCGCCGGCGCTCGACAAGAAGCTCAAGCACGACATCGAGGTGGTCGTCGACCGCATCGTCGTGCGCCCCGACATGGCGGCTCGGCTCGCCGAGAGCTTCGAGACGGCGCTCGAGCTCGCCGACGGCCTGGCTTTGGCCGAATTCGCCGATCCTCCGGAGGAGGGGGCTGAGCCGACCCGCATCCTGTTCTCGTCCAAATTCGCCTGCCCGGTCAGCGGCTTCACCATCGCCGAGATCGAGCCGAGGCTGTTCTCGTTCAACAATCCGTTCGGCGCCTGCCCGGTGTGCGGCGGGCTCGGCTCGGAGCTGAGGGTCGACGATTCGCTCGTCGTCCCCAACCCGAAGCTCACCTTGCGCCAGGGGGCGGTTGCGCCGTGGGCCAAGACGAGCTCGCCCTATTACCTGCAAACGCTCGAGGCGCTGGGGCGGCACTACAAGTTCCGGCTCGACAAGCCATGGAGCGAATTGCCGGACGAGGCGCGGCGGGTGATCCTGCACGGCTCGGGCGCGGAAGAGATCCGCTTCGCCTATGACGATGGGCTACGCGCCTATGAAGTGAAGAAGCCGTTCGAGGGCGTGGTCGCCAATCTCGAGCGCCGCTACCGCGAGACCGAAAGCGAGTGGTCGCGCGAGGAGATCCAGCGCTACATGACCGCGACGCCCTGCGAGGCCTGCCACGGTTTTCGCCTCAAGCCCGAGGCGCTGGCGGTCAAGATCGACGGCCAGCACATCGGCGAGGTGAGCCTCTTGTCGGTCAGCGCGGCGATCGAATGGGCCAAAGGCTTGCCGGCGAAGCTCGACGCCAAGCGCAACGAGATCGCCCAGCGAATCCTGAAGGAGATCATCGACCGGCTTACGTTTCTGCGCGACGTCGGGCTCGACTACCTAACGCTGTCGCGTGCGTCCGGCACGTTGTCGGGCGGCGAGAGCCAGCGCATTCGCCTCGCCTCGCAAATCGGCTCCGGCCTCACCGGCGTGCTCTACGTGCTCGACGAGCCGTCGATCGGCCTCCACCAGCGCGACAACGCGCGCCTGCTCGACACGCTCAGGCGCCTGCGGGGCTTAGGCAATACGGTGATCGTCGTCGAGCACGACGAGGATGCGATCTGGGCCGCCGATTATGTCGTCGATGTCGGCCCAGGCGCCGGGGTGCACGGGGGCGAGATCGTCGCCGAGGGAACGCCTGCCGACATCGCCGCCAATCCCAATTCGCTGACCGGCCACTATCTTTCGGGCGAGCGGACGGTCGCGATCCCGGCCAGGCGCCGCGCCGCCGACCCGGGCCGCGAGCTTACGATCGTCGGCGCGCGCGGCAACAACCTCAAGAATGTCACGGCCACCATTCCGCTCGGGCTGTTCACCTGCGTCACCGGCGTCTCGGGCGGCGGCAAATCGACGCTGGTGATCGACACGCTGTACAAGGCCGCGGCGCGCAGCCTGAATGGCGCGAGCGAGCCGCCTGCGCCGCACGAGCGCATCGAGGGCTTAAGCGAGATCGACAAGGTGATCGACATCGACCAGTCGCCGATCGGCCGCACCCCGCGCTCCAACCCGGCAACCTACACCGGCGCCTTCACGCCGATCCGCGATTGGTTCGCCGGCCTGCCGGAGGCGAAGGCGCGCGGTTATCTGCCGGGCCGCTTCTCCTTCAACGTCAAGGGCGGCCGGTGCGAAGCCTGCCAGGGCGACGGCGTGATCAAGATCGAAATGCACTTCCTGCCCGACGTCTACGTCACCTGCGACGTGTGCAAGGGCAAGCGCTACGACCGCGAGACGCTCGAAGTGCGTTACAAGGACAGGTCGATCGCCGACGTCCTCGACATGACGGTCGAGGAAGCGGCGGACTTGTTCAAGGCGGTGCCGTCGATCCGCGACAAGATGGAGACCCTGAAGCGGGTGGGTTTAAGCTATGTCAAGGTCGGCCAGCAGGCGACGACGCTCTCCGGCGGCGAAGCGCAGCGCGTCAAGCTCGCCAAGGAGTTGTCGCGCCGCTCGACCGGCCGCACCCTCTACATCCTCGACGAGCCGACGACTGGGCTGCATTTTCACGACGTCGCGCAGCTCCTCGACGTGCTGCACGAGCTGGTCGATCAGGGCAATACGATGATCGTCATCGAGCACAATCTGGAAGTGGTGAAGACCGCCGACTGGATCGTCGACATGGGGCCGGAAGGCGGCGACGGGGGCGGCAAGGTCGTCGCCGAGGGCACGCCCGAGCAGATCGCCCGCAGTCCGAAGAGCTACACCGGCCAGTACTTGAAGCCGGTGCTGGCGCGGAAGGCGGCGCGAGGGGGACGCCGCGCGGCCGAATAGGTGATGCCGATATTTTGGCAAAGCATGGATGGTCAAAAGCTCCCCCGAGCCGGCCAGCTACCGCAAATGCGGGGTTGACGGCAGAGCCGGAGGGCAGTTGCGTCGCAGCGCTCTCCGTCAATGCATGAGGGTTCATTTTAGGGTTCATTTTAGGGTTCATTTTAGGGCTCATTTTGGGTGCGTTCGTATCCGTGCTGGCCTTACAGCCGCGTATGGACTATTATCCACTGAGCTTTAATTGGCCGGTTCGCGCCGGCGCAGGCGACCCATAAACAATCCGCAAATCTACAGCTGGAGCGAGATCGCTCATAGACGAGACTGGTTTGTGCGTGTCGTTGAAACCGGAACCTCGGACAACAACAGAAAGGCGGTTTTGCCACAAAATAATATTCTTATTTGAAGCTTGGCCATTTCAACTCACCGCCTAACCGACCGGGTCGTTTCCATGCTGCAAGGCGCCTCCCCCCGAAGTCCGATCATGAGCTGGCTGCCGATCGCCGCCGATTTCCGCGGCGATCTGCGAGCTGCGCTCGATCCAGCCAAGCCCAGTGATGGTCTCGAAAGACTGGCTGGGGTCGCCGCCCATCGGCTCGGGTTTTTGGAAACGGTGCAGCTCGATCGGGCCCTGGCGCGACTGGATCTGAAAGACGCGCCGGGCTTCCAGCCGATCCGGGTCGCTATTCTCGCGTCCTCGACCATTGACCATCTGCCGCCGGCGATCCGAGTCGCGGGCTTGCGACGGAAGTTGTTGATCGAGGTCTACAGCGGGGCCTATGGGCAATATCGGCAGGATCTCCTCGATCCGGCGTCGGCGCTGCATCGTTTTAGGCCGCAAGCGGTGTTGTTCTCGCTCTCCGCGCGGGAGGCGATCGCGGGCGTTCCGATCAACGCCAGTGCGGCCCAGGTGGATGCCGAGATCGGGCGATTTGTTGCCGAATTACGCTCGCTATGGCGCAAGGCGCGCGAGATTGGCGGCGCCGCAATTATTCAACAAACCTTCATCGACGTGAGCGAGCCGCTGTTTGGCGGCTATGACCGGATTGTTCCTGGTGCGCCGGGCGCGGTCGTAGCCCGGCTCAACGATCGGCTGTGCGAGGCTGCGGCGCAGGACGGGGCGCTGCTTCTCGATGTTGCGCGCGCCAGCCAGCGGGACGGAATTGACGCCTGGTTCGACGTCGGGCGCTGGCTTCAGGGCAAGTTGGAAATCGCGCCGCAGGCGGCGCCCCTCTACGGCGATCTTGCCGTCCGCATTCTCGCCGCCCAGCGGGGCTTGTCGAAGAAGTGTCTGGTGCTCGATCTCGACAATACGCTGTGGGGCGGCGTGATCGGGGACGACGGGCTCGACGGCATCGTGCTCGGCGAGGGAAGCGCCGCTGGCGAAGCCCATCTCGCCTTGCAGCATTACGCGAAGCAGCTCAAGGAGCGCGAAATCATTCTGGCCGTCTGCTCCAAGAACGACGCCAAGATCGCGGAGGCCGCCTTTCGCGATCATCCGGAAATGGTCCTGCGCCGCGCGGATATCGCCGCCTTCCAAGCCAATTGGGACGACAAGGCGCAAAATCTGAAGGCGATTGCGGCCAGGCTCAACATCGGCCTCGACAGCCTGGTGTTCGTCGACGACAACCCGATCGAGCGGGCGCGCGTGCGCCAAAGCCTGCCGATGGTGGCGACGCCGGAAATGCCGGACGACCCGGCGCTTTACGTTCGCTGCCTGGCGGATGCGGGTTATTTCGAAGCTGTCGCCTTCACCGCCGAAGATCGCGACCGCGCTCAAGCCTATGCCGCCAATGCCGAACGCGAGGCGCTGCTTGGAACGGCCGAGAGCATGGACGAATTTCTCCGCGGGCTCAAAATGACGGCCGTCTATGGTCCGTTCGCCGGCGTCGATCACGCTCGCGTCGTCCAACTCATCAACAAGACCAATCAATTCAACACCACCACTCGCCGATATGCGAGCGAAGAGATCACCCAGATCATGGATGAGCCCGACGCGTTGACGCTCCAATTCCGCCTCCTCGACCGGGTGGGCGACAACGGCCTCGTCAGCATTATGATCCTGCGTCCAACGCCGGCGGACGACGAGGCGCTCGAGATCGAGAATTGGGTGATGAGCTGCCGCGTGTTCGGGCGAGAGCTCGAATTCGAGGCGATGAATATCGCCGTCGAGGCGGCGCGCGAGCGCGGGGCGCGGGCGCTGGTCGCCGACTATATCCCCACCGCCAAGAACGACGTAATCAGCAAGCTTTATCCGAGCCTCGGTTTCACCGAGGTCGATCAGGCCACCCCCGCCAATGGGGCGACGCGCTGGCGCCTCGATCTCGCCGACTACGCCACCCGGAATACTCATATCGTTGGGCAAGAGCAGCAGGATGACCGATCAAGAGATACTCGCCAAATTCACCCGCATTCTTCGCGATCTGTTGCTTGACGACTCGATCGAGTTGACGATGGAAACCCGGCGTGAGGACGTCCCGAACTGGGATTCCTTCAATTACATCAACTTCATTGTCGCGGTCGAAATGGAATTCGGGGTGAAGTTCAAAGTCGCGGACATCGAGTCGTTTCCGAACGTCGGCGCGATCGTCAAAGAAACGACGAAGATGCTGGCTTGACGTTGGCCCGAGAGAGCCGGCGGAACTCGGACCCGAGTGGTAGGTCGCGCAAACCTGGTCCCCCTGACGCCCTTCGCTTCTTTGCTCATCGCGCAGACATCATACGCAGGACCAAGCGCCAATGCTGTTTAACTCGCATGAATTCCTGTTTGTGTTCCTGCCGGCGACCCTGCTCGGGTTCTATCTCATCGGCCGCGCCTCCCGCCAGGCGGCGATCCTTTGGCTCATCCTCACGTCACTCCTGTTCTACGGCTGGTGGCGGCCGCTCAACATCCTCATCATCGGGCCGTCAATCATCATCAATTATCTTGTGGCCGCGTACCTCTTGCGGCTCAGTCAAAGGGGCGATCAGCCGGGCCTATCGCGGGCGGTGCTGCTGCTGGGCATCCTGTTCAACGTCGCCTTCCTCGGCTTTTTCAAATATGCCGACTTCGTCTATGGCTCGATCAATGACGTATTCGGCGCCAATCTCATTCTGCTGCACATCATTTTGCCTCTTGGGATCTCGTTCATCACCTTCCAGAAGATCGCCTTTCTGATCGACGTCCAGGCCGGGCGGGTTAAAGCCTTCACGTTTCGAGAATATTGCACTTTCGTTCTCTTTTTTCCGCAGCTTATCGCCGGGCCGATCGTCCATTATCGCGAGATGATGCCGCAGTTTGCGGCCGCGACCTGCCGGTTCGACAAGGAGAACTTCGCGGTTGGTCTTACGCTGTTGATTTTCGGCCTGTTCAAGAAGGTGGTTCTCGCTGACAGTATTGCGCCCCTGATCACGCCGATCTACCAGCACTCCGCCGCCGGGGGTCACACGACGCTGGTTCTGGCCTGGATGGCGGCGGTTGGCTTCACGCTGCAGATCTATTTTGACTTCTCCGGCTACACCGACATGGCGCTTGGGCTCGGCCGGTTCTTCGGCATCAAGCTGCCGCCGAACTTCAACTCGCCGCTCAAAGCCTCGAACATCATTCAGTTTTGGCTCAATTGGCACATGACGCTGACGCGCTTCCTGACCGCCTATATCTACAACCCGTTGGTGTTGTGGATGACGAGGCGCCGGGCGACCAAGGGGCGTCCCGGATTTGGGGGGCGCAACCCGCCGGTCGGCGCTTTCGTGTCCCTGCTAATGGTCCCGCTGATCACGACCATGTTCATATCCGGGCTTTGGCATGGGGCCGGATATGGGTTCGTGATTTGGGGGCTCATCAATGGCGTTTATCTCGTCGTCAATCACGGCTGGCGCGTGTACGCCGCGCATCGGTTTCGGGACCGTGCGGCCTACGCCCGCGTCATGAAGCCCGTGGGTTTCGTCGTGACCTTCGTCGCCTTCACCCTGTCGATGATTTTTTTCCGCGCGACGACGGTGCGGTCGGCGATCGACCTGGTCAAAGGCGCCGTGGGGCTGAACGGGTTCGCGCTTCCACATGGCGCCGCAGCCATCGCCGCGACCTACGGGACGGATATCGAGCACGCCGTGATGTGGGTCGCGATCCTGCTGTTCATCGCTCTGGTCTGTCCCAACACGCTCCAGATTTTGGCGCCGTATGAGCCAGCGCTGGGCGTGAAGCCGGCCTCGACGGCGCCGATCATCGGAAAACTGCGCATTCCGGCATGGGGCCCGTCGCTTCCATGGGCGGTCGCCGTCTCGGTCGTCGCCGCCGTCGCAATCTTCTCGCTCGGGGGCCCAAGCGAGTTTTTGTACTGGCAGTTCTAGGGGCCTCAAAGAAACCAGAAAGAGGACAAATCTCCTTCCTTTTGAATTAACCTCGGCCATGATGGCCAATTCGCATCAAAGTCGAGACCCGAGGCCTGAGTCCTTCCCGAACCGAAACGGCGTGGCGAGAATCGTCCGCCAGTCCGGCCTCCGGCTCTCCCCCCAGCCTGCGCGGTCGCCGGGAGCCGACGCGCCGCCTTCGGGGCCGCAAGGCGCGCTTCCGTTTCCCGCGCCGGGGTCGGAAGGAAAATTCTCGCTAAGCTTTTGAGATCGCTAATTTCGTGGAAGAAGAACGAAGCTCCGCGACCCTCTTTTTTGCGGTTTGGGTTGAGGATTTTCGGCGCAAAAAGCGAGCTCGGCCGGAAGAGTTGACGATGGCGTGGATTTTTCCTTGTGGGCCTTCGCGCGAGCGGCCAATCGGCTGCGCTTTGGCGCTCATCCTATCGACAGCTTGAATGCTGCCAGGTCCGTGCGCGTCCTGGCACCTTGTCTTCTCCTGCCCGCCGATCGTCTTCATGCTGCGGGTGGCTTCCTCGATTTGCGGATGGGTTTGCTGACGGCATGGCCAGCGTGGCGGACCGTGTGGCCCTCGACGACGGATGCGTCCGTCTTCGCTGCAGCGACGCGAAGTGCGAGACCGTCGTTTCGCCCTAGTGTTCTGTCCCGCAGATAGCTTTACATATACGTCGACCTTGTTGAGAATTTGCTCCTTCGTCGCAGTCCAGACGAACGGCGTTGCTTTGGCGTTATAGGCTTCGACGAAGGTCTGGATTTTGGCGACGAGATCCTTGGCGGAAACGAAGGAGCCGCGCCGGATCTGACGTTGGGTAATGAGAACGAACCAGCGTTCGATCTGATTGAGCCACGACGCATAGGTCGGCGTGAAATGCAGGTTGAAGCGAGGTCGTTCGGCGAGCCGGGCGCAGATCTTCGGGTGCTTGTGAGCGGCGTCGTTGTCGACCACAAGGTGAAGATCGAGGTCGCGAGGGACATTGGCTTCGATGTGCTTCAGGAACCCCAGGAATTCCTGATGTCGATGGCGGGCGCGGCATTGGCTGATGACCTGACCATTGGCGATATCGAGAGCGGCGAACAGGGTCGTCGCGCCGTGTCGATAATAGTCGTGGGTCACGCCTTCGATGTAGCCGAGCCCTAGAGGCAGAATCGGCTGGCTCCGTTCAAGCGCCTGGATTTGCGTCTTCTCGTCGACGCAGAGGACGAGCGCGTGATCCGGTGGATTCAGGGTACAGACCGACGATGTCCCGGACCTTGTCAACGAACTCGGGATCGGTGGACAGCTTGAAATGCCTGGAGCGATGAGGCCGCACGCCGAACAGGGCCAAGGTTCGCGCAACCGTGCTTTTCGAAAGGCCTGTCGTTTTCGCCGCAGAGCGCACGGTCCAATGCGTCCCATCGGCGGGCCTGCTCTCGAGGACGGTGCGCAGCAATTCCGCGATCCGCTCTTCGTCGTGGGTTCGCGGACGGCCGGGCTTTGCTTCGCCGTAAAGACCAACGAGACCCTGATCGAACCACCTCTTGCGCCAATGGCGCACCGTCGGATTCGAGACGCCCAGTCGCCGAGCAATGCTGAGGTTGCTCTCGCCGGAAGCGGACCCCAAAATGATCTGCGCCCGACGAACGACGCCGTGCGGGGCTGAACGGGATCGACTGATCCGCTCCAGTTCTTCCTGCTCCAGTGCGCTCAACGACAGCACTCGGTCCTGTGGTCTTCCAATGCGCCCCATGCTCAGCCCCAGCCAAAGTCGAATCATGGAAGATGGATCGCATTATGCAAAGCTATCTGCGGGACAGAACAGGTAAGCATCCCCCGGCAAAGCCGGGGGCTTTAGGATTTGAACCGCTCAAAGCGGTAGGAGGGTCGCTGACGCGGCCCTTGATGTTTGGAGCCGCCTAAAGGCGGCTTTTTCAGCGCCAGAGGTTCATTTGTTCGAGCCTCTGATCTTCCTTCTCTTGGTTGCGGATGTAAGCCCGGATGGCCTCCTCGTCACGGCCGACCGTATTGACGAAGAACCCCCGCGCCCAGAAGTGCTGCCCCACGAAGTTGCGCTTGCGCTCCCCATATACCCGGGCCAGGTGGATCGCGCTCTTGCCCTTGATGTACCCGACCACCTGCGACACTGCGTATTTCGGCGGAATCAACAACAGCATGTGCACGGGGCCAGGTCCCGTCGCGGAGGTGGTTGGAATTGGGTTGGCGTAGTCTCCGGGTTGCCTAACCCGAACGATTCCGGCGTTGGCGCGCTGGAATGGCGCCATGACGAAGGATACCACGAAGGAGGCGGGTGTCGCCGCCGAGGTTTTGCTTTTCGATGATTGGTTCGACGCGATCGAGGACGGGGTTCGCGCTCGGGTGCGCGGGTTCATCGAGACGATGCTGGATGAGGAACTTGCCGGCGTATTGTCGCGCCCGCGATATGGCCGACGCAAGCCGAGCGAGGATGGCGAACCGCCGCCAATCGTCGGCGTCCGGCACGGCCACCGCAAGCGCGGGCTGACCGGGACCTTCGGGAGAGCGGAGATTTCCGTGCCGCGGGCTCGGCTGATGGGCGCGGACGGCAAGACGAGCGAATGGAAAAGCGCCTCGCTTCGCGCCTACCAGCGCCGCACCAAGGCGGCCGACGCGCTGATCGTCGGGGCCTATCTTTTCGGAACCAACACCCGCCGGGTTCGGCGCGCGCTGGCTGCGGTGTTCGCCGGGCCGGTCGGCAAGGACGTAGTCAGCCGGGCATGGCGCAAGGTGAAGGGCGACTGGGACGCCTGGAACGTGCGACCGCTCGGCCAGGAGCCGATCGTGCGGTTGATCCTCGACGGCACGCTCGTACGGGTCCGGCTCGACAGACGCGCGACGTCGGTCTCGCTCCTGGTGGCGCTCGGCGTGCGCGCGGACGGCCAGAAGGTGCTGCTGGCGATCCGGAGCATGGGCGGCGAAAGCGAGGCCGCCTGGCGCGCGCTGCTCGACGATCTCGTGAAGCGCGGATTGAAGACGCCCGAACTCGTCATCGCCGACGGCGCGCCGGGTCTGGAAAAGGCGCTGGCGGCGCTCTGGCCGGATGCGCCGGTCCAGCGCTGCACGGTTCACAAGCATCGCAACCTGCTCGCTCACGCGCCCGAGCGTCTGCACGAGGAAATCTCCAACGACTATCGCGACATGATCTACGCCGCGACGAGACAGGAGGTCGAAGCCCGGCGCAAGGCGTTCCTCCGCAAATGGCGCCTGAAATGCCGCGCCGTCGCCGACAGCCTCGAGGAGGCCGGCGACAGGCTGTTCACCTTTACGCGCTTCCCGCCGAGCCAATGGAAGTCGATCAGGACCTCGAACGCGATCGAGCGCCTGCATGAGGAGTTCAAGCGCAGGATCAAGACCCAGACCGTGCTGCCCTGCGCCGAAACCGCCGCCATGCTGTTCTGGGCGCTGCTCGCCTCCGGGCAGATCACCATGCGCAAGGTCGACGGATGGCAGACCCTCGCCGAGAAGCCCTCCGATCAGATCATTGACCTCGCCGCATGATCGGATAACCTCATGTCGCTCGAAGACGCGTCAGCAAGTTCCAACACAACTCGCGACGGGACCCGTGATCGGGCATCAGATGCCCTTCCTCGACCCTCGCTTCCTTCTGAAGCGCAAGCTTGCGCAAAACTTCGCCCAAGTGTCGTCGCAGCTCCAGATACAGCACCTTGCGCCGACATTTGGGAATGAACACCACATGATTATTTGCAGGTCCATGTCGTGTGGCTTAGGCTCTCGTAGTCGTCCATCGGTGGAGTTCCTTTCGTGTGATACGAGTTCCGGGTGATTGACTCGGCGGGGAAGGATTCTCAGTTGGATTTCCCGCTGGTAGATAGGAAAGCCATGATTCGCTGGGGGCGAGCATGGCGCATGTGGCCGGTCATCTGAGCGTTGCGGCATTGGAGGAGCGTTACGAAGCCAGCGGGGACGCGACGTCTTCGCGGCATTTCCAGACGATCTGGCTGTTGGCGAAGGGCCATACGATCGGGGAAGTGTCGGCGATGACCTCGTTTGGGAGCCGCTGGATCGAGCAGCTTCTGGAGCGCTACAACGCGCGCGGGCCTTCGGCGCTGGGCGATCTCCGGCGCGGCAACGGCGCGGTGGCGACTGTTCTGAGGCCCGAGGTGTTGGATCGGCTTGGCGCTCGTCTTGCCGATCCTCCGCCGGACGGCGGGGTTTGGACGAGCGCCAAGGTTGCGCAATGGATGGCGGGCGAGTTGGGCCTGGCGTCGCTCGCCGCGCAGCGTGGCTGGGAGGCGCTGAGGGCGATCGATTGGTCGATCCAAAAGCCGCGGCCGCGCAACCCCAAGGCGGCGACGCTCGAGGAGCAGGACGACTTCAAAAAAAAGTGGCCGACATTGTCGCCGAGGAAGCGGCGCGCCATCCCGACACGCCGATCGAGACTTTCGCGACCGACGAACACCGGATCGGCCTGAAGCCGGTGACGCGGCGAGTCTGGGCGCCTGTGGGCAAACGGCCGATCTCGCACGGCCACCATCGGTTCGAATGGCTTTATGTGACGGCCTTCGTCTCACCCGCCACCGGTGAAGTCTTCTGGTACGTCTCGAACGGCGTATCGAAGCCTTTCTTCGAGGCGCTGCTGCGCTTGTTCGCCGAGGAAGCCGGCGCAGGGCGCGATCGGATCATCGTGCTCGTGCTCGACAACGCCGGCTGGCACGGTGAAGCCGGCCTTGTCGTACCGGAAGGGGTTCGTCTCGTCTTCCAACCCGCCTATACCCCCGAAGTGCAGCCGGCCGAAACGCTCTGGACGCTGGTCGACGAGCCGATCGTCAACAAGCACATTCCCGACCTCGAAACGCTCGACGAGGTCATCTCCGCACGTTGCGCCGCCCTCGCTGCGGAGCGACAAAAAATCAAAAGCCAAGCCGGCTTCCACTGGTGGCCCAAAATCGCCAACCCGAGGTGATCACCAGGAAATCGTATGAGTGGCTGCTCACGTTGGAACTTCACCGGTGGACCGCCGGAAACGTCAAACCTCTACTGCCACCCCGGCAGAGCCGGGGGGTCTCCGCTTACGCTAGAAGGCGTGGACACTTATCGCATCCATAGGGTGATAGCGGCGAGAGTTAGGACTGCGCGGTAATTGCGTGCGGTCTTTTCGAAGCGGGTTGCGACACGGCGGAAATGCTTGAGTTTTGAGAAACAGCACTCCACCAGATGACGCTGGGCGTAGAGGTGCTTGTCGAGCGGATGTTTGCGCGCCCGCGACGGGTTGTTGGGGATGACGGCGGTCGCCCCTTTGGCGGCGATGGCTTGGCGCAGGGGATCGGCGTCATAGGCCGTATCGGCCATGACGACCTCGGCAGGCAATCCCTCGATCAACGCGGCGGCTTGCGGCGCATCGCCCTTCTGACCTGCGGTCAGCGTGAACCGCACCGGACATCCCAGGCCGCGAACCGCCATATGGATCTTCGTGCTCAGGCCGCCGCGCGAGCGGCCGAGCGCTTGATCTTCAGACCCCCTTTTTTCGCCCCGGCGGCGTGCTGATGCGCCCGCACGATGGTGGAGTCGACGATCAGATATTCAAAGTCTGGATCTTTGGACATCGCCTCGAAGATCCGCCGCCAAACCCCCTTGATGCTCCATCGACTGAAGCGTCGGAACACGCTGTTCCAATCGCCAAAAGCCTCCGGAAGATCGCGCCAGGGAGAGCCCGTACGCACGATCCACAGCACACCTTCCACGAACATCCGATTGTCGCGCCCAGTCGAACCTTTCTGCTCAGGTCGACCAATGATCAGCGGCGCCATCCGCTCCCACGCCGCGTCGCTCAAAACCAACCGGTCCATCACACCCAAGACTGCCTCCCAAAAGCAGCCTTGAATCCGATTTGCTCCTAAAAGGGAATCCCTAATTAGTGTCCACACCACCTAGAGGTCCGCTTCCTGAGCCGAGCCTCGAAAACTCCGTCCGATCGATCGTCGGACCGAATGGTTCGCTCCCGGCGTTGGATGGGGCGCAATGCCAACGATGACCAAAGAACAGAAGGTCATCGGCGCCGGATGGACTGCCGGAACTGGTTAGGCGGCCGGGGCTGTCAGCCGGACCTGCAAAAGACCTCGCCACTCGCGCGACGGTTTCTGTTCATGGAACCTACTGAGGCCAACGGCGAATTGACTTCTACCTCTCTCTCAAGGCTTCCGATCCGATTTTGGCCAACGGCGAGAGCAAGTAGTCAATGACGCGGCGGGAGTCGGTCCTGATTTCCACGGCGACGGTCATGCCTGGGGTTAACGGGATTGTCGCGTTGTCGATTTTCATTGCGGTTTCGTCAAGCGACACGATCACCGGAAAAACGAAGCTTTCGGGTTGACCAGGGGCGCTTGGCGCCTCGGGCGCCACATTGGCGGTCGCCGTGGCGTTGGCGAGGGCGCGTTTGGCGTCTTGTTCGGCGATGGCGGCGGGGGCGATGTTGACGACCTTGCCGTGCAGCGCGCCGAAGCGGGTGAACGGGAAGGCGTCGACCTTGATCACCGCGTCCTGGCCGGGCTTGAGGAAGCCGATATCGAGATTAGCCACGAGCGCCTCAACCTGAAGCTTACCGCCGATCGGCGTCAGCACGATGAGCTGCTGGCCGGTGGTGACGACCTGGCCAACTGTGGTGACCGCCATCTGCTGAACGACGCCGTCCGTTGGTGCGTAAAGCCGGGTGCGCGCAAGGCGCGCGTCTGCCTTGGCGAGCGCCTGACGCGCTTCGTCCGCCTTACGCGCCGCGTCGGCAAGTTTGTTCTCGTTGTCGGCGATGAATTGAGAGACGGTCTTGGCTTTTTCGCTGCGGACTGACCTTATCGCCGCGTCGGTTTCAATCAGTTGGCCTTGGTCGGACGCGAGCGACGCCTCGGACTTTTCCAGCTCTTCCTTGGCGTTATAGAGATCGATCTTGGTGCCAACGTTGAGGTCGATCGCCTGCTGCCGGGTCGAGACGCGCTGGTTCAAGGTCTGCATCAGCGTGTTCTGGAAGGCGATGCTCATGTTGAGGCGTTTTTGTGTCGCCAGCTTTTCCGCCATCTGCCGGTCGAGCGCTTTGAGCGCGTCGGAGAGCTGACCGAGATCCGCTCTCAGTACGGCTTCTTGGCGCAACCGGAACGCTTCGGGCACAGCTTCGTCCCAGGGGACTTTCAATTCGGCCTGGCCGGCCAGGCTTTCGACCGAGCCAGAAGTCAGCCCCCTGCGCGGCGTCTGCGTTACCGCGCGCATCGAGCCGGTCCCGCGTGCTCTGGTCCCCAGTTTCCGCGGTTCGAACCGCGTCGATTGCATACCGGCGCCGCGAGACCTCAGCCACACTCGCGTTGAGCGCATCCTGAGCGCTGACCGCGTCGGCGGTCGCTTCTGCCGGATCCAGCTCCAAGAGCAAGTCTCCCGCCTTGACGGCTTGGCCCCTCTCGACGTGGATCGCGGCAATCTTGCCTGGATCGAGCGGCTCGATCACCTTGGCGTAACCAGCAGGCTCGATCTTGCCTGGCGCTGTCGCATGGACGTCCAGCCGGCCGAAATACGACCAGATCAGCGCTGCGAGCGCGCAGGCGCTAATCGTCGTCATCAGCGCGATCGGCAATGGAGGGGGCGGCGTCTCCAGGATTTCGAGCGCGGCCGGCAAAAATTCGCGATCGCGTCCCGTGACCGCGGGCAGAGTCTGTCGCGAAGGCCGCGGGTGAGACTGGGGCGGGGGCGCCTCTGGCGGCGTGGCGCGTTCGTTCATGCCGGCGCTCTCACCCTCACCTGGTCGGATTGCAGCGCCCAGAGGCGCGCGTAGAGTCCGTCCTTGCGCGCGAGCAGCTCTTCGTGCTCGCCGACCTCAACGATCTCACCTCTTAGCATACCCACGATTCGGGTGCACGGCCGAACCGCCGCTAAGCGATGAGCGATGATGATGACGGTGCGCCCGCGGACGATCGAGCGCATGTTCTCCTGGATGATCCGTTCGCTCTCGTAGTCAAGAGCCGAGGTCGCTTCGTCGAGGATTAGAATCCGGGGATTGCTCACCAAGGCCCTGGCGATGGCGATGCGCTGACGCTGGCCGCCCGAGAGATTGGCGCCGCGCTCCTCGATCATCGTGTCGTAGCCTTGCGGCAACTGGGCGATGAACTCGTCCGCGCCCGCCAATCGGGCCGCGTGCATCACCATCACGCGCGGCATGGCGGGATCGCCGAGGGCGATATTCTCGTGGATGGTGCGATTGAAGAGAAGATTCTCCTGCAGCACGACCCCGATCTGTCGGCGCAGCCAGCCGGGATCGAGCTGGGCGGCGTCGACGCCGTCGATCATCACCTGACCGGATTGCGGACTATAGAGGCGCTGGACGAGCTTGGTCAGCGTGGATTTGCCCGATCCCGACGGGCCGACCACGCCGATCACCTCTCCCGGCTCGATCGACAGCGAGACGTTGCGCAGCGCGTCCGCCGCGTCGGGCCGGTAGCGCATCGTCACGTTGCGAAACCCGATGGCGCCACGCGGCGGCGGCAGGGTCAGAAGGTTCTGCGGCGTTGGCTCGGGCGGCGCGTTGAGAATATCACCCAGACGCGCGACTGACACCTGCACCTGCTGAAAATCCTGCCACAATTGTGATAGCCGCAGGATCGGCTGCACCACCTGGCTCGCAATCATGTTGAAGGCGATGAGTTCGCCGACCGTCATCGTCCCTTCAATCACCGATTGCGCGCCGATGAACAGGATTAGCGCGGTCGTCACCTTGCTCACGTACTGGATGAGGTTCTGCCCGAGCGCGCCCGAAACGCCGGCGTCGAACGAGGTGCGCACGTAAGCCGCCAGCCGCTCCTCCCACTGCGCTTGCATCATCGGCTCGACGCTTGCCGCCTTGAGGGTCTGCGCGCCAACGATCGATTCGACCAGGAATTGCTGCGACCGGGCCCCGCGGTTGAACTTCTCGTTGATCTGTTCGCGCAGCACCGGCCGAATGAGACTGGCGATAACGATATAAACCGGAATTGAAGCAAGGACGATCAGAGTGAGCTTCACCGAATAGATGAACATCACCACGAAGAAGATCAGCGTGAAGACAAGATCAAGCAGCGAGGTCAGACCCTGTCCGGTCAGAAAGCTGCGAATCGTCTCAAGCTCGCGCATGCGAGCCACCGTCTGCCCGGCCGGGCGGGTCTCGAAATAGGCGAGCGGCAGGCGGAAAAGATGATGAAACAGCCGCCGGCCCAGCTCGACATCCATCCGGTTAGTAGTGTGGCTCAGCGTATAAGTGCGCAGGAACTGCAGGATGGTCTCGAACAAGCCGAGCGTCACCATACCGACGACCAGCACAACAAGCGTCGAAATCCCTTTATGCACCAGCACCTTGTCGACGACGAGCTGGAAAAAGATCGGCGTCGCCAAAGCGAATAATTGCACGAACAGCGACGCGACGAGCACATGGGCGAGCGCGCGCCGGTAGCGCAGAATCGAGGGCCAGAACCAACGGAATCCGAAGGTTTTGGGATCGACGCCCGCCCCGCCGAGCCTCCGCGTGATCAGCACCAATTCGCCTGAGGATAGCGCCGCGATGTCCTCCATCGACAGCTCTTGCGCCGTCCGGCCGATCGGATCGACCAGCCTCGCCATTCCCTTGGTCGAGCCCGCGCCCAGGACGGCAAAACCACCCTCCTTCAGGCCCAGGATGGCCGGATAGGGAATGGCGCCCAGACGTCGGGCGGTCACACCGCGAAGGATGCGCGATTTCAACTTAAGAATATTCGCGCCGCGAACGATATCCTCAGCCTGCGCGCTGCGGCCGGTCAGGGCAAGTTGATGCCTCAACTGCGCGGGATCGCCGGCGATGCGGTAATATCCCGCCACCAACGAAAGCCCGCACAGCGCCGGGTCCAACAATTGCGCTGGTGCTGGAGATCCCATCTCGCTCTTGCCCATTGCGGTGATTTAGCCAACTTATATCGTTATTTTCGGCCTGCGCAACAACTATCTTGGCTACACAAATTTGAAGACGTTGCTAGCATGATTAGCGAGCATGGACGTTGTCACGTTATTCAGCGTCAGGGTGTCATGGGCGGTGTCGGTGACAGTCACGTTCGCCCCCGACTGAACGGCTGCGCCACTAGACATGAGCGCGTCCCAGTTCTGGGTCGCCGTGTTTGTTGGACTCAGGCCCTTGAACATTGTCAGTGGTAACTGGATGAGGTCGTTCGAAGGTCCGCTCACCAGCAAGCCAGTAATCAACTCATGGCCAAAGCCCGAACCGAAGTCGAAGGTTTCCCCGGTCCGACCGTTCGCGACAATCAACTCGCTGGTATGGGAGTTAACGTTAAACGTATCCGGTCCGGTCGTCACGCTGAGTAATCCCGCCGACGAGAACACTGACAGATGATCGGCGTCAAGGATCAGCGTTCCTGCCCCGCCGATCATGTCGCGCGCCTCCGCCACTGGCGCCCCGGCGGAGTTGTGGATGTCCTCATAGGACGTATAGCTGAGCCCCGTGACATCAAAGTGGGCGACGTCGTAGCTGCCGTCGGTCTTAGTCTGCGTACTCACGACCGGAGGATCGACAGCCAGACCAGCAAACGAAGTGATAGCGCCCGCCATGTTCGCCACATTGCCCGCGCCATCCTCGATTTTCGCGCCGGCGGGGAGGTTCACAGCCGAGATTGCAAGCGCGGAGACGTCTCTGTCGTTTGATCCCACTGTATACTTGAATGTCAGAGTGTTGGTGCCCGAGCCGCCGGTGTATTTTGCCGACCCGCCATCGTTCAAGATCAGCGTCGGCGCGCCTCCGATGACCGTCACCGCCTCGCTCATTTTGACTGTAATCGTTACCGAATCTCCAGGAAATTGCGTGCCCTTCGCCGGCGAGGCGACCAGCGACGTCACCGTCGGCGTCGTGGTGTCGATTTGCGGCCCGTGCTGGGTTCGGCCGGCGAGCGACAGGTTGGCGGCGTTGCCGGCGCTGTCCTTGATCGTCACCCCGCTTGCTAGTTTGACGCCGGTGGCGGCGAGCGAGGCGGTGTTCTGTCCGGCCGCCACGTTGTAGTTGAAGGTCAAGGCCTTCGTGCCCGAACCGCTAGCGTATACGGCCGTTCCGCCATCGTTCAAGGTCAACGTCGGCCTGCCGTTGGCGACCGTCACATTTTCGCTGAAGGCGAGCGTCAGCGCGACGGTCTTGCCCGCGTTGAGATCGCCCTTCGCTGGCGAGTTGCTAGTTGCCCCGCTAAGCACGAATCGGGCTGCTGGCGGTCAAGGACGAATGAGCTGCCAAGCTCCATGCTGGCTCCGGGTAAGCGCCAATCGCTCCGCCGCCTCCGTTATTGCTCAAATCACTAAATCCTGCCGCGGCATGTTGGCCGAGGAGTTCGAATGCAGCGGCGTTGACCCGGTCGGTGGCGGTGAGCGCGGCGCCCGTCTCGGAGTTATGCTCCCAGCGCGCCATACTGCTGTCGAAGAGGAGGCTTGCGAGGTCCAGGCTACCACTGGCGCTGGCCTGCGCGGGTGGGTCGGTCACGGTTAAAGTCTGGGATGCAGCCGTCGCTAGTGCAGCGCCAATCCAGGGCGCGCCGTTGGCCGCCGTCAGGGTGAGTGTGTCGACTGGATGACCGGTTCCTCTGTAACTTGAGTTCAGCGTGAGTCCGCTGTTGACCTCCGCCGCGCTCAGCGTCACAGAGCTGCCCGCGAACATTTTGCCGTCCAGAGCGTCGGTGATCGTCTCGTAACTCGGGAGGCCGGCAATCTTTACGTTCACCACATCGCCGGTCAAAGGCACCGTTACGTTAACTCCCAGCGCGACATTGCCGCCCGCCGTTACCGATAGCGCGTTATCGGCGATTGTCAGCACCGGCGTAGCGGCCTTGACGGCCGTCGTCGCCGAGCTGGTTGCTGAGAGCGTCGTGGCGCCGTCCACGGCGGTAGCGACAACCCTGAGCATTTCGCCCTCGCGGGACACGCCCACCGTGAACGTCGAGGCTGTCTGGCCCATATTCGCCCAAGTGGAGCCGTTAAAGTATTGCCACTGATAGCTGATCGTAGCGTTGGGATCGTTATCAGTCACTTTGGCAGTGAGAGTTTGAAGTTCCGCCACCGTGCCGCTGACGGCGACGGTTTCGCTGGTCAGCGTGGGCGCCACAGTGTCGACCTGCGCGCTGCTTCCATTCGCCGTCGAGCCGGTCGTCGGAGGGTCGATAAGCGAGATGTTGTCGAGGTCCCACTGGTTTGGATCATTCCGGGCGGAAAATTCCAGCGTCGATGTGGGGCCAGTGGCGGTCACGGTGTAGGTGTATTGCTTATAGCCGGATTGGGCCGCATTGGTGAGGGAAAGCAACGTCTTCCCGTTCCATATGGCTTTGAAGTCGTTGGCGCCGGCCTCTTCGTTCTGCAGCCAGAAGCTCAGCGTGTAGGTTTTGCCCGCCGTCGTCGCTATGGTCTGGCTCAACGTGCCGTCTGACCCAATCGAGCCCAATCCGGCCGCATGTGCGCCGCTTTCGGCGTTGGTGTCGATAAAGATTTGCGGCCCCCAGGTTGAGGCGCCGGAATTGCCGCCCAGCGTCCAGCCGCTGAGGCCGCTCGTCTCGAAACTCCCGTTGGCGACCAGAATTCCCGCCGCTGCTGCCTGTGCCGCTCCCGCTGCTCCCGGCTGGGGCCAGGGTTACGGCGAGAGCCGACGAGAGGGGGCTTACATTGCCGGCCGCGTCGGTCGCGGTCGCGGTGAAGCTCTGGGCGCTGCTCGCCAGCGCTGCGGTGGCGAACGTCCACGCCCCGCTGCTGTTGGTGGTCGCCGTGCCTAGTTTCGTCGCGTTGTCGAACACCGTAATCGTGCTGCTCGCCGCCGCCGTGCCCTTCAGCGTCACGATAGCGCCGCTCACCGTGTCGCTTGAGATCGCCGGCGCGGCCAGAGCCGTGGTGTCGATCTGCGGCCCGCTCTGGGTCAGGCTGGACAGCGACAGGCTGGCGGCGGCGCCGGCGCTATTCTTGATCGTCGCCCCGCTCGCCAGGTTGACCGCGGTGGCGGCGAGGGAGGCCACGTTCTGTCCGGCCGCCACGGTGGTGGTGAAGGTCAAGGCATTGGTGCCCGAACCGCTGGCGTATGTCGCCGTTCCGCCGTCGTTGAGGGTCAGCGTCGGTTTGCCGACAACGGTCACCGCGGAGCTGAAGCCAAGGCTGAGCGTGACGGTCTTGCCCGCGTTCAGAGCGCCGGTCGCCGGCAACTCGCTGATTTTGGTGATGGTGGGCGCCGTCGAGCCTGTGCCGCTCCCGCTGCTCCCTGCGGCCAGGGTTACGGCGAGAGCCGACGAGAGTGGGCTTACATTGCCGGCCGCGTCGGTCGCGGTCGCGGTGAAGCTCTGGGCGCCGCTCGCCAGCGCTGCGGTGGCGAACGTCCACGCTCCGCTGCTGTTGGTGGTCGCCGTGCCCAATTTCGTCGCGTTGTCGAACACCGTAATCGTGCTGCTCGCCTCCGCCGTGCCCTTCAGCGTCACGATAGCGCCGCTCACCGTGTTGCCTGAGATCGCCGGCGCGGCTGGAGCCGTGGTGTCGATCTGCGGGCTGCTCTGGGTCACGCTGGTGAGCGACAGGCTGGCGGCCGCGCCGGCGCTATTCTCGATCGTCGCCCCGCTCGGCAGATTGACCGCCGTCACCATAAGATCGGGCGTGTTCTGTCCGGCCGCCACAGTGTAGCTGAAGGTCAAGGCATTGGTGCCCGAACCGCTGGCGTATGTGGCCGTGCCGCCGTCGTTGAGGGTCAGCGTCGGTTTGCCGACAACGGTCACCGCGGAGCTGAAGCCAAGCGCGAGCGTGACGGTCTTGCCCGCGTTCAGAGCGCCGGTCGCCGGCAAATCGCTGATCGTGGTGATGGTCGGCGCCGTCGCTGGGGGCGGAGGCGTGGACGACGTTCCGCTCGCCGTCAGGGAGATATTGTCGAGATCCCACTGGCTTTGGGTATTTGCTGCAGAAAACACCAGCGTCGAAGCGCTGCCGGTGGCGGTCACGGTGTAGGTGTATTGTTTATAGCCGGATTGCGCCGCATTGGTGAGCGAAACCAACGTCTGCCCGTTCCATGTCGCTTTGAAGTCGTTGGTCCCCGACCCCTCGTTCTGCAGCCAGAAGCTCAGCGTATAGGTCGTGCCGGCCGTGGTCGCGATGGTCTGGCTCAAGGTCCCGTCAGACCCAATCGAGCCCAATCCGGCCGCGTACGCGCCGCTTTCGGCGTTGGTGTCGATAGAGATTTGCGGCCCGAAGTTAGAGGAGGCGGAGTTTCCGCCCAGCGTCCAACCGGAAAAGTTGTCGGCTTCAAAGCCGCCGTTCACTACCAGTTGTCCGGCTGGAGGAGGTGGCGGGGGAGCAGTCGTTGTAATGGTTTCCGTATTGTTTTGAGACTGGTTGATGAAGATTTCACCCTCACTTACCAAACCCGGGTTTGTCAGATCTCCGGTTGTGGTGTTGCCGGTGATAACGGCGTTATTGGAAAGAAACAACTCAATGCCAGGACCGCTATTGCCGCTGGTCGTGTTATTCTCAATAAGAAAACCGCCTGTGTAACCGGGGTTCGTATCAAGGATAATCCCCTCTCCATCAGTGATCTTGCCGGCGCGATATTCCGGAACTAAGTTCGAATTATTAACCGAAGTATTACCGCTGATGATAATATGAGGGGCCGGGCCGTTGTCGAAGTTCTCAGACGAGCCAATCGAAATCCCGCTGGTGCCGTAGGCCGACCAATGCGCGTTGTCGTGAACGTCGTTGTTCAGAATCTGAAGGTAGTCGCCATTATTGATGGTAATTCCCCCGCCCGGCTCATTATAAACCGTATTGTTCTCGATAATAAGATTATGGACCAGCGCTCCGCTGGTGGCGGCAATGCCATTCCCATCAAGATTAGCGTTGCCGGTGCTGTAGCCGGCCGTGGCTGACGCTAGATTGTAATTTGCCGCATCGCCGACGATCGTCAAGCCCTCGATGGTGATATAGGACGCATCGATCTCGATACCCTGCCAGTCGCCCGAAGAATTGATGACCGGCGTTGCTCCAGGCGCCGCCTCGAACGTGATCGGAGCGCTCGCTGTGCCGCTGGTCGAAATCGTCAATACGTTGCCGCCGCCCGTATAGGTGCCATTCATGACCTCGACGGTGTCGCCAGGTTTTGTGAGCGCTTCAGCCGCCTGCAAGCTGGCCAAGGGAGCACTGGCGGACACGCCCGCGTTCTTGTCGCTGCCAACAATAGAACTCACGTAGTACGTGGTCATGCGTCTTCTCCATTTGATCCGTTTGACGGCCTAGGGATTTGCGCCGGCCATCAAAGGCCGTGGCGGCTCATGGCCGGGGTCTTGATCGGGTTCTTCGCCTCGCGCCCATTCAGCGCGAGTTCACACGCGCGAAATTCTCGAAGCCATTCGATTGAAGCCAAAGGGGCCGAACCGCGCCCTCATCGCTCGAACCCGTCGACCACAAGGCATTCGTCGAGCCAAGCAGGTCCCGGTCCTTCGTCCAGTTTGCCGCCTCCCAGTCGCCAGTTCCGCTGCCCATCATCCCAATGTCTCCCTAGTGTTGCGCTCGCTTTAGAAGCGTGAGTTATTATAGCAGAGGCAAATTAAACCAACTAAGTTTGATATTGCCATGTATCTAGCCCACCCTTCTAGGTTACCAATATCATTGCGACCAAAATAAGGTAATACATCACACGTTATCTACGAGAAATTTGATTCATTGAACTCAGCTTTATGCAAGTAATACTCCATTGGACACAGGGATGACTTGGAACATATCGTTCCGCAGACATTAAACAGGCTCACAGGGTTCGGCGGCGAGAGGCTGTTCCGCCGACAAGGGGGAGACCAGTCGCGGTACGGAGAAGCGTCGTCGATCGGGGCGACATACCAGCGCGGGCGTTTCTCGCCCGCATCAGGTCGACCCATGCTCCCTCTCTGGGCCAGTGGCGACGAGAGCTTTCCGAATGGAGAGCCGGACCCCGCATTGGCCCCGGCGCTGCTTCCAATCGACGGCGCCAAAATTCTTGACTCAGTCGAGCGAAGCCTAATGACGCGCAACCGTATCGTACTCGCTGAAATTCGCCGCAGAGATTGCGTTCACCAAGCAAACCCAGCCTTGCTCATCCAGCGTCAGATAAATATTATGATGAGGTTTGAAGAGTGATTTATTCACGACGAACACTCCAAGCTTGCGGTGCAGGCCTATTTTTAGACGAAGCCTGAGAATCGACGCAGACGGGTGATAGTTGACGCAAATAGGCTATAGCTGTGGTCCACAAAACAATCATTTTATCTTCGAGAGCAAACTTGATTTTGATTCAGTTCCGTCATCAATGTTCGCTCTAATTCTTGAATACATAACTTCCCCCCCCCCCCTCTCTCTCTCTCTCTCTCTCTCTCTCTCTCTCTTGCGATCCAGTCTAAAAGAAGGTTCTGCGCGGCTGGCGAGCAACTGCATACGGACAACTTAACTCCTGCACTCAAGCGGGTCGTTGAACTGGGTTCCTGTGAGAGCCGCCCGGCAACGTGGAGTCGGAAGAGAGTCGAAGGACGGCGGAATCAATGTCCGCATTCGATATTTACATAAGGCGCATCGGCGCCAGGGCGGGGGATCACGTTCGCGGGACGAGGCGCAATTTTGAGCCCACCGTCGTATTGCGCGCTTTGACCGCGGCAAATCAGAGTATTGCGATCCTCATTTATGTGAATTATCATCCCCATCAATGGTCGTTTTGGGTTTGACATTTGTCCTGGTCAGTACTCCGAATCGCCAGTGCAGAAATCGTCAATTGATCCGACCTCATAGTTTTCACGCCGCGCCACTGTTCCGATGTAAAGTTACTTTAACCAGGTTCTTTTACAAGTAAGGCAGAATTAAGGCGAGATTATACTTTGGTTTAAGGGGGCAAATCAAGCTTAAGCCGACATGTAGTTGGTATTTATGTGAGCTCTCATCATATGTATCATTATCTATTTGGAATCCGTGTTTGGATTTAGCAGGCTGTTGAAGAAGTCGGTGGCGACTGGAATGGCTTTATGATTCTGTTTCCGCGCCAGGGTCCCAACTGCTGGCGACGCCGGCATGAGGCGCGCCGGCGAACTGTCAGCTCGTCGGCCGTTGGCGGATCGTCGAGGCCGACCTCTCATGATCGCGATTATCTCGACCTCTGCGGGCCGGCGACGATCACGATCACCGATCATGGTCGCGGCGAAATCGCCTTCGGCGCGCTCCAGGCCGGCCTCGACATCGAATACAGCCGCTCATCGGTCGGGTTTACGCGGCAGGGGTTCGACGAAATGGACGAAGTCTCTGGCGACGGCTTCGACCAACTCAACGACGACGGCTCGATCGAGATCGAACTCGCCTATCAGAACGGCGACGAAAGCCGTCCTCAAAGCCAAACCGGACACTTCTTCAACACCACCTAGTGTTCTGTCCCGCAGATAGCTTTACATAATGCGATCCATCTTCCATGATTCGACTTTGGCTGGGGCTGAGCATGGGGCGCATTGGAAGACCACAGGACCGAGTGCTGTCGTTGAGCGCACTGGAGCAGGAAGAACTGGAGCGGATCAGTCGATCCCGTTCAGCCCCGCACGGCGTCGTTCGTCGGGCGCAGATCATTTTGGGGTCCGCTTCCGGCGAGAGCAACCTCAGCATTGCTCAGCGACTGGGCGTCTCGAATCCGACGGTGCGCCATTGGCGCAAGAGGTGGTTCGATCAGGGTCTCGTTGGTCTTTACGGCGAAGCAAAGCCCGGCCGTCCGCGAACCCACGACGAAGAGCGGATCGCGGAATTGCTGCGCACCGTCCTCGAGAGCAGGCCCGCCGATGGGACGCATTGGACCGTGCGCTCTGCGGCGAAAACGACAGGCCTTTCGAAAAGCACGGTTGCGCGAACCTTGGCCCTGTTCGGCGTGCGGCCTCATCGCTCCAGGCATTTCAAGCTGTCCACCGATCCCGAGTTCGTTGACAAGGTCCGGGACATCGTCGGTCTGTACCCTGAATCCACCGGATCACGCGCTCGTCCTCTGCGTCGACGAGAAGACGCAAATCCAGGCGCTTGAACGGAGCCAGCCGATTCTGCCTCTAGGGCTCGGCTACATCGAAGGCGTGACCCACGACTATTATCGACACGGCGCGACGACCCTGTTCGCCGCTCTCGATATCGCCAATGGTCAGGTCATCAGCCAATGCCGCGCCCGCCATCGACATCAGGAATTCCTGGGGTTCCTGAAGCACATCGAAGCCAATGTCCCTCGCGACCTCGATCTTCACCTTGTGGTCGACAACGACGCCGCTCACAAGCACCCGAAGATCCGCGCCCGGCTCGCCGAACGACCTCGCTTCAACCTGCATTTCACGCCGACCTATGCGTCGTGGCTCAATCAGATCGAACGCTGGTTCGTTCTCATTACCCAACGTCAGATCCGGCGCGGCTCCTTCGTTTCCGCCAAGGATCTCTGAACTGGACCCGATTGGTGGGACCACGGGGGGTTGGATTTAAGGTGTAATCTCGCCTGCGCTTGTCCTTCAAGAATCAAGCCGCCTCTTGCTGCTTCTGTCTCTGCTGTGGGTATGTGGGCAACGCGTTTGCGTTGTCCAAGCGAAGCGGCATATCCACAGCCCTCGCCGCCGCCTCGATTGCGTCCATGCCGGCGCGCCACACTGCCATTGGCGTTAGGTTGTTCATCGCCTGGTGCGGGCGCCGAAAATTGTAAAAGGCCATCCAGGAACCGATGCCGGCTCGCGCCTCGCGGCCATCGGCGTAGGCTTTCAGATGCCCCTTTTCATACTTGATCGAGCGCCACAGCCGTTCGATGAAAATGTTGTCCATGAAGCGGCCGCGTCCGTCCATCGAAATCGCGACGCCGGTCGCCGCGAGCTTGCCGGCGAAAGCCTCGGCGGTGAAAGTGGAGCCCTGATCGGTACTGAAAATCCGCAACTTTCCGAACCGAAGCAGCGCCTCCTCCAGCGCCGCGGCGCAGAAGCTGGCATCGTTGGTGTTCGACAGCCGCCATGCCAGAACCGCCCGGCTGGCCCAGTCGATGATCGCCACCAGATAGAGGAAGCCGCACGCCATCGGGATGGAGGTCACGTCGGCCGCCCACACGGGGTTCGGCTCGGTAATCTTCAGGCCGCGCAGCAGGCAGGGGTATATCTTGCGCCCGGGCGCGGCTTTGCTGGCGCCGGGGCGCGGAACCAGCGCCTCGATCCCCATCACCCGCATCAGCCGCCACACCCGCTTGCGGTTGACCCCACGGCCTTCCTTGTTGAGTTCGAAGGTCATTCGCCGCGAGCCGTAGAAGGGAAGTTCGAGATGCAGTTCGTCGATGCGGCGCATCACCGCCAGATCGTCCGCTCGACGACAGGCTTGGGGCGGTAGACCCCCGAGCGGGCCACCCCCACAAAGCGCGCATCGCCGGCGCACCGACAGGTCCTCGCCAGGCCGTTCGACCATCGCTCTTCGATCGGGCGCGCTCATCGCCCTGGCCTCCTGGCCAAGAAATCCCGTTCGCCCGTCAGTTGGCCAATCTTGGCGTAAAGCTTGGCCGTTTCACGCTCGCGCTCCTCCTCGCCATCGCCCGAACCGCTCGCCCCTCGCGAAAAACAGGCTCGCGACGTTGTCGAGAACCGGCTTCTTCCAGGCATAAATCTGGTTCGGATGCACCCCGTGCCGCTGCGCCAGTTCCGGAACCGTCGCATCCTCGCGCAGCGCCTCAAGCGCAATCTTCGCCTCGAACGCCGAATCAAACTTCTTGCGTGACTTCGTCATTTCTCGCTCCATCGGGTTGCGACAGAGCAGGACTTTTCCCACCTCAGCCAATGGTCCTAAATCCGGCCTCCAGCTCAATGCGAAAAGCCAAGCAGACGCTGTAGGCTGTGACGCCGGCAAGAGAGTGAAGGGACGTAAGGTTCACGCCCTGGTCGATACGGAAGGGCTGCCCTTGCGAGTGATCGTCCATTCCGCCGGCCCCAGGACCGAGACGGACACAGTCCAATCGGCACTGGTTGTCGCCGATGTGAAGGCTCTGGCACGCGAATGTGCGCCCGAAGCCGTTTCGACCCTGAAGACGATCATGCTCGACACGAAAATGCCGCCAGCGGCGAGGATAGCGTCGGCGAACATTCTTTTAGAGAGAGGCTATGGTCGGCCCTCGCAAGCGGTCAACCTAATGGTCAAGTCCTGGGATCTGGACAGGCTGACCGATGAGCAGTTGTTCGATTTGAAGCGGCTTTTGACCATCATCGAATTGCCCGGCCCCGGCGAAAGACAGGACTAGCCCGCATTTCTCACGCGGGCAGACCATTTTCCGGTTGTTCTGGCTCGATTTGAAGGTCGGACTGATGTGGGCGTGACGGTGGGTGGCGCGGGCGCGCGGCGACTTTCGCGATGGTGGATGTGTCTCCGGTGGGCCGATGGGTTTTTGCCGCGCATTTTTGCGCCGCGGCGGCGCGCGTCAGGCTGGCCAGGCGCGCGCCGCGGCGCGCCTTGCCGCGGCGAGGCGCCACTCCTGGGCGTTTGGGCAGGCCGAAGCGAAGGCGATCCTGACGCGCCGGGCGCTGATTTTGACGAGCGCGCCAAGCTTCAGCAGTTTCAGGCGGATCGTGCCGCAGGTCGCGCTGGCGAACGGCGTGTGGGCCAGGCCGATGCGGCGCATCGCGCACAAGAGCGCATAGGCCATCGAGGCGAACCACAGCCGAAGCTGATTGGCGCGCATGGTGGCTGTCGAGGTGCGGTCGGCGAAGAGATCGCCCTGGCGCTCCTTGATCCGGTTCTCCATCTCGCCGCGCGCGCAATAGAGCCTTTCGTCAAGCGGCCTGGCGCGCCAGGCGTCGGCCTTCAGCGAGGTCACGAGAAAGCGCGGATTGGCCTCGCCCTGCGTCCATTCGGCCTTGCCGACCACCCGGCGCCGGCGCGACCAGCTGTCCTTCGTCGACCATTCGAAGTCGCGAAACGCCCGCGCCGGCCGGCCCTCGTTCGCCTGCGACATCGCCCGCGCCTCGCTCAAGGCGTCGGCGATGCGCGCCTCCAGCCGCGCGTTGCGCGCCAGGCCGAACACGTAGTCGACCGCGTTGGCCTCGCACCAGGCCATCAGGCCGTCGCGGGCGAAGCCGGAGTCGGCGCGCAGCACGATCCTCACCCGCGGCCAGCGCGCCCGGATCTGCTCGATGATGCGCGCCATCTCTTCCTGCGCCCCGGCGCTGCCGTCGATGTTCGAGCGCCGCAGCTTGGCGGCCAGAAGATGGCGGCCGCAGAAAACATAAAGCGGCAGGTGGCAATAGCAGGCGTAATCGCCGTGAAAGAACCGCCCCTCCTGATCGCCGTGCAGCGGATCGTCGGTCGCATTCAGGTCGAGCACGATCTGACGCGGCGCCTTGGCGTGCGCGTCGAGAAACAGATCGACCAACAGCCGCTCGATCGCCGCTTCGTCGTGGCTGATCTTGTGATAGCGCGGCCTCTTGCCCGCGCCCGGCGCATGCTCCAGCCGGTTCAATGGGCTCTTGCCCGCCAGGGGCGAGGGCTCATCCCCGGCGCGCTCGAGCTTGCCCAGAAGCACGCCCAGGACCGGATCGCGGCGCAAATCGTCGGGGTCGTTGAGGTCCTCATAGCCGAGCGCCAGGCCGAACACGCGCTGCCCAATCAGAGCCTTCAGCGGGTGGACGGTGAAAAGCCGGCTGCGACGGTCGGCAAAGCACGCGGCGAACCGTTCGGTCAGCCCGACCGCGTTGTCCGCCTCGCCAAGCAACAAAGCCCCCGCGTCCGAGGAGACCAGACCGCCGTCGAAATCCGCCACCACACGCCGCCCGCCGGCGCTTCCAAACTCCATCTCTGTCGGGCTACACCGCCTCGGCATCGGGACCCCCTTCGAATTGGCATAACTCGTTGATCACAAAACAAGTTTAGCTGATTCTGCCCCGATGCGCCTGCTACTGTGAGAAATGCGGGCTAGACCACCCCGCCTGGACCTCCGACGGAGGGACCGCTTCCGCTCCCTAAGCAGACGTCATGGCTCCGTCCGTCGACCCGCTTGGACGTTCTCGTCGGAACCTTCCAGGTCTCATCGATAAACGTTGAGAAACGCGGGTTGCTGACGACTGCAGAGCACGCCGATGCCGAAATTGCGCTGTTTGAGGAGCCGCAGGTTGACCAGCAGCTTCGCAACATTGAGTTCGATCACGACGAACGCGGTCAGAAACACGGCCGCGACGATGGCGAGCCGCAGGATGAACGGCGAAGCCAGCCAGTCGTCCCTGTTGAGTCCCTAAGCAGAGATTCGTGGCTTGGCCAACGGATTGGGGATGCGCTCGCGGTTGAGATCAATGACAGCGTGATGGATGGCCTGGTCGAGCGCGGCGGCGTCGGTGAAGGTCTGGTGGGCGAGGTGATGGGCTTTGAGATCGCGCCAGACCGGCTCGATGTCGTTGAGTTCGGGGGCGTATTTCGGCAGCCATTCGACGGTGAGCCAGTGTGCGCGGGCGGTGAGGGCGGCGAGCGAGCGTTTGCTGGTGTGGATCGGACCATTGTCCTCGACCAGCACGACCGGCTTGGCCTGCCGCCCGGGCTGCGGCCCAAAGAGACGGTCGAGTTGCTCCAGATGAGCGATGAAATCGCTGCTGCGCTTGGTCGGGCTGGTATGGACGATGAGTTGGCGCGTGAGGGGATCGAGCGACCCCAGTATCGCGACCTTCTTGGCCTGCCCCGGCGCCGGCACACGCAAGTCCGCTCCCGACTTCGCCCAGGCGCGGGCGAGATAAGGATGGGTCAGCGCCTCGCTCTCATCGCCGTAGAGAAGAACGATGTCGCCGGCTTCGGCCTGCTATTTGCGCAGTTGCAGGCGCAGGCCCAGGCCGGCGCGTTGTTCATCGCTCGCCGTAATCGGAGACTTTCCCGCCATGTCATACACCTTGCGAATCGGCGCAGGCAGCCAACCGCAAAAAACCTATCCGTTGGTTAGCCAAACGGAATCTGCTTAGAGGCGTGAGGGCTGGGTGCCTCGACGAGACGCCCGAAGGCTAGCTACAAGCCATGATCGACATCGATCTTGTAACGCCAATCTTGCTGACACGCGCCGTACTGTCGACGCCGCGATGGTCGTGAATGTCGCCTCCGGCATCGCGCTGATCGGCGTGCCGTTCTATGCGAGCTACGCCACGATCAAGGCCGGGCTTGCCCGGTTCGGCGAGGCGCGCACGTACATCATCACAACAAGACCGATGCTCACCGGCGAGCTGTTGAAATATTGGAATGGGTTCCTATCGGCCATGTCGTGACCTGGCATGGCCAAAGCGCCTACGCATTTTGTCTGACAAAGCTCGCGGGAAGCCACTCCTTCGCAACTGAGCATACCATCGTGTAGGCGGGGTCAAATACGTTGCCTACATCGTAGTGTACGACTTGTCCCATCAAATGGCTTGCCGCATTTAGCGACAGGCCGTAGTCCGTCGTCAACCAGTTTAACATGTCCGTCGTTGCGTGTTGGAGCGCCTGGTCTAGCGGGCGCGCGTTGCCAACCGAAAAGATGTGCGTCTTTGTCTCGCCGCGTGGCCAAGCGAGTTTTCGTCCCTTCGCCACGCTGAGACGCAGCTCGACCTCGAAGGTCGTCTCGATTCCCGTGCCGACAATTTCGCCGTCCCCCTGAATTGCGTGGCAGTCCCCGAGGTAGAAAAGCGCGCCCGGAACCTCGACGGGAAACCAGACCGTCGCGCTCGGACCAAAGCCGCGGTAGTCCATGTTGCCGCCGTGCTCGGCGCTGGTGGCGTTCGAAATCGCCTGACCACCGCCCGGGGCTACGCCGAAACAGCCGATCATAGGCTGCAACGGTAAGACGAGTCCCTCGAGGCCTTTCGGACAGTTTTCGAGGCGAGCGGTCTGCTTCTCACGATCGATTAGCCACGTGGCGCGTTCCTTCCCAGGAAGGATACGGGCGATCTCGGGATCGACGACGTTGGCTGCGAGGACTGCATTGGTCCATCCGGTGTCCCGCGTCGGCGTCATACGCAGGATCTCGACGCAGAGTGCGTCCCCCGGTTCCGCACCGTGAACGAAGATCGGACCGTTCGTCGGATTGGGCGGCGAAGCTCTTGCCACCCCATCCTTGTCCACGCCGACCGCGTCAAGCGTCTCGGTTACAATCGTGTCGCCGTCGACGCAATGGAAGGCAGGAGCCACAGACCCATGTGCATTGTGCCAAACGGTTGGATTGAACCGATGGACGGTCATGACTGAGCCTTGATTTGCAGAGGAGGAACAAGTCGCGCAGTTCGACCGCTGTCGCCGTTTCTTCGGGAGTGGTTCGCCCTTCGCGAAGCGCCCCTGCTCGATAAATGAAGGGTGCGAAATCGTGATGGAGGCATGCCCTTGAGGGCAAGGAATTGGCGATTGAAATTGGAGAGGTTGTTGAACCCGACCTCAAAAGCGATCTCGGTGATCGGGCGGTCGCTATCGCTCATAAGAAGGCTGCAGGCGAGATCGATGCGCAACCGCGCAAGGTAGCGGATCGGCGTCATGCCGGTGTGCCTGCTGAAGGATCGCGAAAAGGCCGTTGGGTTCATTCCCGCTATCCTCGCCAACTCCGCTTCCCGGCCGATCGAGGTCAAGTTTTCGGCTACGTACAGCAGCACTCTATTCATGGAACTGGACATGAGCGCCGCGAGGTCGTTTCCGTAGGTCGATCCCGCGAGGACCCTCCTCTCACGCGCGCTAGTCAGGAGATGAACCTATGGTCCGCGCTCAGCTCGCTCGCCTCTGCGCCGATCTCGGAGCGGACGATCACCGGGCTCTCAGTGCTCTTGCAGTCGAACGCGCTGAAGCAGGCGCTCCAGCCCTATACCGTCGCAGGTCCCTGGGGCCGGCTCCTCGACGCGGAAGCCGAGCGGCTTGGCGAAGCGGACGTCCAGGCCTTCGAGACAGAAGGGCTGATCGGCGCGGGCGCGGCGCCCGCGGTGCTCGCCTATCTCTTCCACCGCGTCGGCGACCGGCTGGACGGCCGGCCCACTCTGCTCATCATCGACGAAGGCTGGCTCGCCCTCGACGATCCCGGCTTCGCCGGGCAGCTCCGGGAATGGCTGAAGACGCTGCGGAAGAAGAATGCGAGCGTCATCTTCGCCACCCAGTCGCTCGCCGATATCGATGGCTCTTCCATCGCGCCGGCGATCATCGAGAGTTGCCCGACACGGGTCTTCCTGCCGAACGAGCGCGCCCTCGAACCGCAAATCGCCACGATCTATCGCCGCTTCGGCCTCAACGACCGCCAGATCGAGATCCTGAGCCGCAGCGTCCCGAAGCGTGACTATTACTGCCAGTCCCGGCGCGGCAATCGCCTGTTCGAGCTCGGCCTCTCCGAGGTCGCGCTCGCCTTCACCGCCGCTTCCTCGAAGACCGATCAGGCCGCAATCGCCGGTCTCCTCGCCGCCCATGGCCGCGAGGGTTTCGCCGCCGCCTGGCTGCGGGCCAAGGGCCTCGACTGGGCGGCGGACATGCTCACCCCCTCCCAGGAGCCCACTCTATGAACCGCCACCGCCTGAGCGCCGCGCTTGCGGCAGGCGTCGCCGCGCTGACGCTCGCAACCACAAGCGAGCCGGCGCGCGCGCAATGGATCGTCTTCGATCCCACGAACTATGCGCAAAACGTGCTGACTGCCGCGCGCGAGCTGCAGCAGGTCAACAACGAAATCCAGGGCCTCGAGAACCAGGCCACCATGCTGATCAACCAGGCGCGCAATCTTGCGAGCCTGCCCTATTCCTCGCTCGCCAGCCTCGAACAGTCGATCAGCCAGACCCAGCAGCTCCTGACCCAGGCGCAGCGCATCGCCTACAGCGTCAGCACGATCGATCAAGCCTTCACCCAAACTTATCCGCAAGCCTATTCCAGCGCGACCTCGTCGCAGCAGCTTCTCGCCGACGCTGAGACGCGCTGGCAGAACGCGCGGGCCGGATTCCAGGACGCCATGCGCGTCCAGGCCGGCGTGGTGCAGAATCTCGAACTCGACCCGCACCCAGATCGATGGGCTTGTCTCATCGAGCCAATCGGCCACCGGCGCGCTTCAGGCCGCACAATCGGGAAACCAGCTCGTCGCGCTTCAGACCAAGCAGCTCGCCGATCTTACCGCCGTCATGGCCTCGATCGCCCGTGCCCAGAGTTTGGATGGAGCGCGCCAGGCCGAGAGCCAGGCCCAGGCTCAACAGCAGCTCAAGAACTTCCTCAACTACGGCGCCGGCTACCAGCCCGGCGCTGCACAGATGTTCCACTGATGCGTGGGCGTGTGCTCGACATCCCCGCGTTCGGCCGAGCCGCCGGCTTCGCCCTTGTCGCCACAGCGATCGTCGCGACAACAGCGCACTTTGATCGCCATAAAGCCGAGCCGGAGCCGACCACCGCTCAATCGACACTATCTGTCGATCCCCTCGCCGCCGAACTCGCCCGCTGCCAGTCGATCGGGATCGCCGCGCAGAACGACGTCGCCTGCGCGGCGGCCTGGGCCGAGAACAGGCGCCGCTTTTTCAGCGACCGCCTCGCTGACAGCGGCGCAAGAACTACGCCGCAACAGCTGGCGCTCCCAAGCCCTGGCAATCGGTAGACGCCATGGGCGGCCCGGGCGTCATCGACGGCTTCCTCGCGACCTTCACCCAGTACATCGATTCCGGCTTCGGTCTGGTGCAAGGCGATGTGCGCTGGCTCGCCAGCGTTCTCATCGCGGTCGACATCACGCTCGCCGGCCTCTTCTGGGCGATGGCGCCGGACGAGGACGTGCTCGCCCGGCTGATCAAGAAGACCCTTTACATCGGCGTCTTCGCCTTCATCATTGGCCACTACAACAATCTCGCCCAGATCATCTACAACTCGTTCGCCGGGCTCGGCCTGAAGGCCGGCGGCGGCGCGATCACCGCCGCCCAGCTTCTCCAGCCCGGCAAGCTCGCTCAGGTCGGCATCGATTCGGGCAAGCCGATCCTGACCTCGATCTCGGGGTTGATGGGCTTCACGAGCTTCTTCGACAACTTCGTGCAGATCGCCATTCTCTTGATGGCCTGGCTGATCGTCGTGATCAGCTTTTTCATCATGGCGATCCAGCTCTTCGTCAGCCTGATCGAGTTCAAGCTGACGACGCTCGCCGGCTTCGTGCTCGTGCCCTTCGGTCTCTTTGGCCGCACCGCTTTTCTCGCCGAGAAGGTGCTCGGCAACGTCGTTTCCAGCGGCGTCAAGATTTTGGCTTTGGCGGTGATCGTCGGCATCGGCTCGACAATCTTCGGCCAGTTCACCACCGCCCTCAACAACCCGCCGACGATCTCCGACGCACTGACCCTGATCCTCGCCGCGCTGACACTCCTGGGCCTGTCGATCTTCGGGCCTGGCATCGCCAACGGCTTGATTGCAGGCGGTCCCCAGCTGGGCGCCGGCGCGGCGGTTGGCACGGGGCTCGCCGTGGCCGGAATGGGAGCGGCTGGCGTTGGGCTCGCCGCCGCGGGCGTCGGCTCAGCGAGCGTGGCCGGCGGCGCTATCGGCGGGGCGACACGCGGCGGCGCTGCGCTGGCGGGGGCCGCGACCAATGCATACCGTGCCGGCGGGATGGCGCGCGTCGCGGAAGCGGCCGGCGCCGCCGCCGTGAGTCCGCTGCGAAGCGCCGCTGCAAGCATGAAATCGAGCTTCGCAGCCAGTGGAGCCGCCGTGTCGGGAGGCGACGCCGCCAGCTCCGCAGCGGGCGCGGCCGCCGCGGCCGAAAGCGCCGGGCCGCCCGCCTGGGCGCGCCGCATGAAGCGCAACCAGACAATCAGCCGGGGCGTCGCCGCGGCCAACCACGCGGTCGGTTCCGGGGATCATCCCTCGAGCGGCGGCGGTGTCGACCTATCCGAGGGGGAATGATCGATGTTCCGACGACCCAACATCCGTTACGGCAAAACCCCTGAGCCCGAGACGCCCTATCAGCGCGCCGGCCAGGTCTGGGACGAGCGGATCGGTTCCGCCCGTGTCCAGGCGAGAAACTGGCGACTGGCGTTCTTCGCGGCCCTCGCGCTGAGTGGAGGCCTCGCCGGCGGTCTCGTCTGGCAGTCGGCGCGCAGCACGATCACCCCCTTGGTGGTGCAAGTCGACAAGCTCGGCCAGGCGCAGACGGTCGCGCCGGCGACCGCCGATTACCGTCCATCCGACCCTGAGATCGCCTGGCATCTCGCGCGCTTCATCACCGAGGTCCGCGGCATCCCGGCCGATCCCGTCGTGCTGCGCCAGGATTGGCTCGCCGCCTACAATTACGTCACCGACAAAGGCGCGCTCGCCCTCAATGACTATGCGCGCAGCAACGATCCATTCTCCAAGGTCGGCAAGACGCAGATCTCGGTCGAGGTCGCGAGCGTCATCCGCGCCTCCGACGACAGCTTCCGCGTCGAGTGGGTGGAGCATCGCTACGTCGATAACGCCCTGGCCTCGACCGAACGCTGGAGCGCGATCCTCACCATCGTCGTGCAACCGCCGACCGACGCCGATCGGCTGAAAAAGAACCCCCTCGGCGTCTACGTCCACGCCCTCAACTGGTCAAAGGAGCTCGGCTGATGCGCATCCTGCCGTTCGCAACGATTCTGGTGGCCTCGGCAGCGCTCGGCGCCTGCGCGACACCATACAAGCCGCCCGTCATCAGCTACGACGAGACGCCGAGGAAAGCGGTGCTGACCCCCGATCCGCCCAAGCCTGTGCGGATCGTCGAGCTGCCGAGACTTCTTCCCCTGCCGGGTCAGTTGAAACCGATCCCGGGCGCCAAGAGAGCGCCGCGGGAGCCGGCCGACCCGCACGCGCGCATCGATCAGGCCAATGGCGCGGCCCGGATGGAGCCGACCCGAGCCGGCTATCTCAACGCCATCCAGGTCTATCCATGGTCTGACGGAGCCCTCTATCAGGTCTATGCCGCACCGGGCGAGATTACCGACATCGCGCTCGAACCCGGCGAGCAGCTCGTCGGCTCCGGCCCGGTCGCCGCCGGCGACACCGTGCGGTGGATCGTTGGCGACACCGAGAGCGGCGGCGGCGCAGAAAAGCGGACCCACATCCTGGTCAAGCCGACGCGCCCGGATCTCGTCACCAACCTCGTCGTCAACACCGATCGGCGGACCTATCACCTCGAGCTCCGCTCCGACGAGAAGACCTACATGGCCTCGGTGTCCTGGGCCTATCCTCAGGACCAGCTCATTGCGCTGCGCCAGCAGAACGCCGCGGCCGAGGCTGCCGCGCCCGTCGCTGCCGGCGTCGACATCAATGCGCTGAATTTTCGCTACCGCGTCGAGGGCGACAGCCCGGCCTGGCGACCTCTGCGGGCCTTCGATGACGGCCGGCAGGTGTTCATCGAGTTCCCCGCCGGCATCGCCCAGGGCGAGATGCCGCCGCTCTGGGTGATCGGCGCAGAAGGCGACGGCCAGCTCGTGAATTATCGCGTTCAGGGCAACCACATGATTGTCGATCGGTTGTTCGCCGCGGCCGAACTCAAGCTTGGCGGCAAACACCAAGAGACGGTGCGCGTCGTTCGCACCGACGGAAGGCCGCAGTCGTGACCGACGCTTCCCGGCAAGACGAGCGCGGGCCTCCCCGTCCGCCGCAGGAGATGCGGTTGCGCGTCCGCCGGGCGCCCGTCATGCGCTTGTCGCGCAAGGTGTTGCTCGGCCTTGGCGCAGCGGCTGCGCTTGGCGTCGGCGGCGCCCTGTTCTTGGCGCTGAAGCCGCAACACCGGACCGCCGGCTCCGAGCTCTACGACACCAACAACCGCAATACGCCTGATGGGCTCGCCACTTTGCCGAAGGACTATACCGGCCTACCGAAATCCACGCCGCAACTTGGGCCGCCGCTGCCTGGCGATCTCGGCCGACCGATCCTGAACGCGGGCGCGCCCGCGCCCATGATGTCGATGCCGGCTGCTGGATCCAGCCCGGAAGAACAGCGCCTCGCGCAGGAGCAGGAGGCGGCGCGAGTGAGCCATCTCTTTGCGACGACCAATGTCGCTCTAACCGGCGCCGCGCCATCGCCGCTTCCAGCAGCCGCTCAGCCTACGATGGCCGCGACAAACGGGGGAACGACCGACCTCACGTCCCAGGATCACAAGCTCGCCTTTCTGAACGGGCACGTTGATCGGCGAACCACCAGTCCCGATCGCGTGCAACCGCCGGCCAGTCCCAACGTGCTGCAAGCTGGCGCGGTCATTCCGGCCTCGCTGATCACCGGGCTGCGCTCCGACCTGCCGGGCCCAGTAACCGCCCAGGTGACGGAAGACGTCTATGACAGCCCGACAGGAAAAACCCTGCTGATCCCGCAGGGCGCGCGCCTCATCGGCCAGTACGACGCGCAAGTGTCGTTCGGCCAATCCCGCGCTCTCCTGATCTGGAACCGCCTCATCATGCCGAACGGCAAGTCGATCGTTCTGGAGCGGCAGCCGGGCGCCGACTCTGAAGGTTACGCCGGGCTCGAGGACGAAGTGGACAATCACTGGGGCCTGCTCTTCCAGGCCGCGATCCTCTCGACGCTGCTCAGCGTCGGATCGGAGACGGGGAGCAGCAACAACGAAAACGCGCTCGTGCAGGCAATCCGTCAGGGCGCCTCCCAGAGCTTCAATCAGACCGGCGAACAGCTCGTTGGGCGATCGCTGAATGTTCAGCCGACCATCACCATCAGGCCTGGGTTCCCCGTTCGAGTCATGGTCACCCACGATCTCGTCCTCGAACCCTACGCTTGAATGACGAGGTCCTGCCATGGCGAAGCTGAAGCTCGGCGCGATCGAAGATGACAAGCCGGTAAAACTTGCAATCGAGCTGCCGGCGGCGCTGCATCGTGATCTTGTCGCCTATGCCCAGGCGCTTTCGAGCGCAACCGCTCAAAACGCCGTCGATCCCGCCAAGCTTATCGCGCCGATGCTGACGCGCTTCATCGCCAGCGATTGCGCTTTCGCCAAATTGCGACGGGGAAGTCAGACGTCGGCGGCCGGCAAGGGATAGCGCTCGCCGAGAACCTTCAAAAAGCTCGCCAGGGCTGGATTCTGATTGTCCTCGCGCCAGTGCGCCGAATAGCCGATGCGCGCCGGCTCCGCCCCCTCGCGGACCTCACGGTAGACCACGCCGGCGAAATTGGCGCCGGCGGCCGCCTCGGTCATGAGGGTGATCCCAAACCCCGGACCAACGAGGCTCATCAAACTCCCGCGACTGACGTCGTGCCGTACGATCTTGGGGCGGTCGAGTCGACGCCGTCTTCGCAATCAAGAGATCGTGGAGCTCCGGTCTAGGATCACGCTGGCTCAGCAGGACTGTCTCATCCTTAAGGTCGATCCAATAGACAGCCTGTCTATCGGCAAGCGGATGAGCCCGGCGGCGATCCTGAGGGCTATGCCGGCGTCGAAGACCAGGTCGACAACCATTGGGGGCATGATATTTGAGGCTGCAGTCCTCTCGACGCTGCTGAGCATCGGTTCGGAAGCCGGCGCCAACAACAATGAGAACGCCCTCGTCCAGGCGTTGCGCCAAGGCTCGTCGCAAGGTCTCGCGCAGGTCGGCGAACAGGTTGTCGCGCGATCGCTCAACGTCCAGCCGACCATCACGATCCGGTAGGGTTTCCCGGTTCGCATCATCGTCAATCGCGACCTCCTCCTCGAACCCTACGCCGGTTGAGGAGGCAAGGAATGACGAAGCTCAAGCTCGGCCCAATTCAAGACGGCAAGCCGATAAGGCTCACAGTTGAGCTGCCGGCGGCGCTTCACCGCGATCTCGTTGCCTATGCGGAACTTCTCGCACGCGAGACGGCGCAACCGACGATCGAGCCTGCTAAACTGATCGCACCGATGCTCGCCCGCTTCATAGCGACCGATCGCGCCTTCGCCAAGGCGAGGCGGAGCACTTAAGTGTTAGCGACTGGCAACAGATAGCGTTCGCCGAGGATCTTGAGAATATTCGTGAGGGCCGGGTTTTGATTGTCCGGCCGCCAATGCGCGGAATAGCCGATCCGGGCCGGCTCGGCGCCATCACGCAATTCGCGATAGATGACGCCAACGAAATTCGCGCCGGCGCTCGCCTCGGTCAGGAGGGTGACGCCGAAGCCCGCCCCGACCAAGCTCTTGAGGTTCGCAAGACCCGCACGATGGCGCACAATCTTCGGGCGATCGCCAGGTGAGGTCACCTTCGCAATCAAGAGGTCATGCAGCTCTGGACCCGGATCCCGCCGGCTGAGAAGGATCTTCTCCTCCCGCAAATCGATCCAATGCACCAGTTCCCGCTCGGCGAGCGCATGACCTTCAGGCACCGCGACGAGAATGCGCTCGCTCCACAGCGGCATCGTTTTCGATTCCGGCAGCGCCGTGGCCCCGGGGACAATCGCAATGTCGACCACGCCGTTGCGCAGCGCCGTGACGAGGCGGCCGCGCGAGCTCTCGAACATTTCCAGCTCGAGCCGCGGAAAGCGTTGTGAGACGTCGATCAGCGTCGCGCGAAGATTACCCGCGGCCAGCGACGTGTAGAAGCCGACCGCAAGCCTGCCGGCCTCGCCGCGGCCCGTGCTCTGAGTTCTCGCCGCCAGCGCTTCCACTTGCTCCAAAATAAATCGCGCGCCGCGGAGGAACTGACGGCCCGCTTGGGTTGCTCGGACGCCTCCGCTCGACCTTTCGAAGACGGCCATGCCGATCAACTCTTCGAGCTGACGGACGCAACGGCTGAGCGTCGACTGCCGAAGGAGTAAGCCCTCCGCGGCGCGACGAAAACTACCATAATCCGCGGCTGCGAGAGCGTAACGCAAATTCTGAAGCGAGAACGCAGGCGACGGTCTTCGAGATGAGATCTGTAAAATTCTTGCATCATCTTCAGCGCCCTCATCCAACACAATTAACTCCTGGTCCGTTATCCCTTGGCGTAACCGGGATTACTTCAGGAATCAGCGGTTGGATCTTGCTCGCACGGGGTACCTCGATCAGCCAACTCTCCAATGTGTGGGGGATGGTACAACCGCAACGCCATTAGTGTCAGTTCGCCGGGCCGTTGCAGTCGTGCCAGCTTGACCGCGTCGCGCCCGGTTCGTCTTGTGCTCGCCAGACCGTTTCGGAATCAAGGCCTGAGCGGCCACCATACAATCGTGGCCGAGCGCCTCGACCTGGCGATAAAGCCCGTATCCCATCGGCCCGGCTTCAAAGCAGACCTGCAGCCGGTCGTACCGATCCGCCAGTCTCCTGATCGTGCGTTCGATCGGCAAAGGACTGTTTTCGACATCGCCAAGAAATCGGACTTCCCCCTCCGGCCGCCTTCCACGATCGCGACGGCGTGCTACTTCCTGGCGACATCAAAAGCCACAAAAACTTCGCTATGCTTCCCATGGTCCGCCCTCCGTGCATGAGGCTCGGCTCGGTTTGCCCAAGCAACCCTCATTATTGACTGCACGAAAGGGCGGGCTATCGGATCAGCCCCGCGAACATGGCGTCTGGATGAAAGCTACCCATAAGTCCGGGCTCGCCGGCGAAGCGTTCGCCTGACAGCGCGGCACGCTCGAGACTTGAGCCGAGGCGGGGCTACTAGCGCCTAAAGCAGGCTTCGGACCCAATCGCCGGGCATACGAGAGCGGTAGTGGCGGCCATTCGATCTGGATCAGAAGTGGTTTCCTTGAGCGCCGATCCGGTGCGGCGGGAACCCCCGTCTCCTAGGACGCGGGGCCCAGCTTTTGAGATTCCCGAGCTTCTCGGCTGTCGCCAAGCCCTCGCGTCCCAAGTCTTGGTTTCGACCCGAATTCACTCGGGTCTCCTACAAGGACGGCGAAACGCCGCCCGCCATTGCGCGCGAGTCAGCAGGGCTGTCTCAGGGCTTTCGCCGGTATGACTCCAGTCGCAATGGCGACGGCGACCGCGTGCGTCAAGTTTATGCAGCTCAATTTGTGGCGCGCCGTATCCAGATACCCCTTTACGCTGGCGAACGACAAATTCAGAAGCCCGGCAATGTCGTGATATGTCTTGCCTCGCGCCGCCCAGATCAGACATTCCTCCTCTCTTTTCGACAGTTCGACCGGCTCTGCCGTCAGTTTGAAATTGATGGCCGCGGCAGAGTCGATCAAGACAGCCATTGGCTGTAATTTTACCGCATTTCGCGATTTATACGCCGCCCAATCCTCCTTCGAATGATTGCTCGTGAAGGAAACCAAAGAACGGACTCCCTTGCGGTTTCGAACTGGGATTGACAACCCATTGCGGCCCACATTGTGATCCGCTGCATCGTCAAAAAATGCTCGAGCGGCCGGGTCATCCTTGGGCACTTCATCCCAGTCGAAAGGCAGAACCGCCTCGCTTCCCCGAGCAATGACCGGATCGAACTCGGGCGTATTGTTTCTTGAAATAGCGCGCTTGCCATGCTGCCGGATAGGTGCAAATCGCACTCAGCAGGTTTGCGTCTTCACTTTTCTGCGAACACAACGGAGCATACGCGATATGCAGCACTCCGATGTTGGCGGCGATCGCCTTCAGCGTCTGTTCGAGATCCGGTCCGTCGTCGCCAAGTATCGTGTCCGTTAGGCGGATCGCCGCCGCGTCAATGGTCATGCTCTACATCTCCGCTTCTCTATGGTTTTGGTCGCGCGCCGACCCCATCGCGCAGGAGCCTTGCCTGCGCGAGTCTTGTGGGACGGTGACGGCGAGTGAACTTGCTGGGCGGCTAGCACTCCCCGCCCACAAATTCCAACGCCGACCTAATCATGTCGGCGGTATACGGCAACCAACACATTTGTCGGGGTTCCGCAACCTGAATAGTCCGCATAAGCCCTTGCCAACTCTGGTGGATTCCGCTCGCGCGGGCGCGCGCACTTACACGGCGCTGCGTTCTTCGGGTCAGCCGCCGGGACTTGCACGAGCGTCCGTGGCCGAAAACGCTGCGGGCGATCTCGTGACCGATCCCCCAGCCGAAGCCATGCACGAACGAACGCATGAGCGCGGCACCCTCATCGGGCGCAAAGACCGCGATCGCGTCGACGTCCAGGCGGGCGAGGATGAAGAGTCTCACGACGATGCATCTTGGGGTTGAGGCAGGACGTGAGGCCGGCGCCGGCGCACAACTCGCGCAATTCGGCGCCCGAATAGCTTCGTTTCGCCTTCGCGCGCAGAAGCGGCAGGGAGATCTCCGTTAAGAGCACATTGACGAAAGCGTCGCTGACCCTCCGTTCGGGCAGAAGGTGGCTGCGGACCGCCCGGTCGACTGGCTGATCAGCGCGTAGCCCATGGCGGTGAGGCGCTGGCTCGCGAAGCCGAGCTGGATGTTGTGCTTGCGTCCCTCGCGCGCGCCGAGCTTAGCCTGGGCGCGCTCCCCTGGGTTACGATGCCATCACTATAGTCAAGTCGCTTGACCGCCTCATAGGCCTCTCGGAAGCGCTTGGAGTGATAGCGCCGGACCGCTTCGGGAACATGATGCACGCAATCCGGCCTGAGGAAGAAGTTCCGGCCGAGAATGTACCGCCGGAGCAGATACATCATCTCGGCCTAGCGGTTGGAGGTCGCCGAGCCGGTCGGGGCCACCTCCTGAAGCCCCGGTCACGTCCTCCTATTCCCGATACGCGCGCCGCACTTCCTCATCGGCCTCGGTCGGGATCGGAACCATCGAAGAGACTCGAGGCTCGCCCTTGGCCAAGCCATCAAAGTGCGAAGCAATATCTCGACGTCGATGATGTCGGTCTTTGTCCGACGCGCCCGCCGATCCACGGGAGGCTCGAAGGCTGGATGACGTAGACCTCGATACTGGAGTGGACCCCTCGGGCCGACATCGATCAGGCCGCTGATTTGACCGTGGGCCGGTGCGGTGCTCGAACTGTTGCGGGCTGAGATAGCCCAGGGCGGCACGGAGACGAGGTCGGCTTTAGACGTCGTCGATGAACCGCGCGCGCTCTGATCGGCGAGGCGCCGGGCGATCACGTCGTTCTTGGCGGTCACGAGATCGAGGTACTCGCCGCCGAACAGCGAGGAGTTGCTCTGCCTAGTGCGACTTCTCCCATTGTGGCCCTTCGAACCTGAAGGCCGGACGTTCTCAATGCATGGGCCGGCTGCCGCGAGTGCTGATGGTCGAGCAAAGCCGCCTACCTCCGACCAGCCAAGCCCCCGGCGAAGGACGACGCGCGCTCGACGGTAGGAGCATTGTCTCTCGATTGTGCGCTTCCCCGCCGATCTTCCGACCGCACCCTCTAATTTTTGGTGAGTTCTTGGTGAGCCGCGATCTGCAAAACGAGTCGTCAATCTACTAAGCTATTGAAGTTATTGGCGCGCCCGACAGGATTCGAACCTGTGACCTCTGCCTTCGGAGGGCAACGCTCTATCCAGCTGAGCTACGGGCGCATCGCCAGCCTTTCGGCCGGTCGCTCCTCTTAGCCGAATTCGGCTCTGAGGGGAACACGCTCGGGCCGACGCCTTCTACCCCGATCCGGATCCCGACCGCGCCACGCCCATCTCACGAGCGATTCTGCGCTGCCGGCAGCCAGCAAAAACATGGCAGGGGAAGATGTTATGACGCGCGCAAGCGCTCGCGCCATGGCGCCGCGCGAGCCGCGCATACCCGCTCCACAGTTCCCGCCAAGGCCCTGAACTCGACCGGCTTGATGAGGAACGCGTCGAAGCCGGCCGCTGAGGGAGAGCCCCGCCGCTCATCGAAAGCGTTGGCGGTGAGGGCGACGATCGGAGTGGGCGACCAGCCACAGGCGGCCTCGAGCCGCCGCAGGCGGCGCGTGGCCTCGTATCCGTCGAGACCTGGCATCTTGAGGTCCATCAGAATGACGTCGAACGGACCCGACTCGAGCGGCGCGATCAGCGAAACCAGACGCAGCGCCTCCTCTCCGTCGAGCGCGCGAACGATTTCGAAGCCCAAGCGGCTCAAGGCCTTTTGGGTAATGAGGGCGTTGATGTCGTTGTCCTCGGCGACGAGGGCGCGGCGGACCGGCGCCGAGTGTCGCGTGAGGCGCGGCGCGGGGCCGGCGGGCGGCTGAGAATCCCACCCCACCCGCTCGAACAACGAGCACGCGCGGACCGGCTTGACCAGCCAACCGTCGAAACCTTTCAGCGCCGTCTGCCCGAAGGCCCGACGTTCGAACGGCGAAAACAACACGAGGCTGCGCCGCACTCCCGCTTCGCGCGCTGCTTGAGCCAACCGGTTGGTCGCCTCAGGCCCGAGCGCGCAATCGACAATGACGACGTCAGGCTTCTGGGGGCCGCTCAACGCCTCCAGGCCAAATTCGAGGCCATGCGCACGGCCTACGCTGACGCCGGCTTCCGTCAGTCGCGCTTCCATGGCCGGCGCTTCGAATGGCGAATCGGCGATGATGAGGGCGCGCGTCCCTTGGGGAGCGCGGCGCCTCGTCTCCGGGTCGCCAAGCGGATCGACAGCGGCGTATTCCGGCAGGCGGACTGTGAACGCGAAGATCGACCCTCCGCCCGGATTGTCGGCAAGCGCCAGCTCGCCGCCCATATGGCGCACAAGCTCGCGCGAGATCGCCAGCCCCAGCCCCGCGCCCTCGAAGCGGCGCGCGTGCGAGCCGTCGCCCTGCTCGAAACTGTCGAAAATCGCCGTCCGGCGGTCCACCGGCACGCCGGGCCCGGTGTCGATGACCGAGAACCGCGCCGCCCCGTTTTCGCCGCGCTCGACCGTTACGCAGACGCCGCCCTGATTGGTGAATTTGACCGCATTGCCGGCGAGGTTGGTAAGGACTTGACGCAGGCGTAGGCTGTCCGCGCGAACGAAGCGCGGCGCCGCGGCGCTGAACGAGGCGGCGATCTCGATGCCCTTGCTCTGGGCGCGCGGGGCGAGCAGTTCGACCACGCCCTCAGTGAGCCGACGCAGATCGACCGTCTCGACGACGAGATCGAAGCGGCCAGCCTCTATCTTGGCCAGATCCAGGATTTCGTCGATCAACGCGATGAGCGCGCTGCCCGAGCTACGGATCGCTTCGACGTAGCTTGCGTTTTCGGGATCGAGCGAAGCCTCCCGCAACAGGTCGGCCATGCCCATAATGCCGCTGATTGGGGTGCGGATCTCGTGGCTCATCGTCGTCAGAAAGCGGGATTTGGCTTCGCTCGCCGCCTCCGCCCGGTCGCGCGCGCCAGCCGCCTCCTTGAGCCGCCAGAGTTCATCCCGCAGCCCTTCGTTCTCGGCGGCGATCCGTGTCGCGCGCGCCTCCACTTGGCGCCGGGCGCGGACGACGGCGGCGGCGAGCGCGACCGCCAAAGCCACGATCGCACCCGCCTGAAGGCACAGCGCGTGAGCGAAATCCGCCAAACCGGCGCCCAGATCCATTCGGAATCCCGCTTGAGCCCGGCCCCGCGCCGATCGGCTATGCGATCCATGGTTTCAGGCGGCTGTTGCAAATCCCTTGTCCAATTCCGGCGAATTGTAAGCATTTGCTCGATTTCCGCCGTTCACGCCGCCGCGGCCGCGCGGTCCGGCGCGCCGCGGTAGGAGAGCGCTTCAGCAAGATGCGCGCGGCGGGTCGGGCCGCCGCCGTCAAGATCGGCAAGCGTTCGGGCGAGCTTCAGCACCCGGTGATAGCCGCGCGCCGAAAGACGCAGCCGCTCGGCGGCGTCGCGCAACAGCGCCAGGCCCGGCGCATCCGCCTCCGCGATCTCCTCGACGAGGCTAGCGGGCGCGCCGGCGTTGCAAACGACACCCTCAAGTCCGAGCTTGGCGTAACGGGCGAGCTGAATCTTGCGCGCCGCCGCCACCCGGGCGGCGGCCTCAGCTGAACCCTCACGCGGCGGCGGCATCATCAGATCCGCCGCCGAGACCGCCGGCACGTCGACGACGAGATCGAAGCGATCCAGAAGCGGACCGGACAGCCGGCCGAGATATTGCGCCACGCAACGATCGTTTGGCGCGCGCTTGCAGGCGTAACCCGGCTCGTTGGCCATGCCGCACCGGCACGGGTTCATCGCCGCGATCAGTTGAAACCGCGCCGGATAGACGACGCGATGATTGGCGCGCGCGATCGCCACTTCGCCGGTTTCGATCGGCTGGCGCAGGCTATCGAGGACCTGGGGCTGAAACTCCGGCAGTTCGTCGAGGAACAGGACGCCGTTGTGGGCGAGCGAAATCTCGCCCGGCTTGGCGTGTGCGCCGCCGCCAACCAGCGCCGGCATCGAGGCCGAATGATGGGGGCTTCGGAACGGGCGCCGGTCGGTCAAAACGCCGCCTGCGAGCACGCCCGCAACCGAATGGATCATCGACACTTCGAGCAATTCGCGTGGGGTCAAGGGCGGCAGGATCGACGGCAGGCGCTGGGCGAGCATCGATTTTCCCGCGCCCGGAGCGCCGCACATGAGTAAGTTGTGGCCCCCGGCCGCGGCGACTTCCAGCGCCCGTTTGGCGCTCTCCTGGCCCTTGATGTCGCGCAGGTCCGGTTGCGGTCCGCCTGACGCGCGGAGCGCGGGTTCGGGGCGCGACAGCACTTGCGCGCCCTTGAAATGGTTGGCGAGCTGGATCAGCGAGCGGGGCGCGAGGATGTCGAGATCGGCTGACGCCCACGCGGCTTCCGGGCCGCAAGGGCCAGGGCAGATCAGGCCTTTGCCGGCGGCGTTGGCGGCGATCGCCGCCGGCAGCACGCCAGCGACGGCGCTGATCGCGCCGTCGAGCGCGAGCTCCCCGATCACGGCGAAGCCGTCGAGCGCGTCGGCCGGAATGGCGCCAATGGCGGCCATCACCGCCAGCGCGATCGGCAGGTCGTAATGGCTGCCCTCCTTCGGCAGGTCGGCGGGCGCGAGGTTGACGGTGATGCGCTTGGCGGGAAGCGCTAGCCCTGAGGCGATGAGCGCCGAGCGCACCCGCTCGCGCGACTCGGCCACCGCCTTGTCGCCGAGGCCGACGATGGTGAAGGCGACCGTGCCTGAGGCGATCTGCACCTGGACGTCGACCGGCCGGGTCTCCACGCCCTCGAAGGCTACGGTCGATACGCGCGCCACCATGTCCGCCCCCCGCCACGGGCTGGTTCGATAGTCAGAACGTTTGCAGAACAATGCCCCGAGCGCAAGGGGTAAATTGGCGGAGCCTTTGGGCCCCCCAATGGAGCCGGGATTAGGCCGCGCGACCACGGCCCCCGCTCCCTGGCGGCGGGACCGTGCAAATAAACGACAGTAAGCGCGACTAAGCGCAAGTAAACGCTAGTAAATTTGCTTGCATTTACTAGCGTTTATTTCTCCGAATCCGACCTTTTCAATGGGTTACGGCCGATTTAAGTAAAAAATTTCCCTGGCTCCGTGCAAAACGCCTCAGGCCGTCTCGCTCTCCCATTGCTTTTGCCCAAGCATCCAGCGCCGCGCTCCTTCGCTCCAGCCAGCAGGAAGACGCATAGCATAAATCTTGCTTTTTCACAAGCAATTGCCTCAATTTCTGATACAGCCGATCCCCTTACGGCTGCTCTAGGCGGCCGAGCTGGCCGGACTTCATTTCTGAGGAGCGCCCTCAGCCTGCGGCGTCTCGGCGTTCTCGACCGCTGTCTCGAGCGCCCCGACCTCGTTCGCAGTCGTCGCGAGAAACTGATCGACGACGGTCGCGTGGCTGTCGCTCAGCGTTTGCCCGCCCGCCAAGCGATCGCCCACGAGTTGCACAAGCTCCGGACTATTGACGAACTTGCTGTGATTGGTCGCGTCGGGGGACTTGATATCCGAAAGATCGAAGACATTGACATGATCGGCAGCCAACTCGCTCTTATAAGGCTCAGCCTTGGGATCGATGGCGCCCAACCGCGCGTAGCTGCCCCAAATCCAATTGGAGAGGGCCAGAGCCTTGTCGTCCCGTGACGCGAAAAGCGTGAATTTCGGGCGCGGATTGCCCATATCTGCAATGTCGTTTTGGAAAGCATCGACGTCGACATCGGGCGCCGCCAGCATCACATCGTCGATCTTCGCTGGAACGGCGCCATGGCGGAGCGCCATCTGCCGCAGGGTTTCCAGCGTCAGATAATTGCCCATTGAATGCGCCAAAATGTCGATCTTGCCCACCGCCGGGTCGCGGACGAGCATGTCGATCAATCGCTCAAACGCGTCGCGCGAGATCGCGGCGCTTTCGCGGTCGTACCCCTAGGCAAACAAGCTTCCGCGCGACGGCCAGGTGAAAAGGATCGGCGTCACGTCAGCGTCGGAATCGTGCGCGAGCTGCGCGAAGCGGAAAACGGCGTCGCCGAAGCGATTGTTGTAGCCGTGAACGAAGATCAGCACTCGATGCGAGCGCTTGGCCGAACCATGAGAATCAAGCCATGAACGGGTGGCTTTCGCATCGAGGCGGGCCGCCTTGGTGACGACGAAGTCGGTCGCGGGATTGCCGGGAGGAGCCCTTGGCCATTGGACCTCGCCGGGGCGCGCGCGCTATCTGGCGGGATCGAGACGACGATATTGGCGAAGCTAAGCTGGCCGCCTCTTTCGCCTGAATAGAGCTCGGCAGGGTCGGCGGCGGCGCGCCTTGTCGTCGCGACCAGCATATCGACGCTCGAAGCGCCCGGCGCGGTTTGCGCAACCGGCGTAAACAGGTTCTCGGGCGTGCTGGCGTAGGCAGCAAGCCCGAACGCGAGGACGAGCAAGAGCGCCTTGCGCAAGATCCTCAACCTCAGGTCTGTGCCAGCCCGGATATCATGCAAAACACGGGGATACTATATTGCTTTGCGCCAGAAGGCGCGGCACATAACGTGACGGCGCTCTTTATCGCTCACGCTCGCGCGCCGCGCGCCCCGCCCGTTCGAGCCGCGCCCTCTCGCGGTTGACCGTCCGCTCGCGTAGCGAATTGTAGATCGGCGGATCCTTGAGCAGAGTCGGCGTCAGCATGGCCATCGCGCAGGCCCCCAGCATCGGCAACAGCATGGTGACGTCCGCCGTCATTTCGGTGGCAAGCACAATGCCCGTCAGGGGCGCGCGCACGACCCCGGTGAACAAGGCGGCCATTCCCACCACGGCGAATCCTTCCGGCTGGATGTGCAGACCTGGAAAGGCGAGCTGGCAGGCGAGGCCAAAGAACAATCCGAATTGTGCGCCGAGCACCAGCATCGGGGCAAACAGCCCGCCGGGCGTCCCGGCCGAATAGGACAGGGCGCCGAGCGCCAGCCTCAGCAGAAACACCAGCGGAAGCATGGCGAGCGTTCCAGCGCCGAGGAGCGTCCGCTGGGTAATCGGATCGCCCCCGCCTACGAGAGCGGGGAAGAACCAGGCGAGCGCGCCAACTCCGGCGCCGATCACCGCGGCGCGCGCTTCGACCGGCCAGCGGTCGAAGCCGTCGATCACCGCCATCGTTTGCAGGAGCACCCGATTGTAGACAACCGCCATAAGGCCTGCGAGCGCGCCGAGGACGAAGAAGAGCGGCCGTATGGCGAAGCTGGGCGTGACCAGCGTCGCCAGATGGAAATCCGGGGCGTCGCCCAGAATCGTTCGAGAGACGGAGATCGCGGTCGCCGATGCGCCAAGCGCCGCGATCGCGACCCGCAATTCGAACCGCCGCACCAGCTCCTCGAGCACAAAAATGCCCCCGGCGATTGGCGCGTCGAACGCGGTGGCGAGGCCCGCCCCGGCCCCCGCGGCGAGCAGCACCCGGCAGTCGGACCAATGGCGTCGAAAGATTTTCCCGACGAGGTGGCCCAGGGTCGCGGCCATATGCACGCCCGGCCCTTCGCGGCCAAGCGCAAGGCCGGAACCGATTGCAAGCGCGCCGCCGACGAATTTCACCGGAATGATGCGAAAGGGCGCCTCCGGCAATTGCCCGTTCAGGACGGCTTCGACATGGGGGATGCCGCTTCCGACCGCCTGCGGCGAGAGCCGGCGCACGAGCGAAGCCGCCGCGCCCGCCGCTGCCGCGCAAGCCGTAACCAAAAGCCAAAGGCCCTCGGCGCCCTGCGCGTGCGCCCAGACGATAAGCGCGTCTCGCAATCGATCCGCGTGCTGGAGCACGATGATGAAGAGGGCGACCACGGCGCCGGAAACCGCGCCGACAATCAGCGCCAAAACGGTCAGGACCGCGAGGCTCCCGCCATCTCCTTCCGATTCCTTCCCGCCACTCAGTTCCGGGATCATAGGCGACTCGCGGGATGTTTTTTAACAATGCTCACATAGGACATTTACTATCCACGCCTCGATGATTCTTCGGCTTTTAGACGCTCCTGGGAGCACGCAAATGGATGCCCGTTTTGTGAAAGGGCTGATCGCGCTGTCGATGGCGGGCGCGCTTGCCGGCTTTGGCGCTCGAGGCGCGGAGGCCTGCACCTCGATGATCTTCAAGGCTGACGACGGGACGCGGATCTATGCACGGACGATGGAATGGGGCGCCTCCGATCTCAAATCCGAGATGACGCTTGTGCCTCGAGCGATGGCGTTCTGGTCCGCTCTCGGTGAGGTCCAGACCGGCGCGGCGTGGAAGAACCAATATGGCTTTGTCGGCGTCAACGCGGCCGGCTTCGCCTATGCGACTGACGGCATGAACGAAGCCGGACTGACGTCGGCGCTCTCTTCTTTCCAGGCTTCGCCAAACATCAGGAGCTGAAAGCCGACGAACTGACGACGACCGTCAGCAACGTCGATCTTGTCAACTACATTCTCAGCAACTTCAAGACCGTGGATGAAGTGCGCGAGGCGATGCCGAAGATCCGGGTGGTGCGCAACGCCGAGATCGAAAAGGAGTTCGGTTCCCCGCCTGCCACTGCATCATATCGTGAGCGATTCGACCGGCGCTTCGATCGTTATTGAATGCATGGACGGCCAGCTGAGCGTCAGCGGCAACAAGGTCGGCGCCATGACCAACTCGCCCGGTTATGACTGGCATCTCTTGAACTTGCGGAATTACGCTAATCTAACCCCGCAGGCGGCGCGGCCGCATAATATTGACGGGGTTTCTCTCGCTCCCTTTGGGGCGGGAAGCGGCATGCTCGGATTGCCGGGCGATTTCACTCCGCCTTCCCGATTCATAAGAGCAGTCGCCTTCATCGACACCATGATCCCGGCCAAGGACGCGGCCGAAGCGCTCAACGCAGCGTCCGTGATGCTCAACAACTTCGATATTCCGAAGGGGCTCGTGCGAAGGCGCGAGCCCTGAGGACTTCATCTCGGCTATACCCAATGGTCGGTCATCGCCGACATGAGCCACAGGGTGCATTATTATTGGACGATGTACGACCGCAGGATACGCGCGGTCGATCTTTCGAAACTGGACTTCGCGGGTAAGGCCATTTCCTCTTTCCCGCTCGATAAAGTCCGCACCGAAGATATCCTGGATCGGTCAAACGAGGCCTGTGGTCGAGCGGAGCCCGGCCGAGTCGATCAGTCGCCGCCCGGCTGCGAGACCGTATGCGCCGATCTGGTCAACGCCTATGCTGACCGTGCGCGTTGCTCCAAAATAAAAAGGGCGGCCCGAAAGCCGCCCCGCTCTCCTAGTAACCGGATACGCTCAATCCGAAACTAGTTTATAAGGTGCGGTCGACCATGTGCAGTATTGGAGGTACGTTCCGTCATCGGCCTTGAATTCTCCCGAGTGGCACAGATTCGTATCGACACCAGTGATTCCGGTAAACTTTCCCGTGCCGCCAGAGTGGGTACTGGTACATTTGTAGGTCTTTTGATCTATCGGGTGCTTTTCGCACTCAACACTGTCAACTATCTGATCTCCTTCAGGGGCAGTGCCGATGCAATTGCCTTTGTCCTGGCCAAGGCCTTTGATGTAGTCTCCGGTCCCCCAACAGTGCCATGTTAAGTGGTCCGTATACCCGTCGCTAAGTGTTAAGCCGTTTTCGTCCCAGCGGATTAGCACCCGCTCCTTCCCAACCGGCACGGTCTTATACGTACCATAGGCCGAATAAGTGCCGGCATCCGATCCCTCTTTCGGCAGATCGCCGGCGATTGCCGCAGTGCCCAGGAGCCAAGCGGTGCTTAGCGTCAGGGCTGACGAGACGTACTTGCGCGATTGCATTGGACTTTCCTCTCTGCAATTCACCAGTTGGACAACGCCTGGCTGGGCTTCCGACACGTCGTAATGTCGGCGACGTCCAGCCGACCGCATTCTGCAGGTGTCTTGAACCGCGAATAGAGCGCCCGTAATGCCGAGCCCCATTGCGGACCTCCACGGCTTCGTCCCTTGCTTGGCGGTGCGCAAAAAGCGCACGCGGGCTTGGTCCTTGGCACATTTCCCTGGAACGCGCTGTGACGGGGATCACACTCCGCGACGCCGCTCTCCGCGTTGGGATTTGATGCCTCGGCCAATTGCTTAAGGCCTTCTGGAAAGGAGGCCGACGCCTCGATCAGCAATCGTCCGGTTTCGATGATCGCCGCCGTCGACTTCCGCCAAGCGGCGGCGATCGCGCGTTTCCTTGCGCGTGAAAAGTTTCCGCGACGCGCAGCGGCTCCCGAACTGGGGTTGGGCCATGCAAAATAAAGAACGAAGGAGTTTTTAATTAACCACTGCGAAGCTTCAAGAACGCAGGATATGCGTAGACCCAAAAGCAGGACGCTTTAGTCCATTTTTGAGCTTACCGTTTCGCCGCCGAGAGGATCGGCCCTGCCCCGCTCGCCTGGACGATCGCCGCATCGGCGAGACTGGGGTCGCTTCCCGCAGGCAAAAAGAAGGTCGCCGCTTCACCCTGCCATTTGCCCAAGAGAACCATTTCGCGCACCACATGCTTATAGGGCAGCGTGTGGCCTGCGTTCTCGCCGCGCGGGATCGTGACCTCGACCGCATGGGGAATATAGCGCGCAAGCCAGACGTCGGCTCCGCCGGTTGGCGCGGCCCCCGCCCCGACCTTCACATTCTCCCCCGAAAAGCCGATGCTCGGTCCGCCCGCGCCGCGGTCGCCGCAGCTCACGAGCCCAGCAAGCGCGCATGGGGTCTCGCTCGCTCCCTTCGGGGCGGGAAGCGGCATGCTCGCATCGCTCGAGCGACTTCCCGCACTGACCAGAAAGCGACCGGTCGCACCCCCGAGGGCGCCGGATGTCATGCCCGCGAGAGCGGGCATTAAGCGCGGCTTTGCCGAGGTGGCTGGTCTCTGGGCGGCCTCTACCTTTTCGCCGCCGCCAGGATCGGCCCTGCCCCGTTTGCCTGCAAGAGCGCCGCCTCGCCGAGGCCGGGATCGCTCCCGCCGGTCACCGGAAAGGTTTCTGCTTGGCCGCGCCATTTGCCCAAAAGGACCATCTCGCGCACGACGTCCTTATAGGGCAGCGTGTGGCCGGCATTCTCGCCGCGCGGGATCGTGACCTCGACCGTGTGCGGAATATAGCGCGCAAGCCATACATCCGCCCCGCCCGCCGGCGCAGCCCCTGCTCCGACCGTCACCGCCCCGCCCGAAAAGCCGAGGCGCGGGCCGCCTTCGCCGCGATCGCCGCGGCTCATAAGCCCGGCGAGACTGCCAGGCTCCAAAGCGTCGCCCGCGACCCGGCCGTTGACGACCACCTGGGGCGTGTAGACGCTATCACCATGGCCCATCGCCCGAGCGTAGGCGTATTGGCGCGCTGTCCAGGCGGCCTTGGAGAAAGTGTCCTTCCAGCCGAGCCGGTCCCAGTAGTCGACCTCAAACGAGAGCGCCAGCACATCCGGGCGACCGCTGACCGCCCCGACACTGGCCTCCGCCGGAGGGCATGACGAACAGCCTTGGCTCTGGAACAATTCGACCACGGTCGGGTGCGCCGCATCGGCTGCAACAGCGAGTTGGGACGCTGAAGCGAGCGCGGCTAAAGCCGCAAGCCCAACGCCCATTGTTCTCCAGGCCGCCATGGTTCGTCCTCCTAGAAAGCCGGCGCAAGGGCGCCTCTTAACCGCATTCGCTGGCGAACCGGATTTGTTACCTTTGGCCCAAACGCGCCCGCAATGGCGGCGGACGTTCGCGCAGGCTATGGGAGCGCATGGCTCGAACCGATTTCCGAACCCCCCGTCTTTACGTCTCCCAGGATTTAGCTACGGGCGCCGAGCTTCAGCTCGAACCTCAGCAGACGAATTATCTCGTCAATGTGCTGCGGCTCGGCGCCAACGCTCCCGTCCTGCTGTTCAATGGCCGCGACGGCGAATTCTTAGCCAACCTCGCGGCGAGCTCGCGCAAGGCGACTTCGCTCATCGTCGGCGCGCAGACCAGGCCCCAGGAGGCGCCGCCGGATGTCGACTATCTGTTCGCGCCGCTCAAGCATGCACGGCTCGATTACATGGCGCAGAAGGCGATCGAGATGGGGGCGCGGCGATTACGGCCCGTCATTACCCGCCATACCCAGGTCGCCCGCGTCAACCTCGAGCGTCTGCGCCTGAACGCGATCGAAGCTTGCGAACAATGCGGAATCGATCTGGACGCCCGAGATCGCGCCGGTCGAGTCGCTTGGCGAGGCGCTTCGGCGCTGGCCGGCCGAGCGGCTTCTTGTCTTCTGCGACGAAGAAGCGGAGCAGACCAGTCCCCTTGACGCGCTCGCGAACGCGCGCGTCGACGGCGGCGTCGCCCTGCTCATCGGGCCGGAAGGCGGCTTCGACGACGACGAGCGCGCCGCGATCCTTTCCGCGCCGCGCGTGCTTCGCCTGAGCCTCGGGCCGCGGATTCTACGCGCCGATACGGCCGCGGTGGCGGCGCTGACCGTTATCCAGGCCACGCTCGGCGATTGGCCGAAGAGGCGCGGCGGCGACGGGCATTAGTTTCCTAATCACGAGGCCGCGTTCGCCATTTTGCCGCCACGATGTGGTTTCATTCCGGCAAGCGATGATTTACCTCTCCATCGGCGCGTCGCGCGCGGTTGTTCGGGTCATTACCGTTATGGGTGGGCCTTTGTTGGCGCTCATTGCCGGGAGCCTGCCGAATCCGGCAAGCGCCGGCGGCCCTGGAGCGCAGGACCCCCAACCGGGGCTGCGCGGGTCCTATTGCGAGGGGTCGGACCAGGATTTGGAGCCGCCGGCGAGAGGCGGATGCGCGCGGATCAGCGGCTATATCGCGGCGGGCGCGCGATTCGGATCGGATGAGCGGATCGGTGGCCGACCCGATCCGTTCGGACCGCTCAATGAGCCGGGAATGGCTGCCAGCCGGGCTTCCGGCCTCACAATTGTCGGCGCGCCCTTAGGTGGAGACCGCTTTTTGCTGCCCGCCAGCCCGGGCGACTCGGCGCGCTGACGCCGCGCGCTGTTGCCAACAAAGGCGAATGTCTTTGCGGTAGGACTTCGCTGCGCGCTTCGACCTATAACTTATGCTAATATAAACGGCATCCTTTCGAGAGAAATTTTGACCGACCGAACTGTCGCCTCAATACCTACCCAGCCACCACGCGCAAGAGCGCAAATAAAGCCGACATCAGAACTACGATTACGGCCGTGGCGATGACCAGCCGGTCGGCAAACAAACGGCGCATTGGCGACCTCCGCTTAAACGAAGCTGTAGCGCTCGGAATGGTACTTCGACAGTGGCACACCCAACTCCTTAAGAGCCGTCTCAATCGCATCCATCATGACGTCCGGTCCGCAGATGAAATACTCATGGTCCGCGTAGGGTGGCGGTAGATGACGCTTGAACATCTCGGCGGTGATGAAGCCCCGTTCTCCTGTCCATCCGGTCGGAGGATTCTGCAGCACGTGGACGATCGTCAGGTTGAGCCGTGCTTCTAGCGCCTCCAAATCCTCACGGAAGGTGATCGATTCCCAGTCCCTGCTGCCGTAGAGCAGGATCACGGGGCGCTTGTCATCGCGGTCGGCAAGCGTACGGATTATGCTCATCATCGGCGTGACGCCGACGCCGCCAGCGATCAGCACGTGCATGTCCGCCGGGTTACCGATGGTGAACGCGCCGTACGGCCCATCAAGATAGACGCGCTGTCCCGCCGGGACTTCATGAATTGCGCTGGTGAAATCGCCGAGATTCCTGATCGACATATCAACACGCCCGTCCGTGACCGCCGCGCTGGAGGAGAACGAGAACGGATGGCCGGTGATCTTGAACGGACTCCCCCAGACCGTCAGCCATGCGAACTGACCCGGGCTGAAGCGAAAGCCGCGGTGGCCATCGGGCTGCATGACCAGCGTCCAGGTGTCGCCGCGTTCCTTGCGCACCTCCGCGACCCGATACGGCCGGCGCAGCATGAACAACGGCTTGACGATGCGCACGTACATGAGAAGCCCGATCCAGAAGATCGCGAGGCCGACCCACAACGACCGCTTCCACGGATCGACCAGATACCGGCCAAAGCCCACCATGTGCAGGAGTTCCCGCCGCGATGGCGACGACCGCAAGGACGATATGGGATTGGTGCCAGGTCTCGTAACGGATCTTCAGCTTCGTTCGCCACAGAGCCATGACGACCAGCGCGATCAGCGCGTAGATCGACAGAGCGCCAAAGCTGGCGCGCCAGGACGCTTGAAAAAAATTGAGCATAGCCGGCCGCGGCGGACGCAGGGCGAAGAGGATGACGACATGCAGGATGACGAGAGCAATGGCGACCAGCGAGATCTGGCGGTGAAAGTGATAGATGACGTCTTCACCCCATGGCTCGGTGACGTACCGGAAGCGCGCCGTGAGGCCGAACTGCAGACCCATCATCGCCAGGCCCGAGTAACCGATCGCGACCGCGAACGCCCCCCAGAAATTGCGCGGCGGCGGCAATGACGCTGTCAGCAGCGCGAACAACGGGGCAAGAATAAAAAGCAGGTAAATGAGGACCCAAACCGTTCCCCGCACGGAATAGCGAAGCTGCATGGATTGATCCAATCCGCGTCGTCATACGAGTTCCGGGTGATTGACTCGGCGGGGAAGGATTCTCAGTTGGATTTGCCGCTGGTAGATAGGAAAGCCATGATTCGCTGGGGGCGAGCATGGCGCATGTGGCCGGTCATCTGAGCGTTGCGGCATTGGAGGAGCGTTACGAAGCCAGCGGGGACGCGATGTCTTCGCGGCATTTCCAGACGATCTGGCTGTTGGCGAAGGGCCATACGATCGGGGAAGTGTCGGCGATGACCTCGTTTGGGAGCCGCTGGATCGAGCAGCTTCTGGAGCGCTACAACGCGCGCGGGCCTTCGGCGCTGGGCGATCTCCGGCGCGGCAACGGCGCGGTGGCGACTGTTCTGAGGCCCGAGGTGTTGGATCGGCTTGGCGCTCGTCTTGCCGATCCTCCGCCGGACGGCGGGGTTTGGACGAGCGCCAAGGTTGCGCAATGGATGGCGGGCGAGTTGGGCCTGGCGTCGCTCGCCGCGCAGCGTGGCTGGGAGGCGCTGAGGGCGATCGATTGGTCGATCCAAAAGCCGCGGCCGCGCAACCCCAAGGCGGCGACGCTCGAGGAGCAGGACGACTTCAAAAAAAAGTGGCCGACATTGTCGCCGAGGAAGCGGCGCGCCATCCCGACACGCCGATCGAGACTTTCGCGACCGACGAACACCGGATCGGCCTGAAGCCGGTGACGCGGCGAGTCTGGGCGCCTGTGGGCAAACGGCCGATCTCGCACGGCCACCATCGGTTCGAATGGCTTTATGTGACGGCCTTCGTCTCACCCGCCACCGGTGAAGTCTTCTGGTACGTCTCGAACGGCGTATCGAAGCCTTTCTTCGAGGCGCTGCTGCGCTTGTTCGCCGAGGAAGCCGGCGCAGGGCGCGATCGGATCATCGTGCTCGTGCTCGACAACGCCGGCTGGCACGGTGAAGCCGGCCTTGTCGTACCGGAAGGGGTTCGTCTCGTCTTCCAACCCGCCTATACCCCCGAAGTGCAGCCGGCCGAAACGCTCTGGACGCTGGTCGACGAGCCGATCGTCAACAAGCACATTCCCGACCTCGAAACGCTCGACGAGGTCATCTCCGCACGTTGCGCCGCCCTCGCTGCGGAGCGACAAAAAATCAAAAGCCAAGCCGGCTTCCACTGGTGGCCCAAAATCGCCAACCCGAGGTGATCACCAGGAAATCGTATCACAACGCAATGGGGATCATGACCACCCCGTGGGGACGTAGACGCACCCACCCGGCGTCGAGGTCATATTATCGTGCGTTGGCACGGGCCAATCGGCCGAGAACCAGCCCTCGACGCGCAGCCCGATTCAATTTTGATTGCTAAAACGCCGCCTCGTCAAACGCCGGCTCGACCGAACGGCCCCACGAGCCCTCGTAACGCTCAATCCAGTGCCGCGCCGGCTCGCGGCCGCTCTCCGCAATCGCCTCGAGGGGGCGAAGGAAGAGGGTCTCGTCCTCGCCTCTGGCGTTGAGTCGCGCGCGCCGCTTGAGGCCGCCGCGGGCGATCGCCAGCGTGTCGAGCGCAATCGCGCGCAAATCCCGCCCACGGATCTCGGCGGCGAGCCCAAGCAGCGGCGCGTCGTCGCGCAGCTTCTGCCGGTCCTCGGCGGTCCACTCTTTGATCAGCGCCTCGGCCGAGCGAAGCGCGTCCGGATCGTAATAGAGGCCGGCCATCAGCGCCGAGAGCGCGACGATGCGCTCTGGCGGGCCGACGTCTGGGCCGCGCATTTCGAGATAGCGCTTTAAGCGCACCTCGGGGAAGATCGACGACAGGTGGTTCGCCCAATCGGCGATCGTGGCGCGCTCGCCTGGCGCTTGCTTGAGCCGGCCGGCAAGCAGATCGCGAAAGCTCGCGCCCGCAACGTCTTGATAGTGGTCGCCGCGCTTCACGAAATAGAGCGGCACGTCGAGCGCATAGTCGACGTAGCGCTCAAAGCCCATGCCCGGCTCGAAAGCGAAGGCAAGCATGCCGGTGCGCGCCGGATCGGTGTGGCGCCAGATCTCTGAGCGAGCGGACAAAAGCCCATTGAGCTTGCCATCGGTGAACGGCGAATTGGCGAACAACGCGGCGATCGCCGGCTGCAGCGCCAGGCCGACGCGCATTTTGGCCACCATGTCCTGTTCGCTCGCGAAGTCGAGATTGGCCTGGACGGTCGCGGTGCGAAACATCATGTCGAGGCCGCGTGTCCCGACTTTCGGCATATAGCGGGCCATGATCGCGTAACGGCTTTTCGGCATCGACGGCGTCTGGACAAGCGACCATTTCGGGCTCATGCCCAGTGTCAGAAAGCCGATGCCCAACGGCTCAGCCACGATGCGACAAGCGGCCAGATGACGGTCGAGCTCATCGGCGGTCGCGTGCGCGTCGTAAAGCGGCGCGCCCGACAGTTCAAATTGTCCTCCCGGCTCGAGCGAGATGGCGCCCCCGCCGTTCGCGTCATAAAGGCCGATCAGCGCCTCGCCGTCCTCTATCCCGTCCCAGCCGAGATGGGCGCGCATGCCCTCCAGCAGCGCCCGGATCCCCCGCTCGCCATCATAAGGAACGGGGGAGTGATCGGCGCGGTAGAATGGAATCTTCTCGTGTTCCGTGCCCACTCTGAACGGGCCCGCGGGCTTGCATCCCGCCTCGAGCCAAGCGACGAGCGCGTCGGGCGATTCAACAACTTCACTATCGACGACATCGCGAGCCATAAAGGCGCTTACCCCAGCGGCCGGTGGACCGGCGACCCGGCTAGATAGTCGCGCCGCCCGGACATTGCAAAGGGCGTCGGGTCGGAAAGAGACAGAAATGCGGTCGGCCTTGGGAACGCCTTAACCGTTACGGCAGGCGCCCGCCGCAAACCCGAGACTCTAAGTGCGGCCTCATCCAATGTTAGGAACTTTCGGGCCTGATGCGGTGGAATTCAGGGACACCCATCATGACCAAGCTGTTGCGTCGGTTCATGCTCTGTCGCAAAGGGGTGACGGCGATCGAATATGCGCTTTTGGGTTCGGGCGTCGCGGTCGCCATCGTGACCGCGGTCGGCGCCGTCGGAACCAACCTCAGCACAAGCTTCAGCCATATCGCCAGTGCGTTTCCGTAAACGGGGCGCGAGCCTCAGGGCATTTTCGCGCCCTGCCCCTCGATCGCGGCCGCGGCCGCCGGCCGTAAGCCAGCGCGATCGCGACCGTCAATCGCGTTCGCAAGCCTCCACGTGACCGCATAAGCCGTCGCGACCGCAATCAGGCCGAAAGCGGCGGCCCCAAGCGCGAAGCCCAACATGGCGCCCTGTACTCCGCCATAGCGCGCGCCGACGGTCACGAACGGAATCGTCCCCAGCGTGGCGCGCGCCCAGTTGAACGCCATCGACAACACCGGAAAGCCGAGATTGTTGAACGACACGTTGGCCACGAACAGGCACGCCAGGAAGATCCAGGCAACCACTCCATAGCGGCAATAGAAAGCGATATATTGCGCGCTCTCGCCCTTGGCCTCGAAGGCGGCGACAAGCGCGGGCTCCGTCAGCATCAGAACCGCCCAGGCGAAGAGAACATAGCCGATCGACAGGATGAAGGAATCGGTCAGCGTCCGCTGCACCCTTCCCATCAGTCTCGCCCCATAGTTCTGGCCGATGATCGGCCCTACCGACGCGGTGAGGGCGAAAACGAACCCGAACGCCACCGGCGTCACGCGGTCGATGACGGCTGACGCGGCGATCGCCGGCTCGCCGAAATCGGAGAATATCCTGAGCGTATAGGCTGAGCTGACCGGCGCCGCCATATTGGCCATGATCGCTGGAAACCCAATCGCCATGATCGGGCCGAAATCGCCGCGCGCAGCATTAAGCTTCGGCCGGGCGACGAGATTGTGCACCCAGACCGCGCCAAGCCAGCCGACTGCGAGCAAGATCAGACGAGAGAAGACCGTCGCCCAGGCGGCGCCATAGACGCCGAGCCCCAGGCCGAAAATGAGCAGCGGATCGAGAAAAGCCGTTGCGATCCCCGCCGACAGCGTAACGTACATCGCCCGGCGCGCGTCGCCGACGGCGCGCAAGATCCCCGAAAACGTCATGCCAATCGCGAGCGGCACATTCGCCGGGATGCTGATGGCGATGAACTTCGACGCGACCTCGGCCGATTCGCCGTGCGCGTGCAAAACCGTGACGAGAATCCAATCGCGCAACACGAACATCGTCGCCGCCATGACGGCGGAGAAGACGGCGGTGATGATGAGCGCGGACCCAGCGAGGCGCCGCGCGCGCGGCCGGTCGCCAGCGCCAAGCGCGCGCGAGACAGTGGCCGAGGCTGCAATGGTAAGCCCGATGTTGATCGACATGATGAAGAACGTCATCAAGCCGACATAGCCAACAGCCGCCTTGAACGCCTGATCGCCGAGCTTCGACACCCAGAACAGCGACAGAAGATCGACGACAAACACCGCCATCAAGCCAATGGCGCCTGTCGCCGTCATCACCGCTACGTGACGCATCAACGACCCGTGCGTGAACACGGGCCGCTTGTCGTGAGCGGCTTGAGGGGCGTTCAAGACAATTTCCTAATTGGCCAGGGCCGCGGTCTTAAAGGCTGGCGGCGGCGGAAGCTAGGGGCGAGCCAAGCTGCGTCCCCTTTCCCGCGCATTAGATTTTTGCCAAGTGGTTGAAGTTTTTCGTTTGACCGCCCGATCGTCCGCGTCCTATCTGACAACAGTCTTCAGTCCGAGCTTAGCGGCAAAGGGAGGGGAACCATGCGCATCCGTCATTTCGCGATCGCTTCGGCGCTTACGCTCGCGGCTCTTGTATCCGTGGCGCCGGGCGCGTTGGCCCAGCAGGCCGAGGCGATGAAATACTGCAAGGCAGATTTCGCGCGGCTTTGCCCCGGCGTGCAACCGGGCGGCGGGCGCATTATCGGCTGCCTCAAGGCGCATAAGGAAGAGGTGAGCATTGGCTGCGGCAAAGCGCTGCAGGCGATGAAGGCGAAGATGAGCAACTGAAGGTGGGCGGCGCGCTCTCGCGCCGCTGCTCAGAACCGCTCGCCCACCATCTCCTCGCTCTTGGCCCATAGCGCCTTGGCTGTCTCAGGGTTGAGCGCGTAAGGCTTGACGCCGGCGCGCTTGGCGGGATTGGGCTCGATCTTCGCCACGTGGCAGTCCTCGCAATAACGGCCGCCGACTTCATCGTCTGTCGCAACGGCGCCCGCCCAGACCGTCGTCGCCGCGCCCTGCGGAATCGTCTTGAATTTGAAGTCGGGCTCGCCCGCGGCGCGGGTCGCCGCGTTGATGCGCTCGACGAGCTGGTTGATCCCCTCCTCGCCGATATGGCGGGAGAACTCGGTGTTGATCCCGCCGGGATGGACCGCGGTTGCGCGGATCCCCTCGGCCTTGTGGCGGCGATCGAACTCCACCGCGAACAGGATGTTGGCGGACTTCGACCGTCCGTAGGCTGCCCATGGGTCATAGGGCGTGCGCTCGAAGTTCGGATCGTCAAGATCGACGTCGGAATAGCGGTGGCCGGCGGAGGACAGATCGACCAGCCGCGAGCCTGGCTTCATCAGCGAGGCGATGCGGTTGACCAGCACGAAATGACCGAGATGGTTGGTCCCGAATTGGGTCTCGAACCCGTCCGCCGTCTTGCCGAACGGACAGGCCATGACGCCCGCGTTGGCGATGACGAGGTCGAAGGGCTTGCCGTCCGTGACGAGTTTGTCGGCGCAGGCGCGCACGCTCGCGAGCGAAGCGAGATCGAGCTCCACGAGCTCGAATCCTTCGCCGTCCGCAGTAGCGGCGCGCACGGCCGCGGTCGCCGTTTTCGCCTTGGCAAGATCGCGCGCAGCGCCGACCACTTCTGCGCCGTGAGCCGCGAGCGCGCGCGCCGTCTCCATGCCGAGGCCGGCTGACACGCCCGTCACCAGCGCGCGCTTGCCGCTCAAGCTCACGCCCTCCAGCACCTCGTCGGTGGTGGATGTTGCGCCAAACGTTTTCGCCATGGTCGTCTCCCGGTTGTATGAGCGAAGATTGTCGCGGCGTCGGTCACGCCGCGTAGGATTGCGAGGCGGGCTACCACCTCTATTATCCGAGCCGGCGCGAGCCGACGCCGACATTCGCCTTTTTGGTCGAGGCGTTGCGCTACAGAGGCGCCGAGAAGGTCACGGCTCCCCGCGCTGCGACCTCAACCCGTCGATCAGGAGGTCGATGAGGCGCCGCGCGCTCGCCTCCCAGTCCGGCGCCGTATTGATCGTCGGGGCGCCTTCCTATTTCAGGACTCGCTCAGAGCCGAGGAAGCCTCAGGAGCTGATCGGTCACAACTGCATCAATCTGCGGCTGACCATCGTTTCCGCTCATAAGTCCATGGGATTATAGCGGCTAGTCGTGGCGAGGGCGCGCTCCCAAATCATCGCTGCGCGACCGGCCGTGGGGCGCGCGAAGGAGACAACAATGCCTCATGTGATCGTCAAGCTCTACTCGGGCCGATCGGAGAAGGAAAAATCCAAACTCGCCGATGAAGTCACCAAAGCTGTCATGGCGACGCTGAACACCGGCGAGGAGGCGGTCTCGGTCGGTATCGAAGACGTGAAGCCCGAGCATTCGGTCGCGACCGTGTATAAGCCGGACATTCTCGGCAAGTCCGGGACCATCTACAAGAAGCCCGGATACAATCAGCTCTAGCGGCGCGCGCCAACTACAGCCACGGACGCTCCGCAGCTCACTTTCGGAACAGAACGAAGGACGGAAACAATGGACATCAAGCGAAGCGGCTCGCAGCCATCCGGCAAAGGGCCGGCGGACTGGTTCACCGGCGTGGTCCGCATCGACCCGCTATTTCCAGTGACCGCTCCCGCGCGAGCGGCCGGCAACGCCGTCACATTCGAACCCGGCGCGCGCACGGCGTGGCATACGCACCCGCTCGGTCAGACCCTCATCGTCACCATGGGCTGCGGCCGCGTGCAGCGCGAGGGCGGCCCGATCGAGGACATCCGTCCCGGCGACGTCGTTGTCTTCGCTCCTGGCGAGAAACATTGGCACGGCGCCGCGCCGACGACCGCCATGACTCATATCGCCATCCAGGAAGCGCTCGACGGCAAGGCGGTCGAGTGGATGGAGAAGGTCAGCGACGAGCAGTACCAAAGCTGAGCGCCCGTTTCGCGAACCCCAAGCCTTAACAGGTTGATAGACCCAGTTCGAAGCCCCTGACGGCAATAGAAGAAGGACAAACCATGACGCAGGGCATCAAGGACAAAGTGGTGGTCATCACCGGAGCGAGCAGCGGGCTGGGAGAGGCGGCCGCGCGCCGCTAGGGCAAAACGGCGCGAAACTCACGCTCGGAGCAAGGCGCCTTGACCGGCTTCAGGCGCTCGCCAAAGCGCTTTCGCTAAGGGACGACGCCGTCGTGCAGACGGACGTGAGCAAATACGGTGAGGTGAAGCGCCTCGTTGACCACGCCGTCAAGTCGCATGGCCGCGTCGATGTCATGATCAACAACGCCGGTCTCATGCCGCAGTCGCTTCTCGAGCGCCTCAAGATCGACGAATGGGACCGTATGATCGACGTCAACATCAAAGGCGTCCTCTACGGCGTCGCTGCGGCGCTGCCCGTCATGAAAGCCCAGAGAAGCGGGCACATCATCAACGTCTCATCCGTCGCGGGCCATAAAGTGCGGCCCGGCGGAACGGTCTATTCGGCGACCAAATCCGCGGTGCGGGTAATCTCGGAGGGTCTGCGGCAGGAGGTTAAGCCCTACAACATCCGCACAACCATCATCTCGCCCGGGGCGGTCGAGAGCGAACTACCCGACAGCATTACCGACCCCGACATCGGCGCGGCGATCTCCAAGTTCTACAAGGAGACGGCCATTTCCGCCGACTCCTTCGCGAGCATGGTGATTTTCGCGATGAGCCGGCCGGAGGACGTGGACGTCAACGAGATCCTGTTCCGGCCGACACGTCAGGAATACTGAGCCTTTTCCGGCCCAAGGTCGCTCCCAGTCGGTCAAGCCCGGCGCCGCCAAGACTCCATCCTGAATCGCGCATGACGGCGAGCGATTTCGTCCGGCGCCGCTCGGCTCGCGGCCCCCCGGCCTTGACTTGAGACCCCTGCGCTCGCAAAGACGCATTCCCGCTTTGGGGGTCAAGGACGGCGCCCGTCATCCCGACAAAGCCGGCGCTCGGCGCCGTCCCGCGCGCCGCGCCTCTCGCGGTCGGAGCTATGAGCAGCGCTTGATGAAACGAAGCTTACTTATCGGCGCGCTCGCGGTCCTCTCAATCTTTGCTGCGGGCGCGGCGGCGGCGCGCATTCTATACCGCGCCTACCCGGTCCAGGTGTCGGTATTTGCCGGACTTACGCGCAATTACATCCGCTCTTGGGGAGCGCCTCCAGGCGCGACGACGACGGAACTGAACCCGGCTTACCTGGCCGCAGCGAGCCCGGCGATTACACTTTCCACCGCGTCCGTGTCGAACGGCGTCGGCGACGACTGGCCGAGCTACAACAGGACGCTCACTTCGGAGCGCTATTCGCCGCTCGCCGAGATCAACGCCAAGACCGTCGGCAAGCTAAGGATTTTGTGCACGTATGACACCAAGCAATACACGAGCTTCGAGGCCGGACTGATCATGGTCAACGGGGCCCTGATCGGCACCACCCTGACCGATATTTTCTCGATCAATCCGGCCACTTGCGCCGAGAATTGGCGCACCCGCGAGGACCTCCCCCCCTCGATCCTCACCGCCATGCGCGGGGCGGCCTACTTCGACGGCATGCTGTTCCGCGGCTCCCCCGATGGGCGGGTGCTGGCCTATGATTTCAAGACCGGTAAACGAATCTGGCAAACAGCCATCACCGAAGGGAGCAAGGGCGAGTTTGTCGCCGCCGCTCCGATCGCCTGGAACGGACTGGTCTTCATCGGCAACGCGGGCGGCGACGCCAAAGGCGGCAAGGGGCGCATGTACGCGCTCGACGCCAGAAGCGGTAAAATCGTGTGGGAGTTCTACCTCGTTCCCAAGACCAAGGACGATCCGTCCCGCGGCCCGCAAGGCGCCTCGCCGCTTGATACGTCGTCGTGGGGCAACGCGGCCGGGTTCCCGATCAGCGGCGGCGCGACTTGGACCTCGTACACACTCGATCCCGCAGCCGGAGAATTGTACGTGCCCGTCGGCAATCCGTCGCCCGCTTATGCGATCAGCGTGCGCGAGGGCGGGGATCTCTACACCGACTCGGTCGTCGTGCTCGACGCCATGACGGGCGCCTACAAACGCCATTTCAAGCTCGTGCCCAGGGACTGGCACGACTGGGACGTCGCCAGCGCGCCGTCTCTGATCCACACGGCGGGCGGCAAGAGGCTACTTTTAGCCGCGCCCAAAGACGGGCATCTCTACGGGATCGACCTCGCCGCCAACGCCCTCCTCTATCGCACGCCCGTAACCAAGATCGAGAATGTCGGCGCGCCTTTTGCGACCGACAAGGCCGTGCGGTTCTGCCCAGGCGCTTCCGGCGGGTCCGAGTGGAACGGCCCAGCCTACGATCCGGCCACGAACCTCATCATCACCGGCGAGGTCGACTGGTGCACGACGGTGAAACGGCAGACCGACGAGCAACTCCAGGACGCCCCGACCGGCAGAGCCTGGTTCGGCAACGCGATGCGCAACCCGTTTCACCTGTTCGGCCGGCAGGATCAGAATTTTTGGGGCGGCTGGGTCTACGCCGTCGACGCCGACACGGGCGTCCCGAAGTGGAGGCTGAGATCCAATTACCCGATCGTGGGCGGCGTGACGCCCACCGCCGGAGGCTTGGTGTTCGTCGGCGATGTGGGCGGCAATTTCTATGCTCTCGACGCCGCGAGCGGCGAGAAGCTGTGGGGTCAGAAGATCGGCGGCGGGATCGGCGGCGGCGTCATAACCTACACGGTCGAGGGTCAGCAAAAGGTCGCGGTGACGACCGGCCTGACCGGCCTCGCCTGGCCAACCGATGTGGTGACTGGGAAGATCGTCGTGCTAGGCCTCGACGGGGACGCCGCGAAGCCTGAGGCGCGCCGTGATCCGTGACACACGGGCCCCAGCCGTCGAAAGACGGGCGTCTTTCGGCGCCGATGGGCAAATTCGAGCCAATCGCATCCCGCGCTAGGAATGCGCCGCGCCCTGCTTCTCGATGCAGGAGCGAATTTTGGGTCCCGCCGCCTCTAAAAACGCTTTCGACCACCGCTCGGCGCTCGGCCGGTCGAGGTGGTAGCCGTCGGTCGTGTTGAGCCCCTCTAACTCGGGCGCCATCAGCGGCAAGCCGGCGCCCGCCGCGATCGCTTCCGCGTTGCCGATTTTGGTTTCCGGATAGGGGGTATTGGTTAGGATCACACACCTTCCTTTGGCGAATTGCTTGAGAAAATCGATCGCCAGCGCCATACTGTCTTTGACCACGGCCGGATCGACCCACGGGTCGTAGCTGACCGCATTTTGCGGGAAGACCGGCTCATCGTGTGGGATCCTGTAATAAGCCCCCGTTTCGCGCGAGCGGAAGATGACAAATCTCCGCCCGCAAAGCCTGGGGAAGGCGCCGCAGATCGGCTGGTGCAGCCCTTGCGAGAAGCGTTTCCACTCGTATCTGCTCTTGGCATCGGGATCGTGCAGGATCGTCTTTGCCGCTGCGGTTTCTCGTCGGTCAAAGAAATCGTCAACATTGATGATGAAGACACTGGCGCGGGGATTTATCCGATGCAGAAGGTCCCCGGTGAAAACCATGTTCTCGTTGTAGCTGAATCCGAGCAGGTAATAGCTGGCCGAAGCGGCCTTAAACCAGTCGGCGGTCGCATCGTTGGACAACGCCACCTGTAAGCGGCTGTTGCCGAGGACCAGCACGTCGGCGTTGCGGGCATAATCGAGCGCCGGTGGTTCAAGATTAAAAAAGAAGGCGCCGTGCTCGAAGTCGGCATAATTCCCGCCGCCACAATAGGCGAGGTAGCGCTCAGCGCTGTAGCCCTGAGCCTGGCAAGCGAAGATGGATCGGGTCTTCAGCCAATAGCCATACGATCCGAGCGCTGCGAGAAGAACGACGCCTATGTAAAGCGCCCATTGGTTGGCAAAGAGACCTTCCCGCGACTTGGCCAGTGTTTTTGGCGTCGCCGCAGGCAAATCCAAGGCAGTCTGATCCATAGGCGGTCTCACGAGCAGCGGCGGGTTTTCGAGTGGTTCACGGGACGCCTCGGGCCAATGCCCCAATCGAACGGACGCCTGCGCCAAGCGCAGCAACCGCGCCGGCCAGGAAAGCAGCCCGCTCAAATCACGAAAGGCGTCGTGTTTCTTGCGCGGAGCATAAGGTTCGAGGGCTGCTAAGTCTACAGTCCGGAATGCGCCCGAGGGGCCGCGAGGACAGGAGCCCTCGCCCGCGGCCCAAGGGCTCGCGGTTTGCGGCGCATTGGCTTGAACACAGAGATTTGGATTGCGGTCCCGCCCGATTATTGCTGTCTTATAAGAATAAGCGCGGGCGCGTCCGTGTTTAGCAGGGGAATATCGTCGGGGAGAGGCTCATGAAACGCTTGGTGGCTGTGGCAATGGCGCTGGCTTGCGGCGTCACCGCCGTACTGGCCGACACTGATCCGATCGCTGAGCGGCGGGCGCTCATGAAACACGACGGCGAAGCCGCGAAGACGCTGTTCAACATGTCGAAGGGCAAGATCCCGTTCGATCTGGCGACTGTGAAGGAATCCTTGAAGACGCTCAACGAAGGGGCGACGAAATCGCCAGCTTTGTTTCCCGACAATAGTAAGACCGGCGGCGGCACAGCGGCGCTCCCAGCGATCTGGGAGCACAAGGCGGACTTCGACGGCCGGTTCGCCCAATTCGTCAAGGATGTCCAGGCCGCCCAGGCCGGAATTACGGATGAGGCGACATTCAAGCAATTCGCGCCAGCGGTCTTCAAAAATTGCGGCGGCTGTCACGAACTCTACAAGGCCAAAAGCGGCTGAGATTTGAGTTCACCCGCGCGGATGAAGCGGATCGCAATCATCCTCGCGGTCGTCGTCGCGGCCGGCGCCGCGCTCGCCTGGACGCTGTCCGCGCCCCAGCCCCGGTATTCGGCTGAGGAATGGCAAAAGCTCGGCCTTGCCGGTGCCGCCGCCGCCGGGCGGCTCGTCTTTTTCGCCGGCGGGTGCGAAGTTCTGCCACAAGTCGGCGGGTCAGGACGACGCTTTGCGCCTCGGCGGCGGGCTCGAACTCAAGACGCCGTTCGGATCGTTCTACGCGCCGAATATCTCAAACCACCCAGTGGACGGGATCGGCGCCTGGCGTCCGGTCGACATCGCCAACGCGCTCATGTCCGGCGTCTCTCCAAACGGCGGCCATCTCTACCCCGCCTTCCCCTATCCGTCGTATCAGCGGATGACGCCGAAAGACGTCGCCGATCTCATCGCCTTCCTGCGCACTTTGCCGGCGGTTCAGGGGCGAGCGCCGCCGAACAGCCTCGCATTTCCCTTTTCCATTCGCCGCGCCGTGGGTTTGTGGAAGTGGCTCTATTTCGACAATGCGGGCCTTCGCCCCGACCCTTCGCAAAGCGGACAATGGAACCGCGGCCGCTATCTCGTCGAGGGCCCCGGCCATTGCGGCGAATGTCACACGCCGCGCGGCTTCCTGGGCGAGATGGAGCACAGCAAGGCGCTCGCGGGCGCGCCTTTGCCTGACGGTCACGGCAAGTCGGCGAATCTGAGAGGCGGCGACTTTTTGAATTGGACAGAAGCCGACATTGTCGAGGCTCTGACCAGCGGCTTTACCCCTTCGGGCGACGTCCTTGGCTCGGGCATGACCGCGGTGGTGCGCAACCTCGCCGAATTGCCCGAGTCCGACCGCCAGGCGATCGCCGTCTATCTGAAGAGCCTGCCGCCGCTCGGCCCGCCGGCGGCGAAGCCTTAGACGTGCATGGATCGATCACCTTGGAGCCCGGGCTTGGTCTCCTCCTGCCTTTGTTCGCCGTTCGATCCATGTCATGACGGGGTCAACATAATGGCTTATGGTAGCAGCTATGAATGCGCGTGAGGTGATGACCAGCGCAGTTATCTCGGCGACCGGGGATACGCCCGTTCCGGAGATCGCTCGACTTCTGCTTCAAAACCATATCAGCGCGATTCCCATCGTCGATAAGAGCGGCGCGCCCGTTGGCATGGTCAGCGAGGGCGACTTCATCGGCCGTGACGAAACCGAAAGCAACGCGCGGCGCGAGTGGTGGCTCGCGTTGCTGGCGGAAGGCGAGTTGCTTAGCCACGATTTCCTTGCCAACTTGCGTCGGCCCGAACGCGTCGCAAGCGACGTCATGTCGAGGCCGGTCGTCACCGTGGCGGAGGACACTGATACCGGCGAGATCGCGCGGCTGCTCGCCGCCCATCGGATCAAGCGCGTGCCCGTGGTGCGGCACGGGCAAGTGGTCGGAATCGTCAGCCGCGAGAATCTGCTGCGATCGCTTGTCAGTGAGGAACGTCACCACGACGGCAAGCCTCAGGAGGGAGCTGTCGCGCGCGCTCTAGAGGACGCACTGGCGCCGCTCAAGTGGCGTTTCGAACGTCCGCACCATGAGACCGAACCGCACGCCGCGTCGCCGACTCAGCCCGATGATACTGCCTCCGCGGCCGCGGATTTCCGTCGGCTGGTGCTGGACTTCGAGAACAAGGAAGTGCACCGCCGCGAGGAACTCCGTCACAGCGCGGAGGAAGAGCGGCAGCACAAGGCGGCGGAACTGATCGGCAAGCATATATCGGAGGAGAGTTGGCGCAACCTCGTTCACGGAGCGCGAACCGCGGCCGAGCAGGGGGTGAAGGAATTCCTGCTCTTGCGCTTTCCGAGCCAGCTGTGCAGCGACAGTGGCCGCGCCATTAATGCGCCTGACCCAGATTGGCCAGCGACGTTGCGCGGTGAGGCCGCGGAGGTTTATCTCCGATGGAGTCGCGATCTGAAGCCGCACGGCTTCCATCTTGCGGCCCGGGTTGTTGACTTTCCCGATGGGATGCCAGGCGATATCGGTTTGTTTCTCGTTTGGGGACAATGATCGCAGCCGCCCGAGCTTGCCTCGGTCACGCTCGAACCGGTCGGTCACGCACCCCTACGCCCACGAAGCGGAGGGTAGAGTTCGTGACCGGAATCCAAAGTCCGCCAACGGCCATTGCCAAGCTCCGCCTTCCCTTGTATCGCGCTTAAAGCCTTCGTCGAGTGGCTGTGCGTGAGCCGGACGGGAAAGGTTCGTCGCGGCGCCTGTTCGGCCAGCCCGCGCAGGTCGCCGCCCGCGCCGGTATAAAGGACCATGATGTGCGCCGAACCTTCTCGCTGAGGTCGTGTCGCGCTTGGGAGGGTTAATGATGTCGGACTGGTTTTCCTCCTCCTATATGGCTCGCCGTGGGGTTGCGGGCGGCCGCGTCGGCAAGACGCATCAGCTGACGGAAGCCAAACAGGGCTCCTATCAGTATGTTTATGGGCCCTATTCCGCCCCCGTCCTCACGATTGCGCCCGGCGACGTCGTCGTCGCCGAGACGCTCGACGCATTTGGGGGCGCGATTCAGTCCGTCGACGACCGGCCGTCCGAGAAGCTCAAGTTCCCTTTCGTCAATCCCCAGAACGGGCCGATCGCCGTCGACGGCGCGGAAAAGGGCGACGTCTTGTGCGTGCGCATCGACAAGATCGCGCCCCGTGGGCCACAGCCGGTTGGGACGTCTGCCCTTATTCCCGAATTCGGCGGCCTCGTGGGCAATTCCGGCACGCCCATGCTCAATCCGCCCTTGCCCGAGCGGGTGATGAAATACCATGTGACCGAAGGCGGCGTGCGCTTCAACGACAGAATCGTCCTGCCGTTCGAACCGTTCATAGGCACGCTCGGCGTCAGCCCCCAGATCGAAGCCGTGCTCTCCCTGCAGCCGGACTATTGGGGCGGCAACATGGACCTGCCCGACGTCGCCCCAGGCGCCATCGCCTATTTCCCGGTGCAAATGAAGGGGGCCCATCTCTTTCTTGGCGATTGCCATGGGCGGCAGGGCGACGGCGAGCTTTGCGGCGTCGCTGTCGAAATCCCATCGACGACAACCGTCCAGGTCGATCTCATCAAGTCTTGGGAGATCCTCTGGCCGCGGCTCGAGAATGAGCGCTTCATCATGACGATCGGCTCCGCCCGACCCATGGAGGACGCGGCGCGCATCGCCTATCGAGACCTCATCCGCTGGCTCGTGGCCGACTATGGCTTCGAGGAACTCGAAGCCTATTTTCTGCTGACGCAGGCGGGCAGGATGCGCGTCGGCAACATGGTCGATCCCAAATACACGTTGGGCGCCTCGATCCTCAAAGAGTATCTGCCGTCAAAGTGAACCTAGGGAGGGGAACATGGATCTCGGATTGAAGGGCCTGCGCGCGGTCGTGACTGGCGGCACCAAGGGCATCGGGCGCAGCGCGGCGGACATTTTCGCCGAGGAGGGCGCAAGCGTCGCCATCTGCGCCCGCAACGCGGACGAGGTGAAAGCCGCGGTCAAGGATCTGAAGGCCAAGGGCGTGAGCGCTTTCGGCGCCGGACTCGACGCGGCGAATAAGGCCGCGCTGCAGAAATTCATCGCCGACAGCGCAGCCGCGCTCGGCGGCATCGACATTCTTGTCGCCAATGTCTCCGCGCTCGCCGTTCAAGACGTCGAGGAATCCTGGAGCAAGGCTTTTGAGGTCGACATGATGCACACGGTGCACGCGGTCAACGCCGCCCTGCCCTTCCTCGAAAAATCCAAGCATCCCTCGATCGTCATCGTCTCCTCGGTCTCGGGACGGGAGGTCGATTTTACCGGTCCGGCTTATGGCGCCATGAAAGCGGCGCTCATTCATTACGCGCAGCGACAGGCCTATCAGCACGCGTCGAAGATGATCCGGGTGAATTCGGTCTCGCCGGGCAACACCTATTTCGACGGCGGGATCTGGCAGAACGTGGAAAAGAATCTCCCCGACCTCTACAAGCAGGCGCTGTCGCTGAACCCCACAGGTCGGATGGCCACGGCGGAGGAGATCGGCCGCGGTATCGTCTTTCTCGCCAGCCCCGCGTCGAGTTATACAACTGGAACCAATCTCGTGATCGACGGAGCCTTGACCCGAGGCGTGCAGTTCTAGCGGGAGAAGCCGCAAGCGGAAATCCCACAAGTCACAGCAACGGCTTGCGCTGAGCGCCGCTTTCGCGGGTATGGTTGTCGGCTGATGGCGCGCCCCTTCCAGATTCCGCCGCCACCGCGAACTGCTGCCCGAGCAACGCCCAAGCAATCGGCTAGCCACAATAAAACCATGTTCCATCGGCAGCGACAAGGATGTTTGATTTCGCCGGAGTTGCGCGGATTCCATAGACCTATCAGATAGCTCTATGCGTGATTCTCGCGCTTCTTTGTGGGCGAACCAGACATCTGGATGCTTGGCGCTTGCGTCGAAACGGCGCTCGCTCCAATACGAGAAAGGCTCCGAGCGCCCGACCGCGCTGGAGCCTTCTAGCCTCCCTTCCAGAAGGAGGCGGCTTCTCCCTTCCATAAGGAGGGTCTTTTCTTGGCTACCCCGCACCGACCAGAGTCCAAATCTGGTGCGGTGCGGTTCTCTTACCGCTTTTCCATTACGCGCGGCCCCAATTTGGGTCAATGCGTTTCAATAAAAATACCGAGCCGGTCGGTAACGCGCGCCCCGGGCTAACCGCGCCCGGCCCCGGGATAGTAAAGTTGCGGCTCATCAAGAAAACCTAAGGCGGGAGAAATGGAGGCCGAAATGTTGATTCGCCGTTCCTGAATCTCACCGACGCCTGCCCCTTCCAAGAAAACTAAAAATTGAGAAATTTCTTCTCTTTTGGAGAAATATCGGGTACGGTGGCGGATCATCAACCCGTGCCTTTATGTGCAGCCCGTCCGAAGCCGCCACGACGTAACCGCACTCTCCGTAACCGGGCCCTTCGGGCTCGCGACAGCGCAGGCTGCGAAAACGGCGAAACGAAACGGGGGTTAAGTCCTTGAAAACAAACAATCCCGCGAAATTGGTGATTTGGCGCTTATAAATGATTCCAATGACTTACGACCGGGGATGCGAAACGTTTCGTTTCGCATGGCGAAACATTCCTTTCGCTTTCGGGGACTTCATCGACGCTCAAAACGCAACAGCCCCGGTCGGTTTCTGTCCTCGTCCCGTGCACTTCAGAACGGGGCGTTGCGGCGGTAAGAAATTGCGCAAAAGAGCATTTAAGTCATTGAAATCATTCGCGCGCACAAACTTGTGTGTGGCGCGTCCGGGTCGCCGGCGTTCCTCCCAAGACCCAGCCGTCGCCCGGGTCCTAGCGAAGGGCAGCCGGGCCAGCCTTCTCCCGACAGCAATCAGGCTCTGGAGACAGAACGCGCTCATAAGTCGCAACGTATTTGCGAGCCTCATTCTCCCAAACGAAACTCTCCGCCGACAGCTTCGCCGCTGCGGCCGCCGACCGCGCACGCAGGGACTCGTCCTGCATCAAGCTGAGGCAGGCCTCAGAAAGCCCGGCCGGATCGGGCGATGGGGCGTAGACTCCCGCGTCGCCAAGGAGGCGTTTCGTCTCTCTGAGGGGATAGCACGCCGTCGGAATTCCCAAGGCGCAATATTCGAACACCTTGTTCATGCTCATCAGGTCGTTGGCCTCATTCAACGGATCTGGAATGACGCCGATGTCGAAGGCGCTGATATAAGCGAGCAGTTGCTCGCCGTTGAGATAGCCGGTGAAGCTGATGAAATCTTCAACCTCGAGCGAACACGCGAGCGCACGCACCAATTCAAGCGCCGGCCCGGAGCCGACGACAACGGCGCGAAAGTCGCGAAATCCTTTGACTTTGACCAGATGGGCGACCGCGCGCACGAGATGGTCGACGCCGTCCTGCTCGTTGATGATTCCAAGGTAGCCGAGCACGAACTTGCGTCCGCCGTGCAGCCCCGGGTCAGGCTCGACGCGGTGGATGCGCTTGCGGTCAGGCACCCCATAGACGACCTCCACCCGCGAAAGAGCCTTGCCGCCGCGGGTGACGGCGATCTCCTTGAAGGTCGCGTTGGCGGTGATGACGAAATCCGCCATGAGGTAGCTCATGCGCTCGAAAAACATGAGCCCGCGATAGAGAAAGCCTTTGTTGCCAAATTTGACGACAAACAGTTCCGGCGAGACGTCGTGCTGATCAAAGATGAACCGTTTGCCCATGAGCTTGAACGGCAGAGCGGCGAGAAAGATAAGATCAGGCGGATTGCAGGCCTGAATGATGGAAAATCCGCGTTCGCGGTGAACCTTGATCAAGAGGCGGAATTCATGAAACAGCGCGGTTGAATATTCGTGGAAGTAGGCGAGCGCGCCGCGCCCCTCGGGCGGCAGCGCGTGCCGGTAGATCGCAATGCCGTCGATGACCTCGAACAGCTTCGGAAAGTTGTCGTTGGTCGGGCAGATCACCGACACCGTCCAGCCGGCGCGATTGAGGGCCTGAGCCTCCTGCCAAACCCTTCGATCGAACGGAACAGGCAAATTTTCGACGACGATGACACAGGAGCGGGATTGGCGCGGAGGCGGCATTGCGACTTTCGATGTGGGGATTTCCGTCTTCTTGTCGTAAATTACGGCTTGGGTCAGGGATGGCGCCTCACGCCGCCTGGCCGCGCGCCAGGATTGCGCCGTGCGCTGCAAGGTCGTGAACATCCGTCAGCCTTCCCCGCCGAATCCGCGGCCGACGCACACGTAACGGAATCCGAGCGCCTTCATCGCTTTGATTGGATAGATATTGCGCAGGTCGACGATGATCGGCGTCGTCAAGCTGGCCTTGACGCGAGCCAGGTCGAGAGCGCGGAACTCGTCCCACTCTGTAACGATGACTGCTGCATCCGCGCCCTTCAGGCAGGCATAGGCATTCTCCGCGAACTCGACGCCGGGAAGCAGCGGCTTTGCGGTTCGAACGCCCTCCGGATCGTAGGCGACGACGCGCGCGCCCGCTGCTTGCAACTCAGGCACGATGACGAGGCTTGGCGCATCACGCATGTCGTCGGTTCTGGGCTTGTAAGTGAGGCCGAGAACGGCGATCCGTTTGCCGGCGACCGAGCCGCCGCAGGCTGTGACGACCTTGGCGGCCATCGCCGTCTTTCGCTTGTCGTTCACGTCGACCAGCGTCTCGACGAGCCGGATGGGCGCCTTGACGTCCGCGGCGAGCTTGGTCAATGCCAGCGTATCCTTGGGGAAGCATGAACCGCCAAAGCCCGGGCCGGGACTGAGAAACTTGCGGCCAATGCGGTCATCGAGACCGATGCCATGCGAGACGTCGAGAACGTCGGCGCCGAGGCGCTCGCACAGGTCAGCGATTTCATTGATGAAGGTCACTTTCATCGCCAGAAACACGTTGGCCGCATATTTGATCATCTCCGAGCTGCGGCGCGACGTATAGACGATTCGTCCTCCGTTGCGTTCGATGGGCCGGTAGATTTCCCGCATCACCTCGCGCGCCCGGTCGTCCTCAACCCCGATGACGACTCGATCGGGCCGCTTGAAGTCTTCGATCGCGGCGCCTTCGCGCAGGAATTCCGGATTCGAGACGACAGCGAACGAATCTTGAGGTGCGTGTTTAGCGATGATGCGCTCGACCTCGTCGCCTGCGCCGATCGGGACCGTCGACTTTATTACGACAACAGTGAAGCCTTCGATAATCTCGCCGATATCCCGAGCCGCGTCGTGAACGAAGTGCATGTCCGCCGAGCCGACCTCCGCCAGCGACGGCGTGCCGACGGCAATGAAGATCGCCTGCGCATAACGCCCGGCAGCTTTCAGGCTGGTCGTGAACGAAAGCCGTCCCGCAGCTTGATTGGCGAGCGCCAATTCGCTCAGGCCCGGCTCATAGATCGGAACGCGACCCTCTCGCAAACTCGCGACTTTGCTTTCGTCGACCTCGACACAGACCACTTCATGACCGAAATCGGCCAAACAGGCCCCTGAAACGAGGCCGACATAGCCGGCCCCGACCATCACGATGCGCATTCGAGTGGACCCCCATCGAATCGCCGCCAGCATCCAGCGCCCCGCCAAGCGCCCTGGCGGCGCGACAACCGAACCCGTTTCCTCCGGACGTTCTTGTCGAGGGCCACGCGGCGGGCGTGCAACCGTCGTGGTCCGCTCGGGGCGCGCTCGGGCGCGGAATTCGCTTTCCGCAGTCTCCGACCCGATGGCCTTCGACTGCGGTGCAGCAGCGATTGACGGGTCTTATACACGCCGTTAAGCGGGTCCGCCATCGCTCTCCTTCGATGGGTCGGTTCAACAGAGGGGACATGGCTGTCTACACCGAAGTCTCGGACGATGCGCTGCGCGCCTTCATGGCGCTCTACGATATCGGCGAGGTCACTTCATTTAAGGGCATCGCCGAAGGGGTCGAGAATTCCAACTATCTGCTGCGCACCGACGGCGGCCAGTATATCCTCACCCTTTACGAAAAGCGGGTCAAAGCGGAGGACTTGCCATTCTTCATCGGCCTGATGGAGCATTTGGCGGCGCGCGGCGTCACCTGTCCTCAGCCGGTTCGCAATCGCGCCGGCGCCGCGCTCGGCGAGCTCGCCGGACGCCCGGCGACGATCGTCACCTTCCTTGACGGGCTATGGATTCGTCGGCCCAACGTCCGCCATTGCGGCGAGGTGGGCGAGGCGCTGGCGCGGATGCACCTGGCCGGCGCCGACTTCCCGCTTAAGCGACCCAACGCCCTGACGCTCCAGGGCTGGCCATCCCTGCTCCAGGCGGCCGCAGCGCGCGCCGACGAGGTCGCCCCGCATTTGTGCGAGGAGAGCGTGGCGGAGCTCAGCTTTCTGCAGACTCACTGGCCGAACGACCTGCCCAGCGGCGTCATCCATGCCGATCTGTTCAACGACAACGTGTTCTTTCTCGGTGAGAAGCTTTCTGGCCTGATCGACTTCTACTTCGCCTGCAACGACGCCTTCGCATACGATCTGGCGATCTGCCTGAGCGCCTGGTGCTTCGAACCCGATAATGACTTCAACGTCTCCAAGGGACGGGCGATGATCTCGGGCTATGAACGGGTGCGTCCCCTTGGCGAAGCCGAGATCGGCGCGCTGCCGCTCCTTGCCCGGGGCGCGGCGCTTCGGTTCATGCTGACGCGGCTCGTCGACTGGCTCAATGTGCCGCCGGGCGCGAAGGTTGCGCCGAAGAATCCGCTCGAATACCGCGACAAATTGCGCTTCCACCAACGCGTCAGGTCGGCCGCCGACTACGGTTTCCTGCGGTGAGCCGACGCGTCTCGATCTGGACCGACGGGGCCTGTTCCGGCAACCCCGGCCCCGGCGGCTGGGGCGCGGTTCTGCGCTACGGCGCCCACGAAAAGGAGCTGAAGGGCGGTGAAGCGCTCACCACCAACAATCGCATGGAGCTCACCGCGGCGATCGAAGCGCTTCGCTCCTTGATCCGCTCATGCGAGGTGATCCTGCACACGGATTCCCAATATTTGCGCGGCGGGGTGACCGGTTGGATGGATAGCTGGAAAAGCAATGGCTGGCGCACGGCCGCCAAGAAGCCGGTGAAGAACGAGGACCTTTGGCGAGACCTCGACGCGGCCGCCGAGCCGCACTCGATCGAATGGCGCTGGGTCAAGGGCCACGCGGATGAGGAACTGAACATCCGCGCGGACCAGCTCGCCCGCGAGGGTATGGCTCCTTACTTGAGTTAGCCCGACTTCACCAACTGGCGCTGATTTTTGCGATTTTTCGCGGAGTTTTGTGACTGCAAGCCATTGGAGTCGTTGGGTCAGTCGGGCCGGAAATGGCTGTAGTGCCGACCAAGTCCCTTGCGCGGCGAGGGGCGCGGCGCGAGTCTTGGACATGTTTTTGCGCCACAAGATTTGCCGCAAGGACGGCAAGGAGCATCGGACCTGGTCGGTCGTTGAGAACCGGCGCGTCCGGAGCGGTCGCGTGGTTCAGCGACAGGTGCTCTATCTCGGGGAGATCAACGACAGCCAGCGGGCGGCGTGGAGTCGGGCTGTCGAAGTCTTCGACGAAGGGGGGCGATCGAAGCAGATCGCGTTGTTTCCCGAAGATCGTCCTGCCCCGGTTCTCGATTGCGACGTGGTTTCGATTCGGCTGAGCGCGATGCGGTTGCGCCGACCGCGTCAGTGGGGCGCCTGCTGGCTGGCGATGGTGATGTGGGATCAGCTGCGAATGGACGATTTCTGGCGCCCGGCGCTGCCGCTCTCGCGCGAGGGAACGGACTGGCTGAACGTCCTGAAGACCTTGGTCGCCTATCGGCTGATCTCTCCGGGCAGCGAGTGGCGGCTTCACCGGCACTGGTTCGAGCACAGTGCGATAGGCGACCTGCTCGGCGAGGACGTCGGGCTCGCGCAACCCAACAATCTCTATCGCTGCCTGGACCTGCTTGTCGCGCACAAGCCGGCGCTGTTCACGTTTCTGCGCGAGCGCTGGAAGGACCTGTTTCAGGCTGACTTTGAAGTGCTGCTGTATGATCTGACCAGCACGTATTTCGAATGCGATCCGCCGGAGAGCGGCAAGCGGAAGTTCGGCTACAGCCGGGACAAGCGCTCCGATTGCGTGCAGGTCGTGATTGCGCTGATCGTCACGCCGGACGGCCTTCCCCTGGCCTACGAAGTCATGGACGGCAACACCTCGGACAAGACGACGTTGCGGGCGTTTCTGACCAAGATCGAGACGCAATACGGCAGCGCCAAGCGCACCTGGGTGATGGATCGCGGCATCCCGACCGAGGAAGTCCTGGCGGAGATGCGCGGCTCGCCGACGCCGATCCGCTATCTGGTGGGCACGCCCCGCGGCCGGCTGACGAAGCTGGAACAGGCGCTCGCGGCCAAGCCGTGGGAAGACGTGCGCGAGAGCGTGCGGGTCAAGCTGATCGAACAGGATGAGGAAACTTACGTCCTGGCCCGAAGCCAAAGCCGGCGCGACAAGGAGCAGGGGATGCGGCGGCGTCGGTTGAGGAAGCTGATCAAGCGGTTGCGCGAACTGCAACGACAGGACCTGACGCGCGACGAGCTGCTGCTCAAGCTCGGCGCGGCCAAGAAGGAAGCCGGCAAGGCCTACGGGTTGTTGGTGATCCATCCGCCGACGAAAGATCAGCCGGTGACGCCGCAAACGTTCCATTTCACGCTGGACCGCAAGAAGCTCCGCCTCGCGCGCCGCCGCGAGGGCGGCTATCTGCTTCGCTCCAACATCAGGAGCGACGACCCCGGCCATCTCTGGCGGCTGTATCTGCAATTGGCCGAGATCGAGCAAGCGTTCAAGGAACTGAAGAACGATCTATCAATTCGTCCCATCTATCACCAGTCAGACGCCCGCATCGAAGCTCATATCTTCGTGGCCTTCCTGGCCTATTGCCTGATGGTGACGCTGAAGCAGCGGCTGAAGGCGCTGGCGCCGGGGCTGACGCCGAGGGCTGTGCTCGAAAAGCTTGCCGCCATCCAAATGATCGACGTCGAGTTGCCCACGACAGACGGCCGCACCGTCGTCCTATCGCGCCATACCGAGCCGGAAAACGATCAGTGGCTTTTGCTGCAGCGCCTGAAGCTCGACCTCCCCGCCCAGCCGAGGCCGAAGATCACCGCTCCGATCCCCCGCCAAGCGGCTTGATCGCTCACCTCCCGTAGTGCCGACCTTTGGACTCGCCCCCCTGCAATTCCAATGCCTTCGCCTCGCCCACCCCCGCCAGTTGGTGAAGTCGGGTTAGGTCGCCGGAGCATCGAGGCGGCCCCTGAATGAACATCGGCTAGGGCGCTCTGCATTGGCAGGAGTTGGTTTGGCTCCTTCCCGGCGGCTGGCCGCGACATTCAGTTCCGGTCGATCCGTTTGGGTTTTCTTGGCTCGTCGCTGTTTTGCTCCCGAACACCCCGATCATGAGGGTTGGATTTCCTTGGATTTCCTTGGATTCTCTTGTCCGAATCTAGACTTATCAGTGGGTTACGCGGCATGAAGCGCGGAAAATTTTTTCATAGGTTTTGTCCGTGGCGTCCGAAGCGCCGACGCGCGCCCATGGGTCGAAGCCATGCGGAAGGGCGGAATTGTTCATGGGGCAAGCTTAACCTAACTTCTGGTTTCCTGGAAACAATTGTCGGCTCTTATAGCGTTAGTTGTTGGTATGGGCCGATTCCGATGGCGCTCTTGATCCAGTTTTGTGGCGTGATTTGTCGATCCCAGGCTTCGAGGGCGCGCCGCCAGCCGAGATAATTTGGCAGGTTCTTGGTGGCGACGCCGTTGAAGCGATTGAGCCATTGCTTGAGACGGCTGTGGTAGGCGTTGACGTTGTTGATATGCAGGTGGGGCGCCGCGGGGACAGGCTTTCCCGGGGAAGGAACGGCGTGAAAGGGGATGTTGGCCTGGCGGGCGAAGGAGGCCAGCGGTTTGCCGCCATCGCCGATCAAGTGATTTGCGGACGTAACGACACCGGTCAGGACGGCGGCGATCGAAGCGCTGTCGTCGTTTGGCAGAACGGCGTCGAAAGTTGCGCCCTTTCGGTCGCGGGCGACGAGCACGGGAATGTTGTCCTGATAGGGGCCCGGATGACGGGCCGTTCCGCCGCGTTTGCGAGCCTTGCGAGGCAGATCGGACCACCGCCCCTTGAAAGATTCAAGGATGAAGGTTTCATCCGCTTCGACGATTCCGCTCAGCTTTTGCGGCTTGTCCGCGGCGGGAGCGCCCAAAAACCGGTGACGCCAGCGGAAAGCCGTCGTCGGATGCACGCCGCAAAGCGCGGCCGTCTTCACCAGGCTTTTGCCTTCGATCATCGCCTGCGCGTGATCGAGCCAACGCTCTTTCTTGCGCAGATGCGCCATTGGGCTTTTGCTCAGGGCGTTGAAGGTGCGTCCGCAAGCCTTGCAGCGGAACCGCGCCAGTCCGCGCGAGCGTCCCCAGGCCACGATTTCGCGACCCGCGCAATGCGGACACCCTCGACTTTCCACCCGCTCATGGCCTGTTACGCCCAACGCGTCCGGCCGACGGCGAGCCTTCAAGGCCTTGTTCTTCGCGGCCGCCGTCAGCATCGCAGTTTTCCGACCCACCCCCTCCGCCGTCGTCAGAGCCGCGAGCGCCGCCCGCCGCTGATCCTCGTTCAATCGAACGATCCCCGACAGCCAAGTCGAAAACTCCTCACCCTTCATCGAACAATCTCCAACCCCACCCCCACCATAACCCAAATCAACAACTAACGCTATAAGAGCCAGATCGTCATCCGAACCGTTCCCTTTCGGCCGCCTCAATCCAAAAGCAACTCGCTTCTAGGCTTCGATCCAAAAGCAGAAGGTCCGAGCCCCGGAATCGACCCCTCGCCGGTTGAGCGCCATGGTGAAACGTCCGGGCCATTGATTTAATATTGACATAATCCGGTAAGATTATTTTAGTTGGCGTGGCGCCGCCGCTAGTTGGCGGAAGGCGCTGACTTAGACTAACTTGTCCCGCAAAGATTCCTGTCGAAACGGAAGAGGGCCTGCTTTTCACCGTCTCCTCGGCGTTTTTTAAGTTAAAGCTTTTACTCCCCGCTTACGAATTATTGATAGTGCATGAATGAGAGGCGCCCAGGGCCGATGAGAACCCTGAACACTGGTGGCTGTACTATGGACAAGATTCTCGTTGGGGTTGTATCCGCCGCCGATTTTGAGCGCGCGCGGAAAAGCGTTTCCGAATTATCGAACTATAGCGGCTACGACGACTGGCTGGACAGCCGCTATGGCTGTTTTATGGGCCTTTCGCTGGGCGGCGCCGACGCAAGTCTGGAAACGGTCGGCCTCGACGATTTCCTGGGCTGGTGCGGCGCGCGCAGAATGCCTCCGAGCGAGGCGGCGCTTGACGCGTACGCTCAGCATGCTTGGCTACGCTCCCGCCGCGAACCCCTTTCGGCCGCGTAGGGCTTCGTGGACCTAACCTACGAGTTCTGCGCCTAAGCCTTCACTTCCCCCCGCGCGGTGGGAGCGGCCCGTTTTTGGCCCGAACAACAATTCTCTTTCCGCCGGATCGGATTTGAAAAAGGGGTAACGGGACTCGATGAACTGTCGCGCCAAGCGATAATCGGCGCCCACGCACGCGAGCTTCGCCGTTAGCCCTGGATAGTCGCGGGGCGCACGCCATACGGCCGCGCCGAACGCCCGCCGATAGAAGGCAATGTGCTCGGCGCGCGGGCTGCCGACGGCGCAATCGGCGTCAAAATGCTCCGCCGCCATGAAGGCCGGGCGCATAATGATATAAGCTAATTCCGGATAGACGCTGGATAACGACAGCCGAGCGGCGAGACGCGTGAACTCGGCGACGACTTCCCCAGCCGCCAGTCTGGGAACGAGAACGTCGGCGAAGGCCTGGAGACCGGGAAGGATTGCATTTTCGTCCGCCCCGATATTGACCCTCACGGTGCCGGCGAGTTCGCCGTCGATGAAGGTGGTCGTGATCCAAGCGTTGGGCGCGTCGTCGTACCGCGGGTCGTAGAGCCGGTCGCCGTCGCTCCGCTGCAGGAACCCGATCTTCTGGTAGGCCTCAAACCGCAGGCGAAACGCCGCTTCGCGATCGGCCGGCGCCGTCGCGACGCGATGCTTCACCTTCTCCAATAAACGCAGGACGCGATCCGAAAACGATTGCGGAGCGCCCCCGGATGCCCCATCCATCGAACTTTCGTCCACCATTGCCATTTCCGCTCAGGTTAACAAAACGTGAACCAATGTAAATCACTTGCGCTCAATTTACGAGCGCTGCGGTTAATTGGCCCGCCGCGGCTGTCGACCGCGACCGTGAAGGCAGGAATGGCTGGTCGAGCTTGGCTCGCGCTGTTGTGGCGCGGCGGGACCAGGCGCGATCGACATCGATAAGGCGCGAATTCGACCTTTTCTCTTTAATATTTCAAAGCGCTGTTCTTACGTCTGGTTAAGGGACTTTTTAATTCTCCAAGATGATACTGGCGTCCGGTTTACCAAATTTGGCACATTCCATGTCGGACGCCCGACAGAGCGAACATTCCGCGCCACCCAACGAACTCCCGGACGAGATCTATATCGGATTCGTCGATGGCCTGCTCACCGACATTCTTCCGATCGTGCTCTTGTCGGCGGTCGCGGTCACGTGCGGCGAGATTGCCGCCTCCGTAGCGGCAAAGAGCCTCATTCTGGGCGTCGCCGCGCCGGCCCAGCTCCTGATCGCCTGGGCTCGCCTGCAATTCGCCAGACAGCACGCGAAAAACATCCCGAGCCCCACGGTCGAGATCGCCCGCATGCGGGAGCGAATTTTCTCGACCGGCGCCGTCGTTAGTCTGACTGCGCTGTCGTCGTGGACCCTGCTCGCCTTTTGCGTGACCGACAATGATTTTGCGCATTTCACCGGCGTGTCGATGACGACCGCCTATGCATTCAGCCTGATGTCGCGCAGCTACGCGATCTACCGCGGCGTCAATCTGCAGCTTTTCGGGGCGTTCGCTCCGCTTGCGACTGCGATGATCATCGCTGGAGGCTGGTACCCGGTGGGAATCGTGGTCGGGATCGCCCCGCTCGTCCTTTACATGAAGTCCTATGCCAAACGGCTGAGAGACAACTTCATGGCGGTGGTTGCGACGCAACAGCAAGCTGCCATGCTCGCTGCGCGCCTCGACATGGCCCTCAACAACATGTCGCATGGCCTTTGCATGCTGGACCCGGGCGGCCGCCTCGTTCTGACCAACGACCAGGCCCTCAAGATGTTCAATCTCCGGCCCGAGGACGCTCCCGTCGGCGCGCACGTCAAATCGGCCTTGGGGAGATTGGTCACGAGCCGCGTCATCGCCGAGCCGCAATTTGCGCGTCTGGCGTCCATTCTGGCCACCGGTGACGGCAATGGCGTCGATTTCGTCATTCCGCTCGAAACGCTCGACGATCGCGCCTTCGAGATCACCGTCCATCGCATGACAAGCGAGGGCACCGTTCTGGTCATCCAGGACGTCACCGAGCGCCGCAACGCCCAGCTTGAAATCAACCGAATGGCGCGCTTCGACTCCGTCACCGAACTGCCCAATCGCCGATGTTTCGAAGAACATCTCGCTCTCGCCCTTCGGCGCGACGGCGCTCCTACCGACGGCCTGACCGTGATGTTTCTCGACCTCGATGACTTCAAGCAGGTCAATGACAGCCTTGGCCACCGCACCGGCGACAAGCTTCTGGTCGAAATCGCGAGCCGGCTGCGCGCCATCATTGGCCCGCGCGATCTGGTGGCCCGCTGGGGCGGCGATGAATTTGTCATCCTCCACCATCACTCGGCCGGCCAATTGGAGACCCACGCCCTCGCCAAGCGCATAATCGACGAGATCAACCGCGCCGTGGTCATCGACGGGAGCGAGGTGATCGTTGGCGCGAGCATCGGCAGCGCCTCGGCGCCGAACGATGGCTTAAGCCCCGACGCCTTGCTCTCCAAGGCCGATATCGCGCTTTACGCGGCGAAAGCCGATGGACGCCGCTCCTGGAGGGCGTTCGAACAGGAGATGGACGCCAAGATCCAGATCCGCCGTCTGATCGAACTCGAACTGCGCGCGGCGGTCGCCACCGACCAGATCGAGGTCTATTTCCAGCCCATCGTCTCCGTCGCCACGAGAAGGATCGTCGGATTCGAGGCCCTCGCGCGTTGGCACAGCACCCTGCTCGGCCCTGTGTCGCCGGCGGAATTCATCCCGATTGTCGAAGAGATCGGGCTGATGGAGGAGATGGGAGGGGCCATGCTGAGACGCGCTTGCAAGGCATGCGCCAGTTGGCCGGACGAGGTCAGCGTGTCGGTCAACTTGTCATCGACGCAGTTCCGCAGCGGCAATCTCGAAAAGACGATCCTGGGCGCGCTCGCGGCCGCCAATCTCGCGCCCGAGCGGCTGGACCTCGAAATCACGGAATCGACGCTGCTCGAGGATCGCGGCGACACGCGGCGCACCCTCCAGTCCTTGCGCGCTCAGGGCATGCGCATCTCGCTCGACGATTTCGGCACCGGATATTCGAGCTTGAGTTATCTCCTGAGCTTCCCGCTCGACCGGATCAAGATCGACCGTACGTTCACCATGGGGCTGGGTCTTCAGGAACGCGCGTCGGTGCTGGTCGAAGGCGTCTCCGCCATGAGCCGCAGGCTTGGCATGAGCGTCCTGATCGAAGGCGTTGAAACGGCGAAGCAAATGCGGATGGTCGAAACGCTAGGCACGATCGCCGAAGCGCAGGGCTACCTGTTCAGCCGCCCCGTCCCGGAATCGGACGTTAGCGGACTTCTCCAGCGAGATTTTCGCGTTCAGGCGGCCTGAGCGACCGACTGCTGGGTTCCGTCAGTCGGTCAGATCGGGCGGTGTTCAGTTCTGCACGCGACTCAAGCTTTTCAATCGCTTAGGCGACCTTATCTGCAACTCGATTCAATTCTTTGGGAATCAGACAACGGTCTATTAACGTTATATAGTCGCACGTGAACTCTCCGCAGTTTTTGTCTTGTCGGGAGTTGCGATAAGCTGCCTATGCCCGCGTTGCAATTGCGTCGAGGTACTCGGCTGCAATGCTTGTCGCGCCATCAGTATTTTTGTTGTGACGAACGTAGAGGTCCTCCAAATCACGCTGTAGCGCAGCCTGGCCGGCCTCGGAGAGTCCGGCAAAGGCCCTTAGCGTCGGGCCGTAATGAACGCGGTAGAACTCGATCGTTTCCGGCACGGAAAACGGAAATTCCAGCGAGGCCAGGATGCGCTCCATCCCGATGTCGGCGACACGGTCGCCAAGCCGCTCGCGCACGGCGGTTTCATCGCCCCAAAGCAGCGGACTTGGCGCTCCGGCGGCCGGCGGAACATGCCGGCCGGTGACCCTGAACAGCTCGCCGATGAAACCCGAAGGCGTCCAGCTCGCCAGCGCGATTCGCCCTCCATGCCGGCACACCCGGGTGATCTCACCGGCGACGACCTCGGGCCGGGGCGCGAACATTGCGCCGAACATGCTGACGACAACGTCGAACGCGCCTCCCTCGAACGGGAGATCTTCAGCATCGCCTTCCTCGAACCGGATGTCGAGCCTCTCGCCGGCCGCACGCGCACGCCCCTGGTCGAGAAGGTTGGGGGCGATATCGATCCCGGTGACGATGGCGCCCGCCTTCGCCGCCGGGATAGCGAGATTGCCGCTGCCGCATGCAACATCCAGCACCTTCATGTCCGGCTTGAGCTGCAGGCGGGCGATAAATTCATTCGCGGCCCTCTCCGTCAGCCGTGCGACCCGGGGATAGTCTCCCGCCATCCATGTCGCCCTGGCGCGTGCTTTGAAAACCTCAAGGTCGTCGATCTGTCGGACGGTCATGGAGCGGTTCCTCTGTCAGTCTCTCCGGTCCGGATCGAACCGGGGATTGCCGGTAAACTGATCCCGGCAGGCTCGCTGGCCACGCCTTGCCCGAGCAATCCGAGTTGCGCCGCGACTATCCATTTTGCGCCCATAACGCGACCGCCGACCGCCAATTCCGCTCCATCGGACCGGCCGGCGGTGCTATGACACGATCGACGGAGACGCCGCCATGCTTGCGCAGCCGCTTCCGCACGACGTGAAGAAGGCGATCAATCTCCTCCGGGGCGATCTCGAACGCGCCTGGAGGGGCGGCGATCTGGCGCGCCGCTGCGACGTGCCGCGGCGAACGCTGGAGAAGCATTTCCGGCGCTTCCTCGGGTGCGCGCCGCTCGAGTTTCTGCGCACGGAGCGTCTCGATCAGGCCCGGCGCAAGCTGCTAAGGGCGCCGCCCGGCGCGAGCGTGATGGAAATAGCCGCGGATTGCGGGTTGAACCATTTCGGGCGCTTTGCCGTGGTCTATCGTGACCGCTATGGCGAAAGTCCTTCGCAGACCCTCAGATGGCGCCGCGTCCCGACGTCCGGCAGGTCGACGCCGTTCCGCCTGACGGCGTCGTCGGAACGCCCGGCGCTCGCGCTGCTTCCGTTTGAGCTGACCGGCCCGGTGCCCGGCGGGGCAGAGGACATATCCGACGCGATCGGCGCTGCATTGTATCGCACCGGGTGGATCAGGATCGTGCCCGCGCCAGGCGGGCGCTACCACCTGCAAGGCAGGGTGAAAGACGACGGCGCGGGGACGCTGCGGATCAGGTTGATGCTGATCGACCGCTCCACCGGCCGATACATCTGGGCGGATTGCTTCGAGTGCGTCTCCGGCGATCTCTTCGGCTCACAGGAATGGTTTTCGAACCTCGTATCGGGGGTGCTTCGCGCGGTCCTGTGCGATGCCGAAATCGACCGGACAGCCGACAAGGACAAGATGCAACTGACGGCGTGGGAGCTCAGCATGCGCGCACTGCCGATGGTGCTTGCAGCTGACCCCGCGGCCCACGCAACCGCAATCGAATTGCTCGACCGGGCGATCGAACGCGCGCCCCACGATCCGGTTCCGATGTCGCTCGCGGCGTGGTGTCACGGGCTGCGCGCCGGTCACCACTTCACCACATACCCCAAGCTCGAGCGCGACACGGCGCTTCAGCTGGCGTCGCGAGCGTCAAGGCTTTGCGCCGGCGACCCGCTATCCGACACAATGTTGTCGGCCGCTTACATGCTGGCCCACGATCTCGCCGCCGCCGAGGCTCACGCGCGACGCGCACTTGCGATCGACGGCGGGTCGAACTGGGGATGGGGTCGGCTCGCCTGGGTTCATTGCTACCGGGGCGAAACCGCCAAGGCCGTCGAATGCTGCCGGATCGCGCGGACGCTCGGGCCTACCGACCCGCTTGGCTTCGTATGGGCGATCGGTATCGCTGCTGCAAATTTTGAGGACGGCCGATATAGCGAGGCGGTTCAATGGTATCGGCGTGCGCTCGCCGAACAGCCGAAGGCGACATGGCTCAACAGGTTCCTGGCTCCCGCATCCGTATTCGGTGGCGACAGGGACGCTGGGCGACAGAGCCTGCATGCCCTCTCGTGCAGTTTCCCCGAACTGACAATCTTCCAGGTCATGACCGGTTTGCCGCACACGCCCAGACTTCTTGATCGAGTCGCGGAAGGACTTGCGGACCTAGGCATGCCGCATGCCTAGGTAGCGTTGTCGGGCATTCGCCGTCGGTGCAATTGCCCCGTTCCGCGCCAGCCGCCTTCGCCACTGCAACTCGGGTCTGCCAAAGCAATAACGGTACAACACGACTATAGTCTCGCCAGGGACGGTGAGCCAAGGCAATCGCCCTCGGATCGGAGACGAATGGGACCGGCCGCCCCAGGCTATGTAACGCACTAATTTCACACGATGTTGAAGAACGACCAACCACCGCGGCAGATCGAGCGCTACGACTGCGAGTACCGGCGCAACGGCACGGCAAACCTGTTCGTCTTCCTCGAGGTGAACCGTCCCTTGGCGCAAGGTTGATGCCTCACAGCGCCTCAATCCCAAGGCGTTGCGCGGCAGCGACTACAGCGCGGGCACCATTCTCGAAATGATCCCGCGCGAGGTCGGCTCCCGGACCCGGTGCGGGAGCGTGCGCGGATGCTGAAGGGGTGCGACATCTACATCAACGGCGCGCCATGCCCAATGTGCATGAGCGCGATCTACTGGTCGCGCATCGATCATGTATATTTCGCCGCCAGCCTGAAGGACACGAGCCAGATCGGCTTCGACGATGCCTTTCAATACGAAGACTTCGCGAAGCCGTGGGGAGAGCGGCGCATCGCGGTGACGCCCGACTTCGAACAAGACACCGGTCTGCAGGCGTACAAGGCCTGGATGGACAAGAAGGACCGGCATCCGTACTGAAAGCAAAGAGCGCCCGTGCCGGTCAACCTCGTTCGAGCATTTGGCACGCAGGGTTGGTCGCCATGGCGGCGGGGCACTTGGGCGAACGGCGCACGACGCATGCTAGCAGCCTGTCGGACTCGGGTTTCGGCGCGGGCGATTTTGGCGAGCTGAAACGTCTTGCGGCGTGGGATCGGCTCCAAGCGCGGTTGAGAGGCGGGATTTGGGTCGCTTCGGACGCCTGCTTTGCTGGCGTGGGAACGCTTGGCGGCCGGGTCAGGCGGGGGTGAGGACGAACATCCGCTTCAGATTCCACGCCATCGTCACGAGGGTCCACTCGCCGCGCACCTTGTCGAGGCCGCGCAACAAGAACTGACGGAATCCGAGCGCCGATTTGATGACGCCGAACACCGGTTCCGGCGTCTGCTTGCGCAAAGCATAGAGCTTGCGGCCTTCGGGCGTCTTCAGCCGATGGGCCATGGCCTCGACCGGCGTCGGATTTTCCGGCGGGGGCCCCTCCTGTCCGAAGCGCTCGCCAAGCGGGGGATGATGCGGCTGACGGCCCATCGCGATCAGCGGTTCGAGTTCGGCCTGCCGGCAAGCCTCGACATTCGCCGCGCTGAAATAGCCGGCGTCCGCCAAAAGCGTTTCGGCCGCGCCCAGTCGTTCGGGCAAAGCCTCGATCTTGCCCAGCATCGGTTCGAGCTGCTGCTTGTCGTTCGGCGCCTGAACCACATCGGCGGCAACGACCAGCAGGCTCCCCGCCGCCACGACCGCTTGAGCGTTGTAGGCCTGCTCGAAGCCGCCGCCCGCCGCCGGCATGATGCGCGAGTCCTCGTCGGTGAGATTGATCTGGTCCTTCGGCAGCGGCCCTTCGACAGGCGGCGCAGGCGGCTTGCCGCCAGGCTTCTTGCCGGTCGTGGCGGTTTTGGCCTCGCGCGCGGCGAGTTTGGCCTCGTGCGCGGCCCGCTCGCGCTCGTATCGCTCTTTCGCCCGCGCCTCGATCTTCGCCCGCGCCTCCGCAAGCTTGGCCAGACGCTTCTCGCGCAAGGCCAGCTCTTCGGGAATTGACATGCCGTCAGGGACATCGGCCTCGTCCGCCGCCTCGGCGCGCGCCAGCAAATCCGCTGCCTCGGCTTTCAGTTGCGCCTCGAGCTTGCTCGCGTGCTCCCAAGAAAGCGCGCTGTGACGGCTGGCGTTGGCGTGGATCTTCGTGCCGTCGAGGCCGACCGTTCCCATCTTCAGCACGCCCATCTCGCGCGCAAGCAGCAGCACGCGGACGAACAGCCCCTCGATCTCCTTGAGAAAGCGCCGCCGAAACGCGGCGATCGTGTCGTGGTCGGGGTGGTCGTTGGCGGCGATGTAGCGGAACGCCACGCTGTCGTAAGTCGCGCGCTCGAGCTTGCGGCTCGAAAACACCCCGGTGGCGTAGCCGTAAATCAAAACCCCCAGCAACATCCTGGGATGGTGCGCCGCCGACCCGGATCCGCGATAGGCGCCGATCATGCCGCCAAGATCGAGCCCGTCGATCACCTCGACGACAAAGCGGGCCAAATGCCTCTCAGGCAGCCACTCGTCGACCGACGGCGGCAGAAGAAACGACGTCTCACGATCAACGTCCCGGAAATTGCTCATCGCCAGCAAGCTACCCTTCGGCGCGAATCAATCGCAGGATTCTAGCGAAAATCAGCGCCGTCGGGTTAAGTCCGACAGGCTGCTAGTGAGGAATAGTCTCGTTGAATCTGGCCTTGCAACGGTCACAGATGCTTGCGGCATTCGCCTTCGGACAGTTGGCGAGGACGGTCAGGAGATCGTGAGCTTGGCGTCACCGAGCTCGGCGAGCCGCTTGATGACATAGCGGGACGCCGCGCCCCGCACGGCTCGCAGGGGATGCGAAGATGCCTCCCCGAAGGTCTGACAGGGTGATCACGCCATCGCGGGGCATAGCCGACGATAACCGGGGAAAGAACGAGGGAAGAACGATCTATCTTGCCCTTTCAAACCGCTTTCTCGATCGCCTTACGTTTGCGGCGACGCTCACCGCCATAGCGCCGACCATCCTCATTCACCGTTTCCACGAAATGATCCGAAAGAAGACTGAACGCGAACTCGATCCCTTGGAACGCCGACGCCGATCATAGCCTCGTCACATGGCGCAACCTCTTCACTTCGCGATCATCGCGACGCTTGAGCCGGTTGCGCATCGGCTTCACCGCCGCTCAACCCCGCGAAGGGGCGCTGAGCGCGATCCAAAGCTCGAGCATTTCGGTCACATACGCCTCGCGATCTCGAAGAACAGCCAGCCGCCGAGCGCGATGCTGAGCGGCCAGTCGATGATGGGAAATATGGCCGAGGACATCAGACGAGCCCACTTGCTTCGGCCGTCAATCCGCTGCCATCAACCTGCGGGGGCGCGGGTCGAACCGTTGCCACCTCGGATCCTCCAGCATAGCGAATTCGATCACAGCGGCGTGCCTAAGCTTAGCGTCATCCCCGTGACCGTCCGGCGGCGGCCGCCTTGCTTGCGAGCTGAACCTCTGCGCGCTCGTTCGGTGTGAAGTCCCCCGAGGAACTCTGTGGCAGCCTGGTTTAAGAAACGACTAGCAGCCTGTCGGACTTAACCCGACGGCGCTGATTTTCGCTAGAATCCTGCGATTGATTCGCGCCGAAGGGTAGCTTGCTGGCGATGAGCAATTTCCGGGACGTTGATCGTGAGACGTCGTTTCTTCTGCCGCCGTCGGTCGACGAGTGGCTGCCTGAGAGGCATTTGGCCCGCTTTGTCGTCGAGGTGATCGACGGGCTCGATCTTGGCGGCATGATCGGCGCCTATCGCGGATCCGGGTCGGCGGCGCACCATCCCAGGATGTTGCTGGGGGTTTTGATTTACGGCTACGCCACCGGGGTGTTTTCGAGCCGCAAGCTCGAGCGCGCGACTTACGACAGCGTGGCGTTCCGCTACATCGCCGCCAACGACCACCCCGACCACGACACGATCGCCGCGTTTCGGCGGCGCTTTCTCAAGGAGATCGAGGGGCTGTTCGTCCGCGTGCTGCTGCTTGCGCGCGAGATGGGCGTGCTGAAGATGGGAACGGTCGGCCTCGACGGCACGAAGATCCACGCCAACGCCAGCCGTCACAGCGCGCTTTCTTGGGAGCACGCGAGCAAGCTCGAGGCGCAACTGAAAGCCGAGGCAGCGGATTTGCTGGCGCGCGCCGAGGCGGCGGACGAGGCCGATGTCCCTGACGGCATGTCAATTCCCGAAGAGCTGGCCTTGCGCGAGAAGCGTCTGGCCAAGCTTGCGGAGGCGCGGGCGAAGATCGAGGCGCGGGCGAAAGAGCGATACGAGCGCGAGCGGGCCGCGCACGAGGCCAAACTCGCCGCGCGCGAGGCCAAAACCGCCACGACCGGCAAGAAGCCTGGCGGCAAGCCGCCTGCGCCGCCTGTCGAAGGGCCGCTGCCGAAGGACCAGATCAATCTCACCGACGAGGACTCGCGCATCATGCCGGCGGCGGGCGGCGGCTTCGAGCAGGCCTACAACGCTCAAGCGGTCGTGGCGGCGGGGAGCCTGCTGGTCGTTGCCGCCGATGTGGTTCAGGCGCCGAACGACAAGCAGCAGCTCGAACCGATGCTGGGCAAGATCGAGGCTTTGCCCGAACGACTGGGCGCGGCCGAAACGCTTTTGGCGGACGCCGGCTATTTCAGCGCGGCGAATGTCGAGGCTTGCCGGCAGGCCGAACTCGAACCGCTGATCGCGATGGGCCGTCAGCCGCATCATCCCCCGCTTGGCGAGCGCTTCGGACAGGAGGGGCCCCCGCCGGAAAATCCGACGCCGGTCGAGGCCATGGCCCATCGGCTGAAGACGCCCGAAGGCCGCAAGCTCTATGCTTTGCGCAAGCAGACGCCGGAACCGGTGTTCGGCGTCATCAAATCGGCGCTCGGATTCCGTCAGTTCTTGTTGCGCGGCCTCGACAAGGTGCGCGGCGAGTGGACCCTCGTGACGATGGCGTGGAATCTGAAGCGGATGTTCGTCCTCACCCCCGCCTGACCCGGCCGCCAAGCGTTCCCACGCCAGCAAAGCAGGCGTCCGAAGCGACCCAAATCCCGCCTCTCAACCGCGCTTGGAGCCGATCCCACGCCGCAAGACGTTTCAGCTCGCCAAAATCGCCCGCGCCGAAACCCGAGTCCGACAGGCTGCTAGAACAAAGAGCTGGGAGGCCCACTGACAGGATTACGCCCATGGACGCGTCTACCGCGGAATTCGCGCTCGCAGGTAGCCTCGCAGAACTCAGGGCGAAGAGACGGCTCGTTGTTCACGGCGGCCCTCGTCCGATTCGGGTGCTCTACGACCGCTGGCGCATCTTTGCGCTCGACAATCGGTGCCCGCATATGGGCTTCCCGCTCGATCGCGGGAGCGTCTACGACGGTATCATCTTGACCTATCACTGGCACCACCCCGGTTTGATCTCGAAAGCGGCTGTATGTTCGACCTGTGGGCGTGCGACGCCCCGATGTGCCCGGCCGAGGTGCGCAACGGCGAAGTCTGGGTGAAGACCACATTTGGCTATGACGATCCGCCGAGCACTGGCGCGCGCGGCTTGACAGCGGCCTGGCGCACGACATCAAGCTAGTCATCGCGAAAGCGGTGCCCGGTCAACTCGCAGCTAGCGTCCCGCAGGCCGAGATCGTGCGGCACGTCGCGCTGTTTGGGGCGCCGAACCGCGAGGGCTGGGAGGTCGGCCTCACAAGCCTGACGAGCGCGCCGCTTCAGACGCGGCGCCGCGAGGACGCCGGCGCGGGACTGATCGCCTGCGGGCGGTCTCGCTCACACAGCGATCGAGGTCGCGGAGATCCCGGCGCAGCTGCTCGAGCGCGAACCCCAGAGTGAAAAGGCGCTCCGCGGCCTCGACCGGCAGACTGAGTGTCAGACCCTCGTCGCGAACCTCGGCTATTGTCCGGGCGCAGTCGTCGAAGGCCGCTTCGGCAGCCTCAAGCGGCGGCGGCTTGCGCCGAGCCGCCAGCGCGTCCGCCCTTCGCCCCAGGTGATCGACTGCGCTCTCTGCAATGCTCATGAGCAGCGGTCTGAACCGCGCCTGAATTGCGCCGGGAAGCGGCTCGTCCGAGCATGACAAAGTCGTGACGGAGCCTGAGCAGCGTCCTGAGCAACGGTCCCAGGTCGGGCTCGGCTGCGAGGAGGCTTATCCGCTCGTGCCTGGCCTCGGCGGCGATCAACTGCGTCTTTCCCACGGCCTCGCCGAAGGCGTCCTGGATCCGCCCGATCGACGCCGAATTCGAGAGGCCGCAGAAACCCCTGCAACAGCTCCGGCAGCGACTTCGCCATCAGTTCGAGCGCCCGCGCCGCCGACTCGATCGCGAAAGAATGCGCGCGGGCCGGGAAGACCAGAAGCGAGACGGCAAGCGCGGTGACGCCTCCGAACGCAACCTCCAGCACGCGATCGATGGCGGATTCGATTGGGCCCACATGAACGAACTGAGGAACCAGGAGCACTAACACGCCAGTAAACGTCGCGGTGCTGAGGCTGGGATAAGCCGCTCCCAAAAACGCCAATGGCGCCACCGCGAGCGCGAGGACCCCTGCAAGCGCTACATCATTGCCATGAGGAATCAGCACGCCGAGAGCGCCGGCATAAATGGCGCCCCCGAGTGTGCCTGCCAGATAGTCGATGGTCGCTTTCACCGACCTCCCGAACGTCACCCGGGTCAAGATCGCCGCCGTCAGCACCGTCCAAAGCGGTAGAGGCACGTGAACGAGGTGCGAAATCGCGAACGCCGAGACGGCGGCGATCGTCACCCGAACGGCGAGTCCCAGTTGCGCCTGGCGTTCGAGAATTTGCGTGCGGAGCGAATTCTTTGAGATTGAGGCGGTGCTCATTGCGAGCTCCCGGTGCGAACGTCTCCGGCGAGAAGCTGGCCTCGAGCGTATTCCCAAAAAAGAATCAAATTTGATCGTCGAGATGGCGCGTGAAGTGCGCTGGGCAGCGGAATGCCGGCGACGCTTGGGCGCCGGGAGCCAACGATAGAAAGGTGTGGGTTCCTTGCTGTCGGTCCCATGACCGCATAGTCTCGGCCGCGCCCTGTGGAGGCCATGGAACGCGCTGGCGCGGCGGCAATCGTGACACCCATGTTATGGAACATTGCGCCCGCGTAGAGCAGCTCACGATCGAAGCTCAGACCGCGATGCTTTCCAGAGAGAGCGTCGAAATAATAGACGCGGCTCGAGTGATAGAAACGTAGAGGCGACTCGGTATCGCGCACCAGCTCTATGTTTTCCCGCGCGATCTTGCTGTCAGGGAGGCTGACTCCATGGATGGACGCGCCCATGACCTGCTCCTGATTTCTTGCTGGCCCACGCGAAATTCCGAGTAAAGACAGGTTCGCGCGAGCTTATGGGGCTTGAGACTAGCCACGCGGTTCGGCGCTCCATTGCCCTCGCGGATCGCCGCGACGTGGCAGCAGATGAGGCAATGGCGCTTTGGTTCAGCCGCGGGCGCCGAGAAATGCCCCGCAAAGGTGAGGAGCGAATATTAGCGCGCGATGTTCGCGCAACTTCTGAGCGTCAGCCCCACTGTCTGTTGTACTTCGGGCGCGAAGCCAATGATACAAAGGTGTGGGTTACCTAATCCTTGCGATCGGTCGGATGACGGCATAGTCTCCGCCGCGCCCCCAATAGGTAGCTGTGGAGGCCATCCAAACCACTGGCCCTGTCGTCGCATCGATCGAGATGGCCGCCACCAGCGTCAGGGCGGAGTCTGGGAGATGATCCCGTCCTCGCGGTTCAGCGCCGATGGATAAGAGCCTCCAAGTCCTGTGGCAGGACGGCGAACGCGTCTTCTGCCGCGGATGGTGGCCGAGCGCCGGTGGCGAACAGCACGCCGCGCTGATTGTCGACTTGGTCTTCAAGGCCCGCGTACCCTTCCGGGTCTGTGCCGGGCTGGCGCTCGAGGACGATCGAGCGTCCGTTCGGCATGATCAGTCGATTCCAGGCCAGGAGGGCGCGTGACTGGCCGAAGGCGACCTGTGCATCGTATTGGCCGATGAGCCGCGCGCCCTGCGGGATCAGAAGGACCTTGCCTGTTGGACTATCGTAGCGTTCTGACTTCAGGCGGGGTCGTGAGAGCCTGACCGAGCAAATTGGTCCAACGCTGGCGCGAGCGCGGCCGCGAGCGCGAACGTGGTCAAGGGGGCAGGGCCGCGCACCTCCGGGGGGTCTGAACCAGGCCGAGTCGTGCCCGCCGTCCGATCATGGGTCGGCAACGCGCGTCGCGACAAAGTCTCCTTCCCGAACTTTTCCGCGATCAGCGAAGACCCACTCTCGCAGCCGCGTCGCGACGCTGGGGGAGGGGGACAATTTTTGAACCGGCAAAAATACTCGAGCCGCGCTCGCCGGAAGCAGCCATCCTGCGATCAAGGTCCACCAGGCGGGCCATAGCCTCGCCGGAGGCGCGATGGTGCGTTTGTCGTAGTCCACACTATCAGGGGCGTGTGCGGCAAGGGCCCGGGTGACCCACCCGTCACCCTTGAGACGGCGCGGACGGCAGGATTGGGCCGGACACCGGCCGTCCAGCATCGCCCGGGAGCGGCAAAGGTCCGCCCATAGTACGCATTCATTGGAGCCGAAGCGAACTGTCATCGCAAAGGGCGGAAAGCGCGCCTCCATGGATCGCTTCGGGAAGGCCCGCAGTCCGCGCCATAGCCGTCATTTCATTGCGAGCGCCAAATAGGCTTCACCGCCCGTTTGCGACGTCGGCTGATCGTTTTTCCTCAGCGCGAAGCGCATGGATGGCTTTAACGACAGCCCGGCTGATCGCTCTTGTCGAGATAAAAAGTGTACGTTTCGCAATCATCGGCAGCGGGAGGACGCGCGGATGGAACGATGCGGTTGACCGGAGGCAGCAACCGCACATAAGCGATGACTGCGCGCAAATCCTCTTCCTCGAGGTTGGAAAGCTGGTCCCACGTCATCCCCTGCCAATGGAGCTGCCTGCCGTGCCGGCTGACGCCGCTGCGAATGGCCCGCTCCAACTCCCGATCGCTCCAGGCGCCTACGCCGGCTTGCAGATCAGCGGTTATGTTGCGTGTCCACAACGTGCCAAATGGCTTCCAGCTAATTGGCGTGCCGCCGCTTCCGTCCGTTCCATGACATAGCTCACAGCTTACCGAGTAGAGATAGCGGCCGCGCTCCACCATGCGGATGCGCCCCGTCGACATGCCGCCCGTGCTAGGCGTGACCTGCCCGGCATTGAAGGCCTTCACGAGTGGATCAGGCGGCATTCCGGGGAGGCTCGGCCATTGTGACAGGACGTACAGCAGCCCGCCGGCGATCGCCAGGGCGACTACGGCGCCAATAGAGGTCTTAATTCCCGGTCGTGGCGCGGCCAGCGCCAACAGCACCAGCGCGAGAACAAGTATTACCCACTGCGCATCGACGAGAATGGTTTGAACCCGGCTCGGCGAGCCTCTCGCGGCATCGATAGCGAAGTTACCGTCAGCGTAGGTTAGCGCTTTGGGAGAAGTCGCTGGCAGCGGGCGCGTAAGCTTCATCACGACCGTCTCAACCAGCCCATAACTGAGTTTCGGCGGAATAAGGTTATGCACCGGCCGCGAGCCCGATTTCAGGAAGGTCGCAATGGCCGTCGCATCCTCGCTCGTGAAATTGTGAAAGAGCGGCCATGGCATCGCGAACGGATTAAGAATCCGGTCCGGCGCTTGTCCGTCGCGTAGCGCGCTGACGATCTGCGACACGCTTCGGCCGCCTAGGCCCGTTTCAGCGTCGGACGTTAGGTTCCTGCTTACGGAGTAGCCGTGCGGATAATAGCCAACGCGCATGCCGCCAGCGAGATCGGCTCCGTCGACGTTGTAAATCCCGGACCGGTCGATCTGCGTATGGCACAGGCCGCACATCTCCCAGCGGGTAAGGTAGTCGCCGCGCCGGCTGGGGTCTGCAGCGAATCCCGCGCCGCCGAAGCTGCCGCCGTCTTCCCAGGGCGGCGTGCGGACGAGGGAGACGACAAAGTTCGCCAAATCCCAGCGCGCATCGGCAGACAGCACATCCGTGTAGGCCGGCATGGGCCCCGGCATGATGCCGGTAGTCACGCGCAACCAAACGTCCTCGGCCCGGCTACCGCCCCGAAATGACCATGGCGCGGTGAGATCGCGGGCAAACACCTGGTGGCCGGACCCATCGTCGTAAGGTTGGCCGCCGCGGCCGTCGTCGCCATGGCATACCGCGCAGGCTTGGCTGGCAAAGAGCGCTTTTCCGCGGGCCACACTTTCGGGCGAACTTGGAATCGACGGGGGAATATCGATGGGTCTGCCCGGCCGGGAAAACGCAGTTGAAAACGACTTTACCTGCTGTACGACCGCCGCTAGTTCCTCGGCTGAGAGAGCAGTCCTGCAAAGTAAGGCATCGCACTACTAGAAAGGCCGTCGCGAATCGTCCGCACGAGGTCTTCATCGGTCGGCGGCTCTCCGGCTGCGGTAGACTTGTACTTAAAAACTCCAGCGGAGAAGTCACGCGGACGCGGAAACATCGACGGCGCCGCGGGGCCGTTTCCCTTTCCGTCCGGGCCGTGACAGACCGCGCATCGCTGGGCGAACACTTTTGCTCCCAAGGATGCGCCTTGACCTAAGCCCGCGCCGGGCGGCCAAGTCAGGTCCGCGTACCGTGCTGCCTCAGGCCGGTACTCGCTGCTTGGGACCGCCAGGGCGAGCCGTGCCCAGATAGAGCGTCCGGCGTCCAGCGCGAGCAGCAGCGCGGCTGAAACCAGTATGATACCCAACCGGGACCTGAACAGACCTACCATGAGGAACCTCTACGGTTCATCTATCCCATTCATCATAGAGACAGCGCGGAACAAGCGATTTTAATAAGATAATCCCGATAGTGTCTACAAAGACCTTTCCAGATCTGCGAGACGGTTGGAGTTTTTACTTTGCCGAGGGAAAGTGAACGAAGCTATACGTAATACTACCTCTGAACTATCGTTGATTATTGCGGCAGCATCAACGGGCTCCGCTCATTCAGGCGGCTTGGGTCAGGCGCCCGGCGCCACCCCGCCCGAAAGGTCGAGGTCGGCCAGCCTGCGGGTGCGCAGGAAGACGTTCTGGATGACGAACAGGGCGATGATGGATATCGGCGGGAAGAACAGGTTGAACTTGGCCCAAGTCGTGGCGTCGACCGTGAACACCAGGATCAGGTTCAGCGCCGCGGTGAAGAACATCAGCCCCGACCAGACATAGCCGAAAACGTTCAGCATCGGCCGGGCTAGACTAGGTGGCGGATGTTCTCGGGCACGTAGCGCTCCATCCAGCCGCGCCTCAGCATCACCGCGCCGAGCACCAGGTTGATCCCGGTCGGCTTGAACATGACGAAGCGCGGGTCGCCGGTGAGCAGGGTCGCCGTGCCGAACAGGGCGATCAGGCCGAGCCCAGCCCACTGCAGCATGCCGATCGGCGCATTGCGCGCGAGGCGCCAGCCGATCTGCAGCACGGAAAGCCCGATCCCGACGCCAGTGGCCAGGTAGATGTTCTTGCTCGCCAGGAACACGAGCAGGAAGACGATCATCGGCGCCAGATCGGCGGCGAAATAGCGAAGGGTGTAGCCAAGGCCGCTCATGAACGCACTCCCAGTCTGGCTTCGCGGTCGGAGAGATCGGGGCGACGATCAGACGGGATCGGCGATCCAGTTGCCGTGGAACCCGTAGGGCACACGCACGGGCAGCTCGACAGTCGCCACCGGCGGGCCCTCGAAGCCCTGGGCGTCCAGGATCACGACGTCCGACGCGTCTCGGTTCTGGTCGTAGACGTAAACCATGACCCAGCCGTCGTCCTCGGCCTTCGCGTCGGGACGCGCCACGAACACTGGCTCGAGCGTATGGCGGCCCGGACCATGGTCGTGGGTCTGGTTCCGGCCCGAAACCACGTCGTGCTTGTAGACGGCGCCGAAGGCCTGCAGCGTGTCGTTGGCGCCGGCGGTATAGCCGAAGCGGTAGGCCTGGCCCGCGCGGGCGTCGTTGAAGCGCGGGAACTCGAGGGAGCGGTCGTCGAGCATGGTCTCCGACAGGCGACCCGTCGAGGGATCCATGCGCCAGCGCACCAGCTGTGGCCGGCCCTCGCTCGGTCCGCGCATTTCGCTAGCGAACATCTTGGGATGGCGCACCACGTCCATCACCACCTGATCGCCGTCGTCATAGGCGTTCATCACGTGGAAGACGTAGCAGGACGGCGCCTCGATCCATTTCAGCCCCTTAAGGTCGCCCGAGCGCGGCAGAAGGCCGATGCGCGGCGTCATCTGCTCGTCCCATCGGAACGGGAAGCCGCCGCGACCCACGATCGCCATGTCGAAGCGCACCGGCAGGTCGAGGATGATCGCAAACCGCGCGGTGAAGGCGATGTCATGGATCATCGGACAGTACGGCGCAGGGATGTCGGCGACGGTGCGCGCGCGGCCGGCCTGGTCCACCACCAGATAGCTGATCGCCTCGAGCCCGGGCTGATAGGTGACGGCGTGGAGCTCGCCCGTGACGGGGTCGATCTTCGGATGGGCGGTGAAGCCGTGCTTCAGCGTGCCCGAAAGATCGGCGCGCCCGACGCTCTCGAGTGTGTAGGTCAGCTCCACCGGCAGGCCGCCGGCTTCGACAATGGCGTAGGTGCGCCCGCCCATGTCGATGATGTTGGTGTTGGCGGTGTTGTCGCCGAAGCCATTGCGCGGACCGGGCAGGCCCGGACGGCCGAGCAGGGGCGCGATGCTGTCGGAGGCCACGGCGCGGTTGCGGTACCACTCGGCCCTGCCGCCGCGGAGTTTGAGGCCATGCGCCATGCCCGAGCCGGTGAACCAGTGATAGGCCTTGGGATCGACAGGCCCGAGCGGATTCGGGCCGATGCGCAGATAGCGGCCGGTGAGCGACTTGGGAATGCGGCCCTTGACCCGCAGGTCGAACGCGGTGGTTTCGACCGTAACCGGCGCGAAATTGCCCTGAAGATACGGGTTGTACGCCTCTTGGACGTCGGGTCGTTCAAGCGTTTCGATGGTGGACATGCCGCAATCTCCCGGTTATGTGATACGCAATCACATCACGGCGGGGTTGGCGCCGTCAAGCGAAAAGTTATAGGTAATCACATGGCGCGCAAGCCGACCGTCGCCGCAATGGCAAAGGCTGAGAACGCCTACCACCACGGCGACCTGCGCGCGGCCCTGATCGCCGCCGCGCACCAGGTTCTGGAGACGGCTCGGCCCGAGGAGATCACGCTCAAGTCCCTGGCCCTGAGACTGGGCGTCTCCCAACCCGCGCCCTATCGGCATTTCGCCAACCGTGACGCCTTGCTGGCCGCCGTCGCCGCCGACGGATTCGAGCGCTTCCGCAGCGCCCTGGTCGCCGCGCGGGATGAGGCGGGCGGGAACGAGGCGTTCGTGCAGACCTGCCTGGCCTATCTGGAGTTCGCGCGCGCCAACCGGGGGGTCTATCGGCTGATGTTCGCTTCGCACCTCCTGTGTGAGGCCGACGACGAGCCCCTGGACCGGGCGGCGTCGGCGGCCTTCGACTTCCTGCTTGAGGGCGTGGCCAAGACCGCTCCGCCCGAACGCGTGCGGACCATCGCCGTGTGGATCTGGTCGACGCTGCACGGCTTGGCCATGCTGGAGGCCGAGGGCCTCGCTGGGGGACTCCCCAGCGCGGACGTCAGCTCCGCGGACGTGGTGCGCCAGATGATGGCGACCCTAGCCGGCCGGGGCGGCTGAGGGCCATCTACGATTCGAGCGCCGCGCCGCCACTTGACGACTAGATGTTCTTCTCGGGCCGGACCTGATCTCGCTCTGCCTACTGTCCCAGGAGCAGTGACCCTGGTCACGGAGCTTCGCGAGGCATCGCCACGGCGATCGCCAGGGAACTGGCGGTTCGGAAGGTACTGTAGTTCTGTCCGGCCGGGACTTGATCGAATGCGGACTGAAGCGCTGAACGAGCTTCCTTCAGAGACTGAGAATTCGATGTCGCTTGGCGCTATGCCGCCTTTGGTTGCGACGCGCCGGCGTTCTCCATGGCTCTCAGATACAGGTCGAGCAGGGACTCCTGTTCGTCGCGCTCGTCCTTGTCCTGCTTGCGTAGGCGCAGGATTTCCTTGAGCACTTTCACGTCGAAGACCTCTCCCTTGGCCTCTGAGAAGACTTCCTTCTTCCCCTCGTTCAACGCTTTGATCTCTTCATCGATGCGCTCGATCCGCTCGACGAAGGAGCAAATACGATCGCCTGGGATTCCTGCTGTGTCGGTCATGCGTCCTCACCCTCTCGAAGAGGGCATACAGGTAGGTAGCGAGAGTAACCGAGGGGTTAACCCCCGAGGTTCACATGCCGACGAATTGTCCTGGCGAACGAATGGCGAGTGATGTTGGCGCGGGACGTCGGCGCGTTCCGTCCTATCGCGTGTCAGCGGCGATGCGGATTAGGCTTGAATGGACTTCGGCGGGCGCCTGCGCTTGCGACCTCCGCCCTTTGCGCCCAACTGTCCCAGGCCGATCTTTTTCGCCAACGCCGAGCGCTGGGCTGCGTACTTGGGCGCGACCATTGGATAGTCGGACGGAAGTTTCCATTTCGTGCGATATTGCTCCGGCGTCAGGCCGTGTCTCGCCAAGTGGCGTCTCAGCGACTTGAAGTGCCTGCCGTCTTCCAGACAGTTCAAATACTCTGGCGTGATTGACTGCCGGATCGAGACCGCCGGCGCCTTGGTTTGTTCTTCAGGGGCCTGAGTTTCCACCCCATCCCTGAGCCTCGTCAAAGCGACATGAATTGTTTGGATCAGGGCCGGCAGCTCACCCGCCGGCAAATGATTATTGGAGATGAAGGACGCCACTAATTCGGCGGTGATGTGCAGCGTATCTGAAGGGGTCATGGGGCGTGACCCTGCGTTTCGCCCATTGGATTCAGATGTCGCGGGGTTTGGGCGGTTTGTCATTGCTTCTCTGCCAGGTGGCAACGAGCTTTTCGATGAACAGCTCGGCGTCTGTTTGGGCTTCGCGTCTCGTTGCAAAGCTGAACATCGACGAGTTACGCAGCTTTGCGGTCTCAAACACCTGCCACCGATAACGTCCGGGACGATTCGCGTCTTTTATTACACTGACGCTATAGGGTGAGGTATTTGGCACGATCGCACTATGCGCCGTCCGCCTTCCCGTTTCCAGCCCGTACGAATCAGCGATTATCCTTACCGATGCCCTCGGTGAAAAAGGAAAGATGAAATGCCAGGACCGGACAGATTGGTGGTCTGGACGCGAGAGCGCAACATGCCGCTCGCCGAGTTGCGCGAGCGGATGATGTGCCCGCGCTGCGGCAACCGCCGCGTCAATCTTATTTTCGATCCGCGCCCGTCGCCGCGCGCCGGCATCGCCTTGCCCGTTCGCTCAGCGGCCCTCTAGCAGGCTGTTGAAAAAGTCCGCCGCGCACGGTCGAAACCGGGAACACAACGGAATCCAAGGGAGTCCGAAACAGAATCGAACTGCGGCGGAAATGAGTTTTTCAACAGCCTGCTATGTTTTATTTGGGTATACGGTTGCGCGGCAGTCGAGCGAAAATTTGTGAACACCATAATTCCGAAGCATCACAAGACGGGCTCACTGACCGCATCTTGCGACTGAGGTCACTTTGGCTATGTCATAAACTTCATTCCACGACATGCCTTTAAACTTCGGATCGCACATGAAATCTCCAAGCGTATACTGAGAAGACGGTCGACCACAGTTCAACAGAGAGAACGTCTCAACCATCCGATCAACCTCTATCCCCGGCATACCGTTCGTGTCGCGAAAAAAATCATCACTTGTATATTCTCCCTGTGGGCCAGTTCTACATGTGTCGACGACGGCAGGATTGGCGCCGGCCTTGACACCCGCAGCGACCAGGGGGGCCGATTGCCTGGTAAAATCCACACTGGTAAGAGCAAGACAGGAGCCAAGGAGAGCGGCAGCGGCGCAGTAAACAGGTAGGTTTGCCATTGGATGGTCCAGGTCGCGGTGGTCGGCCAGGAGCCCGGTGGGCTTCACGAGCCCAAAACGAGATCAACCTTGGCTTCAAGGTAATCGACGACGTTAAATGAAGTATTTATAAGTTTTGTCGGCAACTGCAAGGCGGTTAACGGTCATACGCTTATGAGGCACGTTTACGGTGACATTTTGTTTGCGCGGTCTACGCAGACACTTTACTCATTGCCAATTCAAACAGGCCACGTTGTCTAGCCTGAGCCCTGGCGCGCTGCTCGTCCGCAGGCGACCTTCCACCCTACCCGCCCTTAAGCGTCTCGACCAGCGCCTGGGCCTGAGCCGAATCCCACTTGGCGCCCCCCTCGACCGACCCGAGCTCGCAACCGTTCTTGTCGATCACCAGGGTCACCGGCAGTCCGAGCGCCTTGCCGTCCTTGTGCAGGGTCTCAAAGGCGTCGCCGCTCGAATCCGAGAAGCGCGCCAGCGACTTCACCCCGACGCTATTCAGAAAGGCGGCTCGCCGTTCGAGCCGCGCCGTGTCCACATTCACCGCCACCACTTCAAACCCTGGCCCCCCCTTGGCGGCTTGAAGCCGGTCCAGCGCCGGCATCTCTGCCCGGCAAGGAATGCACCAGGTCGCCCACAGGTTGAGCAGCACCGCACGGCCCTTGAAATCGGCGAGCGTCAGCTTGTCCCCGTCGTCGCGCTCGAAGGCGATCGGAATCGCGCGCTGAGGCTCGCTCGCCACCTGGAGCGCCGCCAGTTCGCCCTTGGCGAGAGGCGCGAGCCGCGCTGCGAGCTTAGCCGAGTTGGCGGGACAATCGCTCGCGGCCTTGCGGGCCGGCGCGACCGTCCCGTATAGGACCGCTCCAGCCGCAACCGCCGCCAGCACGCCCACAATGGGCGCGAGAAAACGTCGCCGGCGCGGCTGCTTATCGATATTCGTCATGTCCATTTCATCCTGAGGCGACGCGCATGAGCAACACGATGTGGGGCGGCCGCTTCACTGGGCGTCCGGCCGAAGCTATGGAGGAGATCAACGCCTCGATCGATTTCGACCGCAAGCTTGCGGCCCAGGACATCGCCGGCTCCGAGGCCCATCTCGCCATGCTCGCCCGCCAGGGAATCGTCGAAGCCGCCGACGCCGAGGCGATCGCGAAGGGTCTTGCCCAAATCAAAGGCGAAATCGAGGCGGGGACGTTTTCGTTCTCGCGCGCGCTCGAAGACATCCATATGAACGTGGAGGGCCGGCTTGCCGAGATCGTCGGCCCGGCGGCAGGCCGGCTGCACACGGCGCGCTCGCGCAACGACCAGGTCGCGGTCGACTTCCGCCTCTGGGTGCGCGACGCGATCGACGCGATCCTTATCCAGATCGCCCAATTGCAACGGGCGCTCGCCGGTCGCGCGCTCGACAGCGCCGCGATGGTGATGCCGGGGTTCACCCATTTGCAATCGGCGCAGCCGGTCACCTTCGGCCATCATCTCATCGCCTACGTCGAGATGCTGGGGCGCGACGCGGGGCGCTTCAAGGACGCGCGCAAGCGCCTCAACGAATGTCCGCTGGGCAGCGCTGCGCTCGCTGGGACTTCGTTCCCGATCGACCGCGACATGACCGCCAAGGCGCTCGGCTTCGACCGGCCGACCGCCAATTCGCTCGACAGCGTCGCCGATCGCGACTTCGCGCTCGAATCGCTCGCGGCCGCGGCGATCACAGCGACGCATCTCTCCCGCTTCGCCGAGGAGATTGTGCTGTGGACGACGCCGCAATTCGGCTTCGTCAAGCTCTCCGACGCGTTCTCGACCGGCTCGTCGATCATGCCGCAGAAGCGCAATCCTGACGCGGCGGAACTGGTGCGCGGCAAGACCGGCCGCATTTTCGGCGCGCTCATCGGGCTGCTCACGGTCATGAAAGGCCTGCCGCTCGCCTATTCGAAGGACATGCAGGAGGACAAGGAAGGCGTGTTCGACGCGTTCCGCACGCTCGCGCTCTCACTCGCCGCGATGACCGGCATGGTCGAGGACATGACGCCCGACCCCAAGCGCATGAAGGCGGCGGCGGGCGCTGCTTACGCGACCGCCACCGATCTGGCCGACTGGCTGGTGCAGGCGCTCAAGATGCCGTTCCGCGATGCTCATCACGTCACTGGCCGCATTGTCGCGCTCGCCGCCAAGCGCGGCGTGGCGCTGGAAAAGCTCACGCTCGACGAGATGACAAGCGTCGAGCCCCGCATCACCAGGCAAGCCTTCGACGTGCTCGGCGTCGAACGCTCGGTCAAGAGCCGGACCTCCTGTGGCGGAACAGCGCCCGCCAACGTGCGCCAGCAGGCGCGCGCCTGGTTGAGACGGCTCGGGGCGGGGTGAGGGCGCGCTGCTTTATGGCCCATCTGATCTACCGCGGAGCGTTGCGGGCCATGAAGGTGGCAGGCGTGCCGTCTTCGGGGTTGACGAAGATAATATCGGTAGGCTCGCGCCGCGGGGTGTCGACGGAGAGGAACATCACCGGCTCCTCAAGAAGGTCGGGCATCGCATGCACCGTGCCGCGCTCGAAGAACAATAGGTTTCCTGGGGCGAATTCCGCCTTGGTCGACGGATCCTCCATCCAGACGGTTCCGCGTCCCGAGAGGACGAAGAGGTACCGTCACAAGTCGCGTGGTAGTGCGGCGGCGTTGGCTTGTAGACGCGGAAGACGCGAGCGCTGGCCGCCTCTCGATTCGTCAGATAACGGTCGATCAAAAAAGTCGAGGCCGTTGGAGGAAAGCTGGCGGCGATTGCCGTAACGTCGAAACGCGCTGACTTTCCCGGCGCCGCCTCGTCCTTGTCGGTTTGATTTGGAGACATGTGGGGCCTCGTTCTGCTGGAGGGATATACTTATTCGCGAGCATCCGTACCGAAGCAAATCCAAGCAGCACGCTTCGGGCGTCGCACAGAAAAGCTCGGCGTTAAAATGACAGTGGGTGCAGCACGACGTCGAGCAAGAGCTTCTGGAGTTCGACGATTTCTGTCCGGACGCCGCCGCGACTTTCCCACCATCGATCGGGGTCAAAATTGGAATAGCGCGCGGCTTGCACCGTGACCTTTGTGGCGTGGCCTTTCATGGCTCGATCGAGCACACGTCGCAATCGTCGCGAGTGATCCTTAGTGGCCACCACCACCATGGATCGGAGATGCTGCTCGTCGCTCCATCGCGGAAGCACCTGACCTTCGTCTCCAGTGCCATTGACCTTGGATATGTGCACGACGTCTGTCACGCCAAGCGTCGTCAATTGGCGAATCTGCCTTGCCCCTTCATCCTCATAGGGCAGCCCACGGCGAACAAACTCGGCCTGTGCAATGGTCGGAGGCTCATCGAAAACCGCTACTCGCTTAGAGACGCCGCTTTGCATGAGGTCCGCCGCTTCAAGCGCTCCGGCGCTGCCGGAATCGACCGTCAAGACGATGACGTCGGCGGGGGCGACCACTTCGTTTTTTGCGACCAGCGCCCATCCCGCGGCTCGCAAGACCGGCTCCCGAAGCGGGCGAATGGCGACGATCGCGAATGCGACAAACACGAGCGCCGCGATGATCGTGGCCCAGATCGGCCGCGCGAAGATCCATCTCCGCTTCATAAGTTAGGCCGCGCAGTCCCGGCATAGGCCCACGAGCTCGACCATCTGCCGATGCGGGGCGAAGCCGGCGCGTGCGGCTGCTTCCTGCAGCAGACGGTCGAGCTTGACGTCCTCGATCTCATCGCTCCGTCCGCACTTCTCACACAACAGCAGCGCGCCGTGATGCGCGTGACCGAGGTGCTCGCAGGGCGCATAGGCGTTGCGGCTCTCGATCTTGTACACGAATCCATTGTCGAGAAAAAAGTCGAGCGTGCGATAGACGGTCGAGCGCTCGGTCAGGAAGCGGACCTCCCATGGAGGAACCGCGCCCGCCAACGTGCGCGAGCAGGCGTGCGCCTGGACGGCTCAGGGCGGGGTGAGGGCGCTCCGCGAGCAACCCCCTCCGCGCGGGTCGCGGCGACAGCGCCGTCGCGGCGGCGAACTGGTTCATTCGATGGACGAGGCCGTGAGCTGCCCACGCATGCGCCTCGGCTCCAACTTGGATCGTAGGGTTTCGGCAATCTCGCCGAACAATCAGAGGGGACGAGGCGGCGGCTGCTTCGGCTTTGGGCCGAAAGCCCGTCCGGTGTCCCGCTGTGAGCGATTCACCTTCGATAGAGCCAGTTGACGTGCATACTCCCGATCACCAAGCTCCTTGTATTGTGCGCTTGTCAGCGAGGCAAGGAACGCCACCACATCATCGATCTCCGGCTCCGTTAACGCCAACGGCTGCATGTCCTTGTCGAGCCACGGGTTACGGATTCCATCACCCTTGTTATAATGATCCATGACGTCCCACAGTGTTTCCATGGACCCGTCGTGGAAGTAGGGCCCGGTCACGAGCACATTCCGCAGGCCCGGCGTCTTGAATGATGCGATATCCTCCTGCTTCCTTGTCACGAGGAAGCGCCCGAGCACCGACAGATCGCTGGCGATCGCCGCGGTGTCGACCGCGGAAAGATTTCCTTGCGCCAGCTCGCGCTCGGCCTGCTGCGCCAAAGGGGTTACGCGATGCCGGAGGATGCCGACGCCGATGTTGTGAAAATCATTATCCATGAATAGGGTTACGTCCCGCTGATTGTCCGTCAACGCATGGCAGAGGTTGCAACGGGCCTTGGTGTTGAACAATTCCCAACCGCGTTTGGCCGAGTTGCTGATGGCGTTCGCCTCTCCCCCGATGAAATGATCGAAGGGTGAATTGAACGAAGCCAGCGTCCGTTCGTACGCTGCAATGGCGCTCAGCATATCCTGCTCGTTTACGGCCCGGCCAAAGGCCTGCATGAATTGGGCTTGGTAGTCCTTGTCGCTCGCGATCCTGGATACGGCGTCTCCGATGCTTGCCGACCCCATCTCGAAGGGATTCGTGATCGGCAGCGCCGCCTGCTGCTCCAGCGTATCAACCCGGCCGTCCCAAAACTGATGTTTGTTATAGAGCGCATTCAGAATGGTTGGGGCGTTGCGTTGGCCGACACGGCCATGGATGCCGACTGACACGGGCCTGCCGTCGGTGAAGGCCCGCGCCGGATCGTGGCAGGTGGCGCAGGCGACGGACCCGTCCCCGGAGAGCCGAGGCTCGAAGAAAAGCTTCTGACCCAATGCGACTCTGGCGGGCCTGAGCGTGGTCGGCGAGATGACGTACTCGGTCAAAGCCGTGGGAAAGCCGACCTGATCTGATGAGCGTGGCTCCGCCAATGGGCCCACTTGCGGCAGCGGCGGCGCTTGCCCTGCCGCCAGCGCGGGCGGTGGACCGACACCAGTGTCTTCACTCACGGCTGGCGCGACAAGCATCGCGCAACTAACCGATAGGACCAATCGGATCGCGAGTGATGTGGCCTTCATCAAAATAGCCTTTGACCTGCTGCTGAGGTTAACCGATTTCCGGCATCGCCGGACGCTGCGCCCGTGCGCGAGTGGTCACGCTGCGGCCGCCCCGCCAAGGAGCGTGATGAACTGGCGACGTTTCGATTGATCGTTGCATTTCCATCACAAGCTAGGCCAATTTGCAGGATATCAAAACCAGGGGAAGCGAGTCAGGTGGTGGCGAAATTGATTTTGCAGCCCCTCACCAGCAAAGGCCGGTTTAGGTTGAAACGGGGGTTTTGACGCTAGCCTACGCCGCGCAGTCCCGGCATAGGCCCACGAGCTCGACCATCTGCCGATGCGGGGCGAAGCCGGCGCGGGCGGCCGCTTTCTGCAACAGACGGTCGAGCTTGACGTCCTCGATTTCGTCGCTCCGTCCGCACTTCTCGCACAACAGCAGCGCGCCATGATGCGCGTGACCGAGGTGCTCGCAGGGCGCATAGGCGTTGCGGCTCTCGATCTTGTACACGAATCCATTGTCGAGAAAAAAGTCGAGCGTGCGATAGACGGTCGGCGGCGCGATCGGTTTGTGCTCAAGCCGCGACAGCTGGTCGATGATCGCATAGGCGCCCAGGGGAGCGGAGCTTTCGGCCAGGATGGCCAGAACGCGCCGACGGAGCGGGGTCAAATGCAGGCCCTGCCGCGCGCAGGCGCTCTCCACCTGCTTTTGCCAGACGATGGCGTTCGGGTTGAGGCGCGAATTCCTCATCGACGCTGTCCTTTTCCTCATTGCGCTTTCGCTCATATCACGGTCGAAGCCGGGAAGGGACATGTGATCGCGTGTTTGGGCTTGCCTATCGATAACGTATAACATAACACGCGCTCTGTTGCGCACATGTGGCGCTTGAACCCGAAAGGGAGGTCTGTCCCCATGATCAACAAATTTAGTGTTCTCGCGGCGATCGCAGTCTGCGCGCTCAGCGCGCCTGCATTCGCTGACCCGGTGAAAGTCGTCGCGGCGGAGAATTTCTACGGCGACTTGGCGAGCCAAATCGGCGGCGCGAATGTCGCGGTGACCAGCATTCTCAGCGATCCGGACACTGATCCGCACCTGTTCGAGGCGAGCCCGGACACGGCGAAGGCGATGAGCGACGCCAAAATCGTCATCGTCAACGGCGTCGACTATGACCCATGGATGGAAAAGCTGCTCAGCGCTCACAAGGCGACGGACCGCAAGGAGATCATCGTAGCGAGGTTGGTCGGCCACAAACCCGGCGATAATCCGCACCTCTGGTACGATCCCGCTTATATGAAGGCCGCCGCGAAGGCGCTGGTCGCCGATCTCATCGCCGTCGACCCGGCGCATAAGGCGGACTATGAGCAGGGGGAGGCCAAGTTCCTCGATTCGCTCAAGCCCCTCGACGACAAGATCGCCACAATGCGCAAGTCCTACGCCGGCCAGCCGATCACCGCGTCGGAGCCGGTGTTCGGCTATCAAGCCGGGCTTATCGGTCTCAAGGTCCATAACGAGAAATACGCGCTCGCGGTCATGAACAATGCCGAGCCGACCCCCTCGGAAGTGGCGGCGTTCGAGAACGACCTCAAGGGCCACAAAGTCAAAGCCATGATGTACAACGCGCAAGCGAGCGAGCCCGCGGTCGGCAAGCTGGTGCAGATGGCCAAGGACAATAACATCCCGGTCGTCGGCGTCTCCGAGACCGAGCCGGTGGGCTCGACCTATCAGGATTGGATGATGGGACAATTGAACGCGCTCGATCACGCCCTCTCCGGCGGGGCGTAGTTGAGCGCGCTCCGCTTCCACAATGTGACGATCCGGCTCGGCCGCCGGGATATCCTCTCGGCGGCCAGCTTCGCGATTGAGGAAGGGGAATTCGTCGGCGTGCTGGGCGCGAATGGCGCCGGCAAGACGAGCCTCATGCGCGCCGCGCTTGGCCTCGTTCCTGTCGCCTCGGGCGCAATCAGCGTGTTCGACCGGCCGGTTACCCGCGGCAACGCCGCGATCGGCTACGTCCCACAAGTCCACGGAGCGATCGCGGGTCTGAGGCTGACCGGCTGGGACGTCGTCGCCTCGGCGGCGATCGGCGGCCGCTTCGGCCTGGTCAGGATGGACAAGGCGACGCGGCGCGAAATCGACTGGGCGCTCGACGAAGTGGGCGCGCGCGACCTCGCCCGCCGCTCGATTGGCGAACTCTCGGGCGGCGAGCGCCAGCGTGTGCTTTTGAGCCAGGCGCTCATCGGCAGGCCGCGTCTTCTGTTGCTCGACGAGCCGCTGATTTCGCTTGATCCGGCGCATCAGAAAAGCGTCGTTGAAACCGCAAGGGGCATTTGCGACGATTTGAAGATTGCGATTCTGTTCAGCGCCCACGAGCTCAATCCGCTGGTCAACGCGATCGACCGCGTGCTCTATCTCGGCGCGGGAGCGGCGGTCATCGGCGCCGTCGACGACGTGGTAAACGGGCCGGTGCTGTCTCGCCTTTATAAGACGCCGATTGAGGTCGTGCGCGTCAAGGACCGCTATTTCGTCATGGCCGGCGACGTCGACGTCGAGCGTGACCCGCATCGCCACGATGACCACGGGCACGGCCATTCGCACGATCACAACGACGCGCATGCTTGAATACGACTTCATGCGCACGGCCTTTGCGGCGTCGGGCGTCGCCGCGATCCTGGCCGGAACGGTCGGGTTCTTCCTGGTGTTGCGCGGGCAGACCTTCGCCGGGCACGCGTTGTCGCATGTCGGATTCACTGGCGCGACCGGAGCGGTTCTGTTCGGCCTGTCGCCGCTTGCGGGCCTGGTCGGCTTCAGCTTCGTCAGCGGGATCGGCATGGGACTGTTCGGCGAGAAGCTCGCCGAGCGCGACGTGGCGATCGGCATGATGCTGTCGCTCGCGCTCGGCTTAGGCCTCTTGTTCCTGCATTTCTATACCACCGGGGCGACGCAAGCCGCGGCGTTGCTGTTTGGAAACGTGCTCGGGGTCGACAATCGGGCGCTCACGACGTTGGCCTTGCTCTCGATCGGCAGCCTCGTTGCGCTGGCTACCATCGCCCGACCGCTCATCTTCGCCTCGCTGCAACCGGATCTTGCCGAAGCGCGCGGCGTGCCGATTCGCTTCGTCTCGGTGGCGTTTCTGGCGATTGTCGGCATCGCGGTCGCGGAATGCGCGCAAATCGTCGGCATACTCCTCGTGTTCACGCTGATGGTCGGCCCCGCCGCAGCGGCGCAGAATTTCTCGCGACGGCTCGTAGGCGGAGTGGCGCTGGCGGCGGGTCTCGCGCTCGCGGAGGCGTGGGGCGGCTTGACGCTAGCCTACTACACCGACTGGCCGACGTCGTTCTGGATCACCGCCCTCTCCGGCCTCGTCTATCTCTTAAGCCTCGCCGCCCGTTTCCGGGCGCGCTGAGGCGAGGCGCACATTCGCGTCGCTACGCGCCTTCTTCGGCCGTCGAGCCCGGACGGCCGCAATTTCAATCTCTTGATCAGACGCCCAAGCCCCGGATGGCGGGGCTTCTTGTTGGCCGGCGCGTCAGATGCTATCGCCTTGAGATCGCTTGACGCAAGTCGTGGGGATCACATCACGCGGAGCTGGCGCATGGGGCGTTTGGCGAGTGCTGCAGCGGCGATGGTCGCGCTCGTACTGGTGTTCTGCTTGGCGGGAGCGTCACGGGCCGCGGAGTCCGAGGCAAAGCGCCTTCCCGGAGAACTGTTTCGCGACTGCTCGGACTGCCCCGAACTCGTCATCGTCCCTTCGGGCGAATTCGACATGGGCTCGACCACAAAGCCAACCGAGCAGCCGGTTCACCACGTCAGCATTCCTAAGAACTTCGCCATAGGCCGCCGCGAAGTGACGTTTGCCGAGTGGGACCAATGCGTCGCGGGGTCCGGTTGCAAGTTCAGCCCCCCGGATCAGGGCTGGGGGCGGGGAGATCGCCCGCTGACGAATGTCAGTTGGGACGACGCCAAGGAGTTCATCGCTTGGCTCTCAAAGACGACGGGAAAGCCTTATCGGCTGCCGACCGAGGCGGAGTGGGAATATGCGGCGCGAGGAGGGTCGACGACGCCTTACTGGTGGGGAAAGGACGTCGGGACCGGGCATGCCCAGTGCGCGGAGTGCAAGGGAAGCGAGGACGGCAAGACTGCGCCCGCGGGCTCGCTCCGCCCGAACGCCTTCGGTTTGTATGACACCGCCGGGAACGCAGCCGAGTGGGTGGAGGACTGTTGGAACCCAATATACCGCGGCGCCCCCAGCGACGGGTCGGCGTGGACGAGAGGCGACTGCTCGCTTCGCGTTCTGCGGGGAGGCTCGTTCGCGGACAAGGCGCTCGCCGTGCGCTCCTCGGCCCGTTTTCGTTACGACGAGGACGTTCGGTACTACGCAAACGGCTTCCGGGTGGCGCGCGACGTGGATTGACGGCCAGCGCGCGACTGTGGAAGGATATGTTATTATCGGTTGTGGGGTGAAACACGCGGGCGAGGGGTCGCATGAGCAGACTTCTCAAATACGCTGTTTTTCTGGCCTTGGCGGTTGCGATTGGCGCTTATATCGTCCTTGGACCCTTGAGCCTCGACGACATTTTTCCCGCCACCCACGTTGAGCGGGAAACGGCGGTCGCCCTTGTCGAGCCTGCGCCGCCCGCGAAGCCAGCGTCCATTGATGAAGAGCTCGACTATATGGTCGCCAAACAGCTCGCTTCGCTCGAAGGATGGCGCGCGTTCCTCGCCGCTCACCCGAACGGCGCCTATGCGCGATCCGCGCAGGCGGAGGTCAGAAAACGGCTTGGCGGGAATGACGCTTCCGTTGAAGCGCCCGTCGCCTCGCGAGCAGCAACGCCTACCGAGGATGATTGGGGCCACGGAATTGTCCAGCAGCTCGGGTCGCTCGCGTCTTACGCCCAATCTGCGACGGCCAAGGTCGAGCGACTGCTCCTTGCCGACAAGGCTCCCGCTCCTGGCAATGCGGAGGCGCCCAATCGCGCATCCTCGGACGGGGGAGTAGGAAGCGAGTCCACGGGTCCTGTCTCGTCCCCCGTGAGGGACGCTGCTCCCGCTGCGGACGCGGCGCCGGTTTCGACTGAAGGCGCCCGCGGAGGCGAAGGCTAAGATCGAGGCCGCGCCTCCTGCGGCGCCCCTTGCCGGGACGGACGTCGCGACCGCGACGCAACAACTTGCAGCGCTCGCTCGGGACGAGGTCTGTCAACGCGACGAGGACCGTCTCGCGCAGCTTCGCAACAAGCCGTCCAGCGGCGAGATTTCGCGCTTCGCAAGTGAACTGGGCTGCGAAAAGTTGCGACCGCAGGTCGTCGGTCCCATCGAGAGACTGGCGCCTAAGCCCGCCGCGGCGGTTGTCCCGAACGGCGCGTCTGCCGCCCCACAAGCTGGGAACGAGGCGGCGCCTCAGGCGTCTCCCCTCGCGGGCGCGGACGTTGCGAGTTTGACCTCCGATGAGACTTGCAGGCGCGATGAAGACCGACTCGCGCGGCTGCGTTCAAACCCTACGGGCGAGGAGGCGCGACGGTTCGCGAGCGAACTCAGCTGCGAGGCGTTGCGCCCGCAGCTTCCGCGTCTGATAGAGAGTCTGGGCTCGCATGCGGTGGTCCCGCCGGCGCCGGTAAATTCGGCTTCTCTTTCGGACAGTGCGCTCGCCCAAGTCTGCGAGAGCGAGCGCGCCGTGCTCGATCGCTTGCGAAAGGAGCCTTCCGCGGATGGGACCCGGTCGCTCTGGCGCGATCTCAAGTGCGAAGAGTTGCGTCCACAGGTCCGCCGGCTCATGGAAAGCCTCAACGTCGCGCCAGGCTCGGCGGGCGCCGCCGCTGCTGCGCGGGACGAGGCGGGAGCGCATGAGGGCGCGACCTCCGACGCCGAGACAGCCAACAGAACGGACGCTGTCGCCTGCCGCCGGGAGACGGCGGAGCTCAACCGCGTCCGAGCGACGCCCGACCTCGGCGCCGCCGAACGCTTCGCCAGCGCGGTGACTTGCGACGCCCTGAAACCCCAGATCGCGCGACTTTTGGATAGCTTGACCAAATGACGGGCCGCCGCCATCGCCGCTGAAGAGCTGCAGGGCGCCCGAAAGGCGCCCGTCTTTCGAACTCTTATGGCGAGGCGGCCATCTCGGGGTCCGCGCTGGACCCGAGGTGGCAAGGATGGGAACCCAGATCAGCGAATCCGTGCGGCCGAGACCGCAGACCGGCCGGAAGGGTGGACTGAACCGCCCTTCCCGCTCAGATCATCGAGTGGGTTTTGGGGAGTCAAACGGAAAGTCCCAGCCGAATTCAGCCGGCCAGGCGTTCGGAGACTTCCGCGTTTCATTGCCGTTTTTGGCGTCAACGCTGTCGACCGTTCCACTTGCGCCGGTTCCGCCGACCGAGGTTTCGTTGGCGTGGGGACGGGCGACACCCCCAGCCGCCTGCTTTCGGACGTTCGAACTCATCATATGCTCCAAACACATTCGACCAATGGACTATCTAGCGGGTTCACACTTTTCGCGCTGTGATCCGGGTCACATATCGAGCCCCCGGGTTTCCCGTGACCTGTGCGTTTCGCTGGATAGTCCTTGAGCGTAGGGTCGCCTGAACGTCGCCCAGAACAGCGGCTCTCCGGTCGCAACGCCCCCAAGCGGCAACGCTGCCGCCGCGGTAAAACATTATGACCCACTGTGTTCTGTATGTTCAACCGCGATCCTTTCACTTTTATCGTCATTTCCGATATTGTGTTGAACAGCCTGTTAAGGCGAACTACCCTCATCACAGATTCCCGCTTACTCAACACCAGAGCACCACGGCCGCACTGTCGAGCCTCGGCGACACCCATAAACTCGGCTACGAAGGGTTGACTCTCGCGCTGCAGCGCCTCGACCACCGGGTTAGTCAGTTAAAGGAGCGGCGCTGAGCGACACGAGCGCAAGCGCTCCTTAGCCCCGGCGGCAGCGTCGATGCCGCGCCGCCGGCCCAGCCGGGCGCGATGGCCGGGTCCGCGCGCCTCGGGCGGGCCGGCGGTCTCAATGGACCGGATCGAAAGCGGCATGGGCGCTCTTATCGCGGTTCGCGTGCCGATGGAGCCTGAGCGCTCCCGCGCTTGATGACTTTGACGCGATGGCGCAGATGGAGCCGCAATGCCCAGCCTTCGCCAGATCAGGCTCGCGACCGGCCTCGTAATTTATGTTTATGTGACGCTGCATGTCGCCAATCTCGCGCTCGGCAACATTTCGGTTGGCGCAATGGAGAGCGGCCTCGCCATCCAGAAGCTGATCTGGCAATCGCCGCCGGGCGCGGCGATCCTCTACGTTTCGCTGCTCATTCATATGAGCCTCGGCTTCTGGGCGCTTTATGAGCGACGCCGGTTCCGTTGGACGCGACTTCGAGGCGACCCAACTCTTTCTTGGCCTCTCCATCCCATTCCTGTTGACCAATCACGTGATGGGAACCCGCGTCGCGCTGAGCCAATTTGGGCTCGAGAAGGGATATGCGCAGGAACTCGTTAATTTCTGGGTCAACGCGCCCTTGCTCGGCGCCCTGCAAGCGGTTCTGTTGCTGATCGTTTGGATTCACGGCTGCCTCGGGGTCCATTTCTGGCTGCGGCTCAAGCCGTTCTACCCGCGCGTGAAGGGACTCATGCTTTCGATCGCGGTGCTTCTGCCCACACTAGCGCTGCTCGGCTTCTATCAGGGCGGCCAGCAGACATTGCTCTCGGTCCAGGACCCCGCGTGGCGGGCGCGCAATCTGTCGCCCGAGCAGGTCGGGACCCCAACTCAGAACGCGGTCCTTCTGAACGAGCGCACGCGCACGCTCGCCTTCCTGGCCGCGGCGCTGGCCGCTGCGCTCTCGGCCAGAGGCATCCGGCAGTGGCGGGAGCGCCGCGTCGGCTCGATCCGGCTGACCTATCCCGACCGCACGATTCGCGTGGCCCGTGGCTTCAGCGTGCTGGAGGCGAGCCTCATCAACAATATCCCACACGCGCATGTATGTGGCGGCCGTGGCCGCTGCTCGACTTGCCGCATCCGCATCCTTGGCGACGTCATCGACCTCCCAGCCCCGAGCGCCGCCGAGCAGGCGGTGCTCGAGCGGGTCCAAGCGGGCCCAGAGGTCAGGCTCGCCTGCCAGCTTCGCCCAACCAGCGACATCGCGTTCGTGCCTATGCTCTCCCCGTACGCGACCACCATCGACGCCCATCGAACCGGAACAGCCTCTTCGGGAGTCGAGCGTTACGTGGTCATCATGTTTGTCGACATGCGCGGATCGAGCCGGCTGGCCGAGAGGCGCCTGCCGTACGACACGGTGTTCATCATCAACCAGTTCCTCAACGCGGTGAGCAGCGCTGTGTTGAGCGCCGGCGGCCAGCCGAATCAAGTGCTGGGCGACGGGCTATTGGCGCTGTTCGGCATGGGGGGTCAGCCCGACCTCGCCTGCCGGCAAGCGGTCGCCGCCAGCGCCGCAATCGCCACGAGGGTCGACAGCCTGAACAGCGCGCTGGCTTATGCGCTGGTCGAGCCGATCCGCTTCGGCATCGGCGTCCACGCCGGCGTGACCATCGCCGGCGCCATCGGCTACGAGCGCCATGCGCAATTCACCGTGATCGGCGACCCGGTCAACGTCGCCGCCCGTCTCGAACAGCTGACCAAGACGTTCGGGTGCGAAGTGGTGATGTCGGAAGAGGTCTACACGCGCGCCGGCTTCGGTCCGGACGATCTCCCCGCCCACAACGTCGAGGCGCGGGGACGTGAGGGGAGCGTGAAAGCCCGGAGCGTCGAGCGGGCGGCGGATTTGGCGGGCTTGATCGCGCAAGCTCCGGCGACTCCTTGACCGGCGGCTCGTGCTATAGATCAACGCCTCGCGTCCATCCCCACTGATCCGCCTCGGGTCGAACCCGGTCAATCGATCCGTGAGCCGGCGGCTGAAGGCTAAGGGTGCAGACCGCGCGAAGAGTCGGTGGCGACGTAAGCGCCGCCCGAATCCGAGGCTTATACTGCAACGGACGGTGGTTTCGAGGTCCATCCCGCGCGCGCGGTCGGCGAAGGGCACCGATCGCGGCTCGCCCGGCACGGTCGCAAGAGTCTCATGCTGAGCTCCGGTATCCGAGAGATTGATTGCCGTCCGACCGCAAGCGGTCGATAATCCCTTCGCCGCACGGAATAGGATGCCGGCGGGAGGTGCTTGTGGAAAGAAAGCCCGCCCAGCGCAGGCTTGCGGCCATTCTCGCTGCCGATGTCGTCGGCTACAGCCGGCTGATGAGCGTCGATGAAATGGGCACGTTGACGTCGCTCAAAGCCCATCGCCGCGAGCTGATCGACCCCGCGATCGCAGGCCATCATGGCCGCATCGTCAAGACGACCGGTGACGGCGCGCTGGTCGAATTCGGGAGCGTCGTCGATGCGGTCCAGTGCGCGGTTGCGATTCAGCGCGGCATGCTCAGTCGCAACTCAGACATCGGCGAGGACAAGCGCATCGTTTTTCGCATCGGCGTCAATATCGGCGATATCATCATCGACGACGGCGATATTTTCGGCGATGGCGTCAACATTGCCGCCCGCCTGGAAGCTCTCTGCGAGCCGGGGGGCGTGTGCATCTCGCGCGCGGCCAATGACCAGATCAGAGACAAGCTCGCGCTCACCTTTGCCGACCTGGGCGAACAGATCGTCAAGAACATCTCCCGCGCGATCGGCGTCTATGGGCTCGCCCCGACGGACATCGAGACGCTGCCTGAACCTCGGGAATGGCGACTTGAGGATGATGAGGCGATTGGCGGCAGCGGCCGACCTGCGCACGGTCACCAACAGGAAGTTCATTTCTGCATGACGCGGGACGGCGTGCAGCTCGCGTACTCACGCGTGGGCAGCGGGCCGCCGCTCGTCAAGACCGGAAACTGGATGACGCATCTCGAGTTCGATTTCGAGAGCCCGATCTGGCGGCACCTCTATCGCGAGCTGTCGCGCGACCACTCGCTGATCCGCTATGACGCACGCGGCAACGGTCTCTCGGACCGCGACGTCGAAGATGTCTCTTTGGAGACCTTTGTCAGCGATCTCGAGGCCGTCGTGGACGCTTCCCGCCTCGAACGCTTCGCGCTGCTCGGCATCTCGCAGGGATGCGCGGTGTCCATCGCCTATGCGGTGCGGCATCCCGAGCGCGTCACGCATCTGGCTCTATACGGGGGATTTGCGGTCGGCTCGGCGAAGCGCGCTCTGTCCGTGGCGGAGCAGGAAGAGAGGGCGGCGATGCGGACCCTCATGCGTGTCGGCTGGGGCCAGGAGAACCCGGCTTTTCGCCAGCTCTTCACGTCGCAATTTATTCCCGGCGGCACTAAGGAGCAGGCGGACTGGTTCAACGAATTGCAACGGATATCCGCCTCGCCGGAAGACGCTGTGCGCAACTTGATCGCCGCCAGCGAAATCGATGTCAGCGCGCTTTTGAGCCAGGTGACCGTCTCGACCTTGGTTATGCACGCCCGCGACGACGCTCGCGTTCCATTCGAGCTTGGCAGGAGGCTCGCGGCGGGCATCCCGGCTGCCCAGTTCGTCTTGTTGCCGAGCCGCAATCACCTGATCCTGGAAGACGAGCCCGCCTTTCCGCGGTTCCTGCAAGAGCTGAGAATGTTCCTCGCAGCCTGATGGAACTGCGCTACCACACGTCCTGCCCGTAGCATACTGCCCAATCTTTAATCTGCGCGGCCGCCGTCTCCGCCCGGACAAAGGTCGGCGCTCTGAAGATCGGCGTCGGCCGGATAGAGCGCCATCAGCTTCAGCATCACGCCATTCGTCCAGCCAAAGCCATCCTGCGTAGGATACTCCCCGCCTCCGCCCGGTTGGTTGGTTGCGATCACATCGTATTTTTCCACCAGCTTGCCGGTTGAGCGATAGACGCGGGAGACGTTGACCATCCATCGGCACGCGATCGTTTCGGCGAGTTGGTTCAGCCCATAGCTGGTCAGCCCTTCGACCGCGATCCACTGCACCGGCGCCCATCCGTTCGGCGCATCCCATTGCTGCCCCGTGTCCAGCGTCGTTGTGACAATCCCGCCTGGCTTTAACAATTCAGCCTCGACGGCTTTCGCCACCGACGCCGCCTGCGCTTCGCTCGCGACGCGCGTGAACAGCGGATAGAGGGTCGCGGCGGTGACGTGGTCGATTGGCTGCTTCTTCGTCCAGCGATAGTCGAGATAGATTCCGCGGGATGGATCCCAAAGATAGCGATTAATCGCCGTTCGCCGCGCGGCGGCGCGCTTGGCGAAATCCTCGGCGCAATTGTAGTCGCCGGCCCGTTCGCAGCCGGCCCGGATCGCATTCTCCAGCCCGAACATGAGAGCGTTGAGGTCGACGGGGATGATTTCGGTCGTGTCGATCGAAGCCATCGTTTGCGCATCGGCGAACCAGCGCGAGCTGTAATCCCAGCCGCTTTCCGCGCCGGCGCGAATGTCGCGATAAATCTCCCCAGGTGGCCTGTGCGTCGCCGCGGCGAGCGTGACATCCTCGGAAAAGGATTCATCGCGCGGCGCGTCGCTGTCGTCCCAATAGCGATTGAGGATCGACCCGTCCTCGAGCGCGACCGCGTGGCGATGTGCGTCGCCCGGCTTGAGATCGTTCGCGCCCTCCATCCAGAATGCGTATTCGGTCTTGAGTTCCGGCAAATAGCGGGCGAAGGCCGCCGCCGGATCCCACGGAGACATGAGCGCGACCATTTTAAAAAAGAACGGCGGATGCGAACGGCTGAGGTAGTAGGAGCGCGTTCCGTTCGGCGCGTGGCCATAGGTGTCAATGAGATTGGCGAAGTTCGCCGCCATGTCCTGAAGGAGGTCGCGGCGCCCGCTTTCAGCAAGACCAAGCATGACGAAGTACGAGTCCCAGTAATAGAGCTCGCGGAATCGGCCGCCCGGCACAACATAAGGCCGGGGCAGCGGCAGCAGCGACGAATAGGGCGCCACAATCGGCTCGTCGCGGGTCAGCAGCGTCCAGAGCGCGTCGATGTGCCGGCGGATGGGGATATGTCCAGACGCTGCTTGCGGCGTGGCGGCTTGGGCCGGCAAGTCGAAATGGGTGACGACGAAGCGCTTCAGCGCCTCAAGCGAATTCGGTTTCCGCGAGTGGTAAAGCGCCAAAATGTCCGCGGGCGGGGACTTCGCCGTTGCGTCGGCAAACTCCTTGCCGTCGGGAAAGATCCGTTCAAGCTCGACGTCCGCATAAAGGTCGCCAAACAAAACTTGCGGCGGGGCCGGTCGCTCGAACGCAAGCGCCGAATGGACGAGCAAAAGAACCAGCGCGACAAGCGCCATGCCGATCTGTCTGTTGATGCTGCATGCCAAATACAAGATTTCGAACACTCCGACACATGCCGGATGGCGCCGAGCCGTTCACGCCGTCGGCGGTTCGGTCGCGCCAGGCCCAAGCGAACGCTGCATCATGATCGAGTCCGTCCAGCGGCCGAATTTGTAGCCGACCGCGGACAGATAGCCGACCTGGCGGAAGCCGAACCGTTCATGCAGTTTGATCGAGGCGACGTTGGCGCCGTCGATATAGCCGATCATCTGGCGAAAGCCCGCCGCGGCGCAGGCGTCGATCAGCGCGGTCATGAGCTGACGACCGATCCCCGCGTGCAACCGGTCGCTGCGCACGTAGATCGAATGCTTGACCGTATACCGGTAGGCGGGGCGCTTGCGAAACGGCACCGCGTAAGCGTAGCCGACCACCGTGCCCGCCTCTTCCGCCACCAGATGCGGCATCTTGCGGTTGTTCATCGATCGGCGCCGCCGCTTGAGGTCGTCGGCGTCGGGAGCCTCGAAATCGCCGTCGACGCCGGGATCCACCCCGCGCCGGATATGATGCAGATAAATCGCAAGCATCCCCGGCACATCGCCGTCGCGCGAATTGCGCACCACAATCCGAGGAAGGTCGATCCGTTCGTCTGCCTCGCCCGAGGGGGCGCCGTTCGTGATGTCCATGGGACGCCCTTTACGCCAAATCCCCTCCACGCGGAACTCCCCGTCGCTCCCCTTCGCCCGACCGGCGCGGGTCGCGCATCACGTTGCTTCCGGAGCGAAGAATGGCGGAGATCGCGCGCGCGACGAGGGGCGCCGCCGCGGCCCGAGCGACGATGACCACGACAATCCCGCCGATCATCCCGACCAGCCGCTCGATCGCAGGCAGGATGTCCTGTGAAGGCGCGAGCCCCTGCACCATCGACATGATGACCGCGACCGCCGCTTGATGCCCCGTATAGGAAGCCTCGCCGTTGCGCTCCTTGATGTAGCAGCAGACATAGAGGCCGCCGAAGAGCAGCGGAATCCAGACGGCAAAGGCGTCGCCCACCAAGCGCATGCAGAGGAGCCCGTACGCGCCGCCCAGGACGCAACCGGCGACGCGGTTGACGGCCACCCAGGCGGGTCCGCGCCGCATCGCGACCAGGATCACGAAAGCGGTGATCGGTGTCTGCCCCAGCCCCGGAAGGTCGAGCGCCTCCCAGGTCAACGGGATGCAAGCGACGGCGAGCCCCCCCGTGACGGCAATGGCGAGCAGGTCCTCGTCGACCGGATCGGCAAAAATTCCGGGCTTTGCGCCGACAGGCGCCGGTCGGGCGGCGGGCGCGAGCGCAACCTGCACGAGATAGGAAACCCCGACCCCGACCATGATCTCCATCGAACGATAGACGGCGAGCCTGAACCCCTCGTTCGGCGCCTCGAGCGCGCCGAACATGACGAGCACCACGGTCACCGCGCCCAGGAGCACGGCGTATCCGTGGACGCTACGCTCCGTCCCGTAGATGCCGAAGGCGACCGCGCTCGCGCAGATCAGCTGAAATATGAGGGGCTCGCCAACGAACCGCGCGCCGAAATACCCGACGGCCGCTCCGGTCACCGTTCCAAGGCAGCGATCGACGCTCCGGACAAAGGAACTCGAAACGTCCGGCACGACGATCGAGACCGCGGTGATCGCCGCCCAATAGGGGTTGTCGAGGTTGAGCGCCATCGCGACGATCATCGAAAGAACGCTGGCGAGTGCGGCGCGGAAGGCGACGCCAGCCGTCGGGCCCGACAAGCGCAATTTCGCAAGTTCGTCCCTCAGCGCATCAGCGAGGCGAAGGTCGAGGTCACGCCGCGGCGCGGGCTCGCTCACGGAAACATGAGGACACGCGCGTCCGCCCCCATGAACAGCGGAACGTCGGGCATCGGGTCGAACAAGAGCGTCACCTGCAGCCGACGCGACAAGCGTATCCAGTCGGTCGTCGGCGCCACATAAGGCAGGAGCCGCTGCTCGTCCTCGTGGCGAGCGACGCCCCGTCCAACGGCGAACACCCGGGCCGGATACAGGCGCCAAGGATGGCTGTCGAGCCAGATCCAGGCGCGCGCGCCCGGCTTCAGGCCCGCCGCGACGTATTCCTTGAAATTGGCTACGACGCGCCACTGCGTGTCATCGACGATGCCGACGATCCGAACGCCGGCTTTAGCGTAGTCGCCGGGCCGCAGCGAGAGGTTGGTCACGAAGCCTGGGACGGATGCGAAGAGGCGCGTCTGCGCCAGATCATATTGGGCGAGCGCGAGTTGCGCTTTCGCCACGGCCACTTCCGCATGCGTCGAGGCGACTTCCGCCGCATTGACGCGCAGTCTCGCTTCGACGCTGGTGACCGCGTCCAGCGCTTTCTGCCGGTCGTCCACCGAGCGGTCCAGAACGGCCTCGGCATCCGCGCCTTGCTTCACCAACACGGCGATGCGGTCATAGTCCTGCTGCGCCAGCGTGACTGCCGCCCTCGCCGTCTCGAGCGCGCTTGCGAGCACCCGGGCCTCGTCGTCTCTCACCTTCGCTGCGGTGGCCGCGCCATCGAGCCGCTTCTGGTCGAGGTCGACGCCGAGCGCGAAAGGCTCGGGATCGAGGGTTGCGAGAAGGTCGCCGACTGCGACCTTCTGATCGTTGGCGACGTCGACGTGGTTGACGACGCCCGACACCTGGGGGGCGAGCTCCACGAAGTCGGAGCGGACATAGGCGTCCGACGTATAGGCGATGAACGTGATCGGCACAAAATACAGGAAGGCGACGATCGCCGCCGCGCCGAGGACGATCCAGCGCAAGCGGCGGCTCGCCCCGGACCGAGGCGGCGTTGGATCGTTCTGGGGCGGAGTTGACGACACGCTTCAGGGGCCTTCGAGGGGTAGCAGGGCTTCTACACCGTGCCTACCCTGACTGGGCGTGCGTTTCTCCTGTCCACGAGGCGCAACCCGCCCTCCCCTTCCGCCGGCTTCGAGGACGGCTCAGGCGGGCGTCTCGCGAACCACATAGGTATAAAATCGGATCGCCCCGGAAGCGTCGACCTCGCGATAGAGGCCCTGCACCTCGGCTTCGAAACCTGGGAACACGTTGGCGCTCTTCTCGAACATCTTGAGATATTCGATCATCGGCCGCGCCCGCTCGGTCAGCCGTTCGCCGGGAACGATGGTCGCGATGCCAGGTGGATAGACGACCCACAGCGTCGTTGCGATCCGGCCGTCGAGTTCGGCAAGCGGCAGATAGTCGACATTGTTGCGCACCAGTTGGCGCGCGGCTTCGTGCGGCGTCATGGCCGTCTCCGGCAGATGCTTGGCGGCAAATTGCGCCATTTGCAGTTGGCTCACGCCGGCGTCACGGAAGAAGGCGTGCATTTCGCCACAGAGGTCCTTGAGCCGCTTGCCACGATAGCGCGCCGGCCGCTTGGCGACGAATTCGGGCATCGCGTCCTCGAGCGGGACGTTGTCGTCATGCAGCCGCTTGAAGGCGACCAGCGACGAAACGAGGGTGCCCGCCTTGCTCGAACTCGACGCCAGGGGTCAGCAAAAACAGCAGCGAGTTGAGATCGTTCTTCTCCGACACCACCCGATTCTCGCGCAGATATTGAGCGACGACAGGCGCCGGCACGCCATGCGCCTCATAGGCGCCTGTCGCGCGGTCGAAGCCCGGCGTGAGAAGAGTGAGCTTGGCCGGATCGGTAATGGCGAAGCCCGGCTCAAGCGACTGAAAGCCGTGCCACGGCTCGCCCGGGGCGAGCGCCCAATAGCGCGGATCGCGCGCGAGCAATTCGGTCGACACGCTTTCCCACGGCACATCGTGCATCGCGCCATCGACCGCAGCGTCCCGGATCGAGACGCGCTGCGGCACGAAGGGGTCGAAAAACCAGCGCCGTGCGGGATCCCGCTCCTTCTCCTCGAACTCGCGTCGGACGGCGCGCAGCTTTTTGCGCAATTCGATCCCGAGACGGATCGCATCGTCCCACAAGACTTCCCCGGATCGGCCCTTCATCATCTGCGCGCCGACGTCGAGCGAGGCAAACAGCGGATAGAACGGCGACGTCGAGGCGAACTGCATGAAGCCTTCATTGAACCGCCGATGCTCGACCCGCCGGCGTTGGCCCTTGATGTGCCGGTCGCGCATATGAATTTGGGACGCCTGCGAGAAGCTGGCGAGCTGCTTGTGCGCCGACTGGGTGGCGACAATCCCGGGCGAGGCTTCGCCTAAGTCGCGCAAGCCCATGGCGAACCGTCGCTCGTAAAGCGGATGGAATTTCATGAAGCCCGCCCAGGCCTCATCGAACACCACGTAGTCGCAAAGGCGCCCGATGCGCTCGACGATGCGTTCGGCGTCGTAGATCGTGCCGTCATAGGTGCATTGTTCGATCACCGCAGCGCGGAAGGGACGTTCGCGCTTCCACGCCTCCTTATCCGTCACGAGGGGATTGTCTCGAATGCGCTCGCGTATGGTGGTCTCGTCGAGATCCTCCGGGCGTATGGGGCCAATCAGCCCGTAGGCGTTGCGGTCGGTCGATAGATAGATTGGAATGCCGCCTCCCATCAGCAGCGCGCCCTGGTGAGCCGCCTTGTGGTTATTGCGATCGAACAGCACGAGATCGCCCTCGGCGATAAGGTTGGTGAGAACGATCTTGTTGGACGACGAGGTGCCGTTGAGGACGAAATAAGTTTTTTCCGCCCCGAAGATCGCCGCCGCCTCTTTCTGCGCCTGAAGCGCCGGCCCCTCGTGGGTCAAGAGATCGCCGAGTTCGAGGATCGAATTGTCGAGGTCGTCGCGAAAGACCGCTTCGCCGAGATGCTCGACAAAGATGCGTCCGATCGGACTGCGGCTGTAGAAGACGCCCCCGTTATGCCCCGGGCACGTCCATAACTGGTTGCCTTCTTCCTGGTAATCGACGAGCGCGCCGAAGAACGGCGTCTTCAGCGTGTCGGCGTATTGCTTAAGCCGCGAGACCAGGTTCCTGGCAATGAATTCGGGCGTCTCTTCGGCCAGGAACACATAGCCGTCGATAAAGTCGAGCACCTCGACCGGAATGTCCTCGAAGCGCTTGCGCCTGATCAGGACGACGATCGGCATATCGAGGCCGCGCTTGCGCATCAGGTTGATGAGCGAAGCAGCCTTCCCCTCGATGCCCTTCTTGCCCCAGTCGACGACCATGCAGCCGATCGCGGCGTCGGTCTGCACCGCGATCTCGGCGTCCTCGAGACGTCGCGCCTTGATGACCTGGAATCCCATCCGCTCGATGGCGGTTATGATCTGGTTGACCCTGAGGCCCTCGAGGTCGTCGGCGTCGAACATCGGCGCCGAGAACAGAAAGGTCAGGCGTTGGGAAAAGTTCATCTAAAGTCCCGGCGGCTCGGTCGCGGGCTGACGTCCCGCGGGCCGCAGCTTAAGACAGCATAGTCGCGGCAGAATCAAGTCCGGCAGGGCCGCCGCAAGGTCTGGCCGCGAAGCGACGCATCGCCCTCCGCTCGGGCGCCGCGATCCGGCACTGGCAGCTCTTTCATTCAGCTGTCACTGCGCCAAACTCGTCTCACGCGGCGCACAATCGAAACCGTGGCGCCGGAGGCGCCGCCTCGCTGGTCTCCTGTCCCGCCAATATGTTAGTTTGTTCTCAATCTCGAATCCGGTAAAAGGAGCTCCTTCGCGTGGGCGAAAGCGACGGGGCTGGCGCTCGGGGACGAAAGCGTCGGCGATGCTAACGAGCCGGGCCGACAATGATCGCGCCCGGCTCGCGTTCTGTACGCAGCTTTACCAAGACTGGCGGCGAGCCGGCCACGCGTTTAGCGGCAAACTGGCGGTCGATAAGGCGGCGGAGTGACGCATTTGGATTCGGTGATCCTCACTCTCAACGCCGGTTCGTCGTCGCTGAAATTCGCCGCGTTCCGACATGCCGGCGGAGGCGAGCCGACCCTGCTCGCCTCGGGGCAGATCGAGGGGATTGGCGCGAGGGCGAAAGGCGCCGTCAAGACGGCTTCGGGCGAGACGGCCGAGCTCAGCTTCGAGCAGTCGCTCCGCGTCGATCATGCGGCGGCGATGGGCGCCATTCTCGGCTGGCTTAAGAGGGCGGGTTACGACTCCTCGGTCGCCGCGGTCGGCCATCGCATTGTCCACGGCGGGCCGGATTACGCAGAGCCGGTCCTAATCGACGCCGCCACGCTCACGAAGCTGAAGGCGCTCATTCCGCTCGCGCCGCTCCACCAGCCGCACAATGTCGCCGGCGTCGAAGCGGCGATGAAAGCGTTCCCGTCAACGCCGCAAGTCGCCTGTTTCGACACCGCTTTCCATCGCGGCCATCCTTTCATCGACGACACGTTCGCTCTGCCTCGCTCCTATTACGACGAGGGCGTGCGCCGTTACGGTTTTCATGGCCTGTCCTACGAGTTCATCACCCGGAAGCTGCGCACGATAGCGCCGCGGATCGCGCGCGAGGACGTCATCATCGCCCATCTCGGCAACGGCGCCTCGATGTGCGCGGTCCACGGCGGCCGCGCCGTCGCCTCGACCATGGGGTTTACCGCGCTCGACGGGCTGTCGATGGGCACCCGCTGCGGGCAGCTCGATCCGGGCGTGGTGCTCTATCTCATGGCCGAAAAGAAGATGAGCGCGGACGAGATATCCGATCTCTTATGGAAGAACTCCGGCCTCAAGGGCATGTCGGGCTTGTCGCAGGACATGCGCGAGCTCGAGACGTCCGACAGCCCGGCCGCGCGCGACGCTATCGACTACTTCGTCTCCCGCATTCGCCGCGAACTCGCTGGGCTTGCGGCGACAGTCAACGGCGCCGAAGCCATCGTGTTCACTGCCGGGATCGGTGAACACTCATGGAAGGTACGCGAAGCGGCGCTCAAGGACATGGAATGGATGGGCATCCATCTCGACGCCGAATCGAACCGCGCCAACGCCCAGATCATCAGCGCCAAGCATTCTCCCACGATGGTGTTCGTCATCGCGACCAACGAGGAACTCATGATCGCCGAGCATACGGTGCGCACCGCGGACGTCGCGAGACAAGGCGGCCATTAGCTGAGTTCGGAAGAACGGCGCGGCCTTACTGCCGCCCGGCCTCGTCGAATCCCAGCGAGGCGCGGGCGGCGCGCCAGCGCGCTTGCAGCGCGGCGATATCTGAATCGTCCAGCGGCGCCAAGCGCTCGAACACGACGGCGTTCACGCCATTCTCCAGATGGAAGATTTCGCCGGTGCGGCGGAACTTCGCGCCGATCCCTTGCCCTATCAGCATTTCGCGCGACGGCACGATAACCGTCTGCTGGTAATCGGGATCGAGGTGGGTCTGGACCGGATCGCCTACAATGATGATGGCGCAATCCTTCAGGGCCACGCCCGGCGGCCCGTCGACCGTATCGACGTCGGGCATCGCGACGCCGAGGTCGCGCCTGCTTAGACCGCGCTCCGGGCGCAGCTGCCACAATTCCCCGATGAGCTGGCCGCTGAACGTATAGCTCGAGCCAAGGCCGCAGACTTTGGCGTCGGCCCGGCCTCGCTGATCGACCCAATCCTTCAGGCGCTTAAGTTCGTCGAGATCGGCGCGCGGCGCTCGAGGCAGACCGGCGATCGGCGCAAGGCCGAGCGGATTGAGCGCCCGGGCAAATGGCGAGAGTGTGATCGCGCCAAGCGCGGCCACACAGAGAAGCGCGGCGCGAGGCGCGCGTGCGAAGAGGAGCATCAGCGAAGCCGCGATGGGTACGACAATCGCCGGCGCGATCAGATCGAGATGATGGATGTAGGGGGTTTGGATGCGCAGGAACAATACGGTGGCGATCGCGGCGGCGCCAAGGGTCAGACGCAAGAGGCGCTTGTCGTGCGAGCGCGCCCAAAGGAACGCCGCGCCGGCCAACGCGGCGACTGCGGGGATGAGCCCGACCCAGTCGCCGAGCTCACGCAGGAACACGTCCGGAGGCTTGCGATAACCGGCGTAACTTTGCGCGTAGTCATGCGCACTCAAGTTCGGCGCCCAATCGACGAGGAGTGGGCTTAAGAGCGCGAGCAGCGTGAGCGCGCCGAGCGCCGCCGCCGCGACGGCGTCCTGCCAGCGAAAGCGCGCGCCTCGTCTGAACGCGATCGAACCGACCTCGAGCGCCAGCATGACGACGATTCCCGCGGCGGCGAAGGCATACCAGCGCCGGACGGCGAACATCGCGTACAGGCTCAGCGCCAGCGCCACCGCGACGCGGCGAATTATCGGCTTAATGCGCGCGTCGAGGCCCTCTCGCAATGCAAGCAGACGCGCGAGGCGCTCAGCCAGCCGCAGCGCGCAGACGACCAGCACCAGCCCGCCGACGTCGGGCATGCCGCGCGCGGCGACCGCAAACGCGACGGGATAAGCGAGGAACACGCAGGCGACGCCGAGCGCGAGGACGATCGCCGGCTGCGCGTCGCGCGCGAGCGCCGCGCGGCGGGCGCAATCGCGGGCCAGGATCGCGAGCGCCAACGCGGCTGGGGTGGCGTACAGAGCGAGCAGCCCGAAGGTGTAGATTGCGCGCGACGTCGGCTCCGTCAGCGCCAGCAGAAGACCCGGGACCAATCCCGGGGCCCAGGAATAGTCTTGCGTGACGGACTGGACGGTTGCGCCGAGCAGCAGCGGCCAGGCGCCCGCGTCGGCGACTTGCGCGACCATCATCGCAATGCCACGATAGGTCATGAAGTCGGCGATCATGAGGTCGCGCGAGGCGAGCACGAGATAGGCTGCGTAGGCGGACAGGAGCCCGAGCGTTACGGCGAACAGCGCCGCGAGGGGCCATGAAACCTTGGGGCGCGCCCACGCGCTCCGGGCGAGCCACAGAGCGAGTCCCACGCCGAACGCAGCGGAAGCGAAACTGGCGAGCCTCAGCCTCGCGTCCGGACCGACGAGCGCACAGAGGACGACAATTCCCACAGCAGCGGCAACGGCCCTTGTGAACTTCGCCAGCGCCGCATCATCCAGCGTGAAAGCCAACGCAAGCGCCGCAAGTCCTGTGAAGCCTGTAAGGCCCCTCAGGATGATTGCGGGCGCTCCGGGCGCGGCTTCATGGGCAAGAAAGCCGACCGCAGCCGCGAGCGCAAACCCGACGGCGAAGCCGAGCAGCCGGCTGTCAGTCAGACGCAATGGCGCGAACGCGTGGTCGTCGAGTGCGGACATGCGCGAAACGATATGCGACGATGGTTAAGGCTTACCGGCTGGCGGCAAACGTCACTGGGAGCCGCCGCCGGGCGGCAAAGCAAGCCCGAACAGCACGAGGCTCGGGACGAGCCCGAAGGCGAAGGTCGGCGCGAGACAGGCCAGAACGCCGAGCAGGAAGCGGGTCATTTCCTTTTCCCCTTCGTCCGCTTCAGTCTCGCATCGGCCGACTTCGGCGGCAACGTTTGGACATAGTCGAGCGCCGACTGAAGCCAGGCCTTGATCGCATCCTCGGAGCGCGGTGGCGGATCGGCGTAGACATATCCCTCCATGCGGCGGCCTCGCATCTCCATCGGCCGGGTCCCGGGCTGCGGCAGCACTTCGTCCTGACGCTCCCTGCCGACCCGCAGAAGAAGGCCACGGTTGGACGCCGCGGCGACGAGATTTCCGTTCACCATGAATCCGACGCCGCCGAACATCTTCACCTCGCGCACCGCCTCGAGGCTCTGAAGAGCGGCCCGCACCCTCAAGGCGAGATCACCTTCGGCGTTCATTCTCTGGCCTCCTGCGGATGAAGCGGCATATTCCAGCGCCCCAGGCCAACCCTAAGCGCATCGCTCGACCGCGCCGGCGCGTGCGCGTCGGGCCAGACCTCTACCTCCCCGCGAGCCGGTCCGCGAACAGCGCGACGGTCTTGGCGTAAATCTCCGCCGAGTTCCATTGCAGGATGGCGGCGAAGTTCGGCTCGCCTTCGTTCCATCCCGCGCCTGGCTGCCAGCCATGCCCCTTGAGGAAAGCGGCGGTCGAAGCGAGCGCGTCGGCGGAATTGTGAATGAGGTCCGGCGTCCCCGAACCGTCAGGCGTCGTCGCGTACATGAGATAGGCCGAAGGCATGAGCTGCGTCTGGCCAATCTCGCCGGCCCAAGCGCCGCGCAGCGAGTGCGGCTGCGCGACGATGCCGCGGTCCACGAGCATAAGCGCGTCAACAAGCTCGGCGCGGTATCGCTCAGCGCGACGGCAGTCCCAAGCGAGGGTGGCGAGCGCGCTATAGGTCGGAAACGAGCCGTTATCGCCGCCGAAGCTGGTCTCTTGGCCCCAGATCGCCACCACCACCGGTCCAGGCACGCCAAAGCGCTGCTCGATCGTCGCCAGCGGCGCGGCATATCGCTTGAGCTCCGCCCTACCCCGCGAGACCATTCCCGGCGTGACATGGCTCGCTGCGAAACCAGCGAAGTTGTGTCCAAACATGGCGACGCCGCCGTCGTGCCGTTTGACCGCAGGGTCATAAGCGACGCCGTCGAGCGCTGCGTCGACCGCCCTCGGCGACACGCCGTTGCCAACGGCGACCTGCTTAAAGGAGGCGAGCCAAGCGCTGAAGCCCTCGCCATTTCTGCCGCAATCCTCGGCGCGAGCGGGCGCAGCCACGAGAATGGCCGCCGCGGCGGCAAGGACCAACACCTTCAAAGCTTTTACCCCAACCATGCGCGATCTCTATCAGGCAGCCGGGGGCTCCGGCCAGGGCCTTGATTCCTGCGCCCGCATCGCCTCGAAGGCCCGGGCGATCGCCAGCACGCCAAGGTCGTCAAATCGACGCCCGATGATCTGCAGCCCGATCGGCAGGCCGTCGGAATCATAGCCGCAATTGACCGACGCCGCCGGCTGCTCGGACATGTTGAAGGCGACGGTGAACCCAACTTGCGGAAACGGATGCAGCGGATCGCGGCTGGGCGACGCCCATTCGGCGGGAAAGGCCGTCATCGGCGCGGTCGGCGACAGCACGCAGTCGAATGGGGCGGTCGCTTCGATCGCGGCCTTCCGCATGCCCATGATCTGGCTGAAGCCTCGGAACACCTGCTCGCCCGAGAATCCGCTCGCCGATTCCGCCCATTCGCGGATGAACGGCAGCACCGTGGCGCGCTTGCTGGGAGCAAGCGTGTTGAGGTCGGTCAGCGCCCGCGTGCGCCAGAAATGGTCGAGGCCGTCGAGCAGGTCCTGGGTCAGGAACGGCTTGAGCGGCTCCACATGCGCGCCCGCCGCCTCGAAATCCCGCGCCGCGCGTTGGACAGCGGCGCTGACTTCAGGCGCCGGCGCGACGCCGCAGCCGGCCTCCATCATGAGGCCGACTCGCAGACCCTTGAGCGACGCGGGCGCGATCGTCCAGTCAAGCTCCTCGTATTTGAGGCTCGCATAGTCGCGGACGTCGGGCAGCGACAGCGTCGCCATCATCAATGCAGCGTCCGCCGCATCGCGCGTCATCGGGCCGGCGACGCGGCCAATGTATGGCGGATCGATCGGGATCCGTCCCCCGCTCGGCTTAAGACCAAAGATTCCGCACCAGCCAGCCGGCAGGCGCACCGACCCGCCGATGTCGGTGCCGAGATGCATCGGGCCATAGAGTGCGGCCGCCGCCGCCCCCGCCCCCGCCGACGATCCGCCCGGATTGCGGTCGAGCTTCCACGGATTGCGCGCGAGCGGATGGAAGCTCGATAGGCCAGACGACAGCATGCCGTAGTCCGGCATCGTCGTCTTGGTGAAGATGATCGCGCCCGCCTCGCGCAGCCGCGCCGCCGGCGGCGCATCGGCCTTGGCCGGGGTCATGTCGCTCGCCGCCGCGCCAACCGGCGTCGGGTCGCCTTTCGTCGCGATATTGTCCTTGATCGTCACCGGCACGCCGTCGAGCGGCCCGATCGGCTCAGCCCTGGCCCAGCGCGCTTCGGAGGCGCGCGCTTCGTTCAGCGCCCGCTCCGGAGCATAAAGAAAAGTCGCATGAATGTGAGGCTCGTAAGCGTCGACCCGCTCGATCACGGAAGTCATGGCTTCGACCGGCGACAGTTCGCGCGTTCGATAGGCGCGCTGCATTTCCAGCGCCGACATCCGGAACGGCTGCGTGCTCAGCCCTTTTGCCGCCCTAGCGTGTTGAGTCATTTCCATGCCATCGCTGAGAGATCGTTGACGAAGATCGGCGCGCTCTTCCACAGGCCCTTGAGCTTGGCGTCGGCGACGGTGACATTTGGCAACTGGAACAGGAAGGCGTTGACGCTGTCCTCGGCAAGCTTCTTCTGCGCTTCGCCCAGCGCCGCCTTGTACGCCTCGAGATTGGGCGCGGCGGTCACTTTGGCGTAGATCGCCTGGAACGCAGGGCTGTCGTACTGGAAGTAATAGTTCGGGTTGGCGTAGATGCCGATGTCGAGCGGCTCGACATGGCTGATGATGGTCAAGTCGTAGTTCTTGTCCTTGTAGACGCCGCTGAGCCATTGCGCCCATTCGACGTCCCGGATCTTGGCGTTGATCCCAACTTCGGCAAGCTCGGCTGCGATGATCTCGCCGCCCTGACGCGCATAAGGCGGCGGCGGCAGGATCAGGCTGAGTTCGAGCGGCGTCGTGACGCCCGCTTCCTTCAACAGCGCCTTCGCCTTCTCGGGATCGTACGGATACATGCCCGTCAGATCGATGTAGCCGGGATCGTTGGGCGTGAGATGGCTGCCGATCGGCGCGCCCAGGCCATCCATCGCGCCATCGATGATCGCCTTGCGGTCGATCGCATAAGCGATCGCCTGACGCACGCGCAAATCGTCGAGCGGCTTCTTCTTGTTGTTCATGGCGAGGATGGTCTTACCCTCGGTCCCGCCGACCAGCACCTGGAACCGTGGATCGCTTCTGAACTGGCCGAGCGCCTGCACATTGGCGAAGCGCGGGAACGCGTCGACATCACCAGCAAGCATCGCCGCGACGGCGGCTGAAGGATCGGAGATAAAGCGGAACGTCGCGTGGGCGATCGGGATCTTCGCCGCGTCACGAAATCCATCCCACTTGTCGAGCGTGATCGACGAGCCCTTGGTCCAGGAGGAGAGCTTGTAAGGTCCGGTGCCGACGGGGTTGGTGGCTTCGCTCGTCGCGCTCTTCTCGTCGAGGATCACTGCGGTGTCCATGCCCAGATGATACAGCGCCTCGAAGCTCGGATGCTTGAACTTGAGCACCACCGTCATTGGGTCTGGCGTGTCGATCGATTCGATCGAAGAGAAGAATCCCTTGTCCTTGTTGGTCGAGTCCTTGGCGGCGAAGCGCTCGAAGGAATACTTGACGTCCTTTGAGGAGAACGGCTCACCATCCTGAAACTTGACGTTCGGCTTAAGGGTGAAGGTCAGGGTCTTGAGATCGGGCGAAAAGCTCCATTTCTCGGCCAGAAGCGGCGTGATCGAGAAGTCCTCGTTGATCTTGGTCAGGCCCTCGAAGATATTGTAGTGGGTGACTTCGCCGATCGCCGCGGCCGGCGCACTGGTCGGATCGAGCCCCGGCGGCTCGAGCACCATGCCGATCGTCACGCTGTCCTTCGCCATAGCGAGGCTCGCCGACGCCATAAAGGCGAGACCAAGCATGAGAAAAAAGCGATAGGCGCGGCGCATGGAACGCTCCGAGGCTGGCGAGGAAAGCCTGAGCATACCATTGCAAGGCGCGAGATCGTCAAGCACACAGCCTCCCTCCTTCCCGGTCAGGGAAGAAGGGAAGCGAATGCAACCGTTGGAAAAAGTCCGGGACGCTTAGTGCGCTTCGGAGCTGCCGCCGGCCGGGCGGGCCCGGCGTTCGGCCATGAACCGATCGAACTCCTCGCGGTCCTTGGCGCGGCGAATCGCATCAACGTACTCGGAGAATTCGCGCTGCGCTTCGTCAAGCTTGCGGCGCTCTTCGTCGAGCCGAGCCAGTTCTGCTGTCCGCCATTCGTCGAAAGCGGCGTTGCCGGTCGGGGGGGAGTAGAAGCCAGCCGCGCGCTTCATTGCGCCACAACCCCACGAAGAAGAGTTAGACGACATCATGGTGCGGGCATCCTGCCATTTGTTGGTCGCCAAAGTCTGCAGATCCGGCCCGCCGTATCGGCGCTGCCAGAACTTATAGCCGAGGATCGCAAGACCGATCGGCCAAAAGACGATGAAGCCAAGAACCATCGCGATGATTTCGAACGCCGACCAGCGCGAACCACCGCTGCGCCGCCAGCGGGCGCTCGCCCACTCGCTCGGGCCGAATTCCCGCGCTCCGTACGAACCACCCATAGCACTATCTGCAGTGCCCATTACGAGCCTCCATTGTCCTCTCGCCAGTGGCGCTCCGACAGAGCGGCCGCTGGCGCGCGTATGAGATTGGAAGCCGCCGACGAGCGCGCAAGGGCGTTCGGATGTAAAAAAGCATTACATTAACGTCAATGACGCTGACCTAATTGAGCGGATAGTGGCACGCGACCTTGCGGCTTCCGCAGTCCTTCGCCTCAAGAATGGGCGCCTCCTCGCGGCAACGCGGACGAGCGAATGCGCAGCGCGCGGCGTACGGGCAGCCCTCTTCCGCTTCGAGGCCGCCATTCGCCGACGCGAGCGGCGCGCTCGCCGGCCGGTCGAGGCGCGGAGTCGCGTCGACCAATTCGCGCGTATAGGGGTGCGCCGGATTGGCGAACAAGGCGGCGGTCTCGCCGATCTCGACGATGCGTCCGCGATACATTACCGCGGTCGTCTCACAGATATGCGCGACGACCGCGAGATCATGGCTGATCAAGAGAAAAGTCACGCCCGCCTCGCGCTCGAGATCGCTCATCAGGTTGAGTGTCTGCGCCTGTACCGAGACGTCGAGCGCCGACACCGGCTCGTCGGCGACGACCAGCCTCGGCCGGGTGATGAGCGCCCGCGCGATGGCGATGCGCTGACGCTGCCCGCCAGAAAACTCATGCGGATGCTTCAAAGCGTCGGACGCCTTGAGGCCGACGGCCTCGAGCGAGGCTCGCACGCGGGCGCGGCGCTCGGCGCCCGTCGCTCCGCCGAGCGCCGCCAGCGGCTCGGCCACGATCTTTTCGACGCGCTGGCGCGGGTCGAGCGAACCGTACGGGTCCTGGAAGATCATTTGCATATGCGCCCGCATGGGCCGCAATTCCCGTCGCGGCAGATCGAACAGCGAGCGGCCCTGAAGACGCACGGCGCCCGAGTCCGGCCGATCGAGCGCGAGAGCGATGCGCGCCAGCGTCGACTTGCCGGAGCCCGATTCGCCGACGATTCCGAACGAGCGTCCTTGTTGCATCGAGAAGCTGACCCCGGCCAAAGCCGGGCGGGCATTCTTTCGCGCAAACGGGCCGACGCCGGGCGAACGGTAAGTCTTGACGAGCGAAGAGACCTCGAGCAGCGGCGCGTCGCTCATGAGACGAATCCCGCTTCGCTCACGGCGCGAACCCCACTTCGCCGGCGCGATGACAGCGCGAAACATGCCCTGCCTCGAAGGCGACCAGGGGCGGCGGCATCGTCCAGCACAAATCGATCGTGAGCGCACATCGGCCTGCGAAAGGGCAACCTTCGCGATGCTCCTGCGCAACCGGCGGCGCGCCCGGGATTGTCTTCAACCGAGCGCCGCGCGGCGCGCCTGGCCGCGGGCGGGCCTCGAGCAGCGCCAGCGTGTAGGGGTTCCTCGGCTGGCGTAGCACCGCTTCGACCGGGCCACTCTCCATGATCATGCCCGCGTACATGACGATGACACGGTCGCAATGTCCGGCGATCACCGCGAGATCGTGGCTCACAAGCAGGATCGCCATCTTCGATTCCGACTTGAGGCCGTCGATGAGGGCGAGGATGCGCGCTTGCACCGTGACGTCGAGCGCCGTGGTCGGCTCGTCGGCGATGACCAAGCGCGGCGCGCAGCCGATCGCCATCGCGATCATCGCGCGCTGCCGTTCGCCGCCAGAGAGCTGGAACGGATAGGACCGAGCCGCTCGCTCCGGCTCGGCCAACCGTACACGATCGAGCAACTGGACAGCGCGCGCCTGCGCCTCGCGCTTGCTTAAGCCCCGATGCAACATCAGCGGCTCGGCAACTTGCGCGCCAACGCGACGCAGCGGATTGAGAGCCGTCATCGGCTCCTGAAAGATCATGGCGATGCGATCGCCGCGCAATTGCAACATTTCCTCTTCGGGAAGGCCGATGAGCTCCCGTCCCTCGAAGCGAATCGAGCCCGAGACCCGTGCGCCTTCAGGCGCCAAGCCCATCAGCGCGAGCGCCGTCATCGTCTTGCCGGAGCCCGATTCGCCCACCACACCGAGACTCTCGCCCTCGGCAAGCGAGAACGACGTCCGATCGACGACGCGCTGCAGTCCCCGACGCGTCGCGACGTCGACAGCGAGCTCGGAGGTCTCGAGCAGCATTAGCTCCGCGCCTTCAGCTTCGGATCGAGCGCGTCGCGCAATCCGTCGCCGAGCAGATTGAGGCCCAACACGCTGAGCGCGATCGCAATGCCCGGATAGAGCGCGAGCCGTGGCGCGTTGTAGAGGACGTTCTGCGCGTCGGCGAGCATCTTGCCCCACGATGTCTGCGGCGGCTGTGCGCCAAGGCCAAGATAGGAAAGCGCCGCCTCAGCCAGGATCGCGATTGCGAATTGAATCGTCGCCTGCACGATCAGCGCCGGCGCGATATTGGGCAGCACGTGATCGATGGCGATGGCGATCGGCCCGCGCCCCGCAGCGCGAGCGGCGAGCGCATACTCACGCGAAAGAACGCCATTGGCGGTGGCGCGCGTGAGCTTGGCGATGATCGGCACGTTGTAGACGCCGATGGCGATGATCGCGTTGACGACGCCCGGGCCGAAGGTCGACGTCAGCATGATCGCCAGGAGGAGCGCGGGGAACGCGAAGACGAAGTCGCTGAGCTTCATGAGTCCGTCTTCGATGAGGCCCTTCGAGAAGGCCGCAACGAGGCCGAGGACTACTCCGAACGCGAGCCCGATCCCGACCGCGATCACGCCAACCAGAATCGAGACCCGAGAGCCCGCCAGGATCTCGGAAGCGACGTCGCGTCCAAGATTGTCGGTCCCGAACCAATGCGCCGCGGAGGGGCGCGCGAGCTTGTGGGGTATGTCGATCGCGGTCGGCGGATAGGGCGTCCATATGAGAGACAGGGCGGCGGCGGCGATCAGCACGGCGACGAGCGCGGCGCCGAGCCACAGACTTAGCCCCCCGCGCGGACGGAACCGGATCGAGAGGGTCACGCGGCCGGCGCCCTGAGCCTCGGATCGATCGCGGCGCAGGCGATGTCGACGACGAAGTTCAGTCCGATCACGATCAAAGCCAGCAACATCACCCCATTCTCGACCACCAATGTGTCGCGGTTGGAGATCGACTGCAGCATGAGGCGGCCAAGACCCGGCAGGACGAATACGTTCTCGACCACGATCGCGCCCGCGATCAGGTTGGCGAATTGCAGCCCCATGATGGTAAGAATCGGCGTCAGCGCGTTCGGCAAGGCGTGACGCCAGAGGGCGGCGCGGCGCGAGACGCCCTTGGCGCGCGCGGTGCGCATGAAGTCCTCGTTGAGCGCCTCGATAAGCGCCGACCGGGTGACGCGGGTCACGATCGCGGCCTGCACGACGCCAAGCGCGATCGCCGGAAGGATCAGCGCGGCAAGCGCCCTCCCCGGCTCATGCCAACCTGGGAATCCACCAGCCGGCACGAGTCTCAGCGTCACGGCAAAGACCAATACCAGCAGGATCGCCAGCCAGAAGTTCGGCACCGCGATGCCGATCTGGCTTAAGCCCATCACGATCCCGTCGCCTGCCCGGCCGCGCCGATCCGCGGCGTAGACGCCCGCGGCAAGCCCGATGACCGCCGCGAGCGCCATGGCCATCAGCGCCAGGGGGGCGCTGACCGCGAGGCTCGAGGCGATCAGCGGAGCGATCGGCGAGCCATAGGCGTAAGAGAGGCCAAGATCGCCATGCAGAGCGCCGACGATCCAGCGCGCATAGCGGACGGGCGCCGGCAGATCGAGGCCGAGCTTGTGCGAGAGCGCGGCGACCGCCTCGGGCGTCGCCGTTGGTCCCAGCATGGTCTGCGCCGCATCGCCGGGCAGAATGTTCATGACCGCGAAGACGACCAGCGACGCGAACAGAAGCGTCGCCAGGAACAGGGCGATCCGTTGTCCTAGGTAAAGCAGCATCGCCTTAAGGCGTGCGAGCGCGCGTCAACCCGGGCGCGGCCCTCACGAGGTTTTCCCGGCCAGCTGCGCGGCGAGACGCAGAGAGATGTCCTGCGACAGCGCGCGGGCCAGGCGAATCTCGGCGTCGCGCTGGGCGCGCAGATCATTGTACCGCTGCTGGGAGCGGTCGTAAGCCGCGAAGGCGTTGGCGACGCCAGTCAGAACTTGCGCGCCGCCGTCGACCTTGTTCAGCGTATAATGGGCTTCGCCGGTTAGGGTCGCAGATGTCGCGACGTTGGTGAGCGAACTCACCGTCGGCGTCGACGTAGCGGTCGAGACTGTTACGGTGAGGCGATATTTTGGCGTCGGCGTCTGACCGGTGCCGTTGAGGTCGGTGGTGAGATTGTCGGCCAGATAATGGCCGATGCGGTCCTTGATCGGCGCGACTTCGATCGCCCGCAGATCCTCGACCAGTCCTGGATGCGCGGCTTCGCCGTAAAGGGGCTGGAAGCAACCCGCGAGCGCGCCCGCGAGCGCAAGCGCCGCGACGACGCTAAGACCCCTAGACCACGACATTGACGATCCTGTGCGGCACGATGATCACCCTGCGGCGAGGCTTATTATCCATCGCCCGCACGACCGCGTCGAGCGCGAGCGCCGCCCGCTCGACCCGCTCCGGGGCAGCGTCCCTCTCGATCGCGAGCTCGCCCCGCTTCTTGCCATTGACCTGCACCACATAGGTGACGTCGGGCGAGACGAGGAGGCTACGGTCCACGACCGGCCACGGGCTCTGCGCGACGAAGGTCTTGTGGCCGAGCGCCTCCCAGCATTCTTCCGCTAGATGCGGCATCATCGGAGCGAAGCAATGGACGAGAATGTCGCCGGCTTCGGCGAAGGCTGCGCGCAGATCGTCGGCGACCGGCGCCTCGCTGATCGCGCCAACCGCCGCGCCGAGCTCGTTGGCCAGTTCGTAGATCGTGGCGATGCAGACATTGAAACGGAGACGCTCGATCTCATCCTCGATTTTGGCCAGCGCCGCATGCGCCATCCGGCGGATGCGCTGCGCCTCATCGCCGTAGTGCGCCGGCAGCGCCGCACGCTCGGGCCCGATGATGCGCTCGATTTCGCAAATCAAGCGCCATAGGCGTTGCGTCTGCTTGAACGCGCCCTGAACGCCGGCCTCGGTCCAGATGACGTCGCGCTCGGGCGGCGAATCCGACAGCATGAACCATCGCGCCGTGTCGGCGCCGTAGGTCGAAATGATCTCGTCCGGATCGATGGTGTTGCGCCTGGACTTCGACATTTTCTCGTTCGGACCGATCTCGACCGGCTCGTCGCCGGCAAGCAGAAAGGCGCGGCGGTTATTCCCGCCCGCTTCGACGCGCACTTCGGACGGCGCCAGCCATTGGCCTTCCTCGCCGCGATAAGTCTCGTGCACCACCATGCCCTGGGTGAAGAGGCCTGCGAACGGTTCGTCCAGACCGAGATATCCGCACTTGCGCATCGCGCGAGTGAAGAAGCGCGAATACAGAAGATGCAGGATCGCGTGCTCGATGCCGCCGATATACTGGTCGACCGCCAGCCAATGATCGGCCATCGCCGGGTTGTCCGGCGCCGACGTGTTGTGGGGATCGGTGAAGCGGACGAAGTACCACGACGAATCCACGAACGTGTCCATCGTGTCGGTCTCGCGCGTCGCCGGTCCGTCGCATTGCGGGCAGGTGACGTGCTTCCATGTCGGATGGCGGTCGAGCGGGTTGCCCGGCTGATCAAAGCTCACGTCTTCCGGCAGCTTGACCGGCAAGTCCTCGGCCGGGACCGGCACGACGCCGCACTTCTCGCAATGGATGATCGGGATCGGGCAGCCCCAATAGCGCTGGCGCGAAATGCCCCAATCCCTGAGCTTGTAGTTGATCTGCCGCTTGGCCTGCGGCTCTCCGCCGAGCGTGATCTGCTCCAGCCGGCGCGAAACCTCCTCCTTGGCCTGCTCAACCGTCATGCCATCAAGAAAGCGCGAATTGATCATCACGCCGTTGCCGTCATAGGCGACATTGTCGATGATGAAGTTCGCGGGATCGAGTTCCGGTGGGCACACCACGGGGGTCACGCCCAGGCCATAGGCGCGGACAAAATCGAGATCGCGCTGATCATGGGCGGGGCAGCCGAAAATCGCGCCCGAGCCATATTCCATCAGAACAAAATTGGCGACATAGACGGGGAGGCGCCAGTCGGGATCGAACGGGTGCAGCACTTTGAGCCCGGTGTCGTAGCCCTTCTTTTCCGCCGTCTCGATCGCCGCGACCGAGGTCCCGATCTTGCGGGTCTCCTCGATGAACGCCTTGAGCGCCGGGTCATGGCTAGCCGCCGCTGCGGCCAGCGGATGGTCGGGCGCGATCGCCATGAATTTCGCGCCGAACAAAGTGTCCGGTCGGGTGGTATAGATGTCGAGCTCGCTCGCGCCTGGTTCACCCTTCAGCGCGCCGAGCGTCGCCGGATCGACGACGAACCGGATCGAAAGACCCTCCGAGCGCCCGATCCAGTTGCGCTGCATGAGGCGCACCTTTTCCGGCCAGCGCTCGAGATGATCGAGGCTCGCCAGCAGATCGTCAGAATAGTCGGTAATCTTGAGGAACCATTGGGTGAGCTCGCGTTGCTCGACTGGCGCTCCCGAGCGCCAGCCGCGCCCGTCGATCACCTGCTCGTTGGCAAGGACGGTCTGATCGACCGGATCCCAATTGACCTTCGATTGCTTGCGCGCGACCAGGCCTGCGGCGAGGAAATCGAGGAACAGCTTCTGCTGGTGCTTGTAGTAGCTCGGATCGCAGGTCGCGATTTCGCGCGACCAGTCGAGCGAAAGCCCCATCGACTGCAATTGCGCACGCATGGCGGCGATATTGGCGTAGGTCCATTCCGCAGGACTGGTGTTGTTCTGCATGGCGGCGTTCTCGGCCGGCAGTCCGAACGCGTCCCAGCCCATCGGATGGAGAACGTTGAACCCCCGCGCGCGCCGATAGCGCGCCACGACGTCGCCCATGGCGTAGTTGCGCACATGTCCCATGTGAATGCGCCCCGACGGATAGGGGAACATCTCGAGCACGTAATATTTCGGGCGCGGATCGTCGTTATCGGTCTTGAAGATTTGCGCGTCCGCCCAGGCCTTTCGCCATTTGGCCTCGGATTCGCGCACGTTGTATCGTTCGGGCCGCATTACGGGGGCGTACTCTAGGAAAATCGGTATTTGGTGCGTGAGCCGCGACAAATCACGATTTCAAGGGAGGGTCAAATAGTGCGGGCGCCAACGTTTTGCGCCGCCGCTCAAGGTAAAAATCGGATGATCAGAACATGCAAGGGGCGTCGCCTACGGCCGAATTCCAGCCATTTGACAACCGCTTCTGCGACCGGGCCGTTGTTCGCCCTCCAGGCCCAGGCGAAAAGGGCCGCTCGGCGGAGCTTGCGCTCGCCTTGACGCGGAGGGTCCGATTCGAGCGAAAAAAGTCCGAAAATAGACCCGCTGTTCGAAGCGCGCTCGCGCAGATCAGGCTCAGCCGACGGCAAAAACCATTACAAGTTGAACTTTAACGGTCGCGTTCAGCCGTTGACAATGGCGGGCGCCTATTGCTCGGCCGCAGCGGGTTTCCCCGCGCTGTCACCGAGGCATGTTGTTATGTTCACCGCCACAGAAATTCAAATGATTCGTAACGCGGATCCGGGCGCAGTTATCCCGGGCATCGATACAAAGACTGGCAATCCTGATGCCGCATCTTCGCTGCTCAACCTCACCTCGCTCACCCAGAATTCCAAGGCGCCTTACTATTACTCGCCATCCAAAAACATCGTATACGTCACTCAGGCCGGCGCCGTGCTCAGCGGCATCAATTTTGGCACGGCGACGGTGGTGATCGACGCCAACAATGTCACCATCAAGGACAGCACGTTTACCGGGACGACCGGTTTTTGGGCCGTGTATCAAACGCCGGCGTATAGCGGCGCCACGGTGGAAAACTCCACGTTTCAAGGCACCAAATCGCCCACTGAGTCCAATACCTGGATCGCCTCAACTCAAGCCATAACCATCGAGGACAATAGCTTTCTTGATACGCCAAGCGATGCGGTCGCCATTACCTCAGGCGTCGTTTCCGGTAATTACTTCTCCGCGGCGGGATACTTGCCTGGCGCTCATGCCGACGCGATTTACGTGCCGGATTCGACCGGGCCCATCGCCATCACCGACAATTTCATTGATGGGACAGAGAACGCCGACGCCCCTGCCCAGCCCAATAGTGATATTCGGCTTACCAATGAGTTCGGTGCTTTAGACGATGTCACCGTTTCGGACAATTTCCTGCTGGGCGGTGGATCCACGGTCGAAGTCGGAGGCCCGAGCTCCCCATACCCGATCAGCAACGTGTCGGTCGCCAACAACTACATCGGTTTCGGGGCGTTTAACGCTTATTTACCTGGCACGGCGAACTACGCGACCTTGACCGGGAACACGATCGTCGACTTTACCAATCCCGCCTTTTCGGCTCAGGCCCTGGCGGCCTACGAGGCAGCGGGCCTGCCCACCGCGAAAGTGGTCTCTGCGACCAGCACCGCCGCCATCGCCGCCAGCGGGTCGGCGCCGACGACGATCTTGGGCAACGGTTTTGCGTCGGTACACCTGTCCGCGGGCTCTGGCGAAACGAACTTTGTCGGCGGTCTCGGCTCCCAACTTTTGTTCGGCGGGCAGGGCGCGAATATCTTGACCTATCTCGCCATCGGCGACGGCGGCGACCGGATGTCCGCTTTCGATCCGGCCAAGGACGTTATCGACCTCAGCCGCATCGACGCCGACATCACCACGCCAGGCGCCCAGAATTTCACCTTCATCGGCTCCGCCCCATTCAGCGGCAACGGCGCCCAGGTACGCTATCAACTGAACCCGACGAACGACGTCACCACTGTCCAGGCGGACCTCGCCGGCGACGCCAGCGATCCCTTGCCCGATTTTACCATCACGCTCGCGGGACTGGTGTCGCTCACCGCCGCCAACTTCGCGCTGACCCCGTCTCAGTCGTCAGCGGACATGGCCGCTGGCGCGGCGTTGACCTACAGCAAGGTTCAGACGGCCGCCGGCGCCCCGACGGAATTCACGTATTCGAACGTTCAAGGCAAAGCCTATACATCGTACCAATCGTTTTACGGCTCCGGTTACGAAAACCTTGCGGCCGATGATCTGGACCTCAGTTCGACCTCGAACGAGCTCGTCCTCTACGACCCCAGCCAAACGGTCACAAGAGGCGGTGGCAGCGAAGCCTTGCAGGTGGGAACGGGCAGCAGCGGTCCGCTTGCCTATCATGCTATCGAGACCATCGACGCGAACACCAGCGGCGGCGAACATTTCGTCTTTAGCGCGGGTTTTGGCGTTGAAACGATCAACGGCTTTGCCGGTTCGGGCGCGAGTCCGGACTCGATCCAGCTGGCGACGTCCTCGTTCTCCTATCTAACCGCCGGCATGACGCAGGCGCAGGACCTGTCGGCCGTGCTGCTCCACGCCAGCAACGGCCGATCCGGTCTGATAATCTCCGACTCGCATGGCGACAGCCTGACGGTCGCGGGACTGACCGTCCCGGCGATCGCCGCCAACCCCGCCATGTTCCAATTCACGTGAGCGTCATCGCCGAATTCATCAAGCCGATGGCGCCGCGGAACGGAGCGGGGTGTGGGCGAAGCGTTACCCCCTCACGGACATGAGGCGATCCGGAGGAATCGAGCCTGGGCGATGATGCTTCTTGGCTTCGCCGGGCTCGGTCTCGCCAGCTATCGCAAAGCGAGGCAGGCTGCCGTCCGCGAGCGCCTGACCTGATTGGCGAGCCGACCGACGCTGTTTCAGCCGCCAACCTGCGCGATCACTCTCGTCTTTCCGCCTTGCACGCCGACGATTCGCATCGGCGTGTGGGGATCATTGTGGTCGTCCATCGCATAGATGCAGCGGCCATGACGGAGCAGGCGTTGCAAGCCGCGCTCAAGCTATGTCCCCCAAAAGTGAGCAGCGGATAGCCGACACGAACGCGAACGCCTTCCAAGCGACAGGAGAGTGATTCGCTTCGCTCTCCCGCTCCCCGACGCAGTGCTCTTCGCTTTACAACACCCCGCGCGCGAGCGATTATCCGCTCGCGCTGAGTGGAGGCGACCGTGGACGTCGGGGCTTGGCTGCGGAGCCTTGGGCTCAGCGAATATGAGCCGGCGTTCCGTAACAATCAAATCGACGGCGACGTCCTCCGCAACCTGACGGGGGACGACCTGAAGGAACTCGGCGTGGCGTTCGTCGGACATCGGCGGAAACTGTTGTCGGCCATCGCGGAGCTTTCGGGGACGTCCGCCGAGCCGACCGCTGTCGCGAAGGCAAGCCGCATCGAACCTCCCGCCCACGACTTCGCCGAGCGCCGACAGCTCACCGTGATGTTTTGCGATCTCGTCGGCTCGACGGCGCTCGCCGCACGGCTCGATCCCGAGGATACGCGCGGGATCATCGCGGCCTATGACACATGCTGCGCGACTCTCATCGAGCGCAATGGCGGCTTCGTCGCCAAATACCTGGGCGATGGCGTGCTCGCCTATTTCGGCTATCCGCGGGCGCACGAGCACGACGCCGAGCGCGCGGTGCGGGCAGGCCTCGCCATCGTTGACGCCGCGCCGAAACTGGAGACTTACGCCGAGACGGCGTTGCACGTGCGGGTGGGAATCGCGACGGGGATCGTGGTCGTCGGCGATTTGTTGGGTTCGGGAGAGGCGCAGGAGCGGGGCGTGGTCGGCGATACGCCGAACCTTGCGGCGCGGCTGCAGGGAATCGCCGAGCCCGGCAGCGTCGTCATCGCCGAGGGCACCCGCAAGTTGCTCGGCGACCTGTTCGACCTAAAAGACCTCGGCGCGCAAAATCTCAAGGGAGTCGCCGGGCCGACGCGCGCTTACATGGCGGTGAGAGAGAGTTCGCAGGAGAGCCGCTTCGAGGCGCTGCACCCGGGCGGCCTCACCCCGCTCGTGGGCCGTGAGGAACAGATCGAACTTTTGCTGCAGCGCTGGGCGAGGGCGAAGGCGGGCGACGGGCAGGTCGTGCTGCTCTCCGGCGAGGCCGGCATCGGCAAGTCCAGGCTCTCGGCGGCATTGCTGGAACGGCTAGCGGCCGAGCCGCATATGCGGCTGCGCTATTTCTGCTCGCCGCAACACACGGATAGCGCTCTCTATCCGATCATCGGCCACATGGAGCGGGCAGCCAAGCTCGCGCGCGAGGATGATGCGAAGACGAGGCTCGACAAGCTCGAAGTGGCGCTCGCAAGGTCCTCAATGTCGCGCGAGGACGCGGCGCTTATGGCCGAGATGCTGTCCATTCCGAACGACGGCCGCTACCCCCCACTGGACCTCGCCCCGCAGCAGCGCCGCCAGAAAACGTTGGGGGCTTTGATCGCCCAGATCGAGGTGATCTCGAGCCAGTCACCGATGCTGATGATCTTCGAGGACGCGCACTGGACCGATCCTTCGAGCCTGGAAGTGTTCGGCCGGCTCGTGGACAAGATCGACGCTCTGCGGGTTCTGCTGTTCGTGACGTTCCGGCCGGAATTCGCCGCGCCCTGGGTTGGGCGTTCACATGTGACGGCGCTGACGATCAATCGGCTGACGCCGCGCGAAGTGATGGCGCTGATCAAGCAGGTCGCCGGCAACAAGACGCTGCCAGAGCATATCCGGCAGGACATCATCGAGCGAGCCGACGGCATCCCTCTCTTCGTGGAGGAGATGACCAAGGCGGTGTTGGAGGCGGAGACCGAGGGCGAGGCGGCGCGAACGATCGCGGCAGTTCCTTCGCCTGCGCTCGCCGTTCCCGCCAGCCTGCACGCCTCGCTGATGGCGCGGCTCGACCGGCTGGGTGCGGCCAAAGCGACAGCGCAGGTCGGCGCAGCGATCGGGCGAGAGTTCTCCCATGCGCTGCTCGCCGCTGTGGCGGGCCTATCTGGGCAGGAGCTGAATTCGGCGCTCGACCGGCTCCTCCAGTCTGGGCTTCTATCGCGCCAGGGGCCCCCGCCGCATGCAACCTATCTCTTCAAGCACGCGCTCGTTCAGGACGCGGCCTACGGAACTCTGCTACGCGAGCCCCGTCGCGCCCTGCACGCCCGAATCGCGCAGGTTCTCGAAAGCCAATTCGCCGCCGTCGCCGAGGCCCAGCCGGAGCTGCTCGCGCGTCACTATACGGAGGCCGGGCTGATCGAGAAAGCTGCCGGCCTGTGGGGAAAGGCGGGACAAAGATCGCTGGAGCGCTCGGCTTTGGTCGAAGCCATAGAGCAGATCACGCGTGCGCTTGCCCAGATCGCGTCCTTGCCTGCGACGCCGGCGCTGCGCCAGAAGCAAATCGAGCTTCAGGTCGCGCTTATAGCGCCTCTCGTTCACGTCAAAGGGTACGCTGCGCCGGAAACCAAGGCGGCTGGGGAACGGGCACGCCTGCTCATCGAACAGGCTGAAGCGCTGGGAGAGCCTCCTGACGACCCGCTGCTGTTGTTCTCGGTCCTCTACGGCTTCTGGGTCGCGAACACTGTGGCATTCAATGGCGATGTGACGCGCGAGCTTGCGGCGCAGTTCCTGGCGCTCGCGGAGAAGCAAGGGGCGACAGTCCCGCTCATGATCGGGAATCGCTTGATGGCAACGTCTTTGCTGTGCACGGGAGACATCGCGGGAGGCCGAGCACACTACAATCAGGCGCTCGCGCTTTACGATCCTGCCGCGCATCGTCCGCTGGCGACGCGATTTGGCCAAGAGGTCGGGATAACGATCCGATCCTGGCGGACATTGGCTCTCTGGTTGCTTGGCTTTCCCGAGGCCGCGCTCGCGGACCTCGAACACGCGCTCGGGGATGCGCGCAAGATCGGCCACGCCGCCACGTTGATGCATGCGCTGTCCGTCACAGGTTTTGCCCATATCTTCTGCGGGAACTACTCGGCAGCAAACGCGCAATCCGATGAACTCGTTGCACTGGCGGACGAAAAGGGCGCTGTGCAGTGGAAGGGCAGCGGAATGGCATTACAAGGTTGCGCATTGGCCTTGACCGGCAAAGCCTTGGATGCAGTCCACCGGATCAACTCGGGGATCATCGCGTGGCGGTCAACGGGCGCGACATTGTGGAATCCGTGGTTCTTAACAAATTTGGCGAAAGCCTATGCGGAACTCGACCAATTCGATGATGCTTGGCGCTGCATCGACGAAGCGATGAACGCGGTGGACACGACCAAGGAAAGGTGGTGGGAAGCCGAGGTCCGTCGCACCGCCGGCGAAATCGCACTGATGTCGTCGGCGCCGGGCGCCGCGAAGGCGCAATCCCATTTCGAACGCGCGCTAGAAATCGCCCGCGCGCAGCTGGCGCGCTCCTGGGAGCTTCGCGCAGCGACGAGCCTGGCGCGGCTCTGGCGCGATCAGGGCCGGCGCGCAGAGGCCCGCAACCTCCTCGCGCCGGTCTATGGCTGGTTCGCCGAGGGTTTCGACACGCTTGACCTGAAAGACGCCAGGACGCTGTTGGAAGAGCTGGCGTCCTGACCGCCAGTGGTGGCGCCTTCAGCGGCAGGCATCGGTTGACGGGGGTTCATATAGCCTTACCTGTTGACGGTCGCTTCGCATCGCCCACCTTTCGGTTTTTTGTCATGGCCGGGCTTGGCCCGGCCATCCACGGGAACGCTGAGCCATGCGATCATATCATTGATATTGCTACACAAACTTGAACAGACCCGCAAATAGCGTTAAGCCGCTTGCACACGACGGCGAACGGGAGCTCGTCAATATCCAGGGAATACACGAGCCAATGTAGTTACGGTGGCATGCCGCCCTCGCCGCCAAACCGTTGCAGGCTTGCAACAGTTAACGGAATTATGACTGACCTGGACCGTCCGCCATTGACTTCGTCATCAAGCCGTAGCTAGATCGACGCTGCTAGCGAGTAGCTAGCTCGACCTTGCTAGCGGCGCTTAGATGAAAGCGAGGTATAGAGGGCGCCAAGTTCTCCGCGCATATGATCGCGGGTTTTTGCAGAGCCTATAGACCACAGACTTTACTTAGCGATTCCTCAGGGACGGGGGGGAGTGTTGCCCTGCTTCTCGTCCCTTTCGCCTGCGGCTAATCGCACGGGAACTGTTCGGCGCGCTCAGGATCGAGGGCTGTCCGTCGCGGAGTCGTTGGGCGTAGTGCGGCTGTCAGCGCTGACGGACCGCCATCGACGCCGAGTTCCAGTCGCTGACCAAGGCCGCCAGCGCCTCGGCATGGATGTCAATTTCAGCGGCGACCTGTTTATGGCGCCACTCGCTCAGTCGGGCTTAGGCTGCCCAAGCCTTGTCTCCCCCTCATGTATCTTGTTTCCGAGATATAATATGGTCAACTCGGAAATAGAAATCACGGAAGAGACGATAGGATTACCTAAATGGCTAGTCGGCGGATCGTAGTTTACGCCTCTATCTCGAACTGTTAAGAACCTGAACTGACGCAGGAATAAATGTAATAAGGGCGTGGGCTGCTGTTTCTGGGTCCATTGCAAACACAGGTGTAGGCCCCGACCGCCCAGAATACGTCCGAATAGGAAGGGGATTCGCGAATTCCGAGACATTTTCTTGCGCAAAGCCGAAATCCTGGCTAAGGTCATCAGGTGATGACGAACTTGGCCGCCGTGAATTCCATGCCTGCGTTGAGGGCGGCCTTACGGCGCGCTGCGCCGCTTTTTACAACCAGAGCGGGTTTCAGCCGACGGCGGAATTTTTTTAGTAACTCCCAAGCACCCCCCTTGAGTGGCGAGAGAATCAGGCTTGGAGCGCGCTCAAGGCGGCGGCCGATTCCTATTTGTTCGCTCTGCGATTCACTTTCGTTCTCGCGGGGGCCCGCTCTGAAGCCTTCGCGACTGCGAAAAAATAGGGGGTGCTTGGGAGTTACAATTTTTATTTGAATCGGCCGTAACCCATTGAAAAGTCCCGATTCGAAAAAATAAACGTAAGTAAAAGAAAGCTATTTTACGAGCGTTTATTTTCCTTTATTTGCGTTTATTTGAGAGGAGTTCGCGCGCCGGGTTGTATCTGCGGCTTGTCGGGAGCGCCGCGTAACGGGATCGTCGTCACCCGCCGGCTGGGGATCGCCCTTGAGGATGGCCTATCCCTGGAGGAGCAGCCTGCGCGCCTGATCGTAAACCGCCCGGTCGCCGGCGGCGATGATCCGGCCCCCCTTGGCGGCGTTCTCGCCGTCCCAGGTCGTCACCACGCCGCCCGCCCCCTCGATGATCGGCGCGAGCGCGACGATGTCGTGGGGCTTCAAATTGGTCTCGATCACCAGGTCGATGAACCCCGCCGCCAGCGCGCAATAGGCGTAACAATCGCCGCCATAGCGCGTGAGCCGGACTTGCCTTTCGACCCGCGCGTACGCCATTCGGTCGGCGTCGTCGCGAATCAGCAACGGGCTCGTCGTCGCCAGCGTTGCCTCGGCCAGGGAGGCGCAGGGGCGCGCGTGCAGGCTCCGGGTCGCCCATTCCGAGGGCGGCGCATCGCCGTGCGAGGGCGCGAGCGTGCGCGAGTTGGCGCGGGCGCCGTCGCCATAGAACCGCTCGCGCGTGTACGGCTGCGCCATCATGCCATAGGCCGGCTGGCCGTGATGCATGAGCCCGATCAGGGTGCCCCAGGTCGGAAGCCCGGAAACAAAACTCTTGGTGCCGTCGATCGGATCGAGGACCCAGACATATTCGGCCTCGGGGCGATCGGGCCCGTATTCCTCTCCGATCACGCCATGGGCGGGAAACGTCTGCGCGATCAGTCGTCGCATGGCCGCTTCGGCGCCCCGGTCGGCCTCGGTGACGGGATCGAACACGCCCCCCTGCGACTTGTCGTCGGCGCGAATCGCGCTGCGAAAAAATGGGAGAATCACCTCGCCCGACACCTGTGCGAGTCGCTCAACGAAGGCTGCAAAGTCGACAGTGGTCACGCAAAGTCCTCACAGACGCATGAAAAACCATGCTTTATGTGCATATCTGCTATCGCGGACTGTGATAGCTATCGGTCCATTGGTATTAGCTATATCGTTCTAGAGCGTTGTCATAACAAGCTTAATTGAGTTTTTAGCGCTGCGATCGGGCCCTGACCGGAATGCCACAGTGCCTGGAATTCGGTTGGCGACTGCCCCTTGGATGAAGAAAAGTCTTGCAACTGCGGCGGTCAGCGACGATATTGTTGCGGTGCGGCATGACCTGCCGCATATGCCCTCCTTGGGCGTTTCCTCCCTAAACTCAAGGCCGCCATGGCAACATGGCGGCCTCCTTTTTTCGCCATTTCGCGGCTTGTGGTGTTTTGTGCGGCGCACCCGATCGCGCTGCGGTGCAAAATCAAGCGCGCGCCTATCGCTTTCCAGCGCCGCCCTGCCGGCATTCGCGCCTCATTCGGCCGCCAAGCCCACTTCCGTATCGCCGCCGAATTGCAGGGCCAGCGCCTTCGCCGCTGCGAACAGGTCGTCCCGGAGCGCCGGCCACCGTTCCGTCCGGATAATTCTGCGCTCGTCGAGATAGAGCGCCCGGGCGATTTCGATTTGAACCGCATGGGCGCCGTCGGCCGGCGCACCGTAGTGCTCGGTAATAAATCCGCCCGCGAACGGCTTATTTCGGCGAACGCGATAACCCGCACGCTTGAGGCTCGATTCCAGAATGTCGACGACGGCGGGCGCCGCGCTTGCGCCATAGCGGTCGCCGAGCACGATATCGAATCCGCTGACGTCGGCGGCGTTCGAGGGCATCGAGTGACAATCGAGCAGCACCGCGACCCCGAACCATCCGCGCGCCCGCTCTATCAGGGCTTTCAATTGCGCATGATAGGGCCGGTAAAGCGTCTCGACCCGGCGAAGACCGTCAGCGATCAGTACAGGTTTCTTGTAGATCGGCTGGGCATCGCCAACCACCCTGGGAATCGTGCCGAGCCCAACCGCAACCCGCAGCGAACGGGTGTTTGCAAACTCGGGAAGGCGGCCCTCGAACACTTGCGGGTCGAGTTCGTAGGGCTCCCGATTTACGTCGAGATAGGCGCGCGGAAAGAGCGCGCGCAGGAGCGGCGCGCCAAGTGCGACGCAAGGCAGGAACAGTTCGTCGACGAAGGCGTCTTCCGACCGGCGCAGGGTCAGGGGATCCAGGCGGGAGGCGGCGAGAAAGCGCGGCGGATAGGCGGAGCCGGAATGGGGCGAGCTAAAAACCAGAGGCGAAGCCAACCGGGCCGGCTCAATCGTCTCGAACGGACGATCGAAGTCCTGGACTGACGTGCCCTCGACTTGTTCCATCGGGCCTCCGACGAGCGCTTGCTCCAAGCGCCCCGTTCGGCTTTATCATATCGCTTAAAATCTCGCGCGAAGCGAGCCTTGGCTGCGAATTCAATAAATCTTTACTGAGGCGCCGCAAGGTTGCGAGGCGCGCCAGGGGACAGTGATGCAGACGCCGATCGAGATCTCCGCCAAAATATTGCTCGCGGAGGACGATAACGACATGCGCCGCTTCCTCGTGAAGGCGCTGCAGAACGCCGGCTACGCCGTGACCTCTTTCGACAATGGCCTGTCTGCTTACAATCGGTTGCGCGAGGAGCCGTTCGAGCTGCTGCTGACCGATATCGTCATGCCCGAGATGGACGGCATCGAACTCGCGCGCCGCGCGACCGAGCTCGACCCGGAAATCAAGGTCATGTTCATCACTGGCTTCGCCGCGGTGGCTCTCAATCCAGACAACGCCGCGCCCAAGGACGCTCGGATCCTTTCTAAACCCTTTCATCTCCGGGAGTTGGTCAGCGAGGTTGAGCGCCTGCTCAAAGCGGCTTGACAGACGCGCTGGCCTCCCGCTTTGTGGCTTTCGCTTGCAACCCCGCACAAGCAACTCTGTGCGAGCGGCGCGGCCGCGCACAAGTTTACGCGCGCCCATTATTTCAGTGGCTTAAGCGATTCCTCCGAATCGCCGAGAGCTCATAAATCCGCCGCCGCCTAGGGGGCGCGCTTGCTTCAATACCGGTACGGCACCCGGACCGAGCAGGAGCCGTAGTTCGGGAAGCAGTAGAACGGATAGGCTGCAATTGAACCCAAATCGGCGACGCCGCCGGCCACTCCGGTCGCGGCCGTCGTCACTGGGTTGTCGTTGTAGCGATGGCCCGTCCGGTATGCGTAGCGGCGATGGGCATGGCGGCGGTCGTAAGGATGCTGAGCAACCGTCGCCCCGTGAGGTCCCGATTCCGCCCAGCCTGGCGTGGGCGCCGGCTCACTGAGCGAGGGCGCAGCCGCGGTTGACGCCGGCGCAGGGTTCGCGGTCAGCGCGGGCGCGCTTGGCGTAGGCGCCGGCTCCGCAGACGAATCAGCGCGCGCGACTGAAAGAGTGGACAACGAAACAAAAGCGGCGACGCCAAAAGCGATGGCCGAGGTTCGAGGAGCACTGTAGGTCATCATGACCTCCTTCGTTTGATCGGGCGGTGCGGGCCGCAAGTGGCCCTTCCTGCTTTAAGAAACGCGCGCCCCGATCAAACAGTTCCCCAAACCTGGAATCAGGCAGCGCAAATCGCACCGGCTTTACCAACGTGGTTCGACCCCGAAGTGGTTCGACAAACGAAATCGGGCGGCCCGAGGGGCCGCCCGAAGCCGAAGGTGAAGCGTGGTATGCTAACGGTGCCCGCCGCCACCGCCGCCGAAGTGCCCGCCGCCGCCAAAGCCACCGAAGTGGCCGCCGCCGCCGCCAAAGCCGCCGAAGTGGCCGCCGCCAAAGCCGTGGCCGAAGTTTCCGTTCGCGAACCGAGCGCCGTTTCCGTGGAAGCCGTGGCCGAAGCCAAATTGGCGACCGTGGAACCCGTGGTCGAAATGGCGCCCGTCGAAGCCGGGGCCAAAGCCAAAGAGGCCGAAAAACGGCCCGTAGTCACCATAGTCGGCGTAGTCGCCGTAGTCGCACCCGCCGTACGGCCCGGAGTAGTAATAGTCGCAGGAATACGGATAACCGGCCGCAACTCCGCCAACCGCTCCGGCTGCGACCGCCGCGCCGGGATTATAGCCATAGTCGTATACGTAGCGGTGTCCGTTTCGCCAAACGTAATGGCGATGGCCTGCGTGGCCACGTGCGACATACCCGTGCAACCCGTGCGCGACACGCGAGTGAGCGACATGCTGATAGTGAGTGGCATGCTGATAGTGAGCGGCATGGGGAGCGACAGTCGCTGCATTCGCAGCGGAAAGCGGCGCCGATAGGACAAAAGCGGCTGCGCCTAGCGCGATGGCTGAAGCGCGAACGGGGACATGGATCATGATGACCACCCTTTCATGCTGTGCGACGCGGCGCGCCGCGGGAACGCCCCCTTTGTCCTTTGAGTTAGATCGACATTGCCGATACACAAGGTCTCAGCCGATCACGATTTCGCGCCTTCTTCTGCGCCGCAGTCGTCAGCGCCGAAAACGACCAACAAGCTGTCTAAACTAAAGTTTAAGATGGCGACCTTTCGGCTCTAATACTGAACACGCGTGCATTCTTAGCACTAAAGCAATCCTGCGCTGTTTTCGTAAAACTCTAACAAGGGGTCCGTTTGCACGGGGACGCGCTGTCGCTAAGTAACGCCGCGTAGGCGCCGGTCAGTTCCGCCGGCGCCAATTTGGCCGCAAAAACAAGCGCTCGCATGGGTCTTCAAGCGCCCACACGGCCTCTTGACGGCGACGCGCCAGGCCCCTATTTGACCGTCGTTAGCACTCGTCGAGATTGAGTGCCAACATGCTCTCCGCGCCCTTTGCGGGCCGATTTCGAAAGAGGAAACATTCATGAAATTCCGTCCCCTGCATGACCGCGTCGTCGTCCGCCGCCTCGAGGGCGAGGAGAAGACGAAGGGCGGCATCATCATTCCGGACACCGCCAAGGAGAAGCCGCAAGAGGGTGAAATCATCGCCGCTGGACCAGGCGCCCGTGACGAAAGCGGCAAGCTCGTGCCGTTGGACGTCAAGGCCGGCGACAAGATTCTGTTCGGCAAGTGGAGCGGCACAGAGGTCAAGATCGACGGCGAGGAACTCCTGATTATGAAGGAGTCCGACATCATGGGCGTGATCGAGGGAACCCCCTCCTCCTCCAAAAAAGCCGCCTGAAATCAACATTATCTCCAGAAATTCTGAGGACTGAGAACAATGGCTGCCAAGGACGTACGTTTTTCTTCCGACGCGCGCGACAAGATGCTGCGCGGCGTCGACATTCTCGCCAACGCCGTCAGAGTGACGCTGGGCCCGAAAGGCCGCAACGTCATTATTGACAAGTCGTTCGGCGCGCCTCGCATCACCAAGGACGGCGTGACCGTCGCCAAGGAGATCGAGCTCGACGATAAGTTCGAGAACATGGGCGCGCAGATGGTGCGCGAGGTTGCTTCCAAGACCAACGACACCGCCGGCGACGGCACCACCACAGCCACCGTTCTCGCTCAGGCGATCGTGCGCGAGGGCGCCAAGCTGGTGGCGGCCGGCATGAACCCGATGGATCTCAAGCGCGGCGTTGATCAGGCGGTCGCCGAGGCGGTCAAGGACATCGCCAAGCGCTCGAAGAAGATCAAGGAATCATCGGAAGTGGCCCAAGTCGGCTCGATCGCCGCCAACGGCGACAAGTCGATCGGCAAGATGATTTCCGACGCGATGCAGAAGGTCGGCAACGAGGGCGTGATCACGGTCGAAGAGGCGAAGAGCCTCGAGACCGAGCTCGACGTCGTCGAAGGCATGCAATTCGATCGCGGCTACCTCTCGCCCTATTTTATCACCAACGCCGAGAAGATGTTGGCGGAACTCGAGGATCCGCACATCCTCATTCACGAGAAGAAGCTCTCTTCGCTGCAGCCGATGCTGCCGGTGCTCGAGGCGGTGGTGCAGACCGGCAAGCCGCTCCTTATCATTGCTGAGGACATCGAGGGCGAGGCGCTCGCGACCTTGGTCGTCAACAAGCTGCGCGGCGGCTTGAAGGTGGCTGCCGTCAAGGCGCCTGGCTTCGGCGATCGCCGCAAGGCCATGCTCGAGGACATCGCCATCCTGACCGGAGGCACGATGATCGCCGAGGATCTTGGCATCAAGCTCGAGAACGTGACGCTGCAGATGCTGGGCAAGGCCAAGCGGGTGCGGATCGAGAAGGAGAACACCACGATCATCAACGGCGTCGGCAAGAAGTCCGACATCGAGGGCCGGATCGGCCAGATCAAGGCCCAGATCGAGGAGACGACGTCCGACTACGACAAGGAGAAGCTGCAGGAGCGGCTGGCGAAGCTCGCTGGCGGTGTTGCGGTGATCCGCGTCGGCGGCGCGACCGAGGTCGAGGTCAAGGAGAAGAAAGACCGCGTTGACGATGCGCTGAACGCCACCCGCGCGGCAGTCGAAGAGGGCATTGTTGCCGGCGGCGGCGTCGCGCTGCTGCGCGCGAAGATCGCTGTCTCCAAGCTCAAGAGCGAGAACGCCGATGAGCAGGCCGGGATCAGCATCGTGTTGAAGGCTCTCGAGGCGCCGATCCGTCAGATCGCCGAGAACGCGGGCAACGAAGGCTCGATCGTGGTCGGCAAGATCAGCGAGAACAAGTCGCAGACCTATGGCTTCAACGCTCAGACGGAAGAGTATGTCGACATGATCGAAGCCGGCATCGTCGATCCGGCCAAAGTGGTGCGCACGGCGCTGCAGGACGCCGCCTCCGTGGCGGGACTTCTCATCACCACCGAGGCGATGGTCGCCGAAGTGCCGAAGGACAAGCCCGCGATGCCGATGGGCGGCGGCGGTGGCGGCGGCATGGGCGGCATGGACTTCTAAAGTCCGTCAAGTCGACACTGAGAACGGAAAGGGCGGCCGAGAGGCTGCCCTTTTTCTTGCGATCGGTTTTTCATTTCGACCTGACGGCGTCGATAAAGGGCGCCGCAATTGTATACGGCGGCGCCCGATTTAGCGGCAAGCCTTGGCCGGCGCTCGCCGAGACGGGCCAAAAGCCACCTCCTGACAATCGTTTTAATCGGACCGCGCGATGCGCGCCAACTGGCACGGGCGTTGCAAATCGGATCCCGAGACCGACCGTCAATCGTGAGGTGGTGTTGGAGCCGGCCGACCTCGAACTGATTCATGTCACCAAGCGCTATGGCGCGACGACCGCGGTCGAACTCGATCGATCTCAAGGTCCCCACCGGGGCCTATTGCTGTCTGCTGGGGCCGTCCGGCTGCGGCAAGACGTCGACGCTCAGGATGATCGCCGGCCACGAAAGCGCCAGCGAGGGCGACATTCTCATCGGCCCGACCAATGTCACCGAATTGCCGCCGGCCAAGCGCGGCACCGCCATGATGTTTCAGAGCTACGCGCTCTTTCCCCACCTGTCGTGCGTCGACAACGTCGCCTTCTCGCTCAAGATGAAGGGGGTCGATAAGGCGACGCGGCGCGGGAAGGCGATGGAGTTCCTCGAACTCGTCGCAATGACCCCTTATGCGCAGCGCATTCCCGCGCAGCTGTCGGGCGGCCAGCAACAGCGTGTCGCGCTCGCACGCGCTCTCGTCACCGACCCGCAGATCCTTCTGCTTGACGAACCCTTGTCGGCGCTGGATCCCTTCCTGCGCGTGCGCATGCGCGCCGAGCTTCGCCGTTTCCAGCGGCAGCTCAATATCCCCTTCATCCACGTCACGCACGGGCAGGACGAGGCCCTCGCCTTGGCCGACCTCGTCGTCGTGATGAACAAGGGCCGCATCGAGCAGACGGCGAGGCCACGCGAGCTCTTTGAAAAGCCCGCCACGGAATTCATCGCTCGCTTCCTAGGCGGGCACAACGTGATCGAGACGCCGACCGGACCCGTCGCGGTGCGCGCCGACCGCATCACACTGCGCCGCGGCAATGGCTCGGGCGCCAACGATGCACGTTTCGTCGCTGCCGTGCGCGCCATCGAATATCAGGGCGCGCACTACCAGGTGTCGCTGGATCGTCCCGGCCAAGACGAGCTTATGGCAGTCGTCAGCGACGAGCAGTTCGCGGGCGAGCCGCTCAACATCGGCGACAACGTTTCTGTTCTCTGGGCCGACAAAGACATTCACGCGCTAGCCCCGGCGTCGTGAAGCCGCGGGGAACTGCTGAGGAGAGAGCAATGTCAAAGAAAACGAACAAGACAACTGGCCCATCCCGCCGCGCCGTGCTGAAGAGTGCGGCTGGCCTCGCCGGCGCCGCGGTAGGCTCCGGCGCGATCACCGGCTTTCCAGCTGTGTGGTCTCAGGAAGACAAGGTGCTGCGATACCTCGGCACCGCGGTCAACCAGTCGGACGATATGACCAAAAAGGTCAAGGAAGAGACTGGGATCACCATCCAGAACATCGTCGCCACCACCGACGACGTGACCAAGCGCGTGATCACGCAGCCAAACTCGTTCGACATTCTGGACACCGAGTACTTCAGCCTGAAGAAGCTCGTGCCATCTGGCAACATCCTGCCGATCGACGCCAAGAAGATCAAAGAGTTCGACAACATCACGCCAGTCTTCACCAAGGGACAACTGCCGAACGGCAAGGTCATCGGCGACCAGGGCACCGCGCCCAAGAAGGTCATGTTCGTCGAAGGCCCGCATTCGACTAAATTCTCAGCCACGCCGACCGAATGGGTGACGCTGATTCCGACCGTCTACAACGCCGACACGCTCGGCATTCGCCCCGACCTCATCAAGCGGCCGATCGAACATTGGTCCGAATTGCTCAACCCGGAATTCAAGGGCAAGGCGGCGATCCTCAACATTCCCTCGATCGGCATCATGGACGCCGCAATGGTGGTCGAATCGCTCGGCAAGTACAAATATCCCGACAAGGGCAACATGACGAAGCCCGAGATCGACATGACGATGGGCGTCCTCACAGAAGCCAAGAAGGCCGGCCAGTTCCGCGCGTTTTGGAAGGACTTCAACGAGAGCGTCAACTTGATGTCATCGGGCGAGACTGTCATCCAGTCGATGTGGTCGCCGGCCGTCACGGCCGTGCGCAGCAAGGGCATCCCCTGCGTGTTCCAGCCGCTGAAAGAAGGCTACCGCTCCTGGGCGTCCGGTTTCTGCATGTCGAAAGGCGTCACGGAGAAGCAGGCCGACATGATCTACGAGTTTATCAACTGGTATCTGTCCGGATGGGCCGGCGCCTATCTCAACCGCCAGGGCTATTACTCGGCGGTGCTGTCGACCGCCAAATCCCATATGGAGCCCTACGAATGGGCCTACTGGATGGAAGGCAAGCCGGCCGAGAAGGACATCCATGGGCCCGACGGGTCGCTGCTCGAAAAGGCGGGCGCAACGCGCGATGGCGGCTCCTACGACGACCGCATGGGCAACGTCGCCTGCTGGAACGCAGTCATGGACGAGAATGATTACATGGTCCGCAAATGGAATGAGTTCATCGCCTCCTAGCGATCGACTTCGTCCGTTCCGTGCGTTCGCGGCGCCTCGCGCCATGACGGCCCTTCGCTCCTCTCCCGCCAGCCGGGAGAGGAGAATTGCGATAAGAATTGGGTCTGACGAATGACCGCCACCAGCATCTCGGCCCCGACGGTCAGCAGCGCCACTCATCGCGCCGCCAAGCGCGGGCTGGACCGCGTCGGTATTCCGGGATGGCTTCAGGCAATGCCGTTCGGCCTCGTCTTCGCGTTCTTCTTCATCATCCCGCTCATCCTGGTCGTGATTGTCAGTTTCTGGGACTACAACGACTACGAAATGCTGCCGGCTTTTACGACGCGCAGCTACACCGAGACCTTTGAAGGCTGCCTCACTCAGCTGCCTGATCTCTGCACGATCCTCAAAACGTATGTGTCGACGGCGAAATTCTGCTTCATCGTCTGGTTCACGACCCTGATCATCGGCTTCACGGTCGCCTATTTCCTCGCCTTCCACATCCGCTCGACGACGACGCAGATGGTGCTGTTCCTCGTCTGCACCATTCCGTTCTGGACGTCGAATGTCATTCGCATGATTTCGTGGATCCCGCTGCTCGGACGCAACGGGCTCGTGAACGACGCGCTCATCCGCGCCCATGTCGTGGACAAGCCGGTCGAGTGGCTACTCTATTCGCCCTTCTCGGTGTCGCTCGCGTTCACCCACCTTTTCACCTTCTTCATGGTCGTGCCGATCTTCAATTCGATGATGCGCATCGACAAGCGCCTGGTCGAAGCGGCTTACGATTCCGGCGCCTCCACATGGCAGACGTTGTGGAACCTGATCGTTCCCTTGTCCAAGCCTGGGATTGTCATCGGCTCGATCTTCGTTGTGACCATCGTCATGGGCGATTTCATCACCTTCGACGTCATGGGCGGCGAGCAGATTGCGTCGGCCGGCAAGGTGGTCGAGACGCGGCTCAACGCGCTGCAATTCCCGCCCGCCGCGGCGAACGCGGTGATCCTGCTTGCGGTGACGCTTCTCATCATCACCGCGCTCAATCGCGTCGTCGACGTGCAAAAAGAGCTCTGAGCGATGGGCGAAGAGCGTTCTCCCGCTTTCTATTGGCTCGCGGCCTTCTTTGGGCTGTTCGTCCTGTTCCTGTATGGCCCGATGATCGTCATCTTCATTCTCTCGTTCCAGGGTCCGACCGGCGGCCTGACATTCCCGATGAACGGAGTGTCGTTGCACTGGTTCGAGCGGTTGTGGAACGGCGGCGGCATCGTCGACATCCATGACGCGTTCGTGCGCTCGCTCGAACTCGGCTTCGTCGTGATGATCCTCACCGTTCTCCTTTCGCTGAGCGCGGGGCTCGCCTTCCGCAAGCGGTTCCCCGGCGCGAGGCTCCTGTTTTTCGTCGCGGTCGCGAGCCTCATCGTGCCTTCGATCGTGACCTCGCTCGGCATCGCGCTCGAATTCCGGCTGCTTGACGATTTTCTCAAGAATCACGGACCGGGGTGGATCGCCGACAACGTGAAGACGACCATGGGGGTTTTTACCTCCGGCCTCGGCGCGCACTTGACCTGGACATTGCCCTTTGGGCTCCTCGTCATGTTCGCGATCTTCAATCGCTTCGACAATCGCTACGAAGAGGCGGCGCGCGATCTTGGCGCAACACCATGGCAGACCCTGCGCTCCGTGATCTTGCCGATCATCCTGCCTTCGGTGATCGGCGTCGGATTCTTCGGCTTCACCCTGTCATGGGATGAGATTGCGCGATCGAGCCAGGCCATGGGCGAGCACAATACGCTGCCAATGGAATTGCAGGCCCTGACGACAACCGTGACAACCCCGGAGATTTACGCCCTCGGCACGGCGACGACGGGCGTCTCCTTCGCCGTCATCGCGGTCGCGCTGATCGGGATCATGACGATCCGCGCGCGTCAGTCGAGGCATGGCTCCGACGCCGGTCAGGCGTAAGGCCGGCCAGCCACCCGAAGGCCGGGGAAATAACGGAGCGGCGGCCCGCAGGGCTAGCGAAATCGAGCACAAAGCAGTAAGGTAGACCCCGCGCCGCGCACAGCTTGGGCTGGCCTCGGGCTTATAAGCGGGACCTAAACGGGGAGATTGTTATGAACACTGTTACGCGTCGCGGCCTTATCTTGTCTGGCGTCGGTCTCGCGACTGGGGCGTTCGTAGCGCCGGCTGAAGCCGCAACCGGATCGGTCTCTATGCACATCGCCAGCGCCGGTTTCATCTTCGGCGTGACCGGCGGCAGCGGCACGTTGAGATTCCGTGGAAGTCAGTTTCCACTGAGAGTCGGCGGCATCCGAGCGGGAGCGTTGATCGGCATCTCGGCGGCGGATCTGGTCGGCACAGCGACGAACCTGCATTCTCCTGGCGATATCGCGGGCATCTACTCGGCCATCGGCGCCGGCTTGTCTATCGCAGGGGGCAGAACGTCTGCGCAGCTCTCCAATGCCAACGGCGTGGTGCTGCGCCTTCACGGGCGCCAAGTCGGCTTCAGCTTCTCAATCGACCTCGCCGGGATGAGCATCTCGCTCGGCTAAGCGTTCGCGGCTCACGATGGAGCTGCGCCGGCGCGACTTCGCAGCGCTTATGCTCGGCGGGGCGGCTGTGCTCAGCCTCGCCGGGCGGGCGGACGCGGAAAGCGATCCCCTGCCCTCGTGGAATGCCGGGCCGGCCAAGGATGCGATCGTCAAATTCGTTCACGCGACGACCGACGCCGCAAGCCCGAACTTTGTGCCGCTCGCCGAGCGCATCGCGACTTTCGACCAGGACGGCACGCTGTGGGTCGAGCACCCGATCTACACGCAGCTCGTCTATTGCCTCGATCGCGTGCCGGCGCTCCTGAAGGCGAAGCCGGAGCTGGCCAAGGTCGAGCCTTTCCGAACCGTGCTAACGGGGGATCGCGAAGCGATCGCAAAGCTCGGCGCTGAGGCGCTGCTCAAGGTCGTCGCTGCGACGCTGACCGGAATGGACGTCGACACGTTCCGCGACGAGGTCGCCAAATGGATCGCCGAGGCGCGCGATCCCCGCTGGAAGCGGCCTTACACCGATCTCGTCTATGCGCCGCAGATCGAGCTACTCAAATATCTTCGCAGCGTCGGCTATCGCACCTACATCGTGACTGGCGGCGGGCAAGGTTTCGTGCGCGTCTATGCGGAGCGCGTCTACGGCATCCCGCCCGAGCAGGTGGTCGGCAGCGCGGGCTCCGTCAGCTTTCAATACGGCGCCAAAGGCCCGGTCCTTATCAAGGAGCCGAAGCTCCTGCTCAACGACGACAACGCGGGCAAGGTCGAAGGGATCAACTTCATGATTGGCCGCCGACCTTACTTCGCCTTCGGCAATTCGACCGGCGACCGACAGATGCTCGAATATACGAAGGGCGGCGGCGGCGTCCGCCTCGCCATGCTGGTGCTGCACGACGACGGCAAGCGTGAATACGCGTACGGACCTGCGCAAGGCCTGCCCGAAACCAAAGTCGGCCGCTTTTCCCCGCAGCTTTACGACGAGGCGACAAAGGACGGTTGGATCGTGGTCAGCATGAAAAACGACTGGAAGCGCATTTTCGCGTTCGAGTAGCCCGCTGGCGCCGCTCGCGCCTTCACCAGCGAATCAGCGCCGCGCCCCAGGTGAAGCCGCCGCCCATCGCTTCGATCATCACCAAATCGCCGGGCTTGATGCGGCCATCCTTGACGGCGACGTCGAGCGCGAGCGGGATCGAGGCGGCAGACGTGTTGCCGTGCTGGTCGACTGTAACGATCACCTTGTCGCGCGCGATGGCGAGCTTGTCCGCTGAGGCGTCGATGATGCGGCGATTGGCCTGATGGGGCACGAACCAGTCGATATCCTCCGCCGTTACGCCCGCGTCGGCGAAGCACCCTTGGATCACGTCGGTGACCATGCCGACCGCGTGACGAAAAACCTCTTTGCCTTGCATGCGCAAATGGCCGACCGTCCGCGTGGTGGACGGTCCGCCGTCGACGTAGAGCTTTTCGCGATGCCGGCCGTCCGCACGCAGGCGCGAAGCGATCACGCCGGGCGAAGCGAGCCGGCCGTCGCTATCGCGGGCCTCAAGCACGATCGCCCCCGCCCCGTCGCCGAACAGGACGCAGGTCGTGCGGTCGCTCCAATCCAAGAGGCGCGAAAAGGTCTCGGCGCCAATAACCAGCGCCCTCTTATGCGAGCCGGAACGCAGGAATTTGTCCGCCGTCACGACCGCGTAGACGAAGCCAGTGCAGACCGCCTGCAGATCGAAAGCGGCGCCCTCGACGATGCCGAGATCGGCCTGAACCTGAGTCGCGACCGCGGGAAAGGTGTAATCCGGCGTCGACGTGGCGACAATGACGAGATCAATGTCGCCTGCCTCAAGGCCGCCGCTGCGCAACGCCGCCTGAGCCGCCCTGAGGGCTAGCGACGACGTGGTTTCGTCGGGGCCGGCCACGTAGCGCTGGCGGATGCCGGTGCGCTGCACAATCCATTCGTCTGACGTCTCGACCCTCGTCGCCAGTTCGGCGTTCGAGACGGCGTGGGCAGGTAGCGCAGCGCCAATGCCGCATACACAGGCGCGGATCGAGGCGGTCGCGCCGCCGCGGGACGCTTCCGGTTCCGAGCGGCGCAGGCGACGGACGCTCGGCGGAGGGGATGCAAGGCTCATGAGCAGAAGTTTTCCGTAATCAAGACTGGGCGGCTCGCGAATGCGCGGGCATGGGACGGAAGCCGTTGGCGTGGGCGATCATTTCTCGAATCTTGCCGAGCAATTCCTGACGCACCATGTCATAGGCCAATTCCACGGCGCCGGCGTAGCTCTCGGCGTCCGCGCCGCCATGAGCCTTGATGACGACGCCGTCAAGCCCCAGGAACACGCCGCCACTGGCCCGCGGGACCATTTTGCCGCGCAACTCGGTAATCGCCTCGCGTGCGAAGAGAAAGCCGATGCGCGACATGATGCTGCGACTCATGGCGTCGCGAATATACTGGCCAAGTTGCCTTGCGGTGCCCTCGGCGGTCTTGAGCGCAATATTGCCGGTGAAGCCTTCGGTGACGAAAACATCGACGGCGCCCTTGCCGAGATCGTCACCCTCGACAAAGCCCTGGTAGCGCATGTTTGGCAGGCTCGCCTCGCGCAGAACTCGCCCCGCAGCTTTCACCTCCTCGACGCCCTTGATCTCTTCGGTCCCGACATTGAGGAGACCCACCGTGGGAGAATCGATATGAAATACAATTCGCGCCATCGCCGCGCCCATCACTGCAAGATCAACGAGATGCTGTGCATCGCCGCCGATGGTCGCGCCGACGTCGAGCACGATCAACTCGCCGCGCAACGTTGGCCAGATCGCTGCGATGGCCGGCCGCTCGATCGGCGCCATCGTATGCAGGCAAAACTTCGCCATCGCCATCAGGGCGCCAGTGTTGCCGGCGGAAACTGCGCAGTCGGCGACGCCCGACTTCACCGCTTCGATCGCCTGCCACATCGACGAGACGCGCCTGCCCGTCCGCAGCGCCTGGCTCGGCTTGTCGCTCATCTTCACCGCGACGTCGGTATGAAAAATACGCGACTTTGCGGCCAGCCTGGGATGGCGCTCAAGGATGGAAGCGATCGCGCCCTGCTCGCCGTAGAGGAGAAACTCAATGTCTGGACGCCGTTCAAGCGCGACGGCCGCGGCGGACAGGACGATCGCTGGCCCGTGATCGCCCCCCATCGCGTCGAGCGCTATGCGAACGTCCCCTGCCATTCCCTCGTCCGACCGCCCGAGCGCGTTGCCCGGGCGGCGCGGCGCGGCGCGACAATAGCGGCTCCGCCGCGCAAGGCAACGCAAGAAACCCTCAGGTAGTTGCAGCCAGCAACGGTCCAATTCGGCAGAGCCGGACGCTGCGCGGTCGGGGGAACGTTCGCGACAAGGACCGAGTTGCGCGCGGTGGACTCAGTGTCAAAGTCGTTGCGCCGAACCCTGTGATTGCGCGCCGCTACAAAAAGCAGCGGCGCCCTCGCGTATCCAAGCTTCGCTTGGCGCAAGATCGCCGTGTTGCCGCAGGCCCACGGGCGTCCACGATTCGTTGCAATCGCCGCCTCAGGCCCTGTTTCGCCCGCGAATCGACGAAGCTCCTTGGCCTTCGTCGTTCGCTCCAATTATTCCTTGACCAGCACCAGAGCGATCTTCTGGGAAATGTATCCGAGCACCGCGCCGATGATCAAGGAGATCACGCCGACGACGAAAGGGTTCTCGAGCGAGGCCGAGGTGACCGCGCCAAGCTTGTTGCCCGTCAAGGCGAGACCGGCGACAGCCGCGTATCCGAGCACGCCTGCCGGAATGTCGCTTAGCGCCGGCGCCTTGGCGGCGTACACGAGAATGAAAACCGTAACCAGGACGCATATCCCGGCCCAAAGCGGAACGCCGAGCGCGCCGCCAAGCGGAACTTTTGTGACGAGGAGCAGCGCGATCAAGGCCATGATGGCGCCGAATATATTGTTCGTGAGCGCCTTGGTGAGTCCGGCTTCCTTGCCGCCGCAATGATAGAACGTCGCCCAGGCGATGAACGCAACCCAGATTTGCATGCCCATCGCGAACGGCGACAAGAGGACAAACGTCGCGATGCCTCCGAGCACGCCGATGCTGACCGCCAATGCAGTAATGAGATCCATAGCGTTCCTCCCTCGTCGCCATGCGCTCACCCAACTCTGGGTTGCGCAAGGCTTGATTCGGAGCCCAAACCGGGCGCCGACGGATGGACGTTAACTTGTGGTCAAATTTTATGCAATGCTGCGAGTCCGCCATCCCCTCGCAACATTCGCGCCCTAATCGGACCCCGGTTTGTCTCGCTGCGCCAGCGCCGAAAACGGTGAATCCGCTGGCTCGGGTTTCCTGCGCCCCTCGAAGACCGCGCCGGGCTTGCGCGGATAGGGATCGAGGCCGAGAGCGAAGAACTCTGCAGTGAGAGCGCCGAGGTCGATCTTTCCGTCAGGAATGGGATCGGGGTCGTCTTCGTCGGCGAGCGAGAACGTCCGCGCTTCCTGGGCCTCGGAGGACCTGGAATCGGCCGCTGACTGTGGGGTGAACCGCACGTCGACGTCCTCGCCGACAGTCGCGGGAAACGGCTCGAGCGAAACAACGCAGGTTTGAGTAAGTTCGCCGTGGACAGCACCGGTGACGCGCGCCCCGCCGCGGCCCCAGGGCTCGAGGCGCAGCGTCGCCATCAAGGCGGCAATGGCCGGAAGCTCATAAAACGAAGCGAGCGCCTCCCTTTCGGCGGCAGTCGCCTCTATCGTCACGACCTGACCCTCTTGCGGAAGGGCGTCGACCCGCATGACGCGGGAGAAGGGTCCGGCTTCAGTCATGACGGTTCCCAGCGGCGATCGAGCCAGACGGGAAACGAAAACGGCCAGTCGTGAACGCTTCAACTGGGATCGTGGCAAGAGCGGCGTCGAGCGAGACGACGTGATGGGCTAGCGCTTCCACTTTCGGCCCAGCCTCACGGTCTGTCGCGCCGTAAACGTTGCGGGCCAGCGCCGCCGCAAGGCCGGCGGGGCGCCGTCATCGAGCGCGGCGGCATAGGCGGCGTTGCGGCCGTAGAAAGCGCCCCCCATCGTCTTCAGGCGCTTCGACACAGCAATATCCGACATTCCCATCTCACGCAGCGTGTCGTCGAAATGGGCGAAGACGCTATTCACCAGATCCTGGGCGATAGCGTCCGCGACGCCGCCCAGCCCCGCCAACCGACGCAGTACGAGACCAGCGTGCAACGTCAGAAGCTCAAAACGGCCATCGATCCGGTCAGGCGCGCCCAGCGCCTCATAGAGCGCCGGGCGGCGAGCCGCGGCCACGATCTCGCCCAAAATCTGCTCGATGAGTGCTTTGCTGGCGCGCCGCGCTCGCCACTGGGCGAAGATCATTTGATGCTCCGCGAACCGCGGTTCGCGCCTTGCTCTGATCAGAGTTCGTGAGTTAGGCATCCGCGCCCGGTCTGGCAAGGCGAGAGCGAGTCAAAGAGAGACGGAATGCAAATGGCGCCGAAGGTCCATCGTCGAGCAACGTTGGGATTGGCGCTCTGCGCGGCGCTCACGGTTGGCGGCTGCCTCGGCTATGACGGCGACTTCGACCGCGGCTATCAAGTCGATCAGGACTCGCTGTCGCAGCTCAAGGTCGGCACGACGACCAAGCCGGAAGCGCTCGCAGCGCTCGGTACGCCCTCGACCACGTCGACGGTCGGCGGCGACGCCTGGTATTATATCGGCCAGAAGATGAAGCACACCCTGTCGTTCATGCCCGTCCAGATGACCGATCAGCATGTCCTTGCGGTCTATTTCGACAAGAACGGCAAGGTCGACCGCATCGCCAACTACGGCATGAAGGACGGCAAGGTGTTCGACTTCGTAAGCCGCACGACGCCGACCGGGGGCTCGGAGCCCGACTTTCTCAAGAACATCATGGGCGGCCTGTTCAAGTTTAGCCCAGTGTAGCCGTTCGCGCGCAGCAGACCTTTGCGCCCTTTCCAAGTCTTACGCCTTTCGGCTAAAGCGACTGTAGAATTGCCTTGACCTCGAACCGTACGGCGCTGTACGTTTATGAAACTGGAGATTGACAAAGTGATTCATAAGGGAGCGGAGGAAGCGCGCAACCAGCTTCCTCGCTTGCTTGACGCTGCGGAGGGCGGCCAGTCTACCGTGATTACGAAGCACGGCCGCCCCGTCGCCGCGCTCGTGCCCATCGACGATTATGTCGCCACGGTTCGGCAGGAGCCGCTGACTCCGGTGGCTGGGTCCGATCGCGCGCTTTGGGGCAGAAATAGCGCTCGGACGATTCGCAAGTTGCGCGACGAATGGAGTCGGTAGCTTTTAGCGACTTGCCGGAAGGCGCCCTCCTCCTTATTGATTCGGCGCCGATTATTTACATTCTCGAGGATCATCCAAAGTTCGCAGCGAGATTTGGACCGCTGTTTGAATCTCACGCTGCGGGTCGATTGCGATTCGCCGTCACTGCAATCACAATCGCTGAGGTGCTGACGGGGCCCATGAAGGCCCGCGACGAGGCGCTGGCGCGGCGCTATCGCGCGATTCTCGTATCGTGGCGGCCGATCGCCCTCAGTGTGGACATAGCCGAAAGCGCCGCGCGATTGCGAGCGTCGCTGCGACTGCGCCTGGCCGACGCTGTCCAAGCTGCGAGCGCGCTGGCGATCAACGCTGCGGCGCTCGTCACTCACGACCGCGACTTTTCGCGCGTGACTTCGCTCCGCGTGGTGTCCTGACCCTTGAGGACTCAAGGCAGGGAAATCGACCTCGCCCCGCGCCCGGATCAGACCATCCGCGCCTTGAGTTCAGCAAGCAAGCCTCGGTACAAATCGATATTCGACGCTTCCCGGACTTGCTCGGTTGCAAAGGTCTTGCACCAACTCGGAGAACTGCTCGAAGGTGCAATGACCGATTTTTAATTTTCCTGGAGCGCTGAGAAATTCAATTGCTTTCGAATTTGTGACCTTTGTCAAATGCCCTTTTTGTAGTCGCCATTCGACAGCCCCACGGCAGCCTGCGTCTTGATCTCATCCCATCCTACAAATTGCTCTTTGAACAGCTTACTTCGTGGATAAGAGCTCAAGAACAAAAGTTCGTGAGTGCGTCCTGGTTTCGCCTCCGCGGCGAGAGCATGCAAATACGCGTATTTCTGCAATTGTTCGATCTTCGTCTTTGAAGAAGTCTTAACCTCCATTGTGAGAAACGCACCTTCTCCATCAAAAACGAGGTCCGGTTGAGTTACGTCTGCACATAGGTCTCTTTCGACGTCCTGGCGACCTAATAGTCGCACCTCGCCATAATCTTCGACGCTGGCGTACTTTGTAAAGAGCTCGATCACAACAGACGAGGGAGCCAAGGAAAAAAAGAACGCAAGTATATGATTGAGGGGAACCTCAAGCTTTCGTAGTCGCTCGACCGTTTGAGAGGGGCTCTTACGCTTGCGCTGTGTTTCGCGTTCAGGATTGCTTAGATGGTCGAGGTCTTCCGGCGCCCAAGCGTAATGCGTCATTGCGTCGTAATAGTCCTCAGTCCAAGATCTTTCAGTTCCCACGACATCCCCCGTGAGTGGTGGCAAGGTAAGTATCCCCCGGCAAAGCCGGGGCTTTAGGATTTGAACCGCTCAAAGCGGTAGGAGGGTCGCTGACGCGGCCCTTGATGTTTGGAGCCGCCTAAAGGCGGCTTTTTCAGCGCCAGAGGTTCATTTGTTCGAGCCTCTGATCTTCCTTCTCTTGGTTGCGGATGTAAGCCCGGATGGCCTCCTCGTCACGGCCGACCGTATTGACGAAGAACCCCCGCGCCCAGAAGTGCTGCCCCACGAAGTTGCGCTTGCGCTCCCCATATACCCGGGCCAGGTGGATCGCGCTCTTGCCCTTGATGTACCCGACCACCTGCGACACTGCGTATTTCGGCGGAATCAACAACAGCATGTGCACGTGATCGGGCATCAGATGCCCTTCCTCGACCCTCGCTTCCTTCTGAAGCGCAAGCTTGCGCAAAACTTCGCCCAAGTGTCGTCGCAGCTCCAGATACAGCACCTTGCGCCGACATTTGGGAATGAACACCACATGATTATTTGCAGGTCCATGTCGTGTGGCTTAGGCTCTCGTAGTCGTCCATCGGTGGAGTTCCTTTCGTGTGAGTGGCTGCTCACGTTGGAACTTCACCGGTGGACCGCCGGAAACGTCAAACCTCTACTGCCACCCCGGCAGAGCCGGGGGGTCTCCCGCTTACGCTAGTTTCGGAAGACGCATATCCGCTTTCGTTATGGGTTTCATCCCCCGTTCGCCCTCCCGCGCATGGCCGAGGCGAACACGAAGCCCAGCGGGTCGGAGAGACTTGGAAATGGCGGCCGCAGTCCCTTGAAAACATTGGTTCCGGGCCCGAAAATGGCATGCTTCCGGCCGCCTCTCGTGCCGCCGCCGATCCCGCTCACTTCGCCAGGATCGCCAGCAGCAAGAGCGCGACGATGTTGGTGATCTTGATCGCCGGATTGACCGCCGGGCCCGCGGTGTCCTTGTAGGGATCGCCGACCGTGTCGCCGGTGACGGCGGCTTTATGCGCCTCGGAGCCCTTCACCCATTTGACGCCGTCCTTGTCGACGAACCCGTCCTCGAAGCTCTTCTTGGCGTTGTCCCACGCGCCGCCACCCGAGGTCATCGAGATGGCGACGAAGAGACCATTGACGATCACGCCGAGCAGCGAGGCGCCGAGCGCGGCGAAGGCCGAGGCCTTCGAGCCCGAAATCCAGAGCGCGCCGAAATAGACGACGAACGGCGCCAACACGGGAAGCAGCGAGGGAACAATCATCTCCCGGATCGCCGCGCGTGTCAGCAGATCGACGGCGCGTCCGTAGTCGGGACGCTGCGTGCCGTTCATGATGCCCGGCATCTCCTTGAATTGCCGGCGCACTTCGAGCACCACGGATCCCGCCGCGCGTCCGACGGCGGTCATCGCGATGCCGGCGAACAGATAGGGGATGAGGCCGCCGAAGATCAGGCCGGCGACCACATAGGGGCTGGAGAGAGAGAAATCGAGCGCGCCGACGTCCTTGAAATAGGGCGCGCCGATCTCCTTGAAGTGCCGGATGTCGTTGGTGTAGGCGGCGAATAGAACCAGCGCGCCCAGGCCGGCGGAGCCGATCGCGTAACCCTTGGTGATCGCCTTGGTGGTGTTGCCGACCGCATCGAGCGCGTCGGTCGACTGGCGCACTTCCTTGGGCAGCCCGGCCATTTCGGCGATGCCGCCGGCGTTGTCGGTGACCGGACCGAAGGCGTCGAGCGCGACGATCATCCCGGCGAGGCCGAGCATGGTCGTGACGGCGATCGCGGTGCCGTAGAGGCCGGCGAGCTGATAGGTCGAGATGATGCCGGCGACAATCACCAGCGCCGGGAGCGCCGTCGATTCGAGCGACACCGCGAGGCCCTGAATCACGTTGGTGCCGTGGCCGGTAACCGAGGCCTGCGCGATCGACACGACCGGGCGTTTGCCGGTGCCGGTGTAATATTCGGTGATGACGACGATAAGGCCGGTGACCGCAAGGCCGACGAGCCCACAGACGAACAGGTTCGAGCCGAAGACCTGCTTGCCCGCCACCGTCCCGACCTCGCCCCAGCCAACGACATAGCTTGTCGCGAGAGCGAGCCCGAGGATCGACAGAACGCCGGTTACGATGAGGCCCTTGTAGAGCGCGCCCATGATGGAATTGTTGGCGCCGAGCTTGACGAAGAAGGCGCCGATGATCGAGGTCACGATGCACGCGGCGCAGATCGCAAGCGGATACATCATCGCCGGAAGCAGCGCCGGCGTGTTCTCGAAGAAGATCGAGGCGAGCACCATCGTCGCCACGACCGTCACCGCGTAGGTCTCGAACAGGTCGGCTGCCATGCCGGCGCAATCGCCGACGTTGTCGCCGACGTTGTCGGCGATCGTAGCAGGATTGCGGGGATCGTCCTCCGGAATGCCCGCCTCCACCTTGCCGACGAGATCGGCGCCGACGTCGGCGCCCTTGGTGAAGATGCCGCCGCCGAGCCGGGCGAAGATCGAGATCAGCGAGGCGCCGAAGCCGAGCGCGACCAGCGCGTCAATCGTTACCCGATCCGCGGGTCCATGGCCGAGAACGCCGGTCAGAATCCCAAAGTAGCCAGCAACGCCGAGAAGCGCGAGGCCGGCGACAAGCAGGCCAGTCACAGCGCCCGAGCGGAAGGCGATGTCGAGACCGCCAGCCAGCGATTTCGTCGCCGCCTGCGCAGTGCGCACGTTAGCGCGCACCGAAACGTTCATGCCGATAAATCCGGCCGCGCCTGAGAGAATGGCGCCGATCGCGAACCCGATCGCCACCGTCCACGAGAGCAGAAGTCCAAGGGCGATGAACACGACGACGCCGACGCCAGCGATCGTGGTGTATTGGCGCCTCAGATAGGCTTGCGCCCCTTCCCGCACCGCGCCGGAAATCTCCTGCATGCGTTGGGAGCCGGCGTCCGCCGCCATCAGGCTGTTGATCGTGTAGACGCCGTAGACGATGGAAAGCAGTCCACAGACGAGTATCAAGCCCAAAAGCATGCGCAAAAGCCCCAGTTCAAGGCCGCGGGCGCTCTCCCGCGGCTCGTTTCTGGGCGCCTCTTGCCAGAAACCGCGCTGCGCCGCAACGGCGCGGGGGTTTTTGGCCGGTTCTAAGGCAAATGCGGCGCTATGCCGGGTCGCCGCAGCCGAGCGGTCCGCGAACTCCGGTTGATTTGCCCGCTCAGCGCTTCCCGTCCGGGGTCCACGTCGTTTCGCCGATGCGCAAGGACCAGACCCTCAGTTCTCCCTTGGCCTCGAACAGGTCGTCGCGCAGGGCGACCCGGCTGTCCTTCTGCCCGATTCCTAGCAAGGCATAGGCGGCCGACAGCATGCGAGCAGCCGAGCCGGTGTACCACGACCAGCCCCCCCGCCCGCCGTGGCCCCAGCCGTCGTAGATATCGGCCGGCTGCTGAGTGGGAATGAGCCCGTAGTTGGCAAGGTTTTCTGGATCAGTTTTTTTCAGCGGCGAGATCTTTTCGTAAATCTCGAAGGCGCGCCTGCCGAGCCGGGCGGCCAGTTCATGATCGCCCTTGGCTCGGGCCGAGGCCGCGAGGCGCATGAATCCATCGACGATCCAGGTCGCGCCGTGGCTGTATTGGCCGCCGTTCTCGCGTACGCCGGGCGGATAGTCGGCGATGCGTCCCGGATAAGGCTGCGAATGTTCGTAGAATGGCGTCTCGAGCAGCAGCACCCGGTTCTCGCGCTCAATCCCCTTCAGACCGCCTTCGACTGCCGCCAGAGCGCGCGCATCGCCGCAGGCGCCGGAATAGGCAGCCCAACCCGTGGTCATGGCGTTGGGCAAGCCAAGCTCGCGTCCGTCGTCGGCGAAGTCGAGGGCGTAATGGTCGCCCAACCAGCCGACTTCCAGCGCCTTACGCTGGGCGGCAAATTCCTGCTCGCAGCGCGCCGCGAACGCTTCGTCGCCCTTGATCCGCGCCAGATCAACGAAACCATCGAGCACGTTGGAGAGGAAAAAGCCCATCCAAACGCTGGTGCCGATTTCGCGCCGGCCTAGGGCGTCGATGCCGTCGTTCCAATCGCCGGCGCGCAAGAGAGGCAGGCCGTTCGCGCCCAGATGCTCGAGGGTAAAGGCAATGGCCAGGCGCGCGTGCTCGTAGACGGTCGCGCTCTCGCGCGACACGCGCGGGATCACGATCCAGGTGTCTTCGCGCGCCGGCACGGGTTCGCCTTCGAGGAACGGCGTCACCTCATCGAGCACGGTTCGGTCGCCGCTTTCGCGGATGTAGCGGGCCAGAACATAGGGAAGCCAGAGGTGCGGGTCGCTCGCCTTGGTCCGCTGGCCGAGACCGGTGCCGCCGCCGGGCGCCCGATGCCACCACTTGAGCACGTCGCCTTCACGGAACTGCTGGGTCGCGTGCAACACGATCTGCGCCCGAGTGAGGCGCGGTTCGAGGAGCGTCAGCGGCAGCACGTCCTGCAACTGGTCGCGATAGCCGGTCGCTCCGCCGAGCTGGTTGGGGCCCACGCGCCCGAACAGCCGCGAAGCGTATAGCTGGTAGGGCAGCCAGGTGTTGACCAGCCTGTCGAAGTCCGGCCGGTTGGTGTGAACCTCGACCTTCCCCAACCGCTCAGCCCAGGAGGCGCGCGTTGCTGCAAGTTGGTCTTCGGCGCTGGCGACGCCGATGCGCGCCGCAGCGGCCAGCGCTTCGGGCCGGCTCGGCGCTTGGCCGAAGGCGATCGCAATTTTTGATTCCCCGCCGGGCGGCAGAACGATCTCGGCGCAGAACGCAGCCACGCGCCGTCCGTCGTCTCGCGCGGCGCCATCGCTGGCGCCGGTCTCGACCATCGCGGGGGTTAGGATGTTGCGTCCAGGGCCGCCGAAGAATCGCGCGCGGATGGTCTCGGTCGTCGGGCCGTCGAGGCTCGTCGCGGCGAAGGCGAAACCACGCACGAAATCGTTGTGGGGGTTTTGAAAGAGGAGAGTCGAGCCAGCTTTCTCGTCGAGAATCTTGTCGACGCTGGCATTGGGGCTGTCGTCGAGCGAGAGATCGAAAAAGGGCGCGATGCGCAGGCGCTTTGGGTTCGCCCCGCGATTGCGCAGGGTCAAGAGACGCATGTCGCCTGGATAGTCCGGCGGCACGAAGACGACATATTCCGTTTCCAGAGCGCCGCGCGTCGTTGCGAAAGTCGCGACCCCGGGCTCATACACGGCGTGGTAAGTCGCGTCCTCGTGCTGAAACGGCGCGAAGCCCGGCGCGTCGGTTTCGCCGCTGTCGAGGTCGCGCAGATAGACGATCTGCCCCGGCTGCACGGCGGTCACGCTATCAAAGCGAAACGCGGAGAGACCGTTCTGGCGAGCGTTGCCGAAGGCGGAGAATATGTCGCCGTCGTTGGAGACCATCGTCGCCATGCCGAGTTCATTCGCCATCACATGCGCCCACGGTCGCGGCGTGCGATGGGTGAGGCTTAACGCCTTGCCGTCCGCCGAGAACGCAAACGGCCAGCGCGAATGCAGCGCGCGGGAAGGTTCGACGGCGCGCGTTTCGTAGAGGCGCCTTTGCAGCTCCGGCTCGGGCACAGGCGCAAGGCCAAGGCGCCTTGCGATCAAATCGCCCGCCCACACGGCATTGTCGGAGCGGCCGACGATGAACTCCGCCTCGGCCGCCTCGCCGAGCGCAAGCGTCGCCTCAAGGGTGAAACTCGCCGCCGGGTCGAATGGCCAGACCTTGCCTTCGTCGTCGAGCTTGCGCCAGCGCCACCGCTCGCATCCGGCCGGCTTTGTCAGTGATCCTTCGCCGATAAACCGGATGCGCGAATCCTCGTAGCCGACGAGTTCCGTACCCGAACCCGGCTTGACGGCAAAGAACGACGTTTCGCCGCGATCGGCCCGCGCCGAACGCAACAGACGGTTGCGCGCGAGGATGGCGTTGAGGGGACGCACGAAGATGGTCTCGACATGCATGCCGGCAAAATCGAGATCTTTCGCATAAGCGCCGGTCTCGTGGCCGGCGATCTCGCAAAAACTCGTGAGCCACAGCCGTCGTGGCCGGGGTGACTTGTTTTCCAGCCGAATGCGCCAGCTCAAAATCGCGCCCTCGGAATCGGGCGCGATCTCCATGCGCGCCTCGATCCCGTTCAGCGTATGGACGATCGCGAGGCGATTGAAGCCTGTCTCCTCGATGCGGTAATCGCCAGCGCGCCGGGCCGGTTCGAAGCCGATCGACCAGGGCGCCTCGCCCTCCTCGTTCACATAGAAGAACTGGCCGCGCGCTTGCAGGGGGTCGAGCGGCCGGCGAAAAAGGTCGATTGCGAAGCCGCCCCGCTCCGCGCCCATAACGAAAGCCGCGCCTCTGCCGTCGCGCAGAATCTCGAGCCCCACCGCGCCATTGTTGAAGGCGTAGCGATCTGGCCGTCGCGCGAGTTCAAGCGGAGCGCCATCGAGCCATGGTCCCGCGGGGCCGACCTTGGCGCGCTCTTTGAGAAATGCTGCGATGGAGGCTGCGGCGATCGCGGCGCCTGAAGCGGCGTAGGCGAAGGCCAGCGTCCTGACCGCATCGGGCATTGGCGCGCCGCCACGGGCGAGGGTCTCCGCCCCTGTCCAAGCCTTGTCCCACTCCGGCCCACGCGGGATGTAAAACGGAATGAGCAACGGCGCCCAGGTGCCAAAGCGGCGGATGCCGTCCGGAATGGCGCGGGTGCGGCCATGGTGGCCGACAAATCGCGCCGCCGCTTCATCGGCCCGGTCGCCGCCGAGAAACGACAAATTCACCAGAGTGGCCACCCTGAGCCCCATATGGTCGAACCAGATCAGGATTCTGAGCCAGTCATAGGCGAGCAGGCCCGTGAACATCGCCAGGCTGAATCGGCGGAAATCCGCCGGGCTCTGAGTGGCGTTCGCGCCAATGGCGACGCCCGTGCGAATCGCTCCGTCCTGGTTGTACCAGGTCGGATCCGGCGACTGACGCAGGAACGAATTGATGACTGGGGCCATCCACAAGCCCCAGCGCAACACGCGCACCCCCTGCTCGACCAGGCCTTCGACGCCTGCAGGGCTCAAAAGCGTCTTGATCGGACGCAAGCTTCTCCGCAGCGCGGCGTCGAGCAGGACATAGTTGATGGAGAAGAGCGGAGCGGCGAGCGACCAGTTGATGACGCCGGCGACCAACTCGGTCCAGAACAGCCTGACCCCGCCCGCGACCTCGCCGAGATTGATCGACCCATATTTATTGAAGATCGGATAGGTGGTGAAGTCGCCGAGCTTGCGGCCATCCAGTCGATAATTGACGTCGGCATAGGCCCAGAACTTGTCGATCACGACATGCACTTGCGGCGTGTCGAAATACCAGCCGAGCGCGCCAGCGACCAAGCCGCCAAGCAAAACGCCCAGCGCGTAGAGCCGCCAGCTCTGCAGCTTCCTCTGCTCGCCGCGGATCACGCTCCAAGCGTCGAAGGCGAGATCGACGCCGCCATAACAGAGCGCGCCGATCGCAGCCATGGCGAGAAAGCGCGCACCGCCATCGTAAGCAGCGAGATCGGCGCGGTAGGCGAGCGCGAGGCCAAGCCCGGCGACAATCCCGCGCGCAGGCCCGCGCGGATCACGATAAGCAGCCTGGAGCCGGCCGAAGAAGGGCGCCGTTCCATCGGCGCTGCCGACGATCGTCTGCCCAAGCGGAAAGAGGAGCGCGCCGCCGAGCGCGCCGACCAATAGCGCGGCGCTGTCGAGAATCGACGCCGCGCCGGGCGCGCGCAGGATCAACGCGGCGACGAGAATGAGACCCATGAACAGCGCGCCGTAAATCGCGCCCTTCACGAAGCCGGTCCGCCAATGCTCCCAGGCCGTTTCGAAGCGCGGCGGGCGGCCGGCGAGCCAATCGAGAGCAATGCCGGTCAGGAGATAGACGATCGCCCACAAGCCCGCCTGGGCGAGCGCTGCGCATGCGCTTGAGAAGACGATCGCCAGCAACGGCTGGACGACCCATTGAGCGGCGTTCGCGAACAGGGGAGTTGCAGCAGCGACGGCGCCGCTTAGCGCAAACAGCGCATGCGTTCGCGCCGACCTCGGCAGCCGGTTGACGCTAACCAGGTTGATCAGAACCAGCATCGCCTCGCCGATGAACCACAGCGTCAGGGCGCGTCCGATCGCGACCTTCGCCGGAAAGGTCAGACTGGCGTGGCCAGTCACCGCAGCGGCGAGTTCGGCCATGTGCCAGTCGGCGCCGACAGCCAGCAGCAGGTTGAAAAGAAACGGCACCGCGATCAGGCTCACAGCCTCGATGAGCCTCAGTCCGCGAAAGCCGCCGATCAACGCCAGGATCGAACCGCCGGCGTAGATGATCAGCGCGATCGCAGCCCCGGGCGGGTCGAAGCGAAAGACATCCGCCCACGGTCCTGGCAGTTGCCAGAAGCCGAGCGAATCGTTGCGTTCGGAGGCGAAGATCGCGAACGCCGCGCCGTCAATCGCGATCAGCGCCAAAGAGTATGGGCGCTCGGCTCGCGCCCAGCGCAGGAGCGCCAGTCCGCCAGCGCCGGCGAGCGCCGCGAGGATCGGTTGGCGCAGCGCGACCGCGAAATAGAAGGCGAGCGCAAGCAGCGCCGCGCCGCCGAGCCACGAAACCCCGGCCGGGCGACGCACAAAAGGGCGTGCGTAAGGAGAAGTCATCTCCATGCTTACTATCGCACTCCCCTATCCGCGCCCCGCAGCTTCCTCGCGGATTGCTCAATGAGTCGCAAGCTCGCCTGCCGCGCTTGCGGGCCGCCCCATAGCCGCCCAATATGGCGTCTATGCGCTCTGGCGCGGCTACAATTGGGCCACAGTGTCGCGCGCAGCGACTGGTAGGAAGGTCATGATCATTCGACGACGGGCCGCGTTCGCCCTTGCCGCCGCTCTTCTCGGCGCGACCGCCGGGCAAGCGGCGGAACTGCCCTCGCAGCGCGGGCAAACCAACAAGCCAAAGCAGGCCGAACGAGCCAAGACGTGTAATATCGCCGGCTCTCCTGGCGTCCTGGCGGCGAACGGCGTCTGCGTGAGGCTCAGCGGCTATGTGTCGTCCCAATTCAGCGCGGGGCAACTGAAGTAGATTTCAGCGCCCCAGCCTTGCTGATGCAAGCGGGTAGAGCGGCCGGCGATTCGATCGAATCGCCGAGGTTCTATGTTTTCTTTGATTTCCCGCGCTTTCTTCGCGAAAAGGCCAGTTCCCACTTTTTCGTGAGCCGCGCTCTGGGTCCAAACGAGGCTATGAGAAAACCGCAGCCCGCATTCGCCCATCTGGGCCAGCCATCGCGTATTCCCAAAGCGCCCGACGCGAAGACGCTCGACCGCGTCCCCAATCCGCAGGCCGATGCGGATTATATGGTCCGTTTCACCGCGCCGGAGTTCACCTCGATCTGCCCGGGGACCGGGCAGCCGGATTTCGCCCATCTCGTCATAGACTATGCGCCAGACAAATGGATCGTCGAATTGAAATCGCTGAAGCTCTACCTCATGAGCTTCCGTAATCACGGGGCGTTCCATGAGGATTGCACCGTGCGCATCGGCAAGGACCTCGTCGTCTTGCTCAAGCCGCGCTGGTTCAGGATCGGCGGGTATTGGTTCCCACGCGGCGGCATGCCGATCGACGTGTTTTGGCAGACCGGCAAGCCGCCAAAGGGCGTGTGGCTTCCCGATCAGGGCGTTGCTCCCTATCGCGGCCGCGGGTGAGAGCGCGGCGACAGTCCGTCGCGCTAAGCGGCCCGGTCCGCTCGCGGCATAGGCAGCTTCGGCCGCAGAAGCTTGCCGATCGCGCGGCGCGGCTTTTCGATGGTTGGCGGAGCGAGTCTCGCCAATGCATAGACGCGCGCGCGCAAGTCGTCCGCCAGCGCTTGCCGGTCGCGGATGGCGGCGAGTGATGCGAACGAGATCGGGGCTCCGATCGCCACCGGGAGGCTGGCGCCGATGCGCGTCTTGACCTCGTGGAAAATGAGCGAGAGCCGAAGCGTGAGGCTCACATGGCTCGCGATCTGGAACAGACGGCTGTTCTGGCCCCCGAACCAGATTGGCACGACCGTCGCTTTAGAGCGGTGGATGAGCTGTGACACGAACGGCTGCCAGCGCCCGTCGACAGCGGGTTTGAGGCCGAGCTTGTCGGGCGTCGTCGAAATGGCGCCAGCTGGGAACACCACCACCGCGCCGCCGCGCGCGAGCTGGGCGCGCGCCGCTGCGCGCGAGGCGAGATTGGTCCGTTCGGCTTCCTCGGCGCCTGAGAAATCGACCGGAAGGATGAAACCCGCGGCCTCCGGGGCGCGCGTGAGCACGATGTGGGTGAGAATGACGAAATCGCTTCGGACCTTGCTCACGAGCCAGGCCATCACGATGCCGTCGAGCACGCCATAAGGATGATTGGCGACGAAGACGACGGGGCCGGTCTTGGGCGCCGAGCCCAGCGCATGCTCGTCGTAGCGGACGTCGAGTTCGAGCGCGCGCACCGCGGCCTGCCAGAACGTCTCGCCGAGGCGCGGGAAGCGTTGGTTATGCACATACATCCGCTTTAGCTTGGGCTGGCCGGTGGCTTTCTCGACCAGCCTTATCAGACCGCGCTTGATCGGCGGATCGCTCGCGGTTGCGTAGCTGAAGAGATATTTGTCCATACGACCCGTCTTCGCGGCCGGTCGGCTGAGATATAATGTTCACGCGACCGTCGTGTGACAAGCCCAGTCAAGGACTCTCGGCGCTGCGCTTGGCGAGCCAGTCGAAATCCTGCAATTCAGCGATTAGCGCCTCGAAATCCTTCAATGGCACCATGTTGGGGCCGTCGGATGGCGCGTGGTCGGGATCCTGATGGGTCTCGATAAACATGCCCGCCACCCCGACCGCTGCCGCCGCCCGCGCCAGCACCCTGACGAATGCCCGCTCCCCGCCCGAGGACGCGCCCTGCCCGCCGGGCTGCTGCACCGAATGGGTGGCGTCGAAGATGACAGGCGCTCCGGTCTCGCGCGCCAGGATCGGCAGCGCGCGCATGTCGGAAACGAGCGTATTGTAACCGAAGCTGGCGCCCCTCTCAGTCACCAGGATGTCGGCCAAGCCGGCCTCGTCGAGCTTGGCGACGACATTCTTCATGTCCCAAGGCGCGAGAAACTGCCCCTTCTTGACGTTGACCGGCCGCCCGGTCTCAGCGGCCGCGATCAGGAGATCGGTCTGGCGGCACAGGAAGGCCGGGATCTGCAACGCGTCGACGGCTTGCGCGACCGGCCCGCATTGAGCGCTCTCGTGCACATCGGTGATCACGGCAAGGCCTAGCGTCTCCCGGATCTCGGCGAAGATCGGCAGCGCCGCCTTAAGGCCCACCCCGCGCTTGGCGGACCCCGAGGTCCGATTGGCCTTGTCGAAAGACGACTTGAAGACAAGGCCGATGCCGCGCCGGGCCGCAATCTCCTTGAGCGCCGCGGCCATCTCGAGAGCGTGCTCGCGGCTTTCGATCTGGCAAGGCCCGGCAATGAGCGCCAGCGGCAGCCGTGGGCCGAATCGGACCGCCAACGGCCCCTGGCCGACCTGAACGATGGCGTTGTTGCGCAAAGGGTGTCCCGCTTCTGCCCGCGGCTCTTAGCGGCAGGTCGGGCTCAATGGCAAGCGCGAGAGGCGCGCCATGGGCCTTTCTGCCGCATCAGATCAGGCCTTAAGCCGCAATTTCTCTTGAAAGAGCGCGCTTGGCGCCCGGAGGCTTACGGGCCCTTCGCGGCCGCCGACGACCGGTTCATTTAAGGCGTCGACACGTTAGACCTAAAGGAGGCAAAGGCTTTATCACCTCTGGCCGAGCAGCGGCGGCAGGCGCTGGCTGGTCCAGTCAGTCGCGAGTTCGTAGGCATAGGCCAACTGCAAACAAGAGACCTCGCGATGGTTCGGAGCGATGATTTGCATGCCAATTGGCAGCCCCTGGCTTCCAAATCCGGCCGGCACGGCGAGAGCTGGGCAGCCTGACATGCTGATGAGGCACACGGCACTGATCCATTCGTGATAGGTCTGCATTTTTCGGCCGGCGATCTCCTGCGGCCAATGGGCCGCGACATCGAAAGGAAACAACTGCGCGGTTGGAACGATGAGGAAATCGTAGCGCTCGAAAAACCGGCGCAGCGCCTCGTACCATTCGGTGCGGACGTCCGACGCCGCTGTGATGTCGTGTGCCGATAGCGTCAGCCCGCTTTCGACTTCGAAGATCGCCTCAGGCTTCAGAAGCGCTCGCCTCGAAGGATCATTGTAGTGCGCCAGCAAGGCGCCCCCAGCCTGCCAAGCGCGAATTCGGGTGAATGCGCGCCACACCGCGTCCGGAGGATAGTCGGGCGAACCCTCCTCGACGACACAGCCGATTGATTCGAACGCTTTGAGTCCAGTCTTGCAAACGTCCAGAACTCCAGGCTCATAAGGCGCATAGCCGTTGAAGTCGCCCGCCCATGCGATCCGCTTCCCTTTGAGGTCCTTCTCCAGGCGTCCCTGGAAAAGGCTGCCATCGCCGTCCATGGACAACGGCGCACGCGCGTCATAGCCAGCCTGCACCGAAAGCAGCATTGCGAGATCGGTCGTGCTTCTTGCCATTGGCCCGACCACGCCCATCGACGACAGCCAAACGTCGCGCCCATCGACCGGCACCCTGCCGATGCTGGTTCGAAAGCCGAACACGTTGTTCCAACCGGCCGGGTTTCGCAGGCTGCCGCCATAATCGCTGCCGTCCGCGACGGGGAGCATCCGCAGGGCGAGAGCGACCGCCGCCCCACCGCTGCTGCCGCCAGCTGAACGCGACTGGTCGTAGGCATTGCGCGTTGCGCCGTAGACCGGGTTGTAGGTATGCGAGCCAAGACCAAACTCGGGAGTATTGGTCTTGCCGATGATGATCGCCCCCGCCCGGCGCAGCCTCTCGACCACAAGACTGTCGGCGGTCGGAACGAAATCTTTGAAGATTGGGGAACCTTGCGTAGTCCGAATACCTTTAACGGGCTGCAGATCCTTCACCGCCTGGGGAAAGCCATGCAGCGGTCCCATCGATTCACCGCGTGAAAGCTGCGCGTCCCGCTCACTCGCCTGCGCCAATAATCCGGCGCGGTCCTGAAGGGCCACAATGGCGTTCACCTTGGGATTGATCTTCTCGATGTGATCGAGATAGGCCGTCATAACCTCGACGCATGAAGCTTGGCGCGAGCGGATGGCGCTCGCGAGGGCTGCGCCGTCCATCATGACGATGCCGGACGGACGAAAGGCCGCCGAAGTTTCCTGCGGGACAGAAGCTACCGCGGCGCCAGCCATGGCGCGCGTCGACAATCCAAGAACGGTTCGGCGGTCGAAATCGAGTTCGCTCAAACTTGAGGCTCCGCGCTCTCCGTCGCCGCAAAGTCGATCTCGACCCGCGCGCCGCTCGGGTCGAAGAAAAACAATTGCCAGAGGCCGCCCGCATGACCGTTCTGAGGCAATCGCCTCAAGTCGTATTTGATCCCGCGCTCCTTGAGCTTGGCCACATAGGCCGACGGGTCGGTTCCAAAAAAGGCGATGTGGTCAAGCACGCCGCCGCCTTCCGGAATGGACGGTCGTTCGACGACATGCAGCACCGCCTTGCCGTCATTGTAGAGCCAGGCGCCGGGGAACGAGAACGCCGGGCGCGGCCCGGACGTGAACCCGAGCATGTCGTTATAGAAGGCGACCGTCTTTTCGGCGTTCGTCGTGAGGATGGTGAAATGATCCATCCGAGCGATGGGCATGGGGCTCTCCTCCCTTGGCGCGCGCTTGTGCGAACGGGTCCGCCGCCTGTGGGCAACAGGCAAACTCGTCGCCTCCACCGGCGCCTGTCAAGCGGCAATGGGCGACGGCCAGAATTTGACAGTCGCCGCGCGCCGGGCGCAGGCTTCGCCTATGAACGACCCCGCGAAGAAAGGCGCCGACGCCGACCTCGGCATTCTCGCGCGCCGAAAGATCGAGGCGGCGATCATCGCGCCCATCTATGCCGAGATGCGCGGGAGAATCGGCGAAGAGATGGCGCGTGACATCCTGCGCCACGCCATCCGCCGCGCGGCGATCGACGCAGGCGCCGAAATGGCCTCGCGCACAGACGGCGGAGCTGACCTCGAAAGCTTCAAGGCGATCCTGCCTCTGTGGACGAAGGACGACGCGTTGACAATCGAGGTCATCGACGATGCGCCCGGCGTGCTCGACTTCAACGTCAAGCGATGCCGCTACGCGGAAACCTATCGCGCCATGGGCCTCGCCGAGATCGGCGACATCCTATCGTGTAATCGCGACGGCGCCTTCTGTGAGGGCTACGATCCGCGCATCACGCTGACCCGCACCCAGACGATCATGAGCGGCGCAAGCCATTGCGATTTCCGCTATCGCTCGAACCCGAAATCGCAGACCTGAGCGGCGTCGAGCGCGCGCTGGTTTGCGGCAAGCGCGCCAAGGAGCGGAGGAAACAGTGCGGCTAGGGCTGGCTTTGATCGCATTCTCGATGACGCTCGCCATTGTGTCGCCCGCGTCGGCGCTCGAGCGGCTGCTCGACATCAGTAACGACCGCTGGGTCGAGGTCAGCGGCGAAGGCAGCGTCAGCGCGGCGCCCGACTTCGCCCGCGCAACGCTCGGGGTCATAACCACGGGAAACACCGCGGGCGAGGCGATGGCGGCCAACGCCAAAGCGGCCAATGCGCTCGTTTCGCTCATCAAGGCGGAAGGCGTCCTTACCCCCGACATCCAGACCTCGGAAGTGTCGATTTCCCCGATGTTCTCGCAGCCGGCGCGCGGGGAAACGAACCCTCCGACAATTGACGGCTATAGCGTGAACAACAACGTGACGGTCACCATTCGCGACATCCCGCGGCTCGGCGTGTTGCTCGACAAGGCGGCGGCAGCCGGCGCCAACACAATTTACGGCATCGGCTTTGGCCACAACAATATGAACGCGCTGCTCGACAAGGCGCGCCCGCTGGCGGTCGCCGACGCCAGGCGAAAGGCCGAGATCTACGCCAGCGCGGGAGGCGCCAGAATTGGCCGGCTCATGGTGCTCACGGAGGAGGCTGGCCGCCAAGCGCCCGTCGCCTTTTCCCGCGCATTCGCCGCTGGGGGCCCAGCCCCAACGCCAATCGAAGCGGGCGAGGACAAACTGACCGTGACCGTCACCGCTCGGTTCGAATTGACCCAGTGAGCGGCGGCTCAGGGCATGAAAACAGAGTGAACAGAAATCAAACAATCTCGACAATTCCTTGCGCGAGAACAGAATGGATAGTATCCTGTTCCCCAATATCGGAATGGCCCACGCCGTTTGTCGCGCTCAGATCGAACTCGCGCCTGGCGGCGACCTCGCGAGGAGAAAAGGAGAAGGCGGAATGAGACGTTTTGAACAAAGTCTGAGACACAGGGAAAGATTTTTTTATTTAAATCGGCTGTAACCCATTGAAAAGTCCCGATTCGAAAAACTAAACGCTAGTAAACGCTACTAAATTTACTAGCGTTTACCAGTGTTTATTCCCGCTTACTTGCGCTTATTTGAACGGCTTCCGCCGCCCCCGATCGCGCTCGCGACCTCGCACGGAACGGCTCCGTTCACTAGGTTGGGGCAAGGAGGCCCACATGTGCCGCAACATCCGTCCGCTGTTCAATTTCGAGCCGCCCGCGACCGAAGCGGAGATCCGCGCGTCCGCGCTGCAATTCGTGCGCAAGGTGAGCGGCTTCAGCAAGCCCTCGCAGGTCAACGCCGAGGCGTTCGACCGCGCGGTCGATGAAGTTGCGGAAGCCGCGCGCAAACTCGTGTTCTCCCTGCACAGCGCCGCCGCGCCGCGCGACCGGGAGACCGAGGCCCTCAAGGCGAAGGAGAGATCGCGGCTGCGCTACGGATAGGCGAGCTGCCCGTTGGTTTCAACCATCGGAGTAGGCGCTGACATCAGGCGGGCGCCAGCCTTGCAGCGCTCCGTCGCGCGGGCGAAAGATCTCGACCCTAAGCGGATGACAGCGCGCCGCGTCGCTCGAATGGCTCGCCCCGCAATCGCCGCCCGGACAAGCGGAAAGCGCGCCAATGAGATCGATCTCGGCGAGGAACTCGATGAAATCTCCGGGACGCACCGGGCTCGCCTTCATGAAGTAGCGGTGAGAGGCGCGCTCATAGCCTGTGCACATGAACACGTTGAGCACGTCGTGGACATGAGTCTCCGCCTCGCTCGGAGAGAGTTTCATCCGCTCGGCCAGCGCCCGCGTCAGGTTCGAATGGCAGCAATGGTGATAGTCGCCGCCCGTCAAGAGCCGGTTGGTGTAAGGATCGCAGCGCGTGCCGATCACGTCGTGGACGCCCGCCCCGTCGGCGTCGAAGCCGTACCAGCCGAGCGTGTCGTGCGTGATGGTCGCCATCGGCCGCAAATAGGGCAAGGCGCTCCACAGCCGGGCGCCGGTGGTCAAATGCGTTGCATTGAGCGCTCGCGTCTTGCCGCTGAAGAACCGCTCGGCGAGATTGCCGGGGTTCCACAGATTGAGATCGCCGACTTGCGGGCCTTCGATGCTGACAATGCGGAAAAAATGCCCGGCCGGGACATCGAAAGCCCGCCCCTCGCGCGGCGGCACGACCGTCTCGCCGACCTTCGCCATGCCCGCTCGCGCGTTGTCGTAGAACGTCGTGTCGTAAGCTGGCAGTCTGTCGAGCGCATAGACGATGACTGGTTTGGCTGCGCGACGCTGATCGGCGTCTGGCGGCGCCTGAGTCTGAAATGGGCTGGTCATGCCGGAGAGGCTAGTCGAAGGCGATGCGTCCGGCAAAGGGCGACTCGCGTCTCGTCGCGCGGCGGCGAGCCTTATGCTACGGTTTTTTCATAGGGCGTCCGGCTGATCCGCCGCGAGTTGGATCGAGGCGGCGAACAGGGTGTGGCGTGGCGGCGGTGAGTTTCGCCGCTTGCAGGGAAGGTGTGTGGGAGTAACGCGATGCGGGGTGATCAACAGGTTGTCGAATTCCTCAACCGGGCGCTGCGGCACGAACTCGCGGCAGTCAATCAATATTGGTTGCACTACCGCATTCTCGACAATTGGGGCTACAGGGATTTCGCCAAGACTTGGCGCGCCGAATTGATCGAGGAAATGCAGCACGCCGACCAGCTCGTCGCGCGCATCCTGTTCCTGGACGGCCAGCCCAACATGCAGTCGCTCGACCAGCTCAGGATCGGCAAAACCGTCAAGGAAATCCTCGAATGCGATCTCGCGGCTGAGATGCACGCCCGTGAGCTTTACCTGGACGCCGCTCGCCACTGCGAGCTGGTCAACGACAGGGTGTCGAGGATCCTGTTCGAGTCGCTGACCACCGATGAAGAGAGGCACATCGATTTCCTCGAGGCGCAGCTTACGCTCGTCGAACAGCTCGGGGTCCAGCTATACGCGCAAAAGCACGTTGGCGAACTGGAAGGTGATTGACACGCGTGGGAACCCAAACCGTCGGAGTGCATTCGATAGAGACTAGATTCTGACGAAGGAGACTGTCATGCGATCATTCGTTTACGGCGCGGCGCTGTTCGCCGCGGCGGAAATCCGAGGCCGAATGGAAAAGGCGATGTAGCGTCCCCGGATTTGCAGCCCGCCAGCGGCGGCGGCGCGGCTCGCCGAAATGGGATTTGAGCGGCAGGGAGGAACGGATGCCAGCGTCCCTCGGTCCCGGGTCGACCGGAGACGACGTCAAGCGCCTTCAGCGTGCGCTTGCCCGCCAATTGCTTTGGAACCCATTCGGGCCGATCACTGGCGTATTCGACGCTGGCCTCGAAGTCAGCGTCAAGAATTTTCAAGCCGCGAACGGCCTGACCGTCGATGGCCTGGTTGGGCCCGCGACCTGGGCGAAGCTGCCCGCCTATCGCGAGTCGTCGCCGACGCTCGCCGCTGGATGGACCGGACCGGCCGTTGGGTGGCTTCAACTGGCGTTGGCGGGCAAGAACGTCGCCGTCAGTTTCACGCCCTATTCCGGCGCGGTCGACGGCCAGTTCGGCCCGCTGACCGAAGCCGCGGTGCGCGCGCTCCAGACCTGGGCCAGCGTTCCTGTGACTGGCGTCGTCGACGACAACACTTGGTTCGTGTGGATGACGCCGGGCTCGGCGCAGCAGTTGACGCTCGAAAACGCCTGCGGGCTGCTGAACAAGCTGTGAAACCATGAGGACGACAAGACCATGCCGCTCGTTCGCATCGATCTCCGTAAGGGCAAAGACGCCGCGTATCGAGAGGCAATCAGCCGCGTCGTGCACGAAGCGCTGGTCAGCGTCGGCGTGCCGAAGGACGATCGCTTCCAGGTTATCAGCGAGCACGAGCCGTCGAACTTCGTCTTCGACCCGAACTATCTCGACATCCGGCGCAGCGAGGATTTGGTGATGATTCAGGTCACCTGGAACGAAGGCCGCACGCTCGAGCAAAAGAAGCCGCTCTACAAGGCGATCGCCGACGGTCTCGCGGCAACGCTCAGCCTGCGCCGGGAGGACGTTCTCGTCAACCTGATCGAGGTCAAGAAGGAGAACTGGTCCTTCGGCAATGGGATTGCCCAGTACGCGACGTGAGCAACCAGCTTCCGGCTGCGGCTGTTGGCAAGACTTGAAAGAGCGGGTGGAGCGCACTGTAATCACTCGCAGATGCGATAACTCCCGCTCGAACCATGCCGGTCGATGTCGAGATGCATGTTATTGGCGTGGAACGCGTCGACGCCGGGACCCAGAACGGTCATGAACCAGCCGCAGGCGGCCGTCCGTATTGCGCGGAAATAGGACGCTTCGTCCGCGTTCGTTTGCCGCTCGACTATGATCCGGCGTTTGTCCGCGAACGCGATCGCAACGAAGTCCACTGCCAACCCCTTGGCGTGGGCGCTGATCTTGGCGCCTGCGACGCGGTCCTGGGTCCGGCACTCGTAGCCGGGACCTGTTTCGATTGAGGCGACCTTGGCATGCAGCGCCGCCTGCCCGAGCGGCGCGACGATGAGGCGGACGTAGTCGGAGAGCACAGCCGCGAATTCGCAGGCGAGAAGAGGACGATCGGGCAGGCTCACAACGTCGCCTCCCACGACCGTAACCGACGACAGCCGCACCGGCTCATCGATTCCGCACCCCTCGACTGAGGTCGCTGGCGCCGACACGGCTTCTGCGCTCGCACCGCCCGCGATCAGTCTCGCGAGGCACGCCGAGGCCGTTTCTTCCTTCGGCGCAGGAGGGAACGGCTCCCCGGACGCTTTTTCAGGCGCCCCGAGCTCCGGAGGCCGGGGCGGCGGCAACGGCGGTTCGTCCGCCATCGTCCTAGCTGACGCGGCGAGGCCCAGCGCGCGGGCGACAAGCGTCAGAGACGCGCGGCGCGCGTTCGGTATCGGATCCGTCCTCACCGGTGTCACTAAGCAGATTCCGTTTGGCTAACCAACGGATAGGTTTTTTGCGGTTGGCTGCCTGCGCCGATTCGCAAGGTGTATGACATGGCGGGAAAGTCTCCGATTATGGCGAGCGATGAACAACGCGCCGGCCTCTTGGCTGTTGCCGGTTCGCGCGATCGCGGCGAGGCGGACCGCGCCCGCGCCGTGCTTTTGACGCTGGCTGGTTGGACCAGCCCCAAGATCGCGGAGGCGTTTGGCGTGCGCGAAGATACGGTTCGGCTGTGGCGCAGCGACTTCACCGCCGGCGGTGTGGCAGCGCTGAAGACCAGCATCGCGCCGGGCCCGCCTCCAGTGAAGAGTGAAGCCGCCATGCGCGTCGCCACCCCGCTGCTGGAAGAACCTGTGGCCGACCGGCGCAACTGGACGATCCCCCGCCTTCGCGCCGAGATCGAAGCGCGCGAGGGCGTGCGCATCAGCCGTTCGCAACTGTCCAAGGCCTTGCGAAAAAAAAGTTCCGCTGGCGGCGGCCCCGGCACACGCTGAAGGGACGTCAGACGGAAAGCGAGGTGGAACGGGTGGGGCTGCGCCTGCAACTGCGCAAACAGCAGGCCGAAGCGGGCGACATCGTTCTTCTCTACGGCGATGAGAGCGAGGCGCTGACCCATCCCTATCTCGCCCGCGCCTGGGCGAAGTCGGGGGCGGACTTGCGTGTGCCGGCGCCGGGGCAGGCCAAGAAGGTCGCGATGCTGGGGTCGCTCGATCCCCTCACGCGCCAACTCATCGTCCATACCAGCCCGACCAAGCGCAGCGGCGATTTCATCGCCCATCTGGAGCAACTCGACCGTCTCTTTGGACCGCAGCCCGGGCGGCAGGCCAAGCCGGTCGTGCTGGTCGAGGACAATGGTCCGATCCACACCAGCAAACGCTCGCTCGCCGCCCTGGCCGCCCGCGCACACTGGCTCACCGTCGAATGGCTGCCGAAATACGCCCCCGAACTCAACGACATCGAGCCGGTCTGGCGCGATCTCAAAGCCCATCACCTCGCCCACCAGACCTTCACCGACGCCGCCGCGCTCGACCAGGCCATCCATCACGCTGTCATTGATCTCAACCGCGAGCGCATCCCCAATCCGTTGGCCAAGCCACGAATCTCTGCTTAGGGGATCGAAAGGCGCCCGTCTGTCAACGGAACGCTTTCGCCTTCGGCGCGACGCCGCCGGTCTCTTCTTTTGGCAAACGAACCTCGCTCGTTCTGATTCGCGCCTGAACTCCGACGATTCCGTCTCGAGGCATCGTGCGCCAGCGACGTGTACCAGGAGCCTGCCCTATGGGCCTTGTGAAGGGCGCGAACATGCGCTATGCATGTCAAATCGAGTTTCGGCCGGACGACTTGGCCTCGCCGCGCGCTACGCGTCGAACTGACGACCTTCTTCCAAAATCTCGATCACTATGAGCCTGGCCGCGCCATCGCGCGGCCTACCTAAACACGTACTGAAAGAAATGTCTCATGACGCAAGGAACCGTAAAGTGGTTCAACAGCCAAAAAGGCTTTGGCTTCATCCAGCCGGATGACGGCAGCAAGGATGTTTTCGTGCACATCAGCGCCGTCGAGCGTGCCGGGATGTACAGTCTCAACGAGGGACAGAAGGTTTCTTATGACCTTGTCGCGGATCGAAAGACCGGCAAATCCTCGGCGGATAACCTAAAGGCCGCCTGACCGGCTGCACCGGTAGGCCTATCGCCTTGACCACGGATGTACTGGCAAGGCTTGTGTGGTTTCAGACCCCGCGTGCAGTTCGCTGTGCGCGGGGTTTTTGCTGGTCGATCTGAAAGCCGCAGAGGCGGCCAAATCATGACTCGCCACAAATTCGCGATCGGGCAAACTGTCGACTTCGACAGGCGGGTCACATCGATATCGAGACCCACGGGTCCTTATGAGGTGGTGAGCGTGCTGCCGGTCGACGAAGCCAACTCCCCGACCTATCGCGTCAAGAGCAAAGCCGAGCCTTTCGCGCGCGCCGCCAGGGAAACCGACCTCGTCGCCGTCGGCTTGGCGACGAGCGAACAAGCGGCGCCAGCGATGTGGGCTGATCCTGTGTCAGGACAACGGCCGCCTCGGCCGTTCCGATCGCGGTGACGACCTCGGCGAACTTCATTCCCGCTCGAGCGACCGAATCAGGTCTTGGCCTCACGCCGCCTGAAGGCGCCGCGCCGCTCGCGCCTCGCGAAACGACAAGAGGCGCCGTGTTTCCTCGTCCCATAGCGTGAGACGGACACAAACGAGGCTGCGCCACAGCGTGAGTCGGCCGACGTCGCGGAGCTCAGGATAAGTGCGCAAGACCTCGGGAAGCCGATAAAAGGGAACCCCGCTCGACAAGTGATGCACGTGATGCACGCCGATATTGGCGCTGAACCAACGCAGCGGCAGCGGCAGGTCGTAATGCGAACTGCCGTGCAGCGCCGCCTCAGGCTGACGCCAATCCGACGTCTCGTCCCATGTTGTCGCCTCGAACTGATGCTGCACGTAGAACAGCCAGACGCCCATCGTCGCGGCGAGCACGACAATCGGCAAATGCACGATAAGGAACGACACGATCCCCACGGCCCAGATCAGGAAACCGGCCGCGAGCAGGATCCCGGCGTTGGTGGTCATCGTGCTGAGCCAGGGCATCGCGCCCTTGCGCATGAAGCCCAAGGGCAAGCGGTTCTCAAACAGAAACACATAGGCGGGGCCAAGCCCGAACATGATCAGGGGGTGGCGATAGAGCCGGTAGCGCAGCCGGTCGCGCCAGTTGCGGGCGAAATATTCGCGCACCGTCAGCGTCTTGATGTCGCCGATGCCGCGCCGGTCGAGATTGCCCGAAGTCGCGTGATGGATCGCGTGGCAGCGCCGCCAGTGATCGTAGGGCGTCATCGTCAGGACGCCGATCGCGCGGCCCATCCAGTCGTTGGCGGGCTTGCTTGGAAAGAACGAACCGTGCCCGCAATCGTGCTGGATCAGAAACAGGCGAATGAGCAGCCCGGCGGCGAGCGGCGCCAACGCGAACGAAAGCCAGAACTCGCCGTGACGCGAGGCGAGCACCATCGCAGTCCAGACCGCGGCAAAGGGCGGGAAAGTGACCGCCAGCTCGAAGGCGCCGCGCGTCGCGCTCGCGCGGCGGTAAGGGACGAGCGCCTGGGCCCAGTCGCGCGCCGCCCACGTCACCGTTTTCGCTTCTGTCGCCAACATTTCGCACCTCCGCCCGATATGCGCTTTGTAGGAAAGCGTCGTCGAGCGGGTGGTCGACTGCGCCGAGGGAAGGATTCAACGATCCTCGCGGCGACTCGCTTAGGAGCGCCGCCTCGGATGTCCTTGGCCTAGGCGTTGGAACAAACCCGAGTGCACCATCATAGACAGGCGGCCGTGAAAAAGCGATGACGATTCGCGCCTTGGGCTCGCGAAATTGCCAAGCCGGAAACGGCGTCGACGCGACCGTTTGAGCCCGCCGACGCGAGTCCAACGCCCCGGTTCGCCGGCCAAGTCAATTCAAGCAAGCGCCAATAAACGCCAGTAAGCGCTAGTAAACGCAAATAAACGAAAGTAAATTTGCTTTCTTTTGCTTACGTTTATTTTTTGGAATCGGGACTATTCAATGGGTTACGGCCGATTCAAATAAAAAATTTTCTCGCCGCTCAGGCTGATATTCACATCGTCTCAGCGATATACCCCTTCTCTTTCCTCGCAGCATCCGCACACTTTCCGATTTTGGTTCAGCGACAGGAAACGGTATAACACTGATTCCGGTTTGATGGAAGAGATTGTTTGCATTTCGGATTCGCGCGCAATCCGGCGGTTCCTTTGCGCCCCCTCTCATTGGGCCGTCCGCTCGACGGGCCACTCCGAGGCGCGCCTCCGAAGATCAGGGATTGAGGTACGAAGGCTACCCGCGCCGTCGGGCATACTCGCCGGGGTGCTTCCCGCCAATGGCGCGGCGCTCTTTTCCGGCCGGATGGAGGCCAGCCAGAAACGTCCAGGCCTCCCTCGTCCATCGGGCGTCAAGCAGCGCGTGATGCTGGGCGCCCTGCTGGCGAGGCAGCTCCGGATCGCCCAGTTCGATCGCCCATTGTTTGATGTCGAGACAAAGCTGCGGATAATGGAACGGCAATTCCTCGAGACCGCCGAACAGCCACACGAATCCGACCCAATCGTAGGCTGGAAAATAGCCCCAGAACACGGGCTGCTCGTCGTGATCGGTGAACGCGCGGAGGCCATAGCTGATGTCCTCGCGGCTCACACCTTTGCCGTCGAGTTGCGGGCGCACGTTCTCCTGCATCCATGGATTTGCCTTCGACCAGTCGACATCGCTGCTTTCAGCGTAGAACTCGCGACCGTCTTCGGCGACGACGCCGACACTGACGAGATCAATCGTATACGGTTTCGCGATGAACTCAGTGTCGATCCAATATTTCATGGGGGCGCGCTCGGAGGGAAGCGTAGTGGTCGGGCGTTCCACAGCGGGGTAGAGAATTCACGCAGTGATATTGGCGGAGAGGGAGAGCGAAGGCAACACGGGCCGAAGCTCGTTCGCTCCCGCGTTCGTCTGAGAAAAACGGAAATTATGGCCACGCCGCCCGCCCCTCTTCTCCTGTACATGGATGGCCTGCGGGAGCACGACATTGATAAAATCAGGCGGTCTTTCGCCCCCGGACTCCGTTTCGTGACGCCCTTGCGCAGCATGGACGCCGATGAGACGCTTCGCTTCCTCGCAGCGCTTTACGCCGGCTTTCCCGACTGGCGTTACGACAACGACCCGCCCGTCCTTGGCGCGGATGGCCGTTGGGGCGTCAAGTGGCGCCAGGGCGGCACGCATACGGGGAAGCTCGCGCTACCCGGCTTTGTCCAAGTCGAAGCGACCCATCGCGTAGTCGCCATTCCCGAGCATTATTTCTATTACGCGGTCGATGAGACAGGATTGACGGAGATCCGCCCCGATCCTGTGCCCGGCGGCGCGCCTCGCGGCATCTTCAAACAGATAGGCGTCGAAAATCCCCCACTTTAGCTCAGGAATGAGCGAGGCCCTTAAGGCCCCGCTCGCTCCTTACGGCGGCGGGCCCCGATGTTGGCCGGTCGATGCGTTTGGGTTTTCTGGGCCATCGCCGTTTCGCCGCAGAAACCCCTATTTAGGAGGGTTGGATTTCCTTGGATTTCCTTGGATTCTCTCGTCCGAATCGAGACTTATCAATGGGTTGCGCGGCATGAAGCGGGAAAAATTTTTCTCGCCGCTTTTGTCCTGGCGGTTCGAAGCGCCGGAACGGGCGCCCGCGGTCGAGGCCATGCGGAAGGGCAGGATTGTTCATGGGGCAAGCTTAACCTAGTTTCTGATTTTCTGCAAGAGATCGTCGGCTCTTATAGCGTTAGTTGTTGGTATGGGCCGATTCCGATGGCGCTCTTGATCCAGTTTTGTGGCGTGATTTGTCGATCCCAGGCTTCGAGGGCGCGCCGCCAGCCGAGATAATTTGGCAGGTTCTTGGTGGCGACGCCGTTGAAGCGATTGAGCCATTGCTTGAGACGGCTGTGGTAGGCGTTGACGTTGTTGATATGCAGGTGGGGCGCCGCGGGGACAGGCTTTCCCGGGGAAGGAACGGCGTGAAAGGGGATGTTGGCCTGGCGGGCGAAGGAGGCCAGCGGTTTGCCGCCATCGCCGATCAAGTGATTTGCGGACGTAACGACACCGGTCAGGACGGCGGCGATCGAAGCGCTGTCGTCGTTTGGCAGAACGGCGTCGAAAGTTGCGCCCTTTCGGTCGCGGGCGACGAGCACGGGAATGTTGTCCTGATAGGGGCCCGGATGACGGGCCGTTCCGCCGCGTTTGCGAGCCTTGCGAGGCAGATCGGACCACCGCCCCTTGAAAGATTTCAAGGATGAAGGTTTCATCCGCTTCGACGATTCCGCTCAGCTTTTGCGGCTTGTCCGCGGCGGGAGCGCCCAAAAACCGGTGACGCCAGCGGAAAGCCGTCGTCGGATGCACGCCGCAAAGCGCGGCCGTCTTCACCAGGCTTTTGCCTTCGATCATCGCCTGCGCGTGATCGAGCCAACGCTCTTTCTTGCGCAGATGCGCCATTGGGCTTTTGCTCAGGGCGTTGAAGGTGCGTCCGCAAGCCTTGCAGCGGAACCGCGCCAGTCCGCGCGAGCGTCCCCAGGCCACGATTTCGCGACCCGCGCAATGCGGACACCCTCGACTTTCCACCCGCTCATGGCCTGTTACGCCCAACGCGTCCGGCCGACGGCGAGCCTTCAAGGCCTTGTTCTTCGCGGCCGCCGTCAGCATCGCAGTTTTCCGACCCACCCCCTCCGCCGTCGTCAGAGCCGCGAGCGCCGCCCGCCGCTGATCCTCGTTCAATCGAACGATCCCCGACAGCCAAGTCGAAAACTCCTCACCCTTCATCGAACAATCTCCAACCCCACCCCCACCATAACCCAAATCAACAACTAACGCTATAAGAGCCAAACTGTCGCCCGAGCCGCGTCGAGCCCGCCGACCTCGCGCTTCACATCCTGACGGGCCCGGGGGCGGTTGCTAAGCGCCAGTCACGCGACAAAGGCCGACAACACTGTCTATCGTTGAACTGGAGGACGCGAATGCGGATCCCGATCATTCTGGCTTTTGTGGCGCTCGTGCTCTCCGGCTGCAACGCCAATCAGGCAATCAATCCCTCCGGACAGGCTAACCTCTGCGCGAACGATCCCAGCTGCAATCCTTACAATCCCTCAAGCTACGCGCAAAACAACGTCGGCATCGGCCGCTAGAGCCGGTAGCACGACAAAGGCCGGCGGCGCCGTCCATCACACCTATTCCTCCTTCGCCCGCGGGCTTGACCTCCTGGACTCCGCAACTCCGCCTACAACCATCTCGACAGCCTGGCCTCAAGCGTCGGTGACAACGCCTAACAAAGCGCGCCCACCACTTCGCCCATCAAAGCTTCGCGATCAGCGCTAAAATCTGACCGACGGTAAGTCCTGTAAAGCCAGCGCGAGATCGTCAAGCCTACTCTTAGTAGAGTAATTCGCCGCCCTATATCCCATCGCAATCTGTTGGATATAGGCCTCGTTGTTATCGCTTCCGCTCGGACCTCCTTGAACAATGCTCGCTATCAGGACTCGCCTAAACGCACCGAGAGGCCCATCCCGTTCCAATCGAGCGATTCCACTTAAAACTAGTGAGATTATGGTTTGCTTGAACCTCGCGCCAACCTTCTCTGCTAGCAAGAGGTCCCGCAGACACATCCCCAACGCGAGAATAGCCGACTTTGGAATGTTGTTATTTTCGTGATCGACCCGCTCGTTCTCGAGCGTCAGCTGCGAGGAGGTTACAGGTAAGTCGCTAACTGCCGTGATCCAGTCACGCATCGCGCTGAACATTGCATAGATAATGTAGGCTGCCCGCGTCGGCCGCTCGGCATTGGGATCGACACCTGGTTCATTGTCCGAATATATCGCCAGTAAGCGGTTGAGAATGTGCGGATAGTAGTATAGCCACATATGCCAGCTAACATCCTGGTATTCGGCAGCAGACACCATTAGATCGAAGAATTGGATGACAACAAAAGCTGGATCATCCCAACATTCATCTTCAAAACTATCGGATGGCAGGTTTAGAGAGCTCGTGTAGCTAGCGTACCGTTCAGGGCGTAGCCTCGCTATAATCCACTCCCCGAGAGGCTTCCACACCCCCAAGCGCTCAGCTTGCCTTGCGTCAGCGAAAAGAAAGTGAAGCAGTTTATTCTCTTCTGGAAAGACGTATTGCGTCGCTCCGCCTCGATAATTCTGATTATTCTTTACCTCAGCGTAGAGTGTGCTGCGAGGAGTCGATATAAGTGCCATCAAATACTCTTCAGAGAATGGATGAATTTCATTCACATCCAGGCCTAGTAACTTGACGCCAAACGCCGCACGATAAAGTGCTATGAACTGGATCATGTCTTGTCCTAACAGCAGAACGCGCAAAACGTCTTTCGCGGCTTGCTGTTTCCGGCCGCCGTCAGGCAAGATGCTTCCCGCTGTCCCAATGCTAAATTTGAATGTCTTGAGAAGATTCTGCCGAAGGTTTGGCGCGTATTGAACTTCGTTGAGCGCTCTTCGTGTAGGCGTCTCCACGGGCACACCGCGGTGGCGCCAAAGTCTCAGGTGATCGTAAAGCTTGGCGCTCCTAGTGTTCCTCGCCGCGGCGGTTGCCAGCAACGGCAAGATCGGCTCGACAACTTTTATGAGTTCCGCGTACCTGCGCTCGTAGGAAAGTTCATCCACCAAGCGCCGCAGGCTCGGGAGCCCACCCGCTGAAATCCCCCTCCGCCGGATGATGATCCAAGCGGCCGACAACCATAGAATCACAATAAGGAAAGAGATCTCCCCCGGCGTCGGAAAATTCGTATCATCTAGCACTAAGTATTTGCAGAGACTTCCGAGTTGAGATGGACAACTGAGGCTATATTTTTTTGCAAACATCTCGTAGTACATTACTAGTAAAAAAGCGACGATCGAACCGAAGGAAAGTGTTAACGGTCTAAGTCCTAGGCGAAGGCGTGTTGCGCTCGGCGCCACGCTGTAGGCCGCGATAATTAAAGTCAGAAAAGTGAGGAATCCGTCGAGTGTCATTTTGCGGACATGGTCGTCCAGGCTGTTAGACGAGCCTTTTCAAGCCGTATCGCCCTTCATGATGTTCATAGGCGCATCTGCCGATGTCAGACGTCACGCCAGTGTAGAGCACGCCGTTAGGGTGGTTCGTCACGATGTAGGCCCAGCCGCCGGACATTCGCGCGTCATCGCGTGGGTGGCCGGGTCAAGCCCGGCCTTGACGAACTTCAACTTCGAACCCTTCAAGAAATTCACTCAACTCAGCTGCACCCCGTCGTGGCGCCGCAGGTGTCGCACTTGAGGCAGGTGCCGTTGCGCACCATGGTGAAGTTGCCGCATTCCGGGCAGGCCTCGCCGACATAGCCCTTCATGCGCGCTTCGGCCCGCTTCTCGGCGACCAATTCGCCAGCCGGTGCCAGGCTCGCGCCGACGGCGGGCGTCGCGCGCTCGGCCAGCTCGCCCTTCAGCGCCGTCGCCCCCTGCACGAAAGGCCCATGCGCGCCCGAACTGGCCTGAACCGCGGGCGAATCCCCAGCGCCAGTGCGCACCAGCATCAGCTTGTCGCCCGGCCGCGAGCGCAGGAGGCCCTTGGACACAACGGACGCCACGGGGGCGGCGGGCGGCGCGTACCCTTCGCTTGAACCCGGCGCCCTGTCCTGTTCAACACCGCCGCCGAGCACTGTCGAGCCGATCTCGTCGGGCGCGATATGGGCGAGATCGTTGCGGCCGAGATAGGAGATGGCGAGCTCGCGGAAGATATAGTCGAGGATCGAGGTCGCGTTCTTGATCGCGTCGTTGCCCTGGACCAAGCCCGCCGGCTCGAACCGGACGAAGGTGAAGGCCTCGACATATTCCTCGAGCGGCACGCCATATTGCAGGCCAAGCGAGATGGCGATGGCGAAATTGTTCATGAGCGAGCGGAAGGCGGCGCCCTCCTTGTGCATGTCGATGAAGATCTCGCCCAGGCGCCCGTCCTGATATTCGCCGGTGCGCAAATAGACCTTATGCCCGCCGACGACGGCCTTTTGCGTATAACCCTTGCGCCGATCGGGCAGCCGCTCGCGCTCGCGGGTGCGCTCGATGCGCTCGACCACCCGCTCGACGATGCGCTCGGCGACGGCCGCGGCGCGCTGAGGCGCGTTGAGCGCGACCAGCGTCTCGACGGCCTCGTCGTCCTCCTCGTCGTTCTCAATCAGTTGCGAGCTTAAGGGCTGCGACAGCTTCGAGCCGTCGCGATAGAGCGCGTTCGCCTTGAGCCCCAACCGCCAGGACAGCATGTAGGCGTCCTTGCAATCCTCGACCGTGGCGTCATTGGGCATGTTGATGGTCTTGGAGATCGCGCCGGTGATGAACGGCTGCGCCGCCGCCATCATGCGGATGTGGCTCTCGACCGAGAGATAGCGCTTGCCAATGCGCCCGCAGGGATTGGCGCAGTCGAACACCGAGAGATGCTCTTGTCTGAGATAGGGCGCGCCTTCGAGCGTCATCGCGCCGCAGGCGAAGCTGTTGGCGGCCTCGATCTCGGACCTTGAGAAGCCGAGCGCGGTCAGAAGATCGAAGCCCGGCGCGTCATAGCGCTCGGGCGGGATCTTGAGCGCTTGGCTCAGTGTCTCGACCCCGAGCGTCCACTTGTTGAAGACGAAGCGGATGTCGAAAGCGGCGGCGAGCGCCGCCTCGACCTTGTCGATCGCTTCCTGCGGCAGGCCCTTGGCCTTCAACGCCGCATGATTGACGCCCGGGGCATGGGCGAGCGTCGCCCGGCCCACAGCATAGGCGACGATGTCGGCGATCTGTTTCCCGTCATAGCCGAGCGCGCGCAAGGCCTCGGGCGCCGCGCGGTTGATGATCTTGAAATAGCCGCCGCCGGCGAGCTTCTTGAATTTGACCAGCGCGAAGTCGGGCTCGATGCCGGTGGTGTCGCAATCCATGACCAGGCCGATGGTGCCGGTCGGCGCGACGACGGAGACCTGCGCGTTGCGATAGCCATGGGCTTCGCCGAGCGTCAGCGCGTCGCCCCAGGCGGCGTGCGCGGCGCGGCTCAGCTCCGCCCATGCCGGGCCGGCGTTGGCGAGCTCGTTATGATCGAGCGGGGTCGGCGCGACGGAGAGCTTCTCATAAGCCCCCGCTTCGCCGTCGGCGGCGCGCTTGTGGTTGCGGATCACGCGCAGCATCGCCTCCGCATTGGCCCTATGGCCGGGGAAGGCGCCGCTCTTGGCGGCGATCTCGGCCGAGGTGGCATAGGCACGGCCGGTGAGGACGGCGGAAAGCGCGGCGCAGATCGCCCGGCCGTGGTCGCTGTCATACGGGATGCCCGACGACATCAAGAGGCCGCCGATGTTGGCGTAGCCGAGGCCGAGGGTGCGGTAGTCGTAAGAGAGGCGCGCGATTTCCCTTGAGGGGAATTGCGCCATCGCGACCGAGATTTCGAGCGTCAGCGTCCACAAGCGAATCGCGTGCTCGTAACCCTTGACGTCGAACGCCTTGGTCGACGAATTGCGAAACTGCAGCAGGTTGAGCGACGCGAGATTGCAGGCCGTGTCGTCGAGGAACATGTATTCGGAGCACGGATTGGAGGCGCGGATCGGCCCCGATTCGGGGCAGGTGTGCCAGTCGTTGATGGTGGTGTGATATTGCAGGCCCGGATCGGCCGACGCCCATGCGGCGTAGCCGATCTTCTCCCACAAGTCGCGCGCCTTCATGGTCTTCGCAACCTTGCCGTCGAGGCGGCGGGTGAGATTCCACTCGCCGTCGTCCTCAACCGCCTGCAGGAACGCGTCGCTCAGGCGCACCGAATTGTTCGAGTTCTGGCCCGAGACGGTGAGATAGGCCTCCGACTCCCAGTCGGTGTCGTAAGTGTCGAATTCGAGCGTCACGTAGCCCTGGCGGGCGAATTGGATGACGCGCTTGATGATTCCATCCGGAACTTCGTTCTTGCGCGCGGCCTTGACCTCGCGCTTGAGCGCCGGGTTCTTTTCGACGTTAAAGCAGTCGTCGCCCGAGCCCTCGCAATTGACGCAGGCCCGGAAGATCGCCTTCAGATGCCGCTTGACGACCTTGGATCCGGCGGCGAGCGCAGCGACTTTCTGCTCCTCGTTCACCTTCCAGTCGATGAAGGCTTCGATGTCGGGGTGATCGACGTCGACGACCACCATTTTCGCCGCCCGGCGCGTCGTGCCGCCCGACTTGATCGCGCCCGCCGCCCGATCGCCGATCTTCAGGAAGGACATGAGGCCGGACGAGCGCCCGCCGCCGGAGAGTTTTTCGTTCTCGCCGCGCAAAGCCGAGAAATTGGTGCCGGTGCCGGAGCCATATTTGAACAGGCGCGCCTCGCGCACCCAGAGGTCCATGATCCCGCCCTCGTTGACGAGATCGTCGGCGACCGACTGGATGAAGCAGGCGTGCGGCTGCGGATGCTCGTAGGCCGACTTTGACTTGACGAGCTTGCCGGTTTCGAAGTCGACGTAATAATGGCCCTGGCTCGGCCCATCGACGCCATAGGCCCAATGGAGGCCGGTGTTGAACCATTGCGGCGAATTGGGCGCCGCCATCTGGCGCGCGAGCATGAGCCGCATCTCATCGTAATAGGCGCGCGCGTCGTCCTCGCCGTCGAAGAGGCCGGCCTTCCATCCCCAATAGGCCCAGGCGCCGGCGAGACGGTCGAACACCTGCTTCGCCGAAGTCTCCGAACCCATGCGCTCTTCCTTCGACAGCGAGTTCAGCGCCGTCTCGTCGGGAACCGAACGCCACAGGAAAGAGGGAACGCTTTCCTCCTCGACGCGCTTCACGCGCGCGGGGATGCCGGCTTTGCGGAAATATTTCTGCGCCAGCACGTCGGCCGCGACCTGACTCCAGGCGGCGGGAACTTCGACGCCCTCGAGCGAGAACACGACCGAGCCATCGGGATTTCGGATCTCGCTCTTGGTGGTCGCAAAGGCGACGAGGTCATAGGGCGAGACGCCCGGTTGCGTGTAGTGCCGTTCGATGCGCATTGTTTCTCTTCCCCCGTTCAGATGGCAAAGCTTCGCCTTCGCCGCGTTTAGCGGCCCCCCAAACCCAATATGTCGTGATCAGTAACGCGCGCGCTGACTTAGGGATCCGCGCTATTTGTGCAGGCGGATTAAGGCCTGTCCATTTTTAAGAGAGCGCTGAGAGAGGCGGCGCCGGTTTTTCTCAAAGCGGTCGAAAGCTTCGCGTCCGAACGAACGCCGGGAGCCAAAGCGTCTCCGTAGGTCTGTCGTAAGGTACCCATTAGAGTATTGCCGTGCTTGCGCTCGATTTGCCCGTTCGCATCCCTATGTCGGCCATCGAGCCCCGGCTGCCTGTGAGACATGTGGATTTCCTCCGCACACGAATTGAAACGATAAGTTCACCACATAAACGTCACAAACCCTTCCGTCTGTCCATGTGCAAATTGGTAGGTCGTGACGTCGCGGCTAGCTCTGTGAGACTGCCTGTTGTATCTACCCTAATACCAACTTACAAGATATAGTGTTTCACCAATTAGTTATCAAATGGTGAATTGTTATATCTGATGTTTTTTGTACATAAAAAAATAACTGTGCATCGCCCCGTGCGAACAACCTGGATTAGACGCGGGCAACTCCGCAGGCGCCCCACCGATGGTTCAGTTCCGAACAGCAATCACCGTCCTGAAGGGTCTCGCCAGCGCGACTGCAAATCTGGCAAAAGGGGGTCGGACCGAGTTCCAACCGCGTTTGCAACCCGCACCTTGGGCACATTGCGCCAAGTGCCACCGGCGCGCCGCCAATCACGATTGTTTTCGTCCGGCTTCTCGGATCGCTCCCATCTTCCATACCGGGAGCAATCGTATTCATCATGGCGCTGTCGCACATACCGTTCTCGCTTTGTTCAAAGATAGGGGTTAATGCGCAACATCCGAAGCGCCGCACATCGCTTCGATTGCGCCCGTTTGCACACAATGGCAGGTATAGACCGAGGCTTCCGGCGCTTGATCCCCACCCGCTCCGGAAACAATCAGATATTACGACTCTGTGACGACGGCGTCAACACCTTGTATAGATCTTCGCCATCCGATACCAGATATTGTGGATAAGATGGAAAACGCGAGGTTAACGCCAGCGCGAGGCGCAAAGCATCCGACGAGTTGGGGCGAGCCGGCAAGCCCGTTTTTGAACCATATTTGGTGGGAAAGTTCGGCTTGCCTCGCCGGCCCCGCCCCGCCATAGTCGGCCGCGCGCAGGACTTTGCGCTTATTTTCGCGGCGAAAACGGCGCTTCCCAGATGATGCTGGACCGAATCAAGGATTTTTTGCTGCACTATTTCACCTGGTGGAACGGGGCCAATTTCAACACGCGATTCTACACCCGCCGCTATGGCGAGCTGGTGGGGCATGACGAGTTCGGCAACGCCTATTATCGGAGACCGGGCATCGATCCAGCGCTCGGGTTCGAGCGGCGGTGGGTGATCTATAACGGGGTTTCCGAGGCCTCGATGACTCCGCCCGGCTGGAACGGCTGGCTTCATCATACCGTCGACGTCCCGCCGACCGAGGAGGACTACAAGCCCCACCCCTGGGAAATGCCGCATATGGGAAACCCGACCGGCACGCCGGCGGCGATCCGTCCTGACGGCTCGACCCTCAGGCCTGGCCCGCGCCAGCCTACCGGTGGTGACTACGAGGCCTGGAGCCCCGGCCCCTGAGGCGAGCCGCCTTCATTCCGCCGCCCTTAAGCAGCAAAGCGCCCGCCATGGACCTCTTCCGCTTGGCCCACGCGCTTGGACGCCGCGCTTGCTTTTCTATCGCGAGGATGCGGCCGGCTCTTGCTGGCGTGGCGGTCGCGATCTCGGCCTTGACCGCCCCCGGTGCGGCGCTCGCCGACAAGATCAGCAACCCGGTCGCTGTTTTCGACGGGCTCGACAAGATCACAGGGCGCATCATTTCGTTCGAGGTGAAGATCAACGAGACGGTGCAGTTTGGCGCGCTGCAGATCACCCCGCGCGTCTGCTATTCCCGCCCGCCGACCGACCCGCCGCAGACGGACGCCTTCGCCCAGGTCGACGAAATCGACGAACTGAAGCAGATCAAGCGTATCTTCTCGGGATGGATGTTCGCCGACAGCCCGGGCCTGCACGGCGTCGAGCATCCGATTTTCGATATTTGGCTGACCGCGTGCAAGGGCGGCACGGTGGTTATTCGCGACGCGCCGGCGGCCGAGGCCTCGGCGCCCAACCCGGACGAAAGCCCGCCGACCGACACCGGCGTCGATCCGAACGCCGCGAGCCAGCCCGCCCAAGCCCCTGCCCCTCAGCCGAAGAGGAAAAAGCCCAAGCCCCAGCCGGCTGTGGTCGCGGCTCCGGAGCCGGTGACCGTCGCGCCGATCGACCCGCCCAGCCGGACGACAGGCAACGCGCGCGCGCGTTGATCTTGGCCGCCAGGGCGATCCTGGGGTAGCATTCGCCATGCCCCGTCGCGCGGCCGGTCATCGAGGCCACGGCGCCGACGCGGGAATGAGAGGAAGCGCCATGACCGCCATTCGCAGCGCCATCAAGCCGACGCGACGTCCGGGCGAACTCGGCGTTCATTCCGTCGACCGATTCCATTTCGCCGTTCCTGATCTCGTGGTCGCCAAGACTTTCTACGGCGAGTTTGGACTTGAAATCGACGAGGGCGCCGATCGCCTCGCCATGAAGACGCCCGGCAATCCTCATGTCTGGGTCACAATCGGCGAGGGCTCGCGCAAGAAGCTCGGACATATCTCGTTCGGCGCGTTCGACGACGATTTCGATCGCTTCGCCGAGCGGCTTGAGAAGCTGGGCGTCAAGCGCCTCGATCCGCCGCCGGGCGTCGAGACGAACGGCTTATGGTTTCACGATCACGACGGCAATTTGGTCGAGATCAAGGTCGCGGCGAAATCGTCGCCCAACGAGAAGTCTGAGTTTTCCGACGTGTCTAGCGGCCCGGGTGAGCGCGGCGCGCCGTTCCGGCGCGAGGTCGCGCGCGTCACGCCGAGGCGCCTGGCGCATGTCCTCCTGTTCACTCGCGACGTCGAGAAAGCGGTTCAGTTTTATGCGCGCACGCTCGGCTTGCGTCTTTCCGATCGGTCCGGGGACGGCATCGCCTTCATGCATGGGATCCACGGCAGCGATCACCATATGATCGCCTTCGTCAAATCGAGCGCGCCGGGGCTGCATCATCTAAGCTGGGACGTGGGCTCGATCGACGACATCGGCCGGGGCGCCATGCATATGCTGGACAAGGGCTTCGGCCGCGGCTGGGGCCTCGGACGGCACGTCCTGGGCTCCAACTTTTTCCACTACGTCGGCGACCCGTGGGGCAGCTTCAGCGAATATTCCGCCGGCATCGACTATGTGCCCGCCGATTGCGAGTGGAAGAGCGGCGACCACGCGCCGGAAGATTCCTTCTACGTGTGGGGGCCAAACCCGCCGGACTATTTCACGCACAATGCCGAGGCTTGAGGCGCGGGAACGCAACTTGCGTTAACGAGAAGGATCAGTGACCGTCGCACCTCATGAAGGGGCGGCGATGAGTAACTGCTCTTCCTATTCCGTTTGGGTCGTGGTACAACTCTCCACCCATGTGGTTCTCATAAGGCCCACCTCATTGCTACAATTTAAATTTTGGAGGACGCAATGGAAACTAACGTTCATCCACTACAACCAGCCTCGACAGGGACACCAAATTTAGACGCTGAAGAATCCTCGGTGTTTGTTAATAGCCCTCGCTTTATTGACCAGTTGACTCAAGCAGAAACATTGAAGGGATTTTTGTTTAAAGAAAAAGTACCACTGACAGAGGAGCAACTAAAGAATATTGATCTGTCAGACTTAAACAACTTGGTGTATAAAAACTGGGCGGAATCCAAGCCCAGGTGAATGGCATGCACTGGATGAAAAACATTCCGCGCTAATATCTTGCTTGGACTCACAATTGCGAAGGAAACTGAGGATCAGAGAATTAGATTTCTTTTTTGGTTTCCTACCTATGGTTTCATTGGCGGTTTGTGCAGCCCTTACTGTTATTTATATGATTTACTCGAGGTTAGTTGACGACCCAAATGGGACACTAGCTACGTTAATTTTCGTAACGGTTCTAATAGTCTGGACTATCTCTCAGGGGGCTCTGGGCGCTTGCGCGTTTCTGGGGACGAGCGCCCTTAGCACTCGCACAGTTACAATCACAGCCGAGAAGGGCGCGGATACAAAGTCTACCACGTCTGACGAGATTGATATTACGGATCCTAGCGTGTTGAAAATTAGAATTTTATCAGGAGCGATAGTAAAATCGGTCTTGCCCAGCTAGGAATTGTTTTTGTTCCTTTCATAATTGGGTTTAGTACAAATTTTGTGCTGGCAGTACTAAATAGAGTTATTGCATCATTGCAAATTTTACTGGGAATGACCTCTCGCCTCCAGTGACGAGAGCGCGCTAGGACGGAGAGGGGTTGGGGTGAGGGTCACACCCGCAAACCCTCATCCGGCGCCATAGCCCGTCGAAAGACGGGCGTCTTTCGACGGGCTATCTATCGCGCCACCTTCCCGCAGTGGGGGAAGGGATAAGCCAGGCCGTCTCGCCACGAGGCGATCGGTGCGCTGAGCAGCGGCTGATCAGCCGAGCGACGGAACTGATCGCTTGCGATAGCCCGCAAAGCCAAGGCCGGCAAAACCAAGCAGCAACATCGCCCAGGTCGAGGGCTCCGGCGCGGCGAAGGCGACGCCGCCGAAACGAAGTCCGGCCTCGGGGCCGTCAAACACCGAGAACGATTCGCTCGTCGGCAGCGACGTATCGCCAAGAGCATCGGTGATTTCGACGATCTCGTTCGGATCGGCCCCGTTGTCTCCCGAGCCGCTGCTGGTCGAGGTCGTCGCAAAGAATGTGATCGTCCCGTTTGCGTTGACCTCGCCGGAAAGGTTGCGCAGGCCGATCGCTGTTTCCTCGAAATCCCACCCAGGGACACTGTACATGTCGCCGATCAGTCCAGCTTGCAGCGTGTAGTCGAGCGACCAAGTTCCGCCCGACAGGGTCCATTTTTCGAGACCCGCATTCTTGGTTTGATCGGTCGCATCGCCTGTTCCCTCATCGGCGACGTAGAGCGTCGTCGGGTTGGCGAAGAAGAGCCCAAACGGGGTGAAGTCCGGCCCCGTCTTAGCGGAGTCGGTGGGGAGTTCCCGGCAGAATCGAGATTGTAGCATTCGACGCGGTCGCCGCCGTCGGGAGCTGGCCGTTAGGGTTGCTGACGGTATAGACCGTGTCGATGCCGTTGCTGCCGCTGCCTTTGGTGAAATAGAGATTGCCGTTGAACTCGGTGATCCCGCGGAAATTGTTGTCCTTGCCGGCTTTGTCTCCTGGTTTTGAGTTAAAGGTCGGGTCGATCATTGTGGAGTTCGGAGTCGAACCCGGCGTCGCTACCTCGAGGCCAGTTGACGTTGTCAGTTGGGTCGGCGTTCCGGATCCGTTGTTCGAATTGCCCGCAGTGTATAAGAGGCCGTTCGGCGCGAGTACGGCGGAGCGGCCGTTGTTGCCGCCATAGGCCAGCGTCTGTGTGGTCGTAAAGCTGCCGTTGGCGCTGAACGCAACTACCGAGCGATTGAACGCATAGGTCTGACTGGCGCCGGGCGCGAAAAACGATGTCACCGGGTTGGTTGTGTCCTTGAAGGCGGTGGTGTCGGAGTTGGAGACGTCGATATTGCCGACGCCTCCGCCGGCGTAGCCCATGAAGGTGGCGACATATCCACTCGAGGTTTTGGTCAGGTTGAGGCCGAGCTCCGACTTCGAGCTGAAGCTGGTCGAGACGATGCTGGGATTCAGAGTTGTCGAGGCCAGGACCGCGCCGGTTTTGACGTTGAGATCCGAGAGGCTGATCGCCGAGGTGACGCCGAAAGAGGAATCGACCGACGCGTTGTTCCAAACCGTGTTGAGCATGCCGTTCGACACCGCCGTCGATGTCTCGCCTGCGTTGGCGCCGGGGAGCTGCGATACGCCGGCGACGAGAGCCGCGACCGCGCCGACGTCTTGATAGGTTGTCGTCGAAATGAGCAGCGTGTCGCCAGCGATGAAGTCGGTAGCGCGCGCGGCGTTCGCCCCAACAGCGAGAGCAAGCGCGCTGCAACCGACGGTCAACGCTAGACGACAAGATTTGGAAACACCCATGGACACGGCCCCCTGCAGTTCGGAATTGAAAGCAAGGGACCGCTAACCCCCGCGAATGACGCCGAGGTGACTATGACGATAACGATTTAGTGATAAGCGATGGTGTTTCCCCCGAAGCAAGGTGATGAAGTCCCCCGCCCTACCGCCACATGAGCCAGGCCGTCCCCGGCGAGCGGAAGCAGCCTCGCCTCTCGAGGGATACGAGCAGTCGGCTGCTTGAAGTGAACCACGTTCGGTCATGATCGATCCGGATCGCCGGCCGCCTCACAATTGCGAGCCCAAATATTGGGTGAACGCACGCGCGGCCGGGGAAGGCGCCCTGCCGACCGGATAGATCGCGTGCAGCTCGACCGGATCCATCAGCCAATCCTCGAGCACGCGCACGAGCGCGCCGCGTTCGAGCTCCGCGCGGCAGCCCCAAAACGACGTTCGTGTGACGCCAAGGCCAGCAACCGCGGCGGCGATAGCGCCTTCATTGCCCGCGGTCCGCAACCGACCCTCCACGCGAACCGAAACGCGTCGGCCGTCCTTGGCGAATTCCCACGCCCCGGGGGGCCCCGGGCCGATGATCACGGCATGGCGCGCCAGGTCGCTCGGCGCCTGGGGCCGATCGAAGCGTTGCAAATAGCCGGGCGAGGCCAGGAGCAACCGCGCAGCTCCGGCGAGCTTTCGCGCAAGCGCGCTCGAATCGGGCATCGGACCAATGCGAAGCGCCACGTCGACCCCATCGGTGATCAGGTCCTGTCGCGCGTCGTTTATGTCGAGATCAATCCTCAAGGCTGGGTGGCGTTCCAGGAACGCCGGCAGGCGCGGGATGACCTCGCGGACGCCGAAGCTGGAGGAAAGCGCGATCCTCAGCGCCCCACGAAGTTCGCCGGTCCCGCGCGCGGCATGATCCGCCTCCTCGAGCGCCGCGAGGAGAGGCTCGGTTCGCGATAGATAGTCGGCGCCGACGTCGGTCAGCGTCACCGCCCGGGTGGTGCGCACAAGGAGCACGGCGCCCACCTCCCTTTCGAGCCCAGCAAGAATTCGCGAAACCGAAGGCTGGGACAGCCCGAGCTCGCGCGCGGCGCGCGAAAAACTCCCTGCGTGCGCGGCGCGGACGAAAGTTCGCAGGGCCAAAAGCCGATCAGCCATTCGCAACCCAAATAACCACTATTCGCCACCGACGGCTACCCCCGCGGAGACGAATGAGCGATGGTGAGGCTGGAAAGTCGTAATTCGAGGAGATCGACATGGCGCTTCAACAACGGCTCGACGCCTTCAAGACGGATTTCGAAACCAACAAAGCCCCGCCTCCGGTCGTCGCGATCATGCACAAGGCGACAGCGGACCTCATCGCGTCAGGCCAAGCGGACCGCGCGCTAAAGGCCGGGGCGGCCGCTCCCGCGTTCGAATTGCCCGACGCGCATGGAAATCTGGTGCGCTCGGCAGATCTTCTCGCACGGGGGCCTCTGGCCATCACCTTCTATCGCGGCGTCTGGTGCCCCTATTGCAACATGGACCTGCAGGCGCTCGAAGACGCGGCTGACGAGATCCGCGCGCTCGGCGCCTCACTCGTCGCGATATCGCCGCAGACCGCCCCGAACCGGCGCAAGTCCGAAAGGGAGAACGCGCTGAGTTTCCCGATCCTCAGCGACCACGGCAATGCCCTAGCAGATAAGTTCGGGCTGCGTTACCGCCTTCCCGACGATCTGATCGCCGTCTACAAGGGCTTCGGCAACGATCTGGCGGTTGGCAACGGCGAGCCGAGTTGGACGCTGCCGATGCCCGCCCGCTACGTCATCGATTCGAACGGCGTGATCGCCTACGCCGAGGTCAATGCCGACTACACCAAGCGACCGGACCCGAGCGAGCTGTTTCCGGTGTTGCGCCGCCTTCAGCGGGGCGCCGCCGCCTGAACTTGCTTGCAATTGCGGGACCGAGAGCGAAAGCGCGCCTTCACCGCCACATCAGCCAGGCCGTCCCGGAGGCGTGAGGCGCGCGCTCACAAGCTATCCAATTCCTCGGTCCCAAAGCCGGCCGGCAGGACAATTTCGAGCAATTCGCAGTCGTCAGAATAACCGCGCACGGCATGCTTTATGCGCGGGGGCTGTATCCAGCAGCTCCCGGCCTCAAAAGTATGGATGCCTTCGCCTTCGAATTCAGTCTTGTACCAGCCCTTGAGCACATAGATCATTTGAAAGTCGACCTCGTGATAGTGCGGCGTCGATGCTTTTTTGGGCTCGAACGGCGGAACGAAACGGATCACATGGGCCTGCACCATGCCGCCGGTGGCCGCTGCGATACCTAGATCGCGGTATTTCGCGTAGTTGCGCAGTCCCTCCGCAAAATCGGCCTCGCGATGATGGCTGACCGTGAATTTCTGTTTCGGCCGCATCTTCCGACCTGCGGCTGGTCGCGCGGCTCGTTTTGTCTTGGGAGGTGTCGCGGGTTTCGTCTTGCGCGCTGACCCAGCCTTGGCTGACTTTGCTTTGAGCGTCCCTCTTGCCATCAGACCCTCCTGTTTGCGGAGATGATTCGTTTATGACCGGCCCATCTGTCTCTCCAGCTTTAGCGGTAGAGCCGAATTGACCGGAACCGGATCATGCCGATTTTCCCGACATAGGTCGAGTGGTTGCATGTCGGTCGCGCCTTAGCGCCACGAAAGCCACCAGGTCCCCGCCGCGAGGGTAAGCACGGTCAGCGGCGCTCCGACCTTGAAATAGGCCCAAAAGCTGATCGGCATGCCCTCCGAGCGGGCGTGTTCGGCGACAATGAGGTTGGCGACCGATCCGAGCAGGGTGAAGTTTCCGGCCAACGTCGAGCTCATCGCGACCACGAGCCAGGCGCGCTCGGGATCGGGGAAAGTCGGAATAAACGGCCTCAGCGCCAGCACCGCCGGCACGTTGCTCACGATGTTGGAAAGAACGGCCGTGAACAGCGACAGGCGCCAGACCATATCGAGGCCGAACGCCTTCGCCATCGCAATCCGGTCGGGCGTCAGCAGCGCTTTTTCCGCGCCCGCGACGACGACGAACATGCCGGCGAACAGAATGAGAAGCGGCCCGTCAAGCTCGCGATAGATGCGGTGAGGCTTGATCTGGCGCGTCAGAAGCAGGAACGCGCCGCCCAGAATGGCGGCCTTCGCCGGGGGAACGCCGGCGAAAAAGGCGATCGCAAGCGCAACGCAGGTGACGCTCGCCTTGAGCACCTGGCCTTTATGCATGTGGCCGCGAAAAAGGTGCGGCTCAAGCTTGCCCTTGAAGGCGAATTCCTGCGCGTAGACGAGGCGCACCACGACGATGACGGCTATGAGGCCGAAGGCCGCCACAGGCGCGAGCGCAGCAGCGAACGCCGGATAAGGGATCCGCGAAAGCGTTCCGATCACCATGTTCTGCGGGTTTCCGGTGATCGTCGCCACGCTGCCGCAATTGGAAGCCGTCGCCACCGCGACCAGGTAGGGCAGCGGATTGCGTCCGAGCGAACGGACAACCTGAAGCACGATCGGCGCCATGACGAGGCAGATCGCGTCGTTGACCAGAAAGGCCGACAGCACGCCCGCCAAGATCGTCACCGTGACCAGCAGCACAAACGGCGCATGGGCATGATCGATTGCGAGCCCGCCGAGCGCCCGGAACGCCCCGGAAACCTTGAGGTGCGCGACCACGATCATCATGCCAAGCAGAAGCGCGATGGTGTCGAAATCAATGGCGCGGAAGGCTTCCTCGAGGCTCAACGGACCGAGGGCGATCATCGCCGCGCCGCCGAGGAACGCGATCCCCGCGCGGTCGAGACGCAGTCCCGGGACGCGGCCTACGGCGACGCCGACATACGTCAACACCAAGATGATGAGCGCTGTGAGGCTTTCGGGCGTCATTCGCTGGCCGCTCCTTCGATCCCGAACGGCTCGGTATCGCGGGTGATTGCTTGATCGTCGCGCGTTTCCGGCATGAAGCCGAAAAAGACGAGAAAGGCTACGGCCGCTGCGGCGCCGAGCGCGAGAAACGAAGCGGCATAGCCGAAATGATCGACCATCTCGCCGGCGAATAAGGCGCTGACCGAAGCGCCGATCCCCATCGTGGTCGCGACGGCGCCTTGCGCGAGGTTGAACCGGCCGCTGCCGCGCATGATGTCGGCGATGACCAGCGGCGTCAGCGCCCCATAGATGCCGGCGCCAACCCCGTCGAGCAATTGGACGCCGATGAGCCAGAATGAATTGTCCGACAGCGTATAGAGGGCGGCGCGGATCGGCAGCACGGCAAAAGCGATGAGAAAGATCGGCCTGCGTCCCCAGGCCTCGGCGTTGCAGCCGACCAGGATCGCGATCGGCAGCATCACGCCCTGGGCGGCAACCATGCAGAACGACATCATGGCTGTCGCCTCTTTCGGGAACTGGAGCGCCAGCTTCTGCCCGACCAATGGCAACAGCGGCGCGTTGGCGAAATGGAACAGCATGGCGCAAAGAGCGAAAATCATGAGTGGGCGCGTCTGAAACAAAACGCGATATCCGGCCGCTGCGCCTTTAGCTTCGCCATCGGAAGTCAAATCCCTCGCCCGATCGTGGTTGATCGCTTGCGCGGAATGGCGAGCGCGGCCGCCGAGGTCAAGGCCGCGAACACGGGAACCATGAGAAAGACGGCGCGCTGCGAGAAGGCGTAGCCGACCGCGCCGGCCAAAAGCGCGATCGCGATATTGCCGCCGTGATCGAAGGCCGAGTTCCGGCCGAGCCGCCGCGCCAGCTTGTCTCTCGTCACTAGGCCGAGGGTGAGCGCCGAGACCGCCGGAGCGAAGGCGTCGCCCGCAACCGCCAGGATGCTGAGCGCAATCGCCATCGGCCAGAAGGTCGGAGCGACGAAAATGATGACGCCGGCCGCGGTCATCGCCGCCATCGTCAGCACGATGACGCCGCGCTTAGCGCGCGTGACGTCGATTGTGGCGCCGATCGGGGTCTGAAGCGCGATGCCGAACAAGCCGCTCGCCGTCGTCACCAGTCCGACATCAGTCTGGCTCCAGTGCTGGCTCGTGACCAGGAACACGTTGACGAATGGACCGAACAGATTGCGGACGTCCGCAGCCAGAAAATTGAGCGCGTCGAGCGCGTATGGGATAGGGAGCATCGCTAACGTCCCAGAGGAGGCTCGATCTTGAGCCCGCCACGAAACCGCCTATCCAACCTTCGTTCCGACGACGCGAACCTTCAATCCCGGGCGCACGGCCCCCATCTGGATTTTCATTGACAATGGCCCCTGCTCGCCTCGTTAAAGCCCTGATGCGCAAACGCGCTGACATCCTGTTGGTCGAGCGCGGCTTTTTTTCGAGCCGGGCGCGCGCGCAGGCGGCCATTGCGGCCGGGCTGGTCAGCGTCGGCGGCGTCGCGCTCAGAAAAGCCTCGGATGAGGTCGCGGCAGACGCGCCGATCGAGGCCGAGCAGCCCCACCCTTGGGCGTCGCGCGGCGGGGTCAAGCTCGCCGCCGCCCTCGACGCCTTTAAGCTCGATCCCTCGGACCTCGTCTGCCTTGACGTCGGCGCCTCGACCGGAGGCTTCACCGACGTACTGCTCGCGCGTGGCGCGGCGAAGGTCATCGCCGTCGATGTCGGCCACGGACAGCTCGATTCCCGCCTCGCGGCGGGCCCGCGCGTCCGCTCGCTCGAAGGCCTCGACGCGCGCGCGGTGACAACGGAGATGCTTGGCGAGCGGCCGGAGGCGATCGTCATCGACGTGAGCTTCATTTCGCAGAAGCTTGTGCTGCCGCATGTGCTGAAGCTTGCGACTTGCCGCGCTTGGCTGGTCAGCCTCGTCAAGCCGCAGTTCGAGCTCGGCCGAAGCGATCTCGTCAAGGGCCGGGTCAAGGGCGAAGCGGCGCTTGAGCGCGCGTGCGCCGCGGTGCGGACTGCAATCGAAGCTGAGGGGTGGGTGGTGCTCGGCCTCATCCCGTCGCCGATCCTCGGCGGCGCCGGGGCGAAAGAATTCCTCATCGCCGCGCGCAATGGCTGAACCGCTCGAAGAGGTTTCAATCGTCGCGCTCGACGCGCATGGGCAAGGCGTCGCCGCCAACGGAGCGATCGTGCCCGGCGCCCTGCCCGGAGAGCGGACGCTGATCAGGCTTGATGGCGGACGCGCGGACGTCGTCGAGACGTTGAACCCGGCGCCCGAACGCGCGGAACCAATCTGCCGCTGGTTCGGAACCTGCGGCGGCTGCGCCGCGCAGCACATGTCGGCTTCGCTCTATCGCCGATGGAAGCGCGGCCTGGTGGTCGAAGCGCTTGAGCGCGAGGGCGTTTCCGCCGAGGTCGGAGACTTGGTCGACGCGCATGGCGCGGGCCGGCGCCGCGCGACCTTTCACGCGCGCTTTCCTCATGGCCAGGCCGACGAGGTCGGCTTCATGCGCGCGCGATCGCACGAAATCATCGCCATCGACGATTGTCCGCTGTTCAGCCCCGGCATGGCCGGCACGATTCCGGCCGCGCACGCTCTCAGCGGGGATCTGCGCGGATTGATGAAGCCGCTCGACATCGGCGTCACCGCAACGATCGACGGGCTCGACATTGATCTGCGCGGTTCGGGGCCGCTTGGGCGCGCCGAGACGCGGAAGTTGACGCGAACGGCGGATGCGCTCGATCTCGCGCGCGTCTCCAATCACGGCGAGATCGTGATCGAGCGTCGGCCGCCACGCGTCGCGTTCGGCGAGGCGCTGGTGAGGCTGCCGCCCGGCGGCTTCCTGCAGGCGACGGAGGGGGGAGAAGCGTGGCTCGCCGAGTTCGCCGAGCGGGCGCTCGTGGACACGAAAAGGGTCGCGGACCTGTTCTGCGGCGCCGGCGCGTTCGCCTTGAGGCTTGCCCGCCAGCATGAGGTCCTCGCCGCCGACGCTGACCCCGCCGCGATCGCGGCGCTCGCCCGCGCCGCGGCGACGACGCCGGGCCTGCGCAAGGTCGCGGCGGAGACGCGCGATCTCTTCCGCCGTCCGTTGCGAGCCGACGAACTCGCTGCGTTCGACGCGGCGCTCATCGATCCACCGCGCGCCGGCGCGCTCGAGCAGGTTCGCGCGCTCGCCGCCTCCGCTCTGCCGCTCGTCGTATCGATCTCATGCAATGCCGCGACTTTCGCCCGTGACGCTCGCGTTCTCATCGACGGCGGCTTTCACATTGACTCCGTGACCCTGCTTGACCAGTTCCGCTTTTCCGCCCATGTCGAAATCGCCGCCGTCTTTCGCCGATCGAGACAGAAGGCGCGCGCGCGGAGGCTCCTCTAGGTGGACGCGACGAAACGAGAATCCGTTCTCGCCGCCCTGCAGAATATCGTCGGGCCGCGCCATGTGCTGACAGACCCGGCGCTCTTCGCCGGCGCGCTCATCGAGGCGCGCGGCCTCTATCACGGAAAGGCGCTCGCGCTGGTGCGGCCGGGCGCGACTAAAGAAGTCGCGGCCGTGGCAGCTTTCTGCAACGAGGCGCGAATCGGCATGACGCCGCAGGGCGGCAACACCGGGCTTGTCGGCGGGCAGACGCCGGACTTAAGCGGCGAGGAGATCATCGTCTCGACCCAACGCTTGCGCGCGATCCGCGAGGTCGATCTCGACGGCGACGTCATGATCTGCGAAGCGGGAGTCACGCTCGCCGAGGCCCAAGCTGCGGCGCTTGCTTCTGACCGGCTGTTTCCGCTGTCGCTGGCGTCAGAAGGGACCTGCACCATTGGCGGCAATATCTCGACCAACGCGGGCGGCGTGAATGTGATCGCCTACGGCAATACGCGCGATCTCGTCACCGGCATCGAGGCGGTCCTCGCCGACGGCCGGGTCGTCAATGCCCTGAGCAAGCTGCGCAAGGACAACACCGGCTATGACGTGAAGAGCCTCTTCATTGGCGCCGAAGGGACGCTCGGCATCGTCACGGCCGCGTCGCTCCGCCTTTTTCCCAATCCGCGCGCGCAGGCGACAGCTTTCGTCGGCCTCAAAAGCCCCGAGGATGCGTTGAAGCTCTTGAGGCTGGCTCGCGAGCGCCTCGGCGCCGCGATCACGAGCTTTGAGCTGATCGGGCGCAACGCTTACGACATTGGACTGCGCCACGGCGGCGCACGCGCCCCGCTGCAAGGCGCGCATGATTGGTACGTCCTTATCGAGGCGTCTTCCCAGGCGCCTAGTGGACTCGACGAATCCTTCGCCGGCGCGCTCGAGGCGGCGCTCGAGAAGGGTGTCATCGAGGACGCTTCAATTGCCGCATCTCTCGAGCAGCGCGGGGACTTCTGGCGATTGCGCGAGTGCTTGTCCGACGCGCAAAGCAAAGAAGGGGCTTCGATCAAGCACGACGTGTCCGTCGCGGTTGGCCTCGTGCCGACGTTGATAAGGGAGGCGACGCCCGCGGTCGAAGCGTTCGCGCCGGGGGCCCGCGTGGTCGCCTTCGGCCATCTCGGCGACGGCAACATTCACTTCAACGTGTCGCAACCGGTCGGCGCCGACCGCCAGGCCTTCCTTGAGCGCTGGGATGCGATGAACGAGATCGTGCACGGAATTGTCGCGCGGCTTGGCGGTTCGTATTCCGCGGAGCATGGCGTGGGACAGCTCAAGCGCGGGCTGCTCGCCCGATGGAAGGACCCGGCCTCGCTTGCCGTGATGCGTCAGATCAAGGCGGCTCTCGATCCGAACGACGTCATGAACCCAGGCAAGGTGTTGTGAGGCCGTCCTGGCGCGTCACTCCTTGCCCATGACCGCCAGCGCCTGCTCCAATGGCGCGGGCGAAGCTCGAAACAACCCCGAATAGGGACTGGAAAGCTCCACAATCAGCAGGACAGCGCTCGCGACCGCGATGGAGCCGACGGCGAGTGCGATCACCGACGTGACGGTGCCGCGCGACGTCAGCCCGAAACCGCAGAAAAGGCAGACAACCCATCCGACGACGATCAGCAAAAGCGGATAGGCAACGGGAGCGGAAAGGGCAAAGGACATCTGCATTCGCGCCTGGCTGAGCGCGTCGGACGTTGACGTCGCTTCGGCGAGCGCCTTTTTTTGCTCGTCTGTCGAGGGGTGTAGGGCGGCCAGCGCCTTTTCCCGGCTGCGCATGTTCTGAATCGCCGCGGCGAAGTTGTTGGCCGCGAAATTGCTATCGCTCTCGCTCGCGTGCCAGACCTGATCGATGGTCTTCCCCAGCACGTCCCGGACCTGGGCGCGCGCGGGGTTGGCTTCCGGCCCATAGTCGGACAGCGCGAGATCGAGCTGCATGACCTTCGACGCCAGCGCCTCGATCTGTGTGTTTTGGCCCGAATACACGCCGTACGCAGTCCAGATCAGAAGGCCGGTGACCAGGGCGCACAAGAGCGTGAGAAGGCCGACGACCGCGCCGATCATGTCACGCGAACCGCCAGTGGTGTGATGCTCGGGCAGCACGCGCTGCAAAACCAGACCAAGCAACCCGGCGGCGAACATCACAACTGCGGTAGCAAGCGCGAACCTATCCGAACTCATTCCCAACCCCTGGCAAGATCGCGGCAGTTAGCCGTTCCGCGGCGCGAGCGCAACCGTCGCGGCCTCCATTCACCGTATCGCGCGGCGAGGCCCGCGTGGCGCGAATCACCCCAAGGCTATAGGGTCGCCGCGCATGAATTGTTCGGCGCAGAGTTGCGCGGCGAGACGGCGTCAATCACGGCGATGGTGAAGCTCGAACAGCATGAGCAAGGCCTCACGCGGAGAAACGTCGCGGTTCTGAGCGCTCTCCTTGTCCTGGGCTTGGGCGCGGCGAACGAGGCCGCTTTGGCCGCATGCGCGCCGAAGGAATTCAATAGCGCCAAATTCACCGTCTGCACATTCGATCCGCGCCATGACGATATTCGCCTGTTCCTGAGCGGGCCCGACGAGAAGCCTTATGGATCGCTGGCCGCGCTTGCCCAGGCGCAGAAGGCGAGGGGCGAAAAACTCGTTTTCGCCATGAACGCGGGCATGTTCGGGCAGGATCGATCGCCGGTCGGCCTTTACGTCGAGGACCGACATAAGCTGCACGCGGCCGACACGCGTGGGGGGCGACCAATTTTCACATGAAACCGAATGGCGTGTTCTGGATTGGCGATAAGGTCGCGGGAGTGACCGAGACCAGCCGCTATCTCGCGAATACGCCGCCCGCGCGCTACGCGACGCAATCGGGGCCGATGCTGATCATCGAAGGCAAGATTCATCCGAAGATCAGGCCGGACGGAACCTCGCTCAAGATCCGCAACGGCGTGGGCGCATGCAAGGGAGGCGCGCTCGTCTTCGCCATCGCCGACGACCCGGTGACCTTCGACACGTTCGCGCGGCTGTTCCGCGACGGCCTCGGGTGTCAGAACGCGCTCTTCCTCGATGGCTCGGTGTCGTCGCTCTATGCGCCGGAACTCAGTCGCGACGACGAACCGGAGCCGATCGGGCCGATTGTCGGCGTGGTACGGCCCGCAGCGGCGAGCAAGCAGTAGGGGCGCCGACGCCCCACCCGACGGATCAAATCCAGCATTTGCTCAGCCGCCTAGATGGGACGCAGGCAGCGCGCAGCGCGGGGTACGTCATTCTCATTCGCCTGTGTCCATCCAATATGGGCAACAACTATGTGGATTGACATTTCGAATGATTCTCGCGCAACACTCACAATCTTGTCCGACAAGAAAGAAGGTGCGCTATATGTCAAGATTTCTCGCATTCAGACCCCAGATACACCGCAGCGCTGGGGGAAATGGGACGAAATTTGCAGGGATTGATCGATGGGCGCGATTGGACGCAGGCCGACCTCGTGCGGGCGGCCAAGGTTCATATGCCTATCGACCCCGCGACTGGCAAGCCGGGTCGCCTTTCCGCCGACAACATCTCCAACATGGTCAACGGCAAACGTAAACCGACCCGGGTCTTTATCAAAGCAATAGCGGCTGCGCTTGGTGTCGAGGAAACCGTGTTCATGCCAGCTTTCCTCGGAGAATCGCGCTCGGCCCGGGCGGCCGCGCCACCTCCCATTCTCTCGGAAGTTCCTGGGAAGCTCGGGATTTTCAGAGTTGTCATCGATCGCGAGTTTCCCCTAGAGCACGCCCTGAAGATCATCGCCGCAATGGGCATCCCTGCCGGACAGGGCCACTAGATTAGACGACGCGCCGGCTGCACGCGACACCGCAGACTCTCGTCTCAAGCCCCTTCGCGGGGCGTGGGATGGCTCACGGCGGGGCTCTAGACGCTTCTGGAACGTCTGCGCCACCCTCTCCGCTCATGGAAACAGCCCGCGCATCTGCTTGGCCTTGACCACCCGCTCGACCCCGATCGCCATCGCCGCGGTGCGGTTGGAGACCCCGTCGCGTTTGGCGCGGGCGACGACCATCGACCACGAGCGGTCGAGCGCCCGCTCAAGCCGGTCCATCACCTCGTCGCGCGACCAGAAATATTGCTGCAGGTCCTGCACCCACTCGAAATAACTGACGATGACGCCGCCCGCATTGCACAAGATGTCGGGGATGACAAAGATCCCGTCGTTGCGCTCGGCGAGCACGCGGTCAGCCTCGGGCGTGGTCGGCCCGTTCGCGCCCTCGGCGATGATCCGGCAACGCAGGCGACGCGCAAGATCGGCGTCGATCACCCGCTCGACCGCGCATGGCGCCAATACGTCGCATGGTTGCTCGAGCAAGGCGCGCGGTTCGATCGTCGCCTGGCTCGAATAACCGGCGAGCTCGCGGTTGCTCGCAGCGTGGGCAACGAGCGTCTTCACGTCGAAACCTTTGGGGTCGTAATAGGCTGCGGTGTGATCGCTGACGCCGATCACCTTGACGCCCCGCGCCGCCAGCCCCATCGCCGTGTGGGAGCCGACGTTGCCGAAGCCCTGGACGATCGCTGTAGCGTCGCTCGGCGCGATGTCCAGGGCGTCGAGCGCGCGAAAGGCGAGAAAGGCGACGCCGTGACCGGTCGCCTCGCGCCGGCCCAGAGTGCCGCCGGAGCCGACCGGCTTGCCGGTGACGATCTCCGGCACGGTGACTCCCTGATACATCGAATAGGTGTCCATGAACCAGGCCATCACCTGCTCGTTGGTGCCCATGTCCGGCGCCATCACGTCTGTCCGCGGACCGACGAAGGGAATCATCTCCTGCATGTAGCGGCGGCTAAGATTCTCGAGCTCCTTGGGCTTGAGCGCGCGCGGATCGACCGCGACGCCACCCTTGCCGCCCCCAAAGGGGAGATCGGCGAGCGCGCATTTCCAGCTCATCCAGATGGCGAGCGCGGCGATTTCGCTAATGTCGACATTGGCGGCGAAACGCGTGCCGCCCTTGGCGGGACCCAGCGCCAGATGATGCTGGACCCGGTATCCGATAAAGATCTGCGTCCGATTGTCCTCCATGCGGACCGGGCAGGTGACGACGATCGCGCGCTTCGGATAGAGCAGCCAGTCGCGTTCGTCCTCGGGGATGCTCAGATGGTCGGCGATGACCTCGAGCTGATCGCGAGCCATTTCGAACACCGGGCCGGTAAAGAGGCTACTGTTCACATGCGTTCTCCCGCCCGCTCTCGTCGCGGGCGACCCGATGATAACCGCCGCCGAAGCCGGGGGAACTGAAATTTGCTTTAACGGACGAAGCGGGGAGCGGCCCTCATGGCGGCGCTCGCTTATCGCCGCGTCCGCTTGACTTCGCGCCGAGCCTCACTATTTTGCTGGCCAAACATCGGGCCTGCCCTTTGCGGGCCTTTTTGGCGCGTCCTGCGCGCCGCTTCGCTGAAGGACGCACCACTATGGCCAAGGCCGCCTCGCTCAAGATCAAGCTGCTTTCGACCGCCGACACCGGCTATTTCTACGTCACCAAGAAAAACGCCCGCACCAAGACCGAGAAGCTTGCGTTCAAGAAATACGACCCGGTCGCACGCAAGCACGTCGAGTTCAAGGAAACGAAGATCAAGTAGCGGATCTTCAGTTTACGAAGTCGAGGGCGCCTTCGCGGCGCCCTTTTTCGTTGGCCTCGCTCAAACCCACCGCAGCAAGGCGCACAGCCGACGCCCTTACATTCTTCAGGTCGGCGGCGCCTGAAGCCATACAACGAACAGCAGGATCACAGCCGCCGCGAGGCAGGCGATCGAAAGAATATTGGCCGCCAGCAGCGTGATGTTCTTCCACCAGAGGATGCGCGACAGGCTTGCGCATTGCCTAGGAAGCTCCCTGAGTTCGGCGTCCCTGTTGGCGACGAAGCTGAAATCCTCAGGATCCGGATTACGCCAGATTGGGAAGCGCTCCTGCCTGGCGCGGGGATATCGCGGATAAACCGAGACCAGCAAACTCAGAAAAATGATCATGAAAGGCGTCAGGATAACCGGCACGCTCAGATACCAGGGATATTGGGCTCGGTACTGAAGAACCGTTCCCATCATGATCGCCACGAATAGCACCGCGATGAGCGCTTTGATGTCGCTGAGACGCATGGAGTCGCCGTAGCCGGCGATGAGATTGCGCAACTGCGCCTCTTTGTCCTTGGCGATCAAAGGCGCCGACCAGCCAGAGGCGCGCGCTCCAACATCATTTAAAAAAGGCGTATAGAAGCAGAACCAAGGTCAGGAACACGCAAACGATCGACACCAGGAAGCCGACGCGGATACATTGCGTCTTCCACCAAAGAATGTCGGACAGCACTGCGCAAGTCAGCTTCAATTGTTCGATGTCGTCCGCAGTCTGGGCGACGTATTCGAAATCCGCAGGCGTCAGATTGCGCGCCACGAGGAAGCTCTTGGCGCCGCGCTTGGGATAGCGCGGAATAAGCACCATGAACAAAGAGAAGTAGACGACCAGGAACGGCAGCAGGACAAGCTGGATCGACAGGTAACTCGGAAAGGCCGTGTAGTTCCAGAGCACCGAACCCATCATGAACGCCACGAACAGGAATGCGATGTTCGCCTTGAAATCGCTCGCCCTGATCGCTTCGGTATATCCGGCGATCAGATTGCGATAGGGTTGGGTGGGATTGGAAAGGGCTTTGTTCACCTGACTTCGCGAACGCTCCCGCAGGGCCCACGCGCAAGAGGCCTTCAATATTCTTACCTTGGGGCGCGGGATTCGATCAAATGAAATCGCTTCCCTTGCGCCATCCAGGCTTGACCCGCGGGTCAATGGATCGCCTCGCGTCAAGGGCGGTGACGCAGGGACGGCGATCCGAGCTCAGTGCGGCGGCGGCAAGTTCGAATAGACTTCGCCCGGAATGATGGTGAAAACTAAGGTCGAGGGGACTTCCTTCGGCCCGAAGGGTCCCGGAACCGCGTTTTTCACCGGCGGAAGGCTTCTCAGATAGGCGACGATGGCGTGGGCGTCGTCGGAGGATAGATGCGAAAGCCCCTGCCAGGGCATGATCGGGGCAAGCCTGCGGCCATCCGGCCGAATGCCCGCGGTCATGGCGGAGATGATCTGATCGTCGGTCCAATTGCCCAAGCCGGTCACCTTGTCCGGCGTCAGATTTCGGCCGACAAAGGAGCGACGCCTGGCTACCGCCCCTCCGCCGGCTGGTCCGCCGCATCGGCTGGGTCGGCGCCATGCGAGCCGCCATGGCCAGGGCGCACAATCCGGTCGTCGCGCGCGGGAGGAGGCGCAGGCGACCACGGACGGTTCTGAGTCGGACTGCGGTCGCTCGCGAGCGTGAAGCCGCTGTCGCCCCACGTCATGCCGATGGCGCCCATGCGAGCGAGCGCCTTTTCGTCGAGCAGGAACTTCGCCTTGCAGCCAGCGGGCGCGCTGAGCGCGCTGACCACGACCTCGGCGCGGGCGCAGTCTTCCTCGAACGCAAGGCGATCGATGACAATCGAGAGCAATTCGCCCTCCGGCAGAGCTGCGACGCAACCGAGGCGATCGCAGGGCGCGTCTGCCGCGCGCGTCTGGGCAGGATCGCGCCCGTCGCCGTCCGCCGTCAGCCATTGCTCGGCGGCGAAGGCGTTGAAGCGCTTGCCGACGACCTCGAGCGCGCCGTCGGCATCGCGAACCGCCGCCAGATCGCCGGACGGCGCGACGATGACGTCATAGCGCGGCCCCTGCGTCGCGCCGACGATCCCGATGAGGGCAAGCGGAACGGCGGTGAGCCTAAAGGTCCATGTGCGCCAGATGGTGGCGCTCACGACCGCAAGCGCGAGAAACGGCAGCGCGTAGGGCGCGAAGGCCCTCAAATGCACGGTCGAAGCGGGAGCCTCGGCGATGAATCGCGCCACCCACAGGATGAACTTGATGCCGGCGCCGACATAGATCCACACCGGCCCGTCGAGCCCGAGCGGATAGAGCGCGGCGCCCAGCAGCGCACCCGGCACGGCGAAGACCTCGATGACGGTCAGCGTCAGCGGATTGCCGATCAGCACATAAGGGCTCAGATCGTGGAAGTGATAGGCCATGAACGAGGCGGTGGCCGAGGTCGCGAAGGCGGTGGCGACGAGGAGCGCAAGCGGCTTCTCGACAAAATGGGCGCCGACAAACCCGGGCTTGGCCGCAGCGCCTCGCTTGGGCAGAAACGGATCGGGATCAACGTCAAGGGCGGCGATCCGCGACTCCATCACCGCGACCAGCGCGGCGACGGCGGCAAACGAGAGCTGGAAGCTGACGCCAAGGATGGCCTCGGGCTCGATGGCGACGACGACGAGAACCGCAAAGGCGAGATTGCGCATGGTCAGCGCGCGCCGGTCCATGATCACGGCGCTGAGCACGATCAACGTCATGAAGAGGGCCCGCTCGGTGCCGACGCGCGAGCCGGTCGCGATGTCGTACAAGACCGATCCCGCCATGGCGACCACCGCCGCCCACTTCTTGATCGGATAGCGAAGCGCCAGCGTCGGCGAGATCGCCAGCAGCCGCCGGACGAGAACAAAGATGATTCCCGCCACCAGCGTCATCTGCACGCCGGAAATCGTGATGATGTGGAAGATGCCGGCCTCGCGGATGAGGTCTCTGGCGTCATTGGAGAGAAAGTCGCGCTTTCCCGTCACCATCGCCGCTGCGATTGCGCCTTCGTCGCCGCCGATGATTGCGTTGACCCTGAGCGCGAGGCGATTGCGCGCCTGATCGATCGCGGCGTCGAAGCGCTGGCGCCAACTGGCGTCGCGCGGCGGAGGCAGGCGCTGGATCGGCCCTAGCGTCGAGCCGACCGCGCCCACGCCGGCGAAGAACGCATCCCGCGCGAAATCATATCCGCCCGGCAGGGACGCTCGCGAGGGCGGCAACAGGCGCGCCTTGAGCTCGATGTAGTCGCCGGCCGCGACGTCGGGCGTGTTGCGGGTCGTCACCCTGACCCGGCGTGGAACTTTCTCTTGAGGCATGCCGTCGGCGCTGACAACGCCGATCACCATGCGCGCGCCGACGGTCCTCAAGTCCACTTCCTCGACGAAGCCTTGCAGCGAGACGATGCGGATGCGGTCGAGCACCGGGGCGGCGACCCGCGCGGTGCGCAGCGACATCGATAAGAAACCGGCGAACAGCGCCGCGATTGCGAGCGAGAGACCGAGAGCAAGAGGCCGGGCGCGAGACAACCACGCAAGCGTGGCGAAGAGAGCGGTCATCAGCGTCGGCAGCCACATGACCGGCTCGCGGTCGGCGGCCAGATTGAGCGCCACGCCGCCCATTGCCGCGACCGGAATCCACAAGAAGAAGCGCCGCTCCTCGATTTCGCGCGTGAGGGCTTTTGCGAACGCGTCGCGCCAGTCCGGCGCCCACGCGGCGGCGCGGGTCCAACCGGCCGCCGCGGCGAGAGCGCCAGTGCGCGCGGGTATGGCCATCGCGGGCGAGATTAACGCCAGTGTGACCTTGGGGAAAGGCGCAGATAGGCGGAGCCGCGCGCGCCGACAGGTCTAGGCGAGCTTAAGGCCGCTTTGCCTTTGGATGGAGCCGGTCCGGCCGTCTTTCCGGCGGCAGACTGAACGCTTATCCGGTCGATTTGGGTTTTCTTGGCGCGTGGCCGTTTCGCTGCGAAAACCCCTGCTTGGACGTGTTGGATTTCCTTGGATTTCCTTGGATTCTCTCGTCCGAATCGAAACTTTTCAATGGGTTACACGGCATTCATCGTCAGCAGCGCCGGAGCGGGCACCCGCAGTCCTGGCGTCGGTAAGGGGAGGATTGTTCATGGGACGAGCTTACTCCAATTTCTGATTATCTGCAATCAATTGTCGTCCGAGCCGTTCCCCCTTCGGCCGCGTCAATCCAAAAGCAACTCGCTTTACAGCAGAGCGCAATTCCGTCGAATCGGACTTTGTAGACGCGGTCGTTGACCGCGTCCCGCGCTCAGCGAGCGCGACTACAGTCGCAAGTCCCGATATTGCGTCGGCGTGAGGCCGAACACAGCGCGAAACGTTCTGTTGAAGGTGGAGAGGTCGCCAAAGCCGGCGTCGAGTGCAATGGCTATGACCGGTCGGCGGCACGACGCCAGCGCGAGCGCCAACGCCGCCATCCCGTGCGAGGCGTGTGTTCCGCCGACGGCGCTATCGTATGGAAAGCCTATCCCGCGATGAATTGCAGCAACAAGCGACTGACTTCTTCGGGCTGCTCCTGCTGAACCCAATGTCCGGCGCCATCGACGAGATGCACGCCGCGCCATTGCGTACAGGCCGTCGTCTCCATGCTCTCAAGGGCGCCCGGAACCTGATACACGCCCCAATCGCTCCTGCCGGCGATGAAACACGCCGGCACATCGATGGTGCGGCCGGAAAACGTTTCAAGTTCACTGACGTATTTGCCGGTGAGGCATCGATACCATTGCAGGCCACCCTGAAATCCGGTTCGAGCGAATTCGTCGGCGTAAACGGACAAGTGTTCGTCAGTGAGCCAGCGGCATGCAGCAACTTCCTCTTCAGATGGCGCCTGCTCGGCCGCCGTCTCCGCCATGCCCTTGTTGAGGTCCATGATGTAATAGGTCGGCATTTTCGCCAGCTCGCGGGCGGTGAAAGAGCTGAGCTTGAATGGCTTATTCCCCGTCCAGTCCGCGCTCTTGTAATGATAATAGGCGCGCAGAAACGCGTGGATGCCCTGCGGCGCTCTCCACATGTCGTCGTTCGCTTCGCGCGTTTGGTAATAACGCTGGTAATGCTTCCGTGGAGGGTCAAGCCTCGCCAGGTCTTCGAAAACGCTTGAAGGGTCAGACGCAACGGGCGGCGTAGGCTCATCGGCAGTATGAAAAGGCAATTGCGGCGGGCCCCCGAAGGGAGCGCTCATCAGCGCTAGGGACCGGAACACGTCCGGGCGGATGAGCGCGCAATAGGCCGCTACCGGCGAGCCGAAGTCATGCCCGATAACGGCGGCCACGGAACGATAGCCAAGCGCCGAGACCAAACCCAACGCGTCCCTGACAAGGTTGGGGAAGCGAAAGGAATCAAGGTCGCCGTCATAGGCGTCGTCCCATCCTGTGGTGCGTCCGTAGCCGCGTTGATCAGGAGCGACCACGTGATATCCCGCCGCCGCAAGGGGGAGCATGATCTTCCGCCAAGAGTATGCGAGTTCCGGAAAACCATGGAGAAGCAGGATGAGGGGCCGGCCGTTCGATTCGAATCCTGCCTCGAGCATATGGATCGCGAGACCGTTGATGTTCTTGACAATGCGTGAGCGCACGCCGAACGGCAGCGCGGCCGCGTAACCGTCAATCGCCGCGGCGGAGACTGTCAAAAAAGTCTCCCGCGGATGAGGTGGGGCGCGCCAAATCCTAATCCTTTGATCGTCCTCACGAACGCCGCATGTCCCGATATTGCGTCGGAGTCACGCCGAACACAGCGCGAAACGTTTTGTTGAAGGTGGAAAGATCGCCGAAGCCGCTGTCGAGCGCGACGGCTATGACCGGGCGCCGTGAGGAGGTCAGCGCAAGCGCGGCGCGGCGCAGGCGGGCGCTGATGAGATATTGATGGGGCGTCACGCCCGTCAGCCTGCGGAAGACGCGCAGGAAATGGTACTTGCTCACGCCTGCGGTCGCCGCCATCTCCTTGAGCTCGATCGGCCTTGCCGCTTCGGTCTCGGCCAATCGGATCGCTTCGACCACCCGTCTCGCCTCGCGCGCGGTCGGCGTGACCTGGATAGGTCGATCGCCGGCCATGGCTGCGATGACGCGCTCGATAAGCCGCAACGCCAGTTCGTCCGAGCGCAGCGAAGACGCGGTCGACGACAGGGCCTCCATGAGCGCGACGACCGGCAGGGCTTTCGGCGACGGGGGCAGGCTCGGGGCGGAAAAACGAAATCGACTGGTCGGGCCTACGCCCGCGGCGATCTCGCTGAACTGCTCTTCATGCACGTTCAAGGAAATGCAGCGATCGCCGACCCCATGCGCATGACCGCACTCAAAACATGAGCCGTTGTTCCCGAGCAGCAATGCGCCAGGATAAAGGAGCCCGTGGCCGGCGTCCGAGCGATAGGTAAAGCTTCCTTCGATGACAGCCGAGACGCTGAAGCCGTCATGCCGTTCCTCAAACGGCCGATCAGCCGGCCCGGCGCGGCAGACGACTTCGCGCACGCTCCACCCGTCCCCTGCCGCCAACCTTCGTTTGTCGAGCGCCTCGTCTGCGGGCATGGGCGCCCGAGCGCCAACGGATTGGAGTTCGCCCTGCATGGACTGAAGAATAGCAATTTTCCCCAAGCTTGTGAAACGCCGACGGACCTAGGCTCCTGTCTCCACCACGGTGACGACCGCCCTCATCCGCCTCGTCGTTGCTTGGAGCACCAGGAGAGACAATCATGTTCGATCACGTGTCGATCGGCGTTCGCGACGTCGCGAAGGCCAAGGCGTTTTACGACGCGGCGCTGAAGCCGCTGGGGATCACTTGCCTCAGCGCCGATGAAACTTCGCTCGGCTACGGCAAGGAGGCTCCTCGCTTCTGGGTCAATGGGGCGGAAAACCCGGTTCCCGACGATCCCAAGTCCGGACTCCACTTCTGCTTCACCGCGTCGAGCCGGCAGAGCGTCGAAGCGTTTCACAAGGCGGCGATGGCGCATGGCGGACGCGACAATGGCAAACCCGGCCTCCGCAAGGATTATGGCCCGCACTATTACGCGGCCTTCGTCTCTGACCCCGAAGGCTACCGGCTCGAAGCTTATTATGGGGGGAAATAGCCGATGGCGACCATTCGATCGGAAATCAAAACCCGCGCGCCGGCGAGCGAAGTCTGGTCGGCGATCCGCGACATCGGCGCGTTGCACACCCGGCTCGTTCCCGGCTTCGTCGTCGACACCAAGCTCGAGCCGGGCGCACGCGTCGTGACCTTCGTGAATGGCGTCACGCTGCGCGAGCCGATCGTCACCCTTGACGACGATGTGCTGCGGCTGGTCTGGACCCACGTGGGCGGGCGCGCCCAGCAATACAACGGCGCGCTCCAGGTTTCTGAGCTCGCCGACGGCTTGACGTCGGTCGTCTGGACGGTCGATTTCCTGCCCGACGACATCGGCGGCTACATGTCACAGGCGATCGAGGCGGGAATGGCGGCCATGCAACGAACGCTGGACGCGCTGGCGGCATAAAGAAGGACTGTCGAGGCGCAGTGCGGTTCATGAGGAGTTCACACGGCTCGCTGCACTCTCTCTCTTGGAAGATCGCCGCAAGCCTTCCTTGGAGAGAACATCGCCCATGATCAGAACCCTTGTCGTCGTGGCCGCGCTGACCTCAGGCCTCGCCGGCGCCGCTGTCGCGCAACAAGCCCCGCCGGCGCCGCCTGCTCACCATCATCCCCTGCGCCACCTTCCGCCCCATCATCCTCTCCGCCACCTCCCGCCCCATCATCCTCTCCGCCGTAACACAGCGTCGGCCGCTCCGGGGCACACGCCATAGGCTAGGAGCGCGTTGTCACGGCGGCGCCATCCGCGCCCTGGCGGACGCAATGAGCTTTCGCTATCCTAGCCCGGCGCCAGAGAGGCCACTCGCTTCATGTCGGGAAATCTGGACATCACCGGCTACGCCATCGTCTCGGACGACGACAAGATCGCCGCCGCGGACGGACTGACGCCGCCTTCGCTGCGCAACGAAAAAGACTGGGAGCTTTACCAGCGGGCGCAGGAGGTTGCGAACCTCGTCGTATTCGCGCGTCGCAGCCACGAACTCGAGCCCAATGTCGACGGGCGTCCTCGCCTCGTCGTTTCGCGTGAAGCGGCGGGGCTCGAGCAGCGCCAGGACGGCTGGTGGTGGAACCCCGGGTCCACGGGCTGGCCCGAGGTCGCGGCCCGGCTCCTGCCGACGGGCGGCGGCGTCGCCGTGGGCGGCGGCCAGGCGGTGTTCGATCTTTTCCTCATGATCGGCTTTGACAGGTTTCATCTGTCACGCGCCCACGGCCTCAAACTTCCCGGCGGACGGTCGGTCTTTTCCGCCTGCGACGCGGGCGTCCCGGCCGCAAAGGTGCTCGAACAAAACGGCCTCAACCTGAGCAAAACAATCCCCCTCGATCCGGCGCATGGCGTCGAAATGACGGTCTGGCGGCGCGCGGCCAGCTGAGGCGCAGCGGTCTTTCGCCCTGTCGTGTGAGCGGGAGCCGTTCTATAGTGCGGCGCGCGCCCAGACGCCCGGAGGAACGGCCCATGAAGGACGACAACGCCAAACGGCTAAGAGCCAACAGGGTATGGCTCACGGCCGACTCCTGCGATCTCGAGGAGTTCAGGAGCGTCGTCGAGCGCTCGGTCAATCGCACCGACTATCCCTTCGCCCATGACGTTGTGTCCAATGTGCTTGTCTACGATGGCCTTGATGCGCGCGGCGCCGCCGCCTCGTCCGAAGCGCGCAAGGAATTGATGGCGGAATGGGTTGATGCGCTGACCGACGGTCCCGGCATCATCGTCATTCGGGGCGCTTTCGCCGACCTCGCCGCGATCGATCAGGCCAATGCACACTTCTGGGCGATCATCGAGGAAGAGCGCTTGAACAATGTCGGGGGCGGCGATCATTTCGCCAAGCCGGGCGCCAATGACCGGGTGTGGAACGCGCTCGAAAAGCTGTGCCTGCGCGACCCCGCCACCTTCGCCGCCTATTATGGCAACCCGGTCATCGCGCTGGTGAGCGAGGCCTGGCTCGGCCCCGCCTACCAGATCACCTCACAGCTCAACGTCGTCAACCCGGGCGGCGCGGCGCAGGTCGCCCACCGCGACTATCATCTCGGCTTCCAGCCCGCGGAGGCGATCGAGCGCTTTCCGGTCCACGTCCATCGTCTCTCGCCGATGCTGACGCTGCAAGGCGCGATCGCCCATTGCGACATGCCGCTCGAGACGGGGCCGACGCTCTACCTGCCGTTCTCGCAAAGCTACTCGCCGGGATACCTGGCGACAGCGCGGCCGGAGTTTCGCGACTATTTCGACAAGCATCACGTTCAGCTGCCGCTCTTGAAGGGCGATGCGGTGTTCTTCAATCCGGCTTTGTTCCATGCGGCGGGAACGAACCGCTCGAAAGACGTGCGCCGCATCGCCAATCTCTTGCAGGTGTCGTCTGCCTTCGGCCGCGCCATGGAGAGCGTCGACCGTCTCAAGATGAGCTTGAGGCTCTACCCGGCGCTCAAGGGTCTCATCGCCGACAACGCGATCACGGCGGCGGAGGCCGACAACGCGATCGCGGCTTCAGCCGAGGGCTATTCGTTCCCGACCAATCTCGACCGCGATCCGCCGAAGGGCGGCATGGCGCCCAAGAGCCAGCAGGATCTGATGCGCCAGGCGCTCAAGGAGAATTGGGAGCCGGACGTGTTCGTCGACGAAGCCGAGGCGCAAGCCTGGCGGAAGCTGACCGACTAAGGCTGCGGTTGCGGCGTCCAGGCGCCGCTCGGCGGAAGAATCGGATAGACCACCTGCGGCTGCTCTCCCGTTAGGCTGCCAAGGAAACCAACGATCTTGTCGATCTCATCGTCGGTCAACTTTGCGCCCAGTTGGCTGACCCCCATGACCGCCACCGCCTGTCGCAGATCCCAAGCCTGGCCCGTGTGAAAATACGGGGCCGTGAGCGCGATGTTCCGCAGCGTCGGGACTTTGAAGACATATTCGTCGCTCGGCGTCTTCGTCACCATGAAGCGCCCCTTGTCCTCGGGTGGCAAGAATCTGGCCCCAGGCTTCTCGACGACGCCGAACGGCGCGTACATTCCGCCGCCGACATTGACGCCGTTGTGGCAGGCGGCGCAACCCTTGTCCATGAACAGGGCGAGCCCCTGCTTCTCCGCGTCTGAAAGCGCGTTGGCGTCGCCTCGAAGGAACTTATCGAACGGCGCGTTGGGCGTAATCAGCGTGGCCTCAAACACGGCGATCGCCTTTTGTACGTTGGCGAGCGTGATCGGATCCTTTTCGCCGGGAAACGCCTTGGCGAAAGCGTCGCGATACCCCGGCGTCCCTTTCAGCTGCTCGGCGACATGCGCGGACGGCGACGCCATCTCCACCGGATTGACCATCGGCCCGCCGGCCTGCTGCTCGAGATCTTTCGCGCGCCCGTCCCAGAACTGCGCCGTATTGAAAACCGCATTGAACACCGTCGGCGCATTGCGCCCGCCGTGCTGCCAGCGGTGACCGAGGGACGTCGGCTCCGCATCCACGCCGCCGAGGCCTATGTTGTGACACGAGTTGCAGCTGATGACGTGACTCGCGGAGAGACGCGGGTCGAAATACAGCATCTTGCCAAGCTCGACCTTGGCCGGCGACGCAGGGTTGCCGGGAAGCTCCGGAGGAGCGGTCGGAATCGGCTGAAACTGCTGCTTTGCGCGCGCCATCAAATTCTCTTGGGCGACCGCTGAAGCCGCGAAGCAGCACCCGAACGCCAATACGGCGGCAATTTTTGACCTCATCAAAGCGACCTCCCTCTTCGATGTTTCCTCGGTCCTCAAGCATCCTCCGGCCGGCCGGGAACAATCTTCTGGCCGGTCACCATCGCCGAAACCAAAGTCCCTCCTTCGCGCAACTCGGTCACAACCACGGCGACTATGTGCACGAAGACAATGCCAGCAAACAGATAGAAGCCGATTTCGTGCAACTCGGCGAATGGGGCGCGGAACGAGCGCATCGCCGCGTAGGCTTTGGGATCTATCATATCGCGCGCAAGCGGCGTGAGTGTGACAGGGTCGATATTCGGCGCCGCGATCCAACCGGCGATCCACTTCCCGAAAGGCGGATAGAAGATGTCCGTCCCGGCTAGGACCAGTCCCGTCCCGGCCTGGAAGACGAGGAGCAAGAGGATGACGAAAACAGCCAAGCGGCCGACTGGATTATGGCCGAGATAGCGTTTCGGATGGCCGGCGAGAAACGCCGAGACATAGGCTTCCAGCGACGCCAAGTACCCTCGCCCGCCTGGCAGGATCGCTTTCCAACGGGCGTACCGGTTGCCGAAAAACGCCCAGACGAACCGCCAAAGCAGATTGACGGTCATCACGTATCCGATCCAGACATGGATTGTTTTGAGCGTGACTTTCCCGGCCGGGGATACGTCGAGGTCGCCTGAGAACAGGATGAGAAGTCCCGTCGCCATCAGGCCCAGCACCGACAACGCGTTGACCCAGTGGAACCACCGGGTTGGAGCGTCCCAAACTCGATAAGCGACAAGCTGCCCGGCGGACACTCGGAAGCCTCACGTTCACCAACCGACGCGACAACCCTCTTGGACGCGCCTGACTCGTTCTTCGGCTGCGCCTGCACTTTCTCTTCCGCCTCGGCCGGCCTCATTGATTTGGATCAATCCGAGCGCTCGTTTGTGCATGCGTCACTCCGACGAAAGGCCGGAACACACGCAGGAAATGATGCTTGCTCAACCCCGCCCTCTCGGTATGAGTCAGGCGCGGGCGGCAATCCGCCGTTCGGCGTGTCGCGGTCAAAACCGTCGTTGGAGCGAGGAGCGCGCCGGCCTCGAGCGCGTCTTTGCCCGGGCGCGCGCTTCTGCTAGAGCCACGCGCTCGATCCAAATCCCCGCGCTTTCGAGCTTCGCAAAATGCCTGAGGTCATCACCCGCTTTGCGCCGTCGCCGACCGGCTTTCTGCATATCGGCGGCGCGCGCACGGCGTTGTTCAACTGGCTCTACGCCAGGCGCACGAACGGCAAGTTCCTGTTGCGCATCGAAGACACCGACCGCGAGCGCTCGACGCAAGCCGCGGTGGACGCGATTCTCGACGGGCTCAAATGGCTCGGTCTCGATTGGGACGGCGAGGCGATCAGCCAATTTCAGCGCGCCGAGCGCCATCGCGAGGTCGCCGATCAGCTGCTTGCTTCCGGCGGCGCCTACCGCTGTTTCGCCAGCGTGGAAGAGCTGGAGCAAATGCGCGAGAAGGCGCGCCGCGACGGCAAGCCGATGCGTTACGACGGCCGCTGGCGCGACCGCAATTCATCGGACGCGCCACCCGGCGTCAAACCCGTGATCCGATTGCGCGCCCGACAAGATGGCGAGACGATCATCGACGACAAAGTGCAAGGCAAGGTCGTCTTCGCCAACAAGGAACTCGACGACCTCGTGCTGCTGCGCTCGGACGGCAATCCCACTTACATGCTCGCGGTCGTCGTCGACGATCACGACATGGGGGTGACGCACATCATTCGCGGCGACGATCACCTGACCAACGCCGCGCGCCAGACCCAGATCTATCAGGCCCTGGGGTGGGACGTTCCGGCGATGGCGCATATCCCGCTCATTCATGGGCCGGACGGGGCCAAGCTCTCCAAGCGGCACGGCGCGCTCGGCGTCGACGCTTACCGCGCCCTGGGCTATTTGCCGGCCGCTCTGCGCAACTATCTGGCGCGGCTCGGGTGGAGCCACGGCGACAAGGAATTTTTCACCACTGAAGAGCTGATCGCCGCGTTCGACCTGTCCGCCGTCGGCCGCTCGCCCTCGCGCTTCGACACCGCCAAGCTCGAGAACGTCAACGGACATTATATGCGCGCGACGAGCGACGACGAGCTGTTCAGGGCGCTGATCGACGCCCTGCCCTATCTCCCGGGCGGCCCGGATATCGCGGCGAAACTCGACGAGCATAAACGCGCTCAGCTCCGGGCGGCGATTCCGGGCTTGAAGGAGCGCGCCAAGACGCTGGTCGAATTGCTGGACGGCGGAGGCTTCCTGTTCGCGACACGGCCGCTGAAAACGGATGCGAAGGCCGAGGAGATTCTCGCCCGCGCCGGACGCCTGCACCTCAAGAACCTGCTGCCGCGCCTGACCGCGCTCACAGAGTGGACGGCGGAAAACGCGGAGGCTGTCGTGCGCGCTTATGCCGAAGAGGAAGGCGCGAAGCTTGGCGTCGTTGCGCAGCCGCTGCGCGCTGCTCTTACTGGCCGCTCGACCTCGCCGGGCATTTTCGACGTGCTCGCGGTGCTCGGGCGCGAAGAAAGCCTCGGGCGAATCGCGGATCAGGCGAAGAGCGATTGAGCCGATCGGACTGAGTGGTTCACCGCCACTGGAGCATCGAGCCGAGGCGAGAGGTTTTACGCCGCAGGCGGCTTGGCGTAAACCGAAGGCTCGACACAATTGGCCCGCGAGGCTTCCGATGATCGCGCCCAAGGAACAATCGGAGTTGGAAAACGGTAGGGTCTCGGCGGAGCCCGCCGACCCGGCCAAATGGCACGGAGGACGATGGCGCGGTCTGCCGCTCGAGGTGCGGTTCGAAGACGCTGTCGTCCTGACCTTGAGCGCAGTGATCGCAGTCATCGTCTTGCTGACGGTCTGGAGCCTCATTCTGAAGGTGTTCGACCTTTTGCTCGACTTGGGTTCCGTCAGCGCGACGGATCCGGCGCTCTTTCAAAACATTTTTGGCATGATTTTCATCGTGATCATCGCGCTCGAGTTTCGCCGGACCCTGCACGTCATTACCGAGCGTCAGCAGAGCATCGTTCATGTCCGCGCAGTCATCCTGGTCGCGATGCTGGCGATCGTGCGCAAGTTGATCGTTTTTGATCTGACCAGCGGCGGCTCGGGAGAGTTGTTCGCCCTTGCCGCGAGCATACTGGCCTTGGGCGGCGTCTACTGGCTGGTGCGCGACGTCGATCGACGCGCCTCGACTTGAAGCCTGCAACCTAGCAGGGGTCGCGTCCGGCCGCTCAGTTTCGAATGCGAACCAGCAGATCGCCCGCTCGACCGCGAATCGAAACGATGAGCGGCGCATAGAGACCTGGATCGATATCCGCCTGCGCCGTCGCGCTTGCAGCTTGGAAAAGATCCTCCGTGACGACGACGCGGCAATGCTGCTGCTTGGCCACTTCCAGAAGCCGGCTCGCGACGTTGACCGTATCTCCCGTGGCGGTGATCTGCTGTTGGGTCGGCGAACCGAGTCGAGACAGAATGGCCGGACCGAAATGCAGGCCGATCCGGAAATCCAGACGTTCCCGCGCCACAGGCGGCAGATTGACCAGCCACGCGGTCATCGACTCGTGAAGCGCCTCGACGGCGGCGAGCCCCCGCGCCGCGTCATCGCTTCGCGGCTTCGGCAAACCGAACACCGCCAGAACCCCGTCGCCCATGTAATTGATGACGACTCCCCCGTGCGCGGTGACCTCGCCCTCGACGAGGGTCTGCATCGCGCCGAAAAGATCACGCGTCCGCTCAGGTCCAAGCGACTCCGCGACCCCGGTCGACCCGGACAGATCCACGAACATCACCGCGACATCCTGGCGAACCGGCTTTTCCAGAAAATCGGGCTCTATCAGAAGCTGATCGAGAAGGAGCGGCGACTGAAACTTGGCCAGCGTCGACCTTTCGGCTGCGATCTTCGTTCCTGCACGGCGCTCGACAATCGACCGGGCGGCGGCGAAGCCGACCGTCAACGGCACAGCCGACGCGAGCGGCGCAGCGACGCTGAGCCAATGGCCATTGACGAAGGCGAGAAAGACTCCTGCGAGCCAGAGGACGAAGACCAGGCTTGCGAGAGCAAATCCTGTCGCGGCGCCGCGCATCGCCATGAACGCGATCATCAGAACGGGAAGCGCAACCGCTGCGGCCGCGTCGATCCGCCGGGTCAAGCGCGTCCTCGCCAATCCGTCGCCCGCCATGAGATTGCCGATCGCCGTCGCGAAGACTTCTGCGCCTGGCGCAACGCGATCGAACGGGGTCGCAAACGAGTCGGACGCGCCCGTGGCCGTGACCCCAACGACGACCACTTTACCGCGCACAGCCTCGGGATCGAGATCTCCGCGAAGAACTTCGGCTGCGCTGATGCGCTTGAAGCTTCCCTCGGGCCCGTAGAAGCGCAACGGCATGTGATAGCCGAGGTCCATTCCTCTGACGCGGCCTGCAATCTCGATTCGGTCGCGACCCAAGACCGGTTCGGCTTGCAGCCCTTGGCAAGCAGCGGCAAGGGCGAACGACGGAGCAACGCCCTCGGGAGTTTGATAGATCATCGGAATGTAGCGAGGCACCCCGCTTTTATCGGTTGAAACATTGGCAAGTCCCACTTCGGCCGCATCGCGGATCGAGTTGATCGGCCAGAGGACGGAGGAGGGCTTCGGCGCCAACGCCAGATCGCTCGGTTCGGCTGTTGCGCTCGGGGGATCGACCGCAGCGAAATCGCCGATCGCGGCGACGACAGCCGGCCCCGCCTTGAGCGCGCCGGCAAGCTTTGCGTCTGCGTCCCCATCCCGTGGATTGAGGAACGCGATATCGATCGCGATCGATCGGGGATGAAAATCCGCCAACGCCCGCACGAGGCGAGCCATCATTTCGCGCGTCGGCGCATCACTTCTTGTTTCGCTGAGCGCCTCATCGTCAATCGCGACAATGACGACGCTGGATGGCGCGGGACGCGCGCCGGCGAGAAGGAAGCGCCAGTCGAGGGTTAGGTTTTCAATTCGGTCCAGCGGGGAAGCGAGGCCGTTGATCTCTTGCGCGCCTAGAGCAGCGCCGACGACGAGCGCCGCGGCGAGAAAGGCGCCGGTCAGGAGCCGGGAAGGTCCCGGCCGCTCGGTCGCCATTCACTCTCCAAAACGAGAAAGAAGGGCTCGCACTCTGGCTTCACCCCATCGTTTCTGCACCATGGACGTGTCGGCCGGAGTGATATCGACGCCCTGCCCTTCTGTGAGGACGACGAACTGATTCAAGCGGCGATTGGTCACCGCGACTGCGCCGGCAAGCACGAGCGTCGAGGTTCTTCCTGGACCAACGTCCATCGCCCATTTCGTGCCGCGAACCGCGGCGATGGCGAGCGGAGTGAGGATTTGAAACTTCTCTTGCGGTCTCGCCGGATGATATTCGATCAGCAGCGCGCCATCATCGAGCCGGATTCCGACCGGCAACGGGTCGCCCATCTTGTATAGCGGCCGATAGCGAGCGCCTTGCGCGGGACGAACCGTCAGGGTGTCGCCGCACTGCAGGATCTTTTCGGACGGCGCGCGCTCGTTGGGGACGAGCGCGCAAGCGCCGGCTGCGCGTGCGGGATCCGTTCCGGCGATCGCCGCCGCACACAAGGCCGCCGCGACAAGCGTGGCGCCGAGAAATTTGCGCCCGGCTGTCCGATTGCTCTTCGACATGAGGGGCGCTCCCGCCAAGTGTTCGGCTCCACTGCGAAGCGCCTTACGAAGCGCCTCAAAAAGCGCCGCGCCAGACAGCGGAGGCGCTTTGAGCCTCTTGCTTGGTCCGGCATTTAGCTTTCCCCAGCGGGAGGGATTTGTCGAGCGTCTCACTGCGCGGGGGCCGTCCCGTGGGGGCGCCGCTCAGGTTTCCTACGCGCTATCGTACCTAATTACGCTCAAATTATGGTTAATTACGAAGGCGGCACCGTGTCTTTCAGAGTTGCAGATAAGAGGGCCTAAGCCGCTGAAACAATTGAGTCGCGCGCAGAATTGCACACCCCGCCAACTGGCCGCCAAGCTGGGCCTGCGGTTGGGGCGCAGGCGGCGGAAGGCTATTCCTGCGGCAGCGCCAGCGGCTGCACCGGAACGGCCGAGGCGACCGGCCCCGGGCCCGCGCCATCGCGCTGATAGATGTCAGGCCGGAACTGAACGACGCCGTCAGGCGTCGCCCAGGCGGTGACATAGATCCAATAGACATTGACCGGCTCGGCGAGCTTCACGTCCAGGCGGTCGCCCGAGCGGATCACCGCGTCGATCTGGTCACGGCCCCAGCCCGGTGTGTCCTTCAACAGCCAGGCGACATAGTCGCGCACGTCCTGCACCCGCACACAGCCCGACGATACGAAGCGGAAGTCGTCGCCAAAAATGCCCTTCGACGGCGTGTCGTGCATATAGACGCCGTACGGATTTGGAATGTTGATGCGCACGAAGCCGAGCGAATTGAGGTCGGCGCCCGTATCCTGGCGAAACTTGTAATGGGTGGCCTCGTCCGTGTTCCAGTCGATCGAGGACGGAGAAACCTCCTGCCCTTCCTTATTGAAGACACGGATCTTCTCGTCCGTCAGATAGCTCGGATCGCCCTTCATCTTCGGGATCAGATCCTTCTTGATAAGCGAAGGCGGCACGGTCCAGAACGGGTTGAAATTGATCTCGGTCGCCTTGGTCTGCATGATCGGCGACTGACGATCGATCTTGCCGACGCCCGCGGCGTGGTGGGAATAGACGACCCCATTTTCGACCGTCTCGACCGAAGCGGCGGGAATGTTCACGATGACGAAGCGAGAGCCAAGATCACCCGAATACGCGTTCAGCCGAACGATATTGGTCTCAAGCTGTTGCAGGCGCGCCGCGGCGGGCACGTTGAGTTCAGTCAGTGTCGCCTCATTGACAACGCCGGTTTGGCCGAGTCCGTTGCGGGCCTGGAAGCGCTTGACCGCCGCCTCAACGAACGAATTGAACATCGGCCCCGTACCGGCGACCGGGTCGAGATCGCCGGAAACAACGAGGCGTTCGCGCAACGCCTGAACCGCCCGCGACTTCGAACCCACTCTCAGTTCGGGGCCACCCGGCACGACGTTCCAGCCGCCCTTGGCGACGAGATCCTGATACTTCTGGATCGCCGCTTCCGTCGCATCCACCGTCGCCGGCGACAGGATGGGGGTCGCCTCGCGGCCGACCGCCATTTCTGGCGACGCCTCATAGCTTTGCGGCCATTCGGCCTGATCGCTATTCTGCTGCTGGGCCTTGGACGGGATCGAGCCCAGAGCAACGGCGAACGCGGCGCACGCTGTGGCGCCAAAAAATGTGCGGCGCGAAAGCCGCGAGACGGTCTTGCCACACATCAAATGCAAATCTCCAAGAACGGGCGGCTTTCGTCTCGGGCCCTGGCCGCCCCGGCCCAACGCTTGAAGCACGCGGCGACGACCGCGAAAGCCTTCGGCCGTTCCACACCCAACATAGGTCCCACTCCGGCGTTTTTATGGCCGCTCCCTTAACGGCGGATAAACGCCAAGCGGGGCGTTCCCGCAAAGGAACGCCCCGCTTGCTTGTTGGCTCAGGCGCTGGGGCTCGCGGTCAGAGCCGATACTTGATCTGGTCGGTCCAATATCGTTCGAGGCGCAGCAAGGAGGCGTTCATCCGAGCAAAGTCATCGCCGGGGATGCCGCCGATCTGTTCGATCGTGCGCGCGTGCTTCTCATAGATGCCGGCGACGATGCGGTGGACCTCCTTCCCTCGTTCGGTCAGGCTGATCCGAACCGAACGACGGTCGATGCGCGAACGGGAATGATGGAGAAAACCCACCTCGACCAGCTTCTTGACGTTATAGGAAACATTCGAGCCGAGATAATAGCCGCGCGTGCGCAATTCGCCTGCGGTCAATTCCTTGTCGCCGATATTGTACAGGAGCAAAGCCTGCACGGCATTGACGTCCGAGCGCCCGCGACGGTCGAATTCATCCTTGATGACGTCCAGCAACCGGCGATGAAGCCGCTCGACCATTGTCAAAGTCTCTAGGTACAAGCCGGATACCCGAAGATCAGGTTCCGAGCGAACTGCAATATCTTGTGTTTTGACTGCGTTAAGCATGGCACACCCGTCTGTTCGCTTCTCGCCGGCCGAGCGTTTCTTCGGTCTTCTTATGATTAGAACTGTAACGGATGCGCGTGAATACGAGCTTAAGAGTCAAGATGAATCGAAGGTTTTCAGGCGGTGGTAAATTTCAATTGAATCAAAGACTTTGTTTACGTTGACAGGACGCAAACAGGCGCCGAGGCGTCGCCGGTCGGCGAGCGATCGTTGGGGAACGAAGCGTCAGGCCCGCTCGCGCGCCGCCCGCCAGCTCAACAGGAAATAGCCGGCGACAAGGGCGATGTTGAGCACGGCGCCGCCATACCCGATCGCGGCCGCGCGCGGACTGAGGATCGGGGAAGCCGCCTCGACCACCGCGCACAAAAGCCAAATCGCCCCGCCCCAGGCCGCGGCCAGCCATAGGCCGATCGCCGCAAGCAAATCGAGGCAGGCAAAGGCGACAATCGTCGCCTGCAGAGGGAGAGCCATCGTCGTGAACTGCCCGAGCGCAGGAAACGCGCCGAGAATGATCGCCCAATGGAACAGACCCTTCGCCACCCAGACCCAGGCCAAGGTGCGCATATACCAGATGAGCACGGTCCCCCAGCCCAAACGCGAAAGGGCCGACATGAGATCGCGGTCTTTGGTCTCCACTGGAGAACGATCGACGAGTTCGATCGCGCCATCGCGGCTTTGGCGCATGATGTATTTCATGCGCCCCGATCCGGAAACTTGAGTTCGCTGTCGCCGAGGGAAGCGAAATAGGCGTCGACCTCCGCCCGCGAAGGCGGCGGAGCCCAGCGCGGGCGATTGTCCTTGTCGACGATCACAGCTCGAACGCCCTCGTAGAAGTCATGTCCCTGACAAATGCGCGACACAACGCGGTAGTCCATGCGCAGGGCGTCGTCAAAATCAATGGTCGCGCCCAATTGCATCTGCCTCAGCGCGATCGCCTGGCTGGTCGGCGACTTCTCGAGCATCGCCGCCCGCGCTGGCGCTGCGAAGGCGCGCCCTTGTGTCTCCGCTTCGCCCAAGGCCTCAAGGATCACGGCTCGATCGAGCCCCGAGAAACAAGCCCCAATGGCTTCAGCTTCACCGATCAGCTGTGAACGCGGCGGCGGCGCGGCGAAGCGGGCGAGCGTGGTCTTGACCGGTTCCTCGCCTTCCAGCGCCTGCGCCAGCGCCGGAAAGGCGGCGCTGGGCACAAAGGTCTCAGCAAGACCGAACGCGACAGCGTCGCCCGCATCAGCTCGCAGGCCGGTCAGCGCGAAATAGACGCCTGCGTGGAACGGGAGGCGCGGCAGAAACCATGTCGCGCCGACGTCGGGGAAAAAGCCGATGCCCACTTCTGGCATCGCGAAGACGAACCGCTCGCTAGCCACTGTGTGCGTCGCGTTCATCGCCAGACCGACGCCACCACCCATTACGATGCCGTCCACCAGAGCGACAATCGGTTTCGGATAGGCCTTGATCCGCCGATCAAGCTGATATTCCTCACGCCAGAAGGTCAGTTGGGCGTCATGATCGCCCGCGCGGCCGAGGTCGTACAGGCGCCGGATGTCTCCACCGGCGCAAAAGGCTCGCTCGCCTGCCCCGAGGAGGACGATCCGGTCGACGGCGCGGTCCCGCTCCCATTCGTCGAGAGCGGCCGCAATCAGCCTGACCATAGTCAGGGTCAGGGCGTTCAGCGCCTTGGGGCGGTTAAGGACAATGACGCCGGCGCGGCCGCGGCGCTCGATGAGCGCCTCAGCGTCTGGCGACGGCGCGCTCACGCCGCTGCGACCTCCGAGAGCACCGCGTCGATCGCCTTGGCGACATCCTGGATCGGCGCCATGCCGTCGACTTCATGCAAGAGGCCGCGCTCGCGATAGAAGGGCGTCACCGCGGCGGTGTCGCGTTGGTACGCCGCGAGGCGCGACTTGAATACTTCCGGATCGTCGTCCTTGCGCACGGACTGGCCGGCGGCGCTCGCTTCCTCGGCGCGGCGGACGATGCGCTCGACCAGCTTGGGCGCATCGGCGGTCAGTTCGATCGCGGCGTCGAGCTTCAGCCCCTTGGCGGCGAGCATGGTCTCCAGCGCGCGCGCCTGCGCCAGCGTGCGAGGAAATCCGTCGAGAATGAAGCCCCGCTTCGCGTCCGGCTGCTCGATCCGGTCGTTGATGATGTCGACCACGATGTCGTCCGACACCAGCGCGCCCGATTCCATCACCGCCTTCGCCTTGAGCCCGACCGGCGTCCCCGCCGCGACCGCCGCGCGCAACATCTCGCCTGTCGACAATTGCGGGATGTTAAGAATTTTGCTCAGCCTCTGCGCCTGGGTGCCCTTGCCCGCCCCCGGCGGCCCGAGCAAGATCAGCCTCATCGTTTCCGTCCCTTCAATCTGGCCTTTCTGATCAGGCCTTCATATTGGTGCGCCTGCAGATGACCGTGAATCTGCGCGACGGTATCCATCGTCACATTGACCACGATCAGGAGCGAGGTGCCGCCAAAATAGAATGGCAGCGCCGCATAGGAAATCAGCCATTCGGGCAGAAGGCAGATCACGGCGAGATAGAGCGCGCCGAGCACCGTGATTCGAGTGAGGACGTAATCGATATATTGCGCCGTGCGCTCACCCGGCCTGACCCCGGGGATGAAACCGCCGTGCTTCTTCAGATTGTCCGCAGTGTCCGAGGGATTGAAAACGGTCGCGGTGTAGAAGAAGGCGAAGAAGACGATCAGCGTCGCGTAGAGGATGAGATAGAGCGCGCTCCCGCGCCCCAGCAGCGCCGAGATGGTCGACAGCACGCCCGAACTCGTCGAGCCTTGGGCGAAATTGGCGACGGTCGTCGGCAACAACAGCAGCGAGGAGGCGAAGATTGGCGGAATGACGCCGGAGGTGTTGAGCTTCAGCGGCAGGAACGAACTTTGCCCCTCGTACATTTTATTGCCGACTTGCCGGCGCGGATACGTGATCGGCACTCGGCGCTGCGCCCGCTCCATGAACACGATGAAGGCGACGACGACGAACACCATGATGATGACCGCCAGCACCAGCCCGGTGGAGATCGACCCCTGTCGGCCAAGCTCGAACAATTGCACCACCGCCTGCGGCAAGCGGGCGACAATGCCGGCAAAAATGATGAGCGAGGATCCATTGCCGACGCCGCGCGATGTGATCTGCTCGCCGAGCCACACCAGAAACATCGTGCCGCCGGTCAGCGTCACGATCGTCGAAATGCGGAACAGGAGCCCAGGATCGCTGACGATGCCGGCGCGTCCTTCGAGCCCGATGGAGATGCCGTAAGCCTGGAAGACCGCGAGCACGACGGTCAGATAGCGCGTGTACTGATTGAGAATCTTGCGCCCCTGCTCGCCTTCCTTCTTGATCGCCTCGAGCGACGGCATCACCGAGCTCAAGAGCTGGATGATGATCGAGGCGGAGATGTAGGGCATGATGTTGAGCGCGAACACGGCCATGCGCTGAACGGCGCCGCCCGAAAACATGTTGAACATGTCGAGGACGCCCTGCTTCTGGCCGAGGAATGACGCCTCGAAGGCCGCAGGGTCGATACCCGGAAGCGGAATGTACGTCCCAAGCCGATAGATGACCAACGCGCCGAGCGTAAACCAGATACGCTTCTTGAGTTCGTCGGCCTTGGCGAAGGCTGACCAATTGATATTGGCTGCGAGTTGTTCGGCGGCCGACGCCATGGCGGATTCGCTCCGGGCGGCGCTTCAGAAACAGCGCCTCATCTTACAACATGTCGCTCCCGCCAGCCGAGGCTGGCTTTGGCGGAAACGCCCCTAGCATATGGTTATCGCGCGCGCCAATGCCATCCGCTCGGGATTGGCGCTCAGGAAACTGAGGAAGCGGCCTCTTGGCGCAGCGTCTTGAGGCTGCCGCCGGCTTTCTCGATCGCGGCCGCAGCGCTCTTGGACGCGACTTCAACTTCGAAAGTCGCCTTGGTCGTCAGTTCGCCGACGCCAAGAACTTTCACCCCGTCGCGCCGGCGCGTAATGATCCCGGCCTTCATGAGACTCTCGACCGTGATCAGATCAGCCGCGTCGAGCTTACCGGCGTCGATCGCCTTCTGAATGCGGCCGAGGTTGACCACGTTGTAATCGAGCCGCGCGGGCGGGTTGAAGCCCCGCTTGGGCTGACGGCGATGAAGGGGCATCTGGCCGCCTTCAAAGCCCTTGATGCGGACGCCCGAGCGGGCCGTCTGGCCCTTGCCGCCGCGGCCGGCCTGCTTGCCCTTGCCAGAACCGATACCGCGCCCGACGCGGATGCGCGGCTTGGACGATCCGGGGTTGTCTTTCACTTCGTTGAGTTTCATGTGCGGCGATCCTTACCGGCTGTCGACCACGCGCAACAGATGCGCGACCTTGGCGATCATGCCGCGATTGGCGGGCGTGTCGGCAACGCTCGACTTCCGCCCAATCCTGTTAAGGCCCAGGCCCTTGAGCGTCTCGCGCTGCGAACCGGGGCGACCAATAGCGCTGGCGGTCTGCTCCAGCGTAATGTTCTTGTCGGCGCTCATCGTGGCGGCTCTCATGAGTCGGAGGCGTCGGCTTCGACGCCCTGGCGGCGCGACTGCAGCGTCGACACCTTGAGGTTGCGCCGCTGAGCCACCGACCGCGGACTGTCCTCGCGCGCCAGCGCGTCGAAGGTCGCGCGCACCATGTTATAAGGGTTCGACGAACCCTGGCTCTTGGCGACAACATCGTGCACGCCAAGCAACTCGAAGACGGCGCGCATCGGCCCGCCGGCGATGATGCCGGTGCCGGCCGGCGCCGCGCGCAGCACGACGCGGCCCGCGCCGTGACGGCCGTTGACATCGTGATGCAACGTCCGGCCTTCGCGCAACGGGACGCGCACGACGCCGCGCTTCGCCGCCTCGGTCGCCTTCCGGATCGCTTCCGGCACCTCACGCGCCTTGCCGTGGCCAAAGCCGACCCGCCCCTTCTGGTCGCCGACCACAACAAGCGCGGCGAAGCCGAAGCGCCGGCCGCCCTTCACCACCTTCGCCACGCGATTGATATGCACGAGGCGATCGACAAATTCGCTGTCGCGCTCCTCGCGGTTGCGATCGCGGCCGCGACCGCCTTCTCCTTCACGCGCCATTGGGTTCATCCATCCGTCAAATTGTCGGGGCGCCTTCCGGAAGCCCTGTTCGGTTCCGTTGCTTCAAAAGTCCAAGCCGCCCTCGCGAGCGCCATCCGCGAGCGCTTTCACGCGCCCGTGATAGATGTAGGCGCCGCGGTCGAACACCACCTTGTCGACTCCCGCCTTCTTCGCCCGCTCGGCCAGTTCCTTGCCAACGCGCCGCGCGGCCTCGACGTTGGCGCCGGTCTTCATCGATTCTCGTAGCGTCTTTTCAAGCGACGAGGCGGCGGCGATCGTATGGCCGCGCTCGTCGTCAATGACCTGGGCGTAGATCTGCTTCGAGGAGCGGAAAACGCTGAGCCGCGGGCGCCCGCCCGAATGGGCGAGGACCGCTCGGCGGACCCGGGCTTTGCGGCGATCCGCAGTCGTGTTCGAGTGAGCCATGTCGTCGCCTCTTACTTCTTCTTGCCTTCCTTGCGGAAGATAAACTCGCCAGCGTATTTCACGCCCTTCCCTTTGTAGGGTTCAGGACCGCGGAACCCCCGGATCTCCGCGGCGATCTGGCCAACCTGGCGCTTGTCGATGCCGGCGACGGTGATTTCCGTCGGCTTGGCCGCAGTGATCGTGACTCCGGCGGGAATGGGATACATGATGTCGTGGCTATAGCCGAGCGAAAGCTGCAGCGACTTGCCGGCGATCGCGGCCTTGTAGCCGACGCCGTTGATCTCGAGCTTCTTCTCGAACCCTTTGGTCACGCCGCCGACCAGGTTCTGCACTTGCGCGCGGGCCGTGCCCCACATGGCGCGCGCGCGCTTGTCCTCGCCATGCGGCGTGACATGCACGGCGCTGCCCTCGATCGAGATCGCAACCTCGTCGGGCGCGGTAAATTTCAATTCGCCCTTGGCGCCTTTGACGGCGATCGTCTGGCCGTCAAGCTTGGCGGTGACGCCCGACGGAATGACGATGGGCTTCTTGCCGATACGGGACATTGTCTCTAATCCGTTGCTTAAACTCAGCGCCGCCTAGAAGACGGTGCACAGGACCTCGCCGCCGACGTTGTTCTCACGAGCGGAATGGTCGGCCATCACGCCCTTTGGCGTCGACACGATCGACACGCCAAGTCCGTTGGCGACGCGAGGCATCGCGTCGACCGTCGCATAGACCCGGCGGCCGGGCTTGGACACGCGCTCGATTTTGCGGATGACCGGCTGGTCGTCGAAATACTTCAACTCGATTTCGAACTCGGTGCGGCCATTGCCGTAATCCGTGGTCGAATAGCCGCGTATATAGCCTTCCGACTCTAGAACGTCGAGCACGTTCTTGCGCAACGACGAGCCGGGCGTGGAAACCTTGCCCCGCTTGCGCATTTGAGCATTGCGGATGCGGGTGAGCATATCGCCGAGGGGATCGTTCATCGCCATGATCCTTGCCTCCTCACCAGCTCGACTTGACCAGGCCCGGAATCAGGCCCTGATTGCCCAGTTCGCGGAGCGCGATGCGCGACATCTTCATCTTGCGATAAAAGCCACGCGGCCTTCCTGTCACCTCACAACGATTGCGCACGCGAATGATCGCGCCGTTGCGCGGCAACGCGGCGAGCCGTATGCGCGCCTCGAAGCGCTCTTCCATCGGACGCGCCTGATCGTTGGCGACGTCGAGGAGGCGCTTACGCCGGGCGGCGAATTTCTTCACCAGTCGCTGCTTGCGCAGGTTATTCTCAATCGCACTCTTCTTTGCCATTCATCGGCTCCATTTTCCGCGTCTGAGCGCTAAACTAGGCTCACTGCCGGAAGGGAAAGTTGAACGCCCGCAGCAAGGCCTGAGCTTCTGCGTCAGTCTTGGCGGTCGTGCAAACCACGATGTCGAGACCCAACTGGGCCTCGACCTTGTCGTAGTCGATTTCGGGAAAAATAATGTGCTCCTTGACCCCAAGCGCATAATTGCCGCGCCCGTCGAACGACTTCGGATCGAGACCACGGAAATCGCGCACGCGCGGTAGCGCAACCGTCACCAGACGATCGAGAAACTCGTACATCCGGGTTCGGCGCAACGTCACCTTGGCCCCGATCGGCATATTCTCGCGCACCTTAAAGGTCGAGATCGCCTTGCGGGCTCTGGTGACGACTGGCCTCTGGCCAGCGATCAGCGCGAGGTCCGCGGCAGCGGAGGTGACTTTCTTGGTGTCGTTGACCGCTTCGCCAACGCCCATGTTGAGCACGATCTTGTCGAGCCGCGGCACTTCGAGCGGATTCTTGTAGCCAAACTCCTCAGTGAGCTTGGGCACGATCTCGTCCCGATAAAGCTTCTTCAGCCGCGCGACATAGTCCTTCGGCGCGGCTTTGACCGCTCCGGCCGAGGCGATCTCGGCGCCGGCTTCCTTGCGCAACTTGGCCTTGGCGTCCTTCGCGCTTCCAGCGGCCTCGGGCTTGGCGGCCGGCTTGTCAGTCTTGCCGGGCTTGGCGCTCTTGTCGCCTTTTCCGCCCTTCGTCTCAGCCATCGATCAAATCTCCGGAGCTCTTGGCGACACGCACCTTCCGGCCGTCGTCGAGAATCTTAAAACCGACACGCGTGGGCTTGCCCGTCTTGGGATCGAGAATCGCCAAATTCGACAGATGGATTGTCAATTCCTTTGTGATGATCCCGCCTTCGGTCTGCGCTGTCTGGCGCGTATGGCGACGCACGAGATTGACGCCGGCCACAATGGCGCGGCTGTCGTCCGGCATCACTTGCCGAACCTCGCCTCGCTTGCCCTTGTCGCGTCCAGCGGTGACGATGACCCGGTCGCCCTTCTTGATTTTGGCGGCCATCACAGCACCTCTGGCGCGAGCGAGATGATCTTCACGTGATTCTTGGCTCTGAGTTCGCGCGGCACGGGCCCGAAGATGCGGGTGCCGACCGGCTCCGACTGATTGTTGATCAGCACCGCGGCGTTCGAATCGAACCGGATCACCGAGCCGTCGGAGCGACGGATGTCCTTGGCGGTGCGTACGACCACCGCCTTCATCACGTCACCCTTCTTGACGCGGCCGCGCGGGATCGCCTCCTTGATCGAAACGACGATGATGTCGCCGATCGAGGCGTAACGGCGCTTCGAACCGCCCAAAACCTTGATGCACATCACGCGCCGCGCGCCCGAATTGTCGGCGACATCGAGATTGGTCTGCATCTGTATCATGGCCTAGCCGCCTTCTTAATTCACGTCTTCGGCGCCGTCTCGCCGACGACAATCCAGCGCTTGAGTTTCGAGATCGGCCGCGTCTCCTCGATCGAGACGGTGTCGCCGACCTTCTGGGTCTTGTTTTCAACATGCGCGTGGTAGTTCTTCGACCGGCGCACGGTCTTCTTCAGCAGCGGGTGGGTGAACCGGCGCTCGACCTTGATCACAAGTGTTTTTTCCTGCTTGTCGCTGACGACGACGCCCTGCAAAATTCTCTTCGGCATGAGTTTAGTCCTTGCGCTTAACGGCGGCGCGCTTCTGGGCGGCGACGCTCATGACGCGGGCGATATCACGGCGCACGACGCGCACACGCGCGGTGTCCTGCAATTGTCCGCTCGCCTTCTGAAAGCGGAGATTGAACTGCTCTTTCTTGAGCTTGAGCGCTTCGTCGCTGAGCTGGTCCTCGGTCATGACGCGAAGGTCAGAAAGACGGCTGGCCGATTTCATCTCTGCGCCTCCTATTCCGCGATGCGCTGGATGAAGCGCGTCTTGATCGGCAGCTTCGCCGCCGCGAGCGCGAACGCCTCGCGCGCGAGCGGCTCCGGCACGCCGTCGACCTCGAACATGATGCGGCCTGGCGCAACCCGGACGACCCAAAATTCCGGCGCGCCCTTGCCCTTGCCCATGCGCACTTCGATCGGCTTCTTCGATACCGGCACGTCCGGGAACACGCGGATCCAGACGCGACCGGCGCGCTTCATGTGCCGAGTCAACGCACGTCGGGCGGCCTCGATCTGGCGCGCCGTGACGCGCTCCGGCTCCATCGCCTTGAGCCCGAACTCGCCGAAATTGAGCGCGAATCCGCCCTTCGCATTGCCGTGAATGCGGCCTTTGAAGGCTTTGCGGAACTTGGTTTTCTTAGGCTGCATCATGATGGCATACTTTCGGCTGCGCGCCCGTCAGACGGATTCGCGCTCACGCTCGCGAGGCTCGCGGCGCGGACGATGGGTGGAGGAATGGTCGGCCTCGGCCACCCGCTTGTCTTGGGCCATTGGATCGTGTTCGAGGATCTCGCCCTTGAAGATCCAAACCTTGATGCCGCAAGTTCCGTAGGCGGTGTGTGCAGTAGCGACGCCATAATCGACGTCAGCGCGCAGGGTGTGCAGCGGCACGCGGCCCTCGCGATACCATTCGAGGCGCGCGATTTCGGCGCCCCCTAACCGACCCGAGCAATTGATGCGGATGCCTTCGGCGCCGAGACGCATCGCCGACTGTACCGCGCGTTTCATCGCCCGCCGGAACGCCACCCGGCGCTCGAGCTGCTGAGCGATCAATTCGGCGACCAGCGTCGCATCGACTTCCGGTTTCCGGACTTCAACGATGTTGATCGCCACTTCCGAGTTCGTCAGCTTGGTGACCTGTTTGCGCAACTTCTCAATGTCGGCGCCCTTCTTGCCGATGACCACGCCAGGGCGGGCTGAGTGAATGTTGATGCGCGCCTTCTTGTGCGGACGCTCGATGACGATCTTCGAGATCGCCGCCTGTTTGAGGCCCTTGGTCAGCGAATCGCGGATCTTGATATCCTCGTGCAGCAGCTTGCCGTATTCGGCCTTGCTGGAGTACCAGCGCGAATCCCAGGTCCGGTTCACGCCGAGGCGCAGACCGATCGGATTGATTTTCTGTCCCATCTTCAATCTCTCTCTAAGCGGCCTTGGCGTCAGCGGCGGCGACTTCGCGTACGATGATGGTGATATTTGCAAAGGGCTTTTCGATCCGCCCCGCCCGGCCGCGCGCGCGCGCGCTGAACCGCTTCAGCACCATGTCCTTGCCAACCCAGGCTTGGGCGACAATCAAATCGTCGACGTCAAGATCATGGTTGTTCTCGGCGTTGGCGATCGCGGATTCGAGCGTCTTCTTCACCTCGACCGAGATCCTCTTGTTGGAGAACTCGAGATCGGCGAGCGCGGTCGCGACCTTCTTGCCCCGGATGAGTTGGGCGAGAAGGTTGAGTTTCTGCGGGCTGACGCGCAGCATGCGCGTCGTCGCTTTGGCTTCGTTCTCCGCCTGACGGCGCGGGTTGGACGGCTTGGACATCGGTGATTAGGCCCTCTTGGCCTTCTTGTCGGCGGAATGGCCGTGAAACGTGCGGGTCGGGGCAAATTCACCAAACTTGTGGCCGATCATCTCCTCCGACACCAGCACCGGAATGTGCTTGTGGCCGTTGTAGACGCCGAATGTGAGACCCACGAACTGCGGCAGAATCGTCGAGCGCCGGCTCCAGATCTTGACGATGTCAGAGCGGCCGGAGCTGCGCGCGGCGTCAGCCTTCCTGAGCATATAACCGTCCACGAACGGACCCTTCCAGATCGATCGCGTCATGGCTCAGCCTCTCTTCTTGCGCACATGGCGCGATGCGACGATGAACTTGTCGGTCACCTTGTTCGAACGGGTCTTCTTGCCCTTGGTCGGCTTGCCCCACGGGCTCACCGGATGCCGGCCGCCCGAAGTGCGCCCTTCGCCGCCGCCGTGGGGATGGTCGACCGGGTTCATGGTGACGCCGCGGTTGTGCGGACGGCGCCCGAGCCAGCGGTTGCGCCCGGCCTTGCCCAGCGACGCGTTCATGTGATCGGGATTCGACACCGCGCCGATAGAGGCGAAGCACTGGCCGTGAATGAGCCGCTGCTCGCCGGAGCTGAGACGCAGCGAAACGTAGCCCTGGTCGCGGCTAACGATCTGCGCGTACGAACCGGCCGAACGAGCGATCGCGCCGCCCGTGCCGATCTTCATCTCGACATTGTGGACGATCGTGCCGACGGGAATGTTGGCGAGCGGCATCGCGTTGCCGGGCTTGACGTCGACCTGGAGGCCAGCGATCACCTCGTCCCCGGGGGACAGGCGTTGCGGGGCGATGATATAGGCCTGCTCGCCGTCGGCATATTTGACGAGCGCAATGAAGCTCGTACGGTTGGGATCGTATTCCAGCCGCTCGATCTTGCCCACGACCTCAAGCTTACGACGCTTGAAATCGACGATGCGATAGGTCTGCTTATGCCCGCCGCCGCGGAAGCGCACGGTGACACGTCCGGCGTTGTTGCGTCCACCCTTCTCGGACTTGCCGACGGTCAGCGCCTTGACTGGCTTGCCCTTGTATAGGCCGCTTCGGTCGACGAGCGCGAGCTGGCGGAGGCTCGGCGTGGTCGGCTTATATGTCTTGAGAGCCATGATTCTTGCCCCTCAGAGGCCGGTGGTCATGTCGATGCGATAGCCGTCCGCAAGCGTGACGATCGCCTTCTTCATGTCCTGCTGGCGTCCGCGCACGCCCCGGAATGCTTTGTTCTTGCCTTTGCGCAACAGCGTGTTGACCGCCGTCACCTTGACGTCGAACAATTGCTCGATCGCCGCCTTGATCTGCGGCTTGGTCGCATTGCGCGCGACCTTGAACACGAACTGGTTGCTTTCGGAGGCGAGCGTCGCCTTCTCCGTGATGACGGGGGCGACGATGGCGTCGTAGTGGCGCACGTCCTTGATCATTTGAACCGCGCCTCCAGCGCCTCAATCGCGGCCCGCGTCAGGACCAACTTCTCGCGCCGCATGATGTCGTAGACATTGACGCCCTGGACCGGCAGCACGTCGATCTCCGGCAGGTTGCGGGCTGCGGCGGCGAACTTCGCGTGCGGCTCGGCGCCGTCGATGATGAGCGCGTTCTTGAGCGCGGCCTTTTCGAACGAGGCGCGCAGCGTCTTCGTCTTGCCCTCTTCGACCTGAGCGCTCTCCCACACCAGGAGCCCGCCGGCCCGGACCTTGGCCGAAAGCGCGTGCTTGAGCGCGAGCGCCCGCACCTTCTTCGGCAAGTCGTGCGCATGGCTGCGCACGATCGGACCCATGGCGCGTCCGCCGCCGCGAAACTGCGGCACCCGGGCCGAGCCGTGACGGGCGCCGCCGGTGCCCTTCTGCTTATACATCTTCTTGCCGGTGCGGTGGATCTCGGCGCGCCCCAGCGTCTTGTGCGTTCCGGCCTGGCGCTTGGCGAGCTGCCAGCGCACCATGCGCGCGATCAGATCGGCGCGCGGCTCAAGGCCAAAAATGGCGTCGCTGAGCTCAAGCGAGCCGGCGTCGGAGCCGTCGATCGACGTCATGTCGAATTTCATGGGCCTTACTCTCCCTTCGCGGCTTCGGCCGAAGGCGCGGCGGCCGCTGTATCGGGATGAACGCGGAACTTGCCAGGCAGCGGAGCGTCCTTTGGCAACGGCTTCTTGACTGCGTCGCGCACCGCGATCCAGCCCCCGGCGTGCCCCGGCACCGCGCCTTCGACAAGAATGAGGCCGCGCTCAGGGTCGGTCCGCACGACACGCAGGTTCTGCGTCGTCACCCGATCGACCCCCATATGGCCAGCCATCTTCTTGTTCTTCCAGGTCTTGCCTGGGTCCTGACGGCCGCCGGTAGACCCGTGCGAACGATGCGAGATCGAGACGCCATGGGTGGCGCGCAAGCCCCGGAAGTTCCAGCGCTTCATCGGGCCGGCGAACCCCTTGCCGATCGTCACGCCGGTAACGTCGACATATTGCCCGACGGCGAAGTGGTCGGCGGTGATCTCCGCTCCGACCGGAATCATCTTGTCCTCTTCGACGCGGAACTCGGCGAGCCGCATCTTCGGCTCTACATGGGCGACGGCGAAGCGGCCGCGCTCGGCCTTCGATACATTCTTCACCTTGGCCTTGCCGACGCCGAGCTGAAGCGCGGTATAGCCGTTCTTCTCCTGGGTGCGATGCGCGACCACCTGGCAGCTCTCAACCTGGAGAACCGTGACCGGCACATGATCGCCCGCGTCGGTGAAGACGCGGGACATGCCCAGCTTCTTTGCGATAATGCCTGAACGCATTGGCGTTTATCCTTCGTGAGCGCCCTTGAAGAGAACCATTCAAAGACGCTCGGCAAATTCTCTTACAGCTTGATTTCGACGTCGACGCCGGCGGCGAGATCGAGCTTCATCAGCGCGTCGACCGTCTGCGGCGTCGGGTCGACGATGTCGAGCACCCGTTTGTGAGTGCGAATTTCGAACTGCTCGCGCGACTTCTTGTCGACGTGCGGCGAGCGGTTGACGGTGAACTTCTCGATCCGGGTCGGCAGGGGAATCGGGCCGCGAACCCTGGCGCCGGTGCGCTTGGCCGTGGACACGATCTCCTTCGTCGAGGCGTCGAGCACGCGATGATCGAACGCCTTCAGACGGATACGGATGTTTTGGGTGTTCATGTGTCAAATCCCTGCCGGCCGGGGCGACGGGGCGCTTGCCCCGCCTGATCGTGTTGGCCGCAACGTCTCATTCGGTGATCGAAACGACGACGCCCGAGCCGACCGTGCGCCCGCCTTCGCGGATGGCGAAGCGCAGTTTCTCCTCCATCGCGATCGGAACGATGAGCGAGACATCGATCGTCACGTTGTCGCCCGGCATCACCATTTCCGTGCCCTGCGGCAATTCAACGATGCCGGTCACGTCGGTCGTGCGGAAATAGAACTGCGGTCGATAGTTGGTGAAGAACGGCGTATGCCGACCGCCCTCTTCCTTGGTGAGGATGTAGGCTTCAGCCTTGAACTTCGTGTGCGGCTTGACCGAACCGGGCTTGCACAGCACTTGGCCCCGCTCGACCTCTTCCCGCTTCGTGCCGCGCAGCAGGCATCCAACGTTGTCGCCAGCTTCGCCCTGATCGAGCAGCTTGCGAAACATCTCGACGCCGGTGACCGTGGTCTTGGTGGTCGCGCGAAGGCCGACGATCTCGACCTCCTCCCCAACCTTGATGATGCCGCGCTCAATGCGGCCCGTCACGACCGTGCCGCGACCCGAAATCGAGAACACGTCTTCGACCGGCATCAGGAACGGCTGATCCTTCGGCCGCTCCGGCTGCGGGATGTAAGCGTCGACAGCATCCATCAGCTTGAGAATCGAATCGTGCCCCATATCAGGCGACTTGTTCTCAAGCGCCATCAGGGCCGAACCCTTGACGATCGGAATGTCGTCGCCTGGGAACTCGTAGCGCGAAAGCAACTCGCGCACCTCAAGCTCGACGAGCTCAAGCAGCTCTGGATCGTCGACCATGTCGACCTTATTGAGATAGACGACGAGCGCCGGTACGCCGACCTGGCGAGCGAGCAGGATATGCTCGCGAGTCTGCGGCATCGGACCGTCGGCGGCCGAAACGACCAGGATCGCGCCGTCCATCTGAGCGGCGCCGGTAATCATGTTCTTCACATAGTCGGCGTGCCCTGGGCAGTCGACATGCGCGTAATGGCGCTTCTTCGTCTCGTACTCGACATGCGCGGTCGAGATCGTGATCCCGCGGGCCTTCTCTTCCGGCGCCTTGTCGATCTGGTCGTAGGCGGTAAAGGTCGCGCCGCCCGTCTCCGCGAGAACCTTGGTGATCGCAGCCGTGAGCGACGTCTTGCCATGGTCGACGTGGCCGATCGTCCCAATGTTGCAATGGGGCTTGTTACGCGCAAACTTTTCCTTGGCCATAGCCGGACTCCTTCTCGTGGCCCTACATTCTCAAGAGGCGGATTGCCGCCTCACTTGAATTTCTCGATGATCTCGGCGCCGATATTCGCCGGGACCTGCTCATAATGGTCGAACTGCATGGTGAAGTTGGCTCGGCCCTGTGTGCCGGAACGCAACTGGTTGACATAGCCGAACATGTTGGAAAGCGGCACCATGGCGTTGATGACCACGGCGTTCGCGCGCATATCCTGACCCTGCACGTGCCCGCGCCGCGAGAGGAGATCGCCCATGACGAATCCGGTGTGCTCCTCGGGAGTGACGACCTCGACCTTCATGATCGGCTCGAGCAGAACCGAGCCGCCCTTCTGCAGGCCTTCGCGGAACGCGGCGCGGCCGGCGATCTCGAACGCCAAAGCCGACGAATCGACGTCATGATAGGCGCCGTCGATGAGCGTCGCCTTCACGTCGACCACGGGGAAGCCGGCCAGCACGCCCGAACCGGTCACGCTGTTGAAGCCCTTCTCGACGCCGGGAATGTACTCCTTCGGCACCGCGCCGCCGATGATTTTCGATGAGAAAGTATTGCCGGCGCCGGGCGTGTCCGGTTCGAACACCATCTTGACCTTGGCGAACTGGCCCGAACCGCCGGACTGCTTTTTGTGAGTGTAGTCGATCTCGGTCTTCTTGGTCAGCTTCTCGCGATAGGCGACCTGCGGCGCGCCGATGTTGGCGTCGACCTTATAGGTGCGCTTGAGGATGTCGACTTTGATGTCGAGGTGCAGTTCGCCCATTCCCTTGAGGATGGTCTGGCCGGACTCGGCGTCCGTCGACACCCGGAACGAAGGGTCCTCGGCGGCGAGTTTCGACAGCGCGACGCCAAGCTTCTCCTGGTCGGCCTTTGATTTTGGCTCGATCGCGATCTCGATCACCGGCTCCGGGAACTCCATCTTCTCGAGGATGACCGGCTTCTGCGTGTCGCACAGCGTATCGCCGGTGCGGGTATCCTTGAGACCAGCGAGCGCGACGATGTCGCCGGCATAAGCCTCCTTGATGTCCTCGCGGTTGTTGGCGTGCATGAGCAGCATGCGGCCGACGCGCTCTTTCTTGTCCTTGGTCGAATTGAGAACCGTCGTGCCCGACTCGATCTTGCCTGAATAGACACGGCAGAACGTGATCGTGCCGACGAAGGGGTCGTCCATGATCTTGAAACCAAGCATCGAGAAGGGCTCGCTGTCGCTCGGCATGCGAACGACTTCCTCGCCCGTGTCGACATCGTGACCCTTGATGCCCCCGCGATCGACAGGCGAAGGCAGGTAGTCGACGACGGCGTCGAGCAGCGGCTGTACGCCTTTGTTCTTGAACGCCGAGCCGCAAAGAACGGGCACAAAAGAGATCTGCTTCACGGCTTTGCGGATGCAGCGCTTCAGCGCGTCAATGGTGGGCTCCTGCCCATCGAGATAGGCGGTCATCACGTCATCGTCGAGCTCGACGGCCGCCTCGATCAGGGTGTGGCGAAACTCCTCCGCCTTCGTCCTGAGATCGGCGGGAATTTCTTCATCGTGGTACTTGGCGCCGAGCCCTTCATCCTCCCAGACGACTGCCTTCATGCGCAGAAGGTCGATGACCCCCTTGAAGTTCGAACTCAGAACCGATAGGCAGCTGAATACAAACGGGACGGCCGCCGACCTTGGTCTTGATCTCGTCGACGCAGCGAGAGAAATCGGCGCCGATCTTGTCCATCTTGTTGACGAACACGATGCGCGGAACGCCATATTTGTCGGCCTGGCGCCAAACCGTCTCCGTCTGCGGCTCGACGCCCTGATTGCCGTCGAGCACACACACCGCCCCGTCAAGCACGCGCAAGCTGCGCTCGACTTCGATGGTGAAGTCGACGTGACCAGGCGTGTCGATAATGTTCAGGCGCTTATCTTGCCAGAAGGTGGTCGTCGCGGCCGAAGTGATGGTGATGCCGCGCTCCTGCTCCTGCTCCATCCAGTCCATGGTCGCAGCGCCGTCGTGCACTTCGCCGATCTTATGCGACTTGCCGGAATAGTAGAGGATGCGCTCAGTGGTCGTCGTCTTCCCGGCATCGATGTGGGCCATGATGCCAAAGTTACGATAGTCCTCGATAGCGTGGCTGCGCGCCATGATCCTTGATCCCGATTGCCTTGCCCAGACCGCCGCTTACCAGCGGTAGTGGGCGAAGGCGCGGTTGGCTTCCGCCATTCGGTGCGTGTCCTCGCGTTTCTTGACAGCGGCGCCGCGATTGTTCGAGGCATCGAGCAGTTCGGCCGAGAGCCGGTCGACCATGGTCTTGTCGTTGCGGTCGCGCGCAGCGGTGATGATCCAGCGGATCGCCAGCGCCTGCCTGCGATCGGTGCGCACTTCGACCGGCACCTGGTAGGTCGCGCCGCCAACCCGGCGCGAACGAACCTCGACCGACGGCGCGACGTTCTCAAGCGCCTGCTTGAAAACGGCAAGCGGGTCGGACTTCGCCTTGGCCTCGACGCTGTCCAGCGCGCCGTAGACGATCAACTCGGCAACCGACTTCTTGCCCTCGTACATGATCGTGTTCATAAACTTCGCCACCACCACGTCGCCGTATTTGGCGTCCGGAATGATGTCGCGTTTCTCAGCGCTGTGTCGGCGTGACATCGCCCAACTCTCTCTCTTCGTCAGGACCGGCAACCCGGTCGTGAAATTCTTCTGTATGGATCCCCGGGTCTTGCTCTCGCTCGCCCGAGGATGACGCTACGCTGCGCTTCGCGTCACTTCGGACGCTTGGCGCCGTATTTGGAGCGGCGCTGCTTGCGGTCCTTGACTCCCTGGGTGTCGAGCACGCCACGCAGGATGTGGTAGCGAACGCCGGGTAGATCCTTGACGCGGCCGCCGCGGATCATGACCACAGAGTGCTCCTGGAGGTTGTGGCCTTCCCCGGGGATATAGCCGATGACCTCGAAGCCGTTGGTCAGACGCACCTTGGCGACCTTGCGGAGCGCCGAATTCGGCTTCTTCGGCGTCGTCGTATAGACGCGCGTGCACACGCCGCGCTTCTGCGGACTCGCTTGCAAATGGCGGGCCTTCTCGCGGTAGGTCTTCGGTTGCCGCGGCTTGCGGATCAATTGGCTAATCGTCGGCATGTCGACCCTAAAGTTCAGTTCCTCTGCGTCCGGCGTTAAGACCGGACAGAAAATCGAATTCCAGCCGCTCGACCTTCGCCGAAGCCAATGAGGCAACGCGCGAAACCAACAGCGCCCAGAAACCCGTTCGGGTTTGGGCGCCGCCGAAAGCAGAGGATCACGGCCCAGAAACCGCGATCGTGCGAAACAGAACCGGCCCCTCAGGGCCGGTGTGGCTCGTCATCGGTAGGATCGTCAGCGTTTAGAGCCGTTGGGTGCTCGACGCGTCGTCGAACACAGCGAAGCTCTACGGCCTGCCGAAAGCCCGCGATACATATTCAAGCCGTCCACCTGCGTCAACCCTTTTCACTGTCATAATCAACGGAGCGGGAAATTTATCGATGCGCGCCCGGCGAGGTCGGCGCGCTTCGCCAAGTAGCGACGCCGCGAAAACGCCGTAGACGATCATAGATGGGCCGGGATTGGACGCTACCGACATGTAAGCGCAACCGAACCGCGACCGTTCGCGGTCCCCGCCAGCCGGAGCTTATGAATCGGATGAAAGCGACACGCAGGGGGATTTTGGCTCTCGCGGCGACGGCTGCGCTCGGCGCGTGGCCAGCGAGCGCTCAAGCCCCCAGCGAGCCCGATGAGGGGCCGGGAGGGTCAAATCAGGCGGACTTCGACCAAGTGTGGCAGCTGGTGCGAGACCGCTTCTACGATCCCCGCTTCAATGGCCTCGATTGGCAAGCGCAGCGCGCCCGCTACCGCCCTGATGCAGCGTCAGCGCGCACCCGGGAAGACGCGGCGGTCGTCATCAACGCCATGCTGGCGAAGCTCGGGGCCTCCCACACCCATTTCTACACGCCGGGGGATCCGGCCTATTACCAGCTCGCGGATATTTTCGTAGGCGCGCTTGAGCACCGCGGCCTTGAGCGGGTGTTCCCGAGGGGGGACGTGACTTATCCGGGAGTTGGCGTGTTTACGGCGGCCGACGACCAAGGCCTCACATTCGTGACCGGGGTGATCGAGGGCGCGCCCGCGCACCAAGCCGGCGTTCTGCTCGGCGACGAGATCGTGTCGGCGGACGATCGCCCGTTCCGCCCGGTCGACTCGTTCCGCGGCAAGGTCGGATCGCCCGTGTCGCTCCAGATCCGCCGGGCGTCCGGCGCGGCCCCGATCGCGATCAGCGTATCGCCGGCCGATCTTCACCCGAACGAAATGTTTCTGCGCGGGCTCAACGCCAGCGCGCGCGTCATCGTCGCGGATAAGGCCCGGATTGGATACGTGCATGTCTGGTCCTATGCGAGTCGCAGGATTCAGTCTGCGCTTGAAGACCTGATCTCTGAGGGTCCGCTCAAGGACGCCGATGCGCTGGTCTGGGACCTGCGCGGCGGATGGGGCGGCGCACAGCCGCAATATCTCGACCTGTTCAATCCGCGCGCGCCCACGATGGAGGTCAAGGACCGCAACGGCGAGATCGGTTTCGTCGACGTCAAATGGCGCAAGCCTGTGGCCATGCTGATCAACGAGGGCACGCGCAGCGGCAAGGAGGTGCTCGCCTATGGGTTCAAGCAATACCGTCTCGGCGAGCTCATCGGCCATCGCACCGAAGGCGCGGTGCTCGCCGCCACCGCGTTCCTGATCGGCGACGACGGCCTGCTCTTGCTCGCAGTCGAGGATGTGCTCGTGGACGGCCAGCGTCTCGAAGGGGTCGGCGTCACGCCGACGATCGAAGTCCCGTTTGATTGGCGATACGCAGCGGGTGGCGACCCGCAACTCGACCGCGCCGTCCAGGTGCTCGCGCGCGCTTAAGGCAAATCGGACTTCAAGTCTGTCGCGAGGCGCTCCAGCAGACCATGGTCCCCAATGAAAACCCCGCCGGAGACCGGCGGGGTTTTCTTTCGTCGATGGCGACCCTTCGTCTTCGTGTCATACGATTTCCTGGTGATCACCTCGGGTTGGCGATTTTGGGCCACCAGTGGAAGCCGGCTTGGCTTTTGATTTTTTGTCGCTCCGCAGCGAGGGCGGCGCAACGTGCGGAGATGACCTCGTCGAGCGTTTCGAGGTCGGGAATGTGCTTGTTGACGATCGGCTCGTCGACCAGCGTCCAGAGCGTTTCGGCCGGCTGCACTTCGGGGGTATAGGCGGGTTGGAAGACGAGACGAACCCCTTCCGGTACGACAAGGCCGGCTTCACCGTGCCAGCCGGCGTTGTCGAGCACGAGCACGATGATCCGATCGCGCCCTGCGCCGGCTTCCTCGGCGAACAAGCGCAGCAGCGCCTCGAAGAAAGGCTTCGATACGCCGTTCGAGACGTACCAGAAGACTTCACCGGTGGCGGGTGAGACGAAGGCCGTCACATAAAGCCATTCGAACCGATGGTGGCCGTGCGAGATCGGCCGTTTGCCCACAGGCGCCCAGAACTCGCCGCGTCACCGGCTTCAGGCCGATCCGGTGTTCGTCGGTCGCGAAAGTCTCGATCGGCGTGTCGGGATGGCGCGCCGCTTCCTCGGCGACAATGTCGGCCACTTTTTTTTGAAGTCGTCCTGCTCCTCGAGCGTCGCCGCCTTGGGGTTGCGCGGCCGCGGCTTTTGGATCGACCAATCGATCGCCCTCAGCGCCTCCCAGCCACGCTGCGCGGCGAGCGACGCCAGGCCCAACTCGCCCGCCATCCATTGCGCAACCTTGGCGCTCGTCCAAACCCCGCCGTCCGGCGGAGGATCGGCAAGACGAGCGCCAAGCCGATCCAACACCTCGGGCCTCAGAACAGTCGCCACCGCGCCGTTGCCGCGCCGGAGATCGCCCAGCGCCGAAGGCCCGCGCGCGTTGTAGCGCTCCAGAAGCTGCTCGATCCAGCGGCTCCCAAACGAGGTCATCGCCGACACTTCCCCGATCGTATGGCCCTTCGCCAACAGCCAGATCGTCTGGAAATGCCGCGAAGACATCGCGTCCCCGCTGGCTTCGTAACGCTCCTCCAATGCCGCAACGCTCAGATGACCGGCCACATGCGCCATGCTCGCCCCCAGCAAATCATGGCTTTCCTATCTACCAGCGGCAAATCCAACTGAGAATCCTTCCCCGCCGAGTCAATCACCCGGAACTCGTATCACTCGGCCGGCGCGCGCGCCTTGCTGCGCGGGGCCGGCGCCAGCGGGTCCGCCGGGGCAGCCAGCGGCAGCGCGGGCGCCGCCGCGGCCGCCTCCGCCTTCTGCGCCAGAATCAAGGTGTCGCGCATCGCCGCAATCGAGCGCAGCTTGGCTACCGCCGCACCCGTCCCGGCCGGAATGAGCCGGCCGACGATGACGTTCTCCTTGAGGCCTTCGAGCGTGTCGACCTTGCCGTTGACTGCGGCTTCGGTCAGCACGCGCGTCGTCTCCTGGAACGACGCCGCCGAGATGAACGAGCGGGTTTGCAGGCTCGCCTTGGTGATGCCGAGCAGCACCGGCGTCCCGACCGCCGGTTTCTTGCCTTCGGCGGTCACCGCTTCATTGGCCGCCTCGAGATCCGACGCGTCGACCTGTTCACCGATCAGGAAGTCGGTTTCGCCGGCATCGACGATGTCAACCTTCTGCAGCATCTGGCGCACGATCACCTCGATGTGCTTGTCGTTGATGCCGACGCCCTGCAAGCGATAGACCTCCTGAATCTCGTTAACGAGATAGGCGGCCAGCTCCTCGACGCCCTTGATGGCGAGAATGTCGTGCGGGGCGGGATTGCCGTCGACGATATATTCGCCCTTCTCGATCACGTCGCCGTCCTGAAGGTGAATGTGCTTCGACTTCGGGATCAGGTACTCAACCGCCTCAACGCCTTCCTCGCTCGGCACGATGCTCAGGCGCTGCTTGTTCTTAAAGTCGCGCCCGAACTGCACAGTGCCGGAGATTTCGGCGATGATCGCGTGATCCTTTGGCCGGCGCGCCTCGAACAATTCCGCCACACGCGGCAGACCGCCGGTGATGTCGCGGGTCTTGGCGCTGTTGATTGAGATGCGCGCGATGACGTCGCCCGCGCGCACCGTCGCGCCCGGCTCGAATGAAATGATCAATTCGACCGACAGCAGATACCGCGCGTCGCCGCCGCGCGACAGCTTGGCGATCTTGCCGTCCTTGCCCTTGATCACCAGCGCCGGCTTGAGGCCAGCGGTGCGCGGCGTGGAGCGCCAATCGGTGACGATGCGCTTGGCGATGCCAGTCGCCTCGTCGACCTGCTCCGACATCGACACGCCCTCGACCAGATCCTCGAACCCGATCACGCCGTCGATCTCGGTCAGGATCGGCCGGGTGAAGGGGTCCCACTCGGCGATCCGCTGGCCGCGCTTGATCTTGTCGCCCTCGTCGACCTTGAGGCGCGCGCCATATTGGACACGGTGCACGGCGCGCTCGACCCCGCTACGGTCGATGATGACGACCGCGACGTTACGCGCCATCGCCATCAGATCGCCGTTCGCGTTGCGCGCGAGGTTGCGATTGCGGATCTTCACTTCGCCGTCGAAGTTCAACTCGATGAACGACTGGTCCGCCAGCTGAGCCGCGCCGCCGATGTGGAAGGTGCGCATCGTCAGCTGAGTGCCCGGCTCGCCGATCGACTGGGCAGCGATGACGCCGACCGCTTCGCCCATGTTGACCGGGGTGCCGCGCGCGAGATCGCGGCCGTAGCACGCGCCGCAGACGCCGTTCTTCGCCTCGCAGGTCAAGACCGAACGGATCTTCACCTCCTGGATTCCAGCGGCCGTGATCGCCGGCATGTCCTCCTCGACGATCATGTGGCCAGCTTCGACGATCACCTTGCCGTCGGCGTCGCGCAGCGCGTCCGCTGAAGTGCGGCCGAGAATGCGCGACGCGAGCGACGCCACCACCGTGCCGGCGTCGATGATCGCGCGCATGCTGATGCCGTTCTTCGAACCGCAATCGGGAATGGTGATGATCGAATCCTGCGCGACGTCGACCAGGCGGCGGGTGAGGTAGCCGGAGTTCGCCGTCTTCAGCGCGGTGTCCGCCAAGCCCTTACGAGCGCCATGGGTCGAATTGAAGTACTCCAGAACCGACAGGCCCTCCTTGAAATTGGAGATGATCGGGCTCTCGATGATCTCACCCGACGGCTTCGCCATCAGGCCGCGCATGGCGGCGAGCTGGCGCATCTGCGTCGGCGAACCGCGCGCGCCGGAATGCGACATCATATAGATCGAGTTGATCGGCCTATCGCGGCCGTGCTCGTCCTTGCGCACAGCCGAGATGCCGGCCATCATTTCCTCGGCCAGCCGGTCCGAGCATTTCGCCCAGGCGTCGACGACCTTGTTGTACTTCTCGCCCTGAGTGATGAGGCCGTCGTTATATTGCTGCTCGTACTCTTTCGCCAAAGCCGACGTTTCGGAGATGAACCTCGGCTTGGAGTCCGGCACCACCATGTCGTCCTTGCCGAACGAGATGCCCGCCTTGAACGCCTCGCGGAAGCCGAGCGACATGATGCGGTCGCAGAAAATGACCGTCTCCTTCTGACCGCAGTTGCGGTAGACGATGTCGATCATGTTGGAGATTTCCTTCTTCGTCATCAGCTTGTTGACGACGTCGAAGGGAATCTTCGGGTTCTCGGGCAGAAGCTGGCCGAGGAACAGGCGCCCGGGCGTGGTGTCGAAGATCTTCGCCACCCGCTCGCCTTTGTCGTTATAAGTCCAGGCGCGGCCCTTGACCCTCGTGTGCAGCGTAATCGTACCGGCGGCGATCGCGTGTTCGATCTCGCCGATGTCGCTGTAGACGCCGCGCAATGGGCGCTTGGTCTTCGGATCCTCCTCGTACTGGCCGGGCTCCCCGTCGCGCATCAGCGAGACGTAGTAGAGGCCGAGCACGATGTCCTGGCTCGGCACGATGATCGGCTGGCCGTTGGCGGGATGCAGGATGTTGTTGGTCGACATCATCAACACCCGCGCCTCGAGCTGCGCTTCGAGCGACAGCGGCACGTGCACGGCCATCTGGTCGCCGTCGAAGTCGGCGTTGAACGCCGAGCAGACGAGCGGATGCAGCTGGATCGCCTTGCCTTCGATCAGCACCGGCTCGAAGGCCTGGATGCCCAGTCGGTGCAGGGTCGGCGCGCGATTGAGCATGACTGGATGCTCGCGGATCACCTCGTCGAGGATGTCCCAGACTTCCGGCTTCTCCTTCTCGACCAGCTTCTTGGCCTGCTTGACGGTGGCCGACAGGCCCTTGGCGTCGAGGCGCGAATAGATGAACGGCTTGAACAGTTCGAGCGCCATCTTCTTCGGCAGCCCGCACTGATGCAGCTTGAGCTCGGGGCCGACCACGATCACCGAACGGCCGGAATAGTCGACGCGCTTGCCGAGCAGGTTCTGGCGGAACCGGCCCTGCTTGCCCTTGAGCATGTCGGCGAGCGACTTCAGCGGCCGCTTGTTGGCGCCGGTGATGACGCGCCCGCGCCGGCCGTTGTCGAACAGCGCGTCGACCGACTCCTGCAACATGCGCTTTTCATTGCGGATGATGATGTCGGGCGCGCGCAACTCCATCAGCCGCTTCAAGCGATTGTTGCGGTTGATGACGCGACGGTAGAGGTCGTTGAGGTCGGAGGTGGCGAAGCGCCCGCCGTCGAGCGGCACCAGCGGCCGCAGGTCCGGCGGAATGACCGGCACCTCGGTCAGGATCATCCACTCCGGCTTGTTGCCCGAGTGCATGAAGGCCTCGATGATCTTCAGCCGCTTGGCGAGGCGCTTGGGCTTCAGTTCGCTCTTCGATTGGGCGATCTCGACCTTGAGGTCCTCGGCGATCTTCTGCAGGTTCATGCCCTTCAGAATCTCGCGGATCGCCTCCGCGCCGATCATCGCGGTGAAGCTGTCCTGCCCGTATTCGTCGACCGCGCGCAGATAATCGTCCTCGTTCAGAAGCTGACGGTCCTTGAGCGGCGTCAGGCCCGGGTCGAGCACGATGTACGATTCGAAATAGAGGATGCGCTCGAGATCCTTCAGCGTCATGTCGAGCAGAAGCCCGATGCGCGAGGGCAGCGACTTCAAGAACCAGATGTGCGCGACCGGCGCGGCGAGCGAGATGTGGCCCATGCGCTCGCGCCGCACGCGCGACAGCGTCACCTCGACGCCGCACTTCTCGCAGATGACGCCCTTGTACTTCATCCGCTTATATTTGCCGCACAGGCACTCGTAGTCCTTGATCGGCCCGAAGATGCGGGCGCAGAACAGGCCGTCGCGCTCGGGCTTGAACGTGCGGTAGTTGATCGTCTCGGGCTTCTTGATCTCGCCGAACGACCACGACAGGATCTTTTCCGGGCTCGCGATGGCGATCTGGATCTGATCGAACGCCTGCGGCGGAGCGACCGGCGCGAACGGATTGGTGATTTCCTGGTTCATTGGGGTCTCCCGCGAGTCCGGCGCTAAGGGCGCCGAACTCGCCTTCATGGAAACAAAGGCGCGACGCCGCCCGCGACCGCAAATCGCTCGAAGGCGGCTAAGGCCAAGCGCGTTACTCGGCGGCCTCCGCGCGGCGGCAGTCTCCTCGGGCGCGCGCTTGAGCGTCGCCAGTTCGACGTTGAGGCCGAGCGAGCGCATCTCCTTGACCAGCACGTTGAAGCTCTCCGGAATGCCGGATTCGAACGTGTCGTCGCCGCGCACGATCGCCTCGTAGACCTTGGTGCGGCCGGCGACGTCGTCCGACTTGACGGTCAGCATCTCCTGCAGCGTGTACGCCGCGCCATAAGCTTCGAGCGCCCACACTTCCATTTCGCCGAACCGCTGCCCGCCGAACTGCGCCTTGCCGCCCAGCGGCTGCTGGGTGACGAGGCTATAGGGGCCGATCGAACGGGCGTGGATCTTGTCGTCGACCAGGTGGTGGAGCTTCAGCATGTAGATGTAGCCAACCGTGACCTTGCGGTCGAAGGCGTCGCCGGTCCGCCCGTCGATAGAGAGTGACCTGTCCCGACGAGTCGTAATTGGCGAGCTTGTCAGCATCTCGACGATGTCCTTCTCGCGCGCGCCGTCGAACACCGGCGTCGCGATCGGCACGCCGCGGCGCAGGTTCTCGCCCAGTTCGGCGAGGCTCTTGTCGTCGAGCGCCTTGATCGTCTCGTCGTCGCCGTAGACCTGCTTGAGCTTGCCGCGCAGCGGCCGGGCGTCGTTCGATCGCAGATAGGCGTCGACCGCCTCGCCGACCTGCTTGCCAAGACCGGCGCAGGCCCAGCCGAGATGGGTCTCGAGAATCTGCCCGACGTTCATCCGGCTCGGCACGCCGAGCGGATTGAGCACGATGTCGACCGGCGTGCCATCCTCGAGGAACGGCATGTCCTCCTGCGGCACAATGCGCGAGACGACGCCCTTGTTGCCATGGCGCCCCGCCATCTTGTCGCCGGGCTGGATCTTGCGCTTCACCGCGATGAACACCTTGGCCATCTTCATGACGCCTGGCGGCAGCTCGTCGCCGCGCTGCAGCTTTTCGACCTTGTCGAGGAAGCGGCTCTCCAGCGACTTCTTCAATTCGTCGTACTGCTTGCGCATCGCCTCGATCTCCGACATCGCCTGGTCGGATTCGAGGGCGAAGCTCCACCATTGCGAGCGCGGCTGCTCCTCGAGCAGCGCTTTCGTCAGCACCTGATCCTTCTTGAAGCCCTTAGGTCCCGACAGCGCCCGCTTGCCTTCGAGCGTTTCGGCAAGGCGCGCGTAGACGTTGCGGTCGAGGATCGCCTGCTCGTCGTCGCGGTCCTTGGCCAGGCGCTCGATCTCCTCGCGCTCGATCGCCTGGGCGCGCTCGTCCTTGTCGACGCCGTGGCGGTTGAAGACGCGCACCTCGACGACCGTGCCCTGCACGCCCGGGGGAACGCGCAGGCTCGTGTCGCGCACGTCGGAGGCCTTCTCGCCGAAGATGGCGCGCAGAAGCTTCTCTTCCGGCGTCATCGGGCTTTCGCCCTTGGGCGTGATCTTGCCGACCAGGATGTCGCCGGCCACCACCTCGGCGCCGATGTAGACGATGCCCGCTTCGTCGAGGTTCTTCAGCGCCTCTTCCGAGACGTTCGGGATGTCGCGCGTGATCTCCTCCGGCCCGAGCTTGGTGTCGCGGGCCATCGCCTCGAATTCCTCGATATGGATCGAGGTGAAGACGTCGTCCTTGACGATGCGCTCGGAGAGCAGGATCGAATCCTCGAAGTTGTAGCCGTTCCACGGCATGAAGGCGACGAGGACGTTGCGCCCAAGCGCCAGATCGCCGAGATCGGTCGACGGCCCGTCGGCGATGATGTCGCCCTTCTCGACCCGGTCCCCCACCCTCACCAGCGGCTTCTGGTTGATGCAGGTCGACTGGTTCGAACGCTGGAACTTCATCAGCCGGTAGATGTCGACGCCGGGCTTGGCGGCGTCGGTCTCGTCGGTCGCGCGCACCACGATGCGGGTGGCGTCGATCTGGTCGACGATTCCGGCGCGGCGCGCCGCGATCGCCGCGCCCGAATCGCGCGCCACGATCGCCTCCATGCCGGTGCCGACCAGGGGCGCGTCCGAGCGCACCAGCGGCACCGCCTGACGCTGCATGTTCGAGCCCATGAGCGCGCGATTGGCGTCGTCGTTCTCGAGGAACGGAATGAGCGCCGCCGCCACTGACACCAGCTGCTTGGGCGACACATCCATGTAGTCGACGCGGTCGCCGGGCAAGAACACGACGTCGCCGGCGTGGCGGCAGACAATAAGATCGCCGACAAGCTTACCCGCGGCGTCGATCGGCGTATCGGCCTGGGCGACGGAATATTTCTGCTCCTCCATCGCCGACAGATAGGCGACCTCCTCGGTCACCTTGCCGTCGCGCACCTTGCGATAGGGCGATTCGATGAAGCCGTATTTGTTGACGCGCGCGAAGGTCGCGAGCGAGTTGATAAGCCCAATGTTTGGACCTTCCGGGGTTTCGATCGGGCAGATGCGGCCATAATGCGTCGGATGCACGTCGCGGACCTCGAAGCCCGCCCGCTCGCGGGTGAGGCCGCCCGGCCCCAGCGCGGACAAGCGCCGCTTGTGGGTGATCTCGGAAAGCGGGTTGGTCTGATCCATGAACTGCGACAATTGCGACGAGCCGAAGAACTCGCGCACCGCCGCGGCCGCGGGCTTCGCGTTGATGAGGTCCTGCGGCATGATGGTGTCGATCTCGACCGAGCTCATGCGCTCCTTGATCGCCCGCTCCATGCGCAGAAGTCCGATCCGATACTGATTCTCCATCAATTCGCCGACCGAACGCACGCGCCGGTTGCCCAGATGGTCGATGTCGTCGATCTCGCCGCGGCCGTCGCGCAGGTTCACCAGCGCCTTGACCACTGCGAGAATGTCCTCCTTGCGCAGCGTGCGCTGGGTGTCGGGCGCGTCGAGGTCGAGGCGCATGTTCATCTTCACCCGGCCGACGGCCGACAGGTCATAGCGCTCGGAGTCGAAGAACAACGACTGGAACATCGCCTCGGCGCTTTCGATCGTCGGCGGCTCGCCCGGACGCATGACGCGATAGATGTCGAACAGGGCGTCCTCGCGCGAGGCGTTCTTGTCGACCTTCAGCGTATTGCGGATATAGGCGCCGATATTGACGTGGTCGATGTCGAGCACCGGCAGCTCCTTGAAGCCGGCCTCCAGCAATTGGGCGAGCGACTTCTCGGTGATCTCCTCGCCGGCCTCGGCGTAAATTTCGCCGGTGGCAGGGTTATAGAGGTCCTCGGCGATATACTGGCCATAGAGATCGGCGTCGCTCGCGCGCAGCGCCTTGAGGCCCTTCTCGGCCAATTGGCGCGCGGCGCGCACGGTCAATTTCCGGCCGGACTCGATCGCGACCTCGCCGGTGTCGGCGTCGATGAGGTCGACGGAGGCCTTGACGCCCCTCATGCGCTCGGCGTCGTAAGGCACCCGCCAGCCGCCGTCCTTGAGACGGCTGTAGACGATCTTGCGATAGAAGGTCGACAGGATCCCCTCGCCGTCGAGGCCGAGCGCGTAAAGCAGCGAGGTCACCGGGATCTTGCGGCGCCGATCGATGCGCGCATAGACGATGTCCTTGGCGTCGAACTCGATGTCGAGCCACGAGCCGCGATAGGGGATGATGCGGGCGGCGAACAGAAGCTTGCCCGAGGAATGGCTCTTGCCCTTGTCGTGATCGAAGAACACGCCCGGGCTGCGATGCATCTGCGAGACGATGACGCGCTCGGTGCCGTTGACGATGAAGGTGCCGTTCGTGGTCATGAGCGGCATGTCGCCCATGTAGACGTCCTGCTCCTTGATGTCCTTGACCGACTTGGCCTGGGTCTCGGGATCGACGTCGAACACGATAAGGCGCAGCGTCACCTTGAGCGGCGCAGAGTAGGTCATGCCGCGCTGGCGGCACTCGTCGACATCGTATTTCGGCGCTTCATATTCGTACTTGACGAACTCGAGATGCGCGGTGTCGGCGAAGTCCTTGATCGGGAACACCGACTTGAACACCGCCTGCAGCCCCTCGGTTGGACGGCCGCCCTTCGGCGGGTCCATCAGCAGGAACTGATCATACGAGGCCTTCTGGACTTCGATCAGGTTCGGCATCTCGCCGACTTCCTTGACGTGCCCGAACACCTTGCGAACGCGCTTGCGGCCGGTGAATGTCTGCGCCATGTCGCTCCTCTAAAGCTCGCTTGCCCGCCGTTCGCGGTCGTCGCGCGCCAGCGCGACGGATCTTAAGGTCGGTCTTCTCGGGACGCGTCGGCCGACGCCCCCTTCTCACTCAAACCTTCCCCCAGGCGGCCTCAAAAGCTTTTGGCCGCCGATTGACGACGCTCACTCCCCAAACGTCTTGGAAACGCCGGAACGGCCCCTGGCGAATCGCCAGGGACCGTCCCTTTTGATCAATCGAGCCCCGCGTCAGCGGGTCGCCCATTATTTGAGCTCGACCTTCGCCCCCGCCTTTTCCAGAGCGGCCTTGATCTTCTCGGCCTCTTCCTTGCCCACGCCTTCCTTGACCGGCTTCGGCGCGGCCTCGACCAGGTCCTTCGCCTCCTTGAGGCCAAGCGCGGTGATGGCGCGAACTTCCTTGATCACTTCGATCTTCTTGTCGCCGATCGCCGAGAGGACGACGGTAAACTCGGTCTGCTCCTCGACCGGGGCGGCGGCCGCGGCCGCGCCGGCCGGAGCGGCGGCGACCGCCACTGCGGCGGCGGCCGAGACGCCCCACTTGCTTTCCAGCAATTTGGCGAGCTCGGCGGCCTCCAGGACCGTGAGGCTCGAGAGTTCGTCGACGATTTTTTCGAGATTGGCCATTGATGGACCTCCTATATTTAGTGCGGTTCGAATGGTTGTGAAGAGCGCTGCCTTCAGGCTGCGTCTTTGGCGGCATAGGCCCCGACCACGCGCGCGAGCTTGGCGGCTGGCGCGGTGGCGAGCTGGGCGAGCTTGGTCGCGGGCGCCGTGATGAGCCCGAGCAGCTTGGCGCGCAGTTCGTCGAGGGACGGCAAGGTCGCGAGCGCCTTGACTCCGTCGACGTCGAGGGCCGTCTTGCCCATGGCGCCGCCCAGGAGCACGAATTTCTCGTGATCCTTGGCGAAAGCCACGGCGGCCTTGGCCGCCGCCACCGGATCGGTCGAATGAGCGATCAGGGTCGGCCCCTTGAGCAAGGGACCGATCGAGGCGACGTCCGTGCCTTGAAGAGCAATCTGGGCGAGCCGGTTCTTGGCGACCTGAACGTGCGCCCCCGCCTGCCGCATCTGCTTGCGCAGACGCTGCATCTGGGCGACCGTCAGGCCGGAATAATGCGCCACGACCACGACCGACGTTTTCGAAAAAACGTCGTGCAAGGCCGCGACGGCTTCCTTCTTTTCCGTTCTATCCACGGTGCTCATCTCCGGTCGGCGGGCTTCAATTGCTCAAAACCCGCCTGTTGCACACGCCGCGATGCGCGATTCGGTCAGAATCGAACGCCGCAGCCACTTGCGCCTGTCCCCGGAGGCGGGCGAAACGCCCGGCGCCGGACAGAAGGTTCGAACCGCTTTCACCCGCCCGGGGAGCGCCGGAGGGGGTGCAAAAACTCGGTCTTCCCCGTCTATGCTGGCTCCACGGCCCCGATGGGGCTTTAGGAATTAAGCGTGTCCCCTGAAGGGGTTACGCGCCGGCAGTCTCGGACAGGACATGGGCCGCGAAGACGCAAAGGCTTCACCCTTCCGTCCTCCGGCCTTTCCGCCGCTCCCGCTCCGATCACCCGTCACCGGTTTCATCTTCGCAGGGCGGTAGCCATGTTTGATCATTCGGGGCGTAGCGCCGTCTACCCCAAACCCCCCCATACCGCTTTTGCGCCGACTTGCCAAGGGGGTCACGAAAAGTTTATGCGCGTCGATTGGCGCGGATCAACAGGTTTTGAATATACAGGCGGCGTTTGCACCGAGGATCATCGTCTTCCGCTGCAATTGAGTCAATCGAGACTGGCCCAAAAGATGATCAGCCGTCGTAACGGAAACGTGATCGCGGTTTGGGACGGCCCTGGCCTACGAAGGATGATGGCCTGAATCAGGCTCCTCGATTCAATCAAGGGAGGAATCGTTCGATGAAGGAGATCGATCGCCGCGGATTGGTGCGCGGAATTCTGTTCGGGGCGGCTGCGGCTGGACTTGCCTTAAGCCCGGTCGCGGCGGCAGCGATGCCGCTCGACGACCGCGTTCCGGGCGCCCTCGACGACTGGATCGAAAAGGCGCAGGCGGTCATCGTAACTCCCGGTCCGCGCCGCCGCCCTCGGCGGCGCGTCTGGCGTTGTTGGTGGCATCGAGGCCGCCGCGTCTGCGGCTGGCGCTGAGTATGATTTATGCTGCATCGTATATTCATCTTTCGCCCCTGCTCTCGGCGATGGGCGCAGGCGCCGCGCCGAGTTGCAGATAAATGAGCCTAAGCGACTGAAAAACTTGAGTCGCGCGCAAAACCGCACACCCTGATTTTGGGGCTCCGGCAAGGGGAATGAGGCGGCCGGCCCCGTCCTCTTTGACTCCAGGCCGCCGCGCGCGCCCCACAAAAATTATTGCCCCTCGCCTCAAGACTGCGCTTGAACTCTCAGCCCCAGCGCGGGATTGAACCGCCTCACCGAAGTTGCGCCATTCCGCCGGGATTTTCGCCATGAAAACGAAAGCCGCCGTCTGCCGCGCCTTCGGCGCGCCTTTGACCGTGGAGACGGTCGAACTTGCCGAGCCCGGGCCGGGCGAGGTGCTGATCCGGACCGCGGCCTGCGCGATCTGCCACAGCGACATTTTTTACGTCGACGGCGCCTGGGGCGGCGATTTGCCGGCGGTCTACGGCCACGAGGCGGCGGGGGTGGTCGAGGCGGTCGGCCCGGGCGTGACCCGGCTGAAAGTCGGCGACCATGTGGTGGCGACGCTCATCCGCAATTGCGGCTTCTGCCCCGCCTGCACCGAGGGCGCGCCCGTCTTCTGCGAGGAAGTGTTCCCGCTCGACCGCTTAACCCCGCTGCACGACGGCGCCGGCAAGCCGATTGTCCATGGGCTGCGCACTGGCGCCTTCGCCGAGCACATGGTGGTCGACCAGTCGCAGGCGATTGCAATCCCGAACGACATGCCGCTCGACAGCGCCTCGCTCATCGCCTGCGGCGTGCTGACGGGTATGGGCGCGGTCCTCAACACCGCCAGCGTGAAGGCCGGCGCCAGCGTCGTCGTCATTGGCTGCGGCGGCGTCGGCCTCAATTCCGTCCAGGGGGCGCGCATCGCCGGCGCATCCCCGATCATCGCTGTCGACGTCGAGGCCGCCAAGCTCGCCGCCGCGCGCGAGTTCGGCGCGACCGAGACCATCAACGCCAGGAGCGAGGATGTCGTTGAGCGGACGGCGGCGTTGACCGGGGGACGCAAGGCGGACTGGGTATTCGTCTCAGTCGGCGTCAAGGGCGCGGCCGAACAGGGCGTTTCGCTGATGAAGCGCAACGGCGCGACCGTGTTGGTCGGCATGCCGCCGTCTGGGGTCATGGCGACGATCGATCCCGGCTGGCTCGCCGCCGACGGCCAAAGGATTCTCGGCTCGAAGATGGGCTCGGCACGTCCCGCAATCGATGTGCCGATGATCGTCAAGCTCTATCGCGAGGGGCGCCTCAGGCTCGACCAATTGATCAGTGGCCGCTATCGGCTGGAGTCGATCAACGAGGCCCTCGCCTCCTCGCGCTCCGGCTCGGCGGTGCGCAACGTCATCGTGTTCTAAGCGCTGTTTCCCGACTTCATTCCGGCAGCGGCTCGCGGCCCCCGTACGATGTCCATGAGCGCCTCGGCGGCTCGGCTTCGATATCGTTCGGCGTGGCGCAGCCCGTAGTAGCAGCGTTCCGGGAGTGCGAAGACGGCTTGGCGAAGGAGCCCCGCTTCAATGCTCGGCGCGGCGACTGAGGCGGAAATGGCCGCGGCGCCCATCCCAGCTTCTACCGCGGCGCGTACCGCTTCATTGGACGGCAACTCGAGCGCGACGTGGAGGTTGTGGGGCGAAAGGCCGAGCGCCTCGATAGCATGTTCGAAACCGGATCGTGTGCCGGAGCCAGGTTCGCGCAACACCCAGTCGACGTTCAACAGATCTTCCTTGCCTAAGCCCTTGGCCTCGCTCCATGGATGCTCGGCGCCGACGACGATCACCAACTGGTCGCGCGCCACCGGCTCGCTGACTAGAACCGGATCGTCGACCTCGCCTTCGACAAAGCCTAAATCCGCTTCACCGCCGCGCACCGCGGCGGCCGCCTGGCTGGTATTGCCGATCGACAGCCGGATCGCGACGCCAGGATGGGAGCGACGGAAGGCGACGAGATGGCGCGGCAGCCAATAGCCGGCGATGGTTTGGCTGGCGTAAACGGAGAGGACGCCGCGCTTCAGATCGCCCAATTCGGAGAGGACAAGCTCGGCCGACTCGGCTCGCGCCAAAACGGCGCGCGCCTCGGCAAGGAACAGCGCGCCGGCTTCGGTCAGTTCGATGCGGCGGCCGACGCGGTGGAAGAGTTTTGCGCCATGCCGTCCTTCCAGCGCCGCGATCGAGGCGCTTACAGCCGACTGAGCGATGTTGAGCGCCTCGGCGGCGCGCGTGACATGCTGGCGTTCCGCCACGGCGACGAAGACACGGAGCTGTTCAAGTGTCATAGGCTCGACGTTATCAGGCTATGATCGTCGGCGGCTACACCAAGGCCGCCTCCAGGCCATCGCCGCGTGTCTTCGCCGCCGCCGACGGCGGACGCGAAAAGGGAGCGCATCCGGCGGACCGCCTCGCTTAGTGAGGCAGATTCGCCAGAAAGTCGACAATCGCCGGGACGTCCTCCGCGTCGACTGGCGCCTTGTACGTATTGCGCATCTTCTCGACCTCGGCCTGCCAAACGGCGCGGGGCAGTCGAGGCTGCGTCAGAACCATGCCGGCGGAATGGCAGGCGAGACAGTTGTTGGTGACGACGTCGGATCCCGGGCCTTCAAATTGGCGATCCCTGTTTGGGATGTCCACGTTGACCGACCGCAGCGTCACGCCGTTGACGCTGACTGTGGACGGCGCTGGCGCAGGTTGCGCAGCGGCGGCTGCGCCGCCTTGCCGCCAAGGCGGCATGATGGCGAAGAAACTCACGCCGGCGGCGATTGCGGCGGCATAGACGACTGCGCTGGGTGATCGGTTCATAAACGGCGCGCTCCTCTTCCCGGTCAGGCGACGACGAGCCGCACGCTTTCGATGACGTTGCGCATGAAGCCGCCGCCGTTCCAGTTCGGCTCGGCCGGCTGCGCTTCGCCGTTGGCGTTGGTGCAACGCGCCTTAAGCGTAAACGGTCCGGATGGCGGCGCTGCGACCTGCGCGCTCCATCGGCGAAAGCCGTACTTGCCTTGGTCAGGGCCAAGCGCCGCGGCGCGCCAGGTCGATCCGCCATCGTCCGACAACTGGACTTCCGCGACGCCGCAATCGCCGCCGAACGCGATCCCTCTCACGGACAGCGGCGCCTCCGGTTTGACGGTCGCGCCATTCGTCAAATTGGTGAAGAACGAGCGGGGCGTCATCCGGTTGATCGGCACGGTCGCAAATCCGCTTTCGCCCGGCTTTACGTTCGCATGCGGCGTGTCAGGAATGCGGTACGCCGTCTTCATCCAATAATTGTTGTCGGGCGCGTTCAGTATCTCGACGTCGCTCAGCATCTTGGTCCAGTAAGTGGAGTACCAGCCGGGAACGATCAGCCGCAGCGGAAAGCCGTTCAACAACGGCAATTGCTCGCCATTCATCTGGTACGCGAGCATAACCTCGCCGTCACGGGCGTGATCGATGTCGAGCGATTTCATGAATGTCGGGGCGCCGTCGACGAGCGCCTCGTCCAATCCCTTGAAGCGCGCCGCGACGGCGCCGGATTTGACCCCTGCGCGATCGAGCACGTCGCGCAGACGAACGCCGGTCCATTGCGCATTGCCCATGGCCCCGTTCTCCCACTGACCACCCGGCACGCGGGGTTGAAACAGCCCTCGCGAATTGCCTGAACATTGGTTGACGGCCGCCATTTCCACGCGCGGCATCGCCAGGATGTCCGCCATCGACAAGGACAGCGCTTGGTTGACGTGACCGCGGTCAGTTTGAAAGTGGCGACATCCACCTCTGTTGGAATGAGAGCCCAATGCCAGCGGACGAAGAACTGATCGTTTGGCGTAAAGACGCCACGGTCAAACACCTCAAACGGCGTCTCGAGCAAGGGCGGCCGGCTGCGCTGCAGAATCATGGCGCCTTTTTGGGGGAAGGCGCTGGTGATGCTGCGCTGATCCGGACCGCCCGGCAGAGCCAGTTCCACGAAGGTGTCAGCCCAGGAGGGCCTGGTCAGCGGCAAGACCCCGAACAGGCTTGCAGCCTGAAGAAAACGACGGCGGCTTAGGCGGCTGGCGGCGTAAAGGGTCATGCTGCGGCTTCGCCTCTTCGAGCTGGGGCAATCATTCAGGTTTAGAACGCCGAGCTTCTCGCTCCGGCCTTCCGGCTTCGGGAACGGTCCGACATGATTACAGCCGGTTCCGATCGACTGGAATCGTCACTACGTGCAGCGAAGCAATCCATTGGTTGTAAGCGCCTATACTTTGGATTGCTTCGCTTCGCTGGCAATGACGGGCGGGCCCGCCTCATCGGGACATGCGTTAGCCGCCGCTGTCGATGCAGCCATACTTCACGCAATCGGCGCGATTGCGGCTCAGTCCATCCGTTTCGGGCGTCCTCGGAGCGGGAACGTAGGACCCGAAAAAGGGCAGCGAGAAGAGAGCCGGCGTCGCCGGGACCTGCGCGATGGCGCGCGGATCAACGGACTTGTGATGGAAGGTCAGATAACGGCTGACCGGCGCATCGCCGCCGGCGACAGCAACGGTACTGGGCGCGGCCAAAGCCAGAGCCGCAAGCACAAAGCCGCAAGCCAATGCAGCCTCTCTACTCATACTTCTTGAAAGTCTCATTTCATTCTCCATTCCGACGCCGCCAGCGATGGGTCTTGCCGAACGACGTCTTGCACTGATGGAGTTAGAATGCGGTCGTGAAGCTTTCCAACTTTGGTTTGCGATGATTGTCATCGGGTTCTTCGATCAGTCTCGCCTCCGCGGCGGCGGAGGTTTAAGTCCGAGCGCACGACCGCAAGAAGGCATACGTCCATAGTGTGTGACGCTCCCCGCTTCTGACGGCGAGCGATCACAATTCCAGTCGATCGGGACAGACGAGGGCAGAATTGGGGGACCGCCATGAAAATCGCCGAGCTGAAAACCTTCGTTGTCGGCAATCCGCCGCCCGCCTTCGGCGGCCGCTACTTCCTCTTCCTCAAGCTGAAAACCGCCTGCGGGATTGAGGGCGTGGGGGAAGTCTACGCGGCAAGCTTCGCGCCCAAGGCAATCGTGGCGATGATCGAGGACGTGTTCGAGCGTCATGTCGACGGCGCCGATCCGTTCCGCATCGAGGCGCTCTGGCGCAATGTCTACGGCCGCGGCTATTCAGGCCGGCCCGACATTTCGTTGATGGGCGTCCTGTCCGGAATCGAGATGGCGCTTTGGGACATTGTCGGCAAGGCGGTCGGCAAGCCCGTCTATGCCCTGCTCGGCGGCAGGGTGCATGAGCGGCTGCGCAGCTACACCTACCTCTATCCGGACGAGCCCGGCTCGCACGCCTATTCCGATAGCCCGGTCTATTCGAACCCGCACGCCGCAGCGAAACGCGCGCTCAGATATATGGCGCAAGGCTTCACCGCGGTGAAATTCGATCCGGCCGGGCCGTACTCGACCTTCGATCCGCGCCAGCCGAGCCTCGAACGGCTCGAGCTTTGCGAAGCATTCCTGAAGACTTTGCGCGAGGCGGTGGGCGCGAAATGCGATCTTCTCTTCGGGACTCACGGCCAATTCACCGTCTCGGGCGCGCTGCGTCTTGCGCGGCGAATCGAGGCTTACGAGCCTTTATGGTTCGAGGAGCCGACTCCGCCCGAGGCGCCGGAGGAGATGGCCAAGGTCGCCGCGCAATGCCGCATGCCGATCGCGACCGGCGAGCGGCTCACGACCAAGTATGAATTCTCGCGCGTGCTCGAATCCGGCGCCGCGTCAATCCTGCAAATGAATCTGGGCCGCGTCGGCGGCATACTCGAAGCGAAGAAGATCGCGGGAATGGCGGAAGCGCATTACGCGCAGATCGCGCCGCACCTTTATTGCGGACCGGTCGTCGGCGCGGCCAACATTCAGCTTGCGACCTGCAGCCCCAATTTTCTGATCCTCGAGAGCATCGAGCGCTGGGACGGCTTCCATGGTGAGATCCTCAAAAAACCGATCCGCTGGGAGGACGGCTACGTCATTCCGCCGGAAGAGCCCGGCCTCGGCGTCGAGCTGAATGAGGAGGTCGCGCTCGCCCATCCCTGGACGGGCGTGGATCTGCATCTGATGCCGCGATCGGCGCCGGTCTGGCCGCCGGATTAAGCGTTACTCGCTGAGCCAAGCGCGAGGGCCCAACGGCGCGCTTGGCCTAGCCGCCATTTTACCGGCACGCCCTAGAGCAGTATCCGAACGGATTGAATCGGCGGGGGGATTCCCGAATCGGTTAATTTCTGCTTCCTCATTCACTGCGAGAATGGGGACGGCGGGGGATGGGTCTTTCCAACGATCTTCGCGAGCGCGTGGTCGAGGCGGTGGTCTTGGGCGGGCTGTCGCGCAATCAGGCGGCCGCGCGTTTCAAAGTGAGCGTGGCGAGCGCGGTGCGCTGGGTAAAGCGGTTCAATACCACGGGCGAGATTTGGCCGGCGCCTTCCGGCGGCGACCGCCGCTCCCGCCGAATCGAGGCGCATCGCGACTATCTGTTGGGCCTGATCCGGCGCAGGCCGGACATAACGCTGCTCGAGATCCGGGAGCAGCTGATCGCCAATAGCGGCGAGCGCTTTGCGGTCTCCGTGCTGTGGCGTTTCTTCGACCGTCACCAGATCACCTTTAAAAAAAACGGCGCATGCCGAGGAGCAACAACGCGCGGACGTGCAAAATCGACGCCGGGAATGGTTCGCGGGACAGCTCGATCTCGATCCGACGAAACTCGTTTTCATTGACGAGACCGGAGCCTCCACAAATCTCGCGCGCAAAAGCGGACGTTGCCGGCGCGGGCGCCGGTTGCGGTCGGCCATCCCGCACAGTCACTACAAAACGGTGACTTTGGTCGCCGGCCTTCGCCTTCGCGGCCTGACGGCGGCAAGGACTTTCGACGGACCGATCAACGCCGCCCTGTTCGAGGATTGGGTGGAGACATGCCTCGTCCCCACGCTCTCGCCCGGCGAGACCGTCGTCATGGACAATCTCCCCGCTCACAAGGGGCCGCGGGTCGAGCAACTGATCAAGGCGGCGGGCGCGCAGTTGCGATATCTTCCAGCCTACAGTCCCGATATGAACCCTATCGAAAAAGCCTTCTCCAAGCTCAAGGCCTTCCTGCGCAAAATCGCCGAGCGGACCGTCGCGGGTCTGATGCGCGCCCTCGAAACCTGCGCCGAAATCTTCGAGCCCTCGGTATGTATAAATTACTTGAAATCCTGTGGTTATCAGGACGATACAGGATGATCGGATTCCGCTCTAATGTTTTCAGTCTGTTAGGACCCCGTTTAGTTCCGCCCTCAAAAATCGGCGCGTTTCGACACGCACGCGGCCGCGCAGAGTGATCGTATCAACAGATCAGATATGTTGATAATTGCTTTCGAGACGAGATTGAGTCAGCCCGTCGAGGCTCCACAGCCTTTAGGAGGCTTTCGTCCCCGCCAGCTTCAGAAAGCCCTCGCCCGGCTTGGGCGGGGGTGTCTGATGGCTGCTGAGCGCTTCTTGATCGACCGCCTGCTCAAGACTTAGGCAGAGCATCCGTTGCCGTGCGTTGGCTTCGGCCGGAAACCACTCATAGGCCCGCTCGCCGGCCTCTTTTATCTTCCCTCGCAACGCCTTGAGATCGAGCGCCGCTTCGCGGACTTCGGGACTGAGAGTGAGAATCATCGCATTCATGGCGTTCATCGAGGTATGTGTTTACACCTCTATGCACAATTGTGACGTAGATATATAATCGTCACATTTTCGTTAACGAACCGTTGCAAGGCGCGTGCCAGCGGATTTCCGCGCGTCGAAACCATCCAGGCTCGGCGGGAAATCTCCAGATTTTTTTCTCGTTTTGAAGGAGGGCGCCTTTCGTTCAGGAAGAGCGCCATTCTCGATGAGCGGGCTGGAAAAATGGAAGCTTAGCGACTGCGATCGCCGTTGTCTCGCTGCGTAAGCTTTCCGGATGCTGCGCGTATCAGGCGTGCGCGGAATTCCCAGTGAATAGCCTGAGACCATCTGGAGTTCGGCTCAAAACAGCCCCCAGCGTTAATCGGGACGTGCTCACCATGTATAATCCAGCGCCGCTTAGTGATCGATACCCCCCGGATCGCAAAGATCTGGTGCTCGCGGTCAATGCGGGCGTGATTTCGCTGGAGTTGGTGAGCATGCGCTATTCGCTCATGATCGCGGGATACGGGGAGTACTGCTGTAGGTTCGCAACTGGCGATCTCCGATCTCAGAAGTTGACCTTGCGCGAGACGCATCGCGGCGAAAGTGGCTGCGCCAACCCCAGGCTGCGCTCTGGTCTGAGTAATGACGCGCCGATCGCTTTCAACGAGTAGAGTTGAGACAATTGTCTGCGCGAATAAAAGGTGAAGATGCGAATATTGGATCGTTCTTTTCCAGTTCGATTTATCCGGATTACCAGCTTCACTCAGGAATTCGGAGAAAATAGACTCTCGATCTCTTAGATCATTAATGGCTACCCGTAACGCGACTTGAAATTCCTCAGCCTTAAGGCAAGAGAAATCAACCGACGGCGCTTTGACGTAGTTGGGCATTTTGAGGTCGCAACTCCCGAGCTTCGACTGGTATTATGCACAACCATTACAGTTAACGCCTGTCGAATGCGCGGCCAGATTTGTCGAGGCTAAACGGTGGTGGGGCGGGGAACGCAAAGGCGATGCTTGAAGGCCGCTGGGCCGCTGCCAAAATCAATCCTAGAAGGTAGAGTTTGATCGACGGGTGAAAGCCGCAGCGCCGCACCCGCCCCAGCAAGCACTTAGAGAAAATTTTGGCGCGCAAAGCGGCGACCGGACGCCTCACCCGAACCTAAACGCCGAGATCATCTTGCCCCCGATCTTGTCGTTGAAGTCGCGCGTTCCCAGGCTCTCGCCGGCGGCGCCGGCGACCACCATCAGCGGCAAGAGATGCTCCTCGCGCGGATGGCATTCGCGCGCCGACGGCGCCTTGTCCCAATGGGTGAGCCGCGCCTCGCGCTCCGGACCCGGCGCCTTCGCGGTCTCGTCGAGCCAGGCGTCGAAGGCGGCCGAGGCTCTCGTGTCGCCGTCGCGGAAAGTCCGGAGGTCGTGAAAGCTCATGCCGCTGCCAACGATCGCGATCCCCTGATCGCGCAATGGCGCAAGCGCCTTGCCCAGCTTGATGTGGAAGGCGGGATCGAGGTCCTTGCGCAGCGACAACATGACGACCGGGATCTCGGCCTTCGGATCGACGATGAGGAAGGGCACGAACACGCCGTGGTCGAAGCCGCGCTCGTCGTCGGTCGCGACGGGTAAGCCAGCCGCTTCGACGAGGCGCTTGACTTGCGTCCCCATCTCCGGATCGCCCGGGGCGGGATAGCTCAACTTGTAGGTATGCTCCGGAAAACCGTAATAATCGTAGAGCATGCCGGGCTTCGGATTGACGCTGACCGTGGGCTTGTCCGCCTCCCAATGGGCAGTGATGATCAGGAACGCCTTTGGCCGCTCGGGCAGCGACTTGACCAGACCGGCGAGGTACTCGCGCAGCTTGTCCCACGCATGAGGGCCGAAGGGCGGAGGCCAGTCGACCCAGAAGCATGGTCCGCCGCCATGCGGCACAAAGATCGCGGGTTGGCGGACGGCGGACATGGGAGCCTCAATGTCTCGTTAGCTCCCATGGCCTTAAGTCACGCAGCGCACAGGCGCAACGGCGGGGGGCGTCACGCCGCGTCGTGAAAGATGATTCCGAGGGTGAAGCGCTCGCCGCTTCTGATACGGCTCACGCCATGGCGCAGATTGACGCGATAGGTTCCCCGCGTCCCCTGCACGGGCCGCTCGCGCACGGCGAAGATCACGCCGTCGCCCTGCGTAAGCGGCGCAACCTCCGCGCGCGACTGCATGCGCGGCCGCTGCTCGGTCAGCACGAATTCGCCGCCGGTGAAGTCGCGTCCCGGCTCGGAGAGCAGGATCGCGACCTGCAGTGGAAACAGGTGCTCGCCGTACACGTCCTGATGCAGGCAATTGTAGTCGCCGGGGCCATAGCGCAACAGGAGCGGCGTCGGTCGCTTCTGACCCGCGTGATGGCAGCGCGCCAGGAACGCTTCGTACTCAGCAGGGTAGCGGACAGAAACGCCCATCGCCTCGTTCCAGCGGTCGGCGATCGGAGCCAGGCGCGGATAGAGCCCGCGGCGAAGGGCGACGATGAGCTCAGGCAGCGGATAGGCGAAATATTTGTACTCGCCCCGGCCAAAACCGTGGCTCCCCATCACGATCCGTGAACGAAACCGCGCGTCGTGGGCATAGAGCGCCGCAAGCTCGCGACACGTCTCGCGCGAGATGAGCTTTGGGGCGATCGCACAGCCGTAGGCGTCGAGTTCCTTTTCGATCATCGGCCAATCGAGCGCGCCGATCACGGCCGCGCCCTTATCCGGCGCTCCCTCATCCGGCCCTTCGGGCCACCTTCTCCCCGAGGGAGAAGGGATGTGCGGCGCTACCGGTTCGCCCCTCTCCCCCGGGGAGAGGGGTTGGGGTGAGGGCCTTCTTGAGGCGAGCGTTGGGGTTTGCGCCTCATCGAGAAGCGGCGCTGGGGAGGGAGTTCGCGCCTTCATCACGCCGCCTCCCGCGCGATAAGCTCGCGCTTGCGCTCGACACCCCAGTGATAGCCGGACAGATCGCCGTCCGCCCGCACCACCCGATGGCAGGGGATCGCAATCGCAAGCGGATTGGCGCCGCAAGCCTGGGCGACTGCGCGCACCGCGGTCGGCTGGCCGATGGCTCGTGCAATCTCCGTATAAGTCGCCGTCTTGCCGGAAGGTATGGCGCTGAGCGCCGCCCACACCCGCTGCTGGAACGCGGTGCCGCGAATGTCGAGCGGAAGATCCAGGCGCTGACCGGGCGCCTCGACGAGGCCAACGACGCGCGCCACCGTGCTTTCGAACGCCGGATCGCCGCCTTCAAGCTCCGCGCGCGGAAAGCGGTCTTGCAATTCGCGCACCAGCGCCTCGGGATCGTCGCCGAGCATGATGGCGCACACGCCCTTATTGGTGGCTGCGACCAGCACTGCGCCAAGCGACGCCTGGCCGACCGCAAAGCGAATGATTGCGCCCGCGCCGCCGCGCCGGACCGCGCTTGGGGTCATGCCGAGCCGGGTTGCCGTGCTCTCGTAGAAGCGGCTCGAAGAGTTGAACCCAGCGTCGTAGATCGCTTCGGTGACCGTGTCGGCCGTGCGCAGCATGTCGGCAGCGCGGCGCGCCCGCGTCTCGGCGGCATAGGCCTTCGGGGTCACGCCGGTGATGGACTTGAAGACGCGATGGAAATGGTACGGGCTCAGGCCCACGCTCGCGGCGAGGTCAGCGAGCTTGGGCGCCTCCTCGGCCGATTCGATCCGTTCGCACGCCCGCTTGACGGCCTCGATCTGCGGATCGGGCGCGCCGAGCTTGTCCGGCCGGCAGCGCTTGCAGGCGCGGTAGCCTGCCTTCTCCGCCTCTGCGCCGGTCGCAAAGAACGTGACGTTCTCGCGCTTGGCCGGCCGCGAGGCGCAGCTCGGGCAGCAGTAGATTCCGGTGGTGCGCACCGCAAACAGGAACTCGCCGTCGAAGGCGGGATCGCGACGCTTGACCGCTTGCCAGCGCTCTTCGTCGCGGGCGGGCGACTTCACGTCCTCGGCATGGCGCGTCTCGGTCATGGGCATAGACATAAGGTGGGCTCCAGGTTTCGGCATCACTTCCCCCTGCCCTACGCCGATCCTTCGGACACCGAACTCCGGAGCTTGCTGTCTAATTTTTCAGCCGATGCTCGCCGCCCCCGGGACTTCGTCTGCGCGGCCTCTTCACGCCCTGCGGGCGCCCCGAGACGTCAGGTCTGACGCAGCCAATTTTCGCGGCGAAGGCCGTGGACGCGCGCGAACTCCGTTTCATTGTCCGTGATCAGAGCGTAGCCAATTGCGACAGCGTGAGCGGCAATGAGCAGATCGTTGGGGCGATCACTTGGCCGGCCTGCTCGAGCTGAGCGCGGATCAGGCCGTAGGCCGCACCGGCAGGCGGCTCGAAACGGAGGACATCAAGAGCCTCCAGCATGGCTTCAAGCTGAGCCGTAAGGCGCTGTGACCCGGTCTTCGCAGCGCCATACCGCAATTCCGCCGCCACGATCACACTTGTGCATGCCTGCGCCTCGCCGACCTCGCGGATATGCTCGGCGATAGGGCCTTGCGGGCGCCGGACAACATCGGAAACGATGTTGGTGTCGAGCGGATAGCGCACTAGAAAACGACGGGTCCAGGACGCGGATCTGCAATTGGAGGAAAGTCATCGTCGAGCGGCGACAGGGTCGCGAGCAGGGCGAGCAGAGATTTGGGCGGGCACGGCTCGATGACAAGCCTTTCTCCTTCTTTGCGCCTAATCGCGCTATCGCCGGGAAGCTCGCACTCGCGCGGGATCCGCACGGCCTGGTTCCGGCCGTTCTTGAAAAGCCTGACGTGTCGTTCGGGTTTCTGCAAGTCTTTGCGATTGCAGGAAAGCAGCGTTTGCCGGCTTGATTTCTTGCGAATTGAGAGAGGCGTTTGACTGTGATTCCCTGCCTCCGTCAGCTTGGCGGAGGCTGATTCGATGCGGCCGAAGGAACGGCGGGACGGCGGGCAGAACGATCTCTTCCGGGCGCGGCTCGACCAGATCGTCGACATGGGTCATGCGCTTGCGAAGCTCGGCCAGGTCATCGACTGGCGGTTTCTCGAGGAGCGGTTCGGCGCGGTTTACACCGACAGGGCAGGCCAGCCGCCGCTGCCCACCCGGCTGATGGCGGGGCTCGCGATCCTCAAGCCCATGCGCAATCTCTCGGACGAGGACTTGTGCGCCCGCTGGGTCGAGAACCCTTATTACCAGCTGTTGTGCGGCGAGGAGTTCTTCCAGCACCAGCCGACGTTCGACCGCTCGTCGCTGACGCGCTGGCGCCAGCGGATGGGCGAGGAGAAGCTGGTGGCGCTGATCCAGGAGAGCTGTCGGCGGCGACGCGCACCGGTGCGGCCAAGCCCTTGGACTTCTCCAAGGTCATTGTCGACACCACCGTGCAGCCGAAGGCGGTGGCGTTTCCGACCGACGCGAGACTGACGCACCGGGCGCGCGGGCGCCTTGTGAGGCTGGCGAAGAAGGCGGGCGTTGAGCTCACGCCAATCGTACGAGCGGGTGGGAAAAAGAGCGCTGATCGCCCATCAGCGCTACGCCCACGCCAAACAGTTCAAGCGCGCCAAGCGGGCGCTGAAGACGATCCGCACCTATCTCGGCCGGGTCGTTCGCGACATCGGCCGCAAGATCAAGGGCGAAGGCGAACTGGAGAGCGTCTTCGCCCATCCGCTCATGCTGGCGCGCCGGGTGCGCGAGCAGCGCCAGCATCAGCGCGGGCGGAAGGTCTATTCTCTGCACGCGCCCGAGGTCGAATGCATCGGCAAAGGGCAAGGCCCATCGCCCCTACGAGTTCGGAGTCAAGGTCTCGATCGCCACCACGCTGCATCGCTCGAAGGGCGGTCAGTTCATCGCCCACGTGAAGGCGCTGCCCGGCAATCCTGGAGCCTGCCCTCGGGCTTGACCCGAGGGACGGCCACACATTGGCGACCGTCGTCCCGGAAATCGAAGCGCAGATCGGCGCGAGCCTGACCCGCATCGTCGCCGACCGCGGCTATCGCGGCCACAACGCCCCGCCCGACCACAAGTTCAAGGTCTATATCTCAGGCCAGAGACGCCGGGTCACCGAACCGATTAGGCGCGACATGCGCCGACGCTCGGCGGGCGAGCCGGTCATCGGCCACGCCAAAGCCGAGCACCGCATGGGCCGCAACCATCTCGCCGGAACCGACGGCGACGCCGCCAACGCCGTGCTCGCCGCCGCCGGCTACAACTTCAGACGCCTCATCGAATGGCTGAGGCTCTTGTTGCGCCTCTTCCTGGCCGCCCTCGCAGCCGAACCCGACGATCGGATCTCTACCCTCGTTAGCGCATGAGCGCGTTCTTCACGGGCGACGTCTCCGAGTTCGCCGAAACCCAGCCATGCGCCCACGAGCCGCCGGGCGCGGCACGGGAACAAAGAGAAGAAAATTGGGGCTGTCCCAGATCGGGTTGGCTAGGCCTTGCGTTTGGCCCAGCGTTTGAGGGGTCGCAATTGCTGGCTGGGCTGCGGTGTCAGCAATCAAGGGCACAATTCGCCTCAGCGATTCAATCCACCTTATGGCTCGCGACGCAACCCTACAGCCTCAAGAGAGGATCCGCGGGCAATCCGCAACTTCACGATGTCGATGGCGAGCGACCCGGCGCCGGACCTGCCGCAAGATCGCAGCTTCGACTAAATAGCGGTAGGTTCGTACCGACCAGACTGTTTCATGTAGTAATATCCTGACAAATATGGATCGTATCTCGCCAGCTCTCTTATATTCGCCTTGTTTAACACTGCGCCAACGGTGGATTTGGATATATCTGGCGCAGCGAGAAGCGCGTGCTCCACAACATCGATAGTTGTCTTACCGTATTCAACTACAAGAACATAAGAGTTGACGAGTTCAGTCGTGGCGCAAACGTCGACTACTGGTGCAATCGGAGAAAGATCGACGACAACAAACTCATACAGCGTCCGTAGCTGATCAAAGATGCGCTTCAGCTCAAGACTAGCGAGAATAGTCGGCGGATCAGGAGGTCCTGGCCGCGGGACTGCCGGTAAGAATGCCATTTGCGTCGACCGGTCCGTCCAAATAACGTCCGCCAACGAAGCCTCTCCGGCCACCAATTCAACAATTCCGCTAGCTGCGTCGGGGGCCACCGATCGGGACAGTGAGGGATTTCTCAGGTCGCAATCGACGAGAACGACGGAAGCGCCGTTTCGCGCGATAAGCTGTCCGACCGCCAACGCAACTGTCGACTTTCCTTCATTCGGAATTGCGGAGGTGAAGCCGATCACCTTGCCCGACCTCGATCTATTATCCATATCGATCGCCAGTTTGATCGAACGGACTCCCTCGGAGAAGCGCGAGAGGGGATAGTCGACAACAGTCCAGCTGATTCCCCGGTCTCCGCGCGCAAGCGTCCTTGGAGCAGTGTTAGTTTGCGCGTGCCTCAGCCGTCTTGGCCGCCTAGCACCTTCAACCTTCGGCAGAACGCCGATGCATGCCATGCCCAAGCGCGATTGAATTGATTTGCTCGTCCGGAAGACACGCCCCGCGAGAAGTTCTCGCATCAGGGCGATCCCAAGGCCGAGAGCAAATCCCGCGATTGGAAACAGCGCCGCAACTTTGAATGTCTTTTTGTAATCTCTTTCGACCGGCGGCGCCGCCGGCGTAATAATGGTCGCGCCCAAGACCGGCGACACAGCTTGCTGGAGCGAGGCATTGTAGCGACCCAAAAAAGTATTGTACAAATCTTGATACGCTCGAGCGGAGGACTCCAAATCCTGCAGCTTCACTTGCGCCTGGTTAGCGGCTTGAGACTGGGACACCGCTGCCTCAAATTCGTTTTTTAATTCAGCTTCCCGCAATTGGGCTGCTTCGTAGTCACTCTTACTCGACTGTTTCAACCGTTGAATTTCTTGCAGTATTTCAGAACGCAACTGCGCCTTCTGATTGCGCAAGCTAATAATAGTCGGATTGTTAGGTCCGAGCTTCGTTGATAAATCAGCTTCTTTCGAAGCAACGTCAAAGTATTGGCTGCGTAGTTGGCTTAAAATGTCGTTCTTATCATCATTGGAGATCAACGCATTCGCAACGGCGCCCGGGTCAGCCGCGCTGCCTCCAATTGCTCCTAACTGATCAAATCGGGCTTTAGCCTTGAACGTGTCGTCGCGGGCGGCGTTCAATTTCGCGTTCAGATCAGCCACACGCTGATCCTTGATCAGTTGGCCACCGCCCGCCTCAACGATATTGTGCACGGTCTTGTATTCGAGCACCGCCCGCTGGGCGGCCTCGCTTTTTGCCCGCAACTCGGGCATGCGGGCTTCAAGCCAATCGCTAGCTTGGCGCGCCGTATCGGACGCGGACGTTCGTTGCAAATCATTGTATCCGTCTGCGACCTCATTCGCCACTTGGGCGGCGAGATCGGGATATCTTGACTCGAACCCGATATCAATCGCATAGGCGAGGCCAACCCGATCCACCGTCAGGCTCTTTTTGAAGATGTTAACAGCCTGCTCCAGGCGCTGCGCATCGCTTGGCGGCGGCGGTTCGCGCGATAACGAGGGAAAATATTGGGAAGCAAGCCGGCTCACAATGCCCGGTTTCTCGTCTCCAACGAATCTCGGGTCTTCCCAAAGCCTGAGCTTCTTGATCACCGAAAGGGCGACTTCGTCGGACTTCAGCAACGCTATTTGGCTTTCCATTGCCCCCATGGCCCCTATGGGCATTTCAAGAGAGACTGCGGACTGCTGCAAAATGTCAATCTTGTGCGTGTCGACTAACAGAGTCGCTGTAGCGGTATACGGTGGGGCGGCCCTCAAGAAAATGAGGACGCCCAAGCCAGTTCCAAGGATCGCGAAGAGAAGAACAGCGAAAATTTGCCGTCGGACAACGCCGAACGCATAGGTGAGCGTTTCCGCCATGGACGGCTCGTTTGCCGTAACCGCGTCCAGTCCGCCATCCACTGGCGTGTGATCTCTATTCAGCTGCAGCATATTCGCCTCAAACCGCGCGCGACCGACGTCGCCCGCCGAACGCGTACCATATCTGGCGGCATGTTTCACACTCCCAGCGGGGAAAGACTGTTTTAGCCTGAACCATTTTTAGCCCGGACCTCTTGTCGCGCGTCTCGCCGAGAGCTCCGGCGACTCGTTCCGCACATTTGAACCGGGGCTGACCGTGACCGCCCCCAATCAAAATACTCTCAATATCTGCGAATTGCCATCCCCCAGAAGTCGTCGCACGAAGTATTTAGGATGAGGCGCGGTGGGCCAAATCGGTGGGTGCTCCGAAGCCAAACGCTCGGCCATCGGCAGCGAACCCCGCCGTCAGATCCCCAGACACGTGCCAGCAGACGATCCATTATAATAAAGCAGGTCATTGAAAACTCGTGAAACCGTCCCTCGTTCGAGGTGGCGAAATCAATCTCCCCGATCCCCCGCCAAGCCCGAGTCTGACCGCCCGAGCGTGATCGAGCCACAGCTTTTCTTGCACAGATACGCCATGAGCATGCGCCGCGCCAGCGCTCCCGGCGCATCGCAATCCGCGCCATCTGCATAGGCGGGTTCGAACCCGTCGCTGGCTTGGCGAGGCAATCCCAGGGCGATCCCGGCCACTTCACTTCAATATATCTACAAAAATTTTCTTGTGAACGCAATCTCGCAGTTGCAAATTGCGAGCTGCGATGACATGATGTCCCGGTAAATTCCCTGCCGCCGAGATCCTTTCGCGCCGGCGGGATAGGTATTTTAGGTTCCGCTATAGGAGGCAGGAATGCGAAGTGCATTGGTATGCGGCGCGGGCGGGTTTATCGGGGGACACTTAGTCAAACGTCTAAAATCGGACGGGTTTTGGGTCCGTGGCGTCGATCTCAAGAACCACGAATATGCGACAAGCGAAGCTGATGATTTTGTCACCGGAGATCTTCGCGATCCATACTTCTGCCGGCAAGTGATCGACCGCCGCTTTGACGAAGTTTATCAGTTGGCGGCGGACATGGGGGGAGCCGGGTTTGTATTTGTCGGCGAGAACGACGCCGACATTATGCACAATTCGGGTCTAATAAATCTGAATATGTTGGATGCGTGCTGTAGAGGATTGATTCCGCGGATATTTTATTCATCTTCCGCGTGCATTTATCCGGCCTACAACCAGATGGACCCAGATTCGCCCCATTGCGAAGAAAGTTCCGCCTACCCCGCTGCACCGGATAGCGAATATGGTTGGGAGAAGCTCTTTAGTGAGCGGCTCTATCTTTCTTTCGCCCGCTGTCGTGGGATCGAGGTCCGGATCGGCCGCTATCACAACATCTTCGGCCCCGAGGGGACGTGGGACGGCGGCCGCGAGAAGGCGCCCGCTGCCCTCTGTCGCAAGATAGCCATGACGCCGAACGGGGGAGCGATTGATATTTGGGGCGACGGCAAGCAGACTCGATCTTTCCTGTATGTGTCAGAGTGCGTCGAAGGTACGGTCCGGCTCATGCGCTCGGGATTCGAGGGTCCCGTGAACATCGGCTCCGACGAGATGGTCTCGATCAATCAGCTGGCCGATAGCATCATGGCCATCGCAGGCAAACACGTCGAAAAGCGGCACATCACTGGACCGCTCGGCGTACGAGGCCGCAACTCCGACAATCGATTGATAGAAGAGAAGCTCGGCTGGAGACCCACGCAGCCGCTCTCTGCGGGTTTGGCCCTCACTTATGAGTGGATAGAAAGCCAGGTCAGATCCGAAAGCGAAAGGATTGCGCGTTCGAATAGGCCCATGTCCGCCGTGGCGTAGCCCAGCGCAAAGGCGCCGCTTTATCTTCGACTCTGTTGCAGCTCCCGGGGCGCCCTGCCGTCTATGTTCCTCAAACCCTCCTCCCGTCTTGCGCTCGACCCCTATCAGCAAGGATCGACGCAAATCTTAAGCCCGGGCAGGCTCGGCCGCCGCCGGAAATTGGCGTCCGGCGCTGTCCTCATTTTCTGTCCAGGGGGAATCGAGAGGGGTGGCGGCATCGGGAGGCAGATGGGCTATTTTCTGAAGGAACAGGAAGGTAATGGACGAGGCGCGAGTTACACCGTTGTCGATACTCGCGGCCCGCGGTTCATAGGCGGCTCGGTTCTTTACACGCTTCTGGCGATCTTCTATCTTGCCTTAAGTGTTCTGCGGTTGGTCCGGGCCCGTCTATTCGGCGGCTCTGGTCTTGCTCACATCAACATTGCAGGTCGCGGCAGCACCATACGAAAAATTATCGTTGCTATGGCCGCTCGCAGCGTGAGGCTTCCATATCTTCTACATGTTCATGACTACAACTATACCGAAGAATACAGACGCCGCGGCGCGTTGACACGATTTTTGATCGACCGAACGTTTCGTGGCGCGGCAAAGATTGTCGTCCTGGGATCGCGCGATCAGATGGCTATGTCGACAGTGATGGGCCTGCCATTGAGCAAGATCGCCGTGTTGCACAACGCCGTGCCTGATCCACAGCCGGTCGAGAGGATTGAGTTCGACGGCGAATGCAGATTTGTCTTCCTCGGCTATCTTAGCGAGCGGAAGGGCGTGCCCGAATTGATCCAGGCTCTCGGCAGTCCCGCTCTAGCGGGTCGCCGCTGGCGCGCGATCCTAGCCGGGGACGGTCCGATCGATGAGTATCGAGGCCTCGCAACCGCACTCGGAATCGCCGAAAGGGTAGAGTTTCCCGGCTGGGTCAATCAAGCGGGAGTGCGGGCGGTCTGCGAGGCGTCTGACGTGCTCGTGCTTCCCTCACACGCCGAAGGGCTGGCTATGTCAGTGTTGGAAGGACTTTCCCACGGGTTGGCGGTGATCACGACCCCGGTCGGCGCGCACACTGAGGTCATCGAGCCAGACGTGTCGGGATTGTTTGTTCCACCGGGAGATGTGGAGGCGCTCTCGGCCGCGCTGGCGCGGGTGATTGACGACCCCGCCCTGCGGGCGCGGCTCGGCGCCGGAGCGCGGCGACGCTTTCTCGAGAAATTCCACGTGAGCGGCTACGCTGATGAACTCGAGAGATTGCACATCGGCTCTATGTGAAGCCGATTTCCGACGCGGCGAAAACAAGCATCGCCGACAATAGCACGACGATCTACGTCCCGAGCGAATTCGAGGCCGCCAGGGCGCTCTTTTCACCAAGAAACGGGGCGCCGCTTGCCGTAAAGGCCAACGAAAAAGCCGCGGGTCAGTTTTTGCCGTCGGCCCGAGGCCGGCTCACTTTTTTGCAATCTCGCGGTTGAATTTCAATTTACAACGCACCTCAAATAGCGTAATCTAAAAGCGCTATAGGAGGCTGGGCTATAGGCGGCTGGACCGTCCGTCCGATTTGCCAGCTCAATCCAGAGGAACATTTGCGCATGCTTACGAGCGGGACGCTGTCGCGGGGCGCAGCCGCCACTCCATCTGGCGTCGAATTTACCATTCCGGAAGGGGCGTACGGAGCGGAGCGGGTCTCTTCAGGGAACGAAGGCCGCGCGTTCCCGGCAGTGGGCGATCGGGTCAACATCCTGGGCGTTGGCGCGACTCCACAGGACCTCAACAGCGCGGTGGCGACGCTTGATCGTTGGCGCACCGAGCGGCGACGCGAGTATGTCTGCGTCGTCTCGGTGCATGGACTGGTGGTGGCACAGCGCGACCCTGTGATTCGGCACGCGCTCAATCACTGCGGCATGGCGACCGAGGACGGCATGCCGCTCGTCTGGTGGTCGCAGCTCGCGGGCTTCCCCCAGGCCCGCCGCGTCTGCGGCTCCGATCTGCTCGACGAGGTGTGCGCTTTCGGCGTTTCGCGCAAATTCCGCCACTATTTCTATGGGGCCAGCCCAAAGGTGGTGGAACAGCTGATCGCCCAATTGCAGAAGCGTCACCCCGGCCTCTGTGTGGCTGGCTATCGCTCGCCTCCGTTCCGTCGTCTGAGTTCGGCGGAGGATGCCGCGGACATCGCGGCGATCAACGAAACCGAACCAGATTTTGTCTGGGTGGGACTCGGCATGCCCAAACAGGAAAAATGGATGGTCGAGCATCTCGGCAAGATCAACGCAACCGCGCTGATCGGCGTCGGCGCTGCGTTTGATTTCCATGCCGGCACGAAACCGCGCGCTCCGGGTTGGATGCAGCGCTCCGGGTTGGAGTGGGTGTTCCGGCTGATGACTGAGCCGCGCCGGCTTGCACACCGTTATCTGATCGACAACTCGCTTTTCCTTGGCCACATGCTGCAGCAGATTACAGGGCTGAGGACGTATTCGCAGGACCGGTGATTGCGGTTGGGCGGAGCAGAGCGGCTGCGACATGAAACTGCTCATCTCAACGTACGCCTGCGCGCCCGACCGCGGCTCAGAGCATGCCGTTGGCTGGAACTGGACGACCGGGGCGCATCGGCTGGGCCACGAGGTCTGGGCCCTAGCTTCAAGCGTGCATCGCGCGGCGATCGAAGCGGTATGCCGGCAGGACAGGAATCTTGCCGGCATAAATTGGATCTTTCCAAGGGTCGCGGGCTGGCCGGCGCGCGAGGGCGTCGAGCCGGCCTGGGAGCGGACGTATAACCTTTTGTGGCAATTGGCCGCGCTCCGGCATGCCCGCGCCCTGCAGCGCGAGGTGCGGTTCGACGCCATCCACCATCTCACCTGGGGCGGCGTACGCGCGCCGACGTTCCTAGGCGCGCTCCGGGCGCCCCTGATCGTTGGCCCGATCGGAGGGGGAGAGACCTCCCCGGCAGCGTTGCGCGACACCTTCACGCTCCGCTCACGGATTGCCGAGCGGCTTCGTGACCTCTCCAACGCCAGCATCACCATCAATCCGATCACGCGCGGCGGCCTCGCGCAAGCAAAAGTCATCTTCGTGAAGACCCCGGATACGCAGCGGCTCTTCACCAAGGCTATGCAGCGCAAGTCCCATACCTTCTTGGAGCTAACGCTTCCACGCTCCCAACTTGGCGCACCGCGCGTCCCGTCGTCAGGCCCTCCACGGCTGCTTTATGCGGGCCGGCTACTGTACTGGAAGGGCGCGCACATCGCCATTCGCGCCCTCGCGCAGCTGCTACCGGGCATGCCGCAAGCGCGGCTGACCATCGTCGGCGACGGGCCAGAGCGCGAGCGGTTGAAGGCGGAGGCCGCGACCCAGAATCTGGGCGACCGGATCGACTTCATTTCATGGCTGCCCCAGCCGAGGCTCTTCGCTCTCTACCGCGACCACGACCTGTTCGTCTTTCCAAGTCTGCACGACAGCAGCGGCAACGTCGTCCTCGAGGCGCTCTCGCACGGCCTGCCGGTGATTTGCCTTGACCTTGGCGGACCGCGCCAAATCGTCACGTCGCAATCCGGCATCGTCGTCGGCACGGCCAGGCGCGACACGATGGGGGTCGCGGCCGCGATGGCGGATGAGATCCGGCAACTCTTCGCCGAGCCGGCGCGCCTGACCGCTCTCTCGGCCGGGGCCATCGTACGGGCCCACGAGTTTATCGCGTCTGACCGCGTCGCCGCCTTTTATCGCGCGGCCGCGGATGTGATTGGCGTCCCGCCTCATCCCGCGCCGGCGGCGGGGACGGCGATGTGACATAGGTCGGCATCGTCATATATCATAAAGCATTCGCTCTTTTGCCGCACTTGACCTAACTCATTGGATCCGTCTCGAACCGCTTTGTAGGCGGAGAGCACCTACGATCAGGTCTGCGCGAGCATCTCGGGAAGTCCGTTGAAAATGCAAACATCGGTATGGTCGGCGAATTTTGATAGTGCGCGCGTTTGGGCGGGGGCGCCGCGCCGCGACATTTTTATCTGGGCCAGCGTGATCATTCTTTCGAATCAATTACTCGGCGCTGTTGTAGAAGCACAGGACTCTTCGATCGACGAGTTGCTCTCGAATCTCAGCACCGTTGGCGTCTTCCAAATTATGGCGTGGTACGCCATTTTTCGTCTCTTCGCAGCGGCGGATCCCGCCCCCAAAACTCAACTACAGGATGTTTTGATCCCGGCGGCGCTTTGCTTTCTCGTCCTCCTCCCGACGATTCCAATGATCTGGAGCGCCGCGCTCGGCGTGGCAATTTTCGGGGTCATCTCTAACAAGGGTGATCCAAAGTTGCGGGCAGCGGCAATTGTCCTTGCCGCACTCTCCGTGCAGCAGTTCTGGGGGCATATTTTCTTTAATTTCTTCGCCCTTTTCTTGCTGCACGCGGAAACGGCCGTCGTGGGAACAGCGCTGCAGATGATTCGAGCCGGGACGGTATGGCGTGAAAACATTATTACTGGGCCTAGCGGTCACGGACTCATAATTTATTCCACATGCTCCTCGTTTCATAATCTGTCGTTGGCAGCTCTTTGTTGGGTAACGATAAGTAAGCTACGGAACCCGGAGTGGCGTAGTCGCGATTTAATTATCGGATTCTCAGTAATTATGGTTATGTTTTGTTTGAACGTCACGAGACTCTGCTTGATGGCATGGAATGTTGGCCTCTATCACTATTGGCATGAGGGGGTCGGCGCTAGGATCTTCGCTACTGGAGCAACAGTAGCAATCCTTCTGATCAGCTTTTGCGGATCTCGGTCAGAGAGGTTCGTGAGATGAGGCTCCTCGCATTTCACGCGGCTTTCGCAGCCATTCTTATTGGCTCGCTTGTAGCGCACGACCGAGTCAGAGGGATCTTTGTCGACGACCTTCAACTCCAAGAGCAAGCCGTTTTCCGCGTGGCGCGCTCTCACGGTCTTGTTCTTCACGAGCACCAAGCTATCGGCGAACCAAAATTGCTCTATCTGGTGCTTGACGGCAGCGGTTGTTCGCAGCCTGTATCAGTCATTTTTCGCACTATCACCCTCGAAGAACAGGCAATTATCCAACCCGCCCCTGACGTGGGCTACGTACGCCGCTATTTCTATATCGATCTGAAATCAGACAAAGCCGACGCCCGGGCAGTCTGGATAGAGAGAGTGAAATATGAGCTGCTAGCCATGCTACGCCTGACGCGATACATCCCATCCCGGTACTTATTGCAAGTCGAAGCGCCGCTGCATTGCTCCGCCGTCGAAACCATAGATTGGCGCCCAGTTTGGAGGCGTGATTTTCTCACCGCCACGAAGGGCGATTCAGAAGCTACTCTGTAGTCACGATGACGGTCAGCGCCGAAGCGTACAATGCCTGCGGCGCCTTGTCCCTGGCGACCCATCGCCAACAAGCCGGGCGAACGGCCATGTCACGAGAACGTAGCGGATCAGCCGGTAACTTTGGGCGCGGCGGCGCCGTTCGCCCGCGACCTCGTCGAATGGCGCTCCGCCCGCGCGGCTAGTAAGTATCGGGCGTGGCGCTTCATCTCAGCCAGAGACGCCAAGAATGCAACACGCATTGGAGGTTCAGAATGGCCGATTCAGCCGAAACCGAGCGCGACGCCGGGTCGCCTCTGCCGCTCAGCGGCATACGGGTGCTTGACGTTTGCCAAGTCATGGCTGGCCCCTTTTGCTGCATGCTCTTGGGCGACCTCGGCGCGGATGTCGTCAAGATCGAGCCTCCCGATGGCGGGGACCAAGCCCGAAGAGCCATGGGTTTCAAGCTCAAGGGCGACGATAGCCTCGGCTTCCTGAATATGAACCGCAACAAGCGCTCGATCACCCTCGACCTTAAAAGCGAGGCCGGGCGCGACGTGTTCTTTCGTCTCGCGGAGACCGCGGACGTGATCGTCGAGAACTATCGGCCCGGAGCCATGAAGAAGCTCGGCGTCGACTATGACGCCGTACAAGCCGTCAATCCGAGAATCGATCTACGCGAGCATCTCTGGATTCGGTCAATCCGGCCCTTGGGCTGACCGGCCCGGCTTCGACCTCATCGCCCAGGCGGCGTCGGGAATCATCAGCGTCACTGGCGATCCGGCTGGGCCGCCCGCGAGGGCCGGCGTGCCGGTGACCGACATCGGCTGCTCGCTCTTCGCCCTCTATGCAATCCTCGCCGCCTATATCGGCCGCCAGGCCACGGGTCGCGGCCAATATATCGACGCCTCGCTCTACGAAGCCGGCATCGCCTTCGCCATTTGGGACATCAGCGAATATTGGGGCACCGGGCGAGTCCCGCAACGTTTGGGCACCGCCAACCGCATGGCGGCGCCTTACGAGGCCGTTCGCGCAAAGGATGGGTATTTCGTTATCGGCGCGAATAACGATCGACTGTGGCTAAGGCTCTGCGAGGCCATTGAGCGACCGGATCTGGCGGCCAATCCGAGCTACAAAACAAACGCCAACCGGCTTGCCAATCGGGAGGCGCTCGCCACCGATCTCGAGAGCACGTTTCGCACGCAGGACCGTGACCATTGGGTCTCGCTTCTCCTTGAGACAGGCGTCCCCGCCGGGCCGATCAGCGATTATGCGGAGGTCTTCGCCAGTGAGCACGCTAAGGCGCGGCAAATGAAGATGACAATCAACCATCCAATCGAGGGCGCGGTCCCCAACATCGGCTTTCCGGTCAAACTTCGCGGGACGCCCCAACAGATCCGTCGGCCCCCTCCCCTGCTCGGCGAGCACAATGACGAAATTTTTGCCGAGCTTGGAATCACGGAAAGCGAACGACGCCTCGCCACGGGAGGAGCCCGTTGAGCGTAAGGCTGACGATCGAGGGACCTATCGCAACGATCGTGTTCGATCGTCCGGGAATGCGCAACGCCCTGTCGTTGGCGATGTATGACGAGCTGTCGGCCGTTTGCGGGCGGATCGCATCGACGCCGGGATTGCGCGCGGCGGTTTTTCGCGGCGCGAACGGCGCCTTTGTTGCGGGCACTGACATCGGCGAGTTTCGTGGATTCACAACAGGCGAAGACGGCGTCCGCTATGAGGCGCGTCTCGAGAGGGGCGTCGCTGAAGTCGAAGCTTTGCCCGTGCCGACGCTGGCGGTGATCGACGGACCAGCCACGGGCGGCGGGCTCATGATCGCGACCGCATGCGACCTGCGCGTTGCTTCGAGCCGCGCGCGTTTTGGCGCCCCGATTGCCCGTACGCTCGGCAATTGTCTCTCCCGCGCCAACCTTGCTCGGCTTGAACGCGCTTTCGGCCAGGGTCGAACACATCGCATGCTGCTTCTTGCCGACCTCCTGGACGCCAATGAAGCGCTTGCGGCGGGCTTCCTCGTTGCGCTGGCTGAGCCGGACTTGCTCGAAATCCGCGCCGCTGAAATTCTTGATAAGCTCGTCGCGAACGCTCCCCTCACGCTCGCGGCGACGCGCTCGCTCATGCGCGCGCCGGTCGAACCGGAGGATAAAGTCGTCGGCCGCGTCTATGGCAGCCGGGACTTCAAAGAGGGCGTCGAGGCCTTTCTTTCCAAGCGAGCGCCGGTCTGGGCTGGCGATTAAAGCCCCGTTGCTTTGAGTTTGCGCGCCTCCTCCTCCGAACCTCTCGGAAAGCGCATCCAGCGCAACGTCGTGCCCTCGGCTACTGACGGCGCCTCAAGATGGGCCCATTCCTTACATGCGAACTGCGGTAACCCGGTTCACGTTAAACACGGACGGCTCCCTGGCAAGGCGCATCCCGCTTGACAGGCGTCTCCAGTCGGATCGAAGCTCGTCACCGGCTCTAGGGAGGATCGCATGTTGACGCGAAGAGGGTTTGCTGCATGCGCGTTTTGCGCAGTCGCAGGGTTCGCGGCGACCGGCGCTGAGGCGCAGAACCCGCCCGCTGGAATGAAGCGCACCATCTTCACCCGCATGGACGGACCGATGGACGGCTACGAGACCGTCAATGCCCGCGTCGATCTCGACCCGGGCGCGTTGGTCGCTCGTCACACCCATCCGGGAATTGAATCGAGCTACGTCGTCGAAGGCGGATTGGAACTTAGCATCGACGGCCAAGGCGCACGGACCTTCGAGGCCGGCGAGGGATTCCAGGTGCCCCCGCGGACGCCGCATGGTGGTAAGAGCGGCGACAAGCCCACGACGATCGCGATCACTTACGTCGTCGAAAAAGGTAAGCCCCTCGCCTCGCCGGCTTGAGGCCGTACATGCCAGCGTGAAGGCGAAGCCATGAGCCCTCCGACCGGTCCGGCGGCGACGGATGGCGGAATACCCCAACAAAGCCAAAAGTCGAAGGAGGAACGTATGAGACTCACCAGACGGTCCGTAAACACGGGGCTCGTCGCGAGTTCTCGCGACCCCCATGCTTCCCCACGTTGCTCGCGCCGCCGACACCTTAAAAATTGGCATGGTGCTTCCGGTCACCGGTCCAGCGGCTGCCGTCGGCGGGTACGCGCTGGCCGGCGCCAAAATCGCGCTCGATCGCGTCAATAAGTCCGGCGGGGTGTTGGGAAAACAGATCGAGCTTGTCACCGAGGACGACCAAACGACCAATCCCGGCGCCGTGCTCGCCTTTTCCAAGCTCGCGGCGCAACCAGACATTATCGCCTTCCTCGGCCCGGTCCGTTCGACACAAAATCACGCAATCGCCAACGATGTGCTCAAGACCGCCAAGCCGTTCTGCTTTGGCGGCACCGATCCCAAGCTGACGAAAATGGGCAATCCCTGGTTCATCCGCTTCCGGCCGAACGACACTTATTCCGCTCGCGTGATCGCCTCTTACGGAGTCGAGACCCTCGGCAAGAAGAAGTGGGCCCTCGTCCATTCCACCGACGCCTTCGGCACGAGCGCCAACAATCTGCTGGCCGCCGCGATCGACAAACTCGGCGCCAAGGTCGTGATCGATCAGGGCTATCCCAACCAGAGCCAAGATTTCACTCCGGTCGTGCTAGCCATCAAATCCTCGGGCGCCGATGTCATCGGCTCCTATTTCACTTACGAAAACGATCAGGCGATTTTTGCTCGCCAGGCGCGACAGCTGGGCGTCACAATCCCCTGGGTCGGATCGCCCACCACCGTTGCGGCCGCCACGTTGAAGCTCGGCGGGCCTGCGCTTTGGGGTACCTACGCCGTCACCGATTACGCCACCGATTCGTCTCCGGAGGCGAAGGAATTCGCCAAGCTCTACAGCGCCGTCACGAAGGCGCCGCCCGACCTTGAGAGCGCCTGGCCTTACGATGCGATCGGCGTCTTGGCTGTCGCCATCAACAAGGCGGGTTCGACCGATCCGGAAAAAATCCGCGAGGCGATCTTGTCCACGAAAGGCTACAAGGGCGCGGAGGGCGAATACAATTTCGACAAGTACGGCGACGGCCTGCACGGATACAACATCGTGCGCAACGACAAGGGGACCATCGTTTTCGACAAGCACATCGAATTCACCGACTGACTGGCGCCCCCTGCTTTGTGCGCCCGCGCCACGCTGGCGCATAGCGGGACGATGTGAGGTCATCTCGAGGCGCCGGCGCCAATGGGCTCTTTTCTGCAATTGCTCTTCTCGGGAATCGGCATTGGCGCCGTCTACGCCCTTGTCGCCTTGGGTTTCGTCCTCATTTTTCGTGCAACCAATGTCGTCAATTTCGCGCAGGGCGAGTTCTCGATGGTCGCGGCGTTTCTCATGGTCGTGTTCGCCGTCGACCTCGGCTGGCCTTATTGGCTTGCGTTTCTGATCTCGATCGCGGGGATGGCCCTGCTCGGCGCGATCTTCAACCTGTCCGTCTATTATCCTTTGCGGAATTGCGGCTTTCTACCCGTTGTGATCTCCACGATTGGAGCTTCGATCTTCCTCGCTAACACTGTTCTCGCGCTCTATGGTCCGCAGCCGCAAGTATTGCCTGGCTGGTTCGAAACCCCCGGCTTTCAGCTTGGACCTGTCTATCTCGATAGCCAATATCTTCTCATCATCGGCGTCACGCTTGCGCTCGTCGCCTTCCAATATTGGCTGTTCGAGCGCACCCTGCTGGGCAAGAAGCTCCAAGCAACGAGCCAGGACAAGGAAATGGCGACGCTGCTCGGCATTCCGGTCGCCAGAATGATCATGATCACCTTCATCTACAGCGCCGTGCTTGGCGGAATTGCGGGTATTCTAGTGGCGCCGGTGTTGTTTGTCTCAATCCAGATGGGCACCGCGATTGCACTCAAGGCCTTCGCCGCTACAATCATCGGCGGTTTCGGCGATGTGGCGGGAGCTATCATCGGCGGCTTTGCGATCGGCGTCATCGAGACCTTCGGAGCCGCCTACATCTCCGTGCCGTTCAAAGACGCGTTCCCCTTCCTTGTGCTCATCCTGTTCCTGATCGTCCGACCGCAAGGCATCTTCGGCGAGCGCGTGGCGGAAAAGGCCTGAGATGATTCGCTCCGTGATCGGACAACTCGTTTACGCGCTGGCGGCGGCGGCCTTGGTGGCGCTCGCCGCCACCATCAAGACCGACGGTTATGTCGCGAACGTTCTGATGCAGGCCGCAACTTATGCAATCGCGGTTTTCGGCCTGTCGATCGTGCTCGGACTTTGCGGGCAGATCAATCTCGCGCAGGCCGCTTTTTTCGCGCTCGGCGCCTATGCCGTCGCGCTTGGAACAGTCGACTATCACGCGCCGTTCTGGCTCTGCCTCATCGGAGGCATGGCGATCGCTCTCGCTGCCGGCGCGGCGCTCGGCGCCTCAACGTTGCGCCTCGGCGGCCACTATCTCGCGATGGTCACGATCTCCTTCCAGCAGATCTTGACCGTCGTCCTTCTCAATGCGATCGGCTTCACCCATGGGCCGGATGGAGTGAGCTCGATCCCGCGGCCGACCGGCTTCACCTCGGGTCAAGCCTATCTTGCCCTCGTTGTCGCCATTCTGGCGATGTCCGGTTATCTCGTCTGGCGTCTTGGCGACATGCGTCTCGGGCGAGCGATGCGTGCGGTCCGCGACAACGAGCTCGCCGCGAGCGCCAACGGAATCGACGTCTTCCGCACGAAGCTGATCGCCTTCGCGCTCGCCGCTTTACTAGCCGGGCTCGGCGGCGGACTATTTGCCGGTGGATTTTCCTATATCAGTCCCGATCAGTTCGTCTTCGCCGATTCGATCGTTCTTCTGACGATGGCGCTGCTTGGCGGCGCCTCCTCGCCGATCGGCGCAGCGATCGGCACGGGCCTGCTCATCCTCATCCCGGAATGGCTGAGATTTCTCAAGAGCGTGCCGGGCCTCTATCTCGCGGTGTACGGCCTCGCCGTCATCTTAATCGTCATATTCATGCCCGACGGCATCTGGGGTTACGTCAGCAAGTTGTTCCGGGTTCGCGAACGCGCGCCCTCAATACCCGCTGAACCGCTCTTGTTGCGTCCAGTCGATTCCGGCGCGCCGATGGCGCTGGAGGTCAGAAGCCTGTGCAAGAATTTCGGCGGCCTCAAAGCGGTGGATGAAGTCGATCTTCAGGTGCGGCGCGGCGGCGTGCATGCCCTGATCGGCCCGAATGGCAGCGGGAAGACAACGACGCTTAATGTCGTGACCGGACTTTACCGCGCAAGCGCCGGCGCGATTTTCGTTGACGGCCTCGACGTGACTGCGCTGCCTGCACACAAGCGGACGGTCGCCGGGCTTGCGCGCACGTTCCAGAACATTCGTCTGTTCCGGTCGATGACCGCGCTCGAAAATGTCGCTGTCGGCGCCGAGCGCGATGGCAACGCGCTTATGGAGGGCGCAGGCGACGCGCTTTGGCGCCGCGCGCGCGCCGCGCTCGACTTTGTCGGATTGGGGCATCGCGCCGACGAGACAATTCCGAGTTTCAGTTATGGCCATCAACGCCTAATCGAGATTGCTCGCGCGTTGGCCGCCAATCCCACGGTGTTGTTACTCGACGAACCGGCAGCTGGCCTCAACATGAGCGAGAAGAAAGCGCTCCATGATTTGCTCCGCCGCATCGCCGCGCAAGGCCTGACAATTCTGCTTATCGATCACGACATGACCTTGGTTGCCGGGGCCGCACGGCATCTGACAGTGCTCAATTTTGGCCGCCGTATCGCCGACGGAGAAACCGCCGACGTGCTTCGGGAGCCCGACGTTGCCGCGGCCTATCTTGGGGTCTCCGAATGACGCTGCTTGAAGTCAAGGACCTCAGCGTCGCTTACGGCGAGATTGAGGCCTTGCGCGGCGTCTCGTTCACGATCGACGAGGGCGCCGTCGTCGCGCTGCTCGGCTCCAATGGCGCAGGCAAGTCGACCACGCTCCGCGCGATCTCCGGTCTTGTCGCGCCGCGCGCCGGCTCGATCCTGTTCGATGGCAAGCCGATCGCGGGCTTGAGCCCTCGCACGATCGTCAAGCTCGGCGTCGCGCACGTGCCTGAGGGGCGCCGCGTCTTTCCTGGTCTCACCGTGCGCGAGAACATCATGCTCGGCGCCTCGAACGGGAGCGCCTCGAGCGCGGCGATTCGCCGCGAGGCCGATGCGATGTTTGATGTCTTCCCGAGCATCAAGCCATTCGCCAACGCGCTCGGCTGGACGCTTTCGGGCGGCCAGCTGCAGATGGTGGCGGTCGCGCGGGGCCTGATGGCAAAGCCACGCCTGTTGCTGCTCGACGAGCCCTCACTCGGCCTCGCGCCCGTCGTGATGCAGGGGGTGTTCCAGATTATCGCCGAAATCCATCAGCGCGGAACGACAGTGCTGCTGGTCGAGCAGAATGCGCACATGGCTCTGAAGGTCGCGAACTGGGGCTATGTGCTCGAGACTGGCCGGCTCGCGCTCGGTGGCGACCCCGCGACACTATGGAGCGACGAACGCATCCGTGACGCCTATCTCGGCGGCGAACAAGCCAGGGCATAAAACTCCCGCTGATTTCCTACCCGATTTGCCGAGTTGGAGGCGCGCGCAAAAGTTCCAGAGACGGGCGGCCTGTGAGGTTGGATGCTCGCGGGTCAACTGGGATTTTCGAAACGCTCCGATGCGACCTCGACGGACGGAAACCGCACCGACAGAACGACCGTGTCGCCGACGGCCTCCCAGGAATGAACGACCTCGGGCCCGAAGATGACGTAATCGCCTTTCGTCTGAAGGGTGACGTCCTCAAGTGAGCCGTCGACGTGGAAAGTCACCTTCAACCTGCCTTCAATGAGCACCGAGATCGTCGTGCCGTTTTGATTGGCCCAAGGTTGGAGGCGTTTTTCGCCATCTGGGTGGATACCCCATTTCAGTTCGACCTCCCTCTGGCGCCTGAGTCCAAATTCGGAAGGAACGAACTGGCCGACAAACCATCCGCTGCCTCCCATCTGGTCGACCTTGGCGTTGCCGACGTAGAAGGGTTTCTCGCTGCGCATTGCTGGACGGCCGGCTATCCGTACTGAGCCAGCGACCCTGCCCACTTGTCGAAGAACAACTTGCTCGACGCCGTCAGCGGCAATCCGATCGGCAATCGCGACTTGCCGTACTTGGAAAACTCAAGATACTTCTTGATCGTCTTCAAATCGTCGGCGCTGGTCAGCTGCAAGTCTTCGTTGACAAAATGAATGACCGACCCTCTGTTCACCGCCGTCTCAAGCAATTCGTTGCGGTAGCTTTCCTCCTCGGGCAGCGCGAAGATGCTATACATGACAATGTTGCACACGCGCTTTTCGACCAGATACCGAAGCGTTGGCAGATGCGTCATATCCTCGAGGTCGAACAGCTCGTAGTCGAACTCAAGGTTGTTCTTTTTGCAGTAATCAACGAGCATGTAGCGCTGCAGGTGCACCGGTATCCCGTAAGTCGAGGCGGTGTTATTGGCGACATAGAAGATATTCGGCTTGCCGTTGGCGAAAGCCTTTTCGCGCGCCGGCTGCGCCGCGATCAGGCGCTCTTCTTCATCTTCCGTATGTGGAATCAGATGGAAATAACCGGCGGGGATCTTGCGGCCAAGGTAATCGCCATAGATCCCTTCGGCGACGCGGAAGTCCATGCTAACGCGCGTCTTGCCGCTGGTGTTGGGCCGGCCCGAGCCATGTATGTTTTCCTGCGTGAAGAAGCAGGCGCTACCCGGCCCCGCCTTGATTTGCCAGCTCTCCTTGCCGAAGACCTCGGTCATTTCCTCCATGCTGAGGCGTTTGTCGATAGCGTATTGGATCAGTTCGCGTGACTTCTTGATGCTGAGGATCTGCATCGACCGGCTTCGATCTTCATCCCTGCTCACGTCGACGAAAGGCATCCAGATGCTGCGCGACGCAATGCCGTGGCCGTAAAGCAACCCGGTGTGAAACGGGAAGAACAGTTCCGGAGTCGTGGGCAGCATGATGCGGACGTTCATGAACCGCTGCACAGCGACCGGCAGCTGCAATTTGCCTTGAGGCGCGATCACCTCGCGAACAAAGCGGTTCAGCATCCGGCGAAACTCGGGCAGATTCGTATCGGCGCAGAGCTGCTTGGTGACTTGGTAGGTCTCGTTGAGCGGGACGGCGTCGTGCAGATAGCTGAGATCGTCCAGCTTGTATCCCATGCCGCGAATGCGGTTCAGAATCCACTCATTGAACGGATGTTTTGAATTGTCCCAAGAGTAGACCTTGGCGTCCCAGACGGTCGTGAGAACTCTCTTCCAACGCCGCGTCGATGTCGTCCGCGCCAACCAATTTTTCACGCAGGTGCTGAGTCATACGGCCTCGGGTTATCAATATTGAGCCATGACGTCTCAGGGGCCGATAGCACCGAAGTTTACGACTGGCAATTGCTCAACGGGAGCAGCAGAAACCAGCGTGACCGGTGTAATACCACGACTTACAGATCGACATTGGCTTCGCCCGAGCCGCGTCGCTTGGCTCGCCAAGCCGCGGGCGCGGGGTTCAGGCGCAGGCGAGTTCAGCGAGTTCGTGCAGCTGCGATTTCACGCACTCCGCGACGATAACTCCGAGCCCCCGACTATCCCATCGTCATCGGCATCATATTGTTGTTCATGTTGCTCATGATCCACAGCGACCCGACCATGATCAACATGACGATGAGGACCCCGAACGCAAGCGCGAGCACGTTGTTGGCGTTGTCGGGCCCCGTGGTGATGTGGATGAAGAAGACGAGGTGCACGCCCATCTGGGCGATCGCCAGCACCACCAGCGCAATCGGGATGCTGGGGCCCCAGACCAGGCCGGTCCCGGCGATAAAGAAAGCGACGGCGGTGATGAACGCCGCCAGGACGAGGCCGACAAGGTAGCCCAGAAGGCCTTCCACAACCTCGTGGCGGCCGGCCGGCTCGTCGCCCGGCGCGGCGTCGCCGTGATCAAGAATCTCGACGTCGGATTGGCTCATCGGCCCGCTCCCATCAGATAGACCACCGTGAAGATCGCGACCCAGATGATGTCCAGCGTGTGCCAGAACAGGCTGAAGCAGAGGACGCGGCGGAGGATGTCGCCCCGGTAGCCCTTGGCGAATACCTGGGCCACCATGGTGAGCAGCCACAGGAGGCCGAGGGTCACATGCACCCCGTGGCAGCCGACGAGGGTGAAAAAGGCCGACAGGAACGCGCTGCGGGTCGGCCCGGCGCCCTGGGCGACCATGCCCACGAACTCGTGAATCTCGATGAACAGGAAGCCAGCCCCGAACACGAAAGTCGCGGCCATGCCGCCGTAGTACATCAGCGACTGACGGGCCCTCGCGCCGATGCTGGCGATGCCGCAGGTGAAGCTCGAGATCAGGAGGCAGGCGGTCTCGATCGCGACGTTGGTGAGATTGAAGAGATCCTTCCCGCTCGGTCCGCCGGCGGTTTCTCGCGAAAGCACCGCATAGGTGGCGAAGAACGCCGAGAACATGATGATGTCGCTGAGCAGGAAGATCCAGAAGCCGTAGCCGACAATGATCCGCTTCGAGGCCGGACTGCGCTCGGCGTGCGCAACCAGCGGCTCCGACCCGCCGCCGAGGATCGCGGGGCGCCGCCGTCACGGTTCTGACCGCCATAGCCGGCGCCGGCTTCGAAGGCGGTCATTCCGCGGCCTGCAGCGCAGCGCGCGCCTGGTTGCGCGCGAGACGGTTGGCGCGATCAATGCGCGCGACCTCTTCGGCCGGGATTTCGTATTCGGTCCGGTCGCGCCAAGCGAAAACGACGAAGGTAGCGAAGGCGCCGACCAGGGAGACGATGACCAGCCACCAGATCTGCCAGATCATGCCGAAGCCGGCGAAGAAGGCGAAGAAGGCGCAGACGAAACCGGTCGCGCTGTTTCGCGGCATTTCGATAGCCGTGTAACGAGGCTCGGCCGTGGGCTCCGCCGGGCGATCGGCGGCGTACTCTCTGCGCCAATAATCATCGAGGCTCAGGACATGGGGCAGGACGGCGAAGTTGAACGCCGGCGGGGGCGACGACGTCGACCATTCGAGCGACCGGCCCATCCACGGGTCGCCGGTGAGGTCGCGGAGTTCCTCGCGATGGCGGATGCTGACGACCAGTTGGGCGATCTGACACACGATGCCGGCGAGGATGACCGCCGCGCCCGCGGCCGCGACCAGAAGCCACGGGCGCCATTCGGGCACGTCGTAGTGCTGCATCCGCCGGGTCATGCCCATCAAGCCCACAACATAGAGCGGCACGAAGGCCACGTAGAAGCCGATAAACCAGCACCAGAAGGCCGCCTTGCCCAGGCGCTCCTCCAGACGGAACCCGAACGCCTTCGGGAACCAGAAGGTGTAGCCGGCGAAGGCGCCAAAGAGCACGCCGCCGATAATGACGTTATGGAAATGGGCGACCAGGAAAAGGCTGTTGTGCACCATGAAATCCGCTGGCGGGACCGCCAACAGGACGCCGGTCATGCCGCCGATGACGAAGGTCACCATGAAGCCGATCGACCACAGCATCGGCGTCGCGTAGTGGACCCTGCCGCCGTACATGGTGAACATCCAATTGAATACTTTCACCCCCGTCGGCACCGCGATGATCATTGACGCGATGGCGAAGACCGCGTTGACATTGGGGCCTGCGCCCATGGTGAAGAAATGGTGCAGCCAGACCGTGAACGAGATGAGGCAGATCGCCATGGTCGCGATGACCATCGAGCGGTAGCCGAACAGCGGCTTGCGCGAGAACGTCGACACCACCTCGGAGAACACGCCGAACGCGGGCAGAATGAGGATGTAAACCTCGGGATGGCCCCAGATCCAGATGAGGTTCATGAACATCATCATGTTGCCGCCGGCTGTGTTGGTGAAGAAATGGAAGCCGAGGTAGCGATCGAGCGTCAGCATCGCCAGCGTCGCGGTCAGAACCGGGAATGCGGCGACGATCAGGAGGTTGGTGGCGAGCGACGTCCAGCAGAAGACCGGCATGCGCATATAGGTCATGCCGGGGGCGTGTATCTTGAGGATGGTGGTGACGAAATTGACGCCGGTCAACAGCGTGCCAACGCCGGAGATCTGCACCCCCCACAAGTAGTAGTCGACCCCGACGCCGGGCGAGTAGGTGAGTTCCGAGAGCGGCGGAAAAGGCAGCCAGCCGACGCGGGAGAACTCGCCCACCACCAGCGAAATGTTGATGAGGAGCGCGCCCGTCGCGGTCAGCCAGAAGCTGACCGAATTGAGGGTGGGAAAGGCGACGTCGCGCACGCCGAGCTGCAGCGGCACGACGATATTCATGAGGCCAATTACGAACGGCATGGCGACGAAAAAGATCATAATCGTGCCGTGCGCGGAGAAGATCTGGTTGTAATGCTCCGGCGGCAAATAGCCTTGAGACTGGAAGGCGAGAGCCTGCTGCGAGCGCATCATGATGGCGTCGACAAAGCCGCGCAGCAGCATCACCGAAGCAAGCGTGACGTACATGACCCCGATCCGCTTGTGATCGACGCTGGTGATCCATTCGCGCCACAGATAGGGAATCCACCCCTTGAGGGTGACGAAGGCGACCCCGCCGACCATCACCAGGACGACGAAGGCGCCCGCGGCCAACGGGATCGGCTGGTCGAAGGGAATGGCGTCCCAGGTCAGCTTGCCGAACATGCTAGTTCCTCGTCCCTACGCACACCCGAGGAGTGGTCGCCGCGATCGGGCCCGTGTCGGTTTCGGCGACCGGGCCGGGTCCGGGCGGCAGCGTCTGGTCGAGGATCTTCTCGAACAACCCGTCCGAGACCGTCTGGAAGGTGAACGGCTTCGGCACGACGCTTTGTTTGGAGAGCTCGATATAGCTCTCAGGGGTCAACGCCGGTCCGCCGCCCCGCACCTGGCCGAGCCAGGCGTAAAAGTCCTGCTGTGATTTCGCCTCGACCTCGAAATGCATGTCGGCGAATCCGTCGCCGCTTATCTGAGTTGCAAGGCCGCGAAAGACACCCGGCTCATCGGCGGCGAGGTTGAGCTGCGTCCTCATCCGGTTCATGGTGTAGATCATGCTGCCGAGCTGCGGGATGAAGAAAGCGGTCATGACGCTGCCCGAGGTCAGCGAAAAGTGGATCGGCGTCCCGGCCGGGATGACCAGACGATTGACGCTCGCGATATGCTGGTCGGGGTAGATAAACAGCCATTTCCAATCGAGCGAGACGACCTGAACATTGAGCGGCTCTTCCTTCGACATAATCGGTCTCGCCGGATCAAGGTCATGCGAGCCGATCCACGCGACGCCGCCGAGCAGCATGATGGTGAGCAGCGGAATCGCCCACACGATGAGCTCCAGCTGGCCGGAATGCGCCCAATCCGGCAGATAGAACGCCCTCCGGTTGGACGACCGGAACCACCACGCGATGCCGAGGCTGGCGACGATGGTCGGGACCACGATGGCGAGCATGATGGCCACCGAATCGACGAGGAGTGTCGCGTTGCCGTCGCCGATCGGGCCTTTCGGATCGAGCACGGCCCAGTCGCAGCCGCTAAGGAGCAGCGCGGCCGCCAATGGCGCCAGCCTCAAAATAAATCTTCGAAACAGAGTCCTGAGGATCATGGCGCCCCCGCCCGTCTGACTCCTCGTCGAGGTTTCCGGACGAGCCGAACCTCAGGTCGACTCATCCGATAGCCCCAAAGCCACCCCGACCGAAGCCGCAAATTGCTTTACGGTAGTCAAGGCAGCATGACATGGCTGAAGGGCCGGGATCAAGCTAAGAAAGCCACACCGACATAGAGGCATTGCCTTGTGCGTTCTACGAGACGCATGTGACGTCGCGGCCGCAGATCCGCTTCAAGGATCGTCGAGCCGGGTCCGCCTGACGTCCCTCTCTTTAATCGTCAAGGCTCCCCGGACGGCCACGCGGCGCGGTTTGACCATTGGGATCAACGCGGCCAAGGATGGCGGCAGGAGGAAGCGATGGCCGAGGATCAAGCCGGACCAGTCGGTCCGGATCTGGCGCAAGGAATTACTTTCGCTGAACTGCCTGACGGCGGCAAGTTAGTCGGCCACGTGGGACAGGAGCCGGTGCTGCTTGTGCGTCGCGGGCCGGACGTGTTCGCCATCGGCGCTCACTGCACCCACTATAGCGGCCCGCTGGCGGATGGGGTTATCGTCGAAGACACGGTGCGCTGTCCTTGGCATCACGCGTGCTTCGATCTTCGCACCGGAGAAGCGTTGCACGCGCCGGCGTTTAGTCCGGTCGATACGTGGTCGGTCGAACAGCGAAATGGCAAGATCGTCGTGCGTGAGAAGCGCGCCCAGCCTAAAGTAAGGCCCCGCCCCAGGCCCGATGAGCCGAACAGGATCGTGATCGTTGGCGGGGGCGCGGCGGGGTTCGCCGCGGCCGAGATGTTGCGCCGGCAAAAATACGAGGACGATCTCGTCATGCTCAGCAGAGACGACTTGCCGCCTGTCGACCGGCCAAACTTGTCGAAAGACTATCTCGCTGGCAGCGCGCCGGAGGAATGGTTGCCGCTGCGCGACCCGAGCTTCTATTCCGACAATGCGATCGATCTGCGCCTGAATACGACCGTCGCCGCAATCGACGTCCGAGCGCATGAAGTCACGCTCGCGAGCGGCGACAAGCTTCCCTATGACCGGCTCCTTCTCGCTACCGGCGCCGAGCCGGTCTCGCCGTCCATCCCCGGCGCCAAGCCCTCGGACGTGCTCGTGCTCCGTTCGCTCGCCGACTGCCGTGCGATCATCGAACAGGCGAAGACGGCGCGCACGGCAATCGTTCTGGGGGCGAGCTTTATCGGCCTCGAAGTCGCGGCCGCATTGCGCGCTCGCAATGTCGAAGTCCAGGTCGTCGCGCCGGAAGACCGGCCGATGGAGAAGATTCTCGGTCCAGACTTCAGCCGCCTGGTGCAAGCGCTTCACGAACAGCATGGCGTCGTCTTTCATTTGCGCAACACGGCAAGCGGCATCGAGGGCAAGCGCGTAACGCTCAGCGACGGGAGCGCGCTTGACGCTGACCTCATCATCGCCGGGCTCGGCGTACGTCCCCGGTTGAGCCTCGCTGAGGGGGCCGGCCTTAGAATTGACCGGGGACTCGCAGTTGACGCGTTCCTCGAGACGAGCTCGCCCGGAATCTTTGCGGCTGGCGACATTGCGCGCTGGCCGGATCGCCTTACGGGACAGGCGATTCGCGTCGAGCATTGGGTCGTGGCGGAACGCCAGGGGCAGGCCGCAGCCCTCAACATGCTGGGGCGCCGCAAGCCATTCGATGCGGTTCCGTTCTTCTGGAGCCAGCACTATGACGTGCCGATCAACTACGTCGGCCATGCCGAGAGCTGGAACGATCTCGCCGTCGAAGGCGATATCGCCAACAAGGACGGGCTGGTTCGCATCAGGCGGGCGGGACGCACGCTCGCGGTCGCCTCGGTCTTTCGCGATCTTGCGAGCCTCGAGGCGGAGGTCAGCCTGGAGCGAGAGGTGCGCGGGAGTTCGGCCGGCTGAGTTGCTGCGGATTGATCGGTCGCCGAGGCTCGGATACCCGGTGTGCATGGACCCATCTTGCGCCTCACTCGCCACGCTGGCTGAAAACATCCGGGCCTGTCGCGTCTGTCGCGACGCGCCGCGATATGGCGCGCCTCTGCCGCACGAGCCGCGACCGGTCCTTCAAGTCTCAACCTCCGCACGGCTCTGTATCGTGGGGCAGGCGCCGGGTGTGCGGGTGCACGCCTCGGGGCGTCCGTATACTGATCCGTCAGGCGTCCGGCTGCGCAGCTGGCTCGGAATCGGCGAAGACATCTTCTACGATCCTGGGACGGTTGCGGTCGCGGCGATGGGGTTCTGTTTCCCTGGCCTCGACGCCAAGGGCGGCGACTTGCCGCCGCGTCGCGAGTGCGCCGAACTGTGGCGTCAGAAGCTATTCGCGCTTCTTCCCAATCTCGAACTCATCCTTCTTGTCGGACAATACGCCCAGAAGTGGCATCTTGGTCCGAAGGCTGGCGGCAAAAGACTGAGCGACACGGTCGGCAGGTGGCGCGACGTGTATCGATCAGGCGACCGTCCGCGCCTCATGCCCATGCCCCATCCCTCCTGGCGGAACAACGGGTGGCTCACGCGCAATCCCTGGTTCGAGACGGAGCTGTTGCCTGTGCTGCGGGCGGACGTCGCTCGGATGGTGGCGCCACGCAGCGCCCCGACCGCACCCGCGACTTTGAAAGGCTCCGGGACTGACTTACCTTGATCCGGCCGGTCAGCCCGGTTTCCGCTTAGGCACAGGGAGGATACAAGCATGAGCGGCGTCATAGCCCGCCGGGGCTTTCTCAAAGCAGTGGGAGCGACAGTCATCGTGGCAGGCGGGTTCAACGCTTCGACGGGACAGACGCAGCAGGCCGTACCCTGGTCGTCGGGAACGGAACCGCCGAAGCTGAAGGCGCCGCCGAACGCCTGCGACTGTCATATGCACATTTACGACAGCCGCTTTCCGGTCGCGCCCAACGCCAAGCTCCGGCCGCCCGATGCGACGGTCGACGCTTATCGCCTGTTTCAGAAGCGGATCGGCACGACGCGCAACGTCGTGGTCACGCCGTCGACCTACGGCACGGACAATTCCTGCACCCTCGATGCGATGGCCAAGCTCGGCGCGACCGCCCGCGGCGTCGCGGTGGTCGATACGAGCGTCACCGACACCGAACTCAAGCGACTGAACGATCTCGGCGTTCGCGGCATACGCTTCAATCTCGTCCAGTCCGGCGCCACCACCGTCGACATGCTCGAACCATTGTCGAAGCGCGTCAACGATCTCGGCTGGCATGTCCAAATCCATATGCTGGGCGGTCAAATCGTCGAGACTGCGGACCTTCTGCGGCGGCTGCCCTCCCCGATCGTTTTCGACCATCTGGCTCGCATTCCTCAGCCGGCGGGAGTTGATCATCCGGCGTTCGCATTGGTGCTGAAATTCCTCGACAAGGGCCGGACGTGGGTAAAGCTTTCCGGCGCCTACCAGGACACTCGGACCGGCCCGCCGGCTTACGCCGATGTCAGTAAGGTCGCCCGAGGTTATGTGAAGGCGGCGCCGGAGCGACTGGTCTGGGGTAGCGACTGGCCGCACCCGACCGAAAAGGCTGACGCAAAGCCCGACGATGCGGTTCTGTTCGACCTTCTTGCCGATTGGGCGCCTGACGAAGCGATCCGGAACCGCATCCTAGTTGACAACCCCGCGACGCTGTACGGGTTCGATTAGAGCGCGCTCACGGACAGATATATCGCCCGCCGTCGGGCGCCTTGAAGCAGCCGACCGACTCCGGAAACAACGTCTTGGGTAGCCAAAGCACCGCCTGCGGGAAAAAGATCGCGAAGGCGATCGTCACGAAGAAGATCACGTAGATCGGGAGCGATGCCCGCAAGGCTGCCGAGAAACGGGCGCCGACAAACTTAGACGCCATCAGGAGCGATAGTCCGTATGGCGGCGTGATCAAGCCGAAGGCCAGCGTGATGATGAGCACGATGCCCATATGCACGCTGTTGATGGACGCCTGGTCAGTGAGCTGATTCACGACCGGCATGAAGATGATGATCGCCGGGATCGGTTCGATGAAGTCGCCGACGACGGTGAACACCGCCACTAGAAGGAACATAATGGCGCGCGGATCGTCTCCCGCGATATCGCCGATCCAGGCCGAGACGACAATCGGGCCGCGCAGATAGGCCAAAAGCCAGCCGAACGCGGACGCCGCGGCGATGGTGATCAACGGCAGCGAATAGATCAATCCGGCTTGCACGAAGTCGCGCCACACCAATCTCAAATGGCCAGGATTGAGCGCCGGAATGACGACAATGAGAATGTAGGCGACGGCGACGACTCCGGCCTCTGTCGGCGTGAACCAGCCGGTCAGGATGCCGCCGAGCAGGATCACCGGGATCAGCCCCGGCAACGCAGCCGCTCGCGCAGCCGCGACGAGATTGGGGAAACTGGAGCGCGGCCGGCGAAAACCGACTGGTCCGAAAAAATAGCAGAACAGCATGAGGCCGGCGCCGATCATCAGGCCGGGCAGAATGCCGGCGAGAAACAGCCCGGCGATCGAGACGTTGCCGACCGCGCCATAGACGACCGCCATGATACTCGGCGGCACCAGATTGGCGATGGTCGAGGCGGCGGCGATGAGCGCCGCGACAAAAGCCGGCGAATAGCCTTCCTTCGCCATCGGACGAGCCATCGTACGGCTCAACACCGCAACGTCAGCCGACGACGAGCCCGACATGCCGGAGAAGAACATGCTGAAGACCGTAGTCACTTGCGCGAGGCCGCCGCGAATGTGGCCGACCAGCGCCTGCGACAATTCAGCAATGCGCACGACGACATTCGCCGACGTCATCAGTTCGCCCACCAGGAGGAAGAAGGGGATCGCCATCAAGGCTTCCGAATCAACGCCGTTGAACGCCTGCCCGACGATCGACTGCAGCGAAATCGGCGTCAGCATCGTGCCGACGATCACCCCCGCCATCAGCGAAAACGCCACCGGCACGCCAAGGTAGCCGAGCGTGAGAAAGAGCGCCGTCATGATCAGAAGGATGGCGCTGTTCGCCATCGGCTTAAGGGGCGTGCCCGGACGGCGGGGGCTCGAAGCCGTGGCGCAAGCCGTTGACGATCTGCTCCACGCTAAAGAGGGCGACCAGCGCTCCGCACAGCGGAATGGGCGCGTAAAGGTAGGCGATGGGCAGCATCGACGGCATGCGAAAACTGCCGAAGCCGGTGAGGAAATTCTGCCAGCCGTAAACAACGAAGAACAGGCCGACGCCCATGACGACGGCGCGATTTATGACCTCGAACGCCCGCCGCGTGGCGCCGCCCATCGACTCGGTCAAGGCCAGAAGCTGCAGGTGATCGTTGCGCCGCGTCGCGACCGAGGCGCCAATGAAGACGCCGTAGATGAAGAAGGCCGACGTCACTTCCTGCGGCCACAGCAGCGGATGGCCGGCGATCCTCGCGACGACGTCAAGCAACGTCGTCGTGGTGAAGCCGACCAGGCACACGCCGCAGAGCTGCATCAATATTCGCTCGAGCGGGTCGAGCGCCCGCCACTTCAGATGGCGATCGGCGGCGAGGACGAAGTCCGCGTGCCCGTCCATCGGCTATTGGATCGAGCGGCAGACTTGTAGAATCTTTTCGGCGTGCGGGCCGAGCCCTTTGGCGAGCTTATCCTGCAGCGGTTCGGCGATTTTGATGAAGCTCGCCTTGTCGACGCCGGTGACCACCTTGACGCCGAGTTTTTGCAGCTTGGCGAGCGACTTGTGTTCGAGCGCAATCGCCTGCGCCGGCTGCTTCGAGCCGACCTCGGTCGCCGCCGCCTGCACCCAGCCCTTCTGTTCATCTGTCAGCGACGACCACAGCTTGTCGCTCACCCAAATGACGCTGTTGTTGGCCTCATGCTCGGTCATCGACAGCACCGGCGCCACTTCATAGTGCTTGTTGCTGTCGTAAACGTTGACGCCATTCTCGGCGAAGTCGACGACGCCGGTCTGCAGCGACGTGTAGACGCTGCCGAACGGCATGTGGACGGTCTGCGCGCCATAGGCGGGGAACAGCGTGTCCTCGGTCGGGGTCGCCTGGACCCGAACCTTGTAGCCCTTGAGGTCGCCAACCGAGGTCACCGGCCGCTTGCCGTAGAGATCGCGAAGGCCGAGCGTGGCGAGCGCGAGCACATGCCCATCCTTGACGGACGCGTCGAACATCTCCCGCACCGCCGCGATCACCCGGGGGTCGGCGATCGCCTTGATCAACTGGTCTTCCGACCGGAAGAGATAATGGATCGACAGCACGCCGGATTCCGGCGCGACGGTCGCCGCATTGGCGGTCGAGCTGATCATGAAATCGATGTCGCCGGTGCGGATCTTTTGCAGCATCTGGGGCTCCTGTCCCAGTTGCGCGCCAGGAAACTGGTCGATCGTCATCGACCCGTGGCTCATCTCCATGAGCTTGCTATTGAAGAGGTCCGCCGCGATGCCGTAGCCGGTCGAATGCGGCTGGTCATAGGCGAAACTAAAGTGGCGCGTCTGATCCGCCCGCGCCGCCACCCCGGCAAGAAGGCTTATCGCAACTGCGATGACTGCCGCGCGCAACCGCCATCGGCCCATCCCGCTCTCCTCCCGCTCTCCTCCCGCTCGCCCCCGCGTCGGGGACGCGGCGCCGACTTTTTTCGCCAAGCGTACCCATATGTGCAACCCGTGTCCATGTCGGCGCTGACTGGCGCGCCTCGTCATGATGGTGGGAACGAAACTTGGGAGCGCGAGCGCGAGCGCCGACGCTGTGGAATGGCTAATGGCGAGTTTGACCTTACGGCGCTACATTAGCGTCATGAGCGAGTGCGGCAGCCTCCAGGAGTTCGTCGACCGGCATCGACGTCTCTTCGTCTTGACCGGCGCGGGCTGCAGCGCGCCTTCAGGGATTCCGGATTATCGCGACGCCGAGGGCCAATGGAAACGTGCGCAGCCGGTGACCTTCCAAGCCTTCATGGGTGATGAAAAGACCCGCCGCCGCTACTGGGCGCGCAGCCTCATCGGCTGGCGACGCATTCGTCAGGCTCGCCCCAACGACGCGCATCGCGCTTTGGCCCGGCTCGAGACGGTCGGTAAAATTGAGCTGCTTCTCACCCAGAATGTCGACCGCCTGCATCAAGCCGCTGGCAGTGCGCAGGTGATCGACCTGCATGGGCGGATCGATCTCGTCCGGTGCATGGATTGCGAGCGCAGGTCGCCGCGCGATGAGCTGCAGGACGAACTCAGCCGGTTGAACGCCGACTGGCTCGATCTTGACGCAACCGAAGCGCCAGACGGAGACGCGGACCTCGAACGAGCCGACTTCTCGTCCTTTGTCACCGCATCGTGCCCGCGCTGCGGCGGCGTGCTCAAGCCCGACGTCGTGTTTTTCGGTGAGAACGTCCCGCGCGACCGGGTCGATGCGGCCGGCCGCCATTTGGATGAAGCCGACGCCATGCTGATTGTCGGCTCCTCGCTGATGGTCTATTCGGGCTTCCGCTTCGTCCAACGGGCGGCGGCCCTCGGAAAACCCGTGGCGGCGGTCAATCTTGGCCGAACCCGCGCCGATGGGCTTCTCGCGCTCAAGACGGAGCAGGCGTGCGAGTTGGCGCTCGCTTTCCTGTTGTGACCGTCGGACCGCAGAGCGCCCCGACGCCGTGATCGCGAGCGCAAGAGAAGCGATCCTGGGGCCGTAGGGCCCCCCTCGGTTCCTGGATCGCCGCGTCAGGCTCGATCAAGCCTCCTGACCTAGAACTGGATCGATCAAACGCGTTTGTCACCAGCAGATGCCCATACGTCATCGCTCGGGCGACAGGCGCAGGAAGAATTCGGGAGCCCTACGATGCGCATTGTCCGTGCGGCGATTGCCCTGCTCTGCCTTCTCGGTTCCGCCGCCGCTCAGCCGACGGCTTCCGTCGCTGACGTGGATCTCCCTTATTCGGCTTGCGGGGACATGGCCACGCTCAGAGCCAATCTGACCGGAACGCCTGGTCCCTCGGCCAAGAGCGACGCCATTCTTCGCCGGCTCGGAGTTCCGCTGCGTCGGCCCCGCCGCGCCTCGACTTCGCCAGCAATATTGAGCGGACGGCGCAAACAGTTCTGACAGCCATTCGCAATAGAAAACGACCGCCCGTAGGCGGTCGGATAGTCGAAGCTGTGGTTCGGTTAGCGCAGGATTGCCGAGGTCACCGGCCAAGTCAGGGAAAGACTGACGATCAATCCGACAGCCGCCAGGCTGCCCAATCGCACCTTCTGTCGCGCGCCCTCCGGCATCGCGGCAATCATCAGAACCACGAAGACGAGGGTGAGAAACCCCGCGGGGAGGTTGGCGACCGAGGGATGAAGCACGGCGTCGACGAAGTCGCCGAGAGTTGAGCCGATCTGATCCAATCCATACATCACTTTGCTCCTTTTAAGAGCCATCAACAGTGTATGCCACAAATTGTCGGTCTGGCAAAGAACATCTTAAGATTAACCTTTACTTGTGGAGACTATACCTAACAAGATATGGAAGCGACCCGGATAAAACGATTAAAACGGACGCTAGGGCGCTTTGCATTTGGATGGAGTGGGTTTGGCTCCTTCTCGGCGGCGGCCGCGACGTTCCGTCCGGGTCGGTCCGTTTGGGTTTTCTTGGCTGGTCGCCGTTTCGCTGCGAAGACCCCCGATTATGAGGGTTGGATTTCCTTGGATTTCCTTGGATTTCTCGTCCGAATCGAGATTTATCAATGGGTTGCGCGGCATGAAGCGGGGGAAAATTTTTTCATAGGCTTCTGTCCGCGGCGTTCGAAGCGCCGGAACGGGCGCCCGCGCTCGAGGCCATGCGGAAGGGCAATATTGTTCACGCGGGCGAGTTTAATCTGATTTCTGATTTTCTGCAAACGATTGTCGTCCGAGCCGTTCGCTTTCGTCCGCCTCAATCCCAGGCGACTCGCTCTAACCGATGCGCTCGGCGCGACGCCGAATTGCGATTGACAACGGGCGCGGGCGCTGGCGCATTGCCTCTCGCTGCTTCAATGGCGCCGCTGACGCCTGAGATGTCCGCTCGAGGAGCCAGATCGATGCGCATCGAGCCCGTGTTTCTGTTCGATCTCGATGGGACGCTGGTGGATAGCGTCTACCAGCACGTGCTGGCCTGGAAGGAGGCTCTCGACGCCGAAGGCGTGCATCTCTCCGTCTGGCGCATCCATCGCAAGATCGGAATGAGCGGCGGTCTGTTCACCAACCAGCTCAAACGCGAAACCGGGGTCGACCTCAGCGACGATCGCCTCGAGCGCCTGCGCCGACTCCACGCGCAGGCCTATCGCCGGATGTCGGACCACATTCGCCCCCTGCCCGGCGCTCGCGAATTGTTGGGCTGGCTCACCAACGCCGGCCTTCCATGGGCGATCGCCACCAGCGGCCGAATGGAGACGGCGGCGGTCAATCTCGCGGCGCTCGGCGTCGATCCCGATCGAACCCCGGTGGTGACGCGCGATCAGGTTAAATACGCAAAGCCCGATCCCGACCTGTTCCTGGCCGCGGCGGCCCGCTTGAACGCGCCGATCGAGACCGCCGTCGTGGTCGGGGACAGCATCTGGGACATGCTCGCGGCGGCGCGCTGCCGCGCGCTCGGCGTCGGGCTCTTGTGCGGCGGCTATGGCGCAAGCGAGCTGCAGCAAGCCACTGCCTTCCGCGTATACGAGGACCCGGCCGACCTCCTGGTCCACATCGATGAGCTCGGCGGACGTCGATGAGCCCCCACGCAAGCCTCAAGGCGCTGGCATTTCGATCAGTTCGCGCATCGTCTTTGCGAATTGCGCAGCGATCTGATCCTTGAATACGTGGCGGCCGCCGGCGACGACTTTCAGGCCGCCGCTCCAGACACAATCGACGAGCGGATTGCCGACCGAAAAAATCCACGCGTCGAGGATCTGATCGTCAACTTTGCCGGCGAGCGTCGGATGGTCGGCGCGAAAGGTCAGAATGTCGGCCAACGCGCCGGGCGCCAGTTTGCCGGAGTTTCGCCTCAAGGCCTGGGCGCCGCCGAGCCAGATCGCCTCGAGCATCGTCCGCCCACATGACGCGCCCGACGGAGCGCAGACATTCCGCGCCCGCTCTCGCAACCTCTGCGCATATTCGAGCTGGCGCAATTCCGCGGCGACGCCGATCGAGACATTGGAATCCGTGCCGACGCCGTAACGCCCGCCGTCGCGGATGTAATCCGCCCCATTGAAGATCCCATCGCCAAGATTGGCTTCCGTCACCGGACAAAGTCCGGCGACCGCGCCGGAGCGCGCGAGATCCCGCGTCTCTCCTTGGTCCATGTGGGTCGCATGGACGAGGCACCACCTTGCGTCGACGCCCGCATGGTCGAACAGCCAGCGCACGGGACCAGCTCCCAACGAAGCGATACAGTCCTCGACTTCCTTGATCTGTTCGGCGGCGTGGATGTGGATGGGACCGTCGCCCGCGAGGGAGACGAGTTCGGACAGTTCGTCTGGAGCGACAGCGCGAAGGCTATGGGGCGCAATTCCGATCGCCTCTCCCTCCTCCGGCTTGATCAGTTGGCGGCAATCGTCGACGAGACGCGCGAATGATGGGAGATCGTTGATGAACCGCCTCTGCTCCGGCCTCGGCGGCGCGCCGCCGAAGGTCGATTGGGCGTAGAACACCGGCAGCAGCGTCATCCCGATGCCGACGCGTCGGGCCGCGGCGAGGATGCGACCGGCCATTTCCGCCGGCTGCGCATAAGTCGAACCATCTGGTGTGTGGTGGAGGTAGTGGAACTCGGCGACGGCGGCGAACCCGGCCTCCAGCATCTCGACATAGAGCTGCGCTGCGACCGCTTCAACGTCGTCCGGCGACATCATCAGCGCGAATTGATACATGGTCTCGCGCCAAGTCCAAAACGTATCGTCGCCTTCGCCGCTGACTTCGGCGAGGCCGGCCATGGCGCGTTGAAACGCGTGGCTGTGCAAATTCGCCGCCGCTGGCGCCATGATCGCGTGACGCTCGTCCTCCTCCTGCGCTGCGGCGCCGATCTCGACTGCGGCGATCGCGCCGCCCTCGATCGTCAGCCGCACGTCGGACTTCCAACCTTCGGGGGTCAGCGCTCTTGCAGCGTGAAGGACGGGCACCGGTCACCTCCGCTTGTCGCGATCGGTCTCGCCGGCCGCCGCTTGCCTTTCCAACGATAAGGTCTAAGCATGAAACGGTCTGCGGCGGGAAGCCGTTGAGCGCCATGGTTCAAACAAACGATACCAACCGTTTCGGCACGGTTTGGCTCAACGCCCGTCTTGCGACCCTTGCCAAAGGGCGTCCCGGACTGGGGATTGTCGAAGCCGGCGCCATCGCCGCGCGCGACGGACGAATTGCTTTCGCCGGCCCGCAGGAGGAGCTTCCCACCGCAAAACGCATCGGCGCGCGCGTCGTCGATTGCGAAGGCCGCTGGATAACGCCCGCCCTGATCGATTGTCATACCCACCTCGTCTACGGGGGCGACCGGGCGCACGAATTTGAGCTGAGGCTCGCGGGCGCAACGTATGAAGAGATTGCCCGCGAGGGCGGCGGAATTCTTTCCAGCGTCCGCGCGACCCGCGCCGCAAGCGAAGACGAACTCGTGCGATCCGCACTGCGGCGATTGGACGCTCTTATCGCCGAGGGCGTAGGCACGGTCGAAGTCAAATCCGGCTACGGACTCGATCTTGCCGCCGAGCGTAAATCGCTTCGCGTCGCACGCCAGCTCGCCGAACGACGTCATATCGCGACTCGCGCGACGTTCCTGGGCGCGCACGCTCTCCCGCCGGAATTTGCCGACAATCGCGACGCCTATGTCGCCTATGTCGCCGATACAATGATACCGGCTCTGGCGGGCGAAGGCCTGATCGACGCCGTCGACGGGTTTTGCGAACGAATTGCCTTCACGCGCGACGAGATCGCTCGCGTGTTCGTCGCCGCGCGACGCGCCGGACTTCCGGTCAAGCTGCACGCCGATCAACTGTCGAATTCGCGCGGCGCCTCGCTCGCCGCCAAGTTTGGCGCGCTGTCGGCCGATCATCTCGAATATGCGAACGAAAACGGCCTTGCCGCGATGGCGAGCGCCGGCGTCGTCGCGGTGCTGCTGCCCGGCGCATACTATATGCTGCGGGAAAGGCAGGCGCCTCCGATCGACCTCATGCGCAAGTATCGCCTGCCGATGGCAGTCGCCACCGACTCTAATCCGGGCACGTCGCCCATGACCTCGCTCCTCCTCGCGCTCAATATGGCGGCGACGTTGTTCAGGCTCACGGTCGAAGAATGCGTCGCTGGCGCCACCCGCAACGCGGCGCGCGCGCTTGGCCTCTTGGGCGAGACAGGGACCCTCGAAGCCGGCAAGTGGGCCGATCTCGCGATATGGGACATCGAGCGCCTGGACGAGCTTGTCTATCGGCTCGGCCTCAACCCGCTGCATGCGCGTGTCTGGAGGGGACGATGACCGTCGTTATCCGCCCCGGCGAGGCGTCGCTTGCCGACTGGCGGGCGATTTGGAGCGGCGCGCCGGTCGCAATCGATCCCTCCAGTCATGCCGGCGTGGCCGCGAGCGCCGCGGCAGTCGAGCGGATTTTGGCGCGCGGCGAACCGGTCTACGGAATCAACACCGGCTTCGGCAAATTGGCGGGCGTGCGCATCAAGCCCGCCGACCTCGCCGAGCTTCAGCGCAACATCGTGCTCTCGCACGCGGCGGGGGTCGGCGAAACGGCCTCCGTTGCGACGACGCGTCTGATGATGGCGCTGAAGCTCGGGAGTCTCGCGCAGGGCGCCTCCGGCGTTCAACCGAAGACGCTCGCGCTCATCGAGGCCATGCTTGTCCGCGGCGTCACGCCGGTGGTCCCATCGCAAGGATCGGTAGGCGCGTCGGGCGATCTGGCGCCGCTCGCCCATATGGCGGCGGCAATGATCGGCGTTGGCGAGGCTCGAGTGGGCGATCGCGTCGCGCCCGCCGCCGCGGCGCTCGCCGAAGTCGGCCTTGAGCCCATCGTGCCCCAGCCGAAGGAAGGGCTTGCGCTGCTCAATGGCACGCAATTCTCGACCGCCAATGCGCTCATCGGCCTGTTCAAGGCCGAAACTTTGTTCGGCTCCGCTTTGGCGACCGGCGCGTTATCGACCGACGGCGCGCGCGGATCGGATACGCCGTTCGATGCGCGCATCCACGCGCTGAGGCGCCATGCGGGCCAGATCGAAGTCGCCGCCGCTTTGCGCGCGCTGCTCACGGGAAGCGCCATTCGCGCTTCGCATCTCACCGGCGACGAACGAGTCCAAGATCCCTATTGCCTGCGCTGCCAGCCGCAGGTGATGGGCGCCTGCCTCGATCTCCTGCGCCAGGCTGCCGGTACCGTCGCCATGGAGGCCAACGGGGTCTCTGACAACCCGCTGATCTTTGCGGAAACGGACGAAGCGCTATCGGGCGGCAACTTTCACGCCGAGCCGGTCGCCTTCGCCGCCGACATGATTGCGCTCGCGATTTGCGAAATCGGCTCCCTCGCCGAGCGCAGGATCGCGCTCCTGGTCGATCCGGCTTTATCCGGCCTGCCGGCGTTTCTGACCCCGAAACCCGGGCTCAATTCCGGGTTCATGATTGCGCAGGTGACCGCGGCGGCGCTGGTCGCCGAGAACAAGAGCCTCGCCCATCCGGCCAGCGTCGATTCGATCCCGACCTCAGCCAACCAGGAGGATCACGTCTCGATGGCGGCGCACGGCGCGAGGCGGCTGGCGTCGATGGCCGACAACGCAATGTCGATCATCGGCATTGAACTGCTCGCCGCCGCGCAGGCGTGCGACTTTCATAGCCCCCTTGCGTCGAGCGCGCCGCTCGAAGCTCTGCGGACGCTGCTGCGCGCGAAGGTTCCGCGCCTGGAGAACGACCGCTACTTTCATCCGGACATTGCCGCGGCGACCAGCCTTGTCAGCAACGGCGCCGTCGTCGACGCAGTCGACGCCGCGGCGCTGCCCCGGCTTGAGAGGCCCGCGGGATGACCACCGAGCGTCCCGACTGGCTCATCGTCGAGCGCCGCGACGCGCCGCTCGTGGTCAGCATTCCCCATGCGGGAATAGATCTCCTCGGGTTCGAACCGGCCTTCGTCGATCCCTGGCTCGCCCGCAAGGACGCCGACTGGCGCCTGGACGCGCTCTACAATTTTGTCACGACGCTTGGCGCGACTGTGCTGCGCACCCGACTCTCGCGCTCGATCATCGACGTCAATCGCGATCCGAGCGGCGCTTCGCTTTATCCCGGTCAGGCGACGACCGAACTCTGCCCGACCACGACCTTCGACGGCGAGCCGCTCTATTCCGCCGGCCGGGCGCCGGACGCCGCCGAAATCGCCGAGCGGCGGCGCCTTTACTTCGATCCCTATCATGCCGCGCTCGCTGGCGAGATCGCGCGCCTGCGCCAGAAGCATGAGCGCGTGGCGCTGTTCGACGCCCACTCCATTCGCTCGGTCATTCCGCGTCTGTTCGACGGCGAGTTGCCGGTGTTCAATCTCGGCACGAATTCCGGCGCCAGCTGCAGCCCCGGACTGCGCAAGACGGTCAGCGACGTTCTCAAGGCGTCGGGTCAAAGCATGGTCGTCGACGGGCGCTTCAAGGGCGGCTGGATCACGCGCGCCTTCGGGCGCCCAAGCGAAGGCGTCGAGGCCTTCCAACTCGAACTCGCCTGCCGGACCTACATGCGGGAGCCTGAGCACCCGGCGCCCGAGAACTGGCCGGCGCCGATCGACGAAGAGCGCGCGACCGTGACACGCGCGACGCTCAAACGCGTTCTCGAGACGATCCTCGCCAGGGTCGCCAGCAACAAAGCGTAGCCAGGAGAGGCGAAGCCCATGACCGCGCCAGCCCGCATCGACAATATGCGCGTCGTCCGCAGCCCCCGCGGAACCGAGATCAGCGCCAAGAGCTGGCTGACCGAAGCGCCGCTCAGGATGCTCATGAATAATCTCGATCCCGACGTCGCCGAACGGCCGGGCGAACTCGTCGTCTACGGCGGCATCGGGCGAGCCGCGCGCGACTGGCCGGCGTTCGACCGCATTGTCGCGACTTTGCGCCGCCTCGAAAGTGATCAGACGCTGCTCGTCCAGTCCGGCAAGCCCGTCGGCGTGTTCCGAACCCATACGGACGCGCCCCGCGTCCTGATCGCCAACTCCAATCTGGTGCCGCACTGGGCGACCTGGGACTGCTTCAACGAACTCGATCGCAAGGGCCTGATGATGTACGGGCAGATGACCGCGGGCTCGTGGATCTATATCGGGTCGCAGGGCATCGTGCAGGGCACCTACGAGACCTTCGTCGAGATGGGGCGCCGGCACTATGGCGGCGATCTTCGGGGAAGATCGATTCTTACCGCAGGCCTCGGCGGCATGGGCGGCGCACAGCCGCTCGCGGCGTCGATGGCCGGCGCTTCCTTGCTCGCCGTTGAGTGCCGCCCATCCAGTATCGAATTTCGACTGCGCACCGGTTATGTCGACATCCAGGCCAAGAATCTCGACGACGCGCTCGCCATCATCGAAAGGTCGACGAAGGAGCGCAAAGCCGTCTCGGTCGCGCTCCTCGGCAACGCGGGCGAGGCCCTGCCCGAACTTTTGCGCCGGGGCGTCAGGCCCGACATCGTCACCGACCAGACCTCGGCGCACGATCCCGTCAACGGCTATCTGCCCAAGGGATGGAGCCTGCAGGAGTGGGAGGACCGGCGCTCGAGCGATCCCAAGGGAGTCGAGCGCGCGGCCAAGGCGTCGATGGGCGAGCATGTGCGGGCGATGCTCGCTTACGCTCACGCCGGCGTGCCGACCGTCGACTATGGCAACAACATCCGCCAGATGGCGCTGGAGGAGGGCGTCATGGACGCCTTCGACTTCCCGGGCTTCGTGCCAGCCTATATCCGGCCGCTGTTCTGCCGCGGCGTCGGGCCATTCCGCTGGGCGGCCCTATCGGGCGATCCCGAAGACATTTTTAGAAGCGACGCCAAGGTCAAAGAGCTCATGCCGGACAATCCGCATCTGCACAATTGGCTCGACATGGCGCGTTCGCGGATCAAGTTCCAGGGTCTGCCGGCGCGCATCTGCTGGGTGGGTCTCGACGACCGGCATCGGCTCGGCCTCGCCTTCAATGAAATGGTCGCGTCGGGCGAACTCAAGGCGCCGATCGTCATCGGTCGCGACCATCTCGATTCCGGCTCGGTCGCCTCGCCAAACCGCGAAACGGAATCGATGGCTGACGGCTCCGACGCGATTTCCGACTGGCCGCTCCTCAACGCGCTGCTCAATTGCGCTTCGGGGGCGACATGGGTCTCGATCCATCATGGCGGCGGCGTCGGCATGGGCTTCTCGCAGCACGCCGGCATGGTCGTCGTCTGCGACGGCACGCCGGAAGCGGCGCGGCGCATCGAGCGGGTGTTGTGGAACGACCCGGCCAGCGGGGTCATGCGCCACGCCGACGCGGGTTATGACGCGGCGGTTCAATGCGCGCGCGAGAAGGGCCTCGACCTGCCGAGCCTGGCGTGAGAAGCCGCTGAGCGACGCAGTCTCGGCGGGTTCAAATTCGTCCGTCAGGAGCGGCGCGCCGGGATCGTCAGCCCCTTAACGCCTGGTCGAGATCGGCGATGAGATCGTCCGGATTTTCGATGCCGACCGACAGGCGGATCAGAGCGGGCGTGATCCCCAGGCGCATCTGTTCCTCTGGCGGAATGTCGGAATGGGTCATGGCCGCGGGATGCGAGGCCAAAGTCTCGGTTCCGCCCAGACTGACGGCGAGCTTGATCACTTCGAGCCTGTCCAGCACGGCGAAGGCTTCCGCTTCGCCGCCTTTCACCTCGAAGCTGAAGGTCGAGCCCGCGCCTTTGCACTGGTGTTCGAAGATCGGCCGGTCAGGATGGTCCTCGGGCAGAAAGCCCAAATACCAGACCGAGGCGACCCTAGGATGGCCGCGCAGGAACTCCGCCACCTTGCGCGCGCCCTCCGCGGCGGCGGTCATTCTGAGCTTCAACGTTTCGAGCGAGCGCATCAACAGCCACCCGGTGTTGGGATCGCACATCGTGCCGAGGATCGTGCGCATGCCGCGGATCGGGTCGAGCGCCGCAGTCGTTCCCGAGCAGCCGCCCGCGATCAGATCGGAATGGCCGCCGACATATTTGGTCAGCGATGTCACAACCAGATCGGCGCCATGGACCATGGGCGTCTGGTACAAGGGCCCGAGCATCGTATTGTCGACGATGATCACCGGGCGCTTTCCATCCCCGCCCCTGAGGCCGTCGGCGAGTTCTCCGGCCCGGCCGATGTCGACCAGGCCGTTGGTCGGATTGGCCGGCGTCTCGAGATAAAGCGCCGCGACCGGACCGGCGGCGCGCGCCCGGTTCACCGCCTCCTCCATCGCCTTGGCCCCGCCCTCCGCCGGAAACTCGATCGAGGTCACGCCGAATTGCGGCAGGATCCTCTTCAAGAGAAAATCCGTGCCGCCGTAGACCGGGCCCGAATGAACGACGACCGAGCCGGGCCGAGCATAAGCCCAGAGGCTGGTCGAAATGGCGGCCATGCCCGAGGCGAACGCAAGATTGCCCTCCGCCTCGTCCCAGATCGCCAGCCGGTCCTCGAGCATTTCGAGATCGGGGTTGTTGATCCGGCTGTAGATGAGGCCCGGTTCTTCGTTCGGCCGTTTCTGGCGCAGGCCATAGGCCAGTTCGAAGAATTCCTTGCCGTCCTGGGCGGTGCGGAAGACGAAAGTCGAAGTATGAAAGACCGGCGGCTTGAGCGAACGCTCGGACAGGAACGGATCGTAGCCATATCCCATCATCAAGGTTTCCGGTGAAAGCTCCCGGTTGCCCACGAGTTTCTTGTGCCATCGTTGGTTGGACATGAATTTCGCCTCCCGGCGGCGCTTGCGCGAGTAGGCTGACCTTTTAGCGCGTTGAAGCGCCGCCGTCGGCATTGCCTCTGCGGGCCCCGCCGCCGACAATGGCGCGATACGTCTTGGCGATCAGGTCATCGACCAGCGGCGGCGGCCGCTCGCGGCGTTGGAGATGGGGCTTCACCGCGGCGACCGGGACCTCCGCTAGGACGAATGTCGCGCGGCGCATCTCGGCGCGACCGGCGCCGCCGAAGGCGCCGCGGGCAAACATCCGCAAGCAGGCTTCGAAGCGCTCAGCCTGATTGGCGACGCCGCGCCTGAGCGGCGCCGGCCAATCGCCGTGAACGAAATCGTGGCGGCTATAGAGCATGAGCAGCCGGGCGTCGTCCAAATGCAGGCGGGCCCAGGCCGGCGTGTGGAGCGCGGCGCGGAGGCCGTCGCTCGCCTCGATCGCGGCGACGAAACCCTCCTGATAGGCGAGCACGGTCTTGAGCCAGACTTCGCCAAGCAGCGCGTCGCGCGATGCGAAGCGATAATAGAACGAACCCTTGGGCGCCTTCAGCCGCTCAGCGACAGAATTGACGGTCACAGCCTGAGGCCCGCGCTCTGCGATGAGTGCGCGGGCGGCAGCCAGGAAGCCGGCTTGATCGAATTGCGCCCGTCCCATCGTTGTAGACTATTTAGTCTAGACTTATTGGTCAACATCTGATACAGATCGAGGTGGCGGGGTGGCGAAAACGGAGGGTGCTCCAATGCTGGAAACGAAGGTCAAGCCCAATGCCATCGACGTGAACCACCTACTGGAGGGCGCGGCCAAAACGATGCGAAGCGCTCGCTATTGTTGGCTCGCCACGGCAGCCGGCGCCGGCGCCTCCCACATACGGCCCATGGGGCGGGTGCTGAACGATCCCGGCGAGGACCCGTGGAAGATCCGGTTCCTCACTGATGGGCGCTCGAACAAGGCGGCCGACATGCGGCGCGCCGCCGAGGTCTCGATCCTCTTTCAGCACGATCCCGACCTCGCCTTCGTCAACCTGGTCGGCAAAGCCGCGCTGCACGAGGACGCATCCCAGACGCGGAGCCGTTGGAAGTCCGCCTATGACGTCTACTTTCCCAGCGAAGCAGATCGGGCGAATGCGATTTTTGTCGAGGTCGAGGCCCAGCGCATGGAGCTCTGGATCCGCGGCGTCACGCCGGAGCCATTCGGCTTGCGGGCGACGGTGCTTCAGCGGGACGACGGTGACTGGCGTTTGATCGCCGGCGGGTAGATCTCGCGGCGACCCTGAGACTCGCTAGTCCGGCTTTATGCCCGCGCTGAGCTCGACCGGCTTGCCATGCGGCGTGTTGAGAAAGGCGCGCTCCCATTGATGCTCGCGCTCGTCGAGTTCCGCGCGGGTGACGCTGTCGTTTTCCGCGAGCACCCGCTCGAGCGCCGCGAGCACGGCGCGGTAATAGTTTTCGCGGTCGTCGGGCTCGGCATTGAGCACCTTGATCTCGGCTCCGAGCGTCTCGGCCCATCGCGCGGGGGAAATCGCGCCGCTTTTGACGAGCAGGTCCGCGAGGGCGAGGGTTTGCGCGTGCCACGGCTCGCCAAACACCGCCTCGCCGTCCTTGGCTTTGAGAAAGCCGAGCTCAGGCCGGCTCAAGATAGCTCTCCCAGAGATCGACGAAAACGCGGTCGGCGCTTCCCTTCGCTTCCGGCCAAAGGTCCGCAGAGGCGAAGCTCACGGTGTAGAGATGCTCGCCCCGCTTCTCGCCGCGCGCTGACGCATCAGGCAGCACATGGCCGCCGTGATGGGAATCAATGATCCCCGCCCTGCCCCGCGCATATCCCGGCAGGCGCGTATGGCCCTCACCGCCATCGAGCCGGCATCGCACCCTGTCGTCAAGCGCGAAGCGCGGCGGCGTATTGACGCTGACGGCGAAGCTCCTCGCCGTTTTCACGAAGGCGCGCGCGGCCTCCGGCGTTTGCGGCGGAAGGCTAGGCTTAGGCACAAAGGTCGAGGCCCCGCCCTTGATCTCGTCGAGCGTCAGATAGCCCCCGTCAATCAGCTGCGCGGCGAGCGTCGTGAGCCATTGGTCGTAATATGGCCGCGTCAGATAGTCGACCGGAACGGCGAGCTCACGGCAATAACGGAACCAGTCGATCGTCCAGCTTGAGGACCCGGCCGACGCCTGCTTCAAGCTGAAGTCGCGAATCTCCCAATCGGCGTGGAACGGTTTATCGTCGGCCTTATCGACGATGGGGCCGAACCCTTCGCGGCCGCCGAGATCGTGAACGCCGTCCATCAGGTTTTCGCCCGCGCCGGAGAGAGATCGCGTTCGGCGCCGATCATTGAATTGCGTGTGACGAGCTTGGCGAGCGCCGGCTCGTCCCAATCCTCGACGCCCTCGGGCCGCTCGGGCACGACGAGATAGCGCCGCTCCGAGGTCGAATCCCAGACCCGGACTTGGGTTCTCTCGTCAAGCTCGACGCCGAACTCCGCCAGCACCCCGCGCGGATCGCGCACCGCACGGGCGCGATACTCGTTCGACTTGTACCAGGATGGCGATAAGCCCAGCAGCGAGAACGGATAGCAGGAGCAGAGCGTGCAGACGACGAGGTTGTGCACCTCCGCCGTGTTCTCGACCGCCTGCAAGTGACCGGTCGCGTGGCCGGCAAAGCCCAATTCGCCGATCGCGGCCGTCCCATCGCTCATTAGCCGCGCTTTGAACGCCGGATCGCTCCAGGCGCGCGCGACGACCGCGGCGCCGCGCTTCGGTCCAATCTCATCGCGATACATTTCGATCCAGGCGTCGACCGCGGCGGGATCGATGAGCCGCTTCTCGGCGAGCAGGCTTTCGAGCGCCTTGGTGCGCAAGGCCGGCTCGGACGGCAGGTGCGAATGCAGCTCGTGGTGGATATGGGAGATTGTCTTCGAGTTGAAGCTCGCCATCGCGCGCCTCCTTCGCCTGCCGATCCGACAGCCTATCACCTGTCGGCGCACAGTAAAGGCGCGGCCCCCTCATCCGGCGCGATAGCCCGTCGAAAGACGGGCGTCTCTCGACGCCCTACGGCGCCACCTTCTCCCTGAGGGAGAAGGAGGGTCGGCTGCGTTCTCCCCTCTCCCGCGGGGAGAGGGGTTGGGGTGAGGGTTACGAGCTTCTGAGAAGCGCGAGAATTGCCGCCTCCTCGGCCGTCAGGCCCGCGGAGTGAGACGCGCCGCTCTCCTGCACGGCCTGGATTCCAAACGCGCCGCTAAGATAGGCGTCTGCGATTCCCGGATGGATGTAGGACTTCCGGCAGACGGCCGCAGTGTTTCCCAAAGCGGCCGCGGTGATGTCGCCGCCAGTGATCTCTCTGAGGTAGGCGTTGACATCGCCGGATGAGACCGCGTGCAACGCCTTTTCCTCGTCGAAATATTGCAGAAGATCCTGTCCGGGCAGCTCCTGGCAAGTCCGGACGATCCGCGCCACGCGCCGGTCGCGCATCGCGAGCGACCATTGCTTGCCGCTCTTGCCAGTGAATTGGAAACGAACCTCGGAGCCCGCAACCGCGACGTGATCGCTTTTCAGGGTCGTCAGCCCATAGCTCTGATTGTTTCTCGCATATTCGTCGTTGCCAACGCGGATCAGCGTCCTCTCCAAGAGATGCACGACTGTCGCCAGAACTTTCTCGCGCGGCAGGCCCCGCAGGTTCATGTGTTCGGCGACCTTCGCCCGGATGGTCGGCAGCGCTGCGGCGAACTCGAACAAGTGCTCATATTTCGACTGCTCTCGCGCCTCGCGATATTCGGCGTGATATTTGTATTGCTTGCGCCCTTTGGCGTCGCGGCCGGTCGCCTGAATGTGCCCATCCGCCGCTGCGCAGATCCAGACATCGGTCCATGCCGGTGGGATCACCATCGAGCGTATGCGCTCAAGCGTGTCGGCGTTCGCGACCCGCCTGCCCATCGCATCGAGATAGACAAAGCCCTTGCCCGCGCGCCTGCGCCGGATCGCGGGACCGTCGTCGCCCACATAGCGCAAGCCGGGCGGCGCCGGCATGGCTACATCAACGGAAATACGGATCTCGGCATCGAGCATTGGCGGACCCTGACTTTGCACTGGAACGCAGGATGTGCGCGGTCTGTTCCCGTGGAACGCGCATGACCCAGGGGACCGGTTCGTGCTGGCTGGCCCGGAGGCTGGATGAACACCCTCCCCATTGCCGCCGATCGCGATTATGGCGCGCCAATCCTCAGTACGCTGCGCCCGGCGCTGTCGTCGCGCGTCCACACCTGCTTGACGTCGCGCGCGACCGGATGAGCCGCGCGGTCTTCAAGACATGGAACGTTCGCGACATCGACGATCTCACCCGCCTCATGCGCAAGTTCGCCGGCGCGATCAATGTCGATCCGCCATCCGTCGGCTGAGATCGCATGGGCAGCGCAACGGCGGTCTCCCGTGTATGGTCCCGCGCGGACGCGGCGCCGTCAGGCGCTGCGCCGTAGGACAGGAGTTACGCATGGAATATAATCGTCTCGGCCATTCCGGCCTGCGCGTGCCGGCGCTGAGTTTCGGCACCGGCACGTTCGGCGGCAGCAACGACTTCTTCAAGGCGTGGGGATCGACCGACGCCGCCGGCGCGTCCCGACTGATCGACGTATGTCTCGATCACGGCGTGAGTCTCTTCGACACCGCCGACGGCTACTCTGCCGGGCTCGCCGAACAGATCCTGGGCGAGGCGATCAAGGGCAAGCGCAACCGCCTGCTCATTTCCACCAAGGCGACCTTCCCGACGGGCGACGGCCCGAACGACTACGGCTCATCGCGCCTGCATCTTTTGGAGGCGATCGAGGGCTCGCTCAAGCGGCTCGGCGTCGAGACGATCGACCTCTTCCAACTGCACGGGCAGGATTACAACACGCCGGTCGAGGAGACGCTCTCCACCCTCGATCAGCTCGTACGCGCCGGCAAGGTCCGTTACATCGGCTGCTCGAATTTCTCCGGTTGGCATCTGATGAAGTCGCTCGCGGCGTCGGACCGTTACGGCTACGCTCGCTATGTGGCGCACCAAGCCTATTATTCGCTGCTCAATCGCGACTATGAATGGGAGCTCATGCAGCTCGGCCGCGATCAGGGCGTCGGCGCCGTCGTCTGGAGCCCGCTCGGCTGGGGTAAGTTGACCGGCAAAATCCGGCGTGGACAGCCGGCGCGGCCCGGCACCCGTGCGCACACCATTCCGGAGACTGGGCCGCGCTACGACGAGAATCGCCTGTTCGATATCGTCGACGCGCTTGACGCTCTCGCCAAGGAGACTGGCAAGACAATTCCGCAGATCGCGCTCAACTGGCTGCTGCGCCGCCCGACCGTCGCTAACGTCATCATCGGCGCGCGTAACGAAGAGCAGTTGCTCGAGAACATCGGCGCGGTCGGCTGGAAACTCACGCCCGAGCAGGTGGCGAAGCTCGACACCGCGAGTGACGTCGAGCCGGCCTATCCGGTCTGGCACCAGCGCGGCTTTCCGCAACTCAACGAAAGAGCGGCGCAGAGCTGAAGGCGAGGAGCCGCGCGAGGCCCGCGATCACTCTCCCATGCGGGAGAGCGCTCCACCCCTCAAAAGCTGTTGCGGTCGTGGTAGGTCTGCAGGAACTGGCGCACGCGCGGCTCCGGACTCTCGTGGAACACCCGGCGCGGCGGGCCTTCATCGATGATGTGGCCCTCGTCGATGAAGGCGATGCGGCCGGCGACATGGGCGGCGAAGCCCATCTCGTGGGTAACGATGAGCATCGTCATGCCTTCTGCGGCGAGGCTCTTCATCACCTCCAGCACTTCGCCGACCAACTCGGGATCGAGCGCCGAGGTCGGCTCGTCGAACAGCATGAGCCTTGGCTGCATCGCCAGCGCCCGGGCGATGGCGACACGCTGCTGCTGGCCGCCCGAGAGACGCGAGGGATAAGCGTCGGCCTTGGCGGCAAGCCCGACCCGCGTCAGCATCGCCGTCGCGCGTTCGCCCGCTTCGCGAGCGGCAAGTCCGCGCACGCGCTTTAAGGGTTCGGCGACATTGTTGAGCGCGGTCATGTGCGGCCAAAGATTGAAGTGCTGGAACACCATGCCGATCTCGCGCCGCATCTCGCGCAGGGCTCGGGCGGCCATCGGGCGGCGCGTTCCGCCCGGAGCATCTTCGTAGCCGATCAGCCGGCCGTCGATGCGCAGGTCACCGGAATCATAAGGCTCGAGGAAGTTCACGCATCTGAGCAGCGTGCTCTTGCCCGATCCGCTGGGCCCGATCAGGCAGACGACCTCGGACCGGCTGACTGAAAGGTCGACGCCGCGCAGCACCTGATGCGCGCCGAAGCTCTTGCTGACCTTGGCAAGCTCGATCATCGGCGTGCTCACGCTTTGGCCTCATGCGCAAGATAAGTGGTGACACGGGTTTCCACCCGGGCGCCGAGGCGCGACACCGTCTCAACCAGAAGCCAGTAGAAAATCGCCATGGCGAAGATCGCGTCGAACGCCGTGAACGTCTCCGCCGCCATTGTCTGCACCTGATACATGAGCTCGGGCACGGTGATGATCGACAGCACCACCGTCTCCTTCGAGAGGATGATCAGCATGTTGACGATCGCGGGAACCGCGGCGATGAGCGCCCCCGGCAACATGACCCGCATCATCGTATCGAACGGCGCCATGCCGATGCTGACGGCCGCCTCGATCTGCCCGACCGGTACGGCTGCGAAGCCACCCCGAAAGATTTCGGCGAAATAGGCCGACGAGTAAAGGCCGAGGCCCAGGATGCCGGCGGCGGTCGCGCTGAGCCTGAGGCCGATCGAGGGGCCGCCGGCGTAGATGAGGAAGAGCTGCACCAGGAACGGCGTGCCACGAAAGAGCTCGATGAACGCCCTGATGAGCCAGTTGAGCGGCGCGATCCGCATCCGAGCGAGAAGCGTGAGCGCGAACCCCAGGACGAGGCCAAGCGCGCTGCCAGCGCCCCAGCACAGGATGGTGACACCGAAGCCGCTCAGAAGCGAGGGTGCATAATGCATGAGCAGATTCAAATTCATCGCCCGCCCGCCCGCGCGAGGCGCCGTTCCGCAACCGCGCCCGCGCCCGCCAGGCAAAGATTGATCGCGAGATAGAAGAGCCCACCGCCAAGATAGGCCTCCAACGGCCGATAGGTCTGGGTGGCGATATTCATGCTGACGCGCGTGAGTTCAGCAATGCCGACCACAGAAACCAGCGACGAAGCCTTGATGAGCAGGATGAATTCGTTGATGAGCGGCGGCGTCGAAATCCTCAAGGCTTGCGGCAGAAGGATGCGCCGCCAGATATCGAGGCCGGAGAAACCGAGTGCGGTCGCCGCCTCCCCCTGCCCGCGCGGTACGGCGTTGAGGGCGCCGCGCAGAATCTCGGCCTGATAGGCCGCCGACGATAGCGCCAGCGCGCCGACCGCGGCCATGATCGCCGGCACATCGAGCCCGTATTCGGCGAGGAAGTAGTAGATGAACAGGAGCTGCACGAGCAGCGGAACGCCGCGAAACACGCTGATGTACGCGCCGCCCGAGCGTCTGAGCCAGGCGCGCGGCGAAACCCGCGCGACACAGACTAGAGCGCCGATCGCAAACCCGAACCCAATGCCGGCGAAGGACACGGCGATCGTCGTCGCCGCCGCCTGCGTCAGATAGCCGAACGAATGGAGAATGACCTCAGGTTTCATGAAGGCGGCGCGCGAGGAGCCGCCGGCGCCGCCCCCGCGTCTAAGAACAGGTCAGATAGACGGTTGAGGCACCGTCTTCGGCAGGTCCATCGTTTGTCCGAACCAGGTCTTCTGAATCTTCGCCATCGCGCCATCGGCCTCGACCTTGAGAATAGCCGCGTTGATGGCTTCGATCAGCGTTTTGTCGTCCAGCCGGCCGACCCACGAGAAATAGGTCGGCTCTCCGAACGGCGGCGTCACAACAGCGAACGTGTCGGAGCGCTGCTGAGCGGCGTAAGCGAGGTTGGGCAGCGAATTGACCGCAGCGTCGATGCGTCTCGCGGCGAGATCGGCGTAGGATTGGTTGTTGTCGACATATTCCTTGACCTCGACCGGCTTCGGCAGCTTGGCGGCGAACGCCTTGAGCTGCGCCAACTGCGAGGTGCCCTTTTGGCCGCCGACCGTTTTCCCAGCGATGTCCTCGGGCTTCATGATGCTCTTGTCATCGGCGCGTTTCATGAGCGCCGCGGTCGCGTCGGCGATCGGCACGGTGAAGGCGTAATGCTTCATGCGCTCCTTGGTGATGGTCACCGGCGCGATGCAGAGATCAAACTTCTTGGCTTCCAGCCCAGGCAGAACGCTTGTCCAGGGCAGATCGAGATAGGTGACCTTGAGCCCCATCTCCTTGCCAACGGCGTCGACCAGATCCCGGTTGAGCCCTTTATAGGTTCCATTGTCGGAGATATCGAATGGCGGGAACTGCATTTCGGTCGCGGTGGAGAGCACGCCGCGCTTCTTGATCTCCGCCAGGGTGTCGTCGGCGAAGGCGGCGCGCGTCACGCCAAAAAAAGCGCTCGAAGCCGTAACCCCCGCCAATCCCGCTTTCAGCGCGGCGCGCCTCGTCACGGCGAGTTTGTCGAATTGCGTCATTGCCGATCTCCGTTCGTGGCGGGTCTGAATCCGGCGCGCCGGCGATGGACTCAAACCACCCAATCCCCCGCTAACCGGGGAAAGTTATTTTTCTGCGGAAACCAATGTTGACGACCCTCGTCCGGGTGTCAAATACCAAAGCGCCAGACGTGCCTCGTAGACGCCCGCAGTTGCCCGGGCGCGTCGAACGTGCATTTCTATCCGCTCTCCAACCCCTGCGGCGCGATCCGTCCGCCGCCCACAATCGAGACTTGAAGGTCTGCCCATGATTGAGGAACCGCCCCCGATCGTTTTCGCCCCGTCTGTCGAACGGCCATCGGCCGATGTCGTCGGGCGTTTTCGTGGCGCCCCCACGAGCTTCATCGTCGACGCCATGAACGGGACGGGCGCCCTCGACTGGCGGATCAAGCGACTCGCAGGCGGATCGTTTGTCGGCGTCGCGCTCACCTGCGACTGCGGCCCCCTGGACAATCTGGCGTTCATGGCGGCGCTCGCCGAAAGCAAGCCGGGCGACGTGTTCATGGTCGGGACCGGAGGCCACGTAGGGGCGGCCGTGACCGGAGACCTGCTCATGTACGTCGCGCGCAACCGCGGCGCGGCTGGCTTCGTCACCGACGGCCTTGTGCGCGACCTCGACGACCTCGAAACCGTCGGCCTGCCAACCTTCGCCATGGGCGTCACGCCGAATTCGCCGCAACGACGCGGTCCGGGCTCAGTCGGCTTGCCGATCGTCTGCGGCGGCGTGACGGTCGCTTCCGGCGATGTGGTGGTCGGCGATCGCGACGGGGTGGTCGTCGTTCCGCGCGCCCGCATCGAGGAGACGCTCAAGAATCTCGAGCGTGTCAAAGCCATGGAGGCCAAAACGCTCGAGCGCGTGCGCGGCGGATTGAAAGAGCTGCCGGTCGAGGTTCCCGTGCTGCGACGGATCGGGAGAGCGTGAGGCGAGCGCGCCTATAGGGTTTCGCATGCGAGGGGGATTTGGCGTGATCGATTTTCCCATCATCGATTCCCACATCCATCTCCTCGACGAGCAGCGGTTCGGCTATTCCTGGGCGACGGAAGCGCCGGCGCTCAAGCGCGACTGGACGCCGGACGACCTCGCCAACGTTGCGAAACCTTACGAGCTGGAAGGCTTCGTCTTCGTCGAAGTCGATGTCGACATGCCGCAATATCTCGACGAGGCCGAGTGGGTGGACAGCCTCGCCAAGCGCGATCGCCGAATCCTCGGCGCCGTCGTCTGCCTGCCGCTCGAGCGCGGCGGGAGAATTGAGCCCGAGATGGCGCGCGTGGCCACGCTCAAGACGACGCGCGGCGTGCGCCGTCTGATCCAGAGCCAGCCCGATCCGGAGTTCATGCTGAAGCCCGGCTTTCTTGAAGCGCTGCGACTGCTGCCGAAGTACAACCTTTCGTTCGACGTCTGCATTTTTCACCCGCAGGCGCCGAACACGCTGACCATGATGCGCCAGTGTCCCGAGGTTTCCTTCATCCTCGATCACATCGGCAAACCAGGGATCAAAGCCGGACTCCTCGACCCGTGGCGGGGGCATATTCGCGAGATGGCCGCCCTGCCCAATGTCGTATGCAAGCTCTCCGGCGTCACCACCGAGGCCGATCACAAGACATGGACGCGCGATCAGCTCAGGCCCTGCATCGATCACGTGATTGAATGCTTCGGCCCCGACCGCATTCTCTACGGCGGCGACTGGCCGGTGTCCGAGCTTGCCGGCGGCTATCTGCAATGGCTGGCGACGCTCGACTGGGCAACGGCGGGATTCTCGCCAGCCGACAAGCGCAAGCTCTTCCGTGACAATGCGATCAAGGCCTATCGGCTCGACGCCTGATGGACAAGGCCTCGCTCGAGCGCAAAGGCTACAGCGTCGCTGCGCTGCGTCGGCTTGCCCGCCGCAGGCAGCTCCCGCGCATGCTGTTCGACATGGTCGATGGCGGCGCCGGCGACGAGATCACCATGCGCAACAACGAGGCGGCGCTGGCCGCGCTCGAACTCGTTCCGACCCTGCTCGCCGGAGCGCCGACCCGCGATCAGTCGGTCGAGCTGTTCGGCGTCAAGCTGCCATCGCCGGTCATCATCGGCCCGACGGGCCTCGCCGGCCTGTTGTGGCCGCACGCCGAACTCGCGGCTGCGCGCGCCGCGGCGCGGTTCGGCACGATCTACTGCACCAGCCACGCCTCGACCGCGACCATCGAAGACATCGGCGCCGCGACGCCGGGGCCGAAATGGATGCAGGTGTTTCTGTACAAGGATCGCGGCTTGACCGCTGAGTTCGCGGCGCGCGCCGCGGCGGCCGACTACAAGGCGCTCATCCTCACCGTCGACAACCAGGTGGTGGCGGGGCGCGACCGCGACGCCCGCAACGGCATGACCTTCCCGCTGCGCTGGGGTCCGCGCAGCGTGATCGACTTTCTAAGCCGGCCGGGATGGATGCTGCGCATGCGCGAGACGCCGTCGCCGACTTTCGTCAATTACGGCGAGCGGACGTCGATCGGCGCCTTCGGCCCCCTCATGAACGAGCAGCTCGATCCCGACGTCGGCTGGAGCGATGTCGAACGGCTGCGCGGGCAATGGCGCGGCCCGCTGATCCTCAAGGGCATTCTGCGCCCGGGCGAGGCGCGCGAGGCGGTGAAGCGCGGCGCCGACGGAATCATCGTCTCCAATCATGGCGGGCGCCAGCTCGACGGGGCGGTCGCCACGGTCCGGGCGCTGCCGGGGGTGGTCGAAGCGGTCGGCGGGCAGGCGCCGGTCCTGATCGACGGCGGCTTCCGCCGCGGAATCGACGTCGTCAAGGCGCTGGCGCTCGGCGCGCGCGCGATTCTGATCGGGCGCCCGCACCTTTGGGGCGTCGCCTGCGGCGGCGAGGACGGTGTCTTCTGGGTGCTCGAGCTCTTCCGGCGCGAGATCGACCACGCGCTCGCGCTCGGCGGCTGGGACGGGGTCGCTAAGCTCGATCGGAGCATCTTTTTCGCCGGCGAGCCGGCGGCGCCTACCAGGCGCGGCGCCAGCGGCTTTTAAAGTGAGTTGACGATCGGGTTGACGCGCTTTCCCCCTTCTCCTCTCGAAGAAGGTGGCGGAGTTTGGAAGCCTAGAAGTCAAAACCCAATCAGTTGGTCTGGAATCGACCCTTTGCGGTAATTCGTCGGGAGCGATTGAATGTCGCGGATCGACGTAAAGCGGTCAGTCCCGCTAAGTGCCTACGGCCCTCTTCTTGCGTTTGCACCGAAAGCTTCGCACATCAAGCGCGTCAACGAAGACATATGGCCGACCCACGGATCCTCGTCACCGATGGACTTCTGCTCTGCCGATGAAAGCATTCTTCGCCAATTGGGCGAGCTTCGAGACTGGATCACGAAAGCCGGCGACCTGACCCGCTTGCTCGCACTCGCCTATCTGACAGAGTTACGGATTGTTTTCCGGCTCCGCGGCGTGTGGTGAATCCGAAGGCGTGCATGATCGTCAGCTCCCAGCTCTTCGAGGCCTACCTCGAATGCGCTACCAAGTGCTGGCTCCGATCACGCGCGGAACCGGCGACCGGGAACATTTATGCGGAGTGGGCGCGCCCGCAGAACGAAGCTTATTTGGAATATGGGCTCAGACGCTCGTTCGCGACGGTCCCGGAGAGCGACCGTGCGACCGCCCCGCCCGTTCCTAAGAATCCCAAGGACGCGATCTGGCGCCTTGCGATCGATGTGCGCTGGGGAACGAGAGAATTAGTGTCCCGCTTACAGGCTGTTGAGAGAATACCCTCCGAGGGCCGCGGCAGGCCCGCCCAGTTCATCCCCTATCGTTTCGAATTCGCCAACAAACTTGCAAAGAAGCACAAGCTGCTGCTCGCGTTCGATGCGCTCCTGCTCTCCGAAGTGCTCAGACGCGAGGTACACTTCGGCAACATCGTGCATGGCGACAGCCACGTGACGCTAAAGGTGATCATACCCGCCTTCGCCAGCGAGGTACGACAGCGGATCAAAGAGATCACTGAATTTCTGGCCGGCAATTCGCCCCCGGACCTTGTGCTGAACCGACATTGCGGCCAGTGCGAGTTCAAAACTCGGTGCAGCACGCAGGCGAGGGAAAAGGACGAACTCAGTCTGCTGTCTGGCATATCGGAGAATGATCGCCAGAGGCTCCACAGCAAGGGTATCTTCACGGTCACCCAGCTGTCCTACACATTCCGTCCGCGCCGTCGCCGCAGGGAGTTGAGAGGCAAACAAGAGAAACATCATCATTCCTTGCGGGCGCTTGCGGTCCGCGAGAACAAAATCCACGCCGTCGGTATTCCGGACCTAAAATTTGAAGACACTCCTGTCTTTCTGGATGTCGAAGGGTTACCCGACCGGGATTTTTACTACTTGATTGGTATTCGAATCCAAGCCGCCGATGGAAGCGTTCAACACAGTTTCTGGGCCGACGACGCAAAAGAGGAGAAGCTGATATGGAACGATTTCCTAGGTCACAGCGCGCTTTCTTGGGAGCACGCGAGCAAGCTCGAGGCGCAACTGAAAGCCGAGGCAGCGGATTTGCTGGCGCGCGCCGAGGCGGCGGACGAGGCCGATGTCCCTGACGGCATGTCAATTCCCGAAGAGCTGGCCTTGCGCGAGAAGCGTCTGGCCAAGCTTGCGGAGGCGCGGGCGAAGATCGAGGCGCGGGCGAAAGAGCGATACGAGCGCGAGCGGGCCGCGCACGAGGCCAAACTCGCCGCGCGCGAGGCCAAAACCGCCACGACCGGCAAGAAGCCTGGCGGCAAGCCGCCTGCGCCGCCTGTCGAAGGGCCGCTGCCGAAGGACCAGATCAATCTCACCGACGAGGACTTGCGCATCATGCCGGCGGCGGGCGGCGGCTTCGAGCAGGCCTACAACGCTCAAGCGGTCGTGGCGGCGGGGAGCCTGCTGGTCGTTGCCGCCGATGTGGTTCAGGCGCCGAACGACAAGCAGCAGCTCGAACCGATGCTGGGCAAGATCGAGGCTTTGCCCGAACGACTGGGCGCGGCCGAAACGCTTTTGGCGGACGCCGGCTATTTCAGCGCGGCGAATGTCGAGGCTTGCCGGCAGGCCGAACTCGAACCGCTGATCGCGATGGGCCGTCAGCCGCATCATCCCCCGCTTGGCGAGCGCTTCGGACAGGAGGGGCCCCCGCCGGAAAATCCGACGCCGGTCGAGGCCATGGCCCATCGGCTGAAGACGCCCGAAGGCCGCAAGCTCTATGCTTTGCGCAAGCAGACGCCGGAACCGGTGTTCGGCGTCATCAAATCGGCGCTCGGATTCCGTCAGTTCTTGTTGCGCGGCCTCGACAAGGTGCGCGGCGAGTGGACCCTCGTGACGATGGCGTGGAATTTGAAGCGGATGTTCGTCCTCACCCCCGCCTGACCCGGCCGCCAAGCGTTCCCACGCCAGCAAAGCAGGCGTCCGAAGCGACCCAAATCCCGCCTCTCAACCGCGCTTGGAGCCGATCCCACGCCGCAAGACGTTTCAGCTCGCCAAAATCGCCCGCGCCGAAACCCGAGTCCGACAGGCTGCTAGGCGTCCTTTCTGAGATCACGAATCCGCACCTGATTCACTACGGCAGCTATGAGACGATTTTTCTGAAGCGGATGCGCCAACGTCACGGTGGACCTCCTGAAGGTTCTCACGCAGCCACCGCAGTCGATCGCGCGACAAACCTTCTTTCTTTCATTTACGCCCACGTCTATTTCCCGACGTACTCCAATGGATTGAAGGAGATCGCCGGGTACCTGGGATTCCGATGGTCAGGCTCGCTAACGTCGGGGCTCGAAACGATCGTTTGGCGGCATCGATGGGAGGTATCCAGGGACCCTGCGGTGAAGCAGACGCTACTCGATTACAACCGGCGGGACTGCGAAGCCCTTGAGCTCGTGGCGAACAGACTGGTCGACCTACGTCGCGTGGCACCCCCTGACGCCAAGTCGTCGCAAAGAGAGGTGGTTCTTACATCCGACATGAAGCGGGAAAGCCCGTACCGCTTCGGCCACATTGCGTTCGCGCTGCCGGAAATGCAGACCATCAACAAGGCTGCCTATTGGGATTATCAGCGAGAGCGTGTCTATGTGAGGTCGGGTAAAAAAAAGCTCCGCGCTGCGGTGCCAGCTACTACGCGCCATGCCAAACCGAAACCAAACGTCACGATCGGTTACCTGGCTGCTTCGCATTGTCCAACCTGCAAATCAAAGAAGATTTACAGCCATGGGACAAGAAGCAAGACCGTCATCGACCTTCGATTTATGAGGTACGGAATCAAACGCTGGGTGGTACGCTACTTGATCCATCGGCAACGATGCCAATCATGTGGAACAATATTCAAATCGTCAGATATTCGCTGGACTCCCGCCAAATACGGTTGGAATCTCGTCGCGTACGCAATGTACCAAAACATTGAACTTCGCCTCCCCCAAATGACTATTGAGTCTAGCATAAGTAAGCTCTTCGGTTTGCCTCTACCGCGTGGCTGGACAAACCAAATGAAGATGACGGCGGCACAGTTGTACGAAAGTACTCATGACAGGCTCGTTAAAAAGCTCTGTAGCGGTAGCCTGTTGCATATTGACGAGACGAGTGTCAGCGTCAGAGGTTTGAATGGCTACGTGTGGGTCCTAACCAGCATGGAAGAGGTCGCTTATTTCTTCACACCAACGCGAGAGGGCAACACGATCCAAGAGTTGCTCAAGAATTTCTCGGGCGTCTTGGTCACAGACTTCTATGCGGCGTACGATGCGATAAATTGTCGGCAGCAAAAATGTCTCATCCATTTCATCAGGGATTTGAACAGCGCAATACTCGAGCACCCCTTTGAAAAAGGGCTAAAGCAGCTCGCAGTAAATTTTGCCGGCGTGCTAAAACCGATAATTGAAACGGTGGACCGACGCGGCCTCAAGAAACGCTTCCTCGGCAAATTACGGAATTCCATTGATCGATTCTATAAAGGTCTTGTCGACGATGAAATCGGTGAAGCTGCAGGCAAGCTCGTCGAGCGTTTGCAAAAAAATCGCAATAAGATGTTTACTTTTTTAGAATTCGACGAAGTCCCATGGAACAACAATAATGCGGAGCACGCAGTGAAGGCATTCGCATTGCTTCGGCGCGTCATTGACGGGCTTACCACGGAAAACGGCCTTCGCGACACCCTCGTTTTGCTGAGCGTCTGCGAAACGTGCAAATGTAGGAACGTCGACTTCCTTGATTTTTTGCGATCTGGCTCAAAGGACATTGATGAGTTTGCGATTCACGGAAGCAATCAGCGCTTACAGAAAGCGAATTAGATTTTGATCGCTAGGTCGCGGCGACGCTGGGAGCCGCTTTCCTCTGTGCCGAGCACGGCATGACCGACGAACGGGCCGCAGATCAGGCCCAGTATCTCGTATCGCGGCTTTCGATTCTGAAGTCCGACACGAAGGGGGGTTCGCCTCGGCATCGAAGGCGTCGGAAGCCGCATCGTTGTCTCAGTCGCGGAACGACTGCTATTTGCGATCCTTGCCGTTGCATCGCGATGGCTGAAGGGCCGGAGTCCGCCCAAGGACTAAACCGCTCGCGCGGTAGGGGCGGCGAGAGGTAGCGGGAGAAGTCGAAAGGCCGGGGTCGGCCGACGTGAAGGCCAATGCCTGTCTCAAGATCGTGGGGTTCAACCCCATGCGAGACAGGAGCTTTCCATGTCCAAGAAGCCCGTCAGTCCGCTGCGTCAGCGCCTGATCGACGACATCACGGCGCGCCGGTTCAGCGAAGACACGAAGAGGGACTACGTTCGCACTGTGAGGAAGTTTGCAGCCTTCCTCGGCCGATCGCCGGATAAGGCGACGAGCGAGGATCTTCGCCGCTATCAACTGCATATGGCGCAGCAGCAGGCCAGCCCTGGAACGATCAACGCCGCCATCGCCGCGCTGCGGTTCTTTTTCACCGTGACGCTCGAAAAGCCCGATCTCGTTCGTCCTCTGAGGACCGTGACCAAGCCGCGCAAGGCGCCGGTCGTCCTGAGCCAGGAGGAGGTGGCGCGTCTCCTCCAGGCCGCGCCGAGCCTCAAGTACAAGGCCGCGCTCAGTGTCGCCTACGGCGCAGGCCTCCGGGTGTCTGAGGTCGCGCACCTGAAGGTGTCCGACATCGACAGTGGGCGCATGATGCTCAGGGTCGAGCAGGGCAAGGGACAGCGGGATCGCGATGTGATGCTGTCGCCCCAACTGCTCCAGCTCCTGCGTGAATGGTGGAAGGCGGCGCGGCCGCAGGTCTGGCTCTTTCCCGGCCAGAACCCGATCAATCCGGTGACTGAGCGGCAGCTCAACCGCGCCGTCACCGCCGCCAAAGACCTGGCTGGAATCTCCAAGCGCGTTTCTCCGCATACGCTGCGGCACAGCTTTGCGACCCACCTGCTCGAACAGGGCGTCGATATTCGCGTGATCCAGGTGTTGTTGGGGCACGCGAAGCTCGAGACGACCGCGCTCTACACCCGCGTCGCCGTCAACACGGTCCGCGACATCAAGAGTCCGCTGGACCGGCTGGACATCAAGCTGACGAAGCGAACGCCGCCCGCCTGACTACGGTCGCGTGGCGCGGCCTCCCCTCGAGGTCGCCGACATCTTTCGCGCCCACGGGGCGGCGTGGCGAAAGGCCAACACCAGGCACGTGAGCCTCGCCCAGTTGAAGGTCATGTCGGCGATCGAGACCTGTCGCACAGCCGCGCTCGGCGGCCACGTCGAGCGCTGCGAGGACTGCGCGCACGAGCGCGTCGCATACAACTCCTGCCGGAATTGTCACTGCCCGAAGTGCCAGGCGGCCGCGGCGCGGAAGTGGCTCGAAGACCGCGAGGCGGAGCTCCTGCCGGTTCCCTACTATCACGTCGTCTTCACCCTGCCGGCCGCAATCGGCGCCGTCGCGTTCCAGAACAAGGCGGCCGTCTACGATCTCCTGTTCAGAACCGCAGCCGAGACGCTGACCACGATCGCCGCCGACCCGAAGCATCTGGGCGCGCGCATCGGCCTGACCGCCGTGCTGCACACCTGGGGCTCGGCGCTGACCCACCATCCGCACGTCCACGTCATCGTTCCCGGCGGCGGCCTGTCGCCGGACGGTTCGCGCTGGATCGCCTGCAAGCCCGGCTTCTTCCTGCCCGTGCGCGTGCTGTCGCGTCTCTTCCGCCGGCTCTTCCTCGAAGGGCTCACGGCCCTGCATACGACCGGCCGCCTCGTCTTCCTCGGCGACCTCGCGCCCCTCGGCGAGAAGAGCGCCTTCGACGCCGCGCTCGCACCGCTTCGCCGATCCGAATGGGTGGTCTACGCCAAGCGGCCGTTCGCCGGCCCGCAGGCCGTGCTCGCCTACCTGTCGCGCTACACCCATCGCGTCGCGATCTCGAACTCCCGGCTCATCGCGCTCGACGACAAGGTCGTCGCCTTCAAGTGGAAGGACTACCGGATCAAAGGCCGCGACCGGATGAAGACCATGAGATTCGACGCCGCCGAGTTCATCCGCCGCTTTCTCCTGCACGTGTTGCCGAGCGGCTTCCACCGCATCCGACATTACGGCCTGTTCGCCGGCGCGGTTCGCGCCCAGAACATCGAGCGCGCCCGACAATTGCTCGCCCCATCCAAGGTTTCGCCCGAGAGCGCGGCCGCCGACGCCGACGGCGACGCTGAACCAGCTTCGTCCTTCCGCAGCTGCCCGTGCTGCGGCGGCCAGATGATCGTCGTCGAGACCTTCGAAGGCCCGCGCCCCGTGCGATCGCCATCCCCGAGCCGGATCAGGATCGACACCTCATGACCGTCGCCACGCACCCCGCCTCGCACCGTCGATCGCCTCCGCCTCCAGCCGCGCGCAGGAACACGAGCGCCATGCCCGAGCGAGGTCGCCAATCCTCCTTCGACCGATGCCAACGCCTCGCTCCCGCGCATCGTCGCCTCGGAAAACGTCCGCCGTCGCCGCTTCCGCTGAAAACATTGAACGCCGCCGGCTGCCGACGCCTCGCTCGCCAGCCGTCCGCGATCCTCAAATCCCCATAGTCGCGCTCGCCAAACGGCCCCGTCCTCCCCGCGGTTTCCTCCTTGGGAGGCTTTCGAACGCCGGCCCCCGATCCCGCACGACCGTCCGCAGCGGGCCGGCGTCCGAAACCCTTCACCTGAGCGGTCGCTACGGCAAGGGCAGATCGGGTTTTGACCCCCCGAAGCGTCATCCGTTTCGGCAGAGCAGCGCGTCCGCAGGACATCGGCGCCAAAATTTTCCGCGTCTCTTCCTTGGCAAAAACCGAAGTCCGTGCTACCTTTGTCCCTTAGCGGTTCTGAAACCCGGGCGTCGCCGGGGCGTTCGGGAGGAATGGAGGAGGGGCAGAATTGGCTTGAGACGCCGCTCGGAGAAAAAGGAACCAAGGCATGCGTTTGGGACATGTCGCTTGAGTCAGCAAATGGGGAAGATTTTTTTATTTTTCTCGGCCATAACTCATTGAAAAGTCTCGATTCGAAAAAATAAACGTAAGTAAACGAAGGTTATTTTGCTCACGCTTATTTTCGTTTTTTTTCTTTTGCTTGAACGGCGCTATGCAGAAAACGCAAAGAGCGCTTGGCGCGCACCCTTGCGTTCGTCCGCCGGCGGACGACCCGCCGGCGGCTCCTCCCCTATTCCGCCGCCTGGACGCTCAGGTGGTGGGGGTCGATCTCGCTCGGCTCGGCCGGCGCCACATGGGCGAATTTTGCGAAGGCGTAGAGCATCACGGCGATACCGAGATAACTCAGCGCCACCACCGGCGATTGCCCGACGCCGAGATCCTCGGCGTGGATCAGGCCGAAGAACGTCAGGATCGAGCCCGCGAGCGCGAACGCCGCGGCCTTCTCGAGTTGGCGCTCGATAATGAACACGGTCACGGCGCCCAGAATGATGCCCGCAAGCGTCGCGCCGCCGCCAAGCGTCTGCAGGCCCTTGTACAAAACGCCCGTGGCGCCGAGCTTGTCGAAGCCGACCGTGGCCGCGTTGGTGCCAGCGGCGCCAAGCGCGCCGTCGATCATGGTTTTGCCCCAGGCGGCGATCTGCGGAATCATCGCCAGGATGATCGCCGGCGCATGACTCCGCGGCGACTCCTGGAAGGCCTGCGAGCCGATCAGCATGCCGATGTAGAGCAGGATCGGCAGGATCGCGACCACCGGGATCAGGCTCGAGACCAGGGCCACGATGCCGAGCCAGGTGAGCACCAGCACCATGACGCCAGTGGCGGCGGAATAGCCGATCCGCCCGCCCATCGCCTTCCAGCCCGGATGGCCGATATAGACCGCGTTGATGAACGGATTGCCCAGGAGGCACCCGATCAGGCTGATGACGCCGTCGGCTGTCAGCACCTGGGTTGTCGGGAACGAGTTGCCGGCCGCGGCGGCGCTCTCGACATTGTCCATCGCCTCGACGAGGTCATAGATGCCGAACGGAATCGCGGTGACCAATATGATTCCGATGAATTTGAAGCCCGAAAAAACGTGGCCGACCGCCGGTACGGGGAACGAGAAGCCGAAGTGGGAAAAGGCGTCGCCGACGCTGCCTACGCTCAAGCCGCCGTAGCCAAGGCCGAAAATGTTCGATCCCCAGGCGAGGAGCGTTCCCGCCGCGATGGCGATCAGGCCGCCCGGCACGTCCTGGAAATAGCGCACGCCGCCAAACCAGTTTGCGAGAATGATGGCGAAGCAGACCATGCCGATGAGCGGCGTCTCGAACACCAGGAGGCCGGGCCGCATCGAAATGAAGGTGATGGAAATGCCGGCGAGCGAGCCGAGCAGCGCCGCGCGCGGCGTAATTCTGCGGATCACTGGCGCGATGAAGCCGCCCGCCATCAAGACGAAACTCTGGACGAACACCCAGGTGAGCCCCGCCTCCCAGGCCTGGATCGGATCATTCGTCCTGAGCAGGATCGGCAGCATGACCACGAACGTGACGACGAACATGTGCGGCACGCTGGTGCCCGACGGGAGGGCGCACACATCGGTGCGGCCGGTCTTCTGCGCCAGCCGATAGGCAAGCCAGGCGTAGTAAACCGTGCTGAGGAACAGCATCAGCCCGAGGGCGGGAAGAATTCGCCCAAAGACGAGCGAGTTGGGCATCTTCAGGACGAAGCGCAGGAGTCCGGTCAGGACGAGGACGTTGACCAGAATGTTGGTCCCGAACCCGAAGAAGGCGTTCCAGTCGCCCGGAACCCAATAGCGCTCGCGCCCTGTCGCCGTTGCCGTCGTTGACATCGCTGCCCTCCTTCTGCTTGCGCCTCGCCCTAGCTGGCGCGCTTCCACCCGGCCAAAGCCTCGATCACGCCCTCTGAACTGGACACCCAGCCGAAGATGCCGCCCTGCGCCTTGATCATCTTCAGGCCCATGGCGTGGAAGTCCGGGAAATAGGACCCGACGCAGTCTTCGAGCACGAGGCAATCGTAACCGCGGTCGTTGGCCTCCCGCACCGTGGTGTTGACGCAGACCTCGGTCGTCACGCCGGTGACGACGAGCTGCTTGACGTCCTGGTGCTGCAGGATCGCGTGCAGATCGGTGGCGTGGAACGCGCCCTTGCCCGGCTTGTCGATGACTGGCTCTCCGGGCGCCGGATAAAGCTCAGGGATAATGTCGTGGCCGGCCTCGCCGCGCACCAGAATGCGGCCCATGGGACCCGCGTCGCCAATGGTCGTGGCGCTGCGGCCGCGGATTTTCTTGGCCGGCGGCAAATCGGCAAGGTCAGGCCGATGGCCTTCGCGCGTATGGAGGACAGAAAGACCGGCGGCGCGCCACGCCGCCAGGAGCTTTCGGTTCGGTTCGATAGTGCGGCGTAACTGCGAAACGTCGTTGCCGAGCATCTCGCCAAAGCCCCCAGGCTCGAGAAAGTCGCGCTGCATGTCGATTATCAGAAGCGCGCAATGCTCAGGAGCGAGCGTGAAGGCATAGGGTTCGGCGGCGAGGTCGATGGCCTTACTCATGCTTCGACGCCGGCGTTTCGTAAGCAGCCGAGGCCCATCGCCAACTCCCCTCGCCACGCAATCTGGGCTGCAACGCGGTCGATCGGCCCTGCGGCGTCGAGACGCCTCGCGGCGATCGGATCTGGAACTCGCTTGGCGACGACAAAGATTTCATCTTCCGCCCGTCTCCGGCTCATTCGGTTCGATTGAAGATCGGTTTGCGGCTCGCGGCCCCTCCAGTCAGGGCCATGGCTCCTGACGCAAGGAACATGCCTGTCATCTCGATAGCCACGATCGCCATCGCCGACCCATACTCAGGCAGGGATCGGGTGAAGCCGCCGGATCACGAATAAGGCGGCGCCCGAACCCGAATGAGCGGGTCATTCCAGATGTCCGGGGGTCCGGCGGGTTATAGGCGATCGCCTACCAAGCGGAGCGCGCCCGCCCAGGGTCGCCGTCGCCAAAACCACGTCACGTCGAGATGACTGGGCGGCGAGGCATCGGCGATCCAGGAATGTCACTATGTTTCGCGATGAGCGATTTAGGACTGCCTACGGTCTGGATCGCGGCGCCGATATTATTTGCTTGTGCTGCACAAGGACCGGGCCGGCGAGCCAAACGGCCTTTGCCTGGAGAGCGCGGCCTTTACCCAAGGAAGCACCGGTCATTCGGGCGAGTCAGGCGGCATAGGCGTGGCACGCCCCAGCACGGATACGTCAGAGCCGGTTGTGCTAAAAATCGTTGCTTACCGGAGGGAAGCTGACCAGGAGTTGGATTGGCGCCAGCACATTTGGCGTCTTGCTATTGCGGGCCAACCAGCTGTTACAACGCACGATCTGTTACAACGCACGATCTGTCGCGAGGACGCATCGATGGCCGAAGAGATCACGCTCCGAGCTCTTCCTACTGCAACTGGATTTGCGGCGGCCCAGGCGATCGCCGCCCTTCGAATGCGCGATATCGATCCGGGCCCCCTGCTGCGGCGTGCGGGTTTGGCGACACCCGATTTGGAAGACCCGCCGCAACGCGTGTCCGCCGCGGCGCAGAGCAAGCTTCTTGAATATGCGGCGGAGGCTCTGGACGACAGCGCCCTCGGGCTCCATCTCGCAGAACAGGCGGATCCACGCGACGCCGGGATCATTTTCTATGTCGCCGCCGGCGCGAAGGATGTTAGCGAGGGCCTGGGGCTGGTTGCCCGTTATTGCAAGATCGTGAATGAAGCGGCGCGGGTGAAATTGGCGCGAACGCCGGAGGGGGGCGCTGTCGAATTCAACTTTGTCGGTATGCCTAGACACAGCGCCCGGCAGAATGTGGAGTTTGGTCTCGCCGTTTTTTTGAAGGGCCTGCGCGAGGCGACTGGGCGCAATCTGCGTCCGATTCGGACGGCATTCGCTCATCCGCGCAATTCGCGCCTGCGAGAGTTCGAACGCTTCTTCGGCTGCCCCGTCGAATTCGGTCGAGCCTCAAGCGAGGGCGTGCCGTCCGATTTGCTGGAATTCTCCAACGACGTTCTCGCTATGCTGCTTGTCGGCGCCGATCCAAAACTGGTCCAGGCGCTTCGGCCCTATTGCGACATGGCGGCAAAGGAACGAAGCACGGCAACGGGGACGCTCCGAGCTGCAGTCGAAGGCGAAGTAGAGAAACTGCTCCCGCACGGCAAGGCGCAGAGACACAGGATTGCGGGCAAGCTCGCTTTGAGCACTCGAACGCTGTCGCGCAAGCTTGCCAACGAGGGCACGAGCTACGAGGAGGTCCTGGACCAGTTGCGGCGGAGCCTGGCGCTCCAATACATCAAAGAGAATGGCATATCAGTGTCGCAAATTGCCTGGCTGTTGGGTTACGAGGGCTCCGCCTCTTTCAACCACGCCTTCAGGCGCTGGACGGGACGTTCGCCCTCCATCGCGAGAAACGAACTGCAGCTGCTTCCGCCGTCACAACTTGCGGGTCACCAATCCGCATTGAGTTCGTGAGGCTCAAGAAAGCAGCCGATTGGCCCCTATGAGCAAACTTTTGGTCACAAGAGGTTTTATTGGCGTTGCTCCCCGCCGAACCGGAAACCGATCCGCGACGGCATCTCCGCCAGCGTCAGGAGCACGCTTAAAATGGCCGCCGCTTATGAGGACAATTTTGGCTTCTGGTACATTGACGGACCAGAGGAGCAAGCCTTCTTTGACCACGTCCAGCGGCAGAGCGTCCACGCTGTCTGCACGCGCTGCGAGCAGTCCGTCCGGCTTATGCCGTCGAAGGAACTCTGCGCCCTTTGCACGTTCGCCATCGAATGCGGCGCGCCCGCGTCGATGAGTGAATACGGCGACACCGAGCCGAAGGCGCTGGAGCCGCACGATCCGACGCCAGAGGCAGTTCCTCCCAGACCTCGGTAGCTCCGTCCGCCCGGGACCATTGTTGAATTGACAGCGAAAGGGCGTTCGCGAACACCGTCGCGCATCACAACGGGTTCGTTGGGGCGCCAGCGATGGGTCGCGCGCCCTTTCTCCGCTAACCGCCGCCGTCAAACCAACCGACCGCGCACCCACTCGAGCTCGCGCACAAGATAGTCGACGATGTCGCCTGTCTTGAACTTCTGCGGCAATACGTCCCAAGTGTACGTCTCGATTTCGACATGAGCCGAGAGCGGGTTGGCCTTGTGGACCTTCAGCGCCTCTTCGATCGCCGGACGCGTCGTCTTGAAGAGATTCACCTCGTCGAGGAATACCGGCACGTGGAAATGGATTCGCCACTCGCAGGGGATGGGGTTCTTTTCCCAGGCGGCGAGCGCCGCAGGCAGATCAAGAAAGTGCGTTAGCCGCCCCTCGTGGAGCTGAAGGGTCTGGTGCAGGTAGATCGGGTCATCGAACGCCCGCAAGGCCTCGACGATCTCCCTGGTCACCTTCGGAATCCGCAGCGCCGACGCCGGCTGCAGTTTCAACACCGGGACGCCTGCTTTGCGAAGGCTGTCGAGCGACTCGGCGATGTTCTCGTATTCCACCGCCTGATGGCAGATGTCGTAAACAGCGCCGAGGTGCTTGTGCAAAACCGCGTCGCACTTCGACTCGGACCAGCCCGTCTGCTTCGCGAGCGCTTTGACCGACGCCTTCGAATACAGATGGTTCGTGAAATAGTCGATCAGCTCTGTGGTCAACTCGAGATAGCAGGACGGCTCCGGTTCAAGCGCTAAAGTGACCGTGCGCCCGGTCTTGGCCTCGAGATTGGCGAGATATGCGACCACAATGTGCAGCTGCCGGGTGTAAGACTCAACCACGTCGGGCCCAGTCACGCGCGGCTTGTACCCAAGGGGCGGCGACTGAATCGAGGGCTGGATATCGGGCGGCGCGAGCGCGGCCAGAACGTCAGCGACGCGCATCGTGTAGGAAGCGCGCTCGTCCGTTCGCCAGTCCGGCTCATAGACCTGCTCCTTGACGCGCTCGCCCTTGAAGGCGCCGTACGGAAACGCGTTCGCGGTGAAGACATACATGTCGTTCTCCGCCAGGAACGTCTTCAGCTTCGTCAATTCCGCCGGCGTTCCCGCGAGCGTGCTCGCGGAATTCGGCGATAGGCGCAAGCAAACGCCGAATGGCGCGTCCGGGCTAAACCGCTTTTTGACCGCCGGAAGATACCGATTGACGCTATCCCAGAGCTGTTCCCACGTGTCAGCCGGATGCACCAAGGTCGAATAGGTCAGGTGACCCAGATTGTCGGGGAGCCTCATCGCTGCGCCTCTTGGTCCGCATTGTCGTTAGTCTACATTGCCGTTAGTCGGCATCGGCGGGCTCGGCCACGGATCGGAGGAGCCAGCCCTTCCAACCCGCCGGATAGTGCTTTTGTTCGTCCTCCCGGGGCGGCGCGATGTCCGACCGCTCAAGCCGTGAACCGCGCCGTCGAGAACATCAACGCAAAGAATTCTCAATATGGGGAAACGTACGGGCGACGTTCGCGGCGCAACGCTGTTCAAAATGAGAATTCTTCGCGCGCCTCTCGAATCCGCGACATGCGAAACCCCGCCTCTATCCGTGCGCGGCGCGAGTTGGCGGGGCGAGAAACGTAAGCACGGCAGCGTCAGGGCGGATTCGGCTCCGCCCTGACTAAGGAGGAGCGCCGACATGGCTGGCAAGAGGATCGCTGTCGTCGGCGCGGGGGCCAATGGGGCCGGCATAGGCGCGGACATGATTTGCGCGGGGCTCGACGTTACTTTCATTGAGCAATGGCCCGCGCACGTCGAGGCGATGCGGAAGAATGGCGTTCGGGTCGAGACGCCGGACGAGACGCTCGTCACAGCCGTTCGCGCTTTCCACGTGTGCGAAGTGGCCGCCTTGCGAGAAGCCTTCGACATCGTCCTCATCGTGGTGAAGGCCTATGACACGCGATGGGCGTGCGAACTGATCAAGCCGCTGGTGAAACCAGACGGGCTGGTCGTCGGTCTGCAAAACGGCATGACGATGGACGACATCGCCTCGATCATGGGACCGGAGCGCACACTGGGCGCTGTGATCGAAGTGACGTCGAACATGTTCGAACCCGGAACCGTCGTGCGGCAGACCCCGGCGAAGGGGTCATGGTTCGCGATCGGGGCGTTCGACGAGTTTGCTCGCGGGCGTGAACACGAAGTGGCGCAATGCCTTGCTCATGCAGGGACGGTCGAGGTCCCGGAGGACATTCGATCGGCGAAATGGATGAAGCTGGTCGTGAATGCGGCGGAGTTTTTGCCCTCCGCGATCCTGGGGCTACCGCTCGCCGAGGCGATCAAGACGCCCGGAATCCGCGAAGTCATGACGGCGTCGGGCGTCGAGGCCGTTCACACCGCTCTCGCCCTGGGACATCGCCTTGTTCCGATTCTGGGCCAGTCACGTATCGAGGCGAACGACCCCGATCAACATGCGAGATCGGTCCTCGAGGCGGTTCTGTCGAAATGGACGCTGCCCGACACCCGAGTGACGGTCCTGCAAGATTGGATGAAGGGCCGTCGCGGCGAAGTTGACGACATCAATGGTCTTGTGGCGCGCGAACAAAGCCGCCTCGGCGGTCGCGCGCCGGTCAATGAGAAACTGGTTGAAATCGCCTTGAAGATCGAGCGCGGCGAACTGGAGCCTTCGCCTTCGAACGCCCGCCTTTTGACGTCGTTGCTCCAGACTTGAGGTTTGGACACGCGCCGACATCAAGGCGAAGATGGCTCGGAAACTCATGGTGGTTGGCTTGCCGATGATCGAGTTCAACATTCCCGAGGTGGTCGCCGAAGTTGAGAAGGCGTTCGCCCGTTACGAGCGCGCGCTCGTAACCAATGACATTGCCGAACTCGACGCGATGTTCTGGAACAGCCCGCACACCCTGCGCTATGGCGCGACCGAGAATCTTTATGGCTATGACGAGATCGTCGCCTTTCGCGCCCGCCGCCCGGCCATCAACCTCGCGCGCGATCTCGTGAAGACCGTCATCACCACCTATGGGCGGGATTTCGCCACCGCCAGCGCCGAATTCAAGCGAGCCGGCTCGACGGCGACAGGCAGACAGAGCCAGACTTGGCTAAGGACCGACGACGGTTGGAAAGTCGTGGCGGCCCATGTCAGCCTTCTGCCGAAGCCGTAATCCGAGGCCAGCCGCTGATGCGATTCATATGCGAGCGGATCGCTGCTAACTCAATCTTTGCAGCGGCTTACGGCACTTTACTCAACAGATTTGATAGCGCTTGGAGCAGGCTCGCCAGCCCAAGTTTCCCGAGGAAGCGCCACTACCCTATCGCAAATCGGCCTTGAGCCGCTCGAAGATCTCCCGCCCTTCCAGATCGAAGAGGCGCAGGCCGACCGCTCGCGCGGGCCAGTTTGCTGCGACGGCCTCACGGATCGCGCCGGAAGCGTCATGGGCTTGAATTTCGGTTTCCGTGACCACGGCCGGGCCAAGGTCCGCTCCGACGCCGAAGAACTGAAGCCGGAAGCACTGCGGTCTCGCAGCAAGAACGCGTTCAAGTTCATCCAATGGGTCAGCCTCGAAAAAGCGGACAGCCGGACGGGGGCCAAGGCCCTCACGGCCGGATGCGAGGTTGGCGTCCAACTCTGTCCGGGTCGACGCGTCGTCGCCTTGCCGCTCGCTCCCACGCCGCGCGACGAGGTTCGCAACCTGGCCCCAATGCGCCGCGGCCTCCGAGGTTCGCGCGCACCGCTGGCGCCGACGCGCCTCCGAATAGGCTCGAACCCGGAACGACGCGATCAGTCGATCGGCGTCGGCCTCGGGCGTCTGGACGCTCTCGACCTCAATTCCCGGCGCGCACGTCTTCGGGGGCGGCGTCATGAGCCGGCGCATGTGCGAGTAAGAGCGCCTACTGCGAGTGGGCATCTCTAGACTCTTCGAACCAGCATTTGCGAGCAGACGCGGTTCCGGATCTTCACGATCGCATTACAACCCAAATGAAAAGTATTTGAACTCTCGTGACAGGTTGTGTTTAAAACGCCAGCAAGCTCAAGTGTCAAGCCTTACAACCTTGCGGTTTAAAACTGGCTTAATTTTGTCGCCACGGCGATTGCGCCCATCGCGCCTGCCGCCAAAAGAGCATCTCAAACGGCGGCGCCCGGAGTTGTTTCTGACGGTGTTCAGCCCAGGCTAGGCGCGAGGCGCGCCGTGCGCTGGCGTCGTCGGCCAACGAAGCTCAGCGCGGCGAAGCCCAAAGCCAGCATCGCCCAGGTTGAGGGCTCCGGCGCGGCGGCCACGCTCAGAGTTCCGCTCTCTTGAACCGGGTAATTGGCGCTGCCAGCCGATTCCCAGAGCGAATAATTGCCAGGCGAATTCCCCCACAGGTTCCAATAGCCGCCCGGATTCTGCGTGGCGGTGAACAAGAGGCCGTCGACATCAAACGACATGCCCGTCGGATAATACAGGTTGTTGAAGATGAACGAGCCGTCCGGACTATAGGCCGGGCTCGAGCCATTCGGATTGGGCGTGACCGCGCTGATGGTCTGATCGGCGAGGCCGGAGATCACGCCGGAAACTCCGGTGACTTGCTCGGCTTTATTCACCGTGATTTCGCCCGTGGCGGTCAGTTGGGCGTCGCTGGATTCGAAGATGAATTCGTAGACCGTCGCGTTCGCCGCCGATACGTTAAGCATAATGGCAGTCGCCAGAGCGGCAATCGTGGTCATCATAATCTTACGCATCATGCATCTCCTGTCCCGACCGCCAGTTAATCATGTTGACCGGCCCAGAGACTTTCCAACACCTGACATTGGGTGGCTCTATTTTTATTAAATACACCAGGTATCGGTGTGATGCAAGCTAAGGTTGTCGACTTAGTTACAGACAATTGAATCGAGGTTGTGTTAAAGTGTAATCAAATTGCTAGCTTGACGCGCATCCGCGCCGCCTCACCGGCGCGCGGGCAGGCCGCCGCGAGCGACACACGATTGCCGACATGGGCTCGGCATGATGGTAGCGTCGCCGACTGCCAAAATCGGAGGAGCTCACGTGCCCGATCATCCCGCTTTGGCCGCGAACAGGGTCGCGGTCATAACCGGAGCGGCCAGCGGCATCGGCCTGGCGGCTTCGACCAAATTCGCCGCGCTCGGCATGAAAGTGTGCATGGCGGACTTGGGCGGCGACGCGCTCGAGACCGCCGCCGCCAAGGTCAGGGCAACCGCGGCGCAGCCGGATTCTGTGCGATCCTTCGCTGTCGACGTCAGCAGCCTCGACGACGTCCGGCGCCTGAAGACCTCGGTCTATGACGCGTTCGGCGAGGTCGCCGTGCTGATGAACAATGCGGGAACCGGCGGGGGCGGCGAATTGTTCGGCGACCCAGCCCGCTGGCGGCGCATCATCGACGTCAATCTCTGGGGCGTGATCAATGGGGTGCAGGCTTTCGCTCCCGACATGATCCGACAGGGTACGGCGGCGGCGATCGTCAACACCGGTTCCAAACAAGGCATCACCTGTCCGCCCGGAGACACGGCGTACAATGTCTCAAAGGCGGGCGTGAAGGTGGTGACGGAAGCGCTGGCGCACGAATTGCGCAACGCCGAAGGCGGTCACGTAAGCGCCCATCTCTTGATCCCGGGATTTACCTTTACGGCCATGACCGCCGGCTCGAGAACCACCAAGCCGCCCGCGGCGTGGACCCCCGAACAGGTCGTCGATTTCATGCTCGCGTCGATGGCGGCGGGCGATTTCTATATCCTGTGCCCCGACAACGACGTGCCGCGCGAGATGGACGAACGTCGGATTCTTTGGGCCGCGGGCGATATCGTCGAGAACCGGCCGCCGCTCTCCCGCTGGCATCCCGATTATAAGGACGCCTTCGGCAAATTCGCGAAGGCCTGAGGCCTTGCTGATGTCAATTTGATGCGCTGTGATCCAGACTGGCGGCAATTGCGCGATGAAACCGTTGGCGATTGGAGCGGCGGGCCACGATCACTCGGAATTGAAACGGCAGCCGCGCGCACATGGAAGGAAAGAACGGCCCATGGTTGACGCCAACGAGGCGCAGGCAATTGCGCAGGAGGCCTACATCTATCTTTATCCTTTGCTCCTCATGGACCTGACACGCAAGCAGCTGATCAACGTCGATCCCAAGGTCAGTCCCATGGGCGGGCCGGCGAACGCATTCACACACATTCGCGCGTTTCCGACCGCCGACATGCGGGCGGTGGTGCGGCCGAATTTCGATACGCTCTATTCGAGCGCCTGGCTCGACCTCACTTCGGGCCCTGTCGTTGTCTCGACCGCGGACACCGGCGGCCGCTACTTCATGCTGCCCATGCTCGACATGTGGAGCGATGTCTTCGCCGTCCCGGGAAAACGCACGAACGGGACCGGCGCCGCGAGCTTCGCCGTCGTCCCGCCTGGGTGGAGCGGGCAGTCGCCGGCGGATGTCGCGCGACTCGACGCGCCCACGTCCTATGTCTGGATCATAGGCCGCACTCAGACCAACGGCGTCAAGGACTACGAGGCGGTTCATAAGGTCCAGGACCGGTACAGGGTCACGCTGCTCGCCGATTGGGGAAAGGCCTCACGGGCGGTCAAGCAGACGATCGACCCCGCCGTCGACACCAAGACTGAACCACTGCGACAGATCAATGGAATGGCGCCGGTCGATTATTTCAAGCGCGGCGCGGAGCTGATGAAGCTGAACCCGCCTCACCTCACTGACTGGTCGACCGTCGCGCGGCTGAGGCGCATCGGGATCGAGCCTGGCAAGAGCTTCGACGCCAGCAAGGTCACTCCCGACGTGCTCGCCCGCGCCGCCGCCGCGGGGCTCAAGCTCATGCACGATAAGGCGCCGACGCTCGCGCGCATCGCTAACGGCTGGCAGATGAACACGGACACCATGGGCGTCTATGGCAACTATTACCTCAAGCGCGCCATCGTCGCGATGTTGGGGCTCGGCGCCAATCAGGTCGAGGATGCGGTCTATCCCTTGAACGTGAGTGACGCGGACGGCAAGCCGGTCACCGGAGGAAGCAAATACGTCCTCCATTTCACAAAGGACGAATTGCCTCCAGTGGACGCGTTCTGGTCGCTGACGCTTTACGACCAGGAGGGATTCCAGGTCGCAAATCCGCTGAACAGATTCGCGATCGGCGACCGCGATGCGCTCAAGTTCGACGCCGACGGCTCGCTCGATCTCTACGTCCAGGACGAAAACCCCGGCCCTGATAAAGAACCGAATTGGCTTCCGTCGCCAAAGAGCGGCGTGCTCGCTCTGACGCTTCGGCTCTATGCGCCGAAGCCTCAGGTCGCCGACGGCCGGTGGAACCCGCCGGCGATCAGGCGTGAGAACTGACTGCGACGGGACTCGTGGGTCCGGGCAGGAGCTTTCACCGACGGAGGAAAGTCTCCATGTTCTCTTGCTCATCAGACGATCAGCCGGAAGCAGGCGCTCCGGGTTGCTCATGTTGCCGGCCGGAGCTCCAGTCCCTGACGCGTCGCATCAATGCAGACCTTTCGCGTCGCGGATTCGTGGCCGGAATAGGCGCTTCGCTCGGGGCGCTCGGTCTGCCAGGCGCGGCGCGCGCACAGAGCGCGTCAAGTCCGGCGCCGCCGACCGTGTTCACGAATTTTCTCCTGTTCGACGGGAAATCCTACGCGTTGCGCGGAGGACTTGCTCTCATCGTCGAAGGCGGCCGGATCAAGGCTGTCGCGGCGGGGAACCCGGCCGGTCCGGAAGGGTCGCGCACGATCGATTGCGGCGGTCGGGTCGTGATGCCGGGACTGATCGACGCGCACTGGCACTCCATTTTCGCCGCGCTGCCGATCTCAACTCTGGTGGCGGCGGAGGTCGGCTATATCTTCCTGGCCGCCAGCGCCGAGGCGGAGCGCACGCTGATGCGGGGATTCACCACGGTTCGGGACCTCGGCGGCCCCTCATTCGCGCTCAAACAGGCGATCGACGAAGGACTCGTGCCGGGACCGCGCATCTATCCGTGCGGCGCCATGATCACCACGACCGGCGGACACGGAGACCTGCGCCCCCTGTCCGATTTGCCGAGGAGTCCGGGCGGCCCGCTGAGCTTCATCGAACGGACCGGCGCCGCCAATATCGCCGACAGCGCCGACGAAGTGCGCCTGCGGGTGCGCGAGCAACTCATGGAGGGCGCATCGCAGATAAAACTTGTGGGGGGCGGAGGCGTGTCGTCACCGCGAACCACGCTGGACATGCTGACGTTCAGCGAGCCCGAGCTTCGCGCCGGCGTGGAGGCGGCTGCCGATCGGAGTACCTACGTCGCCGTGCACGCCTACCCGCCGGCCGCGATCCGGCGGGCGATCAGTGCGGGAGTTCAGTGCATCGAACACGGGCATCTGATGGACGAGGCGACCGCGAAAACGATGGCGGATAAGGACATCTGGTTGAGCATTCAACCGTTCGTCGGCGACGAAGACGCCGTTCCCCTCAGCGGCCAAAGCCGGATCAATCTGGAACAGGTCATTGCCGGAACACACACGGCCTACCCATTGGCGAAGGCCTTCAAACTCAAGACCGCCTTCGGCTCGGATATGCTGTTTTCCGCGCAGAAGGCCGCGCGCCAAGGGATCATGCTGACCCACCTTAAGCGCTGGTACGAGAGCGCCGAAATCCTGAAAATGGCCACCGGGACCAATGGCGAATTGCTCGCCTTGTCCGGCCCGCGCAATCCCTATCCGGGAAAGCTCGGAATCATCGAAGAGGGCGCGTTCGCCGATCTCATCCTGGTCGACGGCGATCCAATCGCCAACATTGGACTCGTCGAAAACCCGGAGAAGAATTTCCTGATCATCATGAAGGACGGGAAAATCTACAAGGACACCCTCCGTTCGTGATGCGCTGGACGGGGCCTCCCGGACATGTCACGAACGCGTGTCCGAGGAGGCGGGATTGCCGGAAATGAGTTCGCTCGCCATCGCGCTCATTGTCACCGGCCTGATCACCGGGGGCGGCGTCATCGGCCTCGTGCTTCAGCGCGTCCTCCCGGAGCGCTACACAATGGACAAGGCCCGCGACATGATCGGCGGCGTCGTCGGGCAGTTGACGCTCCTGCTCGTGCTGGTCAACGGCCTCCTCATCTGGACGGCCTACGGCGTCTACAGCACCCAACAGACGGAGCTCCAGACCATCACGGCGCGGGCGCTCGAGTTCGATCTCGAAATGCGCCAGTACGGGCCCGAGGCGGATGAGGCCCGCAGCGTCTTGAGGACCGATCTCGTCTGGGCGCACGAACAGTTCTGGGGCGACGACACCTCGCGCGCCGCGGCCTATGGCGCCTCCTACAAGGCCATGGCCAATATGAGCACGTTTCTCGAACACCTCGATCCCGAGACGCCGGCGCAGAAAAACCTGCTCTCGGCGGCGCGTGCGAACTACGCTTTCATCGGCGAGCAGCGGCTCCTCATGTCGCTGCAGGCGGCGACCCCGATCCCCTGGCCTATGGTCTACGCTGTGACGTTCTGGTCGTCCCTCATGTTCGCCAGCATGGGGCTTTTGTCGAGATTGAGCCCGATGTCGATTGCGATGCTCGTCCTGGGCAGCGCGTCGATCGGGCTTGCAATCTTTCTGATCCTCGAGTTCAGCCAGCCCTACACCGGCTGGATTCGCGTCGCGCCGGCGCCGCTCGAACAGGCGATCCTTCAGCTTGACCGGCCGGGCGTCGCAGCGACCAGCGGCGCTCCGAAGTGAGATAAAGTGAAATAAGGAGCAGTCCCCATGGCGAATTACAAAATTCTGAGCGACGCGGAGATTCGCGCCGCGCTGGCTGAACTGCCCGACTGGTCGCTCAAGGCGCCCAACATCGAGGCCCGCTTCGAGCTGAAGACCTTTCGCGACGCCATCGCCTTCATCGTCGAGGTGGCGATTCAGGCCGAGGTGATGAACCATCATCCCGAGTTCCACAATTCCTACAACATCCTGTCCTTTTCGTTCTGCACGCATGACGCCGGCATGAAGATCACCGATCTCGATATTGAGACGGCAAAACACATCAGCGCGCTCGCGCGCCGCTTCCAGTCAATGGCCTGACGATTCCCGCCTCCGGGAGCGAGCGCGAGTTCGAGGGCAAGGTCGCCATCGTGACCGGCGGGGCCAAGGGAATCGGCTATGCGATCGCGCGCGCCTTCGCCCGAGAGGGGGCCCGGGTCGCCATCGCCGGGCGGACCCAAGACACGCTGACGCGTGCGGCGGCGACGATCGAGGACGAATGCCGGCGGCCGGTCTTGGGCGTCCCAGCCGACGTCGCCGAGGCCGCTGATTGCGAACGGATGATCGCGGCGACTGTCGAACGTTTTGGCGCGGTCGACATCGTTGTCAGTAACGCGGCTCTGTTCGCCGTTCGGCCGCTGATTGACGCCGATGCCTCGGAGGCTGCCCGTTTCTTTGCCATCAACGCGATTGGCCCTCTCAACGCGGCGCGGGCGTTCGCGCGCTGGGCGATCGACCAGGGCCAAGGCGGCGCCATCGTCAACGTCAGCAGCATCGCCGCCGGACGGCCCGCGCCAGGCCTCGCGCTCTATTCGGCGTCGAAAGCTGCGCTCGACAGCCTGACCCGCTCGATGGCGGTCGAATGGGCGGGAAAAGGTCTGCGGGTCAATGGGGTGGCGCCTGGCCATGTCGCGACCGAGGGGGTGCTCGAGGACCTAAAGACTGGTCGGTTGGACGAGAAGGCGGTGCTGGCGCGCATCCCCGCCGGCCGCATCGCTAATGGCGACGACATCGCCGACGCCGTCCTTTTTCTGTGCAGCGACCGCGCGCGCCATATCCTGGGCCACGTGCTGACCGTTGACGGTGGCGAAGGGTTCTAAACTGGGCGTTCGAACTATTCGTCCGCCAGATGGGGATGGTTTCGCTCGTCCTCGCTCCTTACCGGCGCCTCCCGGCAGCTCCAGGCTTCGAGCGAGCAAACCCACACCGTCGCCGAAAGGGCCGCGCCGACGAACAGGACCTGCTGGTACAACGCCCAGTCTATCGCTACGAGAACACAGAGAAGCGTCGCCACAAATGATATCGGCAGGATCGGGGACATATCGGACCCATTGACAGCAAGATTGGCGATGTTCGCCACATTCGCAAAACGCCGATTCCGTGGGTTTGTTCCCGGCGAGAGGGAGGGTTAGGAGAAAATTTACGCTGGCTTCCGAGGCGCCCGCTGGCGATCGGTTTTGTCGTCATGCAAGCGTCGCATTGACGCCCATCGCGACGCCGGTCAAAAGAAACCTGCGAGGAAACAGCGAATTGGCCAAGAACAAAATAGAGAAGGATTCAAGCGACGATCGCCGCCGCGCGGAGCGAGCCGCGCCGCCCTTACACGGCGCTCGAGAGCCGATGAAGCGCAAGGACTACGACAAGGCCTTGCGGGAACTGCAGGTCGAGCTCTGCGCGCTGCAGGAATGGGTCAAGCATAAGGGCTTGCGCGTGGTTGTCGTATTCGAAGGACGCGACGCCGCCGGCAAGGGCGGGACGATCAAGGCGATCACCGAGCGGGTGAGCCCGCGCGTGTTCCGGGTGGTGGCGCTGCCCGCGCCCTCCGACCGCGAGAAGTCGCAGCTCTACCTGCAGCGCTACGTGCCCCATCTCCCCGCGGCGGGCGAAATCGTGATCTTCGACCGCAGCTGGTACAATCGGGCCGGCGTCGAATATGTGATGGGCTTCTGCACCGAGGCGCAGCACCGCCGATTCCTCGTGCTTTGCCCCGAGTTCGAACACGTCATCGTCGACGACGGCATCTTCCTGGTGAAGTTCTGGCTCGAAGTCAGCGACGAGGAGCAGGAGCGCCGCTTCGAGGCGCGCATCAAGGATCCGCTGCGCCAGTGGAAGCTGAGTCCGATGGACCTCTCCTCGCGCGGCAAATGGTATGAGTATTCGCGAGCGCGCGACATCATGCTCAAGGCGACCAACACGCCGTTCGCGCCTTGGACGATCGTCCCCTCCGACGACAAAAAGCGGGCGCGGCTCAACGCCATCCGCCACCTGCTTAATGTGATCCCTCACAAGGACGCGCCTCGCGTCAAGATCAAGCTGCCCAAGCGCTCTACCAAGGGCGCTTACGACGACGTGGCTTCGCTTAAGGGCCTGCGGTTCGTGGAGGATACGGCCTGATCGCTAGGCGTGGGTCAGCCTTGCTGCAACAAAGCCATGACGCCGCCGGCGGTCGAAAACAGCGCCGCATCGGCGTCGGCGAATCCGAGCAACTGAAGCCCGAGCGGAAGGCCGCCGTCCTGAAGCGCCGGAAGCGTGATCGCCGGAACGCCGAGCATCGACCCCGGAACCACAAACGCCGGATCCCCTGTCCAGTTAAGGCCGACCGGCGCGGCGCCCGGCGCGGCTAAGGTGATGCATGCGTCGAACTCCTCCGCCAGCGATTGATAGACAGCGCGCCGCCTATCGCGTTCCCTGATGTAGCGGCGATAGCCGTCAAGGGTCATCGCCTCAGCTCGCCCGGCGAGTTCCAGCATCGCCTGACTGAGCTTGCTGGCGTCGCGCGCGCGGTAGGTGTTGAGCGGCCAGCGTGACTCCCAGGCAATGATGTTATGGGAGAGCTCCCGCGCGCCATGGATCGCGTCTTCGACCGCGGCGACCTTTTCGCTTTCATGGCGCGATGCGAGCGCGACGCCCGCCGATTTGAACCTGGCCGACGCTTCCTCAAACGCCTCCTTTGCGGCTGGCGTCGCCACCGCCCAGCCGTCGGTTTCCAGAACCGCAAGCCGGCGCGGCTTGGATGGCGCCGGGCAGGTCGGCGGACCGTAAAGACCTGGAAAGCCAGGGTCCCCGCCCGCGCGTCGCGAGATCTCGTACGCGACTTGCCATGCCTCCGGCAGGCTCGCGGCTATCGGCCCGTGCGTGCTCTGAGAAAGAACGTCGTGGCTCCCGCCGCGATTGATGGCGCCGACCGTCGGCTTGAAGCCGAAGCAGCCGCAGAAACTTGCCGGCCGCAAGATCGAGCCGAACACTTGGGTGCCGAGCCCGACGCTGACCGCGCCGACCGCGACCGCCGCGGCCGATCCGCTGCTCGATCCGCCGGGCGTACGGCTTAGGTCCCACGGATTGCGGGTGGCGCGTGGTTGCATCCATGCGAATTCGGTCGTCACAGTCTTGCCGAGGATAACCCCGCCGGCCTCGCGCAAAGCCGCAACGCTGGCGCTGTCGCGCTGACTGCGGAAGCCAGCAAACAACGGCGAACCGTTCTCGGTGGCCATGTCGATGGTTTCGATGATGTCCTTGATTCCGATCGGCATGCCGTCGATGGGCGAAAGCGGCTTGCCTTCCCGCCGGCGTTCCGTCGAGCGATCCGCCGCTGTTCTGGCGGCGGCAAGATTGAGCGTCACGAAGGCGCCGATCTTTGGCTCCCACGCTTCGAGTTGGGCGATGCAGCGCTCGAGAAATTGGCGGGGCGAGTCTCTACCGCTGACAAAATCAGCTGTCGCTGTAAGAAACGGCTGCATCCGGGGCTTGATCCCGTCGGGCGCGTTCATGGGTTCGCTACTGTTGCTCTGCATTGCGTCAAAGCTCGCTGCCTCCGCGGTGCTGTCAAGCTTAATGTCAGGCCCGACTGTGCGCCACCCTCCGCCTCGTCCTGAGGCGCCGCGAAGCGGCCTCGAAGGACGCATGAGCTCGCAGGAACGCAGGCGCCAGCTGAAGCATTCTTCGAGACGCGCCTTCGGCGCTCCTCAGAATGAGGAGGAAGCTGCTAGGCCGACGCGGGCGCCGCGCGCGAGGGCTCCCGTGAACGCATGGCGCGGATGATCGCCTTCTCGGCCTCGACGACGAGGAAAAAAATCAAGCCGCCAAGGAATAGCCAGGGCCAGACGCCGAGCGGTATCGCCTTGGTCTCGAACACCCGCTGCAACGGCGGCGCATAAGTGTACAGGAGCTGCAGCACGACCACCGCGCCGATGCCCATTGGCAGATAGCGGTTGCCGAGGTGGGCAAAAGGCGACAGCGACGAGTCGATCTTGAACCGGCTGTTCAAGAGATAGAACACCTGACCGATGACCAGCGCGTTGACGGCGACCGTGCGCGCGAGCGGGTCGGAAGCATCTTGCGATTTCATCCAGAAGAACGCCCATAGAGTGAGGATGAGCAGCGCCGCGCCGACGAACACGACGCGCCATACGCCGAAGGCGTCGAGGATCGGACGATTGACCATGCGCGGCGGCCGCAGCATCACGTCGAGCTCGTGCGGCTCGAACGAGATCACGAGGCCGAGCGCGACCGAAGTCACCATGTTGACCCACAGGATCTGGGGCGCGGTGATCGGCGTGGTGAAGCCGACGAAGATCGCCGCCAGAATGACCAGCGCCTGGGCGACGTTGGTCGGCAGCATGAACAGGATCGCCTTCTCGATATTGTTGTAGACGGTGCGGCCCTCCTTCACCGCAGCCGTTATCGAGGCGAAATTGTCATCGGCCAGCACCATTTCGGCCGCTTCCTTGGTCACTTCGGTGCCCTTGATTCCCATCGCGACGCCGATGTCGGCCTTTTTCAAAGCCGGCGCGTCGTTGACGCCGTCGCCGGTCATCGCCACCACCTGCCCGTTGGCTTGAATCGCCTTGACCAGGCGCAGTTTATGCTCCGGGCTCGCGCGCGCAAACACGTCGACGTTGCGCACCGTTTCCTGAAGCGTCGCCATGTCCATCTCGGCGACTTCCGCCCCGGTGACCGCGGTCTTGCCGTCGCCGATCTCGAGCATTTTCGCGATCGCCGCGGCGGTGATCTTGTGGTCGCCGGTGATCATTGTCACCCTTATGCCGCCGCCGTGGCATTCCTTCACCGCCTCGATCGCTTCCTTGCGCGGCGGATCGAGGAGGCCGACAAGCCCGAGCAGCACAAGATTCTTCGGCAGATCGGCCGGGCCGAGGCTTCCGGCTTTGACCCCGGGATCGGGCAGCCACGCCAGCGCCAGCACACGCTCCCCTTGCCCCGCGAGAACGTCGGAGGCCTTTTCAAAATAGGCGCGATCGAGAGGCTTCTGGCCGGCCGCGTCCTCTTGCCGGTCGCAATGATCGAGGATCGCCTCAGGCGCGCCCTTGACGAGCAGGATCTCCCCGCCTTCCGGGGCTTTATGCAACGTCGCCATGAACCGATGCTCGGATTCGAACGGGATGGCGTCGATACGCGGATAGGCGGCCTGCTCCTTCTGCCGCTCAATTCCGAGTTTCGCGGCGAACGGATAGAGCGCGCCCTCGGTCGGATCGCCTTCCACCTTCCACACGCCGTCTTCCTGGCGCAGTTCGGCGTCATTGCACAGCGCGGAGACGCGTCCCAGAAGCTCGAGCGTCGGGCTCTTGGCCGTGGGCGCGCCGTCCTTGAGCACCTGGCCCTCGTTGGCGTAGCCGTCGCCCGTGACTTTCAGCGCATCGTCCGCGGTCACGGCGGACACGACCATCATTTCCATCAGCGTCAGCGTGCCGGTCTTGTCCGAGCAGATGCGCGCGACGGAGCCCAGCGTTTCAACCGCCGGCAGGCGCCGTACGATCGCATTGCGGGCCGCCATCCGCTGGACGCCGATCGCAAGCGTAATCGTGATGAGGGCAGGCAATCCTTCGGGGATCATCGACACCGCGATGCCGGTGACAGCCTGGAACATTTCCACGAACGGAATGTCACGGACGAAATGCCCGAAGGCGAAGGTAATCGCGCCGACGATCATAATGATGATTACGATCGCGTAGCCGAACTTCTTGATCTGGAGCAGAAGCGGCGTCTCCAGCGCGCTGACCCCGGCGAGCATCTGGTTGATGCGGCCCAACTCGGTTTGGCTGCCCGTGGCGACGACCAGTCCGGTCGCCCGGCCGGAGACCACCAGCGTGCCGGAATAGGCCATGGCTGAACGATCGCCGACGGTCGCCTTGTCCGAGACGGGCGCGGTCGATTTGTCCGATGGCACCGATTTGCCGGTGAGCGCGGCTTCTTCCGTGCGCAGGTTCTTGACCTCGGTCAGGCGGATGTCGGCTGGAATCTTGTCGCCGGATTCGAGGAACACGATGTCGCCCGGCACGAGCGTCTCCGCCGGGATCATCGACGTTTGTCCGTTGCGTAGCGTTCGCGCCTCCAAAGAGAGCATGTTGCGGATCGAATTGAGCGACTTTTCCGCGCGACCTTCCTGAAGGAAGCCGAGCAGTCCGTTGATGATGACCACGCCGAGAATGATCGAGGCGTCGAGCCACAGGTTCATCATCAGCTTGATGAAGCCGGCCGCGAGCAGCACATAGACAAGGACGTTGTTGAACTGCTGCAGGAAACGCATGAACGGGCCGCGTTTGCGCGCGGTCGGCAGCACGTTGAGGCCGTATTCCGCCTGGCGGCGCTTAGCTTCGGAATCGTCAAGGCCGGTGGTCACGCTGGTCTTGAGCCTCTCGACCGCCTCGTCCGCGGTCAGTGCGTGCCAGGCCGTCTGTTCTGCTGCGCTCATTGCTCGACCTCCATGCGCGAGGCGGCGGCGCGCTCGAGATGCGCGACTGCGCGCCATGCGTGATGCGCGAGCCGGCTCATGAGCGCAACCGCGTCGACACGAGCAATCGCGGCGCTCGCCGTGAGCTTTCCGGATGCGACCATGTCGAGCGTAGCGCTGCGATGCGCGGCCCGAAGATCGGCCAAAGCCTTGGCGGCGCGCTCGAGATCTTGGGCCATGTCGTTGCGGGGCGCAGACTGGACCGTCTTCTTCGCCAGTTCGTCGTCGGCCGCGTGGCCCGGCCCGGCGGAGACCGCAAGATTCGCGGCGGCCCCGGCCGCGTCGCGCATCGATTGCGCGCACAGAGCCGCGGCGCTTATTTCTTCCGGCCCGTCAGTCTCGACGCCGGTCTTGGCCATAGCCGCAACGGACTCGGCAAGCCGGCTCGCATGATCGAGCGCATGCACGGTGCTGGTGAACCATGCGTGGCCTTCCTCGGAAGGCGGCGGGTCGCTTTTCGACAGAAAATCGCTCGCCTGCCGCACGCCGTCCAACGCCTGAGCCAATGTCGCTTCGTCCAGGGCGGGGCGAACTGTTCCGCCGCCCTTGGGCGCGCCGTCGAGTCCGGTTGCCGTCGCCAAGCACAGCGTCTCAAGCGCGCGCTCGACGGTGCGGCGCACCGCCTCGACGGCGACCATCGGCGAGCGAAGCGAAGCCGGATCGAGGGTTTTCGTGAACGGTGAGCCGCGCTCCGGGACGAAGCGCTCGATCAGGCGGGTGAACGGGCCCATCAGCGGCAAGAGGACAGCGACGCCGACCACGTTATAGGCCGTGTGATAGGCGGCGAGCAGGCCAGTCGGATCGATCGTCTGCGACGCCCTGACGATCAGCGGCGTCACAAACGGAAAAACTACGATCGCGATCAATGCCGCGACCAGCTTGAAGGCGATATAGGCCACAGCGAGCCGCTTGGCTGTGCTCGAGGCGCCGATCGCGGCGACGGCGGAACTCGTCGCGGTGCCGATGTTCTGGCCGATGACCAGCGCCAAAGCCTGATCGAGGCCGACCGCGCCTGCGTAGAGCGCGGATAGAGTCACCGCGATTGCGGCGGTCGACGACTGCATGACGGTCGTCATCACGGCGCCGACCACGACCAGCAGCAGCACGTTGGCCATGCCCGCGAGATTGATGGCGCCGGCGGCGTTGGTGACCGTTGGCAGGTCTGACGGGTGCAACGATTCGGCAAGGCCGCCCATGCCTTGCTGAAGCGTCGACAGTCCGACCAGGATCAGCGCGAAGCCGGCAATTGCCGCGCCCGCCGCCGCCAATCGTCCGCGCCCGACCACCTTGAGCAAGGCGCCGACAAAGACGATCGGCAAAGCGGCGGCGGTCAGCGAGATCCGGACCCCAAACGCCGCCACCAGCCAGCCGGTGCCGGTGGTGCCGATGTTGGCGCCGAAGACCAGGCTCAGGCCTTGCGGGAATGTCAGCAGCCCCGCGCTGACCAGCCCGATCGTGGTCATCGTGGTGGCGCTCGACGATTGCACGATGAGCGTGATCACCGCGCCCCAGAACGTGCCGAGCAGCGGCGTCGCCGCCGCTTTCTCCATCACCGTCTTCAGAGCCGTGCCGGCGAGCGCTTTGAGCCCGTCGGTCATCACCGCCATTCCCAAAAGGAAAAGGCCCACGCCGCCGACAATCGAAACGATGGTCTCCAAATTTCCTCCCGCCCCCTGTGTGTGCGCCCGCAGAGGGAATCGGCATGCGTAGCGCGGGGGGGCGCGCTTGTCGACCGGATGAGGCGCCGAACGCGGCTTGTCGCGAGACTCTGAACAGCGCAGACTATCGCTTCGACCGACCGGGAGTGATGGGGCCATGCTGTTCGCTGTGAGCGGTCTTGAAGGTTGCCAGGTTCGGGCGAGTGACGGCGACGTCGGCGACGTCAAGGACTTCCTGTTCGACGAGACCTGGAAGATTTGCTGGCTGGCGGTCGACGCCAACTCTTGGCTGCCGGGCCGCCAGGTGTTCATTCACCCGTCAGCCATTGCGCCCTTGGAGATTTCGCCAAAGCCCAACCTCCCAATGATGAGCTCACAAGAGGCGCTCGAACTCACCCTCAATCTGACCAGAGCGCAGATCGAGGCCGGTCCGCAGGCGAGCCATGGCGACCTGGTGACCAAGGACATGGAGGCGCTCCTTTACGACTATTATGGCTGGGACCCCTATTGGGGCGCGACGCATTTCGGCCCCGCGATTCTGTCCAATGCGCAGCCGCAGGTCATCGCGGAGGCGATACGGCGGGAGGCAGAGACGCTGATCCCGCCCGTTGACGGCGGCGACCGCCTGCACGGCGTAGCCTCGGTCAAGGGCTATTACGTTCACGCTACGGACGGCGACATCGGCCACGTGGAAAACGTGCTCGCCGACGACTCGAATTGGGAGGTCCGCTATCTGGTCATTGCGACGCGCAACTGGTGGCCCGGCAAGGTTGTTCAGCTCTCGCCTTATGCGGTGAAGGACATCGACTGGTTTGGCGAGCGCATCAACATGAACGTCACCCGTGACCAGGTGAGGTCTGCGCCGGCCTGGGACCCGCTGGCGATGATAAACGAGGCGAGCGAGGACCAGCTTCACCGCCATTTCGGCTGGCCGGGCTACAGTCGGTAGGCGACCCGAATCCGCTATTCCGTTCGTTCCTCGCTATGTCGCATGCGCTCGCGATGGCGAGTTCGGGTCCGACGCTCCAAAAGTAATCGGCTCGATCGATGACCCTCTCGCAAGGGCGGCTCATGAAAGCGGCGTTTGCGCCGGAAACGGCGAGACACACATCGCTGTCACAGAGCCAGAACTCCGACAGCGCAGCGTACCCTTCCGCGCCGATCTCGAATTGTATCGCGAGGTCATCGCGTCGAGCAGGTTTCCCTCTCGCCGTTCATCGTCAGAATGGCGCCCTGCCCCTTGATCCAGAATTCGATGTCGTCGTTGGCATAGCGCCCGCCATCGGCGGACAAAACTTGCGGCAGTGTAAGCCTGCGCCCTGTTGCGAAGGTCAGCGTGACGCGCCCATCCGCCGCGTTGGGCGGGGAGAAGTTTGCGGTGAGCTTCGCGCCGACGCTGCATCGGTAACGCGCCTCAATGGCGCCGGCAGGGCCGGCGAACGCCAGGATGGCAACTGCTGCTGCAAGGCATAGCTGTTGGCCCATGTGTCGTATTCCCGAGGCTGCGTTGTGGCGGAGCGAGGATGTCCCGTTTCTCCGGCCCCTGCGGCCGAGCTGTCCAAGCTCATCGCAATGTGACGCGGATCACAGCGTCAACTGAATTTCCGTGCCAGCCGTGGGTGTTCGGCCGGGCGGAGTTCATAGCACGACGGCTGTCCCGACGCCTTGGGTGCGTCTGGGGCTGTCGAACCGGCGACCCGCACCAGAAGAGTGCGTCAATACCGAACAATTGGCCGTTGTTGAAGACGGCGTCCGACGAATGTCGGTTGAGGGAGGATGGAAACAATGAATTCCACCTATAAGATTGCAGCGGCGGTAATCGGCAGCTTTGTTTTGGGCGTCGGCGCCGCCAATGTCTTGCACGCGCAGGCCAAGCCGCCGGGATTTGAGGTCGCCGAAGTCGATGTCAAAGATCAGGATGGCTACACCAAGGATTATCTGCCCAAGGTGCAAGCCAACATCAAACAATTCGGCGGCAAATACCTCGCCGGCGGTTATAACAAAGCGATCGGTTTCAGCGGTTCCCCGCCGCCCAATCGCGTGGTTCTCTTAGAATTCGCTGATATGGATGCGGTCAAGGCGTTCAACGTCAAACAGCGCCAACTTCAGGCGGACGTTGGCAATAAATACGCCAGCTTCCGCACCATCGGAATCGAGGGCGTCGCGCCGAAGTAACAGGGAGGGCGCGGTGAGACCGCTCGCCTTCCTCATCATGTAAGGGCGCGCCGGGCCTTGCCCGCTTATGCATCGGGTCCGGCCCTGACCCCTTGCACTGAAACCGTCTGCATGCTCTAGAACAGAAAGGGAACGATCGACCAAACGGTTTGACCTCGCACGCGACTGACATAACCATGGGCGTGGATTCGGGGGCGGCGGCATGGCCAACAAGCTCTACTATGGCGACAATCTCCACGTGCTGCGCAACAGCATCGCGGATGAAAATGTCGATCTCGTCTATCTCGATCCCCCGTTCAATTCGAACGCTGTTCAAGGCGCCGTCGGGCGAGCAATCCCCCGCGCAGATCGAGGCCTTCGACGACACGTGGCACTGGAACGATAGCGCCGAACGCGCTTTCGACGAGGTGCTGAGTGGCGGCCATTCGCAAGCGGCGATCATGCTGCGCGCGATGCGCTCGGCGCTCGGCGAGAACGACATGATGGCCTATCTCGCCATGATGGCGGTCAGGCTGATCGAACTGCATCGGGTGCTCAAGCCGACCGGATCGCTCTATCTTCACTGCGACCCGTCTGCAAGCCATTACTTGAAATCAATACTTGACGCTATATTTGGTGTAAAAAATTTCGTAAATGAAATTGTGTGGAAACGAACGGGGGCTCACAGCGACGCAAAGCAAGGGTCAGTTCATTTCGGTAGAGTTCACGATACCATCTTCTTTTATACCAAAACCAACGAGGTTAAGTGGCATCCATTATGGCGTGCCCATGATGAGGCATACGTCAGATCGCATTACAGCAACGTTGATGAAGATGGTCGTCAATTTCAGTGGGATAATCTGACCGGCCCGGGCGGCGCAGCAAAAGGCAACCCATTTTATGAGGTTCTTGGCGTCGAAGGATTTTGGCGATACAGCAGAGAGCGAATGGCGAAATTAATCGCGCAGGGCCTAGTGGCGATCCCGAAATCAGGATCAAAACCACGACTAAAACGATATCTGGACGAGCAAGCAGGCTCTCCAATCACAGACCTCTGGGATGACGTCAGTCCGTTGAACTCGCAAGCCCAGGAGCGTCTGGGCTATCCGACCCAAAAACCCGTCGCCCTTCTCGAACGCATCATCTCCGCGTCTTCGAATGAAGGCGACGTGGTGCTAGACCCGTTCTGCGGCTGCGGCGCGACGGTCCACGCTGCCCAAAAGCTCAAGCGCCAATGGATCGGCATTGACATTACCCATCTCGCGATCGCCCTCGTCGAGAGGCGACTCAAGGAGGCATTTCCTGGAATTGCCTACGAGGTCCACGGCGTGCCGAAGGACGCCGACGCCGCTCGCGACCTTGCTGAACGCGACAAGCACGAGTTCCAGAAATGGGTCGTCGCGACCATCGGCGGCCAGCCCTACAAAGGCGGCAAGAAGGGAATGGATCGCGGCGTCGATGGCTATCTGCATTTCCGCGACGCGGAGAACAAGCCGCAGATGGCGGTCATTTCCGTTAAGGGCGGTGCGACCAGTTCAGCCCATGTCCGCGATCTCAAGGGCACCATGGAGCGGGAAGGGGCCAAACTCGGCGTCTTTCTCACCCTCAATCCAGCGACGCGCGAGGTGGAGAAGGAGGCCGCTTCGGCCGGTCTCTACGACAGCGGCGGAGGAAAAGTTCCAAGGTTGCAAATCCTTACCGCCGCCGACGTCATCGCCGGCAAGCGCCCGCAGGTCCCCTTCGGCCATACCGAAAGCCTCAAGAGAGCAGGCCGCGAGAGCGATGACAAGCAAGCCCGGCTTTTATGAGTTGCGGGCATTGTTAATCTTTTATGTTATTAATAAATGCTATCTATTTGACGATGTACATAATTCACTCCAAGGAAGATAATTTAGTTTACCAAAATCAGCATCCATGCTATATTTTTCTTAGTCTCGGAGCGAATTTGCATTCCTGTCGGCGGCGATGGAAACGGAGCGTTTGAGGCTCAGCTCGCACAACTTAAGCGTGAGGCGACGAAAAGGGCAGGATTTTTTTATTTGAATTGCTCGTAACCCGCTGAAAAGTCCCGATTCGAAAAAATAAACGCTAATAAACGTCAGGATTTTTACTAGCGTTTAGGCGCGTTTACTGGCGTTTACTCACGTTTATTGGCGCTGGCGAGCCGGGGACTTCGCGCCGCCAGGTTGCGGCCCCCTCATGCGAAGGCGCGCGCGGCCGCCTTGTGCTTGGCGATGAGGGCGGGAAGGTCGACGCCCTCGGGCTTGCCGTCGATGACCCGCCATTCGCCCGCGACCATCACCCGGTCGGCCCGATGGGCGCCGCAGAGCGCGAGCGCGGCGATCGGATCCTGGGCGCCTGAGAAGCGCGGCTCGTCGAGCGTGTAGAGCGCGAGGTCGGCCTGCATGCCGGGCGCGATCGCGCCGATGTCGTCTCGCCCGAGGCAGCGCGCCGAGCCTTCCGTCGCCCAACGCAGGGCGTCGTAAGGGGTCACCGCCGCCGGCCCGTAACTCAGCCGCTGCAGCATGAGCGCGTGGCGCACGGCCTCCATCATGTTGGACGAATCGTTGGAGGCCGAGCCGTCGACGCCGAGGCCGATGGCCACGCCCGCCGCCTCGAGCTCCTTGGTCGGGCACACGCCCATGCCGAACGCCATGTCGGAGGCGGCGCAATGGCAGACGCTGACGCCTGCTCGCCCCAAGCGCTCTATCTCGCTCGCGTTGAAATGGATCCCGTGCGCGACCCAGGCGCGCGGGCTCAGCCACCCGGCCTCCTCCAGGAGATCGACCGAACGCACGCCGAACGTCTCGACGCTGTAGACGTCCTCGTCGAGCGACTGGCAGAGATGGGTGTGCAGCCGGCAATCGTAGCGCTCGGCGAGCTCGGCCGATCCCGCCAGCACCCGCTTCGGCACGGCGAGCGGCGAGCACGGCGCAAGGGCGACGCGGATCATCGCGCCGGGTTTGGCGTCGTGATAGAGGCGCAGCACCCGCTCGCTGTCGTCGAGGATCGTCTCCGCATCCTGCACGATCGAGTCCGGCTGCAAGCCGCCGTCCTTCTCGGAAATGCCCATGGATCCTCGCGTGACCGTCATGCGCAGGCCGAGCTTCGTCGCCTCCTCGACCTCGATGTCGATTGCGTTTGTGAGGTTCGGGGGAAAGAGGTTGTGATGGTCGGCCGCGGTCGTGCAGCCGGACAGCATCAGTTCGACAAGCGCCATCCGGATCGCGACGCGCAAAGCCTCGGGGGTCATGCGGTCCCACCGGCGCTCCATGGCGACCAGCCAGGGAATGAGTTCCTTGCCCAGTCCAGCGGGGTGGGCGCGCGTCAACGTCTGGTAGAAATGATGATGCGCGTTGACGAGCCCCGGCAGAACGACATGGCGCGAGGCGTTGAACGTTGTGTCGGCGGCCGTGGTCGGCGACCGGCCGCGCCCGACGCATTCCACGATTTCGTTCCCCTCGACCACGATTCCGCGCTCGGCGTCCGGGGCGAGGATGGCGAGCGGGTCCTTGATCCATATGCGCATGCGGCGGTCAGCTCCGTTTGCGAGGGCGGGAAGCAAGAGACGGGGCGCATAGGCGAGGCGAGCCGAAAGGTAAAGCCTTGGGGCCACGCTGGGCCTCCCTTAGGCACTTGCTCGCGCCGACACTTTACGAGATTGTATTCGACGGCCGGAATTTGGGCCCTTATGGTTCGCGTCGCCGCGGGAGGCGGTGCGCTCATTGGGCCGCTTCATAAAGCCGGCCTACGGGAGGGATTCGAATGCGCGTTGCGATCATGGCGGCGTTGGCGGGGGCGATCGCGTTCGCCGGACCGGCCTTCGCGCTCGACAAGGTGACCTTTGGCACCAATTGGGTCGCCGACCCGGAGGCTGGCGGGTATTACCAAGCCCTCGTGGACGGCACTTACGCCAAATACGGCCTCGACGTCACCATCCTGCAGGGCGGGCCGACCTCGAACGGGGGCATGCTGCTGATCGCCGGCAAGATCGAATTTTTCATGGGCGGCGACATGATCGGCGATTTCCTGGCGGTGCAGAACAACATCCCCACCATCGCCGTCGCCGCGCATTTCCAGAAAGATCCGCAGATCTTCATGTCGCATCCCGGCGTCGGACTGGACAAATGGGAAGATCTTCCCAAGGCCAATCCCGCTTTCGTCAGCAGCGGCGCGGTCAATACGTTCTGGGCGTGGATGCGACTCGCTTACGGCTTCAAAGACGAGAACATCAAGCCGTACAATTTCAATTCGGCGCCGTTCATCGTCAATACCCATTCGATCCAGCAGGGGTATCTGACCTCCGAGCCGCTCGAGGTTAAGAAGCAGGGCGGCTTCCAACCCAACATTTTCCTGCTCGCCGATTACGGCTACTCCACCTACTCGACCCTGGTCGAAACCCGCCGCGATTACGTGGCGGCGCATCCCGACATCGTCCAGCGGTTCGTCAACGCCTCCACCATCGGCTGGTACCACTATCTCTACGGCGACAATTCCAAGGCCAATGCGGCGATCAAGACAGAGAATCCGGAAATGACCGACGACCAGATCGCCTTTTCGATCGCCAAGATGAAGGAATACGGCATCGTCGATTCCGGCGACACCCTCAAACTCGGCATCGGCGCGATGACCGACAAGCGCTGGAGTGACTTTTACAACACGATGGTGAAGGCGGGGGTCGTCAAGGTCGGGCTCGACTACAAGAAGGCCTACACCCTCCAGTTCGTCAACAAGGGCGTCGGGCTCGATTTGCGTCCGAAGTGATCGCCGGTCTTCTCCGCGCTATTTCTGGGACGCGGGCAGCGCGTTGTAGGTGGCGGGCGGTAAAATCGCGGACACGTTGATGGTCACCGTGTCCGACGACTTGAACGGTCCGACATTCTTGTGGCTGACTGCGGGAATGCTCTTGAGAAAGGCAGCGATCGCCTGCGCGTCGTCGTCGCTAAGGTGCGAGAAGGCCGGGTAGGGCATGACGGGGCTCAGCGCGCTGCCGTCAGGTCGCTTGCCGGTGCGGATCGTGGCGATGATCTGCTCGTTTGTCCATGCACCGAGTCCGGTTTCCTCGTCCGGCGTCAGGTTCTGGCCAACGAAAACGCCTTGGCCGGGAATGGAGAACCCGACGTCCGATCCGCCGAGGTAGCGCTTCATGTCGGGAGCCCCGAGAAGGGCGCCAGGGGTGTGACAATCCGAGCAGCCGGCGACCGTCACGAGATAGCGGCCGCGCGCAACCTGGGCCTCGTCGGCTGCAGAGGGCGAAGGCAGGGCCGCAAAGGCGGCCAGGGCGGCTCCGAGCGTCATGGCGAACGCGCACCGAGTTATAGTTCCCTCCTTTTCGGCGGACGCTCAGGCCGTGCCGTCGCCGGATATAGCTATCCCAGCCAGGTGGGCGGGAACTCCCCAATGCTGCGAGGGGTCGGGCTTATGCGCCACCGGCGCAGTCGCGCCCCGCCACGCTACGCCCATCATCTGCGCCGTCTGGTAGACCATCACGTTCCAGCCTTTCCCCGCCAGCGCGCGCAAGCCCGCCGCCACATGCGGCGACACCAGGTCATGAAAGACGACCATTGCGGTTGTTTCGAGGTACGACGCGCAAGCCAGCGCATCCCGGGTCGGGGCCTCGCCATCGTGGTCGCCGTCGATGAACGCGAACGACCATCGCGCGCCTGCTTCGCCGAGGCGGACAACCGCCTCAGGGCTCGTTTCGGGAACGAGCATCGTCATCGAAGCTCCGCCGGCGCCGCGGATCACCTGCTCGAATTCGCGCCGCCAGTCCGTGTCCGCGAGGAGGGGTTCGACAACATGGAGCGACGCAAGCCCCGAGGTGACGAGATAAGCGGTAGACCAGCCCCGCCACGCGCCGATCTCAATCCCCCTCAGCCCCTTGAAGGCGCGCGCGTTGCCATAGAGAATCGAGGCTTCGTCGCGATTGATGAAGCCGACCGTGGGATTGCGCTTGTCGACACGAAAAGGATGGTCGATCTGCTTGCGGAAGTAGGGCCAGGTCGAAGCGCCTTTGTCCGCCTCGATCATGTTCGGAAACAGGTGATCGAGAACCGGCGCCTCGAGATTGGCGGCGATGTAGTCCTTGGCCATCGATCAGACCTGGGGAAGGAACGAAATTGGCCGCGCCGGCGTTGAAATAGCATCCTGGCGCGTTTCTTACGCAGCGCGCCTGAGGCAATGGCACGCTGCGCTGCCGGCCGTCAAGAACGGCGGTCTTTTGCCGCTTGCGGGCGCCGCAACGCAGCAATAATGGTACTTGTACTTAACCTGTTCTCGCATTACCTGTTGTTTGCGCGGAAAAGCGAGGTCTATAATGTCCCTGTTCAGGCGCATTGAGCGGCCGGGCGCCAGGCAATGACCTTGGGGGACCGGATGCGAGCGGCGAAATGCAGGGCGCGAGCTGGCGGTCCGGAACACCGTTGGCATGCAATTTGCGGCGCAACGGGGAGGATGCCGCGGGCGTGATCTGACGCGGCGAAACGACGGGTTCGCATCATGAATAAGATGGCAACTCTGACGACCAACGAAGCGGCGGCGATCCGTGTAGCCGCGCCGCCGCTCGTGACTCTGCGGGGAGTGCACAAGGTCTTCGCAAATCAGGTCACGGCTCTCGAGGGTCTCAACCTCGACATCCGGGCGGGAGAGTTTCTCTCCTTGCTCGGCCCCTCCGGTTGCGGCAAGTCGACGGTCCTGCGGTTGTTGGCGGGTCTCACTTCGCCAACGCGAGGCGAGATCGTTTGGCTTACGACATGCCCAGAGCTCGGCTTCGTGTTTCAGGAACCGACGCTGACGCCTTGGTCCGACGTGTTCACCAATGTTTGGCTGCCGTTGCGCCTTACCGGCGTTTCGAAGGAAAAGGCTCGGCCGCGCGTGGAAGAGGCGCTGGAGCAGGTTGGGCTCGCCGGTTTCGCGAAGGCTTATCCGCGCCAGCTTTCCGGCGGCATGAAGATGCGGGTGTCGATCGCCCGCGCTTTGGTGACGCGGCCGACGGTTCTTTTGATGGACGAGCCGTTCGCCGCCTTGGACGAGATCACGCGCCTCAAGCTCAACGATGATTTAGCAGCGCTCCGGTCGTCCCTCGGAGCCACGGTCGTGTTCGTGACCCATTCGGTGTTCGAAAGCGTCTATCTTTCGGACCGCATCGTGGTGATGGCGGCGCGGCCGGGACGAGCGGTTGCGGAAATCATCGTCGAATCCCCGACGCAGTCGCGTCAGGAGGGGTTTCGGCTGTGTAAGGCCTACGCCGACACCTGTGTCCAGACTTCCGAGGCGCTCCATATTGCGATGGGCGATCGGCCGCCGAAAATGCTCAAGGGCGGAGCGGCGTGAGCAAGGACGACCGTGAGCAAGGATGACTTTGTCGGCTATGCGGTGCCCGCCATCACGTTGGGCCTAGGGTTATTGGCATGGGAAGGGCTGGTCCGGTACTTCGCCGTACCGTCCTATCTTTTGCCCGCGCCGAGCCTAATCATCTCCACCCTTATCACCGATTGGTCGACGCTGTCGGCCTCGCTATGGGTGACGCTATCCATTACGCTCAAAGCTCTCGGGATCGCGGTCATCGGGAGTGTCGCGCTGGCTATTCTTTTCGCGCAGTCGCGACTTGTCGAGCGTGCGTTCTATCCGTTCGCCGTCGCGATGCAGGTGACGCCGATTGTCGCCATCGCCCCCTTGCTGCTGATCTACCTTACGCCTGGCATAGCGGTCTTGGTGTGTGCGTTTCTGGTGGCGTTCTTCCCCTTGCTGGCCAACACTACGCTCGGGCTCTCGTCGGCCGACCACAACCTGGTCGATCTGTTCCAGATGTATCGCGCTTCCCGCATGCAGCAGTTCATGCTGCTCAGGTTGCCCTCGGCTCTGCCGTATTTTCTTGCCGGCCTTCGGATTAGCGGCGGGCTGGCGCTCATCGGCGCGATCGTCGCTGAAATTGCCGCGGGGTCGGCAGGCCAGGGGTCAGGACTTGCGTACCGCATCGTCGAGTCCGGTTTTCGGCTTAATATTCCGCGAATGTTCGCCGCCTTGCTCTTGATTTCGGTGGCGGGCATCACAATTCATCTGCTGCTGACTGCGCTGTCGCATTGGTTGTTGCGCGATTGGCACGACAGCGAGCGCGGGCGAGAAACCTGAACCAAACCAGTCATTGACCTTATGACTTGAGACGGCGGGCGCCTTTGCGTTCAGTGCGCTGCCGGGCGGACAGAATCTGCGCCGATAACAAGAAGGCGAGGTCATATGAACATCGGATATCTTAATGTCGAGCGGCGGATTGGGCCGCCCCGGGCATCCGTTCTCCGCAAGCTTGGAATTTCCAACCTGGTGAGCACGGCGAAGTTCGACATTGCCTCCGCGCATGAAGCGCTCGTGCGCCGCCAAGCCGTCCCGGAGCGCATCTGTGCCGACGGCCTGATCGTCGACGTACCGGCCGGGGTCTACCACCCGCTGCCCGACTTCGAGCTCGGAATTTTTCATCCGCAATATCAAAGCAATGGACCTGAACCTGATCGCCAAGACACTCGAAATCGGGGCCGGCTGCGGCATCATCTCGCTCTATATGGCCGCAAACTGGAGGTCGAGAACGGTCGCGACGGACATTTCGCCGATCGCCGTCGAGGCGACGGTGGCCAACGCCAAGCTCAACAAGGTTACGTTGACGGCTTTTCAGTCCGACCTATTCGAGAAAATCGATGAGAAAGACTTCGACCTCATCGTTTTCAACACGCCGCTGGTCGACAAGAATCCGGAGAACGATATTGAGCGGTACAGCCTATGCGATCCGCACGGGTGGATCACCGAATTCTACCTGCGCCAGGCGCGCCGTCACGTGTCGAAGGACGGGCTGATCATTTTTTCGATCTGCAACAACTCGGCCTACGAGGTGATGGACGCCATCGACCTTGACTATCAGATCGTGGGCTTTGAATTGGCCTACAGCGGCTTTTGGCGCGCGATTGTCGGCGCGCGGAACTGAAGTTATGTTCGACGGGGAGACTCCGCGGGACGGCGCCCCAAGGGATGAGGGCGTAGCCCGCCAATTTTCTCGGCGAGTCTCGTGGAGCGTGCCTCGCGGATCAGCCAATTCTCCGCGCTGGGAATCGGCGGGCGGCGGCCGGCCAAATCGTCGGAAACGGACTTAAGGAGGTCCAGCCCCAAGCCCCTAGCCGTCCGCGCGCCGACGTCCTCGACGGACACTAGAACTCGCTGAATCTTCGCGTGGCTGAGCGCCGTTTCACGGACGCATCATGTCGGCCAGCGCGTTGCGCATCGTAGCGCTGGGGACGCCGAACAAGCCGCCATAGGGTTCGTCCATGTCAAGGATGACGAAAACCGCCACGCTGATTGAGAGCGCGCACAGAGCCGTCACCGTGACGATCATCGTATTCGGCCGCGCAGTCAGGCCGAAGGAACCGAACAGAATCGCGAGCCAAAAGACTAACACCCAATAAAAGGGCGGCGAGATCGAAGCGTGGACGCCCTCGATCACTTTCCACCTCGCCTTCTGCAGGTCGCGGTATTGATCAGCACACGCGGCCAAAAGTCGTTCGTGCACCGCGTCCGCGGGTTGGAGAGATCGGATCGCGAGTCCGACATTGTTCAAGATCTCGGAGAGCACCGGGGATTTGCCGGTGAGCGGCATTGTCGACGGGTCGGGGAGCGAGACTCCGACGGGTCGCGGCTCACCCGGCCAAGTGCTGGCAATGACCGCCGCAGTATAGGCTTGCAATTGCTGTCGGATATTGACCGTCTCCTGACCATAGTCGCGCAGGCAGCGGTCGAGTTCGGCGAGTTGAGCGGCGTCGTCGCCGCGGGCGTTATAGGCAGCGTCGAAGCCCTGCTTGACTGAGTTCGTCAAAAGACCGAGCACGATTGCGGTGAAGGTGACGAGGAGCGTAATCGCAATCTGCAGAAGCGCCACGGACTGAGCCGATCGATGCTCTTCCGGCAGTCGGGAATGGGCGAAGAAACCTGCGGCGGCGCTTGCGCACATGGCCAAAAAGACGATGACGGAGTTTGTCGGATCTTGCATGACCTCTCACCTGGCTCGATCCGCACGATCGGGCGTTGAGGGACGCTTCGGCGGGCGCCCGCAAGGGCGAGGCCGCCGTCTTCTGGGGCGCCCGCGTTCAGTAGCCTCCACCGCCATGCGCGTAGGCGAATGCGATGCCGGCCTGCACTTCCCCGATCGCGCGTTCGATCAGGCGCATGGCCCTTTCGCGGTGGCCGCCCTTATTCGGCGTCGCCGCCTGCAACGACCCGAGGGCGTCCTCGAGCCCGGCCAGAGCCCGCTCCATGTTGCCCTGATAAGCCAGCGCGCTTGATGAGACGAGGCCGGCCGCGGAGGCCGCGCCGCCGACGGCCGCAGCGCGCAACATTTGGCGCCGGGAGGTGATCTGAGAGCTCAAGTTTGCGATCCTTTCCATGACCGATGACGATTTGAAACCGGCCGAGTCGCCCGTTCGGTTTAAGGGCGCGCGGGTCAAAACAGACGGCTTGATATCATAAACGAGATTATCGCCCTCGGCGCTGATTGCACTCGTCCCCGCCCCGTCCGCACCAGCTCGGGTGGATCTTCGCGGAGGCGGCGCCGCGCCACACGCATGAGGACACAATCTCAAAGTTTCGGGCGGCCGGGCATGGCTGGCTGACTGCGGGTGCTTGAGCCGATAGATTGACGCTCATGTCCGATCCCGGACCCGCTTTTCTGCTCGCGCCCGGCGCCGGCGCCCCCTCCTCGCATCCGCGGATGCGGGCTTTCGCGCGAACTCTTGGCGTCAATCGGCCCGGTCCAGCCGTTCGATTATCCCTATGCTTTGGAGGGCCGACGGCGGCCGGACCCGCTGCCCAAGCTTATCAACGCACATCGTGCGGCGCTCGCCGCGCTTCGCGCCGACCACGAAGGACCGATCGTGCTCGCCGGCAAAAGCATGGGCTCGCGCGTGGGCTGCCATGTCGCCCTCGTCAATCAGGTCGAAGCCGTGATCTGCTTTGGCTACCCGCTTTGCGGGGCTGGAGACCGATCGAAGCTGCGCGATCAGATTTTGCAGGAGCTGAAGACGCGGGTCCTGTTCGCGCAGGGAACGCGCGATCCCCTCTGTCCGCTGGACCTTCTCGAGGACGTGCGGCAGCGGATGCATGCGCCCTCGACGCTGTATGTCGTGGAGGGAGGCGATCATTCCCTCGTGGTCTCGAAGACGGCATTGAAAGCGCTCGGTTCGAGCCAGGAGGAAGTGGACGATAGCATGCTGACAGCGATCGCCCGCTTTCTGAAGCGAAGCGCTTAACCAATCTTCCCAGTCGACATGCATGAGTGTCTTGTCTCTTCGCGACCATCCGTCTCCGCGCATTGACAGCCCTTCATCTTTTCCACTAATGATTGCCAAGCAGCAGCCGTAATTTTGGGGGTTCAGCGTGCGGCGTGACGCGCGATCAGCGCTTCGTGTTGGCGTGGCGCTGGCCGCGATAGCGGTGAGCGGCGCGCGCGCAGAAGTCCGCTCCATCAATCTGGACGACTGCTCGGTAAGCTGCGTTGCCCCCACGATCGATGACCTGGTTGCCGCTGGGGACGATTCGGCAGCGGGCGTCACCCTATCTCTGTTTGGCGGCGGCGGGGCGGATGACCCGAGCGAAGCCCATTCCGATCTGATCTTTGACTCGAAGGTCATGCCGACGGTCCTCGTCAGCGGATTGCCATCGCCAATCGCATCCGTCGGCGGTCGCGGCGTCTCGCCTTATGACTTTTTCGCCGACGTCATCGACGTTCCGCACTCCGCTGACGCGCGGGCATTCGCGGCGGTCTCCTTTTTCTTTTTCACCCCCTCGTTCGCCGGCCGGCGCGCGCTCGCCGACGTTGTGTGGGCCAGCCAGGCCCTTTTTGAACCGCGGTCCAGTGGTGTAGCCTCCCGTCTCGCCTTGCCCCTCCCAGCTGACGCCGGCCGGCAGTCGATGGGGATGCGAACGCCCGCGCCAAGCCTTTCGGGGATATCGGGGCCGCCTTCGGGTGCCGGAGTTTGGGACGAGTGGAGTTGTGTGTGGACACAACCTCTCTCAGATCCCTGGAAACAACCTTCGCCAGGTCCTTGCTGATAGCACGCTTCGCTCCCCGGTATCCGAGAGGCGATTTTTCTAAGCGGCTCGTCGCCGGTCAGCTCCTCTGCCGTTCAGTAGAACTCAACGGCGCGCGGCAGGATGAACTCAATGATGAGGCCGCGGGACCGCCTCTGTCAGCGCCCTGGTGAAAGGAGGTAGCTGAACGACGGTGGTAGTCCTCGACGCGGCCTCTATTTTCTCTTCGCCCAGTCGCTGCTCGGCCGGCTCACCCTTACCGACGTGCTTTCGAATGGCGCCGCCTTGTTCGGGCGGCGAGTGCGTCCGGCCAGGTAGCCGAGAAGCGCTTTACAAACTCCGCGACGTCTGCCGTGGCTGGAACTGGCCGAATCCAGGCTCGCCGACCACGCGGCCATCGTCCACGATAAGCGCGCCGCGTAGCAGCGTCTTGACTGGCCAGCCAGTGACTTCGATGCCCTCATAAGGCGTATAGTCGCTGCCATGCTCCATAAGGTTCTGGGAGAGCGTAACCTTCTTGTTCGGGTCCCAGATCGCAATGTCGGCGTCGGCGCCGATCATGATCGAACCCTTGCGCGGATATAGCCCATACATCTTGGCATGATTGGTCGCGGTCAGAGCGACGAACTCCGAAAGCGGAATACGTCCTTTCGACACACCCTCGGAAAACAGGATTGGCAGCCGCGCGGCGACGCCGGGAATGCCATTGGGCACCCAGCGGAATGAGGTCCGGGCCTTGGGGCCGGTCTTGCCAGCGGCGTCGTCAAATCGAAATGGGCAATGGTCAGAGGAGAAAGTCTGGAAGACGCCGCCGATGAGCCCACGCCAGATCGCCTCCTGCGATGCGCGGTCGCGCGGCGGCGGCGAGCAGACATATTTCGCTCCGCTCATGTCCATGTTGAGGCCTTTGAGGTCGTCCGCGGTCAACATCAGATATTGCGGGCAGGTCTCGGCGTATATCTTCAAACCCCGCCCGCGCGCCCATTCGATCTGCTCCATCGCCTCGCGTCCCGAGACGTGCACGATCATGATCGGAATGCCGATCAGTTCGGCATGCGAGATCGCGCGGTGCGTCGCCTCGCGCTCCACCAGCTCAGGGCGTGATTCCGCGTGATAATAGGAATGCGTCTTACCGTCGCGCTCGAGACGATCGGTCATGTATTTGATCTGATCGTAGCCTTCTGCGTGGACCATCACGAGAGCGCCAAGTTCGCGCGCGACCGTGAACACCTCGAGCAATTGCCGGTCGGTGAGGACCATATTGTCGTAGGTCATGAACACTTTGAACGACGGATAGCCGGAGCTGACCAGCGCCGGCAGCTCCTGGCCCAGCACCGCCGGCGTCGGATCGGTGACGATGAGGTGGAAACCGTAGTCGACGTAACTCTGCCCCTCCGCCTTCCGGTGGTAGTCTTCGACGCTCTGGCGCAAGGATTGTCTCCGCGGCTGAAGAGCGAACGCGAGAACGGTGGTGTTGCCGCCCGCCGCGGCGCTGCGGGTGCCGCTTTCGAAGCCGTCCGCCATGACAATTCCCGGACCCATCGGCTGGTCGAAATGGACATGGCTGTCGATTCCGCCAGGCAGGACCAGAAGACCTGAAGCATCGATCTCGGATCCGGCGCGCGGCAAGTCCTCCGCCAGGGCGACGATGCGGCCGTCTTTCACGCCAACGTCGCCTTTGCCGACGTCGGCGGCGGTGACGACGGTGCCGCCCCGAATGACCAGATCAAGCTCCATTCCCATCACCTTGATTTTCAGCCGCGCAGGTCTCGCCCGCTGACGCAAGATTCATGCAATTTGCGTCCATCGCGAAACGGGTTGCAAAACGACGCTCGAGCCGACTTAACCTATACCCGAACATTGTCGGCCACAGCCGGAAAGGACGCGGCAAATGAGGGACTTCCATCAGAGCGGACGCAGCCCTGTCTATTCCGTGAACGGGATGGCGGCGACGTCCATGCCGATCGCGTCGCTGACCGCCATTGAGATCTTGCGCGCGGGCGGCAACGCCGTCGACGCTGCGGTTGCGGCTTGCGCCGTGCTCGCAGTCGTCGAGCCGCAGTCGACGGGGATCGGCGGCGATTGCTTCTGCCTCTACGCTCCCGCCGGCGGCGGCAAGGTCATCGCCGTCAACGGCTCCGGCCGATCGGCCGGAGCCGCCTCGCTCGACGCGATCAAGGCTAAGGGTCTCGTCCCACCCGACAATGTCTCGCCTCACTCGGTCACCATTCCGGGCGCCATTTCCGGCTGGCAATTGCTGCTGGAGACTTACGGGACCAAGGGCTTCGACGAATTGCTTAAGCCCGCCATCCGCTATGCGGGGGACGGCTTTCCGGTGCACTCGCGCGTGGCCTGGGATTGGTCGCTGCAGGAAGACAAGCTGCGCCGCGCCGGAAACAGGCTCTTCCTTCCCGGCGGCCGCGCGCCCCGCGCAGGCGACCGCTTCGTCCAGACGGCGCTCGCGGACACGCTGCGCGCGATCGCCAAAGGCGGCGCAGACGCCTTCTACAGCGGGCCGGTCGCAGCCGACATGGCGGGGACGCTCAAGGCTGTCGGCGGAGTGCAGACCGAAGAGGATTTCGCCAACGGACGCAAGGTCGCCGAATTTGTCGATCCGATCTCGCTTCAGTGGCGCGGGCTCGACGTCTGGCAGTGCCCGCCCAACGGACCGGGTCTGGTCGCGCTGATGATCCTGGGCCAGCTCGAAGCGCTTGGCTCAGCCCCCGACGGACCGGCCGGCGTGACGCGCTTCCATCGACACATCGAGGCCGCGCGCCTCGCTTATCGCGACCGGAACGCCTTCCTCACCGATTCCCGCCGGCAGGAGACGCCGGTCAGCCGCCTCATCGCCCCCGATTACCTCGCCGCTCTGGCGCGGCTCATCGACGACAAACGCGCGCTTCGCGAATTGCCGGCCCCCGGGAAAAGCACGCTTGTCGCGAACGGCGACACGGTCACGCTCTCGGTCGTCGACCGTGACGGTAACGCCTGCAGCCTCATCAACTCGCTGTACCAGAACTTCGGCAGCGGCATCGTCGGCGAAAGCTCTGGCGTCCTCATGCAGAACCGGGGGTTGTGCTTCTCCTTCGAGCGCGGACATCCGAACACGCTCGCGCCCGGCGTCCGCCCCGCCCACACCATCATGCCCGGCATGGCGACGCGGGACGGCCGGCCTTGGATGTGCTTCGGCGTGATGGGTGAATACTATCAGCCGACGGGTCAGACCTGGGTTCTGACCAATGTGCTCGAATACGGAATGGACATTCAAGAGGCGCTCGATTTTCCCCGGGCCGCCCCGCACTTGGGGGAAGTGGAGGTTGAACGGGGCGTCTCGCCGGCGCTGCGCGAGGCGCTTTCCGCGCTCGGGCACACCCTGACCGATGTCGTGCGTCCGCTTGGCGGCGGACAGGCGATCATGATCGACCGCGAGCGCGGCATCCTCATCGGCGGCTCAGACCCGCGCAAGGACGGGGCCGCGCTCGGGTATTGACCGCCATCATCATTTGATGCGGCCTCCCCTCCGCCCGAATGGGGCGACGACACCTACAGGCAGAGAGTTGCGAACAGGAATGAACAACTCTCGCCGCCCGCAGGAGGGCATGTCACGCGCGTCGATCGCAGTCGCAGCGTTCTCGACCGTTTTGGAATGGTATGACTTCACCCTCTACCTTTACTTCGCCACCGTGCTTTCCCGGGTATTTTTTGGCGCGGGCGAAACCGCGCTGAGTGCAACTCTGGCCTCATTCGCAATCGCCTATCTGTTGCGCCCGCTCGGCGGCGTCATCTTTGGCCATATCGGGGATCGGTTCGGCCGGCGCCGAACGATGCTCTTGTCCGTGGCGCTCATGACCATGACGATGCTCGCCACGGCCTTGCTGCGGACCCACGCTCAAGTCGGCGCCGCTGCCGGCTGGCTTCTTTTTCTCCTCCGCTGCCTCATGGGGTTTTCGGTCGGAGGCGAGTACATCGCGATCGTTGCGTATTTGCTTGAGGGCGCGCCTCGCAACAGGCGCGGCTTGATCACGTCGATGGCCTCCGCGTTCAGTGAGGTCGGCGGGCTCCTCGCGGTCGGCGTCTCTCTGCTGACCGTCAATTCGCTCAGCTCCGCGAGTTTGGACTCGTGGGGATGGCGGATCCCCTTTCTCGTCGGCGCGGTTCTCGCGGCAAGCGTGTGGATTGCGCGAACAACAATGGAAGAATCGCCGGACTTCGAAAGGCAGCAGGCAAGCGGGACGGCGCCCGCACGCCCGTTGCTTTACGCGCTCGCCAACCATCGCGCCGGCATCCTGCGAGCGTTCGCCATCTCTGCCTTGGGGTCCATCACATACTATGTCGGGATCACCTATGTGCCCACATTCCTGGTCTCCGCCGGCAAGCTGGATGAGAGCGACTCGCTTCGGCTATCCACGGCCGCGGCGATTGCCGTCATCCTTGTCACGCCGTTCGCGGGAGCCTTGTCTGACCGGATTGGCCGAAAACCCGTTCTGATATTTGTCAGCCTATGCAGCGCGGTCCTGCCGATCACGCTCTTTCATCTGATGGCCGGCAGCTCGCCTTCATACGCTCTCCTCGCGGCCGTGATTCTCGCTTGTGTGGCCGGGGCGGTTAGCGCTGTCGGCGCCATAGCGACCGCCGAACAATTCCCGGGGGAAGGCCGCATTAGCGGTTTGGCCCTGGGGACAACCCCAGCCACCGCCATCTTCGGCGGCCTTACCCCCTATGTCGCCCAGGTCCTGACAGAACGAACCGGTTCGATAATGGTCCCGGGCGCCATGATCGCCGTGGTGGCCGTCTTGGTCCTTCCGATATTGATGACTTTGCCGGAGACGGCGCCCACGAGCGAGCCGGCGACCCGGGTCTCCCCAACGTGAATAGCGAGCCTTGACGTCGGCCGAATTGGTTGCGCTCGTCAGGTCATGTACACCCCGCCGGTCACATTGACGCCCTGCCCGGTCATGAACCGCGCCTGGTCGGAGCACGGGAACACCACGACATCCGCGACGTCCTCCGGCTGTTCGAGCCGCCCGAGCGGCGTTTGAGCCACATAGTCGTCGACGACTTGCTGCGCGGATACGTTGCGCAGGCGGGACTCCCACTCGATCTCACGCGCCTGCATGCCGGTCTTCACAAAGCCCGGGCACACCGCGTTGACGCGAATGCCGCTCGGAGCGAGCTCGCGCGCGAGCGCCTGAGTCCAGCCGAGCACCGCGAACTTCGAGGTCGAATAATGCGCGAGAGCGGCGCGCCGACCTTGCCAGCGAGCGAAGCGGTGTTGACGATGCAGCCCGCGCCTTGGGCGACGAAATGCCTTGCCGCGATCTGATTGGTCAAGAATATGCCGCGCGCATTGACGGCGAAATTAAAGTCCCAGTCCTCGTCAGTGAGGTCGAGCGCGCGCTGCATGGTCGAGACGCCTGCGTTGGCGATACAGATCTCGCAGCCGCCCAGATGCTCGAGCGCCTCACTGAACGCGCGCTCGACCGAGGCGCGCTCGCGCACGTCGACCCCGACGGCGACGGAGCCCGCGCCGACGTCGTGGGCGGTTCGCTCGGCGGCGTTGCCATCGATGTCGGCGATTGCGACCTTAACGCCGTTTCGGGCAAGCGCGGCGGCGATCGCTCGGCCGATGCCATGCGCGCCGCCGGTCACGAAGGCGCGCCTGCCGTTGAGCTCCGAGTAAGGCGAACCGTCCGGCATTGTCCCTCCTGCGCCTGCGCCTATGGGGCGCGAGCCATATCAACAAAATCGAAGCCAGCGAAAGCGCTTTTTGTTTGATAACGGCGACGTCGGCGCCAGGTTGCCTCCGTCCCCGCCCCCGAATTCCCCCAATACCCGGCGCAATCGATCAAGCGCCCATTGCGCCTGAGGAATCCTTGCATGGTGTTCGAGTTTCTGAGCGACAAGACGAAAGTCGTGATCGCCATGGCCCATATCAGTGCTCTTCCGGGATCGCCGCTCTATGACACGGCCGGCGGCGTCGACAAGCTCATCGAAGGCGTGCTCAAGGACATCGAGGCTCTGCAAGTGGGCGGCGTCGACGCCGTCATGTTCGGCAACGAGAACGATCGCCCCTACCTCCTCAAGGCGCCGCCCGAAGGCGTGGCGGCAATGACGGCAGTCGTTCAAGCCGCGAAGCCGCATCTCAAGGCCCCCTTCGGCGTCAATTATCTCTGGGACCCGGTGGCCAGCGTTGCCATTGCCGCGGCGACCGGCGCAAGCTTCGTGCGCGAAATCTTCACCGGCCTATTCGCATCCGACATGGGTCTCTGGCAGGCCGATTGCGCCGGCGCGGTGCGCTTACGCCGTCATCTCGGCCGCGACGACATGAGGCTCCTGTTCAACATCAATGCGGAGTTCGCCCATTCCCTCGACGAGCGCCCGATCGCGCTGCGGGCGAAAAGCGCCGTCTTCTCCTCGCTCGCCGACGCGATCCCGGTCTCAGGCCCCTTGACCGGCGAGCCCGTCGATCGCTCGAACCTCAAAACCGTGCGCGAAGCCGTCCAGGACGTGCCCGTCCTCGCTAACACCGGCGTCAATATCGACAACGTGCGCGACATCCTCGCCATCGCCGACGGCGTGGTGATCGGCGCCCATTTCAAGGTCGACGGCGTGACTTGGAATCCGGTCGATGGCGCGCGCGTCAAGCGCTTCATGGACGTTGTGGCGAAGCTGAGGTGAGCGCGCTGGAACACAACGCGTCACTCCCGCGGAGTCGGGAATCCAGCGCCGCCGCCGCGATCAGGCGCGAGTTTGGATACCCGCTTACGCGAGTATGATAATGACAAAGCACGCGAGGCACCATCTGATGCCCTGCGTTCTAGGGCTCGACATCGGCACGACCTCGACCATCGGAATCCTCATCCGCCCGCCCGACGAGAACTCTCGCTCTCGCCTCGCGGCCGGTCGCCCTGCGTTCCGACCAGGTCGGCTGGGCCGAGGAAGATCCGCAGCAATGGTGGGCCAACGTTGGCGAAATCCTGCGTGAGCTTAAGCGCGCGAGCGGCGTCTCCCCCGCCGACATCGGGGCGGTCGGCGTGACCGGCATGTTGCCCGCCGTCGTTCTCCTTGACGACGCCGGAGGGCTGCTGAGACCCAGCATTCAGCAAAGCGACGTGCGCTGCGGCGCGGAGGTCGACGAGCTTCGCGCCGAGATCGAAGAGAAGGCCTTTCTCGCCAAGGCCGGCAATAGCGTCAATCAGCAGCTCGTCGCCGCAAAGCTGAGATGGATCGAGCGGCATGAACCCGAAGTCTTCGCACGCATCGGCACGGTGTTCGGCTCGTACGATTATATCAACTGGCGTCTTACCCGCGAGCGCGCGATCGAGCAGAACTGGGCGCTGGAGGCTGGGTTCGTCGACCTCGCGACGCACGCGATCGATGACGCGCTGGTCGCGCTGGCGCATATCCCAAGGAGCGCGCTGCCGCGCAAGGTCGCCTCGCATGAAATCCTTGGCGTCGTCACCAACTAAGGCGCGGCGGAAAGCGGGCTGAGCGCCGGAACCCCGGTCATCGGTGGCGCGGCGGATCACATCGCTTCCGCGCTCGGCGCCGGCGTGGTCAGCGCCGGCGACGTGCTGCTCAAATTCGGCGGCTCGGTCGACATCCTGACGGCGACCGATCACGCGCGCCCCGACCCGCGCCTGTTCCTCGACTACCATCTGAAGCCCGGCCTCTTCGTTCCCAACGGCTGCATGGCGACCGGAGGGTCCGCGCTCAACTGGTTCGTGCGTCAGTTCGCCTCTGGCGAGGCTAAGGCGGCGGATGAGGCCGGCCTCTCGATCCATCAATGGCTCGACCGGCTCGCCGAGGCGCGTCCCGCGGGGAGCGAGGGGCTTGTCGTCACGCCATACTTTCTCGGCGAAAAGACGCCCATTCATGACGCGAACGCGCGCGCGACCTTTGATGGCCTCACGCTTTCGCACAACGCTGGCCACCTCTGGCGAGCTTTGCTCGAAACCTATGCTTATGCGATCTCGCATCACGTCGAGGTCATGAACGAGATCGGCTACAAGACCGAGCGCTTTATCGTCTCCGACGGCGGGTCGGCGAGCCGCGTATGGATGCAGATCGTCGCCGACATCCTTGAGCGCCCGGTTCAGCGGCTCGCCGGCCATCCCGGTTCCTGCGTCGGCGCCGCCTGGACGGCGGCGATCGGCGCCGGGCTTGCGTCCGACTGGTCGGCGATCTCCGGCTTCGTGCGCCCCGCGGATCGGATCGAGCCGCGGCGCGAAGCCGCTGATATCTATCGTCACGGTTATCGCCGCTATCGCGATCTTTATCGGCGCCTGTCAGAGCGCTGACGCGCCGCGCGCGTCACCGGCCCTTCAGCGCTGCGATAACGGTGTCCGCCTTGGCGACCTCGGCGACGTTCTGCATGGCGTAGCCGATCGAGGCCTTGTGCCATTCGGCGTTCATCGTCGAGCAGCAATCCTCAGGGGTGATCACGACATAGCCTTTGTCGGCGCCAGTTCGGGCGGTGTGCTCGATCGACATGTTAGTCCAGGCGCCGGTGTTGATGATCGTATCACGACGGAGCGCTTTGAGGATCGTCTCGAGCCGCGTGCCTTCCCAGGCGCTCATGCGCATCTTCTCGACGATAAAGTCACCGGGCTCGGGCTCGAGCCCATCGGCAGGCGCCGCGCCCCAGGTTCCACGCACGACCGCCTTGTGCTCGGCAAGACCCTTGAACAGCGGCGCGTTGAGGGTGACCCCCGGCGCACCCGGCTCGACGACGAACCAGACATGGATGACGGGAACGCCGTGGGCGCGCGCCGCCACGGCGACCCGGCGAATGTTCTCGACCACATTCTGCGCTTTCGCATGAGCCGGCGCTCCGGACGCGGCGAAGGCGCCGCCCTCGGTCACGACGTCATTCTGCATGTCCTGAATGATGAGAACGGCGCGGCCCGGGTCAAAATCCAGCCCCTGCCCGGCCGTGGACGAAGACGCTTGGCCTTGGTCATTCGCGGCGGCGTGCGCGCGCATGTAAGGCTCAATCCGCGGGCCGACCTTCGTCGTTAAACGATAGACCGAGTGCGTCGCGGTCACGAACAGAGTGCGCAATTCGGGACCACCCCAGGCGAGATTGGCCACGACCTCCGGGATGTGCAGCTTGCCGATCAACTCGCCAGCCGGGTCGTAGATCCAGACGCCACCCGGACCCGTGACCCAGACATTGCCGCGCTCGTCGCATTTCATGCCGTCCGGACCGCCGTTCTGCGACGAGGACCGGATTTCGCTTGCGAACAGACGCTCCCCCGACAATGAGCCGTCGGGCGCGACGTTGAGTGCGCGGATCAGCTTTTTCGCGCTGTCGTTGACGTAAAGCAGCTTCTCATCGGGAGAAAGACAAAGGCCATTCGGCTGCTCGAATAGATCGCGATCGACTACGAGTTGCAGACCCCCACCATCCGGCGACACTCGATAGACGCCCTGGAAGCTGAGCTCACGCGGCCTCTCGACCCCGAAAACTGGCACGCGCCCGTAATAGGGATCGGAGAAATAGATCGAGCCATCCGAACGCACGCAGACATCGTTCGGGCTGTTGAGCTCCTTGCCCTCGAAGCGGCTTGCGAGAACCTCACGTGTCCCGTCCGGCTTCTCGCGCACGAGCAGGGACGTCGCGTGCTCGCAGACGATGAGGTTGAGATCGGCGTCATACGTCATGCCGTTGCATTTGTTGGCCGGCCGTTTGACTTCGGCGACGCCCCCGAGCGGGTCCCAGCGCCGGCGCACGTCGCCGGGCATGTCTGAGAACAAGAGGAAATGATCAACGGGATGCCAGACCGGCCCCTCGGTAAAAATGCAGTCCGTCGCTACCTGCACGGGCGGAGCGTCCGGCTCGATCAGCTCCTCAAAATCCGGCCGCAGAGAGACATGACTCATCGCTTGCGCTTCCTCCCAATCACGGTGACGCGTCCCCCTATCGACCGAAGCGCGCGGGCGCGACACGCGGTCGTCGCCCGGCGTCCGTCTCTTTCCGACAAGGCTGCCGATAACGCCGACATGCTAGACCAAGTCGCGCAGCCGGGAAAGCGAGCGCCGGCGAAGACGCCATCGCTTGCAGCATATGAGACCTAATGTTTACGAGCCAAGCCAACGCCGCTATCGAATGGTCCCCAGCGCCCGCCGCAACGGCCATTCAGGGGTCCCATGACATTGTTCCGCGCTGTCGCCTGGGATATCGACGGCACGCTCATCGACAGCGAACCGCTTCATCAGCGCGCGCTGGTCGCCGCAAGCACGGCCCTGGGCGCCGATCTCAACGACCTCGAGCCTGACGCATTTCGCGGGGTCCACGCGCCTGACATATGGAAGGTGCTCAAGCCGCGCTTCTCCGCAGGCGCGAAGTTCGAGACCTGGATCGTGGGGATCGAGGGTTTTTATATCTCCCATGCGGGAGAGCTCAAGCCCAATCCCGGCGCCATCAAGGCTATGCGCGAACTGGCGGCGCGTGGCGTGGCGCAAGCCTGCGTGTCGAATTCCGGGCGCAAGATCGTCGACGCCAACATCAAGGCGCTGGGCATAGGCAAGATCATCGCGTTTTCGCTGAGCCTCGACGATGTGTCGTCGGGCAAGCCCGATCCCGAGCCTTTCCGCGAAGCGGCGCGCCGGCTTGGCGCAGAGCCGCAGGCGACAGTCGCTGTGGAGGACAGCGGCGCCGGCGCCCGCGCGGCGCGGGCGGCGGGGCTGTTCGTCGTCGGCTATGCGCCTTCGGGCGAGGCCTTCGTCGGGGCCGACCGATCGATCAAGCACCTCACGGAAGTGCCGGCGCTGTTCGGGAACTGACGCGCCTGCATTTCGCTCCGCCGCCGCGAGGAGTGCCTCAGTGCACGCCCTGCGTCAGGCCCTGAACGAAATAGCGGTTGAGCAGGATCATCATGGCGACAATCGGCAGCGTGGAGAAATGTGCGAGGGCGCCAAGCGTCCCCCAGGAAATGTCCTTCGTGCCATAGGCGGAGAGAAGCGCGACCGAGATTGTCTTGGTGTCGGCCTTGGTGAGGAACATGGCGTAAAGGAAATCGTTCCAGGAGAACATGGCGCAGAAAATAGCGCTCGCGATCAGGCCCGGAACGACGGTCGGCAGGGCGACACGGATGAAGGCGCCGAAATCCGTGCAGCCGTCGGTCAGCGCCGCCTCCTCGATCGAGACAGGCGTCGCGCGAAAGAACGAGAACATCATCCAGACGACGGAGGCGCTGGTGAGCGCGGTATTGAGGATGATTACCGCCCACCAGGTGCCCAACAGACCAATGTCGCGCATGAAAAGGTAAAACGGGATCAGCGTCGCGATCGGCGGCACGGTGCGGATGATGAGAAAGAAATAGGCGAGCCAGATGGCTCGCGGGCTTGTCGAGCGCGCCAGCGCATAGCCCGCTGGCACGCCGATGAGAAGCGACAGCGCCGTCGATCCCGATCGCAATGACGAAGCTCGACTCGAGCAAAGCCCATAAATTGAAGTAGCGGAATACGCTCTCAAAATTGTCCAAAGTCGGCGAAAACAGGAGGGTCGGCGGAGAGGCGAAGATGTCGCGGATCGGTTTATAGGCGATCGAAAACAGCCAGACGACCGGCGCGAGCGCGACCACGAGAATGGCGCAGATCGCCAAGCGGCGCGCGAGCAGGCTCAAGCGATCGAGATCAAACATGCCGGTTCCTTCCCGGCTTGAGGACCGCGATGAACGCCGCCGCCATGACGAGGATGCACACGACGATCAATGTGCTGACCGCGGAAGCAGCTCCAATGTTGAAAAATTCAAGCCCCTGTTTGACGCCATAGATCATCAATGTGTTGGTCGCGTCCGCCGGGCCGCCGCTGGTGGTGACGAAGATGATGTCGAACACCCGGAAGGCGTCCATCATGCGCAAGATGAGCGCGAGAAAGGCCGCGGGCACTAGGAGCGGCAGGACGATGAGCCAGAACCGCTGCGGTCCGTTCGCGCCATCGACCGCGGCGGCTTCGAGGATGTCGCTCGGCAGCGTTTTCAGCCCTGCAAGCAGGATGAGCGCCATGAGCGGCGTCCACTCCCAGGCGTCGATCGCGACCAGAGTAGCAAGCGCGCGCTTAGGCTCGGCGAGCAGGCCGCGCGGACCGGACAGGCCAAGCTCGGCGAGCGGATAGCCGAGCATCCCGTATTCCGGACTGAGCAGCGCCTTGAACACGAGACCGACCACCAGCGGCGTCACGGTGGCGGGAATGAGCAGGAGGCCCAGCGCGACGCGATTGAACCGGTCGTCGCGCCATAAAAGGAGGGCGACGCCGAGGCCGAGGATGAATTCGAGCGTGACGGCGCCGAAAGTGAACGCGAAGGTATTGATCACCGCGCGGCGCGGGGTCGGATCGCGCCACAGGGCAAGATAATTGTCCAAGCCGACGAAATGGCGCGAAGCTGGGCGGATCAGGTTGTAATTGTCGAACGAGTAAAGAAACCCCTGCGCCATTGGCCCGACCGCGACCGCCAGGACGTAGAAAAGCGCCAGGCGAGGCAAGCTCGACCAGAAACATCTGGCGCTTGCGGGCATAAGGCCAGCCTTTTGAGAGGACGGCGTCATCGGCGCTCGCAGCGCCGTCGCGCGAAACAACGCTCAACTCAACCCCGACCGTGCGTGCAGGTCGCCCTCTCCGCCGCCAACTGGGCTCGCTCCTTCTTCAGGCGCACGTCCCGCGGATCATTTGAAGAGCGCCTCCGCCTTGGCCTGAATGTCGTCCATCGCCGTCTTGGGGTCGGCCTGCCCGACGAGCACCGCATTGATGGCGCCGCCGATCAAGTCCTGCAATTCCGGATATTGCGGGATGCGCGGCCGGAAGTCGCCGTCGCCGTGCTCGAACGACGTCGCAATCACCGGAAGGAACGGATACTTGGCCAGCAGCTCCGGATCGGTCATTTCGCTCTTGCGCAAATAGCTGCCGCCCCCCGCAGGTTGAGCTCCTTGTGGACGGCGGGGCTCGTCACCCATTTGATGAACGCCCAGGCGGCCTCTTGCTTCTTGGGCTCGATGTCCTTGTTGATCCCGAGCGCCCAGCCGCCGATCCCATATTCCTGCGGCTGGCCCTTCGCCGACGGCGTCAGCATGATCCCCGCCTTGCCGGCGATCTTCGACACCTTCGGATTGTCGTAGTCCGCGGCGCCGATCGACCATGTCTGCATGTTCGCGACCAGGCCCTGCCGGAAGCTCTCCTCGCGTCCGCCCCAATCGTAGTCGGCGGCGCCGGGAGGCGCGGCGTCATCGAACAGCTTCTTATAGGCGACGACACTGGCGATGTTGGCCGGCGAGTTGAGCGGCGGCTTGCCGTCCTTGTCGAGGATCGAGCCGCCGAACTGACGATTGTACTGCATCCAGTCCTGAGCCACCGCGGGCCCCTTTTGGCCGTTTGGCGACGAAACCATAGACCTTCTTGCTCTTGTCGGTCAGCTTCAGAGCGTCGGCGACAAATTCGTCCATCGTCGCAGGCGGTTTAAGGCCGGCGGCTTCGTAGAGGTCCTTGCGATATACTAGGACATTGGCGTAGCCGGCGAAGGGGAACGCGACCTGCTTACCCTTGTAGCCGCCAAGCGAGGCCATCAGCGAGGGGTAGATGTCGTCAACCTTGATCTCCGCCGCGTCGCGTTTGATCCAATCGGTGAGATCGACCGTATCGCCGGCCTCCGCGAACTGACCGGACCAGACGATGTCGACGGTCGCGAGATCATAGCCCTTGGTGTGGCCGATATAGTCAGCGGTGATCTTGGTCAGAAGTTCGGGGTAGCTCAGGATGTCGATATTGACCTTGGCGCCTGTCAACGCCTCGACTGTGGCGCCATCCCCGCCAACACCGCCGCGAACTGATCATTCTGCGACGCGAGGTTAAGCGTCATCCCCTCATAAGGCTTGTCGGCCGCCCCGCGCCGGAAATACCGAGCGACGTTAAAGCGCCGAACGCAAGCGCCATCGCCTGACCGCTGAACGGTTTCATGCCGGCTTTCTCCCTGGTGACGATGAGGCAGGCTAACACCCTGTTTTTCGTAAGAGCAATCAATTGTGTGGCGAAAATCAGTCGAAAATGAACTCGCGCGTGCGCGCTTTTTGATCGCGCGCATGCTCATCCTTTCACCGAAGGTCGCTTTCCAAGCCGCGGTGGATACGATAGCAACACAACACGCGCATTGGAGGAGCTCATGAGAGCGGCGTCGGCGCGCGCCATCACTTCGCATCAGAACGCCGCGACTTAAGAGGGACTTCGAGCGGGCCGTCGCCTGGTCGCGAGAGTGGAGCGCGGAGTTTCCGCTCTTTCTTGCCAATCACCTGCCGATGATCTTGGTCCCCTTGCATCGCATGGGCGCGAGCGACGAACGGCTCGAAGCCTATTGTCACATCTACCGCAACCAGAACGGGCTCGTTCCTGTCCCCGAACAGATCCGCGAGATTACGCGCGACAATTGGCGTGTGTTTTTTGGCGAGCGCGAGCGCGAAGGCGACTATCGAACATTCTTTGCCGGCGAAGTCGCCCGGCTCGGCGCAACGCCAGCCGCCATGCTCTACCTTCCGCAGCTCATGCCGGGCATGGCTGCGAGCGCCACGCACGCGCTCATGCGCATGGCCTATGCGACAATGACCGACAGCGACGAGGAAACTGGAGTTTCGCTGGCCTATTGGGCCGCCTCCTACCTTTCGCTCGGAGCCTCGCGAGGCCTCACGCCCTCAACCGACGATCCCGCCGAGGTTCTCGCTTTCCTGTCCCAGCCAGCGGCGTTCCGTCACGTCGAACCCGAGCGCGATCTCTTGTGGCACTTCATGCGCGCGGTGTCAGAGAAGCCGGAATTCGCGCCTGTCGTCGATATGCTCGCGATTGGGCCAGAGACCCATGACCGCATCGCCCGCTGCTCGCTTTCGCTCTATGCCGCGACGCTCGACTTCTGCGCATTGCATGCCGTCACGGGAACGCACTGGCTGAGGCTCATGGCGCCACGCACACCCGACGCCACGACGCCGCTACGCTGGCAAGCGATCGCGTCGCTCGTGCCGAAGATCAGCTTTCCCAGTCTGCCCAGCGCAGACGAGCTCGAAGTCTGCCGGCGTGCGCCCCTGCCCGACTGGCCCGAGATCTATCACGAGGCGGTCGCACACGACGACGAGCATGATCTGAGCCTCAGCTTCTCCGCAGGCGAAGAATTCAAGCACTACGGGGATCGCCTTTATCAATATGCGGCGGCGAAGCGCTTGAACCTCGTCTGGTGATCCTGTCCAACGCGCTTCTTCCCGAGGGCGGCCTCACCGATGTCGAAATCGCAGGCGGCCTCATTGCCGCGTTGCATCCGCCCGGCGCCGGCCGTCCAGCCGGTGAGCGCATCAATCTCGCGGGCGCGCTCCTCCTTCCGGCGTTTGTCGACGGCCACATCCATCTCGACAAGACGCATTGGGGCGCGCCGCGTCTGCCCCGCGTTAAAGGACACAGCGTGCGCGAGCGGATCGCCGCCGAGCGCGTCGAGCGCCATCGCGTCGCGCTGCCGATCGAGGTGCGCGCCTCGGCGCTCATCCGAACCCTGATCGCCAACGGCACGACGCGGACTCGCAGCCACGTCGACATCGACAATGACGTCGGCCTCGCCAATCTGGAAGCTGTGTTGCGTGTGCGTGAGGCCTATCGGAACTGGATTGACATCCAGCTGGTGGCCTTCCCGCAAAGCGGTGTGATGACGGAGAAGGGCGCGCCCGACCTCCTGGCGGCGGCGCTTCGGGCCGGGGCCGACCTGATCGGGGGGCTGGACCCGGCGGGTTTCGACGGCGACGTCAAAGGCCAGCTCGACATCGTCTTCGGCCTCGCCGAGCGCTTCGGCAAGGGAATCGACATCCATCTCCATGACAGCGGCAAGACCGGGGCTGCCGAGTTGCGCGACATTGCTGATCGGACGATCGCCGCTGGCATGCAAGGGCGCGTCGCCGTCAGCCACGCTTTCGCGCTTGGAAGCATCGCGCCGACACTGTTCGCGGAGACAGCGGACGCACTCGCCCGCGCCGTAGTCGCTATTATGACGTCATGCCCGCCATCGGCGCCGGTGCCGCCGGTCGGCAGGCTCCGCGCGCGGGGCGTGACATTGTTCGCCGGCTCCGACAACATTCGCGACTGCTGGTCGCCCTACGGAAATGGGGACATGCTCGATCGCGCGGCAATTATTGCCGAGCGTCACGCGATGTTCACGGGCGGAGACCTTGAGACCGTCTTCGCGCTGACGACGAGCGAAGCGGACAAGGCTCTCGGCGCCCCCGCCGGAAGCTCCGCGCCGGCGCGGTCGCCGATTTGGTGGCGGTCGAAGCGGCGAGCGTCGCGGACGCAGTCGTCGACCGGCCGCCGCGATCTCTCGTTCTCCGCGCAGGGCGCATCGCCGCCGAAGGCGGCGCTGCATCCGCCGCCCTCGCTGGAGCGAATGTCGGCCCCTAGCAGCCTGTCGGACTTAAATGAACGACGTGGGTTCTGGAAGGACCTGCGGTGTTTGGCGAGGTACAATGACGGCGTTGATTCTCCTTGCGCCACGAACCGGGTCAGATGGACAATTTTCGTACGATCGACCGAGAGACGGGATATCTGCTTCCGCCTTCGGTTGACGAGTGGCTGCCGGAGAAACATCTGGCTCGGTTCATTGTCGAAGTGGTCGACGGGCTGGATCTCGGCAGGATGAGCCGGGACTATCGGGGCTCGGGTTCGGCTTCGTATCATCCCAGGATGGTGTTGGGGCTTCTGGTTTACGGCTATGCGACGGGGGTGTTCTCCAGCCGCAAGCTGGAGCGGGCGACCTACGACTCGGTGGCGTTTCGTTTCATCGCCGCGAACGATCATCCCGACCACGACACGATCGCGACGTTTCGGCGGCGCTTCTTGAAAGAGATCGAGAAGCTGTTCGTGGACGTTCTTCAACTCGCCCGCGAGATGGGGGTGCTGGAGATGGGGACGATCGGCCTGGACGGGACGAAGATCCATGCCAACGCAAGCCGGCACAGCGCGCTTTCCCATGAACACGCAGGCAAGATCGAGGCGCAATTGAAGGCCGAGGTCGCCGATCTGATGACCAAAGCCGAAGCGGCTGACGCGGCCGACGTTCCCGACGGCATGTCGATACCGGACGAACTGGCGCGGCGCGAGGAGCGTCTTCGTAAGATCGCCGAAGCGCGGGCGAAGATCGAGGCTCGGGCCAAGGAGCGTCATGCGCGCGAGATGGCGGAGCACGAGGCCAAAATGGCGGCGCGCGAGGCCAAGGCCGCGGCGACGGGAAAGAAGCCGGGCGGCAAGCCGCCGCAACCTGCGGCCGAAGGACCGCGACCGAGCGATCAGGTCAATCTGACCGACGAGGACTCCCGCATCATGCCGGCGGCCGGCGGCGGTTTCGAACAAAGCTACAACGCGCAGGCGGCGGTGGCGACGGGCAGCCTGCTGGTGGTGGCGATCGACGTGGTCCAGACGCCCAACGACAAGGGCCAAGTCGAGCCCATACTGGAGAAGATCGGCGCGTTGCCCGAGAATTTGGGGAAGGTCGAACATCTGCTGGCGGACGCCGGCTATTTCAGCGCGGGCAATGTGGACGCCTGTGCAAGGGCGGGCGTCGAGCCGGTGATTGCGATGGGCCGCCAGCCGCATCATCCGCCGCTGAGCGTGCGCTTCGCGCCGACGCCGGCAGCCCCGGAACAACCGACGCCGGTCCAGGCGATGGCCCATAAACTGAAGACGCCGGAAGGCCGCGCGCTCTACGCCTTGCGCAAACAGACGCCGGAACCCGTGTTCGGCATCATCAAATCCGTGCTCGGATTCCGTCAATTTTCCCTGCGTGGGCTCGAAAAAGTGCGCGGCGAGTGGACTCTCGTGACCATGGCTTGGAATTTGAAGCGAATGTTCTCGCTCAGCCCCGCCTGAGAGGGGCCGAACGCCTACGAGGCGCGCCGACCAGCCCTAGGCCGAGGCTTGTCAAGGCTCCCCAAGGCTCAGTCGAAGCCACCGAAAAGCTCGATCGGACTACCACCCACATCCAAACCGCGACAATCCACGCGATCGTCAGCCAAAATGAGCGCAGTCCGACAGGCTGCTAGAGCGCGTTGTCTTTGGCTTGAATTGAGATGGGGGGATTCCCGAATTGGCGATGGTCTGATTCAACCTGTTGGCTGGGCGGAGGCCAGCAGGAATGCCGAAGCCGTATTCGCAGGACTTGCGTGACCGGGTGATTGACGCGGTTGAGAAGGGCGAGATGAGCCGGCGGGCGGCGGCTCGGCGCTACGAGATCAGTGAATCCGTCGCCGTCAAATGGCTTGAAGGCTTTGAGCGAGATGGCTCGCGCGAGCGGGTCGGACATGGCGGCCATCGGCCTTCGGCGCTGATTGCGCATCGGGATTTTCTGGAGGCGGCGCGGGCCGAGAAGTCGGACATCACGCTTCAGACGCTTTGCGATCGCCTTTTGTCCGAGCGCGGCGTCAAGGCCGACACTTCGATGATGAGCCGCTTCTTTCGCCGGATCGTCGAGGCGTTTAAAAACGTATGGCCCGCCCCGTTCGCAAGGGGTTTTGTCGAGATTGGCGGCCGATCCAGTCTGCTTCAACGTATCCGGCCTCGAGGAGCTTCCTCCGGCCATGATGGAGATACGCGCGCTCCGGTCCTCATAAAACTCCCGGCGTCAGATCGCGCCGTTTTTTAAGCCAGGCTTCCGGAGCGCCGTTCGACTGTCAGGCCATCCCGTCGTCACCCTCTCGCAAACCCCTGTTGACCGATGGACGCTTTGACCGTGACCGGCCGATTCTATGCCGCCGCAGGCATTCCCATGACGGCGAACCGTTCTCCGCGCCGCAGCGCCGCCCAGGCGATTCTCGACAGCTTGTTGGCGAAGGCGACGATCGCAACGTTGCGATGGGCGCGGCCTGAAAGGCCTTTGGCTCATCGGCCCAGCGGCGTGTCGCGCTCAGCCACATAGGCAGCGCGGCGCGTGCACCGTGGATCAGCTGTCGGCGCAGGTAGCTGTTGCCTCGTTTGCTGATGCCAAGCAGCTTCGGCTTGCCGCCGGTGGTGAACTGACGGGGAACCAGGCCGAGCCACGCGGCGAGATCGCGCCCGCGCTCGAAGCTTTCCGCCCGCCCGACCGACGCGACAAGGGCGGAGGCGACGATCGCGCCGATGCCTGGGATTGTCGTCAGCCGTCGAGCCTTTTCGTTCTCCTTCACCCAGCGGGCGAACTCGGCGTCGAAGGCAGAAATTCGTCGATCGAGTTCGGCCCATGGCGCGCGAGCGTCGGCGACGAGCAGAGCGATTCGTGGGCTCAGGTCGGCTGCGCCTTGCTCGTCCATCAGTACGCTCAGAAACTGCTCGAGCTTTCGCTTGCCCCGCGGAGCAACGAATCCGCGCTCCAGCAGGATGGCGCGCAACTGATTGATCAGAGCCGTCCGCTCCCCGACCAGTCGATCTCGCGATCAATGCAGCGTCTGCATGTCGAGCTGGTCCTGGCCCTTCAGTTCGACGAACCGCATCGTCGGCCGCGTCGCCGCTTCCGCGATCCCCTCGGCCTCCCGATCGTCGTTCTTCCGCGCCTTGACATGGGGCCGAACATATTCGGGCGACATCAGACGCACGTCATGGCCGTGGGCGGCGAACACGCGGCCAAGATGGTGGGCGCCGCAGCAGGCTTCCATGCCAACAACGCACGGAGGAAGCTTCTCCGCCAGAGCAACCAGCGTCTCCCGTCTCACCTTACGCCGCATAACGACCGCGCCGGACGTATCCAGCCCAACCACGCTGCAGACGTTCTTGCCGAGGTCGACGCCAAGCACAGAAATATCCATACCCCTTCCTCCTCCTGAACCGCCGGCGACCCTACGACGCCGGAAGGAGGGGCGGGCCATTCCATAAGACTTCTCGTCGCGAGCGAGCAGGACCGTCCGGACGTAAGACGCCATCGCGTACGCTGGCGAAACTATCAAGGCCTGATCGATCCCGGGCGCCTGGTTTTTATCGATGAGACCTGAACGATCCTTCGACAGGCTCAGGACCAACATGACCCGCCTCCGCGGCTGGGCGCCGAAAGGACAGCGGTTGATCGACAAGGTCCCTCACGGACACTGGAAGACCGCGACGTTCCTCGCCGCCCTGCGCAGCGATCGCATCGAGGCGCCCTGCCTGTTCGACGGACCCATCAATGGCGAGCGCTTTCTCGCCGACGTCGAGCCATTCCTGGTTCCAACCCTCAAGCCGGGCGATGTCGTCATCCTCGACAACCTCGGTTCTCACAAGGGAAAGGCGGTGCGGCAGGCGACCCGCTCCGTCGGAGCGCGGTTGGTCTTCCTGCCGAAATACTCCCCCGACCTCAATCCGATCGAGCAGGTCTTCGCCAAGTTCAAGACACGGCTGCGAAAGGTGGGAGCGCGAACATACGAAGCCGTCTCCCAAGCCTGTGCTCAGATCCTCACGCAATACCCGCCCGAAGAATGCGCCGCATATATCAGGAACGCCGGATATGCGTAAATCCAAAAGCAGACGGCTTGTCTTATGTCTTTTCGCGCTGAAGCGGCGAGAAGGAGCCGCTGGGAGAGGGTGGCTACCCTCTCGACAGCGGCGAGGGACGGATCGGGAGTTCGCTGACCGTTCGACAGGTCGAGCTAGAGTTGGATCGCCCTCGTCTTTTCCTTCGGCCTGGACGGATACTCGGGGGCGAGCCCCGAATGACAAGCAAAGGCGCGGAAAAGATGCAGAATGACACCATCGGCGTCGATGTGTCGAAAGACCATCTCGACGCTCATCGCCTGGTCGACGGCGCGAGCCGTCGCTTCGCCAACGACAAGTGCGGGCGTAAGGCGTTCATGAAGTGGTTCGCGCAGACGCCTGTCCAGCGCGTCGTCTTCGAGCCGACCGGCCCCTATCACCGCGCCTTCGAGCGCGCCTTGGGCGCGGCGGGCGTTCCCTTCGTCAAGGTCAATCCGCGTCAGGCCCGCCGCTTCGCCGAGGCGATCGGCAGTCTGGCTAAGACTGACCGCCTGGATAGCGGCGATGCTGGCGCGCATGGGCGCAATGTTGGAGCTCAAGTCGCGGCCGCCCCGGAGCGAAGCCCTGCTTGAACTCAAGGAGCGCGAGGCCCTGGTGAAAGACCGAACCGCCGCCAAGAACCGCGGCAAGGTCCTTGCCGCGCCGTTGTTGAAACGCCACAATGCGCAGCGCCTCGAACAGATCAAACGCCAGATCACGGCGATCGAGGCGGCGATCCTCGAGCAGGTTCAGGCCGAGCCCGATCTCGCCCAACGGTTCGCAATTCTGACCAGCATTCCGAGCGTCTCGGCCATAACCGCCTTCGCCTTGCTGATCGAAATGCCCAAGCTCGGCGTCCTCGAACCGGGGCAGGCCGCAAGTCTCGCAGGCCTTGCGCCTGTGGCGCGACAGTCGGGTCGCTGGACCGGTCGCGCCTTCATCCGCGGCGGCCGAGCCAGCGTCCGCCAGGCCATCTACATGCCCGCGCTGGTCGCGACCCGATTCAATCCGGACATGAAGGCCAAGTACAAGCAACTGATCAATGCCGGGAAGCCTGCCAAGGTCGCCCTCACCGCCGTCATGCGAAAGCTGATCCTACTGGCAAACGCTGTCCTCAAGGCCAACAGGAGCTGGACCCCAAAACCCGCTTGATCAAAACGGATACTTATGTTGCACAAGGACCGGGCCGGCGCGCCGCTTCCTAATTAGTGACCCCCTTTGCCGCACGACGCCTGCTGTCGGCCGTAGGCGAGGCCGTCCACTTGAAGCTGCTCGAGTAGCGGCGGGTTATCGTGCGATCGGAGATTGAGCGCGCCTCAGTGGCCCGGCGGCGACGCCGTGGTTGGGCGTGTTTCACGCGCCCGTCGAGGAAAAACCCCGGCGCCGGCACGGGCAATCGCTGAACCTGTCGGATCACCAAACTCAGTGGCTTACCGGTCGGGAGACGAGCACGGCCGCGGCGCGCGCTTCGATCTGCGCGGTTTGCGGATTTTGCTTCTCGCTGATCAAATAGAGGCATAGCCACAGCGCAACAATGGCGCCCAATGCCACCGCCACAGGGATTAGGCTGCGATCATGGGGCAGATACGCGCGGTAGAACGCGGCCTGCTTGCCGATCCCTTCCATCACAGTCTCCATAACGAACCCTTCCGCGTCCTCCCCCGCCGGTATGGCCCCTGCTCAAGATGTCTTTCAGACGGACGGGGTTTTAACCATGTCATCGGGCATGGCGCTGTGATGCGCATCACACTGTGATTTTAGCCACACAAAAGTCCTCCGATCGCCATACCTCGCCAGGGTTTTTCGGTGTGACAGCTGCGTGATTCTGTGCTGCCGAGACAGGAGTGGGAACTACAGGCCGGTCGGCGTCAAGGGTGCCGGCGCTTCCACCATCCCCGCACGAGTTCGGCCGCGAGCCTCTTTTCGGCGTCCGTCCGCTGCGCCTGTTCGACCGCGAAGTCGGCGGTCATCTGGTCGACCCTGGCCGACATCCGGTCAGCCACCGTAACATTTCTCGTGCTTTCTCAGAATATCTCAAAGGCTATTTAATTTCGATATATCAATCTGTTGTATATGTCTGATAATTATTCAGGTAATCTTGACGTATCTACATATAGTGCTATGCTGCTAGGTGCAGCGCTGCTTGTGCGCTTTCAACCCCGACAGGACCGCCCCCTCAATGGCCAAGAAACTCGACCGGCTCACCGCCGCCATGCTCGCCAACCCCGCCCGCTTCAAAGAAGGGCGCAACAGCGACGGCGGCAACCTCTACCTCGTCAAGAAATCGCCTTCCCCCGGCGACCCCCTGCGCAAGAGCGTCACTCTCTACTGGACGCTCCTCTATCGCTGGGGCGGCAAACAGATCGAGGCGGCCATCGGCCCCTTGCACTCGGTGCCGGTCAAGGACGCCCGCGCCCGCGCGATGGAGGGTCGCCGGATGCTGCATGGGAGTCCGCCGCGCTCGCCCGCCCAGGTGTGGCGGGACGCCCGAAGGGCCAACCAACTGCCTAGCGCCGGCGCCTTCGCCCAAGTGTGGAAAGACTATGTCGCAGCCAACCACGGCGGCTGGTCGGAGAAACATCGCGGCGAATGGACCCGTTCGTTCGCGCTTCTCAAGCCGCTCTACGAGCGATCCTGCGCGGAGATCGCCACCGTCGACGTGCACGCGGTCTTGGAGCCGATCTGGCGAAAGGCGCCCGAGACCGCGAGCCGCACGCGCGGGCGGATCGAGATGGTGCTCAACCGGGCGAAAGTGCTCGACCTCATCCCAGAAAGCGCGCCGAATCCGGCGCGGTGGAAGGGCCACATGGACCAGCTGTTCTCCAAGGCCAGCAAGAACCGCAAGCAGACGCGCGGCGCTGACGGCAAGATCGTCATGACCCAGCGCGGCAATTTCGCCGCCCTGCCCTACGCCGACGCGGCCGCCTTCGCCGCTCGTCTGCGCTCTAATGGCTCGGTGTCGGCGAAGGCGCTCGAATTCACTATGCTGACGGCGGCGCGGACCAACGAGGCGTTGGGCGCGCTGTGGGGCGAGATCGACTTCGCCGCCAGGACGTGGACGGTGCCCTTGTCGAGGATGAAGACCGGCAAGAAAAAGGGCGTCCAGCCTCACGTCGTGCCCTTATCCGACCGCGCGCTCGCCATCCTTCGGGAGATGAAGACGCTTGGCGGCCCTTATGTCTTTCCCGGCCGCGCGGACAATTCCCGCCTCAACGTCAACGCCCTCGGCGACGTGATGAAGGCGGTCGCGCCGGGCTATACAGTGCACGGGCTGAGATCGACATTCCGCGATTGGGCGCACGAGAAAACCTCGTTCCCGCGCGAGATCGCGGAAGGCTGTCTGAGCCACACGGCGACGGGCGTCGAAGGCGCCTATCGTCGCGGGACCGCGCTCGACCGGCGGCGGACGCTGATGGATTTGTGGTCGGACTTTTGCCTGGGCGCGTCGGGCGGCGACAACGTCATTGCCCTCGACGAGCAGCGCAGGGCATAATCCCGCTCAAGCGGCTAAAACGTCGGCGACGCCGGACGGTGTAAACGTCCAACGCCGCCTAACCGCTGGTCGAAGGAAGGTTCGATCATGGCTAACGACACAGTAATTCCCAACGCCAAGGTTCGCCAGCGCCGTCCCCGCCACGTCCGCGCGTGACGGTCGCGCGCCCATGGCGCCGATCACTTTCGACCCGCTCGGCCCGTGGGAGTGGAGCCCCTACGCGCCCGTCGTGGCCCGGCTGCGGGCGCTTGGGCTGCTCGACGCAATCATCAAGATCAAGGCGCGCTGGTCGTTTGTCGCCGACCAAGAATTGGACGCCGCGCTCAAAGCCTTCGAGCGGGCGCGTCCGGGCTCTCAGGACGAGCAAGACGCCATTGCCGCAATCAGAGCGCTGGAGACGCCCCACGCCCCAATGGCGGCCCAACCGCCGCCCGCCCGCGGGAGCTCGGCTCACGAGCCGCCCCAAGGCCAGGAAGCGCCCGTCCGCAAACGCCCCGAGAAGGCGACCGCCGCGCGTCAAGCCAAGGTCGCCGAACGACGACTCAAATTTCACCAATTCATGAACGGACGGGACCCGGCGACAAAGCGAATTGGCGAGATCGCGGCGGCGCTTAACGTGAGCAAAGCCACTGCGGCCCGTGACCGCAAAGCTCTGCTCAACGAAATGCGCGACGAAATGTCGAAAAAAGCCGCCGGCTCGCGCAAGCCTAAGCAAAGCCTCAAGAAATAAGCCGTCGCCGCCGTCTCATTTCGTCGCCGCCGTCTCATTTCGTGACGAAATGTCGAATTAGTTTCTTGCACCAAATAAAAATAGGCCCAAGCTGACCTCAAGAATTTCAGAGGTACAGCAGAGGCGCAAGACAGCAATGGCTTTAACGCGATACCGTCCTAATCATAAATCGGCGCAAGCTGATCAAAGAACGCCAGAGCCGCAAACAGCAAGGACTTACACGGGCAAAAGACGCGGCCCCTGGCCCGGCGACAAGCATCCGAGAGTTAAGTTTGTAGACCGGCCCATTGATCCTGCCGCAGTCAACCTGACCAAGCGCCAATACGCTCGCGAGGCCAATATCAGCCTCTCGACCATCAATAGACTGATCAAACAGGGTCAACTGAAGATCATCAAATACGGCAAGGCCGTCCGCATTCCGCGCGACAGCGCCCCCAGAGCCGCGACCGGCGGCTGATCCCGCCGGTTCTCGCCCTTCCCCTCTCAAGGCTCAAGTTTAGGACGCGCTTACGCGCGTGACGGCGGAGCCTTGTCGCGGGAGCCGCGCGCCGCCGGCCACGACGCAACTTGAACGCCCCGACAACTCACGGAGATTCCTTCATGTCCTATCAAGAAACCGGACTGCCGCCGACTGGCTTTGCGGAAAAGTACAAGCTCGGCAAGATCACCGGCACCGACGAACTCGACCCGCACTCGCCCTGGTATATCCCCGAGGCGAGCGAGCCCGGCCAGATCGCCATCGGCTGGCATGTCTATGACGGCGACGTTGGCGTTGCCTTCCAGCTTAGCGCGGTCACCGCCCGCACCGAGCCGATTGACGACCGAACCCGCAAGGTCATTGGGGACGCCGGCCCTTATCTCCCACCCCACCGCCGCGAATTCTCGAAAGCTAGGCGGGGGTACATCGACAAAGTCACCGACCATCTGATCCGCGACGTGATGGAGCTTACCGGCCGCGTCGAGGGCGTCGACCAACCGGTCAAATTCGTTTTGTACAGCGGCCAGGTCCAAGAAGTCGGCGGGGCGCTCGTCCGCAGGTTGTCACGCATCCAGATCGCCGACGCGTCGGGCAAGCGGAGCACCGCGCCGATCTGGCTGAGCCGCCTCCTGGTGACCACCGCCCTGGAAACAGGGGACAACGACAGCGAGTGGCGGCGCTTCAATTTCGAGATCGCGGCGAAGCCAGGCGAACCCGGCGCGCCCAGCGGCGAGGAAATCAAGCTTGGCGCTGAGTTGGCCCAGTCTGTGTTCGCCGACGCCAAAGCCAAGGGCTGGATCGTCGACGAGCCGCCCACGCCTACATCGTCACGCGCGTCCAGGCCCACGCCCACGTCCGCACCCACGTCGTCGCGTCCGGCGAGCCTCATGACCGTGCATTCCGGCAAGGTCTGGGACGAGCCGCCGCAGAGGGCCGACCAACCGCCGCCGCCCACGTCTGAGGCTGATTACGACACAGACGTGGGCGACGCTTACGGCCCCGACGCTCACGGCCCCGACGCTGACGCCCGCGACGGTTGGCCGCAATAAACCAGGGAGGCGGACATGCTCGGCGACCCTCATCTCTTGGGGCGCGCTCTGCGGGAGGACGTCACCTATGCGGGACAAGCGAGTTGGGCGATCCCGGACGCCCTGACGGTCTGCGCCGAATGCGCCTACTGGCAAGTCGAGCCGTGGGCGCGCCAGACGCGCTCGAAAGCCCGCTGCGGCTTGGCGACGCGCATGCTGCGGCGCCAGACCAAACTGGTTCCGCGCCTCGCCCGGACCTGCCGGTTCTTTGAGCCGGCTTAAGGGCGCGGCGGAGGCTAAGGCGGCGCGGCTTGGCTGATCGCTTATCGGCTCGGTCGACTGCGGCCACCCCGTGAAACCCTTGCGTCCATCAGGGCGCGGCGCGCTGCACGCAGCGCAGCACGCAGGGCGCACAAACGGAAAGTGGCCCGGCGCGTCGCCGGGCCACCCCCCAAAGAGGACGAATCCCAACGATCAACCCCGACAAGAGCGTCACGAAAAAGGATTAGGCCGAAGTGAAAGATAACGCCCCGTCCCCGTCGCGGCAATGCCGCGCCGCGCTCGCCTACGCCGCTCAGGGGTGGCGCGTCTTCCCCGTCCGCGCCAACAAGCGGCCCTTGACCGCGCACGGCCTCAAGGACGCGAGCCTCGACGGCGACGCGATCATTCGCTGGTGGGCGCGCTGGCCCTTCGCCGATCCGGCCCGCGCCCTCGGCCCCGACGATGTCGTGATCGATGTCGACGGCCCCGCGGGCTATCGCGATTTCGAGCGCCTGGACGGCCGTCATCCCGATTGCGTCGAGACCCTGCAAGCGCTGACGCCCAACGGCCGGCATTTGTACTACGCCGCCGCGCCAGGGCGCCGCTATCGCAACACCGTGCGCATCCTCGGCGCGGCGCTCGATCTGCGCACGGCCGGCGGCTACGTGGTGCTGCCCGCGCCCGGCAATGGCCGACGCTGGCTGAATGGCGCGCCCGGCGCGATCCCCTTAAGCCCGGCGCCCGCGTGGCTGCCCGAATCCAAACATGGACTCGGCGTGCCAGGACTCGACGCGCCCCCCGCCGTCCCCGCTCGCCAGGGCGACACGCCTTACGGCCGGGCGGCGCTGCGCAGCGCTTGCCGCCGCATCCTCGCCGCCGAGTGCGGCGAGCAGGAATCCATCCTCAACAGTCAGTGCCTCAGCATCGGCAACTTGATCGCGGGCGGCGAACTGGGCGAGCGCGCTATCGAGGCGCTGATCGGCGCCGCCGAGCGCATGACCGCCTATCGCGATCCATGGCGCGGCCTGGACCGCAAGGTCCGCGTTGCGGTCGCCGCCGGGCGCCGCCGTCCTCGCGCGTCAGGGTGATCTCAAATGCCATTCTCAGATTCAGGGGAAGCGGAGCGTGAGCGCGCCAAGGCCGAGGCGAACGAGGCCAAGCGGCGAAAGGCCAAGGCTAAGGCTAAACGCGAACAACAAATTCCATGGCTGAATGGCTGCGTCGTTGACGACAGGAAGCGGATTGTCGCCAATCTAGCCAACGTCTTGGTGGCGCTGCGTTCGGCGCCGGAACTGGCGCACGCCTTGGCCTTTGACGAGATGGCCCGCGCCAAGCTGTTGCGCCGTCGATTGCCCGCCGCGCCGAACGGCAAGCCCGGCGGCGACGATCCCCTTCCGCGTCAGCTGCGCGACGAGGACCTGAGCCAGCTACAGGAATGGCTGCAATATTGCGGCTTGCCGCACATCGGTCAGACGACCGTGCATCAAGCCGTCGCCCAGCGGGCGCGCGAGCTTTCTTTTCATCCGCTGCGTCAATGGCTCGACAGCCTCATGTGGGACGGGGCTGAGCGGCTTCCCAATTGGCTCGCGATGTATTTGGACGCAACCGGCTCGCCCGATTATCTGCGCGCGATTGGGCGCATGTTCTTGATCAGCATGGTGGCGCGGGTCTTCCAGCCCGGCTGCAAAGTTGACTACATGCTGGTGCTGGAAGGACCGCAAGGCGTCCTCAAATCACAGGCGTGTAAGGCGCTGGCGACCGAGGATTATTTCACCGACACCTTGCCCGACATTCACACCAAGGACGCCAGCCAGCATCTGCGCGGCAAGTGGCTGGTCGAGGTCTCGGAACTGGCCGCCTTCACCCGTGCGGAAACGGAGGCGCTGAAGGCTTTCGTCACCCGCACGCATGAGAAGTACCGCGCGCCTTATGACCGCGAGGACGTGATTGAGCCGCGCCAATGCGTGTTTGCCGGCACCACCAACAGGGACACGTATCTGAAGGATGAGACTGGCGCGCGCCGGTTTTGGCCATTCAAAACTGGGGAGAAAATCAACATCGCCGGGCTGGCCCATGATCGCGGCCAGTTGTTCGCCGAGGCGGTCGAACGTTACCGGCGCGGCGAGCAATGGTGGCCGGATTCCGCCTTCGAGCGCCAGCACATCAAGCCCGAGCAAGACGCCCGCTACGAGGGCGATCCGTGGGAAGAGGCGATCAGCGATTTCGTCGAAAACCTCACCCGAGCCCGCGTCACGGTGAGCGAAATTGCGCGAATAGCGCTGCATTTCGAGGCGATTGCGCGGGTTGGCACCGCTGACCAGCGGCGCATTGGCGCGATCCTCGCCAAACTGGGTTGGAGGGCCGAACGCGATTGGAAAGGCCGTTTCTACGCGCGCCGACCATGACGCGCATGACGCAAATGACGCCTGGCCCATAGAACCTATAACCCGCGCACGCGCGCAACCTATAAAGAGCTACGCGTCATGGTGCGACATGCGACATGTTCTGCGCCGAGGGCCAACCAACCTATCTCTCGCGCTCATGGGGCGCTCATGGGGCGTCCATTGGGCGCTCATAGGGGAGTTGGTTGGCCCTCCCTGTCGCGCCTTTCACGCGGCTGATCCGCTATGACCCTCAGCGCCGACAAGCTGCGCGCCATCGTCAACCTGCTGGCCGACCCCATGCAAGCGCACGCCGCCGCGCATCGTCTGACCGAGGAGGCTAAGGCGCGCGGCGTCCTGGTCGCCAACCTGATCGGCCAAGCGTGGCGCGCCCAGACGCGCCGCCCGCCCCCAGTTTCGCCGATGTCGCCGAGCGGGAGGATGATCCCGCGACCGCGCTTGGCAAGCGCATCAACGAGGACGCTTTCGGGCTGCGCAGCCTCGTCCTCAAGGAGACGGCGAAGGCGTGGCGGGTCTCGACGCCCAAGGCGTTCGCCCTGCCCGAGCGCGAAACTTGGCTGCCCAAGAGCCGATGCCAGGCGCGGGGCGAGGATGCGCAGGGGCGGACCATTTTCATCGTCCCGGCTTGGTTGATCTGGAAGAAGAGGCACCCATGAGCGAAACGCCCAACGACTTCCGCTGGGTCGCGACTGTGACCTATCGCAGCAAGAAAGGCCCAATCGACGTCGATCATTGCTTTGAGGAGCTTGCCGACCTGCACAGTCTGATCGAGCGCGGCCCTGATTGGAATACGATTGAAGAGATCTTCGTGCGGCTCAATCCGCGGCGCGCCGCCTATCCAGACGACACAGTCGAGAAGGCGGCGGATCGGTAGGGCGCCTGCGACCTTGGCTGGGCCTCATTCCCGCATGATCCGGAGGCGGAGGCTATGATGGACAAGCCGCATTGGAGCGTCTGCCCGATCTGCGGGCTGGCGGGGCCGGTTAGCGCGCCCGGGGTCTCGTATTGCCGCATGCATGGCGAGCTTCACGATCCTGAGCCGCCCGAGGAATGGACGCCTATTGAGCGCATCCTCGGCCGCCGCGGCCTGGGCAAGCCGCCCGACCTGCATGAGTTGATCCGGCGCCATGGCGGCTACCTCAAAATCCCTGCGGAGTTCTGGCGAGAGGATAACCTTGGCTGAGCCATCCTCAGCCATGGATGCGCCGCAAGTATTTGACGAGGTTGAACTCTCTCTCGACTAATGGGTTCTGCACTCAACGCTGGGTCTAGCTCGGCCCGTTTTTCGCGGGAAGGCCGCTGAGACGGGTCTGGCTCTGAGGGTACAGGGATAGCGGCGGGCTCGGCAAGGGGCGTCAGCGGGGCGCGGTGAGGCTTGGCGGGCGATCTGCGGGGCAAGGATCGGTTTGGCTTGGGGGGAATGGCAAGGGGCGCGTTTTAGGGCGAACGCGCTGTGTGGTTAGAGCGGCGGCTCCCGGCCGACCACCACCACCCGGATCGGCGGCGGCTCGGCAAGGCCATCCCCGACCGCCACACCCACCGCGACCGCGGTCTGCCGCCGCGCGTCGAGGCCCATCAGCCTCGCCCGCCGCTCCATGATCGCGAGACAGCGGTCTATCGCCGCATAGTCGCCGTTCATCGCGCGGTCCCACACCGCAGTCTGCAAATCGTCGAGCCTCGCTTGCTCTAAGCGGCGCATCTCCTCGCCGGGCTCGCTCACCAGCTGCTGGAGCGCGATGACGATCAATTGATGGATGCGGACGTTGCTGACGCCCTCCTGCTCGCCGATCTGCCTCAACGTCCAGCCTTGCGTGCGCAACGCCAGCACGCGGTTAAGCCGCTCCTGATCCTTGATCACCTTTGGGCCGGTTCGGGTCGACGGATGCACCATGCGACCGTGGACGTTAAGCCACGCGCGAGCGTAGGGGCAAATTAAGCTCGTCGGGATGTGTGGGAGTTCCAATTGGAACCCTGCGCCGTCTATCAGTGGAACACTTCGGCTGCGCTGTCGATGAAGATCGCGGCTGCCTCCGCCGCTTCGCGATAGGCGGTCGCGTCGGCGACCATCTGGGCGAGGCGGGTTTCGAGGGCGTCGACGGCTTCGATCAGCCGTTCGGCTTGTTCGCCGTCGAGCGGGGTGATTGTTTTGCCCGCGAGCGCTGACGAGAGCTTTTCGAGCTCAAGCTCGCTCAGCTCCGGGCATCGCGCCGCGACGAGGCGCACAAGCTCGTCGTCATCCATGGACGACCCGCTGCAAGCGCACCTGTTCGAGCAGCGCTTTCCCGCCGCGTTTCAGCGCCTCGATCTGCGCTGGGTCTGGCGTGTACTTGGGAACAGGTTGGTTGAGAGGCCAGCGCCGCTCGCAGCGTTTCGTCGGATAGACAGGTTTCGCTCGGCGCAACGGCTCCTGCGAGCCAGCGACTGGGATCGGCACCGGAATGAAGATGATCGACGCTGGCGTGTTGGTCATACTCACCGACCCTTGTCTTGCGTGACGCCAACGGGTTGCCCTTGAACGGGCGAGTTCCGGTCAGCGCGCTGCTTCCATGACGGCGTGTGATCGCTGTCGCCGCGATAGATGCGAGCTTGCGTCAACTCGCCGCGACGCGGATGCGGCTGATCGCTCGTGAGCGAGTTGGGCGAGCGGACGATAGTTTCTCCCATGATGGTCTCCTGTTTTTCACCGTTCGCGCAGCACCACCGGGACGCCAGTCGAATTGACCAATTGCCCGTTCAGCCGGAAGCCGACGACGCGCTTCGGCGGCAGCGCGAAGTCCCGAATGAAGCTGTTCTTGCCGTAGAACTCGCGCTTCTTGACCCCCGTGTTCTCGTCCACTCTCACACGCTCGACGAAGCCTTCCGGCGGGAGGGTCGAGACGTGCGGGCGCTCCGCTTGTTTTGTTCCGGCCTCGAAGAATTGAGGCTCCATCATAGCGCGCAGCGAACGGGGCATCTCGCCGACTGGCGCGCGGGCGATCTCGCCGACTGTCGTCGTGCCGTTGCTGAGCACGCGCTCGTCGCTGGGGCTGAGCTTCTTTTGCACGGTGCGCATCAAGAGCCGCTGGTAGGAGGCTGGGCGCTCGCCGGCTTGCGGCATGGGGCAGCGCTCATCGTACCGCGAAAAAATTTCATCGTACTTGATTTGAGCTTGCCGGTTGGTTTCGGCGGCTATCTGCTCATCGTTGCGCCTATCGTCTTCGACGCGGCGGCGCTCCTGCTCGACCTGCTCGGCGAGGTACTGGTCAATGCGCGCTGTCGTGCTGGCGATGCGCCGGGCGGCGTCCTGAACGTCAGCCATTTCGTCGACTCCCTCTTTCGCCGTCTGTCGCACAGCTTATGCTCTTACGCGGATGACATTCTAGAGCCGCCGTTGACGCTCCGGGCCGCGCCGGTCCAGATACTTCGCTGGCCCCTTCTAAGCTCATGAGATCTGTCAATGACGGACCGCAGCGAGTTGGTCGCCATTCGAGACGCGCTCGACGCGGTGCTCAAGTTGCCTGACGCCGTGCTGGCGATCATCGCCGGTCTCCTGCCGCCGCCCAGGCCCGCCCGAGGCAACGGCCTCGATCAAGACCCGCCGGATCGCGACCCGCCGCCTCAGCCCAAGGCCGCGCCCGCCAAGGCGAAGCCCGCTGCGCCCAAAGGCAAGCCTTCGCCCGAAGAGGTTGCCGCCCGCGAAAATGAACTGATCGAGGCCATCCGCGACCATCCTAGCGCCCGAACCGGCCAGCTGGCGACGCTGACCGCCAGCGGCACGTCGACCGTCATCGAACGGCTCAGGCGGCTCCAACGACGCGGCGCGGTGACGCGAACCGACGACGGGTGGCGAGTAAACCCTACGCCGCCGCCGTCGCCCTCAGCGTGACGGCGGACAACGAAGCCGACCTGATCGACGCGCCACGCTCACCGCCCATAGACCAGTATGAGCGGTGGCTCCGCCCGCTCAGCGCGTTCGGTCGGCAGGTGACGGAAGCTGGCGCCGGTCGCCGCTACGGGTAAGAGCTCACATGTGAACTCGACCACCGAGCCCCGCCTCTAGGTGGTGCAACTCTTACGCTTGGTACCCGCCGAATCGGCCGGTCAGGCAGCCGGAATCGACCGAGGCCGTGTAAAAAGTCGTGGAAAAAATGCGAACGATCGCGCAACCGACAATTTTTCGCGATTTTTCTACTTCTGATCGACCTCAGACCTCGAAAACAGACCAAGACCACCAGTGTGTGAAAACTCCGCAGAGTTTTCACACAGCCTCGATCCTTTGCTGCCCTTGCAGATCGGCCCTATGAACGGGCGTGAAGCGCGAGAAAGCGGTCTTCGGCCGAAGGCGTAGGTTGCGCCAATATCTGCCGTTGGCTGTTCGCCGGTTCGCGGACATTTAGCCCACGATCAGAGCTCGGGCCGGACTCAACGCTAGTCGGTCATCCGGCGCAATTCGCGAGGTGCCCGAAACCGGTCGTTCGCTCAGGTTCCGGCTTTAGGCTCGGGCTCGCCGCGTGCGGACTGGCAGCTTGCAGCGGGCGGAATTACGATAGCGGACTTGTCCTCAGGTCCCGCCGCCAAACGGCACGACCCGGTCGCCGAATGGACCTGTGACGCTCGACAACGGCGGTTCGTGATGAGGCGTTCGGCTCATTACAGCAGAGGGTAAAGTAGTGCCGCTTCATAAGGACGAAGTATTGGACCGGCTCGCACGGCGTGGCAACGTCGCGCAGTTCGTCGCCTTTAGGCCAGACAGTAGCGACCTGCCGCGGCAGAGCTTCGCCCGGATCGCCGGCCACGAGCCCAACGAGCTTTTCCTCGACCCGCACGAGGCCATCGATGCCCTCCTGGCGTCTAGCGGCGAAGGAAAGGTTAACGTCCGCAGCTACCTGCCTGACGAACCGCGCGGCCGCGAGTTTGTCTACGGCCTAGCGACCGCACAGGCCGCGATCGGAGCAGTCTACCGCCTCACCGCCGAAGGCCTGCACACCATCGTCAACGAAACCATTGACGTCTCGGATGGCGGCGTCTCGGGCGTGGTCCAGGGCGAAACGATGGAGTTCGCCCCCGACGACACGCCTCGCTGCGTCGAGAAGCCGGGCGTGGCGTCCCTTTCCTTCAATCATGGCATGCAGATCTTGAGGACGGTCTACGGCTTCACCCCGGAACTGGAGGCGCGCGACGGCGAGCGGACTGAGTTCAGCATCCATCCGCGCACGAGGGGCTGGCGCCGCGGGCACACGCTGCTCTGGGAGCACGAGGTGGGGGTAGATCCGGCGCCAGCCGCGTCCTCGCGGTGGCCGAACAGGTTCAGCCGGCTGATAGGAGACAAAGCTTTCGGATTGCTCATGGCAGACCGGATGGGCGTGCCGGTGCCCCTCACACTGGTAATCCCGCGCAGGGTCGCCCCGTTCAGCTTCGGGCGCGAGACAGGATCCACCGAGGTCTGGACGCGCACCTGCCCCGTTGAACCGCATCCCGGCCTCTACACCACCGTCAAGGGATGGACCGACCCATTCGCGCTGTTTCAGGTGGAGGACCCGAACGACCGCGTCTTGGCGTCCGTCCTCCGCCAGGACGCGGTCGCCGCTGGCCACAGCGGCGCCGCCATCGTCGGCGCGGACGGGCAGCTCACAATCGAGGGCCGACGTGGTGAAGGCGACAAGCTGATGCTGGGACTACACAAGCCCGAGCCGCTGCCCGGCCACGTCTCCGACGAGGTTCGGGCGGTCCACCAGCGCCTCTCCGCGGCGCTTGGCCCCGTCCGGTTGGAGTGGGTGCACGACGGCGCGCGCACCTGGGTGGTACAACTGAATCTCGGGGCCACCGCCAGCACCGGGTCGACGCTAGTGCCGGGCGACGCCGAAACCTGGGTCCGATTCCCCGTCGAGCGCGGGCTCGCGCGATTGCGTGACACCCTTAATGCGCTACCAACGGGCGCTGGAATCATCCTGGTCGGCGAGGTGGGGGTGACGAGCCATATAGCCGACCTAGTTAGGAAGGCGGGCGCTCCCGCGAGGCTGTCACTGCGCAACTGAGCCGTCAGGGGCGATCATTGTCCCTAGCCAGAGGACTGCGCCATACCTCCCTGACGATCTCTTGGTCGCGGACGCGATGAACGGCTAGCACGTGGTCGCGCACGTCGGGCACGGAGTACTCGACTAGCAGCTCCACAACGTTCTGAGCGGGACCGCGTGTCGCCGCACGAGTTTCGAATGGGAAGTCGGAGATGCGCGCGAACGTCTTTCGACCGCGCGGCCGGGCGTTAAACAGAGTGCTGCCGCTGTTGATTGGGCTGAGCCAGAACTCGGTGTCGGTGGGCCGCCACAATCCCTCGGGTGTCAAGCGTGAGAACCGTCTGCGCATTGTTGCGGTAGGCCCTCGCCCGCAGGAGGCTCCAGATTCGGTTTGGGGAGAGCCAGAAGAAGCTGCGCGAGTTCAGCAGCACGTACCAGTCCGCGGGCTTAAGCCCGTCAATGAGGCAGCGTTCGAGCGCGCCATCGCTCATCGGCTTCTGATCACGCAGCACAGCGCCGGGAAGCCCTGGGCGAACAAGCGGTACAGACTCGGGCCGTCGCTCACCGTTGAGGCGGGCACGCTCGTCACCTGCTATGCCATAGGCGTCCAGCAAAGCCGCTGAGCTCATCAGGCCATGGTCCCGAATCGCCGGCCATGCTCCGTCGTGGGCCATGTGCCAAAGCCGTGGATAGATTTTGACCAGTTCCTCTTCGGTCAACTCCATTCCCCACGCTCGATTACCGCGTCGGCGGCAAATGCCTTCGACACCATCGTCACTGGCACGCCGGCCACTCGGTCGACGCGCCGGATGAACTCTTGCGTTTGGTGGTTCAACTCCGCGAAGCTTGCCGCCTGCCGATTGTCGATCCCAAGATAATCGGCGAAAGTCAGCGCCACCTCCGTTGCCCCGTTTAGTTCCGCGGCACGGCGTAGCTGCGCCCAGTCGAACTCGGCGATACGACGTAACCGGTTCGAAACGGTCCCCTTCTCTGCCTCGAGCAACTTCTCCAGCGGGATGCGCGAGCGGTTAGCAATGTCCTGCCACTCCAGCGTTCTGCCCATCCACCCCGACGGGCCGCCGACCCGAATGGGATAGGTCCGCACGACCATGATCACGCGACTCACCCGGCGGTGGGAGATGCCGGCGTCGGCCAGGCAGCCGGAGACCGACGTCTCCCGCGAGGTGACGTGCGGGTAGAGGCCATGGTGGATGCTCAGAGCCGCCCCCTGGGTACCCTCAAGCAGCACGCGCGTGCCGCTGCGGTAGAGCCTGTCAAGTTGTTCGCGCACGTCGCCGACATACTCGGCCAGTTGCGATACATGGCGGGCGAGCGTGACCGTTGGGCCCAACATCGGAGGGTCGCCGCGGTTGGCGATTTTGCGCGCCGAGGCGGCACCCACCCCCTGCCTCGTCGTCGCGATCGAGGTCAGCCCATCACCCTCTGCACGCCGATCCCAATCGTCGATCACCATCGCCTGAGCGTCGATCGTGAGCTTCCCATCGGTGAGGTCGTGGTCCGCGATCTCCTTCATCAGTTGGGGAAGCCACAGCGTGGAACCCGCTCCAATCAGGATCTGCGCCTCGGAATTGGATCCCGTCCCCGACGGGAGCTGGACGTACTTATATGGCGGATCGAAGACGCGGTGCCCCGCATTAGGGCCGCCGATCCGCATAAGCGCGCCGTACCCCCTCGCGATGTTCGCACAGATGTTCCCCTTCCCCTCGCTACCGTACTGCCCTCCGACGACCACGTCTACGAGACGCTCTGGTTCGGGGATGGTCCACCCAACGATTGCCATCGCCGTCAAGGCCAAGCTTTCGGGGCCAGAGTGGTCGGCGTCGAGTACGAGGTCTGCTATTGCCGCGAGCGTTCCGACCTGGGCCTCGGTGCCCTGCCTGCGCGCCTCCGCGTAGGTGGCGTACTCCTTCAGTTCCGATTTGCGTAGGTTATAGCGCCGTTCGAGCTCAGCGAGGTCGACGTTCAGATGAACATGGAAGACCGCACCGGGAAAACGGTCGCGCAATGCTCTGACCTGCCCCTCGATCCGTGCCGAGTCGAGCAGTAGCAGGGAACCTTCTTCCGCCTGCCTCGCATCCTCCACCGCGTCCGCCACCCAGGCCCCCCCCGTTTCGGCGTCCAGCATGTCGCCCGCCGCCTGAAGCGCGGATCTCTCATTTTCGCACCCAGTCTGAGCGAGCAGCCAGCGGCGGGTCGAAACTCGCGTCGCGCCGAACAGATCGACGAGCGCATTTCCGAAGGAAGTCTTACCCACACTGATCGGACCCGAGAGCACCATCAACTGCATAGGAGTTCTCTCGAGTTGAGACCGTAAGCTATGGACCCCAGAATAATAGTCATTATGAAGCTGGGAATGCTAGAGGAGGGTTTCCCGATCCGGATGGAAGAAAGCCGTGGAAAAATCGCGGCGCCGGGGCGAGACCGCGGCAAAAACGGTTGGCCGACGATCGCGCATATGAGAAGGGGAGAAAATGATACAGCGGGTCGTCGCCGTTCACGTTTCGAAGGGGCCTACCATCACGCTCGCCAGCGGAAGGCTGTTTGACTTCCTAGATCCACACGGCAGCGAGTTCGACATCGACGACATCGCGCACGGTTTGGCGCACATCTGCCGCTACGCCGGCCAGTGCCGTGCGTTTTACTCGGTCGCGGAGCACAGCATCCTCGTCGCGGACACTGCGGAGGACTTCGCCTACGAGGCACTCCTGCACGACGCTGCCGAGGCGTTCATCGGCGACGTCACCCGCCCCTTTAAGCAGCTCCTGCCCGAATACAGACGCATCGAGGCGGCGGTGGAGGACGCGATTATTGAGCGTTTCGGAATGGACCGACGCTTTAAGAACATAGTCAAACGCGCCGACCTTCGCGTGCTTGCGGCCGAGCAGGCGCAGGTCATGGCGCCCGGCTGCGCAGATTGGGCGGCGGAGGCCGGCATCAACCCCGCGCCGGTCCGAGTCAGGTATCTCGACCCTGCGGCGGCGAAGCGGGCTTTCCTGTCGCGCTTCGAGAAATGCCGGAAGGCGCGGCAAAATCGATAGAGCGGATTAACGTCCGCGACGACATCCCCGCACATTCCGAGAGGTGAGACTCTATCCACTTTCCTGCAAACCCCCGCTGGATGTCGCTGCCAGTGGGGCACCAGAAACTGACGTCACCACTCCAACTCCTGTAAGACCGGCGCTCGTGCGCACCATCGAATGCTGCCATTCGTGCCTTCATCGATAAATCAAGAGATTGCAAATAGGCTCTCAGCCAACTTGCTCGGTATTCTGGACATCGTACATCAGCGAGGTGAGACGCGAATTCAGCCGATGGTCGAGGAGCGCCCGAAAGATGTCGCTGCCACTCTCGACGGTAGGGACGATCAGTCCGTTCTCGTCGAAGACAATGGCTAAGTTCATGTTTTTGTGCTCAGCCCTCAGCCGGTTCATGAAATTCGGGTCCTTGTAATGCCCCTTTTGTTGGATGGCGACTGCGCGGCGTAGGTGGATCTTGTTTGATCCGACGTAAGTCGTCAGGGGTCTGAGATCGGCGAAGATCCCCGCGAATTCAGCCTCCGCCTTCAGCGTCTTAAACGCGGCCTCATGGCCGGCCTTGTAGGCCAGCACGGACTCGAAATTTGGCTTGCTCCTGATGAAGATGCGATCGTCGAGGACGAAAAAGTCGAAGTCAGGTCGGATCGCGAAAGTTGGCTTGTTATCTACGTCTAGTTCGTCGTCCACAAACACCATCTTGACGAGGTTGGAGGCCCTTCGGGTCGACCACGTGGTATCTGTTTTGCGCACAGCAAGCAGGGTCTTCCCGTCGTGAACGAACTTCGCCACACAGAACTTGCTGTTGGCGAGATGCTTGACGCTCCTGACCTTGTGAACCTGCGTCTCGTTCGCGACCTGCGCGACGATCAGGTGAACGTACGTCTCATCGGACATGATGCTGAGGGCGCTGCCCTCATTATTCTGCGCAAGAATACCGTATTCGATGGTCTCGGTGATCCGCTCGAGATTCGACCGGACTGCGGCCCGGAGCTCCGCCGCGAGGTCTTCTGTGATTCCGACCCAACGCCCGTTGAACCTTGGATGACCATCGTTCGCTGAGGTCTTGAACACCCAGACCGACACGTCCGCGCCGGCCAGGTCATAGGCCTGCAATTCCCCAAGGGTCGCCATCGTCACTCCGTCGCGACACTATCGCGTACGACGATGATGTCCTGCAATCCTCCTGTGTGATAGTCCCTGTCAGGTTCGATTTCGATCCGCGACAGCATCCTCCCCACGAAAATGTCTTTCGAACCGTGAAACTTGTATTTCACCTCGAACAGCCTCCACCCGAGCACGGCGAGCACCGGGTTGAGCACAATCTGACCGGACTTGAGCGTGATCCAGAAGATCCAGGCCAGGAAGACGCCGAACCCCAGGAGTTTCGATGGGTCCTTGTATTCGAGGCTGACGAAGGAGACGACGTACGGGATCACGTAGTTGATGAGGTCGGCAGGCACGTGCTTGCTCTCTACGACCGTCACTCGTTGCGGCGTCGGCAGCATGCGGAGTGCGAGAACCGTGACGGCGAGGCCTAAGGCGCAGACTCCAAGCGCGGACAGGGACAAGACAGTGTTTTTCAACGGGCTGGAGCAGCCGAGCGAGACAATTATGCCGATTGGGCAGGGTCCGCGCCTCACGACCTCGAAATCGATATCCTGTGCGAGCAGGATCAGGCTCAGGGGTAAGTATGAGCCCATGTAGATGGCGAGTGCAAACACCTTCCTGAGCTGCATTTTCGTCCGCTTTCATCGCGTCACACTTCGGGTCTCGATGTTGCCGCCACCGCGCAGCTCGGACCTAGACATAGTGACGGCGCCGCCGAAGTCCGGAACAGCGGTCCACTTCACGGGCTGCGTGGGCCAGGATCGCAGAATAGTGTCTCGCCCAGCCTATTGTTCTTGTTATGTTCTCATCTGCGGAACGGGTCAAGAGCTGCTGAGGGGAGCAAACCCGCGTTTGCTTTGTAGGGGACTATGGTCCGCGAAATGAGCTGAGGGACTAAGTGCAGCCATCAAATTTCACAGGAAATCTCGCCGTCTCAGCCTTTGCTACTGGGTGCAGGACTGGTGTCTGACGGGCGGCTACGGAGGGCGGCGGAACCATCGGCGCCCTTTGATTGCTGCAATCTCTTGTTCCAATTGTGTTTTTCTGCCTTCTACGGCGGCAAGGTCAGCGCTCAGCTGATCGACTCTGACCGACATCCGGTCGGCCAAAGTACGTTCGATAGCAAGGTCGGCGGCATGACGCTCTTCCCGCTCGGCGAATTCGGCAGCTTGCTTTTCGGCGCGCTGCTCGGCGGCCGCGAGCTGCGCCCTGAGGGTTTCGATATGGGCTTCAAGCGCTCGGATGACCTGGTTGGCGAGCGCGCTCTCATCCACGACCCGGGCGCGCAGCGCGCGACCACCGAACACCCGAACAACATCGGTCCAACCCTCGGGCGGCCGAATTCGTGTTCGCTTGTCGTTCCCGAGCGTCTTCTGCCACTGCCCACGTTTAGCCCGTTGCCGGACCGCCTCGATCGACACGTTCAATAGCTCGGCCGCCTGCCTATAGGTAAACCACTCGCCCGTCAAAATTGTCCCCCGCCCGTTAGACGTCGGACGCCTTCGTCATGCCGCGGCGCAGCGAGGACTTTAGTTCATCGTAGTCTCAGCTCTCAAGACTAGGCGGCCCGAAATAATGACGCGCTGGCATGACGTCCATTTCAATGCTCGGATTCGTACTGGTGTTCTATTTCACTTAATCCGCAAGCGCGTCGGGAATGCCCGCGGCAATACGGAAAAAGGTCTACCAATCAGATGAATTGGGTAAAGGGCTACGGGGCGACATACCGGCGGAGGGGAACTTTCAGCGCCCCCGAACGGTTGGGGAGGCAGCGTAACGTGCGGGCATTTTACAGACCACAGGAGGACAGCATGTCACGAGCGCCTCTCGTTCTTTCGGCAGCAGCGATATTCTGCGCAACCTCTTATCTCGCCCTGGCTGATGAACAGGCGCCATCGCGAGCGCCGCGGAGAGCGCTCCGGTTCGGAACTCCTTGGCTAACCAACCGCGACATGATTACCATCCGTATCGGCGCTATCGCGGCTACGAAGAGGCGCCATCAGCGATGATCGTTTCGTCCCACGCCACCTGACATTCCTTCGCCCTCGCCTCTGACTAACCTCGCGGCCCAGTTGGTGCAGCACTCGCGCCGGGCCTTGCAGAACCAACACGTCGGTCCAACCCTACGTGGTCGGAGCCGATTTGATCGGCGAGCGTGCGAGTCTTTTCTGAGCGTGTTCAGGCTATTCCTGTCCCTTGCGGTGTCGGCCTTAGCGGCGCCTGCGCTGGGCCAAAACCGGCCGTGGGACGACCCTTCCCTGCCACCCGTTCAGCGCGCGCAAATGGCGCTTGAGCAAATGACGGAGCAGGAGAAGCTGTCGCTGGTCCATGGCGTGATTGCGGCGCCTTGGGGTGGCAAGCCCAAGCCGGCCGGATCGATCGGCTCGGCGGGTTACGTGCCCGGCATACCGCGCCTCGGCATTCCGGCCCTGCAGGAGACGGATGCCGAGCTTGGCGTTGCCAACCCAGGCGACGTGCGCCCCGGCGACACCGCGACGGCAATGCCGTCCGATCTCGCGCTCGCCTCGACCTGGAACCCAGAGCTGGCGCGGCTTCAGGGCCAAGCGGTCGGCGCCGAAGCGCGAGCGAAAGGCTTCAATGTGCTTCTCGGGGGCGCTGCGAATCTCATTCGGGATCCGCGCGGCGGGCGCAATTTTGAATATTTCTCCGAGGACCCGCTGCTCACCGGGCTGATGGCGGGCAGCATGATCGAAGGCGTGCAAAGCCGCCACATCATCTCGACGATCAAGCACTTCGCGCTTAATGCGCAAGAAACCGACCGGGTCGTCCTCGACGCGCGCATCGACCAGGCCGCGACGCGTGAATTGGATCTGCTCGCCTTTGAGATCGCCATCGAGCGTGGGCGCCCGGGGGCCGTGATGTGCGCCTACAATCAATTGAACGGGAGCTATTGTTGCGAAAACGGCTGGCTCCTCAATCAGGTGCTGAAGACTGATTGGCGGTATCCTTTCTTTGTCATGTCCGACTGGGGCGCGGTCCACTCGACGGTTCGCTCGGCGATGGCCGGGCTCGACCTAGAATTGGGGGAGCAGCTCGATACGCAAAATTTCTTCGAAGGGCCTCTCGCGCAGGCGATCGCCGACGGCGAAGTCCGGCAAGCGAGGCTCGACGACATGGCGCGACGAATTCTGACTTCGATCTTCGCGCATGGCCTGGCCGACCAGACAGGCGCCTCAGATCCTGTCGACTTCGCTTCGAGCGATCGGACCGCGCTCGCCATTGCGCGCGAAGGCGCGGTTCTATTGAAGAACCAGGGCCTCTTGCCGCTGTCCGCTGACACGCGCAGGCTCGTTGTGGTCGGAGCTCACGCCGACCGCGGCGCGCCCTCCGGCGGCGGCTCTTCGCAAGTCGTTCCACGGGGAGGGATCGCGGCGAAAGAACAACTCGGCGAGAATCGCGCCATGATCTTTGACCCGGCTTCGCCTCTGGACGCCATCCGTCTTCAGTTTCCGCACGCCCGCGTTGACTTCGACGACGGGTCAGACCCCACACGAGCGGCCAAGGCGGCGGCTGAGGCCGACGCCGTCATACTGTTCGTTGATCAGTGGATGACCGAAAGCGCGGACGCATCGAGCCTCAAGCTGCCGGGCGAACAAGACCATCTTGTGGACGCCGTCACGGGCGCCAATCCGCACACCGTTGTCGTGCTCGAAACCGGCGGGCCGGTGCTCATGCCCTGGCTCGAACAGACTGCCGCTGTTCTCGAAGCCTGGTACCCGGGGCAGAAGGGCGGTGAAGCGATTGCCGAAATCCTTTCCGGCGCCGTCAACCCTTCAGGGCGCTTGCCGATCACCTTCCCGGTCAGCGAAGCCCAATTGCCCCACCCAGCTATTCAGGGTGATCCGAACGGCGCGCCGATTGGACCCGTTGGGCGCGGCGGACACTACGGCGCGATGTTCACCGCCGTGTACAATGAAGGCGCTGCAGTCGGCTACAAATGGTTCTTCGAACGCGGCGAGCGGCCGCTGTTCCCGTTCGGCTTCGGGCTGTCCTACACCAAGTTCGCTTTGAGCAGTCTCGCCGTGAACGTGAACGGCCGCGCAGTGACGGCCAACGCAACCGTGCGCAATTTAAGCGGACGGGCCGGCGTGGCGACGCCGGAGTTCTATGTGTCTGGACCGGAGGGTGCGAACATTCCTCTGCGCCTCGTCGGGTGGGATAGAATTGACATCAGGCCAGGCGAAGACCGGCAAGTGACCCTTTCGATCGACCCGCGACTGCTTGCGACATTCGATGAGGGGGCGCGAAAGTGGCGAATCCAACCGGGCGCCTATCGATTGACCGCGGGGTTCGACTCGCAGCAGCGGCAGCTTGCCGCGACCTTCGAAGTTCAATCGGCCAGTCTACCACCCTGAGGAAATTCCACCTTTTCGTTCTTGCCAAGATTTATTCGCTCGCCCGACGCGATCGCCGCGACCAATTTTACCGCGGCGACGACCCTCCCCGCACCTTCCCAAAACTCAGCGCTCTCGGGCGTTACGCGAAGGATTTTAATACGCGGATCATTTTTGTCGGGCCAGAACGCCTTGTCGTAGATTGACCAGAGTTTCTCGACCCGCTCCCGATCATCGATGATCTCCGCATGCCCGGAAATCGACACGTATCTTTGGCTCTTACTGTCCGCTAGCGCGAGGCAGATCGACTTGTTGCGCCGGATCTCTTCGGCTTTTGGAGCGTCGACGTCGGTCAAAAAATAGATTGCGCCCTCGTCTCGAGCAGGGCGCACCGCCATCGGCCGAGCCCACATGTGCTGACCCTGGCCGTCGTGGGTGACCACCATCGCAACAGGGATATCGTTGATCAGCGTCCAAAGGTGATCGATATCCGCCGCCGTATTGGACATAGTGCATCTTTCTACTTGTTCGAGATACGCTCGGCGAAGCAATAAACGCCGCCGACGAGGCGCAAAGAGAGGGCGCCCGTCGCCAACGAGAGGCATTTTCTCAGATGTGGGAGGGCCCGACTGCGCCGCTGGACAACGCGCCGACAAGCCAGAGAACAATGAGAATGACAAGCACGAGGCCAAGCACGCCGCCGAGTCCAGCGCCGCCATAGCGGCCATGAGCGTAATACCCGCCACCGCCGCCCAACAGAACGATGATAAGAATGATCAGCAAAATCGTCATCATGACTGGTCTCCTTTATCCTTGAACTGGCGATCAAGCGGGGACGGACGCGTGTTCCTTGATCTCTTCCGTGACCACAGCGAAGCGCGTGAGCCTGTGGGAGCCGAAGGTTGTGATCATCGGGATGTCAGCGGCGTCACGCCCACGCGCAATCAAGATGCGGCCGATCCTCGGGCAATTGTGCCGCGCGTCAAAAGTGAACCATCGATCGCCGACAAAAGCTTCAAACCAGGCGTTAAAATCCATCGGCGCTGGATCGGGCGGGACGCCGATGTCGCCGAGATAGCCGTTGCAATAGCGCGCAGGAATATTGAGACAGCGACACAACGCCACCGCCAGATGGGTGAAGTCGCGGCACACACCGACGCCTTCCGCCAAGGCTTCACTTGCTGTCCGCGTCGGGCGCGCCTCGGGATAACTAAATCTGAGGCGCTGATGAACGAAGTCGCAGATCGCCTGCACCCGCGTCCACCCGCCGTTGATGGCGCCGAAGTTCGCCCACGCAAAATCCGAGAGAAGATCGGTCTCGCAGTATCGGCTGGGCCGAAGGAATGGCAGCGTACTGGACGGAAGGTCTGGCGCTGCAACCACTTCCGCAGCGGCATCGACCTCATCCTCACGTCCGTCGCTGCGAAAGACGCCCTGAAGACGTAATGACACCGGCCCCGCCGGCGCCGATAATCGTCTGATGACGTTGCCGCTGTCATCGATAAGGCGCTCGGTCGACATAGGAGGCGCGAGTTCGAGCTCCGTCTCCTCCGCGACGCAGCGCCGAAAATCGGAATGGACATCCATCATGGCGAGAATGGTCGTCGGTTGCGCAAGATCGAGCGCAACATCAAAGCCGTAGCGAATATGCATTTCGAATCCCCGGCGCCAGCGCAAAGCGCGTGCAGCTATCCAAACAAGTCTGGTCCGGCATTTGTTCCCGCTCGCCGCAATTGCGTCGGGCGCTACACGTCATTCGCGCGTGCCGCGGCAAGAACGGAGCCCGTGTCGGCGGGCTCAGCCATTTGCTCCGCCTGCGGATCGTCCCGGTCTTGGACATGGGGAGTATCGCGGCGCAGTTCTTCCAGAAGCTGGATGACCTTGGCGATTTTGTACTCGCTTAAGATCGCGAGTTCAAGCGTTAGCGTGTCGCGGTAGGCGTTCAGTTCGTCCTCGTGCTTTTGAGCAACCAGCACGAGCATAACGACGAAGAGCGAGAACAGAGTTGCGACCACCTCCAGCCACGGAAAAGGAGGCGGATCGATCGCTTCCAGACCGAGCCTGCCTGCCGACAAATTAGCGACAACCCACACCGCCACGCCGACCCCGATGAGCGTGAGGAACCAGGGCCGAGCCATAAGAGCTGTGAGCCGATTTACCGTCCGTTGACTTGCCGTGCCGCTGCCGCGGTGGTCGGAATGCAGCTGCGTGACCGAGCGTACAGCCTTGTCGACGTGATCCGGAAAGCGTGACTCCGGGAAATTGTTCGCCATCTGCGCTCGAAAACGAGGGAACCGCGCGAGTTCGGCGAGACCCGCAACGCGGCCTCGCCGGATATGTTTTATTTCTGCGATTGGCTCTTGGCGTGCGCCATCTCGGAGTGTTCGCGGGCGGTCTTTGAGTGGCCTTGGGCCTTCGTCGATTTTCGCGACCCTTGAGGTGTTCGCCCTTGCCGTGATGTTCGGCGGCCGTTCATATGGCTCTTCGCGTGGCTCTTCGCGGCGCTTTCGTGGTGCTCGGCCGCCTTGGTATGGGCGCCCCTAGCTAGAGTAAGTATCCCCCGGCAAAGCCGGGGGCTTTAGGATTTGAACCGCTCAAAGCGGTAGGAGGGTCGCTGACGCGGCCCTTGATGTTTGGAGCCGCCTAAAGGCGGCTTTTTCAGCGCCAGAGGTTCATTTGTTCGAGCCTCTGATCTTCCTTCTCTTGGTTGCGGATGCAAGCCCGGATGGCCTCCTCGTCACGGCCGACCGTATTGACGAAGAACCCCCGCGCCCAGAAGTGCTGCCCCACGAAGTTGCGCTTGCGCTCCCCATATACCCGGGCCAGGTGGATCGCGCTCTTGCCCTTGATGTACCCGACCACCTGCGACACTGCGTATTTCGGCGGAATCAACAACAGCATGTGCACGTGATCGGGCATCAGATGCCCTTCCTCGACCCTCGCTTCCTTCTGAAGCGCAAGCTTGCGCAAAACTTCGCCCAAGTGTCGTCGCAGCTCCAGATACAGCACCTTGCGCCGACATTTGGGAATGAACACCACATGATATTTGCAGGTCCATGTCGTGTGGCTTAGGCTCTCGTAGTCGTCCATCGGTGGAGTTCCTTTCGTGTGAGTGGCTGCTCACGTTGGAACTTCACCGGTGGACCGCCGGAAACGTCAAACCTCTACTGCCACCCCGGCAGAGCCGGGGGGTCTCCCGCTTACGCTAGGCATCCAGTCCTCCTTCATTCAAGTTGCAACGGCTATCGAACGCCTTGAGCCCACCATCGTTCCACACCTGCCGTAAGCGCTTCCGGCGAACGGTGAGCTCAGGCCATCCCGAACAATAACGGCTACGATTTCGCGAACCGGCGAGGTTTGATTGTGTAGTTCCATTCCGGATGGAACGCATCGGCGGCGATGTCGAGGGCGTCCATTTCGGCGTCGGGGACCCTGATGCCTTTTTCATAGGTTCGCTCATCGAGCGCGCACTCGACCTTGAGGCCCGCCTTGGTCGTCGTCGCGCCGATGAGTTCGACGACGGCAATGCGATCCGTCAGCGGCCGGCCGCGCCAGTTCTGCGTGATATGGCAGAACAGGCGGTGCTCGATCCTGTTCCACTTCGACGTTCCCGGCGGATAATGGTGCACGCTGAGCGTCAGGTTCGTCTCATCGGCGAGCTTCTGCAGTTCGATCTTCCACAGACGCACGCGCGCGCCATTCGAGCCGCCGCAATCGGCCGTGATCGTCAGTTCTTTCATGTCCGGATAGCGTTCGCGGCCCATGCGCGCCAGCCACGTGCGGATGGGATTGGACCGCGAACTGCGCGGTATCACTGGTGATGCCGACGCTGACGAAGCCGGCGTTGGCCGTCACGTCGTAGACGCCGTAAGGCACGACCTTGCCCAGGTCCTTGTCCTCGAAGTCGTGCGCGGCGACGCGCAACGGATCGCCCTTCGGCCGATAGTCGGAGCCACCGTTCTTGAAGTTGCCGACCAGCTCTTTCTTCTTCGTATCGACGGAGACGACGGGCTGGCTTCTTGCCTGAGCGGCCACGACTTTCGCATTGATGGGCTCGAATTGCGCGTCACGATCCCGATGCTTCGAGCCTTCCTCGGCCTTGCGATTGTACTGGCGCGAGAAGCCGAGCTTCACCAGTTCCTTGCGCACCGTATCGGCGCCGATCGGATGCCCCATGGCGGTCAGGATCGCGGCCAATTTGTCCATGCTCTTCGACACCCACAGCAGCGGGCGCATGGGATCGCCGAGCGTGGCCGGTTCGAGGAGGCGCTGCAATGCCGGCACGAGACCGGGATCTCTCGCGGCCACAGCCTTGCGGCCGGCGCCGGCACGCCGCACCTGACCTTTCGGCAGTTCCTCGCCATCGAGATCGTCCTCGCCGCGATTGATGGTCGAACGGGCAAGCCCGGTGATCCGAGAGACCACCGCAAGCCCGCCCCGGCCGGCCGTTCTCACCTCGCCCGCCGCGAACATCCGCCGCCCGCGTTCGTCGAGCTTCGAGCCGACCCTGTCCCAGCGATAGCGGATCGCATCTTCATCGATCATGCCATCCAGGATACACGTGTTCGCCTCGATCCGGAATCCCGACGCCCCGACTTACCCCGCCGCACGCCCGCGCACCGCGATTTGCTTATTGTTCGGGGAGGCCTTAGAGAGGCCCGCGCCTCTTTCGGGAACATAGTGGCCGCTTGAGCGTTCCTGCGCACACGTCAACCGGAGCAGCGTCAGGAGGGCATCATGTTTAGCTGGGCGATCGCGTTTCTTGTCATTGCTCTGATCGCGGGCGCGCTCTGCTTCGGTGTCGTCGCTGGAACGGCGTTCGCTGCCGCGAAAATCGTGTTCGTCGTGGCCTTGATTGCGTTCCTCATTTCGGCTGTTCTCGGCGTCACCCGACGTGGAGTGCCATAGGCGGGCTGAGCAGCTGAAATTTGTTCGCAATGAAAATTCCTTCGCAAATATGGAACTGAAAGGCGCGCCGTTTGTTTTAGCGCGCTGGGATGTTTAGCATGAGCGTAAGCCGCACAGGTAAGTTTGAGCCCTTGGACGTCACAGCGCCCGACCCGAAAAGCCTGCCGGATCCAAGGGCAGTCGAGGCGATCGGACGAGCGTTAGAGGCTCATTACGCCAACCTCGTTCAGGCGCCGCTGCCCGACAAGTTCGTGGAATTGCTCGGTCGCCTCAAGGGAGAAGATACGGTTTCGAAGCCGCAAGGGAGGGGCGATGCCCACGGCTAGCTTCAAGGACGATCTGCTTGCTGAAATCAGGAACTTGCGGGCGTTTGCGATTTCGCTATGCGGCTCGGTGACCCTCGCAGACGACCTTGTCCAGGAAACTGTTCTTCGCGCCTGGAGCAATTCGGAAAAGTTTCAGCCCGGGACTAGCCTCAGAGCTTGGTTGTTCACCATCCTCCGCAACATCTACTACTCGAATTATCGCAAACGCTCACGCGAGGTCCAAGACACGGACGGCATTTATGCGCGCCGAATCACGGTGCCCGGAGACCAGGAGAGCCATCTCGATCTCGAGGACTTTCGACAAGCGTTGACCAAGCTCCCCGCCGAGCAGCGGGAGGTGTTGACGCTGATCGGAGCGAGCGGCCTTTCCTACGAGGAAGCCGCGGCCGTGTGCGAGGTGGGGATCGGCACAATCAAGAGCCGCCTGAGCCGCGCCCGCGCGAAGATGGTTGAGCTTTTAGATCTGGATCAAACCTCCGACCTGCCCGTTGAACACCGGGTTCGGCGCCCAGCCAGCGCCGACTCCTAGAGGAGCTGCTTTTTGGATTCCGGCAGCCGAAAGGGAACACCTCGGGCGGCAATATCTGTCGATAGCGAATGAACTTGTCCGGTTTTGGTAGCGCGTGATCTGTCCGCTTCTTCTGGTTCTGTTCTGCTGTGGGACTGTGGGCAAGGCGGATGCCTTGTCCACATTTCCACAGCCCGCGCCGCCGAGCGGATTTAAGCGGCGCGTTTTTCATCGTGGCTGTCCTTGAGCGCTCCGTTGCCGTCGTAGCGTCCGATGCGCCGAGGCCCATGGAAGAGGGCATGCGAGCCGTCGGAATAGAGGTGCACCTTGACCCTCGCCTTTGACGAAATGGGGCCGCATCGGGCTTTCGGGGATCTGCAGTTTCAGCGTCCGGTAGGAGACGCAATTGTCGGCGCCGACCTGGCGTTCCTCCTCGACGCACAGGATCTCGTCGAGATCGACGCCCGGGATCGGCGTGAAGGCCGAGCCCTCGCCGGCCGGATCGACGGCGAAGCGAGCGTTGTGCTCCGGCAGGTAAACCCGCGGATGAAGGCGTTGGCCGCCTCGACGGCCGCGATTCCCGCGAGCCTGATCCCCGGGTCAAGCCCGGGGACGGTCCTGCAGCGTCCCGAACGCCCGCTCCGACCGGCCCCGCGCCTGGGGAGAAAAAGCCCCGATATGCTCGACGCCCAATTGCGCGAGCGCCCGGCCGACCTGGGTCGGACAGCCGCGGTCGATCTCGCCGGCCTTGGTGGTGTGAAAGTAGTGCGAGCCGCGATCCGTATAGAGGCTCATCGGCAGACCGTGCTCGGCGAAAACCTCCTTCAGCGCCCGGAAGGTCGAGGCCGTGCCCTCTTCCTCGATGAGAAACGCCGAATAGATCGTCCCGGCCGCGTCATCGAGCGTCGTCCCCGGACTTGATCCGGGGATCAGGTCGAGCGGCGCTTGGCCCTCGAGCCATTCATGGCGCGAGCCGTCCTGATGCAGCATCATGCCCGGCAGCGGCCGCCGCTCGCGCTTCCTCCGGTGCGCCCCCTTGCGCGGCGCTTTCGGCGCGACGCCCGCCCACTGCAGATGCAGCTTGGTCCAGGTGTAGCCATGAGCCGAAGCCGTGGTCCTTTGATGAGATGCTCGTGGAAATGCTTGACCGTGAAGCCCTGATAGCGCTCGCGATAGAGCCGCTCCACTTCCTCCGCCCGATCCGCCGGGACCCGCTTGCCCGACGCCTTGCCGAGCCGGCGGTCGACAAGCCCGGCCTCGCCCTCTTCCTCGTAGCGCCGCGTCCAGCGCCGGAACGTCCGCTCCGTCACCCCCAAAAGCTCCGCCGCCTCCGCCTGGTTCAGCTCCGCTGATTCCCAACGGTGAAGAAGATTCAAAAACATCGCCATGCGCACCCCCTGAAGGGCTTCCGTCCGGCACATCCCAACCCTCCAAAAGGGCTCGGACTTACCGGACAGATCGTGCGCTACCTAAACCGGACATATCGTCTGCTACCGACACGCGGACGACAATTCTATTGCAGAAAATC
>CAWEZX010000005.1:0-470120 GCA_963813555.1 uncultured Alphaproteobacteria bacterium | reverse complement strand
GATCCCGAGACCTATGACGTAAGGGCCGACGGCGAGCTTTTGGTCTGCGAGCCGGCGGACAAGCTGCCTATGGCGCAGCGGTACTTTTTGTTTTGAGCGGCAACAATCGCGGCTCTTATAGCGTTAGTTGTTGATTTGGGTTATGGTGGGGGTGGGGTTGGAGATTGTTCGATGAAGGGTGAGGAGTTTTCGACTTGGCTGTCGGGGATCGTTCGATTGAACGAGGATCAGCGGCGGGCGGCGCTCGCGGCTCTGACGACGGCGGAGGGGGTGGGTCCGAAAACTGCGATGCTGACGGCGGCCGCGAAGAACAAGGCCTTGAAGGCTCGCCGTCGGCCGGACGCGTTGGGCGTAACAGGCCATGAGCGGGTAGAAAGTCGAGGGTGTCCGCATTGCGCGGGTCGCGAAATCGTGGCCTGGGGACGCTCGCGCGGACTGGCGCGGTTCCGCTGCAAGGCTTGCGGACGCACCTTCAACGCCCTGAGCAAAAGCCCAATGGCGCATCTGCGCAAGAAAGAGCGTTGGCTCGATCACGCGCAGGCGATGATCGAAGGCAAAAGCCTGGTGAAGACGGCCGCGCTTTGCGGCGTGCATCCGACGACGGCTTTCCGCTGGCGTCACCGGTTTTTGGGCGCTCCCGCCGCGGACAAGCCGCAAAAGCTGAGCGGAATCGTCGAAGCGGATGAAACCTTCATCCTTAGAATCTTTCAAGGGGCGGTGGTCCGATCTGCCTCGCAAGGCTCGCAAACGCGGCGGAACGGCCCGTCATCCGGGCCCCTATCAGGACAACATTCCCGTGCTCGTCGCCCGCGACCGAAAGGGCGCAACTTTCGACGCCGTTCTGCCAAACGACGACAGCGCTTCGATCGCCGCCGTCCTGACCGGTGTCGTTACGTCCGCAAATCACTTGATCGGCGATGGCGGCAAACCGCTGGCCTCCTTCGCCCGCCAGGCCAACATCCCCTTTCACGCCGTTCCTTCCCCGGGAAAGCCTGTCCCCGCGGCGCCCCACCTGCATATCAACAACGTCAACGCCTACCACAGCCGTCTCAAGCAATGGCTCAATCGCTTCAACGGCGTCGCCACCAAGAACCTGCCAAATTATCTCGGCTGGCGGCGCGCCCTCGAAGCCTGGGATCGACAAATCACGCCACAAAACTGGATCAAGAGCGCCATCGGAATCGGCCCATACCAACAACTAACGCTATAAGAGCCACAATCGCGCCCGCGGTGGTAGTCAAACTACCTAGAGACGCCGCTCATGCGCCCATCTTGCGGCAATCGGAGCGTCACAGTGGTCTTTGAGTCGCCGAGCAATGCCCAGGTGGGGAGGGCGTGAGGTCCGCCAACTCACTGGGGGCGGCCGCTTCCAATTTTAATCAACGTGGGACGGAGCAACAAACAAAACAAAATAATCATTCGAAATGGAATTAGGATTCTTGACGTTTTGCACTGTTGCGTGAATGTCGGCCATTTCAAAAACATTCAGTAACTGTTTCATTGGCTCTGGAATCCTAGATTTGTCCTTCACCTCGATCACTAAACCTTCTTCCTCAGGCCCACTTGGAACCTCAGTTATTAAATTTGCGCCTGTCCCACTTCTCTGAAACAGGCCGAAAAATTGATTTGCTACCGACAAGGATTCGCTATCATATTGCACGTATGCAATAGGTATGCCACCTATAGATTGTCGAAGTTTAGGCAATTCTTCGATCAAAATTCTCATTTGATCTGGTTGTAAGTGCCGATCTTGAGATGATAGTGGACGCTGTGGGCGCGCCTGATTATTTTCGGCTGGAGATGCTCCACGCGCAACGCCAGCGATACCTTTGGATATTTCAGATCGGATATATAGCTCTACGTATCCAATAATGGCAGTACCGGCCATGGAAGCAAAGACAAGGCCGGCTATAGCCCAGCCAACATACGGCCACCAATGATGGCGTTGCACCCCAGAAGATGGCTCTCCAACGAAAACAATGTATAGAACTCCACACACTATGAGAATGATTCCAGTCCAAGGCCAAAGAATAGCCGTCGTCAACAAAGCCGGCGTCCCACCTAAACTTTTTGCGATGCGCCAGAGGATGTCTAGGCGCCCACCAATGTCGAGAAGGGACCATCCCCAATGGATCGCCTGTTGTAATAGTCCAAGGGCCGAGATGGCATAGCCCGGCCATTTGAGTGAGCTAAAGGCAGATCTAAGAGGTGACTTATCCATACCCAAGAATCACTGAGCCGATTCGCTTGATTTCGCAACCGTCACCCGTTTGCGCTCCGTTAGCTAGTACATCCTATTGGCTTGTAACCAATTGGAATTATAATGATCTCTCGGCTTAAGATTGCGCCGGAATGATATAGGGAGCGCAACACGCCTCAAATCGCGGGCGCCGCAGCAGGGGATACCTATCAGACGCTGATCAACGCGCTGATCCATCGGCGCAAACGAAGGGCGACAACGCGGCCTTGCTCGCCGCCGTTGCGCTTCTTCGTGACCTGCCGGAATATGGGCTCGTCCGAGGCCTGGTTGGCACGATCGTCGAACCGCTTGACGAAACCACGGCGTTGGTCGAATTCAGCGGCGACACGGGCCAAGCCTACGCCATCGTTCCTTGCCCGCGCCGCGCGACGCCCTGCTCATTTTGTGCACCGCGCCTCTCGCCGCGTGACTTGGGCGGCGCGACGCCGAAGATCGAGATCGATCCCGAGACCTACGACGTGCGCGCCGACGGCGCGCTGCTCGTGTGCGAGCCGGCGGAGAGGCTGCCGATGGCGCAGCGATAGCTGCTGCGAGCGACAAGTAACGTCATCTTTACCAAGGCTCTCTAGCCTTTTTCCATCGGGATGGACTGTCGCGTCACAGGCGTCGGCGGAGGCATGAGGCCGCTCTGTCCCAGTTGGCGAAACGCCGACATGTCCCATTCACGACGTCGAGAGCGGCGACGCAAATCCTTTGCGCCCGAAGCCGGCGCGTGACCACCTCCTGCAACTGGAGAAAGCAATGTCGATCCCCGCCGTGTCAGCCCCCGCTCCCGCATCGGCCACCGCCGCGCCGCCGGCTCCGGCGGCGGCCGCTTCCATGCGCGCAGCCGATGGCGACTACAAGGCCCCCAACTCTCGAACGTCCCAGACGAAGGACAGCAACGGCGACTATAAACCTGTAGCCGCCGCGAGTTCGCCTGCGGCGCAAAGCTCGGGCGCGGTTCAGGCCTCGCTTGGGTCGCTCAAAGTCGGCGGGTAAGCTCAACAGTCGCGCCGGCCAGACGGGCGTCGCCTCGGTCCGTCCGAACCCGCCGCGGCAGCCTAAAGGAGATCGCCGCTGACGACGTCCGGGAGGCCGGCTCGCATCGTTGCGTTCCGTTGTTCTGGATTCCCGCTTACCGCGGGAATGACATAAGGGAAGCGGCGGCGGACCTACGACCCCGCCGGTTTCGGGAGCTTTTCCTGAAGCTACGGCTATAGCGAATGGATCGGCCAGCGCGGCGCCTTCATGAGCGACAGGGCGCCAGCCTCACCAGCAGCCGCCCCAGCCGCAGCGCGGACCCCAGCCCGGACCATAGCCGCCGTAATAGTAACCATCATTCGCGATCGCCGCTCCCGCAAGCGCCCCGCTCGCGACGCCAAGCGCCGCGCCGGCGACCGCCGCGTTCTCCGCCTGCTGGGAATTGGCGCGCAGGTTCGCGTAGTTCGCTGCATAGCAGCGCCGATAGGCTTTCGTTCCCGGGTGAAGCCCGGAAGACACGCAGACATTCGAAGCCTGCATGCTCAATTCTTCCGGGGTCTGACACCCGGACGCCGCTCCGGCGATGAGCCCCAGAACCGCGATGGCGAGAAGTTTTTTCATGGCTGCGTTCCCCAAGTCCCCTAAGACCGCGACCATTCTGGCAATTTCTTGCGATCCCCGCAATCGGCCCGCCGCGCGGGGGGCGACGATTTCTTGGCGAGCGCATGCGCCTCCAGACGGGCGCTAGGGCGAGGAGCAGGATTTGCCCATTCTCTCGCCCGGTCATCCGTGGAACCGGCCCGCAGACGCCGGCAGCGCGCCCGACGCTTGCCTGCCTTATAGGGAGGGACCAATTCCGTTGTCCGTGATCGGAGGGACCGATGAGCAGCACTCGGGAAGCGCTGCATTTGCTCGTCGAGGCCCTGCGCGCGTTGCTCGAGACGGCGGGTCCGCAGGCTGAAGCCTTCCTCACCGACTGGCCGTCGGAGCTCCTCCCTCGGCCGGTTCGCGCGCGCTCGCTTCCGGTCGTGGCCGCTCTGCCGGGCCTGTCGCGATTGGCGGCGCCCGAGACTCGCAAGTTGGTCGAGGCGGTCGAGGCCCTGGCCGACCAACTCGACTGGCGGCAGACCTATAGCAAAGCCGACTTCGGCGAGCGCTTCCTGGAAACTTATGGCTATAGCGAATGGATTGGCCAGCGCGGCGCCTTCATGAGCGAAAGGGCCGCCTGCGGCGTTCTGTTGCTCGGCCCGGATACCGAATATCCCGACCATTCGCACGAGGCGGAGGAGCTTTATCTGCCGCTGGCCGGTCACGCCTTTTGGCGTTCGGGTGAGGCCGATTGGCGGCTGCGTCCGCCGGGGGAATGGATCCGCCATGCCTCGTGGACTGCCCACGCCATGCGGACTTCGCAGGAGCCCCTGCTCGCGGCCTATGTCTGGCGCGCCGGCGACCTCACGGCGAAATCGCGCATCGGCCGCTGAACGGCGCCGTCCAGAAAAAGGGTCGCGGATCACCGCCGGACGCCGGAGCCGGAAGCAAACACAAATCAAGCGCGTGTTCTTCGCAAAAGCGGAAATCTGTGCTATACCATTGGCCAGTCGCCGATCGAGCCACGCCTGGCGGATGGCGAACAAGGAGAAATGAGAATTGGGGAAAGTGGGTCCAGACAGTTCGCGCACAACCTGAGATGGCGAAGGGAATTTTTTTGTTTGAGTCGGCCATAACCCTTTGAAAGGTCACGATTTGAAAAAATAAACGCTAGTAAACGCTAGGAAATTTACTGGCGCTTAGTAGCGTTTACTAGCGTTTAGTGGCGCTTATTTGCTTTTGTTTGAAGGCAATTCGCGCGCCGGTTGCATTCGAAGGGCTTCGCGGGCCCGGCCGGCGCTAAACTGAGCCCGATCGAGGCGCGAATGGAGCCAGAGCCTATGCCTTCACGACCGAAAGACTTGCCCCATGTCCACATCTCGGAGCCGCACGTGCGGGTCACCGAGCGGCGGCGGCGCCAGAAGACGCGCGCCAAGGACGAGGCCAAGAAGAAGGAGCCAAGGCCTCGACGACCGATCCCGAGGCGCATTGCATGCAGAGGGCGTCATTGTCTCGATCGAACTGACCGACCGGCGCAACGACGCCAGTCTGGCGGCGCCGATGGTCGATGACATCGCCCGCCGCTGCGGCAGGACGCTCGACCGACTGCTGGTCGACACAAGCTACGCCACCCGCGAGGTCAACGAGGCGCTCGTATGACAACTCCATCGCTGCGAGTTCCTCGAGGACGCTCACAATGTCGTTTGAAACCGATCAAGCGTGACTGATTTCGAACCATACAGCGCGAGCCTGACGGTAAGCTTCCTCAGGGCAGAAGTCGCTAGGCTTGCCGCTGAGAACGGCGGCCTTGGCGTGCGCCTCGGCGAAAGGCGTCAGCGCCCTCAGCGCTGTGGCAAGCCTTTGTCGGAGCGCCTCGCGCTCGACCTCAAGAACGCAAACCTCTGCTTCGGTCATTTTGCCTTACGCACTCACTTCCGGGTAAGTAGCGACAACCGCGCTCATCCGACCGCGCCTTGAGCTACATTTGCACCGTGTGCAAGCCAATGTCAACAAACTTGCACGCAACCGGTTGCAAGAATGGCCCTCAGGCTTTAGCGCGATAGTGCGCATTGTTGACGAGAGGCGGCTATGCGTCCGCCACTTAAAGTTGTATTCAAACTTTAATCCATCTAGGGGGGATACTTGTAACGATCCGAATGGAGAAAGTCACGGCGCTGTCGTGGAATTTCATTCCCCAAGCAGACCGCGGCCCAATCCGAGCAAGGTCTGCGCCCCGCAGAGGAGTTTAATGCACCATCGGAGCCGGCCGGTCAGAGCACGCCGAAAGTTTCGAACGCCTCGCGCGAGTCCGCGCCTCCCCGAATGGCAATCGCCACCCTGTTCTCCGTGAGATCACGATTGTGAAGGCTGAGGTGCTGCGGGTGATTCGAAACTTGCCCAAAATTCAAATCAACCTAAAAAATAGCGAGCAAGACATGTGTAGGAAGCGCTATCGAAAGCGCGACGCCGTTCCCATATATCTCCGGTCTGTACAGTAGGAGTAAGTAATGAATACTCCACTCACCTGCTTCACCTGCGGGGCGACATTTCACCAATACAACTTGAGACAAAAATATTGCAGCGCCAGTTGCCGAAATAAGGCTCTTTACGCCAATCGAAAACACCTATTAGCCAAAGCCCAACAACTGTCGACAATAACAGAACAACTGGTGACCAGCCAAGAACGTGTGAAAGATCTTGAGGTACAGATCAAAGACCTGAAGCAATTGGAACAAGAGGATGAGTCGCTACGAGCCACCATTCAACATTTGACCGCGCAGCCAACGCCGTATCTTTATCATATCGAATTGCGAAAAATGTCAATAACGCAAGTCCTCGACCAACCCTATGTAGATTTCTACCTCGATAGTTGTGGTAACAAAACGATTGACATTGGCGCAATATATCTATGCATATATTCTAGCGACCACGTCTTATTGAGTGAGCAAGAAATCAAGCGCAATGATGAATTATTGTATATAATGGAACACAATAACATTACAGACATTTATCTTATGCCATGCGGAAGCAAATCTCTCAGGGGATCGTGATTTTCTGGAATCATGAAATTGGTGGCGCAATCTTGGCGCTTGATCTGACCCTCCGATTCTCCGACAATGTCGGAACGCCTACGGACGGTGGCCCCGCATTCTGCGCGCTTCGGCTACAGAATCGCAAATTGCTGGGAAAGGTCGCGACGGTTTTCGGCGGATCTCGGGGAATCGGCGCAGCGATCGTCCGACGCTTGGCAGAGGACGGTGCGGACGTCGCCCTGACTTATGTATCCGCGGCGAACAAGGCGGCAGAGACCGTCGAAGCGGTCGAAGCCACGGGCCGAAAGGCTCTGGCCATAAAAGCCGACAGCGCTGACGCAGCGGCGATTCAGGACGCCGTTGCGCAGGCCCACGACCGGTTTGGCCGGCTCGACATTGTCGTAGTCAACGCCGGCATTTTGCGCCTGGGCTCCGTCGAAACTGTCAGCCTTGAGGATCTTGATCGGATGCTGGATGTCAACGTGCGTGGCGTGTTCGTCGCCATCCAGGCGGCCGCGCCTAGGCTCCCCGAGGGCGGACGTCTGATCACCATAGGCAGTAACACCGCCATTCGCACCGGCTTTCCCGGTTCCAGTGTCTATTCGATGACCAAGGCGGCCGTGGCGACCATGGTGAAGGGTATCGCGCTGGATCTCGCGCCCCGCGGGATAACCGTCAATAATGTTCAGCCTGGGCCTACCGAGACGGATATGACAGTCGATCACCTAGAGATAGTGAAATCCCTGGTTCCCCTTGGACGAGTTGGACAACCACGTGAAATCGCCGGCTTGGTCGCCTATCTCGCTAGCGAAGAGTTTGGGTACATGACCGGCGCGAGCCTGACGATCGACGGAGGATACGTACTTTGAGCCCTTGGCGGGGCCATCACAGCACGCCTATCACCAGCCAACATCCGACAGATGGGCACCCGCTAATGGCTGCTGCCGGCGCGCCAATGCTCGTGAGCCTCGACGAAGCGGCCGCGGCCCATCAATTCATTGGGAACCGCAAGAACATCGGAAAGGCGCTGCTCACGTAGGTGATTTCTCTCGAGGCGCAGGATTCATCAGTCTTGCAGGATGGAGAGCCAGCAGATCAGAGGACGCCGAAGGTTTCGAACGCTTCGCGCGCCCCCATGCCTCCCCGAATGGCGGTCGCCACCCTGTTCTCTGTCGACGCCTTTGCGAGAGCGGCTTCGATCGCCTCGACAGCCGCTTCGGAGGGAATGACAAGGACGCCCTCGCGGTCGCCGAAGATGAGATCGCCGGGCGCAATCCGGACTCCTTCGATTTCAATGCTCACGCGAAAGTCGATCACTTTGCCGCGCGGCCCCTGGTCTTGCGCGTACAATCCGCGGCAGAACGTCGGAAAGCCGAGCGCCTCGATCCCGGCCGCATCCCGGACGAAGCCATTGAGCACCGCGCCCGCGGCGCGTAGATAGCGCGCGCGAGTGGACATAAGCTCTCCCCAAAACGCGTAGCGAAACGACCCGCCCGTGGCGACATAGACCTCGTTCGGGCGAAGATCGTCGAGCGCTTCCAACATCAGCCCGAACGGCTTTGCGCCGGCGCTGGCAGGCGAGCGGGCGCTGTCGTCGAAGATGTCGGCCTCGAGGACGGGCATTGCCCGGCCAACAAACTTCATGTCTGGCTTGAGCGGTCCGATCGCCTGCGGCAGGAATTGGCGTCGCCATCCCATCTTGTCCAACACGTCGCCCACGACCGCCGTGAACAGCTTGTCGCGTAGGTTCGAGAAGACGACGTCTTCCTCCATCCTGGCCATTTTTTGCTCCTGACATCGTGGGGCAGCGAGCCCGGAAGCTTCTTTTGGAACGTCACGACCAATTCGCGAGCGCAAGGAGAATCTGGTATCATACTGACCTTCGCAATGGCAGGCTGGAAAAAGCTGCGTTCGGGAGACCCCCGGGGCATCGCGGAGCTTATCGCGTCGGCGTCGAGCGCAGGTCCAAAAACATCGACACTTCGGCGGCCATGATGTAAGCACCCCTTACATGAGTTGGAACAAGGACAAATCCGGCGAGCGCGATGCGCCGCGCGGCTATCACCACGGTAATTTGCGTGAGACGCTGATCCGCGCGGCGCTGGAACTGATCGCGACGAAGGGGACTGCGGGATTCACTTTCGCCGAGGCCGCCCGCTTTGCCGGCGTCAGCCCGGCGGCGCCATATCGGCATTTTCGCGACCGTGATGAGTTGATGGCCAACGTGGCTTTACGCGGCTTCGAGCAATTCGAGGCGGCGCTGGCGCGCGCCTGGGATAGCGGACGCCCCGATACACTCACCGCCTTGGATCGGCTCGGCAAGGCCTATCTCGAATTCGCTCGCGCTCAGCCGGCCTTCTACTCGGCTATGTTCGAAGCCGGCGTTCCTGTCGGAGCTAATCCCCCGTTGCGAGACGCTGGCGACCGGGCCTTCGCGGTGTTGCGCGGCGCCGCCGACCAAATCTGCGCCGCAATGCCCGCCGCCGGCCGCCCGCCGGCCTTGATGGTCGCACTCCACATATGGGCCATGGCGCACGGCGTCGCTTCGCTATTTGGACGCGCCGATGGCGCACAACGTGCGCTGCCGATGTCTCCGGCGGAACTCCTGGAGGCGAACGTGCTCGTCTATTTGCGAGGGCTCGGGGTAAACGCGGCGCGGTCATGAGGGTCTGGCCGTGCGCGCGCAGACGAGCTTGGAGTAAGGAAACTCACATCGGGCCTCGGCGCCGATCCAGGCTGCGGCGCCGTGAGCGCGGATCAGACCCAACAGAAGGACTTGACAACCGCTGCCGCCTTGAAGTAAATGTTCATTACATTTACACGAGGGCGCGCCAATGCCAATCATTCTTACGGTCCTGGGGTTCCTGTGGTGGTGGCCGGTCGGACTGCTGCTTCTTGCCCTCTTCGTCGGGCGAGGAAAGTTCGGCTGTCGGCGTCATCTGGCTTACGCAGGGGAAGCGCCGATGTTCGACAGGGATCACGGCCGGGATCGTTGGGAACGCAAGATGGCCCGCTTGCAGGAAAAAATGGAGATGATGCGGGCGAAAGCGGAACGCTTCAGAAGCGGTGGCGACTGGTTCGGCCCGACGACGAGCGGAAACCGCGCCTTCGATGATTACCGCACGGAGACGCTGAAGCGCCTCGAAGAGGAGCAGCGCGAGTTCAAGGATTTCCTTGCGCGGCTGCGCTTCGCCAGGGATCGCGCCGAGTTCGATCAGTTTATGGCCGAGCGGCGGGATCGGCCCTTCGAGCCGGGTTCGGAAGCCCAACCGCCGGCTGAACCGCGCAACTGAGGTTTGCTGGGGTTCGGCTGCCGTCGTTCGTCCCCCGGTCTCCGGAGGACGAAATGGCCAGGGCTCGTTCAGCGAGTTCTAAATCAAACTCTGACGAGGGCCCCCTCGAGGATTAACTGAGAGGCGGCCTTATTGCCGCTCGAGCTCCTCGCGAAGGATCTCCAGTCCGAGCCATTCATCCTCGGCCCCGGCCAGCGCGTCGCGCAATTCCGCGTAAATCCTCGTCGCATCCATGAACGCGGCCGGCTCACGGATGGGAAAGTCGGCGTCGGCGAGCTGGCGCTCGAACGCGTCGAGTTCGGTCCGAAGCTTTTCTATTTGGCGCGGCAGCGCTTCCAGCGCCCGTCTCTCGTTAAACCCGAGCTTGCGCTTCGGCCAGGCCCGGTCCGCCGGCCGCCGGTCCGCCTTCGCCGCCGTCCGGACCGGCGCGGCGAGCGGACCGGCCAGCCCATAGCCGCGCTGCGCGACCATGTCGGAATAGCCCCCAGCATATTCGACCCAGCGCCCGTCCCCGTCGCCGACAATGACGGAGGTGGCGACGCGATCGAGAAAATCGCGATCGTGGGTGACGAGGAGGATCGTTCCGGGATAGTCGCCGAGCAACTCCTGCAGGAGATCGAGCGTCTCGATGTCGAGGTCGTTGGTCGGCTCGTCGAGAACCATCACGTTTGACGGCTTCGCGAGGGCTCTGGCGAGCATCAGCCGTCCCCGCTCCCCGCCGGACAATTTGCCGATCGGCGTTCGGGCTTGCTCCGGCGGGAACAGGAAGTCGCGCATGTAGCCCATGACATGGCGCCGCTCGCCGTTGATGATCAGTTGATCGCCGCCGCCGCCGGTCAGCGCATCCACAAGGGTCGTCGTCGGCTCGAGCGAAGCGCGCCCTTGATCGAGGCTCGCCATCGTGACGTTCGCGCCCAGGCGCACCAAGCCTGAGTCCGGTTCAAGGGCGCCGGTCAGGAGATTGATGAGCGTCGTCTTGCCGGCGCCATTGGCGCCGACGATTCCGATCCTGTCGCGGCGCATGACCCGGAGCGAAAAGTCGCGCACGATTCCTCGATCGCCATAAGATTTGCTGATCCGCTCGGCGTCGATCACCAAAGCGCCCGACGCTTTGGCGTCTTGCGCGATCATGGCTGCTGCCCCGGTCGGTCGTAGCGCTTCGCGCCGTTCGCGTCTGAGATCGGCAAGCTCCCCGACACGGCGCATGTTGCGCTTGCGGCGAGCGGTGACGCCGTAGCGCATCCAATGCTCTTCGTTGACGATCTTGCGGTCGAGCTTATGCCGCTCGATTTCCTCTTCCTCGAGCTTCATGTCGCGCCAAGCTTCGAACGCGCCGAAGCCCTGATCGAGGCGCCGCGTGCGGCCACGGTCGAGCCAGATCGTGGCGCGGGTCAAATCGGCGAGCAGCCGCTTGTCGTGGCTGATCAGCGCCAGCGCCGAACGGCTCTCGGCGAGGCGCGCCTCAAGCCACTCGATCGCGACCAGATCGAGATGATTGGTCGGCTCGTCGAGCAGCAGAATGTCGGGCTCCGGGCTCAAGGCCCTGACCAAAGCCGCGCGGCGCGCTTTGCCACCGGAAAGCCGAGCAGGATCTGCGGCAGGGTCGACCCCGAGCTCGGCCATCATGGCTCTTGCCGCATACGGGTCGTCGAATTCATTAAGCCCGGCAAGGACATAGTCAAGCGTAGTGGCGAAGCCGGACATGTCCGGCTCCTGCGGCAGATAGGCGAGGCGCGCCGAAGGCTGGACGAAGCGGGTTCCCCGGTCTGCCGCTATCTGGCCCGCCGCTATGCGAAACAGGGTCGACTTGCCCGATCCGTTGCGGCCGACGACGGCGATCCGGTCGCCAGCGGAAATCGACAGCTCCGCCCCGTCCAAAAGCGGCGCGCCGCCAAGCGCGAGGCCAGTGTCTCGCAATTGTAGGAGGGGCGGCATATGAATACGTCCCGGCGCGGCGGCGGCCACGCTTAACGGCAAGCGGGGGAAAGGAAAAGGCCTATGGCGACCCAGGCGACTCTAGCGGCATTGGCGAAACTGACCAGCTTGCGCGAGGCCGTGCTCGCCCGGGCGGCGAGAGCGGAATTCGCCGATGATCCGGGGCGGTTCAAGCAGTTCAGCGTCACCCTCGACGATCTCCTGTTCGATTACTCCAAGCAGCGGATCGACGCGGCCATCCTCGGCGCCCTCGTCGAGCTCGCCAAAGCTTGCAAGGTCGAAGCCAAGCGCGAGGCGATGTTCGCCGGCGAGAAGATCAACACAACTGAGAAACGCGCCGTCCTTCACACAGCTTTGCGCAATTTCTCCGGCAAGCCGGTCCTGGTGGACGGTAAGGACGTCATGCCGGAGGTGATCGGCGTGCGCGAAAAGATGCTGAGCTTCGCCGCCGACGTTCGCGAGGGACGCGTGCGGGGCGCTCTCGGCCAGCCCATGACCGACGTCATCAATATCGGCATCGGCGGCTCAGACCTTGGCCCCGCAATGGGTGCCCGCGCGTTGGCGCCGTTCGCGCCGCCGCAATTGCGCAGCCACTTCGTCTCCAACGTCGACGGCGCGGACATCGGGGACACTTTGCGCGGGCTCGATCCATCGCGCACGCTCTTCATCGTGTCATCGAAGACCTTCACCACTCAGGAGACGATGACCAACGCGGCGACCGCGCGGGCCTGGATTGCTCAGGGCGTCGGCGAAGCGGCGGTCGGCGACCATTTCGCCGCCGTATCGACACAACTCGACAAAGTGGCGCAATTCGGCATCCAGTCAACCCGGGTGTTCGGTTTCTGGGATTGGGTCGGCGGCCGCTATTCGGTCTGGTCAAGCATCGGGCTCCCGGTTGCGATCGCAATCGGGCCTGACCGCTTCAACGAATTTCTCCGCGGCGGCTATGAGGTCGATCAGCACTTCCGCGAAGCGCCGATCGAACGGAACATCCCAATCCTGATGGGACTGCTCAGCGTCTGGAACCGCAATATCCTCGGTCACGCCACGCATGGAGTGATCCCCTACGACCAGCGGCTCGGGCGCTTCCCTGCCTATCTCCAGCAATTGCAAATGGAGAGCAACGGCAAGCACGTCCAGCTCGACGGGTCGCCGGCCAATACGGCGACCGGCCCGGTGGTGTGGGGCGAACCTGGCACCAATGGCCAGCACGCCTTCTTCCAGCTCATCCATCAGGGCACGGAGATCATTCCCTTGGACCTGCTCGTCGCGGCGACGCCGACCGACGCCGACGGGCATCACCATGATCTCCTGGTCGCCAATTGCTTCGCGCAGGGGCAAGCCCTGATGCATGGCCGCACGCCTGAAGAGGCCAAGGCGCTGACCCGCAAGCAGGGCGCGAGCGAGGCTGACGCCATTCGCCTTGCGCCGCACAAGAGCTTTTCCGGCAGCCGTCCGACGAGCACGTTTCTCTACCAGCGCCTCGATCCGCGTATGCTCGGGCGGCTCATTGCTCTCTACGAACACAAAGTGTTCACGGAAGGCGCGGTCTGGGACATCAACTCGTTCGACCAATGGGGCGTCGAATTAGGCAAGGAGCTCGCTTCAAGCCTGGCGCCGATCGTCGCTGAACTCCAGCGCGAATACGGCCGCGCTCGATCCATCGACGGCGGGGCTGGTCGCGCATCTGCGCGCGCTGCGCGCCGATGCGCCAAAGACGTAGCGCACGAGGCAAATAGACTCTCGAAATTCGGGAGCGCCGTTTCCGACTAGAAAACGGCGCTCCCGCTGGCTAGGCGACCTTCGTCGATATCGAGTCCGACGAGGTCGGTTGAGACGGAGCCCGAGCGTCGTTAAACATCGAATGGCAATGAACCATCATCGATTCGATGAAGCGACCGTGGTAAATTCCATAGACCTCCCACGTCGTCACCTCGTCAGACCTTCCGAGAAAACTCATGGTCAATCGCCCAGAGGACAACGAGGGGCGAAGCCATCCTCGATATTTCCACTGCTCAGGTGTATGAGTAAAGTCTCCGTTCTTGTCATAAGACCAAGTCACTACCTGCGCTTTGTCGATGTCGTTTTTAAACGCTGCGACGAGGGCTGCAGGGTTTGCACTTTCAAAGTAAATGGCCATAGGGCGCATTCCTTCTTTCACGCAAGATGCGCGTTATAAAGAACCGCCTTGACTAATGAGGCTCTCTGACTCAGATTGAGTCCGCACGAAGTCTCGGTCCGCAGACGGTTCCGACGATGCGGACATAAATGGCAAGCCGGGGTCGCCACCCCGGCTTCTCCATTTTCAGTCGCTAATATGATTGGATGAGTCCCGCCTTTGTCAACGCCTTGTAGTTCTGTCCACTCTATCCACAACATATAGCGGAAAGCCGCAAAATAACCACGTTCCGGAGTTCCACCGCCGTATCGATTTGCCCGTCTCCGAAATAGGCCGCCGCCGGAAGGCCGGGGCGCTCAATAAGAAAAATCGACAATTTCTTGCAAGGCCGACCGGGACTTGGTATTGTTTTTCAGAAAGGCCGGCCCCGCTTAGAGTGTGCTGCGACTTGATGGAGCCAGCGCGTCATTGCGAGCGAAGCGAAGCAATCCAGGGGTCGTAGGTGGCCCTGCCGCTCTGGATCGCCGCGCGGCCTTCGGCCTCCTCGCGATGACGGTTCCATGCGGACGGAGCACTCTAGCTTGCGCTGCGGTGAAAACGGCGAAACGAAATCGAGGTCAAGCTCTTGAAAACACACGATTCGGCGAAATCGCTGATTTGGCGCCCTCAATGATTTCAATAACTTGCGACCCTGGATGCGAAACGATTTATTTCGCGCCGCGAAACGAGGCCCTTTGTTTTTACAGAGTTTTTCCTCGCAGCGCGAAACGCGAGACGGGTTGCCGCCGCGCCCTCCGCGACTGCGACGGCTCGGCCGACAAAGTCGGGGGATCGGCATTGCGAGCCATAGGGCGCCGAAACCCGCCCGTCGGGCTGCGGCGAAGCGATCCACGAGTTGGAGGAAAAAAGAGCGAAAAAAGTTGCACAAAAGCGCATCTAAGCTTTTGAACTCATTGAGTAGCGTAACATTGTACGGGGGCGCGGATGAGACGATGTGATCAGCGCTCCGCGCATGTTCAGCTAGTAGCCGGCTCAGGACGAAACCGGGCGCTTGGCCACGGCAAGACGCCGCGTCGCTTTTGCCAGCCACCGTCGGGTCGAGGAATTGACGCGCGGCGACAGGGTCTTGCGCACGCGGGCGTGGTAATCGTCGAGCCAGGCGATTTCGTCGGCGTCCAACAATTTCGGCTCGACCAGGCTGAGATCGATCGGGGCGAAGGACAGCGTCTCGAAGCCGAGCATCGGCCGCTCCCCGCCGGCAATCTTCCGCTCCTCGACCACGACCAGGTTCTCGATCCGAATTCCGAACGCGCCGGCCGCGTAATAGCCAGGCTCGTTGGAGACGATCATGCCAGCCACGAGCGCGGTCGTACCCGTCTTGGCGAGACGCTGGGGGCCTTCGTGGACCGAGAGATACGAACCAATCCCGTGTCCCGTCCCATGGTCGAAATCAAGCCCAGCGCGCCAAAGCGCGGCGCGGGCCAGCGCGTCGATCTGAGCGCCGTTGGTTCCCGCAGGAAAAACGGCGCAGGCGACCGCGATATGGCCTTTGAGCACACGAGTGAAGCGGTCACGCATGAGCGCGCTCGGTCGCCCGACGGCGATCGTGCGGGTGATGTCGGTCGTGCCGTCTTCGTATTGCGCGCCGCTGTCAATGAGAAAAATGCCGCGCTCGATTTTCCGATTGGATTCTTCGCTGACCCGGTAATGAGGGATCGCAGAATTGGGGCCCGCACCAGCGATGGTCGGGAACGAGAGGCCCTTGAGCGCAGGGCTGGCTCGACGGAAGGTCTCTAGAGCCTTGACGGCGTCGATTTCAGTGAGGCGGCCTCTCGGCGCCTCGTTGGCGAACCACGCGAGGAAATTCGTCATCGCGGCGCCGTCCCGCTCATGCGCGGCGCGCGCGCCCGCAAGCTCGAACGGATTTTTCTTCGCCTTCATGAGCGTGATCGGATCGGCGCCGATGTCGAGTTTGCCACCCGCTCGCTCGATCGCCTGGGTCAAGGCGGCTGGCGCGGTCGCGGCGTCGAAGGCGACCCGCAAGCCTTGCCGGCCCAAGTCCTCGACAAACGCGAGGAGGGCGTCGGGCTCGAGGATCTCCGCATGGCGGCTGAGGCTCTGGCGGCTCGCCGGCGTGAGCTTTCTTCCGTCAAGAAACACAACCGGACGGCCCTCAAGCGGCAGATAGGCCCAGCCGATTGGCAGCGGCGTGTAGGAGACGTCCGAGCCGCGAATATTGAACAGCCAAGCCAGATTGTGAGGATCGCTGATCAAGAGGCCCCGCGACGACCCCGTGCCCTTCCGCACGCGGGCGATTTTCGCATCCGTGCTTTCGCCGGCAAATCGCAGCTTATGCGGCGTGACCGCGCCTAATGGACCGGGCGGCCGATCCGGCCAGATTGCGTCAATCGGATTGGCGTCGACGGGGACCAGACTCGCGCCCGCTTTCTCGCAGGCGGCCGCGAAGCGCGTGACGGCGTCGGGCGTGTGAAGTCTCGGGTCATAGCCAAGCTTGTCTCCCGGCTTGAGCTTGCGCGCGATCCATTCGGTCGGCGGCTCCTCCGGGACGCGGCGGAATTCGAAAACCGATGCGTCCGCCTCAGTCTTCACCTGCTCCGTGTACCGACCGTCGACGAACAGCGCAGCCCCGTCTTTCAGCACCACCGCAATCCCCGCCGAACCGGCAAAGCCGGTCAGCCACCTCAGCCGCTCGGCGTTGGCGGGGACGTATTCGTTCTGGTGCTCGTCCGCGCGTGGAATGATGAACCCCGCAAGCCCCGTTTTCGCCAATTCGGCGCGCAATTGGCTGACGCGTGCGCGTCCATGCGAAGGATCGCCCAATGCAACAAAGGACTGATAACGACTTTCAAACACGCGTGACGGTTTCCGGAACTGCCCCTTCGGCAGCGTCCTGCGCAGTGACGACACGGCCGATGAACGGCAGTTCGCGATACGAATGGGCTACGTCCATGCCATAGCCGACGACAAAAACGTCGGGGCAAACAAAGCCGACGAAATCGGCGCCGACTTTAACCGCCCGTTTGCCAGGCTTCTCCAGCATCGTACAGACGAGAACCCGCCGCGCGCCGCGCGCCGTCAGAAGGTCCTTGGCGAACGCCAGCGTCCGGCCCGATTCGAGAATATCGTCGACCAGCAAAACGTCTCGATCGCGCACCGAGGATTCGATGTCGCGAAGGATTTTTACCGTCCCGCTCGAGACCGTGCCCCTTAGATAGCTCGACAGGTGAAAGAACTCGACTTGCGGCTCGAGCCCGGCGCGATGCAGGGCGCGCAACAGGTCGGCCGCGAACATGAACGATCCCTTGAGAATGGCGACGACAAGCAGATCCTTGGGCTTCGCCGCGGCGATCTCGCGCGCGAGCGCCTCCGTTCGTTCCGCGATCGTCGGCTCGTCGTATAGGACCTTGACCTGTCTCTCGCCGCTCATGAAGGGGACTCTGCGAACGAGCCTTTATCTCCCGGCGCGGCGAATTTTACCAGGACGTCGCGAACGCCGGCCGGCGGCGCCGCCAACCGGGCCCGGAATGGAACGCGCTCGCGAGCGCCGAGGCGAGACTTCGGCCCCCGCGCCGTCCAGACGTAGAGCTCGCGCCCGTCCTCACCGCGCAGCGCCAGGCGCAGATATGGCAGCGGTGTTTCCCTGTCGCGGAGGTTCGCAATCTCGCCTGTGACCAGGAGCTCCCCCGGGCCTTCCGGTTCCTGAGTGGCGGTCACGCGGACGTCAGCGATCGACAGGCCGAGAAGATTGACGGGCAAGCGCGCCAGCGCATAGACGGCCGCTGTCGCCGGCGCGACCGAGACGATCGCCGCCCGAGCCGCGATCGCCATCGTGCCCACGATCACCAAGCCGACGAGGACAAAAGCCGGGGCCGTCGCGCCGCGGGCGCGCCAAGGCCGCCGTGAGGAGCTTTGATCACAATTTGCGCCGCACTTGTGGTTCAGTGTCATAACGACTGACCTTGCTGTTCCGATGGGATGGCCGATGGTGGTATTTGGTTGGAAACACGGTTAAAGGCGCGTTAAACGGCCAACCGTCGCCGACCCGGGGATCGCGTTGCTACGGTTCGAAAACGTCGGTGTACGCTACGGCATGGGATCGGAGGTGCTCGGCGATCTCAATTTTTCCGTCGATCCGCAAAGCTTTCAATTCCTTACCGGGCCGTCCGGCGCGGGCAAAACGACCCTCATGCGACTGATGTTGCTCTCGCTCCGGCCGACCCGGGGAGCGATTCGCGTTTTTGGTCAGGACTCCGCGGCGCTTAGCAAGGACGGCCTGACGACGCTCCGGCGGCGGATCGGCGCTGTCTTCCAGGATTTCCGCCTGTTGGACCATCTGACCACTTACGAGAACGTGGCGCTGCCGTTGCGAGCGATGGGACGTGAGGAATCCGGCTATCGGGCGGAGGTGGTCGAGCTTCTGCGCTGGGTCGGCCTCGGCGATCGGATGAATGCGTCTCCGCCTGTCCTTTCTGGAGGCGAAAAGCAGCGCGCCGCAATTGCTCGCGCGTTGATCGTTCGCCCGGAATTGCTGCTGGCGGATGAGCCGACCGGCAATGTTGATCCGGGCCTCGCGCGCCGCCTCCTGCGGCTATTTGTCGAACTTCACCGGCTCGGCACGGCGGTTGTCATCGCCACACACGATCTTCAGCTTATGGACCAATTCGGCTTCGCCCGCCGGCTGGTCGTCGGAGACGGCAAACTGACGATTTTTGACGGATCCCCGTCATGAACGAACCGATCGTCGATCCTATCGTCGCCGTTGAGCCGGAGTTGTCGTTCAAGACCAATGCGCCGCTCATACCACGCGACTCCGTCGCTGGGCGCGCGCTGGTCGTCGTCATTGCGATCATGACCTTTCTCGCCTGCCTGACCGCCGGCGCGGCGCTATTGGTCGCCGACGCTTCCCAAGCCTGGCGCTCGGATGTGCTGCGCGACGCGACCATCCAGGTGAAGCCTCGGCCTGGCGACGATGTCGAAAGCCTCGTGGCCAAAGCCGCCGCCATCGCGGCGCAAGCGCCAGAGGTCGGCTCGGCTCACGCTCTTTCCAAGGCCGAATTGGAAAAGCTTCTCGAGCCGTGGCTCGGCGCTGGGCTCGACCTCAGTCAGCTGCCCATCCCCCGGCTGATCCTCGTCAGGTTGCGCGGCCAGGGCTCCCAGGATCTGACCATGCTGCGCAAGGCGCTCGCCTCAGCCGTCCCGCAAGCCGATCTCGACGACCATCGGATCTGGGCGGCGCGCCTCGGCACTATGGCCGATGCTGTCGTCGTTCTTGCGACCGCTCTGTTTGCGCTCATGATCGTGGCGATGGGCACAGCGATCGGGTTCGCGACTCGCGGCGCGATGGCGGGAAACCGCGAAATCATCGAAGTCCTCCATCTCGTCGGCGCGTCAGACGTGTTCATCGCCAGGGAGTTCCAGGCCCATTTCCGTCGCCTGGGGCTTCGCGGCGCGATGATCGGCGGGCTGGCGGCCATGGCTTTCTTCGCCTGTGCTTCGCTTCTGTCGTTCTGGTGGGCGCATTCGCCGGGCGGCGAGGAGATCGCGGCGATGTTCGGCTCTTTTGCGCTCCGCTCCTCCGGCTATCTTGCGCTGGTGGTGGTGTGCGCCGTCGTTACGCTCCTGACCGGTCTTCTTTCACGAGAAATCGTCATGCGCCATTTGCAAACGCTGCAATAGGCGCGCGGCGAGTCCTTTCCCGCTGAACTCTCGACATCCCAATGCTCGCAACGCGATCGCTGCTTTTCAACACGCTCTTCTACCTGAACCTGGTGGTTCTTATGATCATCGGCCTGCCGACCATGCTGTTCGGCAGGCGAGCCGTCTTCGCCCTTGCCCGACTCTGGGGCGGCATTTCCGTCCGGCTTTTGGAAACGATTTGCGGTCTTCGGCTGGAATATCGCGGAGTTGAGAACATTCCCCCTGGCGCGGTCCTGATCGCGGTCAAGCATCAATCGTTTCTCGAAACCTTCGCGCTGCTCAAATACGCGCCCGATTTCGCCATCATCCTCAAACGCCAACTGACCTACGTTCCGCTGTTCGGCCTCTACCTCATCGTCTCGCAGCAGATCGCCATTGATCGAGGGCGCGGCAGGCAGGCTCTGCAACAGATCGCCTTTGCAGCAAAGCCTGTGTTCGCGGCCGGACGACAGGTGTTCATCTACCCGGAGGGAACGCGTCGTCTCCCCGGCGCGCCGCCCATGTACAAACAAGGGGTCGCCGCGCTTTACGCCGCGACGGCGGTCCCCTGCCTGCCGGTCGCCGTCAATACGGGACTGTTCTGGAGGAGGCGGGGCTTCCTGCGCCGGCCAGGGGTCGCAATTATCGAATATTTGCCGGTCATAGCGCCTGGGCTTGACCGGGCGGCCTTCAACAAACGCCTGCAATCGACAATCGAGACCGCCTGCGCGCGCCTCAACGCGGAAGCGGTCGGTAAGGACCCGTCGCTTGCGGCGGTCATTGCGGAAGGCGCGAATAGCGATGCCGAAACGCAACGTTCGTCTTGACGAACATCTTGCTTTGTTCTATTAATGTTCACGTAATAATCAGGGTCGGGGTGATGACGCTGGCATACGAGAATAGGCCTTCGACGATCGAGCGGGCATATGGGGTCTCGGAAGGGCCAGCGAGCGCCTGGATCGCCCCGATGAGCGATCGGCAGGACAAGACTCAGGGCTCCTCGCTGGCTGCGCTGGCCGGCATGCCATTCTCCTCCCGATTTTGTTCGTGGATCGGACTATCGGGGCGGCGGTATGTCTTTTCCATCTATCCGGCGTCGGAGTGTCCGGGTTTTCGCGACGCCGTTCTGCTTGCGGTGGTCCGCGATATGACGGGGCAGCGGCGCGTCGTTTCGGTGCGAGAGACGGGAGCCTTTCCCGAACCCGTCGTCGCTGAAGCGAAACGTGAATACCGGGTCTTTGGACCCGGCCTTGAGTTCCATCTCCATTTGCTGGCTGCGTCGGCGGCACAACGCGCCACGACGGTCGCCGATCTGGCGATCGCGGAGCCCTGACCGCGCGAGTGCTGCTTCACTGGCCGGCTCTTAGTTTCGCACTGAGCCATTCGAGATCGGGGTCCCGCACCCCTAACACCTGCAGGTGATCGTTGGTCTCGAGGATATATTCGGCATTAGCCCGACTTCACCAACTGGCGCTGATTTTTGCGATTTTTCGCGGAGTTTTGTGACTGCAAGCCATTGGAGTCGTTGGGTCAGTCGGGCCGGAAATGGCTGTAGTGCCGACCAAGTCCCTTGCGCGGCGAGGGGCGCGGCGCGAGTTTTGGACATGTTTTTGCGCCACAAGATTCGCCGCAAGGACGGCAAGGAGCATCGGACCTGGTCGGTCGTTGAGAACCGGCGCGTCCGGAGCGGTCGCGTGGTTCAGCGACAGGTGCTCTATCTCGGGGAGATCAACGACAGCCAGCGGGCGGCGTGGAGTTCGGGCTGTCGAAGTCTTCGACGAAGGGGGGCGATCGAAGCAGATCGCGTTGTTTCCCGAAGATCGTCCTGCCCCGGTTCTCGATTGCGACGTGGTTTCGATTCGGCTGAGCGCGATGCGGTTGCGCCGACCGCGTCAGTGGGGCGCCTGCTGGCTGGCGATGGTGATGTGGGATCAGCTGCGAATGGACGATTTCTGGCGCCCGGCGCTGCCGCTCTCGCGCGAGGGAACGGACTGGCTGAACGTCCTGAAGACCTTGGTCGCCTATCGGCTGATCTCTCCGGGCAGCGAGTGGCGGCTTCACCGGCACTGGTTCGAGCACAGTGCGATAGGCGACCTGCTCGGCGAGGACGTCGGGCTCGCGCAACCCAACAATCTCTATCGCTGCCTGGACCTGCTTGTCGCGCACAAGCCGGCGCTGTTCACGTTTCTGCGCGAGCGCTGGAAGGACCTGTTTCAGGCTGACTTTGAAGTGCTGCTGTATGATCTGACCAGCACGTATTTCGAATGCGATCCGCCGGAGAGCGGCAAGCGGAAGTTCGGCTACAGCCGGGACAAGCGCTCCGATTGCGTGCAGGTCGTGATTGCGCTGATCGTCACGCCGGACGGCCTTCCCCTGGCCTACGAAGTCATGGACGGCAACACCTCGGACAAGACGACGTTGCGGGCGTTTCTGACCAAGATCGAGACGCAATACGGCAGCGCCAAGCGCACCTGGGTGATGGATCGCGGCATCCCGACCGAGGAAGTCCTGGCGGAGATGCGCGGCTCGCCGACGCCGATCCGCTATCTGGTGGGCACGCCCCGCGGCCGGCTGACGAAGCTGGAACAGGCGCTCGCGGCCAAGCCGTGGGAAGACGTGCGCGAGAGCGTGCGGGTCAAGCTGATCGAACAGGATGAGGAAACTTACGTCCTGGCCCGAAGCCAAAGCCGGCGCGACAAGGAGCAGGGGATGCGGCGGCGTCGGTTGAGGAAGCTGATCAAGCGGTTGCGCGAACTGCAACGACAGGACCTGACGCGCGACGAGCTGCTGCTCAAGCTCGGCGCGGCCAAGAAGGAAGCCGGCAAGGCCTACGGGTTGTTGGTGATCCATCCGCCGACGAAAGATCAGCCGGTGACGCCGCAAACGTTCCATTTCACGCTGGACCGCAAGAAGCTCCGCCTCGCGCGCCGCCGCGAGGGCGGCTATCTGCTTCGCTCCAACATCAGGAGCGACGACCCCGGCCATCTCTGGCGGCTGTATCTGCAATTGGCCGAGATCGAGCAAGCGTTCAAGGAACTGAAGAACGATCTATCGATTCGTCCCATCTATCACCAGTCAGACGCCCGCATCGAAGCTCATATCTTCGTGGCCTTCCTGGCCTATTGCCTGATGGTGACGCTGAAGCAGCGGCTGAAGGCGCTGGCGCCGGGGCTGACGCCGAGGGCTGTGCTCGAAAAGCTTGCCGCCATCCAAATGATCGACGTCGAGTTGCCCACGACAGACGGCCGCACCGTCGTCCTATCGCGCCATACCGAGCCGGAAAACGATCAGTGGCTTTTGCTGCAGCGCCTGAAGCTCGACCTCCCCGCCCAGCCGAGGCCGAAGATCACCGCTCCGATCCCCCGCCAAGCGGCTTGATCGCTCACCTCCCGTAGTGCCGACCTTTGGACTCGCCCCCCTGCGATTCCAATGCCTTCGCCTCGCCCACCCCCGCCAGTTGGTGAAGTCGGGTTAGCGCCGGATTTCCCTTTGCCCCCGCGCACATAGTCGAGCATCGCCGCGCGATCGAGACGCCCAGCGTATTGGACGTGGAGACGATCGGCGACGTAGGTCACAGCGGGAACGCGGTCTCCGGATTCGAGCGTCACAGGCGTGACCCGCTCGAGATAGACGGCGGTCACCTGCTCGCGTTCCCGAAGGTAGCGAATTGTCGCCTCACGCAGCGCTGAATCGACCTCGAAGGCCACGCCTGGGCAGGCGCCGCCGCGATCGAGGCCAAGCACGAGTCCGGGCTGCTCCGGCGAACCGCGGTAGACGTGGGAAAAGACGCACAGGCTTCTGCGCCAGCCGCGCAACAGCGCCTTGCGTCGTCGCGCATAGGCGAATCCAGGCCGCCACATCAACGACCCGTACCCGAAGACCCAGAGGCTGCCGTCTGAAACGGGGGCGTCGGCGTCCGCAGACGTCACGGAACCGGTTCGTCGGTTTCGGCGGCGCGGCGGCCGAAATCCGGCGCTGCGGTCTCCTGGCCTTCGGCGACGATACCGAGCCGGATCGCTCGCGTCCGGGTGAACAAAGCGAACAACCCGTCGCCGTCCTCGCGCCGGATCATTCGCTGCAGCGCCGTCAGATCTTCGTTGAACCGGCCGAGCATCTCCAGCACCGCATCCTTGTTGTGCAGAAAGACATCGCGCCACATGGTCGGGTCGGAAGCGGCAATGCGGGTGAAATCGCGGAAACCGCCCGCGGAGAACTTGATCACTTCCGAGCGGGTGACTTCCTCGAGATCCGCTGCAGTGCCGACAATGTTGTAAGCGATGAGATGCGGCACATGGCTGGTGATCGCCAGCACGAGATCGTGGTGCGCGGCGCTCATGATTTCGACATGAGATCCCAACGCTTCCCAGAGGGCGCGCACCTTCGCCACCGCTTCAGCGTCTGTCCCCTCCGGCGGGGTGAGGATGCACCAGCGGTTGACGAACAGGCTCGCAAAGCCCGCATCCGGCCCGGAATATTCCGTGCCCGCCACCGGGTGGGCCGGCACGAGGCGGGCATGAGCCGGCAGCGTCGACTTGAGCGCCGCGATAACATCTGCCTTGACCGAACCGACGTCCGTCACGATGGCGCCTGGCCGAAGCGTAGACGCGACGGCTCGTCCGATCGCATCATTGGCGCCGACCGGCGCGCAGAGAATGACGCAATCGGCCTGGCTCACGGCTCGCGCCAGATCGTCGGTGACGAGATCGCCAAGCCGGAGCGCTTTCGCGCGCTCCAAGGTTTCGATCGATCGGTCGGCAAGAACGATGCGCCGCGCGGCATGGCGGTGTCGCGCTGCGCGCGCGATCGACGAACCGATCAGGCCCACGCCGATAATCGCTAGCTCTTCGAAGATCGGCTCGGCGAGCGGCTCCCTGAGCCGATCAATCACCTTCGCCTCGCATGAACTCGCCGAGCGCGGCGACCACGCCTTCGTTGGCCTCCTGGCCGCCGACCGTCAGGCGCAGCGAGTCCGGCAGCCCGTAGGCCGCGACCGCCCGGAGAATGAACCCGCGCGCGTTTAAGAAAGCATCGGCGTCCGCGGCGGTCCGGCCGGATCGCTTTGGGAAGGTCAGCAAGAGAAAGTTTCCGACGCTTGGCGTAACCTCGATTCCAAGCTCGGCGATCGCTTCCGCAAGCCAAGGCAGCCAGCGCGCGTTATGCGCGATCGCGCCCTCGATATGCGACATATCGCCAAGGCTCGCGACGCCCGCCGCCTGCGCCGCTCCGTTCAGGTTGAAGGGTCCGCGGACCCGGTTCAACGCGTCGATGACATGCGCCGACCCATAGCCCCAACCGACGCGTAAGCCGGCGAGCCCGTGGATCTTGGAGAAAGTCCGGGTCATGACGACATTGTCCGCCGTCGAAGCGAGTTCAACGCCCGCCGCATAATTGTTGTTAGTCACATATTCGGCATAGGCCGCGTCGATCACCAGGAGCGCGTGCGGCGGCAGGCCTGCGTGCAGGCGTTTGACCTCGCCGAACGGGATGTAGGTCCCGGTCGGATTGTTGGGGTTGGCGAGGTAGACGATCTTCGTGCGCGCGCTCACTTTCGCGAGAATCGCGTCCACGCTCGCCGTCCTGTCCGTCTCCTCGGCGACAACGGGAATTCCGCCGGCGGCGCGAATGCAGATCGGATAGGTCAGGAAGCCGTATTGGCTATAGAGACCTTCGTCGCCGGGATGCAGAAAGACATGCGCGAGCAGCGCCAACAGCTCGTCGGAGCCGTTGCCGCAGATGATCCTCGGCGGATCGAGGCCGTAGCGGCGACCGATCGCCTCCCGCAGAGCCGTCGAGGCGCCGTCAGGGTAGAGCTCCAGGCTGTCGGCCAGCGCGCGCACCGCTTCGATCGCCTTTCGCGACGGACCCAGCGGAGATTCGTTGGACGAAAGCTTATGAGCCCTTTCAACGCCCGGGACCCGGCTCTTGCCCGGCACATAGGGGTCGATTGCCAGGATCTCGGGTCGCGGCTGAGGCTTACGGATGGTGCGGGACGTCATGGCCGGTCCGATTAGCCTCAATTTGCGCCCTTGCGCAACGCCGAGGCGTCAATTCGATCCGCGTGCGCGCCGATCTCGGAAGAGCGCACGTCAGCGGCGCCAGCAGACCGTAAAGCTTCGCCAACGGCATCCGGGGAGATCTCTCCCGGCCGTGCGACAAGAAGCGCAAGCCCCATCCCGATCGCGGCAGAGCCGATCGCTTCGGCCCCAATCTTGTGCAAGGCGTGAGGGATGTCGGCGCGCCAGCGGTCGAGCGTCACGGATTCGAGCACGACGGCGCGCGCCGTCCCATCGACCAATGGCTTCGAGATCACGAACATCGGCATGCCAGCGGGGTGATCGGCGCGCTCCACGAACGGCAGTCGGGCGATGATCTTCGGCGCTTCCGGCGGGGCAAGCCTCGTCCACCAGGCGCCGGACCCCGGACCCCCGTCAACGGCGAACATGCCAAGATCGCCAATCGACGCGCCGACCGCCCGGATCACTTCACCGGCTCCGAAATGGGGAATGCAAGGCGTGGTGAATCCGAAGTGAAAACGCGCCGAGTCCCGCATTGCGGCGTCGCCGCCCGAGACGTCGGCATGAACGCTGTAGGGCGCCTGAACAAAGGTGAAGGTCGAGATGATGACGCGCCAGATGCCCTCGACGGTGTCGAGGGGCAGGCGACCCCGATGCCTCTCGACAAGCGCACGCATCATTGAGGCTTCCCGCGCGGGCCGGAAGGCGGAGCCGCCGCCCTGACGCGTCTTGATCTCGATCAGTTGGTCAATGACGCGCCCTCTCGCCATGAGCAGTTCGTGCATTTGCGCATCGATGCGGTCGATCTCCACGCGCAGATCGGCAAGAGTTGGCTTCGACGGCTGGGACACGGGAAGGCCCTCTCCTTTCGAGGGACTGGCGCGGGCGACACCCGGTTAGGACGCAGAGACCGTCAACCGGCTCAGGTGTTCATCGATTCGAAGAAACCCGCGTTGGTCTTCGTCTCGCGCAGTTTGCCAAGCAAGAACTCGATCGCATCGACCGTGCCCATCGGATTGAGGATGCGCCGGAGCACATACATCTTCTTCAGGATGTCCGGCGGCACGAGCAGCTCTTCTTTCCGGGTTCCCGACCGGGTGATGTCCATCGACGGGAAGGTGCGCTTGTCGGCGACCTTGCGATCGAGGATGATTTCGGAATTGCCGGTGCCCTTGAATTCTTCGAAAATGACTTCGTCCATGCGCGAGCCGGTGTCGATCAGCGCGGTGGCGATGATGGTGAGCGAGCCGCCCTCCTCGATATTCCGCGCCGCGCCGAAAAACCGTTTCGGACGCTGCAGAGCGTTAGCGTCGACGCCGCCGGTCAGAACCTTTCCCGATGACGGCACGACCGTGTTGTAAGCGCGCCCAAGCCGCGTGATCGAGTCCAAGAGGATGACCACGTCGCGCCCGTGCTCGACCAGCCGCTTGGCCTTTTCAATCACCATCTCGGCGACTTGAACGTGGCGCACCGCGGGTTCGTCGAAGGTCGACGACACAACCTCGCCGTTCACCGAGCGCTGCATGTCCGTCACTTCTTCCGGTCGCTCGTCGATCAAGAGGACAATCAGATAGCATTCTGGATGATTGGCGGTGACGGACTGGGCGATGTTTTGCAACAGCACCGTCTTGCCTGTGCGTGGCGGCGCGACAATCAGAGCGCGTTGCCCCTTTCCGATTGGCGCGACGATATCGATCACCCGCGCCGAGAGATCCTTGCGGGTTGGATCTTCGACTTCGAGCTTCAGCCGTTCATCGGGATAGAGCGGCGTCAGATTATCAAAATGGACCTTATGCCGGGTCTTTTCGGGGTCCTCAAAGTTGATCCCGTTGCATTTGAGCAGCGCGAAGTACCGTTCCCCCTCCTTGGGGCTTCGGATCACGCCTTCGACCGTATCGCCGGTTCGCAAACCCAATCGTCTGATTTGTGACGGCGAGACGTAAATGTCGTCAGGACCTGGAAGATAGTTGGCGTCGGCCGATCGCAAGAAAGCAAATCCGTCCTGCAAAATCTCGACCACCCCCTCGCCAATAATCTGAACCTCGACACTGGCAAGCTGCTTTAAAATCGCAAACATCAGCTCCTGCTTGCGCATGATCGACGCGTTTTCGACGTCATTCTCCTCAGCGAAAGCCAAGAGCTCCGTCGGCGATTTCTGTTTTAATTCCTTGAGTTTCATTTCCCGCATTGGCGGACCTTTACTTGGACTTCCGGTTCCACAGACCCGCAAAGTCATGAGACGTGATGGATGATGGCGCTGACGATTCGAGGCGGAAGTCGATCGCGTCAGGACCGCAGCGAAAATTGGATCGGGCGATCCAGCGCCGCTAGAAACCCGCATTGATAAGACCGGGCGACGGTTCATAGTCGTGTTTGCGGAATTTTTCAACGGCCATTTGTGAACTCGGGCCGTTCCTTTTCAAAGCGCTTTAAAATGGCTTTACCACCGCCAAAACAACGATCAGGATCATCAGCACGGTAGGACCCTCGTTCAAGATTCGATAGAAACGCGCCGGCCGCTCGTTGGCGTCGTCGGCAAATGTGCGCACGAGCCGTGCGAAATAGCCGTGCAGCCCTGCCAGGCCAAGAACCAGGACGAATTTCGCCTGCCACCAACCGTCCCGCCAATCTCCAGTCAGATAGACGAGGGCAAACCCGGTCAAGAAGACGAGAATCATCGAGGGATTGACGATGGCTTTGAGAAGCCGCTGCTCCATGACCTTGAAGGTCTCCGAGACGTCGGACCCCATCGCTGCCTGGGCGTGGTAGACGAATAGCCTCGGCAGATACAGCATCCCCGCCATCCATGCGATGACGGCGATGACGTGCAGAGCCTTAACCCAGAGTATCATGCGAAATTCAGCGCCGGCGAGCGGCCCAGACGACCGCTTGGATGGCCAAGGGGATTAGGCGCTGGTCTCCGATTGCGCAAGCGAAGGCCGATCAGAGCGTCAACAAGATACAATTAAGATTCGGAACTGATTCTTCTGTTTAGAGGGCCCGTTTGCGCACGTTCGATTTAATCCAGAGAGCCGAGGCGTCACAATTGACGTAAAGGCGCCGACCTTCGTGACGCGCAGTTCGCAGTAGTTAACGTTTCGTTAACAAACTCCGGCCTCTCCAAATATCATGCGAATTATGTTCTAATTATCCCCGTAATTCATACGCGTGTTCGCAACGAGGTTAATTTTCTCCCAATAGCGACCACTGTGAGTTCCCGAACCCGACTTGTCCTAGACGGTTCAAAGCTCAGGCTGAGGGCGCCCCGTTCTCCACGGCTGTCCACATGCCTCACCGCTGGTTATAACCAACCGAATTGCTCTCTGGGGGCCGCGTTGGGCCGCAGCTATTTCCACCTTCATCTTGTCTCGGACTCGACCGGCGAGACCCTGATCGCAGCTTCGCGAGCCGCGGCGGCGCAATATCAGGGCGTCGCTTCAATCGAACATATCTATCCGCTGGTCCGCACTCCGGGGCAGCTCGATCGGGTCATTGCTGAGATTGAGAACGCCCCTGGAATCGTCCTCTTTACGCTGGTCGATTCAGACCTCTCCAAGCGACTTGAAGGGGGCTGCCAAGCATCGGGCTCGCCGTGTTTGTCGGTCCTTGAACCAATATTGACGTTGTTCAAATCCTATTTAGGACAGAACTCCACCCCACGAGCCGGCGCGCAACACATGCTCAACGCCGAATATTTCAAGAGGATCGATGCTCTAAATTTCAGCATGATTTGCGACGATGGTCAGTCTCCCGAAAACCTCGATAACGCCGATATCGTTATACTTGGGGTTAGCCGAACATCGAAGACACCGACCAGCATCTATCTCGCCAATCGTGGATATAAGACCGCAAACATCCCCTTGGTGCCGCACGTTACTTTGCCGAAAACAATCGATCATCTTCGCCGCCCATTGGTCGTTGGCCTTATCGCCTCGGCTGAGCGAATTGTACAGATCCGGCAAAATCGGCTCCTTTCGCTCAACGCCGATTCGCAGACCGATTATGTCGACCGCATCGCGGTCGCCGAGGAAATCGCCGCGTCGCGCCGCCTGTTCGCCGAACGAGGCTGGCCGGCAATCGACGTGACGCGGCGGTCGATCGAGGAGACGGCGGCGGCGGTGCTCGATCTCTTTCGCGCCCATCGTCTCAAATTTATCGCCGAAGGGTGACGCTCATGGGGGAGGCGACGGGCAAGTCGCCGTCGCTGTGGCGCAGCGCAGCGGCTTTGGTTCTGGGCTCGAGGAGCGCAAGCCGCCAGGCTCTCCTGACCGCAGCGGGACTCGACGCTGAGTTTGTCGCCCCCGATGTCGACGAGCGCGCGCTCGAAGATCGGCATCTGGCGCGCGGAGGCTCGATCGAAGACTTGGCTGTGGAGTTGGCGCAGGCTAAGGCGCTTGCAGTCAGCGCGGAGCGTCCAGATGCTTACTGCATCGGCGCCGATCAGACGCTCACGTTCGACGGGAAAATCCTCCACAAGTCGCGTGATCTGGCCGAAGCGGCGCAAACGCTGGCCACGCTATCCGGCAAGACGCATCGGCTGACTTCGGCTTTCTGCGTCGCTCGCGGGGGCCGAGCGCTCGTCGTCCACAGGGATCATGCGGACGTACGAATGCGAGCACTCGCTCCGAGCGAGATTTCGCGCTATCTTGAGCGCGCTGGGCCAGGGGTATTGGCCTGTGTTGGCGTGTATGAGGGCGAGGGTCTCGGAATTCATCTGTTTGAGCGCATTGAAGGGGATCATTCCGTTGTTCTCGGACTGCCGATGTTGAGTCTCCTTGCTTGGATGCGGCGCGAAAATCTGATCTCGCTATGATCGAAATCGGCGCGTCGCGCGCGGGCGTGGCCGGCTGGCCGATCGATCACTCGCGGTCGCCCACGATTCACGGTTATTGGCTTAAGGAACTCAGCATTCCGGGGAGCTACGAGAAGTTCGCCGTCCGACCGGGAGAATTTCGCCAGTTTGCCGCCGAGATTGGCAAGGACGGAACTCGTTGGCGCCAACGTCACGGCGCCTCACAAGGAAGCGGCCTTTAGCGCCTGCGAGCGGCGAACGCCGGTCGCCGAGGCTCTTGGGGCGGTGAACACGTTGTGGCGAGAAGACGGGCGGCTGTGGGGCGACAACACCGACGTCGCCGGCTTTCTGGCCAACCTGGACGAAGCTGCGCCCGACTGGGCGGAACGGGGAAAATTGGCCATTGTCCTTGGTGCCGGCGGTGCGGCTCGGGCGGTTGTTTACGCATTGATCTCTCGCGGCTTTGAGCGCGTTGCGATCGTCAACCGGACACAGGCCCGGGCGGAAGCGCTGGCGGGGCATTTCGGCGGTTCGACAACAGCGATGTCCTGGGCGGATCTGGCAACGGAATTGCCCGAGGCCGACTTGCTCGTCAACGCGAGTTCGCTTGGCATGGTCGGACAGCCGGCGCTCACGGTCAACGTCAGCGCCTTGCCCGAGCGGGCGGTCGTCGCCGACGCCGTCTATGTTCCTTTGCGGACCCCGCTCCTCGAAGCCGCCCGCGCGCGGGGGATTCGTACCGTCGAGGGGCTGGGCATGCTGCTCCACCAGGCCGCGCCCGCATTCGCGCGCTGGTTCGGCGATCAACCGGTCGTGACGCCTGCGCTGCGCGCGCTGGTCGAAGCCGAGGTTATGGCGACATACGAGGCGGCGCGGTGATCATCGCCGGGCTGACGGGCTCGATCGCGATGGGGAAATCGACCGTCTCGGCCATGTTCGCAGAGCTCGGCGTCCCGACGTTCGACGCCGATGACGCCGTGCGCGACTTCTACGCCGGAGATGGGGCGAGAGCGGTCGAGGCGGCGTTTCCGGGCGTTGTGGTCTCGGGACAAGTCAATCGCGAGCGTCTTGGCTCGCACGTCTTGGGCGATGCCGAGGCGCTGCGGCGCCTTGAAGGTCTCGTGCATCCCGCGGTCGCTCAGGCGCGCGTTCAGTTCCTCGAGCGCGCGTCGGCCGACGGGCGTCAGCTGGTCATCGTCGACGTGCCGTTGCTGTTCGAGACCGGCGGGGAAGCGAGTGTCGATCTCGTGGTCGTGGTGAGCGCGCCGGAATCGATCCAGCGTGCGCGCGCTATGGGGCGACCAGGCATGACCGAGGCAAAGCTTGAGGCCATTCTATCCCGCCAAACATCGGATGCCGACAAAAGGCGTCGGGCTCATTTCATCATCGACACGCGCGGCAAGCTTGAGTTGACGCGCGCCGTCGTTGCTCAATTCATGCGCTCAACCGCGGCGCTGGCGGGAGGCCGAACGCGCCATGCGTGAAGTCGTGCTCGACACGGAAACGACTGGCCTCGATCCAACGGGCGGACATCGGGTGCTTGAGATTGGCGCCGTTGAGATTGTGCATCAAAGCCTGACGGGGAACGTTTTTCACGTTCTCATCAATCCTGAGCGCGACGTGCCTCAGGACGCCGTGCGCGTTCACGGTCACACCGCCGCAGTTCTTAGGGACAAGCCTGTCTTCGCAAGCGTCGTCGACGATTTTCTCGCTTTCATCGGCGATTCGAAGCTCGTCATTCACAACGCGGATTTTGACATGCGCTTCGTGAACGCGGAGTTCGCCAGGCTCGGGCTCGCCGCGATTGGCATGGATCGCGTCGTCGACACGCTGATGCTGGCGCGAAAAAAGCACCCGGGACTACCAAACAGCCTCGACGCTTTGTGCGACCGCTACCGCATCGACCGCTCGCGGCGGGTCAGGCACGGCGCGCTGCTCGACGCGGAAATTCTCGTTGAGGTCTATTGCGAGCTGACGGGAGGCCGCCAGCGCTCGCTCATGTTGGGCGATGTAGTCGAACTCGCGGAAGCGGCAGCAGTCGCGCTTGCGACGGGCTATACCGATCGCCCGCGCCGCCAATCTCCGATCGAGCGCACGGAAGTGAGCGCCCACAGTCAATACATTGAAAGTTTTGGCCGCGACGCGATCTGGTTTCGTTATTTGGCCCAGCAGACGCCGGCCTGACTTCGTCGCCGAGAAAGATCAGGCCGTCTGTTGCTGCGGTTGGCCGCCGGCTGCAGCCAATCGCTGCAAATAGAGCGCCTGAAAATCGATCGGGTCGATAAAGAGCGGCGGGTATGAGCCGCCGCGCACGGCGTCCGCGACGATTTGGCGCGCGAACGGGAATAATATTCGCGGGCCCTCGATCATGACCACCGGCTGAACCTGTTCGGCTGGAAAGTTCTCAACGCGGAACACGCCGGCGTAATTAAGCTCGAACTTGAACATAGTATCGGCGCCTTGGCCAGCGCCGCCCTCGAGCATGAGGCTCACTTCGTAGTCCGACGGAGCGAGTTGGCGCGCGTTCACATTGATCTGGATCGAGATGTTGGGGGCCGTTTGCTGTGGGCCCAAGGTCCGTGGAGCATTGGGGTTTTCGAACGACAGATCTTTCGTATACTGGGCGAGAACCGAAAATTTCGGACCGGCTTGCGGCGTGTCAGCGCCATTGCCGTTCTGTTCAGCCATCGTCAACTGCTCCCTAAACGCGACACCGAACGCCTCCTGGCGCTCGTTTGGACAATCCCAACGGGGTCGGGTCGCCTAGCATGGCGCCATTATCCAAACAAGCGCGCGGGGCCGAGGATCATCGCGACGCGCTAACCCGGCTGAACAACGCCTGGCTGGCGTAGCCGTCGGGCGCAAGCCCATTGCGCTCCTGATAGGCGCCTACCGCCGAACGCAACGTATCGCCGATTTTTCCGTCGATCTTGCCGACGTCGTAGCCCATTGTCTTCAGCTTGACCTGAAGCCTTTGGATTTGAGCTGCGGTCAGCGGACGATCGTGGGTCGGCCATTGGGCGGCAAGACCGGGGCCGCCCGTCACGGCGTCGCCCAGCAGGCCGACAGAGAGCGCGTATGCCGTCGAATTGTTGTAGGCCTTGATGACATCGAAGTTGTTGGTGACGAGAAACACAGGTCCGTTGAGCCCAGCGAGGATCAACAGTCGTCCCTCGCCCGATTCCGGCAACGGCGAACCATCGGCTCTTGTTACGCCGCGAACGGCAAAAGATGAGAACGGCGCCGGCGATGATGAAATCACCGGCCGTCAACGCGAATTTGGCCGGCAGACGAACTTCGAAGCCCCAGGAAAGACCTTTCGTCCAGCCGTGTCTTGCCAAATAGTTCGCGGTCGAGCCGATAGCGTCCGCTTCATTGGTCCATATGTCGCGGCGATCGTGCCGTTGGAAGGCCACGGCATAGGCAAGGTAGCTCGACGGCATGAATTGCGTCTGCCCCATCGCGCCAGCCCATGAGCCGCGCATCAGCGACGGGGCGACGTCCCCTTCCTCCAGGATGACGAGCGCCGAAAGCAATTCGTCGCGAAAATAGTCGCCCTGAAAATGGATATAGGCGAGGCTTGCAAGGGATCGAATGATGTTGTTCGACCCGGCAAAACCGCCGAAATCCGTCTCGAGCCCCCACACGCCCAGGATCACCGCATCGTCAACGCCATAGATGTCCCTTGCCCTGGCCAGCCAGAGGCTTTCTGAGCGCGCTCTGTCGCGGCCGTGCTGAATGCGGTCGGGCGAGACGGCGCTCATGACGTAATCCCAAATGGGACGCATGAACTCGGGCTGCGATAAAGCGCTAGCCGCAACTTTGGGATCGAAGGAGACGCCGACAAAGGCGCTGTCGAAAATAGCTCGCGAGACCCCGCGCTCTTCGGCAAGCGGCCAGAGCGCCTCAACGAATTCTCGGAAGGTCGCCTGATGAGGGGTTTCGGATTTTTTGCTGGCGGCCGCGACAGCCGGAAATGCGGCGCCCAAAAGCCCAACCGCGACAATGCAGGCGCGCAGCAGGCCAAGACTTGCGCTCCGAAAGGCAAGACTTACGCCCCGAAAGGGACGTGTCCGGCGCACTTGGCGGATTCTGGCCATAGTCTCGAGCCGCAAGCGGAAAAGTCTGGTTCGGAGACTGCGCCAAACTAGGCAAAAAGCAATGGCGCGCGCCTTAAGAAGCCTGGGAGAATATCAAACGTCAAGCGTTGATTTCGTCGGGACGCGGCATGGAGATGATGTTGTAGCCGGCATCGACGAAGTGCACTTCACCGGTAACCCCCTCGGAGAGGCCCGAAAGCAGATAGACCGCGGCGCCGCCGACGTTCTCGATCGTGACCGTGCGATGGAGCGGCGAGTGGTCCCGCTGAAAGTTGAACATGAACCGCGCGTCAGCAATCCCCGCGCCTGCCAAAGTGCGGACAGGCCCTGCGGAAATCGCATTGACGCGAATGTTTTCTGGGCCGAAGTCGGCAGCTAAATAGCGCACGCTTGCTTCCAACGCGGCCTTGGCGACCCCCATGACGTTGTAGTTCGGCGCGACGCGCGTCGAACCGCCGAACGTGAGGGTGAGCATTGCGCCGCCCGAGGGCATGAGCGTCGCGGCGCGTTTGGCGATCTCGGTGAATGAGAACGCCGAGACGACCATGGTGCGGATGAAATTCTCGCGGCTGGTGTCGGCGTAGCGCCCTCTGAGTTCGTTGCGGTCGGAAAAGCCTATGCAATGGACCAAAAAATCGAGGCTGCTCCAAGCCGCCCCAAGCGCGGAAAACATCGTCTCAACCGAGGCCAGGTCCTCGACGTCGCATCGATAAACATGATTTGCGGCGCCAAGTTCTTGGGCAAGCGGCGTGACTCGCTTGCCCAGCGCGTCGTTCTGGTAGCTGAAGGCGAGATCGGCCCCTTCGGCGGCTAACGCCTTGGCTATGCCCCAGGCTATCGAGTGATCATTCGCGACCCCCATCACGAGGCCGCGTTTGCCGCTCATCAAGCCAGATCTCATTGGGCGCTCGTCGATCAAGTCAGAGGGTCGGAGAGGTGCAGAGATTCGCCGCGGTCACGCGGTGGGAAGGCACGGCGTTCAAGCGTCCACGTGCTTGAACACCAGCGTCGCGTTTGTCCCGCCAAAGCCGAAAGAGTTCGAGAGCGCCGCCCTCAATTTCACGTTATCGCGGCGTGCGCGCACGATCGGCATGTCCGCGAAAGCGGGGTCGAGTTCGTCGATATGCGCGCTTTCGCAAATGAAGCCGTTTTGCATCATGAGCAATGAATAAATGGCCTCGTGCGCGCCGGTCGCGCCCTGGGAATGTCCGGTCAGCGATTTGGTCGCCGAGATCGGCGGACACTTGTCGCCTGAGCCAAAGACCTCGCGCACCGCCTCGATCTCCTTGAGATCGCCAATCGGGGTCGAAGTCGCATGGGGATTGATGTAGTCGATCGGGACTTTGACCCCCGAAAGAGCCTGGCGCATGCATCGCGCCGCGCCCTCGCCGGAAGGCGCCACCATGTCGTGCCCGTCCGAAGTTGCGCCGTAGCCCACGATCTCCCCGTAAATCTTGGCGCCCCGCGCGTTAGCTCGCTCATAGTCTTCAAGCACCAACACGCCCGCGCCGGCCGAAATGACAAATCCGTCGCGGTTCTTGTCATAGGCGCGCGACGCGCGCGAGGGCGTGTCGTTGTAGGCGGAAGACAGCGCCCCCATTGCATCGAACAGCACTGACAACGTCCAATCGAGTTCCTCGCAACCTCCGGCGAACATCACATCCTGCCGATCCGCAAGGATGTGCTGGTAGGCTGCGCCGATACAATGATTGGATGTGGCGCAAGCGGAGGAAATTGAATAGCTGACTCCCCTGATCTTGAACCAGGTCGATAGAGTCGCCGACGCTGACGAGGACATGGATTTGGGCACCGCGAACGGGCCGACGCGCTTGGGGCCCTTGGCGCGGGCGATGTCGGCAGCCTCGACGATCGCGCGCGTCGAGGGGCCGCCCGAACCCATGATGATGCCGGTCCGCTCGTGCGAGACTTCGTCGGGCGCAAGACCGCTGTCCACGATCGCCTGATCCATCGCGACATGGTTCCAGGCCGTCCCGCCGCCATGGAAGCGCATCGCCCTCCGATCAACCACCTCTTCGGCGCGGAGAGTCGGCGCTCCTTGGACTTGCGAGCGAAAGCCGAGCTCGGCTTGTCGATCGGCGTGAGTGATCCCCGACTTGCCGTCGTGAAGACTGGCGGTCACTTCCTGCGTATTGTTGCCGATCGAGGACACGATGCCCATGCCGGTGACGACAACGCGCCTCATTCTGTCGCCTCCACCGCTGGCTTGGCTAGCTCCGAGAGGTTAAGCCGAAGCTGCTGGCGCAGGGCTGAACAAGCCGACGCGGATATCCTTGACCTCATATATTCGTCGGCCATCGCCCTCTAGCCACCCGTCAGCGACGCCAAGGATCAGCTTGCCCTTGAAGACACGTTTCATGTCCACGCCATAGATGACCTTCTTAATTGTGGGGAGCACCTGATCGGCGAACTTCACCTCGCCGACGCCAAGCGCGCGGCCCCGTCCAGGCAATCCGAGCCAACCGAGAAAGAACCCGGTCAATTGCCAAAGAGCGTCCATGCCGAGACATCCCGGCATCACCGGGTCACCCTTGAAATGGCAAGCGAAGAACCAGAGATCCGGCTTGACGTCGAGCTGCGCGCGCACGGCTCCTTTGCCGTTCGCGCCGCCTGCTTCGGAGATCTCGCTGATCCGGTCGAACATCAACATTGGCGGCAAAGGCAGTTGGGCGTTGCCGGGTCCGAACAACTCGCCACGACCGCAGGCGATGAGATCCTCGTAACTGAAACTCGTACGCCGTTCGTCCATGCGCGCCGTTGGTCCCCGGACCGCGCCGGGCGCGGTAGCCTCAAGCCGGGGTGGTAACACAGGCGTCCGCTTATCGAAAGCAGTCCGCATTGGGCTTAGGTTAACACCGTGGAACGGGCAGCCCTTTCCGAGCCGACCGAGGCAAGGCGGTGTCGCTTAGGGTTGAGTGTCGCAGCGCCCGGAAGCGCGTCGCTATGAATGCGCTCAGTAGTGTGGAAAATCAGCCGAGGCGATGAGCCCTTCGCTGGTCATCACGACCCATCCGTTCCCTCTGAGCTCGATACGCTCGACCCGTCCGGCTCCTGGAAGAAAATCGCCCTGGCGAACCTCGCGCTCGCCATAGCGCCCGCCGACAAGCGCGATGTCGTCGCGAGCGTCGAGCACGACATACCCGCGCAGAAGAGGTCTCGGCCGTTCGATCGAACTCGTTTTGTCCATGGAAACATTGTTGAACTTGGGACGAGCGGAGGGTGGTTTGGGTTGCGCGGCTTGCGTCGCCGCTGCGGCCGGCGCGACAATTTTCTGCTCAAGCTTGTCGATGCGAGTGGAAAGCCCATTCGTCAAGGCGCTTGCCTCGTGATCGACGCGCTCGGTCAGCTTGTCGACTTTCGCGCTCTCTTCGTGGTCCAGTTTGTCGACCCGTTGGGAGAGTTGGTCCAGAGCCCCGCTAACCTCTCGCGTTGAAACCAGGTTTGACCTGATTTCCCCGACCGACTGGCGCATATCGGCCAGGCCGGCGTTTGACATGGCGCTATCGATCGCGTCGAGGCGCACCTTCAGCGACTTGACGGTGTGAACCAAAGCCTTGGTTTCGCTTGTCTGTTCCGAGAGCGCCTTGGCCTGCTGTTGGTCCTCCAAAAACAAGGCCCCCGCGACAGCGACGACCACCGCAAGCGCCGCTGCGGCGGCGAAGTGGAATCGGGACGAGAAAACCCTGTCCGCAGTGGCAGGCCGCCGGTCAGGCGCCGATTTGGCTTCCGGAGGCTCGACCACGACAATCAGGTCGCGCGAGGGGTTGGGCCGCGGCTCATTTTCGGCGCCTGAATTCTCCGGCTTACTCATAGATAAAGATCCGTAGCTAACGAAGCGTTTATTCCAGTCTCCGCCAATGGGATTAATGAAATGTTGACCGTTACGTAGCGGCTCCGCTGAAATTAGAGGGCTATCCCACGATTTGAGCGCAGATATGCGGCTGCCGTCGGGCAAGGACAGCAAGGACAAGGACGCTGCTGCGGGGCGTCGGATATCCGCGCGCGCGCCGGGTTGCCGCCGCCTGTTCGTTCTATGGCGGCGCGCCTCAAAGCCGTGCAATATTCTCGCTAGGCGGCCCCGAGCCTAAGCCCCGCCGCGTCGGTGCGAATCCGATCGACCATCGCGCGCACCCCGTTCGAGCGCTGCGGGGTCAGGTGTTGCTCAAGCCCCAGCTCGCGGAAGGCGCTATGCGCATCCACGGCGAGGATCTGCTCAGGGGTTCGGTCGGAAAAGAGTGCAATCGCAATGGCGATCAGTCCACGCACCAGGTGCGAATCGCTATCGCCGCGGTAGTGCAAGATTTTCTGGGCCGCGGCGTTCGTTTTCGGCTCGCATTCCAACCAAACCTGGCTGACGCAACCCCGCACTTTGTTGGCGCCGTTGTGGGCGTCTTCGCTCAGCGGCTCGAGCGCATGACCGAGCTCGATGACATAGCGATACCGATCCTCCCAATCGTCGAGAGAGGCAAAATCATCGCGGATGCTGTCGATTGCCGACAAATGATGCGCCAGTTCCAGCGGGACGTCTAAAGCTCTTATATGGGCCCTCGCGGGCGGTGGGGCTAGCACCCGGCGGAATCATACCAGGCTCTGTCGCCGGTTGGTCTAACATTGAAGCGCCATTCCCGTACGTCGTCGGCACTCAAAGTGATCGCCATAATAAAGCGTAAACCATAGCTCAAGTCTGACCGCATCGGAGCGCCAGCAAGGGCGTGGCCTAACTCTACACTTAGGATTGATTAATCATCGGCTGCAATTTTAGGGAAACGTTGCGACGAATCCTTAAGGGCTGCAAATGATCCGCAGCAAGAAACCAGGGTGACCCCCGTAAGGGCCCGCTTCCTTTCGCGGTTACGTCCGCTAGACGGAAACAAGACGGCGCCGCGATCTTAGGAGAAGAGACTTGGATTTAGCGCTTGCACGCATAAGAGACAATGTTGGTCAACTCCGAGGGCCGGTCCAGCGATCTGTCCAGGAGACCGTGCGGCGAAGGATCGCCGGGCGGGTGAAGGCCGCGCATTTGCGCTATTATCTCGGAGCGCTTCTGTCGGTCGCGCTTGTCGGCATTGGCGTCAACGCGCTTCTTTTGCAGCGTGAACGTCATCCCGCCCCGTTATTTGGCTATGCGCCGCCGAAGTCGCCCTCCGCGGCTCCCTCGCCGGTTGCGGCTCCCCCCTCCAAGCCTATCAGTGCAGAACAGGAGGCCCCGCCAGTTCCGCCTTCCACGGCCATTCCGCCGGCGAGGCCAGCAGCGGCCTCCGACAGCGCCGCCTCGGCGTCCGACCCGATCGCCGATCTACTGGCCGGGGAAACCCATAGCGAGGGATCGCGGTTGATCGTGACCGCTCAAACCGCCCTGGCTAAACTGGGCTACTCAGTCAAACCGGACGGGAAAGAGGGGGCCGCCACCCAGCAGGCGTTGCGGGAATTTGAGCGCGCCCATAGGTTGCCTCCGGCGACCGAGATAAATGAGCGACTCATGAAGCAGCTAAATCAGGCCGCGCGCGCCGGGGAACACTAAATCCGTTGCGCTTGCGCTCTGACATTTGGGTCGCGGCCTATTTGCGTCGATGTGGAGTGGAGGGGGTCAGCGCAGTCCTTCGCCGGCGGGGCGCTGCGGAGGCGGGCGCCATTTTTGTCAAGGTCGATCACCTGAACGGGAGCGCGACGCTCTATGGACCTGCCCCGCAGTCCGTCGCGGCGAACGCGCCGCGCGGCGTCGATAGGATTTTCGCTCGCGTGCACCCGGGCCGGTGCGTCGGTTCCAACGAGGCCGAGGAACGGCTCAAACGGGAAATCGGTTTTGATCCGGACCTGTGGATTGTCGAGATCGAGAACGGCGTGGACGGCGCCTGGCTCGATTTGGCGCCTTAATCGCCGCGTCCCAGCATTGTTTCTAAGAATACCAGAAATTATCGCTGACCACGGGACAGCGAAGGGCTGGATTCCCATTAAGTTAAAATTGTTTCAAATCGACACCGTAGACGTTTCGTTCACTCTTATTCGTCGTTTAACCAACGACTTAACTTCGACAGCGCGGTTCGCCTGAGATGATTCAAATTAACTGCGTCGAAAGCGCCCAAGCCTACTTTGGCCCGCGGCGGTGTGGTGACCGATTTCGCCGCTCTGTTGGGGTGGGGCAGGAGCAAATGATGTTCAAGTCCATTAAGAATTTCGCCGCTGACGAAGCTGGCGTCACGGCGATCGAATATGCGCTGATCGCGTCGCTTATCGCCGTCTTTATCATTACCGCGGTCCAGACGGTCGGCACGAAGGTCAGCACGGTGTTCAACGAAGTCGGCAACTCGCTCAAATAGGAGTTGTCCGCCCAAGATCTTCGCATTGGCGCCTAAATCTCGTCGGCGTGAGGAATCGCCCCTCCGCCAGCGACCGAGCTTCGGGACAAATTTCTCTCCTCTTAATGCGACCGAACAAATCAAAATGGCTTCAACTCTCTTCCATCTTTCAGTTCTCGCTTTCTTTCCCACCCTCATGGCGCTTTCAGCGTCCATGGATCTATTAACATTTACAATACCAAATCGCATCTGTGTGACTCTCGCGCTCGGATATTTGATCTTCGCGGCGCTGCTTGGCGTTCCGGCTATTGATGTTCTTCTGAATATCTCATGCGGGCTGGCTGTTCTGGCGATTGCATTCGTCATGTTCAACTTCGGCTGGGTCGGCGGCGGGGACGCCAAGCTGGCGGCGGCGACCGCCGCTTGGCTGGGCTGGACCGCGATCCTCGACTACGGCCTCGCTGCGGCCCTCTTTGGCGGAATTCTCACGCTAATCCTTCTCGGGTCCCGGATGGCTCCCCTGCCCGCCGTCTTTGGCCGAATCGATTGGCTTGCGCGGTTGCACAATGCGAAGGCGGGCGTCCCCTACGGAATCGCGTTGGCGGCGGCGGGCTTGATGCAATACCCGAACTCATCCATCTGGGCGGCCGTCGCTTAAAGCCCAAATTGCGCCGAGGTCGACGGTGTCGGATCAAGATGGATCACCGGCGGGAGCCGACGAGGGCGATCCACCGCCAGATGGCGCCCGCCGGCTCGAGCGACCGGCGACCTAGGCGTCGCGGCGATCATTTGGTCCGCGATCGGCAAACTGAAAAACCGCAGCTTTCGTGAACCGCGCCCGGTCTTCCCCGCCATCCCATCGACGGCGCCAAGCAATTCGCTTCAGCCGCTCCGCGATCGATGAGCAATATTCGTCTCGAAGACGCAACGACTCGCAATCCAAGAGATTAGTGAACAGTTGAGTAAGCCAGGGTGAAATTATTTGGAAGTTGTATTCTCAATCATGGCTTCCAGTTGCGAAGCTGTTAGCTCTATCTCTACGGAACAGCATACAATCAACGGGAATTAAAGTGAGCTATGTTACTTCGAGTAAGGCCAGCAACGGTGTTGGGATTTAATTAGATACTTTAAATTAACCGTACCTTGACGATTACAATGTCTAAATTGGGTTGGTAACGGGTCACCGCGCGAAGGACCGTGGATTCATGAATCGGAAGCTGATCATTGTCGGGGCGATTGCAGTTCTGGCGTTCGGCGCGACGTACATGTTCTTACGAGGCGTCGCAAATCCGGCGCCGGGCCCCTCCGCCGAGGCTGCGCCGAAGGTCGACGTCGAGCAGGTGCTTGTGGCCGGCCAGGATCTGCCGATGGGGACGGTGGTCAATGAGGGCGCGACGGCTTGGCATCCGTGGCCAAAAGCGGACGTCTCCGAACTCATGATCACAAAGTCGGGAAAGCCCGATGCCCTCAAAGGCATAGAGGGCTCGATGACCAGGGTGGCTTTCCTTCGCGGTGAGCCGATTCGGCATGACAAGCTCGTCAAGGCCGGGGAGGGCGGGTTCATATCGGCGATCCTGCCGACCGGAAAGCGCGCGGTCGCAATCAAGACCGACAACAATGGCGATTCCTCGGCCGGCGGATTCATCCTCCCGGGTGACCGAGTCGACGTTGTCCGTCTTGCGCGGGACGACGAGTCCACCAAGGCGCGAGGGGTCGAGGTCATGACGGCGCAGACAATCCTCGCCAATGTGCGTGTCCTCGCCATCGGCCCGAACACAGAAGAGCAAAACGGCAAGAAGGTGGTCACCGGCGCCAACGCGACGCTGGAGCTCGATCCGGATCAAGTCAAGCTCATCATTCTTGCTCAGGGCGCCGGCAATTCGAATCTTCACCTCGCTCTCCGCAGTCTCGTTGATAGCGGCGGCCCGACGCAGACCGTTGTCGGCGCCGATAACGCATTGACGGTCGTTCGCTATGGCGCCCCGCAGCAGGCCGCCCGGTGATTCGCCCCCTTCCTTTGCCGCTGGTTCGCAAGAGACGGAGCCCGGAAACATGAGGTCCGATCGCACTCAGAGACGGCCGAACATTATCATTGGCCTCGCCGCGGCGCTCTTCGCGATCGCGCCTGCTTTGACCGTCCGCGCCGCCGAAGGCGACCCACTGCGGGTCGGCAGGGAGTGCGACCCGGCGTCCCAGCGTCTGCAATTGGGCGTCGGCCAGTCGGTCATCTGCGATTTGCCGGAGGAGGCGGGCGAGATTTATGTCGGCGATCCCAAGATCGCCAACGCAATCGTGCGCTCGGCGACGCGCGTCTATATTTCCGGCGTCGCCAGCGGCCAAACGAGCATTTTCGCCTTGGCGAGGGACGGACGAAGGATCGCGGCCCTCCAGGTCTCAGTAGGGCGTGACGTGGGAGGATTGACGAATCTCCTCAATACCGCCATCCCCGGCAACGATATTCATGTTCGCACTGTAGCCAATTCGATCATCCTCACCGGGTCGGTCGCCTCGGCCGAGGAGGCTCAGAAAGCGCTCGATATCGCTAACGGCTTCGTCACGGACTCCGGGGGGTCGTCTTCCTCTGGACCTTCGAGCGGGGCGGCGGGGTCCTCCGGATCTTCCGGTATTTCCATCTCCGTCGGCTCAGGCGGAAGCGGCCCCAGCAAGACTGTTGGACGCGTGATCAACGCCTTGACGATCCGCGGCGCCGACCAGATCAGCCTGCGCGTCACGGTCGCCGAAATTCGGCGTGACATCATCAAGCAACTGGGCGTCAACTTGAGCGGCAGCGGGCCAAACGGCAGCTTCACGCTCGACAACCCGTTCGCGATCAATGGAGCTGTCGCGACCTCCGGAGGAGTCCTGAACTGGGTCAAGGGCGGTCAGAGCTTCAGCGCGACTCTGCAGGCGTTCGAGCGACAGGGTGTCGCTCACACCCTCGCCGAGCCGACCGTGACTGCCGTGTCCGGCGAAACCGCGAAATTCCTGGCCGGCGGCACGGTTCCCATTCTCAATAGCGTGCAGTGCAATCCGACCTGCCAGTATGGATTCATCCAGCAGCCCTATGGCGTGACCCTCAATTTTACCCCGATCGTCTTGTCCCCCGGACGGATCCAACTGCGAATCGCAACCGAAGTCACCGATATCGACCCATCGACACAAGTCACGTTCAGCGGGATCACGATCCCGGGGTTCCGGACCCGCAGCAACACGACGACGGTCGAACTGCCTTCTGGCGGCTCGATCGCCTCCGCCGGCCTCATCAGCACGCAGACAGAGCAAGCGATCAACGGCTTTCCGGCGCTAATGAACCTTCCGGTGCTCGGCGCGCTGTTTCGCTCGCGGGACTATCAGCGCAACGAGACCGAGCTTTTGATCACCGTGACGCCCTACATCGTCCATCCAATCGATCCGAGCCAGGTCGTCAGGCCCGACCAGAATTTCCAGGACGCCAGCGATCCGCAGGGCTGGTTCCTTGGCCGCGTCAACCGGATCTATTCGACCTCGCAGTCGCTCCAGCCGATGCCTGAGTATGCCGGCAAGATCGGATTCATCACCCAGTAGGCCTTGCGTGCTTCGCCAACCGTTTCCCTGGACCTGAGAAAGACAGCGCCGATGGCCGCTCTTCCAGACGCACGAACTCCTATCCAAAACGCAGGGCTTGAGGTTGAGCCTCGCCGCCGCGGCCGCGGCCGTTCTCGCCGGCTGCGGCGGCGTTCCATACGCGTCGTCGGATCCAGCATTTCCCGGCAGCTTCGAGCAGCGTCATCCGATCGTGGTCGCGGCAGCGCCGAATAGCGTTGATCTCTACCCGGTCGGCGGCCGGCTCGACGCGCGTACACGTGCGAATGTTCGCACCTTTGCAGACCGCTATCGCCGCTACGGCTCAGGCGCGGTCATGATTCAGACGCCTCTCGGAACGAATCCAAACTCGATAGCCGTTTACGAGGTCCGTAGGGCGCTTCTCGCGGCGGGCGTCAGAGGCAGGATCGCCGTGGGAGACTACATGCCGCCGAACGACGGCGCTGCTCCGCCCGTGCGTGTGTCGTTCACGGGGCTCAAGGCGATCGTTCCGACCAAGTGTGGTCAATGGCCGGAGGACCTGGCTTCGGGATCATCGGTCGAAGGGTGGAAGAACGAGCCCTACTCGAACTTCGGCTGCGCCACCCAGTCGACCATTGCGGCTCAGGTCGATGACCCGCGCGATTTCGTCCAGCCGCGCGCTCTTGGCCCATCTGATGTCGCCATGCGCACCCGAGCCATCGAGGCCGTCCGCGCCGGTCAAGATCCAAGCACCGAGTGGAAGAACGCCATACTCACGCCAATCGGCGGCGATCTGCCGACCAACGGAAACTGATTCACCATGAAGGCGCACTACGCCGCCAACGGAATCGACGGAGATGCGCCGATGGATCGTCCTGTGGGGCAGATCGAGCCGGTGCCGCGGGTCTCGATCCAGGCGTTTTGCGAATCGCCCGACATGGCAGCAATCGTCAGCGCCGCGATATCCGATCGCAGAATGGCGAAAGCGCATGTCAAGCAGAACATGGGCGGCGCGGCGGCGGCGGTGGAAGCCTACAAGACCGCGCCGACGCCGAATGTTGTCGTTCTCGAGGCTCCCTCCAGTCGAGACGCGCTGCTCGGGCAACTCGAAGAGCTCGCTGAATATTGCGACGCGGGGACCAAGGTCGTCGTTCTCGGCAAGCTCAACGACATCGTTCTTTACCGCCAGTTGATGGCGCGCGGAGTCAGTGAATATTTGGTGGCCCCGTTTGGCGTCGTCGACTTCATTGAGGCGATATCCCAACTCTTCAGTGTGCCGGGCGCCAAGCCCCTTGGGCGAGTGATCGCAGTCGTCGGCGCGAAGGGCGGAGTCGGAGCATCCACCGTCGCCCACAATCTCGCCTGGGGCCTGGCGTCGGTTACGGCAATGGCGACGATCATCGCGGATCTCGATCTTGCGTTCGGAACCGCCGGGCTCGACTACAATCAGGATCCGCCCCAGGGCGTTGCGGAGGCGGTGTTCGCCCCGGATCGGGTCGACACCGTACTGGTGGACCGGTTGCTCTCCAAGTGCGGCGACAAACTCAGTCTCTTGGCGGCGCCCGCCACGCTTGACCGGGTCCTCGACTTCAACGAGGCCTCGTTCGACTCGCTGCTCGACGCCATGCGCGCGTCGACGCCCTGGATTGTGCTCGACGTGCCGCACCTATGGTCGGGCTGGGCCCGACGGATCCTCGTCTCCGCTGACGAAGTCATCGTCGTCGCAAGCCCCGACCTGGCGAATCTGCGCAACACCAAAAATCTGATCGACAACGTGAAGGGCGCCCGCCTGAACGACGCGCCGTCGCGGTTGGTCCTGAACGGCGTCGGCGTGCTCAAGCGGCCGGAGATCGCCGCCGCGGAATTCGCCAAGGCGGTTGAGACCGATCCAACCGCGATCATTCCGCACGATGCGAAGCTTTTCGGCGCGGCGGCCAACAATGGCCAGATGATCGCCGAAATCGAACCAAACGGCAAAACGGCGCAGGTCTTCGCTGATCTTGCCTCCACGCTTGCGGGCCGAACCGAGGCGCGCAAGCCCAAAAGAGGCGTCCTCGAGCCGCTCATCGCCAAACTCGGGCGCAAGAAGAAATGACCGGCTTGCAAACGTCTCACGCCGTTTCCGCTCTGCGCCCGCAGAAGCGGAAAGGAATCTGAGCGATGTTCGGCAAGCGTAGTGGGAGCGTTAGCGCCCAGGCGGCTGTCTCACGCGTCGCTTCCGTGAGCGCGGTAAACGAGCCGCTCAAGCCGCCGCCCGCTCCCCCCGCGCCGGTTCAGACCGAACGACGATCGGAGACCTATTTTCAGACCAAGTCGCTGATCTTCGGCGCCTTGATCGAGGCGATCGATCTTGCCGCGCTGTCCAAGCTCGACCCCGAGAGCGCCCGCGAGGAAATTCGGGACATCGTACACGAGATCGTCACCATCAAGAATTTGGTGCTGTCGATCGCCGAGCAGGAAGACCTGCTCGACGACATCTGCAATGACGTCCTTGGATTCGGTCCGCTCGAGCCGTTGCTGGCGCGCGACGACATCGCCGACATCATGGTCAACGGCCCGACGCGATGCTTCATTGAAGTTGGCGGCAAGATCCAACTCACCAACGTTCGCTTCCGCGACGCATCGCAGTTGATGAACATCTGTCAGCGGATCGTCAGCCAGGTCGGGCGCCGAGTTCGATGAATCCTCGCCGATTTGCGACGCGCGCCTGCTCGACGGCTCGCGTGTCAATGTCATTGCGCCGCCGCTCGCGATCGACGGCGCGGCGCTGACGATCCGCAAGTTCAAGAAGGATAAGCTGACGCTCGATCAATTGGTCAAGTTTGGAACGATTTCGCCGGCTGGCGCGGAAATCCTCAAAATAATCGGCCACGTCCGCTGCAACGTGATCATTTCCGGGGGCACGGGCTCCGGCAAAACGACCCTACTGAACTGCTTGACGAACTATATCGATGTTGACGAGCGAATCATCACCTGTGAGGACGCAGCCGAGCTTCAGCTCCAGCAGCCCCACGTCGTGCGCCTCGAGACGCGGCCGGCGAATCTGGAAGGCGCAGGCCAGATCACCATGCGCGACCTGGTCAAGAATTGCCTGCGCATGCGGCCGGAACGCATCATCGTTGGTGAAGTTCGCGGACCGGAAGCTTTCGATCTGCTGCAAGCGATGAACACCGGTCACGATGGATCGATGGGCACGCTGCACGCGAACTCTCCGCGCGAAGCGCTGAGCCGTGTCGAATCTATGATTACGATGGGTGGATATGCGCTGCCGATGAAGACGATTCGCGAAATGGTCACGTCCTCGGTCGACGTGATCATTCAGGCGTCTCGCCTTCGTGATGGATCGCGCCGGATTACGCACATAACCGAAGTTCTCGGCATGGAAGGCGACGTCGTGATCACTCAGGACCTGTTCGTCTATGAAATTCTGGGGGAGGACGCTCAAGGAAAGCTGCTGGGGCGGCATCGCTCGACCGGGATCGGGCGACCGAAATTCTGGGACCGCGCGCGTATGTATGGAGAAGAAGCCCGCTTGGCGGCGGCGCTCGACATCTCAGACGTCGGCGGAGCCTAGCATTGAACGGAGTGAAGCCGGCATGATCAATCCGATAGCGATCGCGGCATGTCTTGCGGTTGGATTCGGCGGTCTCGCGTTCGCCTTCATTGGCGGGGACTCGCGAGCCGACAAGCGTCGCGCGGCGGTCACGAAAACCGACGCGAAGGCGAATGTGACGGCGAGCGTTGATCGGGCGGCGCGCAAGAAGCAGATCGCCGACGGCGTCCGCGATAGTGAAATGAAGGGAAAGCGGCGGCGCGTCAGTCTGGCGACAAAAATTGAACAGGCCGGACTCTCGATCACCAAACAGCAATATTGGATAGGCAGCGTACTCCTTGGCCTGATTTGCGGCGCCTTGACCTATATTCAGTCAAGAAGTTTGTTGCTCACGCTTCTTGTTGTCGTGACAGCCACGGTCGGGTTGCCGCAACTCACGCTGGCGCGCCTGCGCATTCGCCGCATCCAGAAGTTCATCTCCAACTTTCCGACCGCCATCGATATCATAGTACGAGGCATCAAATCCGGCCTTCCTCTTGGCGATACGATCCGGATCGCCGCGACCGAAAGCCCCGAGCCGGTGAAGTCGGAGTTTCGAAGAATTGTCGAGGCGCTCTCGATTGGAATGACCTTGTCGGAAGGCATCGAGCGGATGGCGCAACGGGTTCCGATCGCCGAAACCAATTTCTTCTCAATCGTCATCGCCATCCAGAGCAAGGCGGGTGGAAACCTATCTGAGGCCTTGGGCAATCTTTCCCGTGTGTTGCGCGAACGCAAAAAGATGAAGGGAAAGATCACCGCCATGTCCATGGAAGCGAAAGCTTCTGCAGCGATTATTGGCGCGGTGCCGTTTCTCGTCGTCGGTGCGCTTTACGTTTCATCCCCTAAATACATTTCGCTATTGTGGACAACAAGTCATGGAAAAATGATCTCCGTGATTGCGATTTTTTGGATGGGGATAGGAATCGCAATGATGAAAAAGATGATCGCGTTCGACTTCTAAATCGAGCCTGCCATGCTGGACGAAATTGTCGCTAAATTCTCTGACGCCCACTTCCTGGCGATCCTGTTCGCGGCGATTGGTTCGGCCGCGACTGTGCTTACCGCCGCGATGCCGTGGCTTCAGCCAGACACCTTGTCACGTCGCATCAAGGCGGTCAGCTCCGAGCGCGAGCGAATTCGAGCGCGTGAACGCGAACGGCTGGTGGCGTCTCAGAGCAAAAGCACGTTGAGGGTGAAGCCGAGCGGTCTAGTCAAGCAATTGGTCGAAACACTCAATCTAACGAGCTGGCTCAGCACCGAAAAGGCCAAAATTCAATTGGCCATGGCCGGCTTCCGTGGCGCAGGAGCTGAATATGCTTTTCTTGCCTTTCGCCTGACGACTCCGATCGCCTTTTTCCTCCTTGCCGTTGTTTATCAATTTCTGATCATCAAGTGGAATCAGCCGGTGATGATCAAGATCGGCATTGCGATCGCGGCCAGTTACCTCGGCATCAAGGCCCCCGAGCTCTTCTTACGCAACAAGACCACCAAACGGAAGAAAGAGCTGGAGCGGGCATTCCCTAACACCCTTGACCTGCTTTTGATTTGCGCTGAATCCGGAGTTTCGATCGAACACGCGGTGCGCAAGGTCAGTCAGGAAATTGGCATCGAAAGCGTCTCGATGGCGGAGGAAATGGGGATTTTGGCTGCGGAAATGTCTTATCTGGCCGAGCGGCGGATCGCCTTCGAGAATCTGGGCTTGAGGACCGGATTGGAGTCCGTTCGCTCGCTCATCACCGTGCTTTCGCAGTCGGAGCGCTACGGTACGCCGTTGGGCGCCGCGCTTCGAGTTCTGAGCCAAGAGAGCCGCGACCAACGCATGGCCGCGGCTGAGAAGAAGGCGGCGGCGTTGCCGCCGACCCTCACCGTGCCGATGATCCTTTTCTTTCTACCCGGACTTTTCGCCGCGATTCTGACGCCGGCCATTGTTCAGATCAATAACTGGAATTAGCCGCCGTTCCTAAGACCTCGGCGAGTTGGCCGGATCACCGGTAGCTCGGTGAACTCAGAAAGCCAAGAAAATTATTCCCTTTTGGAGAAGTATCGAGTAAATCGCCTGATCGCGTCAAGGGCAAGTCCTATGCCTCGCTCGCTCCTTGCACGTTTCGGGTTGCGCTGATTTGCTGGCCAGCGCATGATTCGATTCGTGTCGCTACCCTCAGAAAGATCCGAACCGGCGATTGTATCGTCGCCATCGCCCGCCGTGGCTCGGGCAGCGCCGCTCGTCCATCGTCCGCACGACCGATTTCCCTTCTACCTCGAGGGGTTGAATGAGGAGCAAAGGCGGGCGGTCGAGGCGCTGGATGGGCCGGTTCTCATTCTCGCCGGCGCAGGCGTAGGCAAAACGCGTGTCCTCACCACTCGAATTGCGCACATCATTTCGACAGGCCGCGCTCGCGCTCATGAAATCCTGGCGGTGACGTTCACCAACAAGGCGGCGCGGGAAATGCGCCAACGCGTTGGCGCATTCGCCGGTTCCGAGCAGGCCATGCCGTGGCTCGGCACGTTCCATTCGGTCGGCGCCAAGATCCTGCGCATGCATGCCGAGCTGGTGGGTCTGAGACCAAATTTCACCATTCTCGATTCCGATGACCAGCTGCGCCTGCTCAAACAGCTGCTTCAGGCAGAAAATCTGGACGACAAGCGCTGGCCGGTCCGAGCGCTTGCGAATCTGATCGTTGGTTGGAAGAATCGGGGCATCGATCCCAAGAGCGTACCGGCGAGCGAAGCGGCAGGCTTCGCCGGAGGCAAGAGCGCAGCCCTTTATGAAAGTTATCAGGCTCGTCTGAAGGCGCTCAATGCTGTCGATTTCGGCGATCTGCTGCTTGAGCCGTTGCGGCTATTGCGCGAACACAGCGACGTTCTCAGCACATTCCGGCGGCGCTTCCGTTACATCTTGGTCGACGAGTACCAGGACACCAACGTCGTCCAGTATCTCTTGCTCCGGCTATTGGCTCAGGCCAACGGCAATTTGTGCTGCGTCGGCGATGACGATCAGTCGATCTACGCCTGGCGCGGCGCGGATGTCGAAAACATCCTGCGCTTCGAGAAAGATTTCCCCGGCGCAAAGGTGATCCGGCTCGAGCGAAATTATCGATCGACCGGGCACATTCTCGCGCTGGCTTCGGGACTGATCGCCCACAATCGCGGCCGGCTCGGAAAGACTCTGTTCACGGACAAACCGCTTGGAGATCGGCCAACGGTCGCTGAAGGATCGGACGGTCAGGAAGAGGCGAGGCTCGTTGGCGAGGCGATCGAAGCGGCCCAGCACAAAGGCGTTTCCCTTGACGAGATCGCCATCCTGGTGCGCGCCTCCTTTCAGATGCGCGAATTCGAGGAGCGGTTCATCGCTTTGGGGCTGCCCTACAAAGTCGTCGGCGGTCCGCGATTCTACGAGCGGGCGGAAATACGCGACGCGTTGGCCTATCTTCGCTGCATCGCCCAGCCCGATGACGATCTCGCCTTCGAGCGCATCTATAACCAGCCCAAACGCGGCCTCGGCGAAGCCACGCTTGCGACCCTGCATGACTATGGCCGGCGAGCCGGTCTTTCTTTGACGCGCGCCGCGCGCGCGCTTGTCGAAACCGAGGATCTGAAACCGCGTCCCCGTCAGATCTTGCGAAACCTCTTCGACGACTTCGATCGGTGGCGCAGACAGTCCGACCAGATCCCTCACGAAGAGCTGGCGCAGCTCGTTCTCGAGGAGAGCGGCTACATTGACATGTGGAAAGCGGAGCGCACGCCTGATGCGGCGGGACGCCTCGACAATCTGAAAGAGCTCGTCCGTTCGATGGGCGAGTTTCCCGATCTTGGGGCGTTTCTCGAGCACGTGTCGCTGATCATGGACATCGACAGCGGCGAAGAGGGCGAGCGCGTTTCGATCATGACCCTTCATGCGGCGAAAGGGCTGGAGTTCGACCTGGTCTTTCTGCCGGGTTGGGAGGAGGGCCTGTTTCCGAATCAGCGCTCGCTCGACGACAATGGCCTCGCCGGGCTCGAGGAAGAGCGGAGACTGGCGTATGTCGGCCTGACCCGAGCGCGCCGGCAGGCAAAGATTTTTTACGCCCTCAACCGGCGCGTGCGCGGGCTCTGGCAGACCTCCCTGCCGTCCCGGTTCATCCAGGAATTGCCCGCCGACCATGTCGAATTCGACGAATTCGTTGGCTCGGCGGATCGCGCCTATGGCTCGTGGCCGCGAGCGGGTCTGGAAACCGGTTTTGCCTCCCGCTACGACACGCCCGGCTGGCGTCGCGCGGAGGCGCGGCAGCGAGGTTCGGGTGAAACGGGCGCACGCGCCCCTAGACCTTCAGGCTCGGTTTTTGAAGGCGCGGTCCACAGACAGAGTTCGCCGTCTTCGGCCTTCCACGCCGGATCGCGGGTGTTCCACAACAAGTTTGGCCCGGGCGCCGTGGTTGCCGTGGACGGCTCCAAGTTGACCGTCGATTTCGACAAGGCGGGTCGAAAATTGGTGATGGACAGTTTTGTCGCCGCCGAGAGCTAAGCAGATTCCGTTTGGCTAACCAACGGATAGGTTTTTTGCGGTTGGCTGCCTGCGCCGATTCGCAAGGTGTATGACATGGCGGGAAAGTCTCCGATTATGGCGAGCGATGAACAACGCGCCGGCCTCTTGGCTGTTGCCGGTTCGCGCGATCGCGGCGAGGCGGACCGCGCCCGCGCCGTGCTTTTGACGCTGGCTGGTTGGACCAGCCCCAAGATCGCGGAGGCGTTTGGCGTGCGCGAAGATACGGTTCGGCTGTGGCGCAGCGACTTCACCGCCGGCGGTGTGGCAGCGCTGAAGACCAGCATCGCGCCGGGCCCGCCTCCGGTGAAGAGTGAAGCCGCCATGCGCGTCGCCACCCCGTTGCTGGAAGAACCTGTGGCCGACCGGCGCAACTGGACGATCCCCCGCCTTCGCGCCGAGATCGAAGCGCGCGAGGGCGTGCGCATCAGCCGTTCGCAACTGTCCAAGGCCTTGCGAAAAAAAAGTTCCGCTGGCGGCGGCCCCGGCACACGCTGAAGGGACGTCAGACGGAAAGCGAGGTGGAACGGGTGGGGCTGCGCCTGCAACTGCGCAAACAGCAGGCCGAAGCGGGCGACATCGTTCTTCTCTACGGCGATGAGAGCGAGGCGCTGACCCATCCCTATCTCGCCCGCGCCTGGGCGAAGTCGGGGGCGGACTTGCGTGTGCCGGCGCCGGGGCAGGCCAAGAAGGTCGCGATGCTGGGGTCGCTCGATCCCCTCACGCGCCAACTCATCGTCCATACCAGCCCGACCAAGCGCAGCGGCGATTTCATCGCCCATCTGGAGCAACTCGACCGTCTCTTTGGACCGCAGCCCGGGCGACAGGCCAAGCCGGTCGTGCTGGTCGAGGACAATGGTCCGATCCACACCAGCAAACGCTCGCTCGCCGCCCTGGCCGCCCGCGCGCACTGGCTCACCGTCGAATGGCTGCCGAAATACACCCCCGAACTCAACGACATCGAGCCGGTCTGGCGCGATCTTAAGGCCCATCACCTCGCCCACCAGACCTTCACCGACGCCGACGCGCTCGACCAGGCCATCCATCACGCCGTCATTGATCTCAACCGCGAGCGCATCCCCAATCCGTTGGCCAAGCCACGAATCTCTGCTTAGGGGCGCCTTGCATTTGGAGGAGCCGGTTTGGCTCCTTCTCGGCGGCCGGGCCCCGGTCGGTCCGTTTGGGTTTTCTTGGCCCGTCGCCTTTCGCTAACGAAGACCCCGTTTATGAGGGTTGGATTTCCTTGGATTTCCTTGGATTCTCTCGTCCGAAATCTAGACTTATCAATAGGTTACGCGGCTTGAAGCGGGAAAAATTTTTTCGCGGCGCTCTGTCGCGGCGTGAGCAGCGCGGGAAGGGGCGCTGCGGTCGAGGCCACGCGGAAGGGCAGGATTGTTCACGGGGTAAGCTTAATCCAATTTCTGATTTTCTGCAAGAGGTTGTCGTCCGCGCCGTTCCCTTTCGGCCGCCTCAATCCAAAAGCAACTCACTCTATCTGACCGGAGCGTCACGGCGGCCACCCCGCGTCGGGGCCTGTCGCATCGACGCCCATTACTTTGTCCGCGCCCGAACCTTCAGTTACGTCTTCCGCGTCAGGCCGCCTTGGTTCTCGGATTGACTTCCTCGGTATAGGCGTCGATGAGCGCTGCCGTCACCGCCGCCGGCTTGAAATTATGCGGACCGATCTCGCCGACCGGCGTCACCTCGGCGGCGGTCCCGGTAATGAAGCATTCGTCGAAATCGTTAAGTTCGGCTGGCAAGATTCGCCGCTCGATGACCTCAAACCCGCGCTTGCGCGCAAGATCAATGACGGTCGCTCGAGTTATCCCTGCGAGGAAGCAATCGGCGATCGGGGTGTAAATCGTTCCGTTCTTGACGAAAAAGACGTTGGCGCCGGTGCATTCCGCCACCCGGCCGTGCCAATCGAACATCAAAGCGTCGGCGTATCCACGACGCTCCGCGCGGTGCTTGGAGATGGTGCAGATCATGTAGAGGCCCGCCGCCTTCGCTAACGCAGGGGCCGTCGCCGGATCGGGCCTTCGATAGTCGGCGATATCGAGCCGGATGCCTTTCATTCGCTGGGCGGGGTCGAAATAGCTCGGCCACTCCCACACGGCAATTCCCAGGTGGATCGTGTTATGCTGCGCCGACACGCCCATCATTTCCGAGCCGCGCCAGGCAATCGGGCGGACATAAGCGTCCGCGAGATGGTTTCGCTTCAACACGTCGGCTTTCGCGGCGTCGATCTCCGCGATGCTCCAGGGCAATTCGAAGTCAAGAATTTGGGCGGAATCCCTAAGTCGCCGGGAATGGTCCGCCGACTTAAAAATGCGCCCCCCATAGGCGCGTTCCCCTTCGAAAACCGCGCTCGCATAGTGCAGCGCGTGGGTCAGAATGTGGACCTTGGCGTCTCGCCACTTGACCATATGGCCATCCATCCAGATCCAGCCATCGCGGTTGTCAAAAGTCTGGGCGGCCATGGCGGTTTCCTCTGTTCGTAGCGAGCCGGTTTGGATTTTTGGCGATTAGAGCTACATGGGACTGCTTCGGTGGTTCCTAGGATAGCAAGAGGGCCGAATTATGTCAACATTGCTGACCTAATGGGTTGATAGATGTCGTCCGACGTCTTCAGGCCCGGTCCTCCGACGCAACCGCGCCGCGCCGACGAGCCAATGTATGAATTGATCGAATTGTTCTTTTTCGCCTACCGCGATTTTGTCGGAGACGCCGATCGATTGCTCGAGGCCTATGGGTTCGGACGCGCTCATCATCGGGTCCTCTATTTTGTCAGCCGGCGGCCGGGGCTGACGATCGCCGAGCTCCTGGAGATCTTGCGGATCACAAAACAAAGCCTCAGCCGCGTCTTGCGAGAACTCGTCGACAAAAACTTCGTCGAGATCCAAGCCGGGGCCCTCGATCGTCGCCGCCGGCAGCTCTATGCGACGCCGGACGGTGAGCGGCTGGCGCTCAAGCTAGCCCTAGTTCAGACGCGACGGTTCGCGTTGGCGTTGGAACAATTAGGCGAACTCGGGCCTCCCGTCCGCGCAAGCGTTTCTCAAGGCGATGATCGATCCCCAAAAGACATCGAGCGACGGCGCCGGTCGCCAGGAACAGACGAAGCGGGCAGGTCAGGCGCGGTGAGCTCAACACCAACCTCTTTCCAGGACGACGCCCCCCATGTTCTCGTGGTCGACGACGATCGACGGCTTCGCGCCTTGCTGTCCACCTTTCTCGTCAAACACGGTCATCGCGTCACGGTTGCGCCCACGGCCGCAAAGGCCCGTGCTTTTCTGGACGTGTTGGCCTTCGACATCATCGTGCTTGACGTCATGATGCCGGTCGAGAGCGGGTTCGATTTCGCCGCCGACTTGCGGGGACGATCGCAGGTGCCAATTCTCATGTTGACGGCTCGCGGCGAGCCACAGGATCGGGTGCGCGGTCTCGAAATTGGCGTTGATGACTATCTCGCCAAACCATTTGAGCCGCGAGAACTGCTGTTGCGGATCGGTTCGGTGCTTCGACGAACCCGAGCCACGCCGGCGGGCGCCCTCAGTCCACTGTCGTTCGCTTTGGACGTTTTGCATTTTCGCTCGAGCGCGGAGAGCTGCGTGCTGGAGACGATCCGGTCCGGATTACCGAGCGCGAGCGCGAGATGCTTCGCTTACTCAGCGCAAACGCCGGCGCGATCGTTTCTCGCGAGGCGCTGTCGGGGTCAGGCGGCGCCTCCCAGGAGCGGACGGTCGACGTCCTCGTCAATCGGCTGCGGCGTAAGATCGAACAAGACCCCGCCAATCCGCTATACTTGCAGACGGCGCGAGGGGCTGGATACCGGCTTGTAGCGGACCGATGAGCGAACGGCTTACATTCCGCAATTTGCGCTTGCTGGCGCAGACCCGCCTGCTTTGGCGGCGGGCGGCGCGCAGTCTCGCGGAGATACTGCCGAAGGGTCTCTATAAGCGCTCGCTCTTGATTGTGATCGTACCAATGGTCATGCTCCAGGGCGCGGTGACGCTCGCATTCATGCAACATCACCGGGATTTGGTGACCCGCAAACTCTCCGAGGCGGTCGCGCGTGACGTTGGAGCGCTGGCGGACCTTTACCAAAAGCTGCCGGCAGGGCAGTCTGACGCTTCTTTAGCCAATCTGGCGTCCGAAAGATTTCGCATGGACGCGTCATTGCTGCCCGCTGGTCCTTTGCCACCAGACATGCCTCGCTCCTTTTTCGGCGCATTGGACCCGCTCACGCGGACCCTCCCCAGGGAAATCAGGAAGCAGGTCACGCAGCCCTTCTGGATCGACACGGTTGGGCGATCGGGCCTGATGGAAATACGCGTCGATCTTGGGGGCCGCGTGCTCCGCTTGGTCACACGTCGCGCGCTGGCCTATGAGGCGAACGCCCATATTTTCGTGCTCTGGATGCTCGGAGCGATGATCGTCCTTTTGGCGCTCGCCATCATTTTTCTCCGGAATCAAATCCGACCCATTGTGCGCCTGGCCAAGGCGGCGGAGGATTTTGGCAAAGGCAGAAATCTCGACTTTAATCCGCATGGGGCGCGTGAAGTCCGGCAGGCGGGCCATGCCTTCGTTGAGATGAAACGGCGAATCGAGCGAGCGACCGAACAGCGAACGGCAATGCTGAACGGGGTCAGCCATGATCTGCGCACGATGCTGACCCGGTTCAAATTGTCGTTGGCTTTGCTCGACAATTCAGCCGATAGCGAATTGCTGCAGAAAGACGTTGATGAAATGGGGCGGATGCTTGAGGGATATCTGTCTTTCGCCCGCGGAGATGCAGGCGAATCAACCACCCGGGTCAATATTGGATCGATCCTTAATGAACTCCGGGCCGCTTCCGAACGACATGGCGCCGAGCTTGGCGTGGAGGCCCGCGGGGATCTTCATATTCGCATAAGGCCGATGGCGATGAAGCGCTGCGTCGGCAATCTCGTCGCCAACGCCCAGCGTCATGCCGAATGCGTTCGCGTTTTCGCCAGTCGCGAGGCTCAATTCGTGTCGATCGTCGTCGACGATGACGGCGCCGGCATTGACCCCGCTTATCGCGAGGATGTCTTCCGGCCGTTCTATCGCCTGGACGAAGCGCGCAACCAAGATGACGGCGGCTCGGGCTTGGGCCTTGCCATCGCGCGGGACATTGCTCGTTCCCACGGAGGCGACATCACGCTGTCCGATAGCCCGATGGGAGGGCTAAGAGCCGCGGTGCGCATTCCTGTTTAGCCCCATCGCCCGAAGCGCCGGAACTCAAACCGAAGCGTTGATCCAGCGAGACAATTCGCTCTTCGGACCGGCCCCCGTCTTGGTGGCCACCTGCTTGCCGCCTTTGAACACCATCAGCGTCGGGATCGAGCGAATGCCGTATTTGCTGGCCACCCCAGGGTTCTCGTCCACATTGAGCTTGGCGATTTTCACCTTCCCGTTCATTTCGGTGGCGATTTCTTCAAGCGCCGGCCCAATCATGCGGCATGGCCCGCACCATTCCGCCCAGAAGTCGACGACGACGGGCGCGTCGGATTTGATGACATCGGTGTCGAAACTCGCGTCCGTGACTTTGGCCGTTAATGACATGGCGCCCTCAAAGACGGCGTGCTTGCCGCGCCTCATAGCTAGGAACCAACCCGCCTGTCGTCAAGCAGGGCCGGCGGAACCCGAGCCCGCCTCTGCAGCGTCGATCTGCGCCTTGACAGGAGGGAAGTCGTTGCCTAGCCCGACCGTCGGCGATGAAGCAAGAACAGGCGCAGGTTGTTCGGCAAATTAGCGGTCTGAGCGAGATCTCCGACCGCTACGATGTGATTCTTTGCGATATCTGGGGCGTCTTGCATAATGGCCTGGCCTCCTTCGCGGCAGCTTCGGAGGCGCTCATGTCGTTCCGGCGCCGGGGCGGCGCGGTCGTTCTGATCAGCAACGCTCCGCGGCCGTTTCCACCCATTAAGCGGCAGGTGTTGAAGCTTGGGGTTTCACCTGAGGCGTTTGACGCCGTCGTCACCTCGGGCGACGTGACCATTGGATTGATGGAACAGCAGGCAGGCGATCGAGTCCTGCACATCGGACCGGAACGCGACCTGAGCCTTTTTGAGGCTGCGGCGGCGCGCGGCGAACGGCCCAGACTTGTCGCCTTCGAAGACGCCCAATATGCGCTATGCACCGGTCTCAGAAACGACGAAACCGAAACGCCCGACGATTACGAGCCGGAACTGCGGGCGATGGCGATCCGCGGCATGATGATGATCTGCGCCAATCCGGACATTGTAATCCATCGCGGCGAGACTCTTATCTACTGCGCGGGCTCGCTGGCGCGTCGATACGAGGAGGTCGGCGGCTCGGTGATCTATGCCGGAAAGCCCTATGCGCCAATATACGACCGAGCGTTGGCGCTTGCGGAGCGGGTTGGAGGTGCGCGGGTTGAAAAGCGTCGCGTGCTCGCAATCGGCGATGGGATGAGGACTGACATCGTAGGCGCGGCGCGAGCGGGGTTGGACGCGCTCTTTGTCACCGGAGGCATTCATCGGTCCTTGCATGGAGAGACGCCGGAACTCGCCGGCCGATCCCCTTGAGCTGCAGCGATTGTACGATGAAAGCGAAGCGTGGCCGGTCGCCGCCGTCCCCTTCCTTCAGCCGTAGGCGCGGCCCTTTGCTCGCGCTGGTAGGCTGAACGTTGTCGGCCTGATGCGCTCTCGGGTTTTTTCGCATGCAAAATTCGCTGTTTCAGACGCTCTATTTCGAAGATCTTGCGGTCGGCATGCGGGCGACGATTCGCAAGACGGTCGAGAATGAAGATGTGATCGGGTTCGCCGAGCTTTCCGGCGACCACAATCCGATCCACTTGTCCGAGCACTTCGCGCGCAAAACTCGCTTCGGCGGTCGAATTGTTCATGGGCTATACACGGCAAGTCTCATTTCTGGGGTCATTGGCATGCGGCTGCCCGGACCGGGCGCTGTTTATATCTCGCAAACCTTGCGCTTTCTCGGCCCAGTCAAAATCGGCGACGTCGTCGACGTCAGCGTTGAGGTGGTCGAGCTGACTGAGAAGAACCGCCGCGTCCGATTGCGTTGCGAGTGTCGCGTCGGCGACCGGGTCGTCCTCGACGGCGAGGGCGTCCTCAGCGTTCCCCCGACGCCCCAACCCAGGGCGCCGTCCGCTTGACCGTGTCCGGACGCCAAGGCAGGTTGACGAGCCCGCGAAACGCAGGCACGGGTCGGCGGAATCCCAGGATCGGCAGGACGCGATGACCAACGGCTTCGTGCTCGCCACGGACCCGATGCCGCCGCACGGGTTGGAAGGCGCAGTCTACGCAATCGGAAATTTTGATGGCCTGCATCTGGGGCATCAGGCTGTCATTGGACGCACGGTCGCCGTGGCCAAAGAGAGAGCGGCTCCCAGCGCCTTATTGACTTTCGAACCGCATCCCGCCGACTTTTTTGCCGGACGGACGGTCGTGTTTCGATTGACGCCGGCCCGAGAGAAAGCCGCAATTTGCGCGCGGCTCGGACTGACGGGTCTGGTTGTCATTCGCTTTGACGCCTCTCTCGCCGCGATGAGCGCGGAGGAGTTCATCGCGAAGATTCTGGTTGCGCGGCTCGCCGCCGCCGCGGTCGTCGTCGGGTGGGATTTTCATTTTGGCAAGGGCCGATCCGGTTCGCCAACCACTCTCGCCGAGGCCGGCCTCAGACACGGCTTTAGCGTCGAAATCGTCGCGAAAGTCGAAGACGGCTCGAGGGTCGTGTCCTCGAGCGCCATTCGCAAGGCGCTCGAGGATGGAGACCTCGCCACAGCGGCGAGAGGTCTTGGCCGCAACTACTCGGTTTCAGGCCAGGTGATTTCGGGCCAGAGGCTCGGCCGCACACTCGGCGTGCCAACGGCGAATATCGCGCTCGAGCCGACCAACCACCTTGCGCATGGAATTCTACGCCGTCGTGGCCCGGGTTGATGGCCGCGCCTTTCCGGCCGTCGCCAGCTTTGGCACCCGCCCGACGGTCGACGATGGGCCGCCACTGCTCGAGGTTCATCTCCTGGATTTCGACGGCGATCTTTATGGGCGCGAGGTGGAGGTCGAGTTCATCGAACGCATCCGGGATGAGCTCAAGTTCGATTCCATTCCCGCGCTGGTCGCCGAAATGACGCGGGACAAGGAGCAGGCTCGCGCCATTCTGGGGTCATTTGCTCCTGGGTGGAAGAGGCCCGTCTAACATCAGCCGCTGTCGTTTCAACGCCCTGACGCCTCCTTTCGCGCAATGGGTCGGGCCCCCACATGACTTCGGGCTTCGACAACCACCGCGCGAGTTCCCCGCAAGCAAGCGCTAATAAAACGCCGATAAACGCTCCTAAGCGCTAGTAAAATAGCTAGCGTTTACTAGCGCTTATTTTTCGGAATCGGGACTTTTCAAAGGGTTACGGCCCATGAAAATAAGAAATCCTCCCTCCTTCCTTAACTCGCGCGACGGGTTGTGGTCAGGCAGGTTTTCAAACAGCCAGCCGCTCTCCTCGCCCGGCTGCGCCCGACGCACAGATTCCGCTTAGGGAAATAAGCGTGGCGCCAATTTCTGATTTTGTCAAGACAATTCGCTCTCGACAGTCAAATCGGTCGGTCTCCAGAGCGATTTGAATTATGGAGCCATCACGCTTCCCCAAGAACGCTCTCCACGCAAGGCGCTGAGAACGAAGTTGGCGAATTGCGGCAAATCCTCTAATGCCACGCCGCCCAGGCAATGAAACCGAATTTGGCCCCCAAGCCCATGTCCGACGCGTCCGTCACGGCCCTCGATTATTCCCGCACTCTCTTCCTGCCGAAGACCGACTTCCCCATGCGGGGCGGTCTGCCGCAGAAGGAGCCGGAGATTCTGGCTCGTTGGGCGCGCGAGAATCTGTACGGAGCGCTGCGCGAAAGTGGCAAGGGCCGTCCCAAATTTGTGCTCCATGACGGACCCCCTTACGCCAACGGCAATGTCCACATCGGCACGGCGCTGAACAAGACGCTGAAGGATATCGTCGTCCGTTCACATCAGATGACGGGCCGGGAATCCAACTACGTCCCCGGCTGGGACTGTCACGGACTGCCGATCGAATGGAAGGTCGAGGAGGAATTCTACCGAAGCAAGGGCAAGGTGAAGCCGGACTTCTCGGATTCGCAGGCCATCATCGCGTTCCGCAGGGAATGCCGTGCGTATGCTGAACACTGGCTCTCGGTGCAGCGCGAGGAATTCAAGCGGTTGGGAGTCGTCGGCGATTGGGATCACCCGTACACGACGATGAGCTATCCAGCCGAGGCGCAGATCGCCCGGGAAATCTTCAAATTCGTCGCCAGCGGGCTGCTCTATCGCGGCTCGAAGCCGGTGATGTGGAGCGTCATCGAGAAGACGGCGCTCGCCGAGGCTGAGGTCGAATACGAAGACCATGTCAGCGACACGGTCTATGTGGCGTTCCCGATCAACTTCGCGGGAAGAGTCGACAGAATCGAGAATCCGCGCGTCGATCGGCCAGGCAGGGTGACGGGGACAGATAAGCACATCGTTGACGAGGAGGCGCAGCAGGCCAGCATCGTAATCTGGACGACGACGCCGTGGACGATTCCAGGAAACCGCGCGATTTCATTCTCCCGCCGCATCGAGTACGGCCTCTACCGAGTGAAATCTTCGCCCGAAGGCAATTGGGCAAAGCCCGGAGCTCTCTATGTCCTCGCGGACAAATTGGCTGAAGAGGTGTTCGTTAGCGCCAAGGTAGAGAGTTACGAACGAGTTCCGGACCGTCGATCCGAGCGTGCTCGATACGTATCTGACTGACCACCCTTTGGCGAAGTTGGGGTATACGTTCACGGTCCCCCTTCTCGACGGCGACCATGTTACGGACGACGCCGGCACGGGCTTCGTCCATACCGCACCTGGACACGGTCGCGAGGACTTCGAGATCTGGACCTCCGCACAGACGCAGGAAATGCTGAGGGCGCGCCACATCGATACCCGCATCCCCTATACTGTTGACGAGAACGGCGCGCTCACGGATCAGGCGCCGGGTTTCGAAGGCAAGCGCGTGATCACCGACAAAGGTAAAGTCGGCGACGCCAATAAAGCGGTCATTGACGCGCTGATCGAGGCAGGCACGCTTGTCGCTCGCGGCAAACTCAAGCACCAGTATCCACACAGTTGGCGCTCGAAGACACCGGTGATTTTTCGCAATACACCGCAATGGTTTATTGCGATGGATCAAAGGATTTCATCACTCAGGTATTTTCAGATAGACCATGTCGCAAAACGAAAAGCGTTGGGCGAAGAGGCATATTTAGCCACCCAAGACACTTTGCGGAACCGGGCGGTCGACGCGATTGAACGCACGCGATGGGCGCCGCCGTCCGGCGAGAACCGGATCAAGGGTATGGTCGCCAACAAGCCCGATTGGGTGTTGTCGCGCCAGCGCGCCTGGGGGGTGCCGCTATCGATATTCGTCCGCAAGGACGGTCACGAAATCCTGTTCGACAAAGAGGTGAATGCGAGGATCGCCGACGCCTATGAACAGGAAGGCGCGGACGCCTGGTTCGCCGAGGGCGCGAAAGAGCGCTTCCTCGGCGCGAAACACGATACCGCGACTTATGACAAGGTCGACGACCTGGTCGAAGTCTGGTTCGACTCCGGTTCCACCCACGCCTTCGTCCTCGAGGATCCCGACCACTTTCCGGGATTGGCCGGCATCCGGCGAGCGGTCGATGGCGGCGAAGACACGGTGATGTATCTCGAAGGCTCGGACCAGCATCGCGGCTGGTTTCAGTCGTCGCTTCTGGAAAGCTGTGGCACGCGCGGGCGCGCCCCATTTGACGTCGTGCTGACCCACGGCTTCACGCTCGACGAGAGCGGGCGCAAAATGTCGAAGTCGCTGGGCAACCAGACCTTCCCGCAGGACGTGATCCGCGTTTCGGGCGCCGACATCCTGCGTCTATGGGTAGCCAGCGTCGACTACACCGACGATCAACGCATTGGCCCCGAAATCCTGAAAGCCGTCAGCGACAATTATCGCAAGTTGCGCAATACGATCCGCTGGATGCTCGGAACCCTCGCTCATCGGGAATCCGGCGATTCGGTCGGCCACTCGGCAATGACTGGGCTCGAGCGCTTGATGCTGCATAAGCTCGCTGAACTCGATCTCAAGGTTCGCGAGGCTTACGAGGACTTCGACTTCGCGCGTGTAATCGCGACGCTCACCGCGTTCATGAACGCCGATCTGTCCGCCTTTTATTTCGACATTCGCAAGGATGCGCTCTATTGCGACGCCCCATCCAGCGTCAGGCGACGGGGCGCGTTGGAGACAATCGAGCACATTTTCCGCGCCGTGACGGTTTGGCTTGCGCCGGTCCTGGTTTTCACCACGGAGGAAGCCTGGTCAGCGCGAGGCGACGCCCATAGCTCGATCCATCTCGAGCAATTTCCGGCCATACCCGCCGCGTGGCGGGATGACCAACTGGCCAGGACTTGGGAGACGATCCGCATGTTGCGTCTCGCTGTCACCGGCGCGATCGAAATCGCGCGGGCTGAGAAGCAGATCGGTTCCTCGCTCGAAGCCGCGCCACGGGTCTATCTCAGCAATCCCGAGCATGTGAAGGCGCTCGAAGACATTGATTTTGCCGAGGTCTGCATCACCTCAGACATCACGGTCGAATTCGGGACGCCGATGCCCGGGGCGGCGTTTCGACTGCCCGAAGCGCCTGACGTCGGCGTCGTTGTGGAACGGGCGCAGGGGGTCAAATGCGCGCGCTCGTGGCGTTACTTCGATCCGGCAACCGCCTCGCCCGATTTTCCCGACGTAACCCCTCGCGATGCGCAGGCGTTGCGTGAATTGAGAGCCTTGGGTCGCTTGCCATGAAGCCGCCCGTGGTGGGCGGTATGATCGCGCTCGCTGTTGTCCTCATTGACCAAATCGTAAAAGCCGGTGTTCTGTCCTATTCCGCCCGACCCGACGTCGATCCGAGGCCGCTCACACCGTTTCTTGATTTAACGTTGCGATGGAACCGGGGCATTTCGTTTAGCTTGTTCGCCCGCGATTCGGCCTCGGCGCAGATCGCGCTGCTAGCGCTGACTTTGGCGGCGACCTGCTTGCTTGCGTGGTGGCTGTTTCGATCCCGATCCGCGTTGTCCGCCGTCGGCCTTGGGTTGATTATTGGCGGCGCTCTAGGCAATGCGATTGATCGTATTGCGCATGGAGCGGTCATTGACTACATGGATTTGCACGCGTTTGGTCGTCACTTTTTCGTTTTTAATGTCGCTGACGCGGCCATCAATGTCGGGGTCGTGCTTTTGATTCTTGACGTGTTGCTCATCCCACGCGCGCCGAAGAGCCGAAGCCAGGGGAGTCCTCGTCGTGGCGCGACCTGAGATTGGCAAGGATCGTCCTGCGTTCCGGCGCGGCGGCTAAGAAACGTCGCAAACGTCATCGAATAGCCGAAATTTGTGGCGAGATACCGCGTTGAACTGTTGTCGCAACGCTCGCGGAGGACAGGTGTTGGGGACGAGGGGTTTTGGTTTGCGATCATTGGCGGTCGCGCTGACGCTGACCTGCGCCAGTGTAGTCAGTGCGCCCGCTTGGGCCGGCGACGATGGCGCGGCGCCTCTCTGGCAAGGACTTGGATCGATTTTTGGTCCGGTCATTGGATTTGGTTTGGGGGGGGAAAAGCCTCCTCCGATCGACTATCGCGAGCACGGGAAGCTCGTCTTGCCGCCGAATGAAGAGTTGCCGCCTCCTGGCTCGTCCGCTACCGCAGATCCCGGTTGGCCCGTGAATCAGGAGATCGTGCGCCGGAAAGCCCTGAAGGAAGAGGGAAAGAAGACGATCGCTGGAGTGGGAGATGCGCGTCTGCGCTACACACATCCATTCCCGGCGAACGAGCCCGTGACCGTTCGTGCTGTCGATTCGGACGGACAAGAGGTGAAGTGCGGAAGCGCTTGCGGATCGACCTCATCGACGTCATCGGCGCTCGGCAACCTCAATCCACTGAACTGGATGGGAATGGGAAAGTCGGCTGCGGCGCTCGGACCTGAGCCCGACCGCGAATGGCTGACCGATCCTCCCCAGGGCTTCCGCGCCCCGGTCGGACCGGTTCAGGGGTCGGCTAAAAACTGATTCGCCCGCGATTTGTGGTCAGCCGTCGCTTTGATGGTTCGAACCCCGGAATTCGATCACGGGTCGAATTACGGCTTGGCGATCCAAGCAAAAAACGCTATTCTGGTCAGAAGGGATTCGCCGGCAATATCAATTCCGACGCTCCAGCCCCCGACCTGAACCGACGCGAACTGTTTGAGCGCGGAGGCAGGGTTGCTGAAGTCGCGGAGCATCGTCAGGCGAGGCAGCCTCGAAAGGGCTTTCCGGACATAGGACGTGGTCCGAGCGCGGCCAGGGGGCGCCGCTGGTAAAGGGAAATTCGCACGGGATGGGGATCAATGCGATCGCTCGTGTCCGTGCGTCGGGTGCGATGAGATCAGCCCATTCGAGCGACGCGAATGGCTTGAACCGGTCTTCTCGCGCCAAATTCGAGAAAGCTTGCGCCGAGATTGATCGGAAGAGCTCCGGGGCTTAACCGGATGGATATTGGGAAATCAAAATGAGACCAGGTCAGAATAAGAGGATGCGCGGCCGGCCGACGAACAATCGGCGTGGCCCCAATCCTCTAACGCGATCCTACGAGTTCGAATGGGCCGGACGTCAAAATACGCGGCAACGCGCATCACGTCGCGGAAAAATATCTCCAGCTCGCCAGGGACGCTCACACGGGCGGAGATCCGGTCGCTGCGGAAAATTATTTGCAACACGCCGAGCATTACTTCCGACTTATTGCGGCGGCCCAAGCGGCGCAGGCGCTCGCACAGAGTGGTCAGCAGCGGCCGCCCGGAGAGGGCGAAGGCGACGACCTGGAAGACGATGGCGATTTCGGCACGCTGTCGGATCGTTTCGCCTCGCCAGCGGAGCGGCAGAACGTTTACCAGCAGCCGCAACAAGGATTTCAACCACAACCGAACGCCGCGCCGAACGCCCCACAACCGTTCGGCGAGAGACCGCCATACGATGCCGAGCGCCAGGGCGGCGCCGATCGCGGGGGATTTGCGCCCCGGCAGGAGCGTCAAGGCAACCGATTTCCGGATCGCGGTCCGCGACCCGATCGACAATTCCCTGAGCGAAACGAGGGTTATCGCGACAATCGGCAAGGGCGCGATGGTCGTCCGCGGGATTTCCGGCCCTACCGAGATCCTCAGCCGACGCGAGAAGCCGGCGCCGAGGCGGCAGCGCCGGCTGGGCTTCCCTCCTTCATTACGGCGAGCCCGAGGCCGAATAACACGGATCCGGCCGCGGGCGCGCCGTCCCCCGAGACGGCAGCATCGCCGACGCCTATCGCGACTCCCGACGCTGCCCCCTCCGAGTTCGAATCGCCGTCAGAGGGAAGCGCCTTTCCAGCCCGAGGCCGACGCCGGCGGCTGCGGTCGCCATATGGATTTGGCGGAGCCGGTTCAGGTGAAGCAGAGGGGCCAGACGCTCCCGAGATCGCCGACGACACGCCCGTTAGGGAGTAGCTGTCGGCGCCGAAAACGAATGTGATTTTCGATCGCACGGGGATTGGGATCAATGGCTCGTCACGCGGCCGGCGAGCCGTCAGCCGCGCGTGCGGCAACCTGTATGTCGTTAAGCCGAGGCGCTGGAGCAGCCGTTAGCGTCACACTTTCCGGCGAAGTCGACACGTTGAGGGTCGCGCGGGACTCCCGGGCCAAAAGCGTTGTGAAATAGAGCTGAATGGAATGGCCGTCGATCGCTTCTCTGGGAGGAGCGTTGCTCAGGAAATCGGCTGCGCTGTGGGACAGCCGAGCGTTTGTACCCTTGGCCTCGACACGTATCATCAGTGCGTCGTCTTCGCCCGAGAGATCCACCGCTATGACGCCACCCCGGGGCACGGCGCTGGCCGCGATAAGGCAAAGGTTGAGCAATAGCTTGACGGAACTTCTCGACGCCATCCGCCGACCGCCGCTCCACTGCAGAACCGTGCGACCATTGGCGAAAATATCCCTCGCCACCTTTTCCGCATCGCCCGTATCGATCATCGCGCCGAACGAACCCGCGGCGCCGAAAGCCAGCCGGCAAAACTGAAGGCGCGCCGAGGCCGAATCCGCGCTCTTCCTGATGAGTTCCATGGCTACCGCGCGCATCTCCTCATCCTGCTCTCCGTCAAGCACTTCGAGGCCGTTGATGATCGCCCCGACCGGGCTGATCACGTCGTGGCACACGCGCGAGCAAAGCAGCGCGGCGAGGTCGAGCGGAGTTAGCGAGGTTATCGTCAAGCAGTTGATCCTGGGTTCGATATCGGGGCCTTGGCGGAGATGGAAGGACGAGCGGCCGTGTACTTAGGTGATTCGAATCCTATCTACCCGATTCGGGCCCCCGTTGCGATGCAAGCCCGACTACGCCAATAGTTCATTTGCCTTGGTTAAGCGCGTTGGGTCCGACGGATCGCGAGAGGCGGCGCCGACGCTTTCCGACCCGCTCCAAGCCTGCTGATTGAGATAAGGACACGTCTTGAGTTCGATTCTTTTGGATCCAAACCCCTTCGCGATCGATCGCAGCAGCCGCGACGAAATTGCCCTGTTTCTAACCAAGGTCGCGCTCGCCGCGGGACCGGCGGTGATGGAGGAATACGAGCGCGGCTGCGACGTCGCCTCAAAGGAAGACGGCAGTCCAGTTACGTCAGCGGATCATCGGGCCGAGACCATTATTTGCGAATGTCTTGCGAGCATGGTCCCCCTGCCGCCGGTATGCGCCGAAGAGGCGATGGCGGCTGGAGCTCAGCCTCAAGTCGCCGAGCGTTTCCTGCTGGTGGATCCGCTCGATGGAACGCGGGAATTTCTCGCTGGCAACGGCGAGTTTACGATCAACATAGCGCTCATAGAGCTCGGCGTTCCGATCGCTGGCGCCGTATATGCGCCCGCAATCGGCCGGTTGTGGATGGGCGGCGACTCGGCGTTCGCGTGCGGAGTGCGCCTCGGCGCGGAGGCGCCCGACGAAGGATTGCGGCGGCGAATCAGGACTCGTCGCGCGCCAACGAGCTTGGTCGCGTTTGCAAGCCGCTCCCATCTTGACCCAGAGTCGGATTCCTTTCTCAAAAGATTGCCAATTGGGGAGACGCGATTTGCGGGTTCATCGCTGAAGTTTTGCCTGATCGCTGAGGGCCTTGGCGATGTCTATCCGCGGTTCGCGCCCACGATGGAATGGGACACTGCGGCGGCCGACGCGGTTTTGCGCGCAGCCGGGGGCGCCGTTCGCGATCCTTCAGGACAGCCGCTTTCCTACGGCAAAGTCGGAAGTGGATTGCGCAATGGCCCCTTTATCGCCTGGGGCGATGCAGCGGCCGCCGAGCAATTCGGATATTAAAATGATCGCACGCGGATTCGTGGGCCATAAACTGAATTTGCAGTGCGGCGTTCCGTAGCCCGGAATGTGAACAGGAAGCAGCGCACTTTGACCATTTGTTAACCTTGGCGCTTCGACATTGAGGGCGATCGCTACGATCGACCGATTCTCAACGGGGGCCGCAATGAACAATGTCATCCGTTTCCGGCCCGCGAACAGTCCCCGGCGCATGGCTTCGGGTGAGCGCGGCGCTCAAATCTTGTTCTTCACCGGCGTGCGGTATCAGCGTATTAGCGAAGACTTCGCGCGCTTCCGCAGCGCAGCCGCAACGCGTCCGGCGAAAGCGTCAGGGCGCCGAAATCGCGGGCAAGCGGAAGAGCCGGCGCTAGGAGCCGTAGGGCGTCCAAGGACGACTCCGGCGACGGGTCCGCCTGGCGCGCGCACCAATTCACGCGCGCCAATCATTTCACGGGGTTAGGACCTCCTTTGCGCGCGACTTGCGTCCTTGAGCGCTTACGCCTCGTGCGCCTTACAGCTTCACCATCCGCGCAAAACCTCCCGGAGGTCGAACACAACTAAATAGCATAGATACGATGTTTATTTCTCCAGACGATTTGGACCAATAGATCGAATCGATCAAGCGGATTCCGCCTCTTGCGCTGTGACCCTGCAGAGCCGCTTGCTGTTATCGGACGATTCCGATATGAGCCGGGGCGGGACACCTCTCCCCAACGAGAGGCGCACATCTGAAAGGATGGCACATCATGACGACCAATGCGCCGGGCGTTCGGCCCGCGAACGCTTGCTTTTCCTCCGGCCCTTGCGCAAAGCGCCCCGGTTGGACTCCCGCCGTTCTCCACGCCGCCGCCCTTGGCCGCTCGCATCGCGCCAAGCCCGGCAAAGCCAAGCTCAAACTTGCGATTGACCTTACCCGCGAAGTGCTCGGCGTTCCCGCCGACTATCGCATCGGAATCACCCCGGGCTCCGATACCGGCGCCGTCGAGATGGCGCTCTGGACGCTCCTCGGCGCGCGAGGCGTCGATGTTCTCGCCTGGGAGAGCTTTGGCGATGGATGGGTGACCGATGTCGTCAAGCAGCTCAAGCTGAAGGACGTGCGCACGCTCAAGGCGCCCTACGGCGAATTGCCGAATCTCGCTGAGGTCAATTTCGACAACGATGTCGTCTTCACTTGGAACGGCACCACCTCGGGCGTCCGGGTGCCAAACGGCGATTGGATCGCCGGCGACCGCACGGGGTTGACGATCTGCGACGCGACATCGGCCGCCTTCGCGCAGAAGCTCGACTGGCCGAAGCTCGATGTCGTCACCTTTTCTTGGCAGAAGGTCCTCGGCGGGGAGGCGGCGCACGGCGTCATCATCCTCAGTCCGCGTGCGGCCGAACGCCTTGAGACCTATACGCCGCCGTGGCCCCTGCCGAAGCTGTTCCGCCTCGCCAAGGGCGGCAAGCTCACCGAGGGCTTTTTCGAGGGCGAGACCATCAACACTCCGTCCATGCTGTGCGTGGAGGACTATCTCGACGCCCTCAACTGGGCGAAATCGCTCGGCGGATTGAAGGCGCTATTCGCTCGCGCCGACGCAAACGCCGCGGGGATCGCGAATTGGGTCGAGCGCACGCCGTGGATCGATTTCCTGGCGCGTGCGCCGGAGACACGCTCGAACACCAGCGTCTGCATGAAGGTGGTTGATCCGGCGGTCGCCGCTCTGTCCGCCGACGGCCAGGCCGCGTTTGCGAAAGCGATCGCAAGTTTCCTGGAGAAGGAAAAGGTGGCGTTCGACATCGGCGCCTATCGCGACGCGCCGGCGGGCTTGCGCATTTGGTGCGGCGCGACGGTCGAGACGACCGACGTCGAGGCGCTGACCCGCTGGCTCGACTACGCCTTCGTCCTCGAGAAGAGCAAGCTCGCTAAAGCCGCCTGACCGGCTCGCTTAACGGCGAGCCCCGTCGGGTCTCGGTTCGAGCTTGCCAGCCGAGATCCGATCGCAAGCAGCCCCAGCACAAACCATTCGCGCCGGCGCCCGAGCGCCGCCCACCAACCGAAGGTCATCCGCCATGACTCCCCGTGTTCTTATTTCCGATAAGCTTTCCCCAGCCGCCGTCGCCATCTTCAAGGAGCGCGGCGTCGAGGTCGACGTCAAACCCGGCCTCGAAAAGGAGGAGCTGGCGAAAATCATCGGCGACTATGATGGGCTCGCCATTCGCTCCAATACCAAGGTCACGGCCAAGCTGCTCGAACGCGCGGCGAAACTGAAGGTCGTCGGCCGTGCGGGCATCGGCGTCGACAACGTCGACATTGCAGCCGCCACGGCTCGAGGCGTAATCGTGATGAACACCCCGTTCGGCAATTCGATCACCACCGCCGAGCATGCGATCGCACTGATGTTTGCGCTCGCGCGGCAAATTCCGAGCGCCGACGTCTCGACCCAAGCGGGCAAGTGGGAAAAAAACCGGTTCATGGGAGTCGAACTGACCGGCAAGACGCTCGGCGTCATCGGCTGTGGAAATATCGGTTCGATCGTCGCCTCGCGTGCCTTAGGATTGAAGATGCGGGTCGTCGCCTTTGATCCGTTCCTGAGTCCTGAGCGCGCTCAAGAGATTGGTGTCGAAAAGCTTGAGCTGGACGATCTCCTGGCGCGTGCCGATTTCATCACCCTGCACACGCCGCTGACGGCGCAGACGCGCAACATCCTCTCGGCGGAAAATCTGGCGAAGACCAAGCCGGGCGTCCGCATCATCAATTGCGCTCGTGGCGGCCTCGTCGACGAAGCCGCCTTGCGCGCCGCGCTTGACAGCGGTCACGTCTCGGGCGCGGCTTTCGATGTCTTCATCGAGGAGCCCGCGACCGCCAACACACTGTTCGGCCATCCAAATTTTATCGCCACGCCGCATCTCGGCGCCTCCACCAACGAAGCGCAGGAGAACGTGGCGCTCCAGGTCGCCGAACAAATGTCGGACTATCTGACGCGCGGGGCGATTTCGAACGCGATCAACTTTCCGTCGATCACTGCGGAAGAGGCGCCGAAGCTCAAGCCGTTCATCGCCCTGGCGGAGGGTCTCGGTTCATTCGCCGGCCAACTCACGCAGGCGCCGATCCAGAAGGTCACACTCACTTACGAAGGCGCGGTCTCCGAACTCAAAATCAAGGCGTTGACGTCGGCCGCGATCGCGGGCCTGCTGCGTCCCTCGCTTGGCGATGTCAACGTCGTGTCGGCGCCCACGGTCGCCGCCCAGCGCGGGATTGTGATCGAGGAAATGACCCGCGCCGCGGATGGCGATTACGAAAGCTTCATCACCCTCACCGTCGCGACGGCGGAACAAACGCGGGCGATCGGCGGGACTGTCTTTCATGACGGCAAACCGCGCATCCTTTCGATCAAGGGCATCAAGGTCGACGCTGAATTCACCCCCTCGATGGTCTATGTCACCAACGAAGACAAGCCGGGCTTCATCGGGCGCTTCGCCAGCCTTCTGGGGGACGCGGGCGTTAATATTGCGACCTTCGCGCTTGGGCGCGACGAACAGGGCGGTTCGGCGATCGCGCTTGTCTCCATCGATGGGACCGCGCCGCCTGAGGTCATAGCGAAAGTGAGCAAGATCGACGGGGTGCGTCAGGTGGCCGCTTTGCGCTTCTGACGCGCCTCGCTCCGGTGGAGGACCAGTCTCATGAGCGATGATGCGGAGAAGCGCGCGCTGGAAAACGAGCGCCCTGGGCCGAAGGTCGACGCCCGTCTCTTGGAGATCCTGGTGTGCCCGGTGACGCGAGCCGAGCTCACTTACGATCCAGTGCGGCAGGAGCTCGTTTCACGCGCCGCGCGGCTTGCCTATCCGATCCGGGACGGCGTGCCGATCATGCTGCCGGAAGAGGCGCGCAAGCTGGACGATTGACGCCCTCCTTACCTTCTCCTCCGGGAGAAGGTGGCTACGCGAAGCGCGGCCGGATGAGGGATTCGGCTTGAAGCGCGATGCGGGCTTCGCGCGTAAACCCTCACCCCCAACCCCTCTCCCATAGGAGAGGGGAGAGCCGCGCTAAATCGACGGCGCCCATTGGGCCGGCTTCGCGTTGGCCACAGATTCGCTCGCTCGCCGCGCTTCGATTGCCGCCATCGTGGCCCGCAAAAGCTCAGTCACGCCGGCACGGGTCGCCGTCGAGAGCAGAAAAGGCTTGGCGCGCTTTACCCGCGGCCCAAGCGGCGGTCCGAAGTCGCGGATCACGCGCACAAGCCGCTCTGTCTGCTTCTTGAGCGTCGCTTCGTCGACCGCGTCGACCTTCGACAGCGCGACAATCTCGGTCTTTTCGGCAAGACCGGCGCCATAAGCGGCAAGTTCGCGGCGGACCGTGCGGTAGTCGGCGCCGGCATTTGCGCCCGTCGCGTCCACGAGATGGACGAGCGCGCCGCAGCGCTCGACATGGCCGAGGAACCGGTCGCCGAGGCCATGACCCTCGTGCGCGCCCTCGATCAGGCCTGGAATGTCGGCGAGCACAAAATCGCGCCCGTCAATCCGAACCACGCCCAGGCCCGGATGAAGAGTGGTGAATGGATAATCGGCGATCTTCGGTTTGGCGGCGGAAACCGCGGCGAGGAAGGTCGATTTGCCGGCGTTCGGCAGGCCGATGAGGCCGGCGTCGGCGATCAGCTTCAGCCGCAAAAGAAGCGTGCGCTCGACGCCCGGCAGGCCTGGATTGGCCCGCCGTGGGGCGCGATTGGTCGAGGTGGTGAAATGGAGGTTGCCAAAACCACCATTGCCGCCAGCGGCAACGACCACGCGCTCGCCTGGCTCGGTGAGGTCGGCGAGCATCGCGCCCGTCTCCTCGTCGAACACCTGCGTTCCGACCGGCGCCTTCAGCACCGCGTCGGCGCCGCGCCCGCCGGCGCGGTTGCGGCCCATGCCGTGCATTCCGGTCTTGGCCTTGAAATGCTGTTGGTAGCGAAAGTCGATCAGCGTGTTGAGCCCGTCCGCGCATTCGACCACGACGTCGCCGCCCCGCCCGCCGTCGCCCCCGTCCGGGCCGCCAAACTCGATGAATTTCTCGCGGCGGAACGAGACCGCGCCCGCTCCGCCGTCGCCCGAGCGAATGTAGACGCGGGCGGAATTGAGGAATTTCATCGCGTTGCGCCGATCACGAGACGCGCGCCAAAGGGGTGGCCGCCCCGCGCCGCGGCAAGGCGGCGCCCGCCCAATCTTTGCGGGCAAGGCCAAAGCTGTGGCACTCGACCATGCCCCCGCGCGCCGGCGCGCCCTGCAGGCCCGTACCGAGAAGCGCAAACCCGCATTTTTCGAGCACGCCCTTCGAGGCCTCGTTCTCGACCCGGACGCTGGCCAGGATCTCGACCGCTGGCGTAAGCCCAAAGCCCGCGTTGATCATCGCTTCGGCGGCCTCGGTCGTAAGACCCTTGCCCCACGCCTCAGGCGCCAGCGCAAAGCCAAGCGCCAAGCGGTCCCGGCCGCGCGATTCGAGGCTGATGGACCCAATGGCCTCGGTCTTGCCTTTGATCGGCGTCATCACCAAGATCAGGTCGCGTCCGGCCGAGTTGGCTTCGCGCGCGGCGTAGATGAACCGCTCAGCCGAACCTTCGGGATAGGGATGGGGAATGCGCGCGGTGTAACGAGCGACTTCCCATCGGCTGCAAAATTTATGGATTGCCGCGGCGTCGCAGATCCTGGGCCAGCGCAGCCAAAGCCGCGACGTCTCGAGCCGGAACACATCGTCTCTTGCCAGATCGGGGAACATGTCATCACCGGTCAGCGCCCCGTTGACGGGGCAAAAACGACGAAGGGGACGCGGCGACCGCATCCCCTTCGTAAGCTTCGCTTACCGGACGATTGAGGAGGCTCTTTGGCCTTTTGTCTCATCTCGAAATTTTGTCTTTCGAGAACGTCCGCGGGGGCTTGTCGCCGAAGCGGGGTTCTCGTCTTGCTCCCCGCTTTATTCTGAAGCGCTAATCGCGCGTACCGTTACATATTGGCGCCCGTCGCCTTTTCGCTCGAAAGCGACTTCGCCGGCGGCGGTGGCGAACAGCGTATGGTCCGTGCCAAGGCCGACATTTCGGCCGGCGTGAAATTTGGTTCCTCGTTGGCGTACAAGAATCATGCCGCCAATAACTTGCTCGCCGCCGAACTTTTTCACGCCCAAACGCCGGCCGGCCGAATCGCGGCCATTGCGCGACGAACCGCCTGCCTTTTTGTGAGCCATAGTCTTCGCTCCGAAACCTGCTGCGGGCGACGCGTTACGCGGCGCCCAACTTTACCCTACCTATACCGCATTTGAGCGCGCCGGGGAATCGCTCGATCCTATTCGCTCGCCGAAGGAGGCGCCGCTCTCGCAGGCGATTCGCCGCCGCTCAGAATATCGGTCACCCGCACGATCGTGAGGTCCTGCCGATGGCCGCGCTTGCGCTTTGAATTCTTGCGCCGGCGCTTCTTGAAGGCGTAGACCTTGGGTCCGCGCGCCTGCTCGACGATTTCGCCGACCACGCTCGCTCCCGCGACGCGCGGGGCGCCGACATGATTGCTCTCGCCGTCGAACAGCGCCAGCACCTCGTCGAACACGATCCTTTCGCCCGCTTCGCCGGGCAGCGTCATAACGGTGATCTTGTCGTCGGCGGCAACCTTGTATTGTTTGCCGCCGGTCTTGATGACTGCGAACATCGTTCTTTCCCGTGTTCCGCCCGGCTCACTACGCATGGGGACATGCGCGGCCGGCTTCTTTGCAGTGGACCGAAATGCGGCTCTCGCGAACCGCGGGTTTGACGCTCGGATTTGAGATGAGGCTCAAAACCAAAAGCGCGGCCTTGCGGCCGCGCTGGAGCAGGCTTCAGCCTATAGGCGGAGCTTAAATCAAAGTCAATCGCCTTTGCTGGCGGCGCTTGGCGGAGACAGTTACGGTTGGGCACGGAATCGGTCGGAGGAGAGATGTTCGTCGATTGGCTGCTCGCAAGTTTCCATCACCTGGCGGTCTTTTCGCTCGCCGGGATCCTGTCGGCCGAGATCTTCCTCACGGCGGGGCCGATCGACGACCACATGGCGCTGAGGCTCGCTCGCGTTGACGCCTGGTACGGCATTTTGGCGGCGCTCGTTGTCGCCGCGGGGGTTTTGCGGGTGTTCTTCGGCGCCAAGGGCTACGAGTACTATCTCGTCAACATATTCTTTTGGGCCAAGATGGCGCTGTTTGTCGGGGTCGCCCTTCTCTCGGTCGCCCCGACCTATATGTACCTCGTCTGGCGAAGGCAGGTTCGCGCTGACCCGTCATTCCGCCCGCCGGCGGACCAGATCGCGCAATTGCGCCAGGTCTTGTATGTCGAGGCGGGATTGTTCGCCCTCATTCCGCTTTGCGCGGCGGCGATGGCGCGCGGCTATGGGATGTGAGGGGATCCCCACGCGCGCCGCGTCGAGTGGCATCCGACGCTCCAATCTCCTACCGGTCCGAGCGTAGCATAGGCAGTGGCGGCACATTGACTGCGCTGACCACCCGCCGATAGTCGCCGTCGATGGCTCCCGACCTTTCCCCGTTCGATCGCGAACTTTTGAGCGGCGTGCACGGCGGGGGCGCGGCGTTCGCCATGCGGTTGCTTGTGCGCTTCGCCGAAGCGGTCGGCGCGCGCGCCTTCATCGACATCGAGGGGGCGCATATCGACGGCTGTCTCTATCACGGGCGCGCGAGTCTCGATTTCGTCGAACGGATGATCGACCTCGGCGGCAAGGTTCGCGTGCCGACAACCCTCAACGTCGGCTCGGTCGACCTTATTCACCCCGAGCTCTTTCGCGGAACAAAGGTGCATTCGGAGAACGGAGCCCGACTCATGCGCGCGCATGTCGAGCTTGGCTGCGCGCCGACCTTTACCTGCGCGCCTTATCAGACTGCCTGGCGCCCACGCTTCGGCGCGCAGATCGCCTGGGGAGAATCGAACGCGATCGCCTTCGCCAATTCGGTGATCGGCGCGCGCACCAATCGCTATGGCGATTTCATCGACCCCTGCTGCGCCATGACCGGCCGCGCCCCCGCATATGGCCTGCATCTGATCGAAAATCGCGCCGCGCGGGCGATCGTCGAGATCGCCTCGGTTCCCGACGATTGGGACCTGGAGCGCCTCGCGGTTGCGGTCTGCCATACGATCGGACGGCGCTGCGGCGGCCTCGTTCCGGCGATTGTCGGCCTGCCCGCCGGCATGAGCGACGATGATTTGAAGGCGCTCGGCGCGGCCGCTGCTTCGTCTGGTGCCGTGGCGCTGTTTCATGTCGTGGGCCGCACACCAGAAGCGCCGGACCTCGAGACCGCTTGCGGCGACGCGGCGCCGGAGTTTCGCCTGCAATTGACGGCTGAAAATTTGTGTGAGGCGGCGCGTTCGCTCTCCAGCGTCGTCGACGGCGCGCCACTCGGCGCCATCTCGCTTGGCACGCCGCATTTCTCAATTGATCAATTCGCCCTGCTCATGCCGCTCCTCGATGGCGAGCGCCCGCTTATCGACATTTTTGTCAACTGCAGCCGGGCGACGCTGGACGAAGTTCGCAAGCGCGGCTGGGAAGCGCCGCTCCGCGCCGCCCGGGTGACGCTGGTCGCCGACACCTGCGTCTATGTCAGCGCGCTGATGCATGTTGGCGTGGGAACGGTCATGACCAATTCCGGCAAATGCGCCTATTACGCGCCCGGCAATCTCGGGGTCGAGATCGCCTACGGGTCGCTCGCGGAATGCGTCGCCTCGGCGCGGGCCGGCAAGCTGGTGCGGCTATGAACGCGCGAACGTTCGATGCCGTGACGCTTGTTCCAGGCGCGGCGTCCGGTCCGATCTTGCGGCTCGACGAGCCGCTCAGCTTCTGGGGCGGGCTCGACCCGGTCACAGGAAGGATCATCGATCGTTGGCATCCGCAGCGGGGCGCGAGCGTAGCCGGCCGCATGCTGATGATGCCAAGCGGGCGCGGCTCAAGCTCGGGCAGCGCCACGCTCGCCGAGGCGCTACGGCTCGGCAACGGGCCGGCGGCAATCCTGATGCTGGAGCGCGACGCGATCGTCGTCGTCGGCGCGATGGTCGCCGTTGAGCTGTACGGACTTGCGTGTCCCGTGGCGTTGGCCGACGGGCGCGACTGGGAGACCTTGGCCGCCGCGGCCAGCCTCGCCCTTGAGGCTGGCCCGAACGGCGCTGCGATCAGCGCCGGCCTTTGACCTCACGCCCGAAGCGCGCCGCGCCGCCCGGGCGAAAGCCCGGACGATGGCCCGAGCGCGGGTCTCCTGCGAGCGCGCCGGCGCCCCGGTTGTCGCGATGCGGCAGATGATGCGGTCGCTTCGGCGCGGGCGCTGCCGCTGCCGCGCTCGCCGCCTTCCGGACGACGGGCGCGGGCTTCGGGCCGGCCGCGCCGCGGCGGTCGGTCTTAGGCAGAGTAAGCCGCGTCAGGCGCTCGATCGCTCGCAAAAGATCGCGTTCTTCATGATCGCAGAGCGAGATCGCCTGTCCCGCATTGCCCGCTCGCGCCGTGCGGCCGATGCGATGGACGTAGGCCTCGGCGACTTGCGGCAGTTCAAAATTGACGACGTGGCTTACGCCGTCGATGTCGATGCCGCGCGCGGCGATGTCGGTCGCAACCAGCGCCCGCGTCTCTCCGCCGCGGAAGGCGGCCAACGCGCGCTCACGCTGGCCCTGGCTCTTGTTGCCATGAATGGCGGAGGCATTGACGCCCGCCTCGTCGAGGGCGCGGGCGACGCGGTCGGCGCCGTGCTTGGTGCGGGTGAAGACGATGACGCGCGTAAGTTCGGAGTCGTTGAACAGTTCGACCAGCAGGTCGCGCTTCTTCGCCGCTTCGATCAGGACGACGCTATGCTCGACGCGGTCGGCGGTCTTGGCGGGAGGCGTCACCGAGACCTCGATCGGGTCCTGCAGCAATTCGCCGGCGAGCGTGCGAATGTCAGCGGGCATGGTCGCGGAGAAAAACAGGTTCTGCCGCCGCTTGGGCAATTCCCGGACGATGCGGCGGATTGGCTTGACGAAGCCGAGGTCGAGCATCTGATCGACCTCGTCGAGCACCAGGAATTCGACCGCGCCGAGACGCGCGACGCCGGCGTCGAGATGATCGAGCAGGCGGCCGGGCGTCGCAACCAGCACGTCGAGGCCTGCTTGAAGCGCACGAATTTGAGCGCCATGCGGAACGCCGCCGAAGACGACCGCGATCTTGAACCCGAGCCCGTCCGAAAGGTCGCGGAAGCTTTGGGCGATCTGGCTCGCGAGTTCGCGTGTCGGGCTTAGAACGAGCACACGCGCGCCGCCTCTCGGCGCTGGGCGCCGGTCGGTTGCAAGCTGGTTGAGGATCGGCAGCGCGAAGGCGGCCGTCTTGCCGGTGCCGGTCTGAGCAATGCCGATCAGGTCGCGGCCCTTCATCAGCGGCGGGATTGCGTGGACCTGAATCGGGGTTGGACGCGCATAGCCAAACTTGGCCAACGCGGCATTGAGGGGCGTGGTGAGGCCGAACCCGTGAAAATTATCCAAGGTGAAAGTCTTTCAAAATACCGCAACGGCGCGAGACGCGCCTATAGCGGCTTGGGGGTTTAAGGAACGCCCCGCGTGTCCGGACGTCGAATGAGGGTTAAAAAGCGCACGGCAGGCGGACTGAAAAGCCCCTCACGCGGCCGAACCGCCAATGGCCGCACGGTGGCGGCTTGAACCGCATGTGGACTGGGGGAGCCGCAAAGTCAAGGGTGGAAGCTTGCGCCGACTGTCGGAGCATCGGCTTGATCGCTATCATGGACCAAATCTCTGAAGATAAGGCGAATCAATGAAATCGGTCGTGGTCACGGGCGCGTCCACCGGCATCGGCTGGGGCTGTGTCAAGGTCCTCATCGCCGGCGGGTTTCGCGTCTTCGGCGGCGTGCGCAAGGAACCCGACGCCGATCGGCTCGTGAAGGAGTTTGGCCCAAATTTTACCCCGCTGATCTTCGACGTGACCGAGCCGGCGGCCGTCGGCGAGGCGGCCGGTAAGGTCCGGGCCGCGCTCGGCGGCGAAACCCTGTTCGGGCTCGTCAACAACGCCGGGATCGCCGTGCCTGGACCGCTGCTCGAACTCAGCATCGACGATTTCAGGCGGCAGATCGACGTCAACCTTATCGGCCAACTGATTGTCACCCAGGCCTTTGCGCCCCTCGTCGGCGTCGACCGCGCGTTGAAAGGTCCGCCCGGGCGGATCGTGATGATCTCCTCAGTCGGCGGAAAAACCGCTTTCCCGTTCGCGGGCGCCTACGCCGCGTCAAAGTTCGGGCTCGAAGGCCTGTCGGAAGCGTTGCGTCGCGAATTGATGATGTTCGGGGTCGACGTGATTGTGGTCGCGCCCGGCAACGTGGCGACCCCGATCTGGGACAAGTCGGTCGCTGCCGACGACGGTCAATTCGCCAATTCGCCTTATGCGCCGGCGCTTGCCCGGATGAAGCGCTATGCGCTCGAAACGGGTAAGAAGGGACTGGCTCCGGAAAGGATTGGCGAAACGGTCCGGAGGGCGCTTACCGCCCCGAGGCCCAGGACGCGATACACTCTCGCGCCCGATCCGATCACCACTCTGATAACGAGAAGGTTTCCAAAGCGCATGGTCGACAAATTGATCGCGAGTCAGTTGGGGCTAAAAAAGGCGTGAGGCGTAGACGGCGGCGCCGTCTTTAAACAGGGGGCTATCGCGAACGGCGCCGGTTGACCGCGCCTCGCCCCAATGCGAGGACCGCGGCGCAAACAATTCGAGAGGGGCGATGAGCGCGACGGTCGAAATCTTGGGGCTGGGCAATTCGCTTGTCGATCTTCTCGCCTACGCGGACGACGCCTATCTCAGCGCCCAGGAGATGCTGAAGGGCGCGATGAACCTGATCGACGAGGATCGCGCCGAGGCGCTGTACGCCGCCCGTGTCGATCCGCGCGTGATCTCGGGCGGCTCGGCAGCCAACACCATCGTCGGCGTCGCCTCGTTTGGCGTCTCAGCCGCCTATATCGGCAAGGTGAAGCGCGATCCGCTCGGGGCGACATTCGCGGACGACATCCGCTCGACCGGAGTTGCTTTCTCGACCCCGCCCGCCGAACTCGGGCCAAGCACGGGGCGCTGCTTCATATACGTCACGCCCGACGGGGAGCGGACGATGAACACTTACCTTGGCGCGAGCTCCTATCTGGCGCCGATGGACGTCGACGAGGCCTTGGTCAAGTCGGCGAAGGTCGTCTATCTCGAGGGCTACATGTGGGACCGCCCTGCGGCCAAGGCGGCGTTCCAGAAGGCCGGCGAAATCGCACGCGCGTCCGACCGCCGGGTGGCGCTCACTCTGTCGGATTCGTTCTGCGTCGACCGGTTTCGTGGCGAATTCATCGATCTCATGCGCTCGCGGACCGTCGACACGATCTTCGCCAACACCGACGAGATCCTGTCGCTATACGACACGCCGCATTTCGGCGAGGCGCTCGATAGTTTGCGCGCGGAGGGCGTGCTCGGAATCGTCACGCGGTCGGAAAAGGGCTGCATCATTGCCGACGGCGATGGGACCTGGGAGGTTCCCGCCTTCCCGATCGCCAAGCTCGTCGACACGACGGGCGCAGGCGACATGTTCGCCGCCGGCTTCCTCGCCGGCCTCGCGCGCGGGCAGGACATGACCGCCTGCGGGCGGCTCGGCGTGCTGGGCGCGGCGGAAATCATTCAGCACCTCGGCGCGCGGCCCAATGTCAGATTGGCCGACCTAGCGCGGCAGAACGGCCTGGCGGTTTGACGGTTTGTCTCTCGGGCAGCAGTCGCTTCGGCGCGTCCCGGGTCGCTATTCGTTCGCGGGCGCCGCCTTCGCGCCCTTCGTCTCGAGGAGATGGCGCTTGAAATCGCTCATTGAGGCGAAATTGAACGTTCCGTCGCTCGTTTCGGCCTCGATCGAGCCGTCGGCGAAGATCTTGTAATTGGCCCCGGCCGACGAATAGCTACCGATCAGACTCGGCGGCGCCTGCGGCTCTTCCGGCGTCTCCAAAGCGGTGTCCATCGCCTCGAGCGATGGCAGATGGCCGGTGCGATTGATGTTGATCGGACTATCGTCCTCGGCAGCGGCCGCTGCATTCCCGCTCTCCGGCGCACCCGCTTCGACAGCGGGGAACTCAGCGGAAGCATTCTCGGCCAGCACAGTCCCGGTCGCAGGCGTCATGTCCAAGGGTCCCAGAAGGGACGGCCCAACGGATTGCCGCACGAGCTTCGTGAGCGCGTCGATCCGCCGGATCAGAACCGCGATGGCGAACGTCACCACGGCGGCGCAAACGGCGACGGCTCCCGCCAGCGCATACAAAACGCCGGTGCTGATCGGCAGAAGGTCGAGGCTCTGATAACCGCTCGCCCCGGCGGCGATCAGCAGGATGAGGCTCAGGACGAAGATCAAGATCGCCATCAGGCCGTCATTGCCCACATTGTTGTCGAAACCTCAACAGGTCTGGAGTGTATGTCGGGAAGAATCCGGCCCGATTAATGCCGCAAATCGCGCGAACCGAAGATCGCCGAACCGACGCGCACATACGTCGCGCCGAGCTGTACCGCAAGCGGCCAATCGGCGCTCATGCCCATAGAACGCTCGGCCACCCCATTGCGTTCCGCGATGACGCCGAGCAGGGCGAAATGGGGCGAGACCGGCTCGTCCGCCGGGGGAATGGCCATTAGACCTTCGATCGTCAAGCCATAAGTCTGGCGGCAGAGCGCGATGAAGGCATCGGTGTCCCCGGGGAGGACGCCCGCCTTCTGCGGTTCGCCTCCGGTGTTGACCTCGACGAACAGGCGCGGGCGTTTGCCGACTCGATCGATTTCGCGCGCGAGGGCTGCTGCGATTTTTTCCCGGTCGACCGTCTCGATCACGTCGAACGCCTCGACCGCCTCCCGCGCCTTGTTGCTTTGCAGGGGCCCGATCAGATGAAGTTCGATCGCCTGGCCGAGCGCGGTGGCGCGCGCCCGCAAGTCCCGCCATTTGGAGACCGCTTCCTGCACGCGGTTCTCGCCGAAGCGGGTCTGGCCAGCGGTTGCGATCGTGGGCCAGACCTCGTCGGCCGAAAAGGTTTTGGACACAGCGACGAGCTTGACCGATTCCGGCGCCCGGCCGCAATCACGCGCCCGTCGCGCGATCGATTCGCGCAAAGCTGCAAGGCGGGCCGCGGGATCTCGCGCATCATCGGGCTTCGGCCGCTCGGCCAAGGCTGTCTCCGTCATTATCCTGGCCGCCTCCCGGAACGGCGATCATCGCCGACCACTCGCGCCGAAATCAAATGCGAACTCAATCGCCGCCCTCTCTTGGTGACGGCTGCGAGTACACAGCGGCGGCCCGATGCGCCCCTTGCCTTTTGCCCGAGGCCCGCGCATGAGGGCCCGACCTTCCCAGTCCAACGACGGCTTCCATGGGCTTCAAATGCGGCATCGTCGGCCTGCCGAATGTCGGCAAGTCGACACTTTTCAACGCGCTCACGCAGACCGCCGCCGCGCAGGCGGCCAATTACCCCTTCTGCACCATCGAACCCAATGTCGGCGATGTTGCGGTGCCGGACCCGCGTCTGGCGACGCTGGCGGACATCGCTAGTTCAAAGGAGATTATCCCGACCCGGCTGTCATTCGTCGACATTGCCGGCCTCGTGCGCGGCGCTTCAAAGGGCGAAGGGCTCGGCAATCAGTTTCTCGGCAATATTCGCGAATGCGACGCGATCGCCCATGTCGTGCGTTGTTTCGACGACGGCGACGTCACCCATGTTGAAGGCCGCGTCGACCCTTTGTCCGACGTCGCCACCATTGAAACCGAGCTGATGCTGGCCGATCTCGAGAGCCTCGAGCGGCGCATCGCCCAAATGGAGAAGAAGGCCAAGAGCGGCGACAAGGAGGCCAAGGACATGTTGGCGCTCGCGGAGCGTAGCCTCAGTGAGCTGAAAGAGGGGCGCCCGGCGCGCGCCGCCTACGTCGGCCGCGACGAGCGCCAGCTTTTCCGGTCGCTGGGCCTCCTGTCGTCGAAGCCGGTTCTGTACGCCTGCAACGTCGAGGAAGGATCGGCTGACCGAGGCAATGCCTATTCCGATATGGTCAAGGAACAGGCAGCCAAGGAAGGCGCGGTCGCGGTCGTCGTGTCGGCGAAGATCGAGAGCGAAATCGCAGTGCTGCCTCAGGCCGAACAAGAGGGTTACCTCGAGGCGATCGGTTTGACTGAGCCGGGTCTCAGCCGCGTCATTCGCGCCGGCTACGAGCTCTTGCGCCTTGTCACCTTCTTCACCGCAGGGCCAAAGGAGGCGCGCGCGTGGACGGTCGAGCAAGGGACCAGGGCCCCCCAGGCGGCTGGCGTTATCCACACCGATTTCGAAAAGGGCTTTATCCGCGCCGAAACCATCGCTTATGGCGACTATGTCGCCAATGGCGGCGAGGCGGGCGCGCGCGAGGCCGGCAAGTTCCGGCTCGAAGGCAAGGACTATGTGGTTGCCGACGGCGACGTCATGCATTTCCGCTTCGCCAATTGAGAGCCATGCCGGACGCGCTCTATTTCGAAGACTTTCCTCCTGACGAGGTGGTTGAATATGGCGGGGTCGATGTTTCGGCCGACGAGATCATCGCTTTCGCACATGACTTCGATCCCCAGCCCTTCCACACCGACGAAGAGGCCGCGCGCGCGGCGACGGGCGGCCTCATCGCCTCGGGATGGCACACGTCCGCGCTGCATATTGCGGATGAATTGCAAGGCGTTCCTCGCGCGAGCGGCGATCCTCGAAGAGGCCGGCATCGAAGAGGTCCGATGGCAGCGGCCGGTCAGGCCGGGCGATCGGCTGCATGTGCGCCGCCGAACGCTCGCCACGCGCCCTGGTGAGGGCCGGACGGGCGCCGGGGAGGTCGAGTTTCTCTATGAAGTGGTCAATCAGGACGGCATTACCGCCATGGCGCAGCGCAGCCTGCTGCTGCTCAAGCAGCGCCCCCCAACTTTCGGGAATTAATCGACCTCATGTTCTACGAGGACGTTCGCATCGGTCAGTTGGTCGCCCTCGGTCGAGCGGCGTTCTCCCGCGAAGCGATTCTCGCTTTTGCGCAGCGGTTCGATCCACGCATCGTCGCCCAAGCCGCCGAGGGACGGGCGCCGCTCGCCGCCTCGGGGCTGCATGTGGCGGCTGCGGGGATGCGCCAACTGGTGGCCGCGCGCAGCTCCTTACGCGCCGTGATGGCCGAACGCGGCGAGACCCTTCCGCAGCTTGGCGTCTCGCCCGGCTTCAAAGGCATGCGCTGGCCGCATCCAGTGAATGAGGGCGATCTTGTTTCGTATTCCATGGAGACGATGTCGAAGCGCGAGACCTCCAAGCCGAAATGGGGTCTGATCGGCAACAATTTTCTCGGCGTCAACCAACCCGGGGAAGAGGTTTTGGTCTTTTCGAGCGCCGTTCTTGTCGCCCGGCGGTCAGAAGATCTTTAGTTTCCCTTTCCGCGCCGGCCCGAATTTCCCGAACAGACGGCCTGGCTGACCCGCCTGCAACTAATTTTCCGATGCCGCGAGGCGCGCCAAGCGCCGGAAAGTCTGATAGAACCCTGCCGGTCGTTCCTTGTCGGTTCGAGGGGAAGCTGCAATGGCAATCAATCTCGTCAGTCTCGTGTCCCAGTTTCTTACGCCGCAGATGGTGGGCACTCTGGCGCGCGCGCTCGGGGTCAATGAAGCGGTGGCGCAGAAGGTTGTCGCCGGGGCTGTCCCGGCAATCCTCGCCGCGCTAGGCACGGCGGCAGCCGCTCCCGGAGGCGCTCAGAAAATCTCTGACGCAATTTCCAATTCAGACCCGGACATTCTCGCTAAGCTTAGCCAGGCGGCGTCGGGCGGCAACACCCGGTTCCTCAACGAAGGCGCCACGCTCCTGAGCGGCCTGCTGGGAGGCGGCGGTCTCGCGAGCCTTGCTGGCGCGATTAGCCAGTACTCCGGCGCACCCCACCCCGCCACGCAGGCGTTGCTCGGCACGGCGACGCAAGCGGCGGTCGGCACGATAGGCCAACAGGACCCTTCGAACTGGTCGGACCCTTCGGCGATTCTCTCGATGCTGAACAGTCAGAAGGGCGCGATCTCCGCCGCTCTTCCGCCGGAACTCTCACGCGCGCTCGGGGCCTCAGGGCTGCTCGCTGGCCTTGGCGGCGCGGCTGCGGCCGCCACTCAAACCGCCACATCCACGGTTTCGAGCGCCGCGACCGCCGCAACCTCGACGGCCAGTTCCGCCGCGAGGAGCGCCCAAGCCGCCGCGACGAGCTCAAGCAGCGGCTTTCCGATGTGGGCGATCATTCTGATCGTCATTGTCGTGCTGCTGGCGATCTGGTGGTTCATGACCCACCATGAAAAGCCGGCGGAGCCCGCGAAAACGGGCATGTTCGACGCGCCTGCCCCGATCGAATATGCACTGCAGGCCGCGCCTTCTCCGACTGTTCCGCCGCTCGACTAAACAGCGCTCGCCTCATGGGGCCGGGGCTTGGCGCGCGCCTTTGGCGTTACTTGTGCGCGCCGCTGGTGGGCGCGGCGGGACGCTCTCGAAGTCGGCGTCTTCTGCGTAATCGGACTGGCGACGATTGCGGCCGGCTGCTCCAGCCGCCCCTACGGCACGCTCGTCGCTGGGACGGGCGCGCCCGACGCCAGCCAAGTCGACCTCCTCGTGGCGACGACGCGCGCGCCCGTCCTTCAACCGCCGGGCGTCATGTTCGGCGGCTCGCGCGGACGAGGACTCGATTTCGCCGATATTGTCGTGTCCATCCCGCCGGACGGAGCGCGCCAGCCCGGGGATATTCAGTTGCCGTCCTCGCTGCCCGGGAACCCGGAGCGCGATTTCGTCGTCCTGCGCGCCGACCGTATGGACCTGGCTCAAGCAAAAGCAAACTTCGATACGCGCATCAAGCGCACCCCGGGGCGCAGGGTTCTCATCTTCGTCCACGGCTTCAATACCCGTTTTGAGGAAGCGGTTTATCGCTTCGCGCAGATCGTTCACGACGCGCGCGTCAATGTCGCTCCGGTGCTGTTCACCTGGCCTTCCGGCGGCACTGTGACCGACTACGTCTATGACCGCGACAGCGCGGTGTACTCCCGCGACGCATTGGAGGTGGTGCTCCAAGCGCTGGTCAAAGACCCTAACGTCGACTCGATATCGATTCTCGCCCATTCGATGGGCAGTTATCTCGCTATTGAGTCCCTGAGGCAGATGTCCATCCGCGATCGCGGATTGTCGCCCAAGATCCAGGATGTGATGCTGGCTTCGCCGGATATCGACGTCGATGTTTTCCGGCGCCAGATCGCCGAGATCGACGCCGGGCCACGACCGGCGCAGTTTACTCTGTTCATTGCGCGAGACGATCGGGCCCTCGGGCTGTCGAGCTTTCTCGCCCGAGACTCGACCAGGCTCGGCTCGCTCGACCCGAACAAGGAGCCTTACCGCTCGATCCTGGAGCAAGGCAGAGTGCAAGTCATCGACCTGACGGGCACGGCCTCCAACGACTTCACCAACCACGGCAAATTCGCCAGTGGTGACGTCGTCGGCGCGATCGGGGAACGCCTGGCGAAGGGGCAGTCGCTCTCCGAGGCCAAGGGGGGCCTGATCGAATCGCTCGGCACGTTCACGAACAGCGCAATCGGCGTCGCCGCCGGCGTCGTTACGAGCGCAGCCGCCGCGCCGAGCGAGGTCTTCGATCCGACGAAGCGCGAGAAGTCGGTCGACACTGCGGCGCAAACCACCACCTTGAACCAGTAACGGGCGCCGGCCGATCCTTAGGGACGCAACCAGCGCGCGAAATCCGTGCAAGCAAATGCAAATAAAATCGACATAAACGCTCGTAAGCGCTAGTAAAACAGCTGGCGTTTACGAGCGTTTATTTTTCGGAATCGAGAGGTTTCAATGGGTTACCGCCGCAAAAAATAAGAAAAAGCTGTCCTTCTTCTCGACTTGCGCGGCGGGTTGTGGGTGGTGACATGTCAAACAGCCGCGGCTTCTCGTCTCCCGGCCCGGCAGGCGCCGGGCTGGAAGACGATTCCGCCAATGGGAATATGCGTAACGGCAATTTCTGATTTTGTCAAGAGAGAAAGTCGAGCCCTTATGGCGTTCAGCCTTCGCGGCTGCGCCTCGGAGCCTCTGTCGTCAGGGCCGCCGCAAGTTGATGCGGCGTTATGCGACGGACCTCTGCAGCAAAAAAGCCCTCTCTTTTCAACGCCCTAGTTTTGCTCCAAAATTCTTAATTTTTGCCTACACACAATTACTCGCTTCCGAGCCACACTTTTTCCTGCTGAGTGTTGGAATATACGAACCGTAGCGCCGCTTCCCCGATGTCAAATCCCGTCAGTATTGCTCGATCATATCCCAGCGGACGAAAGTCTGTGACAATACCTTTGCCGAGTGTCTCAATGGGAACGTGAGGTGAATATACGTTCGCTCTGATAGTTATTGTAGCACATAGGTTGTCTGCATCCACAGTACTTCGAATAAACCCACGCAATCTTTCTGTTTCGGCAATTTTCAAAGAAGAAGAAAATGTTTCCGGCCATTTTGCCCTGGAGGCTTATTCCCGAGCGTCCGGTTGGATCAACATCTCGTAGGTGAGGGGTTTTCGGACTAGCAGGCTGTTGAAAAAGTCCGCCGCGCACGGTCGAAACCGGGAACACAACGGAATCCAAGGGAGTCCGAAACAGAATTGAACTGCGGCGGAAATGAGTTTTTCAACAGCCTGCTAGGGCGGTTGCGAGGAGGGAACGGAAGGCGACGTGTCGCGTGCGGCGGCGATTGAAGCGGAAGACGAATTCGTCGAGGTAGCTCTGAAGGTGGGGTCGTCGCAGTCCGTGGTAGACGCCGAGGGCCCAGGTCTTGGCGTTGGCGAAGGCGCGATGAACCCATGGCAGGACGACGTGCGCGGCCCTGACGCCGACCACGTGGGGCTCGTGGCGGACATTGGGGGCGCTGGCGTAGGACGGCCAGCCGTCGGTCCTGATCGTCGCGCCCGGCGCGACATTGGCGGCGACGAAGCGGTGCAACGAGGCGGCGGAGAAGTCCTTGATCGCGGCCAAGCGAAGGCGTGCGGGCGCGTCGTGTTCGATCTCGACGGCGCCGGCGACGAACATTTTGCCCTGGGGCGAGCGGCCGCCGGCGCCGGATGCCGGATCGGCCTTGGTCCGCAGCGGAAGCTCGGTTTCGTCGACTTCGACCAGGCCGGCGAGCAGCGCGCGGCCCGGCGCGACCATGGCGCGGCGCAGTTTGGCGCATATGAGCCAGGCGGACTTGTAGGAGCCGAGCCCGAGCTGCTTTTGCAATTGCAGCGCCGAAATCCCGTTCGAATGCGTGGCCATGAGGTAGACGGCCCAGAACCACACGATCAGGGGCAGCTTCGAGCCGTGCATGATCGTTCCGGCCGTCACCGAGGTCTGCTTGCCGCACGCGGCGCATTCGAAGGTGAAAGCCTTGCCGCCATGCGGCCAACCCTTGGCGCCGCCGCACGCCGGACATCGAAAACCGGACGGCCACCGCGCCGCGACAAGCCACGCGGCGCAGGCCTCGTCTTCGGGAAACTGGCGCTGAAACTCGGTCAGCGAGGAGGGAAAGTCAGGCATCGAGGGGCCTCGAAACGAACCGGATGTTCATGATTCGTTCTTACGCCAATCGCCCACTCCTGTCACTACCCGTCGTAGGCCCGGAGCCTGAGGGATTAGCCTCTAACGGCGATTTTGGCCCCTTACAAAACAATTCGTTAAAAAAATCTTCAAGATATATTTCATTGAAATATGGATAACCAAGAGCCGCCCGAGGTGCTGCGATAAAAGAATAGACTTTCGTTTTATTTAGATATTGTTTCCCAAGTCTTTTTATTGCTTCTTTATATACACCAATCGACTTTCCTGAAGCTAGCATAACAGAAGTAATTGCACCCGCAGACGATCCCGCAACCCGTGTTATTTCGATTTTCTTTGCCCTTGCTTCAACGCCTGGAGCAACTTCGACTGCAGTCGCGTACGCTTGAAGCCCCTCCGCGACTGCCATTAACAATGGTAGCTTCGCACCACCGCCCTGGAAGACGACCTGAACTGGAGCAGCCTCATATGGCATCGGTGTGTCTTTCAACAGAAATAGCCGGCCAAGAATTGTACACGCGATACTACCATTTCCAAATTCTCCGTGCGTAGGTTGCGCCCCAATCCTAAACGATCCCCAGCGCCTTGCCCGCCTCCGCGAAGGCCGCGATCGCAAAGTCGATGTCGGCCTCGGTCAGCGCGGCCGACATTTGCGTGCGGATGCGCGCTTGGCCCTTCGGCACCACCGGAAAGAAGAATCCGGCCACAAACACGCCGCGCTCGTCGAGCGCCTGCGCTAGATCCTGCGCGCGCTGCGCCTCGCCCAGCATCACCGGAATGATCGGCGTCTCTCCGGGCACGACAGTGAATCCGGCTTTCCCGACGCCTTCGCGAAACCGCCGCGCATGGTTTTTGAGCAACGCGCGCCGCGCGTCGGCGCCAATCGCAATCTCCAGCGCCTTCATGGCCCCGGCGGCGATCGGGGGCGCGAGCGAATTGGAGAAGAGATAGGGCCGCGCTCGTTGCCTGAGGAGGTCGACGATCGGCTGGTCGGCGGCGACGAAGCCGCCCATACCGCCGCCGAGTGTCTTGCCGAATGTGCCGGTCACGATGTCGACGCGGTCGCCCGCGCCAGTCAGCGCCGGCGTTCCACGACCTTTCTCGCCGAGATGCCCCGTCGCGTGGCAGTCGTCGACCAGCACCAGCGCGCCGTAGCGGTCGGCAAGCGCGCAGATCTCCTTCAGCTTGGCGACATAGCCATCCATCGAAAATACGCCGTCGCTAGCGATGAGCTTGAACCGCGCGCCGGCGTTGTCTGCCTCCTTGAGGCGGTCCTCAAGCTCGTTCATGTCCGAATTGGCGAAGCGGTAGCGCTTCGCCTTGCTAAGCCGCACGCCGTCGATGATCGAGGCGTGGTTGAGGCTGTCGGAAATGATCGCGTCCGATTCGTCCAGCAACGGTTCGAATACGCCCCCATTGGCGTCGAAACAGGCCGCGAACGCGATCGCGTCATCCTTGCCCAAGTGCTTGGCGATCGCCTGCTCGAGCTCACGATGCAGCGTCTGCGCTCCGCAGATGAAGCGCACTGAAGCCATGCCAAAGCCGAATGCGTCCATCGCGCGGCGCGCCGCCGCGATGACGTCGGGGTGATCGGCGAGGCCAAGGTAATTGTTGGCGCAGAGATTGACCGCCTCGCGTGTCCCTTGCGGAGAGGCGACCCGAATCCGCCCGCCCTGCGGTCCGGTCAGAAGCCGCTCGCGTTTTGTCAGGCCCTGCGCCTCGATGTCGTCGAGGGTCGCGCGGATGTGGGTGAGAAAAGCGTCGGTCATGGCGGCTCGCCGGTTGACGTGAACGCGAGCATAGCAGGGTCAAGGGAGCGCTCAAATCCGCGCGCCACATTCCCTCGCCTTGCTTGCGGGGCGAGGGACGAGCCACAAAAACGCCTTGTGGCGACTGCACCAACCGGCGGCGCCTCTGCCGCGGGCTATCCGATAAACAAATCCAGGAGCGATTCGCCGTGAACGTTCTCGCGACCCGCCAACGCATCGCCCCGGCGCTTACGCGTTATGGCTCCACCGCCGTCGCCTTCCATTGGGCCGTCGCAGCGCTGGTCGTTTTTCAAGGAACACTGGGTCTTTTGTTCGACGACATCCCCAAGGAATCGCGCCCATTCTGGATCAACGTCCATGGCTGCGTCGGGCTTGTTTATTTTGCCCTCGTCGTCGCCAGGCTTACGTGGCGAACGTCGCACAAGCCGCCTGATCTACCGCCTGACATTGGCGAGTTCGATCGCCGCACTTCGCTTGCGGCGCATCATCTCCTGTATGTGCTGATGGTCCTCATCCCGATTTTCGGGGTGGTCGCCTATGTCTGGCATGGACGCGCTTTCGACTACGGATTCGCCCAGCTGAACTTTGGCGTCGCTTCGAATCGAGGCGTGTTTCAACCCGCGGAGGAGGTTCATCAGGTGCTGGCCTACTGCCTGTTTGGTCTGGCCGCCCTTCACGCCGCAGGCGCGCTCTATCATCACTTCGTCCGTCGCGACGGCGTGCTGCTTCGCATGCTCCCGGGCGGCACGGGGTAGGCGGCGCCCCGGCTTCATTCGCGCCGCTATTGTGACAGCTGGATGTAAAGTTCGTACCGCCCGGAGCTGAAGGTAAGCCCGGCTTGCGCCGCGCTCAAACGCATGATGACGCCGTTGCGGTTCTCGAGCCACAATTCGCCGTTCGCCTTCGTGGTGATGGCGAGGCTGCCCGTGCCCTGGATCCAGGGGCCTGAGAACTGGGAGACGTCGCTCAGCCTGTAGACCTCGCCGGAGGCTTGCAGCGTGGAGATCGCGCCGAGGCCGATCAGCGAGCCGGTCAGCGTGAACGGATAGGACCTGCCCCTGAAGGAGAGGACGCCGCTGCCTGCGCCCACGCCAGAGACGAAGACCTGCGTCATCGTCACCGCGCCGGACGGCCTGAGTCCCCGAATGCTCGCCGCGGTCGGGATGCCGGACGGCGGAATTTGGCACCCGCCGAGGGGCAGAAGACTCAAGGCGGCGAATATGGCCGCGACTGCGCGCGAGCGAATGAATTGGGCGCCGGAACGCATGACATTCCCCTTGTCGAATCGGCGCCGGAGCCGCCGGGCGCCTTGTTTAGCGAATTTGATGGCGGGATGTCAGCAGCCGGTCGCGGGCCACTTTGATTGTGGCGGCTTTCTGCGTAGCCGATTCACATTCATAGAAACGGATGATACGACTTCGCAGCATGACCGACATTGACCTGCGACCATTGCGACAAAATGAGTTTGTTCTCGACTTTGGCGGCCGCCTAAATGAATATCGGAGGCGATGCGTGAGATAAACAAACAAATCAACCAAAATTTCAGTATTGAAATCACGATCGAGGGCGTGGGTTCAGGAAGTTTTAGGGCGCGCATCGCAACCAAGTTGAAGTCGCTTGGTGGGTTATTTGCTGGGGACGCGAAGAGCGTCATAATTGGAATTATTTCATTATATGTGTTTTTGGCGCTCATCCTGACTCGCTCCAACAAATTATCGTTAACGATGACAGCGTCATTGTAGTTCACGGAACTGACAAGGTAATCATCCCAAAGAATGTGTGGGTAGCGAAAGAGAAGATCAAAGACTCCTCGCTAATAGAAGGGTATGTTGGTAAGGCATTTTCTATTCTTTCTAGCGACCCATCTGTTACTGAATTTTGCATTGCATTGTCAATGGAATCGAAGACTCCGATTGGAAAGATACCTAGAGAATAATTTCCGTATATTGTTCATAGTTACTCTCAGCTTGAGAATAACTCCCGCAATAAAAGATATAGGGACGAAAGAGTAAAATTGACGGTTCTAAAACTTGTTTTTGAGAGAGGGCCCAGAAAGTGGCTATTTGTTTGGAACGGCGTAAAAATATCAGCTACAATTAAGAGTGACGACTTTTTCGCGAAGCTTGCGTCACATGAGTATAAGTTCACACAAGGTGACGTGTTATAGTTGATGGCCACTGTGGTTCGACGGAAGCGCGCCATCATCAAGGCCCTGCAGCGACTGGATCCGCTTAACCGACATGTATAACATATACAATATGTACGATCTATGTCTCGCCGAAGCCATTTCGAGTTGCAGAAAAGTGAGGCTAAGCAACTGAAAAGACTGACTCGCGCGCAAAACTGTACACTGCGTCAGCGCGTACAATTTTAGGCCGGCGGCGAGCCTACCCGCCCCAGTCGATGAGCGTCTCGCCGCGATGGATGGCGTCCGCTTCCGGGGTGAGCCGGCCGTCAGCCCCATGCAGGATCAGCCCCGGCGAAATCCGCAATCGCGCCTTGGAGCCCTTCACCCCCGAGACAAGCAGACGATGCGCGCTCGCCCCGATTGTCGGTTGAACCGGCAATAGCGCCAGCCCGCCGAGCCGGGTTCCGATCGCGGCCAGAATGACGTTGAGCGCGTCGGGGCGGTGGATCATCACGAACCGCCCGCCTGGGCCTAAAATCGCAAGTGACGCCTGGATCCAGTTGACGAGGGTCGCGCCCGCCTCCGCGCGGGCTAAGACATGCGCGCGCGCTTTGCCTTCGTGCGGAGAGGCGCGGACCGCCTCGGCCTCGAAGAACGGCGGGTTGGTGACGACGCAAGCGGCCGATTCGTCGGCAAGTCCGGCCTCGCGGCGCTCCCGCGGGTTGAGCGCATCGAGCCGCAAGACGCGCGTGCGCGCCTGAAACCCGTTGCGCGCGGCGTTGCTCTCGGCGAGCCGCGCCAGCTCGGGATCGATCTCGACGAGATCGGCCGAGGCAAGCGGGGCCCGCTTAGCCAGGGCGAGCCCGACGGCGCCGACGCCTGCACCGACGTCGACGAATTGGCCCTCCGGCGTCCCTACCGCCGCTATGAGCAGGGCCGCGTCCGTGCCGACCCGATGGCCGCGCCTTGGCTGGAGGAGGACGAGCCGGCCGCCGAGCCATCGGTCTTCGGTCAGCCCGTCCGCGATCGCGCGGCTCTCAAGCGGGACCGACGGCTCAGCCATTAAGCAGTTCTTTTCCCATACCCGCCTCGGAAATGACGCGCCGCGCCCTTCCCTCTTCGCGTGCGTCGACCAGAATCCGTCTTGGCAGGAAACCGAGCGAGCCCTCGGCCGCCGCCATATTCTGGTCGGCCACGAAATAGGCGACCCGCTCCTCCGTCAGGATCGATTCGATGACGCTGATGAGAACGAGATCATTGGTGCGCAGGATTTCGACCAAAATAGACCTCGATTGGCTCACTTGCCGCGTCGTTGGGCCGTCTTTATGGTCGAGACTCTGGGATCTGGCAAGGGAATGCTTGGTGGGAATCGTCGTTCCGCTCGAAGACAAATCGGCCGATCGCCTGATCGAGCCGCTGACGACGCTCGTCGCCGGCGACATGGCCAAGGTCAATCAGACGATCTTGTCGCGCACGGGATCAGAGGTAACGATGATCCCCGAAGTCGCCAACCACCTCATTGCCTCGGGCGGCAAGCGAATGCGTCCGATCCTGACCTTGGCGACGGCGGGCCTTTGCAGTTACGGCGGCGAGGGCCACATCAAGCTCGCTGCCGCAGTCGAATTCATGCATACCGCGACCCTTCTCCACGATGACGTGGTCGACGAGAGCGACCTGCGGCGCGGCAAGGCGGCCGCGCGGGTGCTTTGGGGCAACGAGGCGAGCGTTCTGGTCGGCGATTTTCTCCTCGGGCAGGCCTTCAAGATGATGGTCGAAGTTGGCTCGCTGCCCTGTCTCGAGGTGCTGTCCAACGCCGCCGTGGTCATCGCCGAGGGCGAAGTGATGCAGCTCTCTGCGGCCAAGGACACCGCGACGAGCGAGGATGCCTATCTCGCCGTCATCCGGGCCAAGACCGCGGCGCTGTTCTCCGCCGCCTGCGAGGTCGGGCCCATTCTCGCCGGCCGCTCCCGCGCGGAGATCGCCGCCTGTCGGGGTTACGGCGCCAACCTTGGCATTGCCTTCCAGCTCATCGATGACGCGCTCGATTACGGCGGCTCGTCGGCCAAGCTCGGCAAAAATGTCGGCGACGATTTTCGCGAGGGCAAGATCACCCTGCCGGTGGTGTTGTCGTTCCGGCGCGGGGCGACGCAAGAGCGCGAATTCTGGCGCCGGACACTGGAAAAGGGCGAGGTCGTCGACGGCGATCTCGAGTTCGCGCTGACGACGATGAAGAAGCATCGTGCGCTCGAAGACACCATCGAGCGCGCCCGGCACTATGGCGCGATGGCGCGCAACGCTCTCGAGCTGTTCGCCGCTTCCCCATGGAAACATGCGCTTCGCGACGCGGTCGAGTTCACCGTCGGCCGCGCGCATTGAGGTCAGAGGCTTCGGCCTGTGAAATGACGCGCCGGCACGCCGATTTTCCATCGGGGCAATGGATGGCGCACGTTGATTTGGCGATCGATAAGATTGGGCATTTGTCGAGCGCGGACCTGACGAAACTGAGATGGCAATTTTCCCACGACGTCGGCGATGCGACGTTCGCCGCTTCTGATTGAGCTTTGGTTTAGGGTTTGCATACAAACGTGCCACGCCAATCAAACGTGGGTGCAATAGAGCGCTACGCAGAAATCGCTAGGCTGTGTGGACGAAATTTCGACCGGTGATGTTTTTGGGATTCCTCGGCTGAATCAGACATGATTCATAGGACTCCGACCGAATCAGAGGCCGGGGCCAATGTCGAGAAAGATGGATGAGGACGATTGGGCGCACACGCTTGCGGTGTTTCGCGCTTGCCTGCCGCGGCGCGGACGGAAGGCCGAGGACGACCGCCGCTTCCTCGAGGCGCTTCATTTCTTCACCGTCGAGAACGTTCGCTGGCGCGCTCTGCCGGAGCGCTTCGGTCATTGGAACAGCGTGTGGAAACGCTTCGATCGCTTGAGCAAGGCTGGGGTCTTCGAGGCCTTCTTCGATACGCTCGCGTCGATGAGTTCCACGGCGCATCTCATTCAGATGTTCGACTCCACCGTCGTGCGCGCTCATGTGTCGGCGGCCGGCGCAAAAGGGGGCAAGAAGGGCAAGCGCTGGGGCGCTCGCGTGGCGGCTTCACCACGAAAATCCACGCAAAATCGGACGCCTCCGGCGACATCATCGCCTTCGACCTGACGGGGGGCGAAGCCTTCGACGGGCGTCCACTTCGAAACCCTGCTCGACATCGGGCCCGACATTCAGCCTCGCGCCGTCCTCTGCGACAAAGGCTACGCCAGCAAGGCCAACCGGGACGCCGCGAGAGCGCGCGGCATTGCTCCCGTGATCCCCCACAAAGTCAACGAAAAGAACAAGCCGGCCTTCTTCGCACGCACCCTCTACAAGGCCCGCGCGCGCATCGAGCAGGGCGTCGGACGGCTCAAGCGCTTCAAGCGCGTCGCGCTACGCTGCGAAAAGACCGCCCGAAACTTCAGATCAATCGTCTCCTTCGCCGCAGGCCTATGCTTGATCAAATTCGTCCACACGGCCTAGCACTACTTTGGCAGATTGCCAAAGTAGTGCTAGTTCGCCTCGACAAAAATGTACTTGATCGCGCCATATTGTGGGCGCATCTTTGGGATTTTGCGGCGGCCCAACTCAAGACCGCCCGAATAAGGGGAGAGACGGATGACGGTTGCCCGTATTCTTGACGACAAGGGGCGCGACGTTTTTACCACTCAGCCGCACCGCACCCTGAAGGATGTCGTAGAGCTCCTGGCCGAGAAAGGCGTGGGAGCGGTGGTCGTTTCCGACGCTTCGCTCAGCGTCCTGGGCATACTTTCGGAGCGCGATCTGGTCCGCGTCATCGCCAAACATGGGGCCTCCGCGCTCGACGACCCCGTGTCGCGTTACATGACTCCGAAGGTCATCACCGCGACGCGCGACGACACGATCGACCACGTCATGCAGACGATGACGACAGGCCGGTTTCGCCATCTTCCGGTTGTGGAGGGGGGCCGCCTGATCGGCCTCATCTCCATCGGCGACGTCGTCAAGCGCCACGTCAATGCGCTCGATAGCGAGCGGCAGGCGTTGCGCGAATATATCGCGACGGCTTAGGCCGACGAGCCGCCGTGGCGTCAGGCCCCGGTGGCCTCGGTCCGCGCCAGTTCGGCATGCTCGCTGATTTCGGGGGCCGCCTTGCGGACGGCCTCTCGGCCGAGCGCGATCAGTTCGTCGGCGCGATGAAACTCGAACATGCCGACGTTGCCGACCTTGAGCTGCACCAAAGTGTCCGGCGGATCGCCGGCCAGCCGGGAGCGCATGATGCGGTCCTGGAGAATATCGAAAGCGTTGACCATCGAGGTCATAAGGCCTGGCGCGGAGGTCTCGCCGCCGGCCCGGGTCGATCCGTTTCCTCCGCGCCACCACCGCGCGATCATGCCGCTGCTGTCGTGCGCCGGTTCGTCGACCGCGGGCGAGCGCTCAGGCCGGCCGAACGGGTCTTGAATAACGGCGCCGCGGCCAAAGCGGTCGCTTGAAATATTGAGCGCGATGACGCGCTCGGCGCCGAGCGCGCGCGCGACGCTGACCGGCACCGGATTGACGATTGCCCCGTCGAACAGCCAGCGTCCATCGACTTTCACCGGCTCGAATACGCCAGGCAAGGCATAAGAGGCACGGATCGCGTCGACCAAGAGACCACGCCGAAGCCAGATCTCGTGTCCGCCGCCGATCTCGGTAGCGACAGCGGCGAATTGAACCGGCAAATCCTCGATCCGAAGCCCGCCAAGCCCGGCCTCGAGCCTCGCGCGCAGCCGCTGGCCGCCGATGAGGCCGCTGCCGGCGAAAGAGAAATCAAGCAGGCCGAGCACCCGGCGCCGGGTCAAGGAGCGGGCGAACGCCTCGAGCATGTCAAGCCGGCCGGCCGCGTAGCAGCCGCCAACCAGCGTGCCAATCGATGAGCCGACCACGACGTCCAACCGGACGCCCAGCGCGTCAAGCTCCCGCAGCGCCCCGATATGGGCCCAGCCTCGCGCCGCGCCTGCTCCGAGCACGATGCCGACTTTCGCTCGCCGTGGGCGTCCGGCGCCCGACACAGGGTCAGTATCGGTTCTGCGATAAGCCGCCCTGAACATCGCCTAACTCGCTTGAAAATCGTCCCACTGCTCGCCTTCCGCTCGGAAACTTAAGCTTGCGCCCCAGATATCGCCAGACAATTAACGTGAAGGTGATCGATCCGGCGCGACCTCGCAGCTGCTAAGATTGCACCTATCGGCTGAGCATCAGACGTTCGCGGTCGATGGTTCGATGAATGCAAGCCTGGGTGTTTCGCCGTCCGTCTCTACCCGTCGGTAGAAGCACGACCGCCGGCCGGTATGGCAAGCGCCGCCATCGCCGGCGACTGCAACGAAAGCCAGAAAGGCGTCCTGGTCGCAGTCGACGCGCATTTCGACGAGCGTCTGGGTTTGGCCGGACGTGTCTCCCTTGCGCCACAGCGCGCCGCGCGAGCGTGACCAGTAATGGACGACCCCGGTCGCGAGCGTCGCCCGCAGAGCGGCCTCGTTCATGTGCGCGACCATCAGCACGTCGCCGCGCGACGCATCGATCGTGACGCAAGTGGCGAGGCCATCCGCGCCGAATTTCGGATCGAACGCGCGGCCTTCCTCACGATCGCTTATCCCGTCGGGTCCAGCTTTTGATTGGACGCTCTCGTTCATCCCCGTCTCTCGTCCCACGCTGGTCTCCGCACGCGCCCTTCCTAAAGCCTCGATTTCGGCTTTCTCGCGACCTATATAGGGAACGTTGAGGGTCGGGTCAGGATGATCAACGAGATCTACAACCAGCGCATCCTTGAGCTCGCGGGCAACATTCCGCGGCTAGGGAGGCTTGCGAACCCGGACGCTAGCGCCAAGGCCCATTCGCGGTTGTGCGGTTCGACCGTGGTGATCGACCTTTGTGTCAAGGATGGGCGGGTCGTTGATTTTGCCCATGACGTGAAGGCCTGCGCGCTGGGTCAGGCCTCATCATCCCTGATGGCTCGCCATGTGATCGGCGCCACTGCTGAGGAGCTCAATGAGCTACGCGGCCGGATGACCCGCATGTTGAAGGCGGGTGGTCCGCCGCCCGAAGGCAAATGGGCCGAATTCGCCGTGCTCGAGCCGGTGCGCGACTATAAGGCTCGTCATGCTTCCACCCTGTTGACGTTCGACGCGGTCGCCGACGCGTTGGCTCAGGTCGCTGGACGCGAGGCGGCGCTTACGGCCGTGCCGGCGCCGTGAGCGCGCTGGTTGCCTCGCCGCGCCGCGCCGCCCACGCGCTGATCCGCTTCTATCAGCTTACGCTCTCGAGCCTCATCGGCGGGCAGTGCCGTTACTTGCCGACGTGTTCAGCCTATGCGGACGAGGCGATTGAGCGCCATGGCCTTTGGGCCGGCTCGTGGATGGGCATGGCGCGGGTGTGCCGATGCCACCCCTGGGGCGGATCCGGCTACGATCCGCCGCCCGATCAGCCTCCGCCGAACGGCTCATGGGCGCGTCCATGGCGCTATGGACGCTGGCGCTCAAGCGAGTGAGCGAGCCTTGCCTCTCCCGCTCCCGGCCTTTATGGACGGGCGCCGTTCTTAAGCCAGCTTTGACGAGATTTGACCGATGGCCGAGCCGCGCCGGGCCGCCGCAACTGCGCCTCGCCTCGAAGGGGGCCGCTTCCTTATCGTCGAGGCGCGCTATTACGAGGCGATCGGGGCCGAGCTGCTTGCCGGCGCGACCCGCGTGATTGAAGGCGCCGGCGCAACCTACGACCTCATCAGTGTGACGGGCGCCTTGGAGATTCCAGCCGGCATGGCGATCGCCCTCGACGCGGCAAAGGCGGTTGGCCGGCCTTATGACGGCGCCGTCGCGCTCGGCTGTGTCGTCCGTGGGGAGACCTTTCATTTCGAGATCGTCGCCGGCGAGTCGGCGCGGGCGCTCATGGATATGTCGGTCGAGCGCCGGCTCGCCCTTGGCAACGGCATTCTCACCACTGAGACGATCGAACAGGCCGCGGAGCGCGCCGACCCTGAATGCGGCGACAAAGGCGGCGACGCGGCGCGGGCGGCGATCGGGCTTGCTCATCTCGCCCGTCGGCTGGGCGGCCGATGAAACGGTCCGACCGGCGGTCGGCGGCGCGCCTGGCGGCCTCGCAGGCGCTCTATCAGATGGAGATCGCCGGCAAGGGCCTCCACGATATCCTCGCCGAGTTTGAGGCCCACTGGATCGGGCGTGAGATCGAAGGCGACGCCTATACGCCCGCCGACCCGGCGTTCTTTCGGGATGTGGTGTCCGGCGTATTGCGCGATCAATTGCCGATCGACCGCGGCCTCGACGACACGCTCGCCAAAGGTTGGCCGCTGCGCCGAGTTCGAAGCGCTGATGCGCGCAATTCTGCGCGCGGCGTCTTACGAATTGCGCAACCGCCCGGACGTGCCGGCGCGGGTGGTGGTGACCGAGTACGTCGACGTCGCCGCCGCCTTCTTTGGCCCCGAGGAGAGCGGCATGATCAACGCCGTGCTCGATGCGCTCGCGCGCCAGACGCGACCGGTCGAGTTCGCCACAGATCGATGAGCCACCTCGGTGGGCTGCACTCGGCGCGCGCCGAAACGCGCCTATTGCAGCGGGCCGCGACGGGGTTCCGGTCGATCCGTTTGGGTTTTCTTGGCCCGTCGCCTTTCGCGAACGAAAACCCCCGCGCATGAGGGTTGGATTTCCTTGGATTCTCTCGTCCGAATCTAGACTTATCAATTGGTTACGCGGATAAAAGCGAGGAAAATTTCTTCACGGGCTTTTGTCCTGACGGCTCGAAGCGCCGGAACGGGAGACTGCGGTCGAGGCGTCGGGAAGGGCCATGATTGTTCATGGGGCAAGCTTAACTTTGGCTCTTATAGCGTTAGTTGTTGATTTGGGTTATGGTGGGGGTGGGGTTGGAGATTGTTCGATGAAGGGTGAGGAGTTTTCGACTTGGCTGTCGGGGATCGTTCGATTGAACGAGGATCAGCGGCGGGCGGCGCTCGCGGCTCTGACGACGGCGGAGGGGGTGGGTCCGAAAACTGCGATGCTGACGGCGGCCGCGAAGAACAAGGCCTTGAAGGCTCGCCGTCGGCCGGACGCGTTGGGCGTAACAGGCCATGAGCGGGTGGAAAGTCGAGGGTGTCCGCATTGCGCGGGTCGCGAAATCGTGGCCTGGGGACGCTCGCGCGGACTGGCGCGGTTCCGCTGCAAGGCTTGCGGACGCACCTTCAACGCCCTGAGCAAAAGCCCAATGGCGCATCTGCGCAAGAAAGAGCGTTGGCTCGATCACGCGCAGGCGATGATCGAAGGCAAAAGCCTGGTGAAGACGGCCGCGCTTTGCGGCGTGCATCCGACGACGGCTTTCCGCTGGCGTCACCGGTTTTTGGGCGCTCCCGCCGCGGACAAGCCGCAAAAGCTGAGCGGAATCGTCGAAGCGGATGAAACCTTCATCCTTGAATTTTTCAAGGGGCGGTGGTCCGATCTGCCTCGCAAGGCTCGCAAACGCGGCGGAACGGCCCGTCATCCGGGCCCCTATCAGGACAACATTCCCGTGCTCGTCGCCCGCGACCGAAAGGGCGCAACTTTCGACGCCGTTCTGCCAAACGACGACAGCGCTTCGATCGCCGCCGTCCTGACCGGTGTCGTTACGTCCGCAAATCACTTGATCGGCGATGGCGGCAAACCGCTGGCCTCCTTCGCCCGCCAGGCCAACATCCCCTTTCACGCCGTTCCTTCCCCGGGAAAGCCTGTCCCCGCGGCGCCCCACCTGCATATCAACAACGTCAACGCCTACCACAGCCGTCTCAAGCAATGGCTCAATCGCTTCAACGGCGTCGCCACCAAGAACCTGCCAAATTATCTCGGCTGGCGGCGCGCCCTCGAAGCCTGGGATCGACAAATCACGCCACAAAACTGGATCAAGAGCGCCATCGGAATCGGCCCATACCAACAACTAACGCTATAAGAGCCAAATTGTCGTCCGAGCCATTCCCTTTCGGACGCTTCAATCCGAAAGCAACTCGGTCTAAATGATCTGCGGCTCGTTCGAATGCAGAGCGCGTGAATGCATTTCCGCCGCGTCAAGTGGAAATGCGGGTTTCCTGGCAAATTTTCTATGGATAAAGCCAGGCACGCGATTTACTCCGCGTTAACCATCGCCGATCATTGTCCGTGGCGCGTCGCGAGGATTAACCTCCTGATTCGCGACGCTAAACTCGTCGCCGAGGAGTTAGCGCCCATGCCATCGGTCGACCTATCCGAGGGCTTCTCCGGTCTCAGGCAATGGTCTGAGCCGGTCATTTACGATCGGCTGGTCGCCGCCTACTACAAACTCATCAGCGACCGCGAGCTTGCACGCAGCCTGACGCGCCTGCACGCCCGTGTTTGGCGCGCCCTCATTGGCGGCGACATGGAGAGCTTCGAGGAAATGCGCGAGTTGTTGGTCGGCGCGCTCGATCCTTGCAGTCTGACGCTCGATCACTTGGCCGAGGTCGACGGCGAGATTATGATCGAGCTGCTCGATGTCGTGATGGCCCGCTATAATCGTTCACATCGCACCGCCCGGGCTTATCATCTCGCGCTGATGGAGCTGGCCGGACGAGTGCGTCCGACTCGGCTGGCGGCGTGAGGGGCGTCGAGAACCGCTCTACAGCTGTTCGCGCAGCCGCTTTCCTCTGATCTCGCGATAGAAGGGTCGCGGCCGGCGCTTGTCCAGGCCGCCTTCGAGCGCTTGGCCGAGGTCGTCGAGCGCCGCGTGGGTGATCGCGGGCAGGTCGAGGTTTCGCGCCTCGTCGAGCGGCGTCCAGACAAGTTCGACCAATTCCGCCTCCGCATGAACCGCGCCGTCGATGCGCTTGGCGATGAAGCGTGCGTCCACGACAAGAAAGCGGGCGTCGAAGCGCCTGGTGCGTCCCGGCGGAGTGATCGCGCGGGCAAGAAAATCGATGGCGTCGAGCGCCGGATGGACGCCGGTTGCGGCGAAGCGGGTCCAGGCGCCGGGCGGCGGATTTTCCGGCGCGCCATAGTCGGAGACGCCGATAGCGAGGCCCGTTTCTTCGAAGGTCTCGCGGATCGCGGCCAGCGCCAGCGCGCGGGCGAAATTGGGCGAGGGCCGGCGCACGTGCGTATTGAGCTTCTCCTCGACATCGGGATCGAGCATCCCGGCTGCGACCATGCGCCGGTCCTCGGGCTCGACCCGGCCGCCGGGAAAGACGAACTTACCCGGCATGAAGCGGTGCCCGGCGTGTCGCTTGCCCATCAGCACACGCGCCGGGCCATCCTTGGGGCGTTCGACCAGAATGAGCGTCGCGGCGTCACGCGGGCGAAGCGCACGCGGCGATGAGGCAGGCTCGATCACGTTTTATCGCTGAGATGGGCCCCGAACCCATGCATGCACAGCGCCCATTGCTGACCGACGATCGCCCCTTTGGCGCGAGGCAAGATGAGGAGGCTCGCCACCACCGTCACCAAGAGCCAGAAAGTCGCAACCCAGACGAGCGACGAGTGCGGCCAGATTTCATCCGACAGCAGGATGCCGGCGCCAACGACGTGGGCTACGATCAGCAGCGTTATATAAGCTGGCGCGTCGTCAGCGCGGTGGCCGCTGAATTCCTCGCCACAGATTTCGCAGTTGTTGACGACCTTGAGATAGGAGCGAAACAGGCGGCCCCGTCCGCAGGCCGGACACCGCCCCATGAAGCCGCGGGTCATCGCTTCGTACAGCGAGCGGTCCGGTGGCGGTGTTGGAATGCGCCAAATGCGGGACATGTCGTTCATCGACGCTTGCCCCTATAAATCGCCTTGCGCGGCGCGGAAACGCCTCGATTTTGCACCCGCGACTCGGACCCCGGACGCACGATCTCGAACCTCAGCGCCCCGGCGAACGGAGCGGCCTCGACGAGGCGGACGTTGACTGCGCCGCCCAGCCGGAACGTTTCTTTGGTCCGTGTCCCCACAAGCGCACGGTTGGCCTCCTCGAAGCGGAAATAATCCTCGCCCAAGGTCGCCGCCGGCACGAAACCGTCGGCTCCTGTTTCGCTCAGTTTCACGAACAGGCCGACGCGGGTGACGCCCGCAATGCGGCCGGCGAAAATAGCGCCCATGCGATCGGCCAGGTGCGCGGCGACGACACGATCGACGGTTTCTCGTTCGGCCGCCATCGCCCGCCGTTCGGCGGCCGAGATATGCTCGGCGATCTGCGCTAATTCCCCTGACCGCATGTCGTTGAGGCCGCCTGGACCGAGGTTCAGCGCGCGGATCAGCGCGCGATGGACGACGAGATCGGCGTAGCGCCGGATGGGCGAAGTGAAATGGGCATACCGACGCAGGTTGAGGCCGAAATGGCCATAGTTCTCATGGCTGTATTCGGCTTGCGCCTGCGCGCGCAAAACCACCTCGTTGACCAGCGCCTCGACCGCCTGGCCGCGAACACGGCTCAAAACGCCGTTGAAATGCGACGGGCGCACGCGCTCGCCCTTCGCCAGCTTGACCCCGATGGTGCGGAGGAATTCGATCAGATCCTCGAGCTTCTCCGCGCTCGGCGCGTCATGGGCGCGATAGAGGAGAGGCGAATGCGCGGCTTCGAGCGTCTCGGCGGCGGCGACATTGGCGAGGATCATGAACTCCTCGATCAGCCGGTGCGCGTCCAGCCGCTCCGGCCAGCGCACATCCTTGAGGCGCCCCTCGGAATCGAGAACGAGCTTGCGCTCGGGCAGATCGAGATCGAGCGGATCGCGGCGCTCGCGCTCGATCTTGATCACGGAGTGAGCGGCGTAAAGCGGCTTGAGGACAGCGTCGACAAGCGGCTTCGTCGTCTCGTCCATTCGCCCGTCGATCGCAGCCTGAGCCTGCTCGTAAGAGAGCTTGGCGGCGGAGCGCATCATGATGCGGTGGAACGTATGCGAGCGCTTTCGCCCATCGGCGCCGAGGACCATGCGCACAGCGAGCGCAGGCCGGTCCTCGTGCGCGCGCAGCGAACAGAGGTCGTTGGAGATGCGCTCCGGCAGCATCGGCACGACCCGGTCGGGGAAATAGACCGAGTTGCCGCGCTCAAGCGCTTGCCCGTCCATCGCCATGCCGGATTGGACATAGGTCGCGACATCGGCGATGGCGACGGTAACGACGAACCCGCCCGGATTCCCAGGATCGGAATCGAGCACAGCATGGACGGCGTCGTCGTGGTCCTTGGCGTCGGGCGGATCGATCGTGACGAGCGGCAGCGTGCGCCAGTCCTCGCGCGGTGGGACGAGCCGGACCTGGCGCGCGGCTTCGGCCTCTTTCAGCGCCGCGGGCGAAAAGACATGCGGAATATGATGCGTCTCGAGCGCGATGAGGCTCACCGCGCGCTCGGACTTGACGGAACCGACAGTCTCGACGACGCGCGCCGGAGGAAATCCGAGACGGCCCTCGCGCAGCGGCTCGATGGCGACCAGGTCGCCGTCCTGCGCGTCTCCCTTCATGCCCGCCGGCACGATATATTCACGCCCAGCCGCACGCTTCTCGACTGGAAGCGCGCGGCCCGAACCGTCCGCCGCGGTGCGATACACCGCGAACGTACGCGCCTTCATCTTGTCCAGGATCTTGACCACCCGGCCGGAATAGGCGGGCGCCTTGGGACCGGCGTCGGCGTTGAACTCGACCCGCATCAACACCCGCGCCCCGAGGCCCGGGGTCGGGGCGCGGTCGCGTTTGGCGCGTGAACGGCGCACGAGAATGCGCGGCGCGGCCTCATCTCCGCTCCATTCCACGGGCTTGGCGATCAGTTCGCCGTTGCGATCGAGTTCAGTGACGTCGGCCACGACGAGCGAGGGCAGGCGCCCCTGGACAGCGAGCGCCTTGCGGCCGCGCGCGACAGCGCCTTCAGCCTGCAAATCCTTGATCAGGAGCTTCAATTCCGCCTTCGCTTCGCCCTTCACGCCGAAGGCGCGGGCGATGTCGCGCTTGGTCACCCGCGCCGGCACCCGCTCGCCATTGGGCGCGGGGGCTCCGCCGATAAAGGCCATGACCTCCTCGCGCGAAGGAAGCGCGGCGGGTCCCGGCCCCGCCACGGCGCGAACGGCGCCCCGCGCAGGGCGATGAATTTTTTGATTTTGCAAGACTTCCACTTTTTCAAGGGCCGCGAAAAACGTCCCACGGCAAAGGTAAGTTCGAAGGCCCGCGGAAACAAGCGGCGCGCTCGGCGACCCGGCGAATGCGGGCGGTTCAGCGTCCGCTGGCCTTCTCGATCCTGAGCAGCGTGAACAGTTTCATCGGCGCAAGCTCGCTGCGCTCGACAATACGCGCGTCAGGGCGAGAATCGATCCAGTTTCCGACAGCGGAATAGGGAAAGTTCGGATGCCACCCGAGCCAGGCGGCGGCTGTCTCCATCCGGCGCTCGACGCCGGCGCGAAACCCACCCGTCGCGGCGAAGTGATTCATCACGATCAGAGTCCCGCCCGGCCTTAAGACCCGCCAGGCTTCCTCGAGCGCCCGCTCCGGACTGGGAACGACGCTCATCACATAGGGCGCAAGCGCGACGTCAAACGCAGCGTCAGGAAATTCGAGCGCGGCGGCGTCCATCACATGGAGGCCCTTGACCTGCGCCAGCCCCTTGCGCTCGACCCGCGTGCGCGCTGCGCGCAACATCGGCGCCGAGATATCGATGCCGGTCACCAGCACGTTGCCCGGCAGAAGCGGCAGTTCGAGCCCAGTGCCGACGCCGACCACCAGGATCTCGCCGCCGGGGCCGGCGGCCTCGGCCGCCGCGCGCGCCGCCGCCGCCCGGCCAGGATGGAACGGCAGATCGAAAATAAGGTCGTAGACCGGCGCCCAGCGGCTGTAGGCGGCCTCCGCCGTGCGCCCCCGATAAGCCTGCGTCGCGTTGATTGGATTCATCGTCGGGTCCTCCCGACAGGCTCGCGCCCGCTCGTCCCTCGCCCAAAGGGACCTAACACATTATAGCACGTTCCTGCGCCCCCGCGACGAGGCCCCCCCCCGTCAAGGGCCAGCGCCATGGAAGTGGGTCCAATCATGATTGACCATATCGGCCTTGCGGTCTCCAATTTGGATCGGGCGAAAGCATTCTATTTAAACGCCCTTAGGCCGCTCGGTATTGGCGTCATCATGGAAGTCTCGGCGGAAGAAACCGGCGCCGACGCCCATGCCGGCTTCGGCAAGGAGAATAAGGCGTTCTTCTGGATTGGCGGGGGCGCCAAGGCCAAAGGCGGAACGCGTGTCGCATTTACGGCTGGCGCGCGCGCCGAGGTTGATGCTTTCTACCGCGCAGCTTTGGCCGCCGGCGGACGAGACAATGGCGCGCCGGGGTTAAGGCCGCACTACCACCCGCACTATTACGGCGCCTTCGTTTTCGATCCCGACGGCAACAACGTCGAAGCCGTGTGCCACCGGCCGGAATGAGAAAGGCCTGGGCGCCCGGGCCGCAGACTATCTGCGCTTGCTCGAAGCGGCGGATTTCGGCTTGGTCGCGGCGGCCTTTTTCGCGGTCGGTCGTTGCGGCGCGGCGGGTTTCGCCCTCGCCCCCGCGCTTTCGGCGGCCGAGGTCTTAGCCGCAGATTTCGCCGGCTGAGCCTTGCCCCTGACCGGCGCTTTTTTTGCTGACTTGCGCGGCTGAGCCGCAGGCTTGCCCTCCCGCTCGGCAACCAGCTCCAGAGCCTGCGAGAGCGTGACCGAATCCGGCGCTGTTCCTTTGGGGATGGTTGCGTTGACCTTCCCCCAGTTGACATAGGCGCCATAGCGCCCGTCGCGTACGGTGACCGGCCCGCCGTCTGGGTGCTCGCCAACCAGGCGCCCGATCACGCCGCCGCCCGCCGCCTTGGCTTTGAGCAATTCGACCGCCTCGGCGAGCGTGAGGCTCGCCGGGTCGGTCCCCTTCGCGATAGTCGCGTTGATCTTGCCGTGATTGACGTAGGAGCCGAACCGGCCCGACTTCACGCTAACCTTGCCACCCTCCGGATGCTCGCCAAGTTCGCGCCCCGCGCCGCCGCCGAAGCGGGAGCCGCCGCCGCTCTCTTTGGCGACGATGAGGTCGATCGCCCGATTTCCCCCGATTTCGAGCACGTCGTCGTCGCGGCCGAGGTTGGCGTAGGTCTTGCCGTGCTGCACATAGGCGCCGTAGCGGCCGATGCCCGCGAGGATCGCCTCTCCGCTCGTCGGATGGCGCGCCACCTCGCGTGGCAAGGCGAGCAGCTTGAGCGCCTTCTCAAGCGTCACATCGTCGGCGCTCAGGCCCCGCGGCAGCGACGAGCGCTTGGGCTTCTCGCCTTCTCCCTGCTGAATGTACTCGCCGAAGCGCCCGTTGCGTAAAGTGATCTCCTCGCCGGTGGCAGGGTCCTCGCCAAGCACGCGGACGCCTGGCCGATCTCCCTCGGAACTCTCCGCGCCCGATGGCGCGAGGACCCGTGAGAACTTGCATTCGGGATAGCGCGAGCAGCCGATAAAGGCACCAAACTTGCCGAGCTTCAACGACAATTGCCCCTCGCCGCAGAGCGGGCAGAGGCGCGGATCGACACCGTCGCCACGCTCCGGAAAAATGTGCGGCCCCAGAAGCTCGTTGAGGCTATCGAGCACCTGCCGGGTGCCCAGATCCTTGGTGCCATCGACGGCGCCGGAGAAATCGTTCCAGAAATCGCGCAACAGCGCCTTCCAGTCGATTTCGCTGTTCGACACCTGGTCGAGCTTCTCTTCGAGATCGGCGGTGAAATCGTAGCCGACGTACTTTGCGAAGAACGACTCGAGGAAGGCCGTTACGAGTCGGCCTTTGTCCTCGGGAAACAGGCGCTTCTTGTCGAGCCGCACATAATCGCGATCCTTCAAGACGGCGATGGTCGAGGCGTAGGTCGAGGGGCGCCCGATCCCGAGCTCCTCCATCCGCTTGACGAGCGTCGCCTCCGTATAGCGGGGCGGCGGCTCGGTGAAGTGCTGGCTCGCTTCGATCCGCTCCTTGGCGAGCTTTTCGCCTTGGCGCATCGCCGGCAGACGGCCAAACTCTTCGTCCTCCTCGTCGTCTCGGCCTTCCTGGTATAAAGCAAGGAAGCCCGGAAAGCGCACGACCTGACCGGTAGCGCGAAATTCAAGCTTGCGGGCGCCGGCTTGAGCCAGAATGTCGACCGTCGTGCGCTCAAGTTCCGCGCTTTCCATCTGGCAGGCGATCGTGCGCGTCCAGATGAGTTCATAGAGCTTCGCTTGCTCAGGCTCGAGATGGCCCGCGACATTCCGCGGACGCCGTGTCATGTCGGTCGGTCGGATCGCTTCATGCGCTTCCTGCGCGTTCTTGGCTTTGGCCGTGTATTTGCGCGGTGCGGTTGGCACGTAGTTCTCACCGAAATCCTTGGCGATGACGCGCCGCGCCGATGCGACCGCCTCGGGCGCGAGATCGACGCCGTCCGTGCGCATATAAGTGATGAGGCCGGCAGCGCCGTCGCCGACGTCGACGCCCTCATAGAGGCGCTGGGCGATCTGCATGGTGCGTGCCGGCGCAAGACCGAGCTTGCGAGACGCCTCCTGCTGCAGGGTCGAGGTGGTGAACGGCGGATAAGGGTGGCGCTTGACGGGCTTCGATTCGATCGCGGCGACCGAGAAGAGCGCCTGCTCCAGCGAGGTCTTGAACGCTTCGGCTTCGGCGCCTGAACCAATATCGAGTCGGTTGATTTTTTTGCCGTCCGCGCCGACCAGCCGAGCCGTGAAGGGCGCCTTAGCCTCGGTCCGCAAATGGGCGATGATCGACCAATATTCGCGCGAAACGAACTTCTCGATCTCGAGCTCTCGGTCGCAGACGATGCGCAAGGCGACCGACTGCACCCGCCCCGCTGAGCGCGCGCCGGGCAGCTTGCGCCACAGGACCGGGGACAGGGTGAAACCGACCAGATAGTCGAGCGCGCGACGCGCCCGGTAGGCGTCGACCAAAGCCTCGTCGATCTCGCGCGGGTGCCGCATGGCTTCCTGCACCGCGTCCTTGGTCACCGCATTGAACACCACGCGATCGACGCGCTTGTCCTTGAGCAGCTTCTTGCTCTTGAGAATCTCATGGATGTGCCAGGAAATGGCCTCGCCTTCGCGATCCGGGTCGGTCGCGAGGATCACGCGGTCGGCGGTCTTCACCGCGCCGCCGATGTCGCTCAGCCGCTTCGCGGCCTTGGCGTCGACTTCCCAGCGCATGGCGAAATCGTCGTCAGGATCGACCGAGCCGTCCTTCGCCGCCAGATCCCGCACATGGCCGAACGAGGCGTAGACGCCATAGTCCTTGCCTAGATATTTGTTGATGGTCTTCGCCTTGGCCGGCAACTCGACGATCACGACTTTCATATGAGGAAATTTCCTTCAGCGGCCGACGACTTGGTCCCGATTGCCTTCGGCCGTTCGGTCGCGGGATATGGAGACGCCGAGGCCGACTGTCAAATGAGGGGGCGCCGGCCCACGCGCGTCGGTCACTCCGAGAAGACAGTTCCGTTAGACTGCGGACTCCGGGTCGGTCCTTGAAAAATGTTCACGACCGTCGAGGCTCGACAACAATCACGTGTCGCCGCTGAGATCGTCGTAAAAGTCCTTGTCGGCCTCCAGGCCTGTGAGCGGAACCGACGCGATGCGCTCTTGAAGCGGCTTCAGCCGCTCGGCCAGGGATTTCAGCGGCTCCGCTACGGCTTTTCCCCTCCCGAATTCGGGCGAGGCGCGGCAGGCGCGATGGATTCAAACCCCGCCCCAACTCTAGGTATCGTCTCTCGGAACGTGACCAGCGGGCACGACAGCTGACGCACCCAGCACATGCTTTTCCTTGTCGTCGAAGAAAATGTGGGCACCAAAGGCTTTGAGGAATGGGGCCTTATCGCGGAGGCCCACGAAATGTGCTTCGTCTGCCGGGGTCCCCCATGCTCGCAGTGTTCGGACGACGCGTTCGTGGGCAGGGGCATTCCGTGCCGTCACGAGAGCGATACGCACTCTGCTGACATTATTCTCATCCAGGTAAATTCGACGCAGTTCAGACAATTTGTGCAGGAAGTTACCAAATGGACCACGGGTCAGAGGATTGCCGGCGTTAGCGGTCTCGTATCTCAAGAAGGCTTCGAGCCCCTGTTCGTCATGGATTTTGTCGGACTCCGCTCCGAACACGACAGCGTCGCCGTCGAATGCAATTCGCAGTTCTCCGGGCTTCGTATCCGTTCGTTCCTTTGGGACGACTACGAGACGCGCGGCTGCCGCTCCGCCCCCCATCGCGCCCTTGACGTCCGCACCAGCGTTGGAAAGAAACAGATCGATATTCCAAGCAGGAACATACGGGGCGAGCGACCTACCGCTAGTGAAACTGCCAGTCTTAATCGCTAAATTGTAGTGATCTATTGCTTTGAATGCCCTTAGCGAAAGATCGGGAGAGTTCTGCGAGAGCAGAATCACTTCGACGTATGGGAGTGAATCGGCTTCATTTAGAGCTAGCAAGCGTTCCACTACGTCGAAACCAGTACCTTTGCCAATGATGGTATCTTCCCGCTTGAGCTGCATCTCGATGTAGGCTTGGACACCTTGTTCTTCGAAAACCCGGTGCTCCGCCTCGAGGTCAAAAAGCGCACGTGTGGATATACCGATCCGAAGTGGGCTCGTCTTCAACGTTGTCGGAGCATCGACTTCCTGATCCGGCATCTGCTGCTGCCCTCGCTTCCGTCCTGTGTAAACGCAATCTCGCACACCTACGCCGAACCGCACGCGGGGCGCTAGGCACTACCTTTGCTGGTGTGTGATCGCGCGTTCCAACGTTCGTGCCCATCATAGGATGCCGCGTCCCACGAACGGGCATCCCGAGAAATATCGGAGGCTCGCCGCATCAATACGGTAACCGTTGCGCTCACGGGCGAGGCCGTGCGAACATCGCGCCTTCCCCACTTTCAACTGCGCGAGGCCGTCATGGCAGACGCCCAATCGAAACCCGTATGGTTCATCACCGGCTGTTCGACCGGATTTGGCCGCGAACTGTCGGTCATCCTGCTGAAGCGCGGCTACCGCGTCGTCGTGACCGCGCGCGACAAGGCGAAGGTCGACGACATTGTCGCTCGCCATGACAAGAGCGGCCTTGCGCTCAAGCTCGATGTCGACAAGCAGGATCAGATCGACGCCGCGGTCAAAGCCGCCGAAGCTAAGTTTGGGCGCATCGACGTCCTCGTCAACAACGCCGGCTACGGCTATCTCGCGGCCATCGAGGAAGGCGACGATTCCGACGTGCGCGCGATGTTCGACACCAATTTTTTTGGCCTCGCCGCCATGACGCGCGCGGTGCTACCGATCATGCGCGCGCAGAAATCGGGCGCGGTCGTCAACATCTCGTCGATGGGCGGCTTCATCGGCTTTCCCGGTTCGGGTTATTACGCGGCGACCAAGTTTGCCGTTGAGGGCCTGTCCGAGTCGCTTTCCAAAGAGGTTGGGCCGTTTGGGATCAAGGTCCTTATCGTCGAACCCGGCCCCTTCCGCACCGACTGGGCCGGCCGCTCCTTGAAGACGCCAAAGAAACCCGTCGACGCCTATGCGGAGACGGCGATTGGACGACGGAAACAGATCCAGAGTTATAGCGGAAATCAGCCAGGCGACCCTGTCCGCGCGTCAGAAGCGATCATCACCGCCGTTGAACAGCAACATTCGCCGCTCCGGTTGCCGCTTGGCGCCTTTGCCTACGAATCCATGGGGGCGGAGATCGAGGCGGTGCGCAAGGAGCACGCTTCGCTCGAAGCGGCGGCGCGCGGCGCGGACTATCCGAAGGCGACCTAGAACGGCAGTTTACGGACGGAATCGTCGTCCCGAGGAGCTAAAGGGCGTCGAAATACGTGCGTATTGCACTCCCGGACTTGCTCTGGGGGGGTCGCAATGACGCTCACGGTTCGAGTCAGATCCAAGTTGCTTGAGGTGCGCAATGGGAATTGGGCGCTGCGCCGCGGAACGTCCCGGCGGCTTAGGAGGCCTTGGTGACGGACCCTTTCAACCTCAAGCGCTTCGTTGACGCGCAGGCGCCGGTCTACGAGCAGGTGCGTCGGGAAATGGCGGCTGGGCGGAAACAAAGCCACTGGATGTGGTTCATCTTTCCCCAGATCGCCGGCCTCGGACAGAGCCCGATGTCGATCCGTTTCGCGATCGCCTCGCTGGACGAGGCGAAAGCCTATCTCGCCCACCCGATCCTCGGCGCGAGGCTTAGGGAATGCGCGCGGCTCACGCTCGACGTAGAAAGCAAGAGCGCGCGCGAGATTTTCGGCTCGATCGACGAGATGAAATTTCGCTCGTCCATGACCCTGTTCGCCCGAGCCGCGCCGGACGATGACCTCTTTCAGCGCTGCCTCGACAAATATTTCGCCGGCAGCCCTGACCCGGCGACGCTGGCCAGGCTGTAGGGGCCTGCAGCCAGGCGGGAGCCGGAAAGGGCGCGCAACATTTTTCTTGTGAAAATCCGATGCGCGTGCTATTGTTTTCCAATCGTCGGCCTGATCCCTCGCGCTTTCGAGGCGGCGTAACTCCAGATCAGATCGGTGTTTGGGGCGCGGTGTAGCAAGGCGAAAAATTTTACTGTAATCGGCTATAACCCATTGAAAAGGCTCGATTAGAAAACATAAACGCTAGTAAACGATAGCATTTTTACTATCACTTACGATCGTTTAAGCGCGTTTATGAGCGCTTATCGACGTGCCTGGCAGGCTTAGCCGAGCGCGGGCGGATTGCTGTGGCTTGTCGAAAAGCGGCGGTCGATCGGGATTGAAGCGCCCCGCCTTTTGGCTCACTCATGGGCGCCCGGAATCGAGCCCCTGAACGATGATCGCCCCGTCCCCGCCCGTCTTTTCCCAGCGCCATCTTCTTGGCGTCGAGCACCTATCGCGCGAGGAGATCGTGGCCTTGCTCGATCTCGCCGATGAGGCGGTGACGATCTCGCGGCAGGTCGAGAAGAAGCGCGCCACTTTGCGCGGTCGCACCCAGATCAATTTGTTCTTTGAGGCGTCCACCCGCACCCAGTCGTCGTTCGAGCTTGCCGGCAAGCGGCTCGGGGCGGACGTGATGAACATGGCGGTTGGGGCGTCGAGCGTCAAAAAGGGCGAGACGCTGATCGACACCGCCATGACCCTGAACGCCATGCGGCCCGACATTCTGGTGGTGAGGCATCATCACGCGGGCGCGGTGCATCTCCTGGCTCGCAAAGTCGATTGCTCCGTCGTCAATGCCGGCGACGGCGCGCACGAGCACCCGACCCAGGCGCTGCTCGACGCGCTGACCATCCGGCGCAATCTCGGCCGCATCGAGGGCTTAACCGTCGCCATCTGCGGCGACATCCTTCACTCGCGGGTAGCGCGCTCGAACATCCTGCTCTTGAGCAAACTTGGCGCTTACGTGCGGGTCGTCGGGCCCTCGACGCTCCTTCCGTCGGGCGTCGAGCGCATGGGCGTCGAAGTCGCGCGCGACATGCGCTCAGGCCTCAAGGACGCGGATATCGTCATGATGTTGCGCCTGCAGCGCGAGCGCATGAGCGGCGCCTTCGTGCCGTCGGCGCGGGAATATTTTCGCTATTTCGGGCTCGACGAGGAAAAGCTCGGCTACGCCAAGCCCGGCGCGCTCGTCATGCATCCTGGGCCGATGAACCGCGGCGTCGAGATCGATACACTGGTCGCTGACGGCGCGCAGTCGCTCATTCGCGAACAGGTCGAAATGGGGGTCGCCGTCCGCATGGCGGTTCTCGAAGCGCTGGCGCGCAACATGCCGAACGCTTGATCGGGCGATTGACCGACCGCGGGTTTCACCCGAGCACGTATCGCGAGAACGCCAAAGCGTGTCGCGCGGCTTCGTCCATCTGGGCTTCGTCCGCGTTGTCGCTGAGATCCCGCCAGACCCTTATGTCGCTGCCGATCTGGCCGCCCATTTTGACGAATGGCTCCATGACGACCGCGCCGCCATAGCCGACCTCGCGCAGCGCCGTTCCGATTTCGTGCCAGGGCAGCCGGCCTTTGCCGGGAACGCGCCTATTATTCTCGCCGGTATGGAAGTGGCCGAGCAGAGGGCCAGCGGTGCGGATCGCCTTGCCGAAACTGTCCTCCTCGATGTTCATATGAAACGTATCGAGCATGACTTTGACGTTGGGCTTGTCGACTTCCCGGACGAACGCGACCCCTTCTTCGGCGGTGTTGAGGACATGATTCTCGAACCGGTTGAGCACCTCCAGGCAGAGGTTAATGCCAAGATTGCCTGCAAAATCGGCGAGGTTTGAGATGCCCTCCAGGCCTCGCGCCCTGTCTCCCGGCTTGTCCACGGGTTTGGAATAGTCGATCGGCCAGTGGGAGTGGAGAGCGCCGCCGATGACGCGGATATCGAGTTTGGCGAGGTTGGTCAGCGTCTCTTCAAAAAAGGCCCGTCCCGCTTTTCTGATCGCGGGGTCTGCGGAAGACAGGTTTCTCTGCTGGGATGGACCCAAACCGGCCGTGATCGCGATGCCGTTGTCTCGAGCGGAGCGGCCGACTTCGGCGATATGCGCCGCACTGTAGCTGTTCAGATGATGGGCGGCGATCTCGATGACGTCGAAACCCAGCTTGGCGACTCTCTCGACGTATTTCAGGCAGTCGGCGCTCCACTCCTGCTCCCAGTACGAGTAATAAATGCCGAATTTCAATTGCGTCTCCATTCTTGAAGGAGGCCTTATCGCCACTCGGCTTACGAAGCTGGCTGCATAGCTCGTCGAGGCTATCCTTCAGCGCCCTCTAGAGCATTTTCAGGTCTGACGGAATTTGGGATTCCTTTTGGCTTGCGGCCATGATTCTTTGCGCCGGTCGAATCGGCGCTGGGGAGCATCATGGGCGTGGCTTATTCGCAGGACCTTCGGGATCGAGTGATGGCGGCGGTGGACTGCGGGTTGGGCGTGTATTCGGCCGCGCCGCTGTTTCGGGTCAGCGTGTCGTACATCTACAAGGCGCTCGGCCGGCGGCGCGCGACCGGCGATGTGACGGCCCACAAGTCGGGCGGCGGCCCAAAGCCGAAGCTTGCGGCCTATGACGAGGCGTTGCGCACTCAGGTGGCTCAGAAAGGCGACATCACGCTGGTCGAACTGCAAGCCTGGCTTGCCAGCGATCATGCGGTGAAAATCAGCGTCGGCTGCCTGTGGGCGCGGGTCCGGCATCTCGGGTTGACGCTCAAAAAAAGTCGCAGCGCGCCGCAGAGCAGGATCGTGCAGACGTAGCGGAAGCTCGCGAGCAATGGCGGGCGCAGCAGGGCGAATGGCGACCGCACAATCTGGTGTTTGTCGACGAAACCGGCGCATCGACCAAAATGACCCGGCTCTACGGCCGATGCCCGCGCGGCGAGCGCCTGGTCGCGCCGGTTCCGTGGGGCCATTGGAAGACCACGACCTTCCTCGGCGCGCTGCGGCAGGACGGTCTGGTTGCGCCTTGCGCGTTCGACGGGCCGATCAATGGCGAGAAGTTCCGCGCCTGGGTCGAGCAGTTCCTCGCTCCCGAGCTTAAGCCCGGCGATATCGTCATCCTGGACAATCTGCCAAGCCACAAGGTCGAGGGCGTCAGAACGGCGATCGAGAACGCCGGCGCCCGACTGCTCTACTTGCCTTCCTACAGCCCCGATCTCAACCCGATCGAGCAGTGGTTCGCCAAACTCAAGGCCCTGCTGCGCAAAGCCGCCGCGCGAACCTTCGACGCCCTCATCCAGGCCATCGCCAGCGCACTCGAAACTTTCACCCCCGACGAATGCGCAAACTATCTCGCAAACTCAGGATATCGCCGCCAATAATGAAAATGCTCTAGCGTCCCGGCGGAGGCCCACAGATTTGAATGCGCGCCGAAGCCTATCATGCGTGTCCTCCTTGATGCGGCGCGTCGGTTGCGCCGACGATATGGGCGACGACGGCGTTCATGCTGGTGTCCCGCGTCGCGTCATCAGCGATAACCTGGCCCTGGCGCAAGACGACGATACGGTCGGAGACCGAGAACACATCGGTCAGTCGGTGGCTGATCAAAATGGCGGAAATACCATCCTTCTTGAGGGTGCGGATAAGGTCGAGTACATGCTCGACCTCCCGGACGGCGAGCGCGGCGGTTGGCTCGTCCATGATCACGAGCTTGGGGTTGAAGGTGAGCGCGCGGGCGATGGCGACCGACTGCTGCTGGCCGCCCGATAGCTGGCCGGTCATCTGGGTGACTGAGGGAATGCGCGCGCCGAGGCGAGCGACCATCGCGTCGGCTTCAGCGCGCATGCGGTTCGCATCGACAAGCCTCACACCGAGGACTGAGCGCGTGAGCTCGCGGCCGAGAAAAATGTTCGAAGCGACGTCGCGCATGCGGGCAAGCGCGAGGTCCTGGTAGATCATCTCGACACCCGCCTGGCGAATTTCGCCCGGATCCTTGCCGACGATAGAGACGCCGTCGAAGCGGATCTCGCCGGCGTCGGGACGATGGACGCCGGTGATCGTCTTCATCAGCGTCGATTTGCCTGCGCCATTGTCGCCAACGAGCGCAACTGCGCTGCCCGCCTCAACAGAAAATGTGACGCCGCGCAAAGCTTCGATCGCGCCGAAGGTCTTGCGGACACCTTTAAGTTCGAGCAGGCTCATCGGCGCCAGCCTTCCCTGCTGTTGATGCGATCGAGCCAGACGGCGAGGATCAGCACCGCGCCAATCGCGATTTGTTGATAGAAAGGCCGAACGGCCATCAGATTGAGTCCGTTCTGCAGCACCCCCATGATCAGTGCGCCGATCAGCGTGCCGACCACGCTGCCGCGGCCGCCGAACAGATTCGTGCCGCCGAGAATGGTCGCGGTGATGGCTGTGAGTTCGTAGCTCAGACCCGCGGTCGGCTCGCCCGAATTGATGCGCGCGGCAAACAGCAGACCGGCGAGTCCGGAGAGCAGGCCGGAAAGCGTGTAGATCAGCACTTTCATCCTCTCGACGCGGACACCCATCGCGCGCGCCGCGCCTTCATTGTCGCCGATGACCTGCGCATAGACGCCGAAGCGTGTGTGAGCGAGCAGCACATGCGCGACAAGCGCGGCGAGCAGAAGGACGATAACCGGGGTCGGCACCCCGAATGGGCGTCCCTGTCCGAGCCAAACGATCTCTGGGGGCAGCCCATAAATCGAAACGCCGTTGCTGAGCACCAACGCGAAACCGCGGGCGACGCCCAGCATCCCGAGCGTGACAATGAACGGCGGGATCGCGCCCTTGGTGATGAGGAAGCCGTTGAGGGCGCCCGTGAACGCGCCCATCGCCAGGCAGCCCAGGACGCCCACCCACCAGGGCAGATCGAGGTTGGAGGTCAGCATGGAGCCGGCGACGCCCGATAGCGCGAGTATCGATCCGACCGAGAGGTCGATGCCGGCCGACGAAATGACAAATGTCATGCCGATCGCCAAGACGCCGAACACCGAGGTGGAGAGCAGGATGTTGAGGATGTTGGAGATAGAGAGGAAGGCGTTCGACAGCATCGCCATCGTCACGCAGAGAACCGCGAGCACGATGAGCGATTCGAGCCGCACGGCGCCGCCGCCAGCGAAGCGGGTGCGCCATGAGGCGGGCGCGGCGGGGGTTGACGCCGAAGTCATCAGGCCATCCTCAAATCAAGCGGGTACGCCCGGTCAAATGGGCGCACTAGGCGGCGCCGGCCGGACTCACTTGACGTATTGCAGCATCGGATCCTTGTTCGCCTCAATGACCTCCTTTGTCAGAACGAGGGTCGGGACATTGATCGTCTCCTGGACCTTGTCGCCAGCTAGCAGTTTTTTCACCCCCTCGACCGCCTGCATCCCAACAAGATAAGGCAGCTGCGCGACCGAGGCGTTGAGGCGGCCGGCCTTGATCGATTTGACCGCGTTTACGTTGCCGTCGACACCGATGACGATGATCTTGTCCTTGCCCGCCGCGCGCGCCGCCTCGACTGAACCCAGCGCCATGTCGTCGTTGGCGCAGAAGATGGCCACCAGATCCGGTGTTCGTTGCAGGGTATCGTTGGTGATGTTCGCGGCCTTCAGGCTGTCCCAGTCGCCGGGCAGCGAGGCGACGATGTTAAGGCCCGGGGCCTGTTTTTTTAACTCTTCGGCGAAGCCATGCGCGCGCTTTTCCCCGGTGATGTTGCCGGAAAGGCCTTCGATCACGAGCACGGGGCCCTTTGCATCCTTACCGAGCACGCTGACCAGATAGTCTGCGCCCTTCCCGCCTGCCGCTTCGTTGTCCGAGCCGATATGGAAGGCGACGTCGACGCCGGCCTTCTTGGTGATGGCGGGATCGAGGTTGTTGTCCAGGTCGACGACCGGGATCTTCATCTCGTTCGCCTGCTTGAGGCAGGGCAACAGGATGGTCGAATTGATCGCCGCGGTGATCATGGCGGCCGTCTTCTTCTGCAGCATGGTGTTGCAGGCGTTGAGTTGCGGCTCGGCCGCCTGATCGGATTCGACCGCGTCCAGGAAGATGTCAACGCCAGCGTTCTTCGCGCCCGCATCGACGCCCTTCTCCATCGCGCCCCAGAACGGGTTGGAGAGCGTCTTCATCAAGACGCCATAGACCGGCTTGTCGGCGGCGAAAGCGGCCGACGTCGCAAGGCCGAGCGCGATCGCCGCGATCGAGGCGCCCAAGGTCAAACATTTCAACATGGCTCACTCCCTTGACGTTTTTCGTTCTTTCAGCGGACCTCCGCGACGGCCTTTAGCCGAGGGCGGGCGGGCCCGGTCGATTCCCGCACCTTGAGCGTGCAGGGAAGCTCGATCCGTTCGACGTCTGTCGGCTCCGAGCCCTTGAGGCGTCGCATCAACAGGCGCCAGGCGGCAGAAGCGAAATCGTCGACCGGCTGCGCGACTGTGGTCAGATAGGGGCTTAGCGCCGACATCCAGTCGAAGTCGTCGAAGCCGACGATCGACACGTCGCCGGGGATTTCGAGGCCAAGACCGCGCGCGGCCTTGATCGAGGCCAGCGCGCAAACGTTGGTCAGGGCGAAGATCGCCGTCGCCCGGTCGGCGCGCCGCAATTCAAGCTCGATCGCGTCGCGCAGGCTTTCGAGATCATGCCCGCCGTAGATGACGCGGTCGCGCCCGGGGAGGCCCGATTCGCTGAGAGCGCGGCGGCAACCGGCGATGCGCTGTTCGATATTGTCGAGGCGCTTGGAATGGGTGAGAACGACAAGGTCGCGGTGTCCGAGGTCGATGAGGTGGCGCGCCGCGGCGTAACCGCCGGCGAAGCAATCGGCGCGCACGGTGTCAAACCCCGCCGCCGCGCCCCCCCGGTCAATCAACACCGCCGGCGGCAGGCGCGAGCCGTCCCCGCTACTTTTAAGCGCGACCATCGAATCGTCGCCGACCGGTACGACGATCAGCGCGTCGATGCGGCGGGCGATGAGCGCCTCGACGCGGCGGCGCTCGTTCGCGACGTCCTCGCTGGTGGAGACGATGAGAAGATCATAACCGTCGCGTTCGGCGAGCGCTTCGACAACGTGCACGAGGCTGGCGAAAAAGACATTGGTGATGTCGGGGACGACCATGCCGATGAGGCGGGTCGACCGGCCCCGAAGAGCGCTGGCCGCGCGGTTGAGTCGATAGTCGAGCGCCGCGATCGCTTCGAGCACCTTGCGCCGGCTCGCCTCTCCAACCGGGCGAACGCCATTGACGACATTGGAGGCGGTCGCGACCGACACGCCGGCGCGAAGCGCGACGTCCCGAATGGTCGGGGTTCTCCCCATCGATCGTTCGCCTCCCGGCGTCGCCGATAACGGAGCCGGGCTTGCCGCCGGCTTCTCTATAACGTTTTAGGCTAGCTCTCGCCTGAACTCGATGTCAAGCGGTGCGAACCATCAACTGCGCTCGATCGGCCTCGAGCGCGAGCGCGCAACTGTCTCGCGCTGGGCGCGCCGGCAGGAGAGCGGCGGCAACCCGCGCAGGACAAGATCGGCGTCTGCGACCGTCTGCCGGCCAATCTCGTGGAGTGCATCGGTCATCGCGCCGGCGCGATGAGGCGACAGCAACAAGCCCTCGGCCTTGCGCGCTCGCTCGTCGAGCGGCGCTGGCTCCGTTGGAAAGACATCAGTCGCCGCGCGAAACCGCCCGCTCTCGACCTGCCGCAGGAACTCCGGGAAGTCGACTACTCCCGCGCGGCTCATCAGGAGAAGGACTGAGCCTGGCGTGACCATCTCGAACTCGCGCTTGCTGAGGAAGCCCTCGTTGTCGCTGGTCACGGCGGCGAAAACGACAATGACCTGACTCGTTTTCAACACTTCATCGAGCGACGCCGCGGCGACCCCGAACCCGGCCATGAAATGGTCCGACACCCAAGGATCGTAGGCCTTGATTGGGGAACCGAACGGCGCGAGGAGCGGAGTGAAGGCGCGCGCCAGATCGCCGAAGCCAATCAGGCCGACCCGCGCGCCATAGAGCGAGAAGCAGCCCTCGGCGCCGTCGAGCAGCCATTTCTCGTGGCCGGCGCGCATCGCGCGGTCCGCTGTGGTAACGCCGCGACAAAGGTCGATGGCCATGCCCAGCGCCATCTCGGCGACCGGCTTGGCGAAAGCGGAGCCCGGCGCCAGCACATGGATTCCGCGCTCAAAGCAGGCGTCGTAGTCGACGTTCTGCAGGAAATTGGTCTCGACGTTGATGATGGCGCGCAACTTCGGCGCCCGGTCGAGACGGGACTTCGGCATGTCGCTCTGGCCGATCAGGAGCGCCATGTCGGGCAGATAGGATTCGAAGCGCTCGGCCGGCATGCGGCCGGGCCCCTCGTGGATCGCGAGCTCGCCAAGCGCCTTGAGCCGCGCCCAGATGTTCGGCTCGAAGATCTCATCGAGCGACCGCGGCTGCGGATCAATCACGATCAGAGGCCCGGCCACAAATTCCCTCCCACAAGGCTTCCTTCCATTGTCGTGCGGCCAAGCGATCCGACGCGAGGCAGCGATTCGGCTGAAGACCAACACGCGAAGCAAGCGCAGTAAACGCCAGTAAGTGCCGGTAAACGCTAGTAAATTTACTAGCGTTTACTAGCGTTTATTTTTTCGAATTGAGACTTTTCAATGGGTTACGGCCAATTCAAATAAAAAAAACCCTCGTGTCCCAGGTCTTATGCAAAACGTCTCAAAGCTCCTCCGCTCCTCCTCGGCTGCGTCGCCGCCTCCGCGGTGCGGCCGGATCCGGCGAATGACAAGATTATAGCACAGTTTTCTGAATTTATCGAATCATTGTCGCGGAGCCGCGCCCTTCTGCGCCTCCATGAAGTCACGCACGAGCGCCGCAATTTCATCGGCTTTCGTATCGAGCGCGAAATGGCTGGCGTCGAGAACGTGGATTTGAGCGTCGGGAACGTCCTTCCGATATCGCTTCGGCTCGCCGAGATCGAATGACAGGTCATGCTTGCCCCAGATAACCAGCAAACGCGGTTGCTTCTCGCGCATCCAGGCCTGCCACTTGGGATAGGCGTCGACGTTCGTTCGATAGTCGTAAAACAGCTCCGTTTGAATATCCGCTTGCCCCGGCTGGCTCAGAAACGCCAGTTCGTCCGTCCACAGATCCGGGTCATACGGCTCCGGGCTTGGATCATCGCCGGCATGGCGCGCGCGCGTCGTCGCCCGCGAGAGGAAATTCGCGCGAAAGGCGCCTTCGTTGGCGGTGCGATCCGCCCAAAAGGCGCGACGCGGCTTCCAAAGCTCGCCCAGGCCTTCGTTATGCGCGACCGCGTCTTGAACGATAAGCGCCTCGACCCGCTCCGGGTGCGCAAGCGCCATGCGGAAGCCTACGGGGCCGCCGTAATCCTGCATGTAGAGCGTGTAATGCGACAAGCCGATCGATTGGGTGAAGTCGTCCATTACGGACGCGATGTGGTCGAAGGTGTAGTTGAACGCTTTCGGGTCCGGCCAGTCGCTATGCCCAAATCCCGGATAGTCGGGCGCGACCAAGTGGTAGCGGTCGGAAAGCCGGGCGAAAAGCGGCTCGAACATCCGCGACGAAGAGGGAAATCCGTGTAGCAAGAGGAGCGTCGGCGCATCACGCGGTCCAGCCTCCCGGTAGAAGATGGAAAGCCCGTCGACCTTTGTCGTGCGATAGAAAGTCGGGTGTTCCGTGAGAGCCTCCCCTCGGGCCGGCATTTGGAGCAACGCCAGCGCAACCGAAGCCGCCAAGGCGATGCACGAGGCCAACCAGAATTGACCCCAACGGCGCAATGACTGGCTTACCATCGGCCCGCCGCCCGCGAGCGCCCGGGATGGCGTCCTTTTCCGACGAAGCCGCACGCATGGCCGCCATCCTTGCCGCCGATATGGCGAATTTGCGACTGGTCTTCGCGACCGCGATCGATTTCAGCTGTAACGCCGAGGCCCTAATCCGCGAAGAGAATGCGGCCAGACTATTTAGGCGCCCCGCCCGAAAGAGTTCATCCCCAACGTCAAGAGGCGCTTTCCGATGATTTCGCATTGAACGCATCGCCGCGCTGGATCAGATTTGAAGGAAACGAACATGCTGAAAACAATGACCGCGCTCTCGCTCGGATTCCTGCTGGCCGGCGCCGCAGCAAGCAACGCCGGCGAACCAAGCCGGACGCTCATGCACGAACCCCACGCGCAACGCGCGGTACATCATCAGACCGTTGATCCGCGCGCACACAAAGGCGCTCCTGTGATCGGATCAGACCTGAAAATGCGCGTCGCGCTCGGAGCGACGTCGCTGGTGAGGACGACGGACGCCGCCGGCACCCATATGGCGTGCTTATGGGGCCTGAACAGATACAACGGCGTTTCTTGCCCATAGGCCGGATCTGATGCTCCCAGCTCTTCGAGCCGATGACGGGGAAGGAACTTCGTGGAGCTCGGTTGTGCCGGAGCTGTAACGCCAAGGCCCTAATCCGAGAAGAAAATGCACCCTGCCGCGCTGCGAGAGCGCCTAGCCATTCGCAGCCGCCGAACTTAGACCACCGGAAACACCCCAACCACTGCAACCTGACGGATAGCGCCAGCGCCATCGAAGCCGCCAACGTCACGCACGAGGCTGGCCAGAAGTGACCCCAACGACGGCGCAACGACTGGATCAGCATCGCTCACCTCCGTGCCTGCCAGGATGGCGTCCCGTTCGGACCGAGCCGGACGTAAGGCTGCGACACGATCCTTGACGCTGATATAGCGAATTTGCAACTAAACCGTCCTTATGACCCAAGATCCCGCATTCATGGCCGAGCGCGGAAAGCGCGCCGCCGGAGGCGCTTCCAACGGAAATGCCTCAAAGGCCGATTGGCGCTTTTCCGTGGCCCCGATGATGGGCTGGACGGATAGTATCGTATCTTCAATGATTTAATGGACAGCCTGTGCGTAAAGTGCACACAAGCGCAGCAGCAATTTCATTGCCCATCTCAAGAAACTGGACCGTCTCTCTGAGAGATTATCCTCGCACGGATTGCAGGAATTCAGCTCCTGCCGAAGGCATTCGAAAATCACGCGGACCGCTTCTCCATTGCCGTATCGTGGCAATGGAGCGCAGAGTAATGGGCGACAATTCCGGATTGTCCACCGGTCGCGGGGCCGCGCCCTTTACTCTGCTCGCTTCAGCGCTTCGCCGAGGATGGACACGATGGCTTCGATCTCGGCCTTCTCAATGATCAAGGGCGGCGAGAGCGCGACGATGTCACCGGTGACGCGGATCATCAGGCCCTTTTGGAAGCAGTCGACGAAGACGTCGTAGGCGCGGGCGGCTGGCGCTTCGGTGCGCGGCGCAAGCTCGATGGCGCCCACGAGTCCGAGATTGCGGATGTCGACGACATGCCGCAGCCCCTTCAACGAGTGAAGCGCCTCCTGCCAATAGTCCGCAAGAGCAAGTCTCGGCGGACCTGCGAGCAGTCTCGCCGTTTCGCGACGGGGCGAGGATTTCCGAGGCCTGGGGCGGCGCGGCGAGCAGAACAGCGACCATGGCTTCGGTGGTCGCGCCGGTTCCGACAAAGCCGAGCCTCGTCATTACCCTATTCCGCCGCGTTGAGCCGCACCAGGGAGACATCGTTCGTATAGTTCTCGCGCAGAAAGTTGATGAAACTGTCCTGAAACTGGCGCGTATGCGCATGAGCAAGCTCGTCCGCGCGCTCGACGTTTTTGTCGCGGATCGCTTCGAGCATGAGATCATGCTCGTCGGTCAGTAGATAACTGTCCCGAGTGCGCTCCAGATACTCGAAATGAAGATGCAGCATACGCTGCCCCTGATTGAGAAGCCGCTCATAGAAGGACGCGAGATAGGGGTTCCTCCCGGCGTTCCCGATCGCCACATGGAACTGCTTGTTTGTCTCCGACATCCTCAGATGCACGCCAGTGCGAACGGCGGCATCGAACTCCTTCTGACGCCGCGCGATGACCTTGAGATCCGCCTCCGAGCGTAGCGCGGCCGCGAGACGCGTGTTCATCCGCTGCGCGATGTCGAGCGCCTCGACGTATTTCGGGAAGGTGGCAATCTCGATGGGCGCCACGATCGTGCTGCGATTGGCGAGCGTCAAGACAAGCTCGTCGCCCGCCAGACGAATCAGGGCTTCGCGCACCGGCGAGCGGGACATGCCGAACCGCTCGGCTAGTGTGTTCTCATCGAGAAGCTGACCCGGAGCCAGGGTCAGCGCCAGAATCTCGTTCCTGAGCGCGTCATAGACGTCCCTCGAGCTCGTGCCCCGGGCCCGTTTTCCTTCGCCTTCGTCGCTCACATCGAACCCCTTTCGTTTCTGCCCCAACGCGCCCCGTTCGGTGGGCGGCCATGAGCACCCTGACGACATATATGTCTTTGTCGACACGATGACGACAGCTAGTCGATCAGTAGGCGACAAACCAGGCGAACCTCAAGGTGACTTGAGGATCAACCGCCGGTGGATCGCCAGCACGAGAAGGGAGCACAAATGCTATCGAGGATTTTTTCAGCCGCCGCCTCTTTCGCCCTGATCGCGGGCCTTTCCGCGAGCCCAGGCACCGCCCAGACGACGGACGGCTATTGGCAGACGGTTCAAAAAGCCGGCGTTCTCAAATGCGGCGCAGCGGTCGCTCCGCCTTACGTCATGCGCGACCCGGCGACCGGTGAATATTCCGGCTTCTTCGCCGACCTCTGCAAGGAGTTCGCGGAGGTTCTCAAGGTCAAGCCAGAGTTCGTCGACACCACTTGGGACGACATCGTCGCTGGCCTGCAGGCCGGAAAATGGAACATGTCGCTGGCCCTGAACCGCACCCCCGTGCGCGCCATGGCGCTGCAGTTCTCAATTCCCGCGATGGAGTACCAGATCTCACTCGCTTACAATAAGAACAATCCCAAGATCCCGGCCGGGGCCAAGTCGATAGCCGACATCGCCTCGCGGTCGTCTCCAAGCGCGCCGACATGCTCGTCGATGCTTCCGACACAAACCAGCTTTTTCTCCAGAGCAATCCGGACTGGGCCGCGGTGCTCACTCCGACGCCGGCGCTTGCCAAGCAGGGGGTGTCCTTCGGCCTGCCGCGCCAGATCTCGGCGGCTGATGTCGCAGTTGTCGACATCTTCCTCGAGGAGCGCACCGCGACCGGCCACGTGGACGAGCTAATCCACAAAGCCGTCGACGAAGTCCTCAAAAGCGCGAAGTAACCTTCCCTGGCAGCAGCTGGTGCGGCGGACCGTCGCTCCGGCTCCCCGCACAGCGACCCCCGGAGACACCCATGGCCGCCGAGCCGCTCGTCAATATCAAGGATCTGCACAAGGCTTATGGCCCGATTTCGGCGCTGAAGGGCATCGACATCGAAATGGAAGCCGGTGAGCGAGTCGTCGTCATTGGCCCGAGCGGCGGCGGCAAGAGCACGCTTCTGCGCGTCATGATGGGCCTCGAAAACATCAACGGGGGCAAGATTGTCTTCGGCGGCAAGCCCTACATCTCTGCGAACCCGGCACGCGGCAAGACGGTGATCGACGCCCAGGTTCGTCGTTCGATCGGCATGGTGTTTCAGCACTATACGCTCTTTCCGCATCTGCGCGTGATTGAGAACCTAGTGCTCGCGCCCTGCAAGGTGCGTGGGGAAGCCAAGGCGAGCGCAGCGCAGCGAGCCCACGCGCTGCTCGAACGCTTCGGTCTCGGCGCCAAGGCGCAGAGCTATCCGGCGCAGCTCTCTGGAGGCCAGAAGCAGCGTGTCGCCATCGCGCGTGCGCTGATGCTCGAGCCTAAGCTGATGCTGTTCGACGAAGTCACCTCGGCGCTCGATCCCGAACTGGTTGCGGAAGTCGAGCAGGTCATCCTGCAGCTTGCCGAGCAAAAGATGCCGATGATGATCGTAACTCACGACATGTGGTTCGCGAAGAACATAGCCTCCCGCGGTATCTTCTGCGCCGGCGGCGTGGTGGTCGAAAATGGGCCGCCGCAGCAGGTCCTCGGCTCGCCCAAGGAGCAGCGCACCAAAGAGTTCCTCGAGCGCGTCTTCCATATCCGGCAGTGAGGGCGTTCTCGTGGGCTACAGTTTCGACTTCAACGCCATCTCCCTGAAGCCGCTCCTCGATGGGCTCATCGTCACGATCGAGCTGACGATCGCGGCGAACATCATTGGTGTGGCGCTCGGATTTCCGCTGGCGCTTGCCGTCATGAGCCGGTTTTCGGCCCTCCGGCTGCCATCCATGCTGTTCGTGGAGTTCTTCCGCTGCACGCCGGCGATCGTGCAGATCGTCTGGATCTTTTATTGCGTGCCGATGCTGTTCAATGTGTTCCTTGGCCGGCGGTGTTGGCGCTTGGCATGAATCTGATGGCCTTCAATGCGGAGGCCTACCGCGCTTCGATCCAGGCTGTGCCCAAGGAACTAACCGACGCCGGCATAGCGCTTGGGCTGACGCCCCTGCAGCGTACGTTGCACATCGTTCTGCCGAATGCGCTGCGCGCTTCAACCCCGGTTTTGCTCACCAACGGCATCGGAATATTCCAGCAAAGCGCGCTCGTGGCGATCGTTGCGGTGCAAGACCTGATGTACCAGGCGAAATCGTTGGCGACCGAGACCTACCGGCCAATCGAGATCTTTACTGTAACAGCGCTGATCTACTTCGCGGTCTCCTTTCCAGTGACGCAGTTCGTCGGTTGGCTCGAGCGTCGACGCCAATTGGCTATGGGCTGACGGAGGCTCTGCTGATGACCTTTAACTTCCCCTTCCTCTGGCGCTTCAAGGACGCTCTCGCGCTCGGGCTGTTGACGACGCTGAAGCTGACTCTCGTCTGCGTCGTTCTCGGCTGCGCTCTGGGCTTCCTCATCAGCCTCGCCCGCACGTCCCCCAATCGGCTCTTGCGCTCGATTTCAAATGTCTATGTCGAGTTCTTTCGGGGCACACCGGTGTTGATCCAACTTTTCTGGATTTTCTTTTGTCTGCCGCTCCTCCTTGGTGTCGAGCTTTCGAACTTCGTGTCCGGGGTCGTTGCCCTTAGGCTCTACATGGCGGCGATCGCCAGCGAAACCTTCCGCGCTTCGCTGAGGACAGTCGGGCGCGAGCAGATCGATGCCTGCATTGCGCTCGGACTGCCACGCTACGTCCAAGTCGTAAGCGTTATCCTGCCGCAGGCGGTGCTGCGCGCCGTCCCGACGTTGCTTTCAAATTGCGTGAGCCTCTTCAAGGAAAGCGCACTGGTTTCCGCGGTCGGCATGGCCGATCTCATGTTTATCGGCGAAAACATAGCCGACAACACCGCCAAGCCTGTCGAGGTGCTGACGGTCGTCGCGCTAATCTATTTCGCCATTGCCTTCCCGCTCACCCGCGCCGTCTCGCTCATCGAGCGTCGCATCCTCGATCAACTCGCCATGTGACGGCGGATGGATCACCCTTCAAAGGAGAACACGATGAAACTCAGAGGCGTCATGCCCGCCCTCGTCACCCCGTTCGACGCAAACGGCAAAATCGACTTCAAGGCCTACGAGAAACTTCTGACCAAGCTACGCGCCGACGGCGTCAGCGGCTGGGTGCCCTGCGGGTCGACGGGCGAATACAACGCCATGACGGCGGACGAGCGGACCGATGTGCTCAAATTCGTCAAGGATTTTGCCAACGAGAGTGAACTCCTGATCGCCGGCACGAACGCTGGCTCGACCTGGGAGGTGATCGAGCATACGAAGCGGGCCTATGACCTGGGCTATCGGACGGTTCTGCTCTCCGCGCCCTTCTACGCGACGCCCGCACCGAACGAGCTGATCGCGCACTACCAGACCGTACTCGACGCGGTCAATGTTGAGATTGTGCTTTACAACTATCCGCCGAAGGTTGGCGTCGAAGTCGGCCTCGACGTGCTCGACGCCTTCGTCGACAATCCGCGGGTCATCGGCATCAAGGAATCGAGCGGCAATCTGCTGCGCGCTATCGAGATCCGCTCGCGCTACGGCAACCGCTACCAGGTCACGAACGGTTCCGACGACCAGACGCTCGACTTCTATCTGTGGGGCGCGACGTCCTGGATCTGCGGCCCGGCGAACTGCATGGCCGGGGCCTGCGTCGATCTTGTGAAGACGATCGAGGCCGGCGACTGGTTTAAGGCGCGCGACAAAATGCAGGTCATCTACGGCGCGATGTCTAGCCTGGAGAGCGGCAAATTCGTGCAGAAGGTCAAATTTGGCTGCGAGCTCGCCGGAACCCCGGTGGGAATCGGACGGCAACCGCTGCTCGCCCTGACCGCCAGCGAAAAGGCCGCCTTCAAGAAGGCGATGGAGCCTGTTCTCCATTGAGCGTAGCCGGGGCGCGCAGTCGAAGCCGCGCGCCCTCTCCCCGGGTGAAGCTCCTGTTCCTTTACGCAATAGACCGAGTAAAACCTCGCGTGAAAACAGACGGAAGCCAGAACTCTCGTCATCGGCGCCGGAATCATCGGCGTCGCAATCGCCTGTGCGCTGCAGAAGCGCGGCGAGGCCGTGATCCTTCTCGACCGCGACGAGCCGGGGAGGGGAGCCTCTTATGGCAACATGGCGAGCATTGCCGTGACCGAGTTCATGCCCGCATCGCGGCCTACGGTCTGGAAGCAGATTCCGGGCTGGCTCTTGGATCCGGAAGGACCCGTCCGGGTGCGACCGAGCTACATGCCGCGGCTCATTCCCTGGTTCGCGCGCTTTCTTGCGGCGAGCCGGCCGAAGAAACTTCATGAGCTGGAGATGGCGGGCGCCGCGCTTTGCCGCCGGGCCTACGAGGATCTCGATCCGCTCCTTGAGGAGACGGGGCTCAGCGGCATGCTCAGCGCCGAGGGCTGCCTCAGCCTTTACCGGGACGAAGCGGAGTTCCGGGCCGATCGGGACCATATTGCAATTCTCGAGCGTTTCGGCTTTCGACACGAGATCCTCGGCGGGAACACCGTTCGCGATCTTGAACCCGCGCTGACGACGAAAATCGGCCGGGCCGTCCTCCTTCCAGACAATCGGTCCGTTGCGGATCCCTACAAGCTGGTGATAGCGCTCGCCAACAGGTTCCAGGCGCTCGGGGGCCGCGTCGAGAAGGGCGAGGCGGTCGGCTTCGAGGATCATGACGGCGCAGTAGCGGGGGTCAGGCTCCGCGATAGCCGCCGCCTTGACGCGACGCGCACGGTTCTGGCGGCAGGCGCCCACACCGGCCGCCTGTCCCGTCTTCTTGGAGAACCGATTCCCCTCGAGACGGAGCGTGGCTATCACACGCAGATCATGGCGCCGGGCGTCACGATGCGACATTCGATTATCTGGCCCGCACGCGCCTTCATGGTCACCCCGACCGCCGGCGGAATACGCGTGGGCGGCACGGTGGAGATGGCGGGCCTTGACGCCCCGCCCGACTACCACCGCGCGAAAGTGCTGGTGAAGCGCGCAAGGGAGGCACTGCCGGGGCTGAAGACCGACGGCGCGACCGAGTGGATGGGGCATCGTCCGGCGCTTCCGGACACCGTCCCGATTATCGGCCCATCAGCGAAGCGCCGCGGCGCCTACTACGCCACCGGCCATGGCCATCTCGGCCTCACTTATGCGGCGACCACGGCGAGGCTCATCGCGGATCTGATCCAGGGCGCGCCGCCTCCGATTGACCTGACGCCCTACCGCGTCAACCGCTTCTGACAACACGGACACGTTCATGCGCAGCGATCTCTATATCGACGGCGGTTGGCGAAGGCCCGCGAGAGCCGGCACGCTGGACGTCGTCAATCCAGCCACCGAGGAAACGATCCACCGGGTCGCCGCCGCGACGGCGGAGGACGTCGACGCGGCGGTGAACGCCGCCCGACGCGCTTTCGATGTCGACGGCTGGCCTAAACGCTCCGGAGCGGAGCGGGCGCGATTCCTGCGCGCCATCGCGGAAGGCATTCGCGCGCGCCAGGGCGAGATCGCACGGCTCGAAGTGATCGACAACGGCAAGCCCTTGCCCGAAGCCGACTGGGACGTCGCCGATGCCGCCGGCTGCTTCGACTTCTATGCGGGTCTTGCGGAGCAGTTCGACAACAAGCCGGAAGAGACAATTGCACTCGCCGATGGGCGGTTCACCTCGAAGGTCGTCAGGGAGCCGGTCGGCGTCGTGGGCGCCATTATCCCCTGGAACTATCCGCCGCTGATGGCGGCGTGGAAAGTCGCCCCCGCTCTCGCGGCGGGGTGCACGATCGTCCTGAAACCGGCCGAGCAGACCTCGTTGACAGCCCTCGAACTGGCCGCGATCGCCGACGAAGCGAAACTGCCGCAAGGCGTTCTCAATGTGGTGACCGGGCTCGGTTCCGAGGCCGGGCAGGCGCTCGTCGACCACAAGCTGGTGGACAAACTCGCCTTCACCGGCTCCGGCCCGATCGGCTCCAAAATCATGGCGGCGGCGGCGCGCGACATCAAGCGCGTGAGCCTCGAACTCGGCGGCAAGTCGCCTTTTATCGTCTTCGACGATTCCGACATCGACAAGGCCGTCGAATGGATCATGTTCGGCGTCTTCTGGAATCAGGGGCAGGTCTGCTCGGCAACGTCGCGGGTCCTCGTCCAGAAGGGCGTCTATGAACCGCTGTTGGCGCGGCTGATCGAAGAAGCAAAGAAGATCACCATCGGCGAGGGCCTCACGCCCGGCGTCCTTCTGGGGCCGCTCGTTTCGAAGCGCCAGTACGACAATGTGACCTCTGCGATCGCGGTCGCCAAGTCGGCAGGCGCCACTGTCTCCTGCGGCGGCGCGCGTCCGCCAGGGCTCGACAAGGGCTACTACCTGGAGCCGACCGTGCTCACCGACGTTCCGCTCGACAGCGCGGCCTGGCGGGAAGAAATCTTCGGGCCCGTGGTCTGCGTCCGACCTTTTGCCACCGAAGACGAGGCGATCGCACTCGCCAACGACTCGCGCTTCGGACTCGCGGCGGCGGTGATGTCAAAAGACGACGCGAGGTCCGAGCGCGTCGCCGCCGCATTCCGCGCCGGCATCGTCTGGATCAACTGCTCGCAGCCGACCTTCACCGAAGCGCCGTGGGGCGGATACAAGCAGTCCGGCATCGGGCGGGAGCTCGGCCGGTGGGGCTTTGAGAACTATCTCGAAACCGAGCAGGTGACGAAATACGTCAGCGACGATCCCTGGGGCTGGTACATCAAGTCGGGAGTCGAAGCATGACAATGATTTGGAATCGCGCTCTCGATCTCCTTCAGGTTCATTGCCAGGGCGAAATCGGCAAGGTCATCGTCGGCGGCGCGCCGGAGATTCCAGGGACGACCGCGCTCGACAAGATGAACCACATCAACACGGTCGACGATAGCCTGCGGCGTTTCGTGACGTTCGAGCCGCGCGCGAATGCAGCGATGTCGGTCAACCTGCTTCTTGCCTCGACCCGGGCGGAAGCCGATGCCGGCTTCATCGTCCTGCAACCCGACCGCGCCCATCCGATGTCCGGCAGCAATTGCATCTGCGTCGTCACCGCGCTGCTCGAAAGCGGGCGCGTCGCAATGCGCGAGCCCCGGACGATCGTCCGGCTCGACACGCCTGCGGGTCTGATCACGGCTCGGGCCGAGTGCCAGGATGGGCGCTGCCTGTCGGTAAGCCTCGACAACGTACCGAGCTTCGCCGAAATGCTGGATCGCGAGATTGACACGCCGAAATGGGGCCGCATCCGGGCGGATGTTGCCTTCGGCGGCGTCTACTACGCTTTGGTCGATGTGGACCAGATCGGACTCACGATTGAGCCGACGAACGCCCGGGCGCTCGCGGAAGCGGGGATAGAGCTTAAGGCGCTTCTCGCCGAACAGGTCAGCGTCCGTCACCCGGTCCTCGCCGGCGTGGACGAGATCGCCTATGTGATGTTCCGGGCCCGCGAACCGGATGGGGCGGTTCGCACCTGCACGACGCTGAAGCCGGGCCGGGTTGACCGCTCGCCCTGCGGCACGGGCAGTTCCGCCAACCTCGCCTGCCTCTTTGCCCGCGGCGTGGTGCAGGTCGGAGACCTGTGCACCTCCCGTTCGATCATCGGAGGCGAGTTTCTCGCCGAGGCGATCGGGACGACGGAAGTCGGCGGGCGCCGAGCGGTCCTCCCCCGCATCACGGGCCGCGCCTACGTCTATGGCCGCGAGCAATTGCGCGTCTCTGACGACGATCCGTTCCCTCGCGGCTTCGCGCTCTCCGACACCTGGGGGCCCCAGGTCGACGAATTGGGATAGGGCGCCTTCCGATGACTGGTGAGCGAAATGGGCTCGAGGGCCAGACGGTGCTCGTCACCGGCGCCTCCGGGGGCATCGGCGCCGCGATCGTCGAGCGCCTGGCGGCCGAGGGCGCGCTGCCTCTGATTCACTACGGGCGCGACCGAACAGCGGCCGAGGCTCTCCTCGAACGCATCGGCGGGAAGGGCGTGATCCTTCAGGGCGACCTCTCCGAACCGCACGGCGCCTTCGGGCTCTGGCACAAGGCCGAGGCCTCGGCAGGGCGGATTCACGGACTGGTCAACAACGCCGGCATAAGGACGGAAGCTACCGTCGACGCTGACGACGACGTCTGGCTCGAGGCATGGCGCCGGGAGTTCCAGGTCAGTCTCTTCGCCGCCGCCGACCTCTGCAAGGAAGCGTTGCGTCATTTCCGGACGACGGGCGGCGGGCGGATCGTCAACATGGCCAGTCGCGCGGGCCAGCGCGGCTATGCCGCCGAGGCGATGCCCTACGGGGCAGCCAAGGCGGCGCTGATCAACCTGACGAAGTCGATCGCTCGTAGCTTCGGCAAGGACGGCGTCATCGCCGTTGCGATCGCGCCGGGCTGGGTCCGAACCGCCATGGCGGACGCCTACATCGCCCAATATGGCAAGCCGTCCGCAGTGGCCGACATCCCGATCGGCGAGATGGCCGAGCCTGCGGAGGTCGCCGAACTCGTCGCTTTCGCGTTGCGTCCTTCGCAGGCGTCGCTGAACGGCGCGACGCTCGACATGAACGGCGGCAGCTACCTACGTTGAGACACGAGGTTCAGAAATGAAGCGGTTCGAGGGCAAGGTCGCGCTCGTCACGGGCGGCGGAGGAGGCATCGGTTCGGCCATTGCGGGGCGGTTCGCCGAGGAGGGCGCGCTGGTCGTCGTAACGGATCTGGACGCCAGGTCTGCGGAAGCAGTCGCGATGGGGATCAAGGCGGCAAGAGGCCAGGCGTGCGCCATGGCCGCCGACGTCGCCGACAAGGACGCCTGCTTCCACCTCGTCGAAGAGGCTTTCGGCCTGCAAAGCCGGCTCGACGTGCTCGTCAACAACGCGGGAATCAACCGGCGGGGCAATCTGCTTTCTCTGACCGACGAGGACTGGCGCCTCAGCTTCGCGGTCAATCTGGACTCGATGTTTCACCTCTGCCGCGCGGCGCTGCCGCGCATGATCGCGGCGGGAGGAGGCGCCATCGTCAATACCGCCTCGCAATGGGGACTTCATCCCGCCGGAGGAAGCCGGCATCCTGCGCGGGGAGTTGGAGAGCCTCGATTAACAAGAGCCGGATGCTGCCTCTCGCGAACTATAGCCGAACGTCTCTGGCCGAACTGAGGGCGGAAACGGGGATTACTTACGACGAACGGATGCTGGGCACGCTCCAGCTTTTTCGCACACAGCAGCAACTCGATGCGTCAGCTAAGGACGTGAAGGCGCTCGCGGCCGATGGCGTCCCTTACAAAGTCGTCGACCCGGACGGTTGCATTCGCGTCGAGCCGGCGTTGGCCCGGGTGCGAGAGAAAATCGTCGGCGGACTGCTCACGCCGCGGGACGAGACAGGGGATTGTTACAAATTCGCCAGCGCGCTGGCGGACAAGGCGCAATCGATGGGCGTCGTGTTCGAATATGGGCGCGTTTTGAAACGAATCGTGGTCGAAGGCGGAGAGGCGATGGGGGTCGAAACGGGTCTCCTTCGGTCAGGCGCTGTCGTCGTCGCACTCGGCAGCTTCTCGCCCTTGATGGTGGGATCTCTCGGAATCCGCCTGCCGGTCTACCCGGTGAAGGGTTATTCGCTCACCATGCCGATCATCGATCCACTGCTCGCGCCGGAATCAACGGTAATGGACGAGACCTTCAAAATCGCGGTCACCCGCCTCGGCGACCGCATCCGCGTTGGAGGGATGGCGGAGATATCAGGCTACGCCAATGGTCTTGGCGCCGCCCGCAGGCGGACGCTCGAACACTCCGTCTCCGACCTTTTTCCCGGGGGCGACCTCGCGAGGGCCAGCCTTTGGTGCGGACTGCGACCCATGACGCCGGATGGCACGCCGGTGATCGGACCGACCCGGCATCGCAACCTGTTCCTCAACACCGGTAGTCAGAGGATAAACGCCAGTTTCCGGGCGGCCTGACTCAAACACCGATCGGCCGACTGGTAGGCTGGCGCCGCAAGCCGCCCGGTGCGGTCTGACCCGCACTCCGATCGACCAGCCGTGTCTTTCCCTGGACCTGTCGACCGCCCGGGAACGCCTTGCGGTGAGGCTTTGCCTCGCCGATGCCTGTGACCCGAGAAGGGCCTGACCTCCATGGTCTCGTGACTGTCCTGTCCGCGCATTCGGTCCCGGCGAAGCCATTCATGCATGGTCATGTGGAGGCTGGGAATGGCGGTAACCGGAGGAACACGTCGCATCGTCGGCGGCGTCGATACCCACAAGGATCTTCACGTCGCAGCGGTCGTCGACGAACAGGACCAGGTCATCGGAACACGATCCTTCGCCACGACTCGGCAAGGCTATCGCCAGATGCTCGCCTGGATGCGCTCCTTCGGTGAGTTGCAACGCGTCGGCGTAGAGTTCGACCGGCAGCTACGGCGCAGGGCTCCTGCGCTTCATGCAGCAGGCAAAGGTCGCGGTCCTCGAAGTCACGACCCCCGACAAGCAGGATCGGCGTCGACGCGGCAAGAACGACGATCTCGACGCCCAGAACGCCGCCCATGCCGCCTTTGCAGGTCAGCGGACCGTGACGCCGCGAAGCCGGGACGGCATGATCGAATCCCTGCGGGTTCTGATGGCTTGCCGGAAGACCGCGGTGAGCGCCAGGCGTGTCGCCCTGCAGATGATCCACAACACCATCGTCTGCGCCCCTGATGGCCTGCGCGATCAACTGCGCAGCCTGACCCGCATGCAGCTCGTCCGTACGCTGGCCTCCTGGCGACCCGATCTTACCGCTTATCGCGACTTGGATTCCGCCTATCGCATCGGCCTCAAGTCGCTGGCCCGCCGTTACCTCGAGCTGCATGATGAGATCGCAGATCTCGATGTGATGATCGCCGCCATCGTCGACGAGCTGGCGCCGAACCTCGTCGCCCGCAATTCGATTGGCCACATTGGCGCTGCGCAGCTTCTCCTTACGGCCGGCGACAATCCAGAAAGATTGAGGTCAGAGGCCAGCTTCGCATCGTTGTGCGGCGTCAGTCCGGTTCCGGCGTCGTCGGGAAAGACCGTCCGGCATCGGCTCAACCGCGGCGGAGATCGCGCCGCCAATAGCGCGCTACACATCATCGCCATCGGACGCTTGCGGACCGACCAGAGAACCAAGGACTACGTCGCTCGCCGACTCGCCGACGGACATTCCAAGCTCGACGCCATTCGAGCCCTGAAGCGCTACCTCGCCAGAGAGGTCTTCACCCTCATCACGCAGCGCCGCAAGGAAATCAACGCCACCCGAATCGCCGCTTGACAAACAGAAGGGCGTCCAGGGCACGCTTGGCTGGACCATGAGCAGCGGGTCCGGCCGCGTTGTTGCCGATCTCGTCAGCGGGAGAAGGCCAGAGATCGACGCGACCGACCTGAGTGTAGATCGCTATTCTTCAAGGCTTCCAGCCTGACGCTGATAAACGCATGAGCAGGGATAAAGGCATGTCGGACAAAGTTGCCGTGATCAGAGCGGGCGGCAGCCACTGCGCGCAGGTTGGCCGCGGATGGCTATAAGGTTGCGATCCTGTCCTCTTCCGGCAAAGGCGAGGCGCTGGCTCAGGCGTTAGGAGGGATCGGAATCACAGGGTCAAACCAGTCGAGCCAAGATCTGAAGGGTCTGGTCGATAGGACAATGGAGCGTTGGCAGCGAATCCATGTGCTCGTCAACAGCGCCGGTCACGGACCGCGTGCGCCTATACTCGACATCATCGACGAGCAGTGGCGGGAGGGCATGGACGTCTATTTCATGAATGTCGTTCGACCAACTCGTTTCGTCACCCCCCAATCATGACTCAACAAAAAAGGGGGAGCAATCAATCAATATCTCGACAGCTTGGGTCTTCGAACTCAGCGAAAACTTTCCAACCTCCGCCGTGTTTCGCCTGGCGCCGAGGAATGGCGTGAGAGCGTTCCCATGAAACGGTATGGGACGAGCGAGGAGATTGCCGCCACGGGGGCCTTCCTTGCGTCGGATGGCGGTTGTCACCGCTTTCAGGCGCGCTCACGACGTTCCGATTCGAAAACAAGTTCGACGCCGAATGCCGACTGCGACGGCACGGCAATCCGGGGGCCTTCCTCGGAAAAGGAGATATCGCTCTCCCTGAGCACTCGGTCTACGCGCGCTCGGTCAGTCGCCCGAACCATGAAGGACGCCAGCCCCGAAGGCCCACCCCGACGGACAGCGTCGAGACGCGCGTCATTCCCCAGGACGAAGGACAGGACTTCGTTGGGACCGTCCTGCAGCGAACAGCCCGTGAAGGCTGCCAGAAATTCGCCAAAGGCCTCTGGCTTGGGCGCCGCCAGCGACACCGCCCCGATGTCAGTCGCTCCGTTCGGGTGGCGCTGGAAATCGGGGTTCCAGAAGTTCTGGGGAAAGTGCTGCTGGCAGACGAAGAAGGACGAAGCTGGCAACCCCGCATCGGCGGCAAAGGCCAGCGAAAAGGCGACATAGGTTTCGCTGCCGTCAGGACGCCGTCCCTTCCGCTCGAAAAAGAACGGTTCGAAAGCTCCAATTCCGCGCGCCGCGAACAGAGCAGCGTCACCCTTCGCATCGGCGCTGCTTAACGCCAGCATCGCGAGCCCCTGACGATCGCGAAGGTAGTCGCGCACGAAGGCGCCGAAGCTGAAGTGGTGGCCCTCGTGAGGCGGGATGGCGGCAGGATCGTCACCAATCGTAATGAGTTCGATGAAGGACGAAGCAAACTGGATGAGGCGGTTCTCGGTCCCCCATGGGTGGCGGTTGCGCCCACCCACCTGAAAGCCGAGCCGGCGATGAAATGCAGCCGCCGCGTCGAGATCGTGAACGGCGACGACGACATGATCGATGTGGCGGCTGACTGGCGACATCGGAAAGCCTCCACGGTGCGAAAGACGGGAAACAGGCTGTTCAGCAATACGGCCAATGAAGAGTTGCACAGCTACGCGACCGCGGCGATCAGAGCTGCGTGGCGACCGCAGGCGCTCTTTCGAGCGTTTCCTTGACAGCGCGTCGAGCTGCATCAATCGCGCCGGCGAGATAACCCGGTTCGATGCAGCCTGTTTCGCTGCCGCCGAGAGACAGTCGCAGCCGCCATGGTCCCCCGATCCAGGCTGTGACGCCTGCCTCCGGATGACCAACAGAATGGGTGTCCGCGGGGGCGGCGGTTAGCGGATCGACGGTCCAGTCCTTGTAGAGGGTTGCGCGCGGCCGGAGGGCCTCGGGCCCGAATATGCGGGCAAACTGTTCAATGCTGGCGCGCCCGATCGCCGCCTCGCCGACCGCGGCGCGCTGTGGCGCTCCGAAGCCGACAAACCCGAACAGGGCAGCGCGCCCGGACGCCGTGGTCGCATCGTGGATTTCCATGAGCGGCCCGACCATACTTTGGGCCGTGCCGGACAGCCCGGCTTCGCGCCAGAACGGCCGGTCGTAGATCGCGAAGAACTTGGCGTTCGGCGCCATCCAGGTCGGCGTCTCTCGCCATAGCCGCGCCGTCGCCGCCTCCAGCGCGGGCGAGAAGGCGATCCCGGCCTCGAGCAGACGAGGCGGCAAGGCGGCAATCACGTGGGTGGCAAACAGGGTTTCCTCGCGACCGCTGGGCCGAATAATGGACAAGCAGACGCCACCCTCAGTCAAAGCCATTGCCGTCACGCAGGTCCCGCACTGAATGCTGTCCCGCGGCAGGCTCGCCGCCAACGCCCGCACAAGGGCGGCGGAGCCGCCATTTAGCCGCATCGATTGCGGCTCCTGTTTGAGGCCAGGATAGCGATGCGCCGGCTCGCGGGACATACGTTCAAAAATGACATCGCCTTCGCTGTTCTGCGGGAAGCTCGGAAGTTTGAGTTCCTCGATCAGGGCTCCGATCGACGGCTGCATCTGCGGCCAAAACCAGGACGGTCCCAGGTCGAAGCCGTCATCGCTTGAGTTCGAAGCCTCGTCCACGGTGAGGATGCGGCCGCCTATCCGGTCGCGCGCCTCCAGAATGCAAACATCGACATTTGCCGCGGAGAGCAGGCGGCCGGCATAAAGACCGGAAAGACCAGCGCCAACAATTGCAACCGATTTTCCCATCGTACCGTTCTCTTTCGACCTGCCCACATTAGAGGGGGCAGACATTCTGGTGCAACGGGGGCGGTCCTTGATCCAGACCCGTGCGCCGACCTCTCCGACTTGCGCGGAAGGAGCGGCGCAGCCCGGACGCGGGTGCAACCATGAATGGCGTCGCAGTTCGTCCTGTCCCTCTCGAAAGGAGCCGGACCAAAATCTCCGGCCCGCCGGAGTTCCGCATGATCCCGAGGCCTGCCGCCAGCGCAACCTGATCGAACGAATGTTCCCCCGTCTCAAAGACTTCCGCCGCATCGCAACCCGCTATGACAAACTCGCCATCTTGTCCGCCCCAAGGGCCCACTCCATATCGAACGCGTCTTATGACGCGCGAGCAGGAGCGACTCTAGCAGCCTGTCGGACTTAAATGAACGACGTGGGTTCGGAAGGACCTGCGGTGTTTGGCGAGGTACAATGACGGCGTTGATTCTCCTTGCGCCACGAACCGGGTCAGATGGACAATTTTCGTACGATCGACCGAGAGACGGGATATCTGCTTCCGCCTTCGGTTGACGAGTGGCTGCCGGAGAAACATCTGGCTCGGTTCATTGTCGAAGTGGTCGACGGTCTGGATCTCGGCAGGATGAGCCGGGACTATCGGGGCTCGGGTTCGGCTTCGTATCATCCCAGGATGGTGTTGGGGCTTCTGGTTTACGGCTATGCGACGGGGGTGTTCTCCAGCCGCAAGCTGGAGCGGGCGACCTACAACTCGGTGGCGTTTCGTTTCATCGCCGCGAACGATCATCCCGACCACGACACGATCGCGACGTTTCGGCGGCGCTTCTTGAAAGAGATCGAGAAGCTGTTCGTGGACGTTCTTCAACTCGCCCGCGAGATGGGGGTGCTGGAGATGGGGACGATCGGCCTGGACGGGACGAAGATCCATGCCAACGCAAGCCGGCACAGCGCGCTTTCCCATGAACACGCAGGCAAGATCGAGGCGCAATTGAAGGCCGAGGTCGCCGATCTGATGACCAAAGCCGAAGCGGCTGACGCGGCCGACGTTCCCGACGGCATGTCGATACCGGACGAACTGGCGCGGCGCGAGGAGCGTCTTCGTAAGATCGCCGAAGCGCGGGCGAAGATCGAGGCTCGGGCCAAGGAGCGTCATGCGCGCGAGATGGCGGAGCACGAGGCCAAAATGGCGGCGCGCGAGGCCAAGGCCGCGGCGACGGGAAAGAAGCCGGGCGGCAAGCCGCCGCAACCTGCGGCCGAAGGACCGCGACCGAGCGATCAGGTCAATCTGACCGACGAGGACTCCCGCATCATGCCGGCGGCCGGCGGTGGTTTCGAACAAAGCTACAACGCGCAAGCGGCGGTGGCGACGGGCAGCCTGCTGGTGGTGGCGATCGACGTGGTCCAGACGCCCAACGACAAGGGCCAAGTCGAGCCCATACTGGAGAAGATCGGCGCGTTGCCCGAGAATTTGGGGAAGGTCGAACATCTGCTGGCGGACGCCGGCTATTTCAGCGCGGGCAATGTGGACGCCTGTGCAAGGGCGGGCGTCGAGCCGGTGATTGCGATGGGCCGCCAGCCGCATCATCCGCCGCTGAGCGTGCGCTTCGCGCCGACGCCGGCAGCCCCGGAACAACCGACGCCGGTCCAGGCGATGGCCCATAAACTGAAGACGCCGGAAGGCCGCGCGCTCTACGCCTTGCGCAAACAGACGCCGGAACCCGTGTTCGGCATCATCAAATCCGTGCTCGGATTCCGTCAATTTTCCCTGCGTGGGCTCGAAAAAGTGCGCGGCGAGTGGACTCTCGTGACCATGGCTTGGAATCTGAAGCGAATGTTCTCGCTCAGCCCCGCCTGAGAGGGGCCGAACGCCTACGAGGCGCGCCGACCAGCCCTAGGCCGAGGCTTGTCAAGGCTCCCCAAGGCTCAGTCGAAGCCACCGAAAAGCTCGATCGGACTACCACCCACATCCAAACCGCGACAATCCACGCGATCGTCAGCCAAAATGAGCGCAGTCCGACAGGCTGCTAGCAGAGCGACCTGGGGTGGGGGCGGCTTGCCGCCCCTTACCTCGCGCGGTTACATAGGCGACATCGACAAGGCATTCGAACTACTCATCGGCCTCGAATATGTCGGTTATGATCGCGGCCTTCCCCGATTGATCGCGAGCGCGAAGCTGGAAAGGGCGCGGCTGCTCCTTCTACAGGAAAATATGGCTGCTGCGCGCGACGAACTCGACCGCGCCGACGTCTCCGCGGTTTGGACACGTGTCCGCGATATGCGCCTGTTGGCACATGATTCAGATGATATTGCTATAGGTCGTTTGCGCTGGGAGATACAGAACGGCGATGCCAAAGAGGTGCTGCTTCACGTTGAGGAAGAGCTGCTGCGGGCGGAACGGCGAGGCTGCCAGCGGCGTGCACTCGTGCTGCGGATGTTGCAGAGCATCGGGCTGCAGCGCAGCGGAAGGCCAGTTGCCGCAATGGACGTCATGGCTGGATTCCTCCGCCACACCAGCCGCGAAGGTTTTGTCCGACTGATCCTTGATGAGGGCGAACCAGTATTGCGCCTGGTGCGGCGGTTCCAAAGCATGCAGCAGGAAGCATCTGTTAGGGGAAGCGACCCGCTTCTCGTCGCCTACCTGCAGAAGCTTACCGACGCGGCCGGAGCGCGTTTTTCCGAGCGCGGACACACAGCTTCGGCCGACCACTTGATGCAGCCGCTTAGCCGGAAGGAGATCAAGACACTGGAGCACGTCGCGGCCGGCGCGTCGAATGCCACAATAGCACAAAAGCTCGGCGTTTCGGAGAGCACGGTTCGTACTCACCTGCGCAATGTGAATACCAAGCTGAGCGCCCGCAGTCGGAACGAAGCGGTCGCGATTGCGCGCCGCCTGGACGTGATTCGCTAACCGCGACACACATGGGTTGCCACATCGTCCGATCCGACGATGCGCGATACCTTGGGCGGGACCGATCATAACGCCGTTTGCCAACCGCCTTGATAAAAAGGCAGGGCTCTGGGAGCTGGAACATCATGAGCTACCTTAGCGGCCGTGGACGTGTGCTTGGGCCGATCTCGGTCGCGCCCTCGGGTGTGTACCGCGCCAGCCGCGGGCAAGTACGATTCACAAGCCATCGACACTGCGCTCAATGCCGGAACCCTGATGCCGAGCGGCGCGTGGGCCACCTCGCCCTTCAGAAGTGATCCGGCAGGCACGTCAATCTCAACATGACCTTGTCGATTTTGAATCCGGGTATGGGGGGAACACCTCGCGGGACGACTTCTATCCCATCAGAACACGGCAGTTGACGCGTTTAACTGAAGAGTCTCGGAGCCGATCTGAACAGCTCACGCGCTCCGAGATAATGGCGTCGTGGATGGTTCGCAGCGCTTGGTGGGCGCTGCGTCCGGGACGAAAGCCAAAGGAGCAGTCGAGGAAGTCGGCTTCGTAGATGGCGCTCAACACCTCCGCCACCGCGCCCTGAACGATTTTGTCTTCCAGGGCGAGAATGCCAAGAGGCCGCTTTCCACCGTCGGCCTTGGGAATGTAAGTCCGGCGAACCGGCTGCGGCTTATACCCGCCGCAGTGGACCTTGTCGCAGAGTTCACGGAGGTTGTCCGTGAGCCTCTTCTCGTAGGTTTCCACCGTCACCCCATCTACCCCAGGCGCCGCCCGCCGACGCAATCGCCGGAACGCTCGCTCGAGCGCCTCGACGTCCACATGGTGCAGCAGCGCCGTGAACCGGGTCTGGCGCGACCGTGCGGCCGCGTCGTTCACCCGGGCAAGATGATCTGGGAGATCGGTCCGACCCTGTGTTCGGCCCCCCAGCCTCTCGTCCGGGTTCCTCATCAGTCGAGGCCCTCCCTCCGGTCGACTCGTTACCTTCGTCGCCATCTGCGGTACTACGCCTCGATCCGTCATCCTGCCGACCAAACTCGCAGCCTCCGGTCTTCCCTCGGCATACGAGCCCTCCCGTGACCTACGGGAGCAGCCTTCAGGACTTCTCAGGTTCCCATGATTTCCTTGTGCACATGACCTGGTCTCCGACCCCGGCGGTCCGTCGTCGCCTCGCCATATCGGCGACGCCGGTGTTGCCTTCGGCCAATCTAAGCAGCCTCGGCACGCGCAATGAGAATTATTTCGTGGCCCAATACAGACCCTGCGCACTTGCTGTCTACGCTTAGCCCAGAACGTTACCGGTCTGGACCCAAGACTCGCTACGAGGCCTCCGGCGCGGAGCTACCTCGGTGGAGCTTTCACCCACTGGAGATCATGAGCTTCTCCTGTCGCACTCAGACGCTCTCACTGCCGCCGTCAGCGGTGGCGGAAGAGCAGCTCGCGCCTGCAGCGTTCTTCGGGAGGAAAAGGACAACGCCATGGCTCTCAACCGCCGCCTTTCAGCGCATGATGCCGTGTTCCTCTATTGGGAACGCGATGAGCAGCCCTTCCACGTTTGTGAATGCATGGTTTATTCGGGCAAGGTCACCCGAGCCGACATGATCCAGATGCTGGAAGAACGGATGCATTTGCTACCCCGTTACCGGCAGCGGGTCGTCTTCACCCCTTTGTCGCTGAACCACCCGACGTGGGAAGACGACCCGGACTTCGACCTAGGTCGACACGTCGAAGAAGCGACGCTCCCTGCCCCCGGTGACGACCGAACGTTGTCTTTGTTTTGCGGCAACCTGTTTTGCGGTCTGATCGACCGAGAACATCCCCTGTGGCACATGACGATGATCGACGGCCACGAGAGCGGCAACACCGTCGTTTTCCTTAAGCTGCATCACGCCATGGTCGATGGCGTCTCGAGCGTCGAATTGATCGAAGTGTTGCACGACACGCGCCCGTCGAATACTCCGCCGCCAGGGCCCGCAAATAAATTTCGGCCCGCCCGCCTTCCGACGAAGAGCGATCTCGTTCGCTCGGCCGTTGCTGATCAGACCGAGACCGGGATGGACCTCCTGCGTGAGGTCACCAACATGCTTCGACCGGGCGGCATAACGGACATGGCGAGTCGCCTCAGCTTGGTCGCGCGAACGTCGATCGATTCAATGCAACTTATGCTGCGGCCGCCACCCTCGACACCTTTCAACAAAGTCATTTCAGCCAGCCGCGACTTTTGCTGGTTAGAGCTGCCTATCAACGAAGTGCATGCGGTTAGAAAGGCCCGAAAGGCGACGATCAACGACCTCGTTCTTGCGATACTCGCTGGAGGCCTCGGACGTTACATGCGCCGGGAGAACTACAAGACGCAAGGCGTCGAGCTTCGGTGCATGTGCCCGGTCAGCGTAAGAACGAAAGACCAGAGCGGCGCGTTCGGGAATCAGATCTCAATGGTGGCTGTTCCCCTGCACGTCGGCATCGAGGATGGAATTGAACGTCTCGACGCCGAAATACGGTCCATGCGTGAACTGAAGGAGAAAGATCAGGCCGGCGGATTCTTCCAGATGATCGCGGCCTCGAAATACTATCCCGCATGGTGGTGGCTGCTTCTGTGGAAAAAGTGGCCGATGAGCTACTTTCCGTTCAACATCGTGTCGACGAACGTTCCGGGGCCACGCGAACCTGTCTACCTCGGCACGCACGAGCTTCTCCACTGGTATCCCTTTGGTGTGAATTGGACCACGTCGGGACTGTTCCTATGCACCCTCAGTTACAGGGAGTATCTCATCCTTGGCCTGGTTGCCGACCCCAAGGTCGTCCGTGACGTTTGGGAGGTGAACGAGGACCTTCGCGCTGCTTACGAGGAGATCAAAGCGAAGCTCTTCAGTCCGACTACTGCCCGTTCATCCGAGACTTGAACTATCGCACGACTCCCAGAAACGTGCGCCAGCGTTCTTTATATATATCGTGCAATGTCTCGACCAAACGCCAAGCAGGACCAATAGGGAGCTGTTTGCGTCAGCAATCTTCCCTTGGCTACCATCTACAACAATGAGAAACAATGACTGACGACCAACGCTTGACCACGACGGTTCCGGTACTGCGGACGCCCTCCCTCGACTGGGAAGTACGGCGCCTGTTTCTACAGTTGAGCCCGGCATGTATGCTTCCAATGGTGACGGGATCGGTCAAAAGACTCTGGCGCAATTTGCAATTGTGCATCAAAGCGTTCTCATCACGCGAAACGGTCGGCGCTGTCGAAGAAAGAGCGTTTCAACGCGGGGATTGCGAGATTGCGCTACGCATCTACACGCCGAAAACGCTGCTGCGACAGGACAGGCGTCCATCTCTCCTATGGATTCACGGCGGCGGTTTCGTACTCGGTGACTTATACACGGCTGGAGCGACCTGCCGGAAGCTTGCGAACGCTTGTGGGTGTGTCGTTGTCGCTGTGAGCTACCGCCTTGCGCCCGAGCATTCATTGCACGCCGGCCTGGAAGACTGCCTGCGGGCATTCCAGTGGCTCGCAGTGCATGCCACTGACCTAGGCCTTGATCCAAGCAAAATCGCGGTCGGCGGCGATTCCGCCGGCGGCACGCTCGCGGCGCTTGTAGCGCAAAATTGCTCGCAAACTGACGCGCCGCGTCCCGCCGCGCAGCTCTTGGTCTATCCGGCAACGGACCTGACCGCATCTTATCCGGATGAGGAGAGCGCGCCGGTCTCGGATCGCATGCTCGCGATGCTCTTCCGCTGGCTGCAGACACAGCTACCCCCGTCGTACCTACATGACCCGCGCCTTTCCCCGGCTCGGGCATCCGCGCTCAAGGATCTGCCGCCGACAATCATGGTTACAGCCGGCTTCGATCCGTTGCGCGACGACGCTCTTGCTTACGCGGGTAAACTAGCAAAGCAGGGGGTCGGCGTGCGGGTGATTCACTTCCCCGGCCAGTTCCACGGGTTTCTGATCTTCGATACCGTGTTGCACGGCGCTCGCCTTGCCTTTGCGCAAATCGGGGACGCGCTCAGCAACGTCTTTCGTGAGGGCCGCGTGGAGGATGGCGTCGTCTGCACCGAGGTGACTCAGCCAGCATCGTGGGGCTGGCTATGGCTCCGACCTTCCCAGCGACTTCGAGAGCTGGGTGTTGTCGCTCTCATGGGCTGTGACGCCCTCCAAAGCGTTACCCAGGCCGGCGAAGCGGGATCAACCTGAGATACGGCGCGGCGAACTATCAGTTTGGGAGGACCACAGTACGGACCAGACCGGATCCCGGCGGAGGTCCCAGTATGTTGTCCGGCAGGCTGTCAAGGTCGACCGTATGGGGCGAGGGTGGGTGAAGTACCCCCCTGCCCAAGCGATTGAGCACGACCTCCATGCTTCGCGGAACGTGGTTCGGATGTTCACGAATCCAGCTTGCCCACTCGACGCCGACGATGCAGCGGTTTCTCAGCAGAACATGGTTCACCGGCAGACGAGGGATTTGACCGCTCGCAAATCCGACCACAAGATAACGGCCCCCGAATGTCAACGAGCGCAGGGCGGCCTCGGCCATATCCCCGCCTACAGGGTCCACAACCATGTCGACACCGTCAGGAAAGCGCTCGCGCATGCTTTCACGCAGGTGGGCCACCCGACGGTCGATCAGCACGTGTGGCCTAACCGCCGCATTCTGCCAGAAATCAGGGTTTGACGTGACTGTGACGACTTTCGCGTCAAGCTGACAGGCGATCTCTATGGCGGCATGGCCGACTGCGCCGCTGCCGCCTAGCACGAGCACCGTTTCTCCGGCTTTGAGCTGGCCACGATCCTCCAGAGCGTACGCCGCGGTCCCGTAAGCCTCGATCGAGGCCGCCGCAGTTATGTCCGAGATACCAGACGGGGTGCGCACGACGGCATTGCTCGGGACGACAACATGCGTACTGAAGACGCCGTTGTCGCTTTTCAGAACGACGACCCTGTCGCCCTCCTGCAGATGCTTGACGTTCTCGCCTGCCCCGACAACAACCCCGGCGCCGACGACGCCAGGCGTGAACGGCAATGGCGGCCTTACCTGATAAGCGCCCCGCACGATCAACCGGTCGACGAAAGCCAAATTCGCCGCATTGATCCGGACAGCGACGTCATCGGGACCCGGATCCGGGTCTGGCGACGACTCGATCAGCAATCCGTCCCGCGTCCCAAATGAGCGGCAGACCAAACGTCTCATTTTCTTGCCCCGTGATTTATGCTGCCTTGGGGGGCCAGTATCGGGCGCGCAGCTCCTGCTTCAGAAGCTTTCCCACGGGGGAACGGGGAATTTCATTGATGAAGTCGACGCTGCGGGGCGCCTTGTAGCTTGCAAGGCGACTTTTCACGAAAGCGATAATTTCGTTCGCCATAGCGTCACTTCCTTCGCGGCCGGACGTGAGCTGCACGACTGCCTTGACCTGCTCGCCCATGTCGGGGTCCGGCACACCGATCACCGCGACGTCGGCGATCGCGGGGTGAAGCGCGAGAACGTTCTCGATTTCCCGCGGGTAGATGTTCACCCCGCCCGATATGATCATGAAGGACTTGCGATCGGTCAGGAAAAGGTAGCCTTCTTCATCCACACGTCCGATATCACCCACAGCGGTCCACGCCGGATGCGAGGGATGCTGGGCCGCTTGAGTTTTTTCGGGCTCGTCATGATAAACGAACGGCATCGTGTCGCGCTCGAAGTAGATTATGCCGTTGTCTCCAACTGGAAGGTCGTTGCCGTTATCGTCGCAGACATGGATTTTTCCGAGCACGGCCTTGCCGACAGACCCAGGTCTTTTTCAACCACTCGTCGGGTCCGATGACGGTCATCCCGTTCATTTCGGTTGACGAGTAGTACTCCCAAAGTTTGGGACCCCACCATTCCATCATCTTCTGCTTCACCTCGACAGGGCAAGGCGCCGCCGCGTGTATCGCGATCGATAGGCTGCTCAAGTCATACCGGTTGCGCACGTCATCCGGGAGTTTCAGCATCCGAACGAACATGGTCGGCACCCACTGACTATGCGTCACCCGATAATGTTCGATGGCGGCCAATGCAGCCTCGGCGTCAAACCGTTCCATGATAAGCGCTGTGCCTCCGAGCGCCTGTACCGTGGCGCAAGTCCGGAGCGGGGCGGCGTGGTAGAGCGGCGCTGGCGACAAGTAGATCGTGTTCCCGTCGAAGCCGAAATAAGACGAGAACATCTGCACCATCGTGTCACCGGGTTCGCTCACGTCCCGGTCAGGCAGTGCGTGCTTGACCCCTTTTGGCCGCCCTGTCGTGCCGGAGGAGTACAGCATGTCAGCCCCGCGCGGCTGCGACGTTGGTGGCGCCGCGCGAGAAGTCTCGAGAACTCGCTGGTAATTTTCGTATCCTGGCGTTTCGCCATAAAGGCAGATGCGCGACTTCAGCGCCTTATGCGCGCCGATCGCGCTCGCCAGCTGCAGGCCGCCGCGGCCGACGATAAGGGCTGCTGCTCCCGAGTTCTCAAGCATGTAATCAACTTCGTCCGGACTGAGGCGATAGTTGATGGGCACTAGGTACAAGCCAGATCGCTGCGTGGCCCAGTAAACATCGAATACATGCGAGCTGTTGTCGGATATCAGAGCGACGACATCACCACGCCGCAATCCAGCGTCGTAAAGCCAATTGGCGAGGCGCACCGACCGATCTTCGAGATCCGCGTAGGTGACGACCTCGCCCGAACCCGTCATGATGAGAGCGGGACGATTCGGCCGAATTCGTGCGTGATGTCCTGGATACATGCAGTTGTCCTGAGGTGGCCTTTGGCAACGAGGGGTACGGCTTGTGTTGTGATGGGTGTTCGAAGCGGACATTCGCAAATTCTACGACTCGATTGACCACGAGTGGTTGATGCGGATGGTCGAGCACCGGATCGCCGATCCGCGCGTCTTGCGGCTGATACGCCAATGGCTCGAGGTCGGCGTTCTGGAGAACGGCGTGTATGCCGAGACGGTGGAAGGGACGCCACAGGGCGCGGGGATCAGCCCGCTGCTCGCCAATATCTTTCTGCACTACGCGCTTGACCTATGGGTCGGGCAGTGGACGCGCCGCGCGGCAATCGGCCGGCTGAGGCTGGTGCGCTACGCCGACGACTTCCTGCTGACCTTCGAGCAGCGCGCGGACGCAGACGAGATGGCGAAGGCTCTGGCGGAACGGCTAGCCAAGTTCGGTCTTCGTCTGCACGAAGACAAAACGCGGCTGATCGAATTCGGACGGTTTGCTACGGCGAATTGTCGGCGACGGGGCGAAGGGCGACCAGAGACGTTCGATTTTCTGGGCTTCACGCATTATTGCGGGAAAACCCTGGACGGACGGTTCATGGTCCACCGCAAAACCCAGCGCGGGCGCATGATCCGTAAGCTGAAGGAATTGCGGCACGAGTTGAAACGACGGATGCACACGCGACTTCGCGAGCAGCATGGATGGCTGGCTCGCGTGCTGCGCGGGCACTACGCCTATTTCGGCGTCACCGGCAACAGCTATGGCTTGCGCCGCTTCCGGAACCAAGCCGTCAAAGCATGGCATGGCATACTGAGGCGGCGCAGCCAAAAGCGACGACTGTCGTGGGATCGCTTCAACGCTCTTCTGCACGTCAACCCTCTGCCGCCGCCCCGGCTCGTTCACATCTGGCGAGGGCGAGCGACCTGAAACGGGAATACTCATCAGAAGAGCCGGATGCGGGAAAGCTGCAAGTCCGGATCTGCGGGGGAGGCGGCGGGCGACCGCCGCCTCTACCCGACCGGTCCCATTCTCGTCCAAGCTTAGAGTGTCACCCAGCGGACTCCAATCTGAATGGGCCAGCACAATTGCTCATCGTCCGATCCGACGAGGGACGTTGATCGCCGGGGCCGTTTGGCCCGACACGTGCTCATTGTGCGCCTTTTGCGATCTCCAGCGATACAGATGCTGAGGACACCTTTGCGCGTGACGGTCCCTAAGGGTTCAGTTGGCCCCGCTGCCCTCAGGACTCGCCTCGCTAGCGGTCCGCGGCTTTGTCGAGCGTTCCGCTACCTTGTTGCACCGCCGACGCAAGCTGTGTGGTCAGTCGAGGGACCTCGTCGTATCGGACGATTTTTCTAGCATTTGTTCAGGGGTATGCCGGCCAAAAGACGTCGCTCGCGCGGGCAGCGGGGCGCATGGCAGGTTAGGGGAAGGGAATGAAGGCATACGAGGTGCAAGGGCCTGAAGGCATCGACGGCCTGAGGTTGGTGGACAAGCCGATGCTCAAGCCCGCTCCGGGGGAGGTGTTGGTCCGGCTCAAGGCCGTGACGCTGAATTATCGCGATCTCATTGCGCTCAAGGGCGGCTACGGCTCGCGACAAAAATTTCCATTGATTCCTGGGTCCGATGGCGCCGGAGTTGTCGAGTTCGTCGGGCCCGGCGTCGGAGACTTTCGTCCTGGTGATCGCGTGATCGGCAGCTTTTTTGAAGGGTGGCTTAGCGGAGAGCCTAGCGAGCTCAAAATGGATCGCGCGTTGGGTGGCAAGGTCGATGGAGTGCTGTGCCAATATCGTATCTGGCCGGGATCCGCATTGGCGCTGACGCCGGAACATATGAGCGACGTGGAGGCGGCATCCCTTCCCTGCGCCGCGTTGACGGCATGGAGCGCGGTCGTAAAGCTGGGCAACATCAAGCCTGGACAGACTGTTCTGACGCAAGGCACGGGCGGCGTATCAATCTTTGCTCTGCAATTCGCGAAGATTAGCGGCGCGCGCGTAATTGCCACCACGTCCTCCGAGGCCAAGATGAAGAGGCTGACCGAGCTCGGCGCGGATGCGACTGTCAATTACAAGAACACGCCCGAGTGGGGGAAGGCCGTTCGCCAGCTGACTGGGCAGGGGGTCGACCTCGTCGTTGAGGTAGGCGGCGTCGGCACGCTGCCGTCGCCGGATGGCGGACCGCTTGCGCGGCCATAACGAGACGATCGCCGAGAGATTGGAGCGCGATCTTGCCGCGTTCCAGAGGCCCCTGCCGCCAGCCTACGACGCCTGCGAGAAGGTCGCGACACGAGTTCTCGTCTCTGTCGCTGGTTCGCTATCGGCTCAACGACTACTCGGTCCCGACGACGTACGGTCATCGCGACGTGCTTGTTCGCGGATATGTCCATGACGTGGCGATCTCATGCGGCGCGGAAGTGATTGCGCGTCATCCCCGTTCCTACGAGCGCCACGACTTCATATTCGATCCGCTGCACTACCTGGCGTTGATCGAACAGAAGATCAACGCGCTCGACCAGGCGGCGCCGCTGGCGGCTGGCGGTTGCCGGAAGAGTTCATGACACTCCGGCGTCTTCTGGAAGCCCGGATGGGCAAGCAGGGCAAGCGCGAGTTCGTGCAGGTTCTGCGGCTGATGGAAGTGTTCCCTCTCGACGACGTCGCCGCCGCGGCGCGCGACGCCATCGCGCGCGGAGCAATCGGCTTCGACGCCGTGAAGCACCTGATCCTGTGTCACATCGAACGGCGACCGCCGCGCCTCGACATGACGATCTATCCCTATCTGCCGCGGGCGCAGGTCACGATGACGTCGGCTAGCACCTACATGAGCTTGCTGACGGGGGCGTCGTCATGACTGATACGCCCCAACTTCTTCTCGGTCATCACCTGAAGGCGCTCAAGCTGCCGACGTTCTTGCGCGAATATGAGAAGCTTGCTCGGCAATGCGCTGCCGAAGGTCTCGACCATGTCCGCTTTCTCCTGCGCCTCGTCGAACTGGAGCTGATCGATCGAGAGCGACGCATGGTGGAGCGTCGGATCAAGGAAGCGCGGTTCCCGGCGGTCAAGAGCCTCGACAGCTTCGACTTCGCGGCGATTCCTTCGCTCAACAAAACCCTCGTCCTGGAACTCGCCCGTTCCGAGTACGCGACCCGCCGCGAAAACGTCATCGCGGTCGGCAACAGCGGAACCGGCAAGACGCACATCGCTCGCGGGATCGGTCTCGCGGCCTGCCAGAAAGGGCTATCGGTCGGGTTCTATACGGCCGCGGCCCTTGTTCATGAATTGCTGGAGGCTCGCGATGAGAAGCGGTTGCTTCGTCTGCAGCGGCAGGTCGCCGGATACAAGCTCCTGATCGTCGACGAGCCTGGATATGTCCCTCTCTCCCAGACCGGGGCCGAGCTGCTGTTCGAAATATTCAGCCAACGCTACGAGCGCGGTTCAACCATCGTCACTTCGAACCTGCCGTTCGACGAATGGACCAGCGTGTTCGGGTCAGAGCGTCTGACCGGCGCGCTGCTCGATCGCCTCACTCATCACGTCCATATCCTGGAAATGAATGGTGATAGCTACAGGCTCAATCAGAGCCAGCGGCGCTCACGCCGCAACAACGCCAACACGCCCAAAGACGATCTGACCCAAACCTGACGCCCACCAAACAAGCCCGGGCTCGACGGCATTCTCGCCGGCATCATTGATGCATCTTTGCTCCGGAAAGCGATGCAATCTTGCTCCCGCGTTGACACCTCTCGACGATGATGTCCGGCGCAGGCGCTGGCGGATCGTTTGGGACGGAGCCGCTTGGCGAGCCCACGCCCTAGGACGCCGATGCCACGCCGAAATCGTGACGCGTCTGCGCTTCCACAATCAGCAAAGCGTAGGCGGGAGCGAGCGCGATCGGCCGATGTCTGACCCCGGCAGGGATCAGATAGCATTCGCCGGGGGCGATAGGGACTTCGTCGCCGCCCTCGATCTCGAGGGTAAAATTTCCGTTGCAACCCACGAACAGCTCATCCTCCTGGTGCTGGTGCCAGTTGAACTTTCCATCGAGCCGCACAAGCCTGACGACTGAGTTGTTGACCCTCACTAGGTCCATGGGCTTCCAGGGCTGGGTCATTCCGGCGACGAGATTGTTGATTGAGATGGGTTCTTTTTGGCTCATGAAACTTTCTCCTGGTTCGGTTAGTCGGGCACAATTCGGATCGATTCTAAATCGGGCTTGCCACATGGACTCCACATAAAGGATCACCGGTCAACCAATTTTTTGAAAAACACCCCAAAGCGCTCAGTGTGGGTCGCGTCGAGATTCGTCCGCAATTCCATTCGCCGACGACTTCGACTGTGTCATCTAGGAGCCTGTCTGAGTAGTCACTAGCCAAGATGCGACGAGTTTGATTCTTTGGGTGGCTATGAGCAAGCAGTTTCGGCCCTGGAAGATCGACGAGACGCATCTGCTGCCGCCGAGCGTTCAGGATTACGTGGCCGAAGGCCACCTGTCCCGGCTGATCGTTTCGGTCGTCAGAGAGAGCCTCGATCTGAAGGAGATCGCCGGCAGCTACACGAGCGGGCTGGGCCAGCCGCCGTTCGACCCGCAGATGATGACGGCGCTGCTTTTGCATTCTTACGCGAGCGGCCTCTATTCGTCACGGCGGATCGCCAGGGCGACGGTGGAGCGGGCGGACTGCATGATGATCGTGGCGGGCGATCCGCCGGACTTCCGCACGATCTCGGACTTCCGCAAGCGACATCTGAAGGCGCTGGCGGCTTTATTCGTGCAGGTGTTGAAGCTTGCGGAAAAGGCCGGCCTGGTGAAGCTCGGGCAGGTGGCGCTCGACGGCACGAAGATCAAAGCGAACGCCTCGAAACACAAGGCGATGAGCTATGAGCGGATGAAGAAGCGGGAAGCGGAGCTTCAGGCCGAGGTCGACCGCTGGCTGGCCGCGGCCGAAGCCGCCGATGCAGAGGAGGACAAGCTCTACCGCCAGAAGCGCGGCGATGAGACGCCCGATTGGGTGGTCGACAAGCAGAGGCGGCTCGAGAAGATACGCGAGGCCAAAGCCGAACTGGAGGCGGAAGCCAAAGCCGCCGCCGCGGAGGAGACACGGCGCCGGGAAGAGGCGGAAAAGAAGCGCATCGCCGCGACGCAAGAAGAACGGCAAGACGCCCGCGCCGCCCAAACAGGATCCGGAGGGCAAGAGGCAGCGCAACTTCACCGATCCCGAAAGCCGCGTGCTCTTGACCAAGGACGGCTACATCCAGGGCTACAACGCGCAGGCCGCCGTCGATGCAAAAGCCCAGATCATCGTGGCGCACGGCCTGACCCAGAGCATGGGCGATCAGGATCAGCTCGCCCCGCTTGTGGACGGTATCGAAAAGAACCTTGGCCGTAAGCCCAAGGAAGCTTCCGCCGATGCCGGTTACTGCAGCGAGGCCAACCTCGGCGCCCTGGCCGATCGCGGGATCGGCGCTTACATCGCAACGGGTCGGGCCAAGCACCCCGACCGAGCCGAACGAAAGCGCGGCGGCCCGCTCACCCAGGCCATGCGGGACAAGCTGAAACGCGCGGGGTGGCGAAGCCGCTACAGGCTCAGAAAGCAAGTCGTCGAGCCGGTGTTCGGACAGATCAAACAGGCAAGAGGGTTCAGACAATTCCTGTTACGCGGCATCGACAACGTAAAGGCCGAATGGGCGCTGATCTGCACCGCGCACAACCTCGGCAAGCTCGCCCGGGCTGCCTGAGCAGGCTATCCTTCATCTACCAACTCAAGCCAACAACTATCCGGACAGGCTCCTAGTGGCCTGATTCCGCCTCGTTGGTCGGCCGGTTATTTTTGGCCACCAGCAAAACCAGCCCCGAGCCGGTAGTGATTTCTCGGCTCCGACCGCGTACATAGCCTCAGACGTCGATCTTTCCGCGCCCGACGGGTGGGCTCGGAAGGGCGCCCAACAAGGACGCCTGAGGCTAAACCCCGTGGAGTCTCTCAGTCGCCGTGCCTTCTGACGCGAACAACCGCCCAGTTCCGGCGCCGAGTCCAATTGCCGTCAAGCGGCGCGAATCGCCGAGCGTCGAGGTCACCCGGCACCTCCTCGAGTATCTTTTGTCCGGTCACTTCTCTCCCGGCGATCGCATCCCGTCCGAGCGGCAGTTGGCGCAAGCGCTTCAAGTTGGTCGGGCCAGCGTCCGCGAAGCAATCAAGGCATTGAATTTGTTGGGTCTTATCGTAGTGCGTCAGGGCGACGGGACCTATCTCGCGCATACCGTGTCGAGCCTTTTGCCGGAGGTGATAGAATGGGGTCTTCTGCTCGGCGAACGGCGGGTCGAGGATCTCATCGAGGCGCGCACCAATCTCGAGGCGTTCAACGCGAGTTTGGCCGCGCGGCGGGGAAAGCCCGACGATGTGGAGGAACTGTGGAGACGGCTTGAAGCGCTGCGAAAGGCAGGGTTGGATCGCGCCGCTTTCGTTCAGGCCGACATCGATTTTCACCTGCACGTCGCCAAGATGAGCGGCAATGAGATTCTCGCCAATCTGGCCCGAAGCTTCCAGTCCATGCTGCGCGTCTGGGCGACCAAGATCCTCGAAACGGAGCGCGACACGCTCTCCATCTCCAACGAGCACGAACCCATAGTGGCTGCGATCGCCGCGGGTGACACCGAGGCCGCCCGTTACGAGATGGAAAAGCACATGCGAGGGGCGGCCGCCCGGTTACGGCGGGTCCTGAACCCCCGGCTGTCGGACAACTCGGGTGCCGCAAGTCCCTAAGCAGATTCCGTTTGGCTAACCAACGGATAGGTTTTTTGCGGTTGGCTGCCTGCGCCAATTCGCAAGGTGTATGACATGGCGGGAAAGTCTCCGGTTACGGCGAGCGATGAACAACGCGCCGGCCTCTTGGCTCTTGCCGGTTCACGCGATCGCGGCGAGGCGGACCGCGCCCGCGCCGTGCTTTTGACGCTGGCTGGTTGGACCAGCCCCAAGATCGCGGCGGCGTTTGGCGTGCGCGAAGATACGGTTCGGCTGTGGCGCAGCGACTTCGCCGCCGGCGGGATCGCAGCGCTGAAGGCCAGCATCGCGCCGGGCCCGCCTCCGGTGAAGAGTGAAGCCGCCATGCGCGTTGCCACCCCCTTGCTGGAAGAACCTGTGGCCGACCGGCGCAACTGGACAATCCCCCGCCTTCGCGCCGAGATCGAAGCGCGCGAGGGCGTGCGCATCAGCCGTTCGCAACTGTCCAAGGCGTTGCGAAAAAAAAGTTCCGCTGGCGGCGGCCCCGGCACACGCTGAAGGGACGTCAGACGGAAAGCGAGGTGGAACGGGTGGGGCTGCGCCTGCAACTGCGCAAACAGCAGGCCGAAGCGGGCGACATCGTTCTTCTCTACGGCGATGAGAGCGAGGCGCTGACCCATCCCTATCTCGCCCGCGCCTGGGCGAAGTCGGGGGCGGACTTGCGTGTGCCGGCGCCGGGGCAGGCCAAGAAGGTCGCGATGCTGGGGTCGCTCGATCCCCTCACGCGCCAACTCATCGTCCATACCAGCCCGACCAAGCGCAGCGGCGATTTCATCGCCCATCTGGAGCAACTCGACCGTCTCTTTGGACCGCAGCCCGGGCGACAGGCCAAGCCGGTCGTGCTGGTCGAGGACAATGGTCCGATCCACACCAGCAAACGCTCGCTCGCCGCCCTGGCCGCCCGCGCGCACTGGCTCACCGTCGAATGGCTGCCGAAATACACCCCCGAACTCAACGACATCGAGCCGGTCTGGCGCGATCTTAAAGCCCATCACCTCGCCCACCAGACCTTCACCGACGCCGACGCGCTCGACCAGGCCATCCATCACGCCGTCATTGATCTCAACCGCGAGCGCATCCCCAATCCGTTGGCCATGCCACGAATCTCTGCTTAGCTTCGCGCTAGCCTTGGCGATCGGGTCGCATCGCGGACGTTTCCGACTTCTCTGCTTTCGCAAGCTTTCACGCGAAGAGCCGGTTTCCGCTTTTCCGGAGCGCGTGCTAGGTCGCGCCGCTCCAGAACCCGGATATCCCGCCCGCTAACCCGATCGGATGGCGAAAACGCGCCGCCCAGTCCGATTTGCCGCATTCCTGCTCACCCCGTGGGCGCTCGCCAACCGCTCTCCAACTTCGAGGCCCGCTGTCGCCGCGCGAACTTCGCGAGCTTCTTTCACGTATGGGGTTGACCGGTCGACCACTTGATAATATCAATAGCGGGGTTAGGCATCCAATGATGAAAACAGGTGAGGAACGGCCATGTACTATGCGCTCAACATGTGGAATCACAGCGACGCCGACCCGGAGCGGTATCGCGAATATCTGCGGGTGGCGGAGCCGTGCCTTAAGGACGTGGGCGGCAAATTGCTTTGCCTGGGCCGGATCGAGCCCATTCCGCAACAGTTCCCTGGCGCCACCCTCGGCGGCGGCCAGCGTTGGATGAACATCACGACCTACGAGACCTTCGATGGACCGAAGCGTCTCTACGAGCATCCGATCTATCAAAAGGTGGCTCACCTTCGGGACCAAGGGACCACCAACTACGTTTGGGCCTACTACAAAGACGCGAACATCATGACGGAGTTCTAGATACGGCGGCGGTCCGAGCGGAACGCGCTCAGGCGAAACGGGCCGGCAAAGTCTGTTTTGCCGATCGTTCCCGTGCGACCCGGTCCCGGGGCCGGAACTCATCGCGACGAAGCTTTCGCCGATCGCTCTGAAACCCTCCTTTTACAAGGGACTACGCAAATGTCAGAGGCTCCATACGCCCATCATACCGCCAGCGTGAACGACGTCACAATTCACTACCTGACCGCCGGCGACCGTTCGAACCCCGCAGTGGTGCTGCTGCATGGATTCACGCAGACCTCGCACATGTGGACGAAGGACGTTATCCCTGCTCTCGCCAAGCGATATTTTGTAATCGCCCCAGACCTGCGCGGATCGGGCGACTCGGCCAAACCGTCCGAAGGTTACGACAAGCGCACTCTGGCTTCGGACGTCTACGAGGTCGTCAAGGGGTTAGGCCTCACCAAGATCCTGCTCGTCGGGCATGATTTTGGGGCGGCCGTCGCCTACGCCTATGCGGCCGAGCACCGGTCGGACGTCACCAAGCTCGTGATCTACGAAATGTTGATGCCGGGCTTCGGCTACGAAGATGCGCTCGGATCCCATCCCTTCGCCCAGGATGGCCAGGGCCGGCAGATCTGGCATCTCGCCTTCCACGACGCCCCGCACGCGATGCAGGAGTTCCTTATCCGGGGGCGCGAACGGAAATACCTCGACTTCTACTGGGACACGTTCGCTTACAACCCGAGGTCGGTCAGCGAATCCGAACGGCGCGAATATGCGCGCGGCTATGAGGGGCCCGGTGGGCTCAACGCGCTGAAATACTACCAGAACCACTGGCTCGATGCCGAGCACAATCGCGAATTCGCAAGGCAGCCGCTGACGATGCCGGTGCTCGCTTTTGGCGGCTCGGCCTTCTCCGGCGACATGGTCGAGAAGGGCATGCGGGCGCTGGCCACTAATATAGTGGGCGGCGTCATTCCCGAATGCGGCCATTGGCTGACGGCGGAGAAGCCGGACTTCATCCTCAACCAGCTGCTCGATTTCTTCGAGGAGTCGAATGCTTCCACACCGGCCCGGAAGCCAAACAAGGTCTCGGCCTGAGCTCTGCCCGCTTATACAGCGGCCGCGCCGGAAGGCTGCGGCCGCCGCTTCACTCGCTTTCAAGGACATACGCCCGTGAACGTAGCAATTGATTTCCGTAACAACGCATTCGTCGACGGCAAGTGGGAACGGGCCGGCGGCGAAGCAATTGAGGTGATCAACCCGGCGACGGAAGAGGCGATCGCCTCGCTGCCCTCGGCGAATGAGGCCGACGTTGATCACGTATTGTCGGCCGCGCAGCGCGCGCAACGCGACTGGGGGCGGCGGCCGGGTGGGGTGCGTGGCGAATACGTGCGCGGAATTGGGAAGGTCATCCGCGAGAACGCCGACGCGCTCGCGGAGCTGATCTCCCGCGAGGTCGGCAAGCCGCTCAAGGCTGCGCATGGCGAGCTTGGTTTCGCCGCCAACTATGCCGACTACATGGCTGGCTGGGATCGGCGGATCGAGGGAGAGATCATCCAGTCGGACAACGCCAACGAGACAATTCACCTCATGAGGGTTCCGGTTGGGGTTGTCGCCGCCATCACCGCCTGGAACTTTCCGATCGCGCTGTTCGTGCGCAAGGTTGCGCCCGCGCTCGTTGCGGGTAACGCGGTGGTGGTTAAGCCGACCGAGATCGCGCCGCTCAGTACGTTGCTTCTGGTGCGGCTCATTGACCAGCACCTGGGTCTGCCGCCGGGCGTCCTCAACGTGATCACTGGCGCCGGCGCGACCGGTCAGGCGCTGACCCGCAACGCCCGCACCAACATGGTGACTTTCACCGGCCATCGCGACACCGGCAAGCGCGTCATGGCCGACGCCTCGGTGAATTTGACGCGTGTCGCGCTCGAGCTTGGGGGCAAAGCTCCAGCGATTGTTTGGCGCGACGCGGACATTCCCATGGCGGTCGAGGCGCTGACGGCGGCCCGGTTCGGCAACAGCGGCCAAGTCTGCACTTGCGCCGAGCGCGCGCTCGTTCACGAGTCGGTGTTCGACGAGTTCGTCACGCGCTACGTCGCGGCGGCGTCGGCGTTGCGCCTGGGCGATCCGATGACGGATGTCGATCTTGGGCCGCTCGCGAGCCGGGGGCAGTATGACAAGGCCCTCAAGGCGGTCGAGCGTGCGAAGGAGGAGGGAGCCAGCGTGACGCTTGGCGGGGGGCGCCCGCGCGGGGCCGCTTTCGACCGAGGATACTGGGTGCAGCCGACGGTCGTGACCGACGTCAAGCCCGGCATGGACATCATGCGGGAGGAAGTGTTCGGGCCAGTCATGCCGGTCGCTCGCATCTCGTCCTATGAGGAGGCTTTCGGCATCGCCAACGACAGCCGCTATGGCCTCTCGGCCTATGTCTTCACGTCCGACTACAAGACTGCGATGCGCGCGGCGCAGGATCTCGACTTCGGCGAGCTCTACATCAACCGCGCGAACGGCGAACAGGTGCAGGCCCATCACACCGGCCACAAGGAGTCCGGCCTCGGCGGCGAGGATGGCAAGCACGGCGTGCTCCGCTACACCCAGATCCGAAGCGTCTACCACAACTACGCATGACCAGATCTCATGCCGATCGCCCCCAGTTCGATCCTGCCAAAGGCCGACTCGGGCTCATCCATACTGTTGGCAATCTGCGCAATGTCTTTGGTCCGCTCGCCGAGGAGCTGCTGCCAAACGCCACGGTCTCGCACGTCGTCGACGAGTCGCTGTTAAAGGACGCGATCGCTCAGGGTGAACTCACGCCAGAGATCGAGGCGCGGCTCGCCGGACACGTCGCGGAGCTAAAACGGTCCGGCGTCGACGCGATCATGGTGACGTGCTCATCGATGGGACAGGGGGTCGACCGGCTCGCAGCCAGGATGCGCCTGCCGGTTCTCAGGGTCGACGCGGCTATGGTGGAAGAGGCTCTGCGGATCGGAAAGCGGATCGGAGTCCTGGCGACGTTGCGCACGACTATGACGCCGACCGTCGAGCTGGTGCGCCAGCGCTCGAATGGCGATCCCGACGTCAGGATCGAGGCGTATGTGTGCGAAGGCGCGTTCGCCGCTCTGAAGGCGGGCGATATCGCGCGCCACGACGAGCTTGTGGAAGCGGGGCTCCAGCGCATCGAGCCGCTCGCGGACGTCGTCATTCTCGCCCAGGCCTCTATGGCCCGCGTCCTCGCCGGCCCCGAAGCGACGAGCCGCGTCCCCATCCTCTCAAGTCCCCGCCTCGCGATGGCGGCGCTCGCGCGGTCGACAGATTCATGAAGCGATTGCCCTTTCTCCCGATGACGCCACGCCCAAGTCCGTCAAGCGCCCTGGGCGCCGGATAAGGTTCATGGAGACATGGCTGATTGAGAATCCTCGTCGAGGAGACAGATGCCAAGGCTTTAGGCGAATGCAGGGAATACTGCGACTATGCCTCTTTCCTCATGGGCGACTAATAAGCTTCGTGGTATATGGATAAAATCTGTTCCACCGTCAGGTCGCGCGGGTTGTTGTCAAGCAGGCGCCTTATCGCGTGCGCCTCGCGCGCCATGACCGGCAGGTCGCTTTCCGGAACCCCGAGGGCGGAGAGCCGCATCTCGCAGCCGAGCTTCGCGCACCAGCTATAGGTCGCGTCGAAAACGGCGGAAGGCTCGTCGCTCGGCTTCAATCCAAGCGCCGTAAGCACGGTCGCCGTGCGCTTGGGCGCGGCGGGCGCATTGAAAGCGAGGACGTGAGGGAAGATCACGGCGTTCGCGGCCCCATGCGGTATGTGGTGGCGTGTGCCGAGCGGATAAGCCACCGCGTGGCCCGCGGTTGTGTTGACCGGGCCCAGGCATAGACCGCCATAAAACGAAGCGAGCGCCATACCGGCGCGCGCTTCCCGATCGCTCCCATCGGCCGAGGCGCGCGGCAGTGAGGCGCCGATCAGTCTTGCCCCTTCAAGCGCGTACAAATCGATCGCCCGATGCGCCTTGCGGCTCGTGAAGGCTTCGACGCAATGGGCGAGTGCGTCGACGCCGGTTGCAACGGTGATGGCGCGCGGCACGCTCAGCGTAAGCTCAGGGTCCACCACCGCGAAATCCGCCAGCATATGGTCGCTTTGCACAGCGAGCTTGTTGAGCGAAGCTGGATCGGTGACGAGCGCGCGGCTGCCCGCCTCGCTACCCGTGCCGGCTGTGGTCGGAACCTGGACGAGCGTGGGGCGCCGGCCGATCACCTTGTCGACGCCGACGACGTCGGCGAGCGACTGCCCGTTGCCCGGCAACACCGCGGCAAGCTTGGCTAAATCCATCGCGCTGCCGCCGCCGAAGCCGATCACAACGTCGGGGCTCGATGCTTCGGCTGCGGCCAGCAGCGCGGCGAGATCATTGGTGTCAGGCTCCGGGTGGAACTCGCTGAACACCCGAACCTCGTTATTGAAACCAAGCAGGGCGATGCGCCCGGCATTGAAGGCGTCGGCGACAATCAGCGGACGAACAAGGCCGCGTTCTGTCACCCAGTCAGCCAGCCTCGACGCCGCCCCAAGGCCGAAGTCCACCTGACGCGGACGATCCAAGCTGATAACGCGATCGAGGTCAGCAGGCATCGTCGACCCTTCTAGTCAGATCGCGGAGCGGCTGGACGACAGCCTGACCGCGTATTCGATCGCCTCGATCAGGCTCTGCTCATTGGCGACGCCTTTGCCAGCGATGTCGAACGCTGTGCCGTGATCGACCGAGGTGCGAACGATCGGCAGGCCGAGCGTGATATTGACGCCCGAGAGAGCGTTCCAGACGCCGGTCGTGGGATCGACTTGGAAACCGAGGAGCTTCACCGGAATATGCCCCTGGTCGTGATACATTGCGATCGCCGCGTCAAACTGCCCGGCCCGCAACTTCACGAAGATGGTGTCGCCGGGCACGGGTCCGACCACATCAAATCCATCGGCGAGCGCGGCCGCGACGACTGGCGTCGTAACTTCGATGTCTTCTCGGCCGAATAGTCCGCCCTCACCGGCATGCGGATTGAGTGCTGCTATTGCGATGCGCTGACGCGGCAGGTCGAGAGCGACAAGCGCTTCGGCGGTCCTCTCGATCACGTAGCGAAGTCGAGCCGGCGTCAGCCGGCTTGGCACGTCCGCGAGCGCGACATGCGTCGTGACATGACTCACGCGCATATTGCCGTGGGCCAACATCATCACGGAGCCGCGCGCGCCGGTCAGCTCCGCGAGCATGTCGGTGTGCCCTGCGAAGTGGTAGCCTGCTTTGTTCAAGGCCTCCTTATTGAGCGGCGCGGTTACGATGCCATGGACACGGCCGGCCATCGTCAGCCGCACCCCGCGCTCAACCGCGTGATAGGCGAAGCGCCCGGCCGCGGACGAAAGGACGCCTGGCTGAATCAACTCACCCTCGGGGCAGGCCTGCAGGCAGGCGAGCGTGGGCCAGCGAGTATCCTCCCCGGATACCTCCGGGATCGCCAAGTCGATACCGAGCGCGCAGCGCGCCGCCTGCAGCGAAGCATTGGCGCCGATGACCAGCAATCTCAGCTCTCCGGCCTCCAGCTTGGACTCAAGCGCCTTGCATGCCTTTACAATAATCTCCGGGCCAATTCCGGCCGGATCGCCCATTGTGATTGCAAGCTGCGGGATCACGGTGCGTCACGCTTCTCTAAGGGGCGATTCCAGCCCAGGATTCTTCGGAGCAGTTCGCGGTCGCCGAAAGCCCCCGACTTGGAGATCACCTGCAGACCGTCGAACCGCCCGCCTCGGAGTATCGACCAAGGGACCCCAGTCCGGATCTGCCCGGCAACGGTGAGATGGTCGGCGTTGAGGGCGGTGCAGACGGATCGCAGCGTCGCCCCGCCACAGACAAACAGGGTGGCGGGTCGCGCAACTCGCGACAGCAGTTCATCGAACTCACGTTCGATCAGGCGCGCAGCTTCCGCACGCGATGCGCGCGCTGGAACCTCGATTTGGGCTAGAACGTCCCTGAGATCACCGAGTTCTCTGATTCACCTTGGCGGCGCTCTCGGCCCCGCCATTCGACAATAGCATCGTCGAGGGACCACAAGCTTCAAGCTGAGCCCCAGTAACCTTGTGATTGCTGCCGAAGAGGCCGAGGACGGGACAAGACGCGACCGCCCGCGCTCCCACGACCGATCCCCCAAAAGAGAGCGCGCCGGCGAGCCCACCACTGCCACACCAAAGCGTTGATCCGCCGACCGCTCTAGCCGCAGCGGCGATCGACTGCAGGTCCTCGTCGGTCTCGGCGTCCCAGAGGCTTACGCCACGCGGCGCTCGGTCACCGGGACGGCAATAGGCGACGGCCAAGCCGCGTTGTGCCAGCGCTAAGCCAAGATCGCAAACAACGGGCTCCCACCCGCCGTCATCCCGGACATACTGTCGACCGCCGCGCGTCACCCTGCCTTGGACGGGAAAGGCCGGCGCGATGATGCAATGCTCAAAGCTCCCAGCTGACCACCAGGTGGCGATCTGCGCTGCAGCGTGACCTCGCAAAAGGCTGTCAAGCTTGAGGTACTTCAACGCACCGTCGCGAGCGCCCCGTGCGGCGGCTACACTGGCGGCAGCCTCGGACTCGGTCGCTTCGCGAACGTCTACATCCAGAGCGATGCTGCCGTCGTGTTCGACGGGGCGCCAGAACACATCGATCTCTCCCACCAGGGGGACGAATTGCGCGGCAGTATCTAAAGCGCCGGTCAGATCGTCAGCGATCAGATATACGTGCTGCGGGAGCGCCGGAACGGTAGCTATTCGAACGGGATCCATACGCACGTGCACTGACTTGCCTTTCCCACATTTGCCAACCTTGGCAAGGCGGCCTCTAGTTGTCAATATGTTGTTTCGACGTTGCGGAAAAAGCGCCCGATTCCGCATTGCCGGCTCGTGGTCCCCGAGTTACAACCTGACAGCCATTGCGCGGGCGCATCGAAGAACTTCGTTCGTTGACCCTGTGGGTGGACTATCGAGCGGAAGAAAAACCGTGATGATTGAAGGAACGCATGCTTTCGAGACTTCTTTGAAGAATATGGGGACGCCTGAGCCAGAGGAATCACACTCGGACCCTAGCCCGCTGGTGGAGCGCGTTTATCAGCGGCTGCGAACGCAAATCGTTGCAAAGGAGTTACGGGCCGATCAGCGCCTTCCCGGGGAGCATCAGCTCGCGGCTCTGTTCGAGGTCTCCCGCCCAATCGTCCGCGATGCTTTGCAACGACTTCGGGAAGAGCGCCTTATTCGTTCACGCCGCGGCGCCGGCAGCTTCGTCTTGGCTCAGGACGGCAACGAGGCCGTGGGAAGAGCTGTCGCTTTCGCGCCCGTCGAGACGATCGCGGATATTCAGCGCTGCTATGAGTTCCGCCTGACGATCGAACCCGAAAACGCATATTGGGCGGCGCTTCGCTGGAACGCGCCTGCGCTCGACGCGATCGGCGCCGCGGTCGAGCTTCTCCGCGACGCGACGCTCGCGCACAGCCATCGGGAAGATGCTGATTTCGCGTTCCACGCCGCGGTGGCCGAAGGGACCAACAACCACTACTATGTCACCTCGATGAACGCCCTGAAGGAACATATCCGTGTCGGAATGAAGTTCCATGGGGTGGCTCTGATGGGGCCTAAGAGCGCGCTACTCGAGGTGTTCCACGAGCATTTCGGTATCTTCGAGGCGATTCGGACCCGCGACGGTCCGCGGGCGCGCGAGGCTATGCGTCATCATCTGGTCGGTTCGCGAGACCGTGTGTTCGAAAGACGGCTGCTTGATCTGTCGTTGTGAGCACCGCGCTTTTGCTGGCTGTCGGTCCGTTCGGGGCACGATAGAAGATCGCGCTCCGTCGGCGGTAATCGCATCCTGCGATTGAGCTTCAGACTCGTACGCCAGTCGGCGCCGTGAAGACCGCGTCGACGATATTGCCGGTGTTCCTCAGGCCGACCGGCACAAACAGCATGACTTCCGCTTCCTCGTTGGCAACCGGACGATGCTCCACTCCCCGTGGGACGACGATAAAATCCCCCGGATCGAGCTCCACGGCGCCGTCACGGAACTCAACTCGGAAACGACCGCGCCAACAAAGAAACATTTCGTCTCCATCTGGGTGATGATGCCACGGGAATGCGCCCTCGATCTTTACCAATCTGACCTCCTGACCGTTCAGATCGGCGGCGATCTTTGGACGCCAATGCTCGGAAAAGCTGCTAAATTTTTCGGGAATGTTGCCACGATTCATGATTTGCCTCTTTGCCAGGGATCGGTTGGACGAACGGGCTGCGATAAAGGATTCCGCAGTAATAACGTCAATGGCGTTTGGCGACGCCATCGTCTCTCTCGCGATCTTTTTTAGCGTTCTGCACCACTTCTGCAAACGCGATTGACGAAGACTGTCTATGAATCCCCTCGCGATATTGAAACTGCTTCAGCGATCGAAGTAGAGAGCCATGGTGCTGCACATGGTGGCGATCATGGCCCATGACCGGGCGCAATCGTCATCGTGATCGGCTCGACGATGTCATCAATCGCCGTCGCCCCATCCGAGACATTGTGACTTCACGGGAGTTGATGGACCTCGACGTTGAGCGCTGAGCCGGCGAACCGGGTCGCCGCCGGATCAGCGTGCAAGGAATTCCCGCAACTTGTCGATGACGAACTCCGGTTGCTCCGCTGTGACCCAGTGCCCGCAATCGGGGATCACCCCGCCCTCCACGTTGTTCGCGACCTGCTCGAGGCTCGCCTTGACGCCGCCGCCGATGAACGCGGCGCCGCCATACGCCATCACAGGTATCTCGAGCGGCTGCTTGGCCGCGGCGCGGTTGTACTCGGCGTCCTCGGCGTGGGTGCGGTAGTACTTGAGCGCATGCAGCCCGCCCGGCGTTGAGTACGCTCGCGTGTACTCCTGGCGCTCGTCCTCGGATACGGCGGACGGGTCGTGGGCAAAATGGCTCCAGAAGTAGTCCAGGTACTGACGCTCGCGGCCGCTGATCAGGAACTCCGGGATCCCGTACGGCGCGTTGTGAAAGGCCATGTGCCAGACCTTGCGGCCGGTGCCGTCCTCGGGGAACGGATATACCAGCGTGTCCTCGTATCCAAATCCGGGAATCAAGATTTCGAAGACCGCGAGACGCTCTACCTCGTCACGATATGTGGCGGCGTATGCGTAAGCGACCGCCGCCCCGAAATCGTGCGCAACGATCTTGACCCGGCGGTGCCCGAGGCCAATGACCAGCGCGTGGATATCCTCGGCCATTGTGCGCTTGTCGTATCCACTTGGCGGCTTCTCGGAGTCGCCGGCGCCACGGAGGTCGGGCGCAATCACGAGATAATCGCGCGCGAGCGCGGGAATGATGTCTTTGCTCCACATGAACCACGTTTGCGAGAAGCCATGGAGCAGGATGACGGGGTCGCCGCTTCCGGCTTGGACGTAGTGCAAAGCGATGCCGTTTGCCTGCTTGACGTGGTGGTGCTGACGGGCGGCGTCCGTGTCGGCCATGTTTCCTCTCCCGGTGTTGGATGTGATCGCGAGTGGTGCGGACCGGAGCGGCGGGCGCCGCGCCGGCATCTTACTCCTGGGTGAGGATGTCGGCATCCTCGTAGTAGGCCCACGTGTAGTTCTTGGTCGAGTCGTTCCGGAGATGTGAGACCTTTGCGTATTCGGGGTTCTCGAACATCTGCTTCGGCCCCGTGAAATCCTTGAACTTCACCAGTAGCAACCATCGTTGCGCCCCCCCAAGCGTCGACCCCGGGAATTGCTGCGGAACGGTGTCGGTCAACCTCCCGAATGCGAGCACTTCGCTGCCGAGGCTGTTCTCGTTCACCGGTCGAGCACGGCGAATGTACTCGCGATAGCCCTCCGCGCTCTTAAGATCAAACAGGTTAAGTGCGTAATAAGCCATATGTCTCTCCTCTCGCTTCCTGCGTTCCCTCATCTCGCCGGTCAGGTCGCCGACCGGCTGACCATCGCAATCTAATGAACTTGTCTAATTGCTGTCAAGATGTTGTTGGGATTCAAATGACCGCCTGGCCTGCGGCTGGGCCGTGGCGCCGATCTTAACAGGAACTCTGGATCATTCCGTCGCTTCCTGAACCGACATCCAGCGACGCTTGTCCTGCGCGAAGCTCGCAGGACGGGGCTTGCCCTGACGCATCGCGAGGCGCTGTCACGCGAACTAGATTTTGGCGCGTGAAGATTGGAGGTTTCAGCTCAGGTTCAGGCCGCCGTGGCGGCTCGCCACGTCCGGAACGCTTCGTCTCGGAAGACGCGAAGCGTGCGGCGGGATGTGATACGATTTCCTGGTGATCACCTCGGGTTGGCGATTTTGGGCCACCAGTGGAAGCCGGCTTGGCTTTTGATTTTTTGTCGCTCCGCAGCGAGGGCGGCGCAACGTGCGGAGATGACCTCGTCGAGCGTTTCGAGGTCGGGAATGTGCTTGTTGACGATCGGCTCGTCGACCAGCGTCCAGAGCGTTTCGGCCGGCTGCACTTCGGGGGTATAGGCGGGTTGGAAGACGAGACGAACCCCTTCCGGTACGACAAGGCCGGCTTCACCGTGCCAGCCGGCGTTGTCGAGCACGAGCACGATGATCCGATCGCGCCCTGCGCCGGCTTCCTCGGCGAACAAGCGCAGCAGCGCCTCGAAGAAAGGCTTCGATACGCCGTTCGAGACGTACCAGAAGACTTCACCGGTGGCGGGTGAGACGAAGGCCGTCACATAAAGCCATTCGAACCGATGGTGGCCGTGCGAGATCGGCCGTTTGCCCACAGGCGCCCAAACTCGCCGCGTCACCGGCTTCAGGCCGATCCGGTGTTCGTCGGTCGCGAAAGTCTCGATCGGCGTGTCGGGATGGCGCGCCGCTTCCTCGGCGACAATGTCGGCCACTTTTTTTTGAAGTCGTCCTGCTCCTCGAGCGTCGCCGCCTTGGGGTTGCGCGGCCGCGGCTTTTGGATCGACCAATCGATCGCCCTCAGCGCCTCCCAGCCACGCTGCGCGGCGAGCGACGCCAGGCCCAACTCGCCCGCCATCCATTGCGCAACCTTGGCGCTCGTCCAAACCCCGCCGTCCGGCGGAGGATCGGCAAGACGAGCGCCAAGCCGATCCAACACCTCGGGCCTCAGAACAGTCGCCACCGCGCCGTTGCCGCGCCGGAGATCGCCCAGCGCCGAAGGCCCGCGCGCGTTGTAGCGCTCCAGAAGCTGCTCGATCCAGCGGCTCCCAAACGAGGTCATCGCCGACACTTCCCCGATCGTATGGCCCTTCGCCAACAGCCAGATCGTCTGGAAATGCCGCGAAGACATCGCGTCCCCGCTGGCTTCGTAACGCTCCTCCAATGCCGCAACGCTCAGATGACCGGCCACATGCGCCATGCTCGCCCCCAGCGAATCATGGCTTTCCTATCTACCAGCGGGAAATCCAACTGAGAATCCTTCCCCGCCGAGTCAATCACCCGGAACTCGTATGAGATGGCGTTGGACGTTGAAGGTGTTTTGTACGGCGGCGTGAACAGACAAGAATCGTTGGGCTGATCCGGGCGATTTGAAACGCTGCATCTTCCGCTCGCGTCGTCGAGTTGGTTGGTGCGAATTCTCGGCCCGATTGTTCTTGCGCAAGCCCCGCTCGTGGCGAGGCGACAAGCCGATTTCGGCCTTTGCCCCACCGTAAGAGCGCAGCCTGTCGGTAACCAGCACACTCGTCGAAACCCTGGTCGCTCGGGTAGCGCCCGTCGCTGTCGCCGAGATGCCACTTGCCGTAGAGCGCCGTCGCGTACCCTGCTCCAGAGAGCAGCTTCGGAATCGTAATCTCCCATTGCACCAGCCCGTAGGGCTTGCCGTCGACCGGGACGCTGTAGGTGCCGTCGCGAATCGGGTGCCGTCCGACCATCAGCGCCGAGCGCGATGGCGTGCAGGACGGTTCGACATTGAAGTTGGTGAGCCGCGTGCCTTCGCGGGCGAGCGCATCAAGACGCGGGGTTGGCGCGCCGCGAGTTTTACCGCCGCCGTAAGCGCCTAACTCGCCGTACCCTAGATTGTCCGCGAACAGGAGCACGATGTTGGGCTTGCCTTGCGCATAGGCCGGGGCAGACAGGGCGAGCGCCAACGAGACCATGCAAAGTCGCTTCACGGGGTCCACCTGTTCGTTGGCCGGAGGTCATCGCGCTTGCGATCGACGTCGGCGAGCGCCGGGGCCAGCGATAAGCCGAACATCGCGACGGCAAAAGCAAATAAGCGACAAACGTCGTTCCAGTACTTCCATTCCACCCTAAGAGTCTGTCCGAGAACATCATGCGGGATTGGATAGTTTTCGCAGCATGAGGCGGATGGAGGCGAGGCGCAGGAAGGCGAGCGCCTTGTGATTGAGGCATTCCCAGTCCTTGACCAGTCTTCGGCAGCGGCCGAGCCAAGCGAAGGTGCGTTCAACGATCCAGCGCTTTGGCAGCGCGACGAAGCCTGTGGCGTGATCCGATCGCTTGACGATCTCGACGGTGACGCGGGCCAGAATCCGCTTCATCGCGCTCTTAAACTCCGGCCCCTGATAGCCGCCGTCGGCATAGAGCTTGATCAGGAATGGAAAAGCGCCGAACAAGCTCGCCATCAACAGCGCGCCGCCGTCGCGGTCCTGGACGTCGGCGGCGTGCACGATGGCATGCATCAGCAGGCCCTGCGTATCGACGAGGATGTGCCGCTTCTTGCCCTTGATCTTCTTGCCTGCATCGTAGCCCGCCGGATCGATCGCAGGCCCCCTTTTTCCGCGCTCTTGACGCTCTGGCTGTCGATGATCGCGGCGCTCGGGCTTGCCTCGCGTGAGGCGGCTTGGCGGCACTTCGCATAAAGCGCGTCGTGAATGCGGTCGAGCGTGCCATCCCAGCTCCACAGATCGAAATAATCATAGAGCGTCGAGCGCGGCGGCAGGTCGGTGGGGATCGCCCGCCACTGACAGCCGGTGCTCAGGATATACATCAGGCCGTTGACAACCTCGCGCACCACGACATGACGCCGGTTGCCGCCGCGTTTGGCGGGCGGAATGAGCGCCTCCACAAGCGCCCATTCCTCGTCCCTCAGATCGCTCGGATAGCGCAATCGGCTCCGGTCATAGCGTCTGCAATTCTTGCTCGTCCACATCGGCGGCCCCCCAAATCGAATCAGGCCGCCTCCCTTGAATCACAAATGATTCCGACAATTCAATATGTTCCCGGACAGGCTCTAAGCAGGATGCTCAGGCCGCTTCAATCTACAAGATTGATAGTCTCGTCCTTACAGAGATCGAAATGAGTGAAGTCAGTGTGCGTCCCGTCCACATAGGTCGCGTGAAGCTCAAAGAAGCAATTCTTGCCGCTCTTGCCGCGCCGAAACTTGACGAGCCTGGTTCCGCCCGGTTCCAGCTTTTTGACGAGGCTTCTGGCGGAAAACTCGCCGTCCGCCATGGCATGGAGCTCGACGAGGCCGACACTCCGATGATTTGTGATGCTGAGTAAGATCGTGGGTTTGGAGGCAGCCTCCACGGCCACCTGACCCGCCAAAAGCGCGCTTGCACCGATTGCGAGCAGGCCGCCGATTCTCGAATTCAAGTGAATCATTTGTCCTCGCTAGAGCGGAATCCGATCATCCTGTATCGTCCTGATAACCACAGGATTTGAAGTAATTTATACATACCGAGGGCTCGAAGATTTCGGCGCAGGTTTCGAGGGCGCGCATCAGACCCGCGACGGTCCGCTCGGCGATTTTGCGCAGGAAGGCCTTGAGCTTGGAGAAGGCTTTTTCGATAGGGTTCATATCGGGACTGTAGGCTGGAAGATATCGCAACTGCGCGCCCGCCGCCTTGATCAGTTGCTCGACCCGCGGCCCCTTGTGAGCGGGGAGATTGTCCATGACGACGGTCTCGCCGGGCGAGAGCGTGGGGACGAGGCATGTCTCCACCCAATCCTCGAACAGGGCGGCGTTGATCGGTCCGTCGAAAGTCCTTGCCGCCGTCAGGCCGCGAAGGCGAAGGCCGGCGACCAAAGTCACCGTTTTGTAGTGACTGTGCGGGATGGCCGACCGCAACCGGCGCCCGCGCCGGCAACGTCCGCTTTTGCGCGCGAGATTTGTGGAGGCTCCGGTCTCGTCAATGAAAACGAGTTTCGTCGGATCGAGATCGAGCTGTCCCGCGAACCATTCCCGGCGTCGATTTTGCACGTCCGCGCGTTGTTGTTCCTCGGCATGCGCCGTTTTTTTTAAAGGTGATCTGGTGACGGTCGAAGAAACGCCACAGCACGGAGACCGCAAAGCGCTCGCCGCTATTGGCGATCAGCTGCTCCCGGATCTCGAGCAGCGTTATGTCCGGCCTGCGCCGGATCAGGCCCAACAGATAGTCGCGATGCGCCTCGATTCGGCGGGAGCGGCGGTCGCCGCCGGAAGGCGCCGGCCAAATCTCGCCCGTGGTATTGAACCGCTTTACCCAGCGCACCGCGCTCGCCACGCTCACTTTGAAACGCGCGGCCGCCTGATTGCGCGACAACCCGCCCAAGACCACCGCCTCGACCACGCGCTCGCGAAGATCGTTGGAAAGACCCATCCCCCGCCGTCCCCATTCTCGCAGTGAATGAGGAAGCAGAAATTAACCGATTTGGGAATCCCCCCGCCGATTCAATCCGTTCGGATACTGCTCTAAGTCGATCGCGCAATCGACGCTAGAAGCGCTGGATGGGGCAACGGCTACCTGCGCCGGCCGACCCTGTTCACTCCGCCGTTTCGGTTGCCAGCGTGATGATGACCTGGCGCCACGCCAACGCCACGAGCGCCGGCGCCCGCTCCATGGAAGCCCGCGCCGCAGCCTGCCGCGCCGCGAACGCATCTCGCCTCAGCGTCGACCGAGACGAGCAAAACTGTTGCCCCGAACATCAGAGCCCAGATTCCAATCATGTGAGTTCTTTCTGCCGTCCAACGGAGATGTAGGAACCGTCGCCCTGCACGGGGCGCGGACTCACGTCTAGAAGATGGAATGGTAGTGAACATTGGTGACATGCACGATCGGCGTCACCACCACCGCCACGTGATGGATGAGATAATCGTGGCTGACATACCCCTGATGTCCAGCCCAGGCCGTGTAGCACCAGGAGTGACCGCAGCTATGGACGTCAATCGCGGCGCCGGCGGGTATCACCTTCCTCACGGGGTAATGCGTGCCGGGTCCAGCGCGCAAATTGAGATTGCTCGTGGTGTGGGTGAACGCAGCCTGAGCCGCGACCGGCGCAAGCGACATGGCGGTCAGGATAGACAAAAGAGCAGCGAACCGAGACAGCAACATTCAACCCTCCGGTGCCTTCAGAGGCAAAGATCGCGACTGCGAGCGCCTGCGATTGGTTTGCGATCGCTGACTGGACGTCACTGATAATGTGTAAACGACACGTCGTCAAGCAGCTGGGCGAAAAAACTTTGCAAAAATGATTGACATAGCGTCATTGATGAGATGTAAGTGACGAGATGTCCATGGTGCCGCCCACACGGCCGGCAGCTCGGAAGAGCCAATTGAATGCCGATCACTCGAAGAGGACCGAATCACCGGATCGATCCGGCAAAGGCGGCGGTTCAAATCACAGATTCCGTCAAGTCAGCGGGACCAAGGGGCCGGCGAACACCCGAGGAGGCCCGGCAGGAAATCATCGACGTGGCGCGGGCCTACATTTTGAAAAACGGCCTAAGAGATCTCACGGTCGACAAACTGATGCAGGGCACGGAGATCGGGCGCTCGGCGTTCTACGTGTATTTCGCCAGCATCCATGAGCTGGCCGCGGTTTTCGTTCACGAGCTTGCCGCGAAGATCGAAACCGTGATCGTCGCCGGTTGGTACGACGGCGAGGGCGATCCGATCGATCGGATCCGCACGATGATACGGGGCGGCGTGGAGTTCTGGGAGGCCAACGGCCCGATGATCCGGGCGCTCGAGGAAGCCTCGTGGCACGATGATAACTTGCGCGCAGCCTTTCGCGACGAGATCGGCTTGCGGCCGACTGTGGTCACCACCGAGGCAATTTTGCGCGATCAGGCGAGGGGGTGGATCGGGCCGATTGACGCCCGAGAAATGTCGGTCGCCCTCAATCGCTTCAACCTGACCTATCTCAACGATCGCTTTGGCAATCCGCGACGCAGGAGCAAACCGACGGACAAAGAAACCGCTATCGAAGTCCTCACGCGCGTGTGGACCGGGACGCTCTACGGGAAAGTCACAGGGCCAAAGCAGCAACGACGTGCGAAATGAGCGGACGGCGGAGCGAAAGTGGCGGACACGTCAAATTTACAAAAGCAACCTTTCGTTAATCAGCAGGAGAACGAGGATGAAACAGGTCTGGAGCGGCGCGGCGAGGGTCGCAGTCACTGTGATCGCCGGATTGCTGGCCAGCGCCCAAAGCGCGATTGCGCAAAGCGACACGCCGAAGATCGTTCACGACGCCCAATATTATGTGCTCGACGCCCAGAACGGGAAGCAATGGGCGGCGGAAGACAAGGACCTCGACGCGCGTCTCGCGGCGCTGCGCCAGAAATATGGCCGGCCGCCGAACATCATCCACGTGATGTGGGACGATCAGCCGTTCGGCGCGGTCGGTATCCCGGCGCTCCAGCAGCTCCGCGGCTACACGACGCCGCGGCTCAACCAGATGGCGGAAGAGGGCATGCTGTTCACCCGCATGTATTCCCAGCCGTCGTGCACGCCGACCCGGGCGGCCGCGATGACCGGGCAGATCCCGGTCCGAAACGGCATGTACAAGGTCGACTGGCCGGTCGAATACAAGGGCCTCAGCAAGAACAATGTGACCATCGCCAGCGCGCTGTCGAAGGCCGGCTATGAGACGGCGTTCTATGGCAAGTGGCATCTCGGCGACATCGAGGAATCCTATCCGTACAACCAGGGCTTCGATGAGGCGCTGTTCGCAGTCTACAATCAGCCGGCCGGCTTATGGAACGTGCAGGGCGAGGCCGCCAACGCCACGCTGGGCTTAAGGGAAGAGTTGCTGGCCAAGGATCCCTATCAGCTTGACGACAAGTTCATCCAGAAGGGCTTCGTTCTCTACATCGAGGGCAAGAAGGGCGAACAGGGCAAGGAATGGGGCGCGACGCAAACCCCGAAAGACTATGCGGCCCTGGATGTCGAGAGCGAGAAGCGCGCCACCGCGTTCATGACCAAGAGCATCGCGGACGGCAAATCCTTCTACCTGGCGTGGTGGCCGCTGTGGACCTCGTTTCTTCCCGATCCCAAGAAGGTCTCGCTGCAACGCGGCCTGGTCGGGGAGGCCTATCAGAAAAATCTCGACCCCGCTGTCGGACGGCTGGTGGACTTCCTGCGGGCGCACGGGATCGCCGAAAATACCTTGATCGTAGCGATGGCGGACAACGGCCCGATGGTTCACAACCCGCCTCCCAATGCAGGCTTGGGCGAGGGCATCTTCCGCGGCGGAAAGGGCGACTCCACCGAGGGCGGCGTCCGCGTGTGCGCTGAGGCCTGGTGGCCGGGCACAATCAAGCCCCGGCAGACCGCAGCCGACATTATCGACGTTACCGATCTTTATACGACCTTCGCCCGGATCGGCGGCGCGACCCAGTATCTGCCGACCGACCGGATCATCGATGGTGTGGACCAGACGGCGTTGCTGCTAAACGGCGACACCCATGGCCGCCGGGACTATGAGTTCATCTATCTCGGCCCCAATCTCGCGGCGACCATCTGGAAGCAGTACAAACGCACGTGGGGCTCGCGTCCTGGAAGCGAGAGCGGGCTCGCCGCCATGTACGATCTTTACAACGATCCCCGCGAAGAAACCCCGCTCCTGGTCCAAACCGCCCTCTTCATCGAGCCGTTCAACCGGATGCGGGCGCTGCATGAAGTTTGGAAAAGGAAGTATCCCGATCAGCCGGCCGGCTACGGACCGGCCTTCACCGGGCTCAGCAACGCGCGGCCCGAGACGCTTGCCGTCTCAAAGCCGCCGTTCGATCTGAAGGCGCTGCCGTTCAATCCGCTCGATCTTATCAAGGATAGCGATCGGCTGCCCTTCGACCCGAGCATCGACCTCGATGCCGACGAGTAGATGAACGCGGGGTCGGGCTGACGAGACGCGGAGCCACAAGGGCCTGCCCCTGTCACCGCCGGAACTGTCTTCGGCATCGGCCGGATTGAGGAGCCGAGCTAATGCGTTTGAAAGATCTGGCGAGCACGCTTGCCAGCATCACGATTGCCGGATTGCTTAGCGCCTGCTCGCCGCAGGATGCGTTGGCGCCGACCCCTTCCATCTACGCGGGACCCCAGGTGACAGCCCTGGTCGAGGCTCCTCGCTTGAATGGCAGAGACAACTTGAGCCTCGTCTATGTCACGGACCGGGCACCGGTCTCCGACCCAGCGACCGGCGCCCTGACTTACGGCGCCGGGCGCTCACCCTTCATGGGTTTCGGCGCCATCGATGTCCACATCACGCCGTCCACGCCGACCGACGCGGGCAAGTTGAAGCTGGGCGCGCCCACGGAAGTCGGTCGATTCCCGGCGGGACCCTATCCAACGGAGCCGACGCCAAAAGGCGTCCGCCGCGCCCCCGACGTCGTCGCCGCGCATGAGAAGGCCGTCGCCGAGCTTCAGGCCGAAATCCGCCAGCGCCTCGCAACCGCGCAGCGCAAGGAGGTCGTGGTTTTCATCCACGGCTACAACAACAGCTTCGACGACGCTGCGAGGACCACGGGGAATATCTGCGACTACCTCGGCCATGATTTCGTTTGCGTCGTCCTGACCTGGCCCGCCGGCGGAAAGGGCATGTTCATGGGCTACAACGTCGATCGCGAATTCGAGCGAGTTCGCGGTCGCCGACATGAAGAAGGCGATCCGCGCCATCAGCCAGACTGAAGGCGTCAAGGCCGTTCATTTGATCGCGCACAGTCGCGGCACGGACGTCCTCACCTCGGCCCTCCAGCAGCTCGGCATCGAAGCCTACGCATCGCCCTCGTCACTCTCGCAGCAGCTGAAAGTCAAGAACGTCGTCCTGTTCGCGCCGGACATCGACATCGACGTCGCCTCAGCCAAATTGTTCGGCCTCGTTTCCGATCCAGACGCCCGCTTTGGCCGAAGAAGCACCCGAACGGCGTGTTTCCGCAAAGCGGCTTGCACCTGACCATCTATTCCTCGCCTGACGACAAAGCGCTCGGCATGTCGAGCTTCCTCTTCAGCAGCAGCATGCGTCTAGGACAGCAGGATCTGGATCGACCGGATGCAAAAGCGTTCGGGGAAGTCTTCGGAAACGCAGGGATCGCGGATTTCATCGAGGTCGGCGGAACCACAGACATGTTCGGCCATGGCTACTTTCTGTCGAATCCCGCAGTCAGTTCGGACCTCGTCGCGATGATCCGCTATGGGCTCAAACCCGGCGATCCGGGAAGACCACTCGTCGAAATCAAGCGGCCATTTTGGCGATTGGGCACCGCCACCGCGAGCGCGCAATAGACTCAAGTGCGGAAACGACAGGAGGATCATTTGCTCGGTAAATTGGAGGGAGGTGAGTTGACTTCAGTTCGGAGGACCTTCGCCTGCAGAGGCAGCGCCATCGCGGCGGCGATCGGCATCATCAGCGTGTGCTCGGTCGCTTTGCCACCGCCGGCGGCCGCGCTCGAGCCGTCGGGAACCGTAGAGCTGCGGATCGTCCAGGCTAGCTTCATTGGAAGCGCGAGCAAAGGCGGCGGCGTTTTGCACTTCCAGGGGCACAATTACAGATTTACGACGAGGGGCGGCGGCATTGGCGGCTTCGGGCTTTCGAGGTTCGAAGCTACTGGAGCGGTTTACAATCTCAAATCGGTGGCCGACTTCGATGGACCCTACCTTCGACTCCGTACCGGACTGGCGATCGGGGACCAAGGCGAGGGCAAGATGTGGCTAGGCAATGCGCACGGCGTCTCCATGGCATTAAACGGACGCCGGAAAGGCCTCGCCGTGTCGTTGGGCGCCGATGCGCTGGTGGTGTCGCTGGCGAAGTAAAAAAACTTGGGTGAGGCGAGGGTGAGGGACACATCAAGGGCAACTCTAGTCTTGATCAGTGTGCTCGCGGCCGCGCCGGCACTGGCGGCCGACCTGCCGACGAAGAAGCCGGCGCCCGCGCCCGTTCCCCAGCCCGCTCTGCCCTCGACTTGGCGTTTCGAGATCACCGGCTACGGCTTGGGGGGCGGGCCTGCTTGGGAACGCCGGCGTTGGCCAATTCCGGAGCGTGCCTTTTTACGCCAACGTCTGGAAAATCTTGGAGCACCTCGACGGTGTGTTCATGGGGAGCGCCATCGCGCGCAACGGCACGTTTATCGGCGGCCTCGATCTGATCTGGACCCGTTTGGGTGAAACGGAAACTCTCAGGAAGCCGCCATACACTGGCACTGAGGTTGATGTGAAGCTCGGCGAGGGTATCGTGACCGGATTCGGCGGCGTCAGGATTCCTATCGGGCCGCCGAATCTGGAGCTGTATGGAACGCTCGGCGCCCGCTATTTCGTCGTCCACGCCTCCGTCGAACTCACACATCCGTTGATCCCGTTCGGGACATCGGCTTCGGCTACCAAGGACTGGATCGATCCCGTCGCCGGGATCGCGGCGCAGTACCGGTTCGACCCGAAATGGTTCGTCAACGTCCAAGCGGACATCGGCGGCCTGGACAACAGCGCCACCGGACAGGCCCTGGGCGCCGTCGGGTACAATTGGACTCCGTCGATCTCGACTACCGCGGGCTATCGCGCGATCTACGGCTACCGCAAGGACGATAATGCCGCGAACGGCAGCTTCAGGCTGCAGCAATGGATGTACGGACCGTTCGCTGCGCTCAAATATGGCTTCTGAAACGCCGCGAAAACAAATCGAACGCAGCCTACAGCGCGCCGATCTGGCGACTCGCCGGGCTCCGCTCGCCCTTCCAGTAACGGTTGCGGAGCGGCCGCTTGTGCAGTTTGCCGGTCGCAAGGCGCGGCAATAGCGCCTCGAAGTCAATCGAACGCGCGCATTTTTGCCGCGCCAGATGGTCGCGGCAATAGGCGATCAGTTCGGCCTCCATTTTCGCACCCGACTCATAAGCGGGCATCAATTGGACCACTGCCTTCACTTCTTCGCCCATCTCCTCGTTCGGGACGCCGAACACGGCTGCATCGGCGACCTTGGGATGCGTGATCAGCAGGTTTTCGCATTCCTGCGGATAAATGTTGACGCCGCCGGAATGGTGAAAGCGGCGCGATCAGTCAAATAGACATAACCTTCGTTGTCGACATGCCCGATGTCGCCGACGGTGGTCATGTCGCCATCGGGCGAGTTCGCTTCGGCGGTCTTCACCGGATCGTCGAAATACTCGAATGGCGAAGCCGGCGCTCGCGACCTGTCCAGAGGACGTCGGCGGCGCTTCGTCCCACGCTCCGCGCTCACGCGCTCCTGCCAAACCAAGCTACTGAGTTCAAATATTCTTTGTGCGCAAACCGTCCGCCGCGCGGCGTTCTTATCTTTCTCTTCCCCGGCGAGACCGGAATGTTCGATCCCTGGCCAAATTAGCCCTCGTCGTTTGTGGTTAGGAGTTAGCCTTCTTCGCCCTCGTGCCGACATAGTGCCGACATTCATTTCATAGAACCAGGTAACTCCCAAGCACCCCCCTTGAGTGGCGAGAGAATCAGGCTTGGAGCGCGCTCAAGGCGGCGGCCGATTCCTATTTGTTCGCTCTGCGATTCACTTTCGTTCTCGCGGGGGCCCGCTCTGAAGCCTTCGCGACTGCGAAAAAATAGGGGGTGCTTGGGAGTTACAGAACCAGAGACGTTGTGCGGTAGCGCATTGAAATCATTGGCTGGGGCGGGAGGATTCGAACCTCCGTATGGCGGAATCAAAATCCGCTGCCTTACCGCTTGGCTACGCCCCAACGCGCCGCGAGGCTAGTTGGGCCTAGCGGAAAGCGGCCGGACAATAGTCCGGGCTCTTCCGCATCGCAACGGCTGTCCAATGGCGGTAGTAGGCCAGTTTGAATAAGGCAGGCGAATTTTCCCCTAGCGCTCTAGCGCGCCTCGCCTCATATTTGCACCATGGCCGAAAAGTATCCCAAACGCCCGCGCGACCTGAACCAATGGGCAAAGCGTATGGTCGATATCGCCACGGGAGGCGTAGAAGAACAGGCACTCACCGCAAAGCAGACGCGAGCGCGCAAGGGCGGCGCCAAAGGCGGTCCAGCAAGGGCGAAAAATCTTTCCCCTTCTGAACGCTCTGAGATTGCTAGTATTGCAGCAAACGCTCGGTGGAAGAAAGGACACTAGCCAGTTCCACTGTTTTCCTTTTCATATCGTTCGAGAGCTTTTCGCTCTTCGTAGTCTTCCGTAAAGTTCAACTCAAACTGGATGGGATCGGAAGACGGATAAGCATAGTTCATGTGAGATACGTCGGACACCGCCCTGTACACATCGTTCGCGATGCCGTCTCGACGTTGCTTGACGGCTTTTCTTCGGAGTTGGGCGGTCCCGTTCTTATCTACGTCAAAAACAAACGACCTTTGTTTGCCCTTCTCAACAATTATTACACACTGTTTTGCTCGATAAGTCGTGCCTTCTGCATTGACACGATGGACCTGACGAAGAGCTTCGGAAACTCGCCTTCTGTGAATTTTTCGAACGTCCTCGGGTGCGGTGTGTAGCCTATTGTTAGCAATGGCCCAGTCGATAAAGTCGTCAGGATCGTTGGCATCGTTTCCAGTTGAAGATTCCCACTCGTCCCAATAACGAATGATCTGCTCAGAATAGCTAGCCACCTATTGTCTCCTATAGACCGACGTTTGCGACTTTGCCCCAACCATCGCGGAGCGGCCACGCCATGAAATGTTCATGTATTTTGTCGAGGTATCGGCGCAGAAAAGCAAATGCCCTGTCGTCTCCAGCTTTATGGCGACGATTTTGTATCTGACCAATCACAATCGCAGGATGAATATTGTGCCTGGCAGCAAATGCAAGCACGTCAGGTTCAGAGATCCATTTTCCCTTTCGCTGCATAAAAGATGTTAGCTTATCTTGTGGAATGAGGAACTCGGCGGCCGCGGCGTCAGCGCGCCGCTCTTCGTCGGGGAGAAAAATATCATCGCGATCAATATCAAATACATCCACATGAATGTATCCCGATTTGCCATCTTCCTGAATTACATGCTCCATCTCGTGTCTAAACACAAAGCACAGATTGTCAGGTCGATTTAGTCTTAAGCTCAACCCAATGACCGGCTGATCGTCTATCCATGTGCATACGCCATCGATCTTTGAGTTGGGCAGAGGCTCCACAAAAACGACACGCACCCCGCACCGCAAGAGCAACCCAGGAATTTCTCCGAAATCATCCGCATCTAGCATATGCGCTCGAATATCTGGCAACGCATCAATAAGACACCTGCGATCGTAAGTAGGTGCAGCGGCAGTTGCCGCGATCTTTCTCACTCGGTGGAGCCAAACTAGCTGAGTGCCTGTAACCTCGCCGTAGCCGGATCTCTTTGCTGCGTGGGCTATGACGCGCGGAATGTCTTCAATACGGTTCACGTCAAAAAAACGCATCATTTGAAGGTCAAGAAGGTCTGCCTCGGTTTCTTCCAGCCAGCCGCGCTTGGCCATATCCCGTATCGGGAACTTCGAGAGCCACGCGGCACGAGTTCGCACACCTGGATCGGTGCGCCTTGCGCGCTGCAGATCGTATGCTTTCTGCAAGTTCATGAAAAACTCAGCGGGGGTGTCGAATGCGTCCCCGAGAGAGACCGCAGTATCTGGGGTGATATTGGTCGCTCCCTTGATCAGCTTGTTAAGTTGACTTGCATCCCAGCCAAGGATGTAAGCAAGATCGGCCTGTGTCCATCCGCGAGCTTCCAGCTCTTCCTCAATGAAGCTGCCGGGATGATCTACTGGGAAAAAGGCGGCTTGGGCCATCAATGGTAATCCTCAATAGATAAGATAGTGATGGTCTGCGGCTCCGTCTGCTCATCCAATTCAAATATCATTCTGAATTGGTCGTTTAGCCTGATTGACCTCTGGCTAGCCCGTTCACCCTTCAACCTTTCGTAGTGGAGGCTCTTCCAATTCCTCAGAGAACGGTCATCGACCGCCGCACGGAGTAATACGAGTTTTCGACGCGCCGACTTGATTATGGCGACAGGCAACTTCGTCGACCCGGCGTCGGCGCTTTCGATAAGGGCAAGCGCCGCGTCGGCGAAGACGACTTTCACGGAGGCTTTATAAACCCTTTGAATCCTAGACGCAATAGCAAATAGATAAAATTAGCAAACTGGCCGTTTTGCTTGACTTGTAAGCCGCGCTATGCGACAGTGGGGCTATGAACAAGCTCACTCCCTCCGATCGCGCCAAAGTCATTCAGTTCCTCTGCGAGGGCATGAGCATCCGCGCTGTGACGCGCGTGACGGGCTTCAGCAAGACGACTGTGAGCAAGCTCGTTGTGGACGCTGGACAAGCGGCCGCCTGGTATCAGGATCGCGTATTTCAAAGCCTTTCGTGCAAGCGCCTTCAGGTCGATGAGATTTGGGGCTTCGTTGGCGCGAAGGCGAAGAATGCTAACCCCGCAAAGAAGGCAGCGGGGGAGGCTGGCGACGCGTGGTTATGGCTGGCGACGGACGCCGATACGAAGCTCGTTCCATGCTGGCACGTTGGGACGCGCGACGGCGACGCCGCGATGGAGTTCATTGACGATCTGGCGTCGAGATTGGCGAGCCGCGTTCAGCTAACGACCGATGGCCACAAGGCTTATTTGTACGCTGTTGACGTGGCATTCGGCGGCGAGGTGGATTTCGCGCAGCTTGTGAAGCTTTGTGGCGCAGCGCCAGAGAGCGCCAAGGGCCGCTACAGCCCCGCCGATTGCACCGGCATTATTAAGACTCGCGTGTCCGGCAACCCAGATATGAAGCACGTCAGCACGTCCTATGCCGAGCGCAACAATCTCAACATCCGGATGCACTCTCGCCGGATGACACGGTTGACGAATGCGTTCTCAAAGAAGATGGAAAACCACGCGCACGCGATGGCGCTGCATTTCCTCTATTACAATTTCGTCCGCATTCATAAGACGCTCAAGGTTACGCCTGCGATGGCAGCCGGTGTGACGGATCGTCTTTGGGAAGTCGAAGATATGGTCAACGTTCTTGAAGCATGGGAGTTTGTGTAATTTTTTGAGGTTCCTTCAGCGTAACGTGGGGAACGGAACTCTTTGCCGGATTGCTTATTGCTTCCCACATTTCCTTTTGCCTTTGAACTTCTTTTTTGGTGAACACTCGCAGAAATTTATTGCCGTCATAATCAAACTCAAAACTAAACTCTGTGAACTCTGCAATATCTTCTGTTTTTTGTTTTCGGTAAACCATTCATAAACACAATTGGAGATTCTACAGTTACCACGTCAAACTCAGCAAAAGGAGGAATCCCATTAGTCTGATCTGGGTCAAACGGCCTGCCCTGAACTAGCAATTTAATAGGAAATTCTTTATTTGTTATATACGATTTAACTACGCCACTTATATGCTGGATAGGTTTGTCGGAATTATTCCTTCCATGCGCCTGAAACCCAAAGAAGCTAGTATTTGGCGATATGCTCGTCTTCTCAAACGCTAAAAAGAAAGGAGGATGCTCCTGATCTTCAAAATTCCATGTAATTCTGTTTGTTTTTAGGGCTGCTATAGGATATATATGAGCCCCTATATCGCCAATATTAGCCAGATTGGCAATCAGGGGGGAAAAAATTAAATATATGAAAATTAACATGAGGGCTGCGGCCCACCATCGAGCGTCATTGCCCAATTCTACAGCGCTGTCAGCAAGTCGTGAACTTATAACGCGGACCGCAAGTTTATTCCAAAGAGCACTGATAAAAAAAGAGTCACCCCAGTGCCCAGGCATATTACCGCAAGAGCGTCCCAACCAAACCGTAGACCTGATCCCAGGCCTTGGCTAGTGAATGCACTGGCGAACATTGCTATAAGGGCCCTAATGGGGCCGGGCCCAGAAGGCTCGCTTTCGGCCAAAAAGATCTCTCAGTTAGGGAAAATGCATCTTCATACTGACATCCGGCCAGCCATTGTTCAATATGGAAATGGGGCTTTCGGCAAAGTCCCCGTTCTCTTAATCGCCCGCCGCGGGCTGCCTTATTCAAACTGGCCCACTACCCCAATGGCGCTACGGAGCCCGCCGTGGCTAGGGCGTGTCCTCATTTAAGCCAAGCGAGGGCACAGGCGAGATGGATAGCTGCGAGGAAATTCCGCGCGGTGTTCTCGTATCGGGTGGCGATGGCTCGGAATTGTTTGAGAGCATTGAAGAAACGCTCGACGAGGTTACGTTCGGCCTAGAGGCTGAAGTTGCATCGGCGGGGGGATTTGCGGTTGACCTTGGGCGGGATCACGGGTTCGATGCGGCGCACGGTCAGAGCATCGATGAAGCCGTCGGCGTCATAGCCCTTGTCGGCGATGAGGGCCTGCGGTTCGACTTCGGCCAGCAGCGCGACGGCCTGGGCGATGGCGTGGACTTGTCCGCCGGTCAGGCAGATCGCCAGCGGATTGCCGAGCGCATCAACGATCGCGTGGATCTTGGTCGTCAATCCGCCCCGCGATCGCCCGATCGCTTCTTCGCCGCCGTTTTTTTGGGCGCGCCCGCGCTATGCTGATGCGCGCGCACGATCGTGGCGTCGATCATCGCGTATTCGTTGTCCGGCTGGTCCGCCAAGGCTTTGAAGAGATTCTCCCAAACCCCTTTCTTCGCCCACCGCGAAAACCGGGTATGGACGTTCTTCCATCCTCCGAACCGTTCGGGAAGATCACGCCACGGCGCACCGCAGCGAAACTTCCAGATCACCGCCTCGACAAAAAGCCGATCGCCCAGTTCGCTGTTGCGTCCGACACTGCCCGAGCGACCGGGAAGCAGCCCCTCAATCCGCGCGAACTGATCAGCGCGCAAAGCATAACCGCCGCATCGAAAGCCTCCAAAATCGAAGCCTCCCCATGAATCACGCTTTCAATGATTCGCGAATCCCTTGGCCATCCCTATTTGAGGACACGCCCTAGCACTACTTTGGCAGATTGAGAGTTTGTAAGGAATTTCGCCCGATCGTCGGCTTCGCGATTTTGCGGAGGCGACGGCGTGGCGGGCTGGAATGGAGATCTGGAGCGATGGCTTGCGCCGTTTGTTGCCCGGCTTGGGCATAAGGCGCGCAGACGGATGTTCCCGCTTTATGTGGAAGGCCTAATCGGGCCAGGGGACCGAAAGAGCGTCGAGCCGATGGCGGCGCGTCTGGCGCCGGGCGACTACGACCAGTTGCATCACTTCATTTCGAGCGCGGTCTGGGGCGAGGCTCCGCTGGAGGAGGAACTCGCTGTCCAGGCGGACAAGCTGATTGGCGGAGCCAATGCGATGCTGGTCGTCGACGACACCGCGTTGCCGAAGAAAGGATCGAAGTCGGTCGGCGTGGCGCCGCAATACGCCTCGGCGCTCGGCAAGACCGCCAATTGCCAGACGCTGGTGTCGCTGACGCTGGCGCGGGACGAGGTTCCGGTGATGATCGGCCTGCGCCTGTTCCTGCCGGAAAGCTGGACCGGCGACGCCGAGCGGATGACGAAGACCCGCGTGCCCGAGGACCGTCGCGTCGCGCGCACGAAGCCGGAGATCGCGCTCGCCGAGATCGACCGCGTCCGGGCCGCGGGCGTGCGCTTCGCGATGGTTCTGGCTGACGCAGGATATGGTCTGTCCGCGCCGTTCCGTCAGGGGCTGGATGCGCGGGGCCTGAAGTGGGCGGTCGGGATCCCGAAACAGCAGAAGGTCTATCCAAGCGACGTCAAGCTCACATTTCCGATCGCCGGACGCGGGCGCCCGCGCAAGCGTCCTATCCCCGATCAGCTCTCGGCGCCGGCGGAAGACGTGCTCGCCAGGGCGAAGTGGCGGCTCGTCAGTTGGCGCAAGGGAACCAAAGGACCCTTGGCGGCTTCCTTCGCCGCCGTTCGCGTACGGATCGCCGATGGTCCGGAGCAGCGCATCCACGACAAGGGCGCGCAGCACATGCCCGGCGAAGAGGCGTGGCTGGTTGGCGAGCGACGCGCCTCTGGCGAGCGCAAATACTACCTTTCGAATCTGCCCGCTGACGCCAACATCAAGACGCTCGCCGCCGCGATCAAGGCGCGATGGGTCTGCGAACAGGCCCATCAGCAGCTCAAGGAAGAACTGGGCCTCGACCACTTCGAAGGCCGCTCCTGGCATGGCCTCCATCGTCATGGGTTGATGACGATGATCGCTTACGCCTATCTGCAAACCCGCCGCCTCGCCGAAGCGAGCGGGGGAAAAAGAATCCTACGGGGGCCGCCGCAGCCGACGTTGCCAGCAATCCGGCGAGCCGTGATCGCAAGCCTCGCCCGCGCGCCGCCCTATCGATGCCCCCACTGCAAGCGAACCCTCCGTAGAGCGCTCGAATGAATCTGCCAAAGTAGTGCTAGACCCGTGTTACGCGAACGCCGCCAGAGCGGCGTTGGCGCCGCAGACCAAAACGCCAACCCGCTCGTCGCTTTCGGGCCGGTAGGCGCCGCTGGCGATGGCGGCGAAGGCCGCCGCGCCGCCTGGCTCGGCGATGACCGAGAATTCCGCCCAGAGCCGGCGCTGAGCCTCGGCGATGGCTGCGTCCTTGACGACAACGACGCCGCTCACGAACCTCTTCCCGATATCGAAATCGAGTTCGCCAACCCGCTTGGCGCCGAGCGAATTGGCTGCAAACGACTTGACAGTCACGTCGACCGGCTCATCCGCCTCCAGCGCCGCATGGAGAGCCCGCGAACCCTCCGGCTCGACGCCGACGACCTTGATCCGGTCTTGAAACCAGACAGCCACGCCGGCGATAAGCCCGCCGCCGCCCACCGCAAGAGGACCGTGTCGAGCTTCTCGAGCCCGAGTTGTTCGAGGTCCTCCTCCCACTCGAGCGCGACCGTCCCCTGCCCCGCGATCGTTTCGACCGCATCGTAAGGATGGATCAAGAGCGCGCCGCTCTCGGCGGCGTAGGCATCGCACCGCTCCTGAGCCTCGGCATGGGACGCGCCTCCAATCATGGCCTCGGCGCCATACGTCTTGATCTTCGCGATCTTAGCGGGCGTTGCCATTGCCGGCACGAAGACACGCGCTTGGATCCCAAGCCTCTGGGCGGCGTAGGCGACCGCGGCGCCGTGGTTGCCGCCTGAGGCGGTGGCGCAGCCCGCCGCAAACGCTGGTCGAGTGAGGAGATTGTAGAAGGCGCCCCGCGCTTTGAACGAACCGGTCCCCTGCAGGCATTCGAGCTTCAGTGAGAGCGGCGGCGCGCCGTCGATCGGCGAGGCGGTCTCGAGGATCGGCGTGCGGCGGATGTGGCCCCGGATGCGCGCATAAGCCGCGCGGATGTCTGAAGGCGTGATCGTTGTCGTCATCGCGAAGCGTGCGCCGCCAATGCGCCTTGCATCTTTTTGGACAGCGCCGCAAGAACCATCGCGTAGCTCTGCCGCACATATTCCTTGAGATCATGGTCGCCGAGCGCGCCGTCGTCGATGCGTTGCATCCACAGAAGTCCGCGAGAGGCAAGATAGGGCGCCGGCCGCAGGCCCGGCAATTCGCTCAAGATCGCGAAGCTCGTCTTCGAGCATTTGAAGCTAATGGCAAATTTATCGGCGCCGGACCATCCACCGATCGCAAATACCTTGCCGCCGATCTTCGAAACGCTCGCATCGCCCCATTGGACGACATGCGTGGCATGGGCCAGGCTCCCACAGAATGCGTCCATAGTCTTTGCGTGTCATTGCCGCCTTGCCGCCGCTCACGGTCAGTTTTCCCGCGCAGGCGCGTTGGCCAGCCGACTCGCACCAGAGTTTCGTCGGGGCCGTTGAGAGCGAACTCATACATTCCCCAAGGCGTGTCGCGCGGCTGTCCTATCGTCTCTCCATCGAAGCCGCGAGCCGCGCCGTCTACGTCCCCACGGTAGGGGTAGAGATCGAACGGATTCCCTCCGTCCTTTAGCCACCCTTCTACCGCGCGATTGAGATGGACGCGACAAGACGGGGTAGAGGATGACGAGAAGGAACAGTTTCACGGATTATTCGGGCGCTACAATGCGGACGCAGTGCGGGCCTCTATTGGCAGTGCAGTGCGAGATGTAGGCGCGTTCAACGTAGCGGCATAGGGGGTAGTACGATGCCGCATCATTGCCATTGGCCAAATTGCAATAAAGAGGTCCCGCCGAAACTTTGGGGCTGTCGCGAACACTGGTTTAGATTGCCAAAACATTTGAGGGATCGCATTTAGGCTACATATAGACCGGGGCAAGAGATAACCAAAACGCCTTCGTCCGAGTACATTACCGCCGCCCTCGCCGTTCAAGAGTGGATTGCGCTGCAATGAGCCTCGAAGTTCTTCGCGCCCTCCTTGACGCTGCCGACGCTGATCAGAAGGCTGCAAAGAGAACCTATGACGCCAAGCGTCCGCGCCCGAGCGGCCCTAGTGGCCAGCGCCTCTATCTCAGGCGAACATGTATTCTATCCAAGCAGCGCAAGCATATCGGCAAGATATACGAGTATGACGTTGCCTCCGCCTATCCCGCGATTGCCGTAACACTCCCCAATATGCAAAGTGAGCGCTTAAACTAACGCTATTATGTTTCCTGCTAACGTTAATGGCTAAGTTACTATACGCGGGACCATGTTATTGCAGGGCCCAAGTTCTTAGACGAATTTGAGAGGCAGAAGCGGCTTGTTCACTACGGGCACCATCCCGACGGGGCGTCAATAGAGCTTGCCTGCGGCTGGATACTTCATCCTGTCTCGGATGATAAGCCGCTGGCTTGGATACGAGAGTTATTCGACTATCGGGCTTCCCTCCCCGGACGCGACAAGACCTGCCTTATCTTCCGCCTTTCGCGTGATTCCAAGGGGTTGCGGCGCCATTTCCTTCCGACCGGCCGGCGCGCGTTGGACCGATTTGGCGCGCGGGTCCGCGCGACCGCGGATCTCCTGTAGGCGCTCGGACCCATCCAGGTGCGGCGACCGCCTCGCAAGCCCCCGGCGCAGTTACTGAGGAAGGCGCGCATCCTCTTGAAGGCTGACGTGTCGGAGGCGGGCGAAGGTTGGAGCGACAGGGCGATCTCGGGGGCGCTGGACGCCAGCATAAACACCATCGGCCGCACTCGGCGTCGGCTGGTCGAGGAAGGGTTCGAGGCGACGCTGAGCCGCAAACACAATCCGAACTCCGCCCGCGCGCGGATTTTCGACGGCGTGGCGGAGGCGAAATTGATCGCCCTGACCGGCTCGCCGGCTCCCGAGGGGTTCGCCGGTTGGAGTTTGCGTTTGCTCGAGGCGAAGGCCGTCGAATTGAACATCGTCGAGAAGGCCAGCGACAACACGATTGGAAGGACGCTCAAGAAAACGCTCTCCAACCTCACCGCAACCGGCAAGGGGTGATCGCGCCGGACGCCGACGCTGGCTTTGTCGCCGCGATGGAGGACGGGCTGGAAACCGATCAGAAGCCGCGCGACCCCGATCGCCCTCTCGTGGGTGTGGATGAAACGTCCAAGCCGCTGATCGTCGAGACGCGCGCGCCGGTCCCCGCCAAGCCCGGACAATCCGCCCGGCGCGATCACCAATACGAGCGCAACGGGGCGGCCAATCTCCGCATGATGTTCGCGCCGCTGGAGGGCTGGCGCCGGGTCAAGGCGACCGACCGCCACGCCGCCGCTGATTACGCCCAGGTTCTCAAGGAACTATCCGAGTGCATTTTCCCGACGCCGAACAAATCAGGCTGGTCCGGGACAATCTGAGCACGCATACGGCGGCCTCGCTCTACCCAGCCTTCCCCGGCCCGAAGCGCGCCGCCTCGCCAAACGGTTCGAATGGCGTTACACCCCTAAACATGGAAGCTGGCTCGCTATGGCCGAATCCGAACTCGGCGTTCCGTCGAGCCAATGTCTGAGCCGGCGCATTCCAGACAAGCCGACCCTCCTCAGAGAGGTCGCCGCCTGGCAGGACCATCGCAACAAACATCACGCAAAGGCCGACTGGCGATTCACTGCACACGATGCCCGCGTGAAGCTGAAAAGACTCTACCCCTCATTGTGAAGGACTCGGGCGACTAGAGCCGGCCGTTTCGCGTCGAAGACGATGAGATCGTGCTCCCAGAGCCGCTCAAAAAATGCGCGGCCCGGCTCACTGCCGTCTGCTCCCGCCGTGTTGCTAAGGATCTCGCCGACGGAACGCTCGCCGTCGATCGCCGCAAGCAGCCGCTCCTGCGCGGCGTCGATGAAAAGCGCGAGGTCGGGATATGTGTGGCTCGGATTGATAAGCACGGCGGCGACGCCCGCGGGCGCTCGATCTTTGATGGTTAGCGTCCACGGCAATCGAACGGGAACGAAGTTGCGCCAGGCGCCGCCCTCGAATGTGATTGGCTGGGCTTCGCGTTCGCGATCGTCGCGGTAGGCGACGAAGCTGTGCCTATCCATCGTCCCACGCAAGAGCTCGATCGCCGCATGCTGGGCGGGCGGGGGAAGCGCTGCAAGGCGAGCGCCATGCGGCGCGCGATCGATCGCCCCGCACTGCGGAAGGTATGCCGCCTGCTCGTACCAGCGGCCGAACTTGAGGCCACACCGCTCGAGCCAATCGTAAAGCTGCGGCACGGAATAGGCGCGGTCCTGGGGATTCAGCAACGCGTCGGCGAGCGCGCCGGGCCGGGCGAAATCCTTGGCGCGTTTCACTATGCCGGCAATCGGATGGTCGACTGGCAGCGCTTGAACCGTTTCGCCAAGCTCCCGTAAGTCTTGGTCCCGGACGCCGATCCCGAGCAATCGGCAATAGTCCTGCATCATGTATATGCCGGCGCGCCCGTAAGGCGCGTAGACCATGATGTGCATCGCGCCGTTGACGGCGAGGACATCGCGAAGCGATCGAAGACCCGCGTCCGGGTCGCTCAAATGGTGAAGCACGCCTGTGCAGACAATCTGATCGAAGGTCTCGCCAAGCTCCCCAATCCGTTCGATCGCGAGCTGGTGGAGGCGCAAGTTTCGTATGTCGCGCTTGCGCTGAAGAGCGCGGGTATGGCGCAAGCTCGTTTCGCTGATATCGATCGCGGTTACCCGCGCGTTCGGCTCCATTAACGCATGCCGGGCCGCCTGTGACGTCCCGCATCCAGCAACAAGGATTTTTCTCTCCGCGCGCGGCTTCTCCAAAGGCCACAGCAGGAGGGACTGCGCCCGGCGTCGGCGCGGATCGCGGTAGCGATCGAGGCGCCGCTCGAGGTCGGTGAGGGGCGCGGGATACGGATGCGACTCGTAAAACGCGCGAATTGCGTCGGCGCGATCATCCGACAATCCCGCATCCTCGCTCGGTGGCATCCATCCGGTCCTTAAGCTTCTGACAAATTGGAGAGAGACACAGCGCCCGCGCAAAGAGTGCTTTGACAGGCGATCGGACAGCGATTATCGAAAACAACCCGGATCGATTTTGGTTAACACAGTCGCGAGCTGGGTTGCAAAGATGCCGCCTCGCGTAATGTTTATTGCATCGCTTAGGGATTGTCCGCGCTTTGACTGACGCGCCGTCGAAAAGCGCAATTCTGCAGGCGCGCGTCGCAGTCGCGCTGCTGGCCGGACTCATCATCCTCGGTGTGGTCTGGTATGGGATCACCGCCGAAAGTCTCGGCCGACTCTGGAGCGACATTCTTGACCGGCCCGGCGGCCCGATGATGTTCCGCTTCATCCTGCAACCGGCAATGGCGATTATCGCCGCGCTGCGCGACGGAATTGCCGACGCGCGCCTCGGGCGACCGCCGTATGTCTGGGCTTTGATGCGCGGCGCGCCCGGAGGGCGCACCGAACTTCTGTGGGAGGGAATCCTCTCGACGGCGAGGATCATCATTCTCGGCGTCGTCATGGACACAATTTATCAATGGGTGGTGTTCAAGACATTCTATCCTGGCCAAGCAGGGGTCATCGCAATTTTGCTCGCATTCGTCCCCTATCTTCTGCTGCGCGGTCCCATTGCGCGCATCGCGCGTCACTGGGTCGCTCACCCCGCATCCAGTTGAGACGCTAGGTCGCGGAGAGAACGATGGCGAGCCCGGATCTCAAGTTGGACGCCAACACGGAGCTCTCGTCGCGCCGCACGGGCATGTCCTTTCAGCGGACGCGCATGAGCGCCGACCGGACGCTGATGTCGGTGATCCGCACCTCGCTGTCGCTAATCGGCTTCGGGTTCACCATCGCCCAAGTGTTTCAAAAGCTGCGCGATCAGGATATCATCACCAAAGCTGCCGCCCCGCGCAACTTCGGCCTCGCCTTGGTTGGGCTCGGCATCGTGATGCTTGTTCTCGGCATCTTCTACCACGTGCAGTTCATGCTGGGCTTACGTCACTTGCGAGAGTCGATGCGTGCGGAAGGGCTCGTCCATGGCGAGAGTGGCTTTCCGGTGTCGCTGACGCTGATTACGGCGATCATACTTCTGATCATCGGCGTCGGAGCGATTGTCAGCATGGCGTTTCACGTCGGACCATTCGAATAGGAGGCGCATGGCTCAAAGTTGAATTGTTGTTCCCTATTCCCGGACTGAGCGCGCCGGGATGAAAGAGTCCATTGGAGTTTCAATTCAAGGATAGGAGAGGAAAATGCCTAAGACCGACAAGCCGAACATCCTCGTCATTTGGGGCGACGACATCGGCATTGCGAACCTGAGCTGTTATTCGCACGGCCTCATGGGTTATCAAACGCCCAACATCGACCGCCTCGCCAGGGAAGGCATGATGTTCACCGATTCTTACGGCGAACAATCCTGCACCGCGGGCCGCTCGTCCTTCATCACCGGGCAGAGCGTCTATCGCACCGGCTTGTCAAAGGTCGGCATACCGGGCGCGCCGATCGGCATGAACGAAAAGATCATCACCATCGCCGCGGCGCTCAAGAACCAGGGTTACGCCACCGGCCAGTTCGGCAAGAACCATCTCGGCGATCTGAACTCGATGCTGCCGACCAATCACGGCTTCGACGAATTCTACGGCAATCTCTATCACCTCAACGCCGAGGAAGAGCCGGAACAGGAGGACTACCCCAACGAGAAGGAGTTCCCGAACTTCAAGAAGACGTTTGGGCCGCGCGGCGTCATGCACTCCTTCGCCACGGACACGGACGATCCGACCGTCGAGCCGCGCTGGGGCAAGGTGGGCAAGCAGAAGATCGAGGACACCGGCCCGCTGACGAAAAAGCGTATGGAAACCTGCGACGACGATTTCGTCGCGCGCGCCAAGGAATTCATGAAGAAGGCCAACGACGCCGGCAAGCCGTTCTTCGTCTGGCTCAATCCGACGCACATGCACGCCTTCACCCACACCAAGCCTGAAAGCAAGGGGCAGGCGGGGCGCTGGCAGTCGCCCTATCACGACACCATGATCGACCACGACAAGAACGTCGGCCAGGCGCTCGATTTCCTCGACGAACTCAAGATCGCCGACAACACTTTCGTCATGTATTCGACCGACAACGGGCCGCATATGAACTCATGGCCGGACGGCGCCATGACCCCGTTCCGCAACGAGAAGAACACCAACTGGGAGGGCGCCTTCCGCGTTCCGATGCTGGTGCGCTGGCCGGGGAAGATTAAGCCAGGCCAGATCTCGAACGAGATCGTGCAGCACCACGACTGGTTCCCGACGTTCCTCGCCATGGCGGGCGATCCGGACGTCACCGAGAAGCTGAAGAAGGGCTATCAGGCGATCGGCCGCACCTACAGGAATCACCTCGACGCGTACAATTTGTTGCCGTACCTCACCGGCGCCGAGAAGGAGAGCCCGCGCAATTTCTTCATGTATCTTAGCGACGACGGCGACGTGCTGGGCTTGCGATACGACAACTGGAAGGTTGTTTTCATGGAGCAGCGCTGTCCCGGCACGCTGCAGGTCTGGGCGGAGCCGTTCACCAAGCTCCGGATACCCAAGCTGTTCAATCTTCGCACCGACCCCTTCGAGCGGGCGGATATCACTTCGAATAGCTACTACGACTGGTACTTACACCGCGTGTTCATGATCTACGGCGCGCAGTCTGTGGCGGCGCAGTGGGCGGCGACCTTCAAGGATTTCCCACCGATCCAGAAGCCCAACACCTTCACTCTCGACGATGCGCTGAAAGCGATGCACGATACCGCCGCCGGCATGCACTGAGCTGGCGGAGCAAACGGCAAGCGGCGAGTTTAGACCGCCGCTTGCTAACGCCCTGAACGAACCATGCCTGCGCGCTTCCCATGAGGGCGACGCGGTGAGAGACTGGCTGATCCTCGCCACCAACGTCGCGGTCGACGCGATCGATTGGCTGGCGCTGATCCTCATCGTCGTGGGAGCCGTCGAAGCCTTCTTCCAAGGCTTATGGACGATGTTCTCGTCGCGCGACGGGCACTACGAGCGCGACGTCTGGCTGCGTTTGGGCCGCTGGCTTGTCGCCGGCCTCACCTTCCAGCTCGCCGCCGACGTTCTGGAAACCGCGATCACCACAAGCTGGGACGAGGTCGGGCGCCTCGCGGCGATCGCCGCGATCCGCACTTTCCTCAATTATTTTCTCGAGCGCGATCTGGGCGAGATCAGAACCAGGCAGGGATCGGCGCAAGGCGGCGCCGACTGACGGTCAGGCAGGGCCGCGGTCTAGATCCCCTGATACGGGACCACTTCACTCGGCGGCCTGAACCATATTCCAGCGGGCGAGTTCGGCATTGACGACAGCCTCGGCGTCGCGTCCGACGCTCAGGAACCGACCGGAGCCCCACGTCCACAGCCAGGGCAGGCCGAGAACATAAACGCCCGGCACGCTGGTTACGCCGCGACGGTTAGCCGGATAGCCGGTTCCATCGAAAATCGGGAGCCGGACATACGACCAATCGGCGGAAAAACCGGTCGCCCACACCACCGCGCCCACTCCGGCTGCGACAAGGTCGAGTTCAGCCGGTTCGTCGTCAGGCTGCCAGGCCGGTTTGTACGCCGCTCCTTCGGGAGCTGAGACGCCCTTCTCAGCAATGTGTTTGTCGATCAGCGCATTGATGCCATTATAGACGCGGTCCGCCTCGTCGAGGTTGGCGCAAAGATTCGGCTCGAAAATCATTCGCCCCTTTTCGACGCTCGCAAGCCGGCCATAGAGCGCCATTCCCTGTTGCGCGAAGGCGCGCAAGTCGATGTCCCGGCCTCCGTCGCGACCGGTCAGATAATGATTCGTGTCGCCCCGCTTGTGGCCCATGCCATCGCTGGCGACCGTAATCTCGTACTGCCCGATGTCCCACAGCCAGTCGACCACATCGCGTCCGCGATAGAAGCGCGCGCAGCGCGGCGCATTCCCTGTGACGAGATGCACTTTCCGGCCCGCGAGGTGCAGATCTTCGGCGATCTGCGCGCCGGATTGGCCTGACCCGGCGACGACGACCGCTCCACCGGGAAGCGCGCCCGGACTGCGGTATTCGGCCGTATGGACCTGGAGAATTGAGTCCGGGATTCGATCTGCGAAGCGTGGAACGCTGGGCTTTCCATAGAGACTGGTCGCAAGGAACACGGCGTCTGCAGTGCAGACGCCTCCCGTGGTCGCAATCCTGAATCCAACCCCTTCCTTGTCGACGGCGTGAACTTCGACGTTCTCGCGGATCGGCGCATCCACTTTTCGTTGGAACGCCTCAAGATAATCGAGGATCTGTTCCTTCACCATGAACCCATTCGGGTCCGGCCCATCATAGGCGTGCCCGGGAAGTTGGCATTGCCAATTGGGCGTGACGAGACAAAAGGCGTCCCATCTCTCCTCTCGCCATTTGTGCATGGCGGTCTTCTTTTCGAACACCACATGATCAAGCCCGGCTCGGCTCAACCAATAACTGGCAGAGAGACCAGCCTGACCGCCCCCGACGACGACGGCGCGATAGTGAGGTGCAGCGTTCGCGTTCATCGATCGACCTCATTGAGAAACCGTTCGCAGAAAACTGTCGCATCCGGCTCGCGCTCGAAGCGAGCGACGGCGGTTAAGAAGCTGTCGGTATTGCGGCTCATGCGCTTCCGCGACCGAGTGCCAGCCAAAATGCGCCGCGACTTTCGGGCCATTGCTCCGCAGTCGATTTGCGGATTCGTCGCGCAGTGCGAGCGCCATGGCGTCAGCGATGGTGATCACGTTCAAGGGATCGCACCAGATTGCGTCGTCAGGCGCGAGATAGCTGATGAACGGCTCGGTCCTCGACGCGAGGGCGGGAACGCCGCTCGCCAAGCTTTCCAGAACGCAGAGGCCGAATCCTTCTTTCACCGAAGCGAAGACCAGCGCTGTGGCGAGGCGATAGAGGCGCGGCATGTCCGCATCCGGAATGACTCCTGTTATTCGGACCGACCTAGCTACGGACCCCATTTCAGCAAGGCGATGCGCGAAGGTCCGCTGATAAACGCCGTGGTTCAACAGGCTCGCGCCGCCCGCGATGACGAGCTCTGCATCCGGTCGCATCGCGGCGATCTGGGCGAAGGCCTCGAGAATGCGGACGGTGTTCTTGCGCTGCTCGACCCCTCCGACGGCGAGGAAAATCGGCCCGCTGCCCAGTCCGAGGCGGCGTCGTAGCTCGGGTTCGCTTCCGTCTGGTTCGGGACGAAAACGGTCGCAATCGACCCCGTTTCCGCAGATGGACGCTTCGATTCCAAAGTCCTGGCGGAGACAATCCCGCCAAAGCCCGCTGACACTCATCCAGGCGTCAGCGTCCTGTATCGAGCGCGCCTGCAAGCGGACAATTCGCGGGTCCGTAAAATCGTCGATGTGATGCACCGTGCGGACGAAACCGCGAATGCGTCCTTGCGCCTTCAAAGTCGCCAGCGCGTTGCCAGAGATGCCGTCATGCGCGTGATAAAGATCGAAATCGCGTTTTCCCACGTCGGCGAAATATTCGACATATTCGGCGATCCGTTGTTCGATCATCGCGTGCACGTCGGTGGCTGCCGGCGCGACTGGAAAGGGTCGGGTCTTGCAGCGCGCAGGCCGGAAAAAGCCGTCTCCCCTCGAATCGGGAGCGTGCAGGACGACGTCATGTCCGAGCGCCATCAGCGCCTCGGAAAGCTGCAGCGCATGGACCACTCCGCCGCGCGGATTGGTGGAATGCGTCAACATGGCGATGCGAAGAGGGTGCGTCATGCTGCGCGCTCCTCTACAGGGGCAAGGCCCATGAGCCTTTCTTGTCGCCAATCACGAATCACCGCACGGCGCGGGCCTGCGACCAGCGCGACCTCCGAACCCGCATGGACCTTACCAATGACCGCCGCATGGAGGTCGCGCTCACGGAAGGCTGAGAGCAGCGCGTCCGCTCTCGCTCGCTCGGTCGCCAACAAGAAGCCGAAACTTGGAAAAGTTCTGAGCCAGCGAGAAAGCGGAACGCCCGACGGGGGAAGGATGGCTTCGACATCCAGCTCCATACCGACGCCCGAACACTCCGCCAGCATGATCGCTGTTCCAGGAATTCCACCCTGGGTGATGTCCTTGGCAGCATGCGCGAGGCCGCGGCTAGCGATCTGCGGCAGGAGCGCCAGATCGCCGCGCAGACGCTCGTGTGGGGCCGAGAGCGCCGCCTGCCAATTGTCGAAGGGCTCGCGATAGGCGCCGCGATGATCGATTGCGGTGATCAGAACATCGCCGGGCCGCGCGTCGAAACTTGTCAAAAGTCGCGACCCTGCACGCCCAAGGATCGCCACCGCGAGCTGGGACTGCGCCGTATGGAGGTTGCTGTGGCCTCCGACGATCGGCGTTGCATAAGCCGCGGCGGCCGCCTTCATCCCCTCGAGGATCTTAACGGCCGCAGGTTCCCCTTCGGCCCAAATCGCATCCACAACGGCGATCGGCCATCCGCCCATCGAGGCGATGTCCGCGACGTTCACCATGACTGAGCACCAGCCCGCGAACCACGGGTCGGCAGCGACAAAGTTGTTTATAAAGCCTTCGATTGCAAACAGGAGATGCCCGTTTCCGTCAGGAATCGCGGCGCAGTCATCGCCTACCGGAACGTCCGAGCGTGCGAGTCCGAGGCGCTCAGCAACGATGCCGATTTCAGCCTTGGCCTTGAGGCCGACGCCCCGCCGCGCCTCTCGCGCGAGCGATTTCGAACGCGTCGGCGTCCAATTCAGGGAGCCTTGCGGAGCGCGACATAGCGAAGCTCCGGCGTGGCGCAGGGAGGATAGGCGGACAGGTCCGCGCGCATCTTCAGATGCGGGCGTCCGTGCAGATCGATTTCCTCAATCGACTCCCAGCGCATCTGACGGAACAGGGGCCCGTTCTGTGTTTGGACATGGGCAAGGAAGGTCTTGCATCCCATGGTGTTGGCGGACGATAGGGCAAGACGGATCAACGTCGCTCCGATCGCCCCAATCCGGCGATAATCCTGCTCCACGGCAAGTCGGGAGCCCCACCAGACGCCCGGCGCCTCCTCGTGGATGCGAACGGTTCCAACGACCCGGTCGGAGGCGACTCCAAGCATCGAAAGCGCGACGATCGGGATCGCATAATCGTCGGTTGCGTCCCGATCATCGTTACGAAAAATCCCTTGTTCCTCGCAGAACACGGCCCGCCTTAAGGCGTATGAACCCTCGCGCTCCCATCGCGATGCGGCGAATTTGATTCGGAATTCGCAAGGGAGGAAGGGCAGAATGCTGTCGACGATCATGCGAGAAGCGCCCTCTCATAAGTGGAAAGAGCGGAGCAGGCGCCGCACTTGCCGCAACCCGCCTTGATGTCGGTAGCTTTGAGCCCACCGCGAACCAGCAAGCGCGCGAGCGGCTGAAGCAACGAATGCATGAAGCCGGGAGAGGGGATGGCCGCGCTTTCGAGCGGCGTTCCCGAGATCGGCACGAGAGGCACGACAAAAGGGTAGACGCCGATGGCCACAAGCGTTTCGCACATGGCGAGGATCGCCTCGCGCGTGTCGCCGAGACCGGCCAATATGTAGGTCGAAACCTGTCCGCGGCCGAACACGGGAACCGCTGAGGCGAAGGCGGCGAGATAGCGCTCGACCGGCACTTCGGCCTTTCCGGGCATGAACTCGGCGCCGCACTTCCGGCGTGACCGCTTCAAGATGCATGCGGAGGCTGTCGACGCCAGCCTCCTTCATGCGCGTGAACCAGGCGTCGTCGTCGGGCGGCTCACATTGCGTCTGAATGGGAAGGTCAACGGCCGTTTTCACGGCCGCCGCGCTTTCGCAAAGGATCGCGGCGCCCCGATCGCGTCCCCGCGGGGTGCCGGTGGTCATCACCATGTGTTTCACGCCATCGAGGGCCACCGCCGCTTTCGCGACCTCCGCAAGCTGCGCCGGCGTCTTCCGTTCGATCGTCCGACCGGCGGCCAGCGACTGACCGATGGCGCAGAATTGGCAGGTCTTGGTGCGGCTCTGATAGCGGATGCAGGTCTGGAGCACAGTCGTTGCGAGCACGTCGCGAGCGTGCAGCGTAGCGATCTTGGAGTAAGGCACGCCGTCGTCGGTCGTGAGATCGTAGAAGCGAGGCCGTAACGGAAAGGTCGCCTCCGCGAGCGCCCTGCCGTCTCTGAGGATGCGGCTCCGGCCGCTCGCGTCGGGCGCTTCGATCACGTAGGGGCTGTCGAACGCGGACGCCGTATGCACCGGCGCCATCACCGTCATGCCGTCGATTGTCAGCGCTTTGTGGTCCGACGGGCCCGCGCCGCCGCGGCGGCTTTCAACACCGGCCCTCGGATCAGCCAGCCGCACGCCGAAGGTTTGCCGTTCGTTGATCAGGCGCTGTGTCGGCAAATTCATGGCTCTCTCCATCGGGGAGCGGACGTGCAGCGGGCGGCAAGGGTTCAAGGTTGAGAGGTCTGGCCGGGCGGGAATCCAGCGTGACATTGATGAGTTCGGGCCGCGCATAATGGCCGACGGAATCCATCATTCGCTTGCGCTTCACGATCAGGCTCATGTCGAGGTCAGCGATAACCATGCCCTCGCCCTCGGTTAGCGGCGGCGCGAGATGTCTCCCTTCAGGTGAGATGATTGCAGTCATGCAGCCGCCTCGGAGAGCTCGCTGGAGGCCATTGTCGGGTGTGATCGAGGCGATCTGGTCCTCCCTTAGCCAACCGGTCGCGTTGACGACGAAGCATCCGCTTTCGAGCGCGTGATGGCGGATCGTGATCTCGATTTGTTCAGCGAAGATCGGCCCGACCAGCGAGCCGGGAAACTGAGCGACATGAATTTCTTCGTGCTGCGCCATCAGCGCGTAGCGGGCGAGGGGGTTGTAATGCTCCCAGCAAGCGAGCGCCCCGACCCGCCCAACCTTTGTGTCCACGGTCGTCAGGCCGGAGCCGTCGCCCTGTCCCCAGATCATGCGCTCATGAAAGGTCGGCGTGATCTTGCGCCGCTTGAGCTTCAGCGCGCCGTCAGCGTCGAAGATGAGCTGCGTGTTGTAGAGCGAACCGTAATCGCGCTCGTTAACGCCGAGCACAACGACCGCCCCGGCCTTGCCGGCCGCTGTTGACACCGCGTCCGTCTGAGGGCTTGGCACGACGACCGCATGTTCATAGAGGCGGATATGCTCCGCGCCACTTTGGACCGGGGGCAGAACGAAGGAAAAATAGGGATACCAGGGCACGAAGGTTTCAGGGAAGGCGATCAGTTCGGCGCCTTTCTTTGCCGCCTCGTCGATCGCGTCCACGACACGCGCTAGTGTCGCTTGGCGCGAACCGAGGTCCGGTGCGATCTGCACCGCGGCGGCACGCACCTTTGTGGGCTTGGACATGATTCATCATCCCTCGGCGATTCGGCGGGCAAACCCTGCCGGCCGCGGGCCGTCAAAGCGTCCAAGTGTCCAGGATGAAGGCGTTGTCACGCTTATGGATCAGCACGAGATCGAGCACGTCCAAAGGACTGATCGGGCGGATGCCTTCGATCAGCGACGGCTCCCCATGTCCGTAGAGCGCTTGCAGGGCGAAACGGCAGGCGTAGGCCTTGCCCCCCTCGCCGATGAACTTCGTGATCTGGTTGTTGAAGTTCTGGTGCCCTGGAAACGCCTCGTCCCCGATCTTGGGAAAGCCGCGCTGCACCCCAAGCGTGACGCCAGGTCCATACAGGAGGACTGAGGTCTCATAGCCCTTGCGCAAGAGGCGCGTGGCCTGCAGGAGATTGACGAGGCCGATCGATCCCTCGAAGGCGACGGTGTGAAAGGTGACCAGCGCCTTTTCGCCGGGGTTTGCTTTCACGTCCTCAAAAATCTTTTCCTCGTAGTCGACGAAGAAATCCCCCTTCTTGTGGGCGGAGCGGTGACTGCAGGCATTTCGCTGATCCTCGCGGCTGAGACCGGCGGGCGCCGATCGCCAGGGGCGAGGCAACGACCGTGCCAACAAAGATGCAGGCATATCAGCGATCAATTCGGCTTGTTTCGGGTATTAAATCCAGTCAATGATGCTCTGTGCCTGGAGATGATTGGATCGTCACAGCCCTCAGATCGACCGGCACGGCGCCAAATGTTTCTGCGGCCCTCGAGCAACATCCACCAGTCAATGCGGGGCGCGAGAGGACGGGGATCAAACGATGCAGGCGTGGACGCCCTCGCTTGGCGGCAGAGAAGGACCCCGCTACCTCGCTATCGCCGAGGCCATATCGTCCGACATTGCAGCCGGCCGACTTGCGCCAGGAGACCGGTTGCCGCCCCAGAGAGAATTGGCGCAGCGCCTGTCTCTCGACTTCACAAGGGTCGCCCGCGGCTATGTCGAGGCAAGCAAGCGGGGACTGGTCGAATCCGTCGTCGGGCGTGGCACTTTCGTCCGTCGGGCTGCGATGGTCCGCGGCGAGCCCGCTCCCGGCCGGTCGCGCGCCGACTTTGCCATGAACATGCCGCCAGAGCCGGAGGACCCCGCGCTTATCGCTCGCATGCGGGAAGGATATGCGAGAGTCGCCGCGGACCTCGAGTCGCTGCTCCGCTATCAGGGCTTTGGCGGCTCGCCGGCGGATCGGGACGCCGCCTCGGCCTGGTTAGGTCGGCGCGCGCTCGTTCCAGCCCAGGAGCGCATCTTCGTGACGCCTGGCGCGCATGCCGCGATGGTCGGCATTTTCAGCCTGCTCGCGAAGCCTGGTGAAACGGTGCTCTGCGAAGCCATCACTTATCCAGGCGTTCGTTCGATCGCCGCTCAGCTCGGCCTGCAACTCGTCGGGATCGAGATGGACCAGAATGGCGTCATTCCCGAGGTTGTCGAGGAGGGCGTTCGCATCCATACTCCCAAGGCGATTTATCTCAATCCCACCCTGCAAAACCCGACAACGATCACGATCCCGGAACGCCGGCGCGCGGCGCTATGCTCGATCGCTCGCAGGCACGGCGTGATGATCGTCGAGGACGACGCGTACGGCTTCATTCAGACCCATGGGCCCGCGCCTTTGGCGGCCATTGCGCCATAGGTTTGCTGGCATGTCGCGGGGCTCGCCAAATGTATCGGCGCCGGGCTTCGGCTCGCTTACGTCATCGCGCCGGACGCGCGCGCCGGCTGGTCGTTCAATAGCGCGATGCGCGCGCTCTGCGTCATGGCGTCTCCGGTTACGGCGGCGGTCGCCACTCGCTGGATCACCGACGGCACTGCCGACATGATCCTCCGGTTCATCCGCTCGGAGACGATGGCGCGAGAAAAAATCGCGGCGCGCGCGCTCGAGCCCGGCTCCTATCTGTCGGACCCCTTGAGCTTCAACTTGTGGCTGCCCATGCGCAATGGATGGACGCGATCCGCCTTCGTGAGCCATGCGCGCTCGACCGGTCTTGGTCTCATCGCGAGCGATGTCTGCACGGCGGGCGGCGCTCCTCCCGAGGCGGTCAGAGTTGGTCTGGGAGGTCCGGTGACACGCTCGCAGATTGAGCGTGGGCTGGAATTTATGGCGCACGCCTTGGATGGCGGTCAGGATCGGCACGCAATGTGAAGGCGTCCGTTTTGAAAATCTTCGATCCTGGCTGAACTCGCGCGGCACGGCTTTTTATCGCCTTCGGGAGGCGATTGGGGTCAAGCCTCAATCCGGCGCTATCTCGAGCGGGCGATGGGCGTATCGGCGCTCAAAGCCGCGCAAACGTAGCCAAGAGCGCACCGTATGCCTCGGGAACGCGACGTCGGGCAGGACACGCTTTTTTTCACCTATTTGGCGGCGGTTTCTGCGACCAACGCCGACCGCGCGGAAAGATTGGCGCCGGTCTCCAAATCGAACAGATGCATATGGTCCTTTTCGAAAAGAAACGGGCGGATCTCGCCCACTTGCGAATTGTCGGCGGCGCTCACCCTGGCGACGATCCGATGCGGTCCGCTCGAAGCATCGAGCAACGTTTCATGTCCAAGGTGTTGCACGACCTCGATGGAAAGGCGGGGAGCGCTTCTAGCGTCGGCATTCCGCGGGATGGGGCTCGCCTCGGGGCGCAAGCCGAGGAGCACCTTGGCTTTGCCGTATCCGTCCAATGCTCCGCGCAACCGGTCTGGGATCGCTACTTCCAGGCCGTTTCCCTGATCAACTAACCTCGCGCCGGCGAGAGACAGTTCGAGGAAATTCATTGCCGGTGACCCAATGAACCCAGCGACAAAGGCGTTGGCGGGCTTGTTGTAGACCTCGAGCGGAGAGGCTGCCTGCTGAATGATTTCGTCTTTCATGACGACGATCGTGTCGCCCATTGTCATCGCTTTGGACTGATCGTGTGTGACGTAGACCGTCGTTACGCCGATTTCCTGGTGCATCTTGGCCAGGAAGCTTCGCGCCTCGATACGCAACTTCGCGTCAAGGTTCGACAGCGTCTCGTCCATGAGAAAGACGCCTGGGCGGCGAACCAACGCACGGGCGAGCGCAACGCGTTGGCGCTGTCCGCCCGTCGGCAGGCGGTCAAGCAGCGACCCGATCCGCAGGCGGTCGGCGACGCTGCGGACCTGCGCGTCGATTTCGCTCCTCGCCTGGCGCCTGATTTTCATGCCGAACGCGATGTTGTCGAAGACCGTCATATGAGGAAACAGCGCATAGGACTGAAAGACCATGGCGATGTCGCGCGCTTTCGGCGGCACGTCGATCACGTCGCGGCCGCCAATCAGCAATTGACCGCCCGAGATCGTCTCAAGCCCCGCGATCATGTTGAGAGTCGTCGTCTTCCTCCCTTGAATTCGGCCCCCAAATTGATTTGAGGCGCTTTCGAGTCCAACACCGAAAAAGGGGCGAGCCCTCGCGGCTTCGCCTTTCCGAGCTCCGAAGCCCTTCGAGGGCGCCGCCTTTTTCGATTGTCAGTTGTTTAGTTAAAACAATTCACAATAGTGTCTCAACGGAAACTGTCAATTACGGCACACTGCAGACCGGACTGCGCGGCGCCACCCCGCCTTTCGGCCCGTTTTCGATCACCCCGCCGCCGCTCACATTCGAAGCCGCGGGGGTCGTTTCGGAGCGGCGGAAGCATTTGGTCTTGACGCAGACGACGCGGTCGCCGGGCAAGTCGGCGCGGTCGAGGCGCTTCGAGACGCCGCCTTCGAGGCCATACCTGCACAGCCAGGTGAGGGCCTTGCCATCGCCGCCCCCGTGATCGCTATAGGCGATCCCCGCCAGCGGGCTCGCGCGCGGTAATACCAGAGGCTGTGCTGTCTGACTCATGGGGGATTCCCGAATTGTTGCAGGGCTGATTCAAGTTGGCGCAGGGAGATTTGCGCCATGCCTTCAGCGGTGAGATTGCGAGAGGATTATTCAGCGGAGGAACTTCGGAGGCTCGCCCGTCGATCGAAGGACGTCAACCAGAGCCGGCGGCTTCTGTCGCTGGCTGCGGTCCGGGATGGAATGGACCGCGGTGCTGCGGCGAGGATCGGCGGCATGGACCGGCAGACGCTGCGCGACTGGGTCCATCGCTTCAACGCCTCGGGCCTGGAGGGCCTGATCGACAACTGGACCGAAGGCCCGAAGCCTCGCCTATCGGAGGAGCAACTGGCCCAGTTGGCGCAGATCGTCGAGGCGGGTCCTGATCGCGAGAAGGATGGGGTCGTGCGCTGGCGGCGGATTGATCTCAAGCGCGTCATCGCCGAGAGGTTCGGCGTCGACTTTCATCCGCGCTATGTCGGAAAGCTGCTGCAGAAGCTTGGCTTCTCGCATCTCAGCGCCCGGCCGCGCCATCCGGGTCAGGACGAGCGGATCGTCGAGGCGTTTAAAAACGTATGGCCCGCCCCGTTCGCAAGGGGTTTTGTCGAGATTGGCGGCTGATCCAGTCTGCATCAACGTATCCGGCCTCGAGGAGCTTCCTCCGGCCATGATGGAGATACGCGCGCTCCGGTCCTCATAAAACTCCCGGCGTCAGATCGCGCCGTTTTTTAAGCCAGGCTTCCGGAGCGCCGTTCGACTGTCAGGCCATCCCGTCGTCACCCTCTCGCAAACCCCTGTTGACCGATGGACGCTTTGACCGTGACCGGCCGATTCTATGCCGCCGCAGGCATTCCCATGACGGCGAACCGTTCTCCGCGCCGCAGCGCCGCCCAGGCGATTCTCGACAGCTTGTTGGCGAAGGCGACGATCGCAACGTTGCGATGGGCGCGGCCTGAAAGGCCTTTGGCTCATCGGCCCAGCGGCGTGTCGCGCTCAGCCACATAGGCAGCGCGGCGCGTGCACCGTGGATCAGCTGTCGGCGCAGGTAGCTGTTGCCTCGTTTGCTGATGCCAAGCAGCTTCGGCTTGCCGCCGGTGGTGAACTGACGGGGAACCAGGCCGAGCCACGCGGCGAGATCGCGCCCGCGCTCGAAGCTTTCCGCCCGCCCGACCGACGCGACAAGGGCGGAGGCGACGATCGCGCCGATGCCTGGGATTGTCGTCAGCCGTCGAGCCTCTTCGTTCTCCTTCACCCAGCGGGCGAACTCGGCGTCGAAGGCAGAAATTCGTCGATCGAGTTCGGCCCATGGCGCGCGAGCGTCGGCGACGAGCAGAGCGATTTGTGGGCTCAGGTCGGCTGCGCCTTGCTCGTCCATCAGTACGCTCAGAAACTGCTCGAGCTTTCGCTTGCCCCGCGGAGCAACGAATCCGCGCTCCAGCAGGATGGCGCGCAACTGATTGATCAGAGCCGTCCGCTCCCCGACCAGTCGATCTCGCGATCAATGCAGCGTCTGCATGTCGAGCTGGTCCTGGCCCTTCAGTTCGACGAACCGCATCGTCGGCCGCGTCGCCGCTTCCGCGATCCCCTCGGCCTCCCGATCGTCGTTCTTCCGCGCCTTGACATGGGGCCGAACATATTCGGGCGACATCAGACGCACGTCATGGCCGTGGGCGGCGAACACGCGGCCAAGATGGTGGGCGCCGCAGCAGGCTTCCATGCCAACAACGCACGGAGGAAGCTTCTCCGCCAGAGCAACCAGCGTCTCCCGTCTCACCTTACGCCGCATAACGACCGCGCCGGACGTATCCAGCCCAACCACGCTGCAGACGTTCTTGCCGAGGTCGACGCCAAGCACAGAGATATCCATACCCCTTCCTCCTCCTGAACCGCCGGCGACCCTACGACGCCGGAAGGAGGGGCGGGCCATTCCATAAAACTTCCCGCGCGCGCTGAAGGCTCATCTCGAAGGACTGCCGGAGACGGCGCCGGTCGAAATCTGGTTTGCGGACGTCCCTCGATAAGATCGGGATGAGGGCCCGCATCGGCCAGAAGAACGGCCAGGTTCGGCAGTGGGCCAGGCGCGGAACACGACCCAGGCAGCCCGCCGACCCGCGCTATGACAACGCCGATCTGTTCGGCGCGATCTGCCCAGCCCGCGGCGTCGGGGCGGCGTTGGCGCTGCCCCATGCCGACACCGACATGATGCAGCTTCACCTCGACGAAATCTCGCGCAGCGTCGCCGACGGCGCCCATGCCGTTCTGCTGCTCGACCGCGCCGGATGGCGCACCACGAGCAAGCTCGACGCGCCCGACACCATCACGCCGATCTTCCTGCCTTCCCGTGCGCCCGAGCTAAACCCAATCGAGAACGTCTGGCAATATCTTCGCCAGAACTGGCTCTCAAACACCGTCTTCGAAAACTACGACGCGATCGTCGACGCCGCATGCGCCGCTTGGCGAAAACTGACCGCGGATCCGGAGAGAATCACATCCATCGGAACGCGCGACTGGGCTCATCTCGGTCAGCCGCTATGACCTTTGGTATTACACGTCTTCTTGCGTTGGCGAAGCGGCAGGCGCGCGACGTTCTCGCCGCCAAGCTTCGATGAAGTCGAAGGCGAAATAGGTGAGACGCCCGCCCTCGCCGTCGAGCCCTGCCCGAGCGCGAAACAGACGGCCAGCAAGCGCCATCGCTTGGCGATGCGTGAGAGGAACCGGAGAGTCCTCGCGCAAAGGCCGCGAGACGGTTTCCAAATAAGCAGCGAGTTCCGCTTGGCGAACCGCTACTGTCCACCGGACAGGGGAAGACCGAAATCGAGCGCCACTTGCGGTTCGGCCCCCCAAAGATAAGCGTGAAAACGTCTTAAAGCTCCGACTGCTGGCATCTGCGTTTGAGCCCTTGTGCCAATTGGGCGAAAGGAAAGCCTGCAAAAGGAAGACAACGAACGATTGGCCGCAAGCGTCCGTATCGTCCGCGCGTGGGCGTATGCGCGCACTCAGGCGAGGCTATCGAAGCGCTGCCGCTCGATCGTTGGCTAGGTGTGTCGTCCCGGACTGTGATGGCGCATCATTGCCCTTGATTCGTCAGGAGGAGGATGCCCTATGGCAAGCGTTCTTCACGGCAGCGCCCGCACGACGCCGCGTCTTCGAGCCGAGTTCCAAGCGTCGAAAGAGAGCAGCCGCGCCCTTGCCGCCCGCTACGGCCTGAACGCGAAGACGGTGCGCAAACGGCGCAACCGGACCACGACGGCCGACGCGCTCATGGGTCCGAAGAAGCCGATCAGCACGGTGGTGACGCCGGCCGAGGAGGTCATCGTGGTGGCGTTCCGGCAGAAGACCATGCTGCCGCTGGACGATGTCCTGGGTTGCTTGCACTGTCCGCGCCCAACGCGCGGCGGATCCTGTGAAAATCGTGCGAGATTGTCAGAGCGCTATCACCTTGTGAGCCGGAGCGAGGCGACGTTCTCCGCCGTCAGGCGCGAGCCTACGGCGCCGAAGCGCGCGGTGACATAGTTGGCGGCGGCGGCAATCTCGGCGTCGGAATAGGCCTCGCCAAAGGCAGGCATCGCCATCCCCGCTTCGCCGGGCCTTCGGCCTCCGCCGAACACGATGACTTGCGCGACGTTGACGCCGGACGGATCGTTGACCGAGCGAGCGCCGGCGATCGTCGCGAGGCCGGAGATCGGGCTCTTGCCCGTCCATCCGTGGCAACTCGCGCAGGCTCCCGCATAGATCTGCTCGCCGAGCGGATTGCCGCCGCTGGCCGGGCTCGTGCGCCGCGATCGCATTCGGCGGCCGGGGCGCGGGCAGACTCGGATTGGCGATCGGCGGGACGGTGCGCAGATAGGCGACCATGGCGGCGATGTCTTCGCCGGTCAGATGCACGAGACTGAGGTCGACCGCCTCGCCCATCGGCCCAGCCGCGGTGCCGCGTCCTTCGGCATGTCCCGTCGCGAGATAATGCGCGAGCGCCTGTTCGGTCCAATCGCCGACCCCGCTCGTCGGATCGCTCGTGATGTTGTAGGCGCGCCAGCCGCCGGTGACGGCGCCGGCGAATTTGCGGCGGTTGTCCAGCGCCTGGAACAGGTTGCGCGGCGTATGGCATTCCCCGCAATGGGCGAGCGCCTCGACCAGATAGGCGCCGCGATTCCACTCCGAGCTGCGGTCGGCGTGCGGCTCGAAGCGCCGGTCGGCGTTGAACATCGTCGCCCATATGCCCATCGACCAGCGCTGATTGAATGGAAAGCCGAAGGTGTTGGGGATCGCGGGCGCGTTGATCGGCTTGAGGCTGAAGAGATAGGCCTTGATGGCGAGCGCGTCAGCGTCCGTGAGATAGGTGTAACTGGCGAACGGCATTGCCGGGTAAAGCCGCGCGCCGTCACGCCGGACGCCGCGATGGACGGCTGCGAGAAAATCCGGGTCGGTGTACTGGCCAATGCCGGTGTCCTTGTCGGGCGTGATGTTGGTCGAATAGATCGTGCCGAAGGGCAGAACGAACGCCCGGCCCCCGGCGAACGGTTGTCCCCCGATGGCGGTATGGCAGGCCTCGCAATCGGCGGCGCGGATGAGATAGCGCCCCCGGTCGATGAGGCTCGCATCCTTGAGGCTCGCAGGCGCGCCGGTCGGATCGGCCAGTTTATAGTCGCTGAGCGCGACCCGGTCTCGGCCTGCGAAATCGGTCGGCCCGGGGCCAAACACGGTCCAGCCGACGAAGCCGAGGACGGCGACGGCGACCAGCGCGGCCGCCGCAAGCAGGATGCGCCAGAAGGTCCTCACGCAGCTTTCCCCGGCGCGAGTTGTTTGCGGTCGACGGGGAGACTTCGCAGCCGAACTCCGGTCGCCGCGAACAGCGCGTTGGCGAGCGCGGGACCGGCGATCGAGGTGCCCGGTTCGCCGATGCCGCCCGGCGCCTCGCCGTTTCGTATGAGATGGACCTCGATCGCGGGCGCTTCGTTGATCCGCATCATCCGGTAATTGTTGAAGTTGCTCTGCTGCACCCGGCCTTTGGCGATGGTGATCTCGTTATAGAGGGCGGCCGTGAGCCCGAAGATGACGCCGCCCTGGATCTGCGCCACCGACACCGTCGGGATTGATCGCCGTGCCGCAATCGACCGCAGCCGTCACGCGGCGGATCGCGATCTCGCCGTCGGCGTCGACCTCAGCCTCAACGATCGCCGCGACATACGAGCCGAACACGGTCTGGCAGGCCACCCCGCGTCCGACGCGGGTGGGAAGAGCGCCTCCCCAGCCGGCCTTTTCCGCTGCGAGATTGAGACAGGCGAGAAGCCGCGGCTCCTTCGTAAGATGCGCGCGCCGGAAGGCGACCGGATCCTGTCCCGCGGCGTGCGCGAACTCGTCGACGAAGCTCTCGACGACGAAGATGTTGTGTCCCGGACCCACGCTTCGCCAGAAGCAGGTCGGCACGCCCGGTGGCTCGGCGCGGACATATTCGACATGAAGGTTCGCCGTGTCGTAGGGAAAGTCGATGGCGCCGTCGACCGCGTCCGAATCGAGCCCATTCTTGAAGAACGGCGGCGCCCAGCGCGCGAGGATCGACGAGCCGGCGATCTTATGACTCCACGCCGCAATTTTGCCGCCTGACAGGCTCGCCTGGAAGCGATCGAAATAGAACGGGCGGTAGAGCGCCTGCTGAATATCCTCCTCGCGCGTCCAGATGACCTTGACAGGTCCGTCGACTTTCTGCGCGATCCGCACCGCCTTGCCGATATAGTCCACTTCGAGCCGCCGGCCGAAGCCGCCGCCGATCAGATGATTGTGGACGATCACCTTCTCGAGCGGCAGACCCGTCACCTTCGCTGCAATCGCTTGAGCGCGGCCAAGGATCTGATTGCCGACCCAGACCTCGCAGGCGTCGGGACGGACGTGCACGGTGCAGTTCGCCGGTTCCATCGGCGCATGGGCGAGGAACGGGACGTGGTAGGTCGCATCGAGTTTGGTTCCCTCCTCCAGAGCCTTGGCGACGTCGCCGGTCGATTTCGCGACCGCGCCCGATTTCTCGCTTGCGGTGACGAGGCCGTTCAGCACGTCGGCCGTCGAAACGTTGGCGTTTGGCCCCTCGTCCCACGTGATGTCGAGGGCGTCCAGGCCCTGCTTGGCCGCCCACATGTGGTCGCCGACGACGGCGACGAGATCGTCGAGAACGACCACCTGCCGCACCCCAGGCAGGGTCTTCGCCCGGCCGTCGTCGACATGCGCGACCTTGCCGCGGAACACCGGGCAACTCGCAAGCGTGGCGATCTTCACGCCCTCGGGTCGCGCGTCGATGCCGTAAATGGCTTTGCCGTTGACCTTGTCGGGCGTGTCGAGCCGTTTGAGCGACTTGCCGATGAGCTTGAAATCCGCCGCGGGCTTGAGCGGCGGATTTTGCGGCGGCGTCAGCGCGGCGGCCGCCTGCACAAGCTCGCCGTAAGACACCTTGCGGGCGCTTGCATCGTGCAAGACCTCGCCGTTCGCCGTCCGGCAGGAGGCCGGATCGACGCTCCACTTCGCCGCGGCCGCTTGCACCAGCATGGCGCGGGCCGCCGCGCCGGCTACTCGCATCGGCTTCCAGAATGCACGGACGGAGGTTGACCCGCCGGTCACCTGGAACCCGAGAAGCGGGTTCGCGTAGAGCTTGTCGTTCGGCGGCGCCGCCACCGCTGTAACGTGCTCGAAGGGCGCATCAAGCTCCTCCGCGAGGATCATGGAAAGAGCCGTGTAGATGCCCTGGCCCATCTCGACTTGCGGGATTATGAAGCTGACCTTGCCGTCAGGATCGATGCGCACGAACGCGTTCGGCGCGAAGTCCGCGTTCGGCTCCGCCGCAAGCACGGCGTTGAGCCGGGGAAAGGAGAGGCTGAGGACAAGCGCGCCGCCTGCGGCGGCTGTCGCCTTCATGAGCGAGCGGCGGGAGAGCTTCGGGGCGGAGGTGATCCGTGTCATGGTCGCGTCTCCATTGGATCGGGCCTCCATCAGGCCGAGTGGGCGGCTTGCTTGATCGCGGCGCGGATGCGCACGTAGGTGCCGCACCGGCAAATGTTTCCAGCCATGGCCGCGTCAATGTCCGAATCCTTCGGATCGGGCGTCTTTATCAGCAAAGCGGTTGCGGACATGATCTGGCCGGACTGGCAATAGCCGCATTGCACGACCTCGAGGTCCAGCCACGCCTTCTGGATCTTGCGTCCTGCCTCCGTTACGCCGATTCCCTCGATGGTGGTGATCTTTCGGTCGCCGATCGAGCCGACCGCCAGTAGACACGAGCGGACTGGTTCCCCATCGATTTGCACCGTGCAGGCGCCGCATTGCGCGATGCCGCAGCCGAACTTCGTGCCGGTAAGCCCGATCACGTCCCGCAGCGCCCACAGAAGCGGCGTGTCCGGCGCGACGTCTACGGTCTGCCGCTCCCCATTGACCTCTATCGTGATCGACATGCTCGCTCTCCCAATCAAGGAGCGCGCCGAAGACCAGACATTTGAGTTTGTCGAACGCTTCGACGCGACGACTTCGTCAAAATACAGACCCTGCACCGGACGGCCCGTTCCACGGGGATCGCCAATTTGGCTGCGACGACACCTATCCTTGCATACACAATCCGTGTCTTACCACTAGAGATTGACCGGTCAGCTTATTGGATGGAAACGCAGCGAACGACAACAACGCGACCTCTGGCCGACAGCTGGCCAATTGACTCTAGCGGTTGAAATGCAGCGAGATCGGATCGCTGCATGGAAAAGTGTCTTCAAGCGCGATGTCGAGCAAATGCTCCAACCGCTGTTTGGTCGGCGCGCCCTTCCTGCGGAAAGACCGGGTCGTTCGCACGGACGTATCGCCATCCGAATCGAGTTCAAAAGACCTCATCACCGTGCTGGGTTTCAGGTAGAAAGGCCTCATCACTATCCTCCGCTTCACGTGAGATGGCTCCTGTCGTTTGGCCACCAGCCCGCATTCGGTGGGGCCGCACGCACCATGTGTCGAGCGCCGCCCGTTACAGGGCATTTGGTTTCGGTTGACATGTCCTTCTCGTTATTTATCGGAGACGGGCCGCTTCAGAAGCTGGACCCTGGAGCTTCCTTAGCCGGCAGTGGCGTAAACTCTTCGATCATTCAGGGACCGTGGAACGAGTTCGGCGAGGGCCTCGGCGACACCGGCGCCAGCACAGCGGGGAGCCCGGGCAGCCATTCGTGGCGGCCAAGCTCCCTCACGTGCAGTTAGGCAGCGGAATGGGTAAAGTCGCTGCGCGGAACTGGTCGCCGGAGCAAAAAGCTAAGGACGAGATTGGTCATTCGGCTGAACGGCGCACACAACAGTCCGGTGACGTTCCACTTGGCCTGGATGAATACACCCTTCGCATGGCTCAGGGATTTGAACCCTTCCTTACCGTGATAGGCGCCCATGCCACTCGGCCCGACACCGCCGAAGGGCAGACCGTCCTGCGCATAATGGAACAGGGTGTCGATAACGGACACATTGCCACTCGTGGTGCGTTCGAGGACACGTTCGATCGTGCCGCGGTGATCGCTAAAGACGTACAGCGCGAGAGGTCGCGGATGCGCATTCACATAGGCTATCGCGTCTTCCAACTTCCCGTAAGAAATGATCGGCAGGATTGGTCCAAAAATCTCTTGCTGGGTGACGGTCATTCGTCCGTCACCCCAACGATCAAAGTCGGCGCCATTGTGCGGACATGCTGCGCATTGGTGCCAATTGTAATGATGCGTGCGCCTTTCGTGTCCGCATCAACAACGAGTTGCGTGAGTCTTTCGAAGTGGCGCTGGCTGATGATCGAGGCATATGCTTCGTCGGCGGTTCCGTTAGGATACGCGGAACGCGCAGCATCTTTGTAGGCAGCGACAAAGGCATCGACGTCGCTCTCATGCACCAGAGCATAGTCGGGGCGATGCAAGTCTGTCCCGCATTGCTCAGCTTGCCGTAAGCGATGAATTTCGCGGCCCGGCTTAGGGAGAATCCGCGCTCGACGATCACCGGCGACTTGCCGCCGAGTTCCAACGTCACGGGTACAAGATTCTCGCTCGCGGCCTTCATCGCTGCGCGGCCGACATTAGTGCGGCCGGTGAACGAGATGATCGAAGGAGAGCGCCGAAAACGCTGCGCCCACATCCGGCCCGCCAGTGAAGACGGCGACTTCCTCTTCGGAGAAAATCTCGCTCAGCATTGAAGCTATCAGCGCGGAGGTTCTCGGCGTAAGCTCCGACGGCTAGACCATGGCGCGATCGCCGGCGGCAATTGCACTCGCCAGGGGCATGAGGCACAGCCCAACGGGAAAATTCCACGGCGACAGGATGCCGACGACGCCCAATGGCTGACAGACAATCCTCGCTCTCGCCGGCCGGTACTGCATCTCCACACGGCGGAATGGGCGCATCCAGCGCCGAAAATTCTTCCGAAGATAATCGATCCCCTGGACCGTCGGCATCAGGTCCATGATTGCGGTTTCCTGGGCCGGGCGATGACCGAAGTCGGCACTGATCGCAGTCTCGTAATCCTTGCGCCTAGCGAGGATGGCGTTCTTCAGCCGTAAAAGATCGGCGTGGCGCTTGCCGAGCGTTGGCGGGCCATCGCGCAGAAAGGCCGCGCGCTGAATGTTCAGAATCGTGGTCAAGCGGATTTCGTCCGGCATTTGGACATAGGCGTTCATGAGAGCCTCCTCAGGTTCCAGCAGGGTGTCGTCGGGTTAAGGTTGAGCACTCGATGGCGTTGACGACATTCGTCGTCGAGGCGCGGTGGAGGACGTCGCGTTGCCGCCCCCGCGTTTTAGGGCCTGTAGTCTTTCAGGGACTACGGATAGCCTGGGTTCCCGGGGGCCACGACGCGGGCCTTCACGAAGAGCCGGGCAGGAGATGGATGCCGCCCATCACAATTTTTCCGTTCACGCGGGGGTCGGCGATCCCGCCGGCGGCTTTGGCTCGTTGCTTCGCGTCCTGGTAAGCCAGCTCAAGCTGGGCTCGGACCGCGGCGTTGCCGCTTCGATAGATTTTGAGATCGCCCAGGTGAAGTGCCAGACAGGGAAGTAACCCTGCAGAGTGCCGACGTATCGGAAATAAATGCTCGTGACCTTCCGGGCCTGAGTTTCTGTATAAACTTGGTCCCAGAGCGTGAGAATTTAGGTCGATCCCCCTCTCTCAAGCTCTTGTTGCGCGATAACAATAGTTTGGTCGATATTCACACCTTTGATGAGCACTCGCCTCTGAACGCTCGCGATAAAAGAGGCGCCTCCGAACGTGTTGGCCCAAGCGCGAGCGAGAGACGTGGCCAAGGAACCGATCGCGGCTTTCAGGTTCAGTTGCTTCGGCCACCGGCCTGCATTTGAGGGGCTCGCGGCGACCGCGTGTCGATCGCCGTCCGTTACTGGGATATGGTTTGAGTTGACATCTCTCTCTCCTTGCCTGTTGGGGACAGGCGATCGCTTTACGAAAAGCTCGCAAGCAGGAGGCAAACCAGCGCCGCAATTAGCACGAGAAGACGAGGCAAATGACGCGTAGCCCAGTGCTTGTAGTCGAGCAGCGACTCGTTCGGTGAGGACATCGAGGCTGCGCGCGCCCAACGATTGTTCTGCGGCAGCATGCGCGTGAACGTAAACACGGCTGCGGCGACGCACAGGATGCAGGCGGCCACAAGTAGAGCGAAGCTGGGGTCATTGCGGTGTACGACCGCCTCGGCGATGAGCAGCACCAGGCCGACCACGTTCCACGGGGGCATTACCATGAGCCGCGTGGTCAGAAGGTGCGCTCCTTCGAACTGGGCCGGTTCGTCGAGCTGGCGCAGGACCGGGGTTGGTGAAAGCGGTCAAGTATGTCTCGGAGCCGACCAGCAGCCCGACGCAAGTGGTTGTTGCTATGTTGAGTAAAGGTATCGTCTCAAAAATAGGCATTGTTCTCTCCTGAAGATTAAAATCGAGAATTATCTCGATTACATGGGATGATGCTCACATTGCATGGAATTCGATGTTCATGATCGCCCCCCTCTTAATACACGGCGAGAGCCGCCTGATAGGCTGTGTCAAGCGCCTGCTCAGGCGGTTTGATGCCGGACAGGACGTCGCCCAACACAATCTGAATCTGGTTCGAAATCTCGGGGTAGATCGGCGCGCCCGGCCGGGCCCGTCCGTCTTTGAGGTCAGCGGCGAAGGCCTTGTTGGTCGGGGTGGAGAACACGGGTTTTTGTCGAACAGCGAGGCGCGGGTCGGCAGAGCCTGCTCGAGTGCGTTGCCCTGCCCATGTAAACGTCGCGTATGAGGTCGGCGCACATCTGGACCTTCTTCGGATCCCTGCTGAAGGAGGCCATGGTCCAACCGCCAGTGCCCGTTATGCCCTTGTCCGCCGTCGGGCCGGGGAGCTGCGAAAATGCCCATTTCGCGTACTGATCCGGCTCCAGCATCGACCTGAGTTGAGCGAGCTGCCAACTGCCCCCGATGAAAAGTCCCGTGCTGCGGCGTTGAGGTCGTCATAATTGGCGATGGTCGTGACCCGCTTCGGCGCAAGCGGCGGCGACGGCCAAATGGGCCGCCGACGCGCTCAAGGACAAAAGTAAAATCAAGGGAAACCGACTTAATGCGCTTTCTCATTCTTGGCGCCGGCGGCATGGCCAACGCGCACGCGACCAATTTCACCTCCATCGACGGGGTAAAGATCGTGGGAGGCGTCGACATCCTGCCGGACCGCCTCGCCGCCTTCTGCGCGCAGCACAAGATCGATCGTCTGTTTTCACGCGTCGAGGAAGCGCTGGCCTAGGGCGAGTTCGACGCTCTCGCCAACACCCGACGGGATCCACCACCCAACCACCATGCTCGCGATCGCGCGGGCAAGCACGTCTTCTGCGAGAAGCCGCTCGCCACCGACGCGACGTTCGCATTGGAAATGGCGGCGGCGATGGAAAAATCTGGCAAGATCGGTATGGTGAACTTCACCTATCGCAACTCGCCGGCCCTGCAAAAGGGCCGCGAAATGGTCCTGGCCGGCGAAGTCGGCGCGGTGCGCCATATTGAGGCTTCACATCTTCAGAGCCGGCTCGTCGGCAACGCCTGGGGGATTGGAAGACGGAAAGCAAATGGCTCTGGCGCTTGAGCAAAAAGCACGGGTCGAACGGCGCCTTGGGCGACATCGGGATCCGCATCGTTGATTTCGCCTCCTACGGCTCAAGGCTCGACATCGCACATGTCTTCGCGCGGCTCAACACCTTCGACAAGGCGCCTCCGCACAATACCATCGGCGAATACGACCTCGACGCCAACGACAGCTTCACCACGAGCGTTGATTTGACCAATGGCGCGGCCGGAACCATCCAGCCGACCCGGACCGCCGCGGGTCAGCTCGATCAATTGCGGTTGCGCGTCTACGGACAAAAATGGCTCGATCGAGATGATCTACGACACCGGCAAATCGACGCTCAGGGCCTGCCTTGGCCCCGCCGCGAATACAGCTACCTGGCGCGACGTGCTGTTCGAATCCGTCGAGACGAATTACCAGCGGTTCGTCAAGGCCGTGAAAGCCGGAAAAACTCTCGAACCCCCTTTCCGGCGCGCTGCAAACATTCAGAAGGTTCTCGACAAGGCAATGCTGTCTGATCTCGAACGCAACGACCAAGCGGTCGCTTGACTTCGGGAGACTCTCGAACCGGCGAGCGGCCAACGAACGCCGTTCGCCGGCGAACGTCACGTCTTCGGCGACGGCAGCAGGACCTCGAAAAAAGGGCAGCAGCGCGGCGCCCATCGCAATGCCCGCCTGGGAAACGTCCATGACGCTCGCGGACTCGTTTGCGCGCGTAGGTGGTGGCCCCATCCCGCACTGCCGCCAGGGACAGAAGCCGTCCGCTCGAGGTTTTCCCCGAGACGGTCCGCGCCCCCATCGGGGCCGGCTCGGCGCCCGCAGAGCGGCCGACCTTGTTCTCTTTCGCGCCCGAACGGCCGGTGAGTTGCTCACCCGTCCGCAAAGCAGGCTGGCGCTCCGCGTTGGCCGGCCAAGCGCGGCGATTGCGCCCGACTACCGTGAACTCGACCCCTTGTTCGGGCGCGCCTGATCCCCGCTTGACCGATCCCGTCAAAAGGACACGTCAAGCAGTTCGACCGCTTCGTCAGTGAACTCGGCGACATTCCAAACACAACCGACCGCGGGCGCGTACGGGCCAAGAGCCAGGACATGTCGGGCTATTTTGTCCCGTCCTCAAGACCGATGCTGAAGGCAAGATCGCCGACATTGTCGTCACGCCGCGCAACAAGGACGACATCGTCCGCATTGCTCGCGCGGCCGCGATCGCACGGATGCCGATCATCTGCCGGGGCGCGTGCACTTGCAATTTCGGTCAGGGCATTCCGCTGGCCTGCGGAGCGATCGTGGACATCATGCAGCTGGACAGGCTCGTCTGGATCAAGGACCGTAAGGTGGGGCCTCAGCCCGGCGTCCGCATGGACACGCTGGACAAGGCGACGTGGGCGGGCGCTGTCAGACGAACCCCGAACCAGCGACGCGAAGTCCGGACGGACCGCGGAGAAATGGAGTTCCGGCAATCGCCAGCCCGACCATCGGGCCGCCGACTTTTCGACGGCGCCGATAGCGGCTTCATGGTCGATTTTACGTTATCCGATCGCCGCTGGCTGTTTAGCGCGTCGATGCCGGGCATGGCGTCCTGGTGGAGTTCGCCAGCGCCATCGAGCAAACCAAGGCCTTACCTCACGACCCCTGAGCGAAACTACAGCAACCTCTGACCGACAAACTCGTCTTCATGTATGCCGCCAAGGCAGGCGAAGAGGCCGCCGCCCGTGTGAAGTCGTGAACTGATTGAGTGCGTCGAGCTTGGCCATATTCTCGTAGATCTTGATGAATCCGTCGCGCGGGTCGCGCTGGTAGCACATGAAAAATAGGCCAGCGTCGTACATCATGCCTTGGCGCCACGGGGGCCAGCGCTCGGCGGTAAAGCGAACGCCGTCGTTGTAGGAATAGGGCCTGCGAAAAATCTGCGCGCCCCCATTGGTCGTCGCTGCTCCGAGCCGGACATGGGCGTTGTCGGCGATGAGGGGATTGTCGTCAGCGTCGACGCGATCCAGATCCAGGCTGTCGCGCTCGTTGGTCTTGCCGATCGGCGCGCCGGAATATTTGCGCCGGCCGATCACCTGTTCCTGAAAGTCGACCTCCGAGCGATCCCAATGTTCGAGCGAAATTCGGATGCGCCGCGCCACCAGATAGCTGCCGCCGCGCATCCAATCCGGCCCCTCGTCGCCGACCCAGACGATGTCGTCGAAGCTCCTAGGTCTGTCAGGGGAGACGTCCGTCACGGCGCGCGGAGGATTGTTGGTTCCGTCCTTGAAACCCATCAAGTTCCGAGGCGTTTCCTCGGCGGGCGCCTGCGGCATAAAGCCTGCCTGGGCCCAGCGAAACTGGCTCGCGCCATATGACAAGCGGGCGAGCTCGCGAACGGCGTGAAATGCGACCTGCGGATCGTCAGCGCACGCCTGAACCGAAATGTCGCCCCCGGTGCGCGCCGGCTCGAGTTGATCGCCATTGAATTTCGGAAGGTCGACGAGCGCGGCTGGCCGCTTAGCCGCCAACCCATACCGGTCCGACCCGTCCTTGCTGAATAGCCCTGCGCCGAAGCCAAACGTGATGGTTAGCCGTCCGGACGACAGGTCGAGGGCGGAGCCGCCGTCCGGTCCCTCGACCGATACATCTTGTCCCAGATCGCGGGCAGTCTCTCCGGTCGACATCCGCGCTGCGCCGTCGGTCCAAACTCGCAGCATCGTCGCCAGCTCATCGCGGCTCTTGGCGAGACAATCGAACGCCGCGAAATAGCTGTGCGTCTGCTGCGGAGTGGCGATTCCCCCTTGGTGCAGGCCGAAGAAAGGCTCGCGCAGCTGGGCCTCGCTCTGCGAGACTTGCGGCGCGGCGCGCACAAAACCCGCCGCGCCGGCGCTCGCCAGCGCGCCTCCCGCCCCGACAAGGAGACCGCGGCGGGTCGACCCGGTTCCTTTTCCCGAGAACGGGCAGCTCACTTCGCTAAGACGAGCGTGTTGTTCTCGTCCTCAACAAAATAGAACCCGTCGCCGGCCGGGGTCATGGCGATACCGAACAGATCGCCGCTGCCGGGCGGCTTCTGCGCCTTGTTCGGATCGATCCATCGCGCCTTGATTTGCTCGCCGCTGACCGGATCGACCTCGACGACCTGGCCGTTCTGCGCGTTGACGACCAAGAGATGCCCGTTGGGCGCCCAAGCCATGGCGAGCGGGCGCTGCAACAGGCCATCTTTAGTGACGGTTCTGCCAACGCCCGCGCTATGGTCGCGAGTCGTCGCGTCCCAAATGGCGCTGATGCGGTTGCCGGTCGCGTCCGAAACGTAGAGCGTGCCGTCCGCCGCCAGAGCCAAACCTGTCGGCCCAATCAAGAAGACGTCCTTGTTTGGCTGGGCGCCGAAACCGCTGCCGACCACAGTCTGGCTAACCACTGACGGCGGCTCGCCGTTCTGGATTGCGAGTTTGATCCGAAGGACCGTCTCCTCGCTTACGACCCGCGGATCGCCTTCTGGGGATCCAACGCCGAAGCCGGCGTTACTGACGAAGATCGTTGCGCTGTCGCCCTCGTCGATGGTCGCCATGTTCCCCCAGGGCATGTTGATCGCCTCGTTGGCGATCACGCTGGCGACCTTGCCGTTGGCGTCGAGAACGATGAGGCAGCCTGCCCCCTTTGTCCCGGTCGTGCCGTCGGCGCTCGGCGCGCTGCCGACAATCACCCAGCCCGACTTGAGCATGGTCATCGCCGTCGTCAGGCCGATTCCGCCTGGACATCCGGGGAGATTGCGCAGCAGCGACGCGAAAGTCGTCAGCTTCTTTGTCGTCGGGTTATAGGCGACGATCGTCGTCCCGAGCCCTTGCAGATTGCCGTCGTTGTTGAAATTCGTAACGAGGATGTCGTCCTTCTGGATGACGCCGGCGGACATCGGGGCGACGACGATTGCGTACGGATTTTGGTCGCCATTGTCGGGCACCGTGGAGGTGAGCGTCGTCTGGCGATGAATGCTGTCGAGGAAGCTCGCTGGTTGCGCGGCGATGGCATGAGCGCAGGGCGCAAGCGCGACGGCGAGCGCGCTCACGCAGACGGCGCGCCGCCACCGCATATGCATCCCGGACGTCAAATTCATCATGGCAGGTCCTCCTTGATTCCGAGCGCCGTAACGCTCAATGGCTCTTTTCGGAATTGCGCGATCTCACGCGGGTTGCGGTTCACGAACGCCGCGTCGGTCTCGGTCCGCGGATAGGCCATCACAGTCCCCTCGACGCTGAGGTGGACGTCCTCTCCGGGCCTCGGCGCGCGATATCCCGGAACGAGGCTCACAACTCTCTCTGCGCCCGCTTCCAACTCGAGAAGCACGCTGGCGTCGTGACCATAGAAGGCAACCGACAGAACCCTCGCCCGTGGCGCATCCGCGTTGGGTTTTGAGGGGAAGCGGATCTGTTCCGGCCGCGTCATCACGTCCACGAGGCCGTCCTGCGCGGGACGCGCGAGCGGCAAACGCCCGAGCGCGCACAACGCCGCGCCTCCACTGACCGTCCCCGGCAAGATCACCGCCTCGCCTACGAAGCGCGCCATCGCGATGTCGACGGGCTGGCGATAGAGGATTTCCGGCGTCGCGATCTGGGCCAGGACGCCGCCGCGCAGCACTGCGACCTTAAGACCCATCGCAAGCGCCTCTGACTGATCGTGCGTCACAAGCAGCGCGGTGGCGCCGGAAGCGGCGAGCGCGGCCGAGACAGCCTGGCGCGTCTCGACCCTGAGCGCGGCGTCGAGCGAAGAGAATGGCTCATCCAGGAGCACCAGCTTCGGCGCCGGGGCGAGGGCGCGAGCCAGCGCCACGCGCTGCTGCTCGCCGCCGGAGAGCTGATGCGGCGCGCGACTGGCGTAAGAGGCCGCCAGGTCGACGCTGGCCAGCAGCGCCTCCACCTTTGATCGGCTGCGACGCTCGGCCCGGGGCAGTCCAAAGGCGACATTGTCGGCGACCGAAAGATGGGGAAACAGCGAGCCTTCCTGCGCCACATAGCCGATGCGGCGCCTTTCGGGAGGCATGTGGACGCCTTGCCCGGAGACGATTTGGCCATCAATTTCGATTAAGCCGGAATCGGCGCGCTCGAAGCCTGAAAGGAGCCTGAGCAGCGTCGTCTTGCCGCTGCCGGAGGCGCCCAGGACCGCCACCAGCGAACCGGAGGCGACCTCGAGATCCACGCCGCGGAGAACCGGCGTTCCAGCGAAGGCCTTGCTCAGCCGGTTGACGGAAAGGCGAGCCATTGTCAGCTCCAGCCGGCGAACGCCGCTCGGCTCAGACGATTAGCGAACAGCCAAGTGACCGCAAACGACAAACAGAGCATCAGCGCCGCGAACGGCGCCGCCGCCGCAAAGGCCACCGACGACGTATTGGCCCAGACTTCCGTCGCAAGCGTCCGCGTCCCGATCGGGGAGAGGAGCAGGGTCGCCGTCAATTCGGTCGAGACGAAGATGAACACGAGCGCTGCGCCGGCGCCGAGGCCGTTGGCGGCCAGGGGCGCCACGACGCGCCAGGCGACCGATGCGCTGTTCTGGCCGAGCGAACGCGCAGCTTCCTCTAGACCCGGCGGAATTTGCGTCAGCGTCGCCCGGACGCCGACGAGAGCGAGCGGCAGAAACAGGATCGCATAGGCCAGGACCAGAAGCGCCGGGCTCTGATAGAGGGGTCCGACCCACTGCACTGTCAGGGATATGAGCGCCAGCGCAACGACAATCCCCGGGACGCCCTGCGCCAGATAGGCGGCGCGCTCCATCAGCACAGTCCACGGGCTCGGGAAGCGGACCGCAAGATAGCCGATCGGAGACGCCATCAGGAGCGCAGCGGCGGCGCCGAAGAGCCCGTAGGCGACAGAATTGAGCGCGGCCTGGACGAGCGCGAGCGACGACGGCGCGGCAGGCGAGATCGCGGCTTGCGCATGCTGAAAGAGCCAATAACCGATCATTCCGATCGGGACGCCGAGCGTCGCGACGGCGAGCGCGCCGAGGGCGGCAAGGACCGGAAAGCGCGCCCAGCCGAGAGGCCGCCGGCGCGCTCATTCGTCTCGCTCCGACCCCGACGCGCGCGTACCGCGCATCGCCGCGCACTCGGAATTCCGCGAACAGCAACGCAAGGCACAGCACGACGAGAACGAGCGCGAGCAGCGAGGTCTCGGGTCCGGCGAGCCCGGTTCGGTACTGCGCGTAGAGTTCGGTGGTGAAGGTGCGGAAGCGCAGCAGCGCGAAGGCGCCGAACTCGGTCAGCGTGTCGAGAGCGACCAGAAGCGCGCCGCCGAGCAGGGCCGGGCGAAGCTGGGGAAGAACGACCCGCACGAAACATCCCCAAGGGCTCTCGCCGAGCGAACGCGCGGTCTCCTCGAGCGCCGGATCAAGCCCGCGCAACGCGGCGGCCACCGGCAGGTAGACGAGCGGATAGTAGGCGCAGGTCACGACAAGCAGCGCCCCGGCGAAGTCCTGGAGCGCATTGCTCATCGAAACCCACGCATAGCTGGTGACGAAGGGCGGAATTGCGAGGGGCGCGGCGATAAGAACGGACCAGACGTTCCGTCCAGGAAGATCCGTTCGTTCGACCAGCCACGCCGCCACGGTTCCTATAACTGCTGTTGCGAGCGACGCGGCAATGACAAGCGAGACCGTATTGAGAAGGAGCCTGCCGACGAGTGGACGAAACAGCAGGCCGGCGGCGTCGCGGAAATCCACGGTGACCGCTTCAGCGATGGTGTAGAGGATCGGCAGAAGGACGAGCGTCGCGCCCACGAGCGCAGCAGCAACGAGCGCAGTGGGCGGGCGCGCGACAACGTCGCGAGCTCCGACCGCTTCGAACTCCCGCCTGGCTTGCGCTCGCAATCGCCGCCATCAGATGAGGCCCGCCTCGCGTAGCAGTTTCGCGGCGTCGCTGTCGTCCCCGATCTGCTTGAGGGTCAAAGGCGGCGGCGACAATTCGCTCATCGGCTTCAGCACCGGGTTGGCGGCGACCCCGGCCGCCAGCGGGTACTCGAAGGTGATGTCGAGGCTCGCCAGCATCTCCTGCGCCGGTTTGCTCACCAGGAACGCGAGGAACTTCTGCGCCGCGGCTGGATTGCGCGAGGCCTTCAGCGCAGCGGCGCCGGAGACGTTCATCAAGCCGCCGACGTCGCCGCCGGCGAAGTGGTGGATGGCGCTCTGCATCCGGTCAGCGCCCTTTTCGACGCGCAGCCGCACCCAGTAGTAACTGTTGATGATCCCGACGGCCGCGGCGCCACGGTCGACCGCCGCGACCACCCCCTCGTCGTCGTCGAAAATGGCTGCATTCTCACGCAGGCCCTTGAGCCAATCCAATGCGGCCGGGCGGCCTTTAAGCGCGGCGACGGCGCCGACCAGCGGCAGGAAATCAGCGTCGGTCGGCGCAATCGCAAGCTTGCCCTTCCACTCCGGCTTGGCGAGATCGAGGAGCGAGGAGGGCAGCCGCTCCTCCTTGATCATGCTCTTGCTGAAGACGAGGACATTCTCCCGCGCCAGGACGCCGACCCAATCGCCGTTCGACCCGCTGTCGGCCGCCGGAACGCTCGCCAAGGTGGCCGGCGCCACCTTCGCCAGCAGCCCTTTTTCCGATAGAAGCTCGAGTTCAGGCGAATTCTCCGTGAAGAACACGTCGGCGTGGGACGACGCGCCTTCCTTTACAAGTTCGCTCGCGAGTTCCGGCGCCTCGCCGGAATGAATCTTGACGTCGATGCCGGTTTCCTTCGTGAACGCCTTGGTCAGCAAGTCGACCGTTTGTTCGTGTTGCGCCGAATAGAGCGTCAACGCCGCCGCGCCCGCAGAAGTGGTCGCGGGACCGACGAATAGCCCTAGGGCGACGAACGCAGCGACACCAAGCCTCCCGGCGTCGTTGCGGCGAGAGCGAGCGGCCATTTCACCAAACGACATTGAGTTCATTCCTTCGCACTGAGTTTTTGGTTCCACGTGTGTCGGTTCACCGCTCCGCGCGCATCGCATTCGGGCCTCGCGCAGCACCCAACGCTCGACGAGTCCTTCGCGCAAAGAGTTGCGGCAATCGCCTCGACTTGCTTGAAACCGACAGCGATCTCGGAGGTCGAAACAGCTAACTCGGCACTGGGGGCAGCACCTGTTCACTCCCTAGCTCTACCTCGGCAACTGTACGGGAGGTTTAGCGAGGCAATTGAACTCCGACTAGACGAGCACGTGTATTTTGAAAGCCTTTCAATTTGAAATTATTCCAAATTAGAATCTTTCTAAGTTCTGATTAGCTCTATTGGCGCGCACGACAGAGCGGGTATTTCAAGACCGAGGTCCCTGACACGTCAGCCATTTACGATGCAACGACGTAATAGCGCGGCGGAAGGAAGCAAGTTCGCCCGGCGCGCTGGCGCGTCCACGAAGTCCGTGGACGGACGGCGAACGGTTGCGTGGACTAGCTTCGTCCTCATGCTCACGAAGCTGTAGATCCATGGGTCTCGATCGATCGAAGCGGGAGTTCAACACCGCTGGCGGACCGGGGCGGAGACGGCCGGAGTCTCCGACGCGGGCGATCGGCGGTGATCCACAACATGTTGGCCGCCGGCCTACACGGAACTCGGCCCGGCGGCCGCCGAATATGTAAGGGAAGCTGCGCCCGAGGAGGGTACTGTGCTTGACACCGCGGCCTTAGCGTCGGTGCGAACCAGGGAGTTGGCATGCAGAACGAGACCTTTGAATTCAGCGGACCGGTCGTGTCGTCCGCTCATCTCGCGGCCGGAGAAATGCCGGCGCTATCGGAGTTCGAATTCGGCGCCATCATGATGTCGCACGCGTTCGAGCGGTGGATGGTTCGATGCATGGCGGCGGCCGGCGTCCCCGAACTGTCGCCGGTCGATGTGTTGGTCCTGCACACCGCTTATCATCGCGACAAGCCGAAAAAAATGGCGGATATCTGCCTGGTTCTCAATATCGAGGACACGCATGTCGTGAGCTATGCAATCAAGAAGCTGGCCCGGCTTGGCCTCGTTGCGGCGCGGAAGCAGGGCAAGGAGAAGGTGATCTCCGCCACTAAGGCGGGCGCGGAGGCGTGCCAACGTTATCATGAGATCCGCGAGGCGCTTCTGGTCCGCTCGGTGGTGTCCTTGGGCCTCGATCAGGAGGCCCTATCGAAGATCGCCGCCCAGATTCGCGTTCTGTCAGGCCACTACGATCAGGCTGCTAGGGCTGCGGCGTCGCTCTAGTGTTGCGTAGTTTGCAGCCAGCTTGGCGCGGAACACGGCGCCGGCGCCTTGCGTTTCGATCTTGACGATTTGCCGACATTTTGTTGATGTCAAGGCCCTGATGAACGGGACAGCGCCGCATGTGGCGGACCCGGGTCTTCATCCGAATGAACATTCCGACGAAATGTCGTCGGCAGAACGTGGAGGGGCTCGTGGTTTTTCGTCGATTTGCCTTGGCCTTTGTGCTCGTGACAACAACGTTGACGTCGGCAGCCCTTGGGGTCGGCGGAGCTCATGCGGCCGGCACTCTGATCTGGGGTATGCCTGCTGAGACCGATACGCTCGACCCGCACGCCACAGGCGGCTGGAGCACCTATCAGATCACCTATCAGATCTTCGAAGGTCTCGTAAAAGAGGATCTGACCAAAGCGAATGACGTTACACCCGCGCTCATCCCCGGCCTAGCTAAGTCTTGGGACATCTCCGACGACGGACTGACTTACACCTTTCATCTGCGCGAAGGCGTGAAGTTCCACGACGGCACGCCGTTCGACGCCGCCGCGGTGAAATTCAATTTCGATCGGTTTTGGAACGAGAGCTCGCCCGACTTCTACAAGAAGGCCAAAGCCTTCGTAATCGCCTACACCAAGTGGATCAAGAGCGTCGATGTTGTCGACCCCATGACCGTCAAGGTGACGCTCACCGCGCCGAACTACCAGTGGCTGCGTCAGGGCCTGCAGAGCTATGGGCAACCCCTGATGATCAGTCCGGCCTCAGTCAAGAAACATGGCAACGACGGAGTGGCCCTCCATCCCGTCGGCACCGGGCCGTTCAAATTCGTGGAACGCGACCAGGGCGTGAAGACGGTGCTCGAACGGAACGACGACTACTGGGGCGCCAAGGCGAAACTCGATCGCGTCATCTTCCGGCCCTTGCAGGATCCAGCGACTCGCGTCGACGCGTTGGAGAATAACGAAGTCCAGATGATCACGACGCCGCCGTGGGATGAAATCGATCGGCTGGTCGGCTCCGGCTTCGTGCTCTCGACCAACAAGAATGTTCCTTACATCAACTACATCTCCTTGAACTTCAAGAACCCGGCCCTTCAAGACATTCGCGTCCGGAAGGCGATCAATATGGCGATCGACCGCGAGGGCATCGCCAAGGAGATCAAGCACAACACGTCGCGCTCCGAATACGGCCTGCTTTCGCCAGGCACCGACGCATACGACCCAAACTTCAAGAGCTACGGCTACGATCCCGAGGGCGCGAAGAAGCTCCTCGATGAGGCGGGGGTCAAGGATCTCAAGCTTGTCTTCGAACTGCCGCAGTATGGAACGGGCGAACTTGTCGAGACATGGATCCAACGCGACCTCAAGAAGGTCGGCATAGACGTCGAATTGCGTAAGTACGAATGGGTGACTTATCTCGGAAAATGGGCGGGCGGAATGTCGGCTGACGTCGCGATGAACGATATCGGATGGGGCATGTCCACGCCGGCCTGGATCGGCATTGTGTCGCGCTGCGACTCAGCCCCGCCCGGTGGGATCAATTCGGGCTTCTATTGCAACAAGGAGGTCGACAAGCTGCTCGATGAGGCGATTGTCACGCGCGATCCCGGCGCCGCAAAGGCGCTCTACCAAAAAGCCAATCGAATCATCATGGACGACGCAGGCTACGTGCCGATCGACGATGATCTGCAGCCCATCCTGCTGTCGCCCAAGGTGAAGGGGTTCGTCAATCCGCCAGAGGACTGGTACGACCTTTCGACCGTTTCAGTCGAGTAAGCGCCGAGCGCGATGACCGCTTTCGTCGCACGACGGCTCGTTGGTGTTCTGCCAGTAATCCTCGGCGTGTCGATCGTGATTTTCCTCCTCGTCCAGCTCGCGCCAGGCGACGCCGCCACGGCGCTGCTCGGGCCGCAGGCCACCGAGGCCGCGAAGGCGGAACTGCGTCATGCGCTCGGACTCGACCAGTCCCTGCCGCTGCAATATCTCGCCTGGCTCAGCCGCACGCTAACCGGCGACTTCGGCGAGTCGATCGCCACGCAACTGCCTGTCGCGACCCTGGTGCTTCCGCGCTTCGTCAACACCTTGATCCTCAGCTTCAGCAGCTTGTTGCTCGCCATCGTGATCGGCTACTCGGTCGGACTCTTCGCCGCCTTGCGCGCGCGTTCCCTGTTCGACCGGGCGAGCATGTCGGCTGCTCTGCTGGCCGGCAGCGCGCCGCCGTTCTGGCTCGGTCTGATCCTCGTCCTTCTTTTCGCCATCCAGTTGCGCTGGCTTCCCGTCTCCGGCATGCAGGACATGGCTGGCGACGGCGGACCGTTCGATGTTCTGCGCCATCTCGTGCTCCCAGCGGTGACCACCGCGCTCGGGCCGGCGGCCATCATCGCCCGGATCGTGCGCTCGACCGTGATCGAGGCGCTGGGGAGGCCGCATGTGCGCGTCGCCCGATCCAAGGGGCTGAGCCGCGCCGCGCTCCTACGCCGCCATGTCATCCTGAACGCCTTGCCGCCGGTCATCACCATTACGGGCCTCCAACTCGGATACCTGCTCGGCGGGGCGCTGCTGACGGAAGTCGTCTTTGCATGGCCGGGGCTCGGATCGCTGCTGTATGACAGCATCACGGCGCGCGATCTGCCGGTGATCCAGGCGACGACTTTGCTGATCGCGCTCTCGTTCGTGCTCGCCAATATCGTGGTCGATCTCATCAACGCCAGCCTCGATCCGCGGCTGCGCGAAGCATGACCAGCCTTCCGGTCTCGACAAAAGCGGGCCAGTCAGAGCTCGCGTCGGTCGCCCCGGCGCCGCTCGAGGATCCGCGATCCGGCGCCCGCTTCTGGCGCGTTAAGTCCTTCGCGCGCGACCGTGCCGCCCTGCTCTCGGGGCTGTTTCTCCTCGCCGTGGTACTGGCGGTCTTATTCGCGCACTTGATCGCGCATTACGGGCCCGACGAGGCCGATAATTTTGCCCGCTACAAGCCCATCGGAACCCTCGGCCACGTCCTCGGCACGGACCAGCAGGGGAGAGACATGCTCGCACGGCTCCTGTTTGGCGGCCGTGTGTCGCTGCTCGTGGGAGTCGTGCCGACGCTCGTGGCCGGCGCGATCGGACTGGGCCTCGGGCTTATCGCCGGCTTTTTCCGCGGCGTCGCTGATCAGATCATCATGCGCTGCCTCGACGTCGTCTTCGCCTTTCCCATGGTGCTGCTCGCCATAGCCATTGCGGGATCGATGCGGCCGGGCGTGCTGACCGAGATCATCGCCATCACGATTGTTCTCATCCCGTATTTCGGCCGGCTTGCCCGCACGGCCACGGAAGGCGTGACGCCCATGCCGTTCATTGAAGCGGCGCGCGCTGCAGGGGGCGCGCCGATGACGATCATGCTGCGCTACGTGCTGCCGAACGTCTTCTCGCCGGTCATCGTTTACGCCACGACGCTGATGGGACTGATGATCGTGGTGGGCTCCGGCCTCAGCTTTCTCGGGCTCGGCGTTCAGCCGCCGACCGCGGACTGGGGCGCGATGGTCGCGGAGGGCCGCGTGGTGCTGCACCGCGCTCCGCATGTCACGATCCTGCCCGGCTGCGCCATTCTCGTCGTGTCGCTCGCGTTCAACTTTCTCGGTGATGGCGTCCGCGACGCTCTCGATCCGCGAACGATCCGGCGATGAGCGCGCCCGCCACGCTCGCGGTTTCGGATCTGCGCACGCGTTTCGGCGGCTCCTCTGCGGGCGTTACGGTGGTGGATGGTGTCAGCTTTACCCTGCAGCCAGGCCGAACCACCGCGCTTGTTGGCGAATCGGGCTGCGGAAAGTCAGTGACCGCGCTCTCGGTGATGCGGCTCATCGAGCCGCCCGGTCACATCGTCTCGGGTTCGGTGACGCTCGATGGGCGCGACCTCCTGCCTCTGGACGAACGAGAGATGGAGCAGGTCCGGGGCGCTCGAATAGGGATGGTGTTCCAGGATCCCCTGACGTCGCTTAATCCAGCCTTGTCGATCGGGCGGCAGATCGCCGAAACTCTGCAGGCCCACCAGCGGATGTCGCGAGCGGCGGCGGAGCGCAAGGCGGTCGAGCTCCTCGCCCGCGTCGGCGTGGCCAACCCGGAGCAACGCGTCCACGACTATCCTCATCATTTCAGCGGCGGCATGCGCCAGCGCGTACTCATCGCCGCAGCGATCAGCTGTTCACCGAGCGTCATCATCGCCGACGAGCCAACGACGGCGCTCGACGTGACTGTGCAGGCCAAGATCTTGCGGCTCCTGCACGACTTGCAGCGCGACATGGGCGCGGCGCTCCTGTTGATCACCCATGATCTCGGCGTTGTGGCCGCCATGGCGGATGAGGTCCTCGTCATGTATGCGGGCCGCATCGTCGAGCGGGCCGATGTCGACACGCTCTTCCACAATCCTCGCCATCCCTACACAAAGGCCCTCCTCGCCTGCGTCGCGGGCATTGAAGACGACCGCCGCGCGCCGCTCGAACCGATCGGCGGCAGCGCGCCGGACCTCCGGAATCCGCCGCCAGGCTGTCGCTTTGCGCCGCGCTGCCCATCCGCCCAGGACATCTGCCGGCGGCGGGACCAGACGCTCCGCTCCGTCTCCTCCGATCATGAGGCTGCCTGCGTGTTGGTGGAAACAGAGACGTCCTGTGTCTGACCTCCTCCTTCAGGTGGAAGGCCTAGAGAAGGCCTTTCGGACGAGGGGCGCAAACGGCACCGGCGTGAAGGCGGTAGCGGGCGTGAGCTTTGCCCTGCGACGGGGTGAAACCCTCGGCCTCGTCGGTGAAAGCGGATGCGGCAAGTCCACGCTTTCCCGGCTGGTGCTGTCGCTGGTCGATCCCGATGCGGGAAAGGTCAGTATCGACGGCGTCGATTTCACGAATTCGTCCGGCCGGGCCAAACGCGAGACGCGACGCCGAATCCAGATTGTCTTTCAGGACGCCTTGTCGTCCCTGAACCCGCGCATGACGGTCGGGGTCAACATCGCCGAGCCCATGAGGTTGCAAGGCCTTGGGTCCGTCGCGAGCCGCCGCGCCGAGGCGCAGCGCCTGCTTGGCGTGGTCGGGCTGCGGCCAGAACACGAGGACCGCTATCCGCATGAGTTTTCCGGCGGTCAGTGCCAGCGAATCGCTATCGCTCGCGCTCTGATCCTCAAACCGGAGATCATCGTCTTCGACGAGGCCGTGTCGGCCTTGGACGTCTCGATACGGGCGCAGATCCTACGACTCATCCTCGACCTGCAGGCGATGTTCGGCCTTTCCTATATCTTCATCTCCCACGACCTCGGCGTCGTTAAACGGATCTGCGATCGCGTGGCGGTGATGTACATGGGCCAAATCGTCGAGATTGGACCGACTGAAGTGGTGTGCCGCGAACCGAAACACCCGTATACGGCCGCCCTCCTCAGCGCGATTCCGATCGCCGATCCTCGACGCATGCGGGTCGCCGATCTGGGCCAGATCGAGGGCGATACGGTGGGAATGGCGAAACCTAATTCCTGCGCCTTCGAACCCCGCTGCCCCCGACGTTTTGAGCCTTGCGACAAGGCCGTGCCCGCCCTCGTCGATGTTGGGCCTGACCATAGCGCGGCCTGCTACTTGAACAGTCCTAGAACCTCGTGAGGAACGCCATGAACCCTACGCCCAAGATTGTCGTCACCGGTTTCGAGCCGTTCGCGCACGGTTCGGAGAATCCCACGCTCGAGGTCCTGGCCCAACTTCGGCGCTCGAATGACATTGAGGGCGAACTCACCACGGTTCAAATGCCGGTCGATTCCGCCAAGCTTGCCGAGCTTACTGGTGCCAAGCTCGACGAGTTGCAGCCCGACGTCTGGATCAGCCTTGGCGTCGCCCCCGGACTTGCTGTCGTCGCGGTTGAACGGATCGCCGCGAACGTGATGGACTTTCTCATTCCGGACAACGTCGGCGTCCAGCACGGCGGGGAATCTGTATTCGACGGGGCGCCTGCGGGCCGATTCGCGACGCTGCCCGTGAAGGCGATCGCGTCGGAGCTTCGGGCCGCCGGCATCCCCGCCAAGGTCTCGAACTCGCCGTCCACCTATCTATGCAACCAGATGATGTATACGGTGCTGCATCTCGTCGACGAGAAGAAGATGACGACCCGCGCCGGCTTCATTCATCTGCCCGCGCATCCGTCGTTTGTCGCCAAGCAGGTCTACCCCCTCGTGGAGATGCCTTCGATGAGCGTTGAGCTCATGACCAACGCAGTGAAGAAGGCTATCCGCACGGCTATAGCTGTGGGCCGTGACCGTTTCGAACCGGCATTTAACTATTGACGAGATTTTTGAAGGCGACGTCACGTTAACTCGGCGGGATGAATTGGGTGATATCGAGCGCCGCATCACCCCTCACCCCCCTACAAGCACCCCCGTTTCGTTCCCGAGATCTTCGCGAACGCGGTCTTGATCGATCTTCCCATCGCCGGGCCAGATCAATAGCGGGGCGCCTCCGGCGTGAACACGCGACCTATCGGGGCGCAGATTCGGCGCCACCATTCGAACTGCTGAGGGCGTCATTGGCGCCTGGCAGGCTCGCTCTTAAGCCGCTTTGCCTAGCAGCCTGTCGGACTGCGCTCATTTTGGCTGACGATCGCGTGGATTGTCGCGGTTTGGATGTGGGTGGTAGTCCGATCGAGCTTTTCGGTGGCTTCGACTGAGCCTTGGGGAGCCTTGACAAGCCTCGGCCTAGGGCTGGTCGGCGCGCCTCGTAGGCGTTCGGCCCCTCTCAGGCGGGGCTGAGCGAGAACATTCGCTTCAGATTCCAAGCCATGGTCACGAGAGTCCACTCGCCGCGCACTTTTTCGAGCCCACGCAGGGAAAATTGACGGAATCCGAGCACGGATTTGATGATGCCGAACACGGGTTCCGGCGTCTGTTTGCGCAAGGCGTAGAGCGCGCGGCCTTCCGGCGTCTTCAGTTTATGGGCCATCGCCTGGACCGGCGTCGGTTGTTCCGGGGCTGCCGGCGTCGGCGCGAAGCGCACGCTCAGCGGCGGATGATGCGGCTGGCGGCCCATCGCAATCACCGGCTCGACGCCCGCCCTTGCACAGGCGTCCACATTGCCCGCGCTGAAATAGCCGGCGTCCGCCAGCAGATGTTCGACCTTCCCCAAATTCTCGGGCAACGCGCCGATCTTCTCCAGTATGGGCTCGACTTGGCCCTTGTCGTTGGGCGTCTGGACCACGTCGATCGCCACCACCAGCAGGCTGCCCGTCGCCACCGCCGCCTGCGCGTTGTAGCTTTGTTCGAAACCGCCGCCGGCCGCCGGCATGATGCGGGAGTCCTCATCGGTCAGATTGACCTGATCGCTCGGTCGCGGTCCTTCGGCCGCAGGTTGCGGCGGCTTGCCGCCCGGCTTCTTTCCCGTCGCCGCGGCCTTGGCCTCGCGCGCCGCCATTTTGGCCTCGTGCTCCGCCATCTCGCGCGCATGACGCTCCTTGGCCCGAGCCTCGATCTTCGCCCGCGCTTCGGCGATCTTACGAAGACGCTCCTCGCGCCGCGCCAGTTCGTCCGGTATCGACATGCCGTCGGGAACGTCGGCCGCGTCAGCCGCTTCGGCTTTGGTCATCAGATCGGCGACCTCGGCCTTCAATTGCGCCTCGATCTTGCCTGCGTGTTCATGGGAAAGCGCGCTGTGCCGGCTTGCGTTGGCATGGATCTTCGTCCCGTCCAGGCCGATCGTCCCCATCTCCAGCACCCCCATCTCGCGGGCGAGTTGAAGAACGTCCACGAACAGCTTCTCGATCTCTTTCAAGAAGCGCCGCCGAAACGTCGCGATCGTGTCGTGGTCGGGATGATCGTTCGCGGCGATGAAACGAAACGCCACCGAGTTGTAGGTCGCCCGCTCCAGCTTGCGGCTGGAGAACACCCCCGTCGCATAGCCGTAAACCAGAAGCCCCAACACCATCCTGGGATGATACGAAGCCGAACCCGAGCCCCGATAGTCCCGGCTCATCCTGCCGAGATCCAGCCCGTCGACCACTTCGACAATGAACCGAGCCAGATGTTTCTCCGGCAGCCACTCGTCAACCGAAGGCGGAAGCAGATATCCCGTCTCTCGGTCGATCGTACGAAAATTGTCCATCTGACCCGGTTCGTGGCGCAAGGAGAATCAACGCCGTCATTGTACCTCGCCAAACACCGCAGGTCCTTCCAGAACCCACGTCGTTCATTTAAGTCCGACAGGCTGCTAGCACCTGCCACCTCGAAGCCTCCACCGCCGTCTGGAGTTGATTTCGGTTAGAGGGATCCAAGCAATAGCGGCGCCGCTCCGCCGCCCGGTCGATGAAGGTGGTCATGGCAAAACAATTTTGGGCGCCGGCGGATGTTCAACCTCATGTCCCAGTTGAACATTCACCACCATCCGAACATGGCCGTCAAAAGCGATCTCAGGACTGCTCGCGACAAACATGACCAACGAAGAAACCGTGCTTGGATTGCTGCGCAAAGGGGTCTCGGAACTCGCCTTCCATTCGCGATTCTACGTGGCCATTAGCAAGCCCGGTTGCGGGAACAGAGTCCTGATAAAATGACAAACGAAATAAATAATATACATCAATAATTGGCGGAAGGAGTGTCCTCGGTACATCCTTGATATGCTTGGGCTTTCCGCCGTGTTGGCCGTTTGTCCCCAGCACCTTCCCCGGCGGCCCTCGGCGTCACCCGAAACGCGGCGAGGCGCCCTCGTCAGTGATGCGGCGGGAATAGACGCCGACGCATACGCCGATCGGCTTGAGCCAGGGCACGGCTGCGCCGTTGCGCAACGGCGGCGAAGGCCCGGCGAGATCGGCGTCCCTCGCCGCTTTCCTGCCGGCCATCGTCAGCGCCCAGCCCCTTGACGGCGCGCACTTGGGCGGCGCCGCAACGAGGCCTTTCGCCATGAGCTTGGCGAGCCGTCGCCGGGCGTTGGAAGGCTCGGCGCCCGTCTGGCCCGCAAGCTCGCTCACCGTCAGCGGCCTGTCGTCGAGCGCCGCCAAGGCCGCCATGTCCCGCGCCGCCTCGGCCCGCAGGCCGCCTCGCCTTCCTGGCGAGCGCGCCCTTCGCGCCGCGTCGATCAGATTGCTCGGATTTAGATTTGCACTGTCGCAGTCGACAAAGGCGACGCGGCCTTGCGGATAACGCCCGTGCGCCAGGGCGAATGCGGCTCTGTCGGCGGCTATCGTCCTCATGACGCCGTCAGCGTCCCGCATGCTGACGATAAGGCGTCCGCGCCGCACGCCGCCCGCCAGCCTTCCGCAATGCCGACGATTGTCTCTCGGCCTTTCGCGCCAAATCAGGCGCCCTGCGTCGTCGATCATGAGCGCGGCGGCGAGCGCGTCGGGCGTCGGCGGACACGGCCTGCGCGGGCGGCCCATGGCGTTACCGCGAGGGCTGATCGCCGCCGATCTCGACGGCGAGTCCGTCGCCGCTCATGGCCGCGATCTCTTTTCGCCGTGACGGCCCGACGCCAATGAAGACAGTCGGCGCGCCGAGCGTCGCTGCGATCTCAAGCAGCCGATCGGCGAAGGCTGCGACTGTCTCGTCGGGCGCTCGCTGGTGAGGCTCGCCGTCGCGTTGCGCGTCGCCGCCGACGATCAGTCCTTCGTCGTCGCCCATGCCCGAAGGACAATTCGCCATGAAATAGAGCTTGGGCGAAGGCGCGGCTGTCTCAACGGCTTTCCGCAGCGCGACGAGCGAGGCCCTTAATCCTGCGGCGTGTCTCATTGTGTCCCTCGCCCTGCGTCCCGCTCGACATGGGCGCGCAGCCCTTCAATCTCGGCCCGTAGCTCGGCGATCTCTTGCGCCATGTCAGCCGATTTATAGGCGGCCCTCAACTTATCGACCATGCCAATGAGCGCGTCGCCCTCGGCGGGCGTCAAAGCGCCGTCCGCCACGGCCTCAAGCAAGCGCAGCGCAAGCGGCGGCAGATCAGCCGGCGAATTGATCGCCGGCAAAGGAAACGGCGTCGGGCGATCTTTCGCGGGCGGCAAGATGCGCTCGACGACGAGCTTGCACGCCCAATTCGCGCCCGCCTTCGCCTCGCGCGTCACCACTTCGCAAATGCTCTTGATGTCATCGGCGAAAATCTTCTCGGCCAGGACGCTGGCCCGATGACGAGCGCCGGGCGGCTTGCCGCGCGACGCCTTGTTGCCGGGCGTGAAACGTCCGCCCGTATCTCGCCCGTTATTTGGCGGCTCGCTCTCGCTCATAGGCGCAAGCTTTCGTCCGCCGGATGGCCGGGCGCAACAGAGCCGCGAGCTACGGCGGCGTCATTGCCATCTCGTTTCAACAGAGGCCGAATTGACAAAGGCGTCTTCGATCGTGCGCCGCTCGTCCTCGGCCCTGCGCTCAAGCGCGGCCTCTTCCATCGCGGCCAGCCTCGCCCTCATCGCGGCGAGTTGCTCTTCGATGGCGCCGAGCACGGCCTCGATGCGCGCGGCGATCTCTGCCGGCAGCATGATAGGCGCGGCGGGCTTATCCCAGAGCGCCGCCTCGATCTCGGCGAGCGTCACGGCGTCGAGCACGTCGCCCGCTCGGCTCGCGATCACGGCCAGGACATAGGCGGCGCGCTCGCAGTCCATATTTAGCTCGCGCGGCGTTGAGCGCGCGTCATGTCGATGAGCGCGCGACTTTGCCGCCTAATGTCCGCGATCAGATCGGCGGGCGGGACGTAGCGCATGGGAATCCCTTGATGAGGCGGCCAGCGCTCAACGCCGCGTTTCGTCGGATAGCGCGGCTTAGCCTTCCGCAACGGCTCGGGCGAGCCCGCCTCAAACGGCAAAAGGATGATGACGGGCGCGGGCGTCATCGCTTCGGCCCGAGATATTTTTCCTCATCGATCACGCCGCGCACGTCGCCCTGGACTGGCGCATTCTGATCGCCGCGCATGAGCTTTGGATTCGTCAGCCCGCCTTTGCCGACATGCGGCGCGACGTGGCCCTGATCGGAACGCTGCGCGCCTCGGCCCGTGCTCCAGGGCGAGCGGACGATCTTGCTGGTGTCGCCCATTGTCATTTCCTCCTGTGTTTCGCCAGTTTACTTTATGGCTTTGCGATTCCGTAGTGCCTAACCCGACTTCACCAACTGGCGCTGATTTTTGCGATTTTTCGCGGAGTTTTGTGACTGCAAGCCATTGGAGTTGTTGGGTCAGTCGGGCCGGAAATGGCTGTAGTGCCGACCAAGTCCCTTGCGCGGCGAGGGGCGCGGCGCGAGTCTTGGACATGTTTTTGCGCCACAAGATTCGCCGCAAGGACGGCAAGGAGCATCGGACCTGGTCGGTCGTTGAGAACCGGCGCGTCCGGAGCGGTCGCGTGGTTCAGCGACAGGTGCTCTATCTCGGGGAGATCAACGACAGCCAGCGGGCGGCGTGGAGTTCGGGCTGTCGAAGTCTTCGACGAAGGGGGGCGATCGAAGCAGATCGCGTTGTTTCCCGAAGATCGTCCTGCCCCGGTTCTCGATTGCGACGTGGTTTCGATTTGGCTGAGCGCGATGCGGTTGCGCCGACCGCGTCAGTGGGGCGCCTGCTGGCTGGCGATGGTGATGTGGGATCAGCTGCGAATGGACGATTTCTGGCGCCCGGCGCTGCCGCTCTCGCGCGAGGGAACGGACTGGCTGAACGTCCTGAAGACCTTGGTCGCCTATCGGCTGATCTCTCCGGGCAGCGAGTGGCGGCTTCACCGGCACTGGTTCGAGCACAGTGCGATAGGCGACCTGCTCGGCGAGGACGTCGGGCTCGCGCAACCCAACAATCTCTATCGCTGCCTGGACCTGCTTGTCGCGCACAAGCCGGCGCTGTTCACGTTTCTGCGCGAGCGCTGGAAGGACCTGTTTCAGGCTGACTTTGAAGTGCTGCTGTATGATCTGACCAGCACGTATTTCGAATGCGATCCGCCGGAGAGCGGCAAGCGGAAGTTCGGCTACAGCCGGGACAAGCGCTCCGATTGCGTGCAGGTCGTGATTGCGCTGATCGTCACGCCGGACGGCCTTCCCCTGGCCTACGAAGTCATGGACGGCAACACCTCGGACAAGACGACGTTGCGGGCGTTTCTGACCAAGATCGAGACGCAATACGGCAGCGCCAAGCGCACCTGGGTGATGGATCGCGGCATCCCGACCGAGGAAGTCCTGGCGGAGATGCGCGGCTCGCCGACGCCGATCCGCTATCTGGTGGGCACGCCCCGCGGCCGGCTGACGAAGCTGGAACAGGCGCTCGCGGCCAAGCCGTGGGAAGACGTGCGCGAGAGCGTGCGGGTCAAGCTGATCGAACAGGATGAGGAAACTTACGTCCTGGCCCGAAGCCAAAGCCGGCGCGACAAGGAGCAGGGGATGCGGCGGCGTCGGTTGAGGAAGCTGATCAAGCGGTTGCGCGAACTGCAACGACAGGACCTGACGCGCGACGAGCTGCTGCTCAAGCTCGGCGCGGCCAAGAAGGAAGCCGGCAAGGCCTACGGGTTGTTGGTGATCCATCCGCCGACGAAAGATCAGCCGGTGACGCCGCAAACGTTCCATTTCACGCTGGACCGCAAGAAGCTCCGCCTCGCGCGCCGCCGCGAGGGCGGCTATCTGCTTCGCTCCAACATCAGGAGCGACGACCCCGGCCATCTCTGGCGGCTGTATCTGCAATTGGCCGAGATCGAGCAAGCGTTCAAGGAACTGAAGAACGATCTATCGATTCGTCCCATCTATCACCAGTCAGACGCCCGCATCGAAGCTCATATCTTCGTGGCCTTCCTGGCCTATTGCCTGATGGTGACGCTGAAGCAGCGGCTGAAGGCGCTGGCGCCGGGGCTGACGCCGAGGGCTGTGCTCGAAAAGCTTGCCGCCATCCAAATGATCGACGTCGAGTTGCCCACGACAGACGGCCGCACCGTCGTCCTATCGCGCCATACCGAGCCGGAAAACGATCAGTGGCTTTTGCTGCAGCGCCTGAAGCTCGACCTCCCCGCCCAGCCGAGGCCGAAGATCACCGCTCCGATCCCCCGCCAAGCGGCTTGATCGCTCACCTCCCGTAGTGCCGACCTTTGGACTCGCCCCCCTGCGATTCCAATGCCTTCGCCTCGCCCACCCCCGCCAGTTGGTGAAGTCGGGTTAACGGCGCGGGGGGCGATCCGTAGAGTATGCTATTCCCGTGAGGCGAGAGTTAATCATGTTCAGAACCGTTCGAAGCGGTGTCTCACCCTTGCGCAAAAACCTCACACCGTAGGACTCGACCTTACGAATTGTCTTTTGATCGCTGACGACGCTCAGACAAAATACGTCCACTTTTGGGTGAGACTTCGTTATTTTCTCGCATAGCCAGACGCCGGCTTTGCTACTGTCAATTTGACCCTCCAGGCCAGCCCCAGGAGGAAGCATGATATCGACAGTTACCAGGTGGACCTCCTCCTCACGCAGTATTTCGAGAGCCGTCTCCGCGTTTCTCGCTTTCATGACCCGATAGCCCTCATACTCTAAGGCATCGGCAAGTCCCTCAAGGAATCCCTGCTCGTCATCTACCAGAAGTACTGCCTTTTGCATCGCGAAGACGAGCCTTTCCTTCTAGTGCGCTAACTGAGAGAGAGACGGCAAACACGGCCTCTGATCGATCGAGCATTCGCGCAGCTATAGTCCCACGATGCAGATCGACTATCCGCTTCGCGATGTATAGTCCGAACCCAGTGCCAGCAGGATACCTGCTCTTAGCCTGATCACTTCTAAACCCGCGCTCAAATATCGTGTTTACGTTGCTTGGTAGAGGAATCCCACGGCTCCGGACATAAACCGCAACCGACCCCTTTTCCTTCACATGCCGCCCACTAATTGTGATCTCCGACTGATCAAATGAATATTTAACTGCATTCTCGATGATATTGCTAAACACTTGACTAATCAAGGGCTTCATCGCAAGGACATCTGGTGCTAGATCAAAATTATCTTTCTCAACTCGAATCTGGACGTTTCTATCCCAGCCTAGAGGCTGAAAATCGTCCGCCAGATTGATCACCAAGGCGCATAAGGAAACAGGCTGCAGCGGCTCCTTAAGTGAGGTAAGAGCATGATCAGCTTCAAGATTAGACATTAGAGCGAAATTCTTTGCGAGGTGCACTGCAATTGTTGATTGCGAGTAGACTGACCGCAAAACCTTCTGTGCCCGTTCAATATTCAGCCGGCCCGCGGTTAAATTTTCAATATGCCATTTGATTGCGTTCAGAGGCGCAACCAACTGATGTGACACGTTCTGAAGGTATTCAACTTGTTCAGCTTTTACCTGTTCTAGCTGTTCTTGGAGTTTGTTGCATTTCCGCTCCAATTCCGCAATTTTTGCACCGTTCGAGTCAAGAGCCGATGACATCTGAAAGCTCCTTGCGTATCATCTCTCCCGCGGCCAAAATTCCATTGGAAATATCTATGTATAAGAGGCCACGAATATCGCTTGGCAGGTCGAGTTCGCCTTTATGCAACAATATGACCTTGCCTGAAGTCCTACCAAAAACTCCCATAAAATATCCAAGTTCAAAGATAACGTTTTGTCGTGCTCGACGCTTCGCATTGTCCCCTTCAGTTGGGTCAGCCATCTTGTCGTCCGGCGTAAGTATAACAACGCACACGTCGATCTGACCGGTATAATCTTCAAGTTTTTCTATAATTGTGCGCCCCAAGTTTGGCTTTTCATGGAGTATAATCGGCTCTGGGAAGCCAAGGTTGTTTTGAAGGTAGTTTTTTACCGCAAGCTTTTCTGCATCGTCGTGCCCATGAACAATAAAAACGAACGGGCCGATCTGATCGCGTGAAGTTTGCAATAAGTCATCGATTATTTGAAATAGCTCCTTCAGGCTTGGGTTATTCCACTTCGACAGGAATTTGGTATTAGGAAGTCCGGAAACCGCGTCGAGCACTATTCGGTCAGCTGTGCCAGAAAATACGACGATCGGCAAACTAGCGTTCTTCGCCCTGATAGCCGTAAGTATTCCCAAACCCGTGGTTCTAGCTCCGCGTATACCTGGTAATTCTGCTGGCCTCTCCATAATTATATCGAGTATGACTAAGTCAGCACGAGCAATAGTATCAACCTCTTGCAATGCGTCTGAAGCAGAACTGATTCTCTGGACCGCGTAACCGCGAGCCGCGATGGCCTCCACCAATATTTCACTAGCGTAGTCGTCATCGATGAGCACAATATTTTTCATAGCGCCAGTTCTGAGGCTCTGGAATTGACAGGTCGCAGTCCACCGAGAGATTCCGACCCAATCTAGCGGTATTGGCAATTGTCTCAAGCAGATTTGGCGGCACTGGCGCGGCGGGGGCGTGAGAAACGGCCGTTGGCGGGTGAACTCCATCCAATCCGGCGCGGACACCGGTCCTACAGGGAGTAACAAGCCTAGCGGATTTTGCGCGCGGCCTATTGCCAAAGGCCCGAATTGAGCGAACGGCCCTCGACGCTCATGCCCTCGCGAAGCGCGCCGGCGAATAAGTGCGAGCCGCGCGGCGTGTGGATGGCGACGACGCGCTTACCGGGTAGGGATAGCGCTTTGATGAAGCTCTCGCGGCCATGCCATTCGATGCGGCGCTGGCCGAGATCGTCAGTGCGATGACGGGCGATCAACGAGCCGTCAGCGGGCAGATTCTCCTCGCTCGGCCTTTCGCCTTCGGCCTTCGCGGCTTCGATCGCCCTCGGCTCGACGATCTTGATTGCGTCGCGGCTGAGGTCGGCGGCTGTGATGCCCGACAATTCGTGATCTTCGGGCAGCTTGTCCATGAGCCGTTGCAGCAAGCGCCTTCGATAATCGCCAGGAAATTCATTGTCGATCGGCGGCGGCATGCGGACGCCGTGGGCGTCGAAAGCGTCGGAATATTTTTCGCCGTGTCTTCGGCAAGCGTCGGCGTGACGGCGCGCCTGATCGCGGCGGGCCTCGGCTTCGCGCTCGCGCTCGGCTTCGATCTCGCGCTCGGCTTCGTCGGCGCGACTTTCCGCGACGCGCTCGATGCGATCGAGCGAGCGATTGATTCGGCTCAGCGTGTCGGCGGGCGACATGGCGGACTCCCTTCGTCTTGTCCTGGCGCGCTTCGAAAAGCGGCGGCCCTCGGCTCAAGCTTATGCCGCGTCGCGGCGGCCCGCTAGGGATGGCGCTAGGGACGCGGGCCGGAAAGCGGGAAAAGGCGCGTCTCGTCAAAGGGCCTCGGCGGACACAGACTCCGCCCTCGGCGTGGTCGAACGAGTGTCAAATCAGCAACGGCGTCTCGACTAAGCGAGATGGCTGTCGCCGAGTTCTGATCGGCCCCGCATCAAACAGGCCAGCTTGATCCCCCAGGCAATCCCATCCGGGCTTCGTCTCGCGAGCGAACAGTTCGAGGTAGGGACCGCCGACTAGACGCTCGATGCGATCGCGCACGCAATCCGGTTTTCGACTGTGTTCGCGCCGACCTTCGACCACGAGACGTCGAACATCCTTCGCACGTCTCGTCGGCTTGCCCCGAGTTGCCATTAAACATTGTTCAGGATTCGCTCTCGTCCAATATCCGAGACCGGTGAAAAAGTCCGCGCCGTGCTTTGCTTTTGTGTTGAGCTTCACCCAGTAGAAGGCGACAGTCTTGTACTCAAAACCCCATCCTTGGATGAGTTCCATAGCGCGGTGTAGGAGCGGGTCCACGGCCCAGAGAAATAATACGCAGTCCGGCGCTGCTAGGTCTGCGATCGGCAACCGGGCTAGTTCCCCTAAATCGAGGCAATCATAGTGCGAGACGGCGTTTCGCCCTGTCCCCTTGGCGCTCCAATTGCGAAAGGACCAAGGCGGATCGGCATAGATCACGCCGTACTTATGCTGCTTCGAGAAGGTCACTGAGTTGTGTGCGGAAATAGTCATTTGCCTGTTCGATCTTCTCAACGACGGGAAACCCAAAATGAGCGTCAAGCTCCTTGCCGACTAGCGACCACGGGCGCGGTATGGAACGCACGCCGTAATAGAAGATGATTTTCGACTCCGCTTCCGCAGGCTTCAGTTTGGAAAACTCGCCGTAGCTTCTGAGCAGCACTTGGACGCACATCAGATCGCGGGTTATCGATCTGATCTTGCCAGAGTCGAATTGGCCGTTTCCGCGTTTGATCTCATAGGCACGGATCGACTGGTCTGCTTCGTCGAACGCAACCATGTCGATTTGGAGCGTGCGGACGGAATTGCCATACGGGAGTGACGATTGGCGGCAGGCGTCTAGGTCTTGCGAGTTCGCGAGCGCGTCAGCTTCGCGTGATACCTTAAACAGACTATCTTGCCACACTTTGTGCCGATTGCTGTCGCGCAAACTCTCTCGCAACGCGACCTCTAGAATATGCCCATGCCGCTTGTACGCCGAGCTTACGATGCTAGTTACGCGAGAGTAATGAGGCCCGGCAATTGGGTCGACCACGAACTTGGCTTTCGCCAACGACGAGATCGTTTCGTCCACGACAGGCGCGACGCGCTCGATGAACTCCATGGCGGCCCCCTTAAGGCAGGAGTATGCCGCAACGACAGTTAATGGCAACTTACCAAGTCCGCCACGGTCAACTCTTAACCGCGCTTTCAGCCAAGCGAGCGGGACGGGCGGCGCAGCGGTCATCGGCTGTCCTCGCCGTCGATGGCCACGCCGCCCGCAAGGCCCTCGTCGTTATCCCCGTCCGCCTTGAGCGTGAGCCAACCCAAGATCGCCTCGTAATTATCCCGAATGGCGTCGGCGATCAGCGCGTCATGCGGGCCGCGCCATTCGAGGGTGAACAGATCGCGCTCGGGCGAAAGGGTGAAAACGACGCCGATCTCGCGGGCCGCCGCGACGATGATTCCAGGCTGCACCACAACATCGGAATCGGCCTCAGATGCTTTTTTATCCCCATACCCCCCTTTTGAACCCGTCACGCAGTCCCAACCCGCAGAAACATTGGCCTTTCCGGGCTTTTTCAACCCGTCACATTTTTCTTTTGTGACGGGTTGAGAATCCTCGGCGTCCCCTTGTTTTCCGCCACTTGTGACGGTGTGACGGGTTGAAACGGGAGATGTAGGCAAATATCGCGCGAAAGCGTCCGCAAAGGCGCGCCGATGGTAGCCTTTCGCCGTCACGCCCTCGGCCAGCCGAATCGTCCCCGATCGTATCCCGTAGGGCCTCAGCAGCTTGGCGAGCCCCAAGTCGGTTATGGGCTTTCTCGCCTTGCCCCAGGCGGGCCATGGGCGCTCGTCAAGCGCGCACAGCTTTTCGAGCAGCCGCTTGGTGGCGATGCGCTCGCCCTCGCCGCCCTCACGTTGCGGCTCGCGGGTGAACAGATCGACGATCGGCTCGCCTTCCTTATCGAGGACGATCTCGCCGTCGAAAATGTCGCGGATGTCGGCGAGCAATTGCACCGTGACGATTTGCTCGCGCTCGTCGACTGAGCCGCAAAGCGTGATTCCAGCCGCACGCGCTCGGCGCGGCCAGTCGCCGCCCGCCACGTCGGCGACGGCGAGCAAAGGCTCCCAAGCGTCTTTGAGCCGATCGTTGTCAACGTCGAGCGCTGGCGGCTTGATCGTCCGGAGTTGGTCCTCGTTGTCGGCGACGAAACGGGCGATCTGGCGCCCCAGAATGACTAGATCGCCGCCGTCCTCGTCGCGCAACGGCGCCGTCCACTCGGACACAAGCTTGCGCCTAAGATTGATGATGACGGCGCGATCTTCGGCGGTGTCCGCTTGATCGCCGATGCCGCCAATGAACGTCGGCGCCCACGTCGAAAACAGGCGCGGCTCATAGCCGCCGCCCGGCAAGGGCACATTCTTGCCGGTGCGCGCGCCACGTCGCTTGAAAGAGCGATTCAGTTGCGCGTCGATTTGCTGAGTCATCGCCTGATCGCCCTTCCGAAGCCGGTCGGCCTCATCGATGATCAGCGTGCAACGATGCTCGTCGACGGCCCGCTCGATGAAGGCCGCCGTCGTCCCGGCGATATAGAGCGGGCGCGGGACAAGCCGCTCTAACACTTCAGCCAGCAGCGATTTGCCGCTGCGCTTGACGGCGGATTTGGCGATCAGCAGCGGCGCAAAGTTGCGCAGATTGTGCGCATGGGCGAACACCGCCCACAGCGTCACGGCGTCGCGTTGCTGCGGCGTCATAATCACGTAGCGGCCAATCGCTGCCGATAATTCATCGAGCAGCGCCGCGCCATCTACAGCGTGCGGCCACGGCTCGATTGCGTCGAATATCAGCGGCTGGCCGGGCAGGCCGTCGCCGGCAGTCTGCGCCGCCCGCCACGTCTTGATCAGCCTGTCGAGCACGCTGGCGGCGACGCCAAGCCCCTTCGCCAGCTTGGCGCGGCGGCGCAGATATTGCGTCTCGTCGAGCTTAGCCGCCTCGGCGAGCCGGGCGTCAAATTCGGCGTCGCTCAATTCCTTGGCGTCGTCGGCGTCCGAATCCGACACGGCCTCGCCGTCCGATTCCATCGGCGCCAGGACAGCCGCCTCGATCGCGCGCTTGACGGCGCGAAAGCCCTCGGCCTGCGCCTCGCCTTGCTTACCGCGCACGCAATCATTCATGTCTTTGATCGGCTTGCCGTCGATCGCCTCGCCCTGGGGCGGCATGGCGATGCGGATTTCGAGCGGCACGGCGGACTCAGCGTCCGCCGCCGACCCTTGATCGGACACAGCTTTTTCCGCGCCTGGCTTGTTATCCCCCGCGCCGTCCCTGGCGCCGCCCTTGGCGAGGACAGCCGCAGCCTTGCGCGCCGCAGTCAAGCTCACGCCGTCCGGCTTGCTCGCGGTGGCCTTGTCGCGATCGGCGACGACGACGATCTCGCGCGCGTCGTCGGGCGGAATGAAATTCGTGAAATCATGGCCGGCGATCGCGCACACGCGCGTCGTCATGTTGAGAGCCAGGCCGATCGTCATGGCGTCTTCGAGGCCTTCGCAGATGACGATCGTCTCGCTCGCCGGGCCGATGCGGATGGCCGCGCCCTGGCGTTTGCCTTGCGTGCGCCTCTGCGGCTCGTCGTCGCGCTTGCTCGCGCTGTCCGCCGTCAAATACGTCGTCAGCGTCGCTCGGATTAAGCCCGCGTTGTCTCTGAGCGCCGCAACGAGCGCCGGGCGCCAGCGTCCGCCGCCGTCCTTCCAAGCGTGAGGCGCGAGGCGCAGCGTGTCGGCGAGGCCGCCAGGAAAGCGCGTCGCGTCAATGCCGCGCTTGAGCAAGTACGGCTGAGGCGCAGCGAGATCGAGCGGCTTAGCGCTAGCGAAACGCTCGACCGGGCTTTTGCCCTGGCCCTTGACCTTGTCGTCGGATGGTTGCGGCTTGGACTCATGAGCTTGTCGAGCGTGATTCGACGGCTTGGCCTGATCGCCACCGCGCCGTGGCGAGCGCGTCAGCCCGAACTCGGCGGCGATGCGTTTGGCGAGCGCCTTGCGGTCGCAGCCGGCGCCGTAGCACGTGAACAGCGGCAGGCCCGGCGAGTTGTCGCTGCGGTCTTTGAACTTGAGCGTCCCGCCGCACAGCGGGCAGCCTTCTTTCGCCTTGTACTCGCCGCCGTTTTTTCTGCCGTCGCCGCCATAGCGAAGAGCGGCCTCACGCGGCGTCGGATAGCCGCTCATGGCCTCGGCCTCGCCCGGACGCGCACGGCGCCATCAAGCAAAGTGAGCCGCGACAGGCGCCAGCGGCGCATGAGATCGGCCCAACGGCGCTCAAGCTTGGCCGCCTCGGCGTCGAGCAGCCGCGACGCGTCGGCGAGAAATTGCTCGTGCAGCGCCGGGCAGTCGCGCAACAGCTTGTCCGTCGCGAGCATGTTGCGATTGCGCTGGCGCTCAGCGCGGCGTTGAGATCGGCGGCGTTGGCGGCGCGCCCTGGCGTCCAGCCTTCGCGCTTGCTCGCATTCCCGCCCGTCCCTATTGTCGTCGCCGACATTCATGGCGCCGCCCTTTCCGTCTTGGACGGCCCGCCTTGCTCTGTCCTTCGATCGAGACTCGTCATCTTGATTGCTGTCGTCTTGTCCATCTCGGGCCGCCCCTCGAAAGGCGGCCCTTTTTCTGGCGCTCATCGGGCGGCCCTTCACGCCGCGCGCCCCGTCCGCCCGCTTGCCGCCCGCCGCGCGCTTGCTCGATCTCGTCGAGCTTGCTTTGCGCCAGGGCGCGATGCTCGGCGCTGACGGCTTCGATAGGGCGCCCGTCGAGATCACAACGGTGAGCGCCAGGACGGGCGAGTCCGTACAAATAGTTTTTTGAGCGGCAGTGATAGGCGAGCGCGAGGCCGAGCGAATCCCGCGCGTCGGGAAACGGCGTCCGCCCCTTGGCGGCGAGCCAGATGTCCGCGCGCACGTCGAGCTTGAGCGGCTTTGGCCGGCGCGCGTCGAAGGCGAGGGGAAACGTCGTCCGCAGCCAGGACAGAGCCGCGTCTCGCCGCTCGCGCGCCCTGGCGATCTTCTCGGCCTCGGCCTCGCTCATGGCCTTCGCCGGCCCGTAGGCGGCCCGTGGCGGGCTTGCCGCCCTGGCGCCTGTCTCTGCCCTCGGCGTCGGGCTTGCGGGCGTCCTGGCCGCGCCCTTGGCCTCGCTCTGCGGCTTGGCGAATGGTGACTTTTTGCGCTTGATGGTGCGCCCTGGATGCGGCCCCATCGTCAGCCCTCGATGTCCGACGGCGTCCGCCAGCATTCGTCGTGCTTGATGTCCGGCGCCTTCAGCGCTTTTAGAAGGCCCACATATTCCGCGCGTTTGGCGGTGAAGGCGGCGGTGTCTGGCCCGTATGGGACATGGCCAAAGCCGCGATTGTGACAGAGTCCGGCGTCGTCGCCGTCGAGGCGCACCCAAAAGCCGTCGTCGCGCAGCCTTTCGAGAAGATCGTCGCCGATCAGCGCGCCAGTCTCGTCAAGTCGATAGGAATCCATGGCTCGTTTTCCTCTCTTGTCCCTAGCGGCCTTCGTGTGATTGCTGGGGACGCCGCCAGGGACGGCGGCCATCAAAGCTCAAAGTCTCAATGTTTTCCGTGGGCGTCGGGGGACGGCTCGTCCGCCGTCAAAACGGGTCGTCGCCGTGACCGTCTTCAACTCCCGCGTTGCTCACGGTTAGGCCAATGCCGATCTGAGCGGCCCTAATGTCGATGCGAATCCGGGCGTCGCATGAAATGTCTTCTGCGATCGGCCTCAGCGCGGCGGTGATCGCAGCGGCGACGCGCTCGCAAAGCGCAAGGGAAAGGCGCTCGGCTTCCTGCCTATGAGCCAATGAGGCGGCGCGCTCTTGAGCGCCTTTGGACGGCGCGTCCGCCGCGCCGCCGTCTTCAGCCGCCGCAAGCAATCCGCTCAGCGCTGTGCGGCCCGCGTCCAAAATCCGGCCTGCGTCGTCGAGACAGTCGAGCGCGTAACAACGCTCGCTGTCGGTCAAGCTCTCAAGCTCGCCGCTGGCGTTGTGAATCGCGCTTTCAATCTTGACGAGATCGGCCAGTGAGATGTGGAGCCAACGCGCATTGCGGCGCACGTCGGCGAGCGCCAGGACGATTCCCTCGCGGGCCGCGCGTATCTGGGCGCACTGCGCCGCGCCTTGTGTTTCAACATCGGTAGTCATTGCGTCTTGTCCTCTTCTCAAGCGGCGCTTTTTGAGGCCCGCGAGCCGCCGTTAACGGGGCTTTCGAGACAAGCCTTCCCCGTGGCGCGAAACGCGCGTTTGAGATCGGCTTGTCGGGAAAGTTGTTTTAGGCGGCGTCGCCGGCTGCGGTCGTGCCGCCTTGGGCGATGTAGCGATCTAAGGAATCGACGCGCAGCATTGCGCGCCGTCCGACATGGACTCTCTCGATCTCTTTCCGATCGGCCAGCGCGTCAATCGTCCGCACATGCACGCCGAGCCGCGCCGCGGCGTCCTCGCGGGCGATCAGTTGCGGCTTGGGCGCTGGCCCTCTCTTCATCTTCATTGTTTGCGCCTCACGTGTCCTTAGCGACGCTGAGGGTAGGCTTGCGAGCGTCGGGGGCAATAGCCGTTTGGCGACGCTGTCAATCTTCGCCAATTATTTTCAGATCGGCGGCGACAGTGCGGCGGCTGGCGTAGGGGTAAACGCTCTTACCGGCCTTGTCTGCGATCTTGGCTAGCTCGTCGGCGGCCCTTTGCGCCGTGACGCGCAGGCCGCGCCTTTTGAGATCGGCGACGATCGCTTTGAGCGCGTCGCGCCGCTTGACGACAGTCCTGGAATCTTTCCCGGCGCGCTCAGCCCGCGCCTTCGCCGTTTGGCGTTGCTTGATTTCTTTTTCCGCCTCGGGCGCCATACGCGCCGCAGCGCCCATCGCCGTCAGCCGCGCGCAAGCGTCGAGCACGCGCGTCGTCGGCGGATTGATTCCGAGCACGTCGTCGGCGAGCGCCTTCTCGACGATCGCTCGATCGCCTCTAACCATAGCGGTGGCCATCGCATTGAGCCGCTGGCTGTCGAGCGCGGTGCGCGCCCACGCCAAAGCCTCATCGTATTGCTTGCGCGTCCCGCGTCTCGCCGTGACGCGGGCGTGAAATTGCGCCGGCGTTTCCATTCGGCCCATGCGGATGACAGGGCCGCCAGGACCCGGTTGCGGCTCGGCCTTATCGCGGGCTTGAGCGCCACGCTGGCGGGCTTTCCGGCGCGTGGCCCTGGCTTCGCCGCTGTCCTGGCGCGACGGGCGTCCTCGGCCTTCCCTGGCCATCGGACTAGGCCCGCGCCGCCCTGGCCTCTCTTAAGCCGATGACGTTGCCGCCCGGCCCATCGATCGTTTCCGGTGCCCTCGGCTCGCAATAGGCAGCCCACGCGTCCATGAGGGCGCGGCGCTTCATCAGAGCGTCCTGACGCCGATACGCTTGCTCGCTCTTGTCGCCTACGGCGTGCGCCAGCGCGGCCTCGGCCACTTCGCGCGGCGTCGCCGTCTCGTTGCCCGTCCAATCGCGAAAGCTCGATCGGAATCCGTGCGCCGTCGAATCGACGCCCATGCGGCGCAAGAGGGCGAGCAGCGCCATGTCGGAAAGCGGCTTGCCGCCGAATCTGCCGGGAAAGACACACGCGCGCGGCGCGTCGCCGAACTTGCGCATGTCCTCGACGATCGCGAGGGCGCGGGCGCTGAGCGGGACGCGGTGCTCTTTCCCTGCTTTCATGCGCTCGGGCGGAATCGTCCACACGCGCTCGCCCAGATCGATCTCGGCCCATGTCGCGCCGATCACTTCGCCGGGCCGCACGGCGGTGAGAATCGCAAATTCCAGCGCGCTCGCCGCGACGCCCGTATCCTTGCGCAGGCGCCCGACGAGCGCCGGGACATCCTGGTAGGCGAGCGCCCGATGATGTTTGCCCTTGCCGATCTGGCTGGCGAGCTTGCGCGGCGCTGGCAACAGCGTGTCGAGATGGCCGCGCCATTGCGCCGGATTGACATAGCCCGTCTCGCCGTCCGCGCGTCTGAGCGTCGCTTGCGCTTTGAGCACCGACTCGATGCGGCCTCTTAAGCGCGACGCCGTTTCCGGCGCTCGCGTCCACAACGGCTTGAGCACGCCGATCACGTCGCGCGTGTCGATCTTGTCGCAGGGCAAATTATGCAGCGAGGCGCAATAGGCGCGCTTGGCGTTGCGGACGGCCTCGCGGCGAATCCCGTCCGGCCCGGCGAGCTTCGCGCCGCCGAGCAGCGTCATTGTCCATTGCGCTTTGTGTTTGGCGTTGCGCCAAGCCGGCGCGTGCGTCTCGATATAGTCGCGGGCCGCCTCGGCGAATGTCGGGACGCGCCGCGCCTCGACGGGCTTGCGCCATGCGTCCAACGGATTGACGGGCGGCGAGGCGTTGAGCCAAGCCCGGCCTTGCTCAGCCTTGCGGCGCGCCTCGGCGAGCGTCACGCCGCCTTTGCCCGCCTTGCCCAAGCCCGCCTCGATCGTCCGCTTATGCCAGCGGTAAATAAACACCCATGAGCGCCCGCCCGATGGCGAAACGCTCAAATACAAATTGTCGCCGTCGCTTAAGCGTGTGGCGCTCTTTCGGCCCGGCTTAGGCTTGGCAGAGTCCACTTGCCGCGCCGTGAGAATTTCTGACGTCTTCGCCATTGTTGTCTTGTCCTGTCCGTTGTTGTTTTTTGGGCGCCTTCAGTTGGGCGGACGCCTTTTCGCGTCACACCAGTCATCCCGTGCGCCATCCCTAGCAGATGTAGCGCTCTTCCGGGCGCAGTCAAGCGCTGCGAGGCGCTGCGAGGCCGCTGACATCGCCTTGATATATCGACTGTTTCTGTCGCGTTTTGCGCCTTCAAGCGCAGTGAGGCGCAGTGTTTCTGGCGGAAGGAGTGAGATTCGAACTCACGGTGGACTTGCGCCCACGGCGGTTTTCAAGACCGCTGCCTTAAACCACTCGGCCATCCTTCCTTGAAGCCGGTGCTTTGCCAGATCGGCCGGCCCTCGTCCAGCATGGCGCACCCGCCGGCGAGGGGACGGGCACGCGGCTTGCTTGGCCGATGAGACGCGTTTTATCCGGAGGATCCGATGCCTTCGCCGCCCGCCGCCTCGCCGACGAGATGGGTTCAGCTTCTGCTTGGTCTCGTGGTCATGATGGCCATCTCGAGCCCACAATATGTTTGGACGCTGTTCGTCAAGCCGTTCCAGGCGGCGACCGGCGCGGGGCTGCCAACCGTGCAGATCACGTTTTCGGCGCTCATCGTCTTGCAGACTCTCTTCTCGCCCGCCCAAGGGTGGCTGGTCGACCGGTTCGGGCCGAAGGCGCTGGTCGCCGCCGGAGCGGCGCTGACGGGACTCGGGTGGGTCCTGTCGGCTCGCGTCGACAGCGTCTGGACGCTGTTCCTGACCTACGGACTCTTCTGCGGCGTCGGGACCGGCATCGTCTATGTCGGCGTCATCGGCCTGATGGCGAGGTGGTTTCCCGACCGGCGCGGGTTTGCGATCGGGATTGTCGCGGCGGGCTACGGAATGGGCGCCATGCTGACGACATTTCCCATTTCATCGATGCTGGCCTCGTCCGGCGCCCCGATGACCCTGGTCGTGTTCGGCGTCATTCTCGGGGCCATCGGCGTTCTCGCAGCGCTCGGCCTGCGCGAGCCGCGCGAGGGCGAAGCGCCAGGCTCAGCGGCGACGCACGCGAGTGGGGAAGACGTGGCGCCAGTCGACATGCTGAAGACCCCGATCTTCTGGCTGATGTTCGCAATGATGACGATGATGTCGACCGGCGGGCTCATGGTGACGTCGAACTTCGCCAATTTCGCCCGCGATTTCGGCGTCGCGGACGTCGTAGTGCTGGGGCTTGCGGCCCTGCCATTCGCTCTGACCGTGGACCGACTGCTCAACGGATTCACGCGACCTTTCTTTGGCTGGGTGTCGGATAGAATCGGTCGAGAGAACATGATGGGCCTCGCCTTCGGGCTGGAGGCGGCGGCGATCTTGCTTTTGCTCGTCTTCCGGCACGACGCGCCGGCCTTCATCGTGCTCTCGGGTCTCGTCTTCTTCGGCTGGGGCGAGATTTTCTCACTCTTCCCCTCGACGCTCACCGACACGTTCGGAACCCGCCACGCCACGACGAATTACGGCTTCCTCTATATTGCTCAGGGCGTCGGCTCGATCCTCGGAGGCCCGGTAGCGGCAGCGATGAGGGTCGCGACTGGAAGCTGGACGCCGGTGTTCGGCGTCGCGGTCGCGATGGACGTCGCCACAGCGTTGCTTGCGTTGTTCGCGCTGAAGCAGATGCGCGCCGCTTATCTTGGCGCCCACACGGCGTTGCCTTCGGCGGAGTTGGCGGCGGCGGCGTCTCGCTGACTCCCGGCCGCTTGTTTTTGCAACTGCCGCGAAGGTTTCGGCGCCCTACACCAGCCGGCTTTGCGCCTTGGCCGCGGCGATGAAGCTGGCGAACAGCGGGTGGGGCTCGAAGGGCCTCGATTTGAGCTCCGGATGGAATTGCACGCCGATGAACCAGGGGTGATCGGCGAGTTCGATCGTCTCGGGCAACAGGCCGTCCGGCGACATGCCTGCGAACACAAGGCCCTTCTCTTCCAACCGCGCGCGGTAGGCGGTGTTGACCTCATAGCGATGGCGGTGGCGCTCGGAAATCTCGCTTTCGCCGTAAATGGCGGCGATGCGCGAACCGGGCTTAAGAAACGCGCGATAGGCGCCGAGCCGCATCGTGCCGCCGAGATCGCCTGCCGCTTGGCGCCGTTCGAGCTCGTTGCCGCGCAGCCACTCGGTCATGAGGCCAACCACCGGCTCTGGCGTCGGACCGAACTCGGTCGAGTTGGCCTCAAGCAGCCCGGTGAGCGAACGGGTGGCCTCGATGACCGCCATCTGCATGCCAAAGCAGATGCCCAGATAGGGCACCTTGCGCTCGCGCGCGAACCGCGCCGCCAGGATCTTGCCCTCGGCGCCGCGCGACCCAAAGCCGCCGGGCACCAGGATGCCGTTGACGCCCTCGAGCCGCGGCGCCGGGTCGGCGCTCTCGAAAATCTCGCTTTCGATCCAGTCGAGCTTGACCCGCACCCTATTGGCCATACCGCCGTGAGTTAGCGCCTCGATCAGCGATTTATAGGCGTCCTTCAGGCCCGTGTACTTGCCGACCACGGCGATCGACACCTCGCCCTCGGGATTGTGATAGGCCTTGGAGACGCTGTCCCAGCGGCGCATGTCGGGCTTGGGCGCGGGCTCGATGCCAAAGGCGGCCAGCACTTCGCGGTCGAGGCCGGCGGCGTGATAGAGCGCTGGCACATCGTAGATCGAACGCGCGTCGCGCGCCTCGATCACAGCGCTTTCGCGCACGTTGCAGAAAAGTCCGAGCTTGCGCCGCTCATCGCGCGGAATCTCGCGATCGCAGCGGCAGAGCAGGATATGCGGCTGGACGCCGATCGAGCGCAATTCCTTGACCGAGTGTTGGGTCGGCTTGGTCTTGAGCTCGCCCGCGGCCGGGATGAAGGGCAATAGCGTCAGGTGGATGAAGACGACATGACCGCGCGGCAGATCGTTGCCGAGCTGGCGGATCGCCTCGAAGAATGGCAGGCCCTCGATGTCGCCGACCGTGCCGCCGATCTCGACCAGCACAAAATCGACGCCGTCGTTGCCCTCGAGGACGAAGTCCTTGATCGCGTTGGTGACATGGGGAATCACCTGCACCGTCGCGCCCAAATAGTCGCCGCGACGCTCCTTGGCGATCAGCTCCTGATAGATGCGCCCGGTGGTGATGTTGTCCTGCTTATTGGCGCTGCGGCCGGTGAAGCGCTCGTAATGGCCGAGGTCGAGGTCGGTCTCAGCGCCGTCGTCAGTGACGAACACTTCGCCGTGCTGGGTCGGGCTCATCGTGCCCGGGTCGACGTTGAGATAAGGATCGAGCTTGCGCAGGCGGACGGTGTAGCCGCGCGCTTGCAGGAGCGCGCCCAAAGCCGCTGAAGCCAGACCCTTGCCAAGCGAGGAAACCACGCCGCCGGTGATGAAGATATACCGCGCCATGGGACTCTGACACCTAACCGATCAAGATCGATTTGGCGAACGAAATCCTCACGGGCTCGCTCATGACCCCACGGGGAACCTGGTTCTGGACAACTGAATGGCCGCGAGGATTTATCATGACGTGGAGCCGCCCTCCGCGCGTTTGGAATGTCTTGGTCTGGGCGATTTCAGCCTCGAAACCCTCCCTGAATGTGGGTCCACGGACGTTTGGATTTCCTTGGATTTCCTTGGATTCTCTCGTCCGAAACGAGCCTTTTCAATAGCTTACGCGGAGAGTTGCGCTTAATAATTTTCTCGCGGCCTCGGGATCCACTAAAGACGGCAGCCAGTAGCCTTCCCGCGCCTGAGCCGATAGGGTTCATGCCTGGGAGTTTAGCAGATTTCCGCTTTTCCGCAACGAATTGTCGAAACGGATTTGCCGAGAGAGGCTGGGCTCAGTTTGATCCAGTCACTGACCCCGCTCGCCGGCTGCGGCTGCTTGACACGGCGGCGCTGCGCAGGCGAGTTTGGGCGTAACCAGCGGCTTTTGCGGCCTGGTTTCCGAGGACGGGAAGGGAATGCCGGCGACGGAGTTTGAGCTTCGCGCCGAGGATGGGACGCCCCTGCTGGCGCGACGCTGGCTTCCCGAAAGTCCTCCGCGCGCGATCGTCCAGATCGCCCACGGCCTCACCGAACACAGCGCACGATACGCGCGCCTCGCCGCCGCGCTCAACGCGGCCGGCTATGGAGCTTACGCCAACGACCATCGCGGCCACGGGCCAAAAGCGCCCACCGCCGATCTCGGCCATTTCGCCGATGAGGGCGGCTGGGACAAGGTCGTCGGCGACCTCTGGACCTTGAACCGCAGAATCGCCTTGGAGCAGCCGGGAACGCCGATTATATTCCTCGGCCATTCGCTGGGCTCGTTCCTCGGGCGCGGGTTCATCGCCAAGCATTCGAACGCGCTGGCCGGCGTCGCCCTTTCTGGGTCGAACGGCAAGCCCCCCGCGATTGCGACCCTGGGCCGGCTCATCGCCCGCGAGGAACGGCTTCGTCTGGGCAAGCGCGGCAAAAGCCAGCTCATCTTCAACATGTGGTTCGGCGACTTCAACAAGCCGTTCAGACCAACGCGCACCGCCTTCGACTGGCTCTCGCGCGACGACAAGGAGGTCGACGCCTTTGTCGCCGATCCTTTCTGCGGCTTTCCGTTCACGACCCAGCTCGCGATCGACGTGCTCGACGCCCTGCCCCGTGTCACCGGTCCGGCGAGCCTCGCACCGATCCGCAAGGACATGCCCGTCTATGTCTTCTCCGGCGAGCGCGATCCGGTCGGCGCCAATATCAAGGGCCTCATCCAAGACCTGAAGGCGGCTACCTTCACCAAGCTCACGACCCGAATCTATCCGGGCGCCCGGCACGAGACCCTCAACGAGACCAACCGCGACGAGGTGACGCGCGATCTCATCGCGTGGCTCGACGGGGTCGTGGCCGCGCAAATAAACGCCAGTAGACGCCAATAAACACGAGTAAACGCCAGTAAATTCACTAGCATTTACTCGTGTTTATTTTGCGAATCGGGCCCTTTCACTGGGTTACGGTCGATTCAAATAAAAACGTAACTGCCCAGCCGGGTGAGTTGGAAAAATCACGGTTATTTGGAAAGTTTTGTTTTGGCGGGGAATTTGAGGGCGGGATCGGTCGACCTCGACGTTCCCTTCACCAACGATCTCGGCGAACTGGCGCTGCGCATGATGCACGGACTCCGGTTTTCGAAAAGCCTTTTGCTGGCTCTTATACCGTTAGCTGTTGGCCGGCCTTGTCGCGGCTGCGCCTCTGAGCACATGCAGTCATAGCCGCCGCAAGTCTCTCCCCATATTTCAAGCTCGCTGCGACCAACACTAACGTCATAAGGGCGAAATTGTCCTGAGAATTGGCCCAAGGCACGCGACCCGGCCTAAGCGCCGGGGCGGACGGCTTCGTAGGCCGGTAGCCGTTCGAAAAAGCGGTCAGGCGTCATGGCTTGGCCCCGGGAAACCATTCGACGTGCTCGTCCCCGGTGCGGCCATAATAGACGGCGCGGCGCCCGGCCAGGCTGACGAAATAGCCGACGCAGCCTGCGTCGGCGATCTGGCGGCAGAATTCGCGATAAGCAATCTCCCGCCGCTGGATGGCGCGGACCGCCTTCTCCACACCTTCGGCCGAGAACTTCACCGCCGCGCTGCCCACTTTATGAACTTGCACCTCTTCGAAATCGCCGTCGGGAAGATAATAGGTCTTCCGCCCAGCGACGAGGTCGGCGTGATAGCGCTCGATCCCAACCTCCATCAGGGCCTTCACCACCTCGGTAAATGTGACGCGCTCCTCGTCCGAGGCCTTGCTCATTTCGCGCACGACATCCTTCACATGGGCGTCCATAGCGTCGCTCCTCTCTCTTGTTTCTCTCGTGACCCTGCGCCCGGTCAATCGACAGGCGCGCCCCGTAGTCCTTTGCGGCGCACGATGGCCTTCATCGCCGCCGTGATCTTCGCGCGCGTTTCGATATCGAGATCGGCGAAGAACTCTTCATCGTTCGCATCCGCCAATGCCGCGAGATTCGGCGCGATCGCGCTCCCTTGACACGTGAGCGCGGGCGACTGGAACCGGCGGTCGCGACGAGGTCAGGAACCGCATTCGCCGTCCGGACTGGCGACCACCAACATACCCATCGGCGTCGCGGAGCCAAATCTCCCTGTGCCGGGGCGCGGGGTTGATGTGAGGTTCTTCGACAATCTCCGCCCCCAACCGGCGAGCTCGCTCGACGACCGAATCAAAATCATCGACCTGGAACCACAACAAGACGCCGTGTCCGGCAGGCGCCGCGTCTGCGTTGACGAGATTGGGATGGTCTTCCGCGTCCCAAGCGTGGAGTTGAAGAAGCAACCGACCAGAGCGCGAGATCCGATCGTAAACGTCGCGGTGGCTGTGATCCGGAAGCGGGTCTGCTCCAAACAATTCGGCGTACCATCGGCTGCTCGCCCTGACATCGCGCACCGCTATGAGCGGTTGAGCCTCCACCGTTGAATTCTGCGCGGGCAAGCTCATGAAGCGCTCCCTTCTAACTCGGCGCCCCGGCGCATGGACGCTTTGAACTCGGCCTTGATATTCGTGGATGATGGTCCTTCGACGCAAATAGCCGCTCAGGAAGCCGATTCCAGCCCAACGCGTCTTGGTCTAGCATCGCCAGCGTCCTCCCGACCACAGGCCGCCGCGCATGCTGGAAAAGTTTCAACGCTATCCCCTCACCTTCGGTCCGACGCCGATCGAGAGGCTGAAGCGCCTGAGCGCGCATCTGGGCGATAAGGTCGAGCTTTACGCCAAGCGCGAGGACTGCAATTCCGGCCTCGCGTTCGGCGGCAACAAACTGCGCAAGCTCGAATACATCATCCCCGACGCGATCGCCTCGAACGCCGACACGCTGGTGTCGATCGGCGGCGTGCAGTCGAATCACACGCGCCAAGTGGCGGCGGTCGCGGCCAAAATCGGCATGAAATGCCGGCTGGTGCAGGAAGCCTGGGTCCCACATGAAGATGCGGTCTACGACCGGGTCGGCAACATCATGCTGAGCCGCATCATGGGCGCCGACGTGCGGCTAGTCGACGACGGTTTTGACATCGGCATCCGCAAGAGCTGGGAGGACGCGCTCAAGGAGGTCGAAGCGCAGGGCGGCCGGCCTTACCCGATTCCGGCAGGCGCCTCGGTGCATAAATACGGCGGGCTCGGCTATGTCGGCTTCGCCGAGGAATTACGCGCGCAAGAGCGCGAACTCGGGTTTGCGTTCGACTATATCGTCGTTTGCACGGTGACCGGCTCAACCCATGCCGGCATGGTGGTCGGCTTCGCCAAGGACGGCCGGCAGCGCAAGGTCCTCGGCATTGACGCCTCGGCCACGCCGAAGCAGACGAAGGCGCAGGTGCTCGATATTGCTCGCGAGACTGCGGAACTGATCGAGCTTGGCCAGGCCATCGACGATGACGACGTGGTGCTGATCGAGGATTACGCTTATCCGATCTACGGCGTTCCGTCCGATGAGACCAAGCAGGCGATCCGGCTCGTGGCGCGGCTTGAGGCCATGATCACCGACCCGGTCTACGAGGGTAAATCGATGCAAGGCATGATCGATCTCACGAAGAAGGGCTTTTTCCCGAAGGGATCGAAGGTGCTGTACGCTCATCTGGGTGGCGCACCAGCCCTCAACGGCTATGCCTACGCCTTCCGCAACGGGTAAGCCGGCTGCGACCGGCTGGACCTTGTCGCCGTCTTTTCGAGAACGTCCGACGGTCCCCTATCTTCCCCGATCGCGGCAAGAGCCTGCTCCAGATAGTCGCTGAACGCGCGCGCCCTCTGCGATGGCCGACGGCCAGCGGGATAGACGACATAAGCCAGGACCGGATCGAGCGCATAGTCGGGGAGGATCTCGACGACCTTGCCTGACACGAGCGCATCCGCGCACATCCAGATCGACGCGCTGGCTATGCCGAGTCCCGCGACTGCGCAGGCGACGACGCCCGTCGCCGAACGCGAATGGATGCGGGGACTCACGGCCTGACGCTCGATCCTTCCGTTGCGGCGCGCGACCCAGGTCTCGTCGCCCGTGTCGCCCGGTCCGCTGATGAGCTCGTGCCGAGCAAGGTCGGCGAGGCTCGCGGGCGCACCGCGGCGGGCGAGATAGGACGGCGCGGCGATGATGAGGCGCTTGGCGCTCTCGAGCTTTCGGGCCACGAAGCTCGAATCCGGCAAGTCGCCGATTCGGAGCGCGAGGTCGGCGCCTTCGGCGATCAGGTTTTCGTAGCGGTCCGACATCATGAGATCGATCTTGAGCAGCGGATGCCGGCCGAAGAACGCCGGAAGCAACGGCACGATGCGCTGGACGCCATATTCCGGCGGCAAGGCGACCCGCAGCACGCCGGAGAGGCGGTCGGCGCCGCGCGCCGCGCTTTCGGCGTCGTCGATCGCGAGCAGGGCGTCGCGCGCGCGGGCCAACAACGCCTCGCCGGCGTCGGTCGTGGAGACCTGCCGGGTGGTGCGGACCAGAAGCTTGACCCCCAATCGGCGCTCGAGCGCCGCGATCGCGCGCGACACGGAAGGCTGGGACAGGCCGAATTCGCGGGCGGCCTTGGAGAAGCTTCCGCTCTCGACCGTGCGTACGAACAAGGCGAGCTGCAGCAGCCGATCATTCATACGGGGCGTGCATATATGATATTGGCCGCTGCGCAATACCCGTCGCTCAACGCATCGCTTAGTTCAACGCCCATCGAAGCCTTCCAAACCCTTCAATAAACGACGGAGAGGAGAGATGATCGACATGAAGAATAAAGTCCTAGTGGCAGGTGCGAGCGGCCTTATCGGGGTCGCCGCTATAGAGTCCTTTCTGGACGTGGGCTGGAACGTTATTGGCGTTTCGAGGCGCAAACCGGAATTACCGAGTGGGCGAGATTTTGAGTTCGTCTCGTTGGACTTGCGTGATGAGAATGCCGCCCGGAAGGCGCTGTCTGCGCTCGCCGAGGTCACGCATGTCGCGTACGCGGCGATTTACGAAAATCCTCACGATCTGGTCGGGGGCTGGTCGAACGCCGACCAGATCGAGATCAACAACGCGATGCTGCGCAATGTGATCGAGCCTCTCGCGTCTCGGAAGTCCGTCGTTAGGCATGTGTCTATCCTGCAAGGAACTAAGGCCTATGGCGTACACCTTCACCCGATCGCGATCCCGGCTCGCGAAAGCGACCCGCGGGATAACCATGCGAACTTTTTCCTCGATCAGCAGGACTATGTTCGGGACGCGGGCGCCAAACACGGTTTCAACTATACCGCGCTGCGTCCCCAGCTCGTCACCGGGAAGACGCCGGGCGCGCTGAACGTCCTCCCGGCCATCGGCGTCTATGCTGCTATCCGCCGCGAGAAGGGCGAACGGTTCAGCTTTCCCGGCGGTCCGTCGTTCGTCTGGGAAATGGCTGACGCCGATCTGGTTGGCCAGGTAATGGTATGGGCGGCTGAAGCCCCGCAGGCTGCGAACGAAATTTTCAACATCACCAATGGCGACGTCTTCGAGTGGCGGAGTGTGTGGCCCGCGCTGGCAGAAACGTTGGGAGTGGATTTGGGGCCTGATGAGCCCGCCAGCCTCGTGGCGTATATTCGCGAGAATGCTGACGTCTGGGCGAAGATCGTCGCCAAGTACGGCCTTGCAAGTGGAGACCTGCGCTCGTTTGTCGGGCAGGGCGATCAACACGCCGACTTTGCGTTTGCATATGGCGCTCCTGCAGGCCCCGTCGCCTTCGTGAGCACCGTCAAGCTTCGCAAGGCCGGCTTCAACGCTGCGATCGACACCCGCGATGCGTTGCGCGGCGCACTTCAGTCTTTCATTGACCGAAAGTTTTTGCCGCCGCCGCGGCATTGAAGACATCGACAGCGGTAAGCGGAGCGCTCACTGGCCTCTACCCAAGCCGGCAGGACCGCCATGTTCAAGCCGCGGTCGCGTGGTTTCTGACTTGCAGGCGTCGTGTTCGACGCCGCAAGGATCGCATGGGACGCTTCGCCTCCACCGTCGCCTATTATGAGCGGGCCCGGCCGCCTTATGGCGCGGCGTTCTTCGCCGCCGTCGCGCAACAGCTTGGCTTCGATCGTAGCCAGCGCCTGCTCGACGTCGGCGCGGGCCCAGGCATTCTGGCGATCGGCTTTGCGCCCTATTGCCGGGAGGTGTTGGGCGTCGATCCGGAGCCGGGCATGGTCGAGGCGGCGCGCGCGGCGGCCAAGCGCGCGGGCGCAGCGGTGGCGTTCATCGACGGCCGCTTCGAGGATGTCGCTGCGAAGCTCGGCGCATTCGACATCGTCACCATCGGCCGCGCGATCCACTGGCTCGATCCCGAGCCTGCCCGAGCAGCGCTCGATCGCGCTCTCGCCCCAAGCAGAAAGGTTCTCGTGTGCGGCGCGTCGAGCGTCAAAGACGGTCGCAACCCCTGGCTTGAGGCCTTCAACAAGGTGCGCGATCGCTGGAAGGGCGAGCGGCCGGCGCGCGACCACCATACATTTTTCGCCGGCGGATCATTCATTCCCTGCGGGACGATCCGCGTCGAAGCGACCAACGTCGTTCCCGTCAAGCGCCTCGTCGAACGCGTTCTGTCGATGTCGACTTCGTCGTCGGAGCGGCTCGGCGAAGAAGTCCCGGCGATGAGGAGCGCCATGCGCGAAAAGCTCGCGCCCTTCGCCGCCGACGGGATGATCGAGGACATTGTCGAAGCGCGGGCCGAGGTGTTCGAGCGCGCCGGATAGCGATGCGCTCAGAGATCGCGAGCGTCAACCGGCGGTTCGCTTCTGATAGCGCATCGTCCAGATCGCTTCGTCGCCAAGCGCATATTCATTGCCTGCCCAAGGCGTCCCGCAAACATGCAGATAAAGCGTAAGGCGTCCCGGCAAACATGATCCAGGCGCCGGCGTCTCGGACTGTCGTCGGCAGTCCGCAATGGTTGGCGTCGAAGGGCCAGAGGATCATCCAGTGCGGGCCAATCGGTATGGCGGGGCTCGTTTTGTCACGGGCGTTCGTGTTGCTGTGCTGCGTTGCGCCGCAGAGCATGTAACAAAGCCCTGGCGCCGTGTTGGTCGGTTGCGGCTTCCCCTGATGCAAATCCTTGAACCACTGGATGCCCAATGCGTCGACACACATGGGTGGATCGCCGACGACGTCCTCGTTGCCGGGCATGCAGACCCATTCGTTCGTACCTTTTCATAAGACCTCGGTCATGCGGCCCTGCGCATCCATCTCTGCGACCGTCGCGTTCTCCGTAATGCTGCGCGGCCCCGCTCGCATGGCGCGGGCGATCCTGACGGCGCGGATTTGCTCCTCGCGGGTTTTCGTAGCGACGCCGCCGTCCGGCAAAGCAATCGCGGCATTGCTACAGCTTCCGGAGCCGGCGTCCTGAGCCCTGGCCGCATCGCCAATCGCCGCCATCGCCGCGCCGAAGAACGTTGCGCGCGTGACGCGACAGCTTCTCCGCGACCGCGAAGTCCTCAAGGTAGCGCTCGGGCATCTCTCTGCTTCCTCGCCGCTCAGTGCAACGTTTCGATTGCGAGGGCGATGCCCTGGCCTCCGTCGATGCATAGCGTGACCAGACCGCGCTTAAGACCGTCCCGGCGCATCGAGTGGATGAGCTTGGTGGTCAACACGGCGCCGGTCGCGCCGATCGGGTGGCCATGGGCGACGGCGCCGCCCTCGACATTGACGATCTCGTCGGACAATCCGAGTTCGCGCGCCACGACAATGGCGATCGCGGCGAAGGCCTCATTGATCTCCGCGCGCTCAATGGAGGCAATCTCCCATCCGGCGCGCTGCAACGCCTGCTTGACAGCCGGAACCGGCCCGAGGCCGAACATGCCAGGCTCGACCGCGGCAATGCCGTAAGCAACGAGCCGCGCAGCCGGGGCAAGACCGCGCTTGTCGGCCCAGGCCTCGTCCGCGAGCACCATAGCGGCGGCCGCGTCGTTCAATCCGGGGGCATTGCCGGCGGTGATGGCGCCGTTCGGGCGGAACGCCGGCTTCAACCTCGCGAGCGTTTCGAGGGTGGTGTCCGGTCGATTGGCTTCGTCCTCGTAGAACTGCGTCGGGCCTTTTTGCCGGGAACCTGGACCGCCGCGATCTGCGCCTTGAAATGACCGGCGTCTTTCGCGCGGGCGAAGCGCTGTTGCGAGCGCAGAGCCCATTGGTCCTGGGCCTCGCGTGTCACCTGATATTTCTCCACCAGGTCCTCGGTATGCCAGCCTGAGTGTTCCCCGGAGAAGGCGTCGTTAAGTCCGTCGCGAAGCACGCTGTCGTAAAGCTGCCCGTCTCCTAGCCGATATCCCCATCGACCGCGCCCGACGAGGTAAGGCGCCTGGTCCATGCTTTCCATGCCGCCGGCGACGGCGGCATTCGCGTTGCCAAGCAGGATCTCCTGCGCCGCGGACACGATCGCTTGCGCGCCCGAGCCGCAGACGCGGTTCACGGTCATGGCCGGAACCGTCACCGGCAGGCCGGCTTGGACCGCCGCCTGACGGGCCGGATTCATTTTCGTCCCCGCCTGAATGACATTGCCCATCGCCGCTGTCTCGATCTCGTCTGGCTTAAGCCCAGCCCGTTCGACCGCGGCGCGGATAGCGACGGCGCCAAGGTCGGGCGCCGGCACGTCCTTCAGAGTTCCGCCAAAGGCGCCAATCGCCGTGCGGACGGGTTCCGCAATCAATACTGAACGTGACGTCATGGCTCGATCCTCGACTGTTGTGCTTCGCTCGCTGTCAGGCGATCTGACGAACGGGTTCGGCGGCCCGATACCTGGGCGCGGGAGCGGAATTGGCAAACTTCGGCGCCAGCGCGCGGCGCGCCGCCTCGAAGCGGTTCCAATCGTCCGCGTCCTGAAGCGGGGGGATCGTCACCACTTCTCCCTGGTCAAGACCCGCCAAAGCAGCGTCGACCATGTCCTCGGTCGACATCACGGTGCCAGCGGGCAGCTTCGAATGGTGAAGACCGCCCTTTTCCCAGATATCCGTCGCTGTGGCCGCGGGCAGCACCGCCTGGACGCGCACCCCTTTGTGAGCGAGTTCGTGCTGCAGCGAATGGGTGAGCGCGAGGACAAAGGCTTTGCTGGCGCCATAGACGCCATTGAGCCTCTCGGGCGCGACGCCGACCACAGATCCGATGTTGATAATGGCGCCTGCGCCGCGCGCAACGAAGGCGGGCGCCGCGGCATAAGTCAGACGCGTGAGCGCAGTGACGTTCAGCGTGATCATCGCCTCCATCGTGTCGACATTGGAGTCCAGCAGCGGCGCGAGGGTGGCTGCGCCGGCGTTGTTGACGAACATGGTGATGCTTGGGTCGTCGCGAAGAACGGTCTCGATTTTTGCGAGCGCTGCTTTGTCGCCGAGATCGGCGGGAAGCGCTTTCACGGACCGACCCGTCTCTGACATCAGTCGTGCGGCCAAGGATTTCAGTTTCTCGCCGTTGCGCGCAACTAAGATAAGATCATAGCCGCGCTTCGCGAGCCGGTCGGCGTAAACAGCGCCGATGCCAGACGAGGCGCCGGTAATGAGGGCCGTGCCGAGGGAATGGGTCATCCGAGGAACTCCTGATCTGGCCTTGACATTATGCGTATATGCACTTAACTAGGCGCACATGCTCCTGATGTCAAGGACGAGAGTTCGCAATGTCGACCGATAAGCTGCCGCTCGAGGAATGCACCTGCCTCGCCGTTCGCCAGGCGGCGCGCCACGTCACACAGTTTTATGATCGGCATCTGGCCCCGGTGGGCCTGCGCACGACCCAGTTCTCCATTCTCGCCCGGCTGAGACGGCACGGGCCGATGACGATCAATGCGTTGGCCGATCAAATGGTGATGGACCGAACCACGCTTGGCCGAAACATCCTGCCGCTCGAACGCGACGGACTGATCAGCATTAAGCCGGGCCGCACGGACCGTCGCAGCAAGGAGCTGCGATTGACGGACGCCGGCCTCGAACGGCTGCGGGCCGGATACCAGGGCTGGAAGGATGCGCAACGAGAGTTTGCGACCGCCTTCGGCAATGAGCGAACCGTTGGACTGCGCGCTCTTCTGCACGAGGTCGCGGCGACCGACCTCCCCATGGAAGTCGCCGCGGCTGGCTAAACGACACAACCTGTAAGGACCAAGTAGACGCCGGTCAGTTTCAATTCGTTGGACCATATAGGGGTATATACGCTCTTCTTGGCTCCGCGGCAGAGAGATACGAACAAAGGAGACGTCAATGAGTGCGATCGCTGGTGAAACCATTGCAACGGCGCCAACGAGCCTGCTGACAAAAGCACGGCTCAAATGGCTGGCCTACGTGACTCTTGGCGGGCTCATTGCGGTCGCCGGAGCGCGCTACGGTTATGAGTATTGGACCGTCGGGCGGTTCATCGAAAGCACCGACGATGCTTATGCCGGGGGCAATGTCACCCCGATATCGCCGCACGTCGCTGGCTTCGTGGCTGAGATCCTCGTTGGCGACAACGAATATGTGCGCGCCGGACAGCCGTTGATCCGTCTTGACGACCGCGATTTCCGCGCCGCGCTCGACCGCGCGTCTGCGATTGTCGAGGCGCGTAAGGCGACCCTCGACAGCCTCGAGCGCAAACAGATGCTGCAACAAGCGGCCATCCGCCAGGCGAAGGCGGATCTCGACGCCAAGACTGCGGAGGCGACGTTCGCCAAGCAGGACGATCAAAGATATCGCGACCTCGCGCAGACTGCCGCCGGATCACGGCAAAACGCGGAACGGGCGTCGTCGCTCAATCTGGCGGCTGAGGCCAGCGTGGTTTCGTCCGCGGCCGGGCTCGATGCCGCGAAGCAACAGCTGACGGTTCTGGACGCCGAGATCGCCGTCGCCAAGGCCGATGTCGCCCAGGCCGAGGCCGATCTCCACACAGCCGAACTGAACCTTGGCTACACCGATATTCGCTCGCCGATCGACGGCTATGTGGGAAACCGCGCCGCTCAGGTCGGCGCCTATGTCGCCGGCGGAGCCTATCTCGTCACGATCATCCCGGCGCATGACCTTTGGGTGGACGCCAACTTCAAGGAGAGCCAGCTCGAGCACATGGTGGCCGGACAAACGGCGACGGTCGTTGCTGATGTGCTGCCGGACCATGTCTTTCGCGGCCATGTTCTGACCGTCGCCCCGGCCACAGGCGCGGTCTTCAGCGTGATCCCGCCAGAGAACGCCACCGGCAACTTCACCAAGATCGTTCAGCGCGTTCCCGTTCGCATCAAGCTGGACGACGACCCGATGCTTCGTGCGCTGCGACCGGGTCTCTCGGCAAATGTCGGTGTGGATACGCGTTCGGCCTCGGGCGACGCACAATGACAGCCGCGGCCATCCCCTCCACGGCCACGCCATCTGCCGTGCCTTCAGAAGCGAGCTGGGTGTGGAGCCTCGGGCCGTTCGTGGTGATGTGCGTGGGCATGTTCATCGCGCTCCTCGACATCCAGATCGTCGCTTCGTCGCTCCAGGACATCGGTGGCGGCCTCAGCGCGGCCCAGGATCAGATCAGCTGGGTGCAGACTGCGTATCTCATCGCCGAGATCATCATGATCCCGCTGTCGGGCTGGCTCACGCGCGTCTTCTCGACTCGCTGGCTGTTCACCGCTTCGGCTGCCGGCTTCACTGTCGCGAGCATGCTGTGCGGGCTCGCCTGGAACATCGAAAGTATGATCGTGTTCCGGGCGCTTCAGGGATTGCTGGGGGCGTCGATGATCCCGATCGTCTTCACCTCGACCTTTCATTATTTCCAGGGGCCGCGGCGCGTCTATTCCGCAGCTGTGGTCGGCGGCATCGCGACGGTCGCGCCGACGCTGGGACCGGTGATTGGCGGTTTTATCACTGACACGCTCGATTGGCGCTGGCTGTTCTATGTCAACGTCATTCCAGGCATCGCCATATCGATCCTGGCGCCCCTACTGGTGAAGATCGACGAGCCCGACGTTAAGCTGCTCAAGGGCGCGGACTATCCCGGCATCATCCTCATGGCGATGGCGCTTGGGACCTTGGAATACGTGCTCGAGGAAGGTTCGCGCTGGAACTGGTTTGACGATGCGACCATCCGTGATTGCGCGATGATCGCTGGCGTCGCGGGCTTTCTGTTCGTCGTCCGCAGCCTCACTTTTCCGCGGCCAGTCGTCGACCTCCGCGCGTTTGGAAATCGGAACTTCGCACTCGGCTGCATTCTCTCGTTCATCACCGGCATCGGCATCTTCTCGACCATCTATCTGACGCCTCTGTTTTTGGGTTACGTGCGCGGATTCAGCGCCTGGCAGACGGGCATGGCCATTTTCTCGACTGGAGTGGCGTCGCTCGTCGGCGTGCCGGTCTATGTCATGCTTGCAAAGAAATTTGACACGCGCTGGCTCATGATGGTGGGCCTCGCGTCTTTCGGTCTGTCAATGTGGAGCTTCAGTTTCATCACCCATGATTGGGGCGCGGCGGAGCTTTTCCTGCCGCAAGTTTTGCGCGGCTTTCCGCAGGTGTTCGCCGTGGCGCCCAGCGTCAATCTCGGCCTCGGCAGCCTGCCGCCAGAACGGCTCAAATATGCGAGCGGCCTGTTCAACATGATGCGCAATCTCGGAGGCGCGGTCGGCATCGCGGTCTGCGGCGCGATCCTCAACGATCGAACGAATTGCCATTTCCAGGCAATTGCGTCGAACTTGACGCCGGCCAACGGCGCCATGATGAGGCTCGTGAACGAAGTCGCGCAACGCTACGCCGCGATTCCGGGGAGCCAACAAGCCGGGTATCAAACCGCGCTCAAACAGCTTTGGCTACTCACTTATCGCGAGGCTTCGACCCTGGCCTATGCCGACGCCTTTCTCGCCATCATGGTCTGCTTCGTCTTCGCCACGCTGCTGGTTCCTTTCCTGCGCAACGTCGTCACCCCGAAGGTCCCGGCGCAGGCTGTGCACTGAACGCTAAGGTCGCCGCTCTCAGACCGTCATCCGCGCGCGCACCGCGGTCTCGTCCATCTGCTCGCGCGCGCCCGCAAGCACGACGACGCCCCGATCCATGACGGCGTAGTCGTCGCAGATGTCGCGCGCCCATTCAAAATATTGCTCGACGACAAGGATCGCCATCTCACCCTTGCGGCGCAGGTGGACGAGGGCGCGGCCGATGTCCTTGATGATTGAAGGCTGGATGCCCTCGGTCGGCTCATCAAGGACGAGAAGCTTTGGCTTGGTCACCAGCGCCCGGGCGATGGCGAGTTGCTGCTGCTGACCGCCCGAAAGATCGCCGCCGCGCCGGCCAAGCATGTCGTTGAGCACGGGAAACAGCGAAAAGATCTCGTCGTCGATCGTCCGCTCGTTGCGCGGCCGGGTGGCGTAGCCGGTCATGAGATTTTCGCGCACGGTGAGGAGCGGGAAAATCTCGCGCCCCTGCGGGACATAGCCAAAGCCGGCCTTGGCCCGCAGGTACGGGGTCATCTTCGTCATGTCCTGGTCGTTCCAGCGGATCGAACCGGACGCCGGCATGTGCTGTCCGACGATGGCGCGCAGGAGTGACGACTTGCCGACGCCGTTGCGCCCGAGAACGGTCAGAATGCGCCCGGTCTGCGCCTTGATCGAAACGGACCGCAAGGCCTGCGCCGCGCCGTAGAAAAGATCGATTCTATCGACAGTCAGCATGCGTCACCGCCCCAGATAGACTTCGACGACGCGCGGATCGGCGCTCACCTGATCGAGCGTGCCCTCGGCCAGCACCGCGCCTTCGTGAAGACACGTCACCTTGACGCCGAGCTCGCGCACGAAATGCATGTCGTGCTCGACCACGATCACCGAATGATCAAGCGCGATTTCGCGCAAAAGCTCGGCGGTGGCGGCGGTCTCGGCGTCGGTCATGCCCGCGACCGGCTCGTCAACCAACAGGAGCTTCGGGTCCTGCGCCAGCAGCATGCCGATCTCGAGCCATTGCTTCTGCCCGTGCGACAGCGATCCAGCGATGCGCGCCCGATGATCGGCAAGCCGGGTGGTGGCGAGGATGACGTCGATCGTCTCCAGCGTTTTAGGGTCCTCGCGTCCGAACAGGGTGGCGCGTACGCTGCGCGGCGCCTTGGTCGCGAGCAGGAGATTGTCTTCGACCGTGTGATTTTCGAACACGGTCGGCTTCTGGAACTTGCGCCCCACCCCAAGCGTCGCGATCTCGGCTTCGTCGAGCTTGGTCAAATCATGGCGCCCGTCGAACATCACCTCGCCTTCGTCGGGCCGCGTCTTGCCGGTGATGACGTCCATCATCGTCGTCTTGCCGGCCCCGTTGGGACCAATGATCGCCCGCATCTCGCCCGGCAAGAGGACCAGCGACAGGCTGCGCAGCGCCCTATAGCCGTCAAACGAAACGCTGACTCCGTCGAGATAGAGAAGCGTTTGGGTGAGACTCGGATGGTCGCTTTCGGCGAGCGTCATGGGTCCGCCCCTTCTTCAAGCGCGATCGGCGACGTCTCTGTCTTCGGCTGGGGCCTCGCGCCCGAGTCGTGCAGCGCCAGACCAAGCAGGCCTTTGGGTAAGAACAGCGTGGTCAAGACGAACAGAAGCCCGAGACCGTAGAGCCAATATTCGGGAAAGGCGCCGGTGAAGTAGGTCTTGGCGAAGTTGACAGCGATGGCGCCGATCGCGGCGCCGATCAGCGTTCCGCGGCCGCCGACCGCAACCCATATCGCCGCTTCGATCGAGTTCCCGGGCGCAAATTCACTCGGATTGATGATGCCAACCTGCGGCACATAGAGCGCGCCGGCGACGCCGGCGATGATCGCCGAAACGACAAAGGCGAAGAGCTTATAGTTCGCGACCCGATAGCCGAGAAAGCGCATGCGGCTCTCCGCGTCGCGCACGGCGACCAGCGCCTTGCCGTATTTCGAACCGATGATCGCGCGCGAGACCACATAGGCAAGGATCAGCACGACGGCGCTGGCTGAGAACAAGGCGGCCTTGGTTGAGGCCGACTGAAGCGAGAAGCCAAGCAGGTCCTTGAAGTCCGTCAGGCCGTTGTTGCCGCCAAAGCCGAAATCGTTGCGAAAGAATTCCTTGAACAGGGCGAAGGTCATCGCCTGGGTGATGATCGAAAGATAGACGCCGGTTACGCGCGAGCGGAACGCGAACCAGCCGAAGGCGAGCGCCAAGAGCCCGGGGACCAGCACCACCATCGCCATTGCGTAAGGAAACCAATTGAATCCCCACCACGCGACGGGCAGCTCCTTCCAATTCAAGAACACCATGAAGTCCGGCAGGATTGGATTGGCGTAGACGCCGCGCGTCCCGATCTGCCGCATCAGATACATGCCCATCGCATAGCCGCCGAGGGCGAAGAAGGCGCCGTGGCCAAGCGACAGAATGCCGCAATAGCCCCAGACCAGATCGAGCGCGACGGCGAGAATCGCGTAACAGAGATATTTGCCGAGCAACTGCACCAGATAGGGCGGCAGGTAGAAGGGAGAATTGGCCGACACCCCAAGCGACAGCACTGGCACCAGGATTGCCGCGAGGATGAGGATCGCAATGAAAACCAGGCCGAGCTGGTCGAGCCGGGCGCTCATGCCTCCACCGCGCGCCCGCGCAGAGCAAAGAGCCCTCGCGGCCGTCTCTGAATGAAGAGGATGATGAACACCAGAAGCACGATCTGGCCCTGGACGGCGCCGATCAGCGGCTCGAGCAGCTTGTTGGCGAGTCCGATCAGGAGGGCGCCGAACGCCGTGCCCCATAAGTTTCCGACGCCACCGAACACCACCACCATGAAGCTGTCGATGATGTAGCCTTGGCCGAGGTTCGGCGAGACATTGTCGATCTGCGACAGCGCCACGCCTGCGATCCCCGCCACCCCCGATCCCAGCCCGAAGGCCAGCATGTCGACACGCGCCGTCGAGATGCCCATCGACGCCGCCATGCGGCGATTCTGCGTCACCGCACGCATCTGCAGACCGAAAGGCGTCGCGCGCAAAACAAGCTGCAACCCGATGAACACGACAGCCGATAGGACGATGATCCAAAGCCGGTTGGTGGTGATCGACAAGCCGCCAAGTTCGAACGCGCCCGACATGAAGGGCGGGTTGCTGACCTGACGGTTGGCGGCGCCGAAGAGGCTGCGGACCAACTGTTGCAGGATGAGCGACACGCCCCAGGTCGCAAGCAGGGTCTCGAGCGGGCGGGTGTAGAGAAAGCGGATCACGAGACGCTCAATCGCGACGCCGACGGCGCCGGCGACGACAAACGCGAGCGGAATGGCAAAAGCGAGCGACCAATTCTGTAACGAAGGCGGCAGAAGCGTCTGCACGACATAGGTCGAATAGGCGCCGAGCATCACCATCTCGCCGTGCGCCATGTTGATGACGCCCATGACGCCGAAGGTGATCGCAAGCCCGATCGCCGCCAGCAGCAGGACCGACGACGCCGAAATCCCGTACCACAGGTTCTGCGCCACGCCCCACAAGGCCAGGCGCGTATGGATCGCGCTGAGGGCGGACGCGGCGGCGGTTTTGACAGCCGGGTCGGTCGCCTTCTGCGCAATCCCGTCGATGAGGCTCTGCGCATCCTGGTCGCCACGCTCCTTCAGCGTCGCAATCGCGGAGAGACGGTCTTGAGGCGAAGCGCTCTCGCTGGTGGCGAAGATCGAGGCCTGGGCGAGCTTCAAAGCGGCGGCGACGCGTGGATCGCTTTCCTTCGCGAGCTGCGCCTGAAGCGCCGGCAACGCTTTGGCGTCGCGCGTCCTGAATACGTCCCCGGCCGCGGCGAGGCGCTTCTCGGGATCGGGACTGGCGAGGGTCAAAGACCCCCTCGCGCCTTCAATCGCGCTTCGAAGCGCGTTGTTGACGCGGACCTTCTTGAAGGCGGCGGCGTTGGCGTCGGGAATGGGCTCGCCAGTCTTGGCGTTGATGAGCGCGCCGGCGGCAGTCTTGTAGGCCACGATATGGTCGGCGGGATCGATCATGAGGCGGTTGTCGCCGAGCGCCTCCAGAATGGCCGCCGCTTGGGGCGGGGCCTCGGCGGCCAGCTCGCCGATCGCGGCTGCGGATTGGGAAAACTTGTCGCTTAGGAACTTCGCCAGCGTGTCGTCGACGGCGTCGGCGCGGGCGGCGGTTGCGAACGCAAGCAACGCGATGACGCCAACCGCGCGCAGGACACGCAGACAAGCGCCGCGCGCGACATCATGAGCGGTGAGACGACGGGCGTTCGGCGGCGTCATCACTTTCCTTTCAAATGCGACATTCGATGTCCGCGGGTCACGACCGTCATCCGCAACTTGCGAGTGCCGCGCTGCTCTCGGGGCGCGCGGAGAGGCCCGATTGGGCCTATTTCGTTCGTCGAGAGGAGCGATCTCCCGCATGAGCGCCTTGTCGACGGATCATGCGGGAGAGAGGGCGCGCCGGCGACCGTTCTCAGCCTTTCGTCAGCCGCCGCATTTTCCCGTCTTGACGTTGAAGTTGCCGCACGACATCGGCTTGCGCCAATCGGCGATCAAATCGCGCGAGCCTTCGAGATAGGGCGACCATTCCTGCGCCACCACGGTTCCCGGCGTCTGCCAGACCGTGTTGAGCTGGCCGTCCGCCTGGATTTCGCCGATATAGACGGGCTTGGTGATATGGTGGTTCGGCATCAGCGTCGAGAGGCCGCCGGTGAGGTTGGGTACCGAAACGCCGATCATCGCGTCGATCACCTTGTCGGCCTCGAAGCTCTGCGCCTTCTCCACGCCCTTCACCCACATGTTGAAGCCGATGTAGTGGGCCTCCATGGGATCATTCGTGGTGCGTTTCGGCTTCTTGGTGAACTCATGCCACTTGGCGATGAAGTCCTTGTTCGCCGGCGTGTCGATCGACTCGAAATAGTTCCACGCCGCCAGGTGGCCGACGAGCGGCTTGGTGTCGAGACCGGCGAGCTCTTCCTCGCCGACCGAGAAGGCCACGACCGGGATGTCGGTCGCCTTGACGCCCTGATTGCCGAGCTCCTTGTAAAACGGCACATTGGCGTCGCCATTGATCGTTGACACCACCGCGGTCTTTTTCCCGGCCGAACCGAACGCCTTAATCTTCGACACTTCGGTCTGCCAGTCGGAGAAGCCGAACGGCGTGTAGTTGATCATGACGTCTTCGTCGGGCACGCCCTTCAGTTTCAGATAGGCGGCGAGGATCTTGTTAGTGGTGCGCGGATAGACATAGTCAGTGCCTTCAAGAACCCAGCGTTTGACCGAACCGCCGTCGTCGCTCATCAGATAGTCGACCGCGGGAATGGCCTGCTGATTGGGCGCGGCGCCGGTATAGAAGACGTTGCGTTCCGATTCTTCGCCCTCGTATTGCACGGGATAGAACAGGATCGAGTCGAGCTCCTTGAACACCGGCAGCACCGACTTGCGCGACACCGAGGTCCAGCAGCCGAAGACGACCGAGACCTTGTCCTTTTCGATCAACTCCTTGGCCTTCTCGGCGAACAGCGGCCAGTTCGAAGCCGGATCGACGACGACCGCCTCGAGCTTCTTGCCAAGCACGCCGCCCTTCTTGTTCTGCTCGTCGATCAGCATCAACATCACGTCCTTGAGGGTGGTCTCGCTGATCGCCATGGTGCCGGACAGCGAGTGGAGAATGCCGATCTTGACCGGTTCGCCAGTCGCCGCCATGGCTGGAGTCGATCCCAGAGCAAGCGTCCCTCCCAGCGCAGCCGCCCCTCCGAGCGCAGCCGCGCCCTCCAGCGCGGGCGCTCCACCCAGCGCAGTCGCCCCTCCCAGGGCTGCGCCGGACGCATAAAGAAAAGTCCGTCTCGTCAACGACATGTTCGACCTCGTCGCTTGCGCCCATTGAGCAGGGCGGCGGAAGCTCGACCCCATTGGGGGCCGGGGCCGACTTCGCAACGAGCGTGCCAGCGATTCTCCAACGATTCGCGTGGGTAGGCGCCGGAAAATCGGGCGGCGGCGCCGAAGAATTGATCAGCGGGCGTTAGCGGAGACGCGGAGCGCGCCTCAGGGCTCGGTTGCGCGGTAGCCGACACCCGGCTCGGTCTTGACGATCGCCGGCTCCGTCGGATCGCGCTCGATCTTGGCCCTGAGCTGGCCAATGAAGACCCTAAGGTATTGCGTGTCCTCGGTGTGCGCTGGACCCCAGACCGCAGCCAGAATCTGGCGATGGGTCACGACCCGGCCGGCGTTGCGAAAGAGGACCGCGAGCAAATCGTATTCTTTCGGCGTCAGCTTGATCGGCGCCCCGTCGCGGGTGACGAGACGCTTGTCGAAGTCCATGACGACGCCGTCGACCTCCACTTGCTGAACGGGCTGGGCCGCGTGCGCCGCGTGCCGCAGCGCGGCCCGCAGCCTCGCCGTCAATTCGCCGATCCCAAACGGCTTCTCGACATAATCGTCCGCGCCGAGATCGAGCGCCTCGATCTTCTCCGCCTCGCGATCGCGCGCGGAGAGCACGACCACCGGCGTCGTCGAGAATTGGCGGATATCGCGCAGCACATCCTTGCCGTCCCGATCGGGCAAGCCGAGGTCGAGGACAATTACATCGGGCGCGCTGGTCGCCGCCAGCCTCAAAGCCTGAGCGCCGGTCTCGGCCGTTTGCACCTGAAAACCGGCGGCGTTGAGTGCAACGGTCAGAAACCGCTGTATCTGCGGCTCATCATCCACCACGAGAACGCGAGGCCCTGTCATGGCGCCGGACTCGGCGCTATCGGCGTCGTCTGAGCGGCGGGAAGGCGCACGACGAAACGGGCGCCGCGCCGGCGCACCGCCGGGCTCTGCGCCACGATCGCGCCGCCCATCGCCTCGACGAGTCGACGGGAGATCGACAGGCCGAGGCCGGTGCCCGCCTTGCGCCCGTCAGCCCGGCCGCCGCGATAGAACTTCTCGAAGATGCGCTCGAGTTCTCCCGGCTTGATCCCGGGCCCCTCGTCGGTAACGGTGAGCACGACCTCGCCGCCCTCCTGGCGGGCGTGGACGGTCGCGTCCGCGTCGCCAGCGTATTTGTGTGCGTTGTCGAGCAGGTTGAACAGCACCTGCCCGAGCAGCTTGTCGTCGCCGCGCACGAAGGGCAGATCGGGCGCCAGGCTGACCCGCACCGGATGGCTGGGAAACGCCTTGCGGCTGCGCTCGACCGCGCCTTGCACGACGTCGGCGATGGAGACCAGATCGCGATTGACCTTGAGGCCGCCCGCTTCGATCCGCGACATGTCCAAGAGATTGGCGACGAAGCGCGCGAGGCGTCCCGTCTCCTCTTCGATCGACGACAGGAGTTCGAGACGTTCGGGCGGGCTCATCTTGTCGCCAAGCGTGCGCAGCGAGGTCGCCGCGCCGGCGATCGAGGACAACGGAGTGCGCAGATCGTGCGAGAGTGAATTGAGCAGCGCGTCCCGCACCTTCTCGTTTTCCTGCATCGTCGCCGCATTGACCGACTCGCGGGCCAACAGCGCCCGATCGAGCGCGATCGCCGTCAGATCGAGGATCGCCGTCAGCGCGCGCTCGTCCTCCGCCGTGATCGGTTCGTCCGCTGAATGGGGCTCAAAGCCGCATACTGCAATCGACCCACGGGCAGCGACCAGCGGCCGAAACTGATAGGCGACGCGCGGCAGCGTGCCGGTTCCCCAGCCCGCCGGCTCCTTTTTCTGCTGCGCCCAGTTTGCCGCGCCGAGGGCGGCGGCGTCGAGTTGCGCGTCGGGCGGCCAGGCGGCGCGAATTTGCAGTTCGTCCCCCTCGGCGACCACAAGCACAATGCGACCGCCGAACGTCGCGTGCAAATGCGCCGCGGCTGCCCAAAGAACGTCGTCGGGGCTGGAAGCGCCGGAAAGCTTGCGCGAGTAATCGTAGAGCGACTGGGTAACCTCAGCGTTCCCGATCACCATCTCCCTTTGGTCACGAATGCGCCCGGTCAGCGATCCGGTGAGGACGGCGACGGCCAGAAAAATGAGCAGGGCGAACAGTTCCTGCGGCTGCGCGACCGTAAAGGTGTAGATCGGCTCGATGAAGAAGAAGTTGTAGGCCGCGAACGACCCGAGCGAGGCGAGGACCGCGGCGCGAGTGCCAAACCGAACGCCGCTGAAAAGGACCGCGGTCAGGAAGATCATCGACAAATTGGGCAGCTGCAGAACGGCGGAGAGCGCTTCAGCGACCGCGACGGCGCAGGCGACGGAGGCCAGCGCAACCGCGAGTTCGGGTCCAAGCCCCTTCCGGCTTAGAAGCGGCTTCAGGTGCGGCCATAGCGACTTTTGCGCCTCTTCCCCCGGAACAACATGAATTTCTATTCCGCCGGCATGGCGCATCAGCGCCTCCGGCAGCGACCGCCCGAGAATGCGGCGCAATAGTCCCGCCCGCGACTGGCCGAGCACGATCTGAGTGACGTTTTCGCGCGCCGCGAGTTTAAGAATGTCGCTTGGATAGTCGCTCCCCTGGAGACGCATCGTCTGCCCGCCCAAGCGCTCGGCCAAGCCGAACACTTTGGCGAGCCGGTTGGCGCGCTTGGGGTCGCCGGCCTGGCCGATGGTCTCGACCGTGAGGGCGATCCAGTCCGCATTGAGGCCGGTTGCGAGCTGGCTTGCGCGCCTGACGACCCGTTCCGACACTTCGTCCGGCCCGACACAAGCGAGCAGGCGCTCGGACGCCGCCCACGGACCCTCGATCGCCTTCTGACGCAGATAGTCGACCATCTGATCGTCGACGCGATCGGCGGTGCGGCGCAGCGCCAATTCGCGCAACGCGGTCAAATTGCCGGGGGTGAAAAAATTCTCCGTCGCCCGCCGCGCTGTCTCTGGCACATACACCTTGCCTTCGTTCAGGCGCTGAATGAGCTCGTCCGGCGTGAGGTCGACCAGAACGACGTCGGCGGCCTCCTGCAAGACACGGTCGGGAACGGTCTCGCGCACCGCGACGCCGGTGATGCGAGAGACGACGTCGGCGAGACTTCTCGAGATGCTGGATGTTGAGCGCGGTCCACACGTTGACGCCCGCGTCGAGCAGCTCCTGGACGTCCTGCCAGCGCTTGGGATGCCGGCTGTCCAAAGCATTGGTGTGGGCGAGCTCGTCGACGACGATCAGCTTGGGCTTGCGCGCCAGCGCCGCGTCGAGATCGAATTCCTCGATCGTGCGCCCGTGGTGCTCAGCCTTGCGCCGCGGCAGGATTTCGAGCCCGTGTACGAGCGCGCTGGTCTCGGCGCGGCCATGAGTCTCCACGAGCCCGATGACGACATCGACGCCTTCGTCTTTCAGGCGCCGCGCGTTCTGCAACATGGCGTAGGTCTTGCCGACCCCGGGCGCGGCCCCGAGAAAGACCTTCAGCCGGCCCGCAGTCTCCCGGCGGAACGCGGCAAGAAGCGCGTCCGGGTTCGGGCGTCCAGCATCGGGTCGGTTGGTTGGGGCCATCGTCGCTCGTGGGTCGTCATGACGATTTTAACCCATCCAGCGCGAAATTCAGCCGCAAAACATTGACCCTGGGCTCGCCGATCAACCCCAGAAATCGACCCTGGATCGCGCCTTCGACCAGCGCGCGCACCCGGTCCTCCGGGAGGCCCCGCGCCTTCGCCACCGAGGCGACCTGGCCCAAGGCGGTCTGCGGCGAGACGTCGGGATCGAGCCCGGAGGCCGATGTCGTGACAGCGTCGGCGGGAACCGGGCCTGCCCCGGCCATCGCGCGCCACGCCTCGACGCCGCCCTTGACCCGGTCGACGAGCGCCTTCGAGGTCGGGCCCAGGTTGGAGCCAGACGAATTGGCCGCGTTGTAGGGGTCATCGATCGTCTTCGACGGATCTTTGGGATCAGGCTCATTGGTCGCGGACGGGCGCGGGTGGAAATAGCGGTCGCTCTTGAACCACTGCCCGATCAGCGCCGAGCCGACGACGACACCATCCTTCTGGATCAGGCTTCCGTTGGCCTGATAGGGCATGGCGATCTGGGCGATCCCGGTCACCGCCATCGGATAGACGAGACCGGTGAGAATTGTGAACAGGACGATGAGAACGAGCGCGGGACGCAGGTGCTGGAGCATGGTCGAACCTGATGCTTAAGCGAGGTGAAGGGCGGCGACGACGACGTCGATCGCCTTGATGCCGATGAAGGGCAGGATCAGGCCGCCCAACCCATAGATAAGGAGATTGCGCCTGAGCAGCGCCGCCGCGCCGACCGGCCGGTAAGCGACGCCCTTCAGGGCCAAGGGAATCAAGGCGATGATGATGAGAGCATTGAAGATGACCGCGGACAGGATCGCCGACTGCGACGACGTCAGGCGCATGACGTTGAGCGCTCCGAGAACCGGATAGGTCGCCGCGAACATCGCCGGAAGAATGGCGAAATATTTCGCGACGTCGTTGGCGATCGAAAAGGTGGTGAGCGACCCGCGCGTCATCAACAGCTGTTTCCCGATCTCGACGATTTCGATCAATTTGGTCGGATTGGAATCGAGATCGACCATGTTGCCGGCTTCGCGCGCCGCCTGAGTGCCGGTCTGCATCGCCACGCCGACATCGGCCTGAGCGAGCGCCGGTGCGTCGTTGGTGCCGTCGCCGCACATGGCGATTAGCCGGCCGCCGAACTGCTCCTTGCGAATGAATGTGAGCTTGTCCTCCGGGGTCGCCTCGGCGAGAAAGTCGTCGACACCCGCTTCGGAAGCGATCGCCGCGGCGGTGACCGGATTGTCGCCGGTCACCATGACGGTTCGGATGCCCATCGCGCGCATCGCCGCGAATCGCTCCTTGATGCCCGGCTTCACGATGTCCTTCAGATGGATGACGCCCAACAACCGGCCGTCCTCGGCGACCGCGAGCGGGGTGCCGCCTGACATCGCGACCCGCTCGACCGCCTGACGAAACTCAAGCGGCGTCCGCTCAATCGGCAGCTTCAGATAGCGAAGGATCGAATCAATCGCGCCCTTGCGGATCCAGCGGTCGGCGACATCGACGCCCGAGATGCGGGTCTGCGCGGTGAACGGAACGACGACGGTAGTCTGCGGATCGAGCTTTGGCTCCGCGAGGCCGAAATCACTCTTGGCGAGAGCGATAATCGAGCGGCCCTCGGGCGTTTCGTCGGCAAGGCTTGAGGCCAGGGAGGCGGTGGCAAGATCCTGAGCTCGCACGCCGTTGACCGGCAAGAACTCGGTCGCCATGCGATTGCCGAATGTGATCGTGCCGGTCTTGTCGAGCAGAAGCGTATCGACGTCGCCCGCCGCCTCGACCGCGCGGCCGGAGGTCGCAATCACGTTGAATCTGATCAACCGATCCATGCCGGCGATGCCGATGGCCGACAGGAGCCCGCCGATCGTCGTCGGAATGAGGCAGACAAGCAGCGCGATCAAGACAGTCGCCGACAGATCGGTCCCCGAATATTTGGCGATCGGCCATAGGGTGACGCAGACAATCAGGAAGATAATGGTCAGCCCGGCCAGCAGAATCGACAGCGCCAATTCATTCGGCGTCTTTTGCCGTTCCGCGCCCTCGACCAGCGCGATCATCCGGTCGATGAAGGTCGAGCCCGGCGCGGCGGTGATCCTCACCTTGATGAAGTCGGACAGCACCGTCGTTCCGCCGGTAACGGCCGATCGATCGCCGCCGGCCTCGCGAATGACGGGCGCGGACTCGCCGGTGATCGCCGATTCATTGACGGAGGCGACGCCTTCGAGGATCTCGCCGTCGCCGGGAATGACTTCGTTGGCCTCAACCAGCACGACATCGCCCAATGAAAGATCGAGCGCGTTCACGCCTTCCACGACGCCGCCAAGGTTCTCGGAATCGATATAGCGCTTGGCGCGGGTGTCGCTGCGCGTGCGCCGCAAAGCGTCGGCCTGCGCCTTGCCGCGCCCTTCGGCGACCGCCTCGGCGAAATTTGCGAACAGCACCGTGAACCACAGCCAGGCGGCGATCTGGCCCGAGAACAAAGCCGTCCCGTTGTGGGTCACAAGGTCGCGGATGAAGAACAGAGTCACCATCAGCGACACCACCTCGGTGACGAAGATGACCGGATTCTTCGCCAGCGCCCGCGGGTCGAGCTTGCGCAGAGCGTCGATCGACGCTCTGGCGATAATGCCGCTGTCGAACAGGCCTTGCGCCTTGACTTTCGACGACATGAGTTGATCTCCGATCAGAAGGTTTTGCCGTTGAGCATCAGGAAGTGCTCGACGATCGGCCCGAGCGAGAGGGCTGGGAAATATTGCAGCAGGTAGAGAATGACGATGACGCCGACCAGGAGGCCGACGAACAGCGGCCCGTCGGTCGGGAAGGTGCCGGCCGAAGCCGGAATCTTCTTCTTCGCGGCGAGTGATCCAGCCATCGCCAGCACCGGCACGACATAGGCGAAGCGGCCAAGCAACATGGCAAGGCCGCCCGTCGTGTTGAACCAGAGCGTATTGCCGTTGATCCCGGCGAACGCCGAACCGTTGTTGGCATTGCTCGAGGCGAAGAGATAGATGATCTCCGAAAGGCCGTGCGGCCCGCTGTTATTCAGGCTGTCGAGCGCCGTCTGCAGCAGCACGGACGCGCCGGTGAACCCAAGCACCACGAGCGGATAGATCAGCACCGCCAGCATCGCGAGCTTCATCTCGCGCGTTTCGATCTTCTTGCCGAGATATTCGGGCGTGCGGCCGACCATCAGCCCGGCGACGAACACCGCAATGATCGCGAGGACCAGGAAGCCGTAAAGGCCGGCTCCGACGCCGCCCGGCCAGATGCAGCCTGCGAGCAGGTTGAACATCGGGACCATGCCCGCCAACGGCGTTAGCGAATCGTGCATTGTGTTGACCGATCCGGTGCTGGTGCCGGACGTGGCGGTCACATAGAGTACGGACATCGCCTGACCGTTGCGAACCTCCTTGCCTTCGAGATTGCCCGCCGACGGGTCCACCCCCTGCGCTGTCAGTATCGAATTTCCGGCGGTCTCCGACCAATAGGCGACGCCAACGCCGACGATGAAAAAAACCGCCATGGCCGCCAGGATCGCGCGTCCCTGGCGCATGTCGCCGACCGCGCGGCCGAAGGCGAGAACGGAGGCGACGGGGATCAGCAGCAGCGCCCAGATTTCCAGAATGTTGGTCCAGGCGTTGGGGTTCTCGAACGGATGGGCCGCATTGGCGTTGAAGAAGCCGCCGCCGTTGGTGCCGAGCTCCTTGATGATTTCCTGGCTCGCGACGGGCCCGATCGCGATAGTCTGTTTCGCGCCTTCCAGAGTCGTCGCGTCGACGGCCCCGACTAGCGTTTGCGGCATGCCTAGAGCGACGAAGACGAGCGCGCCGACGACCGAGATCGGGAGGAGAAGATAGAGCGTGATGCGGGTCAGATCGACCCAGAAATTCCCGACGGTGGTCGCGGACGAGCGGGCGAACCCGCGCACCAGCGCGAAGGCCATCGCCAGTCCCGTCGCCGCCGACAGGAAGTTGTGCACGGTGAGGCCGAGCATCTGGGTCAGATGGCTCATCGTCGTCTCGCCGCCGTAGTTCTGCCAGTTGGTGTTGGTGATGAAGCTCACCGACGTGCTGAACGCGAGGTCGGGCGCGACGGCGTCGAAGCCGCGCGGGTTCAGCGGTAGAAAGCTTTGCAGCCGCTGCAAGGCATAAAGCGACAGGAATCCGACGACGGAAAAGACGACCATTGCGATCGTATAGGCGAACCAGTCCTGCTCGCGCGCCGGGTCCACCCCGGCTAAGCGGTAAAAGCCGCGCTCGACCGGTCCGATGACCGGGCTGAGCAAGGTTCTCTCGCCTGCGTAAACATCCGCGATGTGTTTGCTGAGCGGTATGGCGCAGCCTACCACCAGCGCGAGCACAAGCGCGATCTGCGCCCAGCCGACGAGCGTCATCGCATCACCTTTTGATCTAGAATTTTTCCGGATGGATCAATGTGTAGAGGAGGTAGAGGCCGAGCCCGATAGCGACGACCAGTCCGATGATCGGTTCACTCATCGCCTGCCTCCTAAAGCTGACGCAGGACGAGCGCGTAGACCCCCATCAACGCCAAAACCGCCAAACCAAGCGCCACGAATTCGACATCGAGCATGATCGCCTCCTTGCCGGAGGCTCCTTAGCGCTGAGAGCCGTAAGCTTTCGATTGCGAATTGGGCGGCCGGACGTAAAGATTTCATAAGTTTCGGAACGGCGTTGAATCGCGCCCGAGGCGACTTGGGCGCGCGGACGTGGCAGGAGGTCAGATCGCGAACAGGCAGAAGCGGAGCGAGCGAGCGGCCAATGGCAAGGGCGGGAATGTTCAGGGCCGTTTCAGAAATATCCTATATATTGGGTGTATTATGGGGCCGCTCGCTCGACACATTCGTCGATGCTAACGCCTGGAAAGATGTGGTAGCAGGTTCCAATGTGGGGCACGGGCGTGGGACCCAGGCTTGGCGGCGCCAGGTTAGGCCTCTTGTCCGCCGGACCATTCGTCACGATTTCGCGATAGTCCGCGTCCGGGCGTAGCCCTGCTGAAACTTTAGGAGAATAGCTTTGCTGCACATAACGCCAATGTCTCGGCGCCGGTGGCGCATCGCCGCGATCGCATGCGCTCTGCCGATGGCGATGCTGCTCGCTGGATGCGGTAAGAAGCAAGAGGCGCAGGCCGTGGTCGGCCAAGTGATCGCTCATGTCGGACCAGACGACGTGACTCAGCAGGAGCTGGACAACGAGCTTCGCCTCGCCAACGTGCCGGCCGATAAGCGCAGCGACCAGGTCGTCAAGGCGGCGCTGTCGCGCATCGTCGAACGCAAGTATCTGGTGCAGCAGGCGATCGCGGCGAAGCTCGATCGCGAACCGACCGTGCATCTGGATCTCTTGCGCGCGCGCGAGCAGATCCTTGCCGGCGCCTTCGTTCAGCGCGATCTATCGTCCAAGATGAGCTCGATCTCCAAGAACGAAATCGACAGCTACATCCAAGGCCATCCCAAGCGGTTCGACCAGCGGGAGCTGTTCCAGATCGACCAGATCTCTTTCACGCCGCCTAAGGACGTGCAGGCTCTTGCTACGGCGACGAAGGATTTCAAGTCGCTCGATCAGGTGGAAGCGAAGCTGAACGAAATGAACATCAAATTCAGCCGCGGCACCGCAACCCTGGACAGCGCCACGATGCCGGCCGAGATGCTCAAGGTTTTGGACGCCAGGAAAGCCGACGACGTTTACTTCATCCGTTCGAGAGGAAGCGCCAGCTTTTTCAAAGTGACTTCAGTGGATGCGCAGCCGATGACCGGCGACCAGGCCAATGAGTTCGCCAAACGCGAAGTCCGGGTCGATATTGGTAGAAAAGGCGCACAAGAAATTAGTAAGGCGGCGTTGGCGGATTCCAAGTTCGAAGGGGACTATGCCCGTATTATGGCGCTCCCTGCTGTCGAGGCCAAACCCGCGCCCGCGGAAGGGGAGGCGACGCCTGGCGCGACGCCGACGACGGAAGCGCCCGCTGCTGGCGAGACCCAAAAAGAGCCGCAAAAGAACTGAGCGCCTTAGAGCCTGTCCGGGAACATATTGAATTGTCGGAATCATTTGTGATTTAAGGGAAGCGGCCTGATTTGATTTGGGGGGCCGCCGATGTGGACGAGCAAGAATCGCAGACGCTATGACCGGAGCCGATTGCGCTATCCGAGCGATCTCAGGGACGAGGAATGGGCGCTTGTGGAGGCGCTCATTCCGCCCGCCAAACGCGGCGGCAACCGGCGTCATGTCGTGGTGCGCGAGGTTGTCAACGGCCTGATGTATATCCTGAGCACCGGCTGTCAGTGGCGGGCGATCCCCACCGACCTGCCGCCGCGCTCGACGCTCTATGATTATTTCGATCTGTGGAGCTGGGATGGCACGCTCGACCGCATTCACGACGCGCTTTATGCGAAGTGCCGCCAAGCCGCCTCACGCGAGGCAAGCCCGAGCGCCGCGATCATCGACAGCCAGAGCGTCAAGAGCGCGGAAAAAGGGGGCCTGCGATCGATCCGGCGGGCTACGATGCAGGCAAGAAGATCAAGGGCAAGAAGCGGCACATCCTCGTCGATACGCAGGGCCTGCTGATGCATGCCATCGTGCACGCCGCCGACGTCCAGGACCGCGACGGCGGCGCGCTGTTGATGGCGAGCTTGTTCGGCGCTTTTCCATTCCTGATCAAGCTCTATGCCGACGGCGGCTATCAGGGGCCGGAGTTTAAGAGCGCGATGAAGCGGATTCTGGCCCGCGTCACCGTCGAGATCGTCAAGCGATCGGATCACGCCACAGGCTTCGTCGCGCTGCCAAAGCGCTGGATCGTTGAACGCACCTTCGCTTGGCTCGGCCGCTGCCGAAGACTGGTCAAGGACTGGGAATGCCTCAATCACAAGGCGCTCGCCTTCCTGCGCCTCGCCTCCATCCGCCTCATGCTGCGAAAACTATCCAATCCCGCATGATGTTCTCGGACAGACTCTTAGAGCCTTCGGCGAATTGGTCGGTTCGCCGAAGGCTCAAGATTCCTTTGATTTCGCGCTGCCTTTTCGCGAACAACCGCTTCCCTTTATTCGTGAGTTGCGATCTAGCAGGCTGTTGAAAAAGTCGCTGGCCGCGCGAATCGCGTTGTGATTTAATTCCCCGCGAGAATTCGGGGGGCGTGCGATGCGAGGCGGGGACGAGCGGTCGGGGTCGCTGTTCAGTTACGTCGATCTTGAAGATCGCGTGGGCAAGAACCATCCGCTTGGGGCGATCCGCGCCATCGTGAATGAGGTTCTGACGGGTTTGGCGGGCGATTTTTCGGTTTTGTATTCGCCGATCGGTCGCCCCTCGATTCCTCCGGAGAAACTGCTGCGGGCGATGTTGCTGCAGGCCTTTTATTCGATCCGCTCGGAGCGGCAGCTGATGGACCGGCTGGAGTTCGACCTGCTGTTGCGCTGGTTCGTCGGGATCGGCGTGGACGATGTGGCATGGGACCACTCGACGTTCTCCAAGAACCGCGATCGGCTGCTGGAGGGCGACATCGCCGCCAAGCTGCTGGGCGCGGTCTGGCGCAGCCGCGCGTGAAGCGGCTCTTGAGCACGGATCATTTCTCGGTCGATGGCACGTTGGTCGAGGCCTGGGCGTCGATGAAGAGTTTTAAACCGAAGGAAGGACCGCACGAGCCGCCGGCGGACGGGGGCGGCCGCAATAGGGAAGCGGACTTTCATGGTCAGAAGCGCTCGAACGACACGCACGCCTCGACGAGGGACCCGGAGGCGAAGCTGTATCGCGAAAGGGCCGGGCAAGGAGGCCAAGCTCTGCTTCATGGGCCACGCCCTGATGGAGAACCGCAACGCCTTGGTGGTCGACGCCTGTCTGACGCAGGCGGGCGGCCACGCCGAGCGGGTCGCGGCGCTGCACATGATCGAGCCGCACGCCGACCGGCCGCACGCGATCACCCTGGGCGCCGACAAGGGCTACGACGCCGAAGACTTCGTCAACGAGGTTCGCTCGATGCGGGTGACGCCGCATGTGGCGCAGAACACGAGCGGGCGCTCGTCGGCGATCGACGGACGCACGACGCGCCATTGCGGCTACGCCGTCAGCCAGCGCATCCGCAGGCGGATCGAGGAAGCCTTCGGCTGGATGAAGACGATCGCCGGGCAGGACAAGACCAAGTTCCGGCGACGCGAGCGGGTCGGCTGGGCCTTCACCTTCGCCGCGGCGGCTTACAATCTGACGCGGCTGCCCAAGCTTCTGGAGGCGACGGCATGAGCGCGCCGATGAACTGCCAGCGCATCGGCCGTTGGCGGATCGTCGAGGCCGATATCTCACGATCGCGGCTATCTCGATCTCTGCGGGCCGGCCACGATAGCGATCACCGCAGACGGCCACGGTGAAATCGCCTTCGGCGCGCTGCAGGCCAGCCTCGACATCGAATACAGCCGCCTATCGGTCGGCTTCAACTGGGACGGCTCGGACGAGGGGGATCAAGTCCTTGGCGACGGCTCCGCCGAATTGCTCGACGACGGCTCCATCGAAATCGAGTTCGCCTACCGAAATGGCGACGAAGCCGTACTCAAAGCCAAACGCGACACTTCTTCAACAGCCTGCTAGTCAGCAAATCCCAACTCGCGGTAGGCCCGCAACGCGCCCGGATGCATGGGAGCGGGAGGATTTCGCCACGCCATCGCCGGGTCGAAATCGGCCATGCTTGCGTTGATCCCTGCAAGCTGCTCGCGATGCGTGATCAGCGTCTTGGCGATCTCATAGGCGAGCCGCTCCGAGACGTCCGCTGCAATCATGAAGATCGTCTCCATGAACATCGTCGCGATCTCTCGCGATTGCAGCTTCGGGTACATTTTTGCCGCGATGACGCCGCGGCCATAACCATAGACCTTCGTGAGATGGTCCATGAGATCGTCCGCATCGGCCGAAGCTCTATGGGTCGGAGACCGTCGCCCGCTTCCGCGATAATCGCTGCTGGTTTCGTCGTCGCTCCGAACAGATAGTCGACTTCGCCGTCCTTCAAGGCGGCGACGAGGTCGTCGTAGTTTGCGTGAAAGACGAAACCGCCCCGGTCCTTCGATGCCTTCATAGGAGGTCTCATAGAACGCCAGCGCCCGCTGGAAGGTGAGCTCATCGGATGTGTTCAACGGAGGGATCGCGATGCGAAACCCGTCGCCAGCAATCGCCTTCTCAAAATCCTCGACGGCCCAATGTCCCTTCAGAAGATGGAACGGCAGCGGCGACCAGCCGACGCCCAACGTATTGATGTTTTTCATCGGGGGCTGAACATAGGGCGCCTTTCCACAGTAGGCCGCAGCGACCAGAAAATCGACACTCATGCCCAATCTGGCCGTCGCCATTCTGGATCGAGATCGGATTCTCTCTCCCGCCCTCTGGGACGGCTTCCAGGTCGAGTTCGGGCGTCCACCTCCCGATCAGCTCCGCCAGCGCGCGCGCCATCACATACCATCCGCCGCCCTGAGGTCCTGCAAGCCACTTCATTTCATGCGCCTCCGTCAACAGCCCTAAAGATGATGAATCGGACGCTCGTCGTCGCCAAGGGGCAGATTTAGGGCGCACCGTGCGGAACCGCGACATCGGCGGACAAGTGCGACCATCGTGAGACGGCGACGGATATCATCCACGCCGACGCCTTGTTCCTGTCGATGTCAGCACCTTTGCGCGATGAGTGGCGACCGGCTGCGCCCTAACTTTTCGTCACCTCAGCCAATTTCCGACCCGATCACGTCCTACGGCTGAATGAATCCACATCTGGTCCAACTATCAGTCGTAGACATTCTTGGTCATTGCAAGCATAGACGAGGCATGATATTGCTGAACTGCAGCATTCTACACGCGTGGATGTCAGGTAACGGTAAAGCTTCCATGAAGACGTTTAGTTACGCCACAATTATGGTGCTTTACTTGGCTTCTTCTGCACATACCGCGCAGGTTTATACTGGTTGCGCCGTCCCGCCATCGCCAATGGTATGGACATCGGATAATCGCGGTCGGCGCGTGATCCACCGATAGTGCCGCGATCTGGGCGATGACGCCCTGTGATTCGCACCTTCGGAGACTCATCGATGTCCCATTTTGTTGGCCTGGACGTTTCGCAAAAGACGACGGCGATTTGCGTCGTTGACAAGGACGGCCGGAGAACATGGCCGGGCCAGTGCCTCTCGCTTCCAGAACAGATCAGCGTCGCCTTGCGCCGATACGCGGGCGACAAAGCTCGGATAGGGATCGAAACCGGCGCCATGACGCCATGGATTGTGCATGAACTGCGCAATCTCGGCTTCGAGGTGGTTTGCCTCGATGCGAGGCATGCGCGCGCCGCGCTCAAAATGCAGATCAACAAGAATGATCAAAATGACGCCGAGGGATTGGCCCAGATCGTTCGCATCGGCTGGTGTCGGTCGGTTCACGTCAAGTCGTTCGATAGCCGCCGTGCGCGAGCAATTCTCGGCGCGAGGACGCAACTCGTGGGCATGACAACCCGACTGTCCAACCATATCCGCGGGGTGCTCAAGACATTCGGCCTGTTGCCTGGCGCGATGCGAGGATTGCCCTTTGATCGGAAGGTCGAGGTTCTGCTTGAGGATCGTTCCGACGTCGCGCCAATTGTCAGGCCGATGCTTGTCGCTTGGCGGCAACTGCGCGTACAGATCGCGGCTTTCGACAAGGCAATCCGCGCAATGGTGCGAATGATATATGAGTGGGGCGTCTCGCCTTCTGATGAGTGTGCCTGGCGTCGGCATGCTATCAGCCCTCGCCTATGTGAGCACCGTTGAAGATCCGTCGCGTTTTGCCCGATCACGATCGGTAGGCGCGCACCTTGGGCTCACGCCACGACAATATCAATCGGGCGAAGTCGATCGAAGCGGCCGGATATCCAAGTGCGGCGACACCCTTACTCGAACGCTGATGTACGAGGCTGCCGGGGTGATCCTGACCAGGGTCAAAAAGGCCTCCGGTTTGAGGGACTGGGCTGCGGCGATCGCAAAGCGATCAGGGCCGGGCAAGGCACGAGTTGCGCTGGCCAGAAAGCTCTCGGTTATCCTTCATAGCATTTGGCGTTCGGGAGAGCCGTTCCGTTGGTCGGAGCCAAAGCATCCTGTCGTCCCCTAGTCTATTGTCGAAATCCATCCGAGCAATGTCGCGGATGTGATGGTTGCCCACCGGGCGAAGGTACGGGCGACTGCGCGGGTCGGGCCTGAGCGACGCGACCTGCGCCAGCTCGTTGTGGACCTTGCGGCGCTCGTGCTTCGAACCAGATGTTGCGGCGGACTATTTCGACCGCGAAGAGAACCGTGACCCGGGGCGGCAATAAAAGAGCATTGACAATGGAGACGCGATTAGAGAACCCCGCCCTCCCGACGTGGGTTACGATTGTCCGTCACTTGCATCGAGGGAGAGTTGCCATGCAGATCGTTCGTATTGGTTTGGACCTGGCGAAATATGTCTTCGAGGTTCATGGCGTTCGATTGCCATGGGAAGACAGTGCTACGCAGGACGCTTCGTCGCGGCGCAGTTATGTCGTTTTTCGCCAACTTGCCGCCGTGCCTCGTCGGCATGGAGGCATCGAACGGCGCACACTTCTGGGCGAAGGCGATCTCTGAACTTGGTCACGACGTCCGACTGATCAGCCCTCAATTCGTCACACCCTACGTGAAGTCCAACAAGAACGATCGGAATGATGCGGAGGCGATCTGCGAGGCGGTCAGCCGACCGAGCATGCGCTTCGTGCCCGTCAAGTCGGCCGAGCAGCTGGCGGTGCAGGCGGTTCATCGGATTCGCAGTCGCCTGGTTGCCGATCGCGTCAGGCTCGTCAATCAAGTCCGCGGTCTTCTCGGGGAGCACGGCATCGTCGTTGCGAAGGACATCGGCAATCTTCGGCGAGCTCTGGCGAGGATCGCTGGCGACGATGAGGACCGCGCTCTCAATCCCCTTGTTCGATCGCTCATGCGAGAGCTGCGGGAAGAGCTGGCCGAATTGGATGCGCGGATTGCCGGTTACGACCGAAAGATCCGCGAGCTCTACCGCAACAGCGAGATCTGCCAGCGTCTCGGCAAGGTCGAAGGGATCGGCCCGGTGACGGCGACGGCGCTGGTCGCCGCGGTCGGCGACAGAAGCTCCTTCAAGAACGGACGTCAGTTCGCGGCGTGGCTTGGCCTTGTGCCCAAACAGCGATCGAGCGGAGGTCGCGCCAGATCATTCGGCATCAGTAAACGTGGAGATCGCTATCTGCGCACGTTGCTGATCCACGGCGCTCGCTCTGCACTCGGGCGGGTTCGAGAAAAGCAGGATCCACGAAGCCTGTGGCTCGGCAAGATGCGGCAGCGGCGACACCCCAACATTGTCGCCGTCGCGCTCGCGAACAAGAATGCGCGGATCGCGTGGAGCTTTCTCACCAGCGATAGCGTCTATGACGTTAGTCTTTCGGTTCGCGCAGCCTGAACGAAATCCCGAACGGAAGGATCAATAGGTCTCACCTGACAATTGCAGCGATTGGCAGAAGATGGCAAACGGTCACTCCGTCGCTTCCCGAACCTGGTGTCTGGACCGGCATGGCTTCGGCCAATGCCTTGGCGTCGTTGAGGGGGAAGCGGGCGAAAATCCATCGTGGCTCGCGGCGATGACAATTCAAGCCGCATAAGGAAGCCGGATATACGTCAGCAGTTGTGACCCTTGGACCAGAACCCACCAAATCCGTTGCAATCGGGCGGGGTCCATATACATCCAGACATGTCTGGTACTTCGATCCGGTGCACGGCAAGACGCAAGTGGCCGGCGGCGCCGGCTCGCAAGCGGCGCCATGGAACAATCTCCAGGCCTTGGTTGAGGCGGAGTCTGGCTACACTTATCCCCAAAGGCAGGCCCGATCGCGCCTGGCGACGAAATCCTGCTGATGAGCGGAATCTACGGCGACGTCTTTTCCTTCTCGACGCGTACCAAGACTCAGAGGCGTTCCGCTGTCTAGCCTCCAGCACAAAAATAGACTATGTTCGAATTCTAGCTTCAATTGGAAAGAAATTCGGATATTGCCCCATCAAGCTGCTCGATGATAGAGGAGTTAGAGGAGACTTCTTGGCATGGCGTGACGAGATAGCTAGCCCGCATTTCTCACAGTAGCAGGCGCATCGGGGCCCAGAATCAGCTAAACTTGTTTTGTGATCAACGAGTTATGCCGATTCGAAGGAGGTCCCGATGCCGAGGCGGTGTAGCCCGACAGAGATGGAGTTTGGAAGCGCCGGCGGGCGGCGTGTGGTGGCGGATTTCGACGGCGGTCTGGTCTCCTCGGACGCGGGGGCTTTGTTGCTTGGCGAGGCGGACAACGCGGTCGGGCTGACCGAACGGTTCGCCGCGTGCTTTGCCGACCGTCGCAGCCGGCTTTTCACCGTCCACCCGCTGAAGGCTCTGATTGGGCAGCGCGTGTTCGGCCTGGCGCTCGGCTATGAGGACCTCAACGACCCCGACGATTTGCGCCGCGATCCGGTCCTGGGCGTGCTTCTGGGCAAGCTCGAGCGCGCCGGGGATGAGCCCTCGCCCCTGGCGGGCAAGAGCCCATTGAACCGGCTGGAGCATGCGCCGGGCGCGGGCAAGAGGCCGCGCTATCACAAGATCAGCCACGACGAAGCGGCGATCGAGCGGCTGTTGGTCGATCTGTTTCTCGACGCGCACGCCAAGGCGCCGCGTCAGATCGTGCTCGACCTGGATGCGACCGACGATCCGCTGCACGGCGATCAGGAGGGGCGGTTCTTTCACGGCGATTACGCCTGCTATTGCCACCTGCCGCTTTATGTTTTCTGCGGCCGCCATCTTCTGGCCGCCAAGCTGCGGCGCTCGAACATCGACGGCAGCGCCGGGGCGCAGGAAGAGATGGCGCGCATCATCGAGCAGATCCGGGCGCGCTGGCCGCGGGTGAGGATCGTGCTGCGCGCCGACTCCGGCGTCGCCCGCGACGGCCTGATGGCCTGGTGCGAGGCCAACGCGGTCGACTACGTGTTCGGCCTGGCGCGCAACGCGCGGCTGGAGGCGCGCATCGCCGACGCCTTGAGCGAGGTGCGGGCGATGTCGCTGGCGAACGAGGGCCGGCCGGCGCGGGCGTTTCGCGACTTCGAATGGTCGACGAAGGACAGCTGGTCGCGCCGGCGCCGGGTGGTCGGCAAGGCCGAATGGACGCAGGGCGAGGCCAATCCGCGCTTTCTCGTGACCTCGCTGAAGGCCGACGCCTGGCGCGCCAGGCCGCTTTACGAAAGGCTCTATTGCGCGCGCGGCGAGATGGAGAACCGGATCAAGGAGCGCCAGGGCGATCTCTTCGCCGACCGCACCTCGACAGCCACCATGCGCGCCAATCAGCTTCGGCTGTGGTTCGCCTCGATGGCCTATGCGCTCTTGTGCGCGATGCGCCGCATCGGCCTGGCCCACACGCCGTTCGCCAGCGCGACCTGCGGCACGATCCGCCTGAAACTGCTGAAGCTTGGCGCGCTCGTCAAAATCAGCGCCCGGCGCGTCAGGATCGCCTTCGCTTCGGCCTGCCCAAACGCCCAGGAGTGGCGCCTCGCCGCGGCAAGGCGCGCCGCGGCGCGCGCCTGGCCAGCCTGACGCGCGCCGCCGCGGCGCAAAAATGCGCGGCAAAAACCCATCGGCCCACCGGAGACACATCCACCATCGCGAAAGTCGCCGCGCGCCCGCGCCACCCACCGTCACGCCCACATCAGTCCGACCTTCAAATCGAGCCAGAACAACCGGAAAATGGTCTGCCCGCGTGAGAAATGCGGCCTAAATCGTCCCTCCGCCAGGCGGATTGCATTATTACCGTATTTGCCCGTGCGCTTTCGTGGGCATTGGATCGTGGGATGATTTCAGTCAACCTGCTTGAAAGGCCGGGTCGCGTTTGGAGCGGATCGAGGGCTGAAAAAGTTTGGTCGGATGCCGACGAAGAGAGGTTCCTTAAGGTAGCGAGTTCCCAGATGGCTCTCGCTCTGATGCTAGACTACATGTTCGCCTGAGATAGGGCGAACATGTAGTCTCATAGTATGCAGGCTTGTCGAGGGTTGCGCCGGGGTTCCGGCGCAGAGCCTCATGCGAAGGAGACGGGCCTTGGACCGAACTATCACATATGTTGGCCTTGACGTTCATAAGGGCACGATTGCGGTCGCGCTTGCCGAGACGGGCGGGCGCAAGGACGTGCGCGAGTATGGCAAGATCGCGAACCGCCGACGGCCTTGAACGCTCTGGCGGCGAAGCTGTCGCGCGCCGGGAGCGAGCTTCGGTTCTGTTATGAGGCCGGACCTTGCGGCTATGGGATTCAACGGCGGTTGACCCTCGCCGGACATGGCTGCGTCGTCGTTGATCCCGCGCAAGCCGGGAGATCGGATCAAGACGGATCGGCGCGATGCGATCAATCTGGCCAAGCTGCATCTCTCCCTGTATTTTTATTTGATCATTCCCTTTAGCTCCATCCGATCTGACGATCAAACAACTTTGGCACACCGATCAACGACCTGACCACGCAGCAGCGTGTGTCTCGGAAGCTAACGTTCGGGGAAATCGGCAACGTCGAGAGCGCGCAAAAGAGTCCCTTTTTGGGCGATGTGAAAGCCAGGCAAGCCACGTGGCGCCGCTCAATTCCGCGCCCCATACGCGAGAGCGTCTGGCGTTATCTCGTAGCTCGCGAGCCTCGACCTCAATTCTCGATCAGGCCGCGCGCCACGATCACCCGCATGATCTCGTTCGTGCCCTCGAGAATCTGGTGGACACGCAAATCCCGCACGATCTTCTCGACGCCATAATCGGCGAGATAGCCGTAGCCGCCGAACAATTGCAGCGCGTCATTGGCGGCATTGAAGCCTGTGTCCGTCGCAATCTGCTTGGCCATGGCGCAGAGGCGCGTCGCCTCAGGCGACGTCTCGTCGAGCGCGCTCGCCGCGCGCCACAGCATCGAACGCGCCGTCTCGAGCGAAGTCACGATATCGGCGACGCGGAATTGCAGCGCCTGGAAGTCGGCGATGCGCCGCCCGAACGCTTTGCGCTCACGCATGTAGACAATCGCCTTGTCGAGCGCCGATTGGCCGCCGCCGATCGAGCAGGCGCCGATGTTGAGCCGCCCGCCGTCGAGGCCAGCCATCGCGATCTTGAAGCCGACACCTTCCGGGCCGATCCGGTTGGCGGCCGGTACGCGGACGCCCTCCAGGATCACTTGGCGGGTCGGCTGCGCGCGCCAGCCCATCTTCTTCTCTTTCGCGCCGAAGCTTAAGCCGGGCGCGCCGTTCTCGACCAGGAAGGCGGAAATCCCGGACGGACCTCCCTCGCCGGTGCGCGCCATGACAAGATAGAGGTCGCTGACGCCGGCGCCGGAGATGAACTGCTTGACGCCGTCGAGCACGTAATCGTCCCCGTCGCGACGGGCGCGCGTGGTCAGCGCCGCGGCGTCGGAGCCGGCGCCAGGCTCCGTCAGGCAATAGCTGGCGATCAGCTCCATCGTGGCGAGGCTGGGCAGATAGCGGCGTTTAAGCTCCGGCGAGCCGAAGCCGTCGATGACCCAGGCGACCATGTTGTGGATGGAGAGGAACGACGCGATGCACGGGCAGCCGGTCGAAAGCGCCTCGAAGATCAACGCGGCGTCGAGGCGGGTCATGCCGCTGCCGCCATGCTGCTCGCCGACGTAGATCGCGGCCATGCCCAACGCCGCCGCCTCGCGCAGAACGTCGGCGGGAAAATGCTCGGTCTCGTCCCAGCGAAGCGCGTCGGGGGCGAGGCGCTCGTCGGCGAATGATTTCGCCATGTCGCGGACAGCGAGATGGTCTGCGGTCAAGGCGAACATCGCTTGCGCTTTCCTGCCTTCGCCCCCAAGGGTTTATCCCGCACACTGCCCGACGTTTGCGGCCGCCGCAATTGGCCGGACCACTCTCTCGGCTTGGTGTGTGTCAAATGTCGCGCGGCGAGGCGGAAGGCGCGACTTGGTTTCTCTTCAGGCCGCTACCGCGGCAGGGGCGCGGGTGAGCAGCCTGCAGAGACGCGCGAGCGTCTCCCGCTGCCGTGGTCGCGGCACGACCATATCGACCATCCCGTGGTCGCGCAGGTATTCGGCTCGCTGGAACCCCTCCGGCAAGTGCTCGCGAATTGTCTGCTCGATCACCCGGGCGCCTGCGAAGCCGATCACTGCACCGGGCTCCGCGATATGCACATCGCCCAGCATTGCGTACGACGCCGTCACACCGCCAGTGGTTGGGTTCGTCAGGATCACGATGTACGGCAGCTTCGACGCACGCAGACGTCGGACGGCGACCGTCGTGCGAACCATTTGCGCCAAGGCGAACATGCCTTCCTGCATTCGCGCGCCGCCTGACGTCGTGAAAATGAGAAATGGGGTCGCTCGCTCGATCGCGGTCGAGATGCCAGCGACGATCGCCTCCCCGGCCGCGAGCCCGAGCGTTCCGCCCTGAAACGCAAAGTCTTGTATGGCGACGGTGACGTCCTGACCCTCAAGCTTGCCAAACGCGACCGTGACCGCATCTGCCGTTCCCGCTTTGACGCGATTCTCCTTCAACCGATCCGTGTAGCGTTTGATGTCGCGAAACTTCAGGGGATCGGTCGGCGTTTCAGGGGTGGCGAATTCCTCGTATTTGCCATCGTCAAAAAGCGAGGCGAGACGGGCTTTGGGGCCGATCGGCATATGACAGCCCGAACCGGGGACAACCATGAGATTGGCTTCCAGATCCTTGTGGAAGACCAGTTCGCCGCTCTCCGGGCACTTAACCCAAAGATTTTCCGGCGTATCGCGGCGCAGCAACGAACGAATCTTCGGCGGCACAACGTTCGAGATCCAATTCATGCGCGGCCTTGCCTCCGTTGGGTCGATCGCCGGACGACGCTCATTTACGCCCGGCGCGCACGCCTTGAGCCAGTTTGTTGACGAGCCCGGTCACGGCGCCGACCGTCGACGGGGTCGCCGCTCCGCCGTCGAGCGAAAGTCGGATTGCCTCGACAACGGACGAGCCGACCACCACGCCGTCCGCGGTTTCGGCGATCGCCCGGGCGCTTTCGGCGTTCTTCACGCCGAACCCGACCGCCACCGGCAGTTGCGTGCGCCGCTTGAGGCGCGCCACGGCTTCAGCCACCAGTTTGACGTCCGGCGCGGCGCCTCCGGTGACCCCCGTGATTGAAACAAAATAGACAAAGCCACCGGCGTTGCCGAGAATCGCCGGCAGACGATCATCGCTCGTGGTCGGCGCCACCAGGCGAACAAAAGCGAGCCCGGCTCGGCGCGCGGGCAGGCAAATCTCGTCGTCTTCTTCAGGCGGACAGTCGACGACAATCAGCCCGTCGACGCCCGCCGCTTTCGCGTCGGTCAAGAACGCCTCGACGCCATAGACATAAATGGGGTTGTAATAGCCCATCAAGATGAGCGGCGTGTCCGGATCCACGGCGCGGAATTGCTTCACCATTCTGAGGGTCGCTGGCGCCGTCTGCTTCGCGTCAAGCGCCCGACGGGCGGCGCCCTGTACCGCTGGACCGTCCGCGATCGGGTCGCTAAACGGCATACCGAGTTCGACAATGTCCGCCCCGGCCGCCGGCAAAGCCGCGAGGATCGCGGAGGACGTTTCGCTGTCCGGATCGCCGGCCATAATGTAAGTCAACAGCGCCGCCCGGCCTTCGGCGGCGAGCCGTTGAAAACGCAAATCGAGGCGTGCGGTCATGGCGCCTCATTACCACGATGACCAACAGCTTGAAAGCAATGGCCCGAAGACGGCGGTTGGAAGGCAGACTCGTCTGGTCTTCGAGTCAAACTGGACGCCTCGACCGGGCCAACGAATCCCGATAGATGGCTAAAGACGTTTCATCATTGGCGAGATGATCGCCCGTTGGCTGACCCGGGGGAATAATGAAGCTCTTTCTCTTGCTTGTCCCTTGTGTTCTGGCGCTCGGGGTTCCGCTCCATAACTCGATTCTGCCTGCCCTTTTCGGCATTCCATTTTTCTTCTGGTTCCAGCTTGTCCTTATTCCGATCTCCGCTCTCGCAATTCTTGCCGCGGATCGGGTTGGTAAGAACTAGGCATGTTCGACCATCTCAACGTCGTCGCCACAGCCGTCTTCGTCTTCTTTTTTGGTCTGGTGTCGGCGCTCGGCTTCGTCGCGGCGCGGTGGAAGGCGGCCGATCTCGGCCACATCAACGAATGGGGCCTTGGAGGGCGGCGCTTTGGCCGTTGGATCACCTGGTTCTTGCTCGGCGGCGATCTCTACACCGCCTATACGGTCATCGCGATTCCCGCGGTTGTCTTCGCCATCGGCGCCTTCGGGTTCTTCGCCGTGCCCTATACGATCATCGTCTATCCGTTCTTGTACCTGACCTTGCCGCGGCTGTGGGCGGTCTCGCAAAAACATGGCTACATGACGGCCGCCGATTTTGTGCTTGGCCGCTACGACCACAAAGGATTGGAGCTTGCGGTTGCGGCGACCGGCATCCTGGCCACGATGCCATACATCGCGCTACAGCTCGTCGGCCTCGAGAAGGTCATTCTGGCGCTCGGCTTCTCCGGCCAGGGGATCATGGCGCATGCGCCGATCACCATCGCATTCGTCATCCTCGCGCTCTTCACATACAAGAGCGGCTTGCGCGCGCCGGCGATGATCGCGTTTGTCAAAGACGCAATGATTTACATTTTCGTCATTGCCGCGATTGTTGTCATTCCCTACGAGCTCGGCGGCTTCGGCGCCATTTTCGAAGCAGCGGGCAAGGCGTTTGACGCCAAGGTCGCCGCCAATCCCAACCTCGCGGCGGGGCTGACGCTGAAGCCTGCGCAAGTCGGTCCCTACATCACCCTGGCGGTCGGTTCGGCGATGGCGTTGTTCATGTATCCGCACGCGCTGACGGGCTCGCTCGCGGCTTCGAGCGGGAGCGCCATTCGCTTCAACACGATGACCCTGCCCGCCTATTCCTTGGTGCTGGGGCTCATCGCTATGCTTGGGCTGATGGCGATCGCCGCCGGGGTCAAGGTCGAAACTCCGCAAGACGCGGTGCCGCAGCTCGTGCTCTGGGCGTTGCCGGATTGGTTCGCGGGCCTTTGTTTCGCGGCGATTGCGCTCGGCGCCGCTAACACCTTCACCCGCAACATTTGGAAGCCGTTCATTCACCCAGAGATGTCGCCCCAGGAGGAATCGATTCTCGCCAAGCTCGCTTCGCTCGTGGTGAAGATTGGCGCGCTTGCGGTGATCTTCTTCATGCCGACGCAATTCGCTCTCGACTTGCAATTGCTGGGAGGCGTGTGGATGGTTCAGATATTCCCAGCGATGATTTTGGGCCTCTTCACTCGCTGGTTCAGCGGCTGGGCGCTGTTGATCGGCTGGGTGGTGGGCATGATTGTCGGCACGTCCCTCTCCTGGACCGGCAAAGCCTGGGCTCCAGTGCATGCGCTGAAGTGGGATATCCCGTTTGTGGGCCATGTCGATCTCGGCCTTGGCTTCGCCGCCTACAATGGATTGACAGCGGTGCTCGTCAACTTGCTTCTTGCCGCAACGCTTTCGTTGGTTCTGCGTTCTCAGGCTAACGATGAGACTTCGCCCGAAGACTACGACGATCGCGCGCTCGCCTGAGCAACGGCCTATAGAGGCGTCAATCAGCGCGGCCGGCTGATTTTAAGGGCGCGCGGAGCCGCATCGGCAGTGCGCCGCTGCTCGAGCAAGGATGTTGCCGTCGGCCATGATCGGGTACAGTCTGCGCGCTATCTGAGGAGCTTTTGATGGTGGAAGAGGGGCAGGGCTCGGTGGAGAACGAACTACCGGCCGCTGAGCCACAGCCGCGCCACGACTTTTCTGTTGTTCAAGGCTTCCAGGTTGTCGGCGCCGAAGATCATGGCGTTGCGCTAGCGGGTGACCAAGCTTGGCGCGATGCTCTGAGATTGGAATTGGAGGCGCGCGCTGCGCGTCTCCATCAGGCCGTCGACGCCGCAATTGTTCTTTCGAATGATGGTATAATTCGTTGGTTGGGGGATCCGGTCGCCAGACTTTCGCTCGGCCTAGATGTCCTCAACCCCAGCGCGGTGATTTTCGCTGACGAGTTGCTGCCGGCTGCGCCTCGAGAGACAATAAAGGCACGAATTGAACTTTGGATCGCGGCGACGACGCGACGCCTTCTCGCGCCGCTCTTTGCGCTCGAGGCTATTCAAGAAGGATCGGAGATCGTTCGCGATTTGGCTCGGGAGCTGGTTCGGGCGCTTGGTGTTTTGGAGCGCGAGCCGATCAAGGCCAAGATTAAAGCGCTAGCTCAGGACGATCGAGCGGAACTGAGGAAGCAAGGCGTGCGCTTCGGCGCATACTATATATTTGTCCCGGCCCTGATGAAACCAGCGCCAAGAGCCTTGGCGCTTCGGTTGTGGAGTCTTCAAACGCCCGGCGACGCTGACGAGTTTGTACGCGCGCTTGCTCCGATCGCCTCATCGGGTCGGACCTCTTTGCAGTTAGATAAGGGGATCTCGAAAGAGGGGTATCGGATCGCCGGGTATCGGCTATGCGGCGAAAGGATTGTGCGCGTGGACGTCGTTGAGCGCCTCGCCGGTATAATCCGAGCGGCGATGGCCGACGAGTCGCCGGGTGTTGCGCCCGGGCGTCCGAGTCGGATCTCGAAAGGATTTGTCGTCACTGGAGAAATGACATCATTGACCGGGTGCTCGAGAGAGCAGTTCGCTTCAATTTTGCGATCTATGGAATTCCGAGCGGTCGAGGTCAAACGATCGGAATTTTTCGGGCCTCCAACAAACAACAAATCGTTCGGACAACCTGAGCCGCCGGCGCCGGCGGCAGATCCAGGGGAAACGCCCGCGATCGACTCGGTTTTGGCTTCCCCTGAGGCACCGCTCATTGTTGGCCTCTCTGATGATGTGGAATCCTCACTCGTCCCAACGGACCAATCCGAAGCCACACCAGAAGTGGACGCTGGCACGGAATCTACGCCTCCGCAGAAGTCAGACCTAAACTGTGAATTGGAAAAAAATGCCGACATGGTCGTGGTCTGGCGCCCCGGCCGTCGGAGAATGCCATCCAATCGCGTCGAGCGGGAAAGCAGGCAACCAAGAATCAGAACGCCGCCTCACTCAGATGCCGACGGTCGCGGCCCGGTTCCGACCGCGAAGCGCTCGCCTCGGGCGGCCACGCGCCCCCTGATAAGCTCAAAGCGGCCCGACGCCGCCCGCTCTGACGAAAGGCATCGCCAGCGGGCGAGCGAATATGATATGCCGCGGGTGCATAAAATAACGGCGCCGCAGCACAAGGCAAAGGTCGACCCGGACTCACCCTTCGCCAAGCTTCTTGAATTCCGTTCGCTACTTGAGGGACAAGCTAACAAGCGTCCTTAGCCGCGCGCCGCCGCCGGGGACTTTGACTACGAAAACGTGTCGACAAATCCTCTAGAAATTCATAGGAACCGAGCACAAATCCTATCAACCGGGTAGCTCATGAGGACATACGTATGACCTATGTGGTCGTTGAAAATTGCATAAAGTGCAAATATTTAGACTGTGTCGAGGTTTGCCCGGTTGATTGCTTCTACGAGGGCGAAAATATGCTGGTCATTCACCCTGACGAATGCATCGATTGCGGGGTGTGTGAGCCGGAATGCCCAGCAGAAGCAATCAAGCCGGACACTGAGCCCGATCTCGCTTTTTGGCTTAAATTGAATGCTGAATACGCCAAATCTTGGCCAAATGTCACAACTAAGAGAGACGCTCCGCCGGACGCAAAGGAATTCGACGGCCGCGCCAACAAGTTTACTGAATTTTTTTCGGCGGAGGCGGGGCAGGGCGATTAAGCATATTCGCGTTCTGTTTTCGTTCAACTGAGGTCAACGGTGCGGCTAGACAGCTGAGTTCGCCGGTTTACTTCCTCTTTGATTTTTCGACGAATTTGTGCTAAACGACAAATTAATCGCCGAGCGGAAGCGCCGGGCGTCCTCAGCGAAGACGCGGGTGATCTTGTCGGCAGAAAGTCAACTTGCCGTTTCGAAAAGCAGTATTCGTGCACGGGTTTGGAGCAGTGTTCGTGCATGGATTTGGAGCGTGTGCGGTAAAGTTTGCGCGTGGAGAGGTTAACGATGGCGGCGCGTAACAAGTCGAAGAAGACAACAAAAGCAAAGACAAAGAAAACCGCCTCCGCTTCCAGTGCGAAAGCGAGGTCAAAGCGCGCCCCGAGGACTGCCTCTTCATCCAGCGTCCGAAGTCGGGTCAGCAAGAGCAAGCCAGCGTCGAACACCCGAGTTGCGCGCAAAACGAGCAAAGTTATTCGAGCCAAGATGAAGAATGTTGTCACGAAAAATTCGAAACGAAGGCGCACAAGCCCCAATGTCAAAACCATGACCCACGAATTGAGCGCGGCGAAGAAGCCCGCCAATACTGCTGTACGGAAAGCAGCGGCGTCGAAGAGCTTGAGCAAGGCGACAAGAACGGCGGCTGCTGCGAAAGCGGCGTCGAGCGTGCGGGCGCGTTCGAAAGAGCAGGGAGCAAAGTTGTTGCCGGAAAGCCGAAACGAGCGGGAAACTCGGGCGGTCGCGGATAAAGGGGCGACGCCCATTGCTGGGCTAAAGCCAACTCTCGATCACAACGTTCATATTCCAGAGCCAACCGAGTTGGCCCCGCCGGCAAAATCTGCTGCGCCAGCGGTTAAGGTCCAAAAGGCGGGCGGATCCGAAGAGGCGTCGTTGGCTGCGAAGACCATGAAGAGCGCGGGCCAGCGTCAAGGCTTCAAGCTCAACGAGTTCGTCGTCTATCCCGCTCACGGAGTTGGTCAGATCGTCGCGATCGAGGAGCAGGAAGTCGCTGGGTTCAAGCTTGAGCTTTTTGTGATTAGCTTCTCGAAGGACAAGCTCACATTGCGTGTCCCGACATCCAAGGTCTCAGGCGTCGGAATGCGCAAGATATCCGATGTCGACACGGCGAAGCGCTCGCTGGAGATTCTGACGGGACGTGCGCGCGTCAAACGCACCATGTGGTCGCGGCGGGCTCAGGAGTATGAAACCAAAATCAACTCCGGCGACATCAACGCGATCGCTGAGGTCGTGCGCGACTTATACCGATCGGAGGCGCAACCAGAGCAGTCATACTCGGAGCGCCAATTGTACGAGGCCGCTCTCGACCGGATGGTTCGGGAGATCGCGGCGGTCCAGAAGTCGAGCGAAATAGACGCTTTGAAGACGGTCGAGGCGCAGCTGCAGAAGGGTCAGAGTCGCGCTGCGAAACCCCTCGGCTCACCAGCGGCAAGCGAGATCGAACAAGCGGCTTGAGAATCGGTCTCCCCCGACGTTGTCAACGCGGGAGCAAGATTGCATCGCTTTCCGGAGCAAAGATGCATCAATGATGCCGGCGAGAATGCCGTCGAGCCCGGGCTTGTTTGGTGGGCGTCAGGTTTGGGTCAGATCGTCTTTGGGCGTGTTGGCGTTGTTGCGGCGTGAGCGCCGCTGGCTCTGATTGAGCCTGTAGCTATCACCATTCATTTCCAGGATATGGACGTGATGAGTGAGGCGATCGAGCAGCGCGCCGGTCAGACGCTCTGACCCGAACACGCTGGTCCATTCGTCGAACGGCAGGTTCGAAGTGACGATGGTTGAACCGCGCTCGTAGCGTTGGCTGAATATTTCGAACAGCAGCTCGGCCCCGGTCTGGGAGAGAGGGACATATCCAGGCTCGTCGACGATCAGGAGCTTGTATCCGGCGACCTGCCGCTGCAGACGAAGCAACCGCTTCTCATCGCGAGCCTCCAGCAATTCATGAACAAGGGCCGCGGCCGTATAGAACCCGACCGATAGCCCTTTCTGGCAGGCCGCGAGACCGATCCCGCGAGCGATGTGCGTCTTGCCGGTTCCGCTCGATCTCGCTTCATAATGCCCATCTCGCTATCACGCTACAAAGCCAGTGTATTTTGACGCGGATCGTCAGACGGCGGACGTCGATGACGACGGATATCGGCGGCGTGCCTGACCTTCTCGTCTTCGAGGTCGCTTGCCCTGATCACCCAGGGCGCGCCTTTGCAAAGCTGATGGCCAGGAAGGACCTCCTCTTGGATCAGGCGCCGGACAGTCGCTTCGCTTACATTGAGGATCGCGGCGGCCTCACCGAGTGTCACCTCTCCTCGCTCCGTGCGCTCGCCTTCCCGGTAAGGTGCGATATGACGGTGGTTGCGCAGGAAGCACACGCGTGAACGGGTCCAACCGTTGCCCTTGCCGGTCGTCTTGCCGGCTCTGTTGAGGACGGCTGCAATTGCCTGATCCGGCATCTGTCGCGCCAGCACGGACACGAGTTCGATCACATCGGCATCCGTACCCCACCGATGCTCGCCGACGCGGTTCTTGCGCACGCGCAAGGGCGTGTGGTCGCCGCCCTGCCATCGGATCACAAGAGTAAGCGCGTCGTCTTCGACGCGAACGACAATCTCCTCGATCAACGTGCGGATAATCCGCTTGCGGATTGCGGGCGTCGCACCCGGGCTGTCCCAGGCCCGCTCGACATCGGCGCCGAGTTCGAACAAACGTTGCCGTTCCGTGACGGTGAGCGAAGACTGTGGACCCGCTGCGAGCGTGTCGCGTTCGTCTTCAAGGCTATGCACCGCGACCAGGCGCTCATTCCATCGATGCTCGAGTTCAGCTGCGACGAGGCGGTTGTCGGGATCGACGGCGTCGTACTGACGCCGCGCAAGGGCGGCCTCATAGTGGGCTTGCTCAAGGGCAAGATCGACCTGGCGCCGCTTCTCTGTGTTCTCGATTCGCCGCGCCTCCACAGCGCTGATCGCTGCTTCGACACCGAGCGGTTGAAGGCGCTCGATCACCTCGGCGCCAACCGCGCGATCGATCCGCATGCCGCCGAACGATATGCATGGATCGCCGCCATGGTTGAGATGGCCTCCGCGACAATGGTAGCGCCCCGAACTCCCGTTCTCGCCGCTGTAGGCGACGTGGAGCTTTCGGCCGCAATGACCGCAGCGAAGAAGACCGGCAAGCAGGGCCTCTCCGCGTCGCACAGCGCCGCGGCTCATGAAACTCTGACCGTTGGCGTTGTCGCTGATCAGGCGCTGATTCCTCTCAAACTCGGGCCACGCAATATATCCATCATGATGATCGAGGATCAAAGCTTCCCAGACACTGCGGTCCTTGCGGAAGCCGCGCACGACCCGCTTGCGGCCGGATTCAATGGTGATGCGGCTGCCGGTGCGCCCGAACGCATAGGCGCCGGCGTAGATCGGGTTCGTCAGCATGTGGTGAAGCGTGTTGTAGACGGGCAGCTTCCAGGTGACGGTTCGCCCCTCGGCGCCATATCCGACTGCCGGCAGCGGCACGCGTTCCTGGCGCATCCAAAGATGAACCTGCCGAACCGTCTGCAGCTCGGCGAACTTGGTGAAGACGAGTCCGATCGCTTCCTGGACGCGCCGGTCCGGGTCCTTCTCGATCCGGTCGTGCCGCACCTTGAGGAACCCGACCGCGACGGTGAGGAAAAGCTCGCCGCGGCGAGCCTTCTGCTTCAGGGCCTCGAGCGAGCGCTGACGGAAGAGCGAGAGTTCCATCTCGCTCATTGTGCCCTTCATGCCAAGCAGAAGGCGATCGTTCGGGTGGCGGGAATCGTAGATGCCGTCCTCATCGATGATCAGCGTATCGACCAAGCCACAGAACTCCAGCAGAGTGTGCCAGTCTCGTCCGTTACGGGCGAGCCGCGACGCCTCGATCGAGACCACAGCGCCCACCCGTCCCTCGCAGATCGCGGCCAGCAGCTTCTCGAAGCCCGGCCGCGCGATCCCGGAACCGGACCGACCGAGATCATCGTCGATCACTTCGACGGCGCCCCAACCAAGAGCGCGGGCTCGATCGGCGAGCGCATACTGACGCCGGCGGCTCTCGTGATTGTTGAGAACCTGGTCGGTCGTCGACTGGCGCACATAGACGAACGCGCTGCGGGCCAAGTGCTCAGGCGTGATCTTGGTCATCACCGTCCTCCTCGTCGATCCGATCGTCCATCTCGGCCTGTATTCCCCGAGCGGCCGCTTCCGTCAGTAGAACCCGCAGCAATGGCGTGAGCGCCGTCCGGAGATGGGACGGAAGCTCTGGAGGCATCGTTGCTTGTTCGAATAAATCTCTTTGGTTGCGTCGCTCGTTCGTCATCTCCGGCTCCTCGCGTCGAGGGCGAATCCCCTCGCAACAAGATTAGGAGTGTGCCGACCAGGGCGTGGAGCTCAGCGAGCTTCTCGAGCGGTAGCCGCGGATGTTGAACGAGTTCGCACGAAGACCCATTCGTCTTGGTCATCCAGGCGGGCAGCAGCGCCAAGGTGCGATCGGGCTGCCGCACAATGAGGTGATCGGCGCTTGCATGCCGCCGGACGCCGACCACCGTGACGAAATCACCCGCGCGCGGATGAAACCGATACGTGATCCGGACTTCAAACGCCGGACACCCGGCAGTATGACGCTGGCTCGCCGTTGCCGACCGCGATGACGTTTTCGCGGCGGGTCGCGTACTCGGAACGGGCGAGTTCCAGGACGAGGGTTTTGTTGAGCGAAGGAATTGCCGCGAAGTCGAAGCTGTCGAGGCTCTTGACCGCCGGGAACCGCGCTTCCTTGATCCGACGCTCCACCATGCGTCGCTCTCGATCGATCAGCTCCAGTTCGACGAGGCGCAGGAGAAAGCGGACATGGTCGAGACCTTCGGCAGCGCATTGCCGAGCAAGCTTCTCATATTCGCGCAAGAACGTCGGCAGCTTGAGCGCCTTCAGGTGATGACCGAGAAGAAGTTGGGGCGTATCAGTCATGACGACGCCCCCGTCAGCAAGCTCATGTAGGTGCTAGCCGACGTCATCGTGACCTGCGCCCGCGGCAGATAGGGATAGATCGTCATGTCGAGGCGCGGCGGTCGCCGTTCGATGTGACACAGGATCAGGTGCTTCACGGCGTCGAAGCCGATTGCTCCGCGCGCGATGGCGTCGCGCGCCGCGGCGGCGACGTCGTCGAGAGGGAACACTTCCATCAGCCGCAGAACCTGCACGAACTCGCGCTTGCCCTGCTTGCCCATCCGGGCTTCCAGAAGACGCCGGAGTGTCATGAACTCTTCCGGCAACCGCCAGCCGCCAGCGGCGCCGCCTGGTCGAGCGCGTTGATCTTCTGTTCGATCAACGCCAGGTAGTGCAGCGGATCGAATATGAAGTCGTGGCGCTCGTAGGAACGGGGATGACGCGCAATCACTTCCGCGCCGCATGAGATCGCCACGTCATGGACATATCCGCGAACAAGCACGTCGCGATGACCGTACGTCGTCGGGACCGAGTAGTCGTTGAGCCGATAGCGAACCAGCGACAGAGACGAGACTCGTGTCGCGACCTTCTCGCAGGCGTCGTAGGCTGGCGGCAGGGGCCTCTGGAACGCGGCAAGATCGCGCTCCAATCTCTCGGCGATCGTCTCGTTATGGCCGCGCAAGCGGTCCGCCATCCGGCGACGGCAGCATTCCACAAGATAGACGTTCAACCCTTCGAAGCTCTCGAAGACCGGAAGCGGAACGAGGAAGTTCCGTCGCGCGTAACCGACCAGCCCCTCGACTTTGCCCTTGTCGTTGCCCTTGCCAGGCCGGCCAAATCGATCCCGGAAGAGGTAGTGTGATTGCAACTCGGCGAAACCGCGCGTCCGCTGCCGCTTCCCGTCGCCAAGAATGCGAGCCACGGCGATCTTGGTGTTGTCATAAAGGATGGACTGCGGAACGCCGCCAAAGAAGCTGAACGCCCGAACGTGGCCGTCGCGGAAGGCTTCCGTCGTCTCGGCGGGGTAGCCGACCACGAAGCAGGCGTCCGAGCGCGGCAGGTCAAAAGCGAAGAAGTGGATCTTGCGCTCCACGCCGCCGATGACGCCGATGGCTTCGCCAAAGTCGACCTGGGCATGTCCCGGCGGATGCTCCAGCGGCACAAACATCTCTTGAGCCCGCTGACGCCAGCCGGCGACGTAATCCTTCACAATCGTGAGGCCGCCCGTGAAGCCGTACTCGTCCCGGAGACGCTCGAAGATCCGCTTCGCCGTATGTTGCTGTTTCCTCGGGCGCGACTTGTCGTCGAAGAGAATCCGGTCGATCACCGGGATGAACGGATCAAGCTTCGGCTTGGCCGGCGGCTTTGTGCGCACGTAACCCGGCGGCGCCGTGAACTTCATCATCTTGGCGACCGTGCGAGGGTCGATTCCAAACCGTCGCGCCGCCGCGCGATGGCTCAACCCCTCGATCTGAACCGCGTAGCGAACGCGCCCATAAAGCTCCACGCCCTTCATCCCCCACCCTCTGCAGACCCACCGCAAAGGGATATCTGCTGCCGGACTTCTGCTCCGGAGCTACCAGAAAATCCGGCCGCTTCAATGAGGGATTATTGCTCCGGCGCTTACAATATTGCCCCGCCGGATGAATGCGCCCGCCACGCGCACTGAGCTCAAATCATTGTGACACGATCAGGATCGAAGACAAGCCGATCGTCGCCTCCGACCCAGGCGATTGCGCATTACGCGAACGCTCGTCTGGTGATACGAGTTCCGGGTGATTGACTCGGCGGGGAAGGATTCTCAGTTGGATTTCCCGCTGGTAGATAGGAAAGCCATGATTCGCTGGGGGCGAGCATGGCGCATGTGGCCGGTCATCTGAGCGTTGCGGCATTGGAGGAGCGTTACGAAGCCAGCGGGGACGCGACGTCTTCGCGGCATTTCCAGACGATCTGGCTGTTGGCGAAGGGCCATACGATCGGGGAAGTGTCGGCGATGACCTCGTTTGGGAGCCGCTGGATCGAGCAGCTTCTGGAGCGCTACAACGCGCGCGGGCCTTCGGCGCTGGGCGATCTCCGGCGCGGCAACGGCGCGGTGGCGACTGTTCTGAGGCCCGAGGTGTTGGATCGGCTTGGCGCTCGTCTTGCCGATCCTCCGCCGGACGGCGGGGTTTGGACGAGCGCCAAGGTTGCGCAATGGATGGCGGGCGAGTTGGGCCTGGCGTCGCTCGCCGCGCAGCGTGGCTGGGAGGCGCTGAGGGCGATCGATTGGTCGATCCAAAAGCCGCGGCCGCGCAACCCCAAGGCGGCGACGCTCGAGGAGCAGGACGACTTCAAAAAAAAGTGGCCGACATTGTCGCCGAGGAAGCGGCGCGCCATCCCGACACGCCGATCGAGACTTTCGCGACCGACGAACACCGGATCGGCCTGAAGCCGGTGACGCGGCGAGTCTGGGCGCCTGTGGGCAAACGGCCGATCTCGCACGGCCACCATCGGTTCGAATGGCTTTATGTGACGGCCTTCGTCTCACCCGCCACCGGTGAAGTCTTCTGGTACGTCTCGAACGGCGTATCGAAGCCTTTCTTCGAGGCGCTGCTGCGCTTGTTCGCCGAGGAAGCCGGCGCAGGGCGCGATCGGATCATCGTGCTCGTGCTCGACAACGCCGGCTGGCACGGTGAAGCCGGCCTTGTCGTACCGGAAGGGGTTCGTCTCGTCTTCCAACCCGCCTATACCCCCGAAGTGCAGCCGGCCGAAACGCTCTGGACGCTGGTCGACGAGCCGATCGTCAACAAGCACATTCCCGACCTCGAAACGCTCGACGAGGTCATCTCCGCACGTTGCGCCGCCCTCGCTGCGGAGCGACAAAAAATCAAAAGCCAAGCCGGCTTCCACTGGTGGCCCAAAATCGCCAACCCGAGGTGATCACCAGGAAATCGTATGAGACCGCCAGACCCGACGACCTGACGCTACGGGACCGGTCAATTCATCCCCAGCGCGGCCAGATAAAGATCTAGCACCGTCTCCTCCTCGAGTCGGCTATCGCGGTCCTGCTTTCGGATCGATACGATTTTTCGCATGATCTTCACGTCGAAGCCGTTCGCCTTTGCCTCGCCGTAGACATCCTTGATGTCGCCGGTGAGCGCCTTTTTCTCCTCTTCAAGGCGCTCGATTCGCTCAATGAAGGCGCGCAGATGACCGGCATTGACCTCGCTCGCCCCAATCGTATCCGTATCCGTTGCTTTCGCCATGTTCATAATGTCACCTCAATGCATGTCGTGGAGGGGGACCGATCGCCCCGAACGTCTCTTCGCGTCAAGTTGCGGGAGAGGGTTTTCCCCGACGATGAGCGGTCGTCCGCGCGCGAGTGCCAAAATCGGCGGGCGCGCGTGAATGCCGATCGTCGAGGATAGGTCGCAGCAGCCGGGCGATGCGCTCGGCCCACGCTAGCGCCTTCGTCCTTTCAACAATCAGGTCCTGCCTGATCTCGATCAGCGCGTTGGCCAATCTGCGCGAAGTGGCGATCGCGTCAATCGTGTCGCCGGCCAACGCGCCGTCATATGGTTCGTTGTCGCCCACAGCGTCAGCGCAAAGATCTGGTTCCGCGAGCAGCGCTTCGATCAGCGGTTTCGGAATCCGCTCGTCGCGATCCCATAGGACGCCGATCTTCCAGGGACGGAAAAGTCCGCGCCAGACGGCGGTAAACGAATGGATCGAGATCAGAGTCGGGGGCTCGCCGGTCGCGCTCATCGCATCGATGGTCGCCGCTATCTCGTTTCGATAGGGCGTCCAGAATCGCGCGCTGCAGCGGGCGATCTCAGCGGGATCGATGTACGCGTTGCCGGGCACGATCGCGCCGTCTGAGTAGCGCATGACCAGTGTCGGATCGTCCAAGTCGCGATTTGGGTCGATGACCAGGCGCGAATAGGTTGACAACACGGCGGGCGCGTCGAGTTGCGTCGCAAGAGCGCGGGCCACTTCGGCCGCGCCGATGTCATAGGCGATATGGCGGTCAAGCGCTTCGCGCGGTAAGCCGAGCGTCCCGTAACCGGAAGGAATGGTATTGGAGGCGTGATCGCAGATGATGAGCGCCCCGCTGTCGAGCGCGCCCCGAACCGTTTCGAAGGCGGAATAGGCAGTCTCAGCCATCCCGGAATTGACCTGAGCAGTCGGCTTCATCCAGCGATCGTCGCGCCGCCATCGACGACGATGGTCTGTCCTGTCATGAACGATCCAGCTCTCGAGGCGAGATAAACTGCGGCGCCGGCGATCTCGTCCACCTCGCCGATGCGCCCGAGCGGCGTCCTCGCGGTCACCGCCTTCAAAGTTTGCGCATTCTCCCATAACGCGCGCGCGAAGTCGGTTCTGATCAGTCCCGGAGCAATGCAATTGACGCGAACGTTGTGCTTTCCCCATTCCACCGCGAGATTGCGCGCTAGCTGAAGGTCGGCGGCTTTGGAGACGTTGTAGGCGCCAATGACGGGCGAACCCTTGAGCCCGCCGATCGAGGAGATGATGACGATAGAGCCATCCTTGCGCTCCAGCATGCCCGGGGCGGCCATCTGGATCAACCAATGGTTGGCGAGGACGTTGTTCTCAAGAATCTTGCGAAATTGCTCATCTGAAATGCCGGCCATCGGCCCGTAGTAGGGATTTGACGCCGCGTTGCACACTAGAATGTCGATCCGGCCGAAGGCGTTGTTCGTCTCATCGACCAGGCGCTGAAGCTCCTCCTTGGACGAAATGTTGGCCGCGATCGGCTTCGCCGCCTCACGCCCGCGCGCGCCATTGATGGCGGCCGCAGTCTCGGCGCAGGCGTCTGCTTTGCGCGATGAGATGATGGCCGTCGCGCCATGTTCGGCCAGTCGTTCGGCGATGGCGCGGCCGATGCCTCGCGAGGAGCCGGTGACGATCGCCACGCGCCCGGTCAGGTCGAACAGACTGGTCAAGGTTTCCTCCCCATGGAACGCCGCCCCGCTTCGAAGATTGCATTGTTCGGCGCGCTGGCGCCAGAGGCGATGGGGCGGTAGTTCGCACACTTTTCGTTGCCCCGACGAGGAGCGGTCAATGAAAGCAGGGAGCAAATCGAAACTCGGCCGGGATTCTTGCTTGAAGCCGGGCGGTCAAACCATCGCGGCGAGAGTGGTCCGCCTCTCCCAGCGCCGCTCGTCGACTGGTAGGCTCCGAGGGTTCGATGGTGGGCGCACAAGGGCTCGAACCTTGGACCCGCTGATTTAGAGTCCTCTGACCCCTTTTGTTGCCGATTGGCCGCATCCCAACTAGGGAACCACCTTGCCAGGTCTGGCAGGTTGGCGAGGGTCTCGGCCCTACTCCTGATGCTGCTGTGTTCTTAGTGTAGAACGATTCGTTTGTCAAATAGAACAGCTAGAAATCCGCCGGATGCAACGCCTCCGATTTGAGGAAGGCCAATACGGCGCCGTCCATCTTTGGCCGCTCCGGCTCCATATTGTCGAAAACGAAGCCGCGAAGACAGCTTTGACGACGGATACCGGACGGACAACCACTTTCGAACTACACGAACAGTCACATTGCCCGCAGGTACCACGGATACGACGGTCGTCTGTAGATTGTTTTCGTCGCCCCCCGAAGGACAAAGAACAAAGCTCCCGCTAGGGCGGGAATTTCCATCTCTTCGTCGCCGTCCTCAATTTCCTTATCCAAGTCGTCGTCAAGCCATTTCGGACTGTGGGGACTTGCGGCCGGTGGTCGCCCGAGCCGGGGACGCCCAACGCCTTGCCCCGGTACCTCAATTGCGACGAGCGGGAAGCGCCAGTGGATTGCGGGTCGCGAGGCTGATAGGCAAGGCTCCGCCGCGCGGGTGACTATGTGCCTATAATTCCCGCGAAAAATCCTGGGCGCCCCGCACGCTATCGGCGCGCTTACAAGTCGGGCTTGTTCTCGGAGATGGCCAAGGCCATTCCAATCGTCACAACATGCTTGCTTGTAGAGGGTTGTAGCCGTAGCCTGAGAGACCAGAACTCTTGTACGCTGGACTTGGATGGCCTAGCCGACCTTGACCAGACCCTTTCAACCAACTCTTCCGTTGTGAACACCTTCTTGGTCGCCTGTGACCGATGCGCTCTCCCCATCATGCAGTGGGTTGGTCTTGAAACGGCATATTGGACGCGGGGCGTCCCTCTGCTCTCTGGGTTGCTGGTGGTCCTTCTACCAACTGGTAATGAAACCCCAGTTCGTTAAGCTCTTCAACAGCCTTCTGAGCTTTCTCCAGAGTCTCGGCCTTTGCTCCTTCGAGAAGTTTGGACCGCTCCTCATCCAACGCCTTCAGTTTCTCTAGGACGCTCATTGTCGTCTCCCATACGAATGATTCGAAACGAAACGTTAATTGCTTGAAATCGCTTACAAAGCCGACTGTCGATTTCGCCAAGAGGCAGGCGATTTTCAGTGATACCCGCTTAAGTGAAAGCCGGAAACGTTGGGCCTCTCCTGATCCATAGCTTGATTTTGGGCGCCCGCTCGGATTACCTAGCCGCAGAAAAAACTCGGAAACTCAATTTTGTGCGATAGCGGCTCACTGAGCTAGAGGATGTGGTCTCATGCCATTCAGTACTCTTCTTCTGTCGGCGGCGACGGTCGGGACAACGACGCTGGCGTTCGCCATCGCCACTCCGGCATCGGCGCAAGAGCACTACGCGCATAAACACTACGCGCACGCCCACTATCGCCACCACGCCCGCTATCACGAGGGTCGTCAGATCGTCGTTCATGCGCAAGAACCGGTGGTAGTCCAGAGTCCAGCCTATACCTGGGGACCCGTGGCGGCGGTCGGCACCGTCGTGGGTGGAACCGGCCAGGCCGTGGAGGGAGTCTTTACCGGCGCGGGCGCGGTTGTGGGCAGTTTCCTGGGCGGGGTGTTTGGCGGCACCGCGGCGCTCTTCGGCTCCCCGCCGAGCTATGCATATGGCGCTCCGTTCGCCGCGCCGTTCAACGCGGCCGGAACAGTGGCCGGGGCGCCGTTCCAGGTGGTGGGCGGCGCTTTCGGAGCGCCGCCGCCCGCCCACGCCAGCTACTGAGCCACTTCCGGCTCTACCCTAGCGGACCATGGGGTTGAGCGAAATACGCGGTCGTATCGTGGCGCGGGCGAAGTGTTTAGGATAGGGTGTCGGGCGCGGCGTCGCTCGCATCAGAACAGCGCCCGCGACGCGAAGTGAGCGCCGAGAACCAGCAATCCGCCGAAGAAAACCCGCCGGAACGTCTGCTCGCTGAAGCGGCCGCGCGTTTCTTCAGGTGCGAATCCATGAAGGCGTCGGCGTCTTTTTGCGCGTCCAGCGTCGCCTTGACGTCGAAGGCGATGTGATGGCCCAGGTAATCGACCGGTTCGCCCATGGGCATGACGAACCCGTGGGTCGCGCCGGGAAAGACAGCGACTTCCTCAAGATTGGGCTTCCCTTTGTCCGCTTGGCAAAGCGCCGCCGGCGTCCAATCGTCCTTCTCACCGATCAGAACGATTGTGGGCGCTGAGAATTCGACGTTGTCGTAGCAGTAGGGATAGTAGGCGATGAGCCCAGCGATCTTGATGTCGCGCGCCCCCGGTGTCTTCGTATCCGTGGCGTACAGAGACGATATCGCCCCAAGCGAATAGCCCTGCAGGAAGATCCGGTTCGGGTCGATCTCGGGTATTGCTTTGAGGGCTTTCAACGCCGCCACGGCGTCATTGCAACCGTGGGTGAAATACTGGGTATAGGTCTTATGATTGAGATTGGCGCAGACGCCCTCTGCTTCATTTCGCGGCATGAACGGGTCGACAATCAAAGTTGCGACGCCCTTGGCGAGAAGATGGTCGACTACGATCCTTTCCAACGCCATCTCTGGCGGGTCGTTGAGTCCGCCGCATCCGCTCATATAGACGACGGCTGGGAATGGACCAGGGCCCGCAGGCTTGAACAGCGCGCCAGCGATATTTTTCGTGGTTGGGTCGTCAACCGGAATTGGGATGGCGTTCGCATATCCGCCCGATCGCCGGCGCCGTCTGAGTGGCGCCGACAGTTGGAAAGACGACCATTGAACCTGCCGCAAGCGCTAGGGCCGCGACCGACGCCAAGAAACTGCGTTTCATGCTGGCCTCCTCTGTATAGGGCGAGGCGAGTGCGTCGATACCGCAAAGCTCGATTGTTCACCCACGCGCCGCAACGCCGGTTCCAATGCGCCAGACTGTTACCCCACACCACATGATGAAGCCGCCAAGACAAGTCGGCAATGGGGAGAACTACCCATCGTTTGACAGTCCTGATCGCGGCGTTATTCCGGCCGAACTCATCCTCGGCGTCGGCCAAGACGCAGTCCTCCGGGGCGGATTCAAATCAGGTTTGATCCAGTAGAATACGCGGGAAGAATTGAGCCGCGTTAACCTGTAACACAGGTCGCGTCGTTTCACCATGAGGGAAGTGCGATGTCCAAAGTCGCTTTTGTCGGCCTCGGCAACATGGGCGCACCGATGGCTGGCAATCTCGTCAAGGCGGGCCACGCCGTCGCGGGCTTCGATCTCGTCGCGAACCCTCTAGCGGAGCACTCGCTTTGATGCTGACGCTCAAAGTGCATAATGCGCACTTCAGAGCACCGCCCTCGAGGCGAGGTGAGCGCCGAGAACCAGCAATCCGCCGAAGAAGACCCGCCGGAACGTCTGCTCGCTGAAGCGGCCGCGAACCGCTCCGCCAGCGGCCATGCCGAGCAGCGGGGGCGTGAGCGCGGCCGTTGAAGCGCCCGCATCTCCAACCGCAAAAGCGCCGCCTCCCGCCAGTGCAGCAGCCAGCCCGACGGTGGAGACCGTGAAGGAAAACCCAGGGCGTGGATCAAGTCGTCCTTGTCCAGGCCCAACGCCCGATATACGGCACGGCGGGGATAGCGAACACGCCTGTGGCGGCGGTGAAGAGGCCCGTCAACGCGCCGACCGCAGGCCCCAGCCACCACTCGGCCGCCGGGGCTACGGAAAAGCGCACGGACGTGAGGCCCAGTCCGGCGTAAAGCATGAGCAGAAGTCCCAGGCCGACGGCCGCCTGCCCCGCGTGGCTTCCCGTCAGCAATCCTGTTCCCGCGAGCGTGCCAAAGACAATGCCGGCCAGCATGGGCCAAAGCCGGTACGCCAGGCGGCCGAAACTCCGGCCGGCCGCCAATTGCCAGACGTTGGTCACGAACGAGGGCACGATCAAGAGCGACGCGGCTTTGGCGGGCGGCATGACGACGCTGAGCAGCGTCATGGAGATGGTCGGCAGTCCGAACCCGATCACCCCCTTGACGAAGCCCGCAAGCAGGAAGGTGAGGGTTGCGACGATAAGGGCAAAGGGTTGGATGGAGGGCATCGGAGCGATTGTCGGCTTAGCGCCACCATAACGCGCAAAATCGGTCGCGGTCACGGGGCCGGTCGTCAAGCCCGCTTGGCGCGGTACCTAAGCAGAGATTCGTGGCATGGCCAACGGATTGGGGATGCGCTCGCGGTTGAGATCAATGACAGCGTGATGGATGGCCTGGTCGAGCGCGGCGGCGTCGGTGAAGGTCTGGTGGGCGAGGTGATGGGCTTTGAGATCGCGCCAGACCGGCTCGATGTCGTTGAGTTCGGGGGCGTATTTCGGCAGCCATTCGACGGTGAGCCAGTGTGCGCGGGCGGTGAGGGCGGCGAGCGAGCGTTTGCTGGTGTGGATCGGACCATTGTCCTCGACCAGCACGACCGGCTTGGCCTGCCGCCCGGGCTGCGGCCCAAAGAGACGGTCGAGTTGCTCCAGATGAGCGATGAAATCGCTGCTGCGCTTGGTCGGGCTGGTATGGACGATGAGTTGGCGCGTGAGGGGATCGAGCGACCCCAGTATCGCGACCTTCTTGGCCTGCCCCGGCGCCGGCACACGCAAGTCCGCTCCCGACTTCGCCCAGGCGCGGGCGAGATAAGGATGGGTCAGCGCCTCGCTCTCATCGCCGTAGAGAAGAACGATGTCGCCGGCTTCGGCCTGCTGTTTGCGCAGTTGCAGGCGCAGGCCCACCCGTTCCACTTCGCTTTCCCTCTGACGGCCCTTCAGCGTGTGCCGGGGCCGCCGCCAGCGGAACTTTTTTTTCGCAACGCCTTGGACAGTTGCGAACGGCTGATGCGCACGCCCTCGCGCGCTTCGATCTCGGCGCGAAGGCGGGGGATTGTCCAGTTGCGCCGGTCGGCCACAGGTTCTTCCAGCAAGGGGGTGGCAACGCGCATGGCGGCTTCACTCTTCACCGGAGGCGGGCCCGGCGCGATGCTGGCCTTCAGCGCTGCGATCCCGCCGGCGGCGAAGTCGCTGCGCCACAGCCGAACCGTATCTTCGCGCACGCCAAACGCCGCCGCGATCTTGGGGCTGGTCCAACCAGCCAGCGTCAAAAGCACGGCGCGGGCGCGGTCCGCCTCGCCGCGATCGCGTGAACCGGCAAGAGCCAAGAGGCCGGCGCGTTGTTCATCGCTCGCCGTAACCGGAGACTTTCCCGCCATGTCATACACCTTGCGAATTGGCGCAGGCAGCCAACCGCAAAAAACCTATCCGTTGGTTAGCCAAACGGAATCTGCTTAGGGCGTCCGCAAGGACGCCCGTCTATCGACGAGCTATGGACCGCGCCCTACAATCGCCGCGCGTTTGGCTCGCACGCCTTTCGGGAGGAACCATGTCCAAAATCGCATTCATCGGTCTCGGCAACATGGGCGCGCCGATGGCCGCGAATCTCGTCAAGGCTGGGCATTCCGTCACGGGCTTCGATCTCGTCGATGCGGCGAAGACAGCAGCCGCCGCGTCCGGCGTCGCCATTGCGGCGAGCGCCCGCGAGGCGGCCGCGAGCGCCGACACGGTCATTACCATGCTCCCAGCTGGGCGCCATGTGCTCGCGGCTCATGCCGAACTCCTACCCGCGACGCCCAAGGACGCCCTCGTCATCGATTGCTCAACCATTGACGTCGACAGCGCCCGCGAAGCCCACGAGGCCGGCGGCGCGGCCGGCGTGCTGACCCTCGACGCGCCGGTCTCGGGCGGGGTCGGCGGAGCGACCGGCGGCACGCTCACCTTCATGTGCGGCGGCTCGGAGGAGGCGTTTGCGCGGGCAAAGCCGATCCTCGAAAATATGGGCAAGCGCATCGTCCATTGCGGTGGCCGGGGCGCAGGGCAGGCGGCCAAGATCTGCAACAACATGATCCTCGGCGCGACCATGATCGTGACCTGCGAAGCCTTCGCGCTTGCCGAGAAGCTGGGCCTGTCGGCCCAAGCTCTGTTCGACGTCGCCTCGACTGCATCCGGCCAGTCCTGGTCGCTGACCACTTATTGCCCGGTTCCTGGCCCAGTGCCCGCTTCGCCCGCCAATCGCGACTATAAACCCGGATTTGCTGCGAGCCTCATGCTCAAGGATTTGCGCCTCGCGCAGGAGGCGGCGTCGAGCGTCGGAGCTTTGACTCCGCTCGGGGCCGAGGCGGCGCAGCTCTATGCTCTTTTTGTCGCGGCCGATCATGGTGGCGACGATTTCTCCGGCATTATCAATTTTCTACGTGGCGCATCGAAGAAACCCTAGGGCGTGTCCTCAAATAGGGATGGCCAAGGGATTCGCGAATCATTGAAAGCGTGATTCATGGGGAGGCTTCGATTTTGGAGGCTTTCGATGCGGCGGTATGCTTTGCGCGCTGATCAGTTCGCGCGGATTGAGGGGCTGCTCCCCGGTCGCTCGGGCAGTGTCGGACGCAACAGCGAACTGGGCGATCGGCTTTTTGTCGAGGCGGTGATCTGGAAGTTTCGCTGCGGTGCGCCGTGGCGTGATCTTCCCGACCGGTTCGGAGGATGGAAGAACGTCCATACCCGGTTTTCGCGGTGGGCGAAGAAAGGGGTTTGGGAGAATCTCTTCAAAGCCTTGGCGGACCAGCCGGACAACGAATACGCGATGATCGACGCCACGATCGTGCGCGCGCATCAGCATAGCGCGGGCGCGCCCAAAAAAACGGCGGCGAAGAAGCGATCGGGCGATCGCGGGGCGGATTGACGACCAAGATCCACGCGATCGTTGATGCGCTCGGCAATCCGCTGGCGATCTGCCTGACCGGCGGACAAGTCCACGCCATCGCCCAGGCCGTCGCGCTGCTGGCCGAAGTCGAACCGCAGGCCCTCATCGCCGACAAGGGCTATGACGCCGACGGCTTCATCGATGCTCTGACCGTGCGCCGCATCGAACCCGTGATCCCGCCCAAGGTCAACCGCAAATCCCCCCGCCGATGCAACTTCAGCCTCTAGGCCGAACGTAACCTCGTCGAGCGTTTCTTCAATGCTCTCAAACAATTCCGAGCCATCGCCACCCGATACGAGAACACCGCGCGGAATTTCCTCGCAGCTATCCATCTCGCCTGTGCCCTCGCTTGGCTTAAATGAGGACACGCCCTAGAGCATCGGACGGTCAGATTGAGTTCGGCGGGGATGAGAATGGGGTTCAACTTCCGGTTTGGAGGTGATTTGTGATGCCGAAGCCCTATTCGCTTGATCTTCGCGAGCGTGTGGTGAGTTACGTTGAGGCCGGGCATTCGCGGCGCGCGGCGGCGGCCCATTTCAGCGTTTCGCCCTCCTTTGTCATCAATTTGATGACGGCTTTTCGCGAGCGCGGCGCGGTTACGCCCAAAGCGCTCGGCGGCTGGCGACACAGCAAGCTCGATCCGCACCGCGTCTTCATCCTGCGCCGGGTGGCGGAGAAGGACGACATCAGCATGCCGGAGTTGGCCGGCGAACTCCAAGCCGCCAGCGGCGTGAAAGCCGACCCCGCCTCGCTGTCGCGCTGGCTGATCCGCAACGGCCTGAGCTTTAAAAAAAAGCCTTCAGGCCAGCGAATGCGATCGGCCCGACGTGCGCCAGGCGCGCGAGGCGTGGAAGGCTGAACGACAGCCCAAGATGAGGACCGAGCCGCATCGGCTGGTCTTCATCGACGAAACGGGAACCAACACGAAGATGACCCGTGCGCGCGGACGCTGCGAAAGAGGCAAACGCCTTCGCTCCAAGGCCCCCTTTGGCCATTGGAAGACCCAGACTTTCGTCGCCGGACTGCGCTGCGGCGCCCTGACCGCGGTCATCGACGCGCCGATGGACCGGGCGATCTTCGAGACCTACGTGCGCACCCAACTCGTCCCGACGCTGCAAAAGGGCGACATCGTCATCCTGGACAATCTGCCCGCCCACAAAAGCCCGGCCGCCGAACAAGCCATTCGCGAGCGAGGCGCTTGGCTCATGTTTCTGCCGCCCTACAGCCCCGACCTCAATCCTATCGAAATGGCCTTCGCCAAACTCAAGGCGCATCTGCGCGCCATGGCCATGCGCACCATCGACGAACTCTGGAAAGCCATCGGGCAAATCTGCGACCTCTTCGCCCCACAGGAATGCGCAAACTACTTCAAAGCCGCAGGGTACGGATTCAAATGACCGTCCGATGCCCTAGCCCGCATTTCTCACGCGGGCAGACCATTTTCCGGTTGTTCTGGCTCGATTTGAAGGTCGGACTGATGTGGGCGTGACGGTGGGTGGCGCGGGCGCGCGGCGACTTTCGCGATGGCGGATGTGTCTCCGGTGGGCCGATGGGTTTTTGCCGCGCATTTTTGCGCCGCGGCGGCGCGCGTCAGGCTGGCCAGGCGCGCGCCGCGGCGAGCCTTGCCGCGGCGAGGCGCCACTCCTGGGCGTTTGGGCAGGCTGAAGCGAAGGCGATCCTGACGCGCCGGGCGCTGATTTTGACGAGCGCGCCAAGCTTCAGCAGTTTCAGGCGGATCGTGCCGCAGGTCGCGCTGGCGAACGGCGTGTGGGCCAGGCCGATGCGGCGCATCGCGCACAAGAGCGCATAGGCCATCGAGGCGAACCACAGCCGAAGCTGATTGGCGCGCATGGTGGCTGTCGAGGTGCGGTCGGCGAAGAGATCGCCCTGGCGCTCCTTGATCCGGTTCTCCATCTCGCCGCGCGCGCAATAGAGCCTTTCGTAAAGCGGCCTGGCGCGCCAGGCGTCGGCCTTCAGCGAGGTCACGAGAAAGCGCGGATTGGCCTCGCCCTGCGTCCATTCGGCCTTGCCGACCACCCGGCGCCGGCGCGACCAGCTGTCCTTCGTCGACCATTCGAAGTCGCGAAACGCCCGCGCCGGCCGGCCCTCGTTCGCCTGCGACATCGCCCGCGCCTCGCTCAAGGCGTCGGCGATGCGCGCCTCCAGCCGCGCGTTGCGCGCCAGGCCGAACACGTAGTCGACCGCGTTGGCCTCGCACCAGGCCATCAGGCCGTCGCGGGCGAAGCCGGAGTCGGCGCGCAGCACGATCCTCACCCGCGGCCAGCGCGCCCGGATCTGCTCGATGATGCGCGCCATCTCTTCCTGCGCCCCGGCGCTGCCGTCGATGTTCGAGCGCCGCAGCTTGGCGGCCAGAAGATGGCGGCCGCAGAAAACATAAAGCGGCAGGTGGCAATAGCAGGCGTAATCGCCGTGAAAGAACCGCCCCTCCTGATCGCCGTGCAGCGGATCGTCGGTCGCATCCAGGTCGAGCACGATCTGACGCGGCGCCTTGGCGTGCGCGTCGAGAAACAGATCGACCAACAGCCGCTCGATCGCCGCTTCGTCGTGGCTGATCTTGTGATAGCGCGGCCTCTTGCCCGCGCCCGGCGCATGCTCCAGCCGGTTCAATGTGCTCTTGCCCGCCAGGGGCGAGGGCTCATCCCCGGCGCGCTCGAGCTTGCCCAGAAGCACGCCCAGGACAGGATCGCGGCGCAAATCGTCGTGGTCGTTGAGGTCCTCATAGCCGAGCGCCAGGCCGAACACGCGCTGCCCAATCAGAGCCTTCAGCGGGTGGACGGTGAAAAGCCGGCTGCGACGGTCGGCAAAGCACGCGGCGAACCGTTCGGTCAGCCCGACCGCGTTGTCCGCCTCGCCAAGCAACAAAGCCCCCGCGTCCGAGGAGACCAGACCGCCGTCGAAATCCGCCACCACACGCCGCCCGCCGGCGCTTCCAAACTCCATCTCTGTCGGGCTACACCGCCTCGGCATCGGGACCCCCTTCGAATCGGCATAACTCGTTGATCACAAAACAAGTTTAGCTGATTCTGGGCCCCGATGCGCCTGCTACTGTGAGAAATGCGGGCTAGGAATCCGAAGAGTGCCAAAACGGGTCGCTGCGCTAAATGCCGAGCAGATCGCGCAACGGAAGCCGAACCGATATCGCACGGTGGAGCTTTTCGATGGCGCCGTACCGGGTTTGCGAGCGCGGCTCTCGCCGAACGGCGTGATGTCGCGGCCCCTGAGCGCTCGGATAATTGCCGTCGGCCCAATACGTTTGTCATGGTCTTGTCCTCGAAGTACAGCGTCCCTGAGGATGAAGCTTCACCGCCATCGCGATTCAAAATGGCGTTCTCGGCCCGCGGATGCTTAAAATCCCAATAAGCTCCCGCCACGGCGCGATTGATCGCGCCCGCCGACAAACTTACGGAACGGACGATGGTCGAAACGCAGCCTATTGTCGAGTGGCTTCAGCGCTTGGCCCACATTCCGAGCGTCGGGCCGAGGAACGCCGGGCTGCGCTCGGGCGCGATTCGTCTAGCCCGCATTTCTCACAGTAGCAGGCGCATCGGGGCCCAGAATCAGCTAAACTTGTTTTGTATTCAACGAGTTATGCCGCTTCGAAGGGGGTCCGTAACTCCCAAGGTGTCGGTTATGCGGAGAGGGCTTGGGTGAGGGTCGCGGGTTTTGCGGCGATGGTTTGGAGGATGTTCCAACCTTGCTTTCGGGCGGTGGAGATGACGGCGCGGATGCGGGCGAAGGTTCGCGCGCCCGCCATCGTTCGGAAGCCGCCGGAGATTTTCATCTTGACCTTCATCATCCGCAGGTCGCGCTCGGCCTCGTTATTGGTGAAGGGGACGGCGAAGTCATAGAGGAACCGCAGGACATCGCGTTTGAACTTATGCAATCGGATCAGGAGATTGTGTCCGGGGCGACGCGGCGCTCGCCCGCGGGCTCCGATTTGTCTGGCCAGGGGCGGCTGGCTTCGATGGAAGGCGAGCCCGCGCCGGACGATGGCGACGTAGCGTTTGATCAGCGTGCGCAGGACGAGGGCCGGCAGCGCCGTCGCGCCCTCGTCGACGGCGCCGTTGGCCTCGACGAGAAGATCGCGCATTTGCCCGACCCATTGCTCTTTGTCGATGTCGATCAGAGCCTTGAGTTCGCGCAAATGATGGGCGTTGCACAGCGCGTGGCGGACGGCGGGCAGCGCGTAATAGGGCCTGAAATGATCGTGGACGATGACGCCGCCGCGAAAGCCCTTGGGCGCGTCGCCGCGTTTGGCCGTCACCCGATACGAGGTCAGGGCCACGGTCGAGGCGGTATGCAGCCATTGGCCCTTGCCGGCGACGCGAAAGCCGGTTTCGTCGAGATGGCGCACGGGAGCCTGAGCCACGAGCGCGGCGATCTGCGCCGCGAGAGCCCCGAATTCCTCGGCCTTCCTCTTGCCCCAGGCGACGACGCTGTCGGGGCAAAGCCTCGCTGCGCCGAACAGGTCGGCCATCGCCTGGGCGGCCCGATCCTCGGGAATGAGCTGCTGAACGTTGAGATAAACCGCAGCCGCTCTGACCCGCCCCCCATACTGAGCCGGCGAGACCACCCCCTCGGGGAACGCCGCCGTGGTTCGGCCGCGGCAGCGGGCGCAGCGGTAAATCATCGCCTGATGTTCGGTGACCTCCAGTCGCCGCTCTCGACGCGCACGCCAAGGCGCCGCGTCAGATCGTGCTCGACCTGGATGCGACCGACGATCCGCTGCACGGCGATCAGGAGGGGCGGTTCTTTCACGGCGATTACGCCTGCTATTGCCACCTGCCGCTTTATGTTTTCTGCGGCCGCCATCTTCTGGCCGCCAAGCTGCGGCGCTCGAACATCGACGGCAGCGCCGGGGCGCAGGAAGAGATGGCGCGCATCATCGAGCAGATCCGGGCGCGCTGGCCGCGGGTGAGGATCGTGCTGCGCGCCGACTCCGGCTTCGCCCGCGACGGCCTGATGGCCTGGTGCGAGGCCAACGCGGTCGACTACGTGTTCGGCCTGGCGCGCAACGCGCGGCTGGAGGCGCGCATCGCCGACGCCTTGAGCGAGGCGCGGGCGATGTCGCAGGCGAACGAGGGCCGGCCGGCGCGGGCGTTTCGCGACTTCGAATGGTCGACGAAGGACAGCTGGTCGCGCCGGCGCCGGGTGGTCGGCAAGGCCGAATGGACGCAGGGCGAGGCCAATCCGCGCTTTCTCGTGACCTCGCTGAAGGCCGACGCCTGGCGCGCCAGGCCGCTTGACGAAAGGCTCTATTGCGCGCGCGGCGAGATGGAGAACCGGATCAAGGAGCGCCAGGGCGATCTCTTCGCCGACCGCACCTCGACAGCCACCATGCGCGCCAATCAGCTTCGGCTGTGGTTCGCCTCGATGGCCTATGCGCTCTTGTGCGCGATGCGCCGCATCGGCCTGGCCCACACGCCGTTCGCCAGCGCGACCTGCGGCACGATCCGCCTGAAACTGCTGAAGCTTGGCGCGCTCGTCAAAATCAGCGCCCGGCGCGTCAGGATCGCCTTCGCTTCAGCCTGCCCAAACGCCCAGGAGTGGCGCCTCGCCGCGGCAAGGCTCGCCGCGGCGCGCGCCTGGCCAGCCTGACGCGCGCCGCCGCGGCGCAAAAATGCGCGGCAAAAACCCATCGGCCCACCGGAGACACATCCGCCATCGCGAAAGTCGCCGCGCGCCCGCGCCACCCACCGTCACGCCCACATCAGTCCGACCTTCAAATCGAGCCAGAACAACCGGAAAATGGTCTGCCCGCGTGAGAAATGCGGGCTAGCCGCAGCGCGGATGCCCGCACCACTGGGGCCAGTGACCAATCCGCCAGCGCCGCCTCGATATGGGCTTCCAGACGGTCGCGCCGCGCCGTCGCCGCCTCGACCGCCGCGATGCAATCTTCCAGCACGATGGGATGCGCCGGCTGCTCGAATCTCAGTCCCGCCAACCATCGACGATGCATCAACGTCCACGCTGGCCGATGGTAGTGATACGGTTTCCGGTTGATTGATTCGGCGGGGGTGGAATCTCATTGAGGTTTCACTGGTAGATAGCCCGACTTCACCAACTGGCGCTGATTTTTGCGATTTTTCGCGGAGTTTTGTGACTGCAAGCCATTGGAGTTGTTGGGTCAGTCGGGCCGGAAATGGCTGTAGTGCCGACCAAGTCCCTTGCGCGGCGAGGGGCGCGGCGCGAAGTCTTGGACATGTTTTTGCGCCACAAGATTCGCCGCAAGGACGGCAAGGAGCATCGGACCTGGTCGGTCGTTGAGAACCGGCGCGTCCGGAGCGGTCGCGTGGTTCAGCGACAGGTGCTCTATCTCGGGGAGATCAACGACAGCCAGCGGGCGGCGTGGAGTCGGGCTGTCGAAGTCTTCGACGAAGGGGGGCGATCGAAGCAGATCGCGTTGTTTCCCGAAGATCGTCCTGCCCCGGTTCTCGATTGCGACGTGGTTTCGATTCGGCTGAGCGCGATGCGGTTGCGCCGACCGCGTCAGTGGGGCGCCTGCTGGCTGGCGATGGTGATGTGGGATCAGCTGCGAATGGACGATTTCTGGCGCCCGGCGCTGCCGCTCTCGCGCGAGGGAACGGACTGGCTGAACGTCCTGAAGACCTTGGTCGCCTATCGGCTGATCTCTCCGGGCAGCGAGTGGCGGCTTCACCGGCACTGGTTCGAGCACAGTGCGATAGGCGACCTGCTCGGCGAGGACGTCGGGCTCGCGCAACCCAACAATCTCTATCGCTGCCTGGACCTGCTTGTCGCGCACAAGCCGGCGCTGTTCACGTTTCTGCGCGAGCGCTGGAAGGACCTGTTTCAGGCTGACTTTGAAGTGCTGCTGTATGATCTGACCAGCACGTATTTCGAATGCGATCCGCCGGAGAGCGGCAAGCGGAAGTTCGGCTACAGCCGGGACAAGCGCTCCGATTGCGTGCAGGTCGTGATTGCGCTGATCGTCACGCCGGACGGCCTTCCCCTGGCCTACGAAGTCATGGACGGCAACACCTCGGACAAGACGACGTTGCGGGCGTTTCTGACCAAGATCGAGACGCAATACGGCAGCGCCAAGCGCACCTGGGTGATGGATCGCGGCATCCCGACCGAGGAAGTCCTGGCGGAGATGCGCGGCTCGCCGACGCCGATCCGCTATCTGGTGGGCACGCCCCGCGGCCGGCTGACGAAGCTGGAACAGGCGCTCGCGGCCAAGCCGTGGGAAGACGTGCGCGAGAGCGTGCGGGTCAAGCTGATCGAACAGGATGAGGAAACTTACGTCCTGGCCCGAAGCCAAAGCCGGCGCGACAAGGAGCAGGGGATGCGGCGGCGTCGGTTGAGGAAGCTGATCAAGCGGTTGCGCGAACTGCAACGACAGGACCTGACGCGCGACGAGCTGCTGCTCAAGCTCGGCGCGGCCAAGAAGGAAGCCGGCAAGGCCTACGGGTTGTTGGTGATCCATCCGCCGACGAAAGATCAGCCGGTGACGCCGCAAACGTTCCATTTCACGCTGGACCGCAAGAAGCTCCGCCTCGCGCGCCGCCGCGAGGGCGGCTATCTGCTTCGCTCCAACATCAGGAGCGACGACCCCGGCCATCTCTGGCGGCTGTATCTGCAATTGGCCGAGATCGAGCAAGCGTTCAAGGAACTGAAGAACGATCTATCGATTCGTCCCATCTATCACCAGTCAGACGCCCGCATCGAAGCTCATATCTTCGTGGCCTTCCTGGCCTATTGCCTGATGGTGACGCTGAAGCAGCGGCTGAAGGCGCTGGCGCCGGGGCTGACGCCGAGGGCTGTGCTCGAAAAGCTTGCCGCCATCCAAATGATCGACGTCGAGTTGCCCACGACAGACGGCCGCACCGTCGTCCTATCGCGCCATACCGAGCCGGAAAACGATCAGTGGCTTTTGCTGCAGCGCCTGAAGCTCGACCTCCCCGCCCAGCCGAGGCCGAAGATCACCGCTCCGATCCCCCGCCAAGCGGCTTGATCGCTCACCTCCCGTAGTGCCGACCTTTGGACTCGCCCCCCTGCGATTCCAATGCCTTCGCCTCGCCCACCCCCGCCAGTTGGTGAAGTCGGGATAGGACGGCCATGATTCGCGGGAGGCGGGCATGGCGCATGTGGCCGATCATCTGAGCGTTGCGGCGTTGGAGGAGCGGTACGAAACGTGCGAGGACGCGACGTCATCGCGGCATTTCCAGACGATTTGGTTGCTGGCGAAGGGACATTCGACCGGCGAGGTGGCGGCAATGACCTCGTTCGGCCAGCGCTGGATTGAGCAACTTCTGGGGCGCTACAACGCGGTCGGACCTTCGGCGTTGGGCGATCTGCGGCGCGGCAATGGCGCGGCGGCGAGGGTATTGAAGCCCGAACTGCTGGAGCGGCTTCGCGCTCGTCTTGTCGATCCGCCGCCCGACGGCGGCGCGTGGACGAGCCGCAAGGTCGCGCACTGGATGGCGGGGGAACTGGGCCTGGCCTCGCTCGCCGCGCAACGCGGCTGGGAGGCGCTGCGGGCGATCGACTGGTCAATCCAGAAGCCGCGGCCGCGCAACCCCAAGGCGGCGACGCCCGAGGAGCAGGACGCCTTCAAAAAAAAGTGGCCGACATCGTCGCCGAAGAAGCGGCGCGCCATCCCGATACCCCGATCGAAACCTTCGCCACCGACGAGCACCGGATCGGCCTGAAACCGGTGACGCGCCGAGTTCGGGCGCCGATCGGCGAACGGCCGATCGCCCACGGCCATCATCGTTTCGAATGGCTCTATGTAACGACATTTGTTTCGCCGGCCACGGGCGAAGTCTTCTGGTCCGTCTCGAACGGAATATCGAAGCCGCTGTTCGAGGCGCTTCTGCGCCTGTTCGCCGAAGAGGCCGGCGCCGGCCGCGAGCGGATCATCGTCCTCGTGCTCGACAACGCCGGCTGGCACGGCGAAGCCGGCCTCGTCGTGCCGAACGGTCTCCATCTCGTCTTCCAGCCCGCCTACACCCCGGAAGTGCAACCCGCCGAAACGTTGTGGACCCTCGTCGACGAGCCCATCGTCAACAAACATATTCCCGACCTCGAAACCCTCGACGACGTCATCTCCGCGCGTTGCGCCGTCCTCGCCGCGGAAAGGCAAAAAATCAAAAGCCAAGCCGGCTTCCACTGGTGGCCCAAAATCGCCAACCCGAAGTGATCACCCGGAAATCGTATGATGGCCATGGCGCAACAGGAATCCCGAGAGTTGCTGACGGGCCTGGCGCAGGTTGCGAACGGCCGCCAGACGCGCACGCACGAGATCGCGGATCGCCTCATGAGCCGGATCGGGAATCCAGACGGCGGTCAGTTCACCCGCCCGATGCAGCTTGGCCAGATTGATCGCATCGCGCCGATCCGTCTTGATCCGATCTCCCGGCTTGCGCGGGATCAACGACGGAGCCACGACGACGCAGCCATGTCCGGCGAGGGTCAACCGCCGTTGAATCCCACAGCCGCAAGGTCCGGCCTCATAACAGAACCGAAGCTCGCTCCCGGCGCGCGACAGCTTCGCCGCCAGAGCGTTCAAGGCCGTCGGCGGTTCGCGATCTTGCCATACTCGCGCACCTCCTTGCGCCCGCCCGTCTCGGCAAGCGCGACCGCAATCGTGCCCTTATGAACGTCAAGGCCAACATATGTGATAGTTCGGTCCAAGGCCCGTCTCCTTCGCATGAGGCTCTGCGCCGGAACCCCGGCGCAACCCTCGACAAGCCTGCATACTGTGGCACGGGTCGCCCTATCTCAGGCGAACATGTAGTCTAGCGGTTTTGGCGCGGCCAAGGCCGCGTCATCTTGGCGCGGCGATCGGCCGCCTGCTAAGAGGGGACATGACGAGCCCTAGTTTAACCGCGGAACAGGCGCTTGACGAGTTCCGCGCCGCCGGCGCCTTGCTGACGGGGCATTTCATCTTGTCGTCCGGGCTGCACTCGCCAGTGTTTTTGCAAAAGATGTTCGTATTCCAGGATCCGGCTCGCACCGAGCGCCTTTGCCGCGCGCTGGCGGAGAAAGCCCGCGAGGCGTTTGGAGCGATCGACGTCGTCGCCTCGCCCGCGCTCGGCGGCATCGTTCCCGGCTACGAAACCGCGCGCTGGCTCGGTGCCAAGGCGATCTTCGTCGAGCGCGAAGGCGGCGTCTTCAAGCTGCGCCGCGGGTTCGCAATTCCCGCCGGCGCGCGCGTCCTGATGGTCGAGGACATCATCACCACCGGCCTCTCCTCGCGCGAGACGATTGCCGCGCTGGCCGAGCATCCGGGAACGATCGTCGGCGCCGCCTGCCTGATTGACCGATCGGGCGGCAAGGCGGACATCGGCGCTAAGCGCGTGGCGTTGGCGACGCTCGACATTCCGGCCTACGCGCCCGAGGCGCTGCCGCCCGATCTGGCGGCGCTTCCGCCCGTCAAGCCGGGGAGCCGCGCGCTCGCCGGCGCGGCCTGATCGGCCGGGAATTCCTGGAGGAAAGGGGAGCGACCCGATGGCAGCGCTCAGGCTCGGCGTCAACGTCGATCATGTCGCGACCGTGCGCAACGCGCGCGGTGGCGCGAGCCCCGATCCGGTCCGGGCGGCGCTCATGGCGATCGACGCCGGCGCCGACGGGATCACCGCGCATTTGCGCGAGGATCGCCGGCACATTCACGACGATGATATGCTCCAACTCAAAGCGTCGATCGGCAAGCCGCTCAATTTCGAGATGGCCGCGACCGAGGCCATGCTCGACATTGCGCTCCGCATTCGTCCGCACGCCTGCTGCCTCGTCCCGGAGAAGCGGACGGAACGCACCACCGAGGGCGGTTTGGACGTGGTCGGCGGGTTTAAGGTCTTGAGACCGTTCGTCGCCGAGCTGACGCGGGAGGGAATCCGGGTGTCGATGTTCATCGAGCCCTCGCCAGAAGCGCTGAAAGCCAGCGTTGAACTCGGGGCGCCGGTCGTCGAACTGCACACCGGCGCCTGGTGCGACGCGCGGGGGCGGGGCGAAACGGTCAAGGCCGATCACGAATTTGCCCGCCTCAGGGTTGCAGCCGTCGAGACCAAGGCGCTTGGGCTCGAATGTCATGCTGGCCACGGCCTCGACTACGACACGGCGCGGATCATCGCCGCGTTGCCGCAGATCGTCGAACTCAACATCGGCCATTTCCTCATCGGCGAGGCGATCTTCGTCGGGCTCGCCGAAGCCGTGAAGGCCATGCGCATGGCGATGACCGAGGGACGCGCGCCGGCGGAGCGCCGGCTTTGATCATCGGGATCGGCAGCGACCTCTGCGACATCGAGCGCATTGAGAGGACGCTCGCGCGGTTCGGGGAGCGTTTCATTGACCGTTGCTTCACCGAAACCGAGCAGCGCCGCTCCGATCGGCGGGCGGCGCGCGCGGCTTCCTACGCCAAGCGATTCGCCGCCAAGGAGGCGTGCGCGAAAGCCCTTGGCACCGGATTGAGGCGCGGGGTGTTCTGGCGCGATATGGGGGTGGTTAATCTTCCGTCCGGGCAGCCGACGATGCGTCTGACGGGCGGCGCCGCCGAGCGGCTGAGAGCAATCCTGCCGCCTGGCACCGAGCCGTTCATCCACCTGACCATTACCGACGAAAAGGCCTTCGCCCAGGCTTTTGTGGTCATCGAGGCGCGCGCCGCGCCCCCGCCCGGCCAGGTCCGATAGGGTTAGCCCCGCGTCGAAAAACGCCAAATCTCGTGCCGCGCAAGGGTGTGCGATTCTGCGCGCGAACTCAATCTTTTCAGCGGCTTATGCCCTCTTATCTGCAACTCGATTGGGTTCGCGCCAAAGCGGCGGAGCGCCGCGCGCCCACTCTGCGAAGAACTGGTGCGCCACGATCGAACTCTGTCAGAGCGGCAGATCAGTCTGAAAGTAAATCTTACTTAATGAAAATTATTTCATAATATGTGCTTTAGTATCGTTCCATAGAAACGTAGAAAAAAATTCCGTGGTAAATTAAATATGTTTCATAAAACGTAGCTTATGAAGCAATACGTACCGATATAGTTGTGCCAGTTCTGCAACAGTTAAGAAATAATGGCGCTCATTGGGCGATATATTGCCAAATCTTAGTTGAGAGCTCCGGCGATGAGCGTATGGTCAACGCTGCGAGGGGGCGATTCCCGATCGCGGCCGGGTCCGACGACTTGCTGGGGCAAGGCGCCGACATCCGGACGAATTGGCAGTCAGGCGAAAAACCGACCCGGCGCCCACAACATTGAACTGGAGGTCACATATGACGCTCATCAAGAGCATTCTGCTGGGGTCGGCGGCTGGCGTCGTCGCGGTCGCCAGCGCGCAGGCGGCCGATCTTCCGACCCGGAAGGCGGCGCCGGTCGAATATGTTAGAGTGTGTAATGTCGGCGGCATCACCGGCTGGACTCTGCCCGGCTCCGACACCTGCGTGAAACTCAGCGGCTTCGTAACTGCGCAGTTCGTCGGCGGCAACCTCAATACCGAGAACAATTACGGCACTATCGGTCAGGCTATCACCGCCATAAACAACACCCCCGGCCTTGGAATTAACACAGGCCTTGGCTCTGTTCTCGCAAATTTGGGAGGGATCGACCCTCGCAGCACCCAGCGCGTTCTGCTTGCCGCCAGCGAGGGTCAACAAAATACGACCCGCTTCCGTAACGAGACTGGCTGGTCGACCCGGGCGAACGTGGCGCTCGACGTCGCCTCCAATACGGCCTACGGCCCGTTGATCGGGCACGCTGAGCTCCAGGGCGACGTCTCGAACGGGCTCGACCCGATTCAGGGCGCCCCGGTGAACAATATCTTCTATGTCAACACCGCCTACGTAACCTGGGCGGGCATCACCGCCGGCAAGGCGCAGTCGTTCTTCTCGTTCATCGGCGGCGGCGACAACTATGCGAACCTTTTCTCCCCCGACCGCAAGGGCTTCAATGAGCCGTTGCTGTTAGCCTATACCGCCTCCTTCGGCGGCGGCTTCACGGCGACGCTGTCGGCTGAGTCCCCTGCCAGCGTGGGCGCCTCGGGCGGCGGCACCGATGCGAATGGCAATTATTTCCAGACCAACCTGGGGCCAGGTCCGCTTGGCCCGTACAATCCTTCGCTGATCCAGTTCGGCGGCCAGAAATGGCCGGACATTGTCGGCGCCTTGCACGTCAAGCAGGGCTGGGGCGAGGCCCAGGTCTCGGGCGTGATCCATAACGTCAACGTCACCGCCAGCGGCGACGGCACGAATTTCGATCCCGCCGTCGCCGGCGCGTCCTGCGGCCCCTTCGCGAACGTTCTCTGCAACGGGACGGAGAACAAGGTCGGCTGGGCCGTCGACGCCGGCGTGAAGATCAACCTGACGAACGGGGGTTGGTTCGGTAACTTCTGGGGCGCGGGCGACGACTTGGTCGTGAGCGGCGCCTATTCCCAGAGCGCGATCATTTACTCGGGTCTAAACGATGGGATGTTTAGCGAGAACGGCCAGGTCAACGGCAACGGTCAGCCGATATTGGGCGCGGACGCGTTCTTCAACCCGGCCACCAACCAATGGTCCACGCCGGCAGCATGGTCGGTGCTCGCGCTGCTCGAGCATCACTGGACGCCGCAGTTCTACACCAATCTCCAAGCCTCGATCTTGGGTTTGAACTGGAGCAACCAGGGCGGCGGCTGCAACGTCGCGCTGCCGACTTGCCTGATCACTCAGGCCGGCAATGGCGCGCTGTCGCCGCACGCCTTCAGCTGGATCGTCGGCGCGGATCTCGGCTGGAACCCGGTCACCAACCTCAACTTCGACTTCGAGTTGATGTATCAGAGCACGGTCCAGACAGCGCCGAGCGGGTTCCTCGGCACTGTTCAGAACCTTGGCAACGCGGGCGGCTCGGTCTTCGTGCCGGGCGATTGGAGAGGCATCAGCGACGGCTTCGCTGGCCGTCTCCGCATCACCCGTTACTTCTGATCGCCTCCCGATCAGTTGAAACTGACAGCCCCGGGGCGAAAGCTCCGGGGTTTTTTGTTGGGCTCGGCCATGATTTCGGCTTGAAAATCCATCCGACCCCGTCCGTCCGCCTTCCGCCAGGTGGGCCTGGCCGGAGGCCAAGATCGGTCTGAGCCCCTGGGGCTGGTCGGTCGAATCGGCGAAGACTGTGTATTTCCTTGCCTTCGCGAGCTTTTGCGCGGCGCGCTTTGGCCCTGAGTGCGCAAGCCGCGCGAAAAACTCGGCCCGCGGGCGCGGCGAGTCAGACTGCGCGCCCCGTTTGTTGAGGCGCGAGTTGAAAGCCCTCAGTGATCCGCGTTCAATTTGAAGCCGACCGACCTGACCGAGACGATGACGCGCCGATTGCCGGTCGGGTCGAGCTTGCGGCGCAAATTGCCGATCTGCACGTCGACGACGTTGGTGTATGCCGGAGGCTGGAAATTCCAAACGTCCTCAAGCAGCATCGCTCGAGTGACAGTTTGGCCGGGACGGCGCATAAAGTATTCGAGCAGCTTGAATTCCCTCGCAAGCAAATCGACCAGCTTGCCTTCGCGCCTGACCGTTCGCTCGATTAAGTCCATTTCCAAATCGCCCACCCTAAGCCGGATGACGCCCATGTCACCGCCTCGGCGCAAGAGGGCCTCGACGCGCGCGGTCAGTTCGCGAATATCGAAGGGTTTGATCAAATAGTCGTCGCAGCCGGCTTTCAATCCCGCGATTCGTTCATCGACGGAGGTGAGCCCGCTGATGACTAGGCCGGGCGTCCATTTTCCTTCCCCGCGCAAAACTTCAATGATCGAGAGTCCGTTCTCGCCATCCAAGCATCGATCGATAACGAGGACACCAACGTCGCTCGAACGAGCCGACCGAAGCCCCTCGGTCAACGTCTCCGCAACCTGGACCGGGTGACCGCCAGCCTCCAAGTCGAGGCGAATGTCCTCCGCGAGCTCGCGGTCGTTCTCAATGACGAGAACGAGACTGCCGCCTCCCGGCTTCGACTCTTCCTCGCTCAGTACAACTAAGTCCGCAGAAGACGAAAGATCAACGCTCATCGTTTTGGCACCGGTTTCTGCTCCACCTTCACTTGCACGTCTACCTATGCGTCAATCATTTACGCTGTTTGTTTCGGCGATTTCTCGCCGAGTAGAAGTTAGCAAACTGGAGATTCTCAATGATCCGTTGTCAGTGCGCGATAGGGATAGTTATCACGCCAGCGCCGAACGCCTATCAACACATTTATGTGAGCAGGCAGACACAAATACGTGAGCAGGCAGACACAAATTCGTGATCATACAGGTACAGAAGCAAATATATCACGGTAGGTTTGCTGCTCAAGTCTCCTTTAAACGATATATTATAAAGGTCAGATTATGAAATTGATGTTATAAACAATTGCTTCGGAATTCTCTGACAGCCGCGATATACAGGTCGCTAGCGTATCTTAGGAAGAAGGTGGGCGGATTCCTAATATCGGTCGATCTTCGGACCGCGAGGAACGCTGAGCGGAAGACGACATTGTTCGGCTCTCGACCGTGGGAGCGGCTAGATTCGAGGCGACCGAGGACGCCGCCGCGCCCCTTGGCGTTGAAAACGCTCCCGATGCGCTGTCTTGCGGACACAGACCGCCGCTCAAGTCTCTCGCCTTCCGAATCACTCCGAATAGGTCAGATCCCGCAGCATTGCAGGCCTCCGAAAGGGGGAATCAGGCCGGATTACGGTCGAATCTCGGCGGTCTGCTTAAAGCCGCAAACATTCATGTACAGCCCCAGTCGGGGCGACTGGAGGCCTGCCACGGCAGCCAGCACGGGTCTGGGATCTCCAAAAGTGTCGCTTAAGATGTTGATAAATATACGAAAAGGAGATTGCGGCGAGTTTGGGGCTAAATCGAGTGACAATAATGCAACATGGTGCGGGAAACGAAGTGTGAGCCCCGTTTTATGAAGAAAATTTATTGTGTCCAAATTTAGAGAAGCTATGGTGTCGCAGGTGAGCGGGAAATTCCCGATCGCGGAGGGTCGGCGGCATTTGCTGGGGCAAGCGCCACGATCGAGAGGTCAAACGGGACGAGGGGGCTGATCGCCTTCGATTGTATTCGGTCCGCAAGCGGGCCGCGGAAGTCGAAAGCCGAGAAGAAAACCGACGCCCAACACGCAATTGGAGGTCAAAAATGACGCTCATCAAGAGCCTTCTGCTCGGTTCGGCGGCCGGCATTGTCGCTGTCGCCAGCGCGCAGGCGGCCGATCTTCCGACCAGGAAGGCGGCGCCTGTCGAATATGTTAGAGTGTGTAACGTTGGCGGCATCACCGGCTGGACTCTGCCCGGCTCCGACACCTGCGTGAAACTCAGCGGCTTCGTAACTGCGCAGTTCGTCGGCGGCAACCTCAATACCGAGTTCAACTACGGCACTGTCGGTCAGGCTATCACCGCCATAAACAACACCCCCGGCCTTGGGGGAATTAGCACAGGCCCTGGCTCCCTTCTCAGAAACTTGGGAGGGATCGACCCTCGCAGCACCCAGCGCGTTCTGCTTGCCGCCAGCGAGGGTCAACAAAATACGACCCGCTTCCGTAACGAGACTGGCTGGTCGACCCGGGCGAACGTGGCGCTCGACGTCGCCTCCAATACGGCCTACGGCCCGTTGATCGGGCACGCTGAGCTCCAGGCTGACGTGGCAAATGGGCTCGACCCGCTTCAGGGTAGCCCGGTAAATAACATCACTTATCTGAACGTCGGCTACATAACCTGGGCGGGCATCACCGCCGGTAAGGCGCAGTCGTTCTTCTCGTTCATCGGCGGCGGCGACAACTATGCGAACCTCTTCTCCCCCGACCGCAAGGGCTTCAATGAGCCGTTGCTGATGGCTTACACCGCCTCGTTCGGCGGCGGCTTCACGGCGACGCTGTCGGTCGAATCTCCCGGCGGCGTGGGCGCCTCCGGCGGCGGCACCGATGCGAATGGTGGGTATTTCCAGACCAATCTGGGTTCGGGCGCAGGTGGCCCGTACAATCCTGCGCTGATCCAGTACGGCGGCCAGAAATGGCCGGACTTTGTCGGCGCCTTGCACGTCAAGCAGGGCTGGGGCGAGGCCCAGGTCTCGGGCGTGATCCACAACGTCAACGTCACCGCCAGCGGCGACGGCACGAATTTCGATCCCGCCGTCGCCGGCGCGTCCTGCGGCCCCTTCGGGAACGTTCTCTGCAACGGGACGGAGGGCAAGGTCGGCTGGGCTGTTGACGCCGGCGTGAAGTTCAACCTGACGAACGGGGGTTGGTTCGGTAACTTCTGGGGCGCGGGCGACGACTTGGTCTTTAGCGGCGCCTACTCCCAGAGCGCGATCATTTACTCGGGTATAAACGATGGGATGTGGAGCGAGAACGGGCAGGTCAACGGCAACGGTCAGCCGATGTTGGGCGCGGACGCGTTCTTCAACCCGGTCACCAACCAATGGTCCTCGCCGAGAGCATGGTCGGTGTTGGGGCTGCTCGAGCATCACTGGACGCCGACCTTCTACACCGATCTCGAAGCCTCGATCTTTGGCGTGAACTGGAGCAACATGGGCGGCGGCTGCAACTTCGCGCTGCCGAGCTGCCTGATCGGTCAGGCCGCGAATGGCCCGATGTCCCCCCACGCCTTCAGCTGGATCATCGGCGCGGATCTCGGCTGGAACCCGGTCACCAACCTCAACTTCGACTTCGAGTTGATGTATCAGAGCACGGTCCAGGCAGCGCCGAGCGGGTTCCTCGGCACTGTTTACAACCTTGGCAACGCGGGCGGCTCGGTCTTCGTGCCGGGCGACTGGAGGGGCAACAGCAATGGTTTTGCGGGCCGCCTCCGCATCACCCGTTACTTCTGATCGCAGCTCGATCAGTTGAAACTGACAACCCCGGGGCGAAAGCTCCGGGGTTTTTTTGTCGCCCTTTTGTCGCCGCGGGCGGATCCTGAGGCCGCCCTCCGCTCGCATTAAAGCTTGCGCGGGCGCGCGCCGCAGCCGATGATTGCATCTGGCCCGCGCTTATGCGCGAGAGCGGGAGCCGGCGGGCACGAGCGGAACGCCGACCCTCCCTCTTCCATTCACGCCGATTTGTCCTGGTTGAACCGCACGGGCGCCGCCACGACAAAATCGGCGGGCGCGGGCGCGGGCGCGGATCGGGTCGGCTTTACGCGATGATGCGGCAATACGAATTGGTGGAGCGGGTCCGCCGCTACAATCCTCACGCCAACGAGGATTTGCTCAATCGCGCCTACGTGTTCGCGATGAAGGCGCACGGCAGCCAGAAGCGCGCGTCCGGCGATCCCTATTTCTCCCATCCGCTCGAAGTGGCGGCCATCCTGACCGAGCTCAAGGTCGACGACGCCACCATCGCCGCGGCGATGCTGCACGACACCATCGAAGACACGACGGTCACCCGCGAACAAGTCGACAAGGCGTTCGGCGAGGAGATCGGCGGCCTGGTCGACGGACTGACCAAGCTCGGCAAGCTCGACTTCGTCACTAGGCACGCCCAGCAAGCCGAGAATTTCCGCAAACTGCTGCTCGCCATCGCCGACGACGCCCGCGTGCTTCTGGTCAAGCTCGCCGACCGGCTGCACAACATGCGCACCCTCCAATTCATGCCGGAGGAGAAGCGCGCCCGCATCGCCGAGGATACGCTCGACATCTACGCCCCGCTCGCCGGCCGCATGGGCATGCAGAGCATGCGCAACGAGCTCGAAGACCTGGCCTTTCGCTGCCTGATGCCGGACGCCTACAAACTCATCGTCACGCGTCTCGAGGCGATGAAGACCAAGAACGGCGCGATCATCGCGCGCATCGCGGCGGAACTCACAGACCAATTCGCCCGCCGCGGCATCAAGGTCGAGGTGAAGGGCCGCCAGAAGCAACCCTATTCCATCTGGCGCAAGATGGAGCGCCGCTCAATCGCCTTCGAGCAATTGTCCGACATCTACGGCTTTCGCATTCTCGTCGACACCGTCGCCGATTGTTATGCTGCGGTCGGCGTCGCGCATACGACTTGGCCGAGCGTTCCGGGGCGCTTCAAGGACTATATATCGACGCCGAAGCAGAACGACTATCGCTCGATCCACACCACGGTGATCGGGCCTGGGAGCCAGCGGGTCGAACTGCAGATTCGCACGCACGAGATGCACGAAGTGGCCGAATACGGCATCGCCGCGCACGCCGCTTATAAGGACATGGGGCTCGGCGTCGACGCAGCAGCGGTGAGTGAGAGCCGAGCCTACCGGGGGTTGAGGCAGACGATCGAGGCGCTGGCGAGCGACGATTCGGAAAAGTTCCTCGAGCACACCAAGCTCGAGCTGTTTCACGACCAGGTTTTCTGCTTCACCCCCAAGGGACGGCTGATCGCTCTGCCGCGCGGCGCAACGGCGATCGACTTCGCCTACGCGGTCCATACTGACGTGGGCAATTCCGCGGTTGGCGCGAAGATCAATGGCCGTATCGCGCCGCTCATATCCGAATTGCACAACGGCGACGAAGTCACGATCTCGCGCGCCGAGGGCGGCGCCCCGCCGGCGGCCTGGGACAGCGTGGTGGTGACGGGACGAGCCCGCGCCGCCATTCGGCGCGCGACGCGCGAAGCAGCGAAGGCGCAGTTCGGCGGACTCGGGCGACAGATCATCGAGCGCGCGTTCGAGCGCGCGGGCAAGAAGTTCACCGAATCGAAACTCAAGGGCGCGCTGCCGCGGCTGGCGCGCGCTTCGATCGACGACGTCTTCATCGGCGTGGGGCGCGGAGAGATTTTCTCCACCGACGTGGTGCGCGCAGTATTTCCGAATTTCAAGGACGAGCGCAGGCTGGGTCCGGCCGTTCCCCAGAACGAGAGCGGCTGGTTCGGGTTGCCGAAAGCGGCCGATCTCGTGTTCCGCGTGCCGGGAGAATCGGACGCCGGCGGCGCGCTGCCGCTGCGCGGCATCGACCTCGATACGCCGGTGAGGTTCGCGCCCAAGGGGGGAGCGGTGCCGGGCGAACGGATCGTCGGCGTTCGCGAGGACGACGGCATCGTCATTTACCCGATCCATTCGCCCGCGCTGGTCAAATTCGACGATCGGCCGGAGCTGTGGCTCGACGTGCGCTGGGACCTGGAGAACGCGACGACGGCGCTCTATTCGACCCAGATCGTGGTCACGCTCTTGAACGAGCCCGGCGCGCTCGGCGTGATCGCCACGACCATCGGCGAATATGGGGCCAACATCGACTCCGTCGCCACGTCGCCCAGCGGCGCCGACTTCCGGCGGTTCGTCATCGATCTGCAGCTGCGCGACATCCAGCATCTCAACGCCGTCCTGTCGCAGCTGCGCGACAAGCCAGTCGTCCACAACGTCGAGCGGCAGAGCGGATAGGAGATTCCGGCGCCCCTCTATTTCGCCTATGGCTCCAACATTGACGTCAACGTTATGGCTCGCCGTTGCCCGCGCTCGAAGGCGCTGGGGCTTGCGCGGCTCGAGCGCCATCGGCTGGCGGTGATGCGCGAGGGTTGGCTGACCGCCGTGCGCGCTCCCTCCTCAGCCGTGCATGGCGTGCTTTGGGATCTGGCCCTGTCCGACGTCGCGGCGCTCGATCGCTACGAGGGCGTCTCTCAGGGCCTCTACGCCAAGCTGACCCAGCCGGTTGTCACCGAGCGCGCGTCGAAACGGGCGATTGTCTATTTCGGCGCCAATGCGGGGCCTGGCGTGGCCCGTCCCGCTTACATCGCCGAGGTCCTCGCCGCCGCCCGGTCATGGCCGCTTCCGTCGGCGGGGGTCGAGGCGCTGGAAAGGATAGGGAGGCAATAGCCCGCTGCGATCGCCTATCCGCCCTCAGTTCGACGCGGCCGTTCCCGGCTCGGTCCCGGTCGCGCCGCCGAGGCTGAGCCATACATTCGGATCGTCCTGGGCCTGGCGCTTATAGAATTGATAGCCGGTCGCGCTCCATCCGCGGATCTCATCCGACAGATTGTCGAGCACGAAGTCGCCGCGGTCGGTCTTGACGGTCAGCACCGCATGGCCCTCGCCATTGAGGTCGCGGACGATCGTCATCAACAGGGCCTGGCGCGGAAAGCCGCGCTCGATGAGCAGCTTGCGCTTGAACAGCGCATAGATCTTGCAGTCGCCCTTGCCGTCAACCGGATAGTCCCAATGGTCGAGCGTCGTTCCCCAATGGTCGAGATTGCTGATCGGCTCGATCGCGTTGTTCACTCTATTGTTGATCTCGTTGAGGACCTTCCACGTCTGCCGGGTCAGGCGCACGTCCATGGGCCTCAGCTTGCCGAGCGTGCATTCTTCGCTGTGGCGATTGCAGAAGTCGACCCAGCCGTAAGGGATCGAAGCTTCGCCGCCCACGGGCGCGCGAGTGGCTTGGGGAAGGCCCTGCTCGGACGCTTCCACGAAGGTATTCCAGGCGAGGCCGAAGATCGCTGCTGCGGTCACGAAACGAAAAAGCCGAGAAAGCATAGGGTGTCCGCCAGGTTGAATGGGGACACTATCGCCGTCGGCGCTTGGCGGGCGCGAAACAAAAAGGATCGAATTTTATCGATCGGCGCGAGCGCCGCGGATAAAATTCGTTAACGTTGACGATGGGTAAGTATGGTCGATGACCGGCCATTAGATGACTAGCCGGTCTAGCTTGCTCCAGGCTGGGAGGGTCCACTAGCGTCAACAATCTGTTTCAGTGGACCCGTATCGAGTGACATCCAGGCGGCGCCCCGGCAATCGAGGGGAGAGCGAGGCAAACCGAGATGTCGGTCGAAGCAGCCAGCGCCGAGGTGCAATCGATCGGGCGGCTTGGGCCAAGGTCATTGAGGGCGGGTGGGTTCCGTTACTGCTGGCTTCGCTGGTCTATGGCGTGATGTGGATCTGGCGCCGCGGCGCGGTCGAGGTCCAGCGCAGCGTCGAAGCAGCGCTGACGCCGCTCTCTTCGCTACTGGAAAAGCTGCACGCGGGCGAGGTCGCGCGCGTGCCCGGCGCCGCCGCCGTGTTCTTCACCCGCGTCAAGGATCAGACACCGCCGGTCCTGGCCTGGCACGTGCGACAGAACCGGGCGCTGCATGAATACGTGCTGGCGCTGACCTTGACGGTCCTCTCCGCGCCGTGGACCGATCCCGAGGAGCGGTTGAACCTCGAGCGCATCGACGACAGGTTCTGGCGGGCGGAGGCGCGGCGCGGTTTCATGGAGCGTCCCGACATTCACGCGATCCTGGCGGAGTGCAAGGCGAAGGGCGCCTAGATCGACCTCGACGACGTCACCTATTACGTCGGCCACGAAACCGTGATCCCGCGCGAGAACGGAAAGGGCATGGCCCGCTGGCAGGAAGTCGTGTTCGCGGCGATGGGACGCAACGCGGAGCGGATCAGCGACTATCTCGAATTGCCTTGCGACCAGGTGGTCGAGATCGGCCGGGAGATCGAGATCTGACGGCTATCGCCAACACATTGGGGGAGGGCTGACAAGGCAAAACCGCGCGCCCACTGCCTTGACGCGAGGGGCGTTGTGTCGCAAGATAAATCCGGTCTAGTCGTTGCGGTTCGACTTGCCGGTCTGAGGTCGCGAGAACTGGACTCGGGCGAGTCTTTTCGACCTTCGATAAATCTTTCGTTGCAGCTTGCGCGGATCGCGCCACGGGCGCCGGTTTCAACTTAGGGGGAAATGTCCAATGCATTCGAAGGACCTGCTCGCTCTCGCGAGTCTCCTGCTTTTTGGCTTATCTGCCGCGATGAGCACCCCGGCGCAGGCCGGGTTGGTCGGCGCCACCGTCCAGTCAGCCTCCTATTTAAACGTCTCTTTCCCTCCCCCTGCGGCCTCGCCAGTAGAATGCACAATCATCGACTGCACCATTCTCGACTATAACGGGCCGGGCGGTCCAACCAATTCCCCGCTGCCGATAGTCCCGGTGACGTACGTCGAGGACTCTCTGACTTTGACGACTGTCTCCGTCGGCGACACCCAGATCACGATCACCAACAATGCTGCGGGCCTGTTTTGTCCCTTCGCGGGGTGCACGCCGGGGTCTTTCAGCGGTTATGTTTTCACGTTCACTGGCGCGCCCGACATCACGAAGGTCTTGGTGGACTCCGCTAGCTCCTCCGATTTCCAACCCGTCCTGCCCGGAGGCCTCTCATCGACCACGAACTCAATAACCGTGAATGTGGCCGGGGATAATCTGGCCGTCGACGATCAGCTCATACTCGATGTCACGACCGGCGGTATAACGCCTGTCCCCGAGCCTTCCACCTGGGCGATGATGCTGCTGGGCTTCGCCGGACTGGGGTTCGCGGGGTGGCGGCGCAAGGGCGAGGCGAGCCGGGCGGCGCACTCGGGGTAACGCGCGCCTGGTCACGCCGAGGCGTTTAGAGCAGGGGAGCAAGCGCACATGAGCGAGCCGTTTGTCGGTCAGGTGATCGCTGTCGGGTTCAATTTTGCCCCGGTGGGTTGGGCGCTCTGCCAAGGGCAAGTGCTGCCCATCTCTGAATATGCCGCGTTGTTCCAACTGCTGGGCACCACCTACGGCGGCAACGGCCAGACGAATTTTGCCCTGCCGGACCTGCGCGGGCGCGCGGCGCTCGGCATGGGTCAGGGCTCCGGGCTGCAGCCCTACATCCAGGGTCAGCTCGGCGGCGTCGAGTTGGTCACGCTCACCGCCAATCAGTTCGCCGGCCATACACACGCGCTTCAGGCCGCAGGCACGGCGACGACGCCGACGCCCGGCTCTGGGGTCGTTCTCGGCACGCCCGCCGCGGCGACGCCGATTTACGCCGCCGCCGGGACGCCCGCTACACTTGCGGGCAGCGCGGTCTCGCTCGCCGCAGGCGGCAACGTCGCACATGAGAACCGGCAGCCGAGCGTGACGATCAACTACATCATCGCCCTGTTCGGAATATTTCCGTCGCAGAACTGACGAGCCCGCGGCAACGAGGCAGGAGCGAAACGGATGGCAAATCCCTTTGTCGGCCAAATCACGCTGTTCCCGTACAACTTTGCCCCGTTCGGATGGGCGCTGTGCGAAGGCCAATTGTTGCCGATCAGCCAGTACACCGCGCTGTTCTCGCTCTTGGGCGTTCAGTTCGGCGGCAACGGGCAGACGAATTTCGCGCTGCCGGACCTGCGTGGTCGCGCGCCGATCGGACAAGGGCAGGGGCCCGGACTATCGGCCTACACCATTGGCTCGGTGCAGGGCGTGGAAACCGTGACGCTGACCACGTCGACGGTCCCTGCTCATTCGCATAGCTTCCCGGCATTCGCAGCCGCGGCGACGACCAATGCGCCGAACGGCGCCCTGCCTGCCGAAGGGCAGTCAGGCGGGCGAGGCGGCGGGCCGGTCAACACCTACACCGCTCCTGGCGCCGCGGTTAGCCTGGCCGCCGGCCAGGTTGTTCCGGTGACCACCGGCGGCGCTCCCCACAACAACCTGCAGCCGTATCTGACGCTGAACTGGTGCATTGCGTTGCAGGGCGTTTTCCCCGCCCGCAGTTAGTCCCGATTGAACCGCGGCTTCGAGGCGCGCGAGCGGAGAAAGCGACCATGGCCCAGCCCTTCCTTGGTGAGATTGAAGCCTTCGCGTTCAACTTTGCGCCGAAGGGGTGGGCGCTCTGCGCGGGGCAGCTCATGCCAATCAGCCAGAACACGGCGCTATTCTCGCTGCTCGGCACCTTTTACGGCGGTGACGGCATAAGGACTTTCGCGCTGCCGGATCTGCGCGGGCGCATCGCCAATGCATTTGGGCAGGGGCAGGGTCTCGGCAACTATAACCTCGGGCAAACCGGCGGCCAGGAGTCCCATACCTTGATCCTGAACGAGATGACGGCCGGCGGCCACACTCATACGATCAATGCGACGAACAACGGTACGACGGGCGGCACGAACGTGCCGAGCGCTACAGTCACTCTGGGAGCCGGCTATTCCAGCCCATCAGGTTCGCCGGTGGCGGCGAATATCTACAGTTCGGCCGCCCCGACGATCGCCATGGGGTCGCTTGCCCCGACTGGCGGGCAGCCGCACGAGAACCGCATGCCGTTCCTTGGACTGAACTATTGCATCGCGCTGCAGGGAATCTTTCCGTCACGCAATTGAGGCCGCTAAAGCCAGGCCGCGATCAATTGAAGACGATCTGATAGTCCTGATGATCGCGAGACGGCGTGTGGATCGGAATGAGATAGAAGTCGAAGCTCGCGCCGCCCTCGAGAGTTATGCGATGCACGCCCTCCGACGCGATCGGGGCCGGCGCGCCGCGCAGCAGCAGAGTGAAGGCGCCGCAGGGCGTCGGGGATTTGTGCCGGTCGACCGCCACCAGCGTGAGCGTCGGGCCATCGCGCAGCGATATCGCCTTGCCGATGTACGGCGCGAAGGTTTCGGCGCTTGCTGCGTCGGTCATGTGGCTCTGTCCTCCTGTTCGAAAGCGCCCGAAGGTGCGGGAGAGGCGCGGCGTTGTCGAGAGCCTATGAGCGCCGAGCCATGCCGCTGGGCATGAGTTTGTCGCCGACCGACGACGCATTGAGCCTGCGGCCGGCGCGCGATGACGAAGCCGACCGGACATTTCTTTATGCCCTGTTCGTCGAGACGAAGGCGGCGGACATGGCCGGCGATGCCTATTGATGCCGCGGCCAAGGACGTCCTTCTGCGGATGCAATACCGCTCGATGACGGCGACGTATCGGCACGAGTATCCCACGGCGCGGTGGGAGGTGGTCGAACTGGCGGGCGAGCCGGTCGGGCTGCTGGTCACGGATGTCGGGGACAGCTGCATCACCTATGTCGACATCGCGCTATCGCCGCGGGCGCAGGGGCGCGGATTGGCGACGCGGCTGATGACGCAGGCGCTCGAAGAGGCGCGGCGGCTCGGCCTGCCGGCGCGTGTCAACGTGCTGACGCAGAATAGCAGCGTCGCTGAAGCTGTGCGAGCGCGTCGGTTTCGTGAAATTGGGACATGAGCCGCCGTTTGTACAGCTGGAATGGCGGGCCTGATCGACGCCGCGCCTACTTGCGCTGAGGGCATGGGCAGGGTAGTGTGAGGTAGAAATAAAGACACACCGAGGTAGAAGTGTCCCTCAACATCAAAAATCCCGAGGCCCATGTGCTCGCGAAGCGCCTGGCGGAAAAGATGGGTGAGACTTTGACCGAGGCGGTCGTGCGCTCGCTGCGCGAGCGCCTCGAGCGGCTTGAGCAGAAACCAGACTTCGACGAGGCTCTTTATGAAAAGTTCAAGGCGATCGCGACGGACACCCGCAAGCACATGAAGGAGCCCTGGCTTTCGATGGAACATGGCGATCTGCTCTATGACGAGCGCGGCCTGCCGAAGTGATCATCGACTCGTCCGCTCTCGTCGCGGTCGTTCGGGGCGAGCCGGGCGCCGATCGCTTTTTTCGCACGCTGAGCGACCGGCGCGAGTTGAAGCGCATGTCCGCGGCCAACTGGCTCGAGGCCGCCATCGTAATCGACAGCGCCAGGAGCCCGATTGCGAGCCGCCGCTTTGATGAGGCTGTCACGGCGGCAGAGATTATCGTGGAGCCAGTCACTCGGGAACAAGCCGAAATCGCCCGCGCCGCCTATCGCGACTTCGGCAAAGGCGGCGGCCACCCGGCGGGGCTCAATTTCGGCGATTGTTTCGCCTATGCTCTCGCCAAGTCGACGCGGGAGCCCCTGCTGTTTAAGGGCGACGATTTTTCGCGCACCGACGTCGGCGTTGCGTAAGGCCAACGCGTCGGAATTGGACCTTACGTCCCCGCGCTCGCTTTGGCTTCGCCGCTCTGCGCCTCCACGCGCTCAGCATGCTCGGCCGCGACATTGGCGTAGTGGTCCGGCACGTACATCTCGTGCGGGACGGGGTGGCGATGGTATTCGGGGTTGTGCACGCGCGCCGGCAGCACCGGCTTCTGGTGGGCCACGTCCTGGTAAGGCACGCGGGTCAAGAGGTGGGCGATGCAATTGAGGCGGGCGCGCTTCTTGTCGACCGCCTCGATCACCCACCACGGCGCCTCCGGGATATGCGTGCGCTCGAGCATGATCTCCTTGGCCTTGGTGTAGGCCTCCCAGCGGCTGCGCGATTGGAGGTCCATCGGCGAGAGCTTCCACTGCTTGAGCGGATCGTTGATGCGCATCAGAAAGCGCAGGTGCTGCTCATCGTCGGTGATCGAGAACCAGTATTTGACCAGCACGATGCCTGAACGCACCAGCAGGCGCTCGAACTCCGGCGCGGACTGGAAGAAGTCCTCGTATTCCTCATCGGTGCAGAAACCCATCACCCGTTCGACGCCGGCGCGGTTGTACCAGCTGCGGTCAAACAGGACGATCTCGCCGCCGGCCGGCAGATGTGGAATGTAGCGCTGGAAGTACCACTGTGTGCGCTCGCGCTCGGTCGGCGCGGGCAACGCCACCGCGCGGCAGACGCGCGGGTTGAGACGCTGCGTGACCCGTTTGATGGCCCCGCCCTTGCCTGCCGAGTCTCGCCCCTCGAAAATGACAACCAGCTTGAGCTTCTTAGCCACGACCCAGTCCTGGAGCTTGATCAGCTCGCGCTGCAGACGCAGCAATTCCTTGAAATAGATCTGCCGCGGCAGCGAATCGTGCAGCTGAAGATGTTCGGTCTCCGACAGTAGGTTGGCGAGCTCATCGTCCTCGAGTTCGAGCTCGATATCCTCGTCGAGATTGTCCTGGATCTCGGCATTGACGCGCTTCTGGAGCTCGCTGATCGGACCCTTTTTACCCGCGCTCACTTTGGCGGCGCTCACTTTATCCGCGCTCATTGTCGGCTTCCTTTGGTTGGCGTCGGCGCCGAGACAAAACGGCGGCGATTGAGCGAAATGTTCGACGATGGGTACGACAGTTTTGCGACAGGGCTCGCATTAGGATCCGAAGCCGCGCTTGACTCTTCTATCCGCAATCGTCCCTTTTGCCAGGGACGGGCGCGAAACCGCCTCCCGACAATGAGGAAGCGCGTTGCGGGCGCTTGACCGATGAATTCTCGCGATCCCGACGCTCGCGATGAGTTGCAGGCGGCGGTGTTCCGGTTTCTTGCCGATCCCAAGACTCACGGATTGGGCGAGCCGGTCAAGCGCGTGGATACGGCTGGCGCCGTCGTCTTTCTCGCCGGCCCCGACGTTTACAAGGTCAAGCGGGCGGTCAAGTTCCCGTTCATGGATCTGTCGACGCTCGACAAGCGCCGCGAGGCCTGCGAGGCGGAGATCGCAGTCAACCGCGCGTCGGCGCCGGACCTCTACCTGGCGGCGCTCCCGATTGTCCGACAAGGCGAGACCTTTGCAGTCGGGGGTGACGGTGAGCCCGTCGAATGGGCCGTCCACATGCGGCGATTCGACGAGAACGCGACGCTCGATCGCATCGCCGACCGGGAGGGCGTGGCGGACGCGATCATGGACAAGCTGGCGCTCGCCGTGCGCCGCTCGCACGCTCGCGCCCCGCTCAAGGTTGCGGCGCGAGCCGCGCATGCGCTCGAGACCTACGTCGATCAGAACAACGCCGCTTTCGCCGAGCGGCCCGATCTCTTCGACCCGGCGAACGTGCGCAAGCTGACCGCCGACTCACGGCTCGCATTCGCGGCCGTGCGCCCGGTCCTGCTCAGGCGCGGCGAGGCCGGTTTCGTTCGCCGCTGTCACGGCGATCTGCACCTGCGCAACATCGTCCTCATCGACGGCGAGCCGACGTTGTTCGACGCGGTGGAATTTTCGGACGAGATTGCGAGCGGCGACGTTCTCTACGATCTGGCCTTTCTCTTGATGGATCTGGAGGAGCGCGGCTTGCGCGCCTCCGCCAACCGGCTCTTCAACCGCTATCTCGCCCCCGAACCCCCGGACGCTTTGACTGGTCTCATCGCGCTGCCGCTGTTCTTGAGCCTGCGCGCCGCGATCCGAGCCAAAGTGGAGGCGGCCGGCGCCGAGCGGCTCGAGGGTGAAAAGCGCGACGAGGCGCGCGCGCTCGCGCGCCGCTATTTCGATCGCGCGGTCCAGTTTCTCGCATACGTTCCGCCCCGGCTCGTCGCCGTCGGCGGGCTCTCCGGCGTCGGAAAGAGCGCGCTGGCTGGCGCGCTCGCCGCTGAGATCGGCCGCGCGCCCGGCGCGCTATGGCTGCGCAGCGACCTCGAGCGCAAGGCGATGTTCGAGGTCGAGGAGACCGATCATTTGCCGGCCTCGGCTTATGCCAGCGACGTCACCCGCGACGTCTACCGGCGGCTTATCGACAAGGCGCGGACTGCGCTTCGGGCGGGGCAGGCGGTCCTCATCGACGCGACCTTCGCGACCGCCGCCGACCGCAAGGGCGCGGCCGGCGCCGCGGCGGAGATCGGCGTCGCCTTCACGGGACTCTTTCTCGACGCGCCCTTGGCGACGCGCCTTGAGCGTATCGCCTCGCGGCGCAACGACGCTTCGGACGCCGACGTCGACGTGGCGCGCCATCAATCGGCGGAACCTCTCAAGGAGAGAGGATGGGCGGCGGTGGCAGCCTCGGGGAGCCTGAGCGACACGACGGCTCTTGTGCGGGCGCCGCTATTCGGCATCTGACCGAGGTAAGACACGCGGCGCCCGGCGCGCTGGGCCTTGACCACGGACCGGATCATTTTCATGAAATGTTCATGTCGCGTTCAGTGGAACAGCGGCATGAGGAGGAACGAGCTTGGCGCGACGTCGGCTGGGAGAGAGCTGGCGGAATTGCCGGGGCGCCCATATTGGAGGGAGAAACGATGATCAGCACGTCTTTCAGGGTTGCACTTTCGGCCCTTTTGTTTGCTGGCGCCCTGGGTCTGGCCTCGACGGGCCCTGTGCAGGCGCAAAGCATCATGAAACAGTGCGGCGATGACTGGAAGGCCGCGAAAGCGAACAACACCACCAACGGCATGAAATGGCCGGAGTTCCTGAAGCAATGCCGCGTTGAGAAGGAGGGCGCCGCGGCGCCAGCCGCAGCTCCCGTCGCCGCTCCTGCGCCGGCTGCGGCCCCCGCTCCTCTCGCGCCGGCCCCGGCGCCAGCCTATCAGACGAAGCCGAGGCCCACGCAAGCCGCTCGCCCGACCGGCGCTGGCCAGTTCAGTTCGGAGGCGGAAGCCAAGGCGCGCTGCCCGGGCAGCACCGTGGTCTGGGTCAACACCAAGGGCAAGTCCCACACCTATCATTATCAGGGCACACGTTGGTACGGCACGACCAAGCAGGGCGCCTATATGTGCGAGGCCGACGCCGGAGCCGCAGGCTACCATGCGTCGAAGAGCAGGACGGAAGGGCAGAAGCAGCAGCCCTGAGCGGCCCGTCTCAAGACGACATCGATGAGTTGCGCCGGGTGGAATTGCGCGCGGCTCATTTCCTGTTCGAGCCGTCTATCGTCGCGGTAAGAGCTGAGCTCTTGGACCGAAGCGGCGCCTGGGCTCGCGGGGAGAGACGCGAGCCCAGAAAGCGCTTGCGGTTAAAGCAGATCTGCCGCACAATCGACAGGTTGTGTCGGGCGTGGACTCGGGCGAACCGCGACACGTGGACCTTTCGATGAGGGGGCGAAACGGTTGTTTCGGGCCAACGCTGATCACCTTCGCCACGGCGAGGCGATCCGCCAACCTCTCGCCGACAAGCCGAACGCGCAAGCGCGTTTGTGCTTGGCCGCCGTGTCTGGGCCGCTGGCCTGCCTGGTTGGGGAAAACCACGCAATTCGCCCGCAGAAGCGCGTGCATCGCTTTCGGCGTGCTTCGATGCGGTTTTCGTAGGCCTCTCAGCAGGGGACTGTCGCCGTAGGCAAGAGCGGACGGCGAGCTTGACTAGTCAAATCTGTTAAAATACTGCCATGATCGGGCGCTTGGATGGAACATACGCGGATGGCGAACGGAATCCGGGATGAGAAAGGCGTCGGCGATGCCTAAGACATTGTTGGCAGCGGCCGTCCTAACCGCGGGCGTGGTTTTGCTTGGGACCTCTTCCGCGCGAGCTGTGACCCTCTTGTCGCTGGTCAATCCGCCAGCTCAAACCGACACGCCCTACGATCTCTCCTTTACCGCTACGGCGCCGACAACAGAGATCTCGATTGGCGGCTACGATGACCCTGCCTTCGAATTTGTATTCGACGTTAGCGTCACGCTGAGCGGGGGAGCGAACCTGCTCAGCGAAAGCTGGGTGTTTACGCCGGCCCGATCGGGTAGCGAGGCCACGGAGGGCAAGGGATTGTTGACGTTCGGAGACATTTCTCCGGGAAACTTCGACACCTTCTCTCAAACCTTCGCTACAACTCCAGGCGACACTTACCTTCTGTCGTTTCTCTTCGCCAACTCGCTTGACGGGTCCAGCTTCAGCTCCGATTCGAGTGGGCTTTTGGTGACGACCGATGGCGGGTTCGCCCGCACTCTCGCCGTTCCTGAGCTGTCCACTTGGACAATGGCGCTTCTGGGCTTTATCGGATTGGGTCTTGTCGGATATCGTCAAGCTCGGAAGACCGAATCGCGGACCGAGGCGGTGTGAAGTCGGCGCCTGTCAACTTTGTTGCGGTTTGGCTTGTTTGGCGCAACACGCGAGCCGGACATCCGGCTTGTGCTGATTGCCAGGGCGCAGCGTGGAGGGACTTTGAGGGCGGCGGGGGCAAGATCGGTAGCGCGCACCGCTTCGCTTGTCGCTTCGACCTGCCTCTTCGTGCTGTGCGATTCCGGGAGCGCCATCTCCGCCTGCGAGGACAATGCTCCTGTTAACCTCTTCGCTGGCCCCGGGGACATTTGCATAGTTTCGGGGGAGAGCTACAACGGAGCCGGGACGAACATCGCGGTCCAGGCGTCGGGCGACGGCGCCACCATAAGTTGGACCAGCGAAGAGCTGTCCGCGATCTTGACCAGCGGCGCCGGGCTCCCCGCGGTGCAGGCTGACGATGGCGGATCCATAGCAATCACCGGCGGCTCGATCGAGACGTCCGGCGCCGCCGCTGCGGCAGTCCTTTCGCTGGCTGGCGAGGGCGGCGCCAGCGTGATCCTCAGTGGGGGGACCACAATCCTGACCGTTAGCGACGGATCGGCGGGACTGGCGGTGAGCGGCTTAGGGGCGTCGCTGACCGCCACAGGGGCCGATCCGTCGACCGGCGTCGACGTCAAAACCCTTGGTCTTGGCTCGATCGGCGCAACCAACGGCTTCGGTTCGGGACTCGAGCCGGGCGGCACGATGAATCTTACGAACACGACCATCGTCACTGAAGGTCAAGACGCGCACGCTGTGGCTGTCGGGGGCCCGGGCTCGGTAACAAATCTCGGGGTGGGAAATACGCTGACCACTTTGGGGGATGGCGCGATAGGAATTTACGTAACCGGCGGCGGCGGCGTGAACGGAACCGGGGGAGTCACGATCACGACTTCCGGTACCAATTCCGAGGCGACTGGCTTGAGCGCCTATGGCGTCAATGCAGATGGCCCAGGCTCGCAGGTCAATCTGTCCGGGCTGACAGTGACGACGGCTGGGGCGAACGCTTACGGCCTGTTCGCTAGCAATAGCGGAGAAATCGACGCTCCGGACGCGCCGAGCATCACCACATTCGGCAGCGGCGCGATCGGGGTCTACGCCTCGGGCCCCGCATCGACAATTACGATTGGCGACGCTTCGATCACGACACATGGCGCCTCGGCGACCGGCCTCCAGGCCGACGGCGGCGGGACAGCGACGCTGAACGGCGGTTCGGTGACGACGACGGGCATTGGCGCGCCAGGCTTCTCTGTCGACGGCGCCGACTCGAAGATCAAGGCATCGAACGTCGCCGTCACGACGAACGGCGGCTTCGATCTGAGCACGGAAAGTTTCTCCTTTGGAGTCATTGCGTCAAACGGAGGAAGCGCGACGGTTTCAGGAGGTTCGGTTACGACCAACGGGCCGGTCGCTCATGGCGTTTTCGCTTTCAATGGCGGCAGCATAGCTCTCAGCAACGGAACCACAGTCCTGACGACCGGCGGCGGGTCGTTCGGCTTGTTTGTAAACGGCGCGGGTTCTTCGTTAACGGCGACCGACGTCAGCGTCACGACGGATGGCGGCATTGGGCCCAGTTTCGGCGACGCCGCGATCGGCGCCTACAATGGTTTTGCGTCGCCGGGCGACCCCACCGGCGGCACGATGACGCTGACGGACACGACCATCACCACCACGGGCATGGCGGCGGTTGGCGTGGAGACAAACAGCGGCGGCGTCACCAATATCAGCGGCGGCGCAGTCAATACGTCAGGTCCGGACGCGCATGCGCTCTTCGTCACCGGCGCAGGCTCAATAGTTAACCTGAGCGGCAGGACCACGTTCGCGACGCAAGGGGACGGGGCGATCGGACTTTACGCCATGCAAGGCGGCGTCATCGACGCCTTGGGTCAGACCACGATCTCGACCTCGGGAACGAATTCGACCGCGACCGGCCTCAACGCCTACGGCGTCAATGCCGATGGCGCGGGTTCGCGGGTCAACCTTGCTGCTGCGACGATCACGACAACCGGCGCGGGCGCGGCCGGACTCTTCGCTAGCGACGCCCTGGGCACGGGTCACGGAGGCGCCATTACCGTCTCGGGGCCGCTCAGCGTTGTGACCGGGGGGCCTTCAGCCTATGGTGCGTGGGCGCAGAGCGCCGGGTCCACGATCACGCTTAACGGGCCGAGCGCGTTCACGATCAACGGCGGCGCTTTCGGTCTCTTCGCCAGTCAGGGGGGCGCGATTTCGACTGCTGGCACGCTGGGCGTCGTCATCAATGGCGCCGCGGCGGGCGGGGTCGAGGCCAATGGCTCGGGAAGTTCGGCGACGCTCAAGGGCTCGACGACCATTGCGCTCAACGGCAATCAGAATACGGGCTTGCTGGCGACGGCCGGCGGCGCGATCTCGGCTCAAGGGCCAACGTCCATTGCCGTTTCCGGCGCTCAATCGATCGGCGTGCAAGCGCTGTCGGGCGCGGTCACGGCTTCGGGCGCCCTCAACGTCGCCACGTCGCAGGCGTCGTCCACGGCTTTCTCGCTGGGCGGGACCTCGCCCTCGATCATCGCCTCGGGCGGAGGAACGGTCTCCGCCACAGGCGCCGCGATCGCCTTCATCAACGCCGCCAACGCCGTCGCGACCTTCGACAATTTCAACATCGCCAGTCTGTCAGGCGATTTGATTTTCGCCGATCCGTCGACCGCAACCATCAACTTCAACAACACCGTCGCCAACGCCGGCACGGGCAATCTCCTCAACACTGCGAACGGCAGCACTGTCGCTTTCAACGCCGATGCGTCGACGCTGACCGGCGCTATTCAGACCGACCCCACCTCGGTCACCAACGTATCGCTGACCAATGGGACGAACTGGACGATGACCGCATCGTCGACGGCGACGAGCCTCAACCTCGCCAATAGCGCGATCGTCTTTTCGCCGTCCGGCGGCTTCAAGACCCTGACCGTCGGCTCGTACTTCGGGACGGGAGCGAACATCACGCTGAACACGGCGCTGGGCGGCCCGAACGCCGGCTCCACCGACCAGTTGATCATCAACGGCGGCTCGGCCACCGGTTTGACTTCGCTGACGATCAAAAACGCGAGCGGGGCGGCAGGCGCGGCGACGACCGGCGCAGGCATCCCGGTGGTCGTCGTGACCAACGGCGGGACGACGTCGCCGACCGCCTTTCATCTCGCCGACAATGCGCCGATCCTGGCGGGGCCGTTCGAATATACCCTTACCCGCGACTCCAACCAGGACTGGTCTCTGGTCTCGAGCCCGGCTGCGACGATCGGCCAAATCCAAAACTCGGTCACCAGTCTCGCCCATGCGCGACTGAATCAATTGGTCACCACCCGGGTGCTTGGCTCACTGCTTATCGGCGCCAACGAGCAGGTGAGCGGCTGCGATTGCGGCGGGGGCTTTGCTTCGATCGGCTCGTTTTCGCTCGGCTCCCACGGGCGATGGGCCCTCAACGACAGTGTGACCCTGCTCGCTGGAGCCGCATTCGAGAGCTACTATCAGGATGGGGCCAATGTGAGAGCCGCCCCGATCGTCGCCGCCTCGCTTCGCTACGATCCACCGAACTGGGGCAAGAGCCGTCCGTTCTTTGAAATCGGCGCCGCGGCTTCGCCCTATGTCGACGCCACCTACACCCGCTATTACACCAACGGGCTCACTCCGGCGCAGGGGGTCGGGTCGGCGGTCGATCGGTCGCTCTCGGTCTTTGGACGCATAGGCTGGGTCGACCGGCTCACGCCGATCGATGAGGTGGCTGTGTTCGCCGATCTGGTCCGGGGCTGGCAGCAATCGGGCGGCTATACCGAAGCGGCGAACGCCCTCAATCCCTTCCCTGCGACCGTGAGCACCGGCGTCGACAGGCAGGACGTCGTGCGCGTTGGCGCCCAATACACCCACCTGCTGTTCGGCAACATCGAGGGAAATATCAACGGCGCGTTCGCTTACGGCTTCGACAATCAGTTCGGGTCCCGAGTCAATGTGCTTGACTTTGGTTCGGTTGCGCCGTTCCCGCTGCTCAACTCCGCCTGGACCGAGTTTGGCGGCCGCCTGGGCTATCGGTTCTCGAAAAATCTGGTAGTGGACGCATTCCTGATCGGCACGCTTGGCGGCGAGATCGGCCCAACGCTCCATGGCGGCCTAGGCGTACGCTATGCGTTCTGAGACGGGCCGCTACTTTTCGTCGAGAGCGATCAGAGGACGCCAGTCCGGGTCCTGCGCGCTGTCGGCCAATTGGGTGAAACGGCGCAGGTTGTACGAGTACAGGCCGCGAACGGCGGCTGGCGCGCGGGCCGCGGCCTCTTTCGCTATCGAGATAGCGCCGGCAAAGTCCCGGCTCCGGTAGGCGGCGAGCATCGCCGCGTGCAGGCGGCTCAGGTCGGCAAACGCGTCGCTCGCGGCGAGCGTCGCGTCTCCGGCCAGCGCGTACAGACCAACCGGCCGCGTCTTGTTCTTGAGCAGCACGGAATCGATCTCGAGCCAGGCGAAATCGGGCGCTTCGGCGCGGGTAGTCTCGCTGCCAATGATATCGACTTCGAAAATTTTGCAGGCGCCTTCGAGTCGCGAAGCGACGTTCACTTCGTCGCCGATCGCCGAATAGTCGAATTGGCGCAGCGAACCCAGATTGCCGACACAGCATTCGCCCGAATTGAGCCCGATGCCGAAGCGCACCGGCTTGAAGGAGCGTCCCTCGGCCTCGGCGCGGTCACGCCAGCCCTCGTTGAGCGTGACCAGCGTTTCTCGCATCGTCAGCGCCGATTCGACCGCATGCGCCCCATGTTCGGAATCGTCCAGCGGGGCGTTCCAGAATGCGACAATGGCGTCGCCCATGTATTTGTCGACGGTGCCCATTCGGTCGAGAATGGCGTCGGTCATCGGCGTCAGATATTGGTTGAGGAAGTGGGTCAGCTCCGACGCGTTGAACCCCTCCGAAATGGTCGTAAACGATCGGATGTCGCAGAACAGCAAGGTCAGCTCACGCTGCAAGCCGCCGAGCTCGAGGGCTCCCGGCATCTCTGCCAGCCGCGCGACCACCGCGGGCGAGACAAATCGGCCAAAGGCGGATCGGATCTCGCGCTCCTGATGACGTTTCACCGCGTAGAGCGTCGACACTCCGGTAAAAAAGACCGCGGCGGCGGAGAAAGCGGGATAGGTCGGCTCGATCAGCAGCCCGTGCCGGGAAAACGCAAACCAGCTTACCGCGACGATTGCGCCAACCACGGCCGCGAATACGAGGGTCGCGAGGTAGGGCGCCAAGATCCAGGTCGTCGCCACGAGCACCGCGCAGATCAGGGCCGTCGCCATCCACTCCGCGCTTGGGGCCCAATCCGGCCGCCTCAGCGTCTGGCCGCTCAGGATCTGCTCAGCAATCTGCGCATGGGCTTCAACGCCCGGCATTGAGGGCGACAGCGGGGTGGCCACGATGTCTGAGAGCAGCGCTGCGGATGCGCCGATAAACACGATCGAGCCGCGAAGATCGCTGAGATCCGCGCCGGGGGTGAGCGCCTTCCACGCCGGGATCGAGCGGCGCGGGTCCTGGCGCGCGAAATAGACCCGAATGTCTCCCGCCGGGTCGGTGTCTATGCTCAAGTTCCCATTCCGGATCGTCAAAACCCCGTACACTTCTCCGAAAGCGGTTTCGCCGCTAGCGTTCGATGATTTGACGATATAGGTCGAGGCGCCTTGCGCGACGCGCAAAGCTTCCATGGCGAGACTGGGGTGCAGGGCGCCATCCACGTTGAGGATGAGCGGCACCCGCCGCACGACCCTGTCGGAGTTCTGGCCGCCAATTGAGGAACCCGACGCCGGCCGCATGCTGCGCCAGCTCGGAAAGCGGCGCGAGAGCCCCCGGCGACGGGGTCAGAAACTTGGTTGCGTCATCGCCGGCGGTGACGAAACCCGCCTTGGCCGAGCCCCCGGCGCCATTCGGCGCCTCGGAGACAAAGCTGCCGAGGACGACGGGCGCGCCATCGATCGCATGCGCGAAGGCGTCGTCTGGCGTCTGTCCGTTCGACGCGCTGGCGTCGGCGCGGTCCTTCTCCGAGAACAGGAAATCGAACACGATCGCCGCGGCGCCGGCGCGTTTCAACGTCTCGACAAGCGTGGCCAGGCGCTCGCGCGGCCATGGCCATTGTCCGAGCCGCTTGAGCGATTCGTCGTCGATCGCGACAATGCGGACGGGTTGGTCGAACGCGTAAGGCCGCGGTTTCCAGCGCTGGTATTGGTCGAAGACCAAATTTTGCATCACGGCGCGAGTCGGCGCGCCGACGACTCCAGCAAGCAGCGCCAGCGCGCAAGCGGTCGCCGTGGTCAATGCGTAAAGTCTGGCTTCGTTCGCCCTTCGCATACCGTTCTTGCCGCCCGCTAAGCCGTCAGAATTGAGGAAACGCCAGTCTTGTCAAGCCGATGACGCCTAGCTGTCGATTGGGGGGGACCTTGCGCCGAAATATCCGACAATTGTTTGACCAACCGTCTTCTGAATGATCAGGTTGTTTCTTGGTTGGGCGGCGCGCGGCAAGTTTCTCCGCCTTCGTCGGGCGAGAGCGGCCGAAGATGACGCTCGATCCCGAAGTCGACCGCGACCCGGTTGGCCTCGTGTCCGGGATCGACGCCGTAGCGGCGCAGAAAGGCGTAAAAAGGGCTGCCCGCGAGGTCGACTGGCGCGGTGTGCCGAACAGCGACCGAGCCGATGACGCCGACGCTCATCGGTCCGCAGGCGAAGCGGACCGCCGGTCCGAGGAGCAAGTCGGTTCCCCAGCCGCTGACCGATTCGGCGAACACCCAGTTCGCGGATTCGAGCCCGCGCCGCGTCAGCGCCGGCGCCATGATCTCGACTGATGAGACCCGCGTCACGCCTGCGCTGGCGGAAGGTCTTTTCAGGAACGAATAGGCGGTGGCCGAATTGGCGGTGAGCGCAGGCTGCGCGAGATCGAGCTTTTCGGCCGTCATCGCGCGGAAAAAAGCTTCGATTTCTATAGCGCTAATCTGGACGTCGTCGTCGAGAAACAAGACCGCCTGATAACGGAGGAGCAGATCCGGCCGCAGCTCCATAAGGCGTCGAATGGCCGTTGTTTTGGTTCCGGCCTGAACAACCGCGATATCGGCCTTCGGATGGATGGCGCCCTCATGATAATAGTTGAGGAGGATGTCATAACTGCGCGGCTCTTCCAGGTAGGGCGCCTCAAACCCCCGCCCGCATTGGACGAAGATAAGCACGTCGCGCTCTGCGTGGCTTCCTTCACGTTCAATGCGCAGCCGCCCATCGGCATAGAAACGGTCCTGGCGCGCCCGCAACTCCTGCCGATTGAGTGGCGGCCCTATCTGGCCCTCGTCGAGCGTGCGGTCGAAGACTCGGAAGGCCGCCTCTTCGAGCGTGCGGGGCTTCACACCGCGCGTGATGTCGCGGACGAATTCAACATCGATATCCCGCCGCGGACGCTTCCCTGCCCGCAGTCCGCGCTCGAGAAAGTGCAGGAACGGGTGGGGATGGCTCTGGGCCCAATCCGGATTCTGTGAAATGTACCAAGCCTGGTCGAATTCGGCGGAAGGGGAGGGCGCATTCGGCTCGGGACGGGCAAGATAGAGCTCCAGCAAGCTTCGGCTGGCGTCCCCTGCGATGCTGGCCCGGCTACGGAAGGTGGCGGGATCGAAGAAGGCGTTCGGACGATAGCCGCGGCTCTCGCCGATCAGCGCGTAATGCACAGGCGCGAACGGCGCCGCGAGGTCGCTGAGCAGGCGCCGCCGCGCGTATAGGCTCGCCCAGAACGCTCGCCGGCTCGCGTCGGAGAGCCCAATGTGAAGACCCATGCCACGCCTATAGTTTCCGCCGCTCGGGCGGGCAACTGGAAGCGCGGCCCTTGTTAGCCGGATCGGGTCGGCCCGAACACGGTCTCGAACGCCGAGCGCAGCGCCTCGTCCGTTTGCAGCATGGTCACGGATCGGCCGAGATCGGCCAGACTGGTGACGCCGTAGTGCGCTTCGGCGACGCCGCACGGGACGATGCCGGAAAAATGCGTGAGGTCGGGGTTCACATTCAACGCGACACCGTGCAGCGTCGTCCAGCGACGCACGCGCACGCCGATGGCGGCGATCTTGTCCTCGGCCATATCACCCAGGGGCGAAGCTAGTTTATCAGGCCGTGCGACCCATACGCCGACACGGGCTTCGCGCGTCTCGCCGACGACGTCGAAGGCCTTCAGCGCCTCGATCAGCCAGCGTTCGAGCGAGGCCACATAGGCTCGCACGTCGGGCCGGCGGCGCTTGAGGTCGAGCATCACATAGGCGACCCGCTGCCCGGGTCCGTGATAGGTGAATTGGCCGCCGCGTCCCGCGCGATGGACGGGAAAGCGCGCCTCGACAAGATCGCTGTCCTTCGCGCTCGTGCCCGCAGTGTAGAGCGGGGGATGCTCAATGAGCCAGACGCGTTCGGGCGCGTCTCCGCGCGCAATCGCCTCCGCGCGCGCTTCCATCTCCGCCAAGGCGTCGGCGTATTGCGTCAGTCCCGGGGTGACGACCCATTCGACCGGCGGCGCGTCATAAGGGGCCAGCAAAGGCGCGGGCGGCGCAAAGCGCGAATTGAACACGCGGCTTTGTATCAGAAGGCGAGGCTGGGCGCGAGCAGCCCAACCGCCACGAGGCGGTCGGCCAGCGGCGCTCGACGGAATCACTCAAAGGAGTTGTATTCACACGCAACTCGTTGCGTGCATTGAGTTTTTCGCGATGGCTAGGCATATTTGCACTTGACGGGGTGGAGGAATTGGCGCTTCGTTTCTGTAGTCGTCCCGGCAGGTTGCGGGACTGCGTGGCTTGCGTTGGGGGGCCCGTTCTTGAGCGCCGGCCTGCATCGTTGGTGGGCTGCCGCAGGCGCGCTGGTCCTCATCGTCGGTGCGCCGGAGGGCGCCTTTGGCGGCGCCTGGACCTTGCCCCAAGGGACCGGTCAGCTCATCACAACCCTGTATGGCTGGACCGGTTTCGGCCCTCCTTGGGGCGGCAATCCCCCGACCAATCAAACTCGCTTCGACGCGCAGACCTATGTTCAATATGGCCTGACAGATTCCCTCACCGTTTTTGGCCAGACAGCGCTTGAACATTACGCGCTCGGGCAGCCGACGCCAAACACCTACAATGGCCTTGACTATTCGGGCTTGGGCCTGAGGGCGAAACTGTGGTCGACCGGCGAATGGGTGTTCTCGGGTGAGGCGACTGCGTTCATCCCCGGCGCTCGAAATTCCGCGGCGCCCGCTCAAGAGGGAAACACCGGGGGAGCGGGGGAAGCGCGCCTCAACGCGGGCCGCAACTTCGCGCTTTACGGGGTCCCCGGTTTTGTCGACGCGGAAGTGGCCTACCGGTTGCGTACTGCCGGCCCCCCGGACGAGTGGCACGGAGACCTGACGGTCGGGTTCAAGTTCACGCCAAAGATCATGCTGATGCTCCAAGAGTACACCACGGTGTCGATGTCGGCAAAGGACCCGACGTTTCCGGCCTGGCGCCAGTCCGTGGTCGAGGGGAGCGTCGTCTACGCGCTTAACGACAAATGGTCGGTGCAGGTCGGCCTGTTTTCGACCGTTTGGACGGTCAAAACCAACAGCGAGCGCGGCGCCGCGATCGCGGTGTGGCGAAATTTTTGACAATTCGGGAGGGGAATAATGAGCACGCACGAAGATGAGAAGGAGAGGTTCATTGAACAACTCTTTAAAGAACGCTATGAGAAAAAAGTAGATGAGCCTAGCGTAAGCGGGAGACCCCCCGGCTCTGCCGGGGTGGCAGTAGAGGTTTGACGTTTCCGGCGGTCCACCGGTGAAGTTCCAACGTGAGCAGCCACTCACACGAAAGGAACTCCACCGATGGACGACTACGAGAGCCTAAGCCACACGACATGGACCTGCAAATATCATGTGGTGTTCATTCCCGAATGTCGGCGCAAGGTGCTGTATCTGGAGCTGCGACGACACTTGGGCGAAGTTTTGCGCAAGCTTGCGCTTCAGAAGGAAGCGAGGGTCGAGGAAGGGCATCTGATGCCCGATCACGTGCACATGCTGTTGTTGATTCCGCCGAAATACGCAGTGTCGCAGGTGGTCGGGTACATCAAGGGCAAGAGCGCGATCCACCTGGCCCGGGTATATGGGGAGCGCAAGCGCAACTTCGTGGGGCAGCACTTCTGGGCGCGGGGGTTCTTCGTCAATACGGTCGGCCGTGACGAGGAGGCCATCCGGGCTTACATCCGCAACCAAGAGAAGGAAGATCAGAGGCTCGAACAAATGAACCTCTGGCGCTGAAAAAGCCGCCTTTAGGCGGCTCCAAACATCAAGGGCCGCGTCAGCGACCCTCCTACCGCTTTGAGCGGTTCAAATCCTAAAGCCCCCGGCTTTGCCGGGGGATACTTACCCAACTCAGAGCATCCTGATTTTTATAGAGCAAAAAAAGAACTTCGCCTGACGGCGCAAAGAACTATTCTCAAAGAGTGCTTGAGCACAAACGCGATCATTGAACAAGAGCGCATGGACAAGTTAATTCTGAGAAAATACATAGAGGCTCATGGATGGGATGATTCACTTAAAGTACGCCATAAAGGAGGAAACGTAGCATGGGTTAACGCAATTGCAACTGCTCGGCGGATGCTCGTAAGCGAAGGTATACTAAAGGAAGAAACGGTTGTCGAAGGTAATGGATACCTTCTAGTTAAGACACACAATGAGCAAGCGAAAGTAAAACTACGTGAATTCAATGCCATTTTGACGGATAGTGAAGATAGTTCCACGGATCATAGCAAGATAAAACGAGCTGCGGCAGAAGTATCTAAATCGGACTCTGTTTACATAATAATTGATCCACGACATAAAGGTGTTTGCAAGATTGGAGCAGGAAATGGAGATAAGGACTGCCGCGAGCGAGAAGTGGAGGCCCAGCGCTGGACCTATTATGAGGCGCGGTTAATTCACGTTGAGCACGTCGGTTATGGTAAAGGCAGGAAAGTTGAAAATTCAATTCACAGAGAGTTGGGCAGAAAATTTGGACGTAAAGGGGAATGGTTTAACTGCAATCATGAAATCGCCTTGGAAGAACTCAAAGCTTGGAAAGAACGGCATTTGAAATGATGTGTGTCTCCCATTAGACGATCCGCATCATATCGGCGCGCGGCGCAGAGCCTTTCGAACATCGAGTATGCCATGAGCAAAACCGCTGACAGGGGGAAGCCGGCTGAGGACTGGGACCGGTTCGACGCGATGAGCGCCGAGGCGCGCCGCGCCGCTGCCCTCGCTGATTCCGACGCCAAGCCGCTTGTGTCAGAGGATTTCAAGCGCATGCGGCGGACCCCGCAGATCAGAAATCATCCGCCGCGCGCTCGGCCTGTCGCAGGAGGAGTTTTCGGCGCGATTCCATATTCCGGGTCGGCACGTTGCGCGATTGGGAGCAGGGGCGCAAAGAGCCGGACGCCGCCGCCCGCGCTTATCTCGAGGTGATCGCGCGCGACCCTTCGGCGGTCGCCGACGCGCTCAGGGCGAAGATGTGTGATTGAGGCTGCAATTCACCCGCGCGGCGCTTCGAACCTCTGGACTCCCAGTCTGCTTGGGAATGAACACCGAAGGCCAATCAGCCCCAACTGCGCTCACGCGCTCTTTTCGAACAGCTCGCGGCCGATCAGCATGCGCCTGATCTCGCTCGTGCCGGCGCCGATCTCATAGAGCTTGGCGTCGCGCAGCAGGCGCCCGAGCGGATAGTCGTTGGTGTAGCCGTTTCCGCCCAGAACCTGGATCGCGTCGAGCGCGACCTGGGTCGCGCGCTCGGCGGCGTAGAGGATCGCCCCCGCCGCATCCTCGCGGGTCGTCTGGCCGCGGTCACAGGCCTTGGCGACGGCGTAGACATAAGCCTTCGCCGCATTCATCGTCACATACATGTCGGCGAGCTTGCCCTGCACCAATTGGAAAGTCCCGATCGCCTGGCCGAATTGCTTGCGCTCGTGGACATAAGGAAGGACCACGTCGAGAGCAGCGGCCATGAGGCCGAGCGGTCCCGCCGACAGCACCACGCGCTCGTAGTCGAGGCCGCTCATCAGCACATTGACGCCCTTGCCGGGTTTTCCCAGCACGTTCTCGGCCGGCACTTCGCAGTCAGCGAACACGAGCTCTGAGGTGTCGGAGCCGCGCATGCCGAGCTTGTCGAGCTTGGCGCCTTGCGAAAAGCCCTTCATGCCGCGCTCGACGATGAAGGCGGTGATGCCGCGCGCGCCGGCGGCGGGATCGGTCTTGGCGTAGACGACGAGGGTCTCGGCGAGGGGGCCGTTGGTGATCCACATCTTTGCGCCATCGAGCACGAAGCGGTCGCCCTTGCGGGTCGCGCGGGTGGTCATCGACACCACGTCGGAGCCCGCGTTCGGCTCCGACATCGCCAGGGCGCCTAAGTGCTCGCCGGAAATGAGCTTGGGCAGATAGCGCGCCTTCTGGCCCTCGGTTCCGTTGCGCACGATCTGGTTGACGCACAGATTGGAATGCGCCCCGTATGACAGACCGATCGACCCAGAAGCGCGCGACACTTCCTCCATCGCCACGCAATGCTCGACGTAGCCGAGGCCGAGTCCGCCGTATTCCTCAGGCGCGGTGATCCCGTGCAGGCCGAGTTCCCCCATCTTAGGCCAGAGGTCGCGGGGAAAGAGATTGTCGCGGTCGATTTGCGCGGCGCGCGGCGCGATCTCTTTCTCGGCGAAGGTCCGGGCGCTGTCGCGGATCATTGCGGCGCTCTCGCCGAGGTCGAAGTCGAAGGCACGGGGCGCGTTGGGGATCATGGGCCTGCTCAAGGGCGCGGTCTAAGCGGGGATTCGGACCTTGGCGGCAATCGGCGGCGTTTGGCAAGGCTTCGGGCCCAGGCGAAAACAGGGCCTCTCGACGGGTGTGCGATTTGCGCGCGAGCGAGGTTTATCAAGGCTTTAGGCTCGTTTTTTGCAATAGAACGAACCTGCAAAGGGAACATGTCATGAAAGCAATCTCTCATTTTCTTCGGACGACCATTCTCGGCGGCGCATTGTTTTTGATGCCGGTTATCGTTCTCGCCTACCTTCTGAACAAAGCGTTCGAGTTCGCGCGCCGTGGACTGAAGCCGGTGGCGAAGCTCATTCCCGATCAATTGGTTTCGGGAGCGACAATGGAGGCGGTCATGGCGATCGGCCTCATCGTCATCGTCTGCTTTCTCGCCGGCCTGTTCGCACGTACCGTCTTGGCGCAAAAAATCATGTTAAAACTGGAATCCGCAGTGCTATCCAACGTTCCCGCCTATGGATATCTGAAGCAAGCGGGTTCGAGTATGATGGGTCTCGGCGAGATGGCGGAGCACCCGTGGTGCTCGCGCAAATCGAAGGCGCCTGGCGAATGGGGTTCAGACGGATGCAGCGGCGAGCGGTCTTACCGCGGTTTTCATCCCGAATTCGCCCAACACGTTTTCTGGCTCCGTCTACTTCGTGGCCTCCGATAAGGTGCGGCCGCTGAATGTGCCGCTAAGGAGCGCTCTTGGCTGCTTGGAGCAATTGGGCGCGAAAGGAGGGTCGTTCCTCGCGAACTTGTCGCTTGTCGAACTCCGAGCCACTTTAGACGCCAATGGATTCCTTCGCATATCAGTTGACGGAGCGTGTGGCGGGACGTGAGCAATTTCAGTTCGAACGCTGCGAGGGAGACCAGCTGGCTCAAGTGGCTGCCGGGCCTGGTTGCTTTACGAAGTTATGAACCGGCTTGGCTGACGGACGATTTGGTCGCGGGACTGGTGCTGACGACGATGTTGGCGCCGGTCGGGATCGCGTACGCGGTCGCGTCTGGCGTCGGCGCCATCTACGGCCTCTACGCCACAATCGCTTGCTTGCTTGCCTACGCGGTCTTCGGGCCTAAGCAGATTCCGTTTGGCTAACCAACGGATAGGTTTTTTGCGGTTGGCTGCCTGCGCCGATTCGCAAGGTGTATGACATGGCGGGAAAGTCTCCGATTATGGCGAGCGATGAACAACGCGCCGGCCTCTTGGCTGTTGCCGGTTCGCGCGATCGCGGCGAGGCGGACCGCGCCCGCGCCGTGCTTTTGACGCTGGCTGGTTGGACCAGCCCCAAGATCGCGGAGGCGTTTGGCGTGCGCGAAGATACGGTTCGGCTGTGGCGCAGCGACTTCACCGCCGGCGGTGTGGCAGCGCTGAAGACCAGCATCGCGCCGGGCCCGCCTCCAGTGAAGAGTGAAGCCGCCATGCGCGTCGCCACCCCGCTGCTGGAAGAACCTGTGGCCGACCGGCGCAACTGGACGATCCCCCGCCTTCGCGCCGAGATCGAAGCGCGCGAGGGCGTGCGCATCAGCCGTTCGCAACTGTCCAAGGCCTTGCGAAAAAAAAGTTCCGCTGGCGGCGGCCCCGGCACACGCTGAAGGGACGTCAGACGGAAAGCGAGGTGGAACGGGTGGGGCTGCGCCTGCAACTGCGCAAACAGCAGGCCGAAGCGGGCGACATCGTTCTTCTCTACGGCGATGAGAGCGAGGCGCTGACCCATCCCTATCTCGCCCGCGCCTGGGCGAAGTCGGGGGCGGACTTGCGTGTGCCGGCGCCGGGGCAGGCCAAGAAGGTCGCGATGCTGGGGTCGCTCGATCCCCTCACGCGCCAACTCATCGTCCATACCAGCCCGACCAAGCGCAGCGGCGATTTCATCGCCCATCTGGAGCAACTCGACCGTCTCTTTGGACCGCAGCCCGGGCGGCAGGCCAAGCCGGTCGTGCTGGTCGAGGACAATGGTCCGATCCACACCAGCAAACGCTCGCTCGCCGCCCTCACCGCCCGCGCACACTGGCTCACCGTCGAATGGCTGCCGAAATACGCCCCCGAACTCAACGACATCGAGCCGGTCTGGCGCGATCTCAAAGCCCATCACCTCGCCCACCAGACCTTCACCGACGCCGACGCGCTCGACCAGGCCATCCATCACGCCGTCATTGATCTCAACCGCGAGCGCATCCCCAATCCGTTGGCCAAGCCACGAATCTCTGCTTAGTCGCATCCTGGTGCTGGGACCCGACTCTTCGCTGGCGACCGTCATATTCGGGGTCGTTGCCCCGCTATCGGGGGGCGATCCGCATCTCGCGATCGCTCTCGCCGGCGTGATGGCGCTTGTCTCCGGGGCGATCCTCATCGTCGCCGGGCTCGCCCGGCTCGGTTTTGTGACCGACCTTCTGTCGAAGCCGATCCGCTACGGCTACATGAATGGAATCGCGCTGACTGTGCTGATCAGTCAGTTACCAAAACTGCTCGGCTTCAAGATCGGCAGCACGGGACCGTTGAGGGACCTTTGGTCAATTGCCGGCGCGATCGCAGGGGGGAAGGTCAACTGGGTGGAGTTCGCGCTCGGCGCCGCCACCCTTGCAGCCATTTTGCTTGTCAAAAGGCGCAAGCGCTTTCCCGGCATCCTTCTCGCCATGATCGGCGCGACCGCGGTCACCACCGTCTTCGACTTGGCGGAGCGCGCGGACATTTCGGTGCTCGGTTCGCTGCCCCGCGGCCTGCCCACGTTTTCGATCCCCTGGATTCCGTTCGCCGACTTTGCCCCAGTTATCATTGGCGCCGCCGCCGTCTCCCTGGTGTCGTTCGCCGACACCAGCGTCCTTTCCCGCGTCTACGCCGCGCGAACGGGCTCGCGCGTCGATCCCAATCGGGAGATGGTGGGGCTCGGCGCGGCCAATCTCGCCGCGGGGTTGTTCCAGGGGTTTCCGGTCAGCAGCAGCTCCTCACGCACCCCGGTCGCCGAGGCGGCCGGCTCTCGTACCCAGCTAACCGGCGTGGTTGGGGCGCTCGCGGTCGCTCTCATCCTGGTATTGGCGCCGGACCTTCTTAAGCACGTCCCGACCGCCGCGTTGGCCGCGGTCGTCATATCGTCGGCGATCGGCCTGTTCGAGGTCAATGATCTCAAGCGGCTTTTCAGAATACAACAATGGGAGTTTTGGCTGTCGATGGTCTGCTTTGCAGGCGTCGCAGTCTTTGGCGCTATCCAAGGTGTCGGCATCGCGGTTGTGATCGCCGTGCTCGAGTTTCTCTGGGACGGCTGGCGTCCGCACTCTGCGGTGTTGGGACGGGTCGAGGGCGTCAGGGGCTATCATGACGTCATGCGCTATCCCAATGCCCGCCAATTGCCTGGGCTGGTGTTGTTCCGATGGGACGCGCCATTGTTTTTCGCCAACGCGGAATTGTTCAAAGACCGCGCGCTCGATGCTGTAGCGACGGCCGATACCCCGGTCGAATGGCTGGTCGTCGCGGCCGAGCCCGTGACAAGCGTCGACGTCACCGCGGCCGACGCGCTCTCAGAGTTGGATGAAACACTCCGGCGCGCCGGGACTAAATTATGCTTTGCCGAACTCAAGGACCCGGTCAAGGACAAATTGAAGCGGTTCGGACTGTTCGACCAGATTGGCGAAGAGTCCTTCTTCGCAACGATTGGCGCCGCCGTGGACGAATATGGGCCGGTGAGCCGGTTGGCGCGGAGTTCCGCGCCGAATAAGGATTGATCACAGTAAGAGGCTGACCGAGAGGTCGATGCGATCGACGATCTCGATAATTCGAGACCGCCTCAACCGGGCGACCAGGCCAAGGGGTAGAAGCCTTGGCCGGTCCTGAGATAGGCCCTTAGGTCACCGGCAGGCGTCCCAGAACCCCTGCCGGTAGCTCGGGTCGGTGTAGTACCAGCACAGTCCCGGCGCCGGCGGCTGGCCCGCATAGGCGATGGCCGCGCCTGTGGCCAGAACGCCGATGGCGGCGCCGGCCGCGATCGCCCCGCCCGGACCCCAATGATACCAGCCGGGCCGCGCCCAGCCGCCGTATCCTCCGCGGTAGACCCCGCCGCCACGGTAGACCGCCCCGCCATGGTAGCCGCCGCGATAGGCGCCGCCACGATAGCCGCCGACGGCGCCGCCATGATGGTAGACGCCGCCGCGAGGCCCCACACGGGTCACGCCGCGATGCGCGATATACGCTTTCGAGATCATGCCCTCGCTCAACTGCGCCGACGGGTTGGATCCCTGGATTTCGATGGCGCCGGCTTGCGGCGGGCAAAAGGCAAACAGCGTAATCGCCGCGCAGGCGCTTTTGACCAAACTCGACCGAATCATGGCTTTCCTCCTTATGCGCCCCGCGCGCAGTCCCGCCTTTTCGCACAAAACCAGCGCCGAGGCGAAGACTCGGACGTCGCGGCCAGCGAACAACTCGCCTTGCTCCCTCCGCTCGCGCGGGCGACAGCAGACCAATCAACGCACCGGACGTCCACCCGGTTCCGCGGCGCGCTATTTGCCGAATTAGCGGCGGACATTGCTATCGAGCGGGAAGTCTACGCTAAAGGGATCGTTTCGCGCGGCGGCCGGACGGCGCGGCTAGAACACAAAGGCGTAGATCCGGCCGTCGGCGGCCACATAGAGCCTGCCATCGGCCGCGATGAGGGTCTGAAAATCGCGCGTGCCAATCATGCGTTGCGGCGGCGAGGCGATAAGGTCGCCGGTGTCGCCCCTGAACGCGTACAGGCGCCTGTCGCCCTGGGCGCCGATGGCGAACACGATCGGATTCGAGCGGCCGTCTGTCGTTGTGACAATTGGCGAGCCGTGGATGCTCGCGACCGAGCCACACCAGGCGGTGGCGATCGCGGGCGCGGGGTCGGCGCTGATCTTGAGGACGAGAAGGCCCTTCCCCGGCTTCTCCGGCGGACAATCCGCGCCCTCAACCTCCAGCGCGACAAAGACGCCATTGGCGGCGGTCCAAACGGCTGGCGACGCGATGCTCTTGAGGCCGCTCACATGTTCGCGGGCGAGCTGGCCGCCGAAGCCGCCGAGGTTGTCGCGGTCGAGCAGGTAGGCGTCGCCGTCTTTGCCGAGCGCGAAGATCAGCTTGCGGGCGCCCCCGGCGCTCGGAACGTCGATCGGAATCGGCGCGGTTCCGCCGAGATCGAGGTCGTGGGCGTCAAGGTCGCGCCAGTCCGACGCGGCGAAAAAGTCGCGCTCCGCGGTCGGACGGGCAAGGTCGGGACCGAAACGCAGCACGGCTTCGCCGTCGCCCCATTCCTTGACGAAGAAAGTGTTGCCGGTGGCGGCGAACAGCGACTTTCCGTCGCTGGTGACCCCGCCTTGCGCCCAGATGCCGCCCTTTTGCCCGCGCGTAGAGAAGCTCACGATCTTACCTGGCTCGGAGGTCGAAAAGCCGAGGACCAGCCCATGATAGACGCCGCAATCGCCGGCGAGGCCGCCAAACGGAACGAAGACCCTACCGGCGAAGAGGGCGAGCGCGCCGCGCTGGTTCTGCACCGTCGGGTCGAACCTTCCGGCCAGCGCCGTCGCCACGTCGACCGGCCAGCCGGGCTTGATTGATCCGTCGACGAGCGACAGCGCATAGATCTCATGCCGCGGCTCATTGTCGCGCGTGACCGCGGCGTCGAGATAAAGGGTCGCACGCGCCTTATCGATGACAGGCGTGCCGGTCACGCCGAGCGGCCAAATATTCCCGCAACGGAACGCGGCGGAACGCAAAACGGGCTCGCCAAGCGTCCGCTTCCAGATTTGCGCGCCGGTCTCAGCGTCGAATGCGTAGACTTCGTCCTCCTCGGTCGCGACAATCAGTACGCCTGCGCCCGATCCGGGCGGCCGCCAGAACAGTGGCTGCGCATAGACCTGACCCGGAAAAGTCGCGCTGAACGAAGTGTCGAGATGCAAGCCGCGCGCCCGCTCATAAGTGAGACCGGGGACGACATACTGGCCGGCGCGATCGGGGGCGCCGTGATAGGTCAGGATGGAAGAATCAGCTTCGGCCGGGCCGCAAGCGGCGACCGTCGCAGCGAGCGCGCACGCAAATGTCGCGGCGAGCGCGCTCGCAAATAGGGCGATTCGCATCGTGGACTCCGGGAACGGCGGCCGCCGGCCGCCGCGCCATTATCTGCGCTGCAGGCGCAGGCTTTCCAATGAAACTCGCCGCGCCTGGGAGCGTGACTTCAGATGACCAGGCGCGGTTTGGGCGAGTTCTCAAGTTACGGGCAGGCGTCCCAGAAGCCCTGCCGGCGGCTGGGATCGGTGTAGTACCAGCACAGTCCTGCCTGTGGCGGCGCCCCGGCCCATGAAGTCGCCGCCGCCGCGCTGACGAAGCCAAGCGCCGCCCCGGCAGCGATCGCGCCGCCGGCCGGCCAACGATACCAGCCTGGACGTCCAGCCCAGGCGCCGCCGCGGTAGCCGTGATAGCCGTAGCGGTTAACGTTCCGATTGACGTTCCGGTTCACATTCCGGTTGACGTTCCGATTCACGTTCCGGTTGACGTTTCCTCGATGAACGTTCCCCCGCCCAGCGTATGCTCCGCCGGGCCTGTGCATCCCGCCGTGCACACCCCCACGGCGAGCGTCGCCGCCGCGATGCATTCCGCCGCCCCCGCGATGCATTCCACCTCCGCCGCGATGCATTCCGCCGCCGCGTCCACCGCGAACTTGAACGATCAGACCGTCGTCCAGCTGCGTAGCGGCGGTTCCCGCGCCATACGCTTCGAGTGCTTCCGCCTGCGGCGCAGCGAAGCACAACAGCGTTGCGACCGCGATCTCTCGGCTGATCAGTCCGAACCTTTTCATGGCGTTCCTCCCCTTGCGGCGCTTTGAAATCGCCGCCTTTATTGTATCTTCTATCGGCTGAGCTACGCTAGGCGTTTTTGGCCTTGGATGCGAGGCGGAACATCGGGGCTCTCCGGGCCAGCGACAGTGTCTGTACCATCCTAGCATTCTCGGCGAAACGAATCAGCCAAGGCAAAATCGGGAGACAAAAATGCAGAGCAGGAGAGCATTTCTGGCGCTCGTCGGCGCGGCCTCGTCGGCGTTCGCCGTTCCGGCGAGGGCGTTCGAGTTTCAGCCCTACGATCCAGCCGCCGTGCAGAGGGCGATCGCGTCCGGCAGGCCGGTCGTCGTCCTTGTCGCCGCGTCGTGGTGCCTGCAGTGCCACGCACAAACCGCGATCCTCGACGGCCTGAAAAACGATCCCGCCTATAAGGACGTGAGCGTCTTTCGCGTCGACTATGACAAGCAGAAGGACGTCGTCGCCAAGCTCCACTGTCCGCGCGCGACGCTGATCGCCTACAAAGGCGGCAAGGAAGTGAAGCGCATGTCCTGGGACACCTCACAAGCGGCTGTGGTCAACGTTCTGAAGGCCGCGATGTGAATCTTATCCTAACCTTGCCGCTGGCCTTCGCGGCCGGGATGTTGACGATCCTCAGCCCCTGTGTGCTGCCGCTGGCGCCTGTCGTGGTTGCGAGCGCGCGCGCCCAGGATCCGCGCGGTCCAATCGCGCTCGGCTTTGGCCTGGCGGTGACATTCGGTGTTGTTGGCGGCGTTCTCGCCTCTTTTGGCGTCGAGTTTGGCGATTGGGACTGGGCGCGAACGGCGTCTGCGGCAATCATGATCGCCATGGGCGCGGCGCTGCTCGTGCCGGCGATCGGCGACGCGATCGAGCGCCGGCTCGGTTCTGCCGGCCGTGCGGCCGACGTCTTGGGCGAACGGCTGCCAAACGCGGGACTCGCCGGGCAGGCGGCCGCCGGCGTCGTACTCGCCTTCGCCTGGGCGCCTTGCGCCGGCCCGATCCTCGGGGCGGCATTGCTGCTCGCAGCGAAAGGCGGTTCGGTCGCCGCGGCGATCGCGACCATGTCGGCCTACGCGCTCGGCGCCGCTGGCGCGCTCATCGCCGCCGGCTATGCGCCGGCCGCATTGCGTCGAAGGCGCGCTTCGCCTGGGCCGGCGCAGGCGGCAGGGTGGCGCTCGGCGCCGTCTTCGCGCTGATCGGCGCCGCGGTGCTGACCGGCCTCGACCACCACATCGAGGCGGTTCTCGTCGCGGCGATGCCGGACTGGCTGACGGCGTTTGCGACATCGCTCTGACGCCGGCTTTGCGGCGCATTCGCGGGGCGCGTGGTAAGGTTTATCGTCGTATTGGCGCTCTCGCCGACGTCCCCGATCCCGCCTCACGATGAAGAGGATTAAGCGGACGTTCCGCCTCTGACGAGGACCAAGGCGCGGGCCTTTTCAATCGGACTCGGAGCGCCTATGCGGGAGGAGAGGGTTCCAGGGTCCGGCATGCTGCAACGATTCTCGTCGGACGGCGTCGACATTGCGTTCATCGACGTCAAGCCGCAAGCGCCCGACCTAGGCGAGCCGATCCTGCTGATTCATGGCTTCGCCTCGAACCATCGCGTCAATTGGGTGGGTCCCCGATGGGTCGAGACGCTGACACAGGCCGGGCGCCGCGTCGTCGCGTTCGACAACCGCGGCCATGGGCAAAGCGAAAAGCTCCACGCGCCTGCCGACTATCGCGCCGATCTGATGACGTGCGACGCGGCCAATCTGCTCGCGCATCTAGGAATCGAGAGCGTCGACGTGATGGGCTATTCGATGGGCGCGCGGATCGCGAGCTTCCTCGCGCTTGGCGAGCCGAACCTCGTGCGCTCGCTCGTGCTCGGCGGTCTCGGCGAGCGCCTGGTGCGTGACGCCGGGTTGCCGGAGGCGATCGCCGAAGCCCTGGAGGCGCCGTCGCTCGACAGCCTGGTTGACCCGACGCAGCGCCTGTTTCGCGCCTTCGCCGACCAGACGAAGAGCGACCGCGCAGCGCTTGCCGCCTGCGTCCGCGGTTCGCGCCGTAGCTTGCCGCCAGAGGATGCGGCGCGCATCGCGCAGCCGACTTTGGTCGCGGTCGGCGAGCGCGACTCGATTGCGGGCGACCCCTTAAAGCTCGTCGGTGTGCTGCCGCGGGCGGAGGCGCTCATGATCCCTGGCCGCGATCACAATCTTGCGGTCGGCGACAAGGCGTTCAAGGCCGGGGCGCTTGATTTTCTTGCGCGCCGAGCGTGACAATTTTTTCCTAACCTGGATCGTGTTCAGAATAGATATCCACTGTCGCGTGTTTCTCGCTGGCGACGTCAGTCGTTGAGTTCAACAAGCCGCTCGAGCCCGAAAACACGTGACAATCCGGCTAGAAACGTCGACACTGCGACTAATGGCTGGCTTGACCGGCTGGACAATAAAGGGGAACGGAAGGTCCATGGAGCTGGCCGAGGCGAAAGCCGGGGGCGCGGATAATGATTCGGACCTCCGGGCCCCCGCCCTGCTGGCGGTCCAGGGGGTGACGATCCGGTTCGGCGGCGTGACCGCGCTCGATGATGTCTCCTTCGAGGTTCCGCGCGGGGCAATCTGCGGCCTGATTGGTCCGAACGGCGCCGGCAAGACGACGCTCTTCAACTGCATCTCGCGTCTCTATGATCCGGGCGCGGGGTCGATCACGTTCGACGGCCGGCCCCTCGCCAGCTGCGCCAGACATGAGCTCGCCTCGCTTGGCGTCGCACGGACGTTCCAGAATGTCGCCCTGTTTGCGACCATGACCGTGCGCGAGAACGTGTGCGTTGGCGCTCACGCGATGGCGCGCGGCGGCTTCCTGGCCAATGCGCTGGCCATGCCGCTGGCGAGGCGCGAGGAATTGAAGATCGCCGATCACGCTGACGCGCTGATCGAGGAATTCGACCTCAAGGCCGTCGCGGACCGGCCGGCTGGCGCGTTGCCGTTCGGCGTCCGCAAGCGGGTGGAGCTCGCGCGCGCGCTTGCCAATGGCCCAAAGCTGTTGCTGCTGGACGAGCCGGCCGGCGGGCTCAACCACTCGGAAGTCGACGGGCTGGCCGACGAAATCCGCGCCATCCGCGACCGGCGCGGCGTCGCCGTGCTCCTGGTCGAGCATCACATGAATTTGGTCATGCGGGTCAGCGACCAGGTGGTTGCGCTCGACTTTGGCCGGGTGATCGCCAACGGCAAACCCGACGAGGTCAGGGCCAATCGCGAGGTGGTGCGCGCCTATCTCGGGAGCGCGAATTGAGCGCGCCGATCCTCGAAGCGAAGGGACTCGAGGCCTGGTACGGCCCGGCGCGGGCGCTATGCGGCATTGATTTCGAGGTCGAGGACGGCGGCGTGACGGCGGTGCTCGGCGCCAACGGCGCCGGCAAGACGACGATTTTGCGGGCGCTGAGCGGCCTCATCCGCCGCACAGGCGACATCCGCTTTCGCGGCCGCCCGATCGGCGCGCTGGCGACGGAGGACATCGCGCGTCTCGGGATTGCGCATGTGCCAGACGGGCGCGGCACGTTCGCCGACCTTACGGTCGAGGAGAACCTGCGCCTTGGCGCCTATGTGCGCGCCGACCGGCAAAGCGTCCGCGAGGATTTCGATCGCGTGTTCGGCCTCTTTCCCCGCCTCGCTGAACGGCGCCGCCAGCAGGCGGGAACGTTGTCGGGCGGCGAGCAGCAGATGCTGGCGATCGCACGCGCGCTTCTCATGCGGCCGAGTCTCCTGATGCTCGACGAGCCGTCGTTCGGCCTCGCGCCGCTGGTGGTGGAAGATATCTTTCGCGTCCTCGCCGAGATCAATCGCGACGAGGGCGTGAGCCTCCTCATCGTCGAGCAGAACGCTTCGCTGGCGCTCGATCTCGCCGACCGGGCGGTATTGATCGAAACCGGAAGAGTGGCGCTCAGCGGTCCTTCGCAGGCGATCCGCGCCGATGACGCCGTGCGGCGCGCCTATCTCGGCTACTAGGGATAAGGAGGCGTTAGACCTTGAGCGAGTTCCTCCACCAACTGGCCAACGGAGTGGCGCTGGGGGGCGTCTATGCAATCATGGCGCTGGCGCTGGTGATGATCTACCAGGCGACGCAGCTCGTCAATTTCGCCCAAGGCGAAATGGCGATGTTCTCGACCTATTTCGCCTGGAAGTTGATGAACCTCGGCGAGCCCTACTGGTTCGCGTTCTTCGCCACCGTCGCCGTCTCGTTCGTCGGCGGGGTGGTGATCGAGCGGCTCATCGTCAGGCCGTTCGCCAACGCGCCGGTGCTCGCTTCCGTAATCGTCTTCATCGGGCTCGTCTTCATCTTCAATTCGCTCGCCGGATGGCTCTACGGCTATTCGGTGACCTCGTTCGACACGCCGTTCACGGGGCGCTCGTGGTTCGGCTCGAGCTACATGTCGGCGCATGAAGCAGGCGCGGTCCTCGTCTCCTTATGCGTCTTGGCGCTCGTCTACGCGTTTTTCCGCTTCACGCCGCTCGGCCTCGCCATGCGCGCGGCGGCGCAGAATCCGGTGTCGAGCCGGCTGGTCGGCATTCGGGTCGGGTGGATGCTGGCGATTGGCTGGGGCCTGGCGGCGGCGATCGGGTCGGTCGCCGGCATGATGGCGGCCCCGATCGTCTACCTCGATCCCAATATGATGGGCGGCATTCTGCTCTACGCCTTCGCCGGCGCCGTGCTGGGGGGCATCGACAATCCGTTCGGCGCCGTCGTCGGCGGCTTTGCCGTCGGCGTGCTCGGCAATCTTATGGGCGCCTATGTCGTGGGCGATGAGGTCAAGCTCTCGGTCGCGCTCGCGATCATCGTCGCCGTCCTGGTCTGGCGGCCGTCCGGACTGTTCGGACGCCGCCTCGTGGCGAGGGTCTGACCCATGGGCGAAGCCGACGGCGCGGTGAGGGGCCTCCTGACGCTCGCGGTCGCCGTCGTCGCGCTCGCGTTCCCGTTCGTCGCCTCGGGCTACCATATGTATCAGGGCGCCGAGGTGCTCATCTACGTCATTGCACTGCTCGGTCTCAATCTGCTGACCGGCTTCAACGGCCAGATATCGCTTGGCCACGGGGCCTTTTTCGCCATCGGCGGCTATGGCGCGGCGATCCTGATGACCAAGTTCGGCCTGCCATATTGGGCGGCCATCCCGCTGGCCAGCGTCGTGTGCTTCGTCGCCGGCTTTCTGTTCGGCTTTCCCGCGCTCAGGTTCGGCGGTCTTTATCTCGCGCTCGCCACCTTCGCGCTTGCGGTCGCCGCCCCGCAGATCTTGAGCTACACCGGCTTCGACGCCTTCACCGGCGGCTCGCAGGGCCTAACTCTCGCCAAACCACGCGTTCCTTTCGGCCTGAAGCTGACCTCCGACCAATGGCTCTATCTCGTCTGTCTGGCGTGCGGGGCGGCGCTCTACTGGGCGGCGCGGAACCTGGCGCGGGGGCGGATCGGACGGGCGCTGATCGCCATTCGTGACCATCCGATTGCCGCCGAGACGATGGGGGTCAACGCGGCGCTCTACAAGACCTCCTGCTTCGGCGTCAGCGCGCTCTATGCCGGCGTGGCGGGGGGATTGAGCGCGATCGCCGTCGGTTTCGTTTCGCCCGACAGCTTCGGATTGCCGCTCTCGCTCGCGTTTCTGGTCGGCATCGTCGTCGGCGGGCTGGCCTCGCTCGAGGGCGTGCTGTTCGGCGCCTTGTTCATCGAGTTCGTGCCCAACATCGCCGACCAGCTTACGGTCAGTTTCGGCGAAAGCGCCAAGGCCCTGCCGGGCGCGATTTACGGCGCGCTCTTGATTTTGGTAATGGCTGTGATGCCGACCGGAGCGGCCGGCGCGGCGCGGGCGGCGGCGAACGCCTTTTTCCGCGCGCTCGCTCCGTCTCGAAGGGCCGAGGTTGACAAGGACGGCGGCGCCAATGTCGCCGCGAATTATGGAGGAAAGGAAGAATCGCCATGATCACTCGACGGACATTCCTGCAATCGAGCGCCGCTGCCGCGGCCTTGGCCGCAAGCGCGGGTTCCGCCCGCGCCGAGAACGCGCCCGGCGTCACCGATACGGAAATCAAGATCGGCAATACCATGCCCTACAGCGGCCCGGCCTCGGCCTATGGCGTGATCGGCCGCGCCGATGCCGCCTATTTCAAGATGATCAACGACCAGGGCGGTATCAACGGCCGCAAGATCAATTTCATCAGCCTCGACGACGCCTATAGCCCGCCTAAGACGGTCGAGCAGGTGCGGCGGCTGGTCGAAGAGGAAAAGGTCGCGTTCCTGTTCAACACCCTCGGCACGCCGCCCAACACCGCGATCCGCCCATATTGCAACGACAATAAGATCCCGCAGCTTTTTGTCGCCACCGGCGCGGCCAAGTGGAACGATCCGAAGCATTTTCACTGGACGATCGGCTACCAACCGAGTTACCAGACGGAGTCCCACATCTACGCCAAGCACATCTTAGCGACCAAGCCGGACGCCAAGATCGCCGTGCTTTATCAGAACGATGATTTCGGCAAGGACTATCTGATCGGTCTGAAAGACGGGCTTGGCGCGGATCACGCCGGCATGATCGTGAAGGAGGCTTCGTACGAGACCTCCGAACCGACGGTCGATTCGCAAATCGTGACGTTGCAGGGCTCGGGCGCCGATGTGCTCCTCATCGTCGCGACGCCGAAATTCGCCGCCCAGGCGATCCGCAAATCCTACGACCTGGGTTGGAACGCGGTCCGCTATATCACCAACGTGTCGGTGTCGGTCGCAACCATCCTCAAGCCCGCCGGGCTCGAGAAATCCAAAGGGCTAATCACTGGCTACTATGGCAAGGACCCGACCGACAAGCGCTGGGCGGACGATGCGGGCCTCAAGCAATGGAAGGCGTTCACCGACAAGTATATGTCGCCCACCGAATTCATCGACGCCAACGCGGTCTATGGCTTCGGCGCGGCGCAGACGATGATTCAGGTGCTCAAGCAATGCGGCAACGACCTGTCGCGCGACAACATCATGAAGCAGGCGGCGAACCTGAAGGACCTCGAACTGCCGATGCTGCTGCCGGGGATGAAGATCAACACCTCGCCGACCAACTACAGTCCGATCCGGCAGATGCAGTTGGCGACATTCAACGGCGTGAACTGGGGGCTGTTCGGAGAGCTGTTGATGGGCTGAGCGACCCGGGCCGCGCGCGGTTTCCGCGCGCGGCCTTGGCTGCGCCGCTCACCAGAGTCGGGCCACCACAGCGTCGAACATCGGATCGGCCGATACGATCGCGATCCCGCGGCGAATCGCCGATGCGGCCAGGAGACGGTCGAACGGGTCCCGATGCGGCCACTCCATCGTTCCGGCCATTAGACTATCCGCGGCTTCGAGCGCGGTTGCGATCCCGCGCTGTTTTTCAAGGAGATCGGAGAGGCGATCGACGTACGGAGCCATTTCCGGCCATTTGCCGAGCCGCACTTTCTGGGCGACCTCGAAAAACGAGATCGCGCTCACGAGAACTCTCCGTGCCTTTGCCAGTTCGCTTAGCGCGCGATCTGTAATCCGTCGATCGTTGGTCAGCGACCAGGCCCAGACATGCGTGTCGAGCAAGAGGGTCGTCAGCGTCGACCCTCCCAGGCGGCGAGTTCGTCTTCGTCCATCGGCGCGAGGAAGTCAGGCCCGTCTCCCAGAACGCCCGCTGCGAGAACGCCCAGCTTGAATTGTCCTTGGGGAATGGCGACAAGGCGAACCACGGGGTTGTCGCCCTTCGCGATCACCACCTCCTCGCCCGCGAGCGCAGCCTCGATAAGCCTGGAAAGCTGCGTCTTTGCGACGTGAATAGTGACTGTCCGCATGCCCTGCTTCACTAGATTAGCTAACTTAGCTAATCTAGTGGACGCCGTCTGTCGAGCGCTCATTCACGCCCATTGCTTGAGCGAAGCAAAGCGGGCGAATTTCTTGGTCCGGTGGCGGTCCATGCGCGCGAGCACATCGCGCAGGAAAGCGACGCCCTCGGCGAGATACGGGCCCTTGTTGAGCATCACGCATTCGGCGCCTTGCGCCATCGCCGCGTCGGTCATCTCGGCGCGGCTCGCCACGCCGTCGCGCACGAAATTGTCGAGCACCTGCGTCGCCCAGATCACCGGCGTGTGCGCCGCCTCGCACAGCCAGAGGATCTCCTCCTGCATTTCGGTCAGCCTGGCGAAGCCGAGCTCCACCGCGAGATCGCCCCGCGCGATCATCACCGCGGTCGGATTATGCGCCGCCGACTGCAGGATAAGGGGCGGCAGATTGCGCACGGCGAGCGGCGTCTCGATCTTCAACACCAGCCCCGGCGGCTCGCGCTTGGGGGCGCGCGCCACCAGATGGTCCTGCAGGAGTTCGATGTCGTCGACCCGCTGCACGAACGAGTAGCCGATCAGGTCGGCATGTTCGGCGATGAAGTCGAGGTCACGGAAGTCCTTGGAGGTCAGCGGCGGCAAATCGAGCTCGGTCGAGGGAAAATTGACGCCCTTGCCGGGCTTCAGCCGCACGCCCTTTTCGCGCGCGGCGTAAACCTCGATCTCCGCCCGGCCCGCCGATTTGGCGACAACCCTGGCCGCCGCCTTGCCGTCGTCGATAAACACTTCCGAGCCGATGGCCAGCTGGTCGACAAGCTCGGGGAAGTTGAGCGAGAACGCGATCGGCTCCTTGGTTTTTTCGCGCAGTTCGTCGACCAGAACGACCCGGTCGCCGCGTAAGAGGCGCGTTTTCGGCGGCGCCTTCACTCTGAGGATGCGGCATTTCGGACCGGCAATGTCCATCAGCACCGGGCAGGGACGCTCGAGCCGCGCGGCGGCCTTGCGCACATGCTCGACCATTTGCCCCCACGCTTCAGGGTCGTCGTGGGCGCAATTGATGCGCGCGCAATCCATGCCAGCGGCTACCAGCTTGTCGACCAATTCGGGTTCCGTCGCCGCTTCGGGCGGCAAGGTCGCCATCACCCGGGCGCGCGGGCCGCCTTTCTGCCTTTTGCCGAACAGCCGATCGGCCTCCGCCTCCAGTTCCGCGGCGCCCGCTCTCGCCAAAACTGGCGCTGGATAGGCGGCGCCCGATTCGCCGGTCAGGCGCTTGAGCGTCGCAATGAGCGTATCGAGCGCCAGCGCAACGTGGCTTTCGCTGCGGCCGAGCGAAGAGAGGCCCCGCGCCGCGAGCCGGTATTGCAGGTCGGTGAGGTCGTGCTCGCGCAGCGCGACATATTGGGAAAGATTCAGGACTCGAGGCGTGACCTTTGACTTGACGGCGTCGACGCCCCAGGCGTTTCTAAGCTCGGCGCCGGTGTGCTCAATGTCCTCACGGAGCGCTTTCGCCTCGGCAAGAAGGGCGCGGAGTTCTTCCAGGTCGCTTCCGATTTTTCCAGCCATGGCGCCGCTTCGCATGAGCGAATCGTCGACGAAGTCACGCATTCCCCCGTCAGACGGGTCTTTGACCTGGAATTGTGACGCCTGTGTAACAAAGCGCGAACAGATTTGGACTGCCTCAATCGATCGAGCACGACGATCGTTAAGTGGTGAACCGGCGAGATCTCGCTGCCCGAGTGAAACCATTGCGCCGCAGCGCGCGTATAAGGGGGTAGACGCTCGAATATGAGGCGCGATCATGAGGCCAATGACGAAAATGGTCGGAGCGGCGGCAGTCGCAATGGCCCTGTGGACCAGGACCGCCTTCGCGGACGATCTGACCGCCGCCAGCTCACGCGCCATCGTCGAGCGGCAATTCGACGCCTTTGAGCGTGACGATGGGCAGGCGGCGTACGCGCTCGCGGCTCCCACGATCAAGGACATGTTCGGCGATGCCGATCACTTCATGGCGATGGTTCGCGACCACTATGCGCCTGTCTATCGGCACCGCAGCGCCGACTTTGGCGCCTTTAAGGAATTGGGCGACGAGGCGAGCCTCGAGGCGACTCTCGTCGACAACGACAACGTCGTTTGGACAGCGCTCTACAGCTTTCGGCGTGTGTCGAATGGCGATTGGTTGATTTCGGGCTGCGTACTCGCGAAGGCCGAGGCGAGCGCAATCTGACCGCGGCTTAGACGCTCATATTGAAAGCTGAGCATCGCAGGGACTAACCTACCCGGGAAGCAGCGGCCGGCCGATAGGGGGCGCATGCACGGGGAATATCGTGACAATTGAGTTTGACGGCAAAGTGGCCATCGTCACCGGCGCGGGTTCCGGTCTCGGACGTTCGCATGCTCTGGGACTTGCGGCGCGCGGTGCGAACGTCGTCGTCAATGACCTCGGTCAAAACGGAGCGCCCTTCGACAATGCCATGAGGGTCGTGGAAGAAATTCGCGCCAAGGGCGGGACGGCGATCGCGGACCCCGCCGACGTCGCCAATTTCGAAGAAGTCTCCGAGATGGTTGCACGCGCCGAAAGGGCGTGGGGCCGCGTCGACATCCTCGTCAACAACGCCGGCGTGCTGCGCGACAAGACCTTCGCCAAGATGGAGATGGCTGATTTCGAGTTCGTGCTCCGCGTGCACCTGATCGGCTCGGCCAATTGCACGAAGGCCGTCTGGGCGGGCATGCGGGACCGCAACTATGGGCGCATCGTGCTCACGTCCTCGGCGTCCGGCATCTACGGAAATTTTGGTCAGGCGAACTACGGCGCTGCGAAGGCCGGCATGATCGGCCTTATGAACGTGCTGCATCTCGAGGGCGCGAAGAACGACATCCGGGTCAACGTGCTCGCGCCGACGGCGCGCACCGGCATGACGGAGGGCCTCCTCTCTCCCGTCGCCGCGGAACTTATGACGCCGGAATTGGTGACGCCGGGCGTGTTGTTTCTCGTGAGCGAAGATGCGCCCTCGCGCATAATTCTGGGGGCGGGCGCCGGCGTCTTCGCGGTCACGCATATTGGGGAGACGCCCGGAATCTACCTCGATGAGAGCGAGCGCACGCCCGAGACGATCGCCGCCCGATTTGCAGAAATTTCAGACGCTAAGACCGCCGAGCCGCTTAAGGACGCGTTCTCGCAGACGATGAAGTTCGTCGCCGCCGCCGCGAAGGCGAAGGGCGTCAAGTTGGAGTGAAGACGGAGGTCAGCGGCCCAACGCGGCCCGCTTCTCACATCGTTGCCGCAACGCGCCGCCTTAACTCTTCGCGGCCTTCTTCCTCCGCTTGGCGAGCGTCCGCAGGCGCAGCGCGTTGAGCTTGATGAAGCCGGCCGCGTCCTGGTGGTCATAAGCGACGGCGCCTTCCTCGAAGGTGACGAGGTCCTGGTCGTAGAGCGAATACGGGCTGTCACGACCGATCACGTGGACGCCGCCTTTGTAGAGCTTAAGCCGCACCCGGCCGGCGACCATCTCCTGGCTCTTGTCGATGAGGACCTGCAGCATTTCGCGCTCGGGCGAGAACCAGAAACCGTTGTAGATGAGCTCCGCGTATTTGGGCATCAGCTCGTCCTTGAGATGGGCCGCGCCGCGGTCGAGGGTGATCGATTCGATCGCGCGGTGCGCCGCGAGCAGGATCGTGCCGCCCGGCGTTTCGTACATGCCGCGCGACTTCATTCCGACGAAACGGTTCTCGACCAGGTCGAGCCGGCCGATGCCATTGTCGCGCCCGAGTGTGTTGAGGGCGGCGAGCAGCGCCGCCGGGCTCATCGCCTTGCCGTTGACCGCCACGGGGTCGCCCTTCTCGAAAGCGATCTCGACGATGGTTGGCTTGTCGGGCGCATCCTCCGGATGAACGGTGCGCGAATAGACATAAGCCGGCGTTTCCTCGGCCGGATCCTCGAGCACTTTGCCCTCCGAGGAGACATGCAGCAGGTTTGCGTCGACCGAAAAAGGCGCATCGCCGCGTTTGTCCTTGGCGATCGGGATCTGGTGCTGCTCCGCGAAGGCGAGAAGCGCGGTGCGGGAGGCGAAGCTCCATTCGCGCCAGGGTGCGATAATCTTGATGTCGGGCTCGAGCGCATAAGCCGAGAGCTCGAAGCGCACCTGATCATTGCCCTTGCCGGTCGCGCCATGGGCGATCGCGTCGGCGCCGACCTTGCGCGCGATATCGACCAGGTGCTTGGCGATCAGCGGCCGCGCGATCGAGGTGCCAAGCAGATATTGACCCTCGTACAGGGCGTTGGCGCGGAACATCGGGAAGACGTAATCGCGCACGAATTCCTCGCGCAGGTCCTCAATGAAGATGTTCTCGGGCTTGACGCCGAGCAGCTCCGCTTTCTTGCGCGCCGGTTCAAGCTCCTCGCCCTGGCCGAGGTCGGCGGTGAAGGTGATGACCTCCGCGCCGTATTCAGTCTGCAGCCACTTGAGGATGATGGAGGTGTCGAGCCCGCCCGAATAGGCGAGGACGACGCGCTTGACTTGCGGCTTCTTTGGGCTCGGCATGGGCGGCAGGACTTTCTTCAAGCACCAGACCCGTCAAGCCCGGCCATGACGATGGAGGGGCGTTGGCCCCGAAACGTCGACGGGACTTATAGAGCCGCGCTCGCGGCGCGCAACCCGGCTAGCGCTGCTGGGAGCGGGCGACGTTGAGCGCGGCGATGACCGCAGCAACTTCCGTCTCCGGAGACCCGTCCGCGTCGACCGTGACGACCGGCTCGTCCGGCGTCGGCTCCTCCAGCGTGTCGAACTGGCTGCGCAGCAGCGAGGCCGGCATATATTCGTGATGGCGTGCGGCGACGCGAGCCTCGATCAGCGTCACCGAGCCTTTCACATAGACGAAGCGAACGTCTGGCCGCGCCGAGCGTATGCGGTCGCGATAGGCGCGCTTGAGCGCCGAGCAGGTCAGCACGCCGGACCGTCCCTCGGCGGCCCAGCGCTTGATCTCCTCGCCAATTCGATCGAGCCACGGGGCGCGGTCGGCGTCGGTCAGCGGAATTCCCTGTCGCATCTTCTCGACATTGGCCGGAGGATGGAGCCGGTCGCCCTCCATGAATGGCCAGCCGAGCTGCTTGGCGAGCAATTCCGCAACGGTCGTCTTGCCGCTCCCCGACACGCCCATGACGACCAGGGCGCATCCGGTCTTGGCGTCGTTCATTGGCTGTTTCATGCGGGCGCCGGCGCGGCGGCGGCAGTGTCTGGCTCGGGGATCGGCTCGATCTTCCCCAAAACGACGATGAAGAAGAAGATGCCGACGAGCAGCACGACGCCCGCCACCAGGAACGCGAGCGAAAAAGAGTTTGTCGCGCCGACGACGAAGCCGGTGACCGCGGGAGCCACCGCGCCCATGAGATTGTTGAAGAAGTTCATCACGCCGCCGATCGTGCCGGTGCCGCCCCTGGGAGCAATGAGCGACGGGATCGACCAGCCGACCGGCGCCGCCGCCGCAAGCCCACTGAGCGCAATGGTGATCCAGACTATCGCCCACACCGGGCTTGTCGTCATCGTCGCGCCGAATACGGCGAGGCCGAGAATCATGCCGCCGACCAGCACCGTCTTGCGCGTTTTCGTGTCATCGTAGCCTTTGGCCAGCAAATGATCGATGAGCCAGCCGCCGACGACGAGATCGGAGATGGTCGCAAAAGCCCATGGAATCGCCGCATAGCCCGCCGACTTGATGATGCTCATATGCATCTCGCTGACGAGATAGCCCGGCAGCCAGGTGAGGAAGAGATAGAACGAATAGCCGTAAGCTGCGAAGCCGATGGTGAGTCCCCACACTTTTCGATTGCGCAAGAGATACCCCAGCATTCCGATGGGGCTCGCCTCGGACTCGCCTTCAGGCGTCGCGCCACCCTTGCGGATATAATCGCGCTCCTCACGACTGAGCTTCGGATCGGCGCTCGGATCGCGATAGATGAACCAGTAGGCGAAAAAGTAAACGAAGCTCAGGATCGCGGTCAGGCCAAAGCCCCACCGCCAGCCGAAGGTCACGACGGCGACCGCCACCAATGGCACGCCAATGACGTTGGAGAATTTTGCCGCCGCGTCGAAGATCGCGGTCGCGGTGGCGCGCTCGCCGCGCGGAAACCAGTAGCCCGTCGCCTTGGAATTGGCCGGGAAGGCCGGCGCCTCCGCGACGCCGAGCAACACTCGCGCCGCGAAGATCGAGCCGAAGCCGGTCGCGAACGCGACCGCGCCCGAAGCGACGCCCCACAGGAAGGCGCCGATGCGGCTGACGGTCGTCACGCCGACCCGGTCGAGCACGATTCCGACCGGGACCTGCAGGATGGCGTAGGACCAGAAGAAGGCGCTGAACAGCAGTCCGAGATCAACCGGCGTCAGGCCGAACTCCTGCTGCAGCTGTGGCGCCGCGACCGAGATGTTCACCCGGTCGAAATAATTGATGAGAATACCCGCGCCGAGCAGAAACCCGATCACCCACCGCCGCCGGCCGACGATTGGCGTCTCCGCCATGACGTCTCCTCCGCGTTGCGCTCTTGAGAAACAGGAGATTCCTCGGCCCAGCGGTTGTCAATCCGCGAGCCGCGGCTCACAGGCTCACCCTGCGGCCAGATGACCCGGCGAACGACCTCGATGACGATGAGTGTGATGAGTCCGCCGAGCAGAACGTCGCTGAGGTAATGGCCGCCGAAGGCGAGCCTCAGCAGGCTCGCGCCGAAGCCGAAGGCGAATGCGGCGACGATCGCGGGAGCGCGCCAGGGCGGGGGCAGCACGCTCGCCGGCGCAACCATCCAGAAGCCAGTCGCCGCTTCGCCGGAGACGAACGAGCAGTTCTTCTGACACCCGCCGTCGTCGTCATACCACGGCATGAAAGGGCTCGGCCCGTTGAAGTCCTGAGTCTGGATCGGGCGGGGACGATGCCAATGATCCTTGAGGCCGAGGTTGACGATCAGGCCCGGTCCGATGACCATCGTGGCGATGAGAAAGACTACCGCTCGGCCGCTCGGCGCCCAGCGGAGGCGCGCGCCCAGGCGCCTGGCGAGCCATAGCGCCGCGTAGGCCGCCAGCACGACGAACGGCGTTACGCGGAAAAAGTCGCGGGCAAAACGCTGGACGTTGTTGCGGCCGAAGAATCCTCCGCCGTGGAAGAAGTAGTGCGCGCCCGCCAGGTCGAGCTCGGGCCAGATCGCGAAAACGCCAAGCGTCAGCGCGGCCAGTGCGACGTAAGCGAATAGCGCTTTGTTCATTCGCTGCTTCAGGCGATCCGAAAAGTCTGGCCGGTCTGCAAGCCCTCGATGCGGCTGTAGGCATTGCTCCGGGCAGGGCGGGGCAAACTATCGGATCGGGAGCTTTCGCGCCAGCGCATGGCCGCCCCATGGCGTCCATGCTGCGGTGCGGGATATAAGGCGCGCATACGCTCTCCAAGCCAGCAGAGGCATCGCATGGTCCGGCTCGACGACAAGCTTACGCGCATTCGCAGCGGCGCCTATCGGCGTTCGGATTTCATCATTGCGGACGCCAAGGACCCGGATATGGGTCCGGGGCTGCATGCGGTTGGGCCGGGGCACAGCGAGGGGCGTTTCAAGACGCGCGTCGAGTTTCTCAATTCGATCGAGGCGATCGTCAAGCAGGACGTCGTCGACATCATGCTGACCTCGGTCTCGAACCTGGAGAAGCTCGTCAAGCGCAACGTTTTCGCCGGGACGGGGATGAAGCCTGTGATCCGCGCGAATGACACGAGCGACATCTGGCGGCATCGCGGCGCGACTTTTCATAACCAGCCGTCGCGGCCGTTCCGCACCGCGTCGCTCAAGCATGTGAAGAAGCTCACCGATCTGGGGCTCTATTCGATCACCTTCACCAATGATATCGACGCCGACCATGCTTCGCTCGAGGCGTTCCGGGACTTTCGCGCCGACGCCGAAGCCAACGACTTCTCCTATTTCCTCGAGGTCTTCAATCCGAATGTGGAGCGCGGCCTGACGCCGGAGGCGATGCCTCAGTTCGTCAACGACGCGATCGTCCGTTGCCTCGCTGGGCTCACCGAGGCCGAGCGGCCGAAATTCCTCAAGCTTGCCTATAACGGGCCCAGGGCGCTCGAGGAGCCTGCGTCGTTCGACCCGGATCTGGTGGTTGGCGTGTTAGGGGGCGGAGCTGGCACGACCCGCGATTGTTTCGAACTCATTCACCAGGCGGAGAAATACGGCGCGCGCGTCGCGCTATTCGGCCGCAAGATCAACCTGGCCGAATCTCCGCTCGACATCGTGCGTCTCATGCGCGCCGTCGCCGACGGCGCCATGACCCCGCTTGAGGCCGTCAAGGACTACCACGCGGCGCTCCAGAAGCGGGGTCTGAAGCCGACGCGTGAGATAGTGGTGGACAGCGCGATCACCGAATCCGTCCTCAAGCCGACCTGACTGATGAGCGAACGGCGAGGCGTGCTGTCCGCGGGCACATGGTGTGTCGATTTCAACAAGTCGATCGCGCGCTGGCCGGACGAGGACACGTCCAACGAGGTTTTGGCGATCGACCGTCAGAACGGGGGGTCGGGCTCCAACATGGCGTTCGACCTCAAGCGCCTCGATCCTGACTTTCCGGTCGAGGCGATGGGGGTCGTCGGCGACGACGACCTCGGACGCTTCCTCTTTGACGAATGCGATGCGCATGGCGTCGCGCGCGTCGCGCTTCGCGCCCGGCCGGGGGGCGCGACGATGAGTGTCGACGCCTTCAACGTCGAAGTCAACGGCCGGCGCACCCATTTCTATCATCAGGGCGTGGCGGCCGAGATGACGCCCGACGACTTCGATTTCTCTTCGACCCGGGCAAGAATTCTGCATCTTGGGTTGCCGGGCGCGCATAAGGCGATGGACCGGCCGTGGCGGGGCGATGCCAACGGCTGGGTCGCGGTGTTGCGCAAGGCCCGCGCCGTCGGCCTCAGCGCCAATCTCGAATTGATGACCACCCGGGCCGAGCGGGTCGCCGAGCTCGGCCGGCCATGCCTGCCGCATCTCGATTGCCTCATCGTCAACGATTACGAGATCGGCGCGCTGGCAGGACGCGAGACGCGGCGCGCCGACGGCTCGACCGACGCGGCTGCGGTCGCACGGGCGATCGACGACGTGCTCGCGCTCGGCTCCATGCGCTGTGCGGCGGCTCATTTTCCTCAAGGCGCGATCGTCGGCGGACGCGACGGGTCGCGCCATGCGCTGGGCTCAGTCGCCCTGCCGGCGAGCGCCGTCGTCGGCGCCAACGGCGCGGGCGACGCTTTCGCCGCCGGTATGCTCTATGGGCTGCATGAGCAATGGCCGATTGTTCAGTGTCTGCAACTCGGGCATGCCTCAGCCGCGGCGTCGATGCGCGCGGTGTCGACGACGGCCGGCGTTGGAACGGTTAGCGAATGCTTGGCGCTGGCGAAGCAATGGGGATTCCGGCCGCTCGCGCTGAACGCGTGAGCGCGCTCGAGGCGCCGCTGCGTTAGTCGAGGGGGATCGTCTTCGCGTGCCGGAATTTCCGTATCGCCTTATCTTCGTGCGCCACGGCGAGACGGCCTATAACGCCAAGAATCGTCTACAGGGCCAGCGCGACATTCCCCTCAACACGCGCGGGCGCGAGCAGGCCCGGGCGGTCGGCCGGACGCTCCGCGACCGCATCGGGAGCGAGATCGAGCGATTGGAGAGGGCGGACGCTTTCATCGCCTCTCCTCTCGAGCGCGCGCGGGAGACGATGGAGATCGCGCGTGATGCGATGGGCCTGCCGCCGAGCCGCTACCGGCTCGACCCGGACTTGAAGGAGATCAGCTTTGGCGCGTGGGAGGGCTTGATCTGGCCGGAAATCGAGGCCCGAGACCCCAAGCGCGTCTGGATACGCAGAAAAGACAAATGGAGCTTTGTCCCGCCCGGCGGGGAGAGCTACGCCATGCTCGCTGCGCGCCTGTGTCCTTGGCTGGACGGGCTGACCGGAGACGCCTTCGTCGTATCGCACGGCGGGGTGGCGCGGGCGCTGATGACGCTGATCGCCGGCGTCGCGCCGGCGAAGGCCGCCGACGCGCCAATCACGCAAGGCCGGGCGCTGTGCTTCGAGAACGGCAGCTGCCGTTGGATCTCTTAAAGCGTGCCTGGATCGGCGCCACGGCCGCCGCTTTCTCGAAAAGCTGCGCCACGGCGCGAGATTGGCCGGCACTCTTCCTGCGCCGCTTGCGACGCGCGCTTACGCCGCCGCCTTCATATTGATGACTGATGTTGCGAGTTTGGTGAGAAGCTGGTCCGCCCTGATCTCTTCTTGGAGCGTCTGGTCGAGGAGCTTCGCGGCGTCGCTAAGGCCGAGTTCCTTCGCCCAGGTCTTGAGTGTGCCGTAGCGAGCGATCTCGTAGTGCTCGACCGCCTGAGCGGATGACGCGAGGCCGGCGTCGAGCGCCTCCGCGCCCTTGAAATCCTCCATGATCTCCTTGGCCTCGTCGATGATACCGAGGATCGCCTCGCAAGTCTTGCCGCGCGCAGGTCGGCCGAGCTGCTCGAACACCTGATTGAGGCGCTCGACTTGACCTTCTGTCTCGTCGCGATGGGTCTCGAAAGCGTGCTTGAGTTCGGGCGATTGAGCTTCGCGCGCCATTTTGGGCAAGGCGCGCAAAATCTGTTTCTCGGCGTAATAGATATCCTTGAGGGTGTCGAAGAACAGATCTTCGAGGGTCTTGCGGTTCGGCATGGCGCGCTCCTTGGCTGTGACCAGGATAAAGAACGGGCGCGGGCGCGTTAGGTTCCGGCCGAAGTCGCCGTGCGGCGCGTTTGGGCTTCGCGCTTGCGTATGACGCGCCAAGGCGCGACAATCGGGAGAGCAAGGAACTTGTTTGGGTAAAGGAAGTTGCCGAAGGAGCCTCATCCATGACCAGTAAGCTCGAGCAATTGCGCGCCATGACCACCGTCGTCTCGGACACCGGCGACATGGATTCGATCCGCGCCTACAAGCCGACCGACGCCACGACCAACCCGTCTCTGATTCTGAAGGCTTCTGAAATGCCGGGCTACGCGCGGCTTGTCGACGAGGCGATCGTCTGGGGTCGCAAACAAAAAGCTTCGGTCGGTCAAGTGACCGACCGCATCGCCGTGAATTTCGGCTCGGAACTGACGAAGATCGTTCCTGGCCGGGTATCGACCGAAGTTGACGCTGATCTTTCGTTCGACACCGAAGGCATGGTCGCAAAGGCGAAATCGATCATCGCCGCCTACAAGGAGCGCGACGTCGGCCACGAGCATATCCTCATCAAGCTCGCTTCGACCTGGGAAGGCGTGCAAGCGGCGCGGCGCCTGCAGGCCGAAGGCATCGATTGCAATATGACGCTCGCCTTCTCGCTGGCCCAGGCGATTGCGGCCGGAGACGCGAAGGCGTTCCTTCTTTCGCCCTTCGTCGGACGCATCTTTGATTGGCATGTGAAGGCGGGCGGCGGCCCCTACACCGGCGAAACCGATCCGGGCGTGCACTCGGTCCGCGCCATCTACGCCTATTACAAGACCTATGGCGTCAAGACGGTCGTCATGGGCGCGTCGTTCCGCAACACCGGCGAGATCGAGGCTCTCGCGGGCTGTGATCGGCTCACCATCTCGCCCCAATTGCTCGAGGCGCTGTCGAAGGACGAGGGCGAGCTCAAGCGACATCTGGACCCGGCCCATCCCGGGCAGGCCCCGGCTAAGGTCGCGATGGATGAAAAGACCTTCCGTTGGATGCTCAACGAGGACCAGATGGCGACAGAGAAGCTGTCCGACGGCATCCGCCTGTTCGCGCACGATCTGAATACGCTGCGGACGATGGTGCAGCACCGGCTCGCCGAGGCGGCCTGACGGCAGGCGACGCCGCGTCCTCGCAACAAGCGGCAAGGCGAATGTTCGGCTGCAGCATCGCTTCATCGGCGGCAGCCGCAATCTCAATCGGAGAATTGACGGCGGCTTTGAGACTGCCAACGTTTCCCGAGGAGCCCAGCGAGGCGATTGACGGATGCGCACAATCGGATTGCGGTTGGCTGTGCTGACGTGCGTCGCACCAGCGGCTGCTGCACTTGGACAGACGCTTTGCGCCAGCAATGGAACGTCCGACGAAGTTCGACAGATCCCACCTTCACTGACCGGGTTTGCCAATACCCTGTTCGGTGAGGGCGCGGCTGAAGAGACGGTGTATCGGTGCGTGAATGACACCGTCTATTTGTGTCGGATGTGCAATGGATTTTGTTGTGATAAGCTGAGCACTAACCGACATGTCCCCAGCGTAGATCAATTTTGCCGGGCGAATCCGGGCTCCAGTTTTGTGCCTATGGCTTTCTCTGGCCATAACTCGGCCTATTCATGGAGGTGTTTCGGGAGACACGCAGTAATCGATCATGTGGAAAAGATGGATGAGCGCGGATTTCAGGCCGACATGTGGATCCATGCCGCAGGTGTAAAATAAACACACCGTTCTGATCCTCGAGATCACTGCACCATGAGCCCAATTTGACCTGTTTAGCTTCGAACTCGCAACGCTTCATACATTTGGTGTACGCTGATAATAACTCGAAGGCGATTTTTTAGAACCTCGATGATCAGCGGCTTCGGCACGCTGCAATGACGCATAGGCTCGGTCGATGACCGCGGCGATCGAGGACGCCGAGCTCGGGCGAAGCCAGGCCGGTTCGCCCCTCGAAGTGCTGCGCGTTTTTCTCAAGCTCGGTCTGACCAGCTTCGGCGGGCCGATTGCGCATCTCGGCTATTTCCGCCGTGAGTTCGTCGTCCGGCGCGCCTGGCTCGATGAACGCGCCTATGCCGATCTGGTCGCGTTGTGCCAGTTCCTGCCCGGTCCGGCGAGCAGCCAGACCGGCTTCGCCGTCGGGCTCACGCGCGCCGGTTACCTCGGCGGTCTCGCCGCCTGGGTCGGCTTCACCCTGCCGTCGGCGGCGGCCATGACGCTGTTCGCCTATGGTGAGGGCGCGCTCAAGGGCCCTGTTGGCGATGGGCTCATGCACGGCCTCAAGCTGGTCGCGGTAGCGATTGTCGCCCAGGCTGTGATGGGAATGGCTCAGACCCTGTGTCCGGACCGGCCCCGCGCGACGATCGCGGTCCTGTCGCTGATCCTGACCGTCCTTGCTCCAGCGGGATGGACGCAGATCGCTGTCATCCTTTTCGGCGCCCTTGCTGGATTCCTCTTCTGCCGGCAGGGCGCGGACATCGCCGTCGCCGACGCCAGGGCGCCGGTCAGCCGTCGCATGGGGATCGTGTTTGCCAGCCTCTATTTCGCCCTGCTCGCGCTGTCGTTCGCCCCGGTGGGCGCGAGCCGCGCGGCCCTCGCCGCCGCGTTCTATCGCTCGGGGGCGTTGGTGTTCGGCGGCGGTCATGTCGTCTTGCCATTGCTTCACGCCGCCGTGGTCGATCCGGGCTGGGTCTCCGACAGCGCCTTCCTTGCCGGCTACGGCGCCGCCCAGGCCGTCCCGGGGCCGTTGTTCACCTTTGCGGCCTATCTTGGCGCGGTCGCCAATATTCCGCCGGGCGGCGCCGTCGGGGCGGCGCTCGCGCTGGTTGCGATCTTCGCGCCCGGGCTCTTGCTCATGATGGCGGCCTTGGTGTTCTGGCCGGACGTGCGTAGGCGGGGCAACGCGCGCGCCGCGATGGCCGGCGTCAACGCGGCCGTGGTCGGCCTGCTCGCTTCGGCGCTGTATAATCCCCTATGGACGAGCGCGGTTCGGGGGCCGACCGATTTCGCCGTGGCGGCGGCCGGTTTTGTCGCCTTGATTGTCTGGCGCGCTCCCCCGCTGCTTGTCGTCGTTGCGACCGGGGCGGCGGGGGTCGCGTTAAGCCTCGCCGGGTAGACGCAGAAAACCACTGCGCCGCCGCGAACGTTGGCGCGGAAAACCGTTTTGCCAACAATCAAATGGTCTCGCTTGAGGCTTTCTACACGTCTCGGCGCGACTCTACGGGCCATGGGCCCGATCGATCCGGACTGGCGATCCCGCATCGATAAACGGTTCACGGCGTTACGAGGCTTCGCAGCCCTGACCGTGATGCTGGCCCATTACCAATATATCGGCTTCCTGCCCGGCGCCCCCGTCTTCAAATATTCGGGGCAGTGCGGGCTGATGGTCTTCTTCTTCCTTTCGTCATTCCTGCTTTGCCATTCGCTGGCGTCGGATCCGGATTGGAGCGCTCGTCCCCATCTTTCCCTGATCGCCTATTCGATCAACCGGGTATTCCGGATCTTTCCATTGCTTTTCGTCGTCGTCGCCCTGACGTACTCGAATCGATCATCGTTTTTTCCTTCATCCGTCACCTATTGGGGAGCCTTGAGACAATCGTTGACCCTCGGCAAGGCGCCAAGCGTTCTCTGGACCATCCCGGTCGAGCTCACGTTCTACGTCTATCTGCCGATCGTGCTGGCGCTGACGGCCACGGCAGCCCGATCGCGCCTCGGCGCGGCGATGCTCGGCTTAGCGTATCTCGCCTGGTGCGATCGCGGTCGCGCGACACAGCGGCGTTTCGCCGTCCCTGTGGATGACGCTTGGCTTTCATCACTACGCCAACTCGTTCATAGGCGGCGCCCTGTTCTATGCGCTGCTGACGAATGACCGCATCCGATTTCCGCGCCGCGGCGCGTGGATCGGCTGGATCGCGCTGCTCGTGTTCCTCTGCGCCTATCCGTTCCTCTATTTTGCGCTCGCCCGCGGCGACGCTTCGATGGCCGAATTGGCGCGGCCCGGGGCTTGGCAATCCTACTACGACGCCGTCTTTCCCTTCGCGCCTCTCGTCGTCGGCGGCGTCGTTTACGGCTTGCTGCATCCTTCGGACTCTCTACTGTCTCGAATCATGCAAACTCGAGTTTTGCGAACAGCCGGCGAATTGAGCTTCGGCGTCTATCTTGTCCATATTCCGATAATCGTTTTCTTGGAATCACGGTATGGATATGGCCAATCGCAGTTTTGCGCCTCGATCGCCCTGACCTTCGCCGCAGCGGCCGTGCTTTCGGCCCGGATCGAACGCCCGGGAATCGCTTTCGGGCGCGTCCTGGGCCGATGGGTTCTCGCGGGCGGCAGAGTTAAGCCCCGCCGCCCCATCGCTGCCGAGCGCGAGATTGAGCTGTTGACGGGTTAATCGGGGCCGAAGCCCGCTTGTCGCCTGGATCGAGGCGGCCGAAAGGGAGCGGCTCGGAACGACAATTGGGCTCTTATAGCGTTAGTTGTTGGTATGGGCCGATTCCGATGGCGCTATTGATCCAGTTTTGTGGCGTGATTTGTCGATCCCAGGCTTCGAGGGCGCGCCGCCAGCCGAGATAATTTGGCAGGTTCTTGGTGGCGACGCCGTTGAAGCGATTGAGCCATTGCTTGAGACGGCTGTGGTAGGCGTTGACGTTGTTGATATGCAGGTGGGGCGCCGCGGGGACAGGCTTTCCCGGGGAAGGAACGGCGTGAAAGGGGATGTTGGCCTGGCGGGCGAAGGAGGCCAGCGGTTTGCCGCCATCGCCGATCAAGTGATTTGCGGACGTAACGACACCGGTCAGGACGGCGGCGATCGAAGCGCTGTCGTCGTTTGGCAGAACGGCGTCGAAAGTTGCGCCCTTTCGGTCGCGGGCGACGAGCACGGGAATGTTGTCCTGATAGGGGCCCGGATGACGGGCCGTTCCGCCGCGTTTGCGAGCCTTGCGAGGCAGATCGGACCACCGCCCCTTGAAAGATTCAAGGATGAAGGTTTCATCCGCTTCGACGATTCCGCTCAGCTTTTGCGGCTTGTCCGCGGCGGGAGCGCCCAAAAACCGGTGACGCCAGCGGAAAGCCGTCGTCGGATGCACGCCGCAAAGCGCGGCCGTCTTCACCAGGCTTTTGCCTTCGATCATCGCCTGCGCGTGATCGAGCCAACGCTCTTTCTTGCGCAGATGCGCCATTGGGCTTTTGCTCAGGGCGTTGAAGGTGCGTCCGCAAGCCTTGCAGCGGAACCGCGCCAGTCCGCGCGAGCGTCCCCAGGCCACGATTTCGCGACCCGCGCAATGCGGACACCCTCGACTTTCCACCCGCTCATGGCCTGTTACGCCCAACGCGTCCAGCCGACGGCGAGCCTTCAAGGCCTTGTTCTTCGGGGCCGCCGTCAGCATCGCAGTTTTCCGACCCACCCCCTCCGCCGTCGTCAGAGCCGCGAGCGCCGCCCGCCGCTGATCCTCGTTCAATCGAACGATCCCCGACAGCCAAGTCGAAAACTCCTCACCCTTCATCGAACAATCTCCAACCCCACCCCCACCATAACCCAAATCAACAACTAACGCTATAAGAGCCGACAATTGCTTGCAGAAAATCAGAAAGTTCGAGTAAGATCAGCCTATGATGACGAACGCGGTCTGCGCGAATTCCAACCTGGCTTTGAGGGGCGGTCTTAGAGTGCGCTGGGCCTGCCTTTTACAACCAGAGCGCGCGTTAGGCGAGGGCGAAAAAATTTTATTTGGATTCGCCGTAACCCATTGAAAAGTCCAGATTCGGCCAAGGAAAAACAAGGAAATGCAAGCTTATTTGCTTGGTTTTATTTGGTTTTCCTTGCTTTTCCTTGGAGGAGTTTCTCGCGCTAGGTTGTATTCATAGGCTTGGTTGCTAACTGTTCTCGACCGTCCGGGCCGCCCCGACAGGCCCAGGCGATGGGACGATCGCCACTTTGAGGTCTGACCGGCTCGCTTCGATATTCTCGAGAAACTGGCGCGCGCTCTCCTTCCAGGTGAAACGCATGGAATGCTCGCGCGCCTGCTCGCGCGGAATGGTCAGGGCTTTAAGGCAAGCCGCCCGCAGATCTTCGTCAAGCACGCCCGCGCCGGGCGCTACGACATCGATCGGTCCGGTCACTGGGAAAGCCGCGACCGGCAAGCCGCTGGCGAGGGCCTCGATCATGACGATCCCGAATGTGTCGGTACGCGAGGGGAAGACGAACACGTCCGCGCTGGCATAGATGTCGGCCAGCGCTTCGCCCTGCTTGGAGCCGAGAAAATGCGCGTGGCGGTAGCGGCGCTCGAGATGCCGGCGGGCTGGCCCATCGCCGACGACAACGGTCGAGCCGGGCAGGTCGAGATCGAGCAGCGCCTCGAGGTTCTTCTCCACCGCCACCCGTCCAACTGACAGAAAGATCGGCCGCGGCAGGTCAAGCGCGCGCTTCGGCCGCGGACGGTAAAGGGAATGATTGACGCCGCGCGTCCAAAGCCTAACTCGGGCGAACCCGCGGCGGGTCAGGTCGGCGCCGATGGTTGGCGTTGGCGCCATCACCGCGGCGGAGGGCGCATGAAAATAGCGCAAACCCGCATAAGTCAGCCATTCCGGAACGCGGATCCGCGCCGATACGTATTCGGGAAAGCGAGTGTGGTAGCTGGTGGTGAAGATCCGCTTGTGCCGAAGGCAATAGCGCCGGGTCAGCCAACCGATAGGGCCTTCGGTGGCGATATGGATATGGTCGGGCTTGGCGTCTTCGATGCGCCGACCGATCCGTCGCAGGGATGGGATCGCCAGGCGAATTTCAGGGTAGGAAGGCAGCGGGGCGGTCCACATGCCCTGCGGCGTGAGGAATTCAAACGCCGCGCCCAATTCGGTCGCCGCTTGGCTCATTCGCTCGAGCGTCGACACCACGCCATTGACTTGAGGCCGCCAGGCGTCGGTCGCGATCAGGATGCGCATTACGCGAGTTCCGCTTGCGCCTCTTCGGCTCCCGCGTCCGTCGGTTCTTCTTCGAACGACGAGCTATCCTCAATCCACGCGGCGACCCGAAGCGGATCCTTCCAGCGCAGCACTTCGAACTGGCCGTCGTAGTGCTCGACCACCAGCGAGCACGATTTGACGAAGTCGCCGGTGTTAACGTAGATCACGCCGTCCATGTCGCGAATGACCGGATGATGGATATGGCCGCAGACCACTCCGTCGACGCCCCGCTTTCTGGCTTCGGTGGCCAATTCCCGCTCGAATGAGCTGATGAAATTGACGGCGTTCTTGACCTTGAGTTTGGCCCAGGCCGAAAATGACCAATAAGGCAACCCAAGCGCCCGGCGGGCCGCGTTAAAATGCGTGTTGACGAACAGGGCGAAATCGTAGGCCCAGTCGCCGAAGAAGGCGAGCCATTTCGAGTGCCGCACGACGACGTCGAACTCATCGCCATGAATGATGAGGTAGCGCTTGCCGTCCGCCGCGGTATGGATCGCCTGCCGCTTGATCTCGATCCCGCCGAAGGTCAGGCCGAAGAACTGACGGGCGAATTCATCGTGGTTGCCGGGAACGAACACCATCCGCGCCCCGCGCCGAACCTTGCGCAGCAATTTTTGGATGACGTCGTTATGGGCTTGCGGCCAGTACCAGCCGGCGCGGAGCCGCCAGCCGTCGATGATGTCGCCGACCAGGTAGATTGTGTCGGCCTCGACATGGCGCAGCATATCCAGGATAAGATGGGCCTGGCAGCCGCGCGTGCCCAGGTGCAAATCCGATAGGAACAGCGTCCTATATCGATGGGTTTGTTGGGTCTTGGGCACCGGCGGGCCTCCTCGCGAGGGGGCGAACAACGAGAAATGACTGCGCAGATTCTCATGTCGCTTCGATGACGCGACGCACTCGAAGCGTTTATAATTGCCAGTCTGAAGAGTGTCGAGAGCAGGGGCGCCACAGTGGACTTGGGAATCGCCGGCCGGAAAGCAATCGTTTGCGCTTCGAGCAAGGGCTTGGGCCGCGCCTGCGCGCGGGCCTTGGCGGAAGCCGGATGCGCGGTCGTACTCAATGGCCGCGACGCGGAGGCCCTGGGTCGGACCGCCCGCGAACTGCGGCAGGCGGCGGGGGTTGAGATTCGTGAAATTGCCGGCGATCTCGACAATCCGGCGACACGCGCGGAGTTGATCGCCGCCTGCCCGGACGCAGATATTCTCGTCAATAACAACGGCGGGCCGCCACACAAGAATTTCGCAGAGATCACTCGCGAGGATGTCCTTAAGGGCGTCGAGTCCAACATGCTGACCCCGATCGCTTTGGTCCAGGCCCTGGCGCCGGGGATGATCGAGCGTAAGTTTGGCCGAATCATCAACATCACCTCGAGTTCGGTCCGGGCGCCGATCGCCGGCCTCGACGTGTCATCGGGCGCTCGCGCGGGCTTAACCGCGTTCCTGGCCTCGGCGGCGAGGCTGTTTGCGCGCGACAATGTGACGATCAACTCGATCCAGCCTGGATCGTTTGAAACCGACCGGCAAAAATCGGGCCTTGCGCGCGCCGCGGCGCAGCGAGGCGTGAGCGTGGACGCGGTTCGCACCGACTCAAAGGCTCGCATCCCGGTCGGGCGATTTGGCGAGCCGGACGAATTCGGCGCGCTTTGCGCCTTCCTCGCCAGTGCACACGCGGGATTTATCACCGGTCAGAATATTCTCATCGACGGCGGCGCATTCGCGGGCGCTTTTTGAGGCGGCGGACGCTCGCGAGGCGCCGGCGCGGCGCGCCGATCCGCGTCGCGGGCGTCCTGCTCGGATTCTGCGCCATCTTTCTAGGTCCGTCGCTCTCACGCGCGGAGGAGTTGTCTGCGCCGGCCGAGGCTTTGAGCGTGATCTTCAATTGCGCCGGCCGGGCATCCGACGGGAAGAGTTTTCCGCCCTTCGCGAGCGGCGCCCAAGTGAAGTTCGAGGTCTCTGCGACCTTCGCCGAGGGCGCGATTATCGCGTTGGTCGATCCGGAAACAAGCGCTGTCCGCCAGCCGCTTTATGACGCGCGTAAAATTGGCGCGAGTTGCCTCGCCGATCCGGCGATTGGCGTAACATTGCGAGGTTGAGCGAAACCCGCGCCTCGACGGGATCGATGCTGCACAAAAGCGTGATCGCCAAGGGCGATGGAATGGTTTGACGGTTGTTCGGACGCCGTGGTAGCCTGTTCACGGTTCTGGGCTCTAAGCAGAACGGGGTCCGCAAGACCGAAAGACGGAGCGACAACAATGGCATGGTCGACACCCGAAGTTCGTGAGGTCTGCGTTGGCATGGAAGTGACGAGCTACCTGTCCGCGGAGATGTGATATCGGACGCCGCCTGCCTAAAACAGGCGGCGTTAACCCCATCTTCAAGCTGATACGCGCGGAACGGCGCCGGGATCTCCGGCCAGCGTTTTCCCGTTACGGGGATTGGCGAGCGGGCGTTTTGCCCACCGAAATCTCGATCCTCGAATAATACACAGCTAGATTCTCGATATCGGTCGGCGACAGATCCTGGACCAGAATCGATATCATTTCGTTCTTGCGCTCTCCGGATTTGAACGCACTCATCTGTTCGATCAGATAGCCCTCCTTCTGCCCCGCAAGATTTGGCGCCTCGGGGATTTTCGCTAGTCCGTCGAGGCCGTGGTAGACGGCGCAGACTTCCGGGTTTTGTCGCGCTGCAGAAGCATGGGTCGTTGGGCAGTCTATTGTTCCCGATTTGGCAGTCGATAGGAGTCCGGATCGCGGCTTTTCCCAGGCCCTCATCGAATTCGGGGCGGATCGGGCAGGGGCTCGGGCGCCGAACGATATTGTTCGATATTCCGAACGAGCGCGTCTATAATGCGCTCGAAAGGGAAAGCGCGCGATGGGCGTTGAAGGCAAGGACAGGGCCAAGGTTCTCGAAGCCGGGGCGGCTTCCCTCTCGAACCAACTCGGACAGGCTGTGCTCAAGCTGCGCAAGGGCTATGGACTGTCGCTCGCCGAGCTGTCGCAACATTCGGGCGTCGCCAAGTCGATCATCTCGCAGATCGAGCGCAATGAGACCAATCCGACGCTGACGACGATCTGGCGCTTGGCCCACGCGCTCGACGTGTCGATCGAATTGATGCTGCGCGGAGCCGACGAGGGCCCGTTCATCGAGCATCTCGGCCGCGGAACGACGCCGATCTTTGTCTCAGACGACGGACTGTGCCGCCTCGCCGTAATCGGCTGGCTGAAAACGGTCGACTGGCTCCAATGGTACGATTTTCAGGCCGATCCGGGCGGCATTCTCGAATTGGCGGCCCATCTTCGCGGTTCGGTCGAGTGCCTGTCGGTTCTCGACGGCGAGCTTGAGGTCGACGTTGGTGAAACGACGGCGACAGCCTGCGCTGGTGAGACGTTGCGCTATCGGTGCGACATGCCTCATCGCATCCGCAACCTGAGCGGAAAGCTGGCGCACGCCACCATGGTCTGCATTCTCAAGGCGGCGGTGATGGACTGACGCGCCAGTCGATTCTTCGACTGAATTCGCGGCCCGACGAACAGACAAACCGGATCGGCCGTGCGGAATTAACGCATTGGGCGCCATGACTTGCCTGCGGCGCGCGGCGTCGCGAATTGGGGTTGCTTTTGCCGCGGCGAATCGCGCGATGCGCCGCGTCGCTGATTCCGGCTCCCTTTGTGCCCGCTTCCTTCGCCCGCGTACCGGATCGGAGCTGTGAGCTTCCGGAAGATGGAAGGCTTTGGCAAGCAGAACTGACGCCTGCCGGCGTCTACAACAAAGCCGGCGCGAGGGTCCCGGTTCGGCAAGTGGCTGATTCGCTGACGCTTTGTGCGTCGAGGCAGACGGAACGGAAGGGGCCAGGCGACGCGACAATCCTGAAGGCCCCGTACGCCGGCCGATCCGAAAATTCGACTCGCTTTGTTTGCGAATCTGAGTTCGTGTGACGGGGTCTCCGATTCGTACTTGATTTGTTGTTGCCCTGATCCCCGTCCGAGGGTCATGTTCGCTCGACAGTCGCGGAGCGGCGCGATATGAGCGCCGTTTCCGCTTAGCCGGAGCGCTTGGTGACCACGACGCCTTCCGTAGCTCGTCAAGACGGCCAAGACGGAGTTGTGCTGTCGTTAGCCGGCGAGTGGATCGTTGGCGCCGGACACGCGCTGGAGATGGCCGGGGCTTCGCTTCTCTCGTCGGCTCAAAACGCAAAAAACGTAATCCTCGACCTCGCCGCCCTTGAGCGTATGGACACGGCCGGCGCGTGGTTCATCGATCGCGGTCGAGTTGAACTGGAGGCCGCCGGAGCAAGTGTCTCCTATCGCGACGGGGGGCCCAAGCACTCCCTCCTGCTCAAGGAGGCTGGCTACCATCCCGTGGAACGATCCACGCGGGTTCATCCGGCGCATACGGTCGCGCTGCTCTCAGCAGTCGGCGAGACGGTCTACGACTCGGGCGTCGATTTTTTCGACATTGTCGACTACCTCGGCGAAGTCGTCGCGATGTTCTTGCGCCTTGCCTTGCAGCCATTGCGCTGGCGTTGGACTCCGATGGTGTATCACCTCGAAATGTACGGGCTGCGCAGCGTGCCGATCATCATGCTGATCAATTTCCTGGTCGGCGCGATCGTCACTCAGCAGGGCATCTTCCAGCTGAACCAGTTCGGCGCCTCGGCCTACGCCGTCAATCTGGTTGGCGTCTTGGGTTTGCGGGAGCTCGGCGTGCTTATGACCTCGATCATGATCGCGGGGCGTACTGGCTCGTCGATCACCGCCGAGATCGGCTCGATGAAGATGCGCGAGGAAATCGACGCCCTCAAGGTGATGGCGCTCGACCCGTTGGAGGTGCTGATTATCCCGCGGCTGGTGGCGCTGGTCATCGCTCTGCCGGTTTTGACCTTTCTCGCAGACCTGGCTCAGATCGGGGGTGGTTTGCTGGTCAGTTGGATCTACGCTGGCTTGACGCCGGTCGTGTTTCTGTCGCGCCTCCAAAACGCGATTGCGACTGAAACATTCGTGGTCGGCCTCATCAAGGCGCCGTTCATGGCGGTGGTGATCGGCCTCATCGCCGCCACCGAGGGCATGGAGGTGCGCGGATCCGCGGAGTTGCTCGGCCGCTGCGTCACTTCATCGGTGGTCAAATCGATCTTCATGGTCATAGTCATGGACGGGCTGTTCGCGATGTTCTTCGCTGCGGTGGGGTATTGAGCGCCGGCGCCTCCTCATCCAGCACGTCCTCGCGGGACGTCATCATTCGCGTGCGCGGCCTCAAGGTTGGCTTCGGCGATCACCTGGTGATGGACGGGCTCGATCTCGACCTTTATCGCGGCGAGGTGCTGGGCTTCGTCGGCGCTTCGGGCGCCGGCAAGTCGGTGCTGACGCGGACAATTCTGGGGCTGTTGCCTAAACAGGCCGGCACGATCGAGGTGTTCGGCCACGACATCGACAAGCTGACGTCGCGCGACCGTCTGGAGGTCGGCGAGCGATGGGGCGTGCTGTTTCAGGAGGGGGCGCTGTTTTCCAGCTTGACCGTGCGGCAGAACATCCAGGCGCCGATGCGTGAGCATCTCGGCCTCTCCCAGTCTACGCTCGATGGACTCGCGGCGCAGAAGCTGGCGCTCGTCGGCTTGCCGCAGGACACCGCAGACAAGCTGCCTTCCGAGCTGTCCGGCGGCATGACCAAGCGCGTCTCGCTGGCTAGGGCGCTGGCGCTCGACCCGGAGATCGTGTTCCTCGACGAACCGACCTCGGGGCTCGATCCGATTTCGGCCGGCGACTTCGACGATCTCATCGGCACGCTACAAAAGACCTTGGGCCTCACTGTCTTCATGGTCACGCACGATCTCGACAGCCTGTTTGCGATCTGCGACCGCGTCGCAGTGCTGGGGCATAAAAAGGTTATCGCCGCCGGTCCGATCAGCGAGCTCCTGCTTTCCGACGACGCTTGGCTCAAGTCCTATTTCCACGGTAAGAGGGGTGTGATCCGCCTCTCGGCGGCCGCAGACCGGCCCGCAGCGCTCGCTGCCGAGGACCGACCCCAGAACGCGAGGCGCTGAGAACAATGGAGACGCGCGCCAACTACGTCCTGATCGGCGCCTTCACCTTGGCGGCGGTCGTTGGGGCGTTTCTGTTCATTATGTGGATTGCAGGCTACGGAACGGCAGGCGGTCACCGGAGCTACCGGGTCGTCTTCAAGGGCTCGGTCTCGGGACTCTCGAACGGCGCCAACGTCCTGTTTAACGGCATCAAGATCGGCGAGGTCACGCATCTCACCTTCTCCAGGAGCGATCCGCACCAGGTCGTCGCCGACATCGACGTCAACTCGGAGGCGCCGATCTACACAAATACGAAGGCGCGGCTCGAGACGCAGGGGATCACCGGGGCTGCCGCGGTCGCCCTTCTTGGCAGCTCGAGCCCCGGCGCGAAACTGGAAGGCGAGAACGGCCGGCCAGGGGTTATTTACGCCGAACAGTCAATGCAGCTGCAGGACATTCTGGATAGGGTCACCTCGGTTCTGGACGACGCCGACAGAATCCTCGCCGACAATTCTGAGCCGATCCATTCGGCGATCACAAACGTCGATCAGTTCTCCAAGGCGTTGGCCGATAACTCCGCCGGAGTTGACGCGGCGCTGAAGAGCGTGGCCGAACTCGGCAAGCAGATTGGGCCGCTGGCAGCCCGCCTGCAAACCCTGTCGGACGACGCCGATCGGCTGGTTCAATCGATCGATACGAACGAGGTTCGCACAATCGTCGACAACGTCCAGAGCATGTCGGCGAAAGGCGTCTCGGTTATTGATCGCGCCGACAAGCTTCTCGCCGATAACTCCGATTCCGTTCACTCGACGCTCCAAAGCGCCAATGTCTTCGCCCAGGCCTTGGCGGACAACGCCCCGAATGTCGATACGACGCTGAAAAACCTGGCTGAGATCAGCAAGACGGTCCAGCCGGTCGTGGCGCAAATCCAGGGCCTGTCGCAGGACGCCGATCGCGTCATCAAGGCGGTTGATCCGGACAAGGTTCACTCGATCGTCGACAGCGTCCAGAGCCTGTCGGCGAAAGGCAATTCGGTGGTTGATCGCGCCGACAAGCTCCTAGCCGACAACTCAGATTCGATTCACTCGACCCTTCAGAACGCCGACGCCTTCACCAAGACCTTGGCAGCCAACGCCCCCAACGTCGATGTGACGCTGAAGAACCTGGCCGAACTCAGCAAGACGGTCCAGCCGGCCGTGGCGCAAATCCAGAGCCTTTCGCAGGACGCCGATCGCGTCATCAAGGCTGTCGAACCAGACCGGATCCACGCTCTTGTCAACAATGCGCAGACCTTCAGCCAGGCGCTCGCCGAGAGCTCGGAGAATGTCAAGGTTCTAGCGCGCGACGGAGCTGCGCTCGCCACTCACCTCAACGATTTGGCGAAGCGTCTCGATACGGCGCTCGTCGACGCCGACCAATTGATGAAGGCCGTCGACTTCGAAAAAAATCGCCGGCATCGTCGACTCGGCTAACGAGGTCGTCCAGACGGTGCATCAGAATCGCGGCAACATCGATTCGACGCTCAAGAACTTTTCCGAGATGTCCGCCAAGCTCAACGAATCCGCCGACAAGGTTGACGGCGTGTTGACGAGCGCTCAAAGCTTCCTCGGCTCGCCCGGCACAAAGGGGGCGGTCGACCGCATTAGCGAGGCGGCGCTGTCGGTCAAGAAACTCGCCGACGACGTCGACACTCGGGTTAAGGACATCGCCAGCGGCCTCAGCCGTTTCACCAATACGGGTCTGCGCGAATACGAGGCGCTCGCGGTCGTGGGGAGGCGGACGGTTGAAGACATTGACCGCGTGGTGCGATCAATCGGACAGAATCCAAGTCAAGTCATCTTCGGGTCGAGGCCCGCGCTGCCTGAGTATCACGGCGGGCAATGATGGGGCGCAGGGGGGGTGGATTCCAGAGTGGACTAAAGTTCGCCGCTGCGAGCGGGCTTGCGCTTGGGCTCTCGGCGTGCGCGAGCGGGCCCGCCCCGACCCAGTACGACCTTGCCGCCGCGACGCCTCCGCCGGCCCACGCGGTCCGAGCGCAGTTCCGTGTCGGCCAGGCGACCGCGACGGCCGACCTCGACAGCGATCACATTCTCGTCCGCGATTCGCAGACGCTCGCCACGCTTGCCGGCGCTCGCTGGCCGCAGCCGCTGCCCGCGCTTTTCCGCGCGCGCCTCGCGCAGAGTTTCCAGAACGCGGGGCTCGCCCGTTGGATCGACGGTCCGGCGGCGAATGCGAATTACGAAGTCGATCTCGATATCCGCGCCTTCGAGCTCGACGCCCAGACGAAGGAAGTTCATATCGACGTCGCCGCATGGGTCGTCTCGCTTGGGAGCGGGCGCATCGTGGCCGACCAAATTTTCACTCTGCGGACGCCGGTCGCGTCAACGGACCCCGCGAATGTGGCCGCGGCGATGGATCAGTCGGCTTCGACCGTGATGAGTGAGATCGTCGCATTCGTCGCCAGGAAGCTATGACGCCGTCCATATGCGCCGGCTTTCTAGCGTCGGCTCAAGTCTTGGAGCCGAATGAATGCGCCGCTTCCCGGGCATAAAACGCCTTGGCCCTGGTCACGTCGGCCTGCGTCAGCCCATGGCCTGCCGCCAGGTCATCGCGTTCGACGCGCGCGCCGGCCGCGGCCAGCGCCGCCGCCAGTTTATCAGCGCTGGCCCGTGGGACGATGGGATCGTTCAATCCGGACAGGATGAGCACTGGTGCGCCCGAAAGGTCGGGTCTCGGCGGGTCCGCCAACGGCGCCATGGCGCGCAACAGGATTGCGCCTGCGAGAGCCTTCGGATGCAGTAGGAGTACGGCTACGGCGATGTTCGCGCCGTTCGAATAGCCCAACGCCAGGGGTTGAGCGAGACCATAGGCGCGGCGCGCTTCGGCGACGAAAATAGCGAGTTCACCCGCCCGGCGCCGCACGTCGTCCTCGTCGAACAGGCCCTCGCGAAAGCGCCGGAAGAAGCGCGGCATATTGCCTTCCAGCACGTTCCCGCGCGGCGAGAGCAGCGCCCCGCCTGGCGCGATCTCGCGGCCGAGCGGCAAAAGGTCGCTTTCGTCGCCGCCTGTTCCATGAAGAAGAAGAATCGGTGGGAGGCTCGGGTCGGCGCCCGGTTCGAAGCGATGAATATAGGCCAGTTCGGGCGCCATCATCGGCTTCCGCGGAATGTCTGGAATTGCAACGTTCGTCTCACGGATCGTTGAGCTTCGGCAGCACGGCTTCGATTGCCCCGCGGCGGCCTTCCAGGAACGGGGGCAGTTTGAGCGCTTGCCCAAGCGACTCGGGTGATTCGTCAATGGCGAAACCGGGTGGATCGGTGGCGATTTCGAACAGCACGCGGCCGGGCTCGCGGAAATAGACGGAGCGAAAGTAGTTGCGATCCTTCTGCTCGGTCGTGCGCAGGTGATGATCTTTGTCGAGCTTGCCAATCATCGCAGCTTGCGCCTCGTCGTCCGCTGCACGAAACGCGATGTGGTGAACCGAGCCCGCGCCCTGGCGCGCGGTCAAGAATTGCCCCGCAGTCCTGAGATCAATGATGCCGCCGAGGTCCACGCCCGGCGCCTGATAGCGTTGCGTCGCGCCCTCGTGTTCGCCGGCGACAAAACCAAAGACGTCGGTCAGAATGGCGGCGGTCGGGCCTGCTTCAGCCAGCAGCAGGCTCACGCTGTGGAAGCCGCGAATGGCGTGTTCCGCAGGAACGCCGCTTGCGCTCCACTTAGGTTTTGCCTCGATGCCCTTAACGCCGACCAGCGCGAGCCGGGTCCCGTCGCGGTCCTTGAATACCAGCGTCGTTTCACCGAAGCGCTTGGCCGGCGGATCGTGCGCGACTCCCTTCTCGACCAACCGCTGCGTCCAGTAGCTGATCGAGCCCTCCGGAATGCTGAACACGGTCTCCTGCGTTTCCCCGATCCCGAGCCGGCCAGGCGCGGCGCCCTCCCAGGCGAAAAAGGTGAGGATCGTGCCCGGATGGCCCGCGGAATCGCCGTAGTAGAAGTGATAGGAGGATGGATCGTCGAAATTGACCGTCTTCTTCACCAGGCGTAGGCCCAGCGTTCCGGTGTAGAAATCGAGGTTACGCCGCGCCGCGCTTGCAATGCTCGTGACATGATGGATGCCGCTCGGCATGCGCCCCTCCCTTTACGCGGCGATTGTACGCCCCTCCCTTCGAATGGCCAACCTTGGCTCTGACCGAATCCTACGACAATTGTCCGATGACCTCGATCGGCTTCCGAACGGGGATGAGTGCTGGCGGAACGATCGGCGCGAGCGAAGGGTTCTCGAAGCCCGCAAGCGATTCAAAGCCGCCGATCCGGCCAGTCGCAAAGTCGACGATCGTCCGAGCGGGGGCGCCGTTCTCAGATTTGGCGATTTCGCGACAAAAGGCGCTTTCGAGCGCAGCGCCGGCCGCGACGCTGCGCCCGGCTCTTGCATCGAACACGGCCGCGCCGCCCGCTCCGGCCGCCTTGGCGCGGTAGAGCGCAGCATCGGCCAGACGCACCAGTTCGCCTGGCTCGGCGGCTGACGCGGGAAAGAGCGCAAAGCCGCAGGCGCTGGTTAGAGGAATGCTGAGCGACTCGACGGCGAACGGCGTTGCGAATATCGCCTGAATTTGCTCTCCGAGCGCAATCGCGTCGCCTCGCGTGTCGATTCCATCGCAGAGGATGGCGAACTCGTCGCCGCCCATCCTGACTGCTGACCCGCGCCCGTCCATCGCCTTAGCGAGCCGATCGGCGACCTGCCTGAGAACCTCATCTCCGACCGGATGCCCGTGAACGTCGTTGATGGGCTTGAAGCCGTCGAGGTCGATCAGGCCCAGCGCGAATGGCTCGGCGGTCTGCGTTCCCATCCTTACCCTCTGGGCAAGCAGGATCTGGAAGCAGCGCCGGTTGGGCAGCCCGGTCAGGTCGTCGGTCAACGCGATGGTCATCGCCGCCTGCCGCGCCTCTTCGGCGGCGCGCTGCTGTTCGGCGATCACGAAGCGCGACCGCACGATTTCAGCGAACATGCGGAAGTTCTCGTCGAGCATGCGGATCACGAAGCAGGCGGCGATGGCGACCAGCGCCGCGAGGCAAAGCGTCAAGTGAACCCCGCGCGTCAGGAATGCGACGATAAGCGGGGCGGTCGCGGCGACAACGATAACGCTTGCCTCGTTGGCCAGCATATTGAGACAAAACGCGCAAACGGCCGCGACGACCCAGACCGCGAGGAGCGCCAGCGCGAATTCGCCCACGCCGTCCCGCCATGTCGCAATCGCCGTTGTCAGGGCGAACGCAAAGGTCAGCATTGGCCCGAGAACGCTTGCCGCGCGCACCTTGCGCCGGACGAGGTCGAGCGCCTGAAGCTCGACGCTGGCGCGCGCCTTGAACCAGGACATGAGTCGAAAGACGGACACAGCAATGAGCGCAACAGGCAGGAGGATCCCGTTAACGACCGAGCCGGTTGGCGCGGTCGCCCCGAACAGCGCCAGAGCCGCAAGAATGACGACCCCATGGACATAGGGGCCTAGCCGCGCCAGCGAGCGATATTGCTCGCGCAGGAGGGCCGCATTGAAGGCCGCCTCGGACGTCTCGAAGTCCGGCGCGGCGCCGCAAGCCGCGACTCCGTTGAACGACATGCCGCGTGCAGCCATTCGCCTAGTCCTCGCCACCCATGTCGCTCCGACGGAAGCCCCGTCTAACGGGTGAAACCTAGCGCCGCCACGGCGTCCGAGAAGTTAATCCGAAGCTCGAAACACGAGGTTTACGTAGCGGTAGTGAAGCGGCCCTCTACGATATGGATAAATTTTGAGGTTAAGCGCCCCGAACGCGACGAGGCCGCGTTCAGCGCGCGGCCCAGAGCATTCCCCGCTCGAGAATTGTTTTCATCTCGGGCACGCCGAACTTGGCTGTGACGTGGCCAAGCGAACTGTAGAAAACGCGCCCCTCGCCATGCCTGCGCTTCCACACAACCGGCATCACGACGCCCTTGGTCCAGGGCGCGTGCTCGCCGGAGAAGATGGTTGTCGCTAGCACTTCGTTCGCAGGATCGACGTGCATGCAATATTGCTCGGACCGATAGGCGAACCTCGGGATTCCATGCATCATCGGGTCGTCGGGCTTGGCGACATCGACGCGGTAGTCGATGACGTTGCCGGGATGGGCGACCCATTGGCCGCCGCACATGAATTGATAGTCGACGCTGTCGCGAAATGCGTCGCACATGCAGCCGTGATAGCCGGCGAGGCTCACGCCGCCTCTCACTGCGGCGGTCAGGTTCTCGACCTCTTCCTTTTCGATCTTCGACATCGTGACGATCGGCACGATGACACTCATGTCGGCGATCGCCGGGTCAGCGAAGGCCTCGGTCGTGTTTTCGATATAGACCTTGAAGCCGTGCTCCTCGAGCATTTTGGCAACGATATGCGCGCCGGCCTCTGGCTCATGCCCGCTCCAGCCTCCCCAAACAATGAGCGCTTCGCGCATTCTTCGGGACTGTCACGTTGACGATTTGTCGATGGTTTTGGGCAAGTTGGCGGCGATGAGCCAGACGTCAAATTCCTGCTATCGTGGTCATCGCTTTCCCGCTGAGGTCATCGCCCATGCGGTTTGGCTCTATTTCCGTTTCCCTCTCAGCCTGAGAATGGTCGAAGATCTTCTGGCCGCCCGCGGTATGATCGTCAGTCACGAAACCGTCCGGCGTTGGGCTGAGAAATTCGGCCGAGACTTCGCCAACGAAGTGCGCCGGCGCGCGCCGCAATTCGGCGACAAGTGGCATCTCGATGAGGTCGTGGTCGCCATCAATGGTGAAAAGCACTGGCTTTGGCGCGCCGTCGATCAGGACGGCTTTGTCCTCGACGCTTTGGTTCAGAGTCGCCGCGACCGAGGCGCCGCCGAACGCCTGCTTCGCAAGCTCCTCCGCAAACAGGCCCGCGCTCCGCGTGTCTTGGTCACCGATAAGCTCGGTTCTTACGGCGCCGCGCGCACGGACATGGGCATGAAGTTCGAGCATCGCCAGCATAAGGGACTCAATAATCGAGCCGAAAATTCCCATCAGCCAACGAGGCGGCGAGAGCGGATCATGAAGCGGTTCAAATCGCCGCGGCAACTGCAGCGCTTCATCTCGATCCATGATCCCATCGCCAACCTCTTCCACTTTCCCCGCCACGCCCTCTCAGCATCTGACTATCGAGCGCTTCGCGCCGACGCGCTGAACGCGTGGAAGGACATTGCCGGCGTCCAGATCGCCGCATAGCCCGGGCGCGCCATTTCAGCATCGTTGCGAGCTTCGCTCAATAAGTTGACGATGCCCCCTTGTTCGCGACCGGCTGGCAGAACCGGAGGGAGAGGCGTTCGAAGCGTTCAAGGCCAGTCTCGCGGCGGATGGGCAGCAGGTGCCGATCCTCGTCCGGCCTGCGCCGAACGCCGAAGGCCGTTATCAGGCAGCCTATGGCCATCGGCGCCTTGCGGCGCTTCGGGCGCTAGGGCAACCTGTCAAGGCGATCGTGCGGGAGCTGACCGACGAGCAGCTAATCGTCGCCCAGGGCAAGGAAAACTCCGACCGACGCGACCTGTCATTTATCGAGCGCGCGCTGTTCGCGACCCGACTAGAAGACCGGGGTTTTTCCCGTGCCGCGATGATTGCCGCGCTTTCGCTGCAGAAGGGGAATCTGTCGACGATGATCTCAGTGGCGCGCAGCATCCCCGAGCCACTAATCGTCGCCATCGGCCCGGCGCCGAAGATTGGGCGACCGCGCTGGGAGCGGCTCGCTGCGCTCGTGACCACCGATTCCGGGAAATGGAGCGCGGCGATCTCTGATCCCGCCTTCGCGGCAGCAGAGAGCGACGCCCGCTTCGAACGCGTCCTTAAAGCGCTTCTTCAGCGCCAAGAGCCGCCTGCGCAACACATAATCAGGAGTCGCGACGGAGCGCCGCTGGCAGCGATCGGCCATGGGAAAGGCAAGATGCGCTTAACCATCGATAGCCGCCATACCCCTGAATTTGGCGACTGGCTCGCCGGTCAACTACCTGAAATCTACGCGGCGTTCCAGCGCCGCGCGGAAGCGTGAACCACGTATCGCTCTAACCAAGAAGGACCTTAAGGCAAAAGAAAAAGGCCCCCGAAACGTCGCCGTCCCGGAAGCCCTTCTCGTGTCTTGGCGGATTCGAGAGTCGCACTTCCGCGAATCACAGTCAAGAGTCTCGTGAGAGGCACCGTTTCGGTGAGCAGATTTTCTTTGCCTGAACGAAAGGCAAAGGCATGGAACCTCATCAACCCACGACGCCCTTCGGGCGGCGGACGCTGACGCTTGCCCAAGTGGCGGCACAGATGGCCGCTTCCAACCGGCCACCGGACAAGGTCGTCCACAAGTGGCAGGTCTTTCGTGCCATCTGTACAGCGCGGCCGACACTTGGCGTGGCCGAGCGTGCGCTCGCAGTCCTAAATGCGCTTTTGAGTTTCTATCCCGACACCACGTTGACCGGAGAGGACGAACTGATCGTCTTCCCGTCCAACGAGCAGCTGTGTCTCAGAACGCACGGGATGCCGCCATCCACGCTGCGGCGGCAACTTGCCGCGTTGGTGGACGCAGGGCTAATCGTCCGGCGCGACAGCCCGAACGGCAAGCGCTACGCCCGCAAGGGCAGGGGAGGGGAGATCGCGCTCGCCTTCGGTTTCGACCTCGCCCCGCTTGTTGTCCGCGCGGAGGAATTCGGTCGCCTCGCAGAGGAGATCGAAGCGGAAGCCCGGGCGATCAAACTTGCGAAGGAAAGGATCACGCTCTGCCGCCGCGACATCGCGAAAATGATTGCCGCGGGGATCGAGGAGGGTGTTCCCGCCGGTAGGGCAGGGCAGGGGCCTGCGAGCTGGCAGGAGGTCCACACGGCCTTTCGGGCGCTCGTGGAGGGCATTTCCCGCACCGCGACGAGGGAGGAACTGGAAAGCGCGGCGGAGGCCCTGTCGGCTCTTGCTGACGACATCCTAAATTTGTTGGAAACTCAAGTGAAAGCAACAAAAACAAGCGCCAATGAGTCTCCAAATGAGCAGCACAAACAGAATTCAAATCCAAAACCCCCAATTGAACCTGAACCTAGCCTCCGAGAAGGCAGGGCGGCAACGGCCGGACCAAATCTGCAAGCGACCGTGGTTACGGAACGGGCGTATCCCCTGGGAATGGTTCTCAGCGCTTGTCCGGACATCGTCGACTACGCCAAAGGCGGGATCACCCATTGGCGCGATCTTCTCGCGGCCGCGTCTGTCGTCCGGCCAATGCTGGGCATCAGTCCAAGCGCTTGGGAGGAGGCACAGGCCGTCATGGGCGAGACCCAAGCTGCAATCGTTATCGCATGCCTCCTGCAACGTAGTTCGGCGATCCATTCCGCCGGTGGATACTAACGCGAGCTGACCCGAAAGGTTGGAGTGGGGGAGTTCTCTCTCGGCCCAATTCTCATGGCGCAGATCAATGCGCACACGCGGGAAAAGCGATCGGCATGAACCATCGGAGCGATTGGCCCATGTGGCCCCTAGACGAAGCACTACGCTTCTGCGTCCGAAAACGATGTCGCCAGTCGGGGAAAGGTCGCGAGAGACCGATCGGGCCGGAAGCGATGCCAAACTCTGCATGTCGAGTAGGGTCGCGAGCTGTTCCTACGCAGAAGGGTCGAAGAGCGGCCGCTAGATTCATTTCGTAGAGCGGGAAAAACTGAATCAGACGGCAAGAGGAGCTTCATCTCCCCAATCGTGAAGGGCGTGCGTGTCCTCCCTGCCGTCTGAGATTTCCTGTTCGCGCCTTGTCCGCCAGCCTTCGCGTGAGAGGCGAAGGAGAGAGGGATGGCTACCGCTAGCTTGTGGAGGCTCAACACGTTGTCCTCGGTTAGTGTGAGTCTGCTGATCGGTGGCTTGGCGCCAATACTGGCATGAGGGCGATGCCAGTTGTAGCGGTGCAGCCAGATGGGCAGTTCGGCGGCGCGTTCTTCCGAGGTGTTGTAGGCGCGGGCGTAGGCCCACTCGCGCAGGCTGGTTTGGACGAAGCGCTCGGCCTTGCCGTTGGTTTTGGGGGTGTAAGGTTTGGTGCGCGGATGCTTGACCCGGAGCCGGCGCATCGCCTTGGCGTAGCGGCGGGACCGGAAGCCTGATCCGTTGTCGGTCATGACGCGCTCGATCTTGACGCCAAGCCCGCGAAAGAAGCGCAGGGCGTTGAACAGGAAACGCAGGCAGGAGCCGCGCTTTTCGTCTGGCCGGATCTCCGAGTAGGCGAGACGGGAATGGTCGTCGATCGCGAGATGCACATATTCCCAGCCGACGCCACGGGTGTTGCTTTGGCCAGTCCGATCGCCGGTGACCCGATGGCCGATCCGACTGAACTTACCGAGCTTTTTGATGTCGACATGGATGATCTCGCCAGGCGCGGCCCGTTCGTAGCGACGGACCGGCTCGGCAGGCTCGAGCGCCGACAGACGATTGAGGCCCAGCCGTTTCAGGATGCGGCTGACGGTGGCGGGCGAAACGCCGACCTCGGCGGCAATCTCATCGCCGGTGTGGCGCTGTCTGCGCAAAGCCTCGACCGCCACGCAGACGGCAGGCGTCGCTTGGCTTGGCGATGAGTGGGGTCTTGACGAGCGGTCGCGCAAGCCAGCCACGCCCTCGATGCGGAAACGTTCGACCCACTTGGCGACGGTCTTGGGCGTGGTGCGAAACTCCTGCGCCGCCGACGCCTTAGACAGGCCCCCTTCGATCACCCTGCGTGCCATCGCCTCTCGACCTTTCGGCGTAAGCGACGCATTCTTGTGCGTGTCCATTCGGCTTCTCCGCGAATCACCGAGGTTTGGCGACATCACCGTTCACCGCTCAAACCGAATGGACAACCTCCTGAAAGATCACAGCTAGAGCGTCGGATTCTCAGCTTGAATCAAGAGGATTTTAGTGGATGCGGGATTCACTTCCGAAAGGAGGTGATTCGTGATGCCGAAGCCGTATTCGCTTGATCTGCGTGAGCGGGTTCTCAGCTATGTCGATGAAGGTCATTCTCGCCGCGCGGCCGCGGCGCATTTCAGGGTGTCGGTTTCCTTTGTCGTTAACCTGGTGAAGGCCTTTCGTGTGCGGGGAAGCCTTGCCCCCAAACCCAGCGGCGGACGCCGCCACGCCAAGCTCGAACCGCATCGGGCGTTTCTTTTGGAGAAGATCGCCGAGAAGGCCGACATCACCATGCCGGAGCTGGCGGCCGAATTGGCCGCCGCGACCTGCGAGAAGGCCGATCCCGCCTCGCTTTCCCGTTGGCTCATCCGCATCGGCTATCGCTTCAAAAAACGTATGGCCCGCCCCGTTCGCAAGGGGTTTTGTCGAGATTGGCGGCTGATCCAGTCTGCATCAACGTATCCGGCCTCGAGGAGCTTCCTCCGGCCATGATGGAGATACGCGCGCTCCGGTCCTCATGGTATTGTATCCCATGTCCGACGTGCGTGGACCGACCTATAAGGGTTCGCTGGCTGGCGGAACCAAATCGCTTTTTCGATTGCCGTCGATCGGTAAACCACGCCCGAGATTGGTCCTTGCCGAGGCGGCCATCGACGCGCTGAGCGCCGCCGCCATCGAAAGTCTTCGTGAGGACATGTCCTACGCTGCGACCGGCGGCGGCATGGGACCCGGCACAATTTCAGCGCTTGAGGCCCTACAGGCGAGCATGGCGCCGCTCCCGGGCGTGTTGTTCTGCAGCGCTGCGGACGCCAATGGACCCGATGACCGCTCTGCAGACCGCCACCGATCTCATGCGGAAAAATTCGGCGTGCCGTTCGCGCGACTTCGACCTCCGATCGAAGGCGGCGAGTGGAACGACATGCTTCGCCGACGCCCAGAAACAACAGCACAGAAGCCTAGTAGGACTTACATGCATATTCCCTTGGCGACATCGAGATCTTCGCAAATCCCGCGTCCTCGCAGCTCATAGCCAACCGCTGACTTGCCCTCTCAATTCCGCATCTACGCGCGTGGATTGACGAGGGCTTGGCTGGGCTCATGAGCAGCATACCGTGGGGTCTTCGAGGCAAGGAACGTTCCGACGTGTTGTCGCGTGGCATGAATTGACCGCGATATCGAAGGGTTCGAGTGCTCGAAGAACGTGGTCTAGCAGCGTTGCGTCGTGGAGCGACCTCTCGATGATGGAGAGACCGCCGGATAACGAAAAGAGGACGCCGACGTCGGTCGTGTCGGCGCGCGCGGCGCTGGCGAGCATCGATGGCGCAGCCAGCGCGGCGGCGCTTCCGATCCTCGTCTGAAGAAAAGCCCGACGGTTTATCTGCATGTACGGCCCCCAAACTGTAGGGTGGAAGGGTTTTCATAGTCCACGATGGCGATCAGCGCCGCACGCAGGTCCCCCTGGGCGCGCAAGAGCTTGCGGATCTGCTCGCGCGCGTCGAAATTGATCGCCAGCACGAGAATGTCGGCCTGCGGCGAAGGACTGTCAGGTTGGCCGACCTCGACCGTGCACGCCTGGTTCGCTGCAAAGTCGCTACAAAGAAGCGGACCAGCACCGGCGCCAGAACCGCCAATTCGTTGTCGACAGGAGCGCGCGTTAGCGCTTGACAGGTGTACGCGGTTATGTAAGCGTTTCGGTTAAGCGATATCGCTGCATCACATACCGGCACCAACGCCTCACTGCACTCGCCCCCGGGCGGAGTTGCGTGGGGCGTTTTTCGTTTTTGACCCTGGCCTTGGAGATCAGGAATGCCCACCCTCACCCAGCAAACCGTCGCAGTTCCCACAACCATCCCCGCCCGCGAGCTATTGCCATGGGTGATCTTCGCTGGTCTCATCTGCCTCCTCGGCGTCTATTTCGTCGGCGCGGAAGAGGGCGCGACCTCGATCATCAGGGGCATGTACGTGCATGAGTTCGTGCACGACAGCCGCCATCTGCTCGGCTTCCCATGCCATTGAGAAGAATGGAAGTGGCCGCATCGCGCTACCGACTGGAGGCGCGGACGCTAGCTGGGTTTTCTTCGGCGCAGAGCAACCCCTGACCCAAGTCTTTGTCGCTCGTGTACGAGGAATGATTTGAGGCCGAAAGAAATGTCAGCAGGGCTCGACCTGCTTCGGGGCCGACCTCTTCCGGCCATCGGAACGACCGAAGCTAAGTTACAACAGCGGAAACTCGATGCGCTGAAACGCGGGATCCATCGTATTCCCCTCTCCTCTCAGCATCCCTTCGGGATTCATCTGCTCGGAGTTGGAGGGGCGGGGGCTCGCGTGATTGAGGCTTTCTTGCGCGCCGCCCCTGCCGACTTGCTCGAGCCACCAGGCTCTCGTCTAACGGCGCTGGCGGTTGATATCGGCGACAGAGGGTTGGAGGGGATAGGCTCCCTAGCCGCTCAACTCCCAACGGACCGATCGCAGATCGAAACACTGCCGCTCGACGTACCGGCGATGGATGAGCTGAAGTCGTCTATCGCGCGGTACATCGATTTTCTCAAGCTCGAGTACCCCCTCTACCACCCCAATCCGGATTCGGCCGCCTGGCTCCCGGATGAAACACCGACCCGCGATTCCGACGGATCCATTCCGCGCGCGGTGTCAAAGGCGGTCTACGGCCGCGCGTATTATGACGGCGACAGGCCCATGCTCAAGGCGTTGAAGCGCTTTGTTGCAAGTGTCGAGGCGACGGGCGGCGACTCGGTCGTTTGCATCATCTTCGGACTTGGAGGCGGTACGGGCAGCGGCCTCGCCATGGATCTTGCGCGCCATCTCTCGTCGGGACTCTTCGGCCGCCGCGTCTTGGTGACAGGCGTCGGAATAGCGCCGCACTCGGACGATAGCGCCGAGGCTCGAGGACCGCGACTGCACACGACTTTTTCCGAATTGGATGTTCTCTGCGACGAGACGAAGAACAAGGGCGTCACGCTCTCCTGTGGAGAGCTCTTCAAGAACCCGTTCACGGCGGGGTTCATCGTCGTCCCTCAACCTCCGGACATGAGGGCGGAGCAAGCGCGCGCGCTCGTTGACCAGCAATTGGCCAGGTTCTTCCTCGAGCGGCGCGGCGCGAATCTTTGGGAGGCGTTGCGGCTGTTGAACTGGGTGGCGGCGCCATCCACGCAGCACTCGGCCGCACGGACTCCCTGGGGCTCTCGCTGGATTCACATGCTTGGATTCGGGTCCGACAATGCGCTCCCGCCAAATCGTGATCTGCGCGCAGAGTTGGGTCTGTTGCCCACATACAGCCCCGAATTCGTCGAGTTAAGAACCTCTGAGACAACCGACGAAGCGATGGCGGAAGGATGGGCGGGCGCATTGAATTCTGCGTTCTCGCCAGAGGCGCCCACCCATCGTGTCAGTGGAGGATCTCCCGGCACGGTCCAGTATCTCCTGCCGCGAATTGCGTTGCGGGATCTGTCGGCGTTCTATGATGCGCGAGCGGCGTATGACGCCCAGCCCGCGGAGCAACGTCACATGCTTCATGCGCTGCTGCTCGAACAAGGACTCCTCCTGTGTGAGCCCTCCACCATCATCGAGGGCATGGCAGGCGCGAGCCTCGGCAAGGGCGCGCAGTGGATTGCCGTTCCATTGCACGAATTGCGCGGCGAAGACCTGTGAGGAGAGCCACATGCCACTCGACTGGAACGTAGTCCTAGCAAAGTACGGCGCGGGATATCAGGTGCCGACCATCCGAGGCGGGAAATTCGTCAACGTTGTTCGTGTCGACGACGAGGCGATCCACATTGAGAGCCCTATTTGGAAAGCAAGACTGCAACGCAAGAACCTCGAGGCCGCGGTAGACCTCATTGAGGCAGAGGTGATTTCACGAGATCCGGGCCTCTTTGTCGAAGACTACATGCTCTACGTGGCGCATGAGCGGGCAAGCTCAGTCGCGCATATCTTTCGTGACCTTGGCATCCTGGACCAGACGGAGACCTTCCACATCCGTTGTTAATGGTGGCGATCCGTATGCCGATAAGCCAGCGGCGCAGGGCAGTCGCGCCACCCGGTTGCCCGACCGATCTAACGAATACCCGTTCTAACGACTAGCGAGAGGAGAGACATAAAATGGCTTCATCATCCATCTATAACAGCGCGACAGGCACGCAATCGCCTCACTGCATCCACGCGATCGGTATCGGCCGCACGGGAGCGGCGTATATCGAGGCGCTGCTGCGCACCGGCGAGATCGAAGACCTGCTCGCAGAAGATCCCCGTGCGACATGCGCCGTGATGGTGGTGGATATCGGCGACCAGGACATGGCCGTGGCCGTCGACTACGCCAGTTCGTTCAAGCAGAGGCTCAAATCGCGTGGCGTTTCGACAGATCGGTTCAATTTCCAGGCGATTGCGTTGCCGGTGCCGGACAAGGAGGAGTTCTTCGAGGGACTGAACCGCACCCGCGAATTCCTGAAGCTCGAATACCCACGCTACTACTGGAATCCAAATTTCGAGTCCTACGTCTCGCACAAGTACACCCTGCCGGCCGCTGGCAGCCACTTCCCGCGCCTCGTGGCGAAGGGCATCTACGCGAACGCCTATTACGCTGGCGAGCGCCCGATGGACGTGGCCCTGCGCAGCTTCGTCGACACGGTGGAACAGGCTGCGCTGCCGTCGATGGTGCTCGTGGCGTTCAGCCTCGCCGGCGGCACTGGCAGCGGCATGGTCGTCGACTTGGCGCGCCACCTCTCAAACGTGAAGTTCGGCAGGCGGATCCCAGTCATAGGCGTCGGACAACTTTCGCATGCTGGCGACGGAGAGGGTGTCCATAACTGCCCAGGGCAGTACACGACGTTGAACGAGCTGGACTGTATGCTCGACGACGACAAGAACGCTGGTGTGACGACGGTGTGGGGCGACCTCTATCGCAGCCCGTTCACCGGCGGTTTCTTCGTCGTGAACCCTGATCATAGCTGGCACCGCCTCACCGCCTACACAACGACCGGCGAGAAGGAGGTACGTCAGGGCTTCAAGCAAATGGTGACGAACCGGTTCGTCGCGGATTCCTTCATGCGCTTCGCGATGATGGACTACGGTCGGGTGTTGTTCCGGGCGCTCCGGCCCGCCGGCTTCACCGGGGCTCCGCACGAGACGTTGTCATCCAAGGCCCGCAACTGGACTTTATTTGACGTCGCCAAGCTCACACATCCGGGGGTGCAGGTGCTGCCTGGCGAAGCCGGGTCGAAGTGGCAGTCGGTTATCGCTCAATGGATCGACTTCATCCCGAAATACAGTGGTTTGAGGGACGGATTTAAGACGGACTACGCTGAAGTGCACGTCCACGCCTCACGCGACATGGGCTTCGAGAATATCGAGAAGGGCGTGAAGGAGGTGCTCTCGAAGAACTACCTGCTCGCAGGCGATTCGACTTACCAGACGTACAACCACGAGTTCTTCGACGCGTTGACCTCGTACGCGAACATCATTCTGCCCGGTGTCGCCAAGACTGACCTGCATGCATTCTGGGATAGCCAGAAGAACTACGACAAGCTCGACTGGGAAAGCAAGCTGCGCGAACATGCCTGGCTGGTCGATATTGGGCCAATGTTGTCGGAGCCCGCGATTCGCTTCGAAGGCATGGCGGGCGAATGCATTTGGGGCTGCGCCTGCTGGGTCGTGGTGCCCTACGATCAGGTTCGCGGCGACAAACTGCCTCCGCCGAACCGCAAAGTCATTCTTGAGGAGGGCATCGCCGCAATGACCAAGACCGTGGTCAAGACGCCAGGCGGCGACCCCAAGAAGCTGGCCAAGGAGCACGCCTAGACTTGAACCCATTGGCCGGAGTTGTGCGACATGCGTAGCTCCGGCTAATGACAGAGAATTGCCCCATGAACGAATACGTTCGCCCGCTGCTCATCGACGATGAACCCTACTACCGCAGCACGGGCAATGAGGTTGCCCTGTTTGGCGCCGCGATGGCGCGCGGCCTGCCGATGATCCTCAAAGGCCCCACGGGTTGCGGCAAGACGCGCTTCGTCGAGCACATGGCCTGGCGACTCAAGCTGCCTCTGATAACGATGGCGTGCAACGAAGATATGGCTGCTTCCGATCTGGTCGGCCGCTGGTTGCTCGATGTACAGGGGACCGTCTGGCATGACGGGCCGCTGACTACGGCCGTGCGGATTGGCGCCCTGTGTTATCTCGATGAGATCGTGGAAGCTCGGCAAGACACGACCGTCGTGATCCATCCGCTGACCGACGAGCGCCGCATTCTGCCTTTGGACAAGCGTGGCGAAGTGGTCAAAGCCCATCCCAAGTTTCGGCTCGTGGTATCGTACAATCCCGGCTATCAGAGCGCCGCCAAGGATATGAAACCCTCGACGCGGCAACGCTTCGGCGCGATTGACTTTGACTTCCCACCGCCGGCGGTCGAGGCTGAGGTGGTCGCTCACGAAAGCGGTATCTCAACCGATCTCGCTGCACAGCTGGTGGCGATAGCAGCGCAGTCGCGCGCATTGCGAGGCAGAGGTCTCGATGAAGGCATAAGCACCCGCATGCTGGTGCACTCCGGCGCGCTGATGAGCGAAGGCGTGTCGCCGCATGAAGCTTGTGCGCTCGCGATGACGGCGCCGCTCACCGACGACGGCGATCTGCAAGCGGCGCTCGCCGGGTTTGTGGAGGCCCAATTCGGGCCGCGACCATGAACTCGCGACAGGAAATCCTTCGGCGACCCACCTTGTCGCAACGGCTGGCGGCGTTGCGCGAGATCGATATCGCCGCGCATGGCGCCCTCGTCGAGGCGCTGCCGTTGCTATCCGACCATCTGGGGCGCGAGGCGGAGTTTGTCGCTCTTACAGATCTGATCGCTCAAGTCGCGGCGGAGACGCCTGAAGCGGCCCGCATGTTTGCCAACCGCCTCGGCGCTCAGCCCAGCCTGGCGTCGGACACTGCCGGTTTGCGCCGATGGGCGCTGCACGGTCTCAACCGGCGCCGGCACGATGAGAAATGGAGGCTCCATTATTTCGAATGGGAAGACCCCCTGGTCTTCTCGGACGAGCGAACACGGAGCGACACCGAATATGTCTTGCATCAACGCGATGCTTTAGCGCACTACCTGGCGGGGTACGGCTTTGGGCATTTTGCGATCGACCTGCACGACCCCCTCGCCGGCGACGCGCCGTTTCCTGCGCCGACGATCGGCGACGCGGTGATCCTCATACCCCGTCGCGTGGACGGGGCCGAACCCGAGATACGCGCGCTTCTTTTGCGCGCCATGTTCGCCCACGTCGCCGCGCATCTGCGTCACTCGCCGCTGGGGCGGCTCGCCGGCAACCGAGGGCCGACACTACTGGCGTTGACGGCGCTCATCGAGGACGCTCGGGTCGAACGTCTGATGGTGCGGGATCATCCGGGCCTGCACGCATTGTGGGGACGTTTCCACACCGCTTCGCAGCAGGCGTCAGGCTTCGATCTGGCTGGCCTTGCAGCGCGACTGACGCGTGCGCTGCACGAGCCTGCCTACACCGACGCCAATGCCTGGGTGCGCAAGGGAAGAGAGCGTTTCGAGGAAGTTGCGGCTCGTGATCTTCACGACGTCGTGGCGTTCGATCGCCTCGCCTGTCTTTTGTCCATCGACATCGGCAAAATGCGGCTCGAATTGCCCCGCCATTATCGGCCGGCGCCCATCTATCGCGACGACAACGCTGTCCTCTGGTGCAAGAACAGCGCACTGCCCATCGACGAAAGCGCTCATTCCGATGTGGAGTTCGCGCTTGCTGCTCGAGATGAGAAGCCGCAAAGGTCGGACCTAACCGAGCTCGATCTGCACCGCCAGTTCCATTATCCGGAATGGGACCATCGGCTTGAAGCGTTGCGGGAGGACTGGGCGACTGTGCTCGAGCCCGTGCGGAGCCGGCGCCGAACACCCAAGCTGCGGCGATTTGCATGCTCAGCGCGGGCGCCCGTTCTCGGACTGAACCGCACGCCCGATCGATCCATACGCTTGTCTCGGATGCTGGAGGGCGATGAGCTCGACGTGAATGCGATGATTGAGAACGCCGTGCAGCAGCGCGCCGGTCTTGCGCTCGATGGCCGGATCTTTCGTCGCCACGGCCGACGCCGGCGGTCGACCGCGATCGTTCTCTTGATGGATCTATCGGCGTCAACCGATCAATTCGTACCTGGCAGCTTCACCAGAGTGATTGAGCTGGAAAAGCAGGCCGCCACCGTCATTGCCGAAGCCCTGGACCCGCAACGCGACCGCATCGCGGTGCACGGGTTTGCCTCCAACGGCCGCCACGAGGTCAACTATCAGCGGGTCAAGGATTTCGATGAGCCGTTTGACACTCCGCAGCGGGCCCGCCTCGCGGCGCTGACGAGCCGTCTCTCCACACGCATGGGGCCCGCGCTACGTCACGCCGCGGCCGCGCTGGCCGAAGAGGTCGCCGACCACAAGGTGATTCTGGTTCTGACCGACGGCGAGCCGTCGGACATCGATGTCGTCGAGGACGAATATCTTGTCGAGGACGCCCGCGAAGCCGTGGCGAGTGCCGCGGCGCGGCGCATCCGCATCTTTTGCGTGGCGCTGGACCGCCGGGCCGACCAGTATGCGCGCCGGATCTTCGGGGCGCGGAACTACTTGATCGCCGAACGGATCTCAGCGTTCACCAACAACGCCAGCAAGACGCTGGCGCGCTTACTGGCGTCGTGATTGCGAATACGGGTTCTTCGCCAATCAGAAATTCTTGGAGGAGTATACGACAATGTCTACGTCTGATGACGCATACGGAAACGACCCTCATTGCGTTCATGTGATCGGCATCGGCCGCACGGGAGCGGTCTATGTCGAGGCGGTTCTGAGAACGGGGGAAATCGAGGACAACCTCACTCTTGCTGGAACGACGCTCGCCACCCTCGTCGTCGACATTGGTGATGATGACGTCCAAGTGGCGAACGATTATGCAAGATCGTTCAAGTCACGCCTAGTGTCGCGCAAAGTCGCCGCCGAGAAATTCCATCATGAGTCGGTTACGCTCGCAACGCCGGACGCGGCGGCGTTCGCCAAGAAGCTGGAGGCCGTACGCCCGCTGTACACGGTCGCAGGCGGAGAGGATCTGCTTCCCGAACTGCCCCAAGCCTTCCATATGCCCAAGCCCGGCGAACACACTCCTCGCGCCATCGCGAAAGCCATAGCGGCTTTTGGCTCCTATCTCGACGACAAGCCGCTTGCCAGGGCGCTGCAGCGCTTCACCGATCAGATCAAACGAGCGAGCTGCAAGTCCACGGTCTTGGTGGCTTTCGGTCTCGCCGGCGGGACCGGCAGCGGGATGGCGCTCGATATCGCTCGCGAACTGGGAAAGCTTGGGCTCGGCGACGCCGTGCGGATCGCGGGCGTTGGCCAATTGAGCCACAGCGGCGACGGCGACTACGCGAACCGCGTCGCGCAGACCATGACGATCGGAGATCTCGACCGAGCGGCGAGCGGCGCCGCGAGCAAGAATCCATTCCCCGGTGGCTGCTTCATCGTGTCCACCGAGCATAGTTGGCAGCGGCTCACGGCCTATACGACGACGGGGCTCAAAGAAGTTCGTCAACATTTCAAGCAGCTGGTCACCAATCGGTTCGTCGCCAACTCTTTCATGCGCTGGGCCGTCTCCGACGGCTCGGAGCACTTGCTGCGGGTCCTCGACCAAGCTGCGGGCAAATGCATCATGTTCAACGTGGCGAAGTTCAGCCATCCGGGGGTTCAGGTGCTGCCGGGCCAACCCCGCTCGACCTGGGACGCCGTGCTGCGTCAGTGGGTTCATTTCGTTCCGAAATACTTCGGGCTCAATGATGGATTCAAGACGGATTACATTGAGGCGCACATCTTCACTGCGCGTAATATGTACGAAGGCATGATCGTTGAAGAACTAAAGACGGTGCTGATCACTGATTACATGAAGAAGAAGAGCAGTGATAGTTATCGCGATTATAACGGTGAGTTCTTTGATGAACTGACCTCCTACGCGGATATTATTATCCCGGGCGTCAGCAAAAATGACTTGACGGCCTATAAGAAAGCCGAGGCTCAGGAAAGCTCAGGAAAGCAGGCGGCGCTCGAGCGGGTCTGAGAGCTGCGACATAAGCAAGAGGAGATCGGGATGTCCAAAGGTAAAGGATTTTCATACGGACCAATACCGAGCAGGATACAAGTTCATAGTCACAACCTGGACCATCGAAGCCACTGGCGGTCCGAAGTGTTATCCGGTAAAGACATGTTCTCCGCGCACGAACAATTACATCTGACCGACTATGAATTCGATGTGACTGCACGAGATCCGAAACGCGCTTTATCAGCTCGGTGTGCCGCGCCAGGAGATCAGTGAGTTCATGGAGATCATCGAGGGTAATCGAGGAAAGGTGCCCTCGCGAGCCTGAGCAACTTTCTCGCGCCGAAGGGAAAGGTGGCCGTCCGTTGCGGCTGCGCTTCGGCCAGAGGCCCAACTTGCCTGACCTTTTTGAGCGCGGAGGTAATACGATTTCCTGGTGATCACCTCGGGTTGGCGATTTTGGGCCACCAGTGGAAGCCGGGTTGGCTTTTGATTTTTTGTCGCTCCGCAGCGAGGGCGGCGCAACGTGCGGAGATGACCTCGTCGAGCGTTTCGAGGTCGGGAATGTGCTTGTTGACGATCGGCTCGTCGACCAGCGTCCAGAGCGTTTCGGCCGGCTGCACTTCGGGGGTATAGGCGGGTTGGAAGACGAGACGAACCCCTTCCGGTACGACAAGGCCGGCTTCACCGTGCCAGCCGGCGTTGTCGAGCACGAGCACGATGATCCGATCGCGCCCTGCGCCGGCTTCCTCGGCGAACAAGCGCAGCAGCGCCTCGAAGAAAGGCTTCGATACGCCGTTCGAGACGTACCAGAAGACTTCACCGGTGGCGGGTGAGACGAAGGCCGTCACATAAAGCCATTCGAACCGATGGTGGCCGTGCGAGATCGGCCGTTTGCCCACAGGCGCCCAAACTCGCCGCGTCACCGGCTTCAGGCCGATCCGGTGTTCGTCGGTCGCGAAAGTCTCGATCGGCGTGTCGGGATGGCGCGCCGCTTCCTCGGCGACAATGTCGGCCACTTTTTTTTGAAGTCGTCCTGCTCCTCGAGCGTCGCCGCCTTGGGGTTGCGCGGCCGCGGCTTTTGGATCGACCAATCGATCGCCCTCAGCGCCTCCCAGCCACGCTGCGCGGCGAGCGACGCCAGGCCCAACTCGCCCGCCATCCATTGCGCAACCTTGGCGCTCGTCCAAACCCCGCCGTCCGGCGGAGGATCGGCAAGACGAGCGCCAAGCCGATCCAACACCTCGGGCCTCAGAACAGTCGCCACCGCGCCGTTGCCGCGCCGGAGATCGCCCAGCGCCGAAGGCCCGCGCGCGTTGTAGCGCTCCAGAAGCTGCTCGATCCAGCGGCTCCCAAACGAGGTCATCGCCGACACTTCCCCGATCGTATGGCCCTTCGCCAACAGCCAGATCGTCTGGAAATGCCGCGAAGACATCGCGTCCCCGCTGGCTTCGTAACGCTCCTCCAATGCCGCAACGCTCAGATGACCGGCCACATGCGCCATGCTCGCCCCCAGCAAATCATGGCTTTCCTATCTACCAGCGGGAAATCCAACTGAGAATCCTTCCCCGCCGAGTCAATCACCCGGAACTCGTATAACTCCCAAGCACCCCCTATTTTTTCGCAGTCGCGAAGGCTTCAGAGCGGGCCCCCGCGAGAACGAAAGTAAATCGCAGAGCGAACAAATAGGAATCGGCCGCCGCCTTGAGCGCGCTCCAAGCCTGATTCTCTCGCCACTCAAGGGGGGTCTTGGGAGTTACGCGCGGAACTAAAGCGGGTCCCAAGTCACTGAAATATTGGGGCGCGCCGGTAAAAATGACGGGTAGAGCGAGGATGCCCGTGTAAGACGGGCCACGAACCGCCTCTCCAAAGGCTGACTTGACCCGACCGCCTCAGGCTTCAGTGGCCCAGCATCAGATAGAGCTTCGGCAACAGGTCAGTCAGCCGTTCGACCGCGGCGATGCTGACGGCGTTCCTCCGGCCGAAGATGCGTCCGAGATAGGAATCGGCTCCGGATTCGAGCCCAATGCAGAACGTGTTGATGCCAAGCCGGCTCACGTTCTGTACGGCCTTGCGCGCGTCCTCGACCAGATAGAGCCGGTCCTCGACATCGATGTCCGACGGCTCGCCGTCGGTGACCACCAGAAGTAGCCGCCGATAGCTGCGCTGGCCGGCAAGATCGGAACCGGCGTGGCGAATAGCCGCGCCCAGACGCGTCGAGAAGCTGCTCTGCAAGCCGGCCAGGCGCGACTCCGCTAGGTCATCATAGGGTTGATCAAAATCCTTGATGCGCGTGTAGCGCACGTCTTCGCGGCGATCCGAACAGAAAGCGGCGAGCGCGAATGAATCGCCAAGGCCGGACATGGCCTGAGACAGGAGGGCGGCCGCCTGGCGCTCGACATCCAGCACGGTCTGCTTGCCGTCACGGACCCGGTCGCTCGTCGATTGCGAGGCGTCGAGCAGGAGCAGCACCGAAAGGTCGCGGCTGCGCCGTTCGTAGCGGCTATGGACGCGCGGGCTGGGCGGCTCGCCGATACGGCGGGCTATGGCCGCGTCAATGCAGGCGTCGAGGTCAAGCAACTCGCCTTCGGGCTGCCGCCGCTGGCGTTCGGCGCGGCTAACGCGCGCCGAGCGTATCAGCGCCGTCAGCCTCCCCGCCAGGTCGGCTCGCTGCTCGCGCAACCGGGCGACCTCGTCGGGAGGACCGCAATTTGACTGGTATTCCTTGACCGAGGTCCAGCGCGGCTGCTCGCGCCCAGTGACATAGTCAAATTCCGGATAGCGCGCGACGAGCATACCGTCGACCGGCTGCTTGGTCATGTGCAACTTGTCACGTTCGCCATTCGGCTTGTTCTCAGGCTCGACACGATCCGGCTGCTTGTCGTTCTCCTCCTGCCGGACGCGCGCGGTCGAAAGAACATGCTCGGCCTGCGAATCATCGTCGCCGAAGTCCCACAGGCCCAGATTGTCGTCACGGTAGGCCGGCTGCACCACATAGGTCTTCGGATCGAACTGGATACGCATCTGGCCCAGATCGTTGCCGAGGAGATCGCCGATGCGGCGACTAATCTGCTGATTGTCCCATTCGTCTTCCGCAGCGCCGAAGGCATTGCGTCCTTTGGCCACCCAGGAGTCAGGGTCATGATAGGACGGGTCGGCCAGCGCGCGCGCCAACCTGGCGAAGAGGGCGACGGCCGTACCGGCGGAGGAAGGCTCTATCGTGTGAAAGGGAAGAAACAGCCGCGCCAGACCCGGCAGTTCACGCATGGCGAGTCGCTCGACGCGCGCATCCTCGATCAGCGACACCAGCGTGACTTGCGTCGGCTTGAGGCCACCGATCGGAAAGCGCTCGCGCGAGAATTTCAGATGCGCGGCGATGTGCGCGACTGCCGCTCGATACAGCCTTTCGGCGTCAGCGGATGAGAATCCGGGGAAGGACGCGGGCAAGCGCACGACCCCGCCGTCGAATCCTGCACGCCGGTGCGCCTGCTCCGGTGCGCCTGGGGGCGTTTCCCGTAGCGGCGGGTGGTCTCCCCATAACGCGGCGAGGAAGGGCCTAAGCCGCGATTCCATGTCGGAAAAGCCGATCTCGCCGCCGAGGCGTCGCAACCACCGTCTGGCTACCGGGTCGTCCATGGTGAAGAAGCGTAGGCGCCTCTTGGCATCGCCCTCGGCCATACGGATACCAATATGCAGCCACGATTCCAGACCTTCGAGATCAAGTCGGGTTAAAAGCTGCGCGGTTCGCTCGAGGATGGACGCCAGCGATTCTGGGGCGCTGGTGTTCGCATAATCGACGAGGCGCAGCCAATGGGCGAAAGGCTTTTCGCCAAGCTTCGCCGCCGCGGTCGTAGCCGCCTCGGGAAGAAGGGCTGCAGCACCGCGGCCGGACCGAATCGCCAAACCGGACACGCTTCCCGCCAAATCGATTGCCGCTTGCGGCGAGACAAGTCGCGCAAGTTCCGGCGACGAGCGTATGTAAGCGTTCGTCACCGATTGACCGTAGCCGGCACCGGATAGGCGGCGGCAGGCGCGGATCCAGGCTTGATGCAGATCCGCCGGAAAAGAAGTCGAAGGCTGCCGCCTTAGCGCGTCTTCATGGTTTTCATCATGCCGGCCGGAAGGTTGCGCCATCTGCTGCGCCATGCGGGTCAGACGCAGGCCGCAACGGCGGCCTTGAGCGCATCACGCATATCGGGATCGTCGGTGATCGGCAGCACCAGGGCGACCTCGCAGGCTTCCTCGATCGGAATACCACGCTTCGTCAGCAAGCCGGCATTGATGAGCATCCGCGTCGAAGCGCCTTCCTCCAGCCCGTGCCCCTTCAAGTTGCGCGCCCGCTGGGCGATGCGCACCAGCGTCGCAGCCATGCGACCATCAACCCCGGATTCCGTGGCGACAATCTCGGCCTCGACCGATTCCTCTGGATAGAAGAACGCGATCGCGGCGAACCGCTGCTTGGTCGATTCCTTCAGATCCTTCAGCACACTTTGGTAGCCGGGATTGTACGAGATGACGAGATGGAAATCGGGATGCGCCCTCAGCACCTCGTTCTTCTTTTCGAGCGGAAGCATCCGGCGATCATCGGTCAGGGAGTGGATGACGACGGTCGTGTCTTGGCGAGATTCGACGATCTCATCCAGGTAGCAGATGGCGCCAGAGCGCACAGCCAACGTTAGCGGGCCGTCGTGCCAGACCGTGCCTTCGGCATCGAGCAGGTAGCGGCCAACGAGATCGGAAGCCGTCATATCTTCATGGCATGAGACCGTGATGAGCGGACGGCCGAGCCGCCACGCCATATACTCCACGAAACGCGTCTTGCCGCAGCCAGTCGGTCCTTTCAACATGACGGGCATGCGCGAGGCGGAGGCGGCTTCGAATATGGCAATTTCGTTTCCCACAAGCCGGAAATAGGGTTCGGAAGCGATACGGAAGTCCTTCAACACGTCGCCTTGCGCAGCGGGAGCCACAACAGGTCCCATTGCCTGATTCATTTCGGTCTCCAAAAAGCGCAGTCAAAAGTTTCTCACCGGCAAGCGCGCCACGGCCCTCGCAGGTCGCGGCGCTGCAATGAAGGCTCTGCCCTAGCGGTGCGCGGCCACTGTGTTTGGAATGCCCTCGATGGGTGCTTCGGGCGTGCCGACGGTCTGGCGGGTCATCGCTTCGACCTTCTCGCGAGTCCCCTCTGGATCGGTGATCCATTGCTTGTAGAACGTGTATGGGCAAACCGCGTGGCCGCGCGTGTCGTCGCCGGAATTGATCAGGCCCGTATAGCCGCGATGCATCAGCTTGAAGAGATGGTTCTCCGACTGCATGTTGCGGCGGGCGTCGCGGATCAAGGAGATCGAGAGCTGCCCGTACTGGATGCCGTTTTCCTCGGTGCCGCATTCGCCCAGCGTGCGGCCGTCGAATCCGATGACGGAGGAATGGCCGAAATAGGAATAGACACCGTCGAAACCGGTTGCGTTAGCGACGGCGACGTAGACATTGTTGGCCCATGCCATCGCCTTCGCGATTAGGATCTGCTGCTCCTTGGACGGGTACATATAGCCCTGGCAGCGTACGATTAGTTCCGCGCCGCGCATGGCGCAGTCGCGCCAGATTTCAGGGTAGTTGCCGTCATCGCAGATGATGAGGCTAACTTTCAGCCCTTTGGGGCCCTCGGAGACATAGGTGCAGTCCCCAGGATACCAGCCCTCGATTGGCACCCAGGGCATGATCTTGCGATATTTCTGGACAATCTCACCCTTATTGTTCACCAGAATGAGGGTGTTGTAGGGCGCTTTATTTGGGTGTTCTTCGTGGCGTTCACCGGTCAGCGAGAACACGCCCCAAACGTTCGCCTTTTGGCAGGCTTTCGAAAAGATCGCAGTTTCCTCCCCCGGGATCTGCGAGGCAGTCTCATACATCTCCTTTTGGTCATACATGATACCGTGCGTGGAGTATTCAGGGAAGATGACGAGATCCATACCCGGCAGGCCGAGTTTCATTCCCTCGACCATCTTGGCGATATTGTGGGCGTTTGCGAGCACTTCTTCTCGCGTGTGCAGGCGTGGCATCTTGTAGTTAACTACGGCAACGCCAACGGTATCTTTGCTGCTCGAAATATCTCCGTGGTACATTTCATATTCCTCCTTTGGGCTTACTAGCGTCTATCTAGACAACCGGATGATGGTGGATCATTCATCTCTGAGCTGGCTGCTCAGGGCGCCAACGGCGACACCCCCTCGGTTGAGAGTGGCGAACGCCGAGAAGCGCAGCGGGGATGTAGTCTTCTCCTCTCGAAGACCCGAGACCACTGCCTTTGCGCCAGCGAAGGAGCCGGATCCGACACGCATTTGTTCGATGGCGCCAGGTTGCGAGCCTTATCGGCGATCGGAGCGGGAACCGAAGGCGGATCCTCAACCACGGGCGCGATTTCCTTCCCGTTGATGCCCCCAGCGGCGTTGATGTCTTTAGTTGCGAGAATGGTCCCCTGGTGCAGCGATTGCTCGATGGCGGCGGCGCCAGTCAGCGAGAAGTGGACGCCCGCCTTGATCTGCCGCTCCGCCGCCTCGGTCTGCCGCTCCGCCGCGCGGACCAGAGAGGCATTTTGACGCCAGATTTGTGGAAAGCCAGCGACAGGCGGGGCGCCAAGCACAACGGCAGCCTTCGAAAGACCTCGGCGGTTTGTATTCACCCTGCTCGTCCACAAAATAAAAAAGCCCCAAAGCGAGCTGCGCGAAGCAGACCGTTTTGGGGCCTTGTTGCCGTAGATGTGCGGACCTTATTGCCGCATGCGAACTCTACTGTTCGCTAACAAAAAACCTCACGTTCCGCGCAAACGAAAGTCGTGAGGCTTCATTACCTGTATTTTGGCTGCGGCAGCGGTGCCGCGAATAGGGCGACGCTAACCGACAATACGGTAGGTGTCAACGATCGCGTTCCGACGGCGCTGATTCTCGCCCAACTCCCTACACCTGCGGGCGCAGGAGCCAAGTGTGGAGGCTTTTTCAGGTAGAGCTTGAGCAGGCGGCTTCAATCAGTCGCTCAACGCAGAAACCACATTGCATCATCCCGTGCGGGAGCTATTTGGCCGCGATGTTCCGCCAAGCGCCCAAACGACGCGCATTCAAGAAAACACAAGATCCTTTGGCCGTTTATGGACGGCGCTCATCTCTTAGCTACTTAAATTAGTTTCAGCTGAGAAGTTCATACGAGTCAATAACGGTCGCAGCCACGGTGCCGATTGTCACGCGCTTCTCCATCGCTTGCTTCCGCAAAAAACTGTAGGCTTCTTCTTCGCTGATATTCTTCAGTCTGACCAATAACGCTTTGGCGCGTTCGACCAAGCGCATCGTACGGAGACTTTCGTCGAGTTTTTCGATGCGTCCGCGAAGCCGGCGCTCGTACTGGAAACTCTCGCGCGCGAGCATCAGCACGGATTGAATCATTCGAGAGGTCGCCGGGTAGTGGAGCATGCCGTGACTCGCACAATTATTAATTAAGTCCAAATTGAGTGGTTCTTTGCCTTCGTCGACGAGGATGAGCGCAGAAGACGGCTCCCCAGGAACCCATGGTATGCGCTGGGGCAAGTCGTTCGAAAGAGAACAAAAAACAGCGTCATATTGAAGCGGCAATTGGGCCGGCAACGGCCATATATGACGCACGCCGGCACGCTGCCGCTGAAGCTCCCGAATGAGGAACTCTCCATTGTCGTCACGCTCTACGATGACGGCGATATTCAGTTCAGCCGGGCGATTGCCGTGCCTCCTTTGCTCACTTGTTCCCGCGCGGCTTCCCGATTGTTGCATTCCAGCCCCGGGATTTAGTTCTTCGTCTGTTCTCGACATGCGTCCTGGGTGCTCCTCTCGCCTGATGCGGTAAGTGGCACCCGGAAACCGCATTTAGCAATGCCCCAAGCCTCTAGCAATACTCCAAGCACCGACCGTAACCTACAAGGTAGGGATCCGCCTTCACGTTTGAGGGGGACTGAAACACGATATCAAACTGACCCTGCCGATTGGCCCTTCCAATCCGCGTCCAAACATCGGCATGACCCCACACCGGATTAATTGACACGCAGCCCTGTGGCGCGTCGAACTCGGCGCCCATAACCGAATTGCGAAGTAACTTCGTCTCAAGCGAGTTGGTCTGTTGCAGCGTGCGGGCGAAAAGGTTGACTTGAAAATAAGAGGCTTCGAGGCACATGTTTGTGGGCTCGCCATCACCATATCGGTCGCGATAGCGGGCGACGAACTTGCTGTTATTCTCGCTCTCTATACCCTGAAAATAAGAAGCCGCCGTATAATGGCCCTCACCGACGTCATAACCCATGGCCCGGATCTCGGCTTCGGTGGTAGTCAAGCTAGCGATCGGAGCGGACTTCGGATTGAGACCAAAATCGTGATAAGCTTGATAGAGAAATGTGGTGGTTTCGCCTACCACCGTCGAGAAGATCACGTCCGGCTGCGCTCTCTTAATATCTCGCAGAACAGGTATGAATTCGGTGCGGTCCGCTTCTAGCCTGAGATAGTGCTCACCTACGACTGTTCCTCCGTTGTTACGGACAAATTCGCGCATGACTCGGTTCGACTCCCGCGGATAGATATAATCCGATCCTACGAAGTAGAAACGATTACCGAACTGCTCCATGAGCAACTTGCAAAGTTGGACCGAGTTCTGGTTCGGTGTGGCCCCGCTATAGATGACGTTCGGCGAAAACTCGAACCCTTCATACAGAGTTGGGTACCACAAGAGCCCGTCCAATCGTTCCACGACTGGCAGGACTGCCTTACGGCTTGCCGACGTATAGCAACCGAAAATGGTCCTGACGCCGTCTTCGACCATCAAGCGTTTGGCATATTGTCCATAGGATCGAACATCAGATCCCGGGTCATAAATTATCGGCTCGATCGGCCTGCCGCTAATACCGCCCAGCTCATTGATCTCATCGATCGCAATCAGGGTTCCACGTAGCTGTGTCTCTTCAATAACCGACATAAAGCCGGTTCTTGAGAAAAGCACACCAACACGCCAAGGCTCAGATGTGTGCTGATCCTTAACTGCAACTCCAGGTACTTTGCCCTGCATGGTTCTCTCCCTGGAACTCGACGGTCTTTGTTCTTACGATGAGCAATTCGCTCTCGCTTCGAAAGCTTGTCGCGCCACCCCAAGACCAAACCCACAGGGCAACACACCCTTAGGGGCCTTTCGGACGCCGCTGCCTCTTTTTTGCTGTCACAATCGTGTCAACAAAAAACGGGTTGTCAATACCAACGTCCTGTCTTGTCCTTTCGGCGTGTCCTTACCCTCGCGATGCGTTAAGCAAACGGCATGCCATCGATGCCGACGATAGCCGTTGGAACCTCAAGCCCCGGCGGGACGTGTGACGGGCGGAGGTTCACCATCCGTGCCCTGCCAGCGGCGCCAGCACAGTGGCGCTAGCGCCCGATCATTGCCTGGCCGCGTCAAGTCCGAGCTGTCCGGCGCCAGTATGCCGAGGCGTTTTTCCTTCACCCTGCGCGGCAGCAACCGCCGCGTTTCTAGATGTATCCAAGGGGTTCGACGGCGATCGTTTCGCTTAAGGGCGGCGTGTGATCCGACCAGGGCGGTTTACCGGCGAGGCGGCGATTTCGAGCCGTATCGAACAAACACGTCCGCATCTGGAGCCCGCCCACCGGCATCTGATTTGGCGAAGCAGTGACAGAGCTCCTGCCTGCGTGACCGGATGGCTTGAAGCGCGCGGACGTGGTTGACATATGTGACCCATTGTGCCAGCGTTTTGCCATAGCGATATTGCTGTATAAAATACCGGCACCGACGCCTCATTGCACTCGCCCTCCGGGCGAATGTGCGTGGGGCGTTTTTCGTTTTTAACCCTGCGGCTTGGAGATAAGGATTGTGCGCCCTTGCCCGTCAAGCCGTCCCTATTGGATACGGCGAACTCAGTACCTCTACAGCATTTGAGAATCGAATGTCCGCCTCGTTGCGCAACGGCATGCCGCTTATCGAGGCGTGAAGCGAGCTGTTCCCGCTGCACTCAGGCGCCGATGCTCACCGTGTCCGGTCTATCGCTGTTTCTAGCTTCGAGGAGGTGAACACGTGTCCATCAATCAAAAAGTCAGAAATCGCATTCCAGCTACAGTAGTAACGGGTTTCCTTGGGTCCGGGAAAACGACGCTGATCAATCGCATCCTCCGTGAGGAACACGGCAAGACCATCGCCGTGATTGTCAACGAGTTTGGAGAGATCAGCATCGACGGTCAACTCATCGTTCAGGACGACCAAGCTGAACTCGTTGAATTCAACAACGGCTGTCTTTGCTGCACCGTGCGCGGCGATCTGATCGATACGCTGCAGCGCTTACACCAGCGCGCGGACAAGCTTGACGGCATCCTGATCGAGACTACCGGCCTCGCGGATCCCGCCCCGGTCGCATCCACCTTTTTCGTCGCGGATGAGGTGAAAAACAGCATCCGCCTCGACGCTTTCGTCACTCTGGCTGATGCCGTCAATCTTGAAATGAATCTCGAGCAGAGCAGTGAAGCGGTCGAGCAAATCGCCTTCAGCGACATCGTGCTGATCAATAAGATCGACTTAGTTGCCCCGGAGCAGCTCAAGGCAGTCGAAGCCAAAGTGCGCGCCTTAAATCCGCTGGCGCGCATTCATTTCACGACTAATGCCGAGGTTGACATTGACCAAGTGATCGGTGTTGGCGCGTTTGATCTGGTGCAGAAACTCGACGTCGATCCTAACTTCCTCGAAGATCATGAGCACGAACACGATCAAGCAGTAGGTTCGTTCATCCTGGAGGAGAGGCGTCCCATCGATTTGAATCGCTTTTCGATCTGGCTCAACAACATTGCACAGGCTCGGGGCCAAGACCTCTTCCGCACCAAGGGCATCTTCAATGCGAGCGGCTTCAGGGAGCGCATCGTGTTCCAGAGTGTGCGAATGCTGACCACGATGCGGCCCGATCGTTTATGGAACGAGAATGAACCGCGTGTGTCTCAGTTTGTCGTGATCGGCAAGAACCTCAATCGCAAGGAATTTGCCGAAGGTTTCATGCAATGCGTGGCCGCTAGGCATGAATGATAGCGCGATCCCTGTGCTTTCTCATTCGTCCTCCGAGACTCCTGAGCCGGTGTACCGAGTGCACGTGTTTTGCTGCACCAACGAGCGACCTGAAACACATTGGCGAGGCTCCTGCGGCGGTAAGCGCAGCCGCCAGTTATGTGACTTCATGTGCCGCCTCGCTATGACACTGGGCGTGAAGCGGATTCGGATTAATCACGCAGGCTGCATGAACGTGTGCGAACACGGACCGGTGATGGTGATTTATCCAGAGGGAGCCTGGTACAAGTTCGAAACCGAAGACGATGTTGCCGAGATCCTGCGTTCGCACATTGTAGCCGGTCGGCGGGTCGAGCGGCTCGCTCTCTCCATAGACCACTCTAGCATTCATGGGTGATTCGATGGTTCCGTCGATAAATCCCCCGGAATTTCATTCGGAACGAGCACAAGAAGCGGACCAGCACCGGCGCCAGAACCGCCAATTCGTTGTCGACAGGAGCGCGCGTTAGCGCTTGACAGGTGTACGCGGTTATGTAAGCGTTTCGGTTAAGCGATATCGCTGCATCACATACCGGCACCAACGCCTCACTGCACTCGCCCCCCGGGCGGAGTCGCGTGGGGCGTTTTTCGTTTTTGACCCTGGCCTTGGAGATCAGGAATGCCCACCCTCACCCAGCAAACCGTCGCAGTTCCCACAACCATCCCCGCCCGCGAGCTATTGCCATGGGTGATCTTCGCTGGTCTCATCTGCCTCCTCGGCGTCTATTTCGTCGGCGCGGAAGAGGGTGCGACCTCGATCATCAGGGGCATGTACGTGCATGAGTTCGTGCACGACAGCCGCCATCTGCTCGGCTTCCCATGCCATTAAACCTCAGCGGTTTGGACTTGAGCCGGTGTAAGGCGCGGAGCCAGTCCTGATCCGTGTGTTGGCTTAAGCCTACCGCGTCGAATGACGGCAACGGCCGAGGCTTTGTTTAAGGACAATCGTGATGACCACAGGATCTTTGCTCTGGCGGGGAATGATCGTTGGCTTTGTCGCCGCCCTGCTTTCGTTCGGGCTGCTGAAACTCGTCGGCGAGCCGGCCGTCGACCGGGCCATCGCCTTTGAGTCGGCTATGGACGAGGCGAACGCCAAGGCCGAGCGCGACGCCGCGGTGGCGAGAGGCGAAAACCCACCTCCTTATAAAGAGGAGCCTGAACTCGTCAGCCGTCCAGTTCAGGCCGGGATCGGGCTCTTCACCGGCGTCACCGTTTACAGCATAGCGTTCGGCGGCCTGTTCGCGCTCGCTTTCGCGATTTGTTACGGCCGGATCAGCGACTGGAGCCCTCGCGTGACGGCGGCGGTGGTCGCGGTCATGGGCTTCCTCGCCGTCTACGCCGTCCCGATCCTTAAATATCCAGCCAATCCGCCATCGATCGGCAACCCCGACACGATCGGCCTGCGCACTGCCATCTATTTCGGGATGATCATATTGTCGTTGGGCGCCATGATCGCGGCTTGGAACGTCCGCAATCGGCTCATCGAGCAGCATGGCGCGTGGAACGCAACGCTGATCGGCGCCGCTGTCTATCTTGTCGCGGTGGTCATCTTCGCGATTGCGATGCCTCCGCTCAACGAGGTTCCTGAAGGCTTCCCGGCCGTTGTGCTTTGGCAGTTCCGCATCGCGTCGCTCGGCGCGCAGGCGATCATGTGGACGGTCCTCGGGCTCGGCTTCGGCGCGTGGGTCCAACGCGATTTTGCGGCGGCAAAAGTGAGCCGGCTACAGACGGCCTATTAAGTCGGAAGGCGGGTGCGCCGATGACCGTGCGCCTCGACCTGCTCGCGCATGGCGCGTCAGAGGCGACGCGCGCGGCGCGCTTTCCTGACGACGAAGGGCTCGAAGCCTCGGCCTTTAGCGCCCTCGAAGCCTTGCGCAGTCGATTACGCTCCTGTGCTCATCTGCTGACAGCGCCGGCCCGCGCCGCCCGCGAGACAGCTCAGGCGCTCGGTTTCGAAGCCGAAGTCGAAGTCGAGACCGCCCTACGGGACTGCGACTGTGGACGTTGGCGCGGTCTCTCCTCGAAAGGCGTCGCTGAACACGAACCGGACGCGTTCGCGGCCTGGCTCGGCGATCCTGCAGTCGCACCCCATGGGGGTGAGTCCTTCGCCGCCCTCATCGAGCGGGTCGGTGCCTGGCTCACACAATCGCTGGCACGCGAGGGCGCGACGCTAGCCGTGACCCACGCCTCGGTCGTTCGCGCGGCGATTGTGAACGCGCTTGGCGCTGGGCCTTCAGCCTTTGTCCGGATCGATGTCGCGCCGCTCTCGCTTGTCAGATTGACTGGTCGCGCTGGACGCTGGAATCTTGTCGCGCTCGGGCCATTGGGAAGCCTGTTGTGAGACGCGCTTTGGTCGCCCTTGTTGCTGCTTCCTTCATGCTAGCGGCGTCGCCGAGCAAAGCGCATCGAATCTCAACGGGCAGCGGGCCACCTCCGGTAGGCGTCTCCATACCGAGCCTGACGCATGGCCAGATGGCGGTGATCGCCGACAATCTGTCCGCAATTCGATCGCTGGCCAGCGCGAGGGCCGGGTTCGACCTGACGACATGGCGGTTGGAGGACTACCTGAACCTGCAGTCCTTCGCCTGTCTCTGGGGGATCGTTCCCGGCAGCATTACGGACGAAGAAAGCCCGTTCAACGAATGCGCCCACGCCTATCTGGCCGCCGGACGCGCTCTCCTCTTGCAGCTCGCCCAAGAGCCCGACGCGGACGACAAAGCCATCAACGCGCTGATCAGCAAGATCGAGGTTGAAATGCTGGCCGACGGTGCCTCCATGAACCTGTGTCGCTACAGCGACGAGCCGTTCAACACGAACGAGGTGATCTGGCCGCACTGGGGCATGATTCCCTTTCACCGGCCAACCCTGATGCTAGCAGCGGCCTCGTTTGCCGCGCTCGGCGTAGGGGTATGGAGTGCGTGGCCTAGGCCAAGGGACTCAACAGGCGGACGGAAGGGCTCTGTGCCGGCAGTCGCGCGGAGGTGATCTAAAAGCTTCGAGGGAAACGAGTTTCGAAGATCCGTGACCGACGATCCAACACATCAGGCAATTCCTGGCGTGTCGGAGTGGATAGGTTTTGTCTCCAACAACGTTCGAAAGGTTTTTACGATGATCATACCTCTTGCCGTAAGCGTCGGCCTATTGGGCTTTATCGCGACATGGATCGTTCTCTCCACAAGTGTGTTCCTTATCTGGGCGGCCTTTATCGCTTGGGCTTGCTTCTTTCAGTCCGGAGGCGACGCCAAGGCGTTCCGGACGACGATCGTCTCCAATCTGTTCGGAGTGGTCGTCGCCTGGACCACAGCACTGGCCGTCGCTTCATTCCCGGGCGTGCCGGCCTGGAGCGCCGGCATCGTGGGCATATCGATCACCCTTTACATACTAGCCGCCCACATCCCCGCGTTTTCCTCGATTCCGGCTGTCACCTATGGTTATGCCTCCACGTTCGCCTTCCTGACACTGAGCCCCGCGGCGTTCACGCCTAGCGCGATGCTGTCGGCAACGGGCCAGAACGCACTCATCGTCGTCCCGTTCTCTATGATCGTCGGCGCCTGCTTTGCCTACGCATCGGCCCTATTCGCGGCCCAGCTGAACAAATTGATGGCGCCGACCTTACGAGCACGATGACTTTCAAGTGAACTCGGAAACAAAACGGCACACGTTGTCTCGACGCATCCGCCTCCTGGACACAGGACGGCATGAACCACACCAAACGTCAAAAAGTCGAGTCCCTCATGCGAAGCTCAATGATGTGTCCCGTTCCAATCGCAGTTAGCGCCCTTTTGGTGAAAGTAGGCCTACCTCAAGGGCCGCCTCATTAGGGCTTGGGACTGCGACATGCCCTCGATGCTGATCGCATCGCCGCAATCGACAACGTCACGCGCAAACTGATGCAGAAAAAAGCGACGCTCCATCACGGTCGGATTCTTATTTGTACTCGGGGGCTCGACAGCCATTGTTATCGCCGACGGACGCGATGCGGCCGCTGCTCAGCGCCCTTCTGTTGGAGCGTTAGCGTCCTCGCGTCAGATCGCCATCCGCACGCGGTTGATCAGCGCTTATTAAGGACGCTGTTCGTCTTTAGAAGCCGATCCGTTCAGAAACGGCGCGCTGGGTTGATTCGTGTCGATTTGCACTACAAGGAGGATGCAATGGCTGATTGGATCGAGTCGTCCTACATGGCGCGCTCTGGCGTGGCCAAAGCCAAAGTGGGCAAGACCCACGAGCTGACGGCCGAAAAGCAGGGCAAATATCACTACGTCTACGGCCCATATTCGGAGCCGGTGATAACGATTGACCCCGGTGACGTTGTCGTCGTGGAAACGCACGACGCATTCGAGGGCGCCATTAAAAGCGAGAGAGACAAGCCGTCCGAACTGCTCCATATGCCGTTTCTCAATCCGCAATGCGGTCCGATCGCTGTGCGGGGAGCGGAGAAAGGCGACACGCTCTGTGTCCACATCCGAAGCATCAAGCCGCGCGGTCCACAGCCTGTTGGTACGACCGCGCTGATCGCGGAATTCGGCGGCCTCGTTTCGACTAACAACACCGCCATGCTGAACCCCCCATTGCCTGAAATGGTAAAGAAGATGGAAGTGACCGAGCAGGGTATCAAGTTCAACAAGAAGATCACGCTGCCCTACGAGCCCTTCATCGGCACGCTCGGCGTTAGCCCGGAAATCGAAGCGGTCTCCTCGCTACAGCCAGACTACTGGGGCGGTAATATGGACGTACCCGATGTCGCTCCGGGCGCGGTCGTTTACTTTCCCGTGCTCCACAAGGACGCCCATCTGTTCCTCGGGGATTGCCATGCCACGCAGGGAGATGGCGAATTGTGCGGCGTCGCTGTCGAGATCCCGTCGACAACGACCATTCATGTTGATCTCATCAAGAAGTGGCCGATCGCCTGGCCTCGCCTTGAAAACGAGAAGTTCATCATGACGATCGGCTCCGCTCGGCCTATGGAAGACGCCGCGCGCATTGCCTACAGAGAGCTCATTCGCTGGCTGGTCTCGAACTACGGCTTCGACCAGTACGAGGCCTACTTTCTACTCACTCAAGCCGGGCGGATCAGGCTCGGCAACATGGTCGATCCAAAGTATAGCCTCGGCGCTTCGATTCTGAAGTCGTACCTATAGTCCGAAGCCGGGCGGACGCGACGCAGACAATATCTTCGACACGCCGCGCGAAGAAGAGAATGGGAGCGCCTTTCTGGACTAGGTTGAGAACCCATACAGTTTATTGATTTCGATTATATATTTGCGCCTGATTTGAGTCGCTGGGCGCGATCGTCTTGGCGAAGAGTTTATTCTGCCTGTCGGATGAGGCTTGGAAGGCGCTTAGCCCGCATCTCCGCACACCAAGCCGGGCAAGCCGCGCGTCGACGACTGCGCGGTCATCTCGCGCATCCTGCATGTCTTGAAGACAGGCTGTCGATGGCGCGACGTTCCGCCCACCCTGTCGGTTGGCACTTAATTGGGGTCGGCGTCACTTTTCGTGCTCGTTTGGCTCGATCGGAAGCATCCGTGCTCGCAAGAGCTCGACACTCGCGCGCCCATACATGCATACGTGGCGCGCTTGAGCGTTTTGAGCTGATTGATCTGGCCTTCCGCCTGACCGCTGCTCCAAGGCTCCGCGATGGCGTGCTTCACGGCCTCGATGTTGCGCGTCAGCGTTCTTGCGAATTGCTGCATTGAGGAAAGGCGAGATCGTCGGGCGTCACGAAGGAAACGGTCGAGCTTGCTTGGTTGGCTCCTTGCAGAAGACCGCGGAACCGCATCGTCAGCCGCCGCTTCACGACGAAACTCGGCGAGGCTTCCTTCAAAGCGCCCACCTCGCGACCTCTGACGGCGTCAGCGTTGGCGTTGGCTTGATGCAGAGAGCGGCAGCAACCATGGGCGAGGTCCGCCAGCCTGTCGTCGGATCAATGGCCGGAGCTTCGCCGAGCGGCTCAACCTTTGCCGGCGGTGGCGACAATGGCGTTTGACCCGGCGCGCCCTTGCGCCAAGTCGACAGCAACCGCTCGAGGTGGGAGAAGCTGCCGCGATTCCGGACATCATGAAAGAGCCGGCGACCGCTCCGATCGCCCGCTGCTTATCGGCGCTCCAGAAACTCCTGGAAGTAGAGTGGCGAGCTTGGCTTGATAGCCGGAACGTTGCCTGTCGGGCAGATCGTCCAGCGAGACCCATTTGGCGATGGTTCTGCGATCGGCGCCAATCTCAACGGCGATATCTCCGAGGGTCCTGCTGGCCGCGTGCACCCGTTTGGCGTTGACAAACAGGGCTTGGCGGGAAAGCCGGTTTTGGCGGCGTACGATTTCGTGGCGATCGCCCGCGACAGCCGGGAGCCGTGGTCTGCCGGCGCATCGACTGACGGACGTCATCTCCCGCTGCCGGGCTGACGGAGCGCCTTTCCGGATGCCTTGCGCATAGAGCCCACAGCGATCGCGGCTCACGAATTCGATCCCGGGATGCTGCTTCAACCAGTCCGCGGTTCCATGCGCGGAGCGGGTCTTCAGAACGTCCGCTGCCGTGCGCCGCTCGAGATCGACGACAATGGTTCCGTATCTGAAGCCTTTGCGCCAGCTCCAGTCGTCAATCGCAATGGCGCGCAACGGTTCGATTTTACGCTGTTTCCTGACATGGCTCTTCAATTGCCGCAAAATGGCGTGTTGCTGACAGCCATTCCCAGGCGCGTCAGCAACCGTTCGTTGACCCGGCCGCCGGCGGCATGGCCGAACAGTCGAACGAGTTCGCCAACTCGCTGTGTTTTCCGCTCGAACGGCAGCGCGATCGCCAACGCTTCGGTGACTGTCTTTCGAGCACACTGCTCGTTGCGACATCGCCAGCGGCCAGAGCGAATCTCCAGCGTCGCAGGGACCCCCCCTGAATCGGAAGCTCCTGCAGCCGTCGCATCTGCCAACTGTGCCGTGATCCGGAAGCTTCTCCGCAGCCCGGACACGATCGACTTCCCTTACCCTCCGCCGATACGACCCAGCGGTTCCCACGGAACGGGCCCGAAGGCCAAGTTCGTTGTCTTCGTCATCCTCCAGATAATGCCGAAGCAGCCGACCACGAAAATCGAGCACGGGAAGCGACGCAGACCCCGCCTAGACGGCTGCCGACATTGAGACCACACGACCATCCTGCACTCGCTGCCCGCGCGGAGAATCGCCGCCACCGCGCGTAAATGACTTCGGGGGGCAGATGTCCCGAGCCGCCGGCCTTCCACCGGCCAGTGATCAGGGCGGCCACGACCGCGGCAGGGATTTCCTGTTCGCGCCATCCCCTCCGAACCTTCGCCTGATGAGCGAAGGAGAAAAGGATGGCTACCGCTAGCGCCGGCCGCGCCGACAAGGGTTCGTCGCGGGCTCCCGCGCGTTCCGCGCGCCCTTGCAGCACGACCGCCTCGCGGTCGGCGGGCAGGGCAGGGGCGAAGAGAAGCTCGAGGCCCGACAGCCAAGCTCCTGCGCCCAAACGCAAGGAGCGACCATGATCGACCCGGAAATCGAAGAACTGCGCGACAAGGTGCATTGCGCCGTCGTGCTGGAGCGCACGCCGCCGCCATGGAAGCTCGACCGGAAGGAGAGCGCGAAGCTCAGCCTGAAATACCGGCGTGGTAAGGGCGAGATCCTGATCGTCAGCCACGGCGGACGGGGTTGGTGGGATCCGACCAGCGATGCCAAGGGCGACGTCTTCAGTCTGCTCCAAAGGCTGGAGCCGGGGGTCAACTTCGGCCATGTCCGAAAGCGCCTGCGCGAATTCGCGGGGGTGTCGCCGAGCTTTCCGATCGGCGAAAGGGCAGGGCGCCGCGGAGCTTCGGACAGACCCCTCGCCGATCGTTGGGCCGAGCGAAATTTGGTACGGCCGGGTTCGGGGACTTGGCGCTATCTTGCCCGCAAGCGGCGGCTTCCCCCTGCGATCATCGAAGCTGCTTCGGTGGCTGGCGTTCTTCGTGAGGGACCTGTCGGCAGCGCCTGGTTCGCGCATCTCGATGCGGAGGGCGCGGTCGCCCATGTTGATGCGCGAGGACCGACTTACAAGGGATCGCTGGCCGGCGGAGTCAAGGCGCTGTTCTGCTTGCGCGCTTCTGCCTTGCCACCTCGAAGGCTCGTCCTTGCTGAAGCGGCGATTGACGCGCTGAGCATTGCCGCGATCGAAAACTTACAAGAAGACACGCTCTATAGCGCGACGGGCGGCGGCATGGGCCCAGGCACCATTTCGGCGCTTGAGGCGCTGCTCAGAGGCATCGCGATGCTCCCTGGCGCTTTCTTCTGCAGCGCCACGGACGCGAATGGGGCAGGGGACCGCTTCGCGGAGCGGCACCGATCGCTTGCGGAAATGTTCGACATATGTTTCGTGCGACTTCGGCCTCCACGCGAAGGCGGCGACTGGAACGATGTTCTCCGCGCGCGATCGGAAGCGAGAGGATCGGCAACATGAGCGCGCTCCTCTCGGCGCCACGAAAACCAATCCTTGTTCCAGCATAGCCTCGAGCCCTCGTCCTCGCCCCTGGGCGCCCCCTCAATCTTCGCGATCCCGAGCCGGTAAGCCGGGTACGCTGTTCTCAGTCCGCGGCTTCCGCGCAGGGTGGCGCATACTGATCGAATCGTCCGCTTTCCGCCGGAGCGACAGAGATCTGAAGCGTTCGATGCAGACGCTCAGAACCTCTTCGCCAGGCCGCTTCCACCAATTCTCGGCAGAGAAGATTTCCACTTCCTGCCGCCCGGCAGAGCCGGCGCTCTCCAGAGCGCGGCGGATGGATAGGAGATCAATGACGCCGTCGCCCATCATTCCGCGGTCAAACAACAGATCACTGTGTGGGATTCAGCCAGTCGCAAATATGATGAGCAAGGATCCGCTTGGCCGCGCCTGCGCGCTCGATCTGGGCGAAGAGTTTCGGATCCCACCAGACGTGGTAAACATCTATGGCGACTCCGACGCCCTCGCCGAGGTGGTCGCATAGGTCCAAGGCCTGCTCGAGCGTGTTTACGCAGGCGCGATCGGCGGCGTACATTGGATGCAATGGCTCGATCGCGAGAGGCACACCGCTGGCGCGGACATGAGGAAGAATCGCCGCCAGTCCTTCGAGAACCATTTCGCGCGCCGCGGCCAAGTTTTTCGAAGGGAGGGCGGAAGCTTCTCCAGAGCGAGGAAGGCCGCCCACCACCATAACCAGACAAGCGGCGCCGAGCTCCGCTGCTTCGTCGATCGCCAGTTTGTTCTCGTCGATCGCCGCTAACCGAGCCGACGCTTCAAGCGCTGGAAACATACCGCCGCGGCACAGGCCGGTAATCTTGAGTCCTTCGCCGCGGATGATGCGCGCGGCTTCGCCAAGTCCGGTCTCCTCGACTTGATCTCGCCACGGCGCGATCGCCGGAATGCCAAGCCGGCGGCAGGCTCGAGCGGCTTCGGGCAGGCGCCACTGGCGACGCACGGTGGCCAGATTGATCGACAGGCCGTGGACCGTTTCACTCGTCATAGCGGCGACCGGCCTCCCGTCCCCACTCCGCGAGCCTTGCGGCGCCGCTCAAACTATCCCGCCGACCGCCAGCACGCGCTTCATTCGCTGAGCCGCATCTTCAGGATCGCGCAGAACGCGCGCGGCGTCGGCGAGACGAAACAGCTCCGCAAGATGAACGAGCGAGCGCGCGCTCTGCTGGCCGCCGACCATGACGAAATGATTTTGGAGCCCGTTCAGGTAGGCGAGAAACACGACGCCGGTCTTATAGAAACGAGTCGGCGCCTTGAAGATGTGGCGCGACAGCGGGACGGTGGGCGCGAAAACTTCATAGTACCCCGCGCTGTCTGCGGCCGCCAACTTGTCCAACGCGATTGCCGCCGCCGGAGCGATCGCGTCGAACACGCCGAGAAGCGCGTCGGAGTATCCCTTTTCATCTCCGGCGATCAGCTCGGCATAGTTGAAGTCGTCGCCGGTATACATGCGCGCGCCCTGGGGAAGCCGCCGGCGCATGGCGATCTCCCTTTCCTTCGACAGAAGCGAGATCTTGATTCCATCGACCTTGTCGGCATGGCTTGCTATGACGTCGAGACAGATTTCCGCAGCCGCCTCGTGATCGTAGGCGCCCCAATAGCCCTGAAGCGCAGGATCGAACATCTCTCCTAGCCAGTGAAGGATCGCAGGCTTCTCGAGTTGCGACAGGATGCGATCATAGACCCGCGCGTAATCGTCCGGTCCGCGCGCAATCGTGGCCAAAGCGCGGCTCGCCATCAGAATAATGCGGCCGCCATGCGCTTCGACGAATTCAATCTGCTCCTCGTAGGCGCGGATGATCGCGTCGATCGTCACGTCCGGCCCCAATTCGAGATGGTCGGTTCCAGCGCCGCAGGCGATAAGCGCGCCGCTGCGACCCTTGGCGTCGGCGAGCGCAAGGCGGACCAGCTCCTGGGCGCGCGTCCAGTCGAGTCCCATGCCGCGTTGCGCGGCATCCATGGCCTCGGCGACGCCAAAGCCGAGATCCCAGAGATAGTGCCGAAAGGCGAGCGTGCGCTCCCAGTCGATCGGCGCCTCGAGCCAGGGATCGCGGTCGCTCAGCGGATCCGCCACCACATGCGCGGCCGCGTAGGCAATGCGGCTCCAAGGGCGTGGCTCGCGATGTTGCCCGAGCGGCGCGTTGCGAATCGTATAGGTCTCAAGTCCTCCAGCGACAGGAAGAGCGAGGGTTCTCATGTTGCCGCTCTCGTGGCTGCCGGATCGACTTTAAGCGGCGGCTCGACCGACTGCGCGCTCGAACTGCTCTCCGGGCGCCCTGCCCTCGCCTCCCTATGGAGATCGAAGAAGCCCCAAATCATGTCCGCCTGCTCGTCGAGCATCGGCGCGCCAAGCTGGGTCTTCATTCCGCGCCGCTCCGCCTCCAACAGCAAGCGAGTCTTAGGCGGCTTCATAATCACATCCGCCACGAGGGCGCTCGCGCCGAGAACGTCGAGATCAATCGGCAACGAATCCTCCGGCGCCATTCCCATCGGCGTGGCGTTAACGACAAGATCGTGGCTAGCATCCGGGCGTCCGCGAGCGACCCGCCCGCGATAGTGGTAGGGAAGCCTGACCACCGCCTGATCGGCGCGCGCCCCGTCGATATCGTCAAGGGAGAGTTGCGCAACTCCCGCATCAAGAAGGGCCGCGCTAACCGCCACTCCGGCGCCGCCTGCGCCCACTACCGCCACATGCTGTCCAACCGGCGACCATCGGCGACGCTTAAGGCCGCTCAAAAATCCTTCACCATCGAAAAGATCAGCGTCCCAGCCTTGTCCGGTCCAGCGCATGACGTTGGCCGCGCCTGCGATCTCCACGCGTTTCGAACGAGTTCGACGCGAGCTTCGCGGCCGTCGGCTTGTGTGGAATAGTGACTATGACCCCGCCGAGATTTCTGGTCTTGCTGAGGCCCGCGATGACATCCGCGAAGTCGGTCGGAGAGACCTCGAGCGGCAACATTTCCGCGTCGAGCCCGCTTTGGAGGAAGCGCGCGTTGAACACTTCCGGCGAGCGCGCCTGCACGATGGGACTCCCGATGATGAAATAGAGACACTTGGTCATCGCCCCATCCTGGGCATCCGCCAATTTGTGGGCGGCCCTTGATGGAAGAGGACGGACTTCAAGTCGCCGGGTCCTCGACCGCTTGCGTTCCTAGGGTCCATGATCAAAGCGCGCGAGCCGGCGCGACGGCCGCCTCGACGTTCTCCGGGTCCGCCAAGGGATAGTTCCCACCGGTCGGCTATGTACCGGGCTGAGGCGCTCCAGCCGCTCTTCTGAAGACACGCGCTGAAGCGGGGATCGATCGACTGCTGATAGGATGGCGCACCGACGCCTTCGGTACCAACGGGAACCATGAGGTTATGCAACCTTTGGTGCGGAAGCTCCGGCCGAGGCCAGAATCATATCGGCGGCTTTCTCCGCGATCATGATCGACGGAGCGTTGGTGTTGGCGCTGATCTCGAGCGGCATGATCGAAGAATTGGTCACACGGAGCCCTTCAATCCCCCGAACCTTAAGCTCCGGATCGACGACTGCGAGCGGATCAACGCCCATCTTACATGTCCCGACCGGATGGTAGTCGGTCTTGCCCCATTGGCGACAATAGGCTTCGAGTTCTGCGTCAGTCCTCTTGTCGGCGCCGGGCATGCGCTCGCTTTTGATGAAAGGACGAAACGCCGGCGCGGCCATGACCGAACGGGCAAACTTGATCCCCTCAACCGCCATCTTGCGATCATAAGGGTCGGCAAGAAAGTTCGGATCAATCAAAGGCGGCTCTTTCGGATCAGCGCTGGCGAGCCTGACCGTCCCCCGGCTCCTTGGCCGTAGCAGGTTGGCGTAAAGGGAGACGCCGTAGCCGGCGACGCGCATCAGGCCGTGGTCGATCACGTAAGCCGGCAGGAAATGCAATTGCGTGTCGGGCGTCTTCGACTCCGGATCAACACGCACGAATGCGCCAGCTTCCACGATATTCGACGTTACGGGTCCATTTTTGAAAAGCGCATATTGAAGCGCCCACCAAGCCTGCCGGACATATTGGTCGGTCCCGAAATAGCTGTACGGTCCCGCGCAATCCCAGGCCGTGTAGCAATCAATATGATCTTGCAGGTACTCGCCGACGCCGGGCAGGTCGAGAACGACAGCGATGTTTTTCTCGCGCAGATGGTTCACCGGTCCGATGCCTGAGAGCATCAGAAGCTTCGGGGAACCGATGGCGCCGCTGGTGACAAGGGTCTCGACCCCCGCGAGCGCTCGTTCGGGGGTGGTCTTGCCGTCCGGCACATATTCCAGGCCGATCGCCCGGGTCCCCTCGAAGAGAATGCGCGTGGCCATCGTGCGCGTTCGCACCGTCAGATTTGGTCGGTAGCGAGCCGGACGGAGATAGGAAACAGCGGCGCTGCCTCGTCGGCCGTGCTTATCAATTGCCGACTCGTATTGTTAGTTATGGAACTAAAGTAGAGAGAGTTACTTATTTATCAACGTACATCTGTGGCAGAGTCGCGTAGGTAGCAATGGGTTACATCCATTGCTTGATAATACATTGCAATTCATGAACAGATCCTCTCGCCGAGTCCGGGCAAGTCGCCGCGCCGCAGCCTCGGCCGAGCGCTTTCGCGGTCTATCCGTTGGATCGATTCGAAACCCGAATCGGCGCACGTCGATTGATTCGAAATATGCGTTGGACGCGCGCGCGGTTCGCGCGCGAGCTGATGGCGCTCGGCCACGAGGCTCGCATAATGCCTCCGGCCTTCGTGAAGCCGTATGTTCGCCGGCAGAAGAACGATGCCTCGGATGCCGCGGCAATCTGCGAGGCTGTGACGCGGCCTTCAATGCGGTTTGTCGGCGTGCAATCGCGCAACCTCGACGAAGCGATTGCCCGGCTGGATCGCAGCATCGCAAAGCTTGCGCAGAAGGACGAAACGGCGCGCCGACTGATGAGCATTCCCGGCTTCGGACCGATCACCGCCTCGGCGTCACCCGGACCAGCCAGCGCGCGAGGTCGGGCCGGTCGAGCGTGTGCGTGAAGAAGAACCGCAGCGCCGAGACGATGCTGTTCATCGTTGGCACGGGAACGCCAGCCTCGCGCTGATCGATCTGGAAGCGGGGCAGATCCTCCGCCGTGGCGGTGTTGGGCGCGCGCCCCAAAAACGTGGCGAAGCGCCCCACGTCGCGGATATAGTTGCGCTGCGTCTCGCGCGAGAAGCGGCGCATGTTCATGTCGTCGATCAGTCGTTGGCGCAGCGGACTGATCCGGGTGGCGGGAACGAAATCGCTCATTGTGCGGCTCCTCCAGGTAAAAGGAGCCGCGATGCTCAGCCTCCACCCGATGCCGCTCAACGGACGCGCAACAGTCCTAATTCTACCTCGCCTTCAGTAAGCACACCCCCCGCGCAGCGGGTTCGTTCTTCGGCCAATGCGATCTCCTGCCGCGAGCGGCGTAGGACCCTATTCTAGGCACCGGATTCTTCCTAGCTTTCCGTGTCGCTTGTAAGGCGCCGCGCTTGTTCACCCAGGATGAGGAATAGAGGTCGATGCAGACGCCATGAAACTGGACTGAAGAGATCGATCTCGCATAGACGCCCGCCGCCGCAAGGGTTCGGCCGGTCGAGCCGCTTCGCTGGTCTCTCCCGGCCCGCTGGCGCGCCCTTGCCCCGCCGGCCGCCATGCGAGGGTGGCGAGGCTGTTTCAGGAACAATTCCGTTCCGAGGAGCAGCCAGATGCGAAACCTCCGAAGCCATCCCACACAAAGACGCGACCATTACCAGGAACTCACCGACAAGATTATCGCCGCGCTTGAGGCGGGAATCGCGCCGTGGCGCAGACCATGGGACCCGAACGCTTGCGGCGCATCGACAACACCGGTCAACGTCGCGACCGGCCATCGCTATCGCGGCGTCAATCTCTTCGTCCTCGGCATGTCGCCCCTCGCCTTCTCAGCCGGCGATCCGCGCTGGTGCAGCTACCGGCAAGCGGCGGCGCGAGGATGGCAGGTGCGCAAGGGCGAGAAGGCGACGCCCGTCTATTTCTACAAGCCGATCGAGATCGAGGACAAAACCGCTAATAGGGGCCGCGAGACGCGCTGCATTCCGATGCTGCGAACGTTCTCGGTCTTTCATGCTTCGCAAATTGATGGCGTCCCTGCCCTTGCGCACCCGACTGCGACGAAGATGGTTCCCGAGCGCATCCAGGACGTCGAGATCGTCATTCAGGCGAGCGGCGTGCCGGTTCGGATCGGGGGGAACCGCGCCTTTTACAGCCCGGCGCTCGATGTCATTCAAATGCCTCCGGACGAGGCCTTTCGCGGTCCGGAAGAGCGCGCCGTCGTGGTCCTGCACGAACTCGCTCATGCGAGCGGGCACTCGACGCGGTTGAACCGCGACCTGAGCGGCGCTTTTAGTTCGGCTGCTTACGCGAAAGAAGAGCTTCGAGCCGAGCTGACCTCCGTCGCGGTCGGATCCATGATCGGATTGCCTTGCGACATTCCCAATCATGCGAGCTACCTCCAATCCTGGATCGCCGTGCTCAAACAGGATCGCCGCGAAATTTTTCACGCTGCGGCCGAAGCGCAAAGGATGGCCGACTACATCCTCGGCTTCCATCCTGACTATGCGGAGACGCCTAGCAAATCTTCAGACGCTGAGGACGAAGGGGCGACATCGATCGCCCCTCCGCTCGCAGCTTGAGACCGGCGGAGCCAAGCGCACGAAAGCGTTCGCTTCGGACACGCACGATAGGCATCGGGCTCGATAACGGGCCTCGATAAGTCCAACGGCAAGGGCGCCTGGCCGCGCGTCTACCCAAATCTCTCCCTTTCATCCTCCGCGTCAAGACGACAGCCCGCCGCAGTCATGGCGTTCAGGGTCGCGCTTGCACGCGCTTCTCACGAGCGCCCCAATGAAACACGACCAGTTCACCCTGCCCTTCCTCGACACCACGATCGTTGAGGAGGGCTTCGGCCTTTATGGCGGATTCCCAACTGCGAAATCCTCCGCGCATGCGCAGATAAATGTTGAGCCAGAAGTGGCGGAACTCCTCGACACGCCGGTTCCCACCAAACCATCTCTTCCGGGGCAGGACTACCGGCTCGCCGGGGAGCGCTGTCTTGCCGAGGGTTGGAAAGCCCGCGCAGAGGACAATCTCGCCGCGATCCGACTCATGACAACGATCGAGGCGGAAGCCCGCCACGCCCGACCTGATGAGCAGGAGCGGCTGGCGCGCTTCACGGCGTTCGGCGCGTCGGACCTCGCCGACCGGATCTTCCGCCGCGCCGGAGACGCTTTCGCGCCCGCCTGGGAAGATGTCGGCGTCGAACTCGAGGGGCTCGTCTCGCGCGACGACCTCGCCAACCTCAAGCGGGCCACCCAATACGCCCACTACACGCCCGAGTTCATGATCCGCGCCATCTGGCGGGCGCTGCGCAGGATGGGCTTCGACGGCGACCGCGTCCTCGAGCCGGGTTGCGGCACAGGCCTGTTCTTCGCCCTCGCGCCGGAGCAACTCAGCGGCAAGCTCGCGCTGACCGGCGTCGAAATGGACCCAACGACCGCCCGGATCGCCAAAGTCCTCTATCCGAACGCCCGCATCCGGCACGAGGATTTCACTAAGGCGCGGTTGCCGGAGCTCTATGACCTCGCGATCGGCAATCCGCCCTTCTCGGACAGGACGGTGCGCGCCGACGATCCGACCGGAGACTTGCGCCTGTCCCTGCATGATTACTTCATCGCCCGCTCGGTTGAGCGGCTGCGCCCAGGCGGCCTCGCCGCCTTCGTCACCTCGCGGTGGACGATGGACAAGGTCGACGGCAAGGCGCGCCAGCACGTCGCAGCCATGGCCGATCTGATCGGCGCGGTGCGCCTGCCGGAGGGGGCAATGCACGACCGCGCTGGAACAGAAGTCGTGGTCGACATCCTGTTCCTGCAAAAGCGGGATGCGGGAACCGCGCCTGCCGGGCGGGCGTGGGACGTTCTTGCCGAAGCCGTTCCGGCCGGGGACGGCGAGACGGCGCTTTTGATCAACCGCTACTTCGTCGAGCATCCCGAAATGGCGCTCGGGACGCATGCGCGAACCTCGAGCGCCTATGGACCGGTCTATACGTTGAAGCCGGTCGTCTCGACGCCTGGCGCACTCTCGGACCTTCTGGCCCAGGCGCTCGACCGCTTGCCGCGCGACTTGTTCAAGCTCGCCGCGGATGAACCGAAGCTGGCCTTCCATGCGACCGTGCGGGTCGGTACGGCCGCCGAAGGGGCGGCGATCAAGGGAGGCAGCTATCTCGTCCATGAGGGCGTCCTCGTCCAGATCATCGGCGGCGAGCCGCAAGCCGTCGCCGTGCGCGACGGCAAGGGGACGGAGGGGATCCCCGCGAAGCACGCCCGCATCATCCGCAGCTTGATCGCCGTTCGCGACGCCGTCCGCGAGGTTCTGCGCACGCAAGCGAATGATGAACCCTGGGGATCGGCGCAGATCCGGCTGCGCTCGGCCTATGCGCTCTTCGTGCGCAACTTCGGCCCAATCAACCTGACAGCGATCAGTGAGACCGAGACGCCCGAGGGCGAGACGCGCGAGACCTTCCGTCGCCCGAACCTTCAGCCCTTCCTCGACGACCCCGACGTTTGGCTGGTCGCCTCGATCGAGGATTACGATCTCGAAAGCGGAACGGCGAAGCATGGTCCGATCTTTCGCGAGCGCGTGCTCCATCCGGAGACGACGCCGGCGATCGAGACGGCCGAGGACGCGCTCGCGGTCGCGTTGCATGAGACCGGTCTCGTCGACCTCGATCGCATCGCCGAGCTTCTCGGCCGGTCGCGCGAGACGACGATCGCCGAACTGGGCGAGCGCATCTTTGTCGATCCCGAGGCGACGGCCGCCATGGATCGCGACGCCTGGGTCACGGCCGACGCCTATCTCTCGGGCAAGATCCGCGACAAGCTCACGGCCGCGCAGGCCGCCGCGGCGCTCGACCCACGTTATCAGCGCAATGTCGCGGCGCTCGAAAAGACCCTGCCCGAGGACCTCAAGCCTTCCGACATCACCGCACGCCTCGGCGCGCCGTGGATACCGGCCGTCGTTGTCGCCTCCTTCGCGGAAGAGGTCCTTGCCGTCAAAACGCCGGTCTATCACACGGTCGAGATCGCCAGCTGGTCGATCAACGTCCACGCCTTCGCTGGCCTGGCGAGCTCCTCGACGGACTGGGGCACATCCCGTCGCCACGCCGGCGAACTCTTGATGGACGCGCTCAACGCCTCGCTGCCGCAGATCTATGACGAGTTCGAGGAGGACGGGGTCAAGAAAAGAGTCCTCAACGCCGCCGACACCGAAGCCGCAAAGGACAAGCTGGCGAAGATCAAAGCAGCGTTCGAGACTTGGGTGTGGAAGGACGTCGAACGCGCCGACCGGCTGGCGCGGATTTACAATGACCGCTTCAACAACCTCGTCCCCCGGCACTTCGACGGGTCGCATCTGACGATTCCCGGCGCCTCCAACGTCATCAGCTTCTATGCCCACCAGAAGCGGGCGATCTGGCGAATCGTCGCTTCCGGCACGACCTATGTCGCCCACGCGGTCGGAGCGGGAAAGACCTTCTCGCTCGCCGCCGCGATCATGGAGCAGAAGCGGCTGGGTCTCATCACCAAGGCGATGATGGTCGTGCCCGGCCATTGCCTCGCCCAGGCGAGCCGCGAGTTCCTGCAGCTCTACCCGACCGCCCGAATCCTGGTCGTCGACGAGACCAATTTCGTCAAGGACAAGCAAGCCAGCGGTTTCTGGCCAGAGCGGCGACCGCGCAATGGGACTGCATCATCATCACCCATAGCGCCTTCAAGTTCATCCCCGCCCCGGCCGAGTTTGAACGCCGGCTGATCGCCGATCAGATCCAGTCCTATTCCGACCTCCTCGAGCGCGTCGACGGGGCCGACCGCCTCTCGCGCAAGCGGATCGAGCGGATGAAGGAGGGTTTGCAGGAGGATCTCGACCGGCTCCAATCCCGGAAGGACGACATGCTGACCCTGGCCGAGATTGGCGCCGACCAGCTGATCGTCGACGAAATGCAGGAGTTCCGCAAACTCTCCTTCGCCACCAACCAGACGACGCTGAAAGGCATCGATCCGGAAGGCTCGCAGCGGGTCTGGGACCTTTACGTGAAAGTCCGGTTCATCGACGCGACGAAGAATCCAGGACGAGCGCTGGTCGCGGCTTCCGGGACGCCGATCACCAATTCGCTCGCCGAACTCTTCACCGTGCAGCGCTTCGTCCAGCCGGACGCCCTTATGGAGCGGGGCATCCAGCAGTTCGACGCCTGGGCGGCCAATTTTGGGGAAACGAGGACCGAGCTCGAGCTTCAGCCGTCCGGCCTCTACAAGCCGGTCACGAGATTCTGCGAGTTCGTCAATGTCCCCGATCTCATGGCGATCTATCGGATGGCGACCGACGTCGTCCTTAAGTCCGACCTCCGCCAATATCTGAAGCTGCCGGCGATCGCGGGAGGGCGTCGGCAGATCGTCGCCGCGCCGGCGAGCGAGGCCTTCCTCTCCTATCAGCGTCATCTGACGGAGCGGATCAAGGCGATCGAGCAACGTCAGAGGAAGCCGCAGAAGGGCGACGACATCCTGCTCTCGGTCATCACCGACGGCCGGCATGCGGCGATCGACCTGCGCTTTGTCCGATCGGGGGTCGGTAACGAGCCCGACAACAAGCTCAACGCCCTGATCGACAAGGTTCATCGCGTCTGGGAACAAACAGCGAACACCCGCTACACCCGTCCCGACGGCATTCCCTACGCCCTCCCCGGTGCCGCGCAGATGATCTTCTCCGACCTCGGCACGCTGGCGGCCGAAGAAACCCGTGGCTTCTCGGCCTATCGCTGGATCAAGAACTCCCTTGTCGCCCGCGGCGTGCCATCGGCTCAGATCGCCTTCATGCAGGACTACAAGAAGTCCTCGGCGAAACAGCGTCTGTTCAATGCGGTCAATGCGGGTCAGGTCAGGATTCTCATCGGCTCATCCGAGACCATGGGGACCGGCGTCAATGCCCAGCGGCGCCTAAAGGCTCTGCACCATCTCGACGTGCCGTGGCTGCCCTCGCAGATCGAACAGCGCGAGGGCCGGATCGAACGCCAGGGCAACGAGAATTCAGAGATCGAGCTCTACGCCTACGCGACCAAGCGCAGCGTCGACGCGACCAGCTGGCAGATCCTGGAGCGGAAAGCCCGTTTCATCGACGCGGCCATGTCGGGCGACCGCTCCCTCCGCCGGATCGAGGACGCCGGATCGCAGGCCAACCAGTTCGCCCTCGCCAAGGCGATCGCGTCGGGCGACGAGCGACTGATGCGCAAGGCCGGCATTGCTTCCGAGATCGCCCGGCTCGAGCGCCTGCGCGACAGCCACTTCGACGACCAGTTCGCCATCAGACGCAGGATCGGCTCGGGCGAAAAGCAGCTCCAAGACGCGACCCGCCGAAGCGCGGCGATCACGCAAGACCTCGCCCGAAGAATGCCGACACGTGGCGACGCCTTCACAATGACGGTCGGCGACAGGCGCCTCACCGAACGCCAAGCCGCGGGCGAGGCGCTGATCGGCTTCCTCGGCAAGATGAAACCTCAAAAGCCGCGCGCGACCGCGTCGATCGCGGCGATCGGCGGCTTCGCTATCGTCGCGAGGACCAGCTACTTCGACGATATCGAACTCAGGCTCGACCGCGCGCTCAAGTCATCCGACGCCATCGCTTACGAAAAGGACGTCACCCCGCTCGGCCTTGTCTCCCGCTTCGAATCGGCGCTCGGGCGCTTCGACGTGGAGCTTGCCGAGGAGCGCCGCACGGTCGCCGAAGTCTCTGGCTGGCTCCCGGGCTTCAAGGCCCGCCTCGGCGACGCCTTTCCACATGAATCGGAGCTCGAGGAGAAACGCGCCGAAATGGCCGCACTCGACGCTTCGCTCGCCGCGACCGCCAACGACGCGCCCACCTCTGCGAGCAACGCCGCCGCGTAATCCGGAGGACAGGCGCTTGGCCCTCCCCTTCCCGATGCAAGAGAAATGCTCAGGCGTTGCTTTAGCGTTGCCTCACAATCCGCCGGCCCATGTCAGCGCCTGCAAAAGAGCCCCAACTCGGGCTCGATCGCCTTTTCGTCGACCTCGCCATGATAGACGTAAGCCGCCAGCGTCTAGTCGGTTTGAAGCCGTCTGCGCGCGAACGACAAGCCCTCCAGTCGCCGCTATAGGACTTTGTCGTCGAACAGCTCTCCTCCCGCCAATCCGCGGGGGGGCAGTCGTCAGCGATCATGGCCAAGGCCAATGCCGAGAATGCCCGCCTTGCGTCGCAAGGCGCCCTCGGTGCGCTTCATCTCTTTCGCGATCTGCACGATTGGAGTGCGGGCCTTTGAATGAGCCTTAAGCGCCTTCACATCTTCCTTCGTCCAGGGACTCCCATGCGACGTGGTCTTCCTTTTAGGCACGAAGGAATGCTCCGTTTAGATTTGAGAGGCGTGAGAAGTAGCGCGAGAGGCCGTCGCAGGCAAAGTCCATCTCGCCCGTCGCAACGGGTCGCCAGTCGAGTTGCAAGCTCGATGAGAGATCGACACGAAGGAGCTTGTTTCTCTCGTCGATAGTTGCTTAGCAACGACGATAACGGCTCAGGAATCGCTACGACTGTCCGACGATCGTCGCGGTATTGAAATCCGATCAAGAATCTCGCCGAGCAGGAGGTGAGCCTGCACGGCCGTCAGGTTCTCGCCGACGATCTTGTCGTCGAGACCGAGTCGAAACATTGTTCTTGAGTCACCTGGCGTCTCCAGCTCCACGACGATCCGCTTGACCTTGGTTGCATCACCGACAGGCATGCCTCGGTCCTTGCGGCGCTTCGCGCGCCTGGCAGAATCGCGCTGATGACGGAGAAAGAACAAACTCAAGGCACGGCCGCCCGTCCGCCGCAAAGGGCAGGTCCGTCCCGCCGCTTCGCTAGACGGTCCGGATCCCGGCGCTACGCGCCGCCTTTGCCCCGGCCGGAGTCGGCCGCGCTCTCTTGGGTTTCATCTTCGAGAAGATCCTCGAAGACTCGAAATCAGGAGAACTCAAATGGAACTGCGACGCGTCGATCCCCGCACACTCAAAGAGAACCCCGGCAACCCGCGCAAAATCCAGCCCGGCGAAATGTCGGACGCCGCCTTAAAGGCCAGCATCAAGGTCATCGGCATCATCCAGCCGCCGACCGTGTCCGAAAAAGACGGCGCTCTCACCATAGTCTACGGCTCCCCGCGTGTGCGTTTCGCCATCGAACTCGAACTCTCCGAGATCTACGTCCTGGTCAAAGACCCCGACGACAAGGACCAGATGCGGGCGGTGAGCGAGAACGTGGTCCGGGCTCCTATGGCCACGGTCGACCTCTCGCGCTCCATCGAAAGCCTCGCTTCAGAGAACTGGACGGAAGACGCCATCGCCGCCGCGCTCGCGGTTCCCGTCCGTCAGATCCGCAAGCTCCGGCTCCTCGCCACCGTCCATCCCGCCCTCCTCGATCAGATCGGCGCGGGCGACATGCCGAGGGAACAGGAACTGCGTACCATCGCATCGGCGTCTCGGGAAGATCAGGCTGCGGTCTGGAAGAAGCTGAAGCCGAAAAAGGGCGAGGCCGCCCTCTGGTGGAAGATCGCGCAGGCGCTCGAAAAGACCCGCTTTTTCGCCAAGGACGCCAAGTTCGGTGAAGACGAACGAGCTGCCTTTGGCATCACCTGGCAGGAAGACCTGTTCGCCGAGGGAGACGAGGACAATCGGTTCACCGTCGATAGCGAAGCCTTCGCCTCGGCGCAACGCGCCTGGCTCGACGCCAATATGCCGAAGAACGGCGTCTTGCTTGAGACCGACGCGTATGGTCAGGCGAAACTGCCCCCCAAGGCACAGAGAACATGGGCCAAGCCGAGGAAGGGCGACCAGATCGGCTTCGTAATCCAACCTCGCGACGGGACCATCCATGAAATCGTCTTCCGCACGCCCGAACCGGAAACAAAGAAAGGCAAGACTCGCTCAACCGGCGGCGATAGCGATGAGCGGCCGACCCCGAAAAAAACTCGGCAAGAGATCACGCATAAGGGCGACGAGATCATCGGCGCGTTGCGCACCGAGGCGCTCATCAAGAGTCTCGAAGTCAACGCTATCGAGGACGCGACCCTAATCGGATTGCTCGTCCTTGCCTTGAACGCCCGCAATGTCTCGATCCAGACACATGGTTCCGGGCACGCAACTCGCACAAAACTCGTTCAGTCGATCACCGAGGGCGGCCGCCTCAGCCAGGACGTCGAACGCCTGCGCGTGGTCGCGCGCCAGACGCTCGCCAATGTCCTCTCCTGCTCGCTCGGCCATGGCGATAGCGGCCTTCGTGCCCGGATCTCTGGCGACGCCATCGGCGCCGACGCTCACCTCGGCAACATGGCGACCGAGGAATTCCTCAGTTGCCTCTCCAAGACGGCCATCGAACGAGTTGGATCGAGCCTGAACGTCCTGCCGCGCCAGCGCGTCAAGGACACCCGCGCCGCCGTCGTCGCAGAAGCCGCCGGCTCGACCTACATCTACCCCGCAGCGCTGTTCGCCCTCTCCCAAGCCGAGATCGCTCACCACTCGGAAGCCCCGCGTGACTTCTCGTGGGCTTACCGCGACATCGACGACGCATCGCACGAGACCGCCGAGGAAGCGGATGGAGCCGCTGGCGCGGAGAATGATCTCCTCGAGCCAGAGCCGGACCACGACCTCGACACCATGGCTCGGACGAGAACGCCCATCTTGACGACGAAGATCCGCCGATAGTCCAGGAGCGCACTCGCGCTTCGCGCCGCCACGCGGCGGCGGCCGAGTAGCGCCTAGTCCACAAAATGCCGCCGGCCACTAATGGACCGGCGGCATTTTTTGCGGAAGTGACAACAACCACGCTATCGGGGGATCTTATCCTCTGGAATGTCGTGACCATCGCGGAACAACCACGCCTTTGCTCCGGGATCGAGAGCGTACTGAACTAGATTACCGCGCCACGACAAAGTGCAGCCGCCTTTCGATCCAGGCTCTCGATACAGCGGCCTGATCACAGACCCCGAAATCCATCCGACTTCCCCGCCGAACCTCAGGATCTGAACCAACCCATTTTGCTTCTGTAACGGCCAGGCGACGTAGACCACGCCCGACGCTACGCCCAGTTTGCCACTGTCCTCCCACGGACCTTTGAACACCGGGGGAAAGCCTTTTCCATCCCATGCGTCCTCTGGCGTCAACTTCAACGCCTCGGCGTCGATGTCGTAACATTGGTACCCAGAAAGCGGACTGCCCGGCTGAAGCCGCTCCGCGTGCGCGCAATTGCCAATAAGCGCCGACGCCAGCGCAAGCGCCACTCCCGATCGCACCCTGTACATCTCTTTTTCTCCTATTGCAGGACAGTTTGGTTCGCGGTCGCGGACCCAAGTTTATTGATAATCGTCTGGCGCCACTGACCCACAGTGCTCGACGTGGTCAGACCGTTCGCAGCCAACGATGCAGCGCTCAACCCAGTGATTTGGGCAAGATTGGCAGAATCTTGCGCAGCAGCGACATTGGGACCGACGTTGCCGCCAAACTGATAGATCGCGCGCGTCTGCAGCACGGTGGGGTCCGTGATTCCGTCGCTCTGAAGCGCCAACGCGTCTGTGCGCAACTCGTACGACGCCGCATAAGCCTCCGTCGTCGGGTCCATCTGCCCCGACAGCCCCGACACGATGCTTCCTGAAATTGCGGGGTCATATGCCAGGGCGCCATTGATGTCGGCGGTGTAGGTCGAGTTGATCATCTGGAACGCGCCAGACGCAGTGCCGCCTCCCGACGCTCCCACGTTCTGGCAACTTGACTCCATCACACACGTCGCTGCGAGCGCCGTCGCGCTCACGCCCATCGCGCCCGCCGCGTTGGCCGCAGCCGAACCCCAACTCTGCGACATCATCGTGTTGTAAGCGTCGCCGCTGCCGCCGCTGCTCCCGCCGCCGGCGCTCGTGCTCCCGTCGCCGCCACCGTTGCCGGTGTCGACGCTTCCGGTCGACCCGCCGAGCAACGACCCGCCTCCGGTCGGAAACGAAAACGCAGGCAACCCGGGCTCCGAATAGGTTGGCTTAACCTGAACCGGCAGCCCGTTCGGAAGAATGACTTGCGGATCGGCGTTCGCGGCTTGCGCCGCGAGCGCTCCTGACGCCCCCGCAACCAACCATAACCATCGGCGCCCGCTAGGCGACGCTCCTTCTTGCAAACAAACTCTTTTGCATGATCTCGCAGACATGAGGCCTCCTTATGATCAGAGGCCCCGATGGTCCCGCGAGCGGGCTTGGTCGGCGCTGCGCGCGTCTCCTGCGCGGATCCCCGGACGGGCCGCGGCGCCGCGCTCACGCTTAGCGTGGGCGCAGCAGACGGTGCGTCAACGATCTGCCTCGTCAAGGACCACGCGCAAAGATTTCTGGTGAGGATAAATGATGTCGTTGATGAACCACTCGCCCGCGGCCGAATGGATCATCAGGAATTCGACCGACCGCTCCGACCCATCATGCAGCGTCAGTTTTGTGGCGACGCGGTTCGGCGCCTCGGCGGCGCGCTCCCCGAAGAGAGCGCCATCGCCGTACTGGGCGAGCGCCTTCTCAGCAGCGATCAGCGCGTTCATGTCGTCCTCGGCATTCGAGGGCCGCCACGCCGCGCCGCGCTTGGCGAGCTCGATCGCCCGCCTCGCGCCATGGGCTGCCTGCGCGGCCTCATGCGCGACAATCTGTAGTCGCGCCGCCTCGACCGCCCAATAGTCCGCAGCCTCCTTCAGTGGCGCCAACCAATAGCCGCCCTCCATCTGCGCCTTGGCGAACTTCTCGTTGTCCGCGTCCGATTGCAGCAACGCCTGTCGCGCTTGAGCGCACGCGGCGACCGCGCGATCGACGAGCGGCTTCAAGATCGCGTTCAATGCCGCCCAGCGTTCCTGTCGGTCGACGGGCAATTCCATCGCCGCGATCCTCTCCGCCATCGCCCGATCGGCCTTCGCCCGCCCCTCCGGGTCCGGCGCGTCGAACCCGAACGCCTCGGCGATCAACTCGACCTCACGTGAATCCGGCGCAACATCGATCAGAAGATCGATCGGGGGCTTCGCCCGCACCTCGACCGGGAAGCGGATGACATTCCCGCCTAGCAGCCTGTCGGACTGCGCTCATTTTGGCTGACGATCGCGTGGATTGTCGCGGTTTGGATGTGGGTGGTAGTCCGATCGAGCTTTTCGGTGGCTTCGACTGAGCCTTGGGGAGCCTTGACAAGCCTCGGCCTAGGGCTGGTCGGCGCGCCTCGTAGGCGTTCGGCCCCTCTCAGGCGGGGCTGAGCGAGAACATTCGCTTCAGATTCCAAGCCATGGTCACGAGAGTCCACTCGCCGCGCACTTTTTCGAGCCCACGCAGGGAAAATTGACGGAATCCGAGCACGGATTTGATGATGCCGAACACGGGTTCCGGCGTCTGTTTGCGCAAGGCGTAGAGCGCGCGGCCTTCCGGCGTCTTCAGTTTATGGGCCATCGCCTGGACCGGCGTCGGTTGTTCCGGGGCTGCCGGCGTCGGCGCGAAGCGCACGCTCAGCGGCGGATGATGCGGCTGGCGGCCCATCGCAATCACCGGCTCGACGCCCGCCCTTGCACAGGCGTCCACATTGCCCGCGCTGAAATAGCCGGCGTCCGCCAGCAGATGTTCGACCTTCCCCAAATTCTCGGGCAACGCGCCGATCTTCTCCAGTATGGGCTCGACTTGGCCCTTGTCGTTGGGCGTCTGGACCACGTCGATCGCCACCACCAGCAGGCTGCCCGTCGCCACCGCCGCCTGCGCGTTGTAGCTTTGTTCGAAACCGCCGCCGGCCGCCGGCATGATGCGGGAGTCCTCATCGGTCAGATTGACCTGATCGCTCGGTCGCGGTCCTTCGGCCGCAGGTTGCGGCGGCTTGCCGCCCGGCTTCTTTCCCGTCGCCGCGGCCTTGGCCTCGCGCGCCGCCATTTTGGCCTCGTGCTCCGCCATCTCGCGCGCATGACGCTCCTTGGCCCGAACCTCGATCTTCGCCCGCGCTTCGGCGATCTTACGAAGACGCTCCTCGCGCCGCGCCAGTTCGTCCGGTATCGACATGCCGTCGGGAACGTCGGCCGCGTCCGCCGCTTCGGCTTTGGTCATCAGATCGGCGACCTCGGCCTTCAATTGCGCCTCGATCTTGCCTGCGTGTTCATGGGAAAGCGCGCTGTGCCGGCTTGCGTTGGCATGGATCTTCGTCCCGTCCAGGCCGATCGTCCCCATCTCCAGCACCCCCATCTCGCGGGCGAGTTGAAGAACGTCCACGAACAGCTTCTCGATCTCTTTCAAGAAGCGCCGCCGAAACGTCGCGATCGTGTCGTGGTCGGGATGATCGTTCGCGGCGATGAAACGAAACGCCACCGAGTTGTAGGTCGCCCGCTCCAGCTTGCGGCTGGAGAACACCCCCGTCGCATAGCCGTAAACCAGAAGCCCCAACACCATCCTGGGATGATACGAAGCCGAACCCGAGCCCCGATAGTCCCGGCTCATCCTGCCGAGATCCAGCCCGTCGACCACTTCGACAATGAACCGAGCCAGATGTTTCTCCGGCAGCCACTCGTCAACCGAAGGCGGAAGCAGATATCCCGTCTCTCGGTCGATCGTACGAAAATTGTCCATCTGACCCGGTTCGTGGCGCAAGGAGAATCAACGCCGTCATTGTACCTCGCCAAACACCGCAGGTCCTTCCAGAACCCACGTCGTTCATTTAAGTCCGACAGGCTGCTAGGGTTAGGGTTTCGTACCGCATGGACAACCTCCAGATCGAACGAAGCATGAACAATTAGCGGTGCCGGCTCGTCCTCGTCAACACAAGATGTAGGGGTCGGGTGGAAGAAATGACAAATGAAGGAGACAGCAAGCCAAGAACGCACAAGAAACCGGAATGGTCGGGCTACAGGCCATGCCCGCGGGCCCCTCGGGTTTTCAGGGCGGCCATGAAGCCGGACAAACCGGGCCGCAACGGCTCATGTTCGACGATTTTCCCCTTCGGCCTGAAGGCCGAATTCCTCGCGCGACAAAATCGCCGCCCTCCGCCGTCCTTCGCTCAACGCTTCGGCCCGCTCGTGCCTCGCGGGTGCTGGCCCGGCCTGTCCGACTTCCTTCGAGCCGCACCCGAGGGACCAACGGCACGTGCCGAAGGCCTCGAGGAGCTGGAAAGAGGAACGAAGCCATGAACACGATTGCGGAATTCACGATCATCGGCCGGGTCGGCGAAATCAAGCAGGTCGGCTCGACCCTACGCATCAGCGTCGCGTCGAGCTACAGCCGCAAAGACAATCGCGGCGAATGGGTCGAGCGCACCCGTTGGAACGAAGTCACCGTCTTCGGCGACTCCAGCCGCGGCTACGTCAAGCGCAACATCGTCAAGGGCGATCTCGTCTTCACCTCGGGCTCGATGGGCCAAACGAAGTGGGAGAAGGACGGAGAAACGTTTTACGGCGTCACACTCGCCGCCGAACGCGTCGAGCGCCTGTGTAAGGGCCCGAACCATAGCGACGACAAGGCTGATGAACCGGAGGAGCAGCAGCGGACGCCTGGCCACGATTCGGACGACATCCCGTTTTGAGCCCGAACTGGGGAGGCCGCGGCCTCCCCACCCTCACGCCGGCTTCGCACGCCACCTCAACACCGACCCGCCGATGATAGAGAACCCGGCGTCAAACCGTGCTACGATGCCCAATATGAACCTTGCTGTTCGTAAACCCATGTCGCTTGCCGAATTCCTCGAATGGGAAGAGCGGCAGGAACTGCGCTACGAATTTGACGGCGTCGAGCCCGTCGCCATGACCGGCGGCACCGCTGGCCATGCGACAGTCCAGCGGAATCTCGCCATAGCTCTTGGCGGCAGGCTGCGAGGTAAGCCCTGTCAGTTTTATGGGAGCGATCTCAAGATCCAGGTCGCCGAGAACCATATCCGCTATCCAGACGGAATGGTCGTGTGCTCCCCCGTCGATCGATCCGCCAAGGTGGTCCATGACCCCATTGTCATCTTTGAGGTGTTGAGTCCTGGCACCGCCGCCAAAGACCGCATCGTCAAGGCGCGCGAATATCAGGCGACGCCCTCGGTCCAGCGCTATGTCATGCTCGAGCAGGCCCGGATTGGCGCTACCGTTCATGTCCGCGCCGCGGACGGATGGAACGTCCTCGTCCTGAAGGAAAGCGACACCCTCGCCCTCCCCGAAATCGACCTCGCGATTCCGCTCGCCGAATTCTACGAAGGCCTGACCTTCGAGGACGATCCCGTCGAAGACAACGATAACGAACAGACGCCTCCTACAGCCTGACCTCTCCACGGCCCTTTTCGGCGCGCACCCCACCAGATCCACGCCCTCCGGGAGGGGCGTCAACGTGCGGCTCAACAGTTACTGGCGTTCCAGAACTTTCAACGGCAAGAAGTTGTCGAGTTTCGTCACGCAACATCTCACCATCGGCGACGAGGCACGCATTCGTGCTGCTCGGCGCCCGGAGCCCATCCGAGCGTCGACTTTTCCGCCTCAGGGCTTATCATCTTAAGCCCTCCAAACGCACTCGACATGCATGTCCAAGATCGATCGCCACAGCGACTTCACGCCCTCGCCCTGGGCGCAGGAACACCGCGTCCTCACGCGCGCCCTCGGCTGCGGCGTTGAGGAGCTCGTCGAACAGCTCGGGGCGAGGAACGCGATCAAGCGCGTCGAAACCGAATTGCGACGCGCCAGGCGCGCCCGCTCGCGCAAGCTCCACGCGTTCTGGAGCGCCGTTCTCGTCAGGATCGAGACGGAGGCGAACGACCGGCGGAACACGAAGCCCGCACGAAGCGCGCAGCGGGACTGTCACGTTGACGATTTGTCGATGGTTTTGGGCTAGTTGGCGGCGATGAGCCAGACGTCAAATTCCTGCTATCGTGGTCATCGCTTTCCCGCTGAGGTCATCGCCCATGCGGTTTGGCTCTATTTCCGTTTCCCTCTCAGCCTGAGAATGGTCGAAGATCTTCTGGCCGCCCGCGGTATGATCGTCAGCCACGAAACCGTCCGGCGCTGGGTTGAGAAATTCGGCCGAGACTTCGCCAACGAAGTGCGCCGGCGCGCGCCGCAATTCGGCGACAAGTGGCGTCTCGATGAGGTCGTGGTCGCCATCAATGGCGAAAAGCGCTGGCTTTGGCGCGCCGTCGATCAGGACGGCTTTGTCCTCGACGCTTTGGTTCAGAGTTGCCGCGACCGAGGCGCCGCCGAACGCCTGCTTCGCAAGCTCCTCCGCAAACAGGCCCGCGCTCCGCGTGTCTTGGTCACCGATAAGCTCGGTTCTTACGGCGCCGCGCGCACGGACATGGGCATGAAGTTCGAGCATCGCCAGCATAAGGGACTCAATAATCGAGCCGAAAATTCCCATCAGCCAACGAGGCGGCGAGAGCGGATCATGAAGCGGTTCAAATCGCCGCGGCAACTGCAGCGCTTCATCTCGATCCATGATCCCATCGCCAACCTCTTCCACTTTCCCCGCCACGCCCTCTCAGCATCTGACTATCGAGCGCTTCGCGCCGACGCGCTGAACGCGTGGAAGGACATTGCCGGCGTCCAGATCGCCGCATAGCCCGGGCGCTCCATTTCAGCATCGTCGCGAGCTTCGCTCAATAAGTTGACGATGCCAACCCAACCGTCCGCACGGTCCGCATCATCTGCGCCTGTGCCGAATTCCACGAGGACCTCCGCGTTCGTGGTATTCGCGACCGAAGGGGATGGATATCACTGTGTTGCATCGGTCTTTCTCGACCGGCGTCGGCAAGAGCTGGCTCGCCTTAGATCGTGGACTGCTTCGGTTCAGCACTCGGATATAGGCGGACGACGTCTTGGAGATCCTGCGGCGCCCTGACGGCAACCTTAAGGGACCGCCCTAGCAAGGCGGCCGTTGGAATCGACGTCTGAGTGCCCTCCACCGAAACGGCGAACGCGCCAGCGGCGTTTCCATAACAAGCAGCCATAATCGGGTCATTTGTGCTGAGCCAAACAGACAAAAACGCCCCGGTGAATGCGTCGCCTGCACCGGTCGTATCCAGGACGTGTGCCACAAGCCCCGGAACATGAATTGGGTCACGCGCGCCTGGGAAAATGACAAGCGCGCCATCTTCCCCCAGCGTTAAGACCACAATACCGTTTGGGCCAATGCTGCGTACCAGCCCGAGAGTGGCCTCTATGATCGAAACCAAGCCGGCTCGGCAGCGAGTTGCCTCCTGAATGACATCACGATTGAGGAAGACGAGGTCGAAACATCGGATGAGTTTTGCCAGATGGGTTGATGTCTGTGATGTCCGCGGAAGATCTGTCATTTGCAGGCTGAGCAGGCTCCCGGCGCCGCCGATCTCCACTATAGTTTTGAGCACGTAGTCGACTTGAGAGCCGTCAACATGCAAGCAACGCCGTGCTTCGCTTCGATGACGAGCGTAAGGTGAAAGATCAGATTCCAGCAAAACCACCAGCTCGTTGAGGATAGTTCGCGCACCATTTTTCTCCACAAGGACAATGCAGCGGCTGATACGCTGATTTGCTTGGCGACGTATGGCGCCCGTGCCGACGTTCTTTCTCGATAGCTCCTCCAACGCCCAGTCGCTTTCGGCGTCGTCTCCCAACATTGTGACCAAATCCACCGCAACTGGAAACTGATCCGCAAGCCCTGCTGCAAAGACCGAAGTATTTGCAGCAGGCCCTCCCAATGACCTCTCAATGCTCCGGGCCGTACAGCGGTCGTTACGGTGGGGCAGTATCGAGAGCATTGCCGTGTAGTCAACGCTTGCAGCGCCCGCTATCACAAGGTGCGGAAGGTCGACACCTTGACTATGAATCGCCGTCGGACGTGAGGGCGTGACGATTGGCGTGAGGCTTGGCGGTTCGAAGCTGAGTGCCCGGATTGCGCCTTCGACCAGCTCTCGTGTCGCGACCCGAACGACATCTGGGCGATTGAGCACATTGAACACAGTGCCGACGGAAACTTCGGCTAGCCTGGCAACGTCCGCAATGGTCGCACGACGGCGCTTCAAGCATCAATCTCCAACCCGGACTGGCGAGACTGGCCCCAGATTGAGGCTGGCTTCAAGGCCCCGACGATGTTTCCCGCCTGCACGGCACCCATTCCGGGCAGTCCTCCCGAAATCAGGCCTGCGCGATGCCCGTTTGCCCTTGTCGGCGCTCTGCTCGGGCAGTCCCACCCGCAAGCCAGTCCACGAGTTGCCCCCAGAAACGTCCGTAATGCGGCCAGGTAAGAAACTCCGGACTGCCCCAATGTGCGGAGCAATCAGAGGCAAAGGCTGCGGCGCGCCCTTGCCCGTGAGGTCCAATAACGAGGAACGGGTCATTCTCCACGGTCATCAGCACTGTGGCATCAGCTTTGGCGAGCAAGCGATTATAACCGAGGAAGTGTGGCCAATCGAGCGAGATGCCGTCAAGGATGGAATGAGCAGTATCCACGACCGGCGTAACGCCCTCTGGCGCTTCGATGCGGTCGTCGTAACCAAGCATTTTTACCGGCAGAACCGATGCCAAAGGCGTCGACTGGTAGTGGCCTTTGCCCTCTAGTCCGGAGAATGAGAGGTATCCGCCGACCATGAGTAGTCCACCGCCAAAATTGACCCTGTCGCGGATGACACGCAACCGGTCGGGGGTCCGCAGACAGCGGTCGAAGCAATCCGGGTGAATTTGGAGGGTATCCGCCGAGATGTCGCTGAGGATTATTACGTCGTACGATGCCAACGCCTCTACACTCCAGGGAAAGTCATTCACTGCCTGATGGTTTGGAATGAAGGTTACGTCGTGTCCGGAGCCCGTCAGTGCAGCGACGATCTCGGCCTGCCCCTCCCCGTAGGTGCTCGTCGCGTAGGACGAGAAACCTTTCGCCTCGACCTTATAGGTCACCCATGACTCACCTGCGAGCAGGACCTTACACGATGCCACGTCAGTTTCTCCTGATCGGAATGTGTTGGATAGAGAGCCCTCTTGCCGTCTCGCCATTTCAGCGAACCTGAACGCGGTGGGCCGGGAAGGCGCTTATCGTTCCGGATTACCAACAAGCCAGGACAAGGCGTTCCGCCACAATATCGGAAACCCATCCCATGCCGTGAATGCATTCGGCACCCAATGTGGCCCGATATCGGAGGTCCAAGCCATGGTTCTCCCCCGACCGTATTGCCCGGTGACGAGCAATGGGTGGCCGCCCTCAGACTCAGGCAGGCGCGCGAGAACCTTTACAGCAGGATCGCTGCGGACCGTCACCTCGTTGGCGCCAAGCAGCAGGGGCCAGTCCCGACCGAGGCCTTGCAGAATTGGATGTTCAGCCGAGCTGAGCAATTCAGGATTGAATCCCTCCGGCACCTCAATCCGATCGTCATAGGGGAGACAGGTCACCGGTAAAGCATCCTCCACCGGCGTCCGACGCCAGCCCGCACGGCCATGGATGCCTTGGAAGCTCAGATATCCTCCAATCATCATCAAACCGCCCCCCTGCCGCGTCCACTCCCGAATGAGCTTGAGCCGGTTGGGCATCGGCTGGCCGAGCAACCATACTGTCGCGGGCAGGAGCAGGGTGTTGGCACCGATATCCGACAGGATGAGAGCGCTGTACTCCGCGAGGTCCTCCATCACGAAGGGAAATTTTTCAGCGGCTTCGTGGGACGGCATATAAGTCAGCTGAAACGGACTGTCCTGCAAGGCGCTCACAAGCGGTTCCGCGCCCAAGTGGAATGTAACACTACCGAACTGGTCAAAGCCCTTGTAATGAGTAGCGGCGCTCACCCAGCTTTCGCCAACCAGCAGCACCTTTGTCTTCGTCATTCGCTATGTCCTTCATTCAAAGCGGGCCATCGTCCGTCTTCCGCAGAGTGCGGGACGATTCCCGGGATCGTCAGGCCTCCGACACGTTCGGCGACATGGCATGCAGCACAATGCCCGCCGCCAAGGTCCCGCAACGCCGGCTTCTCGGCAGCACAACGGGCTTCCGCATAACGACAGCGAGGCTGAAAAGCACAACCTGTCACCAGACCGATTGGACTCGGAGGCTCCCCAGCCAACTTGGGAGAAAGCCTCCCAGGTTCAGTGGTAGGAATGGCCGCGAGCAAGCCTTCGGTATAGGGATGGGCCGGCGCACGGAATATCGTCTCGACAGGCCCCTGCTCGACGATTTCACCGCGATACATGACGGCGACATCGTCCGCGACACGGCGGGCTACCCCAAGGTCGTGAGTCACGATCATCAGCGCGACACCAAGGTTCCGACGGAGAGTCTGCAGCAGTTCAAGAATGCGGATCGCCAGAGAGGCATCGAGGGCGCTGACCGGCTCGTCACAGATCAGCAGGCGTGGCTCCGATGCGATTGCACGCGCGATCGCTGCGCGCTGCCGCTGGCCTCCCGAGAGGTTTCGTGCCTTGGCCCCGGCGATTCGCGCATCAAGGCCGACCTTTTCAAGCAGTTCGAGGCTAAGCGCTCGGCGTTCGTTTCGGCCGACGTTACGAGAAGCGAATTGCTCGTCGAGCATCGCTCCGATCGTCATCCACGGCGTAAGCGAACTGCCGGCGTCCTGAAAGACAAGCTGCGGCCGCCCGGCATCGGCGCCCCATAAAACGTCGCCCCAATCGGGGGCAATCAATCCGCAGGCGATTCTGAGTGTCGTCGTTTTTCCGCAACCGCTCTCCCCGACAAGCGCCAGTGATCCGCCGGATGGGATGCTGAGGCTGACATCTGTCACCGCATGCAGTTCGCGAGCGCCAAGCCCGAAAGGGCCGCCGCTGACACGGAATTGCTTGGATACATGGCGCAGCTGAAGCGCTAAGCAGATTCCGTTTGGCTAACCAACGGATAGGTTTTTTGCGGTTGGCTGCCTGCGCCGATTCGCAAGGTGTATGACATGGCGGGAAAGTCTCCGATTATGGCGAGCGATGAACAACGCGCCGGCCTCTTGGCTGTTGCCGGTTCGCGCGATCGCGGCGAGGCGGACCGCGCCCGCGCCGTGCTTTTGACGCTGGCTGGTTGGACCAGCCCCAAGATCGCGGAGGCGTTTGGCGTGCGCGAAGATACGGTTCGGCTGTGGCGCAGCGACTTCACCGCCGGCGGTGTGGCAGCGCTGAAGACCAGCATCGCGCCGGGCCCCCCTCCGGTGAAGAGTGACGCCGCCTTACGCGTCGCCACCCCCTTGCTGGAACAACCTGTGGCCGACCGGCGCAACTGGACGATCCCCCGCCTTCGCGCCGAGATCGAAGCGCGCGAGGGCGTGCGCATCAGCCGTTCGCAACTGTCCAAGGCCTTGCGAAAAAAAAATTCCGCTGGCGGCGGCCCCGGCACACGCTGAAAGGACGTCAGACGGAAAGCGAGGTGGAACGGGTGGGCCTGCGCCTGCAACTGCGCAAACAGCAGGCCGAAGCCGGCGACATCGTTCTTCTCTACGGCGATGAGAGCGAGGCGCTGACCCATCCCTATCTCGCCCGCGCCTGGGCGAAGTCGGGAGCGGACTTGCGTGTGCCGGCGCCGGGGCAGGCCAAGAAGGTCGCGATGCTGGGGTCGCTCGATCACCGCACGCGCCAACTCACCGTCCATACCAGCCCGACCAAGCGCAGCAGCGATTTCATCGCCCATCTGGAGCAACTCGACCACCTCTTTGGGCCGCAGCCCGGGCGACAGGCCAAGCCGGTCGTGCTGGTCGAGGACAATGGTCCGATCCACACCAGCAAAGGCTCGCTCGCCGCCCTGGCCGCCCGCGCGCACTGGCTCACGGTCGAATGGCTGCCGAAATACACCCCCGAACTCAACGACATCGAGCCGGTCTGGCGCGATCTTAAAGCCCATCACCTCGCCCACCAGACCTTCACCGACGCCGACGCGCTCGACCAGGCCATCCATCACGCCGTCATTGATCTCAACCGCGAGCGCATCCCCAATCCGTTGGCCAAGCCACGAATCTCTGCTTAGTTCTGCAACCACCGCGATGCCCGACACCCGCGGTGCGCTTGGTGCAGCGTCCTGCCTATCGATAAATGGCGAAAGCGTCTGCGGATGAAAGCACGCCACGAGTTCGTCGGCGGACGGACGGGCCTTCAGCTCGGGGAGGCTTCGAGTGCAATCGTCCTGCACGTTCGGGCAACGGGGAGCAAAGGGGCAGCCAGGCGGTAGCGCGGCGGGGTTGGGTGGCGTCCCGGGAATCGCCCGGATCGGCGATGCTGCCGGTATATCCACCGATATCCGTGCTGCCAGCAGCGCCTTGGTGTACCAATGCGTCGGATGGCTCAGTATGTCAGCGGCGGGCCCAATCTCGCAGATCCGGCCAGCATAAACGACAGCAACGCGATCAGCGATGGAAGCCGCGACGCCAAGGTCATGGGTCACGAATAGCACCGCACATCCATGCTCCCGCCGCAACCTGTCGAAAAGAAGCACGACCTGAGCCTGAACACTGACATCCAGTGCCGTGGTTGGCTCGTCAGCGATGATCAGCTGCGGTGTGCCTGATGCGCTCCCGATGCCAGCTACTGGCGAACGCCCCTCTCCCAGGACAACCAGCTCCGCTGGGGCCGCGCTAAGCGCCATAGCGATGGCTACGCGCTGGCGCAGGCCACCCGAGAGCAGGTGGGGAAATTGTACTGCCCGATACGCCGGAGATGGCACGCCAGCATCGGTCGGGTTCTCCAGGGCGCGACTCCAGGTGACCCCGCGTTCGGTTAACTGGCGGCCAATCTTCATGGTCGGGTTCAGGGAAATTAGCGGGTCTTGGAAGACCGCACCAAGCAGATGCCGCTGGACAGCTCGTCGTGAATGATCGTTGGTTGCCAGCATGTCGATGCCGGCGACCCACACGCTGCCGGACACTTCCGCGCCAGATACGCGCGCGATAAGCCCGAGGATTGACTGGCCGAGCACGCTTTTTCCTGATCCCGACTCCCCGACGACGGCGATGATTTCGCCAGCCGCAATCTCGAGCGATACCGACCGCAGTGCCTCAACCTTTCCATGTGGCGTGTGGAACGTGACCGTGAGGTTCCGGATGACTGCCACCAAGCCGCGTGGCTCCCCCGCAGCGGTGACATCGGACAATGTGCTTGTTTTGAAGGTCACGGCTACTGCGTGTCTCTCAGTCGAGGGTCCGCGACGGCCTGCAGGACGTCAACGGCCGTGTTGATGATCACATAAGTGGTACCAAAAACCAGCGTCACACCGATGACGGCAGGGAAGTCAGAATTGATCAGGGCCGCCGAGACGTAGAGGCCAAGGCCCGGCCAGGCGAATACCGTCTCGACAACGATGACGCCGGTCAGAACAAGACCCAGCTGAAGGCCTGCCATGGCGAGGACGGGCGTCAGCGCGTTGCGGAGCGCGTGGCGCAGGAGGACTGCCCATTCGGATATACCTTTCGACCGGGCCGTACGCACATGATCCTGCCCCATGGCATCTATCAAAGCGCCTCGCAGGACGCGGCCGATCGCGACGGATGGGCCGAGCGCAACGACGAAGGACGGCAACAAAACATGCCTGAGACCGTCGAGCCAACCGGCGAAATCACCCGTGAAGAAGTCAGTGATCATGACGAATCCAGTTGCAGCACCTTCCGTCGTGCGACCGGAGGCTGGCAACAGGCCCAGCCAACTATAGAAGAGCAGCACCAGGACAATGCCGAGGAAAAGGGTGGCTCGGACGCGAAGCCGACCATGATGATCCGAATTACGTTGGCGCCAGGTCTTCCCGAGGCAGACCAAATACCAAGCAGGAGGGAAAGACCGAGGATCAGGACCATCGCGAAGAGAGCCAATTCAATCGTGGCCGGCGCGAATTGGATAAGATCGGAGGTCACCGCATCATGGGTACGCAGTGAGGTTCCCATGTCACCGTGGACGAGGCGCCCAAGGAAGAGAAGATATTGGATGTAGACTGGCCGATCATAGCCTAGCGCATGCCGTGTCGCCTGAATAAGTGCGCGGCTGGCGCCTGCGCCAAGATTGGCAGCGACGGGATCTGTCGGCACTAAAGCGTCGATTACGAACACCGCTAGCGTCAGCGCAAGCAGCACGCCCACGAGCGAAACCACACGTCCGGCGAGGAAGCGGACCATGTTACCGCTGCACCATTACGTCACGGATACCGTCGCCGGCAAAATTCGCCGTGAAGGTGAGCAGGAAGACTGCGGCCGCCGGTATCACGGCGACCCACGAGTTCGTGAGGAGATAGGTCAGGCCCCGGGCGGTCATCGCTCCGAGTTCCGATGCCGGGTCAGGCGATCCCAGGCCCAAGAACGATAGACTGGCCAACAGGAGGATCACATTGCCGACGTCGAGCGAGGCCGTGACGACAACCGGGCCGAGGGCATGCGGCAGTACATGCCGCAACGCGACCCGTACCGGCCCGAGTCCGACGAGCCGCGCCGTTTCGACATGCGCCATGCTAACCGCAGCCCGCACTTGGCCACGCACCACCCGCGCATACCAAGGCCACCAGACGATTGAGACGCCAACCAGGGTATGTTCGAGGCTTGGCCCCAGGGCCGCGACGATCGCCAGTACGAGCAGTGGGCCCGGGAGCGCCAAGAACAAGTCGGTCAGACGCATCAGCCCGGCATCGACCCAGCCGCCGGCCATCCCCGCCACAAGGCCGATGACCCCACCCAGGACAACGCCCGAGGTGATAACCACGACGGCCGAAAGCAGGCTCATGCGCATCCCGTAGATCACCCGCGACAGCAAATCGCGGCCGAGATCGTCCACTCCGAAAGGGTGAGCCCAACTCGGACTGAGAAGTGGCTGATCGACGAGATCGGTTGGATCGTACGGGAGC
>CAWEZX010000004.1:0-639581 GCA_963813555.1 uncultured Alphaproteobacteria bacterium | reverse complement strand
TGACCATCGCGGCCGACCGAGGCTGCGGTCCGGTCGCAAGCGCATCCTCGAATTGCCGCACCATCGGAGCGCTCAGCTGGGACAACTTCACGCCGCCGAGCGTGGGACAATATGCAATTCGAAGTGCTGCCGGTAAGCCGCGAGCGTCGCGCGCTCAAGCCCCTTGGCTTCGCCCGTCTTCAGCCAAAGCAGGCCGGCTTTGGCGATCGTCTCGCTCGCGCTGTCAGCCGTGTGCGTGCCGGGCGGATCGCAGTCCGGGTTTCGGCCTCGTAAACGTCTGCCTCGCGCTTGCGCTCGAAGGTCGCGACCCACCGGACGCCGGCAGCGTCGCTGTAATTACAGATCCACGCCTCGCGGGCCTCGCCCGACTTGGTGACCCATGTCCGTTTGCGAACGCTCACGACTTTTCCTCGTCAAGGCGGCTCAGCGAGATCTCGAAATCGGCGGTCAGATCGCGCACGCTGAGCCAGGTGCGCCTCTCGGTGGCTCTCTCAAGATGCAGCGCGACATTCCTGGCCTGCCGCCCGTGAATTTCCTGCTTGTCGCGAAAGTAGCCAACCGTCGCGATCGTTTCGAGCGGGTGCCTTTCGCTCGCCCACGCTCCCGTCATCACCGTCGGCGTCAGGGTCAGATAAACGTGGTTCCCGCCCCGGCTTTTCTCATCCATGGCCGAGCGCACGGTAAAGCTGAGGCTCCGCTCCCAGTGGCGTTTGACCGCTTCGGCGGCGACGACTGGATCGGCACCGGTTTCCTGGACCAATAGGGCCACCAGCCACATGGTGGACTGCTCGAGCGAATAGAGCAGCCGCGTTCCCCGGCCGACCCGCAGCTCCGGAACGGTTAACGCGTTTAAGTGCTTGAGGCGGCCTTTGAGCGGGCCGCGATGGTTGGCGTCGACGTCGAACACCGCGGCCAAGGCGGCCTCAACCCGCGCCTACGGATAACGCGCCTCTACAAATCCGTTCAAATCTGTGCGGCCCATTACGCCGCTGTGCCGCGTCGACGGCAGAAGGTTAAGCTTAAACTTCTACCCAATTCTTGAACACGCGGCACCGAATTTGCCTTAGAGCCTATCCGGTGAGTTATTGAATCATTGGAATCGTTTGTGATTTCAAGTGTGGCGATCTGATTCTCTGGGGGATCGCCGATGTGGTCGACGGAAAATCGCGGTCGCTACGACCGGAGCAAGCTTCGCTATCCAAGCGATCTGACGGACGAGGAATGGAGGCACGTCGAACCGTTGATCCCGCCGGGCAAACGCGGCGGCGGCAAGCGCACGGTGGTCATGCGCGAGGTCGTCAACGGGCTGATGTATGTTTTGAGCACGGGTTGCCAGTGGGCCGCGATTCCGAAGGACCTTCCGCCCAAGAGCACGGTCTACGATTATTTCGACCTGTGGGGCTGGGACGGCACGCTCGATCGCATCCATGAAACGCTCTACGTGAAGTGTCGGGAGCAAGCCTTGCGCGAGGCCAGTCCCACCGCCGCCATCATCGACAGCCAGAGCGTCAGGAGCGCTGAAAAAGGGGGCCTCACGATCCGCCGGGGTACGACGCCGGCAAGAAGATTAAGGGCAAGAAACGTCACATCCTCGTCGACACGCAAGGCTTGCTGATGCACGCCATCGTGCACGCCGCCGACGTTCAGGACCGCGACGGCGGCGCGCTGTTGACGGCGAGCTTGTTCGGCATGTTTCCCTTCTTGCTGAAGCTCTATGCCGACGGCGGTTATCAGGGGCCGACATTCCGGCGCGCGTTGAAGAAGGTCTTGTCGCGGGTGAACGTCGAGATCGTCAAACGCGCCGACACGGCCCGGAAATTCGTCGTATTGCCAAAGCGCTGGATCGTCGAGCGCACCTTCGCCTGGCTCGGAAGATGCCGCAGGCTCGCCAGAGACTGGGAGAACTTCAATCAGAAAGCGCTCGCCTTCCTCCGCCTCGCCTCCATCCGCCTCATGTTACGAAAGCTGTGCAATCCGGCGTGATGTTTCCGGATAGACTCTCAGTAGGTCAAATCTAGACTTCTTCTATGAGGAGGCCGCAGGTCCCGTCGCGAGTTGTGTTGGAACTTGTTGACGCGTCTTCGGGCGACATGAAGCTATCCGATCATGCGGCGAGGTCAATTGTCTGGTCGGATGGCTTCTCGGCGAGGGTCTGCCATCCGTCGACCTTGCGCATGGTGATCTGCCCGGAGGCGAGCAGCGCCCAGAACAGCATGGCGGCGGTTTCGGCGCAGGGCAGCACGGTCTGGGTCTTGATCCTGCGCTTGAACTCCTCATGCAGGCGCTCGATCGCGTTCGAGGTCCTGATCGACTTCCATTGGCTCGGCGGGAAGCGCGTAAAGGTGAACAGCCTGTCGCCGGCCTCCTAGGAGCCGCACACATCCTTCCTTGCTCACCTATCCACCTCCGCATATATCACGGTAGTTGTCTGGATTAGCGGGTCTAGGCGTGGGATGCTTGGTGGCGACCATCAAATCTAGCAGCCAACCATGCCGGCGAACAAAGCTCACCTCCTGCGACAGATAATCGAGTTGGCCACGCTGGCCGGCGAGCAGGGCTTGGAGGCCGCACCTCACATCGTGGATATGGCTGAGGAGGCTTTGGAGAGGGTGATGGTGGAGGAGGAGGCCAGGGTGCGGCTGGCTGCACTGCTGGGGCAGCCTCACACACCCTAGCGTGCCACATGGGGGTTAGCGATGACGAGATTGCGTTTATTGTTTCGCATCGCCCTCATCATCGCCCTTGACGTCTTCGTCTTAGTCATTCTCGGCTTCGCCGCCTATTCGATATTCCTGATCGCCAAGTGGTTAATCGGACTCGTCTAGTCCGCTCATCGCGATAGGAGCGACACGCAGCCTCAAGGCGAACCGCACGACGCAATTAGTGCCCACCACCGTAGAACACACAGCGCAACCGCGCGGGCCAATTAGCACCACCCATCGGAGAACTACCGATCGAGCCCACCGAGTTGCGGGCGACATATAAGCCGCTGGTTATGCGTTGTGCTTGTCCGTCACGCTCCCCCAGCGGACACAAACTGACGACCCGATAGCACCGAGGCGACTCCATAGCTGGCTGCTTTCGTGGTGTCGGAGCGCCTCAGCGCGCACCCAGCCCACCCATCATTTCAACCACGGAGAACCCCAATGGACGCCTCAACGCGCCCCGACGAAGACACGTTACGAAACCCGTCCACTCACGCAAGCCCGGAGGTCCAGCGCGCTTTGGCCGCCCTCAACCGAGCCAATGAGATTGCATCGGGAGCCGAGAGAGCTGACCCGCTCGCTGGCTTCGACAAGGTGAATGCGACCCGGGGAGAGATCGAGGACAAATTACATAACCTGTCCGCGATGGTGACCGTTATCCGCCAAGCCAAGCCCGATTGCAACACATGGAACCACGCGGAGTGGGACATCGATCTCGCGATGCAGGGATTGAAGTGGGAGATTGCGCTTCGCGACACTATCGACCGTGACCGCAAGCGCGGCTTCCGCCTCCATCCCATACTCCACCGCATGCACATGAACGAAGTCATGGCGTGGGCTTCGGGAGCCCTTGGCGTCAGCCGCAGGCAGCAGCGCCTCGACGATGATGAGACGCGTGATGAACGTCACCTTCGCGAAGCCAATCCGGACCTCCCGGTCATTAAGAGTGCGAATTCCGATTTAAGCCGGCCGGGGATTCCGATTCCATTCCGGCCGGTGTTCCGATTTGAAGCCGGCCACCATTCCGAGATGAAGCCGGCCACCTGAGCCGGTCACGGTTCTCGCCGTTGCTCCCCGCGAATCGTCAACCGCGGCAATCGTTCCCCGTCGATGATCGACGAGGAGACGAGGATGCCGGCAAGGCGAGAACTGAGCATGCGGCAATTGCGACATTTGTTGCGGCTTCACCACGATGGGGTGAGCGCGCGGGAGATCGGTCGTCGTCTGGGCGTTGCGCGCTCGACGATCCAGGACAATCTGAAGCGGACAGCGGCGGCGGGGCTGACCTGGCCGCTTTCGGACGACGTTACCGACGATGCGCTGGAGCGCCAGCTTTTCGGCCGCGCGGGCGCCCCGACGGGCCAGCGGCGTCGGGTCGAACCGGACTGGGCGGCCCTGGCGCGCGAACTGAAGCGCCCCGGCGTGACGATGACGATCCTTTGGGAGGAATACCGGGAGATCCAACCGGAGGGCTACGGTTACAGCCGGTTTTGCGATCTGCTGCGCGGCTTCGAGCGGCGGCTGACCCCGGTGATGCGCCAACACCATGTCGCTGGCGACAAGGCGTTCGTGGACTATTCGGGCAAGCGGATCGGGATCGCCGATCCGACCACCGGCGAAATCCACGAAGCGGAGATTTTCGTCGGCGTGCTCGGCGCCTCGAACCTCACCTACGCCGAGGCGACATGGACGCAGCAACTGCCGGATTGGACGGCCGCCCATGTCCGGATGTTCCGCTTCTTCGGCGGCGTTCCCAGGCTCCTGGTTCCCGACAATCTCAAGAGCGGGATCAACAAGGCTTCCTTCTACGATCCCGAGATCAACCGCACCTACGGCGCTCTTGCCGCGCACTACGGCGTCGGAGTCCTGCCGGCGCGGCCGGGGAAACCGAGAGATAAAGCGAAAGTCGAAGCCGGAGTCCGCTTCGCCCAGACTTACATTCTCGGGCGGCTGCGACAGCTGACGTTCTTCTCGCTGGCCGAATGCAATGAGGCGATCGCGGCGGTCATGCAGCGCATGAACGAGCGCCCCATGCGCAACCTCGGCCTGAGCCGGCGCGAGCTATTCGAAAAGATCGAGCGCGATGTCCTGTCCGCCTTGCCCGGCGAGGATTGGGAGTTCGCGGAATGGCGTCGCGCGCGCGTCAATCTCGATTATCACATCGAGGTCCACGACTTCCTTTACTCCGTCCCGCACGCGCTCATCCACGCCGAGGTCGAGGTTCGCGTGACCGCCCGGACGGTCGAGATCTTCCATCGCGGTCAACGCGTGGCCGCCCATCAACGCCGCTATATGGGCCTCAGGCATGGCACAAACCCCGAGCACATGCCCAGTTCCCACAGGCGTTACGCCGAATGGACGCCGGAACGGTTCCGCCGCTGGGCCGGCAAGATCGGCCCGAATACCGAAGGCCTGATTCTCGCCGTGCTCGCCAGCCGGCCTCATCCCGAACAGGGGCTTCCGAACCTGTCTGGGGATTCTGCGATCCTACCGCGGCGTGGAGACGGGCCGCCTCGAAGCGGTCTCGGCGCGAGCCGTCGAACTGGGCGCGCTCAATTGCAAGGCCGTCGCCGCCCTGCTTGCGCGCAAATCCCCAGCCACAGCCGGCAACGAACCTCCGATGGCGCTCTTCGACCACACCAATCTGCGCGGCCCCGGCTACTTCCATTGAGAGGACATCCCATGCTGGCCCATCCGACCCTCGACCAGTTGAACACCCTCGGTCTCTACGGCCTCGCCAAGGGGTTTAGCGACCTTGAGCACAAAGCCGAGGCGCGCGCCCTCGATCATGCCGAATGGCTCGGGTTGCTGCTCGAGTACGAACTGACGTTGCGCCGACAGAAGCAGTTTGAAACGCGCGCGCGCGCCGCCAGACTGCGCCATTCCGCCAGCGTCGAGGACGTAAACTACCAAATCCCGCGCGGGCTCGACCGCGCCCTGTTCCTCAAGCTCGGAGCCTGCGACTGGATCGCCGAGCGCCGCAATCTCCTGATCACCGGGGCGAGCGGCCTGGGCAAAAGTTGGCTTGCCTGCGCGCTGGGACACAAAGCGTGCCGGGAAAACATCTCTGTCCTTTACACCCGCATGCCCCGCCTCTTCGCCGATCTCGCCATCGCCCATGGCGACGCCCGCTACCCCAGGATGCTGCGGTCTTTCGCCCGGGCCAAGCTGCTTATCTTGGATGACTGGGGGCCGGAGACCCTCTCACCAGACCAGGCGCGCGATCTCCTCGAAATCGTCGAGGACCGCTACGACAAGGGCTCGCTCATCATCACCAGCCAAATCCCCGTAGACCGCTGGCATGATCTGATCGGAACGCCGACCCTCGCCGACGCCATCCTCGACCGCGTCATTCACAACGCCTATCGCATCGAACTGGCCGGCGACAGCCTGCGCAAGCGGCGCACCACCTCGTGAACTGGCAGGCGCAGCCGCCAAAATGTCCGTGCGACAGGCCGTGGAGAATGCGGGCTGCGCTACGGCGCCGGGCAGAGCGCGCTCCGCCCGCATTCCCCACCGCCGCCCAACCCGAGCTTATCCAAAGAGCCGTCAAACCTCCCATCGGAAAGGATTAAACCCACCCCCCGCTTGACCCGCGCGGGCAAGCGAAACATCATCCCTGCGATCCGCGGAAGCATGCGTCCGGTGGCCGACATCAAATCGGAACCGCGGCCGGCTTCGTTTCGGAATTGGTGGCCGGATTCCAATTGGAATGCATGGCCGGCTTCATCGGAATGCCTGAGGGTTCAAATAGGTCCCGCGGCGCAAGAGCCTCCCGCGGGTGATGAAGCGGGACCTATTTGAAGCCGGATTGAACGAAGCTGCGGGGTCGTTAGCCGCGACCTATGGGCGTTGGTCGTCCGTGAGGTTCGTTGAGCGCGGCGGTCGCGGCGGGCGGCGCGGGCGTGGGCGACACTCTTGAGAAGATTCGGAGCGCGATCGTCGCGAAGCCTGGATACTCGACGACGATCTTTGCTGGGTTTATGGGCCGAGATTGTCGTCGGCGGTCAACAATGCGCGAGCTTGGCGACGCGCGACGCTGGATCGCGCGCATGTCGACACGGGTTGGACGCGAAGACATGGTTGGCGAGCTTGGCGTCATGAGCTGTCACATCGTGGCTTTGGACGTGGGGGCGAACGGGGCGGCCGTGAGTCCGCGTCGACCATGCGGCCGCCGCAACAAGGGCAAATGTCGGGGCGCTTGCCGGTGAGCAGCGCGCAACGCTCGCGGTAGTCTTTGGGTTTGACGCGTGGCTCGGGATTGGGAACGTCGAGCGCGGCGCGGACGCGAGCGAGCTTTTGGACGCAGCAAGCGTTGGCGAGGAAGCCGAAGTGGCGAATGCGGCGGAAGCCCTTGGGCAAGACGTGCGTGAGAAAGCGGCGCATGAACTCGTTGGCGTCCAACGTCATCGCCTTGGACTTGTTTTGGGCGCGATAATCCTTCCACCGAAAGCTGACGCGGCCATTCTGGCAATCGAGAAGACGGCCGTTGGCGATGGCGACGCGATGCGTGTAGCGACCGAGATAATCGAGGATCTGTGAGGGGCCGGCGAAAGGACGTTTGGCGAAGACGACCCAGGGGATATTCGTCAGCGGTTTGAGATCTTGCGCGAACTCGGCGGGGTCGTGCAGTCGTGCGAGTTCGCCGTGAAACGTCAGGCCGCCGGCGGCGAACGCCGTTCGCAAACGTTCGAGAAACAGGCGACGATAGCAGCGCGAGAGAACATGAACGGGGAGAAAGAAGTTCGGCTTGCATGCGACCCAGCGCCCGTCCGGTCCGAGGCCGCCGCCCGGCACGATGCAGTGAACATGGGGATGATGGGCGAGGGTCTGCCCCCATGTGTGCAGGATCACGATCATGCCGGTCTCGGCGCCGAGATGTTTTGGGTCGGCAGCGATGACGCGGATCGTCTGGGCGGCCGCCTTGAACAGGATGTCGTAGACGAGCGCCTTGTTCTGGAGAGCGATCGCCGCGATTGGCGACGGCACGGTGAAGACGACATGGAAATAGGCGACGGGCAGCAGTTCGGTGCGGCGATCTGCAAGCCATTGGAGGCGCGCCAGACCCTGGCACTTCGGGCAATGCCTATCGCGGCAGGAATTGTAGGCGACGCGGATCTCGCCGCAATCCTCGCACCGCTCGACATGACCGCCGAGCGCCGACGTTCGGCATGCCTCGATCGCGGCCATGACCTTGCGTTGATCGAGGGAGAGCCGGTTGCCCTGCGCAGCGCGAAACGTGTCGCCGTGGCGGCGGAAAATGTCCGCCACCTCCAGCTTCGAACGCATGCGCGCTATTCAGGCGGCATCAACCGGCATGAGAGTTGATCGAAGGGGCACGGCGTGCTGGCGATCAGGTTCGTGGCGACATGTGCATAGCGCGTCGTCGAAGACAGGTCGGCATGGCCGAGCAACGCCTGAATGATGCGAATGTCGACGCCAGCCTCCAGGAGATGGGTGGCGAAACTGTGCCGCAACGTATGCGCGGTGACGGGCTTGTCGATCCTGGCTTGCTTTCGCGCCCTGCGGCAAGCGTCCTGCAAGGCGCCCGTGCTCACGTGATTGCCGGGTTCCTGGCCTTGGAACAGCCAGACACTTGGTCGCGCTCGCCGCCAATAGGTGCGGAGAATGTAGAGGAGGCGCGGCGACAACATGGCGTATCGTTCCTTGCCGCCTTTGCCCATCTCGATGTGGATCAACATCCGCGCGCTGTCGATAGAGGCGATCCTCAGACGCGTGACTTCCCTGACTCGCAACCCTGCAGCATAAGCAGTGGTCAGCGCGATACGATTGCGCAATCCCTCAACCGCTTCCAGAAAGCGTACGACTTCCTCGGCATTCAGGACCGCCGGAAGCTTCTCAGGCTCTCTGCCGAAAACGATCCGTTCGAAGGCCTCCTTCTGTCCCAGGGTAACGCCATAGAAGAACCGCAAGGCGCATGCGACTTGGTTGATGTGCGACCACGAATGGTTCTTTGCGACGAGATGCAGTTGGTAGGTGCGGACCTCCTCCATGCCGAGACGATCTGGGGATGAGTTAAAATGGCGGCTGAACCTCGCGACCGCGTAGATGTATGATTGCTGCGTCGCCCGCGAAAGGTTGCGGATCATCATGTCTTCGATCATGCGCTGGCGAAGAGGGCTCGTCGTGGCCATCGGGGGCCTCCTGTCATGAGAGAGGGTGGATGTGACGATCACATCCTCTCAGACGGGAGGCTTCACCTCAGCCGCTTTCCTCCTGCGCCGAAGGAGCAGGTTCGTTCAATCCGCATTAAGAGCGTACCGCAGTGGTGGGCCGAGATCGGAGAGGCCCAGGCAATCCGAGAGATCAGGCTGTTCAAGACTGACCCCGAGGAAGCCAAGTGCAAGGTCCTGACGGCTGTCGGCGACATGCTCACCAAGGACGAGCAAGAGCTTCTGACGGATGTCGGCCAGCGCCTGTACGAGGAGGAGCAGCGGAAGGAGGCCAACCGCGAGAAGGTCCGCAAGCACCGGGAGAAGCACGGGCTCACTGGTGACTACATCTACCCGGACACCTTCCCAGCCGAATGGTCCGAGGCGGACATATTACGATACCTGTCCCCACCTAACTCCACCGAGGCGAAACCGGAATTGACACCGGAGGAAGCCCGTCGAGAGAAAGACAGGTTACGTAAGCAGTCCGCGAGAGCCGCAGCCAAGAAGCCCGTAGACGGCAGCAACGAGGAGCGCGAACCGCAACTTGCGCCGCTCGCCTACCGTCAGAAGATGGCGTCGATCAAGGCCAAGCTCAGTCACGCTATGCCGCCCTACTGGTGGCTGGAGCAATTCGACACGCTCTTTGATGTCATGTGGTTGGGCTGCAACACAGCCGCGACAACCGACATCGAGAACGCAATCGATGACTGGAAAGCCGGTCTCTACGAGGACGAAGGCGGGCCAAAGGCTCCTGAACCCACAACCGCTGAGTTGGAGGATCAGGAACGGGAGAAGGCCGCCAGCGATGAACGCCGCCGACGCTACAAGGCCGACGCTGCTGCTCTCATGGCTGGGCATGAACTGCCCGACCACGACAACCAACTGAGCTTCGCCTTTTAGAAGAAGCGATATCGAGTGGGGACGGGTTACGACACCTGTCCTCACGCACATCCATCCACTGACAATTTGGAGATGAACATGGACGCTCAACTGCGCCCCAACGAACCCGCTTGCCTACCCCATCCGTACACCTTCGCCGACCGTATGCGCACCCATTGGGAACGCTTGGGCAACGTCTACAGCCCCGCTCTGGGCCGCTTATGGGTAACCATGGGTCAGACCTTCAATCGAGCCATAGAGGGTAACCCTGGCACGGTGGACCCATTCCGCGACGCCGCTGAGGTGGACGCCAAGTGGCACGTCCTCAGCCCGCCATGTGGCGCGGGGAAGACCCAAGGTCTCAGGGTCTATGCAGCCATGCTGGCGAAGGCCAACCTCACCCTCCCGGCTGACCCGAGTTCGCGAGGCTCACAGAAGATCGGCACCCTGATTGTCGTCAGGGAGATTGAGACCGCAGACGAGCTTGCGGACCAGATCAACCAGACCTTCCAGGCGAGCGTGGGGGGTCGAAGCTCTAAAGAAGAAAAAGACCGTTTAGAGGTTCCCCACCCCACGGTCCCCGCCCTGGCCCGACATTCTAAGGCGCGGTCCTCGGTGGAGGGGATCAGGTCTGCTCCAATTTTGGTCATCACCCATGCGGCCTATGTCCAAGCCCTCGACCGTCTCACCGAGAATGTCGAGGACAGGTGGTCCACCCTGATCGAATGGGAGTTTGGCCAGCGGCGCTTCATCTGCGTCGATGAGTCTATCTCCAACTTGGTCGAGGACTACCAACTCGCCCTCGATCCCCTTCGCTCCACCGTTGGGAACATCCCGTCCGACATCGCCGACCTCTATCGAGGCCAGATGCGCCTGCTCAACTCCACCGTCGAGGTGCTGAGGTGGGTTAGGTCTCTGGCCAAGGGCCTCAAGGTCGAGGATGACCCGGATGCTGATGACGATGGGTTGTCTACCCCCAACACGTCCGACCGGGCTGTCTGGAATGCTGCCACCCAACGTGACCCCGAAGCTGCCGCTAAGTGGGCTGAGGTGTCCCAGTTCGCGGACATGTCTGGCCTACGTCGCACCCTCCTTACTCACCGCAAGCGGGGCGAAGCGAAGGTTGTCGAGCGCAACGCCAATCTCTCAGCGTACAGATCGGAGACGGAGGTCATGGACATCAACCTCAAATCCGTCCAGGCCATCTGCTCCCGCCATGCGTGGTACAGCCGCAAGGGCAAGTTCGACACCCTCAACTCCAGCCGACTGCTCCTCCCGGAACCCTTCCCTGTCCATGTGGTCGCTCTCGACGCCACCGCTGGTCAGGAGGTGACGTGGGAGCTTCTCGGTGAGGATCGAGTTGTCCAGCCAGCGACCCCTCGCGACGCCCGCAGCTACTCCAAGGTGACCCTCCATGTTTCCCGCGTGAAGGGCTCATTGGGAAAGACGCGGATGGCCGTGAAGGGCAAGGCGAGGTTGGCTCGCGTAGTTCAGCACCTCAATGAGAGGTTCGCTGGCCAGCGCGATAGGAAGGTCTTCCTGGCTTGCCACAAGGACATCGAGCACCACGCAGATGGGCATGTCATCACCTTTGGGAAGCTCTCGACTGGCCACTTCGGTGCCATCGACGGGAAGAACCTTTGGGCTGATCACTCCACCGCCGTCGTCATCGGCCTTCCGTACCGCTCGCGCATCTGGGCAAACAACCTCTATCAGGCCATCAACGGTCGGCAGGACACCGCGTGGCTGCAATCCAATGCGGAGGTCAGGACCAAGTTGGAGGTGAAGCAACTGACGACCATGATTTGCCAAGCCGTCAACCGCGTCCATTGCAGGGCGACGGTGGATGACAAGGGCAACTGCAAGCCCACCGATGTCTTCCTGTTCCTCAAGGAAGGCGCGGAGGGTGATGCCATCCTCGAAGGTCTCCGCGCAGAGATGCCAGGGATTGTCGAGGCTGTGTGGCCATTCGAGCTTGATGGCCCGCGTGCGTCGATCCGCCGTAGATCATCCCATGAGGCGCTCATCACCTTCGTGGAGAACTCACCGCCAGAAGGGAAGTGGCACATGGGTTGGATCGAGCGGGAGTTGTCCGTCTCACCATCCGCCTCGAAGGACCTTCGCAAAGTCCTGAGCGATCCCTCGACCCCACTGGCGAAAGCTCTCGCCGACCTCGGGGCACGCTACGTGACCGAAGGCGTGGGCAATGGGCGACGCTCGTTCCTCGTGAAGGTGGCCAAGGCAACACTGCCCAAGGCCGCCTGAGTCAAAAGTTGAACTAGGTCCCACCTTTCGAGCGACCGAGGTCCAACCCCTCGGCGCTTACCATCCCCCAACCCCACAACAAGGAGCCCCTACATGGCCTTCCGCTTCAACACGCACGGGACCTGTCGGGCACCCGGTTGTAACAAGTCCCTCCGCACCAACGGCGGCGCGGTCTACTGCTACTCTCACGCCTCCATCGACATCCGCTACGGTGACCCTCGACAGCGCCGCATCTCGCAGCGCGAGCAACACCGTCCGCTGCGCGCGGTGGCCCGTCTACGGAAACGCAATCCCAACGCCGACTGGCACTTGATGGAGGAGAACTGGCACGCGCTGGTTCGCCAATGCAGGGACATCGCGAACAGCCGAGACGCCGACCTGCGCTATCGCCGGCAGGCGGCCAACATCATCGTCCAAATCGCCGAGAGCCTCGAAGCTGCGCGCGTGGTCGATACGATTGCCGCCTGCTTCATCCTCGAAGGCCAGGACGTCCACAACGGTCATCGCCGATTTGTCACGGACCTCTCATTCCGCTGCTGCACCCTTCACGCCCTCCGCAGGGCATCGAAGGCCACGCGAGTTTGCCACCTAGGGGGCAGGGACGCGCGCTCGCACATGTCCTACAGGGTTTACCACAAGCGCACCCGTGACATCGCCTGCGACCTGATCTTCGAGCATATGGCCGTTGTCGGTGGCTTCATCGCCCGAGCAGAACTCAAACATCAGGAGGCCGCGCGCGAGCACAAGGTCAAGCTGATGGGGACGCTCTCGGCCCTCGTCTGAAGAAGGCTCGCCGTGGCGAGTTACACAAGGACCAATCCACCAATGGCAAAATCAAACTCTCGCGGTCGCGCGCCCACGACCAGCGAGTTCAACGACCTCTGGCGCAAGGTCCTCGCCACAGCCGATAAGGCCCTCGATGGCGAGGTCGATGCTGATGGCGTCCACCACGCGCCCACCGCGGCGGTAATGGAGATGTGCCGCAAGCTGATCAGCGATGTGAAGCTATCTCCAAGCCAGGATGTCGCCGAGGCTGCGCGCAGTGTCCGCGACCGGCTCCCCTTCACCCAGCCCGATCGCGACGAGTTCTGACCATGTACGAACATCAAAGCCTGTACCCAACGGGCAGCATCCGCGCCGCCTTCTCAGGCCCCGATAACGCCGTAACGATCACCATCACCGATCTACGCGCCGCAGGCCCGCGACGGGAAGGCATCGTGGTCAGTCGTGGCCGGAAGAAGTACACCTCCTACGCCGCCGCCGCCGAGGCAGCGTTGGTCATGGTGGCCAAGATGACCGGCCACACGGTCGAGCAGTTGAAGTCCGGCGAGTTCTACCAGGGGCGGTAGCGCCGACAACCTCCCGCATTGACCGTTTGGAGTGCGCGCTTGTCGCGCCACCATCGGCGAGCACATCCCTCCCCCTACCCGCGAAATCCGTTACGAGTTCCGAGCACCGCCTACCGACTGAGGTTGGGGCTGTGAACACGGCGCGCTGGCTCAAGCCAGGAGGACACGGAGGTGATGTGTTCACCGATGGAGCGATCCATCATCACCACAACCTCAAAGAAAGCAAATCCAATGGCTAGAACGCCAAACCTGCGGCAGAACGCCCCCAAGCCGGCTGCCCCCAAGCCCATCTCCCTGCCCAAGGTCCAGAGCGTGCCCTTCACGGGCAACAGCGGTCACCCCAAAATCCCCAGCGGACCCCAGGCGATCATAGGCGACCGCGCGCGAGCGCAGGTGAGGGCCGACATGGACAGCCATCGCCTCCCAGCCGGTAATCCACCCCGATCCAACACCTAAGTCCCCTAGAACGGGACGCCTCGCTGAGCGCAATTGTGCACGCGAGGTTCACTTCAAAGGACCACACTTCAGTGGCCAGCATTCAATTCGGCATCGACAACCGCACACCGATCAGCGATGACTCGATGACCCTCAACCGGACTGTCACCTCCAACGGGGTTGTGCCCGATGGCCAGCCCCGCAACGGCATCACCATCCGAAACGGCGATGTCCACCGCTTCCAGGAGGGAGCCCCGATGTCCTCCGTCAACCCGAACGCCAGCGCACAGCTGCGTGACTTCGGGAACTCGGTCGAGGTCGCCGGTTATCGCGTTTCACCTGAGGTCGCGGCAACGCTCCAGAAGCAGGCCCCGGAAATCTTCCAGCAGCCCAAGGCTGAGGTTCCCGCGCCCCAGGCTCCAGCCGAGGAGCATCACTACCCCATCGAGAACCCCATCGGCGCTGAGGTGGTCCGCGAACTCGCCCAGGCGAACCCCTCGCACCAGATGAGCGTCCTCTCAGCGATGCTCAAGGGTAACGCTAAGGCGTTTGAGGTGGCCACGCAAAGGTGGAGTGAAGCGACTGGCGAACCCGTGGACATGCTACGCGGGAAAGCTCAGATCGCCGCCGACGCGATGAGCGGTCAAGTGCGGCGTCTTTGCGAAGCCCGCGGAGTCAACTTCGAGGATTTCTCCCACTACGTCGCGGCCACCGCGATGGACACCTCCGCTGGCGTCCTCCGCAACCAGTTGACCACTGGCTCAGTCAAGGGATGGCTGCCCCTGATTGGGCGCTTCGTGAGCGCCAAGGGGTCGCGCTGATGAGCGGATTGCTTCCCGCTTCGCCAACTGCGCGCAGAGCTGAGGAGGCCATCCGCCGTCGCGCCGCCCTGGAGCGCATTGAGGGCAGGCTGGACACGTTCGTGGAGATCACAAAGGGGGCCGCCGCTTGTACGGCTCCCACTCCATCCATCAGCGACGAAGACGTTGAATGGGCAGCCGAGGCACTCGCTGCGCCGGACGCTCTCAGGCTCTACCCCAGGGGCTCCGTCGCCAGCGTCACCGCGGGGCCGTTCGACGGGGAGACGCGGACACTGGCGACCTCGATCACCATTTGGCCGCTGCAACCAATGTCGATACGCGAGGCCCTCGAATGTGGGCTCATCAAGGGTGCGAGCCTCCAGCGTCACGTCTATGAGCGGATGGTGCGGGAACTGCCCGACGCAGGGAAGCGGTGGGTTCGCCCGCAGGAACAAGCGACCCAGCCCGCCCCAAGAGCGAGGTGGTGAGATGGCACGCAGACCACACCCTATGACCCTCAAGTGAGCCCGCCGCAAGCCCGCTCACAGAGCTTGATGAATACGGGCTCCCGGTGAGCGGAGGCGACATGATGCTCGACCTTCCCGACGATGTTGGAGCGCCTTCGCCGAACTCGCGAGCCCTAAGACCACGGCTGAGACCCGGCAGGCCGCCTAAGGTGCGCTGAACGGAAACTAACGTTCCGCCGAGCGTTCCACTGACGCGCGGCATGAGGCGTCCCCGAGGTCGCGGGCGGCTCGCGTTAGGTTCTGTGGTTCTTGCCGGACGCCGCAGCTATGTCGGAGATCGAGTGGCCCGAGGAGTTCGGCTGGACCACAGAGGTCGCCTTCAATCAACTCCGTGAGATGCGAACGAATGCCCTACAAGGACCCTGAGAAGCAGCGCGAGGCGGACCGCAGGTGGCGTGAGGCCAACCCCGAGAAGGTCCGAGAAGCGAACCGCAGGTGGCGTGAAGCCAATCCCGAGAAGGCCTGCGAGGCGAACCGCAGGTGGCGTGAAGCCAACCCCGAGAAGGGCCGCGAGCAGAGCCGCAGGTGGCGAGAGGCTAATTTAGAGAAGGCCCGCGCCCGCGAGGCCGCCTACAGGGTCGCCAATCGTGAAGCAAGAAGAGTCTACATGGCCGCCTACAAGGCCGCTCAAAAGGATGCCACACGCCTGCACGCCCGGGAGGCCATCTTCGTCCGGGCCCCCGCAATTCCGCCCCATCGCGCGATGACTGACGAGGATGGGTGATCTTCAATTGGTCATCCATCTTTTTTCCAGGAGAACGAAGGTAGCAAATTGGGTAGAGGCTTGGGTAGCAAGGCCCTCCATATGCCATCTAACTACCTGTTATTATTCACTTTAATAACACTGGCTGGGGCGGGAGGATTCGAACCTCCGTATGGCGGAATCAAAATCTAACTGGTTTGCCTTATGAATCAAAGCGCCTCCCGAAAAAACTATGGAAATCGCACTCTACCGTATCAAAGAGTTAGCACGAATTTCGGAATGAAAATGCGGTGTTCGAAGCAAGCTGACTGGTTGGAGTTGATGGGTTGACATAGTAGAAGGCGACGCCACACTCCGCCCAAAATATCGCCTTAAGCAATGCCGCTTCGGAGCAGATCGAAGGGAGTGCTGCGCGAGGCTATTCGTCGCAGTCGAGCGTTCGAAAGAGTGTCAATTCGTCGCGCGTGGGCGCAAGCGCGCCACCCTCTCTTGGATTCCATCCCAAGCGGGCTTTTGCGCCGCAAAGCGCTCGCGGGCGTAGCGAACGAGGCCGACGATCTGGCGATCGTTCAATAAGTCGCGGAAGCCCGGCTTGGCGGCACGCGATGATCCTTCGGCGTCATCAAGAACCAGGCGTGACGCCCGAAACTTCTTCCAAGCGACGATCCTACCGAACCTCATAGTTCACTCCGAAATCTTCTGGCGGCTTCGGACCCCACACGTAGAACGCGTCCTCGGCGTCATGATCGCCGCTTTGCCAATCGACACCGGTGGAAATGAAATCCATGTCGCATGAATATTCCGGGCTTTGACACGTTAACTGAGCAGACGCGGTTGCGGTGCCAGTGTTCTGCTGGAAAACCTCGACCTATACTACCGGGTCGAAGCCATTTTCCAAGTTGATAGAGCTTCAGCCCGCAAGGCCCGATGCGTCGAACGACTGCTCAGGTGCCACTGCACGTTGAACGCGTTGTAAACCGCCGCATGAATTGAAGCGAAGCGTTGAGCAGACTTGACCGACTTGAAGCCCTGCATCTTCCGTTCGCGTCGCCGCAGCGGCTGATGCGAGTTCTCCGCTCGATTGTTCATGCGCAGTCCCTGTTCGTGCACGCCCGAAAAGCCGACTTCGCGTATCGCCGCCCGGTAGGATTTCAGTTTGACGGTCACCATGGCTGTCGGAACGAAACCCTGGCGTCGAAGCAGGGCTTTGAGAAACTTCAATGCCGCAGCCGCGTCACGTCGAGCCTGGACGAGGATGTCAAGGACCTCGCCTTCGCTGTCGACGGCGCGCCACATATACATTTGCCGACCATCAATCGAGACCACCATCTTGTCGAGATGCCATCGATTGTGAGGCCTGGGTCGAACTGCTCTCGGTTGTGGGTCACAGCCTCGGCGCCGCTCTGACCACGCTCTACGTCTTGGAGAACGCCAAGACCAAAAAAACTAAAAAATGCCCATGGTCTGCACATTTGGTTCGCCTCGGGTCGGCGTTGCAACTTTTGTTTGGGTCCTCAATTCTCTGAGCCTGAAATCCTGGCGCTTTGCGGTCGATCAGGATCTTGCCGCTCAGGTTCCCGCCGAAGCGTTTGGCTTCCGGCACGTGGACACCCTGATCGACTTGAACGCGACAGGGAAGATTGTGCCGAGCTTTTCATGCTGGCATGCGATGGCGACCTATCTGAGCCTCATCAATCCGGCGCTTTCGCCGGACCCGACCTGCGCGCTGTCCGTCGCCACGAGTTCAGGACTCCCATCCCCACGCGGCAGTTTACGCTGACCCCCGTCGCGAAGGGCAATGAGCCAAATTTGGTGTCATTTGGCGTGGGTGGGGTCAAAGTTGGACGCCGATTTACAGACGTCGCCCCGTGTGGCCTGACCAGTCGTGCCGGGTGGAGAAACCAACATTCAGGCAGTTCAGAAGATAGTGACCGCTGTAACGTTTGCCGGCCTACCGACGAACTCCAGGCACGAGACGAAGCCACCGGTAGTCTTTCGGGAGCGGATCACCGCGGCGCCGCCAGCCCGCCACGCACTGACTGCGGCCCAGCAAGTGAGAACACCTGAGAAGCGAACGCCTCGTCACTCAAGGCTCGAACGACAGTCAGACCGCGCGAGAATTCTTCGCGGTCCCGTCGCGGAGGTGGTTGGAATTGGGTTGGCGTAGTCTCCGGGTTGCCTAACCCGAACGATTTCGGCGTTGGCGCGCTGGAATGGAGACCACGCCATGACGAAGGATACCACGAAGGAGGCGGGTGTCGCCGCCGAGGTTTTGCTTTTCGATGATTGGTTCGACGCGATCGAGGACGGGGTTCGCGCTCGGGTGCGCGGGTTCATCGAGACGATGCTGGATGAGGAACTTGCCGGCGTATTGTCGCGCCCGCGATATGGCCGACGCAAGCCGAGCGAGGATGAAGCGGCGCCGCCAATCGTCGGCGTCCGGCACGGCCACCGCAAGCGCGGGCTGACCGGGACCTTCGGGAGAGCGGAGATTTCCGTGCCGCGGGCTCGGCTGATGGGCGCGGACGGCAAGACGAGCGAATGGAAAAGCGCCTCGCTTCGCGCCTACCAGCGCCGCACCAAGGCGGCCGACGCGCTGATCGCCGGGGCCTATCTTTCCGGGACCAACACCCGCCGGGTTCGGCGCGCGCTGGCTGCGGTGTTCGCCGGGCCGGTCGGCAAGGACGTAGTCAGCCGGGCATGGCGCAAGGTGAAGGGCGACTGGGACGCCTGGAACGTGCGACCGCTCGGCCAGGAGCCGATCGTGCGGTTGATCCTCGACGGCACGCTCGTACGGGTCCGGCTCGACAGACGCGCGACGTCGGTCTCGCTCCTGGTGGCGCTCGGCGTGCGCGCGGACGGCCAGAAGGTGCTGCTGGCGATCCGGAGCATGGGCGGGGAAAGCGAGGCCGCCTGGCGCGCGCTGCTCGACGATCTCGTGAAGCGCGGATTGAAGACGCCCGAACTCGTCATCGCCGACGGCGCGCCGGGTCTGGAAAAGGCGCTGGCGGCGCTCTGGCCGGATGCGCCGGTCCAGCGCTGCACGGTTCACAAGCATCGCAACCTGCTCGCTCACGCGCCCGAGCGTCTGCACGAGGAAATCTCCAACGACTATCGCGACATGATCTACGCCGCGACGAGACAGGAGGTCGAAGCCCGGCGCAAGGCGTTCCTCCGCAAATGGCGCCTGAAATGCCGCGCCGTCGCCGACAGCCTCGAGGAGGCCGGCGACAGGCTGTTCACCTTTACGCGCTTCCCGCCGAGCCAATGGAAGTCGATCAGGACCTCGAACGCGATCGAGCGCCTGCATGAGGAGTTCAAGCGCAGGATCAAGACCCAGACCGTGCTGCCCTGCGCCGAAACCGCCGCCATGCTGTTCTGGGCGCTGCTCGCCTCCGGGCAGATCACCATGCGCAAGGTCGACGGATGGCAGACCCTCGCCGAGAAGCCCTCCGACCAGACAATTGACCTCGCCGCATGATCGGATAGCTTCATGTCGCCCGAAGACGCGTCAACAAGTTCCAACACAACTCGCGACGGGACCTTCTTCGCCTCGCTCATGGGCAGCGGCAGCGATTTCGTCAGCCACGCCACAAGCAAGCAGTCGATTTTCGCCCTCGTGGCAGCCGGCTACGGGATCGCATTGGCGGTCGAGAGCCAATCAATGCTCGCATGGCCTGGCGTGGGAATGTGGGTCGATCCGTGCCAAAGGGCGTGGCGGACGACGAAGGCCGCTTCGAGGCGGCGCTCGAAGGTCCGCTCATGTAAGGGCTGCTGGTACCCTCATTGGGGCGTGGTCCCTGACGAAGGCGATGAATAGGCCCGGCGGCCGCGTCTTCTCGTTCTGCGAGCCAGACGAGGCTCACGTCGACGCAGGCGTCAGGTTCGCAAACCGGACGGAACACTTGCCCACACCTTCATAAGAGGAAAACGCTATGAGCAAAATCCCCTACTCGACGGCCCTTATCATCGGCGTGGGGCCAGGCATCAGCGCCTCGGTCGGCCGAGCGCTCGCGACCGAGGGCGTCAAGGTCGGCTTGGCCGCCCGCGATGTAGAAAAGCTCTCGCCATTGGCGACGGAGATCGGAGCGGAAACTTTTGCCGCCGACGCCACCGACGCTACGGCCGTCGCGACCTTGTTTGACCACATGGAGGCGAAGCTCGGCCCCTTGGACGTCGTCCTTTACAATGCGGCCGCCCGCTTACCAGGCCCGATCACGGACCTTGATCCAAACGAAGTACAACGGGTCATCGCCGCGTCGACCTACGCAGCGTTCCTTGTCGTCCAGCAGGCCGCCCGCCGGATGCTTCCCAGGAGGTCCGGCGCGATCCTGTTGACCGGCGCTTCGGCCAGCATAAAGGGCTATCCGCGCTCATCAGCCTTCGCGATGGGTATGTTCGGTCGGCGTGGGTTGGCGCAAAGCGCTGCGCGCGAATTGGCCCCGCAAGGTATTCACGTCGCACATTTCGTCATCGATGGCGGAGTCCGAAGCGTCCGGCTCCCAGAGCCCCGGGAGAAGCCGGACAGCATGCTCGACCCCGATGCAATCGCGCAAACCTATCTCGACGTGTTGCGGCAGCCGCGGAATGCATGGTCGTGGGAGGTTGAGTTGAGGCCTTGGGTCGAAACCTTCTAGACGATGGCGAGTGCCGCGCCTCTTTAGCAAGCGGCAGCGCTTCTCCAGGTGACAATCCCAGGAAATCGGCTTGGAGTAACGCTATCGCCCCAGCCACTCCGCCAGGGCGTGGCCGATCGTGACCATACGGGCCACCTGGCTGGGACTTCTGACATAGCCAGTGATCGTGTCGAGCGCCTGGCGGGACAGCCCCGGCGAAGGCAGACGCAGATGCGCCATGCACGCGCCTTCCGCCGCGCCGAGCGTAACCAGCCGGGCGTTCGCCTGCTCGATCAGTCCGCGAGATTGCAGCGGGGCGAAGGCGCCGTGGACCAGCGCGAGAAGCGCGGGCCAATGCGCCAGATGACGCCAGAGCGTAGCCACCCTCGCATTGACACCTGATGCACCGCACGCATTCACATGCCGAATCATGTCCCAGGTAACAGCTTCGATCGCCTCACGCGGCAGAAGCTGTGCCAGCTTCGGCCAGTGCGACGGCGTGGCCACCGGACCGACGGCGGGCGCAGTGGTCGTGGCCGTCGCGGAAGGCGCGATCAACGCCGCAAGTGCCATCAGGTTCAGGCCGTTCGAGCGATTGTAGGCAGCGATGACGGCGCGCGCCGCGACGATATCATCTTCCGCGAGTCCAACGCAGGCGAGTGCGGTAGGCGCCAATGGCTCCGGACGAAGCAGCCCGACCGCAGCGACACTGCGCGTCAGCGCCCGCTCGGGCTCGCCGCTTTCGTAAATCGGCTTCGCGGCGACCCATGCCAGGCGCAAACTATCATCCATGCCCGCCAGCCCGCGCCAGATGGAGGTGACCAGCGGGATACGCATCGTTTGGCGAATCTCGGCAAACAATGCGGCGGTCTCTCCAACCGCCTTGGCCTCATCGATGGCCGTTACTGGATCGTAAGCGAAGTCTGCCGTCATGCGCCAAGCTTTTCGGCAAGTTCAGGGAAGCTTGCGACGACGATGTCGTGCCGCGGATCGGGCTCCGGATCGGGCGGCCCTGCCGCGCCCCATTCGTCGGGTCGGCGCACGAAGGCTGTCCGGTAGCCGCAGGCTTTGGCGGCATTGAGATCGAAATTGTGGCAGGCGACCATACAACATTCGCTGGGATCGAGTTGAAGGTACCTGGCGCAGGTCTTGTAGGCTTCAGGCAGGACCTTGTATTTGCCGATCGCCTCGCAGGAGATGACGGCATCCCAGGAAAGGCCGTTTTGCCTGGCGGTGTCCATGATGATGCGGAAGCTCAGCAGCGTGAAAGAGACGCACATGAACTTGCCGCGCAACCGCGCGAGCGAAGCGGGGAAGTCCGGCCAGCATTTCAGGCTATGGATCGTATCCCACCACAAGACGTGGCGTTCCTGCTCGCTGAATGCGGCAAGCCCGTTGTCGGCGAGCACTTGATCGAGGGCGTTACGATGCGCGTCGTCGAACGTCATCGTGGCCGGCGCGTGTTCACCGTGGTTCACGATCAGTTTGAGGGAGCAGCGGCGGAATTCGTTGGCGAGCCTGGCCCAGTCGCGCTCGACCCCGTGTCGGGCGCCAACCGAGGCAAGCGCCGTCCGTATGCCGGTACGCCAGTCAAGAATGGTGCCCCCGGTATCGAAACAAAGCGCCCTGACATTGCTCACGTTCATGATGTCATTCCTCCCTGCCGCAAACGCGACGTTCTTGGGGGGGTGGCGCACCCCAGATCGCGTGTGTTAGGCCGTTCCTAGCGTAAGCGGGAGACCCCCCGGCTCTGCCGGGGTGGCAGTAGAGGTTTGACGTTTCCGGCGGTCCACCGGTGAAGTTCCAACGTGAGCAGCCACTCACACGAAAGGAACTCCACCGATGGACGACTACGAGAGCCTAAGCCACACGACATGGACCTGCAAATATCATGTGGTGTTCATTCCCAAATGTCGGCGCAAGGTGCTGTATCTGGAGCTGCGACGACACTTGGGCGAAGTTTTGCGCAAGCTTGCGCTTCAGAAGGAAGCGAGGGTCGAGGAAGGGCATCTGATGCCCGATCACGTGCACATGCTGTTGTTGATTCCGCCGAAATACACAGTGTCGCAGGTGGTCGGGTACATCAAGGGCAAGAGCGCGATCCACCTGGCCCGGGTATATGGGGAGCGCAAGCGCAACTTCGTGGGGCAGCACTTCTGGGCGCGGGGGTTCTTCGTCAATACGGTCGGCCGTGACGAGGAGGCCATCCGGGCTTACATCCGCAACCAAGAGAAGGAAGATCAGAGGCTCGAACAAATGAACCTCTGGCGCTGAAAAAGCCGCCTTTAGGCGGCTCCAAACATCAAGGGCCGCGTCAGCGACCCTCCTACCGCTTTGAGCGGTTCAAATCCTAAAGCCCCCGGCTTTGCCGGGGGATACTTACATAGCAATATTGCGAAGGCCGCGTCCTCGATCATGCGCCAGCAGATCACACTAACAGACCATCCGGATGATGGACGTAGGCGTCGCCCGCCCGAAGCGCGTAAAGCCAGGGGCAGGCGAGGATCCCCTCAATCGTTCCGGCTCGACCTGATGACATCAACGCTCGATCATCCCGTTGCGGGAATGCGATAGAGCCGGCCGGTCGCGTGAAGGTCTTCCACCGTCCACGGCGCGCCCACCCCGCCAATCATCCAGCTGAGGATCGCCCACAGATCCTTGTCGACCACTTCATCGTCCAGCGGCTCCAGCGCATCGACGATTGCATAGACTTCCAGCCCGGACGGGAACGGCTCGCCACTCCGACCCACGAACACTAGGGTATAAGCCGTTCCTGAAGGCGCGCGAACGAAGCCAGGTTCGGAGAGCCCGACCCGGTCGAGATCGAACGTTCGCACGAAGAAAGCGCGGAATTCAGGATAATGACCGAGCCGATCTTCCGTAAGCATCAGCGCCTGGCGTGTGCCCTCGGTTGCGGGCTTGGCGACAACTGCAACGTCGGCCATCACGCCTCTCCCAGCCTGTCGAGGAAGGCGGCAATCAGCAAGGCGATCTCGGGGCCGGAATCCTCCTGCAGGAAGTGGCGGCCGGTCACCATATGCGGCCCCTCGGCATGCGGCAGCAGGCGTTTGAATCGTTTGGCGAAGGTCGCGGCGTCGAACACTTCATCCTCGCGGCCCCAAATAATCAGTGCCGGCAGTTTGGACTCTGCCAGCTCCGCTTCGAGCCAGGTAAACCGCGCCTGGGCGCGGGCGCTGTCGTCGAGGGGGATCCATCGCGGCCAAGCCCAGGTCAGCAAACGCGTCTCACTGTCGGGCAGAACGGCCTCGTAGACGGCCTGCGCCTCCCGCCGGAACCGCTCGCGGTCGACGACCGACAGATACACCCCGCGGCGCGCCAGGACATTGTGCCGGCCCAGCAGATAAGGCCCTACCAGTGGCGCGTGCATGGTGCGCCATGGGAACAGGCGGGTATGGAATTCCGCCGGCGGGGTCGGCCACGCCCAGGTGCTCATGACCGCCAGCGCGCGCACGCGTTCCGGGTTGCTCATCGCAAAGCCCAGGCCGGTTGGGCCGCCCCAGTCATGGCACACTACCATTAGGCGGCGCAGATCCAGCTGGCGAACCAAGCCGGTGAGGTTGGCGATGTGCCCATCCAGGCTGTGGGCCTGCTCCCGAGCCGGCTTCTCGGACAGGCCGAAGCCGAACCCCGCAACGCTGATTACGGATGGCGCGATGATTGACCTCTATTACTGGCCTACGCCGAACGGCCACAAGATCACCCTCTTTCTCGAGGAAGCGGGCCTCGACTACACGATTAAGCCGGTCAACATCAGCGCTGGCGATCAATTCAATCCCAAGTTCCTGGCGTTTTCTCCCAATAACCGAATGCCTGCTATCATCGACCATGATTCCGTCGATCATGGCGAGCCAGTGACTGTGTTTGAGTCCGGCGCGATCCTTCTTTATCTCGCCGAAAAGACTGGTCTGTTCCTTCCTACCGACATGCGCGGCCGGAAGACCACGACGGAGTGGCTGTTCTGGCAGATGGGCGGCCTAGGCCCCATGGCCGGTCAAAACCACCATTTCGGCGTCTATGCGCCGGAGAAGATCCCCTATGCAATCAGCCGATACGTTAACGAGACCAATCGGCTCTACGGGGTCATCGATCGCCGTCTGGCGGACCGTCCTTTCCTGGTTGGCGACGCCTACACGATCGCAGACATGGCGGCGTATCCGTGGATCGTCCCCTGGAAACGACAGCAGCAGAACCTGGACGACTTCGTGAATCTCCGTCGCTGGTTCGACGCCATCGCAGCGCGTCCGGGAACGAAACGAGCCTACGCAAAGGCGGAGCCGTTTTCCGCGCAGCCCGCAGTGACCGAAGAGGGCAAGAAGCTCCTGTTCGGCCAGACCGCGGCCAGTGTCGCCAAGAGCTGACAAGGTCCGCCGTCGTGAACTCGTTGGCGGAGTTGGCTGATCGCCAATGGCGCGACTACCGCGGGCGGCAACCCGGAACGTGCTTCGCCGACCCGGATTTCGACCTGTCCCTCGCTGCTGCTTATGAGCTCCAGGACGCCGTTGCCAAGCTTCGGATTGCGTCCGGAGATCGTCTGATCGGCTACAAGGTTGGCTGCACGGGGCCAGGTCCCGTCGCGGAGGTGGTTGGAATTGGGTTGGCGTAGTCTCCGGGTTGCCTAACCCGAACGATTTCGGCGTTGGCGCGCTGGAATGGCGCCATGACGAAGGATACCACGAAGGAGGCGGGTGTCGCCGCCGAGGTTTTGCTTTTCGATGATTGGTTCGACGCGATCGAGGACGGGGTTCGCGCTCGGGTGCGCGGGTTCATCGAGACGATGCTGGATGAGGAACTTGCCGGCGTATTGTCGCGCCCGCGATATGGCCGACGCAAGCCGAGCGAGGATGGCGAACCGCCGCCAATCGTCGGCGTCCGGCACGGCCACCGCAAGCGCGGGCTGACCGGGACCTTCGGGAGAGCGGAGATTTCCGTGCCGCGGGCTCGGCTGATGGGCGCGGACGGCAAGACGAGCGAATGGAAAAGCGCCTCGCTTCGCGCCTACCAGCGCCGCACCAAGGCGGCCGACGCGCTGATCGCCGGGGCCTATCTTTCCGGGACCAACACCCGCCGGGTTCGGCGCGCGCTGGCTGCGGTGTTCGCCGGGCCGGTCGGCAAGGACGTGGTCAGCCGGGCATGGCGCAAGGTGAAGGGCGACTGGGACGCCTGGAACGTGCGACCGCTCGGCCAGGAGCCGATCGTGCGGTTGATCCTCGACGGCACGCTCGTACGGGTCCGGCTCGACAGACGCGCGACGTCGGTCTCGCTCCTGGTGGCGCTCGGCGTGCGCGCGGACGGCCAGAAGGTGCTGCTGGCGATCCGGAGCATGGGCGGGGAAAGCGAGGCCGCCTGGCGCGCGCTGCTCGACGATCTCGTGAAGCGCGGATTGAAGACGCCCGAACTCGTCATCGCCGACGGCGCGCCGGGTCTGGAAAAGGCGCTGGCGGCGCTCTGGCCGGATGCGCCGGTCCAGCGCTGCACGGTTCACAAGCATCGCAACCTGCTCGCTCACGCGCCCGAGCGTCTGCACGAGGAAATCTCCAACGACTATCGCGACATGATCTACGCCGCGACGAGACAGGAGGTCGAAGCCCGGCGCAAGGCGTTCCTCCGCAAATGGCGCCTGAAATGCCGCGCCGTCGCCGACAGCCTCGAGGAGGCCGGCGACAGGCTGTTCACCTTTACGCGCTTCCCGCCGAGCCAATGGAAGTCGATCAGGACCTCGAACGCGATCGAGCGCCTGCATGAGGAGTTCAAGCGCAGGATCAAGACCCAGACCGTGCTGCCCTGCGCCGAAACCGCCGCCATGCTGTTCTGGGCGCTGCTCGCCTCCGGGCAGATCACCATGCGCAAGGTCGACGGATGGCAGACCCTCGCCGAGAAGCCCTCCGATCAGATCATTGACCTCGCCGCATGATCGGATAGCTTCATGTCGCCCGAAGACGCGTCAGCAAGTTCCAACACAACTCGCGACGGGACCCGGGGCCAGGCACCACCCAACAGTTCGGGATGCAAGGGCCGATCCGAGGATGCCTCTTCGAGAGTGAGGTCCGCCGGCACGGCGAGGCTTTGAGTTTCGACGACTTCGCACACTTGGCGATCGAAGGGGAAATGGCCGTGCGCATCGGGCCTGATCGCACGATCGCGGCGGCCTTCCCGGTCATCGAACTGCATCATTTCGTTTTCAGGGGAGCCCGAAAGACACTACCGGAACTCGTAGCGAACAATGGCCTCAATGGAGGCATCGTGCTGCCACACGACGATTGGCTCTCATCGAGGTTGTACATCGAGCGAAAAGGCGCTTTGTCTGTCCAGATCAATGGCCGCGTCGTTGCATCGGGCGAGCTATGGCCAATGTCCGGCGGCATGGAGTCCTCGCTCCAATGGCTTCAGCAACACCTTGCGAACATGCGAGCCGATCTCTCGCCAGGAGAGGTCGTTCTTACGGGAACGCCGCTCGGACTCTATCCTCTGCGCCGCGGTGACCAAGTAGCAGTGTTCGTCGACAATGAAATCGGGTCTCTGTGCTCGGTCGTGTGAACCAACGTGTTAGCCTGGGAGAGTCAGGTCAAATGCTCGCGGCAAAATCTCCGCGTACGCGTTGCCGGCTCCGGCCATTCGTTCCCGCCGGTGGTAGCAACCAGCGGCCTGCTGCTCAGCTTGAAGAACATGCAGGGGCTCAGCAGCGCGCCCTGCCAAGACGACAATCCGCAGTCCGAATGCATCGGCGACATAGCCGAGTTCTCTGAAGCGTACCTGGGCGCGCCGGTACGCCGTTGGTGGCGTTGGCGCCCACGATGGCCAACCGCGCGCCCCGGCTCTAATCGACCCGTGAGCCAGGAGATCTGCCATCGTCGCGCAGCCGATCTCGGGCGAGGTGAACAGACGTCCGGTTTTCCGGCGCTAGCAATAGCGCTGGATTGTTCTCATCCAACGCATGGGAGCGTGTCATGCTAGGTATTTTGTCACGTATTCTGAATGAGGGCGGTGCTGATCTGCGCGGCCGATTGATCGCCATCTATGCCGTTCTGATCAGCGGTAACATTCTTATCTGGCTCTGGGCGCTTGTCGTCTTGGGCGATCGGCCGGTCCTCCTGGGGACGGCTTTGCTCGCCTATACGTTTGGCCTCAGGCATGCGGTCGACGCTGATCATATCGCGGCGATCGACAACGTCACGCGCAAGCTCATGCAGCAGGGCCAGCGGCCGGTCGGCGTTGGTTTCTTCTTTTCGCTCGGGCACTCGGCGGTGGTGGTGCTCCTGTCAGTCGGAGTGGCGTTCGCGGCGTCCGCGTTCACGTCGCGCGTCAATTCGATGAAGGCGGTCGGCGGCATCATCAGCACCAGCGCCTCGGCGCTGTTTCTGTTCGCCATCGCCTTCATCAATATTCTCGTCCTCATCTCCGTCTACCGAACCTTTCAGTCGGTCAAACGCGGCGAGCCGTTCGCCGAGGAAGATTTCGACATCCTGCTCAATCGCCGCGGGTTCCTGTCGCGCATCTTTCGTCCGCTGTTCCGGATCGTGACCAAGAGCTGGCACATGCTGGCGATCGGGTTTCTGTTCGGACTGGGGTTCGATACCGCGACCGAAGTCGCGCTGTTCGGCATTTCCTCCGCCCAGGCGGCCAACGGCATGTCGTTCAGCACGATCATGGTGTTCCCGCTTCTGTTCACCGCCGGCATGACGCTCATCGACACAACGGACGGCGTGCTGATGCTCGGCGCCTATGGCTGGGCGTTCATGAAGCCGATCCGCAAACTGTACTACAATATGACCATAACGGCGGTTTCCATCATCGTCGCGCTTGTGATCGGCGGCCTCGAAACGCTCAACCTCATCGGCGATCAACTCGGCCTCACCGACGGCGGCGGCTTCTGGCGCGCGATCCGCGCCATCAACGACAATTTTGGCGCTCTCGGTTACGTGATCATCGGAATATTTGTGCTGAGCTGGCTCGGCTCGGTCGCCTTCTACAAGCTCAAGCGCTACGACGAGCTGGGAGTCAATAGTGTCGGCAGCGTCTGACGCCTCGCCAAAGCGACCGCTTCCTAAGGGCGCGGCCGCTCTTGCATCGCCGCCGCAGGGGCCAACGGACGGCTTTGTCAAAGAACTTGTGGCGCGTTCGAGATAGGCCGGTCCTAGCGGCATGGGGCTGTAGGACAGCCGCATCTGCGCCAGCTTCACGGTCAGCGGCAGTCCATGCAGTCGATCGCCTCGTGACTCCAGTCGAACTGATAGGCTTCGCCGGGATCGAACCGCAGCGGCACAAACGCATGCATCGGAGCCTGGGCCCATTCTGTCCGCCAGCTCTTCACGAACCGTTGCACGCTGTCATGCGCGCCGCCGTAGCCGCGGCCGCGAAGGTCCTCGAACATTCAGACCGTCGAACGCCGCTCGCGCCGGGGAAGCTCATCTTCGGCATCGAGAATCGCCGTCAGCATCTCGATCCAGGCTCCCAATTTACGCTGAGGCTGAACCTCCCGCTTGTAGACGAACTCGGTCGCGCCCGAGCGGGACCTTACGCACAGCGTCGCGCGCTATGCCAAGCTCCCGCGCAATCCGCTTGATCCGCTTGCCGTTCTGAAAATGCTCGAACCGAATCCGCGCAATCGTCTCCACACCGTCGTCCCCCGACCCTTCCGCAAAGCCGGAGGATCGCCCAAAGCCGTATCAGGGGGGTAGACGTCACGTTCGCGGGCTGAGCCGGTGGCCCGCCCTTTCGTGCAGGTAAGAACGAGGGTTGCTCGGGCGAACCGAGCCGAGCCTCATGCACGGAGGGCGGACCATGGAGAAGCATAGCGAAGTTTTCGTGGCTTTCGATGTCGCCAAGAGGAAGCACGCGGTGGCGATCGCGGAAGGAGGGCGGCAGGGAGAAGTGCGGCACAATCGGATTTACAGCGGCGGCGGCCACTGGACGCTGGCGCATCGGCGCTGGCTCGCCGGTCAGAAGTTCGATCACGTTGCGCAGCAGATCGTCTTTCAGGAAGGGGTCGATGCGATCGAAGATTCTCTGCAGCGCCTGAGGCGTCTCGAGAAGCAACTCGCCCTGATCGTGCCGGAATGGTCCATGGCGCCGGTCGTGGAAGCTTACCAGGCCATGCGCGTCGCGTCGTTTCTCGTCGCCGTGACGTTTGCCGCCGAGATCGGCGACGTGCGCCGATTCGATACGCCACGACAGCTCGCATCTTTCCTCGGGCTCGTTCCGGCGGAAAGCTCAACAGGCGACACAATCCGACGGAAAGGCCTCACCCTGGCGGGCAACCGGCGCGCTCGTCGGGCGCTGGTCGAGGCGGCGTGGACCTATCGTTATCCCGCTAGGGTCAGTGAGACCTTGAGGGCGCGGCTCGAAGGGCTGCCGAAGCCCGTGCGCGACATCGCGTGGAAGGCGCAGGTTCGTCTGTGCGCCCGCTATCGCCGCCTCAGCGCCGTGGGCAAGAAGCCGCCCGTTGTCGTGGCTGCGATCGCCCGCGAGATGGCCGCTTTCCTGTGGGCGATCGGACGGGAGGTCGCGCCCGCGTAGCGAGCGACCTCTCACTCCCGCTGCGCAGACCCGGGAGCGGAGCACGAAAGGTGGGGAACTCCCGTCGCTAGACCTGTGGCCGGACTTCGCGCCCGACGCCCGTCCTCTGGACCGAGGAAAGCCCCGAGACGAAGAACGGAAGGCGGTAACCAACCCGCGGATAAGAGCCTGATCAACCGTCGTCTCTCGCTCCGCTCCCAGCTCTGCGCAGCTCATACCTACGTCCTGCGACGGCCATTCCGCCGCGCGGAGCGCTCAACTGCGTCCCAGGCCTTGACGGCGAACGTAAGAGTCTAGCGTAAGCGGGAGACCCCCCGGCTCTGCCGGGGTGGCAGTAGAGGTTTGACGTTTCCGGCGGTCCACCGGTGAAGTTCCAACGTGAGCAGCCACTCACACGAAAGGAACTCCACCGATGGACGACTACGAGAGCCTAAGCCACACGACATGGACCTGCAAATAATCATGTGGTGTTCATTCCCGAATGTCGGCGCAAGGTGCTGTATCTGGAGCTGCGACGACACTTGGGCGAAGTTTTGCGCAAGCTTGCGCTTCAGAAGGAAGCGAGGGTCGAGGAAGGGCATCTGATGCCCGATCACGTGCACATGCTGTTGTTGATTCCGCCGAAATACGCAGTGTCGCAGGTGGTCGGGTACATCAAGGGCAAGAGCGCGATCCACCTGGCCCGGGTATATGGGGAGCGCAAGCGCAACTTCGTGGGGCAGCACTTCTGGGCGCGGGGGTTCTTCGTCAATACGGTCGGCCGTGACGAGGAGGCCATCCGGGCTTGCATCCGCAACCAAGAGAAGGAAGATCAGAGGCTCGAACAAATGAACCTCTGGCGCTGAAAAAGCCGCCTTTAGGCGGCTCCAAACATCAAGGGCCGCGTCAGCGACCCTCCTACCGCTTTGAGCGGTTCAAATCCTAAAGCCCCCGGCTTTGCCGGGGGATACTTACCTGTAAGCGGGAGACCCCCCGGCTCTGCCGGGGTGGCAGTAGAGGTTTGACGTTTCCGGCGGTCCACCGGTGAAGTTCCAACGTGAGCAGCCACTCACACGAAAGGAACTCCACCGATGGACGACTACGAGAGCCTAAGCCACACGACATGGACCTGCAAATATCATGTGGTGTTCATTCCCAAATGTCGGCGCAAGGTGCTGTATCTGGAGCTGCGACGACACTTGGGCGAAGTTTTGCGCAAGCTTGCGCTTCAGAAGGAAGCGAGGGTCGAGGAAGGGCATCTGATGCCCGATCACGTGCACATGCTGTTGTTGATTCCGCCGAAATACGCAGTGTCGCAGGTGGTCGGGTACATCAAGGGCAAGAGCGCGATCCACCTGGCCCGGGTATATGGGGAGCGCAAGCGCAACTTCGTGGGGCAGCACTTCTGGGCGCGGGGGTTCTTCGTCAATACGGTCGGCCGTGACGAGGAGGCCATCCGGGCTTGCATCCGCAACCAAGAGAAGGAAGATCAGAGGCTCGAACAAATGAACCTCTGGCGCTGAAAAAGCCGCCTTTAGGCGGCTCCAAACATCAAGGGCCGCGTCAGCGACCCTCCTACCGCTTTGAGCGGTTCAAATCCTAAAGCCCCCGGCTTTGCCGGGGGATACTTACTGTAGGCCATATTGCTTGCATTGGGGTAGCCGTCCTTCGTCCGCTTCCACCCATCGGCCATATCGAGGGCGGCATTCGCGTCGTGCAGTCGCGCCCTAGCGTAAGCGGGAGACCCCCCGGCTCTGCCGGGGTGGCAGTAGAGGTTTGACGTTTCCGGCGGTCCACCGGTGAAGTTCCAACGTGAGCAGCCACTCACACGAAAGGAACTCCACCGATGGACGACTACGAGAGCCTAAGCCACACGACATGGACCTGCAAATATCATGTGGTGTTCATTCCCGAATGTCGGCGCAAGGTGCTGTATCTGGAGCTGCGACGACACTTGGGCGAAGTTTTGCGCAAGCTTGCGCTTCAGAAGGAAGCGAGGGTCGAGGAAGGGCATCTGATGCCCGATCACGTGCACATGCTGTTGTTGATTCCGCCGAAATACGCAGTGTCGCAGGTGGTCGGGTACATCAAGGGCAAGAGCGCGATCCACCTGGCCCGGGTATATGGGGAGCGCAAGCGCAACTTCGTGGGGCAGCACTTCTGGGCGCGGGGGTTCTTCGTCAATACGGTCGGCCGTGACGAGGAGGCCATCCGGGCTTGCATCCGCAACCAAGAGAAGGAAGATCAGAGGCTCGAACAAATGAACCTCTGGCGCTGAAAAAGCCGCCTTTAGGCGGCTCCAAACATCAAGGGCCGCGTCAGCGACCCTCCTACCGCTTTGAGCGGTTCAAATCCTAAAGCCCCCGGCTTTGCCGGGGGATACTTACTTCCATTGCACAGAGGTTTTGACGGTTTCAAGTTCAACGGAGCACTGGGAGGTCCTTGGGCCCGACCAGGAGCTCGATGCTGCGGGCGACGCCCGGGGTCCGCCTGATGAGGCCGGCGCGTTCGAGGGTGAGCACCATCTGATGGACGCTGGGCGGCGAGACTTGGAAGTGTCGCTGCATGTCAGCTTCCGCGGGCGGTTGGCGGAAGATACGGCTGTAGGCGTAGATGAATGCCAGGCACTGACCTTGCTTATCGGTGAACGGGGGAGCCGGGGACACGTGCCAAACAATTGATTCAGAGCCTGATTCGTCTGGGCCTCGCGATTCGCGAGGAGACCCGGATGAACATACGCTACCATGTCGAACTGAGCGAAGCCGAGCGGTGTGAACTCGCCGCGCTGGTGGGTAGCGGCAAGCATTACGCACGCAAGATCAAACGAGCCCAGATTCTGCTCGCCGCCGACAGCGGGCTCAGTGACGACGATATAGCCGCTGCGGTGGCTGTCGGCGGCTCGACCGTTTACAGGACCAAGCGCCGCTTCGTTGAAGGCAATCTCGAAGCCGCCCTGAACGAGGAGCCGCGGGCAGGCGCCGATCGTAAGCTGACCAGCAACGAAGAAGCCCTCCTCATCGCCACCGCCTGTTCGAGCCCGCCCGAAGGTCGCGCCCGCTGGACGCTGGAGCTGCTGGCTGGCGCGATGGTCAAGCTGACCGACCATGACAGTCTCTCGCGCGAGACGATCCGCCGACGCTTGGCCGAGAACCATCTCAAGCCTTGGCAGAAGGACATGTGGTGCATCCCCAAGGTCGACGCCGAGTACGTCGCCCGCATGGAGGATGTGCTCGACCTCTATGCCGAGCAGCCTGACCCGAAGCGGCCGGTGGTCTGCTTCGACGAAAGCCCCACCCAGCTCATCGGCGAAGCGCGCCAGCCAATTCCGGCCGCACCTGGACGGCTCGAGCGCTTCGACTACGAGTATCGCCGCAACGGCGCCGTCAATCTCTTCGTCTTCCTCGATGCCCATCGCTCTTGGCGCAGGGTCAAGGTCACCAATCATCGCACCGCTGACGACTTCGCCCTTTGCATGCGCGAGCTCGTCGATGTCGACTTCCCAGAGGCCGAGCGCATCCGAGTCGTCCTCGACAACCTCTCCACCCACACCGCCGCCGCTCTCTACGCCGCATTCCCACCGGCCGAAGCGCGCCGCGTGCTCAGGCGGCTTGAGTTCCACTACACGCCTAAGCACGCCAGCTGGCTCAACATGGTTGAGATCGAGATCGGCGTGCTCAAAGGCCAATGTCTCGATCGCCGCATCGAAAGCTGCGACCGGCTCGTTGCCGAGATCGACGCATGGCAGTCCCAGCGAAACCAAAGCGGCGCTCGAATCGACTGGATGTTCTCCACCGACAAGGCCAGAACCAAAATGGCGCGCGCCTATCCCGATCCCTCGCTCAAAAAGTCGTAATCACTGTGCAGGAGAACTAGGTCGATGGGCGCTTGCCCTCGCCGCTGGTGATCGCGCCGCGGATCGACGCTGAAGCGTCGCCTCAGATCGACTGCCAGTCGCCGGTCTGCTCGAACGCGTAGGCGGCGCGGTAGATCGTAGCCTCCTGGTAGCGGCGGCCGACCAGCATCATGCCGACCGGCAGCCCGTCCACCAGCCCGCAGGGAATGCTCATCGCCGGATGGCCGGTGCTGTCGAATGGCGCGGTGTTGGCGATCATCTCGAGCGCGCGGGCGACGTTCTCCTCGATCGAGGCGCCGGGCGCGGGGATCTTAGTCGCGGTGATCGGCAGGGTAGGCATCAGCAGCAGGTCGAAGTCCTTGAAAGCGTCGTCGTAGGCCTGCGTCAGCTGGCGCGTCAGATTCTGCGCCTTGGCGTAGAAGCGGCCGTGATAGTGCTTGATGAAATACTCCCCGAGCACCATCGTCAGCTTCAGCGGCTCGGACAGTTCGTCGGCGCGCGCCTTCCAGCCCGCATGCCAGTCGACCATACTTGTGACGTACAGGCCTTTCCAGTTGAAGCCGTGGCCGTTGTCCTTCATCATCTGCTGCGTGGCGCCCTCGGCGGCTACCGGTAACCAGATCGCCAGGCCCGTGCGGTGCATCGGCACCGACACTTCGGTGACCTTGGCGCCGAGCTTGGTGAGCCGCTCGGCCGCCTTGCGCACCTGCGCATCGAGCGCGGGCATCGAATTCGGCCAACCGAAGCCCTCGGTGACGACGCCAATATTCAGGCCCTTCGCGCCGCTCTTCATCATCTCGCTGTACGGCTCTGACTTTCGGCCAGCGTGTTGGCGCGGATCGAGACCGTCGGGCCCGGCCAGCACTTCAAGCATGACCGCGTTGTCGGTCACGTTGCCGGTTATTGGGCCGGTGTGGTCGATGGTCAGCTCGATCGGCATGATGCCGGTGTAAGGCACCAACCCGTGCGACGGCTTCATGCCGTAGGTGCCGCAGAACGACGAAGGAATCCGCACCGAGCCGCCCTGGTCGCCGCCAACCGCCAAGTCGACCTCGCCTGCCGCGACGAGCGCGGCGCTACCCGATGACGACCCGCCGGCCGAGTAGCCCATGCGACGCGGGTTGTGCACCGGACCGGAGGAACTGGTGTGCGATCCTCCCGAGAAGCAGAATTGTTCGCACACCGCCTTGCCCATGATCGTTGCGCCGGCGTCGAGCAGCCGTGTGACGACAGTCGCATCAACGTCGGGCACATAGCCCTCAAAGGTCGAGGCGCCGTTCATCATCGGCACGCCAGCGACGCAGACATTGTCCTTAATCGCCACCGTCTTGCCGGCCAGCCTTCCCTTGGCCGCGCCCTTAATCGTGGACTTCACATACCACGCCCCGTACTTGTTCTCTTCGCCGCCGGGCCGATAGCCCGGCGTACGCGGGTACGTCACCGCGGGCACGAAGTCCGGCATCGCATCAATCAGGTCGTAGGCATCGAAATTAGGCTGCAGCAGCGCGTTATAGGTGGCTGCATGTTCATCGGACAGCTGGATGCCGAGGCTGCGAGCGACTTCCTGAAGTTGGGCGACGGTGGGACGCTTGACGGCCATAGGGGCTCCAGACGCGGATTGATCCGGACCCCACTATGGAACGAGTTATTTTCCAAATCAAGCATTTGCTTTCCCTGGAAACAACCTTCGCGGGAATCCTCAGAAGCGGGTCAACACTCGAAAAGAGTGGCCCTCGGCTCGCGCAATGTAGATTGGCGCTTCGTTCGCCCCCGCGCCAACGTAGACCGCGCTGCGCGCGCTCGGGTACGCGAGCGGCGACCGCGCGCTTCCTAAGCGGCCCGCGGCTCGGCCGGCGTCGTCGAGCAAGGCTGCGAGGAAGTGCATGCCTTCGTACAGCGACTGGCCAATCGAGTTGAGCGTTGGCGCCCGATCGCCGAAGCAACTGTGATAGCGCTCCTTGAACGAAAGGTTCGCGTCGGTTTCGAGCGTCGCGAAGTAGCCGAGCGCGACGTACAAGTTCTCCGTGTTCTCCGCGCCGATCGCGAGGAGCTGGTTCTCCTCGATCGCGCAGGACAGCCGCAGCGCCTTGCTCGGGAGCCCGGCCCGCCCGAATGCGCGGTTGAACTCGACGGCGTCTTGGCCGACCATCGAGATTAGCACCGCATCGACGCTCGTCCTGCGGATGCGGTCGATCACCTCGGAATAGTCGGCCACACCGAACGGCAGGCAAGCTTCGGCGACCACTTCGCCGCCCGACTCGGCGATGGTCTGCCGGGCAATGCGGTGCGAGACGCGCGGCCAGACATAGTCGTTACCCACGAGCATCCAGCGCCGCGCTTGCTTGCGCCCACCCAGCCATGCGATCGACGGGCGAAGCTGGCGTGCCGACGTCTCGCCGATCGCGTACAGCCCCGGCGCTGAATCGCCGCCTTCGTAAAGGCACGTGTATACGAATGGGATGCAGCCGCCGACCGCGCCGACGATACGCTGCCGCACTGAGCTGATGCACATGGCGACGACCGCATCGATCTCGCCCCCGTCGACAAGGTCGATTAGCGTGTCTTCGACAAGCGGCGACTCGTCCGATGCGTCGACGAGCCACAGTTCACACGGCCGGCCGGCGATACCTGACGAGCTGTTCAACTCGGATTGCGCCAACCGCGCCGACGCGAGGCACGAAGGACCCCAGATGCCCGCCGCCCCACGCATCGGCGAGCACAATGCGACGCGAAAGTCGCGCCCGAAGCCGGCGTGACGAGGGGCGGCGTCGAAGCGACGGCCCGACCGCAGCATGCGATGCGACGGCGACTCGCTTGGAAGGCGCCGCCGCGGCGCCGCTAAGACTGGATACGGACGCATGGGCGCTCCTGTCATCACATCCGCGGGACTTGCCGCCGAACGTCACTGACCCGCCACGATACTTTCCACGGCAACGATTCAAGCATAGAATGCAGCGCGGCACCGCATCATAATGCATTTAGTAGGCTCGATGAAGACTGACATCTCTCAGTACCTGGCGTACCTTCTGGCGTCGGCCCACCGGCGCATGCGCATCGGGCTGAGCCAATCGATTGGCGACGACGAGTTCACCGAGGAACATTGGCGCATCCTGCACGTGTTGTCCGACGAGCAGGGCCGCTCGATGGGCGAACTGGCCGAGCGGGTACTGCTCAACGCGCCGGCGCTGACGAAGACCATCGACAAGCTGGTGAGTCGCGGTGTTGTGCAGCGCGCCGCCGACCCGCTCGACAACCGCAAGGTGCTCGTTTTCATCAGCGACCTGGGGCTCGAGGTCGTCGCGCGGTTGAAGGAGCGAGTCGACGCGCACCACGACAGCATCGAGGAAACGCTCGGACCGCGAAAGATGAGCCAGCTCATGCGCCTGCTGGAGAACTTCATCAAGGAGTGATGGGGCGCCCAGAGCCTGTTGAGATTCATCGTGAGTTAGTTATGGCGGCTGCGAGATGGATGATGGCCTCGAAGCTCTGGTCGGTTTTGTCGGCGCGGAGCGCGGTGCGTTTGAACTCTTTGATCTTACCGAAAAAGTTTTCGATCAGGTGTCACCATTTGTAAATCTCGCGGTCGATGTCCGAGGGTTGCGAGCGGCGCGGATGCTGAGAGATGACGATCTTGGCGCCGCGTTCGTTCAGTTCGGCGATGATTGCGTCGCTGTCGAAGGCTTTGTCGGCGATCAATCCGCCGAACTCAACGCCGTCGATCAAGGGGGCGACGCCAACGGTGTCGAAGCGATGGCCGGGCAGGAGTTTGAAGCGAACCAGATTGCCGAGCGCGTCAGTGAGCGCGAGGATCTTTGTGGTTATGCTGCCCTTGGACCGGCCGATGGCCTGGCTCGAAGCGCCCCTTTTGCCCCCTGTCCGTGACGATAGGCCTTGACGATGGTCGCGTCGACCATGGCGAACTCCATGTCCGGATCATCCGACGCCGCCTCAAAAAGCCGCCTGAAAACGCCGGCTTTCACCCAGTCGCGATAGCGTTTGAAGACCGTGTTCCACTTGCCGAAAACCTCGGGAAGATCGCGTCAAGGACTGCCGGCGCGCAATCCAGGGCACGGCTTCGACGAACAACCGATTATTGGCGCCGCTTCGTCCCGGATCGCTCGGCTTGCCCAAGCAATGCAGTTCCATCTTCGCCCACTGGGCGTCGGTCATCACGAATCGGCCATCCCAAGCTTGAAGCACGCCATGCTCGAAATGGGAATCCCCGGTCCTCAACAGACCCTAGATCAGGCAGTCCTCAAGCCGGCTGACCAGTTCGCCCTTTGGCAGGTTCCTGCCGATGAAGACGAGCTTCGATTCGCGGATTTCACCAGGCGCCCAGAGCCGGCCGAGGTCCGAGCTCATCATCATGTGAACGCCCTGGAACACGACTCGATGGTCGAGCCCGTCGAAGGCGGCAATGCCCTTGTAGCGCATCAGATCCTTGGCATGCGTGGCGATCGCCTCGCGGAAGAAGCCCTGCAGTTTGGCCTGGTCGAACGGCCGCGGGCTCGTGAAGACGAACGACCCCACTTCATCGTCGTGCTCGTGGTGGTCCTCGCCGAGGAATCCGGGCTCGATCTCAAGGATGCTCTCGAGCGAGAAACCTCGGATGTCGAGGATATCGCCTATCGGCGTCTCGCCGAAATGCACCGGCTTGACCGATGCGCGCGGGTTGATGCGAAGGAGTCGCTCGCGCAACTGGACGCACTCGTCAACGCTTACCAGGTCCGACTTGCTGAGCAGGATGCGGTCGGCGAAGCCAACCTGCTCCTGCGCCTCGTGAAACGCGTCGAGCTGCCCCGCGGCATGCTTCGCGTCGACGACAGTCACGATCGCATCGAGCGCATAATAGGAGGCGATATCCTCGTCGATGAAGAAGGTCTGCGCGACTGGCGCCGGATCAGCCAACCCGGTGGTCTCGATGATGACGCGGTCGAAGACCTCGGGTCTTGCCTCGCGGCGCTGGCGCATCTCGCCGAGGATGCGCACTAGATCGCCGCGCACCGTGCAGCAGATGCAGCCATTGTTCATCTCAACGATCTGCTCGCTGCCGCTTTCGAGCAAAAGGTCGTTGTCGACGCCTGCCTCGCCGAACTCGTTTTCGATCACCGCGATGCGCTCGCCATGACGCTCGCGCAATATGCGGTTGAGAAGTGTCGTTTTGCCGGCGCCGAGAAAGCCGGTGAGGATCGTCACCGGCACCTTGCTCGACATGGCTGGGTTGGAGGGGGTGCGCACGGAAAGCGTCATTTCAGCACATGCGTCGCGCCGACGGATCCGATGGCGAAGCGCCGGGCGATCAGTTGCTCGCGCGACGCTACACCCTTGTCGGTCACCAGCGTCTCGGCCGCGCTGAGCCACTGCTCGTAATATGTCTTCGGTTGACCGCCGGCCGCTTCAACCGTCGTCGCCGCCGCGACCTCCTGCGAGAAGCATTCGACCCATTCGGACCAGCTGAAATACCCGGCCTGCGCTAGCTTGACAATGATCGCGAACGCCCGGGCCTCCCAGGGTTCGGCGAACTTCATGTCCGCGTCGACGCAGACGGATAGCGCCTTCGCGAGCAGCGGCGAGGCAGGCTCCTGATCCATAGGCCGGGGCGTTCTCAGGCGAGGTCCATGTAGTCGTCGAACACATCGACGCGGAGCGTATCGCGGTCCGGCGCCGTCGGCCCCCACAGCTCGCGCGCGGTAAAGCGCACGCTGTAGCAGTGCTGCGGCTTCTCGCCCAGGCCGTGCGCATGCGTATCGGGGAATGCGAAGACGCCGTAGTCTTTCTCGATCGTGCCGTCCTTGCTGCGCAGGTAGCCTGGCAGCCGGGTGTGGCTCGTCGGGTTGTGATTGCGAACGCGAATCCGGTCGCCGACGCGGAAGCGCGCCGCTACGTGTTCGGCGATACGCGCCGAAGCGCCGGTCGCGACCACGACCGGAACGATGTCCGGAGTGAGCAGCATCAGTGGCCTCCGCTCTTGAGTTGCGCGATGCGGGCATCGAGTTCCGCGCGCGTGACGAAGCCCCGCTTCGACAGCGCCTCCTCGAACGCGAACATCCAGTGCTCGTAGTAGGACGACTTCGAGGTAGTGCGCCGGCTCGATCTTCTCGATTGCGTGGCGAAATTCGTCAACCGTATAGCCGGCGAAGACGAAGGTCGCGGCAAACAACCCAAACGCCCGGCCCTCCCATTCCTCGTGAAACACCGGTTCGTTCTGTTCGGCGATGACCGGCCCGAGACCGTGCATGCCGCCGAGGTCATGGATTCCGTTCATGGATCGCCGCTCCTTATCGTCAGGGCGCCTTCGCCTTGGCGACGCCGATCATCGCATCGCGCGTCACCAGCTCGGCCAATTGCTCTTCGGTCATGTCCTCGGTGCCCGGCGGTCGCTCGGGAAGCACCAGGTAGCGCAGCTCGGCGGTCGTGTCCCAGGTGCGCACCTCGACGGTATCTGGCAGCTCGGTACCGAACTCTTTCAGTACGCCGCGCGGGTCGCTGACGGCGCGCGCCCGGTATGGCGCCGACTTGTACCAGACCGGCGGCAATCCCAGCGTCGGCCACGGGTAGCATGAGCACAGGGTGCAGACGACGAGATTGTGTACCTCGGGCGTGTTCTCGATGACGACCATGTCCTCGCCTTGCAGCCCGGAGAAGCCGAACTCTTTGATCGCGGCGGTGGCGTCGGTCAGAAGACGCTGCCTATAGGCCGGGTCGACCCAGGCCCGCGCCACGACTTTGGCGCCGTTGCGCGGCCCAATCTTCGATTCGTAGGTCTCTACGAGCGCGTCGAGCGCCTTCGGGTCGATCAGCCCCTTCTCAGCGAGGATTAATTCGAGCGCGCGGACGCGGATCGCTTGATCCGATTCCGCATTTGCGATATGGGGGTTCGTCATGCCGGCTCCGCGATTGAGGTTAAGGCGGCCTGTCATCACAGACGAGTGGTGTCCTCTTCACCTTGTGACGACGGCGACGCCCATATTTAACTTGGAAAGTATTTCCGAGTCAAACGCTCGTACGACGACGCCGAGCCATCGAACCTTTGGCCGCGGGTCAACCAGCTGCGACCGGTAAACCCGCGCCCTGCTACCAGCGCATAGTCAATTCTCTAGCCGCGCGCCCGTTACCAAGCCGTTCCCTATGCCGCCATCCTTGATCCGCTTACCGGCGAGAAATGAGCGTGACCGAAAAGCCCGCGCCGCACTTCAGGACGCTGAGCCTCCGTCGAGCGAGTTCCGAAAGGCTGAAATGTCGAGGAATGGTCTGGCGCGAACACCGAAAGGGTAAGGGTCGTGATTCGAAAGGTCTCCTCTCTTAAGGCGCAATGTCGTGAACCGAAAATCGACCCGGGCGCCGCTCTTCGCGCGCTTCAGTCGACAACTCGGTGATGACGATCCCGCGTCTTCGAGTTGCCGTGACGTGACGGGTTGCTTCAGTTCGTGTCGACCTCCATTAGTCGGGCCAGCGGACGCGATGGCTCGTCCGGGTGACGCGCATGACCTCAGATTGCTCGTCCAGGGTGAGCCGACGATCTCCCAATCTGGTGAGGGCCGCTTGGACTAGCACTACTTTGGCAGATTGAGAGTTTGTAAGGAATTTCGCCCGATCGTCGGCTTCGCGATTTTGCGGAGGCGACGGCGTGGCGGGCTGGAATGGAGATCTGGAGCGATGGCTTGCGCCGTTTGTTGCCCGGCTTGGGCATAAGGCGCGCAGACGGATGTTCCCGCTTTATGTGGAAGGCCTAATCGGGCCAGGGGACCGAAAGAGCGTCGAGCCGATGGCGGCGCGTCTGGCGCCGGGCGACTACGACCAGTTGCATCACTTCATTTCGAGCGCGGTCTGGGGCGAGGCTCCGCTGGAGGAGGAACTCGCTGTCCAGGCGGACAAGCTGATTGGCGGAGCCAATGCGATGCTGGTCGTCGACGACACCGCGTTGCCGAAGAAAGGATCGAAGTCGGTCGGCGTGGCGCCGCAATACGCCTCGGCGCTCGGCAAGACCGCCAATTGCCAGACGCTGGTGTCGCTGACGCTGGCGCGGGACGAGGTTCCGGTGATGATCGGCCTGCGCCTGTTCCTGCCGGAAAGCTGGACCGGCGACGCCGAGCGGATGACGAAGACCCGCGTGCCCGAGGACCGTCGCGTCGCGCGCACGAAGCCGGAGATCGCGCTCGCCGAGATCGACCGCGTCCGGGCCGCGGGCGTGCGCTTCGCGATGGTTCTGGCTGACGCAGGATATGGTCTGTCCGCGCCGTTCCGTCAGGGGCTGGATGCGCGGGGCCTGAAGTGGGCGGTCGGGATCCCGAAACAGCAGAAGGTCTATCCAAGCGACGTCAAGCTCACATTTCCGATCGCCGGACGCGGGCGCCCGCGCAAGCGTCCTATCCCCGATCAGCTCTCGGCGCCGGCGGAAGACGTGCTCGCCAGGGCGAAGTGGCGGCTCGTCAGTTGGCGCAAGGGAACCAAAGGACCCTTGGCGGCTTCCTTCGCCGCCGTTCGCGTACGGATCGCCGATGGTCCGGAGCAGCGCATCCACGACAAGGGCGCGCAGCACATGCCCGGCGAAGAGGCGTGGCTGGTTGGCGAGCGACGCGCCTCTGGCGAGCGCAAATACTACCTTTCGAATCTGCCCGCTGACGCCAACATCAAGACGCTCGCCGCCGCGATCAAGGCGCGATGGGTCTGCGAACAGGCCCATCAGCAGCTCAAGGAAGAACTGGGCCTCGACCACTTCGAAGGCCGCTCCTGGCATGGCCTCCATCGTCATGGGTTGATGACGATGATCGCTTACGCCTATCTGCAAACCCGCCGCCTCGCCGAAGCGAGCGGGGGAAAAAGAATCCTACGGGGGCCGCCGCAGCCGACGTTGCCAGCAATCCGGCGAGCCGTGATCGCAAGCCTCGCCCGCGCGCCGCCCTATCGATGCCCCCACTGCAAGCGAACCCTCCGTAGAGCGCTCGAATGAATCTGCCAAAGTAGTGCTAGGGCGTGTCCTCAAATAGGGATGGCCAAGGGATTCGCGAATCATTGAAAGCGTGATTCATGGGGAGGCTTCGATTTTGGAGGCTTTCGATGCGGCGGTATGCTTTGCGCGATGATCAGTTCGCGCGGATTGAGGGCTGCTCCCCGGTCGCTCGGGCAGTGTCGGACGCAACAGCGAACTGGGCAATCGGCTTTTTGTCGAGGCGGTGATCTGGAAGTTTCGCTGCGGTGCGCCGTGGCGTGATCTTCCCGACCGGTTCGGAGGATGGAAGAACGTCCATACCCGGTTTTCGCGGTGGGCGAAGAAAGGGGTTTGGGAGAATCTCTTCAAAGCCTTGGCGGACCAGCCGGACAACGAATACGCGATGATCGACGCCACGATCGTGCGCGCGCATCAGCATAGCGCGGGCGCGCCCAAAAAAACGGCGGCGAAGAAGCGATCGGGCGATCGCGGGGCGGATTGACGACCAAGATCCACGCGATCGTTGATGCGCTCGGCAATCCGCTGGCGATCTGCCTGACCGGCGGACAAGTCCACGCCATCGCCCAGGCCGTCGCGCTGCTGGCCGAAGTCGAACCGCAGGCCCTCATCGCCGACAAGGGCTATGACGCCGACGGCTTCATCGATGCTCTGACCGTGCGCCGCATCGGTCGCGACCGGTCGGCCCACTTGAGGATGAGTTTCGGCATATAGGAACGCCGCCTCGAAGGCTCTACGCGGAATGTCCGGGTAGTCTTCCATCAGGGTCTCGATCGTGTCCCCTGATGACAGCCTTCCGTGGATGGCGCTGACGGTCAGCCTGGTTCCCCTGATGACCGGGCGACGCCCTGAACGCCTTCCGCGCTCTCAATGAACGCATCCCGGTCTGCGGCATAACGTTCCGCGCGCTCAACAGCCTCGAGGGCCAAAAAGCCCACTCGCAGGACCACTCCAGGGGCAACCTCGATTTCAGCCGTTTTTAAGGCCGACGGCGACAATTTGGCCAGCTTGCTGGCAACGAGCTTCTTGTCGTCGACGGTTAGCCGTCGGCCAAGAGATTTAACTGCCGCGGCAAGGGCAACCGCATAGAGCGGGAGCAGCCGCGGATTCGGCAGCGAGCGGTATCCGCGTCCCGCCGCAAACACTTTTTGCTCAAGCGCTTTCTCGACGACCGTCTTGGAGGTTTGGGCCAAGGCCGCGACTTCGTTTGGGGTCAGTTGTGTGGCGGTCATATTCATTCCTTGCCGGGAATTAATTATGGAGAGAGCCACCAAAAATCAACAGCGCGGCCTAGCGTAAGCGGGAGACCCCCCGGCTCTGCCGGGGTGGCAGTAGAGGTTTGACGTTTCCGGCGGTCCACCGGTGAAGTTCCAACGTGAGCAGCCACTCACACGAAAGGAACTCCACCGATGGACGACTACGAGAGCCTAAGCCACACGACATGGACCTGCAAATATCATGTGGTGTTCATTCCCAAATGTCGGCGCAAGGTGCTGTATCTGGAGCTGCGACGACACTTGGGCGAAGTTTTGCGCAAGCTTGCGCTTCAGAAGGAAGCGAGGGTCGAGGAAGGGCATCTGATGCCCGATCACGTGCACATGCTGTTGTTGATTCCGCCGAAATACGCAGTGTCGCAGGTGGTCGGGTACATCAAGGGCAAGAGCGCGATCCACCTGGCCCGGGTATATGGGGAGCGCAAGCGCAACTTCGTGGGGCAGCACTTCTGGGCGCGGGGGTTCTTCGTCAATACGGTCGGCCGTGACGAGGAGGCCATCCGGGCTTGCATCCGCAACCAAGAGAAGGAAGATCAGAGGCTCGAACAAATGAACCTCTGGCGCTGAAAAAGCCGCCTTTAGGCGGCTCCAAACATCAAGGGCCGCGTCAGCGACCCTCCTACCGCTTTGAGCGGTTCAAATCCCAAAGCCCCCGGCTTTGCCGGGGGATACTTACACTCTTGAGACATCCAAGGCTGAAATCACTTGGCCAGACTTGATTCGATTCCTTCTTATCGACGCGCGACGGGAGCCGATTACGAGACAGGATTGCGCTGCCGGCCGGCAGGGGCGGCCATACGTGAGCTTGTTGCACGGAGGCCTGGAGTGGCGCGTCGGCGCGTTGAGGCGATATCACTCAAGCGACGCGAACGAATTTGGCTTTGCCCGAACTCGCGCATTCGGTTGAGCGATTTGACCGCGATGGCAACCTCGGTCGCACGTCGGGCATCGTGGCGTAAATTTAGCGCGTCGCCGATGACGCATTTGCAACGGCTTATGGCCGCCTCTACCTTGGAGCGCTTGCTGTAGCCGCAGGCCTTCTGCCAATTCATCCGACCGTGCTCTTCGACCCAAAGGATATGCCGATCGCGTTGGGTCGGTGATGTTGCAGCAGTTGGCCCCGTTACGGCCCCCTTGCAAGGAGGAACGACGAATTTGGCGCTTGGGTTTCCGACCAGAACGGCGTCGAGAACGGAAGCCCGATCATAAGCGCCATCGGACATGAACGAGGCCGGCGCGTCGTCCAATTGCTCCAGTAAGGTCTCGACATGCGAGGCATCATCGACGTCTTTGTTGGTCAGATCAAATGCAACGATCTCCCTGCTGCCGGCGTCAATGCCAATATGAAGCTTTCGCCAAGCGCGGCGTTTGGCCGTCCCGTGCTTTTCAAACAGCCATTCGCCAGCGCCGCGCAATTTCAGTCCAGTGCTATCGACGATCAAGTGAAGATCGCTGGTCTTGTTTCTCCGGGGCATTTGAACCGGCAATCCACACGCCCGCCGGCTCAACGTCGAATGATCAGGGACGGGCAGGTTGATCTCCACCATTCGCATGATCGAGCCAATCAACCCTTCGCTCTGCCGAAGCGCCAATCGAAAAACCGCTCGCAAAGTCAGCGCGGTGGCAAGGTTGGAATAATGACGTTGACCGCCCGGCGTTGTTCGTGGCTGCGCCTTCCAACCCGCAATCGCATCCGGCGATTACGGAGGCAAACGTCATATTCGCGCCAGTTTGTAATCCGAAGGCGTTGGCGAGGAATGTGCCGTCTGCCTTTCGAATGAAGCTTGAAAGGCATGATCGGATCCCGACACGAAAATCGGAAGCGTTTTGCGCCGGCATCCCTTAAAATCCCCCTCTCAAGCATCGTTGCAACAAGGTCACGCCGAGCCATCGAACCTTTGGCCGCGGGTCAACCAGCTGCGACCGGTAAACCCGCGCCCTGCTACCAGCGCATAGTCAATTCTCTAGCCGCGCGCCCGTTACCAAGCCGTTCCCTATGCCGCCATCCTTGATCCGCTTACCGGCGAGAAATGAGCGTGACCGAAAAGCCCGCGCCGCACTTCAGGACGCTGAGCCTCCGTCGAGCGAGTTCCGAAAGGCTGAAATGTCGAGGAATGGTCTGGCGCGAACACCGAAAGGGTAAGGGTCGTGATTCGAAAGGTCTCCTCTCTTAAGGCGCAATGTCGTGAACCGAAAATCGACCCGGGCGCCGCTCTTCGCGCGCTTCAGTCGACAACTCGGTGATGACGATCCCGCGTCTTCGAGTTGCCGTGACGTGACGGGTTGCTTCAGTTCGTGTCGAGAGCTTCAAGCGTCGCATGGCCCACGGCACGCTGATCTTCAGCGTCGGGGTGGGCCGATCGCTTGAGATTCATCAAGCCGGTGTTCATCGGCGACACGATCCGCGCCTCTGCAACAATCAAGGAGAAGCGGGACCATCCGCGCCGCGCAAGCCACGGGATCGTGGTTGAATTCCTCGAGGTTTCTAACCAGGACAGCGAGAACGTGCTGGCTTGCGCGCATCTGTACCTCGTCGAGCGGCCGTCGGCAGGGCCCTTGCCGCTATGGACGAAGATCGCGAATGCGTGGCACCTTGATAGCTTGTTCGAATTCGTGTGCGAGCGTTCCGGGCTCAAGCACTTCGACGCTTGACGCAATTTCGAAAACACGTCTGATCTCGCGCTGAACCAGCGCGACGGTCGCGGGAATATTGGCGTCCCGCGCAATTTCGATGCAGACACGTAACGCATCGACGTCGTCACGCGTGACGGCTTCGCACTTGAAGTCGTTGATCGCCGCAAGGCCAAACATCAAATCTTCCAACTCGCCGTGATTGATGTTGACGCCGCGCACCTTAAAGAACCCACTGGTGCGATGCGCATGGCGCAGAACCGGGAACAGCGAGAAGGCCCCATCACCCGGCACGTCGTCGCGCAACGTAACCATGTCGCCCGACATCCAGCGCAAAAACGGCGTGAGATTGTTGGTGAACAAGGGTGTTACCACTAGAGCACCGATTTCGCCGGCTGGAACCGGGTCATGTGTCTGCGGATCAAGTACCTCCAGATGGAACAGATCGGTCCACGCCCGGAAGCCGTCGGCCTCGCCGTCCTCACACGCCATCATGCCGACTTCGGTCATGCCGAAGGAGTCGCGGACGGTTGCGCCCCACATCCGCCCGAGCTTTTCGCGCTTAGCGGGAGACAGCGGCTCGGCCGAGCAAATCACCAGTTTCACCGATCCGTCGCCAAGCTTGACGTCATTCTGAGCGGCAAGATTGGCAAGATGCAGTGCATAACTTGACATCCCGATGAAGATGTCGGGGTGCAGCCGGCTGATCAGATCGATTTGCAACGCCGACGCGGTCGTGGTTCCGGCGCCGGCCACTAGCACGCCAAAGCCACTCTGCTCGGCGGCACGCGCCATCATGTGGCCGACTGGATGGATACCGAACGGAAAGGCGCAATGCACCGCCTGCCCAGCTACGCCGCCGGCGCAGGCGTAGACGCGGGCGAAGCCGCGCATCGCCATCTCGATGTCGGCGCCGCTGCGGGGATAGAATAGCGGCCGCCCGGTCGAACCGCCCGAACGCCAGAACTGCGCGATATGATGGCCCGGCTCGGGTGGTAGGCAGAAATCGTGATAGAATTCTTGGTCCGATATGCCGCGCAGCATAGCCTTGTCCAGCAGCGGGATTTTGCGCCACTCGGCCGGATCATCGAGCCGGCCGAGGTCGATATGATCGAGCTTGCCGCGGAAGAACGGTGCGCGCATCGCCTGCCGTACCGCATGCGGCTTGCGTGCGGCTTGGATCGCCGCGATCTCGGCCTTGCCCTGCGGAAGCGTCTCGCCAAATGGGTTGCTCACAGGCCAGCCGCCTTGGCGAGCGCGCCGATCCAGCGTTGCTGACTGAGATAATCGTCCGGAAGCTGGCCCTTGTCCTCGGCCGCGATCATGTCGATCAGGCGCAGCCGTTTGATCTCGCTGTCCTCGGGAATGGTCTCGAGCGCTTCGGCCAGCATTGCGGGATAGTCCTCGCCCACGGGACAGACGTCGGCGCATCGCCGACAGCCGGTAATGGCGCCGGCGCCACGCAAGATGCTCTGCCAGAGATTGAACATGGTCTCGGTGCGCAGCATTTCCTTCTTGGCTTTCGCATCCGGGGCGCGGATCACCGCTTCGATATGTTCGGTCAGCTTGCCGAAACCGTAGGGCGAGCGATACGTGTCGCAGGCTTCCCAGTCGCGGCCCCAGTGGCGGACCGCGTCACCCGGACACACCGACAGGCAGCGACCGCAGGACGGACCACGGCACAAACTCTCTGCACGCCGTCGATCGGGCTCCACGTCGAGCGATGACATCACTGCGGTGAGGATCACGCGCGGGCCGAATTCGGGTGTGAGCAACTGCTGATTTAAGCCGAGCGTCCCAAGGCCCGCTTCCACGGCCGCGTGCGGCAGCGACAGCAGCGTGTTCATATGCGCCTTGGGATCGTCTTCGTAGCGCCACGGATCCACATGAGTGGGAGGAACGATGATCGCGGGATAGCCGCGATCCTCGAGCCAGTAAACCAGTTCGAGCGACGTTTCCTCGAGGGCGGACAGCGCGAGTTCGTCGTTGTAGAACTTGGTGCGATCGGCCCAGGGAATGATGCGGGCAACGCCGTTGTTGAGGTGCTTGGCGAGCACGATGACGCGCTTGTAGTCGAGTTCGCTGATATCGATCGGGCGGCGCGGATCCGACGGGTCCGGCGGATATTGGTTCATCACCTCACCGTCGGCGATGCCGACCAGGTCGGCCCCGAGTTCCTGCGCCTTGGTCTTGATCTCGGCGGCGGTCACCTGCTGGCGAAAGATTTCGACCATGACGGCTCCTATTCGGTCTCGGGTGTGGTGGCCGAGGCGGCCCGCTCCTTCTGAAGTTTTTTGAGCTCCTGTACCTGCCGCGCCACGATGCCTTTGTAGCCTTCGGGTCCGACCCAGCGGATATTCCAGTCGTTCAGGCCGACGATGGGCTCGCCGCGCCGACGCGCCTCCCGGCGCTGTTTGCCGAGCGCCACCTTCTCGGAGGTCTTTTCCGGGATGACTTTTTGCGATTCCGCAAGGTGTGCATGATAGTCGTTGCCGACCGGGCAGACCGCGAGGCAGCGCGGGCAGTCGCCGAACGATCCGACGACGCGCAGCAGACCCTGCCAGAAACCGAAATGGTCGCGTGACCGCGCCATGGCCATAAGGTCGTCGGTGGTAGCTCCCTGTTCCTGCGCGTCGAACACACGATCCAGGAATTTCATGATGGTCGAGAAACCGAACTCCTGCGCGTGCTGGGCGCAGGCCCGTTTGTCGATGCCAAAGTGCAACACCGCATCGCCGGGGCAGGAATGCAGGCAGCGGCTGCAGGACTCGCCGATGCAGACCTGCTCGGTCATCGGCCCGTCAGCAGCCAGTTCGAGTTCGGTCAGAACGCCGGTGAGATAGATGCGAGGGCCGTATTCGGGCGTGAGGATGTTGACCTCCAAGCCGAGCGTTCCCAGGCCGGATTCGACGCCGAGATGGCGCGTCGATAATCGGCCATAGCTGGCGCGCTTGTAAGTCCACTCGGTTTCTTGCGCCGGCACCACGAAGGTCGGATGGCCAACTACCTCCAGCTCCTGTGCGATCTGGTAAGCGATCTTGTCCATCTTCCGCAGCACCAGCATGTCGATGTACTGGACCGGCGTGTTGCTACGGCAGCGGAAAGCTCCCGCCGGAATGTGCTGCACGATGGTGATGACGCTCTTTACCCCCGGGGATATGCGTTCGGGCGTTTGCGGCCAGAGCGGGTCCGGCGGAAAAGCATTGAGCACTTGCGCGCTGGCGATGCCGACCAGATCGGCCCCGAGTGCCTTCGCACGCGCTTTAACCGCCTCGGCCGTGATGAGCGCGTTCTTTCGGAACGGCGATGGCGCATGCCGGCGCGGGCCGGACCAGCGTGGGTGACGCCTGCCGGAAGCGATCTGCGAAGCGGCATCGGCGGGCACCGGTGTCATTTTGGCATTGTTCAAAATTAGACTTTACTCCGTAAAATACAGATAATACTATTTGAGTCAATGAGCACTCGCCAGCAATTGCAAAGTCGTAAACCCACGAAACCCGCGACCAAGGTGGCGGAGCATTTGGCGGTGACGCCGCATGAATTCGCGATCACGCAACTGGAGCAAGGGCTGATCTGCGCAGCCGCCGCGTTCTATCGGTTCTACGGCGCACTGCTCGGCCGAGAGGGACGCATCCACAACGTCTCGGGGCAAGACAACGTCATCCTGCAGCAGATTATGGCGGCGAGCCGGCCGCTGGCGGTCGCGGATATCGCCCGTTTCGGCAATCGGGACGATACCGCCAACATTCAGTACAGCCTGAAAAAGTTGCTGGGCGCCGGACTTATCACGAAGGCAGGTAAGACGTCGACGCGGGAGACAAGCTATATGATCACCGAGCTCGCGCGCGAATGGACCAGGAATTTTGTCGCGCTGCGCCGACAGCTGTTTACCGATCCGAGCGCTCAAATTCTCGATTTCGACGGTCAGTTGGAAAAGTGCGCGAACTTGCTCAACACCATCGCAGGGTTCTACGATCACGGAACGCGCGTTATGTCGGGAGCGGAGCAAACCGCCGGCACAATCGCAACGCGCGCCGACGGATGAAACGCATCCTCCAGACTTGAACCTAACTCTGTGGCGACACTAGACGCAATCGCGCAGCCTCAAATTGCGCTGCCTATGGCAGGTCACGATCGCTCGTGCGTGCTTTAGCTTCAACAGTGGGTAAGGTAAGCTCGTGGGTCGAACCTCAAGGCGGGGCATGCTCGACTACGATTTTGAAATGCACTATCTTGCCGCGACCGATGACTACCCTTGCTGTCGAGAGAGAAGTTTACAAACTGAGACGCTAGGCCGCGCTGGGCGAATGGCGCACAGTCATGGCGGCCCATGATATTAGCCGCGGGAGTATCGTAAGCCTCGTTGGCATCGGATTCGAGGTGACGCTGCTGACGGAGCTCCAGTGCCAATGTTGCGGGGGTGGTTTATCGAGAGGTACGCGACGGCGCGGCGCCCGCCCGGCTTGGCTATTCCGCCCATTGGAGAGCGGGGCACGAAAACCCGGCCTTGGTGAGTTTCCTCAAGGTTCTAGGGGAGCGCTACCCCTTGCCGACCGTCGGCGGTTGACTTGAGCGCCGCGTCCTCGCGAATGCGCGGTCCGTTGCCATGAACCGCGCCAGCATGGGGCCAATGAGTTTTGCGGGCTCGAGAGCTTCGCGCCCCGTCTCACGCGCGAGCGCCTGAGCATAGGCGACGAGATCGCGATGCAGCGCCGCCGGCAGCTCGATCGTCAGCCTCACCGGCTTGTCGTCTTCGATCGCGCCAAGCTTCAGCTTCGCCATTTTCGCCTCTTCAACTCGGGTAGGGCTCGAGCACGAGGTCATGAGTGACCAGAACGCGGACCGGGAAGCCCGGGCGAATCGTGATGGTCGGCTGAACGTTCAGTGAGCGTCCAACGACCTGTTCGCCGACCTGGCTGAATCCTTGCGACGAGCCCTGACGGAGAGCCTGCACAAGCGCGTTTTCGTTGTTGTTGGCGCCAGCTTCAGACCCGTGCTGAGAAGCGTCGTAAGGATCGCCGCCTCGAACAGCATGCCCCAGTGATTGTCGACTTGGTCTTCAAGGCCCGCGTAACCTTCCGGGTCCGTACCGGGCTGGCGCTCGAGGACGATCGAGCGCCCGTTCGGCATGATCAATCGGTTCCAGACCAGCAGGGCGCGCGACTGGCCGAAGGCGACCTGTGCATCATACTGGCCGATGAGCCGCGCGCCCTGCGGGATCAGAAGGACCTTGCCGGTTGGACTATCGTAGACGTCTTCCGTCACCTGGGCGGTGACCTCGCCGGGAAGATCGGAACGCAATCCGGTGATCAGCGCCGCGGGGATTACTGAACCCGCTTGCAGAACATAGGGGCTCGCGGGCGACTCCACGCGATCGGGACTGGCCGTGCGGCGGTCGACCTTTCCGTTCACGAAGGCGAGTTTGTGGTCCTGCGAGACCGGATCTGTCGCTGCCGCCGCCATGGCGGACGGTGTCGCTCCAGTGGCAACGGCCGACAGCGTGGGCGCGACGGCGCCAACGTCCTGGTGGAAGTTCGTGGTCGCGAAGAGATGGCTCGTGAGCGCGGCCTCCTGCTCCTGCGCCTCCACATTGGACGACGCCGACATCGGCATTCCCGGCGCCGGCGCCCCGGCGTTGAGGATCGGCCTGCCGAGGTCGCCGGGCAGCGGCGGGCCAAGCTGGGGAACGCTCCGCGGCAGTTCGCCATAGTCGCGTGGCAGATTGGCGAGCCCGTCTGGCGTCGTGCGGTTGTCGGTGTTGTAGAGTTCGGGACCATTCGTCCGCCGCTGCGGCTGCAAGGCGAAGAACAGGGCGACGCTGATCCCGGCGGCTGCGACGACGCCAAGACCAACGAGGACTTTGCGGGATAGCCGCATTACCGGGGCGCGCCTCGGTCGCAACCGCATTTCCTGGGGAGGGCGGGCGTCGCCTTCAGGCGTGGCTGCTTCCTCTTGAGGTGCGTCGGTCACGACTGCGGCCTCCCGTCGGTGCGGACGATGCGCACCTTCTTCTGATGCTCGCCGCCGAGGCGCAACTCCGCTGCCGCAAACAGCCGATCCACGATCATGTGATTGCCCCGGACGCGGTAGTTCACGAGCTCGGCGCCGCCCTCGGCGCCGATCACCCAGAGCGGCGGCATCTCGCCCCGGCTGATCCGGGCGGGAACTCGATGAACACCTGCCGCCCGTCATCGAAGGCGCGCAGAGGACGCCAGGCCGCATTGTCCCCTGCGATCGAATAGCGAAAGTTCAGCGCTTCGAGGTCGATGCCGGACGCCACCGGCGCCGCGGTTTCCGCAATCGTGTTCTGCCGCCGCAACGCGATGAGCTGATCGCTCGCGTAGGCCCAGGACACCGAGGCCATGTAGGTCTTGTCGGCCGACCGCAGCTCGAGATGATAGGTGCGACGGTCGGTGTTGACGATGAGGTTGGTGACGAGATCAGATCGGGTCGGCTTGATCAGGATATGGACCTGCTTGGACGCTCCGGTTCCGCTCTCGGTGTCGCCGATTACCCATCGCACGGTGTCGCCCGCGGCGACCGGACCCGAGCCGACAAGCTGCTCCCCGACCTCGAGTGCGATGTCGGTGATCTCGCCGGGCGCGGCATAGACCTGGTACAGCGCGCCGTCAGAGAAGGGGTAGACCTGGATGGCGTTGATGTATCCCGCGCGCGTCGGCTGCATGCGCGCCGCGCCGTTCGCCTGCTCGACACGAGCGCGGGGATCGGCCGCCTCCGCCTCTTCGGTCTTCGCGCCAGGGATAGGTTTCAGCTGCCCTGGCAGGGGCAGAAGCTTTGGAATCTCGACGATCCGAACGGGTTTGGGCGGGTCAGGCGAAAGCAGCGCTTTACGAGGCGCATCATCGTAGCTGATCTCCGGCGGCTTCCAGGTCGTCGAGCAGGCCCCGAGTGAGACTGACGCGAGCAGGAGGGCTGTAGGGACAAGGACGCGCATCAGCCGAGCTCCTTCGACCAGTTGAGGGCATGGATGTAGACGCCAAGCGGGTTCTTCTTCAGCCGATCGGCGTCGGTCGGCGTCTCAATGACGATGGTCAGGATGGCGCTCCAGCGCTCGGTCGCTGCGAGCGCCTCGTCGACATAGCGGCGCTCGGTCCAGGAGACGCGGAAGCTATCCTCAGAGGCGCGGATGACGCTCGAAATCTCGACCGAGACCTGGATCTTGCCGACCTTGGAGAAGGGATCGCTGGCGCGCGCATAATCGTTCAGCGCCAGCGCGCCCTTGTCGGTGACATAGTTGTAGGCCTCGAGCCAGTTCTGCCGCAGCACGATCGGGTCAGCAGGAATGCCCCGCACTTCGTCAATGAAGCGGGAGAGGTGCCATGCAATCTGCGGGTCGGTCGGTCGATAGTCGGCCAGCGCCGGCGCAACCGCCTGCGCCTGGCCGAGCTTGTCGATCTGCACCACCCAAGGCGTGATCGTGCCGCGGGCGGAATGCCAAACGAGGCCGCCCGCCAGGCCGCCGCTCAGCATGAGCATCCCGAAGAAGGCAAGCCGCCAGTTCCTCGCCTGGACGCGCGCGGATCCGATCCGCTCATCCCAGACCTGACCGGCCCGTTGATAGGGGGTCTCCGGCTCGGGCGTCTTGCCGTAACGGACTGATGGCCGCCGAAACATGGGCTATTCCCCTTCTGAGAGATCGACGGAGGCGCCGCCGCTCCGACGATCGCCGGAACGGATGGCGTGATCGGCGACGGAGGCGGCTCGGCTAATGGTCGGGTTAGGACTCGTCCGGGGCGCAGGGGCCGGCGGTTCCGTAACGGCCTGAGCCGACGTGCTCGTCCCAGAGGGGCTCGCCCCTCCCATCACGGCGCTGGCGCCGGCCGCGAAGCTCTCTTGGAGACCGGACGCGGCGCGACGGAGAGGGCTCGAGACGGCCGCGGCGGCGGCTTCCGCCACTCCTGCCGGCCCACTCGCGCGGAAGGCCGCGCTTGCGCCGCCGGCAACGCTCGCTCCCCCACGCGCCGTCCCGCCGATCAAGCCGCCAGCAGCGCCAAGTCCGCCGGCGGCAAGACTGGCGCCGGCCGCGCCAATGCCGGCGACCGCGAGGCCAGTCCCAACGGCCGCGCCCGCCCCGAGCTGCGGGCCGCCCGCGATCAAGCCGTTCGCGATGCCTGGCCCGAAGATCGAAAGCGCCAGCATGGCGAGCGCGGCGAGGATCAGGGTGAGAGCGTCGTTGATGGTCGGCGGATTGTTGAAGCCGCCGGTGAACTGGCCGAAGATCGTCGAGCCGATGCCGATGATGACGGCGAGCACGAGGATCTTCACTCCCGACGAGACGACATTGCCGAGCACCTTCTCGGCGAGGAAGGCGGTGCGGCCAAAGAGGCCGAACGGAACCAGGACAAATCCCGCCAAGGTCGACAGCTTGAACTCGATCAGGCTGACGAAGAACTGGATCGCCATCACGAAGAAGCTGATGACGACGATGAGCCAGGCGATCATGAGGATCGCGATCTGGATGAAGTTGTCGAAGAAACTGGCGAAACCCATAAGTCCGGAGATGGAGGTCAGGATGGGTTGTCCGGCGTCGATGCCGACCTGGGCGACGCGTCCCGGCTGAAGAAGCTGCGCCTGACTCAGCGTGCCGCCTCCGGCCTTGATCCCGAGGCCAGCGAACGAGTTGTAAATGATCAGAGCGAGATTGTTGTAGTTCGAGATGATGTAGGCGAAGACGCCGATGTAGAGCGTTTTCCGGATCAGCCGAGCGATCACGTCCTCGTCGGGCGCCAATACCCAGAAGAGACCGGCAAGCGTGATGTCGATGGCGATGAGGACGCCGGCGAGCCAGCGGACGTCGCCCTGCACGAGGCCGAAGCCCGAGTCGATGTACTGGGTGAAGACGCCCAGGAAACGATCGATGACGCCCGTGCCGCCCATCTTCTTTATTTGCCTTCAGACGCTGCGGTCGGCGCGGTCGTGTGATCGGCTGTCGTTCCGGTGGCGAAGAAGCGGCGCCGGTTCTCGGCCCAGACGGCCTTGCATGCGCCGTCCTCTAGCGCCGCCATGCCGATCGCACGGCAGCGACCAAGCGCATCGGTCAGCGGGTCGGTCTCAGGGGGCGGGAAGCCCAGTTTTGTGGCCGCAACGATGCCGGAGTCATTGTCTCGAAAGTGAACGCTCGCCATGATCATTGCGATTGTCACCGCGACCAGGCCGAGCGCGCGAGCCCAGGCGCCGAAGTTGAGCGAACCTTCGCGCATCAGTGGAACATCTGCGCGGCGCCCGGCTGGTAGCCCGGCCCATAGCTCAAGAAATTGTTGAGCTGCTGCTGCGCCTGCGCCTGGTTCGCGACATTGCGCGCGCCCTCCAGGCTCTGGGCGCGCGCGATCGCCGCCATCACCGCGGTGAGGTTGGCGAGCTGCGTGGTCTGAAGCGCGACAAGCTGGTTGCCGGATTGCGCGGCCTGAAGCGCGCCTGAGGCCCCTTGGCTCGAAGAGACGAGCCCAGCGATCTGGGTTCGGGTGGTAGAGAGGTTCTGCACCACGCCGGCCTGGACGCGCATCGCGTCCTGGAATCCGGCGAGCGCGTTCTGCCAGCGGGTCTGCGCCCCCGCCAGCAGCTGCTGCGAGGAGGTCGAACTCGAATAGGCCTGCGGGTAGGACTGAGTGAAGGCCTGATTGACGGCGGTCACGCTGTAGGCGATCCGCTGCGCCTGGGTCAGGAGTTGCTCAGTCTGGTTGATCGACTGCTGGAGCTGGGTAAGCGAGGAATAGGGCAGGCTCGCGAGGTTCCTGGCCTGGTTGATGAGGGAGGTCGCCTGGTTTTGCAGGCTCTGGATCTCATTGTTGACCTGCTGGAGCTCGCGCGCTGCGGTCAGCACGTTCTGGGCGTAGTTGGTGGGGTCGAAGACGATCCACTGCGCTCGGGCTGGCGCGTCGGCGAGCGGATGACCTTCAGGCACCCCGGCGAGAATGCGCTCGCTCCACAGCGACATTGTTTTCGATTCAGGCAGCGCCGTGGCCCCCGGAATAATCGCAATGTCTACCACTCCGTTTCGTAACGCTGTGACGAGCCGGGAGCGCGAGCTCTCGAACATTTCGAGCTCGAGCTGCGGAAACCGTTGGGAAACGTCGATCAGCGTAGCGCGAAGATTCCCGACGGCGAGGGACGTGTAGAACCCGACCGTAAGCCTGCCGGCCTCGCCGCGGCCCGTGCTCTGCGTTCTCGCCGCCAGCGCTTCCACCTGCTCCAAAATTGAACGCGCACTGCGGAGGAACTGACGGCCCCCTTGGGTTGCTCGAACGCCTCCGCTCGACCTTTCGAACACGGCCATGCCGATCGATTCTTCGAGCTGACGGACACAACGGCTGAGCGTCGACTGCCGAAGGAGCAAGGCTTCCGCTGCGCAACGAAAGCTACCATAATCCGCAGCTGCGAGAGCGTAACGCAAATTCTGAAGGGAGAACGCGGGCGACGGTTTTCGAAAAGAGGTGTGTAAAGTTCCTGCATCAACTTTATCGCACTCACCCAACACGATTAACCTCCAGTCCGTTATCCCTTGGCGTAACCGGGATTACTTCGTAATCACCGGTTGGATCTTGCTCGCACGGGTACCTCGATCGGCTAACTCTCCAATGTGTGGGGGCCGGTACAACCGCAACGCCATTATTTCACGTTGGCTGTGCCGGCCCGCTCAAATGCCGGCGGCGTCGCCAGCTGTCTCCATCCGGCGGATCAACGGATAGAGCGCCATGTCGACGTCGAAACGCTGATTGTTCGACAGGAGCGCCGCGAGGCAAATATTGGCGATCGCGATTTGCGGATGTTTCAACCTCGAGCTCGCTTGGTTACGTTCGAGGATCAAGGGTTCTTCGGGCCGATCTGCCGGTAAAAGTATGGTCATCGGCGGGCCGGCGGCTTCCTCAACCGTGTGACCGTAAGGAGACCGTGTTCTTCGCCCAGGGTCAGCATCGCGGAGATGGCTGAAAGCCGGTCGTGGCCCTCGCGCGCGCCCCCCGTCCGTGCCACGTCATCGAGATCCGTCTTCTGTCCCGCGATGCTCGCCTCGGGCATTCCGTGGGAGAAAGTCTAAACCGGAGTTAGGGAGCTCCGGACATCGACGAAAACGACGTCGGCACGCGCGAACGATAGAAGGCGAACAGCCCCGCGCCGACCACAACAACAAAGAGGAAGAACCCCGCCATGAGTTGCCGCGACGGGTGCAAGCATCGCCCGGGAATGCCCGCGCTCCGCCGCCCAAGTTCCGTCAAATTCCGATTCCCCGCTTAGGCCTAAAATTTCAATCAACGTTGCCACCCGGCGCCATCACGCCTCCGATCTGCTTTCCAAGCTGCTGCTCAAGTGCCGGCCGCCAGGGCACTAGCTGAAACCCCATCCCGTCATCGATCATCGCGAACCGGCCGGTCGCGAGTGTGACGCGCTGGCGATAGACACCCGAGACATGATCGCCCTCGCCCGACGGGCGATGGGCAAGTCCGGTCTCCGCCGACAGGCTGGCGGCGGTCGCGTCAAGCTCGCGCCGGCGAAGCGTGTTCAGAAGATCGCGCGCGAAGAGCACGCGCTGGCCCTGCCGTCGGGCAAGATCGTGTTCGATGAGATGATTGATCCGACGATCCATCGCGTCGCGGACCTCGGCGCCAAAGCCGCCGCTACTGAGCGCAGACTCCTTTGCGAGAAGCTGCCGGTCGAGCCATGTGGCGCCCCGCGCCGAGACCTGCGCATCGACAGTGAGGTCCGATCGGGTGGCGAGCGACAGACGCTTGCGGCCGCCTGCGTCGTCGTAGGCTCGCGTCTCGACGATCGCCCCTGGCTTGGCGTCGCCTGTCATCTCCAGATCAGAGAAGACGAGATAGTGGGTACGGCCGTCGACGCCGTCGACGATGGTGTAAGCCGTGCCTTTCAGTTCGTCGTGCAGACCGCGCTCGACCAGTCGGCCGAGAACGCGCTCTGCGGGTAGGTCGCCGTGAAGGGCGAAGCGGGCAACGTCGGGTTCGCGTTCTGCTCCGCTCATCGCCCGGTGCATCGTCTTGATGTTGTCGCCGCAGATGCCGAGGTCGCGCAGGGCCAGCTCGAGCCCAGGCTTCAAGGTCCACTGCGCCGGGCCGATTTGCTCGGCAAGACCTAGGCGTTCGAGCTTGGCGGCGCGCCCTATTAGCAACCGGCGTAGCTCCGGGTCTTCTCCGACGCCGCCCGGTCGCAAATCGGCGACCCCGCCGCCTTCGTCCGAGATGTCGGGGAGCGATCGGTCGAGACTGGTCCACCGTTCCGCCCCGATCTCGTCCTCCAGTCCGGCGCGGATTTCCTGCTCGCTCCGCGGCCCCAGTTGCGCGGGCGCGGAAGCCCTGGCTGATGTAGTCGCGGCTGATGACCAGGTCCTGGCCATCGTCGGCGCGGCCACGGACGAGCACGTGGACATGGGAGTTGTCGGTGTTCCAATGATCGACCGCGACCCAATCGAGGCTCGTTCCGAGGTCACGCTCCACGTCCTTCATCAGCTCGCGAGTGAAGGCCCGAAGGTCGGCCATCTGGCCCGCGTCCTCCGGCGACACAGTAAACCGAAAATGATGCCGGTCCTCTTCGCACCGTTCGGCGAAAGCCTTCGCGTCAGCATCGTCGGAGGCTGCGTCGAACATCCGGGCGTCCGCGCCGTCGCGGGTCACGCCGTCGGGCTTCAGGTAGGCGACATGCTTCGAGAGCGGCGCCGAACGAAAGCGGCTGCCATGGTGGCGCACGACCCGGCTCATGACGACGACGCGCCGGCTGGACGATCGGGAGGCCAGGGACAGCGCCGCCCGCCTTCCGCGGCCGAAGGTCGAGCGCCCCACTGTCCCGCCGCTTCGCTTGAATGCCGAGCCCCGGTGGCCGGCTTTCTTCGCGGCCCGCATCACCTCGCCGACGAAGCTCTTCGGTCGCTTGGCGCCCTGGTTGCCATGACGGACGCGGCCGGGGCGGGGATTGAAGTCGTCGTCCCTCGTCGTCATGGCCGAAGGCGTACTTGCCGATCGCAAGGATGGCGCTTGAGACATTGAAATCGTTGGTGTTGCCGGCAAAAGCGCCAGCAGCATGCGTGGCCCAGATGCCGAAAATCTCCAACCCAACCAACCACATGCGCCTGGCCGCAGGCGGCGCTTTTATCTTGCCGTCCATGGTCGGACTCTCCCCACCGGCTTAATCCCACCGCCGAACGACCGACAAAGCCTGCCAGAGCGCGACGGAATGCGATTTTGCTCATTGCGGACGGTCCCCGTCGGCGAAGGTGCACAAAAAGACCCTCCGACCGCGGCGAGAGCGCCGAGAGATCGAGGATGCGACGGACGCTTGGCGGACGATCCGGCTGCACTTTGGCTGCAGGCAAATCGGCGATCGGCGACGCCTCGGTGTGCGTGGCGAATAGCGTCGCGCGAGCCCAGGCGATCAGATCGAAAGGCGCGCCGGTTCGGTCGTCGAACTCCCGACCGCCGATCATTGGTGAGAGTATCGCCACGTAAACCTGTGTCTCCGTCGGCAGCGGCCGGCCGGTCTGCAAATGCTCGTCGTATCGGGCGGGGCCTGCATTGTAAGCGGCGAGGAACCCCGGTGAGCCGTAGCGATCAAGCATCTCGCGAAGATAGGCGGCGCCAGCGAGAATGTTGTCGCGTGGATCGTAAGCGTCGGGGCCGAGATGGTGGCGGGCCCGCAATCCAGCGTATGTCTTGGGCATGATCTGCATCAGCCCCATTGCGCCCTTTGGCGAAACGGCGCGCACGTCTCCAGCGCTCTCGATGCGCATCACCGCCCGAATCCAGTTCGCAGGGATACTGAATCTCTGCGAGGCTTCCGCGACGAAGGCTGAGAAGGGAAGGGCGGAGCGCGGGCTTGCCGCGACTGGGATCGAAGCTGGCTCGGCGCGTGCGGAACCGCAAAACGGCGGCCCTGAGCACAAGAAGACCCACACGGCGCACATCACCAAATGGACAGAGGGTGAGCGCGCGGGAATACTGGCGCCGCCCCGCGCCGACAACCCGAGGCGCGGGATCGGCTGACGACGAGGGGTGATGCTCTGCACGACGGCGGCGCGTAACTCTGCCGTAAAGAACGAATGGTCCTCACTCGCGCCGAACGGAGTAACAGCAGCAGATTCGCGTGATGAAGTCATGATCACTCCCCGTCTTTAGTTTGATCGACCCAGAGAGGGATCGCGCGACCGACGATCGAGGCGGCGGGAAGCCGACCGAAATACCGTCCGTCGAGCGAGTTGGCGGACCGCGGGTTCATCAGGAAGACGTCGCCCTTTGCGATGACGCGGCAGCCCTGCCAGACAGGAAGCGCGCGGTTGCAATGATCGTGTCGACGATGTAGAGACCGATCGGCACGCTGGCGCTGGCGTTCCAGACAAGCCGCGGCGGGTGGTTGTCGAGGCGAGGGAGCGCCGTGGCGCCGACGCCGAGCACCATGACCGCGATAATCGCGCCGTGGCCGATCACGGCGCGACACTGCGGCGCATGAGCCACGCGTTGTGGCGTGCAAGCGTGTAGGGGCGGGGCGGTTCGCCAGCCGTCAGGCGATTGTGGACGCGCCGCCAATGGTCCGGCGCTGCGTCGGCGGGATCGAGGCCGCAGGCTTCCACCGCGTCGATCGCCTGCAGAACCTGGTTGACCTCGGGCCAGCCGTTGATGCGCAGCAGAATGTCGCCGCCTGGACGCACGAATGGCAGCGTCGCGCAAAGTTCTCCCGGCGCAACTGCGCGCACGATGTCGATGCGAGATATGATCGTGCCGAAGTCATTCGACGCCCAGCGCACGAAGGCGAAGACGCTGCCTTGCGCGAAACTGACGATCCGACGCCGGCGATCGAGGACCTTCTCCTCGGCGATTCGCCCGAACCGAATCCAGTGCTCGATGCGCTTCTCGAGCCAGGTCAGCTCGACATGCGTCAATGCTGCTGCCGCATCACTTGTCGACGGCTTGCCGGCTGATACGCTGGCGTTCATTGCCGGTCTCCGTCTCTGTCGGGGAATTCGCGGGCGAGCAGCTCGCGCACCATGTCGGCGACGGTCCGTCCGCGCTGGAAGGCCGTGACCTTGATGCGGCCGCGCTGTTCCGGCGTAACGTCGATGGTGAGCCGCGGTCGAAGCTCCAGCCGTAGTCCTGACGGCCGCCATGCTTGCGGACGATGCGATAAAGCCAGCGGTCGAGCCCGCCCGTCAGCGAGAAATAGGCGCGGTCGATGGTCAGAACGAGCGCATCTTCAATGACGCCGGCGTAGAACCAGTCCGGCAGGATCAATTTGATGCCGAGCGCCCGCCCGTTAGGGTCGACCGTTTCCTTCCACTCGTTGATCCATGAGAAGCGGTGGCGGCGACGTTCGGCCAGCTGCCGGATGGAGGTCGCGATTGTGGTCGACTGGAGCCGATCGAGGCCGGCCTTGAGACGCTGGTAGTCGCGTACGCTGGCGCCGCGGCCGACGAAGGTGAGGATCTCGTATGGCGTCGCCGCCATAAGGCGGGAAGTGCGCAAGCCAGTGTCGCGCGCATGGACGATCTGCGAGGCCGCCCAGATCAGAACATCGGCGTCCCAGATGGTCGCCATGCCATGTTCGGGCACGGCTTCGACGCGGATGGCGATCGAGCCGGCTCTGAAATCGATCGGCGCAAGGCGCTTGGACTTGGCGAGCGAGAAAAATGGATAGGCCATCAGGTCCTGCGCATCGCGTGGCGCGAGATCCCCGGGGAGCGCCCGGAAGAGATCGAGCTGCTCGCGTCCCGAGGCTCGTCCGCGCGGCGAAGGAATGCCCTCGCTCCACGTGAGCATCAGCGCCGCTCCCGGCCCGCGTAGGCCAGCGGGGCGGGGGCTTGGCGCTTTGCGGGGAGCACGGTTCCGACGCCGGGATCGGAGGTCGAGTTCTTGGCTCCGAGGTCGGCCCAGGCCTGGAGGTCGTCGAGCGCGTAGACGACGCGGCCGCCGATCTTCCGGTACTTCGGCCCGGTGCCATAGATGCGGTGCTTCTCCAGCGTGCGGCCGGAGAGGCTGAGAAACCGCGCCGCTTCGGGGGTTCTGAGAAAGCGTGGCGGCAAGCCGGCAAGGGGATCGGGCATGAGCGCGGCTCCGTGGTCCGTGTAAGGGCCGTCGGACATCGACGGCGGTTCGGGAGCCACGGTGGAGGAGAAGGCCTGGCGGGATGGATGACGGAGTTGGAGGGTTTCGTCGGCGGCGCCCCCAGAGGCGCGATCGAGCGCCAAGCCGGGATGGGCAACGCTTCAGTCGCCGCGCAGCAGCTTGCGGTAGCCGCCTCTCATCATCGCGGTCGCGTCTTTCACGAGACGGATCGTCTGACCCCGGATGGAGGATGTCTTCCACGCATACCGCGTGACGGCCTCAGCACCGTAGAGTGCGTCGGCGATGTCACGATAGCTCGCATCGGCGAGGTGACCGTCGAGGGCGCGGACCATCAGGGTGAGACGTTGGCGATGACGCCGGGTGATTTGCCAGGCTTTTGGCAGAGGACCAGAGGAACGCCCCGTCAGACGTCGCTGAAAGCGGACGAGGCTGAGAACGCGAACCCGAAAATCATCGTCCAGCGGCAACAAGGCTGCGAGCTTCTGACCCGCTCGAACATCGCGAAGCCACAGGTGGTGATCGCCGGACGCGTCCTCGACGACTATATGGTCGCCGTCGGCGCCGATGGCGCTCGTCCGCGTCGATACGAGATCGACTGCGGCGAGTTCTCGAGCCTCGCGATAGCAGTCAGGCGCCGTGACAAGGACAACGGTGGGTGGCAAAAGTTCGGGACGCCAGATCGTCGGGTGGCGGTTTGCTGGCCCGTCGGGATCGCGGACGAAAGGACAACCCCCAGCGACGGGAGATTTGCGCCATGGCCGCTTCCTCCGTGATGGCGCCCGAGGCGATGCGCTCAAGCGCTCGCCGATAGTCTTCCCGGTATTCGGGATTGCGCCTCAAGAATTCCCAGGCGAGCCCCGCGCGATCGAGTTCTTTCAAGGCATCGCCCGCATCCTGCGAGCGCCAGTCCATTGTTCTTGGCACGCGTGACTTCCTCCTCCAAGGCCTTGCAAAGGCCGATTCGGGCATCATTCATTCTGGCGAAGGCGTGGTCCCGCTAGTCCTCGAGGATCGAATGCGCGATGCGCGAAGGCGCGGCCATTTGGGTCGACAATTTGGCGCGGTCTGGCGTTTTCGTGTCAGAACATCGGCGTCATTGTGGGCGCGGACGCAGGAGGCTGCGGTAGCCCGCCTGCGTCATCCAGCGCCCCCGCGCGAGATGACTGTCATAGACGATGCGGGCGCGTTCGGGTTCGCGATCTGGATCCAGGCCGAAGATGATCCGCACCGCCTCCTGCCAGTCAGCGCCTTCCTCGTCGGCGTCCAGCAGTCGCAGATAGGTTGCGAAATGGCGCTCGTCATAGGCTGTCAGCTGCGCACTCTCTGGCGGGCGATCTTCGAAGGCGGTGATCGTCATTGTCAGGGTGCTTCCACGGCCCAAGCGGTTTGTTAACATGCGACTCGGCGACGTTACTATCCCTGGTGCGCTGATGCGCTTCATGCATCGCTGCGAGCGCCGTCATGCATCAGGATGCAAATCCAACTCACCGCGTCGGTCACCACAATAAAGTGGATGACGTTTAACGCGGGTGCCTGTCGCGCTTGTGACCACGCTAGGGGAGGCGAACGCGATGGCGGCGCCTCGTTGTGAGTTTGTCGCACCAACATGAAGCCCGTGGAGTCGAATTGTAGAGAATACTCCGTGGTAAAATACTCGACAAGCCGCTGCGCTCCCATGCATGGACATTCGGGAGGTTTTCGCGCGGAACCTGAGGCGATATCGGCGCGCGGCAAGGCTGTCTCAGGAAGAGCTCGCGCATCGATCAGAGATTGATCGAACCTACATCAGTTCGCTCGAGCGTAGCGTTTATGCCGCGAGCATCGATGTGGTCGACCGGTTGGCCACTGTCCTCGAGATACAGGCTGCAGACCTGCTCATCCGACCCTCGACCTCGCGGGCTAGGAAAGCCCGAAATGTATTCGCCAACGAGCGGTAAGCGAGCGACGGCACAAGCCCGTGATCGCGTCGAACATGGTCCGCACCGAGCGGGCAGCCTGGAGAGGCGTTTTCGCGAGAACGCTACTGAGATATTGGATGCGCGAGCGGCACGAGGTCAGCGTTTGCGGGCGAGATGGCTGCCGACCTGGAGCAGCGAAGCTAGAAGACGTTCCGATCCAGCGGTCATCCCGGTGTCGAGTTAAGGGCGCAGCCGCGATTAAACCGGATGAATACGGCGACGCGCGATTTCCGCCGAGCGTCGAGAGGGCGCGCTGCGGGAGAGTCAAAGAGAGGACGCTCGGGCGGTGTCTCATTGAATGTTTGTTTCCGAGCAACCGGGCAGCGAATCTCACGCGAACGTCCGCCCCTGAGAAGAACGGCCGTTCACATGCGAGCGTTCGCTCGGCGGCTTCGCGCGAATAGCAGTCGTTCCCGACGGCGCGTCGAATTGGTCAAATCGACCCTGAGATGCCCTTCAAGAGCGACCGTACGAAAGCGATCTTCGGCTGTGGGCGTAGGTTGCGCTAGGAGTAGGCGTTCCTCAGACGATCATCGCGCACGGCGTCGCTTTCGCTCACATCGTGTATTGTCGAGACGGGCGCTCAAAGCCGCGCCAGGCTGTTTGTGCCGATCAGAGATCTGGCCTATCTTTCAGGCGAAAGCTTCGTTTGGGGGAACAATGACCGAGGCTGAGAAGACCCGGCGGGAGTTCATTCGATTGTCCGGATTGGCGACGGTCGGCGCTGCGCTCGGGTCTGGCGGCGCTGCACAGACGGCGGCCGCCGAAGCGGCCAGCGGCGCCTTCGACATCAACGGCGCATTCGGCCGGTTCATGGCCGAGATCGGGGGCAGTTCCTCCGACGCCGGCGGCTCGGTGACCTTCACGGGCGCCGACCCGATTGTGCGCAGCCATTTTCGCATCGGCGCTTGCATGGCGATCCCCGCCATGGCCGCCGGCGTTGGCGCGGCGGCCATCTGGCGGGACCGGACAGGGGAAGGCCAGGATCTTTCCGTCGACCTGCGGGAGTCGGTCTACAACACCATGCCCTATGTCGGGCTCATCCTGCAGAAGAAGCAGGCCGCGGGGGTCATCGATCCCGAAGACAATCTGCCGCGCGGCTTCACGTGGCGTCCCAAGGTCAACGGTCGGGAGCTGCAACTTCCTCTACTGTTTAACAACCCACTTTCGTTCGCCTTTTTCGAGACGAAGGATGGACGGCGGGTGACGCCGACGGGGCTTTATCCCCAGCATTTCACGGGCTTCCTCAACATCCTTGGGGCGCCGCCGGATCGCGCCGCCATCGCCGCGGCGATCCGGCAATGGAACGCGGAGGAACTCGACGACAAGGTCGGCGAAGCGGGCATGGTGATGGCGATCCATCGCACCAAGGACGAATGGCTTGCTCACCCGCAGGGGCAATATCTCGCTACGCTTCCTGTGATCGAAATTGAGAAGATCGGAGACAGCGCCCCCTTTCCATTCACGCAGAGCGCGACTCGGCCGCTCTCCGGAATCAAGGTGGTGTCGTGCAGCCATGTGATCGCGAGCACGACTGCGGCGCGCACGCTCGCCGAATATGGCGCAGATGTCTTGCACGTCGCCCGCGATCAGGCGTTCGAGCACGAGGGGCTGATCGTCGACGTCAATGTTGGCATGCGTTCGACTTTGCTCAATCTCAACGACCCGCGCCACGCGGACGACCTTCGCACGCTGCTCAAGCGCACTGACGTCTTTGTCGAGGGGTTCCGCGGGCGGGCGATGGGAGGGCTCGGTTTCGGGCCGGAGGACGTCGCCGAGCAGCGGCCGGGTATCGTCTATCTGTCGTGCCGCGCCTACGGGTGGAACGGTCCTTGGTGGAATCGGGCCGCCTTCGACATGGAGGCGCTGACGACGACCGGATTCACGCTTGCCGAGGGGCGGGGAACGCCGCGCTTCCCCCCGACGATGGTCTTGAACGACTACATCTCAGGCTACCTCGGCGCGGCGGGGATTCTCGCCGCGCTTCGCCGCCGAGCTAGGGAGGGTGGCAGCTATCATGTGCGCGTCACGCTCGCGCGCGCGGCGATGTGGTTCATGAGTCTCGGCCAGTTCGACTCGCTGGAATTTGACTACACGGCGCCCGAGCATCGGATGATCCCGCTGAGAACGCTCAAGGCGAAGACGCCCTACGGAGAGGTGGACCGTCTCGCGCCGCAGGTGAAATTGTCGAAGACACCCGGCAGGTGGCGCGATCCTCTGGTTGCGGTCCGAGGAGGCGATCTGCCAATCTGGCTCGACTGAGCGCCGACGACCAATCGAAGGATTTGCGACATGGCGAAACGACTCGACGAAGATGTCAAACTCAATCCCGCCTCAGTGGAGGCGCCTCTTTCCGGCGCGACGCGGCGCGAGGTTCTGATCGGTCTTGGCGCGGCCAGCGCGGCCCTCGGCGGCTCCCCGGCTTTGGCGCAGATGGCGCAGGGTCACCGCGAGGTCCGTCCCGGTGCCCCGCCATTGCAAGGCGTTCGCGTGATCGAGCGCAGCGCCTTGCTCTCCGGCCGTCTGCTTGGCTTGCTGCTGGCCGACCAGGGCGCCGAGGTCTTTGTCGACCGGGGCGCGGCCCCGACGCCTGGCGGCCTCGACGACGGCTTCTTTGACCGTGGCAAAATCGCTGTGCCGTCCGAGGCCACGCAGGACTGGACTTCGGCCGATATCGTCATCGTAGACGGCGCGGCGGAGGTTCAACGGCCGCCTCACCAGGTCGTCATCCGGATCGTGGCCGCACTTCCGGACGATCAAGCCTATGGAGACCTGCCGGCCGATTGTCCGGAGGGGCTGATCAACGCGATCAGCGGCTTCTTCACCAATATGAGCATCTCCGGTCCGATCCTCGGCCGAAACGTCATTTATACGCCCGTTCCGCTTCCTTCCGTCTATTGCGGCGTCAACGCCGCGGTCGCCGCGGTCGCAGCCCTCGTCGATCGCCAGCGGACCGGGCTCGGGCGCGAGATCGTCGCAAGCAGGCTCGCTGGCGGACTGTCGGCGATCGGCGCCCTCAGCATGACCTCGAAAGGGCTGCCGAAGCATCTTGAGCCGATTGTCGTCGGCGGCCTGCCCCCGGGGCTCGCGCCCGACCAGTTCAAGACCTTCGTCGCCGACGCGCTGAGGGACCCGGCCCGGCAGATGTGGCTCGAACGTCGGTTCGCGCCCTTCTCCACGCCATACCGGACGAAAGACAACAGCTGGTATCTGCCCATGGCGGCGCCGAACCGCCGCCTGTCGCGGCGGTTTCTGGAGGCCGTGGGCCTCTGGGATCAGGCGCTGGCGACCGGCGCGGTCTATGTCAACCCCTACGACGCGGCCAATATGGCAGACGCCCGGCGCAATCTGGGGGACAGCCTGTCCCTGGGATTTCTTTATACGTCGAAGCTCGCCGACATGCTGGAGCCTGCCTTCCTCACCCGCACCTCGGCGGAGTGGGAACGCTATCTCGACGCGCGCGGCGCCGCCGGCACGATCATCATGACCTTTGAGCAATGGCAGACGGACGCCGACGCGCGCGCGGCCGCCGTGTTCGCCGAAGTCGCGGGGGACGTTCAGATCGGCCGCGCCGTCTGGACGCAAAGCGGGCAACCCTATGCGCCGCTCGGAGCCCGAACCGCGGCGGAGACGTTGCCCGACCGCGCCGGCAGCCCTCCTCCGGTCACGGGCCGCGCCAAGGCCAGGCTTCCGCTCGAAGGCTATACGGTCGTGGACATGACCAATGTCCTCGCCGGGCCGTGCTGCACCCGGATGCTCGTCGAGCTCGGCGCCTCCGTCACGCGCCTCGATGTCGCTGATCCCCAGCATGCGCCCACGATCCACGTCATGTGGTCTGGCGAGAATTCAGTGGGAAAGCGCAGCATCATCCTCGATCGGAGGACGCCGGACGGCCTCAACCTCATCCATCAGATCACCGGGCGTGCGGACCTGGTTGTGGCGAACATGATGGACGACCAGATGGCGCGCCTCGGCATCGACGCGGCGTCGCTTAGGCAGCGCAATCCGCGCGCCATCGGCCTTCAGATCACCGCGACGCGCGGCGAGCGACACGGGCCTCGCCATCACGACAAAGGCTATGATCCCTCGATCCAGGGCGCCGCCGGCGTCATGACGCGCTTCGGCGGGCCGGACACCCCGACCTTCCATGGTATCGCTTCGGCGGTCGATTATCTCTGCGGCTATCTCGGCTGCTATTCAGGCGTGCTCGCGCTCTATGCGCGGGAGAGGCGCGGCGATGGCGTCGGCGACTGGGCCGAAACCTCGCTCGTGAACGCGGGCACGCTGATCCAACTCCTGTTTCAGGGAAGCGAGCCGCCGTCGAGCGCGCTGGGCCAGCTTGCGACCGGCATGACCGCTGGCGCACGGGTCTATCAGCTTGGAGACGGCTGGATCTTCGCCGAGGCTCCGGGCGACATCTCCGCGGAGGTCGGCAAGCAGAGCCGGGCTGAGGCCCTCGCCTGGTGCGCGGAACAGAAAATTCCCGCCGCGCCGATACAGACCTGCAAGGAGCTCGCCGATCGGCACCGCGAGCATCCGACGGCGACGGTGAAGTTCGAGGCGCGCGAGAGCGACGGCTGGACGACCGAGTGCTTCGCTCCGACCTGGTTCGCTTTCGACGGCGAGACTCAACCCCGTCCGACCGCGGCGTCCCGCATCGGCGCGGACGGGCAGGCAGTCCTTGCCGAGCTCGGCTATAAGCCCGAGGACGTGTCGCGTCTCATAGCGGAGGGGGCGGTTGGACGCACGGAGTGGGCTAAGAGCTAGTCATCCAGGGCGCGGGGTGCCCGGCGAAAGACGCTATTTGGCGTCGTCGCGGGCGGGCGTCGGCGTCGCCGTACTGCTGCTGGCGGTGGGGCTGGCTCCGGCGCAAGCCCAGGTCAGCCCAGCTGCGCCGTCCTCTACTCCAGCCCCGCCTGCCGCGCCGTCTTCTTCTTATGTGATCTACGACGACAAGCTCGTCGAAGAGCCCGGTCCGGACGCGAACTACGATCCCGACCAGGGCCAGTCGCAGGCGTTGCTTCCCGAGCCGCGGGACGTCCTGCTGCCAAGCCTCGGGCTGCCGTGGGAGCACGAGCGGCTCGCTTTCCGGCAGCAGCTCTATCAAAACTACGGCTTGACTTACGGATTGAGCTACCAGCAGCTCACCCAGTACTCCACCGAGACGCTTCCTGGCGTCGGGCCAAATGTCGCGGTCGGCGGCTGGGCGGCGACGAGCGTGACCTGGACCCCCCTCGACAGGGGCGGGGATTATGAGGGCACGCTTGTCTTGCGCGGCGCGTGGCGCGGCCCGCTTGGCGACAATCCTTGGCCGGCGCCGTTCGGTCCCGCCTTTCTCGGCTTGTCATGGTCGAATTATGAGTTCACCTCGTGGGAGGCCAACTATAGGATTGAGGACCTCTTCTGGGAACAGAAGATCGGGCCCGAGTTCAGCTTCCGCTTTGGCAACCAGGCCCCTCAGGCAATCCTCAACACCTTCCGCTTCAAGGACGCGCGCACGGGCTTCACCGCGAGCCCTCTCGCTTTCTCGGAATCCATTCCCTATCCCGCGTTCGGGGCGGGCCTATCTTTTCGCTGGCGTCCCGCAGCCTTGCCCGGCTTCTTCGTGAACGGGGCCGTGAATTCGATGAACGGCAATCCCGGGTTTGGAAGTCTCAATTGGCAGGATCTCGAGTGGGACCAGCTATTCGTAGGTATTGAAATCGGAAAGCAGTGGCGGCGCGAGAACGGCGAATACGATCAGCTCGCGATCGATATTTTTCACGCCGGCACGCGAAGCACCTTCTCCCCGAACACCACGCCGAATAAGGCCGGCGGCGGATTCAAGGTACTGGGCGAGAAGCAATGGGGCTCGATCGTCGGTTTCGCCGCCTATACGTACAACACGGCGCAAGGCGGCGGAATTTCGACGACGTTTTCCCAGAACACGGCGGTCGCTGGCGTCGCATATGTGCGCCCGTTTGGAATCCGAGGCGAGATGGCGATCGCAGGCATGTGGACACAGCCCTTCGACAACATTCTTCCCGGCATCGGGCAGCGCGACCAGTGGGGAACGGACTGCTATTGGAATATTGCGACGACGCCGAATAGCACGCTCACGCCTGACCTCCAGCTGATCTGGCGACCATCGTTCAACCCCAAGGTCGACTTCGTCGCGATACCGGCCATCAAGTTCCGGGTGGCTCTCTGAAATCACGAGCGATGGCGGCTCGACCGCAGCTTGAACGCCGGCGTCCGCTGCCGGCCTATCCAGCAGTATTCGGATCTGATGGGCGTTGCAGCCGAGTGGGCCGAGCCGGCGAACCACAATCTCCGAGACCGGTATGTCTTCGACGGCCTCAGTCGGTTCCAATCGATGCCTGCTTCGGGTCAACTCTATTTCGCGCTCGCAGTGGAACGACGGATTTCGGCCAGGCTTGCCCATTTCGCGGACGGCGCCGGCGCTATGGCGGTGTTGGCGGACGGTGCCGGTTCGGCGCTCAGCCGCGGAACGGCAAATTGTCCCCATCGCGGAAATCGAAACTGAGACACTACCGACGCCCCCGACCCGCAACGCTGGATCGGCGCAAAGTCGTGAATCCTGAACGCCGAGGATGCGGAGGATCAAACAACCGCGCTTACGCTTGTGCTCCTCCGGGACCCGGCCGTTGCGCGTTTTGTGCGGGAAAGCCCCGCCCGGGGTTCGGGCGGGGCTTTGTCGTGTCCGGCTCAGTCGCCGTTGGGCTTGCGGCCGCGCGACCAGATGAGGGTGAAGCCCTCGCCGTCTTCGTCGTCGAAGAGGTTGGCGTAGATCGGCGCGTTGAAGCTCGGGTCGTCCAGCTTGACCGAGAGGTAGTCGCGGCCCTCGCTCGAGCGCTTCGACCAGGCTGCCCCAGCCGGCGTCCGGTCGCGAAGCTAACGTAGATGATACCGCCCGGCTTGAGGGAAGGGCGCAGGCGATTCATTGCGATGTCGAGACGCTTGTCGTCGAGGTGGAGCAGAGACGCGCAAGCCCAGATACCATCGTAGCACGCTGTCCCTTCGATTTCCTCTGCCTTGCGTTCGACGACTACGAGACCTGTGATTCCGCGCAGATAGCTGGCGAGTTCTCGGTGACGGCTCCAACGCGACGACAGTGAAGCCGCGGGATATGAACGCTTGCGAGTCGCGTCCCGCCCCGGCACCGACATCGAGCACGCGGCCGCCCTTTGGCAACCGCTTGACGAACCGTTCGCGGATATCGCTCATGTCGACGTCTTTCGTCTTCGCGACGTAAGTTTCCCAGTTCCGGTCGTAGTACGCGATCGTTGTGTCGCATTCAGCGGCGACACGGCCGGGCGCAGTAAACCGGCTCTGCTCGAACATGGCATTTTCGCGATTGAACGCGATCCTCTGGACTACGTCGGCGGCCATCGAATCACCTCGGCCTTCGTATCCGGATCGTTACGATATTGGGTAGGAAAGTCACCTAGGAGCATTAGAGCGGGAGGACGTGGGAAGATTTCCTGCTGCCCCCCGCAGTTGCCGCGACTCGGTGTCATTCAGCGGCATTGAAACCCTTGAGCATGACCGGACATATTCCGGCGTTTGTGAACCGGCTTCCGCCGAACTCCTGCCCTCATATTCGTGGCGTCGGTCGATTCCGCCGCCTCGTACCGTTTCACCCCCCTCGCTGCCTCGGCACTGCGATTGACGCGAGTGGGAGCCACGCCGAGCGCGGCCACCCATTTGTATCCGGGGGCTTCTTACGGACTGCTTACAAGACGCTTACTCAGGGCTCATGTAAGCAGGCACGACCACAAAGGATCGATCATAGATTATTGATATTTTTGGATAATTTTGGAGCGGGCGAAGGGATTCGAACCCTCGACCCCAACCTTGGCAGGGTTGAGAACCACTTGGCCAACCACCTATGCCGCATTGCGTAAGCGCACAGAGTGAAGATGCTCGGGTTTCAAATGGGTATAGCGCCGCAGCATTTTCCAGTCCTTGTGGCCGGTTACGAGAGCAACATGTTCAATCGAAAAGCCGACTTCGAACAGGCGGCTGGTGCCTTCATGGCGAAGGTCATGAAAGTGAAGGTCGAGGATTTTCAATTCTTGGCACTGTCGACGGAAGGCCGTGCCCACTGATCGGCCATTGTAAGGGAAAATTCGTCCTGAGTTCTTGCCCGAATAAGTGCATTGCTCGTTGATAATCGCACAAGCGTCGTAGCCGCAAACGTCGAGAAGCGGAATGCGCTGATTATTTCCGCTTTTTCGACGCGGGTCCTTCCGGTCCCGGACTAGCAGCATCTTGTTCTCGGGGTCGAAATCTGACCATTCGATCCTGCAGATCTCTTCTTGACGCATCGCTGTGGCAACGGCGAATCTTACAATTCGACCCAAAGGAATCTGTTGTCGCGGATTGGCCTCGAATGCCGCAATGAGGCGGTCAAGCGGTCGCGTTCCTCGCCCTTCGGTGCCGCACAAAGCGATCGTGGCCGGATACCTTCGGCTCTTCACCGGCGACACGCCGCGGCGCACGAGAATGTCCGTCCCACGACACCAAAGACGAACGGGATGGCGGCGGCGAAGCCTGTGAACTTGACGCTCATGTGCCGCTCAAGCTCGAGATAGCCGGGCAGCCAGGCGGTGTAGATCCATGTCAGATAGATGCAGCCGAAATATCCCAGGATCATGCCCCAAGTGGTCCGGAAGCGGAACAATTGCTTCCATTCCCTGAGGGTCACGACGGTCCGCTGGCCGGGCGGATCGCCATGAGTGCGATAAGCGGTCTCTTCCGCCGTCAGATCGACGTCGCTCGGATTGCGGTAAAAGACATACCAGACCGCGGCTATTGCAAGGCCGGCGATTCCCATGATCATGAACATGATCCGCCAGCCGAAGCTCAGCATGAGGAAGGTCAGGAGCGGCACGGCGATTGCCGTGCCCAAGGACGAGGCGCAATTGAAGACGCCCGTCGCAAGGCCGCGGTCGCGTGGATTGAACCAATCCCGGACCACCCGTGCGGCGGTCGGAAATTGCGGCGCCTCGCCGACGCCCAACAGCAGCCGGGCGCCGAAGAACTGGCCGAAGCTCTGGACAAGTCCGCCCAGGAACTGGGCGAACGACCAAAGGCTGAGGCCGCAGGTCAACAGAAAGCGCGGCCCGAACTTGTCGACCATCGCGCCGGTCGGTAATTGCGAGAACGCGTAGGCCCAGAGGAAGGCGGACAATAGGTAGCCCATATCCGCGATCGACAGGCCGAGATCCTGGCGGATCATGAGATTGGCCACCGCCAGCGTCGCGCGGTCGATGTAGTTGATCACGCCGGCCACGACCAGCATGGCGAGCGCCGCCCGCTGGATCGATCTCACTCGCGGCGTCGCCTTGAGCGCTTCCGATATCGCCATTTCCGCGCCCCAATTGTCCCGTTGGTTTGTTCGCGCCCATTAAGAGCACATAAGCTCCGTCGCGGTCGATGCTCTCCGCAAAATCCCTTCTTTTTTTGCAAACACGCAGGCTTTGACTTTTCCTTGGGTCAAGCAATCGACGGGCTCCGCAACCACGATGCTGTCCTGGCGAAAGTCCCTCTGGCGCCGCAACAAACTTATCGTTAAATGCGAGGAGTTAACCTCGGAAGATGTTCATGCTTGCTCGCCCGCGTCGAAGCGTCCTCTACATGCCTGGCTCCAACGCCAAGGCCCTGGCGAAGGCCTCGACGCTTCCGGCCGATGCGCTGATCCTTGATCTTGAGGATTCCGTCGCCCCCGATCAGAAAATCGCCGCCCGCGAGCAGGTTGTCCAGGCCGTGCGCGCGGGGGGGGTCGGGGGGCGCGAGGTCGTCATCCGCGTCAACGGACCGCACACGCCCTGGGGAGAGCAGGATCTGGTCGCCGCCTGCACGGCCAACCCGGACGCCATTCTATTGCCGAAGGTCGATGGCCCGGGCGCGATCATGGTCGCGGCCCGAACGCTGCGCGACGCCGACGCGCCCGAGCGAATGCGCATCTGGGCGATGATGGAGACGCCCAACGCCATTTTGAACGCGGGCTCAATCGCCGCTGTCGCTGCCGACCCGAGTTCGCGCCTCTCGGTCATGGTCATGGGCCTCAATGATCTCGCCAAGGAGACGCGGGCGAGGCTGACCCCCGGCCGCCCGACCATGACGGCTTGGCTCGCCACCTGCGTCGTCGCCGCACGCGCTCACGGCGTCGACATCGTCGACGGCGTCTACAACGACATCAAGGATCTCGAGGGCTTCCGCCTCGAATGCCTGCAGGGCCGCGACATGGGCCTGGACGGCAAAACGCTGATCCACCCCAGTCAGATCGACATCTGCAACGAAGTGTTCGCCCCCACCACTGCGGAGGTCGAAAGCGCCGCCGCCATTATCGAGGCGTTCGCGCTGCCGCAGAACGCCGGCAAGGGCGTAATCCAGCTCAACGGTCGGATGGTCGAGCTCTTGCACGCCGACATGGCGCGCCGGACGCTCGCCATCGCCGATGCGATCGCAGAGCGGAGCAAGGCGGCCGCTTAGCCCATCACGACGCTAATTAGACCGCTCCAGGGAGGTCGCCGGCCTTGGCGATCAGCTCCAACGAGCGCAGTCGTTCTGAATGCTCGTAGACATCGGAGACGACGATGAGTTCATCGGCTCCGGTTTCCTCGACCAGCGCAGCGATGCCTTTGCGGACCGTATCCGGAGAGCCGACAATGGACCGCGCCAGCATCCGCATCGCCTGCGCCTTCTCCATCGGCGTCCAATAGGTTTCGATGTCGTCGATCGGCGGCTGACTTAAGCTCCGGGCGCCGCGGAAGATGTTGGCGAACGACATCTGCTGAGTTGTGGCGAGCCGCCGCGCTTTGTCGTTGCTCTCCGCAGCGATGATGTTGACGCCGACCATCGCATAGGGCCGGTCGAGCTGCTCCGACGGCTTGAAGCGCTCGCGATAAATCTGAAGCGCCGGGATCAGAAGATCGGGCGCAAAATGCGATGCGAACGCATACGGCAGCCCCAACTCAGCGGCCAGCATCGCGCCGAAATGGCTTGATCCCAGGATCCACAGCGGCACCTCCGTTCCCGCCGCCGGCACCGCCTGGATGCGTTGGCCGGGAGCGGCCGCGGCCAGGAACGCCTGCAGCTCCAGAACGTCCTGCGGGAAGTTCTCGGCGGCCTCCGGCGGACGACGCAAGGCGTGCAGGGTGAACTGGTCGGTGCCGGGAGCGCGGCCGAGCCCGAGGTCGATTCGGCCAGGAAACAGTCTCGCGAGCGTTCCGAACTGCTCGGCGATAACGTAAGGCGCGTGGTTGGGAAGCATGATGCCGCCCGCCCCGACCCGAAGGGTCGTCGTCCCCTCGGCAATATGAGCGAGCACGACCGAAGTCGCGGCGCTGGCGATGCCCGGCATGTTGTGGTGCTCCGCCACCCAGATGCGGCCATAGCCCCATTTCTCGGCGTGGGCGGCGACGTCGCGGGCGTTGTTCAGAGCGCCGCGGGCGTCGGTCTCTTGCGTGACGCGAACAAGTTCGAGGATGGATAAAGGCGTCATGAGATGCTCGGATGCGGGGCGCGCATGCTCAACCGCCCCGATCATTCATCTGGGCATGCCGCGTCGAGGTAGAGGGCGATAAATTCAGCGGCCGGGCTCTGCCGCTCAAACAACCATCAAGGGTGGACAGCGCAAGGTTGGAAGCGCCTCGCAAAGCGAGCATCCGCCGCGAGCTCGACGTGTCAGGCTTTTTTGAGCCGGACAATCACGTCGATGGCCGCGATGCTTGTGCCGTCGGGAGCCGGGATCTCGAACTCGGGCAGCAAGTCTTCGGGGATGTCGGACAGCTCTTCCGTGTCCTCGCGGTAGAAGTGGTAATGCGGCCCGGTCTTGGTGTCGTACCAGAGCTTGGCGTCGTAAATCGCAATCTCCCGCAGGAGCCCGGAGCGCGAGAACTCATTGAGCGTGTTGTAGATCGTGCCAAGCGTCGGCGCGAACGGGATCGACCGCGTTTCATGGTAGATCATTTCGGCGGTGAAGTGCCGGTTTCCAGCGCCGAAGATCGCGCGCGCAAGGTCGAGCCTTTGACGGGTTGGCCGCACCCCGGCGGCGCCAAGCTTCCGGTGAAGGACGCCATAGCAGATTTCGGGGCTCGGAGCGCTCTTCGTTTCCATGGACATCGCATGCCGCTGGCGGACAGCAAGAACCGACCTCGCCGGCGAATTCCTGAACTTGATCGAACTGTCTTTGTAATCCGGCTCGGTCCTGTCCGCAACCTCAACCTTTGCGGACAGGCGCGGGGTGAAGTCTTTGGCGGATTGCACGCTGGCTGGCAGGCGCCCGTGTTTTCTCCTATCGTTTATCTGGGCCGGTTAGGGGAGCCTTCTCTTGGCGATTACAGGCGGGTGTCTCTGCCGGGCTGTCCGGTACGAGGTCAGGGCGGAGGCGCCGCTCGGCGCGCGATATTGCTGGTGCCGCGTCTGCCAATATCTGGGCTGTGGAACCGGCGCAGTCGGCGCGCTGTTCCGCAAGGAGGATGTCGCAGTATCCGGTCCGCTGACCGACTACGTGTGCCACGCCGACAGCGGCGCCACCATGCACCGGCGCTTCTGCGCCAAATGCGGCACGCAGGTTTTCAGCGAGGCGGAAGAGCGCCCGACAGTCACCTTTATTCGCGCAGGAACGCTTGACGATCCCGATCTCGCGCCTCCGACGGCGACCATCTGGACCAAATCGGCGCCCGCATGGGCGTGCTTCGACCCCAATCTGCCTGAGGTCGAAGGCCACTCGCCCGCGCTAAAAGTCTGAGTCGGGCGGCGCCGGGGGGACAGCCGCGAGGAACGAGGACCATGCTGTTCATGGTGATCGAGCATTTCCCGCTGCCTCCAACTCATGCGCTGCAGCGATCTGGGACTTATCCAGGCGTGGATTCTTTGAGTGGCGCGATTGCGGCGTGACGTTCGAAATCGTCCCCGTCGTCACCAGCGCCGAGGCGCGGGCGATCGTCGAGCCCTATCTCGAGCCGCCTGAGCGATTGGCTGAGCGGCCGGCCGCGGCAGGTTGATAAAGTCACATTTCGCGTGCATCCATGGTTCGCCGCGGCGACGCCCGGCCGGATTTCGGGAGGAAATTGAAGCCAATGTCTCTTTCGCTCTATGAGAGCAGCGTGCCAGTCTATGAGCGCGGCTCAACGCGTTCCTCGACCTTCTCGATAAGGCGGAGGAGCATGCGACCGCGCGCAAGTTCGATCCGAACAGCTATCTCGCCATGCGATTAAGCCCCGACATGTGGCCGCTCGTCCGTCAGGTCCAGGGCTTCTGCGATCACGCCAAGAACTCGGCGTTCCGGCTGGCTGGCAAGCAGCCGCCGGTCAAGGAGGACAAGGAGACAAGCATCGCAGAATTGCGCGCGCGCATCCACGCGACGCTCGACATGCTGAAATCGATCGACGCCAAAGCGATGGAAGGCGGGGAGACGCGGGAGATCGTCATCCCGGCCGGCGCCAACAAACTGAAGTTGCCCGGCGCCGACTATCTGCTGCATTTCGCCATGCCGAACTTCTATTTTCATTTGACTACGGCTTACGACATTCTGCGCGGGAGCGGCGTCGAGATCGGCAAGCGCAACTTTATGGGCGCAATCCCGAACCTTGTCCGGGTTTGAGATGCGTCTTCGGGAGCATTGACCCATGACCATCGCCAGACTGCACGCCGGTCCGCGCATGTCGCAGGCCGTCATTCACGGCTCGACGATCTACCTTGCCGGCCAGGTCGCCGATCAGGCGAAGGGCAAGAGCGTCGGCGATCAGACGAAGGAGATCCTCGCCACGATCGAACGTCTGCTCGCCGAAGCCGGATCAGACAAGACCAAGATTTTTTCGACCACGATTTATCTCCCCGACATCGCCACATTCGCCGAAATGAACGCGGTATGGGACGCGTGGGTCCCGGCCGGCCATGCGCCGGCGCGCGCGACGGTCGAGGCCAAACTGGCCGCGCCGGCTTATACCGTCGAGATCGCCTGCATCGCGGCCACGAGCTGAGCCGCTTACCCGCCGAGGAGGCCGCTTCGGTGCTTGTCCCGCCGATCGACAACGCAAGAGGTCCGTTCGAACGAGTGGCGACACCCGTCGAAGCGGTCGACCGCCTCGCTCGCCTTTACGATGAGGCGACGCAGGCCTTGCACGGCGCGGTCGAGCGCTTTCTTAAGGAAGGCGAGCCGCCCTCGAGCGCGACCCGCGCCTTGTTCCGCTATCCCGAACTGCGCCTGACCTATGCGCCCAACGGCCCAGCGCTATCGAGCGCGCGCGCCTTCGCCAAATTCAGCGAGGCTGGCGTCTACACGACGACGGTGACGCAGCCGCCAGAGTTTCGCGCCTATCTGCTCGAGCAGCTCGAGCCTCTGGTGACGGAATACGGCGCCACGATCGAGGTCGGCGTTGGCGCGCAGGAGATTCCCTATCCTTACGTGATCGAAAGCGGCGACGAACTCGCGCGCGGCGGCGCCGACGCCGCAGAACTCGCGCGTTTCTTTCCCGTGCCCTCTCTGGCCACGATCGGCGACGAGACCGCGGATGGCGAGTTCGACTTCGGTCCGGAGCGGCCGCTCGCCCTGTTCGACGCGCCGCGGGTCGACTATTCGCTGCGGCGCCTCGTGCACTACACCGGCTCCGACTGGCGGGCGATGCAGCCGTGGGTGCTGCTGACCAACTACCACCGCTATGTCGACCAGTTCGTGCAGTGGGGCTTGAAGCAACTGCACGCCGGCGCCGGCGTCGAGAAGGTCATTCTGCCGGGCAACGTCGTCATTGACTCGTCGATCGCGCCGGCCGAGGCGGAGGCGCGGGTTGGCGCGGTCGCCTGGCATCGTTTCCAGATGCCCGCGTATCATTGCGTGCGCGCCGACGGGCGTGGGATCAGTCTGGTCAACATCGGCGTCGGACCCTCGAACGCCAAGACCATCACCGACCACATCGCGGTCCTGCGGCCGCATTGTTGGCTGATGATCGGCCATTGCGCGGGGCTTCGGCAGTCGCAGGTGATCGGCGACTATGTGCTGGCGCACGCCTATCTCAGGCGCGACAACATCCTGGATGACGCCGTACCTCTGATGGCGCCAATCCCGGCGCTAGCGGAAGTGCAGGTGGCGCTGCAGGAGGCGGTGGCTAAGGTGACCGGCGACCGGGGCGAGGCCCTGAAGCGGCGCCTGCGCACCGGCACAGTCGTCACCAATGATGACCGCAATTGGGAATTGCGCTGGTCGCAAGAGCGACGGCTCATCAACGTCTCGCGCGCCATCGCCGTCGACATGGAATTGGCGACCGTCGCCACCCAGGGCTTCCGCATGCGCGTGCCTTACGGCACGCTGCTATGCGTGTCCGACAAGCCGCTGCACGGCGAGATCAAGCTGCCTGGCGCCGCCAACGCCTTTTACGAGCGGGCGATCGCCGAACATTTGCAGATTGGCATCGCCGCGATCGGCCACCTGCAAAGCAACGACGCCTCATTGCACTCGCGCAAGCTGAGGAGCTTCGACGAACCGCCGTTCCGGTGAGGAGGCTAGCTGATCACCACCACCGGCGTGCCAACATGCACCCGGTTATAGAGGTCGATCGCGTCCATGTCGCGCATTCGGATGCAGCCAGAGGACACGTGCCCCCCGATTTCCGACGGCTCGTTGGTGCCGTGGATGCGGATAAGCGTGTCCTTGTTATCCACGAAGAGATAGAGGGCGCGGGCTCCGAGCGGATTGTCCCACCGGCCTTCGAGCGGCCCGTGCTGCTTGTAGACCTGGAACTGCGGCCAGCGTTCCATGATCGAAGCCGTCGGCATCCAGGTCGGCCATTCCTTCATCGCTCCGACCTCGGCGCGGCCTGTCCATCCCATATATTCGGCGCCGCTTGCGATGCGGTATTGGACCGCTTGGCGGTGGGGCAGAATGTAATAGAGATAGTTGTTGGTAGTATCGACGATGATGGTGCCCGGCTTCTCGGGCGTTTGATACTGGACGATGCTGCGGCGAGTTGGAATTGTCCACTCGTCCGGCTCCGCAAGCGCCATCATCTGCTTGTCACGCGCGGTGAGTTGCGGGTCGGGAAGCCCGGATTGAATGACCGGCGTGCAGCCGCTCACCAAAGCCACCACGCCCAGCACCAGCCCCACAACGACCACATTCGTCTTCATCGCCGCCCCGTCGATCTCACCGCTAATGATTTTCTTACCATAAAACTTAACGGTTTCACGAAAGTTACCAAACGAAAGGGTCGGTGTCCGTTCACGAAACCGCGAGCGCCGCCTGGAGGTACCCGTCCAGGTTTCGCCACAATACTTTTAGCGAAACCCGCCGGTTGAGTCCAACCTGGTTTAGAAGTCGTTTGCGAAAGCTGCCGACCGAGGCAAAAATGCGGCAATCACACAAATGTTCCCGCATCGCGCTTAACCTTGACCGGAGTGGAAGATGAGCGAGTGGCCAGCGCGCCTCGTTCTGGTCGGGGCCGGGAAGATGGGGGGAGCGATGGCGCGGGGCTGGCTCGACGCCGGCCTTACCGCATCCTCGCTGACCATCCTCGAGCCCAATCTGTCTTCCGAGATTGCTTCGCTTGCCGCGAGTCGGGGGGTTTCGCTCAACCCTCACATTACGGTTCCGCCCCCCGAGATGCTCGTGCTCGCGGTCAAGCCGCAGACCCTCGATCAGGTCGCCCCGCAGATCACCGCGCTCGCCGGCGAACATACGCTCCTCCTGTCGATCATTGCGGGCAAGACGATCGCCAATCTGACGGCTCGGCTTCCTGAAGTCCGGGCGGTCGTGCGGGCGATGCCCAATACCCCCGCTGCAATCGGCCGGGGCGTCACCGCCGCCTTCGCCAATCCCGGGGTCAACGAAGAGCAGCGGGGCTGGTGCGAGCGCCTGCTTGGTGCGATCGGGAGGTTCTTCTGGCTCGATGACGAGGGCGCGATCGACGCGGTGACGGCGATTTCGGGCTCAGGGCCGGCGTATGTTTTCGCACTCACTGAAGCCCTTGCCGCCGCGGCCGAGAGACTGGGGCTCCCGGCGGAGCTGTCCATGAGCCTGGCCCGCGGCACGGTCGAAGGCGCGGCCGAACTGATGCGCCGCGAAAGCGCAACTTCGCCGGCGACGCTCCGCCGCAACGTTACTTCGCCGGGCGGCACCACCGCCGCCGCCCTCGCCGTGCTCCAGGACGCTCAAGGGATCGAGGATCTCATGATTCGGGCCTCTGCTGCGGCCCGCGCCCGCGCTGCGGAGATGGCGGGGTAGCGGGCTTCCTTGGCGGCGGGCGACTGAGCGCCTACATTAGGATGAAATCAGCACCGAGGAGCGCGCCATGGCGACCAGACCAAAGAGCGAGGCCAAACCGCCGCCGACCGACATGCGCGGCAAGATCGTTGATGCGTTGATGGAGCTCGCCGCGGAGCGCCGTTTCGACGACATTTCCTTGCGCGACATCTGTAAGGCCGCCGGCGTGTCTCTGGCCGATTTCCGCGACGCCTTCCCCTCGAAGGGGGCCGTGCTCGCCGGCTTCTCGCGACGCATCGACCGCGCTGTTCTGGCCCAGGATAATGGGGAACTTGCGGATGAAAATCCGCGCGAACGGCTGTTCGACGTCCTGATGCGCCGTCTGGAAGCGATGGCGCCCTACCGCGAAGGCCTGCGTGAGGTCACTGCGTGGCTCAAGCGCGAGCCCGCCGCAGCATTGGCGATGAACCGGGTGGTGCTGTCCTCAATGCGCTTCATGCTCGAGGCGGCGGGAATCGAAGCGGGCGGCGCGTCCGGCGCCATTAAGCTCCAGGGCCTGGCGCTCGCCTGGGCGCGCATCCTTCAGGTCTGGCTCGACGACGAGGAACCCGCTCTCTCTAGGACCATGGCGGAACTGGACCGCGTGCTGACGCGGGGCGAGCGGGCGGTCGCGGGCGTCGACCGAGTCAGCGCGCTTGCGAGCCCGGTTAGCGTTCTCGTGCAAGCCGCGTTTGACGTTGGCCGCAGAGCGCGGCGAGGCAGGAGCCGCCCAGCGCGCAAGGACGACCATAGTGACGGCCACGGCGACAAGGACGTGACGGCGCTCTGAGCGCGGAACACAATTCCCGGAGCATCGACGCTGACCGTTCATCCAGAAATCCTTTGGGCGCTGGCCACATTCGCCTTTGTCGCCGGGGTCACGCCCGGACCGAACAATCTCATGTTGATGACGTCGGGCGTGAAATACGGATTGGGACGCACGCTGCCCCATCTGGCAGGCGTGATCATTGGCTTTGGGCTGATGATCGCCCTCGTTGGGTTCGGGCTCGACGTCCTGTTCGCCCGCTTTCCGCAAATCCTGCCGATCATGCGGGTCGCTGGCTCGATTTACATGGTCTGGCTGGCGGTCAAGATTGCGCTCGCCAAGCCGATCGGGGAGGTTGAACCCGGCGGGCGCCCGATCGGCTTCTTCGCCGCCGCCGGCTTTCAGTGGGTCAATCCCAAGGCCTGGGTGATGGTGTTGAGCGCGCTCGCGGCTTATGCCGGCGTCGTTGACGGCTATACTCGCAGCCTTGAATTGCATTAGGTAGTGCGGTCTGATATGGTCGCAGCCCGATTTGGAGGCTCGCGACCATGACCGTGCAAAAGATTAAACTTTTTAGTTATGCGAGGTACAGCAGCGCTGGACAGCGTGAAGGAACTAGTATTGTCCGCCAATTAAGTCTAGCGGAAGAGTATGTGGCAACACACCCACAATATAACTTCGAATTGATCAATCAATACCAAGACGATGGTCGTTCTGGCTATCATGCCAAGCATTTGACTGTTGGTAGACTTGGTGAATTCTTGAAAGATGTCAAAAGCGGACGTATAGAGAAAGGTTCATGGCTCGGCATTGAAGATTTTGACAGGCTCAACCGTCAAAACTATTGGGATGCGAAGGCCACCTTCGAGGAATTAATCAATGCGTCAATCACAATCTGCACGTTCAAGGACGGCAAAGTCTTCGACTTAGAACTTCTTCGCAAGGAACCATTTGCATTCATGACTGCCCTCATGAGCATGGTCAGTGCCAACGAATATGTCGAGCGTATGTCAACTCGTGCCAAGAAGGCTTGGAAGGAAAAGCGAGAAGACGCCGTAACAAACGGCAAGATTATGACCAGCAATGTGCCAGTGTGGATCAACAATGTGGTCGATGAACGATCAACAACTGGCAGAATTCTGAAGTCACACTTCGAACTGAACGAAGCAAAGTCAGCAACCATTCGCCAATTGACTGGCCTATTCTTGAAGGGTATTGGCTGTCAACAACTGGCAACTCACCTTAACCTCACAAACGTACCATGTCTTCGCAGGGGCAAGTTTTGGGGGCCTGCCAACATTCGCGCCGTGCTCAACAATGAGGCGTTATGTGGTCGGTACTCTCATAAAGGCACAGTGATTGAAGGATATTTCCCTCCCATCATTTCGCGTGCGGAATACAATGAGGTTCAATTGCTTCTCAAGAGCAACAACAATACGAAGTTGAGGGCTTGCCCAACGCCAGCCAACCCTTTGCAGGGCCTTTGTCGTTGTTCCGAATGCGGTTCTTTACTTACTCGCGTTAGTTCTCCTGCTTACCGGGGGCGGAAGGCTTTTGAAAAACTCGTATGTATCTCTGCGAAGAATGGAAAACACAAGTATCGATCAATCGAAGTCCAGACCGTCATGGGTCATCTGAACATGCTCTTGCAGTTTCCTCAATCCTTCAATCCGAACGAACACGATGCAGTGACGCCCTTGCAAGGGAAGTTGGCAGACATTGATCGCAAGATTGAGCGTGTGACTGTCGCCATTGCCGCCATGGGTATCAGCGAGGCCCTACAACGCTCACTGAGGGGCCTTGAGTTAGATCGCAGTGCGGTGTTGGCTCTGATCGAAGTCGAGGCTGCGAAGGCTGTCTATGGGGACGCCAAGAGGATGGCCGAACTGACCACCGAAGTGAAGGCGGCATTGAAGCGTCCAAGGACCGATGCGACAACGATCAATGGTTTGCTTCGAAGGATGTTCAAGAGCCTCAAGGTTGACATTGAAGGCAATGAAATCTTCGCAGAGTGGCAAGACGGCAAGGTGTCGGTTCTGACGGTCTGAGACGATCACAACAGCAGTCTACGAACATCTGGCGAGATATTAGCAGGCATACGTTTGGCCTCAAGTTCAGCAGCAGTGGGAACTCGCTGACTTCTTACCTTTCCGTTGCCGCAATAGATTTGTGCCCATACGCTTGCCGTTGAAGAATTATCTTCATTGGCTGGGTCAGGTATCTCGGCCAATGAGTTTGGTAGTTGACCGAGTTGTTCTATTGGTGTGGGCGTGGGTGTTGGTGTTGGTGTTAGTGTATGCGACGGCTGAGCCTGTCCTGACGGACCCTCTGGGGAAGACGGAGCAATTGGTGTGACAGGAATTGTCGTTGCATCAGCCTGTACCTTACCCTTTAGCCAGGCTTCGAACTTTTTTAGGTAGTTCAATTCTTAGTTCCTTCACTCATAGCCTGCTTGATCATAGCAACTCGGAACGCTTCGTACTGCTGTGGATATGCACAGGCGAAGGCACGAGCCCACTTATTGGAATCACGGTAACGCTGCTCTGCCTCACGTTCATTCTTGACGAATGTAGGGTCAACTGTTCGCCTATAAGAACGATAGCCAGCTTCATACTTTTGTCTAGGCGTTTGAATTTTGGTCAATGCTTCCATAGTTGTTGACATAACCTTCCTATTGATGGCCCATCAATTTATTTATCTGTGAATAGGACATGTTTCATCCCTGCCTCACCATGTCCGTCCAACGAAAGGTTATGGAAGTCGTTGTGTCAGGGATTGGTCAGGTCAGGTCAGGTCCACCAAGAACCGTGGGGATCAAATGATGTTGATGTAAATCGTCAGTACAACCACACGCAACGCAAAATGTATAAATCAATCTCTATGTCTAAACCTCCGTTTTACTTCATCACAATCATGCGTTTAATCGCTGTTGCAGTATACCGCCAACCACTAGTCTGCACATAGCCAGCCTTCTCAAGTTCTGCCGCAACTGCTCGCAAGGATAGACCACGCTTAGACAATGATTTGGCTAATCTGACCATCTCTGGATTGCGCTGGATGTAGGTTTTACGACCCTCACACCTTCCAGTTTCGAGACGCTTCCTGTCCCGTGCAGCTTTCAACTTGGCAACGAGGCCAGACTTCTCGAATTGACTGACAGCACCAAGAATTTGACGGACCATGATCGAGGTTGGTCCGCCGTCAAGGAAGGCGTCAGGGCTGTCACAGGCCACGAGCTTGACGCCAAGGCGCTGAAGGTAGGCGAAGCCCAACTCTTGCGTCATCAGGTCGCGAGCGAACCGAGAAGCATTCTCGACCAGCACCAGCCGAACGCCATTTCCTTGGATGCGGGACAGCATGGCCGCGAAGCCAGCGCGTCCTTCGATGGCGTCAGCACCAGACACGCCTTCGTCATTATACTCACCAACGATGATGATCCCATTGGCCTTCGCGTGAGCGTTAATGGCCGCTCGCTGCCTCTTCGCGCTGTCCTTGTCGCTGCCAACATTGCTCATTGACGAGGTGCGAATGTAAGCCAGAGCCTCTAATTTATTGATAGTCTTGGACATTGTGCGAATTCCGTATCTTCACCTTCAGAAGAAGATACACTGATGCGTGATGGATGGCAACCACAATCGGTCCAAGGGCCTGCGATCACGAACTTGTGATCAATGTTTGACAGTAATCTTCGCCCTATGGGCTTGACAAAGCACGGTCCATATGAATTAGCTTCTGATTAACAGACTAATTCACAGTTATCCTTCTGAGACGAAGAATATTGCAAGAGTAGGCCAATAACTGTCCAACAGTTGGCCAAATGTATGCAACACTTGTTAGATCAAGTAGTAACGCTGATGGAAATCAATTGGCACATACTTTCCCATGCGTTCCCAACTCTTGGCGAACTTGCGGCGAACATCGCAGCATTCCTTCCACGATGCTTTGAAGTCACGGAGCATCATCGCCTTGTCATAGTAGGCGTTCATTTCTTTGTAGAATAGTTGTTCGAGTCGCTTTCGCTCCTCGAACGACAACTGTCTGAACTCGATGTATGGCATGATGAATGTACCCTCCTAGGTCGAAGACCCCGCTTCAGCGGTGCTAGATGTAGTATTATTTAATCGATCATACCACAAATGACATCAAAAAGCAAGCATATTCTCGCCTCATGATAGGTATTTCAGTCCAAGAAAAGTTGACACGGGAGTTGACACGGTATTTTTGACCTACCTGTAAGTAGTTGAAATCATTACAAATAAAGTTGGTTGACACGGTGGTTCCTAGGGGTATGTCAACCGTGTCAACTATTCGCAAACATTCGTATTGTACCTCCTACTTCGTAGTAGGAGGGTACACTACTCTTTGAAATGTTCCACGATGAAAAGAAGAGAAAAGAGCCGTGTCAACTTGTCAACTAAGAGGCGAAGCCTGTTATTAACACCAAGGCGAAAGGATAATGCAGAGGGTGATATGCTACATAAGGCAGGAATATCTGCCCCTCATTGTGTCAGTTTACTATGTGAACATCTCGTCAACTGTTCCGATCTTTGCGACCGTCGCCTGTCCCCACTTTACATTCTCGCCATCGAAGGCGACCTTGACTCCCGCGTCCTGAAGAGCCTTGACGCCCCTCTCTACGAGCCTGCTGATGGTTGTCTTGTCGTCGCCTTTGGTCATCGAGTGGGTCTTAGCCGCCCTGTTCAGATCGGCCCTTGAGATGATGTCGCGACCATCGAAGCAGTCCTGACGCAATGCCTCCAATTTCTTGGCGTTGTCAGTCAGTTTGACGAACCTACCTAGTGAGTTCTTGACCTTACCAGTGGCGATCATCTCTTCGATTTGTTCGTGCGTCATGCTCTCGATCACGATGGATGTCATTTCGTCGCCCTCGTCATCGATCCCGATCACGACTTCCTTGCGCAGGAGGTTGTAAGTCCATCCATCAGGGGCGAATTTGCATTTGTCACAGTAGAGCGACAGCATGATTTCCTTGTCCTTATATGTGTCATCTCTCTTACCTTCTTCGTCGTTCTTCCAAAGAACCCATAAGAAATCTGGGTTGTTCTTGATAGTAACTGAGCCAAGATAGTCAGACGTGCCACCCTTTGGCGGATGATGTACGATCAACAGGGTACAGTTGCATTGATCAGCGATCTTCTTCGCCCCTGCGATGTATTTGCGAACAACCTCGTCGTCGTTGACAGTACCGTCCATCAACATCGCACCGAGTGTTTCCAACACCACGAACTTGATGTCGTGCTTGATGATGTACTCGATAACCTCCGCAACGACGGTCTCGTCGCACAGGTTCCAGATGCAAGGGGCAATGGACAGGCGATGTTGTTCCGTATTGAAGTCGTCGTCACCATAGTGCTGATTATGTGCTTCCAAGCGCAGTTCAATGTCCGCCTCGTTTCCCTCGGCGTACACATACAATACGTTGCATGGCTTAACGCGCTTGCCAAAAAACTTACGGCCTGTGACGAGATGGGCGACCAGATAGTCGACCACAAAGGTCTTGCCAGTTGTGCTTGGTCCCGTAAGAATGCCAACACCATTCTCTGGCAGAAGATGTTTGATGCGATATGACGGGTTCTTCAACTGCTCTGCCAGTGTCTTGCCCTGCTCAAAGTGGTGTGTGATCGCTTCCAATTTCAACTTCGATCCGTCGCCATCGTCCTTGAGGCTGGACTTCGCAGCCTCGTGTAGTTTGGTGAAGTCAGGCGCGTTGCCTGCCTGCACATTCATGTAGAATTCAATCGCGGCTGGCTGGACCTCGTGCTGGACATACAACTGTTGTGCGTGATCGAGGCACCAGTCAGTGTCCACTGGCTCGTTCAGCAGGCTGTCGATGAGATGCTGGACCTTCGGCGCGTTGTCGTCGGTAACGCCAGCAATATCGTGGTTGTTCGCCAAGTCGACCAGCAACTCGACCTTTGACGGTGCCTTGTAGTATTTCTTGGCGTAGTCGGTGATCATCTGATAGACGGCCTGATATTCAGGTTCTTCAAAGTATGTCTTCTTGAACTTCGGCAAGGCCCTGTTAAAGAATGGCTCGTTGGTCAGAAAGTTGCTGAGCAGTCTATGCTCGCGTAGTTTGTGATTTTCGATTTCGTCAAACATTTGGTGGTGTAATCCTTTCAAGGGTTAATGTATTCTGCCTTTAAGCCTAGACAGTCCAAGGGTAAAAAAGAACGGGATGCCATGCCCCTTGAAAAAACATGGCATCCCTGCGCCCGATTGCTTAAGTCGGGAATTCAGGTATCGTGTCTGGCAACTTATGTCGTTTGATGAATTTGCGTTGTAGTCGTACCTCTGTGTCGGTCAGCCATTTGTCGATCTGTGGGGCATTCTCTTCGAGTTTCTTGAACCATTCTTGGTTCATTGGGTCTTCGTCGTGTCTGGACTTACCTGAAAATAGTTCATCAAGTTCAGGCGGTATTGTGGCGGTTAGTTTGTTCATTGGGTATTCCCTTCTTGTTGATCGGGGCATCTTTTCGCACCCCGTTGTTTGTTTGTTGTGTTTAGGTTGATGTCACTTGGAACTTGCCGCCTTGACGGCCTCAAGAATCAATGTGTGCAGCGATACAGTTTTGTTGCGTTTGGTCGTTTCGTTAATCTGGTACTGCTTCAGTTGTGCGTGGAGTTGCTTGGGAAAGCGAATGTTCATATGTACTGTGGTCTCCAATGTATTTTTCCTTCAATGGGTTAGTGCGGGTCGATTGGCCCTGATGGGTTATTTATTAGCCCCAATGGTGCTAAATACCTGACTAACACAAATAAAATTTAGGGGTGATCATCTCGAAATGAGATGATGAACTTGTCAATGGTAAGGGGATCGACTTCAGACCGATTATGCAAATCGAGTCTCGTCGTTCGTTTTGTCAGCCCAGAAGAGCGATTTCGTTCTTCAAATCGAATTTTTTCATTGACTCAAACTGCCAAATGTGGTACTGTGTTTGTGTCGAAAGGTGATCTTTTGATATCCCATAACTCATTGTTTTTGAAAGGAACTTTGATCATGTTGGAGGTAGACAATATCCCTGAAGTTGCGGAGGCCGCATCCCGCGATGAAACAGGCAGGCAAATCCTGACTAGGCCACAAAGAACCGAAGCCGAGAAGCGTCGTTACGAAAATCTGAAGGACGAGTGGAAAGCCTGTCGCGCAATCGCCGCCGCCCATGACGAAAGGAAGGCAAGGCACGCCGCGAAGATAGAAGCCGACAAGCTTCGCAAGGCTGAGAGATTGAAGACCGAAGCCGAAGACAATAGGGCGAGGGCATCCGCCGCTGGCCCCCATCAAGCGGGAGGAACGGAAGCCGCTCACTCTGCCAAAATTAAGTCAGACCATGAAGCCTTCGAAGCGAAGCAAGCCGCCAAGATGGCGAAGCGTGAGGCCAAGCTTGCTACAATGGTTGTATCTATCCCTGACCTGACCGCTGGCGAGCTTGCTATCGAACGCGAAGGCGACGCGGCCGGCGAACGTCTTTCATCAACACGTCAGTGGGCCGATTGGATCGCCGTAGGTAAGCTGTTGAAGCTTGCCCGCGACCGCGTTATGCTCAAGTACGGTCTTCAACACCCGGAAGGCTACGTTTACAGGCATGGCTTCTCTGAGTGGTTGAATGACCACGCTTGGGCCAAAGAAATGCACGGCAACACACGAGCCGACGCCTTATGGGTAATGAGCAACCTGACCGAACTTGAAGCTTGGCGAGCGAAGCTCGATGGCGAGCAACGCGAGCTTTGGAACCATCCTACGATCATCAAAAAGCGCTACCTGAAAGGCAAGGATCACAAGTCCAAGTCTGACAAGACAAAGGTTGACGACGACAAGCAGAAGAGGTTGAGGCCCGAGCTTGAACAGATGGCGGCTCAATGTGATCAATCGCGACACGAGGCAGTTGTCGCAAGGGCTGACAACGAGAAGCTTATGACCGCTGCGTTTGAGGATGCCGGGCGCATCGAGAAATTGGAACGCCAACTTGAAAACGCCAATGCGGAGATTGCTCGCCTGAAGGCTCGCGTTGCCGAACTTGAGAAGGCCACGCCTCCCGGTGACTTCGTTGTCATGCAGAAGGCCACAAAGACCAAAGGCGAGGTTCGCCACGCCACGCCTGAAACAATCGCGGCCTACAACGCCAAACTCAGAGGCGAACCGCTCTCGGTGATTGAACAAGCTTCAGTCGCGGCCTGCCTATGATCGTCGGTCGCATGAACCACTTCCCAATTGATGTTTGTTCCGTGCCACCGGAACATAAGACCATCATTTGGGGAGTGTTCGCCCGCAATGGTCATTACGAGGATGACGCAGGTCATCCCTTCTCAAAGTCTGCAACGTGCTACGTTGGCATTGACCAACGCACCGTGGAGCCGCTGCTATTTTGCGCCGTGAGGCCACAACCGTCATCGATCCCGAACCTGTGGATGACCCATCGCAGCGCTTGGCGAACGGCTGACCAAGCGCTGATCTGTGCCTTCTCAGACGCCATCGGTGAACTGATGAAGGCTCAGGACAAGACATTGTGCGGCAATATTCCACCGGGTCATATTCTTGGTGAGTACCGGGAAACGTCACCCTATTGGAAGGCGACACCACACAATCTGAAGGCGAGACCAGCAGGCAAACACGGCTTCATAGATAACAAGGTTCGTACTCATGCGGCTGATGGTTCTTTGTGGAAGCCTTATCGACACAAGTTCATAGGTGGATCCGCTGAATTCAAAAGCCTGTAGGAGCCTCACCAGCCGCCTTCTTGAAAACGGCCATCATTCCCTTCGCCAAGTCTGCGATGGCCTCCACGCCTCGTCGCTGACGGTGCTGGTCCACTTCTGAACCACCTTGGGCTTGGTGCTGGTCCCGTCCTTGGCAATCGTTTGCGACGGCGTTTCCTTGCTGTCCTCAATTCCTCGATCAACAACTGGCGTTCAATCTCACGTGCGGTTCGTAACGGGACCACCACGCGCCTTGGTCCAAATCTCGCCAATTGAACCGCTTCCGCGCTTGTCATTCGTTCTCGATCTTCTCAATGAAATTCCTCACCTTGATCGCTGGTCGAGCATCCCTCGCCACGTTGCGAACGGCGCGGATCATCTTCTCAAGGGCCATGTGATGTTCAATCATCAAATCCCTCGACAACAAATGCCACAAGTGTAAGGTCAGAACACCTCGGTCAAGTCCAGTATCGTTTTCGTCTAATATTTCAAATATGGCACGATAACACAGGTTCGCCGTGTCGACAGTTTCGTCAACTACTTCACCAATAACGAGGTTTCTGTCAGACACAGAGAATGGAAGATTATTTTCACTCACTTCGACGAAGCTTCTTTGCTCGCTTTGTTCGATCTGATAGGCGTCCACAATGTAATGGAAACCATTGTGGACGCCTATTTGACGCAGACCTTGGCGTCAAATTTACTGAAATGCTAACGAGGAACAACGAAACGCTAGGGGAAACAGCCATCCAAGTAACTATTTTCCAGCGTTTCGTTGTCCTTTCTCTTTACTAGATGGCTCCTGAGTATGGTGAACCTTCTGGATTTTGGTTTTGAACTGGCTTCTTTGGGTCTTTCAAATTCACGTCCCAACGCTTCTCAAGATTAGGGAAACGTGCATCTTTCATTGGAAATCCATAGTTTGGCGTCTGGCCAGCAACGGCAGGCGTTGTATTGCCAATAAACTCGACTGGACCGTGTGCTGATCCATTGGGATTAACCACGTCAACGGTCGCACCAAGGTTGAAGCCGACTGGCACAGTCTCGGATTGGTTCACGCCACGAAACTCAAAAGGAAGTCGATTGCGAGTATCGTTGAATGAGTCAGTTCGGATCGAAGGTATCTCGACGGTTTTCGATGCGACTGTGTCACCTTTCATGCGACCAGTGGCCTCCTTCTTCATTTGAGAAGACCATGTGCCCTCAAGTGTATCTTCGTCGTCTATGAACTTAGTCACTGCATTTTTCTCCTGATTAGGTTGTCTGTTAGTTGGAATGTTGATTGTTGCGGCGGCTTGCGTACTGTTGACAAGGCGACCGTCCGTCTTACGTGCCATCGCCTCTCGAAGAATATTCTTCGCATTATTGTTTACATTCACGGCGTCTGCCAGTGTCTTTGCGATGTCCGAAACCTTCTTCGCAGCATCGTCGAATGACTTTTGCGTATTACGCTTCATTGTTGTTCCGTTGAAATTCACTGGTGACTTGTTCTGTCCTACCGTAATTTGGCGAAGCGGCTTGCCCGTCTGTGCTGGCTTTGTACCTGCTGTCTTGTAGAGTTTCTTCAAGAGCACGCCCTTTAATGCTGCGCTTACGCCGTCCTTCTCACCCATCGAGTGAAGAGACTTCACAGTATCTAGGTGATCGGAAAGATCATTCTCGACAATGGCCAAAGCCGCCGATAACCCTGCGGGGTCAATTGCAAACAACGCCTTCGCTGTAGCTGCGTCAGACAAAGCAATTTCGAGCATCTCTGTTGGACTTTGGCTTTCCATAATCTTCTTGGTTGCTGTCCTATGAGTTTCTATGATTGCACTCGACTGCTTCAAGTTCTTTTTTTGCTTGTTGAATTGTCTTCATTTTCCTAGTCTCCATTTCTTCGTTGCTTCCTTGGCGGTAAGCCATTCGTCAACAATTGCCGCAGTTTTGCGTCTACGCTTGACAATATTCTTCACGTTACGAATTGCCTTCTCTTGAAGATTAGAGAAGTCGCTGGTAAATGCGCTCTCACCAGTTAGTGTACGTCGGTAGGCACTCTTTACTGTGTCGGTTGTGGTCATTTGTTCTTACCCCTCGTTGAATTTCGTTCGTTGAGAGTATTTATCAAATCCTAGATTTTGACCAAAATACTAGTTTTTATAAATAAGAGTGTAGTTCAGTTTTAATAGAGGACATTTCCATGACGATCAACAGCACAGCGACCGCTATCCTTGCCGCAAAGGCAACCGTACCCAAAGAACATCACACTTTGCTGGTGAAGGTGCCTATGGCTCAGTGGGCCGATGTCAAGCGAAAGCATGGCCGCATGATCGAGAAGGCTGCGGCAAAGGTTACGATCACCGATCTTGTGCTTGAAGCCTTGAAGCAGTTAGAGGCGTAATGCGCCCAATACCCTTCTCACAAGCCGAACTCAACGAACGCTTCCAATATCTGCCACACCTAGGAATGTTGCTGATCCGCGTGCCTCATCGTTCTCAGCATCGAGTTGGGGAACGTGCTGGCTTCGAAAATCATGGCAAGAGAATGGTCGGGGTCGGACGCCGATACTTCAGCGAAAACAGAATAATATGGAAGATGGTTTATGGTACTGACAATCGTTGCATTTTTCATGTTGACGGGAATTCGTGCAATAATGTCCTGGAAAATTTAACTGACAAAAGGCCAAAAAGGGAGATTAGTTGAAGTGGATTCTGAAGAAACTAAACGTGTTCCGTGGAACAAAGGAAAAACAGGCATCCTTTCAGCCGAGACACGAGCCAAGATTTCAGCCTCATGTGCGGGCAGGGTAGTCTCTGAGGCAACAAAAGCAAAAATCTCAGCCTCCAATACAGGGAGGATAATGTCCGAAGCATCACGAGCCAAGATATCGGCCTCGCGAAAAGGAAAAGTTCATTCTGAAGAAACAAGAGCAAAGATGTCAGCCTCTCGTAGAGGAAAAGTTCTTTCTGAAGAGACCAAGAAGAAAATCGGCGCTGCCAATAAAGGGAAAGTTTTTTCAGAAGAAACTAGAGGAAAGATGTCGGCCTCACAAAAAAGAAGAAGGGCCGTCGAGGCAGCAACATGAATATTGACCAAGAATATTTACATTCGATCCTAGAATATCGCCCTCAAACTGGTGAGGTCTATTGGGTTGCTGATAAAGGCCGACGTGTCCATACTGGTCAACGAGCGGGAACACTTCATCCAAGACATGGAAGCAGAATAATCAAGATCAATGGCAAGAATTACCGAGAAGAAATTCTTGCGTGGTTCTTCATGACGAACGAATGGAAAAAGCATATCCTTCATATCGATGGCGTGAATGACAACAATGCTTGGCATAATCTTTCAGAACTAAAATGCAAGCCTCGTAAACGCGACGGCAAGGCGAGCGGCTGCTACTGGCATGCAAAGTCAAAGAAGTGGCAGGCCAGCGTCGGATTGGACGGCAAGCAAGTGTATCTAGGTCTATTTCCTTCGAGGGAATTGGCTCATGCTGCATATGTCAACGCTCTTGCTGTGGGGGATCAATGATTAGATTAATATTCAGCATCGCAACACGTTGTCTAACCATTACACAACTGCGCATTCGACTGTGGATTGAGCGTCGCAAAACAGAGCGCTTGTTGATGAAATTAGGAAAGTAAGGAAATGGCCATAGAAATCAAAAATCTCGATGCTCTAAAGAAGTCGGGAATTAAATTGTCACCAGAAGATCAATCCAAATTTGAACAGTTCTTCAACAACTCCGACACAGTCTCGACATCATTTCCCGCACTTAAGGCATTCTCTGGCGATGGTCGCCAAAATGAAGAAAGGGCCACCGCCACTGCGGATAATGCTGAAAATAATCTTGGTAGAAACTCTTCACAAAATTCGATTGTCAGTGAACAACTGCTTGACTCTCTCGACAATATCGAACAGCGCTTGAAATCTCAAGGGGTTGTTCTTCAATCATCACTTGAGCAAGCGACACAAACTAACCAACTCTTGAACCGCATTGCGGGTAGTGCTGGTGGTGTCGGCGGGAATGGCGGTTCAATTGGTGGTGGCGTTGGTGACGGGATCATAGGCGGCATAATCGGAGCCGTAGGCGGTGCGGTCGTGAACTTTATCAAGTCTGGCGGGAAGGCCCTTCTCGGCGGTGCTGTCGATGCTGCGATTGCCAACCCTGAAATCTCAGTTCCATTGGCTGCCGCCGCTGCTTTGGGCCTAGCCGCCCGTCCCGGTGTCAAGAGTGCACTCGACTCAGATAATCCCGCCTTTGGTGCGGCAGGCGGTGACTCACCCTATATCGAGGGTGTGACTGTTGATGATCCGAACACCAAGAAAGTGGCAGAGAACAACACACAGATTGCTGCCTATCAAGACTTGCTTGGCAAACTTGAAAACGTCTTGAAGATGAACCTTGAGACGGAAGCGGAAAAAACAAAATATCTCGCTGAGAGTGCTGAATTACAGAAAAAAATTACAGAACTTCAGAAAGAAAATGTCGTCGCATTAGCTGGTAACTCAGGCCCGCATGGTGTTGTTGGTCCTGCGTCGTCATTGACGCCTACAGACGTTCGATCCGCCACTCCCGACACAATGCCGCCAATTGTCACAGATTATGCAACCCATACGGCCATTCCTCCCGGTCAAACCGCACTCGACGTTGTTCGCGGTATGGGTACGCCAGCGGGCGGTCAAGGTGGCATACCACGCTCCGGTGCTGCACGAGCACGTGCGAGCGGCGGTGCTGCTTCTGGTGGCCGTGCTGGCAACCAAGCCGAAGCATGGAACTTCTTTAAGTCGAAGGGTTATTCCGACGAAGAGACCGCTGCAATCATGGGCAACCTTCAGCAGGAGTTACAGTTTAACCCAATGGCCGACAACCCAAAGGACGTTCACAACTCAGACGGAACATTTAGTCCTTCTCAGGGAATTGCTCAGTGGAATGATGGTCGGGACGGCAAGACGCAGCGTCTAACAAATATGCGTAATTTCGTGTCACAGCAGTTCGGTAAGCCATACGATCAATTGTCTGCTTCTGAGAAATATGCTGGCCAGTTGGGCTTCATCGATCACGAAATAAGTACTAATTACAACAAATCTCGTGACGCTCTCAAGAGTGGGGATTATAGAAAGTTTGGTCATCGATATGAAGGTTATGGTTCGCCTGAATATTCTGGTGGCGAAGGAACACGAGAAGAGAACGCCAATCGCTTTCTTGCGGCTGGCCGTGCTGGTGCATTCAATCAATCAAATAATTCAGATGGAGTGTTGGATAACCTGAAGAAGGCAAGGGATTTGGGTTTGATCACGAATGAACAGTGCGTTTCACTTGCAACTGCGGCAGTCGGGATCAAGTTAGGTGACGGGCAGAAGGGATCGAACGTCCATGACTGGCGACGCGGCGAGAATGCTCTGTCAGGCGACTTGAAAGCAGGAACGCCGATTGCAACGTTCCTCGACAGACAGGGGAAGACAACGGATAGATACGCTGGCGGCGGGTCAGGCACTCCCGGTGCACACCTCGATCATGCGGCAGTCTTCAAGGGGTATACAAGAGATAAGGACGGCCATATCACTGGCATTGATGTTGAAGAACAGTACAAAGGAAGTGGAGGAATGCAGTCGCACCACTACGGGATTGGCGGCTACGGCGAAGCGGATGCTAATAACTACTTTGCGGTGAAGACAGATCAAGGCTACTTGGGTGGGAAGAACAATCCAATGACGCCACGTCCACAGTCATACCGTCCCGAAGATAGCCCACAAGTTCATGATCCCGACTTGCCAGCGGCCCAGAGGCTCGCTGAAGCCAATTATGAGCATAGAAGTCATGCTCCCGCGATCCGCGATATTGGAATTCAAGCTCATGCGAATGATATTATACGCAATCACGCTGCTTTGAAAGACACGGGACCATCGATGTCGAGTATTCTGGTAAAGAAAGATCACGAGACTAATATTGCTGCTTTGCAGTCGAAGTCTGCGCCACCTGTGGTACAACAATTCAACAGCACAACCAATCATGGCAACTCAGGGAATGAAAAAAGCAGCAGGCTGTCGTCAAAGGAAGTCGGGCCTGTTAACCCGCCAACATCACGAATTCGTGAGTTATTTCATTCTGACAAGAATTGGTACGACACCTGAAGCATTGTCCACATTTTTACGACTAAAAGGAAGTAACCCACATGGCTAATCCAATCACTACCGCCGCAACACAACTCGCGATAAACGCTGCTAAGGGAACTTTGGGTAACGCCCTGAAGTCTGGAAGCATTGGAGCCGCCGCTATAGCTCTAAACGCATTGCAAAGCCAAATCAACCCCGCAATTCAGAACAATTATACCACAAACAACTTGACACAATTTCCTTTCGATTTGCCAAACATCAATGGCGAGAAGTACTGTATTCTATTTCAGTTCTATCAGTACAATAGACCTTCGATCCTCTATCCTCCAACATTGACGCCATACGGCGCAATTGCCTTGCCTATCCCTTCCGACTTGCTCGACAAGTCGTCAATCTCCTATTCCGAAGAGGGATCGAATTTGACGATGGGCGTTGCCCTTGAGAACACGGGAAAGAATGTTGCAACACCTAGCGTAACGTCGGGCGGAATTGCCGATCTTCTGTCTGGCCTTGGCATAGACGCTGCGAACGCTCTGGCCAGTAAGGCGAACGTACAGAAGTCGCTCGCCTTCGCTGGCGTCGCTCAAAATCCGTTCCTCTCCATACAGTTGAACGCCCCAACATATAAGCGTCACGTCTTCACATGGACGCTCATTGCGGAAACGCCTCAAGACGTGGAAACATTAAATTATATTCTCAACAAGATACGTTATCATTCCCTAGTAGGGATCAACTCAACTACGGGCGGCGTGCTGCTAAACTACCCCGATATGTGCATTCCTACACTAATTCCGCAAGGCTATATGTACGATTTCAAGCAATGCGTTGTCGAAAACCTTCAAATTTCCTATGCTCCGGGCGAAACGCCCAGTTTTAACACAAAAAATGCTCCTAATGCGATCAACTTGACCGTGCAGTTGCTTGAGGTAGAAATCTGGACGAAAGAGGATATTGCAGGGGGAGCGCTTAACGCGGTCACGCCATACGCTTCAGGTGCATAATTTTCCTTGCAATTCTAGTCGAATTGTGCTATCCTCTGCGAGACACTCTAACTTATGGAAGGAATGACGATGGCAAAGTTTTTGGTATACGCGGGCCTTGTACTCAGCGTCGCCTACTTGGGCGCTGCAATTTGGTTCATGTTCGCGTTCTTACACGGCTTCAATCCCGTGTTCTTCGTAGGCTCACTGTGCCCGTTGATTGGTGCATGGTGGTTTGGAGCCGCATTCTACTTCGAGGCCAAGACGGAAATCGGAATTTATCGCATCGTGCAAAAATACAGTAAGGACTAAGAAAGGATAATCTAACATATGAGTGACGAACAATTCAGTAATTGGCTCAAGGAAGTCAATGACGGTACAGTAACCTTTGATGTTACACTTTCACGTGAAACCGCCAATAAGCTAGAACAACTCCGCGATGCTTATCATCGCGTCCATGGTAAACTGTTGAGCAACGATGAACTTGTTCAAGAGTGTATCAAACACATGGCAATTCTTGAGTGGACAAAGCATGTTAGCGACAACGTGACTGTCAACGGTCGCACCTTGAGGCCCGACGAACCTATCAGTTTGGGGGAGCGTGGCGGCAAAAAGACAAGGCTTCTTTTTCGCCTCTTAGGGCTTGGTTCCTGAAGCCCGCAAGGATCGAATTAAGAAGCCGGTGGCAGGCCTTCGCACGGTCCGCCGCTATCATCCTAGCCCAACCAATCAACATTCGCTAAGGAAAAATGGGAATTGAAGAAAATGGACATTGGAGAAATTTTGATCATTGACGCACTTGTCAACAAGGACAAGGCGATCATCAACAGTAAGGGCGCTGACTGGCTATTCACGGTCATTGGCTGGCTCGTGGTGGCCTACTTCGCCTTTTGGGGCCTCGCCTATGCTGTCGTGTTTCTGGTGGCCTCTGGCGTGCCCTTGGGAGCAATTCTCGCGGGTGCTTTTTTGACGGTCCTTTGTTTAAAGCGAAAGCCGAAGACACTCACTGCCGCCGAAGAAATCGATCAGCAAGTGACAGAGTTTTTGGCCGACAAGGTGAACTATCCCCACGCGGACGCCCTTATCAACGATATGGTCAAACTGATAAGCGAGAATAAAGTTTCTGGCTTGTACTCAGCCTATCGCGTTGCTCTGACAATGCATCCCGAGTTGCAATGATATTTAATCCCTACAGATCAAGGATCGGTTGGTCTTGCAAACTCCACATGATAAGCGAGCTAAACCGCTTGGGCTTCTTTCGCTTGCGTTGGGACGACAGAGTATTGACGCCAGAAGAACGTGTTGCGCTCAGAAATGAAATTGACCAACCAACCAAACGATGGTGGCAAAATGGGCTCGATGGCTCCGATAGACGAGCAATTCTGAAAGAACTTGACCGCATGGACGAACACGACATGACCGAACAAATGAAAGCGGTTGCGTCGCAATTCAGAGGGAATTAAAAAAAGGGAGCCTCCACAGGCTCCCTTTTAGTTTTGGAAGTGGCCTTCTCTTCTATCTCTCGCCGTCCATGACCCCCCTCGATTGATCCTGCGAACCGTATAGGGCTTCGAGGCCAATCCCTCCCACGAACCAAGTCAAAGCAGTGATGACGAGAATGGCAACTGTGCTCGTTGTGGCCAGTCGGCGGGGCTTCGGCTTGCTGGCGGTGGCGGCGCTCATGTTGAGCTCGCCAGCAGGCTAAGGGCCGTTTGAAGGCTTTCCGAGAGAGTTTCAGCATCTTCCGGCGAGAGAACTCGCATGGTGCGATCACGATGCACCATTGCCATGACGGGGGGCTCGACATTGCGGCTTTGGCTGTCGAGACAAACCGCGATTGCAGCCATGATCCTCAGTTTATCTGTTAAGGCGATGCGGTACGCGTACATGTGTCCGTTTCCTTTCAGGTTAAGGCCAAAAGTGCATGATCACATAGGCCGCAAGGCCCACGGTCAGACAAAATGTGAAGAGATTGCGAAGGGGATATTTGAATGGCTCAACGTCTTCGGCCTCTTCACTCTCAAGTTCTTTCATCTGTTTCCTTCCTTACGGTGCGCAAGTGGTTGCGCCGCTCTAAAGATAGCGCTATGACACTGACAGTGTCAAGCAGAGCCGATCGCATTCGCCATGAATTTGACGGTTTCAAGCGAAGTGATTGAAATGGAAAGCGAAAACAATAAAGATGGCGCTTGCGGCTTAGGGGAGCCTCTTGCGATGTCAGAGTTTGAAGAGCCGTCCCCCGCTCAAATCAGGGCGGCTCGATCCTTGCTGAATTGGAGCGGCCCGAAGTTGGCCGAAATGGCGGGGGTTTCCCTATCGACCGTGCGTAGAGTTGAGAGTGGCGAGGCAGTTGTTCGCCACGCTCGCCAGACCCTAATTCAAGCTTTGAAAAACGAAGGCGTTGAATTCATTCCGAGCGGAGTGAGGTTGATCCCTCGTTAACCTTGTTTCGGGTGAGCGTCCAATAGGCCAGTCTCGTAACGGTCCCATACCGCCCCATAAATCAAAGGAACGTTTGCCGCCTTCGCTGCTTTCCTCATTTCCTCAATACATGCAACTGCCTGATTTTGATTGAAACAAGCGGCGTTAGGATGCGAACCGTCATAGACGCTTACCCATGCTTCAGGCTTCGTTGCATCGGCAGGGTTAGGACTAACAAATCGAAGACCGAATGAGACCGAGAAGGACGAATTGGGTCTGGCGACGCTCAATTCGTCAAGGCGAGCGTTGCCAATTGCTAAGTCGAGCGTTCCTTGCTCAAACGCTTCCTTGAAGCCTTGGCGTACGGTTTCAACGCTGTAATCGAGCGGGAGAACATTACCCTTCATATTCATGAGGTAGGCGACCATTCCTTGTCTGACCTTAAGGGCAAGGCTTGCCTGAAGGCTGGCGGCTCGCTCTGCATTGGCTCGCTCTGCATCGGCTCGCTGAGCCTGAGCCGCCTTGGTCTGAGCCTCATAGATAGCATCTCGCTCAACCTCTTCCCGATGTTGCTCAGAAACGATATTGATGTAACCCCACAAAGCCAAGCCGCCAACGAAAACGGCAATGATACCCCATTTCATAATCAATCTGCCCATGCGCAATGAAAGGATAATCGCCAAGAGAAGAATTGCGACCAAAAAGTAAATCATTTCAAGTTTTCCTTCTTTTCGATAGCCTCGCAAGACTGTTTGCCTGTCACGAGCCTGCCGTCCTTGTGATAGGCGTGGTAGTACGTGACGAAATGTAACTCGTCTCCATTGTCTGTTGCTCGGATTTTGGCGTACATCACTTCGCCACGCTCATTCTTGACGTAACTTAGGGTATCGTCATTGACGCCATGATCCTTGAAGATCGCGATTTGCTGTTGTGGCGTTGTGTCGTCAAGACAAGCCTTGGCTTCAATGTCATAACTCCACCATTCGCCTTGTGAAGACGGTTGAGCGGCCTCGCCAGTCGCAACTGGTGAGACTTTTACCAAAGGACAAGCCAGATTGAAGAAAACGGCATATTCATTCGCATAGGACTCGATCAAAGGTTGCCAAGTACGATCAACGTCATCGCTACCTTCAGGCCAAGCGCCCGTCGCCATATTGGTTTTGAAGTTAACTTGATCTTCAATACGCAGTCGTTTTCCCTTACAATCGAATGCCACGGTGATGATTTCTGAACTGCCGTGATGTTTGTTTGGATTGTCAACGAGAAGTCGTGTTACCATCACGATTGAACCATCGCTGTCTCTCGTTGGGGATGCGACTTTGCTTGCGGGGGCGACTTTGCTTGCCGTCGACGAATAATTACGGTCAAAATAGATATCTCGCCCGAGTTTCACCCAAACTGGATCACAACCATCAACTTTCATGTAGTCTGGTACTGATGAGGATGATTTACATTGACTTGCATGTCCTGTTCCCATGAGGCCCATGACTGCAACCGTTGCGAGCATAATCTTTCTCATATTTCTTTCACCTTTCGAAATTGGATTGACCAACGGCCATCATATCATATGACACCAGAGAAGTCAAGGTGACTTTGATCAACTCTTTTTATGACGCTTAAGAAATCGCCTTGACACGAAAGGATGCGAGGCGATATGTTCGGCGTCGGCGTGACTTCTCACGCTCTTCTCATGCATGAGGATAGAACACAATGAAAACAGTGATAAAGGGGGCGAGCATTGCCGCCCTCATGATCGGCTTGGCTTCGGCCTCACCGTCCAAAGCCGCAGTGATCGATATCAACGGCGGCCTCTCTGCTCAGAACCAGAACTTGTTGCCGACTTGGGCGGGATCATCTGACCTGAACGGAGCGACTGAGATTGACCTTCACGGGAACCAGTGGGGCGTCACAAACCAACTCGATCCAAGCGACGCCGACATTGGCGGTTTCATGATTTCGACGCCAATCGAGTTGACCGTTGCTGGTTTGACGGCGACGCCTCTCGTTCTCTCATGGAACGATAGCGGCGACTTTTTCACTGAAACTCTCGACGCGATCACTTCGATTGTGCGGTCTGGTGGAAGCGGAGGCGGGACTTCCCTCGCCGTTGACTTCTCGGGCATCGTCAATGACACGGCTGGCTTGTTCGTGAACGATGTCGGCACGTTCGACTTCTCGGCGCTCGACACATACTTGGGCAACAATCGGATAGGTCAGTTCAATTTCACCGAGGCGAGCGACGGCGTTCCGTTCGTTGGCGACGGCGGCAATCCTGTGGTTGGCGTTGGTGCCACACCTGAAATCAGCACACTCGGCATGTTGATGATCGGTGCCTTTGGCCTCACGTACGCGGGCTACAGGAGGCAGGCACGGTATGTCCTGCCTCACTGATACCCTGCCACTTTAAAGCCTATCAGAACCGCCTCTGGATCGATCCTCGGGCGGTTCTTTTTTGCCTGCCTTCGACCTGCTCCTACTCGTCGTTGGTCTGTATGGCTGCATCCCACTCAAGGTCACGGTCGGTCGGAAGAAACTCTTTCAATGGCTCGAAGTGGCCTTGATTAACATTGGCACGCATGACCATTCGGCGGCCCTCGAAGTTCTCCTGAGTGGCCTCGACACTGAAGAATTCCGCCCAAGCGCGTACTTCGGCCTCAATCGCGAATTCAATCTGAGTAGCTGTGTACATGGCGGTTCTCCTGTCGAGTTCAACGGCATAGCACGGTTCACGCCGCACGTCAAGAAGAAAATGAAGCAGCGTCCTCTTCATCGCGGCGCTCTGCGCCTTGATCGCGATCCCATGCGCCGGCGCCAGGATGTTGTTCGGCGCCTGGCTCAGCCGGTTGCTTAAGGATCCGCGGGTGACCCGACCTTTCAATTGGACGATGGCGGCCTTGCTGGTCGCCTCGATCGCGCCGACCCTGTTCGAATAGGGTGCGTTAGGCGACCGCTCAGCCGACCGAGCCGTCGCCGCCGAGCTTGACCATCACCACTTCTGGGGGGCGGAGGATGCGCACGGGCGCCAACGACGTGCCAAGGCCGCCTGAAACGATCATCCGCCGTTCGCCCAGCGCGTATTCCCCATAAATGTATTTTCCAGAGCGGCGCTTGATGAGACTTATCGGCGGGCCGACGATCGGAAGATTGACCTGACCGCCGTGCATGTGGCCCGCGAGCGTCAGGGCGATCCGGTTAGGAACCCAAGGGAAAAAATAAGGCTCGTGCACGAGCAGGATCGCCGGCGCGTCGTCGTCGATCGCGCGCATCGCCCTTGGGAGATCGTCGGCGCCGTGACCGCGGCGCCGGTTAGGCACACGGGCCAACAGGTCGCCCAGGCCGATCAGCCAGAAGGGCCGCCCGCGCTGGGACAATCGCACCGATTGATTTTCCAGCAGCGGAACGCCCGCTGCCGCGAGCGCCCGGCGGACGCTCAGAGAATTGTCCGGCGGTTCCGTCGGAATGGCCGCCGACCACCAGTCGTGATTACCCAGAATTGCATAGGCGCCGAGCGGCGCCTCGAGACGGGCAAGCTGCTCGGCCCAGGCGCCGGGCGGCACATATCCGGAAACGAACCGATGCGTGCACACATAGTCGCCGAGCAGCACCGTGAGATCGGGCTTCTGGGCGTTGGCGAGATCGACGATCTCGCCCACTCGCTCTTCCGACATCCAAGGATAGCATGCGTGAATATCGGCGATGACCGCAATCGAGAGCTCGAGATCCGCGGGCCAGTCGGGAAGCTGCGGCGCGTACTTGGCGAGCGTGAGGGCCGAACCGGTTTCATACGCCGTCGCGTAGCCGGATAGCGAAACCGTCGCGGTTCCCACACCGGCGCCGGCGAGAAACCGGCGCCTAGTCAAGTGAACCATCGGTTGCGCTCGCCTCAGGCGCTCGTTCGCCCGCCGTTTTTTACGCGTCCATCCCGGCTTGCACAAGCGCATTGGGGGGCGGAAGCAGAAAGAACTCGCCCCGCTCGAGCGACTCGATCATATCCGGCTCAAAGTCTTCCGTCGGCAGCCTCAACGCCTCGGCGACCGCAGCGAGGCCAATGTCGTGATAGATCCGGGCAAGCAGGCTGCCGGCGCTGCGCTCGTCGCTCGCGTCAGGGATAACCTGAAAATAATCGTCGCGCATGAGGGCTGTTCAAACTCCCGTTCGACTTGGCAGGCCACGGGGCGCCGAGGCGCTGTTCCATGAGGCTGAGTGAAAGGCCTTAACAGCGAATTAATGGCGCGATCGGGATTTCCTATCCGCACCCGCCTGCTCGCCGCCCCGCTTCGGCCGCAAAGCGCCGGATCTCACGGATACGTGAACCAATGTTGCGCCAAGTCGGCCGGAGCCGCGATTTCCCTCGGCCCGGCGCAGGGCACAACCGCGCTTATTGTCGCCTTGCTTGCCGGTTCGCGGTATGAGTTGGGGCGTCCGGATATTCGCCGGGTCGGAAGAAGACGGTTGAGAGCATGCGCCGTGCCGTGGCGTGGGGCTTAGCCCTCGCGTTGATCGTTGCGATGGCGGCGTGCGGTTTCATGCGCTGGCCGTTGTCCGCCGTGAAGGTCGGCGACAGTCTCAACGCTGCATTTGGCGCTTCGCCGCGACTCCATTGGAGCGCTCCCGGGGCGGCGTCCTTTTCCGCCTTGCCGTGGCCGAGCGTGCGCATCGTCGATGCGCGGCTCGACGATGCTTACGGCGTCAACCTTTTCTCGGCGCCGGCGGCCCGCCTGAACCTGTCGCTGATCGAACTTCTACGCGGGCGCTTGATCCCAACCGGCGCTACCCTCGTCAGCCCGACGGTCACCGTTGACGTCGACCGGCCCCCCTTTGCCGGGGCGGCGGGGGAATCGACCGGACCGGCGAGCGTCGCTGGGGCTTTGGCGCCATTGACCAGCTTAAGCTTTTCGAACGGCGTCTTGCGCCTTGTTAGCGCCAAACGCGGCGTCGACACGTTGATCGATAATGTTCGGGGCCGCGTCGACGGACTGACGATCGGCGATCAATTGCGCTTCAACCTGTCGGCGGTATGGCGGAACACGCCTATTTCGGTCGCCGGCGCACTCAACGATCCGGAAACCGCGGCGAACGGCGCGCCAAGTCCGCTCGTATTCGGGCTCGATTCGCCATTGGTCAAGCTTGCATTCGGCGGCGCGCTCGGGCTCGGAGATAAGCCCAGCGCCGAAGGCGATTTGACCGCATCCGTCCCTTCGATCGCGGCTCTGGCGGCTTTTCTCAACATGAAGCCGCCGCCGGTTCTGGCCGCCAACGACATTGCTATTACCGCAAAGGTCAAGGGCGCGCCGCACTCGCTGACGCTGGGCGACGCAACGCTGACCAGCGCCGGGCAGACGGTTGAAGGCGCGCTCGCGATCGACGACGCAGGCGAGCGCCCCGCCGTCTCCGGTACGCTTGCCGCCGAAACGCTGGCGCTCAGGCCGCTGCTCGGACCGCCGGAACGCGTCTTCGACCCGTCGGGCGCCTGGAGCGCGAAGCCCTTCGCGTTCGGAGCCCTGCGGAGCTTTGACCTCGACTTGCGTCTGTCCGCCGCCCATCTCGACGTGTACGGCCTGCCGCTCGCCGACACAGCCGCGTCCGTAATCGTCGCGGATGGCAAGCTCAACATGACTCTGATCGAGGCCACGGCATATGGCGGCCGCGTCCAGGGCGAAGCCGCCGTCGCCGCCACTGGCCGCGGCGTCCAGATGAGCGCGCGCGGCGAGCTCGCTGACGCGGACCTTGGCGCTGCGATCGCCGAGTTCGGCCAGCCCGTGATGACCGGAGGCGGGGGGGGGCGATTCGCCGTCGAGGCCTCCGGTACAACGCCTGCCGCCGCGATCGCCAGCCTGACCGGGACGGCGTCGCTCGAAGCAGCGAACGGGTCCATCCTCGGCGTCAACCTAGAGGAGGCCCTGCGCCGCGCCCGTCACCGGACGATCGACATCGACCGCGACCTGCGGCTCGGCGGAACCGGGTTCGACAAGCTTGACGTTTCGTTGGCGCTCACCAACGGCCGTGCTCGGGTCGAACGCGGCGTAATGACGAGCCATGGCGTGACCGCCGAACTGGACGGGCTCATCGATCTCGCCGCCCAGAGTTGGGCTTTGCGCGTCAATGCGGTGCAAACGGACGCCGCCGGCGAGAAATCACAAGACGCCGACCACTTGACGCTCGACGTCGCCGGGCCGTGGTCCGCGCCGACGATCGGCGAGAGCGGCGCATCCAGCGATCCACCGCCATCGCACTAAACTCCGTCAAGAAGCGGCCGGGGCGCGGGCGCAAATGGCCGAGGCTGCGCCCGGCGTTTGACATACCGCGTTTAACGCTCAGACAACGTTAATGTCGAAAGACCGTATTGTTTCCGATCCGCGCGCCGATTTGCTCGCATCTTCAGCAAAATTACGCGTCGGGGATAAGACCGGAGTAAGGCCTTCGCGCGCAGGATTCGCCGTCAAAACGAGGTTGCGGTCTGGCGACGATGGAGTCCGTGCGCAAATCCTTCAATAGCGTGATCCGCCTGGGGCGAAAGCTGGCCAGCGACGAGACCGGGTCCCCCGCGGTCGAATTCGCGTTGGTCTTTCCGATCTTCATCGCCATCGTGCTCGCCACTCTGCAGGCGGCGACGATCTTCCTGGTCAAGGCGTTCTTCGAATCGTCGGCGGAGCAGGCGGCGAGGGTCGTTCTGACCAATCAGACCGAGACCATAACGGCGGCGCAGTTCCATACCGAAATCTGCAATCAGCTGACCGCGCTCTTCAACTGCGGGCAGGTGACCGTCGCACTCGAGCCTCTGCCGGCCGGGACCACAAACCTCACCGCTCTGCTGCCGACATTCGATTCGAAAGGAAACGTTGTTGGCACGCCGACACTCGACGTCGGCCCCAACGCCGGCGCCGCGGGCACCGACATGCTGTTGGTGGTCATGTATCCGTGGCCGGTCTTTGGCGGCCCGCTAGGCCTCAATTTCTCCAACCTGGGCAACGGGACAATGCTGATGACCTCGACCCAGGTGTTCCGCATCGAGCCGCTGTAATGAACAGGACAACCCGTATTCCGCACGCATTCCGGCGCCGCGCGCGTTCGTTCCTGGCAGACGCGAAAGGCCTCGCCGCCGTCGAGTTGGCGATGATTCTGCCGCTCGCCCTGATGGTGCTGAGCCTCGTCGTCTTTGGCGGCCAGGCCTATGGAGTGCAGCGCAAAGTGACGCTAGCCGCGACGACAGTCGCAAATATTTTCGCCCAAGCCAACAATGTCAACACTTCCACGATCACCGCCGCCGAGCTCAACCAGATTCTCGCCTATCCGAACCTGATCCTCTACCCTTACGACGGCAGCACCGCTGCGGTCGTGGTGTCGCAGCTGCTGGTCACCGTCAATGGGAACGGGACCGCGACCGGCACGGTCGGAACTTGCCCGACCACCCTCAACCCTTCGGCCCCCTGCAGCTGGGCCAACGCCAATGGAACGCCGCTCCAGATCGGCCAGCAAATGTCGATCGATCCGAAGATCGCTTCGGCTTTTACCCCCGGCTCGAACAACAATTATGTCATTCTCGGCGAGGTGAGTTATCCGTTCCAGGCGACCGGAATTTATTTCTCCGTCGGCTCGATCACCCTGCACGACTCGATCATCATGATCCCACGAGTTGCGAGCCCAATCACCGTGCAGTGACGAAGGCCGAGCGTGTCGGCCAGCGCCACCTTCCGGTCGGGCTGCACAAAATTTCAAAACGCCGAGGTCGGTCGATTGCGTCGACGCCATCCCGCGCAGCATCATCGGAAAAATCCTCAGTGGCGAATTGCGCGAGCCCTATTGGTAAGGAGCTCGACCGCAGGGTCAATTGAGCCGGAGGGGAGTGGACGCGGAGGCTTGGCCGCGCTACGCGGACGCCTCGGAAGCGGTCGGCGGCTCGCTTGGGGTGCCGCGACAGCGGACGTGGGAACAGCATGGTTCGGCTCAACGTCATCTACACCCGCACCGGAGATAAGGGCGAGACGGGGCTTGGGGACGGGTCGCGGCGATCGAAGAACGATGCGCGCATCGCGGCGATGGGCGACGTTGACGAAACGAATTGCGCCGTCGGCCTCGCGCTGCTCGCCGTGCGCAACGCGAGCGATGCGGCGGATCTCGCGATCGAGCCGGCGCTGACGCGAATCCAGAACGATCTGTTCGATCTCGGCGCAGATCTCTGTCTGCCGGGACAAGCGGACGAAAAGGTGGGCGCGATGCTGCGAGTCGCGCGGTCTCAAGTTCAGGCGCTCGAGCGGGCGATTGACGCGCTCAACGAGAGACTCCATCCGCTGCGCTCGTTTGTGCTGCCAGGCGGGACGGCGGCCGCCGCCGCCTTGCATCATGCGCGCGCGGTCTGCCGGCGGGCGGAGCGAGCCATGGTCGCGCTCGCGGCAGTCGAGGGCGAGGAGGTCGGCGAGCCCGCCCTCGCTTATGTCAATCGGCTGTCCGATTATTTGTTCGTCGCGGCGCGCGCGGCCAACGATTTCGGCAGGTCGGACGTGCTGTGGGCTCCTGGCGCCAATCAGAGCGAAAGCCCGGGTCAGACCGAAGACGATGAGCGATAATATGGAAGCCGCGATCGGCGTTATCAGCGGCACGTCGATGGACGGAATCGACGTCGCGCTGATCGAAAGCGACGGCGAGGCGCAGCTCAAGACTGGACCCTCGGCGACTTTCCCCTACCCGCCGGAAGTCGCGCAGCGTCTGCGCGCGGTGGTCGCCGACCTAAGCGAAGCCCAGGCGCCGCAGCTCGAACTCGAACGCCTGGTGACCGACGCCCATGTCGCGGCGGTCGAGTCATTTCTTGAACGATTTTCCATTTCCCGCGAGTGGGTCGTAGTCGTTGGCCTGCACGGCCAGACCGTCCTGCATCGGCCGCGCTTCGGCTTGACGCGTCAGCTCTGTGACGGCGCGCGCGCGGCGGCCGCGCTTGGAATCGACGTCGTGTCCGACTTTCGTTCGGCCGACGTCGCCGCTGGGGGCGAAGGCGCGCCGCTCGCGCCGGTCTATCATGCGGCGATGGCGGCGGCCTTCGAGCGGCCGCTGATGATTCTCAACTGGGGCGGGGTCGGCAACGTCACCTATCTGGGCGAAAAGGGAGAGATCATCGCCTTCGACACCGGTCCGGCCAATGCGCTGATCGACGATTTTCTCATTTTAAGGCGGGGGCTGGCGTTCGATGAAAACGGGGCGCTGGGCGCAAGCGGCCGCGTCGACCCGATGGCGCTCGCGACTTTGATGAGCGATCCCTATTTCGACCGTCCGGCGCCCAAATCGCTCGACCGCAATCATTTCAGCGCCGCCGCAGCCTGCGTCAAGCGCTTGAGCGATGCGGATGGCGCGGCGACGCTCGGCGAATTCACGGTCGAATCGACTGCGGGCGCGCTAAAGCATGTGCCCCGGGCGCCGGCTCGATGGCTGGTCGGCGGCGGCGGGCGGCGGAACCCGAACCTCATGCGCCGGCTTAGCCAGCGGCTGCAAGTCAAGGTCGAGCCGGTCGAGGCGATCGGCTTTGACGGGGACAGCATCGAGGCGCAGTGTTTCGCCTATTGTGCGCTCCGGTCGCGGCGCGGCCTGCCCATCTCCTTTCCGACCACAACGGGCGCTCCGAAGCCGATGACGGGCGGCGCCTTCTCGCCGGCGCCCAAATAAAAAGGCCCCGCTTGCGGGAGGCCCTGCTTTAAAGTGTGAGGCGGTTGGTTATTGGCAGCCGTTCATGGACTGCTGTCCGAGGTAGTTGCCGTAACCGTCGTAGGTGGGCCGAACCTGCCAGCAGCCGCCGCCATACCCATCACCCCAGTAGGGATAGCTGGCGATCGCCGCACCGGTCAGCACACCCGCGGCGATTGCCGGACCCCACCAACCGCCGTACCAGACGTCGCCGCGCCAATAGCCCCCATGCCAGACGCCCCAGCCGCCGCCATGCCAGCCGCCGCCGTGAAAGCCACCGCCGCGCCACTGAGCGGCCGCGGGGGTCGCCGGCAGAACGACCGCCGCCGCCATCGCCAGCGCCGACAGACCGGCGACAATTGTCTTCGAAATCCTGGTCATCATAGCCTCCATATGGACCGGCGGCTAGAACTGCCCGACCATCTCCGCCGTACGCCGGGGTTAACCATCTTAGCCTCAGCGCGCTGGCAAAACGTTGACGCCGGGTTTCGGCAGCCGTTTGACGCTTCAGCGTCGTTTGGGCGCCGAAGCGAGATTTGTCATTGACCCGTACCAATCCTGAATGGATGTTCACAGTATACGGTGAACAAACATTCAGAATGGCAAGTCACTGTTTATAGTTTCCGAAACCTTAATCTGGATCAGGTCATCGGACGACACGGCCCGCGGACGGTCAGTAGCAAATGTTGACAAGCCGCCGGCCAAGATAGTGGCCGCGAGCTGTCCAGACGCGCCGCCTGACCCAGCAACCCGGACCGTCGCCATAGGCCGGCTGCGAAGCGATCGCGGCCCCGACCGGCACGGTCGCCGCGGCGATCGCCCAGCCCGGATCCCAACCCCAGCCCCAACGGCCGCCCCAGCCCCAACCGCAATTCCAACAGCCGCCGCCCCAACCACCACCCCAGCCCGCACGCCTCCAGCCCCAGCCACCGCCCCATCCAGGGCGACCCCAGCCGCCATGCCAGCCTCCGCCCCAGCCGCCGCTATGCCAGCCTCCGCCGTGAAAGCCGCCGCCATGGAAGCCACCGCCGCCATGAAACTGAGCTGCGGCCGGCGTTGAGACGGTCGCCACCGCCGTCGCCATGCCAAGCGCGGCGACCGCCGCGACTACGGTCTTGCTGATCGAATTATGGGCTCTTATAGCGTTAGTTGTTGGTATGGGCCGATTCCGATGGCGCTCTTGATCCAGTTTTGTGGCGTGATTTGTCGATCCCAGGCTTCGAGGGCGCGCCGCCAGCCGAGATAATTTGGCAGGTTCTTGGTGGCGACGCCGTTGAAGCGATTGAGCCATTGCTTGAGACGGCTGTGGTAGGCGTTGACGTTGTTGATATGCAGGTGGGGCGCCGCGGGGACAGGCTTTCCCGGGGAAGGAACGGCGTGAAAGGGGATGTTGGCCTGGCGGGCGAAGGAGGCCAGCGGTTTGCCGCCATCGCCGATCAAGTGATTTGCGGACGTAACGACACCGGTCAGGACGGCGGCGATCGAAGCGCTGTCGTCGTTTGGCAGAACGGCGTCGAAAGTTGCGCCCTTTCGGTCGCGGGCGACGAGCACGGGAATGTTGTCCTGATAGGGGCCCGGATGACGGGCCGTTCCGCCGCGTTTGCGAGCCTTGCGAGGCAGATCGGACCACCGCCCCTTGAAAGATTTAAGGATGAAGGTTTCATCCGCTTCGACGATTCCGCTCAGCTTTTGCGGCTTGTCCGCGGCGGGAGCGCCCAAAAACCGGTGACGCCAGCGGAAAGCCGTCGTCGGATGCACGCCGCAAAGCGCGGCCGTCTTCACCAGGCTTTTGCCTTCGATCATCGCCTGCGCGTGATCGAGCCAACGCTCTTTCTTGCGCAGATGCGCCATTGGGCTTTTGCTCAGGGCGTTGAAGGTGCGTCCGCAAGCCTTGCAGCGGAACCGCGCCAGTCCGCGCGAGCGTCCCCAGGCCACGATTTCGCGACCCGCGCAATGCGGACACCCTCGACTTTCCACCCGCTCATGGCCTGTTACGCCCAACGCGTCCGGCCGACGGCGAGCCTTCAAGGCCTTGTTCTTCGCGGCCGCCGTCAGCATCGCAGTTTTCGGACCCACCCCCTCCGGCAGAGCCGCGAGCGCCGCCCGCCGCTGATCCTCGTTCAATCGAACGATCCCCGACAGCCAAGTCGAAAACTCCTCACCCTTCATCGAACAATCTCCAACCCCACCCCCACCATAACCCAAATCAACAACTAACGCTATAAGAGCCAAATTATGCATCGGAAAATCCTCCCGTTGATCCCTATCGCCGCGTCCTAAGCTTAAAACTATGCGATCATGGAAAAAGTTCTAGCCCGCATTTCTCACAGTAGCAGGCGCATCGGGGCCCAGAATCAGCTAAACTTGTTTTGTGATCAACGAGTTATGCCGATTTGAAGGAGGTCCCGATGCCGAGGCGGTGTAGCCCGACAGAGATGGAGTTTGGAAGCGCCGGCGGGCGGCGTGTGGTGGCGGATTTCGACGGCGGTCTGGTCTCCTCGGACGCGGGGGCTTTGTTGCTTGGCGAGGCGGACAACGCGGTCGGGCTGACCGAACGGTTCGCCGCGTGCTTTGCCGACCGTCGCAGCCGGCTTTTCACCGTCCACCCGCTGAAGGCTCTGATTGGGCAGCGCGTGTTCGGCCTGGCGCTCGGCTATGAGGACCTCAACGACCCCGACGATTTGCGCCGCGATCCGGTCCTGGGCGTGCTTCTGGGCAAGCTCGAGCGCGCCGGGGATGAGCCCTCGCCCCTGGCGGGCAAGAGCCCATTGAACCGGCTGGAGCATGCGCCGGGCGCGGGCAAGAGGCCGCGCTATCACAAGATCAGCCACGACGAAGCGGCGATCGAGCGGCTGTTGGTCGATCTGTTTCTCGACGCGCACGCCAAGGCGCCGCGTCAGATCGTGCTCGACCTGGATGCGACCGACGATCCGCTGCACGGCGATCAGGAGGGGCGGTTCTTTCACGGCGATTACGCCTGCTATTGCCACCTGCCGCTTTATGTTTTCTGCGGCCGCCATCTTCTGGCCGCCAAGCTGCGGCGCTCGAACATCGACGGCAGCGCCGGGGCGCAGGAAGAGATGGCGCGCATCATCGAGCAGATCCGGGCGCGCTGGCCGCGGGTGAGGATCGTGCTGCGCGCCGACTCCGGCTTCGCCCGCGACGGCCTGATGGCCTGGTGCGAGGCCAACGCGGTCGACTACGTGTTCGGCCTGGCGCGCAACGCGCGGCTGGAGGCGCGCATCGCCGACGCCTTGAGCGAGGCGCGGGCGATGTCGCAGGCGAACGAGGGCCGGCCGGCGCGGGCGTTTCGCGACTTCGAATGGTCGACGAAGGACAGCTGGTCGCGCCGGCGCCGGGTGGTCGGCAAGGCCGAATGGACGCAGGGCGAGGCCAATCCGCGCTTTCTCGTGACCTCGCTGAAGGCCGACGCCTGGCGCGCCAGGCCGCTTTACGAAAGGCTCTATTGCGCGCGCGGCGAGATGGAGAACCGGATCAAGGAGCGCCAGGGCGATCTCTTCGCCGACCGCACCTCGACAGCCACCATGCGCGCCAATCAGCTTCGGCTGTGGTTCGCCTCGATGGCCTATGCGCTCTTGTGCGCGATGCGCCGCATCGGCCTGGCCCACACGCCGTTCGCCAGCGCGACCTGCGGCACGATCCGCCTGAAACTGCTGAAGCTTGGCGCGCTCGTCAAAATCAGCGCCCGGCGCGTCAGGATCGCCTTCGCTTCAGCCTGCCCAAACGCCCAGGAGTGGCGCCTCGCCGCGGCAAGGCGCGCGCCTGGCCAGCCTGACGCGCGCCGCCGCGGCGCAAAAATGCGCGGCAAAAACCCATCGGCCCACCGGAGACACATCCACCATCGCGAAAGTCGCCGCGCGCCCGCGCCACCCACCGTCACGCCCACATCAGTCCGACCTTCAAATCGAGCCAGAACAACCGGAAAATGCTCTGCCCGCGTGAGAAATGCGGGCTAGGCCGCGCTGCGGCTTAAGGCGGATCCCCCTGCGGCCGGAAGCCGGCCTCATGGGCTCGGCCCCTCACCGTCGACGCCAAGGATCGAGACCTTTGCGGTAGTGATTTCCGTTGGCCACAGAATCTCCGTCAAGCCGGTGGCCGCTGCAATTTTCTGGGTTCCGTTCACCGTGTATGTGATGACGCCCCCTCCGACCGCGCCGCCGATCTTCCGCCCCCACAATTTCTGGCCGTTGGCGGCGTCGAGCACATAAAAATTGCCGCCCATATCTCCGAAAAACGCGACACCTCCCGCGGTCGGGGTCATACCGCTCTGGATCGGATAGTTGGTCTTTAGCCGCCACTTCCAGGCGCCCGTGTCGGCGTCGACTGCGTAGACCCATCCAGCCCAGTCGAATACCGGATCGGCCTTGCCCCAGACGTTATAGGGGTTGATGCTTGCTTCGCCGCTCCATGGCTTGCCGATCGCGGTCCTCTCGATCTGCTCCTTACGCTGCAGCGTCACTGTGGTGCACCATTCGACCTCGCCGGTCAGAATAAGGTTGGTTTGCGGATCATAGGCCGCGCCGTTCCACTCTCCCCCGCCCACGGAGCCCGGGCAGAAATGGACGGCCTTATCCGGCGAGAAGGGGATGTCTGCATTTTCGATTTTCGTCACCGGCGTGCGGTAGAGCGTCGCGTTCGTAGCGAGATCGATGCCGTAGAGATGTCCATCCTTGGGCGAGATCGCCAGGAGATGCTTGCCGCCCTGCGTATGGATCAGCGTCGGCGCGTTGGAGACGTCCCAGTCGTGCCAGTCAATCGGCACGAGCTTGAAATGGTTCCTGTACGCCCCGGTCTTGGCGTCCAGCACGACAACCGAGCCGGTATAGAGATTGTCGCCTTCGCGCACGCCGGGGGCGAAATCGGGCCCGGGATTGCCGACCGGCACGTAGAGCAGACCCATCTCGGGGTCCAACGTGAAAGACGTCCACATCCCGCCCCCCGTGATCGGGATCTCCGGAGAGTTCTTCCAACTCGACATATTGAGAGGCGACTTGCCGACTGGCCCACGAGCCGGGTCGTCTTCGGTTTCTGGAACCATATAGAATTCCCAGACGACTTTGCCGGTCTTTGCGTCGAGCGCAAACATGTGGCCCTTCCCGCCCTTGATGTCCGAGCCGGCGTTGCCAATGAACACAAGGCCGTCCCACGCGATCGGCGCAGCCGGAGTTGTCTCGCCGGCCTTTGTGTCGGCGACCGTCGTCGCCCAAAGGCGCTTTCCGGTCTTGAAGTCGTAAGCCAGAACGCGGCCGTCTCCTGACCCGCGAAACAACATGCCGTCGATGTAAGCCGCGCCGCGGCTGACAGCCTGCGGCGTCGCCGGCTTATAATCCTCGTGGGTACGCCAGTTCAGATGGCAAGTTGCGGCGTCAATCGAAAATATATCCAATTGCGTTGTGAAGATCAGGGCGCCCTGAATCTCAAGCAATCCGCTATTGAAACCTGTATATTCGCCGGTGTCATAGGTGCACAGAACCTTTAACTTGTTTGCGTTCGATGTATTGATCTGGCTGAGCTGCGAGAAACGCTCCGAGGTCAACGTCTTGTTGTAGCTCGGCCAGTCGCCAGATGCGGCGCCCGGCGTCGGCGAAACGGCGGCGCTTTGACCGCCTTTGTAGTCCGGCGCCAGTTCGGTGACGGTCGCGCCCGCCGGAGCGTTCATGTATTTCACGTAATTGACCGCCATGCTAACATATTGAACCGCCGTATCGTAGTTAGCGTAAACTATTCCTCCGACTATCGCGCCCATTAACACCAGCGCGCCAACGATGATGAGAATTGTTTTCCTCATTGAGATCTCCGCTGGATATTATAACGCTAAGGAAGATGACAACAATTGCGTCAGCGGCTCGTCACGAATTTGCATTGGGTCCAGCTTTTGACCAATCGAAAGTACGAACACCGTCGGCCTTGCCCGGGCGTTGCATGATCTCTGGATGGCTCAAGCTGCGGATGGCGTCTGCGTAACCCGCCTTCCAATGCTCCTCCATGGATCGGCGTGAGAATTCGAAATCCGCGGAGAAGCCTTCATAAGCTTTGCTGTGGTAGATCAGGTGAACAATATTATAGACCGTTTCATCAACCAGCTCAGAGACCCGCCTTGCCTTCGGAGAGCTTCGTAAATCATTTGGGAGCTGCTTAAGGAGTTCCGCGGCGGCGATGCGGAGCTTCTGGTGAGCCTTGAATTGATCAGTGAGGACCTGGGTTCTGCTGGCGTAATGGATCTCCTTCTCGCGGAGCGCAGCGTGAACGAAGTCGCGCGGCAACTCGCCCTGCCTGCTCCAGATATCGATCTGAAAAGCGAGCGTGTCTTTCCGGGGCGTCGAGTTCGAGCACCCATCGCAGCGGCGTGTTGGAAACCAGGCCGCCGTCCCAATACAATTCGCCTTCGATTTCCTGCGGGGGAAGGCCGGGAGGAAGGGCGCCGCTTGCCATCACATGTTCCGGGCCAATGCGGCTGTTCGTATTGTCGAAATAAATCTGTTCCCCGCTCCGCATATTCGTGGCGCCTACGCTGAACCGCATCGTTCCAGCATTGATCCGGTCAAAATCCACAAGGCGTTCGAGCGTGGCTTTCAAAGGGGAGGTGTCATAATAGCTGAGCGTTTTAGGACTGGTCGGAGGAACCAGGTAAGGCGGCGGCATCCGTGGACGGAAGAAGTGTGGCGCGCCGAAGAGCACGTTGGAAGCCGCGCCCATTTGATTGGCGATGGAATGGGACTTGGGGTCGGGAAGTTCTACCGAGGGACCAACGGTGATTCCGAGCGGGCCCAGCGGCGGCGCGGTGATTTCTTCCCAAAACGCCCTCAGTCTCTCGACCCGCTTCTCCGGCGGGTTTCCGGCGATCAGAGCGGAGTTCATCGAGCCGATCGAAATGCCGGCGACCCAATCGGGTTGCAGGTTGGCTTCGGCGAGCGCCTGAAAGGCACCGGCCTGGTAGGCGCCGAGAGAACCGCCGCCCTGCAAAAGGAGAGCAATTCTTTCGAACGCGGGGCGTTGTTCGGCCCAGCGGGATTTCACCCCGTTCGCCTCGGACTCAGGCATAGACGCCTCATCGGACACGGACACGTTTGTTGAACGCTCAACTACCGGCGATTGTTGCGCAACTATGCAACGCGCAAATCGGCGGGCCAAATATTCACTATGAGATTGGAGCGGGCGAAGGGAATCGAACCCTCGTATGAAGCTTGGGAAGCTTCCGTTCTACCATTGAACTACGCCCGCTCGGATCGCCTCGCTCGCTTGAAGCAACGGATGGCAGGAGAGGAGGGACTCGAACCCCCAACCCCCGGTTTTGGAGACCGGTGCTCTACCAATTGAGCTACACTCCTCCGAGCGCCGTTCATGCCGCAACCCGCGCCCGGACGCAAGGGTGGGCGCGCTCCACGCGCTGGCTTGACTTCGCCGCCTCCCCTCGCCAGTTTCCGCGCGCCGCGCCCACCCCCCGTGCGGTTCGCCGCAAGGACCGGATGCGCACCTATCTCAGCTTTGAAACGACGGTCGCCGATATCGAGGCCCGTCTCGATGAAATGCGCGCCGTCGCGGAGAAGGGCGATTCGCCCGCGCTCGCCGAGGAAGTGGCGAAGCTCGAGGCCAGAGCGGAAAAGACGCTGGCCGATCTCTACGCCAGCCTGACGCCGTGGCAGAAGACGCTGGTCGCGCGCGCACAAGGTCGCCCGCGGTTCGGCGACTACATCAAAGGCCTCATCGCCGAATTCACCCCGCTCGCCGGCGACCGCTATTTCGGCGAGGACGAAGCGATCGTCGGCGGTCTTGGACGATTCGAGGGCGAATTGGTCTGTATCCTAGGGCAAGAGAAAGGCGACGACACGGCGAGCCGGGTGCGGCACAATTTCGGCATGGCGCGCCCGGAGGGTTATCGCAAGGCTACGCGGCTGATGCAGCTTGCCGACCGCTTTGGCCTGCCGGTGATTTCGCTCATCGACACCGCGGGCGCTTTTCCGGGCGTCGAAGCCGAGGAGCGCGGCCAGGCCGAGGCCATCGCCCGCTCGACCGATGCGTGTCTTTCACTCGGCGTGCCCAATGTCGCGTTGGTCATCGGCGAAGGCGGCTCCGGCGGCGCGCTGGCGATCGCCGCCTGCAACATTGTGCTGATGCTCGAACATTCAATCTACACCGTGGCCTCGCCCGAAGCGGCCGCCTCGATTCTCTGGCGCGATTCGTCGCGCGCGCAGGAAGCGGCGACCGGCATGAAGATCACCGCCCAGGACCTCATCAAGTTCGGCATCATCGACGGCGTCATTCCCGAGCCGCTCGGGGGCGCGCACCGCGATCCGGCGGCGGCGATCGCGTCCGCCGGCCGTGCGATAGCCGAGGCGCTCAGATCGCTGCACAACATGGGGCCAGACGAATTGCGCGACGCGCGGGCGGAGAAGTTCTTGGCGATGGGGCGGAAGATTTAGCCCTTCGCCCACGAACCCTCGTCCCGAAAGGGAGAGGGGAAGGATAGAAACGTACAGGGAGGAACTGATGCTGCAGACTTGGCGCTGGTTTGGACCGGACGATCCAGTCAGCCTTAACAACGTCGCTCAGGCCGGCGCCGTCGGCGTTGTCAGCGCGCTGCATCACATGAACCGAGGCGAGGTCTGGAGCGAAGACGAACTCTTGAAGCGCCGGGCCGAGATCGAGGCCGGCGGCCTCGTCTGGTCGGTGGTCGAGAGTATTGGCGTCGGCGAGGAGATCAAGACGCGCAGCGGCGCCTTTCGCGCCAGAATTGACAACCACAAGCAATCGATCCGCAACGCGGCGCGCGCCGGGGTTAAGACCTTCTGCTACAACTTCATGGCCATTACCGATTGGACGCGCACCGATCTCAACTGGCCCCTCGCCAGCGACGGGACGGCGCTGCGCTTCGACGCGGTCGAGTACGCCACTTACGACCTCTTCATCCTCGAACGCGACAAAGCCGAGGGCGACTATGCGCCGGAGCGCGTCGCGGCGGCGCGCGCCTCGCCATCCATCCCGACGATCCGGCGTTCCCGATCTTCGGCCTGCCGCGGGTCATGTCGACCGCCGAGGACCTGCGCGAGCTGTTTGAGGCCGTTCCATCTCTGGCCAATGGAGTGACGCTCTGCGCCGGCTCGTTCGGCTCCAACCCTCGGAACGATCTCGTCGCCATGACGCGCGAGTTCGGTCCACGGGTGCATTTCGCCCATCTGCGCAACGTCAAGCGAGAGCCCGACGGCTCGTTTTTCGAAGCCGACCACCTCGCCGGCGAAACCGACATGGTCCGCCTGGTCGCGGCGCTGATGTCGGAGGAGGACCGCCGCCGCGCGGAGGGGCGCGCCGACGCGGAAATCCCAATGCGTCCCGACCATGGCCACCTGCTCGGCGATGACGGAAAGAAGCGCGTCAATCCGGGGTATTCGTTCATCGGCCGCCTCAAGGGCCTGGCGGAACTGCGCGGCGTGATGCAGACCGTCGAGGCGTTCCGCAGCGGACGGGCGGAGTGAGGCCAAGGCGCCATGCCGAACCATATCTGCCCCGAGTTGTTCGTAGAGTAGCCCAAAACGAAGGGGATTTTTCGCCAACCGAAACGAGTCCTTTCGCAAGGGGGGCCGCAGGGTATTGAAATCATTGGGCCACGAAATTGATGATTTCTTGTGATCGTGTGTTTTCAGGGACTCGATCGCCGTTTCGTTTCGACTGTTCTCTCCGCTTCGCACTCTGGGCACGAACAGCGGCTCCGCCGAGGAAGGGCTTCTCGAACTCATTCTCGGGAAGCCCCAGCCCGCGGGCGAGGCCCCGCAAGAGAGTCGCTCCAACGTGTTCCATCGCCAAGTGATCGCACCCGCTTCTTGCCAGCCGGGAAGAAGTCGTTCGGACGGCATCGGCGTCGGCCCGGAGAGAGGATCGTCATCACACACCATTGCACCCGGACAGCCTCATAGGTGAAGCAATCTCCAGATTAGGCTGTGACTGTTCACTTTCTGGACGGTGTGTCGTCCTGCAAACAGACATCCAGATGTTGTCGTTCGGTTGCTCATGGCCCTGCCGGTGAGTCTTACTCGGTCTTCTGCTTGGCATGCTGGTTGCACACGCGATCTCAATGTGCGGATCCGAATACGAAGGAGGACAAGAAAAAATGGCCAGACATCGCCCCGGACTTCTGCGCCGTCGCGTGCATGTAGCAATTGCCTCGCTGGCCCTGTTCGCGCTCGGCGGCCAAGTGTCCGCTTCCGCCCAGGGAAGCGCGCCCACTATCGGCGCGGAATGGCCGAACTACAACGGCACCCTTGATGGACAACGGTTTTCGCCACTTACCCAAGTGACGCCAGAGAACACCAACCAGCTCGCTGAAGTCTGCCGGGTGCAAGTCGCCGATCGTGGTTCGCTGCAAGCCGGTCCGCTGATGGTCAACGACACACTCTACGTGACCACGTCGCACGATACATTTGCAATCGATCCGACCACTTGCGGGGTACGATGGAGCAACCACTCTGCCCCGCGGGAAACGGAGGTATTTAGCACCAACCGGGGTGTCGCATTTCAGAACGGCCGGGTCTTTCGGGGAACGCCGGACGGATTGCTGATGGCGCTGGACGCGCGGACCGGCGAAGTGATTTGGAAGGAAGCTGTAGCCGATCCCAGGCAGAGTGAGTTCATCAGTGCCGCTCCGACCGCCTGGGAGGGAGTGATCATCGTCGGGACGGCGGGTGGAGACTGGGGCATCCGTGGCAGGGTCATGGGCTTCGACGCCATAACCGGCCGTGAGATTTGGCGGTTCAACACGATCCCCATTGGCGATGAGCAGGGGGCCGACACGTGGAAAGAGGCAGGAGCCGCGCAGACCGGCGGCGGTGGGTCATGGACGACTTACACGGTCGATCTGGCTTCGGGAGAGGTTTTCGTCCCGGTCGGAAATCCGTCGCCAGACTTCACACCAGACCGCCGCCCCGGTGAGGACCTCTTCACCGATGGCGTTGTGGTCCTGGATGCGCGGACGGGCAGACTGAAATGGTGGTACCAATTGACGCCCCACGACGGCAACGACCTCGACCTCGCCGCCGCTCCGATGCTGTACTACAACAGCCAGGGCCGAAGGATGGTGGCGCTGGCGGGCAAGGACGGGCATGTCTACGGCGTAGATCGCGACACCCACCAGCTGGTGTTCCGGACCGCGATTACGACAATACAAAACCAGGGCGCGACGCCGACTGAAGCCGGCGTGTATGTCTGTCCCGGCGCGCTCGGCGGCACCGAATGGAACGGCCCAGCCTACGACGTCCTGAACAAGGCGGTCATCGTGCCAGCGGTCGACTGGTGCAACATCCTGACCGCAAAGCAGCAGCACTTCACTCCCGGCCAGTTTTACATGGGGGGCTTATTCAAGATGACGGGGCCAGCCAAGGGTTGGGTCGATGCGCTCGACCCCGATACCGGGGAGATCCGCTGGCGTTATAACGCCGACGGCCCGGTTGTGGCGGGCGTCACACCAACTGCCGGCGGGGTCGTCCTTACCGGGGACATGGTCGGTAATCTCCTGGTGCTGGACTCGAAAACCGGCAAGCTGTTGCGCAAGTTGGATACGGGAGGCGCCTTAGCGGGTGGCGTCATTACTTATTCTATAGACGGCCGCCAATATGTCGCGAGCACATCCGGTAACGTCTCACGGCTGACTTTCGGCGAACTCGGCAAGCCCAGCATCGTCGTCTATGCACTGCAGGGGGGCACGCAGCAGTCCAGTTCCAAGAAGACCTCAATTCCGCCTTCAGCGCCCACTACGGCGGCGGCCCTGGAGCCTAGTTCAGGCGATCCACTGCGAGGGGCCGCCCTCTACACCCAGAGCTGCGCCGCTTGCCACGGAGCGCACGGCGAGGGCGCGACCGGACCGGCGCTGCTGAAGGTGGGAACTCGTTTGAGTCTCGCAGAAATAGTAGCGCAGATCGAGAACCCTGCTCCGCCGATGCCCAAGCTGTATCCGGCGCAGCTAGACGCCAGACAAGCCGCCGATCTGGCGGACTATCTAAAAAGAGATTTCTGAGTGTCCGCACCACAGAGATGCATGATACCGCCGAGTTTGGCCTTTTGAAAAAGCTGCAGGGCTCTGATTCGCTTGGCTCTGTGATGGCGGAAGACGTACGCGCGGTGTTGGGGAGCAGGCGTTGTGGAAAGCATCAGGTTCGTGGGGCGATCCGGGGCGCGCGGGACGAATACGCACGTTTGGTAGAAAGCGCTGGCCAGATTCCGCGCAACCTGGTTCTACAGCGATCCTTCGATCCCAGACCGTGATATCGCCGATCTTACCAAAGCCGGCCTGCCGGAGAAATGAAGCGGCCCGCTCAGACGAATGCTTCGCCGCTGACCTGAAGTCGCTCAACCGCGAGTACGGCGACTTTCGAGCTCCCCGTTGTGATTGCTTGGCGTCTCCGCGCTTCGAGCCGCTGTCGCTTCCAAGGAAGAGGTCGTCCCTTGCTTTTCGCGAACGAGTTCCCCCGCTAGCGCTTTGTCGATCAGCGCCCGTGTCTCCTCCAGTCCGTATATCGCGATGAACGATCCTAAGCGTGGCCCCTGGCTCTCGCCCAGAAGCACAGCGTAAACCATATTGAAGAACTCGTTCGAGACTCCGGGCCGCGCGGCCGTCGCTCCCTTGACTGAATGGTCCTGATAGCGAGGAATCGGCCGTGCGATATCGTAGAGCGCGTGCTGGATTTCGTCCGCGCTCGCGTCTGGCGACAATTGCGACAGGTTGGACGAGATCTGCATGAGAACGTTGCGCTCGACGTCGTCCGCCTCGCGATAGCGCTTTTTGGGCGCGACGAAGTCGCGAAAATAGGCGACCGCATAGCGAACCAAGCTATCCAGACGGGGATGCGTCTCCGGCGAAGCCATTGGAGAGTAGCGGCGCAGGAATCCCCAAAGAACCGACGGATTTTCTGTATTGGAAACCGCGGCCAAGTTGAGCAGCATGGCGAAAGAAATCGTCGCCATGCCGCGCCCATCGTGGGTTAGGACTTCAGGGTCCGGCGGCGCTCCGGAATGAATATGCCATACCGGATTGCCCAGCCGCTCTTTCCACGCCTGGCGTGGATAGGCTTCGAGAAATCCGAGGTAATCATCGACCGTGCGTGGAATGACGTCGAAATAAAGCCGCTTCGCTGCCGTCGGCTTCTGGAACATGAACAGGGAAAGACTCTGCGGACTGGAATAGCCTAGCCACTGTTCAATCGTCAGGCCGTTGCCCTTCGTTTTCGAGATCTTCTGGCCGTTCTCGTCGAGGAAGAGTTCATAGTTGAATCCGGCCGGCGGGTCCGATCCCAGAACCCGCGCGATCCGCGAAGACAATTTGACCGAGTCGATCAGGTCCTTTCCCGCCATTTCATAGTCCACGCCGAGCGCGTGCCAGCGCATCGCCCAATCCGGCTTCCACTGTAACTTGCATTTGCCCCCGGTCACCGGCGTTTCGAATTCCTCTTCCGTCGCCGGGTCTCGCCATCGAATCGTGCCCGCGCCAGAATCATGCGCTAGCACTGGCGCCTGCATGACAATGCCTGTCCGAGGATGAATTGGCAGGAAGGGCGAATAGGTCGCCGCTCGCTCCTCGCGCAGCGAGGGCAACATGATGGCTTGCACCTCGTCGAAGCAATTCAGCATCCGCAACAAGGCTCTATCGAACCGCCCGGATTTGTACGTCTCGGTCGAAGACATGAATTCGTATTCGAATCCGAACTGGTCAAGAAAAGCGCGTAGCCGCGCGTTATTGTGTTCGGCGAAGCTGCCATATTCGCCGAAGGGGTCGGGAACCTGCGTCAGCGGCTTGCCGAGGTGAGGCAAGATCAGCTCGCGGTTCGGGATGTTGTCCGGAACCTTGCGCAATCCGTCCATGTCGTCGGAAAAGGCGATCAGCCTCGTCTTAATGCTGTCTCCGGTCAGGACCCGAAAGGCGTGTCGGACCATGGTTGTGCGGGCGACTTCGCCGAACGTGCCCAGGTGCGGCAGACCCGAGGGGCCGTAGCCGGTCTCGAAGATGACCTCTTTGCGTTCGAAGCGCTTAAGACGTTCGATTAACTTTCGCGCTTCTTCAAAGGGCCACGCCTTTGACGACTCGGCGGCCTCGCGCAAGGGGGGCGACGACATATTTTTCCTGTTTGTGCTCAGCCTTGAGAGTGAATATTCAGTACAGCTGAAATACACACCGGTCGATCAAGGTCACAAGCGACGTTATATCGAAGGTTGGGCTCGGCGGACGAGTGGGCTCGGCCGTTGTCGGCTTCGGCCATGAGCGGTCTTGGCCCAATAATGTGGCCGTAAGACGAGATCAAGCATCGCCGCCCAAGTCGCCGCGCTCACCAGAAGATAATAAATAGGGAGGAGCACAAGCGTGCTTGTGGTCACTTTCAAGCGCCGGAATTTGGCGGCGATGAGCGCCGGCAGGAGGATTGTCCAGACGCCGGCGAGCGCGAGGATGTAAGTGAAGACGTCGGTCATCTCCCGCCATGGCGTCAGCGCGCCTTGTCCGGCAGTCAATGCGCGCCAAGCCGTTCCAACTGCGAAAACTGGCCAAAGCAGGCAGCCAAAAATGGCCCCGGCAATCAATGTCGTCGCCGCGACCGCTCGTCGAGGTCCAAGGTCGCGCCAAAAAAAGATCGGGCGCCTCGAATGAACGATCAAGGTCTGCATCCAGCCTTTCTGCCATCGCACGCGCTGGCGGAACCAATTTCCGAACTCATACGGAGCTTCCTCCCAAGTGTCCGAATCCAGCGCTTTCACCCTGTAACCAAAGCGCGCTAGGCGAATTCCGAGGTCCGCATCCTCGGTCACGTTCCACTCGTCCCAGGCCCCCACCCCGACCAGGGACCGAACACGAAAGTGATTCGAACTGCCGCCGAGGGGAATCGGTAAATTAAGCGCACACAAACCGGGATTTATAACATCGAACAATATTGCGTACTCAATGGCAAAAAGTTTGGACAGCCAAGATTTGCCGTGGTTGCGGATAGCAAGACGAGCCTGGAGACAATCCAGATCTTTTTCAGCGGCGAAGCGAGACGCCGCAAGGCGCAATTGATCGGGAACGGGGATGTCTTCGGCGTCAAAAACGACGACCAGTTCTCCTCGCGCGCAGGACAAGGCGATATTGAGCGCGCGCGGCTTTGTCTGTGGCTTGCCTGACGGAGCCACTATGACCTCGTAGCGAGCAGGCAAGCGCAATTCGACAATTCGACCTAGGGTTTCGACATCTCGCTGCTCGACGACCAGTTTGATATCAAGTTTGCCTTTAGGATAATCGAACGCGTCGATTGATTTGACTAAGTCCGCGACGACGCTCGCCTCACGATAAAGCGCAACCACAACGGTATAGTTGGGGAGTTCGTCATCATCGAGCTCCGGAGAATGAATTTCAGGTCCGCTCGCCACCGCCGTCATCGATCGGAGAGTGACCGAGGCCGAAAAGACGAGCCAGAGCATCGCCGATGAAACGGCTTGCAAAGCGTCGAAATCGGCGACGCCAAGAAACAAGGCGAGGATCGCAGCCGCCCCGACGACTGCGATCTGCAAACCGGTCATCCCCTCCCTTGCGGTTAGGCTCGTAGGAAGACGGCCAAGAGCGACATCGAGGAGTTCTGAACTATGATATGTGCGCACGAGGCTCGCGAACCGCTTCGGCGAGGTCAGCGCAAAGGAACCAGAGCGAATTGCGCCGGATTGAGTGGCTTCGATAAGACGTGCGACAAACTGCGCACGAGGCGCAATGACCATCCGAGGACCCGCGCCGCGCGATTCGAGCGGCGCCACGCCACAGCGCAATCCTTTTACGGCATCAAAGGTGCGCGCAAGGGGAGGGTCGCCGCAGTAATACTGGCACCCTAGATGGCTCGCCAGTGCGCGATAATAATCTTCCTCGGTTATGTTACCTTCGCTCAGGAGCTGATCGACCGGTAGAACCGCCCTCGGCGCCGCGCTTACAGCATTCAACAACGGTTCGGGTGGAAACCCTTCTGCAGCAAGAAAAGCCAATTCCGGCGGAAGTCCGCGCGCAACAAGGTCATGTTGACGGGCGGGCAAAGAAGCCCAATCATGCGACCGATGCGGGCTTGCGCGTAGCGCGAGCGCTGGGTTCTTGCTGGATTTGCTTGTGCTTACCGTCATGACGCTAAACGCCGGTATTTCGATAGAGCGCACGACGCCAAATTCGGCAATCTAGCTATGCGTGCGGGATCCCCAGAAGTCGATTAGATACCAGTTTTGGACTGTTGTCTCGAAAATTCTTGCGGGCGCAACAAGATAGCGGCCAATGATCCAAAGGCCGCCAAGTTCGCGATATGAGCATTATCTATACGTAGATAGTCTGACTGACACCCTTGCGGAACCGCCTCGGATGTCGCTTAGGGGTTTTGGACATGGTCCATTCTACGAGATGATTTCAGCGCGCTTGCAAGCGCTCGCATATCCGCCCACGCAAATCGCTTATGCGCTGGCTGCCGTAGCAAGAAAGCCGGATGGAGCATCGCGAGCGCCCGGATCTCACGGTTGCTTGGGCCCGAATAGGAGAACCAGGAGCCCCGCGCCCGCATAATCCCCTGGACGCCCAACATCGTGCGACTTGCAGACGCGCCAAGGCAAACCAGGTATTCGGGATCGGCAAGCTCAATTTGTCGCTGAATGAAAGGCAGACAGATCTCAGTCTCCTGAGGTGTTGGGGTTCGATTTCCGGGAGGACGCCAGGGAACGACATTCGCGATGTAGACCGTCTGTCGATCCAGTCCGATGGCGCTCAGCATGCGATCGAGCAATTGCCCCGCTCTTCCGACGAAGGGGCGTCCGATTCGATCTTCCTCCTCTCCCGGAGCCTCGCCTACGAACATGACCCGCGAGCCAGGAACACCGTCCGCGAAGGCCAGTTGCGTCGCCGTCCGCTTGAGCGCGCAGCCGTCGAAATCCGCCACTTTGGACCGCAGCGCTTCCAGATCGGGCGCCACCTGCGCAAGCGCGTAAGACGACGTCTCCGCGGATTTGACCCCATTCCCTACGCGGGGGTTTTGAGGCGCGCGCGATTCCGTAACTGACGGCACTCGCGAAGGCTGTTGCACCGACTCCGATGGACTGAGCGCGCCGCGCTGGTCCCCGTCTTCGGCCTGCACGGTGTCGAACCGATCGTGCGGTGCGTCATCAAACGCGTCAGCGACTCCCGCTCGAATCCACCAGCGGAGCGCCTCCACGGCCTGGAGCGCATCCAAATCCTTCGTCGAAGACACCGATATGGCCTGACCTGAGTGCTTGCGCGGTTGCGCGCTGACAAACTATCATATTGAGCCTCGGACGGCGCTCGGCCGAAAAATTGCGGCATGGTCGGCAAGACTTTTGACGCGAACCTGCGCGCCCCGGCCCGAATGACGAAAGGCGTCATGACCCAGGATCCGACATTGCCGGCGCGGGAATTGATGCATTACGACGTCGTGATTGTCGGCGCGGGTCCCGCGGGCCTAGCCGCAGCGATCCGACTCAAATCGTTGAACCCCGAGGTCTCTGTCGTCATCGTGGAAAAAGGCTCCACAGTCGGCGCGCATATTCTTTCAGGAGCCGTGATCGATCCGATCGGGCTTGACCGACTTACGCCCGACTGGCGATCGGATCCCGAATGCCCGCTCAAAACTCCGGTTGCAGAAGATCAATTCTACTATCTGACGGAGACGCGAGGGGTGCGATTGCCCAATTGGGCGATGCCAAAGTTGATGGGCAACCACGGCAATTTCATCGGCTCGCTTGGCGCAATCGCCCGCTGGCTCGGCGCACGCGCCGAGGCGCTCGGCGTCGAAATCTATCCCGGGTTTGCCGCGACGGAGCTTCTATACGGCGACAAAGGAGAGGTCGCAGGCGTCGCGACGGGTGACATGGGCGTCGGCCGTGACGGTCATCCGAAGGCGGGATTCACCCGAGGGATGGAGCTTTTCGGGAAATATGTGCTCCTCGGGGAGGGCGCGCGCGGTTCGTTGTCGAAACAGGCTGTCGCTCGCTATGGTCTTGATTCCGAAAGCGGGCCTCAGAAGTACGGAATTGGGCTCAAAGAATTGTGGCAGGTTTCCGACGATCATTTTTCGTCGGGCCTCGTTCAGCATACTTTCGGTTGGCCTTTGTCAAAAGGAGCGAGCGGCGGCTCATTTGTCTATCATTACGGCGACCGGCTGGTTTCGGTGGGATTTGTCGTGCATCTCAATTACGAAAATCCGACCCTCTCCCCGTTCGATGAGTTTCAGCGCTTCAAGACCCATCCGTTGATGCGCGCGACCTTTGCCGGGGCCAAGCGGATAGGCTACGGCGCGCGCGCGATTGCGTCCGGCGGTTGGCAATCGGCGCCGAAATTGGTCTTCCCTGGAGGGGCCTTCATTGGCTGCTCGGCGGGCTTTGTGAATTTTGCTCGCATCAAGGGTTCCCATAACGCGCTTCTGTCCGGAATATTGGCTGCGGAGAGGACCAACGAGGCGCTAGCGGCGGGTCGGGCGAACGACGAGCTGAACGACTACGAGAATTCTTGGCGCGATTCGGATATTGGCCGCGATCTTTACAAGGTTCGCAATGTGAAACCGCTCTGGTCGCGATTTGGTCTTGTCGCGGGCGTCGGGCTAGGCGGTTTCGATATGTGGACCAACGAATTGTTCAAGGGTTCGATTTTTGGCACGCTCAGGCACGGCAAGCCCGACAGTGAAACTCTGAAACCAATATCCGAGGTGACTCCACTCGTTTACCCGAAGCCAGACTCAGTATTAACCTTTGACAAAGCGTCTTCCGTCTACCTTTCCAACACAGATCACGAAGAGGACCAACCCGTCCATCTTCATTTGCACGATCCCGATATCCCGATCCGGAACAATCTTCCCCGATTCGGAGAGCCCGCACGACTTTATTGTCCGGCCGGGGTCTACGAAGTCGTTTACGCGAACGAGGCGACTCGCGTAGACCCACACTTTGTCATCAACGCCCAGAATTGTGTTCATTGCAAAACTTGCGACATCAAGGATCCCGCCAAAAACATAGAATGGACCCCACCGGAAGGCGGAGGCGGACCAAACTATCTGGACATGTGAGTTGTGGCGCAAAATTGCCGCTTTCGACTGCCAGCAGGGGGTTCAAGGCCAGCGTGCATTTCTAGCCTTGGCGCCCATGCCAGTTCGCTGACCCGACAATTGTGGAAAGTCGTGACACATGCAGAGCCGATCTCAGCGCTGGACGCGCTTAACCCTTCTTCTGGCTTGGGCTTTGGCGGCGCCCACCGGCGTCTCTTTGGCCGCAGCGATCCAGACTGAACCGGGATCGGGGAAGGTTGAGATCGGGGACACCCAACCGGGAAATTATCTTTCGGCTCTTATCGCCAGCGCTGATCGAGACACGGTTGCGGCGGAACTCTACTACCGGGAAGCGCTCCGAGCCGATCCCCGAAATGCCGATCTCCTCGAGCGGGCCTTCGCTGCTGCTCTCTCCAATGGCGACGAGTCGAGCGCCAACTCACTTGGCCAGCGCCTCCTTACGCGTGACCCGAACAACAACCTCGCCCGCCTTGCAATCGCGGTTTACGATATCCAACAAGGACAATTTGCGTCCGCGCGAGCCCAGTTGTCGGGACCGGACGCAATGCGCGCACGCGATGTGACCGCGGTGCTCCTTACAGCCTGGTGCTACGCGGGCCAGTCTGATCTCCATCGCGCGCTCGACGCGCTCGACCGCATTCACGACCAGTCGGTCCTCGCCTTTCGCGATTACCACGCGGGTCTCATTGCCGGGCTGCTTGGAAACCGAGCCGAGGCTCAGCGGAGGCTCAAGTCGGCGTATGAGGACGATAAGAACAGCCTACGCTTCGCCGATGCTTACGCGCGCGCGTTAGCGGCCGGAGGCGACCTCGCCGGAGCAACAAAAGTATACGAGGACTTCTCCGCCGTCATTCCTCACCATCCGCTCATCGAGCGAGCGCTGGCCGATCTGAGAGACAAGCATGCTCTCGATCCTCTCGTTCATAGCCCGAAGGAGGGCGCCGCAGAGGCGCTTTACGGCCTGGGAAGCGCGGGGAGCCGCCAGGGAGACCAGCTTCCGGCGCTCGTCTATCTCCGGTTGTCGCTCTACCTTCGACCATCCAGCGATTTGACCGCAGTCACATTGGCCAGCCTTTTCGAACAGCTGAAGCAAAGCGACCAGGTCATCGCCGCCTACCAATTGGTCCCGGCGTCATCACCGTTGAAAATGGGCGCGGATATTCAGATCGCGCTTGAGCTTGATGGGATGGGAAAACACGACGAGGCCATGCGACGCCTCACCGAAATCGCGGCGGCGCGGCCACACGATGTCGAGGCTTTGAGCGCATTGGCGGAGTTGCAGCGGTCTACCAAGAAATACGTGGAGGCGGCGGCGACCTATGACCAGGCAATCGCGGCCGTTGGAATTCCACAACGAGACAATTGGACCCTGTTTTATTTCCGGGGAATTTGCTATGAGCGATCCAAGCAATGGCCAAAGGCTGAAGCAGATTTCAAGAAAGCTCTTGAACTTAATCCGGATCAGCCGATGGTTCTGAATTATCTTGGCTATTCTTGGGTAGACAAAGGCCTTAATCTAGAAGAGGCATTCAAAATGCTGCGTAGGGCCGTGGCGCTGCGGCCGAACGACGGTTATATCGTTGATAGTCTCGGGTGGGCCCACTTCAAGCTGGGACAGTATGCCGAAGCGACACAGACGCTCGAAAAGGCAATTGACTTGAAGCCTTCCGACCCGGTTCTAAATGATCATTTGGGAGACGCATATTGGCGGGTCAACCGCCGCATCGAAGCGCACTTTCAATGGAATCATGCGCGGGACATGGGTCCGGACCCTGAAGATCTCCCCCCAATTCTAAAAAAGATTGAGGTCGGACTTCCGGACCTCAATACGAACACTGCGGCGCCGAAGGCCTCGTTGCAGAAAGAAGGCGGGGGTTAAGTCGCGGCGCCAAGGCGCCGTGCGATGGCTGCGCGCTCCGGCCAAGATCAATCTGACTTTGCGGGTTCTCGGGCGCCGCGCCGATGGCTATCACGAGCTTGAGAGTCTCGTGGCGTTCGCCGGGCTATGCGACTGGCTTGCGTTTGAGCCAGGCCATGATCTGAGCCTTGAGGTTCTCGGTTCTCGAGCCAACGAGGTTGGGCCTGTTGACGAGAACCTCGTGGTGCGCGCCGCTAATTTGCTTGCTGCGCAAATTCCGGGGTTGAGACTTGGTCGCTTCCGGCTGATCAAGCGACTGCCAGCCGCGGCCGGACTTGGCGGAGGTTCCGCCGATGCGGCGGCGGCTTTGCGGTTGCTCGCCAACGAGGCTGGTTTGCCGCTTGACGATCCGCGAGTGCGCGCTTCTGCTCGCGCGGCGGGAGCCGATGTCCTTGCCTGTCTTTCTCCTCAAGCTCAGAGTCATCCGAGGCATTGGCGACAAACTCGGGCCAGCGATTCGATTGCCAAAGCTTTTTGCGGTTCTGGTCAATCCCAAAGTTCAAGCGCCGACGCCGAAGGTTTTCGCGGCGTTTGACCTCGCGTCCGTATCCGGCCAGGAATCCCGTACGCGATCCTTTCCTGAAGAGGGGTCTGGCGCCGACGCCGTTCTGGATTTTCTTTCCCTGAGCCGTAACGATCTGGAAGCTGCGGCAACGCAAGTGGCGCCGCCGATCGCCGCCGTGCTTAAAGGACTGTCCCAAGTCCCTGAGGCCAGGGTCACGGGGATGTCGGGCTCGGGAGCAACTTGTTTTGCATTGTTTAGCGATCGGCGCAGCGCCGCGACCGCGCGACGAACCATAGCCGCCGAACATCCAGGATGGTGGGTCGAGGCGAGTGACCTTCACTAGCTTCGGCGCGCCGGGAAATCCCCGTCGGGGCCGTTCTGAGCAGCAATGACGCCAAGTGACATCCGAAAATAATCCGAGTGCGCCGAATGCCGGGTCCGAGACAAATCGGCTCGCGCTAGCGATTCTGACGGGATTTCTCGTTGCGCGTCTTTTTTTTGCCTTTACTTTCGGACTTGGGGTCGATGAAAGCTACACGATCGCGATTTCGCGGCGTTTAGATCTCTCCTATTTTGACCACCCTCCATTACATCTATGGATCACCCATTTCGTCTCCCTCGCGCTCGGCGAGAACGCCCTCGCGCGCGCGCCGTTTGTCGCCCTATTCTTCGCCACAGGTTGGGTATACTATCGATTCGCCAGCGAGCTATTCGGTCTACGGCCAGCGCTGATCGGGCTTTTTGGCTTAAACGTTACCCCTTTCTTCTTTGCCTCGGCTGGAAGTTGGATCGTCCCCGACGGGCCGTTGCTTTTTGGGTTGGCGGTCGTCGCGTGGGCGGCGACTCGGGTGTTCTTTTCGAATTCTCCCAACAAGGCTCTGGCTTGGCGATATTGGCTCCTTATCGGCCTTGGCCTGGGTCTAGCGGGACTGTCGAAGTACACCGCCGTGCTGACCGCCGCCGGACTGGCGGCGTTCGTCCTGCTTTCACCCAAGCAGCGGCATTGGCTCAAACATCCCGCGCCTTATGTCTCGGCGGGTCTGGCGATCGCCATGATAACGCCGGTTATCGTGTGGAACGCCCAGCATGGTTGGGCGTCGTTCGAATTTCAGGGCGCGCGCGGGGTACCGGGCAGCCAGTTGCGTCCAGCGCAGTTTCTCACGATGGTTCTGGGAGAAGTCGCTTTTTTATCGCCTTGGATATTCGCGCCGCTCCTCGCAGGGATGGCCAGCGCGTTCCGTCACTGGCAGGACGAACGATACCGGCTTCTGCTCTGCCTGAGTTTGCCAGCGATCATCCTGTTCAGCCTGACACCCCTTTGGGGCGGCCGCGGCCAACCTCACTGGACGATGCCGGGCTGGTTTTTCGCATTCGCATTGACGGGCGCCTGGGTCGACGAGATCGGCGCCTCCATTGGAACGCTTCGCCGGTGGGCCTTCTTTTCGTCGGCGCTACTCGTCGCGATCGTTGGGTTCGTGATCCTGCAAACCTCAACAGGCTGGCCGTTAACGATTTTGACGGCTCGATCGCATTTTTCCGATCCCACGCTGGAAGCCTTTGAATGGCGCGATCTGGCGAAGGCGCCTATCTTTGAGCATCCGCCTCGTTTCATCATCTCTACGAAATGGTCGGATGCGGGAAAAATCGCCCTTGCTCTTGGGCCTCAGGTTGCTGTTTTCGTGCTTTCCAACGATCCGCGCGGCTGGGCGTTCCGGGACGAAAGCGCAAGCTTTGTCGGTGAGAGCGGCGTCATCGTCACGCCGGCGGGGGAAGTCGCATCGACTCTCGCCGTCGCCAAGCCTCTGTTCGACGCGCTGGGAGAGCCCCAGCTTTACATGCTAGGTCGCCGTGGCCGCCCTGAAATCAAGCTTGCGCTCATCCCAGCCAGCGGCTTGACGCGCCGGCTTCCCATGCCTTATCCGGGCGCGGCCGGCAGATAGCGTCATCAACGCCGAACGAAATAAGCGTGGCGTGGAATGGCTAGCGATGCAACGCCCGGGCGGTCGATTCCAACGCTTTCGATCATCGTCCCGACGTATCAAGAGTCGGCCAACGTTCCGATTCTTTTTGAACGCATCAAAGTCGCCCTTAACGGCGCGCCATGGGAGATGATCGTTGTCGACGACAACTCCCCCGACGGAACCTCGAATGTCGCGTTTGCGCTCGCCGCTGAAGACAATCGTCTTCGCTGCTTGAGACGCGTCAATCGCTCGGGTCTAGCAGGCGCCGTCATCGAGGGGTGGATGGCTTCCAGCGCAGACTTCGTCGCGGTCATCGACGGTGATCTTCAGCATGACGAGTCCATCCTCAAGGCGATGTACCAAGCCCTCGCCAAGGGCTCAGCCAATTTGGCGATCGGAACTCGCCTGAGAGAGGCGAGCGATGGAAGTCTCTCTCCGGCGCGACAGCGGCTGAGTGATATGGGCGCATGGGTCTTCAGGCGAATCGCAGGCGCGGCCGTTACCGATCCCATGAGCGGCTTCTTCATGATCAGGCGAGAGATCGTCTCTCGCCTCGCTCGGCGTCTTTCGCCCGACGGATTTAAGATTTCTGGTCGACGTGATTCTCTCAGCCGGCGGCGGTCTGAATATTGTCGAGATCCCTTACGCCTTCCGCAAACGCAACGCCGGCGAGTCCAAACTGACCCCGCTCGTCGGCATCGACTTTCTCGGCCTTGTCGTTCACCACGCCACCGCTGGCGTCCTACCGATACGTTTTGTTTTGTTCTCGATGGTCGGCGCCGTCGGTTTGGTCGTGCATATCGCCGCGCTTTCAATTGTCCGTCACTGGTTTGGACTGCTGAGCTTCAATTCAGGTCAACTCATCGCGACGGTCATCGCCATGGCAAGCAACTTCATCCTGAACAATGAGATCACCTACCGTTCCTATCGATACCGCGGCCTTGGTCTGATCGAGGGCTTCGCGGGTTTTGCGCTCGGATGCAGCGTCGGGGCTATCGCCAATATCGACATCGCTTCTTGGCTCTATTACGACAATCAGATTTGGTGGATCGCCGGGCTCGCGGGCGCCTTGCTCAGCGTCGTTTGGAATTACGCCGTGAGCACGAATCTCATTTGGCGACCAGGTCGCCTCCGCTAAGGCGCCCTTCTTGGAGGCCGTGTCGGGAGAGGGGTTTCTCTGGAGGCGCGGAGGCGGGTTGAAGAGTCCCAATTTAGAGGGGTAAGGTCAAGCAAGCTCACGGATGCTCCTTGATTTTGCTGGACGGACTTGGCTGTTGGGTCGAACCCGCGCCTGGCGCGGGAGCCGCTCGAGCTTAAGCCAGACCGTCGGGCTTGAATCGATTGGCGCTATTGAATTTTCAGGCATTCCCATGGACAGGCTCCACAACCCCTTCAAGCACGCGCTGAAATCAGGCCGATTGCAGCTCGGACTGTGGCATAGCCTGTCGAGCCATCTCGTTGTCGAAATCCTCGCGGATGCCGGATTCGACTGGATTCTGCTCGATACCGAGCACGCGCCGAACGAATTGCCGATGGTGCTTTCCGAGCTTCAGGCGATGAGCGGAGGAACCGCTCACGCCGTCGTCCGGCCGGCCTGGAACGATCCGGTGATCATCAAACGCCTGCTCGATGTCGGGGCCCAATCGCTGCTGATCCCCTATGTGGAGACGGAGGAGGAGGCCCGCCGCGCGGTCATGTCCGTTCGCTACCCGCCCGGGGGCTTTCGTGGCTTCGCCGGGCAGGCGCGAGCGTCGCGCTATGGCAGGATCAAAGGATACCACGGCGCAGCCAACGCGCAGATCTGTCTTCTCTTGCAGGTTGAGACGAGGCGCGGACTTGAGAACCTGGAACAGATCGCGAGCGTCGAAGGGGTCGATGGCGTGTTCATCGGCCCGGGCGACCTTTCAGCCGCGCTTGGGTATCTGGGTCAACCCAACCATCCCGAAGTCGTCAAAATCATCGACGACATGATTCTGCGGATCAAGGACGCTGGCGCCGCGCCGGGAATATTGACCGGCGACGCCGAGCTTGCCCAGCACTACATTGAACGCGGCTGCCTGTTCGCCGCCGTTGGCTCCGACATCGGATTGCTGGCGAGGGGCGCAGACCAGCTCGCTGCGAAATTCAGGAGTCAAAATCCGGGGCGCTGATTGCGCCGTCAGCTGTCCGGCGAGAGGCCGCGTTCGGGCGCCTGCGCTCGAGGGATCGTCGACAATCGAACGCCGGGGCGCGGCAATGCGCAGAATCGGGAGAGAACCGAATGTATACCGCGAGCGCGGCAATGCTCGAGGCGCTACAGGAAGCGGGCGTCTCCTATATCTTCGCCAATTTCGGCAGCGATCATCCGGCTCTCATCGAGGCGATCGCCGAGGCGCGATCCTTGGGCTGGCCGGTCCCCGCCGTCGTCACCTGTCCGAACGAAATGGTGGCGATGACCTGCGCCCATGGCTACGCGCAACTGACCGGGCGCGCCCAGGCCGTCGTAGTCCATGTCGATTGCGGGACCCAATCGCTGGGCGGAGCGGTCCACAACGCCGCCAAGGCGCGCATTCCGGTATTCTTGTTCGCCGGCCTGTCGCCGGCCACCCAGGAGGGCGAGGCGACCGGCAGCCGCAACGAATTCATCCAATGGATTCAGGACGTCCCCGATCAGCGTGGCATCGTGCGCCAATATATGAAATACGACAACGAGTTTCGTAACGCGGGCAACGTGAAGTCGATCGTCCATCGATCGTTGCAAATCGCCCATAGCGATCCCAAGGGACCGGTCTACCTCGTGGGCGCCCGCGAAGTGATGGAAGCGGAAACTCAAAGCGTCGCGATTGATGTCGCTGACTGGCCGCCGATTGCGCCGACACCGCTCACTGACGCCGCCGTCGCGAGCCTGGTCGACGCCTTTCAGAAGGCCGCAAGGCCACTCATCGTCACATCTTACGTCGGCCGGAATCCCGCCGCCGTGACCGAACTTATCCGCTTCTGCGGCCGGCTCGGCGCGGGCGTGCTGGAATCGGTGCCGAGCACTGTCAACTATCCCCACAACGATCCGCTGTACCAGGGCAATCAATGGAACCATCCGTTCCAGAACCGCGCCCTGGCCGAAGCCGATTTCGTTCTTGTCGTCGATAGCGACGTCCCGTGGATTCCCACGGTCAGCAAGCCGAGCGAAGGCGCGTCGATCGCTATCATCGACGTCGATCCGCTCAAGCAATCGACGCCGCTCTGGTCCATCAAGGCGCGGCAATGTTATCGAGCCGATGCGGCGACCGCGCTCGCGCAATTGAACGCTCGCCTCGATCACATTGAGATCGACGAGGAAGCCGCAGAACGGCGTCGCCGTCACTACGCCGAGCGGCGTCGAGAGCGGAAAGAAGACCTGGCCCGCCTCGAGGCGCCGCGCCAAGACATCGTGACGCCGGAATATCTGACCGCTTGCGTGCGACGTCAAGTAGGGCTCGAGGCGATCGTGCTCAATGAAGGCATCACCAATTATCCGGCGATCTGCGACCACATGGCGCGCGAGCATCCGGGCACGATGTTCGCCAGCGGCGGCGGCTCGCTAGGCTGGAGCGGCGGCGCGGCGATCGGGATGAAATTGGCCGCTCCGGATAAGACCTTCGTCGCCCTCACCGGCGACGGCTCCTACATTTTTTCCGCGCCTTCCGCGGTGCACTGGATGGCGCGGCGTTACCGCACGCCGTTTCTGCAAGTCATCTATAACAATCGCGGCTGGAACGCGCCGAAATTCTCGGCCCTCGCGGTTCACCCGGATGGCTTCGCCAGCCGCGCTAAGGATCTGGATCTGAGCTTCGAGCCGCCGCCGGATTATTCCGGAATCGCCGCGGCGGCCGGCGGCGCCTTTGCACGGGTCGTCAAGCGTCCACAAGACGTCGAGGACGCGGTCGCCGAGGGCCTGAGGGTGGTGCGCGAGGAAGAGCGCTGCGCGGTGCTCGACGTGTGGCTCTCCCCTCTCTGATTGGCCGGCCGATCCTTGGCGCGCCGATCCTGGCTTTCATCGGGGACGCCTGTTAATGTCAGGGGCTCGGTCCCCCCTCAGGGTCGGCGCGGCCTTTTCTTTGTGCGCTCGATCGGGGTCGGCGCAATGGAGAGCATCATGCGCGCGCTCGTTCTTTCGTGTCTCGCCTTGTTGGCGTCGGGATCCCTGGGCTACGCCCAGGACCAACCCGGAACTTTGCGCGGCGTCTTTGCTCCTCCCGGGTTGCCGCCTTCTTCTCTCAAGTCCGGCAAGTCAACTCTCGCCACGCCGGACAATGGGGCCGTTGGCAGCGGTCCGCGCGTTACGATCTCTGGAGAGGCGACCCAGGGTCAGCCGCTCCCCAATGGCGTCAGTCCCGCCCCGATGCCGGATCGGCCCGGCTTTGGGACGGCGATCGTCAACGGCCGGCGAGCCATCATCGACCTCAGCAACAATCGCATCTTTCAAATCCTGGACTAAACGCGTCCCTGGTTGAGGTCGCATCAATTCCGGAGTCAATTGTTCGGCGCGAACCCAGTCGCCGGCAACGGCGAATGGGCTCTCGCGGCGGTCATCCGTCGCGCGGGCGACGCCAAGGCGGGCAAAAAGCCGACCATTGTTAATTTTCTGTCAACTCGGCTCGGCGATGATTGACCATCCGTCAGCGCATCATGCGCTGACTCCGGAACACGAGTTCGCCGGAACCCTGAGCTTCGCGCCAGAGTGCGGCGGCCTCGAAGGATGTCGCCATGAGCAATGTCTCGCGCCGAGAGCTTCTGACCATCGCTGCGACGGGGGCCGTCGCCTTCTCGGCGCCGGCGAGAGCCGATGCTCCCGAGCCGTTTCCCGCTGAGGAGATCGTCGATAACGGGAACCGGTTTTTTGGCAGCGTGTCGCGCGGGTTGGCCGACGGGGTTCAGGAAGCGGCCCGCCGCTGGGGCCTGCCCAATGCGTATATTCTTGGCCAGGAGGCCTCTGGCGCATTCGTTGGGGGACTGAGATACGGCGAAGGCAAAATGTATACGCGCAACGCCGGCAGCCAGCGGGTGTATTGGCAAGGGCCGTCGGTCGGCTTTGATGCTGGCGCCGACGGCGATCGGACGATGATGCTCGTCTATAATTTGCCGGAAACCGGAGCGATTTTTGATCGCTTCGGCGGGCTGGACGGGTCAGCTTATTTTGTTGGCGGCTTGGGCTTCACAGCGCTCGGCGCCAAGGGCGTTGTCGTGGTTCCTATCCGCACGGGACTGGGGTGGCGCCTCGGAATCAACCTCAACTACCTCAAGTTTACCCAGCAGGCGACCTGGAATCCTTTCTGACCGCCCACGATCGGCTCGACGGTCGGCCAAGCTGCGAGCAGCATTCAGTCAAGCATGCTTCTGGTTCATCGCCGCGTAGCCGCTTTCCGCCCCGCGCTGAACCCGTTTGGCCGGAAGCAAAGCCAGGCTCTGATGCAAGCGCGCATTCCTTAGGGAGTGAAGCGCCTTTCCGAGTGGATTGGCGCCTCGGAGAGAACCCGATCCCTGCACGCCATGGCGCATTGCCATCGCCTCTCCGGCGCGAGAAGGTGCGGTTGAGGGGCCGCTAAATCAGAGGAAACGCACATGATCATCGATTGCCACGGGCACTACACGACCGCGCCCAAGGCGCTCGAGGCGTGGCGCAACCGGCAGATCGCCGGCATCAAGGATCCCGCCGCTACGCCCAAGGTCGCGGACCTGAAGATCAGCGACGACGAGCTTCGCCAGTCGATCGAATCAAATCAGCTGCGCCTGATGCGGGAGCGCGGCTGCGATCTGACGATTTTCAGTCCGCGCGCCAGCTTCATGGCTCATCACATCGGCGATTTCGCCGTGAGTTCAACCTGGGCCTCGATTTGCAACGAGCTGTGCTTTCGTGTCTCCAACTTGTTTCCCGACAATTTCATCGGCGCGGCAATGCTGCCGCAGAGCCCGGGCGTCGACCCGAAGACTTGCATTCCCGAACTGGAGAGATGCGTCAGGGATTATGGCTTCGTCGCCATCAATCTCAATCCCGATCCGTCCGGCGGCTATTGGACGAGCCCGCCGCTGACCGACCGCTCATGGTATCCGATCTATGAGAAGATGGCGGAGTGGGACATCCCGGCGATGGTCCATGTCTCGACCAGCTGCAATCCTTGTTTTCACGCCACCGGCGCCCATTACATCAACGCCGACACCACCGCGGTGATGCAGTTCATTCAGGGCGACTTGTTCAAGGATTTTCCGACCCTCAAGTTCGTCATTCCGCACGGAGGCGGCGCCGCTCCTTATCATTGGGGCCGATATCGCGGTCTGGCGCAGGAACTGAAAAAGCCGCTGCTCACAGAGCAGCTATTGAAGAACGTCTTCTTCGACACCTGCGTCTATCACCAGCCGGGCGTCGATCTGCTAACCAAAGTCATCCCCGTGGACAACATCCTGTTCGCGAGCGAAATGATCGGCGCGGTGAGAGGGATCGACCCGGAGACTGGCCATTATTACGATGACACCAAGCGCTACGTCGAGGCGACGGCCAATCTCAGCCCCGAGGAGCGCCACAAGGTCTACGAGGGCAACGCGCGGCGGGTCTATCCGCGTCTCGACAAGGCGTTGAAGGCCCAAGGCCGCTAGCGCCGTCGTGCTGGCGTCCAACCTGATGATACAACCAATGCGCGAATTAGTTACAAGCAAATGCAAATAAAAACCACATAAACGCTAGTAAGCGCTAGTAAAATAGCTAGCGTTTACTAGCGTTTATTTTTCCGAATCGAGACTTTTCAACGGGTTGCGAGCGAAAAAAATAAAAAATATTGGCTCAGGTCTCAACTCGCGTCGCAGGTTGCATCCCGACCGTCTCATCATTCTTTCTCCTCTCGCTCGCCTCGTCCGAGGCCGGCCAGACAGGGGCGGCTCGGGATTCTGCCAGTTGAAATATATAGCACGATATTCTGCTTTACACAAGAAATTCTCTGGCTCTTATAGCGTTAGTTGTTGATTTGGGTTATGGTGGGGGTGGGGTTGGAGATTGTTCGATGAAGGGTGAGGAGTTTTCGACTTGGCTGTCGGGGATCGTTCGATTGAACGAGGATCAGCGGCGGGCGGCGCTCGCGGCTCTGACGACGGCGGAGGGGGTGGGTCCGAAAACTGCGATGCTGACGGCGGCCCCGAAGAACAAGGCCTTGAAGGCTCGCCGTCGGCCGGACGCGTTGGGCGTAACAGGCCATGAGCGGGTGGAAAGTCGAGGGTGTCCGCATTGCGCGGGTCGCGAAATCGTGGCCTGGGGACGCTCGCGCGGACTGGCGCGGTTCCGCTGCAAGGCTTGCGGACGCACCTTCAACGCCCTGAGCAAAAGCCCAATGGCGCATCTGCGCAAGAAAGAGCGTTGGCTCGATCACGCGCAGGCGATGATCGAAGGCAAAAGCCTGGTGAAGACGGCCGCGCTTTGCGGCGTGCATCCGACGACGGCTTTCCGCTGGCGTCACCGGTTTTTGGGCGCTCCCGCCGCGGACAAGCCGCAAAAGCTGAGCGGAATCGTCGAAGCGGATGAAACCTTCATCCTTAAATCTTTCAAGGGGCGGTGGTCCGATCTGCCTCGCAAGGCTCGCAAACGCGGCGGAACGGCCCGTCATCCGGGCCCCTATCAGGACAACATTCCCGTGCTCGTCGCCCGCGACCGAAAGGGCGCAACTTTCGACGCCGTTCTGCCAAACGACGACAGCGCTTCGATCGCCGCCGTCCTGACCGGTGTCGTTACGTCCGCAAATCACTTGATCGGCGATGGCGGCAAACCGCTGGCCTCCTTCGCCCGCCAGGCCAACATCCCCTTTCACGCCGTTCCTTCCCCGGGAAAGCCTGTCCCCGCGGCGCCCCACCTGCATATCAACAACGTCAACGCCTACCACAGCCGTCTCAAGCAATGGCTCAATCGCTTCAACGGCGTCGCCACCAAGAACCTGCCAAATTATCTCGGCTGGCGGCGCGCCCTCGAAGCCTGGGATCGACAAATCACGCCACAAAACTGGATCAAGAGCGCCATCGGAATCGGCCCATACCAACAACTAACGCTATAAGAGCCAATTCTTTGGCTCTTATAGCGTTCCATGTTGGTCAGCCTTTTTTCCGGCTGCGCCTCTGATCCCCTTGGCCATGGCCGGGCTTGTCCCGGCCATCCACGCCGCGCCGCCTCAAAGACGTGGCGGCTGGCATCGGCGCGGCCGACCGCAAAGGGCTATAAACACGAGATCTTTCGACCCTTGTCGCTGGCTTGCGAGCGTTCGATGCGCCGAACCACGTGGGTGGCCGAGACAAGCCCGGCCATGACGCCTTAAGGACCGCCTGCTGGTCTGCCATATCGCGATTCCCCGGTGACCAACAGGTGACGCTATAAGAGCCAATTCTTCGACCAAATTGCCCAGGCCCGAAACACAATCAGTTGGATCGGCTTCGACCCGAAGCAGAAGGTCGTCGCAACCGATTCAACGTCGCGAATCGCCGTTAACTGGCCATTCGGGCAGAGCCCAATTCTGGCCAGGCCAAGTCGAACTCGAACGTGTCAATCTGAGCCCTCCCGGAAGGACGGCAAGGAGTGTGGGAGATGAAGTATAGAAAACTAGGGAATACCGGCCTCATCGTGAGCGAAGTGGCGCTTGGCACGATGCAGTTCGGCGGCAAGATGAACATGGGCAACCTCGGCCAGGAGGACACCACGCGAATGGTGAAGCTAAGCAGAGATTCGTGGCTTGGCCAACGGATTGGGGATGCGCTCGCGGTTGAGATCAATGACGGCGTGATGGATGGCCTGGTCGAGCGCGTCGGCGTCGGTGAAGGTCTGGTGGGCGAGGTGATGGGCCTTAAGATCGCGCCAGACCGGCTCGATGTCGTTGAGTTCGGGGGTGTATTTCGGCAGCCATTCGACGGTGAGCCAGTGCGCGCGGGCGGCCAGGGCGGCGAGCGAGCGTTTGCTGGTGTGGATCGGACCATTGTCCTCGACCAGCACGACCGGCTTGGCCTGTCGCCCGGGCTGCGGTCCAAAGAGACGGTCGAGTTGCTCCAGATGGGCGATGAAATCGCCGCTGCGCTTGGTCGGGCTGGTATGGACGATGAGTTGGCGCGTGAGGGGATCGAGCGACCCCAGCATCGCGACCTTCTTGGCCTGCCCCGGCGCCGGCACACGCAAGTCCGCCCCCGACTTCGCCCAGGCGCGGGCGAGATAGGGATGGGTCAGCGCCTCGCTCTCATCGCCGTAGAGAAGAACGATGTCGCCCGCTTCGGCCTGCTGTTTGCGCAGTTGCAGGCGCAGCCCCACCCGTTCCACCTCGCTTTCCGTCTGACGTCCCTTCAGCGTGTGCCGGGGCCGCCGCCAGCGGAACTTTTTTTTCGCAAGGCCTTGGACAGTTGCGAACGGCTGATGCGCACGCCCTCGCGCGCTTCGATCTCGGCGCGAAGGCGGGGGATCGTCCAGTTGCGCCGGTCGGCCACAGGTTCTTCCAGCAGCGGGGTGGCGACGCGCATGGCGGCTTCACTCTTCACTGGAGGCGGGCCCGGCGCGATGCTGGTCTTCAGCGCTGCCACACCGCCGGCGGTGAAGTCGCTGCGCCACAGCCGAACCGTATCTTCGCGCACGCCAAACGCCTCCGCGATCTTGGGGCTGGTCCAACCAGCCAGCGTCAAAAGCACGGCGCGGGCGCGGTCCGCCTCGCCGCGATCGCGCGAACCGGCAACAGCCAAGAGGCCGGCGCGTTGTTCATCGCTCGCCATAATCGGAGACTTTCCCGCCATGTCATACACCTTGCGAATCGGCGCAGGCAGCCAACCGCAAAAAACCTATCCGTTGGTTAGCCAAACGGAATCTGCTTAGCCCTGGATAGGGGTATCAACTTCATCGACACCGCGGACGTGTACAGCCTCGGGGAGAGCGAAACTCTAGTCGGTAATGCCTTGAAAGGTGCGAGGACGGAGATCGTCCTGGCTACCAAGGTCCGGCTCCCAATGAGCGACAATCTCAATCGGAGCGGCGCCACGCGGGTGAACATCATGCGCGAAGTGGAGGCCAGTCTCCAACGGCTGCAGACCGATTACATCGACCTCTACCAAGTGCATGGATGGGACAGCAACACGCCTCTCGAGGAGACAGTGCGAACACTTGACGATGTCGTGCGCCAGGGGAAGGTCCGCTATATCGGGCTCTCCAACTACATGTCATGGCAGGCGGCCACCGCGGTGATGCTGCAGGAGCGCCTGGAATTGGAGAAATTCGTTACGGCGCAGATGTATTACAGCCTCGTCGGCCGAGGCCTTGAATATGAGTTCCAGTCGTTCGCCGAATATCACAACATCGGTATCCTGGTTTGGAGTTCGCTTGCCGGCGGCTTCCTCGCGGGTAAGTACAGCCGCGCCAACCCTGCCCCTGCCGGCACACGGTTCGCGGAGGCAGGCTCGTTTGTGCCGTTTGACAAGGATATTGGCTACCGCGTCGTGGACACGCTAAAGCAGGTGGCTGCTCGGCATAACGCAAGTCCGGCCCGTGCGGCGCTGTCGTGGGTGCTGGGCCGGCCCGCGGTCAGCAGTGTGATCGTGGCGGCCCGGAAGGCTGAGCAACTGGAAGATAACATCGGCGCCGTAGACCTTCGGCTCTCGGACGAAGACGTTCGGCTCTTGGACGCGGCCTCGGATCCTGGCGTTCCGTACCCGAAGTGGATGGTGCTCCAGCTCGATACCGCGGAAGACCCGCGTTCGAAGGCCCTGTATCCGGAGCGCTATGTGGATGGCGGTCCTTGGAAGGATCTCCGCGGGACGCGCTGGTCCGGCTGAGAGAGCTTTGCTGCCCGACACGAAGGTTCGCAGCTGCTGTCGCCGTGCAGATGCTAGCGACACGCGCGGCTTTCAACACGCCGCCACAGCGTGCGAACTTCCGCGTGTGGACGGAGATCATCTGCAACGATCTTCTGGCCGGCGACACCAATAAAGAGCGTCGCGGGGTCCTTAAGGGTGCGCTTGAGTCCGCATGGACGTTTTCCAACTGGCTGACGCATTCAAAATCGGCCACTTGGACTGATGCCGACATGGCGCATTCGTTGATCCAGCATGCCTGCGGCATGGCGGCGTCATTGATCCTTCGCGAGTTGCGCGGCGTACCCAATGAATGCCCGAACTGCGGCTCGCCCCAGCTCGAACCCGAACGGGGCGAAAATACCGCCGCACCCGGCGTACTCTGGGAACGACCGAGTTGTGCCGACTGCGGATGGACCGGCAGGCCCGTTCCAATCCTCGATCTTGAGAATGGACAGCCCCTCATCACTCGCGAAGGCGAAAAATCAGACGAGCGCAGCATCATGACAGTGCCGCTGCGCACGATCCTCAAGCCGGGCGATCCGTCGATCGAGCCGCTGGAAAAAACAGAGACCGGGCCACCGGAGCCTGTCGTCTATTTTGCCTACGGGTCCAACATGTCGACCGCCCGGCTTCGCACGCGGATCCCGAGTTGCAGGCCGCTCGGCACTGCCACCTTGCCCGGGCATGCGCTTCGCTTCCACAAGCGCAGCACGGACAAGTCTGGGAAATGCAACGCATTTGCCAGTGACAGCGACAACAGCGTGATCGGCGTCCTGTTCAGCTTCGATCCTGCCGAGCGCGGGAAGCTAGATAAGGCGGAAGGCCTGGGCAGCGGCTACGAGCACGCGATGGTCACGGTCATTAACGAGAAAGGCCGCAGGCGGAAGGTCCTTACCTATCTCGCCACTCCCGACTACATCGACGACAGCCTCAAGCCCTACGGCTGGTACAAGGAGTTTGTCCTTGCCGGAGGCAAAGAACACGGTCTGCCGCCGGAGTATGTTGCCGAATGTATTCAGTCAGTTGAGGCCATCGAAGATCCCAACAAGACACGGGACCAGAGGCAGCGGGCCACGCTCGGTGATCCCGGACGGTGAGACCACGGTGTCGGTGCGAGTTGCCGGTCCAGACTGGAGACCCGGTGTCCGCTTCTGGCGTAGCCGACGTCAAGCAATCTTTTAGGTAAAGACTGCTTTCCGCCAAAGCGGCCCGAACCGAAGTCAGAGGCGACTGGTTTTGAACCCCACTGGCGCCCCACACCCGCCGGCGCGACCCAAGCCTCACAGCCTCGGTCGCCGCACAATCGGCGCCAATCCAACAGCGAAATGCCGGGCTGAGCATCAAATACGAATAAATCTTCGCCGTCCTGCACCGCGGTTTCGCGCGATTTTCATGTGCCCTGACCGCTAGCGTTGCACCTGCGCCGGCATCAGGACTATGAAGTCGATGCGACGGGTCGATCCGCGTCTCCACGAGGCGCAGCGCGCGGGGAGCGGAAGGAGGGGCCGGTGACCGAACTGGGCGTCGTCGGACGCAAGGTCAAGCGCGCGGAACGCGCCGCCGTCGAGGCGCTCGGGCGCTACGGCGTCGCGACCGTGCATGAGGCGATGGGGCGCGTCTGACTCATGAAGCCCTACATGCGGCCAATCTATCCGGGCGCGCTCGTCTCCGGAACGGCGGGCGGTCAGGTTAGCGTCTTGACCAGTTGAGGACAGTCAAAGGGATCCCTTGATGCTCAGATGGTCGATCGCCTCCGTTTGCATGGGCGGCGCCCTGGAGGACAAACTTGCCGCCGCAGCCAAGGCAGGCTTTCGCGCCGTTGAGATCTTTGAGAACGATCTGACCTTCTTCAGGGGCAAGCCGCGCGACGCGCGGCTTTTGGCCGCCGATCTGGGGCTTGAAATCGTCGCGCTGCAGCCGCTGCGAGACTTCGAAGCGATGCCCGATCCCGTTCGGGCGAGGAACTTCGACCGCGCCGCGCGAAAGCTCGACCTCATGCACGAGCTCGGCGCGCGTCTGCTGTGTCTCTGCTCCAATGTTTCCCCGGACGCGATCAATGATCCCGAGCGCGCCGCCGGAGACCTTGCGGAACTCGGCGATCTCGCGCGCCAGCGGGGCATGCGCATCGGCTACGAAGCGCTCGCGTGGGGACGCTGGGTCAAGGACTGGACCACCGCCTGGGACCTCGTGCGCGCCGCCGATCGCGATAACCTCGGCCTGGTGCTCGACAGTTTTCATATCTGCGTCCGCGGCAATCCGATCGAGCCGATCGCCGCCCTGCCGGCCGCCAAGATCGCGCTCGTGCAGGTCGCCGACGCGCCAGCTCTGGTGATGGACCCGCTGTCGCTAAGCCGCCATTATCGATGCTACCCCGGTCAGGGCGACTACCCGATCGTCGATTATCTCGACGCGGTGACGCGCTCCGGGTATCGAGGGCCGCTGTCGCTCGAAATCTTCAACGACCAGTTTCGCGGCGCGTCCCCAACCGCCATCGCCATCGATGGGATGCGGTCGCTCAGGGCGGCGGGCGAAGCCCTGACCGCCAAGCGCGCCGCGCAGGGCGATGCGCCGCCCGCTGACCTCCTGCCGCTTCCGCCCGCGCCAAGAGTTCGAGCGCGCCGAATTCATCGAATTCGCGGTCGGCGACGCGGCCGCGAGCGAACTGATCGCGCTGATCGAGGGCCTGGGGTTCCAATGCGCGGGCCGGCATCGTTCGAAGGACGTCGATCTCTATACGCAGGGGAAAATCAACCTAGAGCAGTATCCGAACGGATTGAATTGGCGGGGGGATTCCCGAATTGGTTAATTTCTGCTTCCTCATTCACTGCGAGAATGGGGACGGCGGGGGATGGGTCTTTCCAACGATCTTCGCGAGCGCGTGGTCGAGGCGGTGGTCTTGGGCGGGTTGTCGCGCAATCAGGCGGCCGCGCGTTTCAAAGTGAGCGTGGCGAGCGCGGTGCGCTGGGTAAAGCGGTTCAATACCACGGGCGAGATTTGGCCGGCGCCTTCCGGCGGCGACCGCCGCTCCCGCCGAATCGAGGCGCATCGCGACTATCTGTTGGGCCTGATCCGGCGCAGGCCGGACATAACGCTGCTCGAGATCCGGGAGCAGCTGATCGCCAATAGCGGCGAGCGCTTTGCGGTCTCCGTGCTGTGGCGTTTCTTCGACCGTCACCAGATCACCTTTAAAAAAACGGCGCATGCCGAGGAACAACAACGCGCGGACGTGCAAAATCGACGCCGGGAATGGTTCGCGGGACAGCTCGATCTCGATCCGACGAAACTCGTTTTCATTGACGAGACCGGAGCCTCCACAAATCTCGCGCGCAAAAGCGGACGTTGCCGGCGCGGGCGCCGGTTGCGGTCGGCCATCCCGCACAGTCACTACAAAACGGTGACTTTGGTCGCCGGCCTTCGCCTTCGCGGCCTGACGGCGGCAAGGACTTTCGACGGACCGATCAACGCCGCCCTGTTCGAGGATTGGGTGGAGACATGCCTCGTCCCCACGCTCTCGCCCGGCGAGACCGTCGTCATGGACAATCTCCCCGCTCACAAGGGGCCGCGGGTCGAGCAACTGATCAAGGCGGCGGGCGCGCAGTTGCGATATCTTCCAGCCTACAGTCCCGATATGAACCCTATCGAAAAAGCCTTCTCCAAGCTCAAGGCCTTCCTGCGCAAAATCGCCGAGCGGACCGTCGCGGGTCTGATGGGCGCCCTCGAAACCTGCGCCGAAATCTTCGAGCCCTCGGTATGTATAAATTACTTCAAATCCTGTGGTTATCAGGACGATACAGGATGATCGGATTCCGCTCTAGCCCGACTTCACCAACTGGCGCTGATTTTTGCGATTTTTCGCGGAGTTTTGTGACTGCAAGCCATTGGAGTCGTTGGGTCAGTCGGGCCGGAAATGGCTGTAGTGCCGACCAAGTCCCTTGCGCGGCGAGGGGCGCGGCGCGAGTCTTGGACATGTTTTTGCGCCACAAGATTCGCCGCAAGGACGGCAAGGAGCATCGGACCTGGTCGGTCGTTGAGAACCGGCGCGTCCGGAGCGGTCGCGTGGTTCAGCGACAGGTGCTCTATCTCGGGGAGATCAACGACAGCCAGCGGGCGGCGTGGAGTCGGGCTGTCGAAGTCTTCGACGAAGGGGGGCGATCGAAGCAGATCGCGTTGTTTCCCGAAGATCGTCCTGCCCCGGTTCTCGATTGCGACGTGGTTTCGATTCGGCTGAGCGCGATGCGGTTGCGCCGACCGCGTCAGTGGGGCGCCTGCTGGCTGGCGATGGTGATGTGGGATCAGCTGCGAATGGACGATTTCTGGCGCCCGGCGCTGCCGCTCTCGCGCGAGGGAACGGACTGGCTGAACGTCCTGAAGACCTTGGTCGCCTATCGGCTGATCTCTCCGGGCAGCGAGTGGCGGCTTCACCGGCACTGGTTCGAGCACAGTGCGATAGGCGACCTGCTCGGCGAGGACGTCGGGCTCGCGCAACCCAACAATCTCTATCGCTGCCTGGACCTGCTTGTCGCGCACAAGCCGGCGCTGTTCACGTTTCTGCGCGAGCGCTGGAAGGACCTGTTTCAGGCTGACTTTGAAGTGCTGCTGTATGATCTGACCAGCACGTATTTCGAATGCGATCCGCCGGAGAGCGGCAAGCGGAAGTTCGGCTACAGCCGGGACAAGCGCTCCGATTGCGTGCAGGTCGTGATTGCGCTGATCGTCACGCCGGACGGCCTTCCCCTGGCCTACGAAGTCATGGACGGCAACACCTCGGACAAGACGACGTTGCGGGCGTTTCTGACCAAGATCGAGACGCAATACGGCAGCGCCAAGCGCACCTGGGTGATGGATCGCGGCATCCCGACCGAGGAAGTCCTGGCGGAGATGCGCGGCTCGCCGACGCCGATCCGCTATCTGGTGGGCACGCCCCGCGGCCGGCTGACGAAGCTGGAACAGGCGCTCGCGGCCAAGCCGTGGGAAGACGTGCGCGAGAGCGTGCGGGTCAAGCTGATCGAACAGGATGAGGAAACTTACGTCCTGGCCCGAAGCCAAAGCCGGCGCGACAAGGAGCAGGGGATGCGGCGGCGTCGGTTGAGGAAGCTGATCAAGCGGTTGCGCGAACTGCAACGACAGGACCTGACGCGCGACGAGCTGCTGCTCAAGCTCGGCGCGGCCAAGAAGGAAGCCGGCAAGGCCTACGGGTTGTTGGTGATCCATCCGCCGACGAAAGATCAGCCGGTGACGCCGCAAACGTTCCATTTCACGCTGGACCGCAAGAAGCTCCGCCTCGCGCGCCGCCGCGAGGGCGGCTATCTGCTTCGCTCCAACATCAGGAGCGACGACCCCGGCCATCTCTGGCGGCTGTATCTGCAATTGGCCGAGATCGAGCAAGCGTTCAAGGAACTGAAGAACGATCTATCGATTCGTCCCATCTATCACCAGTCAGACGCCCGCATCGAAGCTCATATCTTCGTGGCCTTCCTGGCCTATTGCCTGATGGTGACGCTGAAGCAGCGGCTGAAGGCGCTGGCGCCGGGGCTGACGCCGAGGGCTGTGCTCGAAAAGCTTGCCGCCATCCAAATGATCGACGTCGAGTTGCCCACGACAGACGGCCGCACCGTCGTCCTATCGCGCCATACCGAGCCGGAAAACGATCAGTGGCTTTTGCTGCAGCGCCTGAAGCTCGACCTCCCCGCCCAGCCGAGGCCGAAGATCACCGCTCCGATCCCCCGCCAAGCGGCTTGATCGCTCACCTCCCGTAGTGCCGACCTTTGGACTCGCCCCCCTGCGATTCCAATGCCTTCGCCTCGCCCACCCCCGCCAGTTGGTGAAGTCGGGCTAGTTGTCAATCGCGAGCGCGAGGGCTTCGCGCATTCGTTTTCGCTTCTGCACGGCCCCTCGATTTGCGCAATCGCCCTCAGCGTCGATTCTGTCGACACGGCTCTGGAGCGCGCGGGCGCGCTCGAGTGCCAAAGCTATGTCGGCGAGATCGGACCCGGCGAAGCGACCGTACCTGCGGTCGCGGGCGTCGAGGGCAGTCTCATTTACTTCATCGGCGGCGGCGACCAGGAGTGGCGCAGCGATTTCGCCCCGGCCGAACCCCTCACCGCCGGAGGCCGCCTGCGTAAAGTCGATCATCTCTCCAATGTCGTGCGCCGCAGCGAATTCTTGAGCTGGTCGCTGTTCTACCGAACCGTGCTCGGGCTTCAGCCGCAGCCCCAGGTCGAGATCGCCGATCCGCACGGGGCGTTTTTCAGTCGCTCGCTGCGCAGCCTGAACGGTGAATTGCGCATCGCGCTCAACATCGCCGAGGGGGGCGCGACCGGGGTCTCGCGCTTTCTCGACGCCTTCGGCGGCGCCGGTTTTCAGCAGATTGCGCTCTCAAGCGACGATATTTTCGCCGCCGTGGAGGCCGCCCAGGCGAAGGGCGTCGCGTTCCTGCCGATTCCGGACAATTATTACGACGATCTCGCGTCTCGCTTCGACATCGCGCCCGACCTGCTCGCGCGCATGCGTGCGCTCGGCATGCTCTACGACCGCGTCAAGGACGGGGAGTTTTTCCACATCTACACCCGCGCTTTCCACGACCGCTTTTTTTTCGAGATCGTCGAGCGTCGCAACTACGACCTGTTCGGCGCCGCCAACACGCCCGTCCGGCTCGCCGCCCAGGCGAGCCTGACCGACGCCGAAACACGCGCGGAGATCGAATTCGAATGAACGCCAGCGGGTGAGGGGCAGGCTTCACGCAGTCGGATGGAACTCGAACCGAAATGCTGAACGGCGGCACGAAAGTCATCGCCCACGTCGGCTATCCAACGACGACGTTCAAGTCGCCGATGATCTACAATCCGTGGTTCCAGAAGCACGGAATCAACGCCGCCGTCGTGCCGCTTGGCGTTCGGGCCGAGAACTTCGGCGCCGCCTTCCCGGAAATCTGTCGTTTCACCAATTTTCATGGCGCGCTGATCACAATGCCGCACAAGGTCTCGGTGATCGGTCTCATCGACGAAGTATCGACCGCGGTCAAAGTCGCGGGCTCATGCAACGCCGTTCGTCGGACAGCCGAGGGTCGGTTGATCGGCGACATGTTCGACGGCGAAGGGTTCGTCCGCGGCATGGCGCGACACGGCCGGTTCCTCGCCGGCAAGAAGGTCCTTGTCGTGGGGGCGGGCGGAGTGGGGTCGGCGATCGCCGCCTCCTGCGCCGCGGCGCGCGCCGCCGAGATCGCGCTCTATGACGTGAGCGCCGCCGCGATGGAGGCGCTGGCCGGGCGGCTCAGACAAAACTATCCGCATCTCAAGGTCTCCGCCGGTTCGAACGATCCGATCGGGTTCGCCGTCGTCGTGAACGCCACCCCGCTCGGAATGAAGGCCAGCGATCCGATGCCGGTTGACGTCTCACGACTTGAGCCCTCGACCTATGTCGGCGAAGTGGTGATGAAGCAGGAGACGACCGCGTTTCTCGCCGCCGCGAGGGCGCGCGGGTGTCCGACCCAGGTCGGGATCGACATGTTGTTCGAGCAAATCCCGGCTTATCTCGAATTCTTCGGCTTCCCCTCGGCGACGCCGTCGGAGTTGAGGGAGGTCGCGGAGGTCGATTACTAGGACCAAGAACAGCAAAAAAGGGAGGAAGGCGATGACTGCAGCAACAATGCACGAGCCGCCGGGACGGCATCAGACCAGGATCGCGGCCGCGAGCGGCTGGATCGGCTCGGCGCTCGAATACTACGACTTCTTCATCTACGCGACCGCCGCCTCGCTCGTCTTTCCGCAGATCTTCTTCCCGTCAACCAACCCCACCGTCGCCATCGTGGCGTCGCTCGCGACCTACGGGGTCGGCTACGTCGCGAGGCCCATCGGCGCCTTCGTGCTCGGCCATTGGGGCGATACGCATGGCCGCAAGAATGTCCTCCTTCTCTGCCTGGTCCTCATGGGCCTCTCGACAATGGCGGTCGGGTTACTTCCCACTCACCAGCAGGCCGGAATCTGGGCGCCGATCCTGCTCGTGGTCCTGCGCTTGATCCAGGGTTTTGCGGTTGCGGGCGAGATCTCGGGCGCGAGCTCGATGATTCTCGAACACGCGCCGTTCGGGCGGCGCGGCTATTTCGCCAGCTTCACGCTGCAGGGCGTACAGGCGGGACAGATCCTGGCGGCGGCAATGTATCTGCCGTTGAGCTATTGGCTTTCGAACGGGGCCTTCCTCGCCTGGGGCTGGCGTATTCCGTTCCTGCTCAGCGTCGTTGTTCTGATCGCGGGCTACATTATCCGGCGAGAGGTCGACGAGACGCCGGCCTTCACGCAAGAGCGCGGGCAGGGCGACGTGCCAAGGGCGCCGATCATCGACGCCTTGACCAATCATTGGCCGGACATGCTGCGGGTCGTGTGCATGTCGTTGATGAACGTAATTCCGGTCGTGGCGACGATTTTCGGCGCCGCTTACGCCGTGCAGCCGGCGTATGGGGTCGGCATGGATAGAACCATCTATCTATGGATCCCGGTCATCGGCAACATCGTCGCCATCATTGTGATTCCGTTCGTCGGCGACCTTTCGGATCGGATCGGCCGGCGCACTCCGATCATCGTCGGCTCGCTCGCCGCCGGCCTGATGACGTTCGCCTACCTCTACGCCATTAGCATCAAGAGCATTCCCCTCGCCTTCGTGCTGTCGATCCTGATGTGGGGCGTCGTCTATCAGGGATATAACGCGATCTTTCCGAGCTTCTACCCCGAGCTCTTCCCGACCCGCGCGCGGGTCTCTGGCATGGCAATCGCGCAGAACATCGGCACCATGCTGACAGCACTGTTGCCGGCGCTGTTCGCCACCGTCGCCCCACCGGGCTCCACCAACGTGCCCCTGACCGTCGGCGCCTTGGCTTTCGGCGTTACCGCCATCGCCTCGATCGCCTGCTGGACCGCGCGGGAAACCTACCGCGTTCATCTCAACGATCTTGGCGAATCCGGCGCGACGCCAGTCGACAAGACCGAGTACGATCGCCTGCGCCAGCAAAGCGTTGCGTCTGCGTCGACATAAGGTTTATGAAACCAATGTGCGGCGGGTCTATCCGCGTCTCGACGACACAGCGGGCGGGAGGCCGGAAGGAGGCAGCGATGACCGAACTCGGCGTCGTCAGACGCAAAGTCAAGCGCGCGGAACGAGCCGCCGTCGAGGCGCTCGGGCGCTATGGCGTGGCGACGGTGCACGAGGCGATGGGGCGCGTCGGACTCATGAAGCCCTACATGCGACCGATCTATCCGGGCGCGCTCGTCTCCGGAACGGCGGTCACGGTTCTCCTGCACCCGGGCGACAATTGGATGATGCACGTGGCAGCCGAGCAGATCGAGCTGGGCGACATCGTCGTCGCCGCGATCACCGCCGACTGCACCGACGGCTATTTCGGCGATCTCCTGGCCACGAGCTTCATGGCTCGCGGCGCCAAGGCTCTCATCATCGACGCCGGCGTGCGCGACGTAAAGACGCTGACCGAGATGGGCTTTCCCGTCTGGAGCAAGTGCGTGAGCGCCAAAGGCACGGTGAAGTCGACGCTGGGCTCGGTCAATATTCCGGTCGTCTGCGCTGGCGCGGCCGTGAACCCAGGCGACGCGATCGTCGCCGACGATGACGGCGTGGTCGTCGTGCCGGCCGAATGGGCGAGCAAGACCGCCGACGCCGCGGCGGCGCGTGAGGCCAACGAGGACGATAAGCGCGCCAAGCTCGCCGCCGGCGTGCTCGGTCTCGACATGTACAAGATGCGCGAGCCGCTCGAAAAGGCCGGTCTCAGGTACATCGACTGAAGGCGACCCTCGTGAACGACGCCGCCAAGCCCGTCACCGGGCCGTTCGAGAAGACCAAGGGATGGCTCGACTGGTTCGAAGGGCCGAGCAAGCCCAGCTTTTCGCTTCCTCCCGGCGCCATCGACGCGCATTGCCATGTGTTCGGGCCGGGGGCCGAGTTTCCTTATGCGCCCGAGCGCAAATACACCCCCTGTGACGCCAGCAAGGCGCAATTGTTTGCATTGCGCGACCATCTGGGTTTCGACCGCAACGTCATCGTGCAGGCGACCTGCCATGGCGCGGACAACAGCGCGATGGTCGACGCCTTGCGTTCGAGTGGGGGCAGGGCGCGTGGCGTCGCCACTGTCCGACCCGAGGTGAGCGACGCGGAATTGAAGCGGCTTCATCAGGTGGGCGTGCGCGGGGTGCGGTTCAATTTTGTCAAACGGCTGGTCGACTTCACGCCGAAGGACGAACTGGTCGAGATCGCTGAACGCATCGTCGGGCACGACTGGCACATCGTCGTCTATTTCGAGGCGGCGGACTTGGCCGAGCTCTCGGATTTCTTCACCAGCCTGCCGACCACCATCGTTGTCGACCACATGGGCCGGCCGGATGTGACGAAGCCCGTCGACGGTCCGGAGTTCGCCCGTTTTCTTAAATTCATGGACCAGTACGAAAACATCTGGTGCAAGGTGACCTGTCCCGAACGCCTGTCGGTTTCGGGTCCGCCTGCGCTGAACGGCGAACGGAACCCTTATCGGGACGTCGTTCCGTTCGCGCGCAAGGTGGTCGATGAGTTTCCGGACCGCGTGCTTTGGGGCACAGACTGGCCGCATCCGAACCTCAAGGGCCACATGCCTGACGACGGGCTTCTGGTCGACTTCATTCCCCACATCGCTCCCGCAGCCGACCTGCAGGAGCTGTTGCTGGTCGACAATCCGATGCGGCTCTACTGGTCTGATGAGAGGAGTTGCTGATCATGGCGCTCGACAATGAGTTCAAGGAAATTCCCGGGACGGTCGTCTTCGACGCCGAGCAATCGCGCAAAGGCTACTGGCTCAACCAGTTCTGCATGTCGCTGATGAAGGCCGAGAACCGCGCCCGGTTCAAGGCCAATGAGCGCGCCTATCTCGACGAGTGGAAAATGACCGAGGAGCAGAAGCAAGCTGTCCTGGCGCGCGATCTCAACCGCATGATGGCGCTCGGCGGCAACATCTACTTCCTGGCGAAGATCGGCGCGACCGACGGCAAGAGCTTTCAGCAGATGGCGGGCAGCATGACCGGCATGACCGAGCAGGAATATCGCGACATGATGGTCGGGGGTGGCCGGAAGATCGACGGGAATCGCAAGATCGGAGAGCACGGGGACGCCCAGCGCCCGCGGAAGGAGTGACGGGTCCTTATGACTTCTCCGACAAAGGACGTTTGAACATGGCCCGCATCACCGCCTCCCTTTACACGTCGCACATCCCCGCCGTTGGCGCCGCCTTCGACCTCGGCAAGACCAAGGAAGATTACTGGGCGCCAGTTTTTGCTGGCTACGACTTTGATAAGCAGTGGATGAAGACGCACAAGCCCGATGTGATCTTTGCCGTCTACAACGATCACGCCACCGCCTTCAGCCTCCAGATGATCCCCACTTTCGCGATCATGACCGGGCCGGAATTCGATCCCGCGGACGAAGGCTACGGCGCGCGTCCGGTGCCGAAGGTCATTGGGGACCCGGAGCTTGCCTCGCATATCGCCTCGGAGGTGATCCAGCAGGATTTCGACCTGACCATGGTCAACGAGATCGACGTCGACCACGGTCTGACCGTGCCGCTGAGCTGCGTTTTCGGCGAGGTCAAGGAATGGCCGTGCAAGATCATCCCCTTCGCGGTCAACGTCGTGCAGCACCCCGTGCCCTCGGGCGCGCGATGCCTCGCGCTCGGCCGGGCGATCGGCAAAGCGATCATGAGCTACCCCGAGGACATCAACGTCCATATCTGGGGCACCGGCGGCATGAGCCATCAGCTTCAGGGGCCGCGCGCCGGCCTGATCAACAAGGAGTGGGACAACAAGTTCCTCGACCGGCTGATCGATGACCCCAAGGGCCTCTCGAAGACGCCAAACATCGAATACGTCCGCGAGGCGGGATCCGAGGGTATCGAACTCGTGATGTGGCTGGTGGCGCGGGGGGCCATGGCGGATGTCGTCGCTCAAGGCCCAAAGCCGAAAGTGGCGCACCGGTTCTACCATGTCCCGGCCTCCAACACCGCGGTCGGGCATCTCATATTGGAAAACGCCGCCTGAGGCAGCTTTTAGGGAAGCCTCCCATGAGCAAGACGATCAAAGTCGCGCTGGCCGGCGCCGGCGCTTTCGGCTTGAAGCACCTCGACGCCATCAAGGAGATCGACGGGGTCGAGGCGATCTCGCTCGTCGGGCGCGATCTCGACAAAACCAAGCAGGCGGCGGCGAAGTACGGCGTCGCCCATGTTTCGACCGATCTCGCCGACAGTCTCAAGTTGCGAGGGCTCGACGCCGTGATCCTCGCCACGCCGACGCAGATGCACGCGGCCCAAGCGCTTCAATGTCTCGAGGCCGGCAAGCATGTGCAGGTGGAGATTCCGCTCGCCGACAGCCTGAAGGACGCTGAGGCCGTCGTCGCCATGCAGAAGCGAACCGGGCTCGTCGCCATGGTCGGCCATACCCGCCGCTTCAACCCAAGCCATCAGTTTGTGCGCCAGCGTATCTTGAGGGACGAGTTCCATATCCAGCAGATGGACGTGCAGACTTTTTTCTTCCGCCGCACCAACATGAACGCGCTCGGCCAGGCGCGCTCATGGACCGATCATCTGCTCTGGCATCACGCCGCGCACACGGTCGACCTGTTCGCCTATCAGTGCCGCTCGCCAATCGTGAAGGCCAACGCGCTGCAAGGACCGATCCATTCGACCCTCGGCATCGCCATGGACATGAGCATCCAGCTCAAGGCCGAGAACGGCGCGATCTGCACGCTGTCGCTGTCGTTCAACAACGAGGGCCCGCTCGGCACGTTCTTCCGCTACATCGGCGACACCGCGACCTACATCGCCCGCTACGACGATCTCTTCACCGGCAAGGACGAGAAGATCGACGTGAGCCAAGTCGACGTCAGCATGAACGGCATCGAATTGCAGGACCGCGAGTTCTTCGCCGCCATCCGCGAAGGCCGCGAGCCTAACGCGAGCGTCGAGCAGGTCTTGCCGTGCTATCAGGTATTGGATCTGCTGGACGGGCAGCTCGCGGAGGGCTGACGTGTCGTCACACACCGCGCCCTCGGCTGCAGCGCTGAGGCAGCGTGCTTGTTAGGCGTCCGCCGACCCAACTAAGGCGTCTCTTGCGGAACAGGCGTAGCTGGTCGCCAGCAACTGCCACGCCGCCGCCTGATCGCGGACGAAGCGGGCAATGTCAGGATCGAGGCCGTCTCGAATCGCGTCTGCCCAACGGGACGCGCGGCGTTGGCAGAGGGCGGCCATTTCCTGTTCCTTGGCGATACGGACGGTCCGCCCAGACGAAAAACGCTTGGCGACGAGCTCGGAAGACGGCTTGGCGTGGTTCGCGATGGCAAACGCGGCGCGCCCCTCTGCCAACCACGATTTGCTTCGTTTCGGAGCAGGGATCTCAGCTCGAGACGTTGCGCCGACAGGCGGGCGGCGCTGCGCGGCGCTCATTTTGTCACACGCCGGGGTAGCGCGGGCGGGCAGTTGGTAGGGGGGTTCGTAATCCATCATGTCCGCTCCAGCAGGTGGGCCAACTCGTGTTTCACCTGCCTTTGCGTATCCGCCAGGCGCGACAAAAGGCTGTGATCTCCATCACACATTAGGATCACATCGGCGTGACTTGAGACCGGCTGCAAGGGACGGTCAGCTTTTGCGCTCAGGGGTCGTTTGGTCCCCTGAGAAGGTCGGAGGCTCCCATGGACTGATACGGTTTCCGGTTGATTGATTCGGCGGGGGTGGAATCTCAGGCATCGTCAACTTATTGAGCGAAGCTCGCAACGATGCTGAAATGGCGCGCCCGGGCTATGCGGCGATCTGGACGCCGGCAATGTCCTTCCACGCGTTCAGCGCGTCGGCGCGAAGCGCTCGATAGTCAGATGCTGAGAGGGCGTGGCGGGGAAAGTGGAAGAGGTTGGCGATGGGATCATGGATCGAGATGAAGCGCTGCAGTTGCCGCGGCGATTTGAACCGCTTCATGATCCGCTCTCGCCGCCTCGTTGGCTGATGGGAATTTTCGGCCCGATTATTGAGTCCCTTATGCTGGCGATGCTCGAACTTCATGCCCATGTCCGTGCGCGCGGCGCCGTAAGAACCGAGCTTATCGGTGACCAAGACACGCGGAGCGCGGGCCTGTTTGCGGACGAGCTTGCGAAGCAGGCGTTCAGCGGCGCCTCGGTCGCGGCGACTCTGAACCAAAGCGTCGAGGACAAAGCCGTCCTGATCGACGGCGCGCCAAAGCCAGTGCTTTTCACCATTGATGGCGACCACGACCTCATCGAGACGCCACTTGTCGCCGAATTGCGGCGCGCGCCGGCGCACTTCGTTGGCGAAGTCTCGGCCGAATTTCTCAACCCAACGCCGGACGGTTTCGTGACTGACGATCATACCGCGGGCGGCCAGAAGATCTTCGACCATTCTCAGGCTGAGAGGGAAACGGAAATAGAGCCAAACCGCATGGGCGATGACCTCAGCGGGAAAGCGATGACCACGATAGCAGGAATTTGACGTCTGGCTCATCGCCGCCAACTAGCCCAAAACCATCGACAAATCGTCAACGTGACAGTCCCCGTCGGCGGCCATCCGGAAGCACGAGTTCCGCGGTCGAGGCCAGAAACGTCTCGAACTCCGCCTCGACCGCCTGGGCGATCAACCGACGCGCGCCGGTTCGCAGAATTTCGGTGAGCGGATCGTCGATCGCCCCTTTCTGTCGAAGGGCAACAACTCTATTCTCGGTCATGGCGTAACGCTCCGGCCTGGAGGTTCGGGTGGCTTGATCACCAACCCCGTTACGCCGCCTTCCTCACACCGTCACCCAGTTCCCCGCATAGCTCGGCTTAAATGAGGACACGCCCTAAACCCAATCGAGAACGTCTGGCAATATCTTCGCCAGAACTGGCTCTCAAACACCGTCTTCGAAAACTACGACGCGATCGTCGACGCCGCTTGTGACGCGTGGCGAAAGCTCATCGCTCAACCCGAAACGATCACCTCCATCGGAATGCGCGACTGGACGCACCTCGGTCAGCCGTCATGACCTTTGGGATTACGTCCATCGCCGTTTCGGTCGGCGAAAAATTCCTTTCGTTTTCTCTGTTTTGGGCCTCGTCATCGCGGCCCGATGCAGGAGGGAATTGCCGCAAAGTTGCGCAAAGGAGGTGTTAAGCTGCTGAAATCATTAGCGCGAAACTTGCGCGCGCGCGATTGCGCTTACATGACGTCGCCTTTCGCCACTCGTTCGTACTTGCCGGCGGCGGTCGTCACGGCGAGCGCCGCGGTGACGAGCGGCCCGGCCGGAGGGTCGGCGACGCTTCTGTTTGCGTCGGAGGGGCCGAGGAGGAGCGCCTGAAGCCAGTCGCTGATTGCGAGGTCCGGCAGAGGAACACCGATCTGCGTGGCGAGGCGGGCCGCGGAGAGTTGGGCCACAAGGCTGTAGGCCCTGATCAACAGGTCCGCCATCTCATCGAGACCCTTGCGGGCCGTCATTGGCTCGATGCTCATACGGCCAGCGGAATCCGAAAGCGCGGCCATGGCCTCAATCACATTCTTTCGCGCCAGGCGGTAGTCATGTTCGCTGACGTCAGCCCCAAGCGCTGCTGCGCCGAAGGCGGCAAGCTGGGCCTGAAGGCGGCGCGCGAGCACCGGCGCCTCGGACGATTCCCAGCGCGGCCAGAAATAATTGAAGAGATGCGCGATCGCCGCGCCGACCAGCGTGTCGGCGAGACGCGCCAGAATCGGCGCCGCGACCCAGGGCTGGACCAGATGCAGCGACACAAGGGCCATCACGGAAGCGCCGGTCGAAGCAATACGATAGTTGAGCCGCGCAAAGCTGTGGATCACGGCGACCGCCAGGCCTTGAACACCGACCAGCGCGCCAGCCGGCAAATAGGCGACGGAGCCGGCCGCGAGCACGCACCCCGCCAGCGTGCCTATGACGCGGTCATCGCGGCGCTGGCGGGTGAGGCCGTAGCCTGCCCGCATCACCACGGCGATCGTCAGCACGACCCAGTTACCATGCCGATTATCGCCAAGCGATTGCGCGACCAGCGCGCCGGCCATCATCGCCAGCGCCAGGCGCACGGCGAATTGCAGCACCGGCGATTCGCGGCTGAAATGCGGGGCGAGCGTCATGAGCGCATAGCTCCGCCTAGGGATGAAGGCGGCGAGGTCCACGTCGCCGATCGCGGCCCGCGCCGTTGCGTCTCTGGACATGGACTGCTCGAGGCGCCGGACGTGACTGAGCGACAGAACGAGCCGCCAGGTTGCCGCGTCGAGCGCCGCGCGCGCCTTTGGATCCATCGCCTCGGCTTCGACCCGCCCCGCCTCGCGCTTCAGCGCGTCGATCGCCAGTTGATGGTCGGGCGGCAGCGTGGGGTGGGCGGTGGTCAGGAGCTCCAGGCCCAAATGCTCGAGATCCTGGGAGCCGACTCGCAAGGCGTCGCCGATCCGGGCGAGCACATTCGCCGCGGCGGGCGTCTTGCGGATGAGCTCGACGTCGCTCTGAGCGGCGACCAAAGCGTCGAGCGCGTCGAGCAGGATGCCGATCGAAGCCGCGAGCCGCAAGCGCTCGCCTCGTGTCCCCGGCCGTTCGAGCAAAAGCGAGCGCGCCGACTGCAATTGCTGCGAAAGCGCCGATTGCTGGCGGATCGTTACGCCATAGGCCGCCGTCAGATCCTGGTCGGGATCAAATATGGCGGCGACCGCGCGCATGTAGATCGAGAATTCGCGGATCGTTTCGCTAGCCACCATCCGCCGCGCGCTCGCGTCCGTGAAAACCGTCGCTAGAAGCGCGAAGGCGATATAGGCGACGCCGCCGCCGACGAACAGCATCTCGATACGAACTGCGGCCGGCGCGGTCTCACGCGGAAATCCGAGAATGAAGACCATCGGAATGACCGCCTGCATGCCGACCGCCACCGCCCAGCGCCCGAGCCCGGTGACAAGACCGCCGACAAAGCTGATCAGGCCGATCATGAGAATCGCGGCCACCGGCCACGGCAGCGCAAGTTGGATCGCGACTGTCGAGAGCAGCGCGAGCGCAAAGCCGAAGCCCAGCGTGCGCGCCTTCTCGCGCCAAGGCGCGGGAAGATCGGAGATGCTCGCCGATATCGCACCCAGAGTCGCCGGCTGGCCAGCCGCAAAACCAAAGATCGCCGAAGCGGCGAGGGCGACCGCGACCACGCCCAGCCCGACGCTCAGGCCGTTGATGATGTGCTGGCCGACGAAAAGCCGCAGCAGATTAGGGGGGCGCGGCCAGCGAGGCATGGGGCCGGAGAGTTCTAGGCGGCCGTCGCGCTCTGTTTCAAAGATTCGACAGCGCGAGCCGCGATCGGGTTAAGGCCGGTATGGCCTTGATCGGCGGAAGCGATGATCTCCTGAATCATCTTCGGCGTCCAGTAGAGGCGCAGATGCGACGCTGCGCCCTCGATCGCTTCCCGCTCAGGCATGGAGGCGTAGAAATCGCCAATCTGATTGGCCATACGCACAAGTCTATCGATCTTGCCGGTCGTCAAGCCGCCATCCCTCCGTTAGCTTCGTCCTTCCCGTCCTCGAAGGACAACGCCTGGTCGCGGCGGGCGACAGCGATCACGCGAACGCCGAAACGCTGAGCCCGCTCGAGCGCGAGCGAGGTCGGCGCCGAAACCGATACCAGGGTTCCAGCGCCAAAGATCGCCGTTTTCGCCACCATTTCGAACGAGCAGCGGCTGGTGATCACGAAGAACCCGCTGTCCGGCGCGACAGCCGCACGCGCGAGCGCTCCGATCGTCTTGTCGAGCGCATTGTGCCGTCCCACATCCTCACGCGACACGACAATGGTCCCGTCTCGTCCGCACCACGCCGCAGCGTGGACGGCGCGCGTCGCCTGATTGAGCGGCTGCCGAGTCTCAAGTTCGCTCAGCGCAGCGCGAATCGCGCCGGGCGCGATAGCGGCCTGGGGTTGGAGCGGCGGGCCGGGGGAAGGCATCTGCGAGAAGTCCTCGATGCCGCAAAGACCGCAGCCGGTACGCCCGCTCATCGCCCGGCCGCGGGCCAGATGGGCCTGCAACCGTTCGCCGGAAATCGCAATCTTGAGCTTCCAGCCATCCTGGACCCGTTCAACCTCGACGCCGCGGATATCGCCGACACTCCCGGCGATCTGTTCGGTCAGCACGAAGCCGGTGGCGAAATCTTCCAGGTCCGTTGGCGTCGCCATCATGACGGCGAAGGGCGCGCCGCCTATGACGATCTGAATTGGCGCTTCGACTGCGAGCGCGCGCGTGAGCTCTGGTCCGCTCGCGCCGGAATTGTAAGAAAAGGACCGGACTGGAACGTCAATCGAGCCAGAACCCTCACTCGGCCGCATCGGCCAAGGCTTTCTCGACCCGACGCAGCGAGACCCCCTCTTCGCGATCGCGCAACTGCCAGTCGGAGAAATGGTTGGTTCGCCGGACCTGCACGGCCGTCACCTTATATTCGGGGCAGTTCGTCGCCCAGTCGGAATAGTCGGTGGTGACGACGTTCGCTCCGGTCACCGCATGGTGGAAGGTCGTATAGACGACGCCCGGCTGCACGCGCTCGGTGATTTTCGCGCGCAGCGAAATCTCGCCGGTTCGGCTCGCCAGCGCCACGAGATCGCCGTCGCGCACGCCTCGCTGTTCGGCGTCGAAGGGATGGATCTCAAGCACATCCTCGCTATGCCAGACCGTGCTGGCCGTGCGCGCGGTCTGAGCGCCGACATTGTATTGCGACAGGATGCGGCCGGTCGTCAGCAGAAGAGGGAAACGTGGGCCGACGCGCTCCTCGGTGGCGACAAATTCGGTCAGCATGAACTGGCCCTTGCCGCGTACGAACCGGTCGACGTGCATGACCGGCGTGCCAGTGGGCGCGGCATCGTTGCAGGGCCATTGAATTGAGCCAAGTTCGTCGAGACGGGTATAAGACACGCCCTTGAAAGTTGGCGTGGTGGCGGCGACCTCGTCCATGATCTCGCTCGGATGCTGGTAATGCATTGGCGCCCCGATCGCATTGGCGAGCGCCATGGTCGCCTCCCAGTCGGCTATGCCGGCGAGAGGAGGAATCGCCTTGCGCACCCGACTGATGCGCCGCTCGGCGTTGGTGAACGTGCCGTCCTTTTCCAGAAATGACGAGCCGGGCAGGAAGACGTGGGCGTAACGCGCCGTCTCGTTGAGAAAGAGATCCTGGACGATAACGCATTCCATTGCGCGCAATCCGGACGTGATGTGTTTGGTGTCTGGATCAGACTGCGCGATATCCTCGCCCTGCACGTAAAGCCATTTGAACGAGCCGTCGATCGCCTCGTCGATCATGTTGGGAATGCGCAGGCCCGGCTCGTTGCTGAGGGGAACCCCCCACATCCGCTCGAACGTCTCGCGCACTGCGTCGGTGGACACATGGCGATAGCCCGAGAACTCGTGCGGGAATGAGCCCATGTCGCACGAGCCCTGCACATTGTTCTGACCCCGCAGCGGGTTTACGCCGACGCCTTCGCGGCCGATGTTTCCGGTCGCCATGGCGAGGTTGGCGATCGCCATGACCGCCGTCGAGCCCTGACTGTGCTCTGTGACGCCAAGCCCGTAGTAAATTGCCCCGTTGCCGCCCGTGGCGTAGAGGCGCGCGGCCGCGCGCAGTTCGCTCGCGTCAATGCCGCTCGCCGCCGCCGTCGCCTCGGGCGAATGACGCGGATCGGCGACGAACCGCGCCCAGGACTCGAAATTGGCGAGGTCGCAGCGCTCGCGCACGAAGGCCTCGTTCACAAGGCCCTCGGTGACAACGACATGGGCGATCGCGTTCAGCACCGCGACGTTGGTTCCGGGCTTCAGCGTCAGGTGATGGTCCGCCTTGATGTGGGGGCTCTTGACCAAGTCGATGCGACGCGGATCGATGACAATGAGGCGGGCGCCGGCGCGCAGACGTTTCTTGAGGCGAGACGCGAACACCGGATGGGCATCGGTCGGATTAGCGCCAATGACCACCACGACATCCGCTTTTCCGACGGACTTGAAATCCTGCGTGCCCGCCGACGTGCCATACGTCTTGGAAAGCCCGAAGCCGGTCGGCGAGTGACAAACGCGCGCGCAAGTGTCGATATTGTTGTTGCCGAATCCGGCGCGAACCATCTTCTGCACCAGGAACACTTCTTCGTTGGTGCAACGCGAGGAGCTGATCGCGCCGACCGAGTTGCGCCCATAACTCGCTTGAATGCGCCGGAATTCGTTGGCCGCATAGGCGATCGCCTCGTCCCAGGACACTTCGCGCCACGGGTCCTCGATTCGCTCGCGGATCATCGGCTTGAGAATGCGGTCCTTGTGGGTGGCGTAGCCGTAGGCAAACCGGCCCTTGACGCAGGAATGCCCTTCGTTGGCCTTTCCCGCTTTGTGAGGAATCATGCGAACGACCTCGTCGCCCTTCAGCTCCGCCTTGAAGGCGCAGCCGACGCCGCAATAGGCGCAGGTCGTCACCACCGTGCGCTCCGGCGCTCCCATTTCGATGACCGACTTTTCGTTGAGCGCCGAGGTCGGGCAGGCCTGTACACAGGCGCCGCAGGACACGCATTCCGACGACAGGAAATCGACGCCGCCGGTCCCGACCTTCGAGTCAAATCCGCAGCCGAGGATCGTCAGCGCGAACGTGCCCTGGACCTCCTCGCAGGCGCGCACGCAGCGCGAACAGACGATGCATGCCGCGGGGTCGAAGGTGAAATAGGGATTGGAGGCGTCGACCGGAGCGTTGAGATGATTGGCGCCGTCTCGGCCGTAGCGCACCTCGCGCAGGCCGATGATCCCCGCCTGGGTCTGGAACTCGTTATCGCCGTTGGCGCTGGACGTTAGCGTGTCGAGCGGATGGTCGGACGCATAGAGCTCCATCACTCCCCGCCGCAATCTTTGCAGCCTGGGCGTCCGGGTGTGAACCACCATACCCTCTTCCGCAGGCGTCGTGCAGGAGGCGGGCGCGCCCTTTCGACCTTCGATTTCAACCAGGCAGAGCCGGCAGGAGCCGAAAGCCTCGAGACTGTCGGTCGCGCAGAGCTTGGGGATCGGATTGTCGATCAGGGCGGCGGCGGCCATGACCGACGTTCCCGGAGGCACGCTGACCTTGCGTCCGTCGACAGTCAGCGTGACGGTCGCCTCGCCCGTGCGGATCGGCGTGCCGGTGTCGAGTTCCTGCAACAGCGCCATGTCTGGTCTCCTATTCCGCCGCGGCGCGCGCCGGCGCCTTGGCGAAATCCTCGCTGAAATGATTGAGCGCGCTGAGGACGGGCATCGGGGCGAGCCCGCCGAGAGCGCAGAGCGAGCCGTCGGTCATCACCTCGCAAAGATCGCGCAAAAGTTGGACGTTCTTTGGGCGATCCCGGCCAGCGATGATCTTGTCGACCGTCTCCACCCCGCGGATCGAACCGATCCGGCACGGCGTGCACTTGCCGCAGCTTTCCTTGGCGCAGAACTCGAAGGCGAAACGGGCCTGACGCGCCATGTCGACGGTGTCGTCGAAGACGACGATTCCGCCATGCCCCAGCATGCCGTTGGCCGCGGCCATCGACTCATAGTCGAGCGGCGTATCAAGCAGCGAAGCAGGGAAATAGGCGCCGAGCGGGCCGCCGACCTGAACCGCGCGGATCGGGCGGCCCGTGCGCACGCCGCCGCCAAATCCTTCCACCAGGTCGCGCAAGGTCGCGCCGAAGGCGAGTTCAACCAGGCCGCCGTAGCGGATGTTGCCGGCAAGCTGGAACGGCTGCGATCCGAGCGACCGCCCGACGCCATAAGCGGCGTAGGCCTTGGCGCCATGCTCGAGGATCCATGGCGTAGAGGCGAAGCTCAGGACGTTGTTGATGACCGTCGGCTTGCCGAACAGGCCGACAATCGCAGGCAACGGCGGCTTGGCGCGAATTTGGCCCCGCTTTCCCTCCAGGCTTTCCAAAAGCGACGTTTCCTCGCCACAGATATACGCCCCGGCCCCAAGTCTGGCCTCAAGCTCGAACGCGCGGCCCGAGCCGAGCACGCTTGGGCCAAGCAGTCCCCGCGCGCGCGCGCGCTCGATCGCTCGCCCAAACGTGGCGAAAGCATGCGGATATTCGGAGCGGATGTAGAGGTATCCTTGGGTCGCGCCGACCGAGAGCCCGGCGATCGCCATGCCCTCGATGAGGAGAAAGGGATCGCCCTCCATAAGCATGCGGTCGGCGAACGTGCCGCTGTCGCCCTCGTCGGCGTTGCAAACCACGTACCTTTGATCGGCCTCAACGCCGGCGGTGGTGCGCCATTTGATGCCGGTGGGAAAGCCTGCCCCGCCCCGCCCGCGTAAGCCCGAGGCCAGAACCTCCTCGATCGTAGCCTTCGGACCCAACGCTAAGGCGCGTTCGAGGCCCCGTAGGCCACCGTGACGGCGATAATCATCGAGCGAGAGCGGGTCGGTCAGCCCACAGCGAGCAAATATGAGCCGCTGCTGCCTCGCGAGATAGGGGATGTCATCGACGCGGCCCAGCGCCTTAGGATGAGCGCCGCCGCCCAAAAAGTCCGCGTCGAACAGTTGGGCCGTCTCACCCGGAGCAATCGGCCCGTAGCCGACGCGCCCCGCAGCAGTCTCGACCTCGACGAGCGGCTCGAGCCAAAAGAGACCACGCGACCCGGTGCGCACAAGCTCAATGTCGAGGCCGCAGCGGCGCGCTTCGTCCACGATTGCGTCCGCGACAAGGTCCGCGCCAACGGAGATCGCCGAAGAATCCGCGGATATGAAGACGCGCGCGCTCATTTGGTCTTCCCTTGAGCGTCGGCGACGATCGCGTCGATGCGATCGCGGTCGAGACGGCCGATCGGCTCCCCATCGAGGAGAGCGGCGGGCGAAAGCGCGCAGTTGCCGAGGCAGTAAACCGTTTCGACGTGGAGCCCGGCGTGGGCGTCCTCGTCGACCTTGACGCCGTGGCGAGCCGCAAGATGAGAGACGAGATCCTCGCAGCCCATGGACTGACAGGATTCAGCGCGGCAAAGCTTCAACACCCGTCCGTCAACCGGCGCGCGGCGGAAATCATGATAGAAGCTGATCACGCCAAGGGTTTCGGCGCGCGAGATGTTCAACGCGTCCGCAACGAGCGGGACTACACGATCGTCGATATAGCCGAACTGCTCCTGCAAATCGTGCAGGATCGGCAGCGTCGCGCCTGGCATGTCGCGCTTACGATCGATCAGCGTTCGCGCCAAATCCACATCAAAGGCCATTCGGCCGGACACGATATCCTCCCGGGGTCACTTTATAAATGCGCTTGAGGAGGCTCATGTTCAAATTGAAGGTTTGGAACGTACGATAGTAAATACCTATCAGAGTACACTCTCTCCGTCTTCGGCAAGCCTGTTGGGCGGCTGGATCAGCGCCGCGATGTCCGCAGGCAATTGCATCGCGAACAGGTTACGGGCGAGCGGCGATGGCGGCTCGCGATCGCTCATCATGAGCCCGATGGTGCGTTGCGCGATCGGCTCGACAAGTTCGATTGCTCGGGTGCCCTCTGGCAAACCGAAAAAACGCAAGAGCTGGCGGGGCACAATCGCCGACCACTGGCCCGCGCTCACATGTGAAACGAGGTTGTAGATCGAGTTGGTCTCCACCGCCGGGACCGGCTTCGCCCCGACGGAGCGAAAGACGCCGTCGATGATCCGCCGATTCTGCATGTCGGGGGTCAGCAAGCACAAAGGAGCATTGGCTGCTTCGCGCCAAGTAACCTGCGAGCGCCCTGCGAAATCGGCGCTCACCGGCGTCAGAAATAAGTACTCCTCGACGCAGACCGGTTTGGTCTTAACGTGGGCGATCGGTTCGGCGTCGAGATAGGTGAGACCGACGTCGAGTTCGAACTCTTCGATCCCGCGATCAATTTCCTGGCTGTTCATGGAAAAAATGGCGACCGTCACGCCGGGAAAGCGCGCGTAGAACGGACCGGTGAGCTGGGAGACGATCGGCAGCGCGGTCGGAATTGCGCCGATCCGAAGACGCCCAGTCAGGCCCTTGTCGATCTCCTCGAGCCCGCGTCGAAGATTCTCAACCTCGGCCAGAATCCGGTGTGCGTGCTCCAGGGCGACATGCCCCTGCGGCGTCAGGCCCAGGTACCGGTGACCGCGCTCGACGATCGGCGCCCCGAGTTCGTCTTCTAGCAGGCGGATCGCCGCCGAGAGGGTCGGCTGCGACACGTGGCAGGCGTCCGCGGCGCGGCCAAAATGCTTTTCGCGCGCGAGCGCCGCGAGGTATTCGAGTTGGCGGAGGACCATGACGCCTATCCAGGCGCTTGTCGTGGCGCCAGGCCAACGCGGGGTCAATAGCGAGTTTCTATCGGCCAGGCTCCCTTGTTGTCCGGAGATCGCCCAATTTCAGGGCTAGGAGCCTTATGACCGAGCCCAGTGGAGACCCAATGCCCGAAGCCGAACCCAACAATGCGCCGCGATCGCGCGCGTTTGCGATCCGCGCCATTGCGGCGCTTGTCGTCGTTGCGGCGGCCGCCGTCGCGGCGTTCATGCTCACGAGCCCGCCAGGAAGGCCGCGCGCCGCGCTGATTGGCGGAGCGTTCGCCCTGCAAGACGGCAACGGCAAGACTGTGAGCGACGGAACGCTGCGGGGACGCCCATTCCTCGTCTATTTCGGCTACACCCACTGCCCCGACGTCTGTCCGACCGAGCTCGCGCACATCTCTGACATTCTGACGAAGATGGGGGATAAGTCCATTCCCGCCCTGTTCGTCACCGTCGACCCGGAGCGCGACACACCAAAAGTCATGCAGGACTACGTGAGCAGCTTCAACCCCGCGATGATCGGCCTTTCCGGCAGCCCCCAGGCAGTGGAAGCAACCGAGAAGACCTTTCGGGTATATTCCCGCAAGGGTCAGCCGCAGCCCGACGGCGACTATTCCATGGATCACAGTTCGATCGTCTATTTGATGGACAAGAAAGGCGCCTTCGTTGAAGCCTTTAATGTCGAGCAATCGCCTGACGAGGCGGCTAAGGAACTCGAGAAGTATCTATGAGATCTGACGCTATTGTCCGACGAGCCGGCGCTTGGTAGAGCGAGCGAGACAAGCAGAAAGTCTGAACGAGATGGACAAGTTTACGACATTGACCGGGGTCGCAGCGCCGATGTCGATCGACAACATCGACACGGACATGATCATCCCCAAGCAATATCTCAAGACGATCAAGCGCACCGGTCTGGGCGCGGGCCTATTCGCGGAGATGCGCTATCGCGAGGATGGATCCGAGCAGCCGGATTTCGTTCTCAACAGATCGGCTTACCGCAAGGCGTCGATCCTCGTGGGCGGCCACAATTTCGGCTGCGGCTCCTCGCGCGAACATGCGCCCTGGGCGCTGCTCGACTTCGGTATCCGTTGTGTCATCGCCAGTGATTTCGCCGACATCTTCTATAATAACTGCTTCAAGAACGGCATTCTGCCGATCAAGGTTTCTCGCGAAGACCACGCCAAACTCATGGACGACGCCGAGCGCGGCGCCAATGCGACGCTGACCATCGATTTGGCGGCGCAGGAAATTCGCGGTCCGGACGGCGGCGTCGTCAAGTTCGAGATCGACGAGTTCCGCAAACAATGCCTGATCGAAGGCCTCGATCACATCGACCTGACCCTGGTCGAGGCGCCGGCGATCGAAGCGCACGAACAGAAATCCGCCGCGGCCCACCCCTGGCGATGATCCGCTTCCAGGGCGCTTTACCTTTGGATGGAGTCCGTTTGGCTCCTTCGCGGCGGCCGCGGCGTTGATCCAGTCGGTCCGTTTGGGTTTTCTTGGCCCGTCGTCTTTCGCTAACGAAGACCCTCGATTGTGAGGGTTGGATTTCCTTGGATTCTCTCGTCCGAATCGAGACTTATCAATGAGTTACGCGGATAAAATCGAGGAAAATTTTTTCATAGGCTTTTGTCCTGGCGTCAGAAGCGCCGGAGCGGTCGAGGCCATGTGGAGGGCGGGATTATTCATGGGGCAAGCTTAACCCGTTTTCCGATTTTCTGCAAGAGATTGTCGTCCGAGCTGTCGGTAGCAGACGATATGTCCGGTTTAGGTAGCGCACGATCTGTCCGGTAAGTCCGAGCCCTTTTGGAGGGTTGGGATGCGCCGGACGGAAGCCCTTCAGGGGGTGCGCATGGTGATGTTTTTGAACCTTCTCAACCGTTGGGAATTGGCGGAGCTGAACCAGGCGGAGGCGGCGGAGCTTTGGGTGTGAGCGAACGGACGTTCCGGCGCTGGACGCGCCGCTACGAGGAAGAGGGCGAGGCCGGGCTTCTGGGCGTCGATCTCGACGAGATCCTGTGCGTCGAGGAGGAACGCCAGTCATGAACGACAATTGCGTGTCCTACCGGACGCTGAAACTGCAGATCCCCGAAAGTCCGATGCGGCCCCATTTCGTCAAGGCGCGGGTCAAGGTGCACGTCTATCCCGACGGCTCCCACGCCCTCTTCCACGGGCCAAGATGCATCGGCCGATACGACGACAAGGGAGCGCTCAAGGACAGCCACGATGAAAAACGCGCCGCTTAAATCCGCTCGGCGGCGCGGGCTGTGGAAATGTGGACAAGGCATCCGCCTTGCCCACAGTCCCACAGCAGAACAGAACCAGAAGAAGCGGACAGATCACGCGCTACCAAAACCGGACAAGTTCATTCGCTATCGACAGATATTGCCGCCCGAGGTGTTCCCTTTCGGCTGCCGGCTGTTACGGTGGTGACCGCGCAAGGTCGAGAGCGGTCGGTCGCCGAGGGAATAGCGATCGTCTCAGAAGGGCGGAGAGCGGACCTGCGGAATACCGTGGCGGCATCAGCGGCGAGGCTCGCCGCAAGACGGCCAGCCGCGCTCACTTCTCCGACAGCCCGGCCTTGCTCAGGCCTTCACGCATCGCGGCGACAAAGCCAGCGTCGGCGTCCGGCGCGATCACCCCTTGCCGGTTGCGGTGAGGTTTGAGAGCGCTTTTTTGAGCGTCCTTCCAATCGTGTTGTCGCTGGCCCTCTCGACGATGTTCAATTCGACGACCTTCGCCTCGAGCAAACGCAAACTCCAACGGGCGAACCCCCGGGAGCCGGCGAGCCGGTCAGGGCGATCAATTTCGCCTCCGCCACGCCGTCGAAAAGCCGCGGGCGGGCGGAGTTCGGATTGTGTTTGCGGCTCAGCGTCGCCTCGAACCCTTCCTCGACCAGTCGACGCCGAGTGCGGCCGATGGTGTTTATGCTGGCGTCCAGCGCCCCCGAGATCGCCCTGTCGCTCCAACCTTCGCCCGCCTCCGCGTCACCGTTCTGCGCGACGGGGCGGTCGTCGGCGCCATTCGCCGCGCGGCGCTTACACATGATGATGGTGGGACGCGATCTTGCAGGCTTATAAGCGCGAAACGCGGGCCGGTCCGGGCAGCCGGGAGCCGCCGTTTTTCGAAGTACAGAGCATTGGCGACGGCGACCGTGTCCACAATTGTTCGTTCGGGCTGCGCCGCGGTGAGATTCTCGGCATCGCGGGCCTTGTGGGGTCGGGTCGCACTGAGTTGGCGCGCCTCATTTTTGGAGCCGATCCTGCGACTGGCGGGCGGGTCGTGATGGACGGCGCGCCGCTCGCGATCGCCTCGCCCAGGGACGCGATCGCGGCGGGAGTTGTCCACCTGACCGAGGATCGCAAAGGCCTCGGACTGTATCTCGACATGTCCGTACGCGACAACATCAACACCATGGTCCTCGCAGCGGATGCGCGATTCGGCGCGGTCGTCGATGTAGCCAAATCGAATGCGCTGGCCCGCTCAGCGATCCAATCCCTCTCGATACGCGTGCCCAGCGAAGGGACTTCCGTCGGCGCCCTTTCGGGTGGGTGGAAATCAACAGAAGGTGCTGCTCTCGCGCCTTTTGCAGTCGCAGCCCGGGTGATCATTCTCGACGAGCCGACGGGGGCGTCGACATCGGCGCCAAGTCGGAGATCAATCGTTATGCCTCGTCTTCCGACTGCTGGCCGACCGGTTCGCCTCGTGGCAGAACCTGTCCATTGTCATGCAGCAGGCTTCGATCAACGTGGTCCTGCCCGCGCGCATGACGTTCCTCATCCTCACCTCGGGCATTGACTTTCGGTCAGATCTATTCTCGCCCTCGCCGCCATGGTCGCGATCACCGCTTCGAAGCTGCCTCACTGGGCCTCGTCGGCATTCCTGCCGGACTTTTGACCGGCCTCAGCTGCGGCAGGATCAACGGCGCGCTGATCGCTGGATTGAAATTGCCGCCCTTCATCATGACACTGGGAACGCTGACCGCGGTTCGCGGCTTCGCGCGACTCCTCGGCAACGACCAGACCATCATCAATTCGAACCTCCCCTTTGCATTCATCGGCGGCGGAACGCTTCTGGGCATTCCGCTGCCCGTTCTGATCGCCGCAGCGGTGGTCGTGGCTTCGTGTTTCGTTCTGCGGCGAACCGTCTTTGGCATCCATGTTTATTCGGTCGGAGGAAACGCCGCCGGCGCCCGTCTCGCAGGCATTCGCGTCTGGAGAGTGCTTCTCCTCGCGTACAGCATCTCCGGCTTGTGTGCCGGGCTCGGCGGGGTCATGTCGGTCGGCCGCCTGTATGCGGCGAACGGCATCCAGTTTGGCCAGTCCTATGAGCTCGACGCGATCGCGGCTGTGATCTTGGGCGGCACCAGTTTCATTTGGCGGCATCGGATCGATCTGGGGCACTTTGGTGGGCGCGCTCATCATCGCGGTGATGAGCAACGGGCTCATCCTCATCGGAGTGCCTGACATCTGGCGTTATATCGCCAAAGGTTTGGTTATTATCTGCGCCGTTACGCTGGACCGCTTTCGCCAGTCCACTCACTGGCGCGCGCGTGTAGGGCTGTTACCGCTGTCACGTTAAATGATTTTGGCGTCGATGAGCACTTTTTCCAACGTGCCTCGGTCGCTAAGCGCTTGCGCAAGGACAGATGGGTTCAAACCTTCGCATATCTCGCTCCTCCAGATTTCGGGTGAATTAAGCCACTCTCGTTCATCGCCTTGCCCCTTTCGCAAAAGCCAGATCCGCCGCCGACGCCGTTGCGACTCCGACCCAGAATTTCAAAGGGCCCGAAAGGAATTTCGCGAGGGGCCTGTCGGGCTTCGCAAAAAGCAAATGCTCGTTATGGTAGCCATGCTTGGCGCTCCGACGTGAGCTCCCGATAGCCACTGATGCATTGTGCGACTGGTCAAACCCCGTTAGAAACGACCATTGATTGCAGCGCCAGAAACGTGTCAACAACAAATCAAATGGCGGCTTAAGGCGTTGAAATCGCGGGTGTAGCTCAATGGTAGAGCAGCAGCCTTCCAAGCTGAATACGAGGGTTCGATTCCCTTCACCCGCTCCAAATTCCAAAGGCAGCCGCGATTGAGCTCGGTCCACGGCGACGGGCCGCGCGGGGGTCTACCGCAGGCGATCCTCGATCTTGTCGAGTCCGGCGCGGGCGCAGGCGTCGTCTAGCTTGCCCCCGGGAGCGCCCGCGGCGCCGATCGCGCCGATGACCTCGTCGCCAAGCTTGATAGGCACGCCCCCGCCGAAGAACATGACATGCGGCAGTTTGGCGAGGGGTAGAATCGAATCCTCGCCCTTGGCGCGTTCGGCGAGCGCAAGCGTGTCGTTCTTGAACGAGGCGGCGGTATAGGCCTTGGCGAGGGCGCTATCGAGCGAGTGGGCGCCGACGCCGTCGCCGCGGATCGTGGCGATAATCACGCCGTCCGCGTCGACCACTTGCGCGGTCTCGTGATAGCCCTGCTTTGCGCAGGTCGCGACCGTCTCGCTCGCCGCCTCGATCGCCAGCGCCGCGGGTAAGCGGTGCGTCGACAACGTTTGCGCATGCGCCGTCGAGTTCATCAGAGCGACGCCAGCCAGCGCGGCCAAAATTCTGCAATTTCTCATGACGCTCCTCTCGATCCAGCGCCCCCGGCGCAAGGGCTAAACGCCCGAGGCGAACTTCGCATGACGCTCGCCCTCACGTATCCATCTTGAGCGCGGCGATAAACGCTTCCTGCGGGATGTCGACCTTGCCGAACTGGCGCATCTTCTTCTTGCCAGCCTTCTGCTTCTCAAGCAGCTTACGCTTGCGGGTTGCGTCGCCGCCGTAGCATTTGGCGGTGACGTCTTTGCGCAAAGCCCGGATCGTCTCGCGGGCGATGATCTTGCCGCCGATCGCCGCCTGGACCGGGATCTGGAACATGTGCGGCGGGATAAGGTCTTTAAGTTTCTCGACCATCGCTCGGCCGCGCGCCTCGGCCCGATCACGGTGAACGAGCATTGACAGCGCATCGACCGGCTCAGCGTTGACCAGAATCGACATCTTGACCAGATCGCCAGCGCGATAGTCCGTAAGTTGATAATCGAATGACGCATAGCCCTTGGAGATCGACTTCAGCCGGTCGTAGAAGTCGAACACGACTTCGTTGAGCGGCAGCTCGTAGATCACCATCGCCCGCTTGCCGACGTAATTGAGGTCGACCTGCACGCCGCGCCGGTCCTGGCAGAGTTTCAAAATCGCGCCGAGGTAATCGTCCGGGGTGAGGATCGTCGCCTTGATCCACGGCTCCCTGATCTCGGCGATCTTGACCAGGTCCGGCATGTCGGCCGGATTGTGCAGCTCGATCTCGGACTTATCCGTGAGCGCGATCTCGTAGATGACTGAGGGCGCGGTGGCGATGAGGTCGAGGTTGAACTCGCGTTCCAGCCGCTCCTGGATGATTTCGAGATGCAGGAGCCCGAGGAAACCACAGCGAAAGCCGAAGCCGAGCGCGGCCGAGGTCTCCATCTCATAAGAAAAGCTCGCGTCATTGAGCCTGAGCCGGCCCATCGCAGCGCGGAGCGCCTCGAAGTCAGCCGCGTCGGTTGGGAAGAGGCCGCAGAAAACGACCGGCTGCGCTGGTTTGAATCCAGGCAGCGCGTCATGCGTAGGGCGCCGCTCGTCCGTGATGGTGTCGCCGACACGCGTGTCCGCGACCTGTTTGATCTGGGCGGTGATGTAGCCGACCTCGCCCGGGCCAAGCTCGGCAGTCTCCATCATCTTCGGCCGGAAGACTCCGATGCGATCGACTTCGTAGACGGCGTCCGCGGCCATCATGCGGATGCGCGAATGCTTCTTAAGCGTCCCGTCGATCACGCGAATAAGGACGACGACGCCGAGATAGGCGTCGTACCAGGAGTTGACCAGGAGGGCCTTAAGCGGTGCGCTCTCGTCGCCCTTGGGCGGGGGCAGGCGCTTGACGATCGCCTCGAGCACGAGATCGATATTGAGGCCAGTCTTCGCCGAGATCTGTACAGCGTCCGACGCGTCGAGGCCGATGACGTCCTCGATCTGCTCCTTGATCCGCTCGGGCTCGGCGGCGGGCAGGTCGATTTTGTTGAGCACCGGGACGATCTCATGCCCAGCGTCGAGGGCGTGATAGACGTTCGCCAGCGTCTGCGCCTCGACCCCCTGGCTCGCGTCGACCACCAAGAGTGAGCCCTCGCATGCGGCCAGCGACCGGGAGACCTCGTAAGCGAAGTCAACGTGGCCGGGCGTGTCCATGAGGTTGAGGATATACGGCTTCCCGTCCTGGGCTCTGTATTCAAGGCGCACCGTCTGCGCCTTGATCGTAATCCCGCGCTCGCGCTCGATATCCATGGAATCGAGCACCTGCTCGACCATGTCGCGCTCCGCCATTGTCCCGGTCTGCTGGATGAGCCGGTCGGCGAGCGTCGACTTGCCATGGTCGATATGGGCGATGATCGCGAAGTTTCGGATGTTCTCGATTGCGTGGGCGGTCATGGCGCGCGGGATAGCAGGGCGAGCGCGGGAAGGGAACGGCATTCGAGCCTGAGGGAGCGCGACGCGCGGTTAACCGTCTGCATCGGGATGGAGGCGCGCTCTCCCTCTCCAACGGGAGAGGGTTGGGGTGAGGGTTCGCGCGCAAAGCGCCGCCGCCTCGGGTGACTCCCTGATCCGGCCGCGCCGCAGCCCGTCCGGAAGGACGGGCGTCCTTCCGGACGCCCTTCGCGTGGACCTTCTCCCTGAGGGTGAAGGTCCACGCGAAGGGCCGCGGGGACTCTGTCCCGCGCGGCCCCATTTTCCTAACGGCGGCTCGCTATTCGGCCGCCATGGCGAGGGGCGCCTTGCTGTAGACGAGATCGAAGCGGTCGAGGTTCATCACCTTGGCCCACGCCTTGGCGAAGTCCTGCACGAACTTCTCTTTCCCGTCGGACGACCCATAGACCTCGGCCAGCGCCCGCAGCTGCGCGTGCGAACCGAAAATGAGATCCGCGCGTGTCGCGGTCCACTTGACCTCGTTCGACTTGCGGTCTCGACCTTCGTACACGTCTTCCGAGCCTTCGGCCTGCTTCCATTGCGTGCTCATGTCCAGCAGGTTTGCGAAGAAGTCGTTGGTCAGCGTCCCCGGCCGCTTGGTGAACACGCCGTGTTTGGACCCTCCGGCATTGGCGCCAAGGACCCGCAGGCCCCCGACCAGAACCGTCAGTTCCGGTGCCGTCAGCGTGAGCAACTGCGCGCGGTCGATCAGCAGTTGCTCGGGCTTGAGCAGCTGCTTGCCGCGATAGTAGTTGCGGAACCCGTCCGCGGTTGGCTCGAGCGGCTCGAAGGATTTCGACCTCGGTTTCATCCTGCGACGCGTCCATGCGGCCTGGCGTGAAGGGGACCTTCACATCCGTTCCGGCGTCTTTGGCAGCCTTCTCGACCGCCGCGCCGCCGCCGAGAACGATCAGGTCGGCAAGCGAGATTTTCTTGCCCCCGGCCGCCGAAGCGTTGAACGTCTTCTGGATCTCTTCGAGTTTTCCCAGGACCCTTGCCAACTGAGCGGGCGTGTTGACCTCCCAGTCCTTCTGGGGCTCAAGCCGAATGCGCGCGCCATTGCCACCGCCGCGCTTGTCGCCGCCGCGGAAGGTCGAGGCCGACGCCCAGGCCGTCGACACCAGCGCGGACACCGAAAGGCCCGAGCCCAGGATCTTCGCCTTGAGATCGGTGATTTCTTTTTCCGCAACCAGAGGATGGTTCACGGCCGGGATCGGGTCCTGCCAGATCAGGCTTTCCTTCGGCACGAGCGGGCCGAGGTAGCGGACAATTGGACCCATGTCGCGGTGCGTGAGCTTGAACCACGCGCGAGCGAAGGCGTCCGCGAATTCATCCGGATGCTCATAGAAGCGCCGCGAGATCTTCTCGTAAGTTGGGTCGAGCCGCAGGGCGAGGTCCGTGGTGAGCATCGAGGGCGAGCGGCGCTTCGACTTATCGTGCGGGTCCGGAACCGTGTCCGCTCCCGCGCCGCCCTTTGGCGTCCACTGATAGGCGCCCGCCGGGCTCTTGGTTAACTCCCACTCGTAGCCGAACAAGTTCTGGAAGAAGTTGTTGCTCCACTTCGTCGGCGTCGTTGTCCAGATGACCTCGATACCGCTGGTGATCGCGTCATTGCCTTTGCCGGTGCCGAATTTATTCTTCCAGCCGAAGCCCTGCTCCTCGATGGTCGCGCCTTCGGGCTCGGGGCCGACATTGATCTTCGCATCGGCGGCGCCGTGAGTTCTTGCCGAAGGAGTGGCCGCCCGCGATCAACGCGACAGTTTCTTCGTCATTCATCGCCATGCGCTTGAACGTTTCGCGGATGTCGCGCGCCGCTGCGAGCGGATCCGGCTTGCCGTTCGGCCCTTCAGGATTGACGTAGATGAGGCCCATCTGGACCGCCCCAAGAGGATTTTGCAGTTCGCGATCGCCGAAATAGCGCTCGTCAGCCAGCCACTCGCCTTCCGGGCCCCAGTAGATGGAATTGTCGGGCTCCCAGCTATCTTCACGTCCCCCACCGAAGCCGAACGTCTTGAAGCCCATCGATTCGAGAGCCACGTTGCCGGTAAGGATCAAAAGGTCGGCCCAGGAGATCTTGCGGCCGTATTTCTGCTTGATCGGCCACAACAGGCGGCGCGCCTTGTCGAGGCTCGCGTTATCGGGCCAGCTGTTGAGCGGCGCAAAACGCTGTTGGCCGTATCCGGCGCCGCCGCGGCCGTCATGGATGCGATAGGTGCCCGCGCTATGCCACGCCATGCGGATGAACAGCGGCCCGTAATGGCCGAAGTCCGCCGGCCACCAATCCTGCGAGTTGGTCATCAGCGCCCGAAGGTCGCTGATGGCCGCGCTCAAGTCGAGGCTCTGGAATTCCTTGGCGTAGTCGAACTCCTCGCCCATCGGATCGACGAGAGGCGAGTCATGTTGCAGACCCTTGAGGTTGAGCTGTTCCGGCCACCAGTCGCTGTTCGCGAACGCCCGCATCGCGTCCGACTTTTCAGCATACTTGCCCTCGCGCTCGCCACCGCCGGCAACTGGGCATTTGCTTTCACTTGTCATGTTCCTCTCCGGTCGTTTTCAGCTTGTGAGATCCGTTGAATGATCTAAATTCGTGCAAGACGATCATACCCCTGGCGCATGGCGCTTTGGCGTCACGGTCATCGCGTCTATTTGTCGATAAGGCGGGATTGGGGATAGGTCCAATCGATTGTCTCTTGACAAGCGATTGGCCCCGCCAATCTTTGACTCATGAACCTTCGAGACCTCGAATATGTCGTCGCGGTCGCCACTCATGGCCATTTCGGCCGCGCGGCGGCGGCGTGCAACGTCAGTCAGCCGACGTTGAGCGGCCAAATCCTCAAGCTTGAGGCCGAGCTCGGCCTTCGTCTGTTCGACCGGGAAGGCCGCGGCGCTCGCGTCAGCGATAGGGCGGCGACAGTCGTGGCGCAGGCGCGCGCGACCCTCGCAGCAGCGGCGGGTGTTAGCGCAGCCGCTCAAGCGGCGCGTGATCCCTTCGCCGGCGAACTGCGTCTCGGGGTCATCACGACGGTCGCTCCCTACCTTCTGCCGATCGCGCTGCCGGCGCTGGCTGAGGCGCTTCCGCACACGCCCCTCTATCTGGTGGAGGATCTGACTGACCGGCTTCTTGCGCGCTTGCGCGACGGCGCCCTCGACGCCGCGGTGATCGCGACCGACCCGCGGGACGCCAAGCTGGGGTCGATCAAGCTTTACGACGAGCCTTTTTTCCTCGTCTTTTCCGGCCGTGCGAAAAAGCGCGGGCGCGTCTCGATCGGCGTCGAGGAGATCGATCCAAGCACCCTTCTTCTGCTCGCTGAGGGTCATTGTCTGCGCGATCAGGCGCTCGCGCTCTGCAAGGCGGCGGAGAGGACGCCGCTGGGCGCCGACGTCCGCGGGACGAGCCTCGAGACGTTGCGTCATCTCGCTTCGGCCGGGCAGGGGGCGACGCTGGCGCCCCTTCTCGCCTACGTTGATTGGCGGCGCTCGGACGCTGAGATCGCCGGCTTGAAAATTGTTGGCGACGGCGCGTCGCGCCTGGTCAGGCTCGTCTTCAAGCGCCACTCGGCGCGGGAAGCTGCGCTCGAGGCGCTTGCCGCGTCGCTGCGGTCGACGGCCGGTGCGGCATTGGCGAAGTGCTTGCGCGAAACAGAAAGGGATTTGAAGCGCGCGTAAGGGCCGGTTGGCGCCTGCCGAAGCAGACCGCCTCGCGACGCCATTTGACCACGCATTGAGACGGTACGCGGCGCGCGCTTCCTGCGGGTTGCGCCTGCAAAACGCCTATGTTAGGCAACCCAGCCTTTCGGGCAGGCTTTAGCCGAGCGCTCAGTTTTGAGCGCGGAATCGTCAAGAATTTGCGGGATTCGCGTAAGCCTTCGGGGAGGCGGCGCGGCTGAACTTAATCGTCATCTGAGGTGGCGGCGTGGCAGAGGAAGACACGGTCGTTTCCGGCGTATCCGGACGTTATGCGTCCGCCCTGTTTTCGCTTGCCCAAGACGAGCGCCAAGCCGAGTTGGTCGCCGACGCGTTGGGGAGATTCGACGCCCTGATCGCCGAAAGCCCTGACCTCGAAAGGCTGGTGCGCAGTCCGATATTTTCGGCCGCCGACCAGCTCAAGGCGCTCGACGCCATCCTCGCGCAGGCAGAAATCAGTGGCGTGGCCGCCAATTTCATCCGGCTCGTCGCGACGAAACGCCGCCTGTTCTTGATCCGTGAAATGATCGCGGATTACCGCAAACTGTACGACACGTCCCGGGGCGTGACGCGGGCGGAAGTCACGAGCGCGGCCGCCTTGACCGACGCGAATGTCGCCTCACTTAAGGACTCGCTGCGCGCGGCTTCCGGCGGCCGGGAGATCGATCTCGACATGAAGGTTGATCCCTCGATTATCGGCGGCTTGATCGTCAAACTCGGCTCGCGCATGGTCGACGGCTCGCTGAAAACCAAGCTCAAGGCAATTCGCCTTGCCATGAAAGAGGTTGGCTGATGGATATTCGCGCCGCAGAAATTTCCTCGATCCTCAAGACTCAGATCGCCAACTTCGGCGCTGAAGCTCACGTGACTGAAGTGGGGCAGGTGCTCAGCGTCGGCGACGGCATTGCGCGCGCCTACGGTCTCGATAAGGTCGAGGCCGGTGAAATGGTCGAATTCGAGAACGGGACGCGCGGCATGGCGCTGAATCTCGAGAGCGACAACGTCGGCATCGTCATTTTTGGCGCCGACCGGGAGATTAAGGAAGGCCAGACGGTCAAGCGCACCGGCGCGATTGTCGACGTGCCGATCGGCAAGGAGCTGCTCGGCCGGGTCGTCGACGCGCTCGGCAATCCGATCGACGGCAAGGGCCCGATCAACGCTGCAAAACGCACCCGCGTCGACATCAAGGCGCCCGGCATCATTCCCCGCAAGTCGGTGAGCGAGCCGATGGCGACGGGCCTGAAGGCGATCGACGCCATGATCCCGATTGGCCGCGGGCAACGCGAACTCATCATTGGCGACCGCCAGACCGGCAAGACCGCCATCGCCCTTGACACCATTCTTAATCAGAAATCTCTGAACCAGGGCGACGACGAAAGCAGGAAGCTCTACTGCGTCTATGTCGCGGTCGGGCAGAAGCGTTCGACGGTCGCTCAGTTCGCCAAGGTTCTCGAGGAGCACGGCGCGCTCGAATATTCGATTATCGTCGCCGCCACCGCTTCGGACCCGGCCCCGATGCAATTCCTTGCGCCGTTTTCCGGCTGCGCGATGGGCGAGTTCTTCCGTGATAACGGCATGCACGCGGTCATCGTTTACGATGACCTCTCCAAGCAAGCGGTCGCCTATCGCCAGATGTCGCTCTTGCTGCGTCGCCCGCCGGGCCGCGAGGCCTATCCCGGCGACGTGTTCTATCTCCACTCGCGCCTGCTCGAGCGGGCGGCCAAGTTCAACAAGGACAACGGGTCGGGCTCTCTCACCGCATTGCCCATCATCGAGACACAGGCCAACGACGTTTCGGCCTATATCCCGACCAACGTGATTTCGATCACCGACGGGCAGATCTTTCTCGAGACGGACCTGTTCTACCAGGGCGTCAGGCCCGCGGTGAACGTAGGCCTTTCGGTTTCGCGGGTCGGTTCTGCGGCGCAGACCAAGGCGACCAAGAAGGTCGCCGGCAGGATCAAGGGCGAACTCGCCCAATATCGCGAAATGGCGGCTTTCGCGCAGTTCGGCTCCGACCTCGACGCCGTCACCCAGCGCCTGCTCAATCGCGGCGCGCGTCTGACCGAGCTTCTCAAGCAACCGCAGTTTTCGCCGCTCAAGATGGAGGAGCAGGTCTGCGTCATCTACGCCGGTGTGAACGGGTTCCTCGACAAATTGCCGCTCGACAAGGTTCGCCCGTTTGAAGACGAACTCCTCACTTTTCTGCGGGCCAAGCACCCGGATATTCTGGATTCGATCCGCTCCTCGAACGATCTGCCGAATGACGTCGAGGCCAAGCTCAAGACGGCGGTCGAATCTTATGCCGCCACTTTTGCGTGATGCGGTGGAGAGGAGCGGCCCTCTTGGTTCCTGCTCTTGTGAGTATGCAAGGGTGCTCTCCGCAGAGCGTCGCTGTATCAACTCCGTTTGTCGCGAGTGAATACGGTAGGTATGCTGCCTCAGGTGCTGCACGAGTGGAGGGGCAAGCTTTTCTTAGGCAGAGCGGTGGGTCAGTTGTTACTTGCGCGGGAACACAGGTCCAGCTCTTGCCAGATACAGCTTACGTGAGGAGCGCGCTCCAAATCTTCGAGAAGGGCGGTCAGGCGGACTTGGGAGAGCACACAGGAGAGATTTCGCGACTAGGGGCCGTTCGCAAGGTCACTTGCGATGCGCAAGGCAATTTTGTCTTTGACAAGCTCCCAACCGAAGACTGGATTGTTCTTTCGGTAGTCACTTGGGACGCTGGCGATGAACGACAGGGCGGTGTGTTAGTCAAAGACGCCAGCACAAAAGCAGGCAGTGCTAAGATCATACTCAGTTCAGACGATTTGGTGAGACACTAGATGCCGTCGCTAAAGGAACTCCGGAACCGGATCGCCTCGGTCAAGTCGACGCAAAAGATCACCAAGGCCATGCAGATGGTCGCGGTGTCGAAACTGCGTCGCGCGCAAGCCGCCGTCGAATCGGCGCGTCCCTATGCGGAGCAGGTCGAAACCGTGCTGACGAATCTGGCTGGCGCGGCGACCGATGGCCAGGGCCCGCGACTGCTGGTTGGCAGCGGCTCGGACCAGACTCACCTGCTGCTCGTCTGTACCGCCGAGCGCGGGCTATGCGGCGCGTTCAACACCGCCATCGTGCGCCTCGCGCGCGAGAAGGCCAATGCGCTCGCTGGGCAAGGCAAGACGGTCAAGATTCTTTGTGTCGGCAAAAAAGGCTATGATCAGCTGCGCCGCACGCATGAGCGGCAGATCCTGGAGCTGATCGACCTGCGCGCGGTGCGTACGATCAACTACGCGACAGCCAAGCCCATCGCTGAAAAGGTAATCGCCCTGTTCGAGAACGGCGAGTTTGACGTCTGCACGCTCTTTTACTCGCGCTTCAAGTCGGTGATCGCCCAGATCCCGACCGCCCAGCAGCTTATTCCCCCCGAGCTTGGCGCAAAGGATGAGACCGCGCCGGTTTACGACTACGAGCCTGACGAGGGGGAAATCCTTGCCGAGCTCTTGCCGCGCGCCGTGACGGTGCGGGTTTATCGCGGATTGCTTGAAAATGCGGCCTCGTTCTTCGGCGCGCAGATGAGCGCGATGGACAACGCCACCCGTAACGCCGGCGAAATGGTGCAAAAATACACGCTTCGCTACAACCGCACCCGCCAGGCGATGATCACCAAGGAACTGATCGAGATCATCTCCGGCGCCGAGGCCGTCTGACCACGCCGCCGTCGCAGAGAACTAGGAACGAGGACGTTCATATGGCCAATGTCTCCAACGCCACCGGTCGCGTTACCCAGGTGATCGGCGCTGTCGTCGACGTCAAGTTCGACAGTTACCTGCCCCCCATTCTCAATGCGCTCGAGACGACCAACAACGGCAATCGCCTCGTGCTCGAAGTTGCGCAACATCTGGGCGAGAACACCGTGCGCTGCATCGCCATGGACATCTCCGAAGGGCTGGTGCGCGGCCAGGAAGTCACGGACACCAATGGGCCGATCTCAGTGCCGGTCGGCGAGGGCACGCTCGGGCGGATCATGAACGTGGTCGGCGAACCCGTGGATGAAGCCGGGCCGATCAAGATGGACGAGCGCCGCGCCATCCATCAGCCAACCCCCGCCTATGTCGATCAGTCGACCGAGGCTCAGATTCTCATCACCGGCATCAAGGTTGTCGACCTGCTCGCGCCTTACGCCAAGGGCGGCAAGATCGGACTGTTCGGCGGCGCTGGCGTAGGCAAGACGGTGCTGATCCAGGAATTGATCAACAACGTCGCCAAGACCCACGGCGGCAACTCGGTATTCGCTGGCGTCGGCGAGCGCACCCGCGAGGGCAACGATCTCTATCACGAATTCATCGAATCGAAGGTCAATGCCGATCCCCATGATGCGAATTCGAACGTTAAATCGAAATGCGCGCTGGTGTTCGGCCAGATGAACGAGCCGCCCGGCGCGCGCATGCGCGTCGGTCTCGCCGGCGTCACCGTCGCCGAGCATTTCCGCGACCAGGGCCAGGACGTGCTCTTGTTCATCGACAACATCTTCCGCTTTACCCAGGCAGGTTCGGAAGTCTCGGCGCTGCTCGGCCGCATTCCTTCTGCGGTCGGCTACCAGCCGACGCTCGCCACTGACATGGGCGCGCTGCAGGAACGCATCACCACCACGACGAAGGGCTCGATCACCTCGGTGCAGGCGATCTACGTTCCCGCCGACGACCTGACCGACCCGGCGCCGGCGACCTCATTTGCCCATCTCGACGCGACGACGGTGCTGTCGCGCGCGATCTCGGAAAAAGGCATTTATCCGGCGGTCGATCCGCTCGAACTCGACTTCGCGCATGCTGACCGCCGCAATTGTCGGCGACGAGCACTACACTGTCGCGCGCCAGGTGCAGCAGGTCCTGCAGCGCTATAAGGCGTTGCAGGACATTATCGCGATCCTTGGCATGGACGAACTGTCGGAAGAGGATAAGCAGATCGTCGCGCGGGCGCGGAAGATCGAACGATTCCTGTCGCAGCCCTTCGACGTCGCAGCCGTGTTCACGGGCACGCCGGGCGTGCAGGTCAAGATCGAGGACACCGTCAAGGGCTTCAAGGGCATCATCGAAGGCAAGTACGACAATCTGCCTGAGGCTGCCTTCTACATGGTCGGCACGATCGAGCAGGCGGTGGAGAAGGCCAAGAAGCTGGCGGCCGAGGCTTAAGGGCGCGACGCGGGGACGTCCATGCCGACTTTCCATTTTGAACTTGTGTCGCCGGACAAGGTGCTGTTCAACGGCTCCGCTCAAGCGGTGCTCGTGCCGGGCGCTGAAGGAGACTTCCAGGTGCTCAGCGACCACGCGCCGGTGATGACCGCGATGCGTCCCGGAGTCGTTGGAATTGACGATGCGGAGGGAAAGCATCGCCGTGTGTTCGTTCGCGGCGGCTTTGCCGACGCGAGCAAAAAAGGTCTTATTTTGCTCGCGGAGACGGCCATTCCGTTCGAGGACTTCAACGCCGACAAGCTCGGGCAGGAGATCAAGAACGCGGAGGAAGATCTCGCTGACGCGAGCCAGGACCAGAAGCCCCTGGCCCAAGAGAAGCTTGACCGCTTGCGCGAGCTCAAGGACGAAATGAAGCTTTAGTCGCCCGAAGTCATCCTTCCCCGCCACGAATCACCCCTATCGCGGCATCGCCGCGATAGAGATTCAGAAAAACACCACAAATTCAATGACGCCGATGACTAGGGTTTCCGCGCGGGGGCTCGCCGCTCAGGCCCGGGCGGCACGCACCACGCAGCGAAAACCGACGTGGCTCGTCGAGGTGTCGATCGGCTCAGCGTGCCGCGCGGCCGGCCGATAACGTTTGCAATAGTTCGGCGCGCAGAGGTGCGAGCCGCCCTTCAGCACTTTGCGGGGAATGCGAATCTCGGGCTGGTAGGGATCGTAGCTCTGCGCCTCCGGGCCGCCGCGCGGGTTCTGCGGCACGCAGCACGCCTTGGGCGCATCCGCCGGGTGACGCGTCGACCAGAAGTCGGTCGTCCACTCCCAGACATTGCCGATCATGTCGTAGGCGCCATAGCCGTTTGGCGGAAACGACAGCACCGGCGATGTGCGCTCAAAGCCATCCTGCTTCAGGTTCTGCTGCGGAAAGGCGCCCTGCCAGGTGTTGGCCATTTGCTTGCCCCTGGGCGTGAACTCGTCGCCCCAGGAATATTCCGCGCCATCGAGCCCGCCCCGCGCCGCAAATTCCCACTCAGCTTCGGTCGGCAGTTCCTTGCCCGCCCAGCGCGCATAAGCCTCGGCGTCGCGATAGGCGACATGCACGACGGGATGATCGTCCATTCCGCTGATCGAACTGCGCGGCCCGTACGGTCTTCGCCAGTCGGCGCCGAATTTGAATCGCCACCATTGCGACCAGTCCTTGAGATCGACCAGCTCTTTCGGCGGTGAAAAGACGAGCGACCCCGCCTTCAGCATATGCGGCAGCGCACCCGGATAGTCCTTTGGGTCAGGCGCGATCTCGGCGAACGTCACATGCTTTGTGGCGTTGACGAACTTGCGAAACTGGCGGTTCGTCACCGGCGCGCCGTCGATCCAGAATCTCTCAACCTTGACCCGGTGGGCCGGCGCTTCCTCGGGATAGTGCAGGTCCGAACCCATGCGGAATTCGCCACCGGGCACGAAGACCATATCGGCAAGCGGATCCGCCTGTGGGGTCTCGACGGGCTTGGAAGCTTGGCTCTGTGAACTCATGTCGTCCTGCTGGGCGCCGGAATGGCGAGGATTGGCATGGATGGCGTCAATTCTCAAAATTGCGATCTTCGGAGGAGACGGCCTCGAGGAGACCCTTACCGGCGCGTCCATTCGTTTAAGCGCTTAAGTTCTAACCGCATTCACTTGAAGAAGTCTCGCCTATCGGGCGATAGCAATGATATTCGCCCATTAAGACGAGCATCGCTCAGCTTAGCAAAAGGTAGCAAAGAGCCATCGTTTTCGATGACCATCGGAACACTGCCTTTATTCGCGCGTTCTATGCTCGCGACTGATATGGAGTCGCAGTGAGATCCGCCGATGTTGACCCTCTTATTCAATCATAGTCCAATGTTCGTTACCGGCGAACTTTTTCTTGGAGTGTCCCTCGGCATCTTCGGTTTCGCTTTGGCTGGCGCCGCTCGCGACAAATATTCAGTCAGAATTCCGGTGGTGAGGATCAGGAACCGATCCACTCGTTGACGACCGACATGAGGCGCCCCCAGCGACCCAATCGCGTCAATTCGTCAGGCTCTCGACTTTTCAAAACATTGTAGCAATGCGGCGTAAGGATTCGGGCCGACCCCAAGCACTGAGCAAAACGTCTCGAGCGCATCCGTTGCCCTCTTCGTGCCGCCTCGTTGCGCCTCATCCAAGCCCAGCGCGAAAATCCGACCGCCGCCGCAGCGGCGTTCCCGTCGGGCGGAGAGCAGAACCTTTTGAACCTCCGCCGGCAAGCAGAACACGCCGATAAATCGGACCTGAGATCTCGCATCGGGCGTCCGCGGCCGGCGCAATCGCCTGACCGCTGTTGGACGCTGTCTTGATGGCGCAAAAGATTTGGTCGACAACCCCCCGGGACAGGCGGGTTTGGGAGAGGTGGCGCCATGAGCGGACTTGGATGGGGGATCGGCCTTCTTGCGTTAATGAGCGGCATCGCTGTTGCCGACGCGCAGAGCGCGACCAATATGGCCGTCCTGAAAGGCCTCGCCCCAGTCTCCGCCCTTTCGAGCAGCCCGGACGGCAAGGCCGCGCTGGCCTCGAACTACACCGTCACTGGCGGAATCCAGACGGGCGTGATCCGCCAATCCACCTTGCTGCCTTTCCCGCAACAGCAGCAGCAGGCGCTGCGCGACGCCTTCATCACCGACGGCAATCTCACCCAACTCGCGGACGGCCTTGGCGCGACTTTGGGCGCAGCCTATCAGGCGCGCGCGCATTATCTCGATCGGGAGCGATTCACCAGCATTTCCAAGGCTGTCGCCGAGGTCATTGCCTATGCCAATTCGACATCCGGGGCTGATTCGAACGCCGGCAAATATTTCTTCGCCAACGGCACGACAAACGGCAAGAAGCCGGTTTCGGACGAGGCGATTGCCATCTTCAAGGATGTCGGCGGCGCTCCCGATCCCTTTGGCCGAGCTTATGACCGGCCGGCCGGAACGCCGGGCGCCGACCTTTATGGAGATTCCCGCCCATTTCAAACCGAGCCCACAGTCACGCTGATCGTGGGGCCGGACTACTTCAATGTTCCGGCCAATAACGACGTCTATAACCGCGGGCCGATCATGAACCTGATCGACAGCCCATCTTTTCCGAGCGGGCACACGACCTACGGATATATGGGTTCGCTTGTGCTCGCCGTGCTCGTGCCCGACCGCTATCAGGAGATGGTCGCCCGCGCGGCGGAATACGGCAACGATCGCATCATCATGGGCGCGCATTACGCCATGGACGTGCTGGGTGGCCGAACGCTGGCAACCTACGATCTTGCGCACCTGCTCGCCAACGATCCCGCCTACATGAACCGGCCGCTGAAAAACGTCGCGACGATGACGGCAACGTCTGAGCCCCAGGTCCCGGAGACGATCGGCGACTTCAGAGCCGCGATAGCGAACGCGCGAACTGACCTCACGAAGACGCTCGAGGCGGCCTGCGGCAATACGGTCGCGGCATGCGCGCGGCAGGACACGGGCCGCTTCAACGCGCCCGCGATGAACGAGGCCTTCTACGCCACGACCCAGACCTATGGGCTCGGCACCGCGCATCCGGAGACCGCGGACAAAGTGGAGGATGTCGGCGCGCTGGCGCCTGAGGCCGGATACCTGCTGAGTGTAGCTTTCCCCAAACTCAGCCTTGAGGAAGCGAACCAAATCCTGACCGACACGGAAGGGCCCGGCGGCGGCTTCCTCGACGACGGGTCGGGTTTCGGCGTCTATTCCCGGCTCAACCTCTATGCCGCCGCCGGCCGCGCGGCCGCGCTCTCACGCGCCAGGCCTTGACGCGGGCCTCAGTCCACAATTGGCGCGCACCGCGCTAGGAAGAGTGAGCGTTCGTCTCGCGCCAACGCTGCCAGCGGCGGCGCAATTCGCCTTGGCGCAGGCCGATGATTTCGTGGAGCTGCTCTGCCTCGATCATGCGGTCGGTGCGAAAAATGCCGGAAGCTCTGCCGCAGTTCGCACCATGCGACGAGCAAGCGACTTGTCTCGGCATAGCCGACGATCACCGGCCACACCGTTCGCTCGGTTTCCTCGCCAGCCTCGGACCGGTAGCGAAGCCGCAGCTTCCGACCATTGCGGATCGCCGATCTAAGGAATGAAGGGTCGACGCGTTCCTTCGGCTCCACGATCGTCGGCTTCACGCCGACGCTCGGCTCGACAATGAACGGGCGCAGACGCTCAGGGACAACCGCTGCGATCTTCGCGATCACATCGCGGGCGGCATTAGAAAGGGCCTTGTCGGAGCGGCTTGCAACCCATTGCGCTCCCAGCATCACCGCCTCGATCTCATCGGGCGTCAGCATCAGGGGCGGCATGTCGTAATCGGAGGCGAGCAGGTAGCCCAAGCCCGCCTCGCCCTCGATCGGAACGATCAGGTCAGCAACATCGCGATATACCGTGCGCTTCGAGACTTCGAGTTCCTCCGCCAACGCGACCGCGGTCACCGGTCGAGTGGATCGGCGGAGGATTTGGATGATCTGAAACAATCGGTCGGCGCGGCGCATCGGATGCTGACTCCTGCTGCCAGGACGCTGTCAGCAGGCTCCTGTTACAAGGCATTTCCAACGCCGCAGCCCCTCGCGGCCCGATTCGAAAGGTCCAAACTCATGAAGTTCGCGTCCGCACGGCTCGTCGCTTCCGACATCAAGGCCATAGTCGGCTTCTACGAAATGGTGACGGGCCAACGCGCCGAGTGGCTTGCCCCAGTATTTGCCGAGATCGTCACGCCTTGCGCCACGCTCGCCATTGGGAGCGTCGAAACGGTCGCGCTCTTCAAGGAAGGCGGCGCCGAGGCGGCGGCCAATCGCACCGCCATCATCGAATTCATGGTCGACGATGTCGATGCCGAATTTACGCGGCTGAAAGACAAAATCGAGGTGGTGCATGAGCCGAAAGTGATGCCGTGGGGCAATCGTACGACGCAATTCCGCGACCCCGAGGGAACAGCCGTGTCTCTGTTCACGCCAGTCACGGACGCAGCGAAGGCGCGGTTTGCGTCGCGGTAAAAGGTTAAGGCCTTACCCCACCGCGGAAAGCGGCGCCGCGACCTGCTCGAGCGGCTTACGCTCGGCGTTGATAGCGTAGCGCGCGGCGACGAAAGCTGCGGCGAACATCAGAAGCGCGGCGAAAACATAGCCGGCGAAGATGCTTTGCCGCAACCCGCTTTCGATCAGCTTGCCGAAAATGAGCGGCGCGGCGACGCCGCCGACGCCGGTTCCAATGGCGTAAAAGATCGCGATGGCCATCGCGCGAATTTCTATCGGGAAAGTCTCGCTGACCGTGAGGTAGGCTGCGCTCGCCGCCGGAGAAGCAATGAAGAATACGATCATCCACCCGATCGTCTGTCCCATCGCCGACAGTAAATCCTGCTCGAAGGCGACGGCGACCGCGATCATGAGCAGGCCGGAGAGACCATAGGTCAGTGTGATCATGATACGGCGTCCAAGCGTATCGAACAGGCGCCCGAGAACGACCGGGCCAAGGAAATTGCTGAGCGCGAAGGGGAGGATGTACCAGCCGACGGAGCCTGATCCGACCGAATAGAATTTCGTCAGGACGAGCGCATAGGTGAAAAAGATCGCATTGTAGAAGAACGCCTGCGCCGCCATCAGCGTGAGCCCGACAAAGGTCTGCACGCGATGACGATTTATCAGCGTATCGAACACTTCACTGAGCGGCGTATGCTCACGCGAGCGCAGGCGAATGACTTTGTCGGCGGGGACCGGCTCGAGCTTGACCCCCTCGTCCTCAAATCGCTGTTCGATTCCTTTTACGACGTCCTCGCCTTCCTTCTCGCGCCCGTGGATCGCGAGCCAACGCGGACTCTCGGGCACCCACATGCGCATGAAGAAAACACCAAGGCCGAGGATTGCGCCGGTGAGGAACGCGAGCCGCCATCCCCATTCTGAAGGAATGTGCGCGGGATTGAGCAGTACGACCGCGACCACGGCGCCGAGCGCCGCGCCGACCCAGAAACTGCCGTTGATCGTGAGATCGAGTTGGCCGCGATAGCGCGCGGGGACCAGCTCCTGGATGGTCGAATTGATGGCGGAATATTCGCCGCCAATGCCGCAGCCGGTAAAGAAGCGAAACAGGAAGAAGGAGAAGCCGTTCCACGCGAGCCCGGTCAGCGCCGTCGCAATGAGATAGACGACGATGGTGGTGAAGAAGAGTTTTTTGCGCCCGAGCCGGTCGGTCAGCCAACCAAAGAACAGGGCTCCGACAACGGCGCCGAGAAGATAGGCGCTGCCGGCCAGTCCGACCCCGGAATCCGAGAAGCGAAGCGCCGGGCTGTCCTTCAACGCAGGGGCGACAGAACCCGCCAGCGTGACTTCGAGTCCGTCGAGAATCCAGGTGATCCCGAGGGCGGCAATGACCAGAACGTGAAAGCGGCCCCACGGCAGGCGCTCGAGCCGCGCCGGAATGAGGGTCGAAATCTCTCCCGATGGATGTGTGGATAACGCCGACATGAATGTCCCCCGCTCAATGCGCCTCGCATTGTCCCGGATATGAAACGAGATCGCAGCCGGAAGGTTGCGTAATGCGTTTCCGCCCGGCGCCGCCGTGGCCGTCTAAAGCGCCCGCTCCCACCGCTCTCGGTAGGCCTCAAGTCCCGGCAGGACCCAGGCGCACGCGGGTTCGAGACGCGGCGGCCGATGCGGCTCGCCCCAATGGACAAGCATCGCCGCGCCGGCTCCAGCGCCTGCGCTCATCGGCGCGATCCAAACTCGCCGGCCTGGCATGAGGCAAGCAAGCACGGCGGCGAAAGCGGGTGAACGGGTGAAGCCGCCTTCGACGATGAGTTCGCCTGGCGCTTCGAGGCGGCCCAGCATATGGGCAGTCATCAGGGCCGCATAGAGGCTCGCAAGGGCAGCGCGCGCTTTTGGCGTCGTTGGCGTTTCACCCTCGATAACGCCTTTGCGCGAGGCGAACGGGCCCCCCTGGTCGGAGAATGCTGGCAAGGCGAGCGCGCCAGAAGCGATGACGGCGGCGACGTCAGCTTCTTTAGCGTCCGCCGGCGCATCGCCGGCAAGGACCGAGAACTCGCGCCCACCCATGAAGCGCGCGGTCGGCACCGGCTCTCCGCGCACATTGACATTGGCCAGCATGTCGGCGTTGGGATCGAGCCGCGCCGTTCCGCCAACAGCCATGATGATGACCCAGGTGCCGGTCGAGATCACCGTGAATGGCTTGCGCCGAGACAGGAGATGCGGCACGAGAGACGCGTTCGAATCGTGCGCGCCACAGATGATGCGCACATCGGGCGAAAGGCCGGTCGCCGCAGCGATTTCAGGCTTGAGGGTTCCGAGCGTGTCCCAGGCTTTGCGCCTCGGCGGGAAGAGCCGCCGCCAGCCAAGCTTATCGACCATGCTCGAGAGATCGCCCTCGTTCGGACGCCACAGATCCGTATGTGCACCGAGCGAGGTTGCTTCCGAAGCCATCGCGCCGCCGAGACGCCAGGCGAAATATTGCGGGTAGGTCAGGAACGCCTTCGCCTGCTTGAATTGGTTCGCGAAATGGCGCTGGAAATAGAAAATGTGCCGGCCAAGATTGAGGCCCCGCGGCAAGTGGGGCGAGCGCGTTTCGTCATAGGACGGACGCGCCGCGTCATAGGCGGCGTCGACAGCGGCAAATCCATCGAACTCATAGTCGAGCGGCGGAAGCGCTTCGCCGTCGCGCCCCATCAGAACGCCCGCGCAGCCGTGCGTCGTGGTGGAGATCGCCTCGATGGAAAAACGCGCGCCAAGCTCCCTGAGCGCGCTGATGAGAAAAGACCAAGCGCCCTCCGTGTCGAGCTTGAGATAGGGCCATTTGGCGTCAGCAGCGACCGGCGCGTTAGGTCCGGAACGCTCGGCGAGAACGGCGCCGTCGCGGTCGAAAACAACGACCTTGATGTTCGTCTTGCCGACGTCGAAGACCGCGACGCAGCCGGTCATGCGTCAATCCAGATTGAACACTTAGGCGAGCGCGCACGTCTGGGCGGGATTAAGGAGCATCCTGAGCGCGTATCGCCGCATCGCAAGAATTCCCTCTCCCCGCAAACGGGGAGAGGGTTTCGCTTCAGAAGTTGAACTTGTCGACGTTCTCCTTAGTGTAGATAAAGGGCGAACCAAGCAAAATTTCGCTGCCGTTGATCACGTTGAGCTTACCGAGCCTGCCGGCCTCGACCGAGGCGTCGCCCGGCTTCAGCTTGTGGTCGACGACCGCGCGCATGACGTAGACCGCCGCGTAGCCGAGGTCGATCGGGTTCCACAAGACCACCGACTTGACGCAGCCGGACTGGACGTAGGGCTTCATCGCATTCGGAGTAGCGAGGCCGACGACCGCGATCTTGCCGCATTGGCCGGCCTTGGTCACGGCTTCGGCCGAGGCCGGCGTCGCGACCGAGGTCATGCCGAACAGGCCCTTCAGCTTGTCGCCATATTTGTTGATGAGCGTCGTCGCCTGGTTGAAGGACAGGTTGTTGTCCTCCTGCGCCTCGACCGTCTCGAGCCACTTCATCTTGGGGTGGCACTTGGCGGTGTAGGCCTCCATTTCGGCGATCCAACGCGCCTGGTTCGGCGTGGTGAAGGTCGAGGTGACGATGGCGAAGCTGCCGTCCTCGCCGATCTCCTTGGCCATCGAATCCATCATCGCCTTGCCGATGCCGTTGAACTGCGCCTGGTTGACGAACCATTCGCGCGCATCGGGCGTCGAGTTGGCGTCGTAGCCGACGACATGGATGCCCTTCGACAGCGCTTTCTTCAACACCGGCGCGATCGCGACCGGATCGTTGGCGGCGAACAGGATGCCGTCGACGCCGCGAGTGATGTAATTGTCAATGAAGCTGATCTGTTCGTCGATTTTGGCCTCCGTCGGACCGTCGGTCGTCACCTTGACGTCGCCGAGTTCCTTAGCTGCTTCCTGCTGGCCTTTGGTAGTCGCATTGAAGTAGCCGATGCCGATCAGCTTCGGGATGTCGACGAGCGTGATCTCCTTGCCCGCCTTGTCCGGCGGATTGGTCGGCTGGCCGCCATTGTAGGGCTTGGCTGCGGCCTGCTCGGCTGCGGTGCCGGCGCCACAGGCGAGCGGGCTCGTCGGCAGATCGTCGGCGCCGTCCCATTTGCTCGCGGCGCTCGCGCCGCCAGCGGCGAACGTGACGGCGAACATCGCCGCCGCCGTCGCACTCAGTAAATTCGTTTTCATATCCGAGTCCTCCCTAGATGCCGCCGGCGGCGGCGTTAGTCTTCCAAAGGCGCACGCTCAGTCGCGGCGGCGCTGCAGGGAACTCGCGATCAACACCGAAAGAATGAGCGCGACCCCGATGACGACGATTGTCGCGTCCCCCTTGACGCCCGTCAACGCCAGCCCGTTCTTGAGGAGCTGGATCATCGCCAGCCCAATGACCGTGCCCCAGATGGTGCCGGAGCCGCCGAAAATGCTGGTTCCTCCCAGCACCACCGCCGCGATCACGTCAAGCTCGTACCCGCTGCCCATATCCATCCGCGTGGTCGTCACCCGCGAGACCAGGACCCAGGCGGCGAGGCCCGAGGCAAGACCGGAAAGCGTGTAGACCACAAGCTTGACCCGATCGACCGAGAGTGCCGAGAAGCGCGCTGCCGTTTCGTTCGCCCCAATCGCGTAGAGCGCGCGGCCAAAAGTCGTGCGATCGAGCACGATTCCCGCGATGACGATGAGAATGAGCAGAACCAGAAGCTGCGTCGGCACGCCGAACACGCTGCCCTGGCCGAGAAAATAGAACCATTCAGGGTAGCCGCGGACCGAATGCGCCTGGCTTATGCCCTCGGCGAGGCCGCGATAAAGCGCGAGCGTCGCGATCGTCATGATGAGCGGCGGCACTTTGATCCGCGTGATGACGAGGCCATTGATGAAGCCCGCCAGCGCGCCGACGAACAGCGAGAAGACGATCGCCAGCGGCAGCGGAAAACCAAAGGTCCTCCAGGAATAGCCCAGCATGATCGCGCACAGGCCCACGATCGCTCCGACCGAAAGATCGATGCCGCCGGTGATGATGACGAAGGTCATCGGCAGAGCAATGAGGCCGATCTCGGTCATGAGCCGGCCCTGGTTGAGGAGATTGTCCAGGGTAAGAAAGCGGTCGTTCATGAGGCCGAGGCCGAACAGCGCGATCAGGAGAATGATCGCGAGAATCGTCTCGTGACGCTTAAGCCACCAGGGCACGCGAAACGTCTTCGTTTCGATTGCCAGGCTCATCGCTTCCACCCCTGCGCGGCGCGGCGCTGGCGGCGCAAGATGTCGGCGATGACGGTCGCGAGGATGAGCGCCCCGCGCAACGCGTCCGTCCAATAGGGTGAGACGTTGATGAACACCAGCGCGCTCATGATCTCGGCGATGAGAATGGCGGCAAGTGTCGCGCCCACTACGGTTCCGACGCCGCCCAGGATGCTGACGCCCCCGACCACCGCGGCGGTGATGACGGTGAGCTCGAGACCCTGTGGGGTCGTCGACTGGATCACGCGGAGCTGCGTCGCATAGACGAGCGAGGCGAGACCGGCAAAGAAGCCGTGCAGCGCGAACACCATCAGCACGGTGCGCTGCGGATTGACGCCGCAGAGGCGCGCGGCCTCGGGATTGCCGCCAGTGGCGTAGATCGCGCGACCGCTGGGCGAATGGCGCATCCAGAGCGCGGCCAGTACAGTGGCAAGGACCATGATGACGACAGGCATCGGCACGCCGAACAGGGAGAGATCGGCGAGGTGGAAGTTTTGCGGCAGGTCGGTGATCCATTTCCCGCCGGTGACGCTGATGAGGCCGCCTTTGAGGATAGACAGCATGCCAAGGGTGACGACGATAGCCGGGATCCTCAGATAGGCAATGATCGCGCCCTGCGCCGCCATGACGGCCACCCCAATGACGAGCGGCGCGAGCCAGGTCACGATGATCGGCGCGCCTGCGACCGCCAGCGAGCCACTGACCGTCGCCAGCACGCCGATGAGAGCGCCGACGGAGATATCGATGTTGCCGGAGATGATGACCATCGACATGCCGACGGCGGCGATCGCGATATAGGCGTTGCCTAGCAGGATGTCGGAAAGGTTGCGCGTCGCGAGAAAACGCGGATTGATAAAGCCAACAACGACGGCGAGGGCGACAATCGCGACCGTGAGCAGAAGCTCCTGGCCGGCCAGACGGCGAAACGCGCCGCCGCGAGCGCTTGCCGAACTCGCGATCGCGGTTGCGCTCACGCCGCTCTCTCCGCGCTCGACGTCCCGCCCATCATCGCCGCGCCCACGGCCTCGGAAGTCGCGTCCGCGCGATCGAACTCGGCCACGAGCCGACCCTCGCGCATCACGAGCACGCGGTCGCTCATCCCCAGCACCTCGGGCAGCTCGCTTGAAATCATGAGAATGGCGACGCCTTTGGCGGCGAGCTGGCCCATCAGGCGATGGATCTCGGCCTTGGCGCCGACGTCGATGCCCCGCGTGGGTTCATCGAGGATCAAGAGCTTCGGATTGTTGGCGAGCCACTTACCGAGCACAATTTTCTGCTGGTTGCCGCCGGAGAGCCGGCCTGCGATCTCGTCGACCGAACTTGTCTTGACGCTGAATCGCGCGACGCCCTCAAGCGCCATCCGCCGCTCCGCAGCGCGGTCGATGAACCCGGTTCGAGACAGAGACCCCAGCGCCGCGAGGGAAAAATTGTGGAGGACGCTCATGCCTCTGACCAGGCCCTGCGTGGCGCGATCTTCCGGCACGTAGGCGATGCCCTTTGCGCGCGCGGTTTCGGGCGAGTCGATGCGCACGCTTTCGCCGTTAAGCCGAACTTCTCCGGACTCGCTCGGCGTCATTCCGAATAGCGTCTGCGCGAGCTCGCTGCGGCCCGAACCTACGAGCCCCGCAAGACCGACGATCTCGCCCGCGCGCACGGTGAGGCTGACGCCCTTGGTGAGCGGCCGGCGCACGAGATCGCGCGCTTCGAGGACCGGCGCGCCGATTGGCGCTGCTGTCTTCGGGAAAAGACTCTCGAGCCGCCGGCCGACCATCATCTGCACGAGTTCACCGACGTTCGTGTCGGCGACGTCGCGCGAACCGACATAGGCGCCGTCGCGCAACACGGTGACGCGATCGGCGATTGCAAAAATCTCGTCGAGGCGGTGGCTGATATAGACGATGCCGACGCCGCGCCGGTTGAGGCGGCGGACGACATCGAACAAACGCGTCACGTCGCTTTCCGTGAGCGCCGCGGTCGGCTCGTCCATGATGAGTATGCGGGCGTCATACGAGAGGGCGCGCAAAATTTCCACGCGCTGACGGTTTCCAACGGTGAGCACGCCGGCAATTTGATCAGGAGACAGATCGTCGATTTCGAGCGAGTTGAGCAACCGCGCGGCCTCGGCGCGCATCGCTCGCCAATCGATGCGGCCCGCCCCTGCGAGCGGCGCATGGCCCAGAAAGATGTTCTCAGCGACGCTGAGCTCGGGAAACAGCAGCAGCTCTTGATAGATCGTCGCGACGCCCGCGCGGCGCGCGTCATCGGGCGAGGAAAAGTGAACTTGTTCCCCGTTGACCAGGATCGAACCAAGGTCGGGCTGATAGACGCCGGACACGATCTTGATCAGGGTCGATTTGCCGGCGCCGTTCTCTCCAAGCAGCGCATGGACCTCGCCCGGACGCACGTCGAACGACACGCCCGAGAGAGCGCGCACACCGGGAAACGTCTTCTCGATATTCCGGACCTCGAGCAGCGGAGTCGCGGCTCGATCGGGCGGAGCGCCAGCCTCCTGCCCTGCGCTCACGCCGCCTCCGTGGCGCGCGTCTCAAGATCGACGCCTGTCGCCGCCATGAGGTCGGCACTAGAGAGGAAGCCTTGCGCGGCGAGCAGATCGCGGAGGATTTCGACGCGCTGTCGCTCGCGCATAACCTTGTCGTTCCCCCGATATTGGTGGTTGCTGCTTTCAGTGCCACGCGCCTATAGGGCTGTCAATCAATCACACTCGTTCACCGAAGCTGCGCAATTGCGCAGAAACGTTGACGCTCTGCGAGCATTTGCCTAATGGGGGGCTGAAAATCGCACCCCACTGAGAGGAACGGCCCATGAGCGGCGATCAAGTACGTTTTGACGCTCCGCTGCCCGACCTCTGGGACGACGAGCACGCGCCTTCCCTGGACGATCCGGGTCTCCTTCTCTACCGGTCGAATCTGCTTGGCAGCGACCTGCGCATCACCAATTTCGGCGGCGGCAACACATCCGCGAAGCTCGCCGCGACCGATCCGCTGACCGGCGCGCCGACCCAGGTTCTCTGGGTCAAGGGTTCCGGTGGCGACATCGGCTCGATGAAGCTCGACGGCTTCTCGACGCTCTACATGGACAAGCTCTTGAGCCTCAAGTCGATCTATCGCGGCCTCGCGCACGAGGATGAGATGGTCGCGCTCTACAATCATTGCACCTTCAACCTCAATCCGCGCGCAACCTCGATTGACACCGCGCTGCATGGCTTCGTTCCGCACACGCATGTCGATCACGTTCATGCCGACGCGGTGATCGCAATCGCGGCGAGCGGGAAGGCGGAAGCGCTGACGCGCGAGATTTACGGCGGCGAACTCGGCTTCCTGCCATGGCAGCGGCCAGGCTTCGATCTCGGACTCAAGCTTGGCGCGATGGCTGAGGCCAATCCAAATATGAAAGGCGTCATCCTTGGCGGGCACGGGCTATTCACCTGGGGGCCGACCTCGAAGGAATGCTATCGGATTACGTTGGAGATGATCAACAAGGCCGCCCGATGGCTCGGAGCAAAGGCGCAGGGAGCAGCCTTTGGCGGCTCGCGTGTCGAGGCGCTGCCTCGGGCCGACCGGCGCAATGTTGCGGCGAAGCTCCTGCCCGCCATTCGCAAGCACATTTCTGCAAGCGAGCGCAAGATCGGCCACTTCACCGACGCGCCGGCGGTGCTGGAGTTCGTCAATTCGCGCGATCTCAACCCCCTGGCGGCGCTTGGGACGTCGTGCCCGGATCATTTCTTGCGCACGAAGATCCGCCCGCTTGTACTGCCCTACGACCCAACCTACCGCAATGTCGACGCGATGATCGCGTCGCTCGACAAGACTCTCGCCGACTACCGGGCCGATTACGGCGCCTATTATCAGCGTTGCAAACACCCGAACTCTCCGGCGATGCGCGATCCCAACGCAGTCATCTATCTCGTCCCCGGCGTCGGCATGCTGTCCTTCGCCAAGGACAAATCAACGGCTCGGATCGCCGCGGAATTCTACGTCAACGCGATCAACGTGATGCGGGGATCGTCCAGCGTCGGCCGCTATGTGGGGCTTTCGGAGCAGGAAGCGTTCAATATCGAATATTGGTTGCTGGAAGAGGCCAAGCTCCAGCGCATGCCGAAGCCAAAATCGCTCGCTGGGCGCGTCGCGCTGGTGACAGGGGGCGCAGGCGGCATCGGGCAAGCGATCGCGGCTCGGCTCATGGGCGAAGGCGCCTGCGTCGTGCTCGCCGACATCGACGCCCAAAGCCTGGACACGGCCGTCGCCGACTTCGGCAAAAGGTTCGGCAAGGATGTGATCACGGGAATCCATGTCGACGTGACGAACGAGAGCAAGGTCGATTCCGCGTTTCACGAAACGGTCCTCGCCTTTGGCGGGCTGGACATCGTCGTCGCCAACGCGGGCATCGCCTCCGCGGCGGCTTTCGAGGACACTTCGCTCGAGCTTTGGAACCGGAATATCTCGATCCTCGCGACCGGATATTTCCTATCCGCGCGGGCGGGCTATCGCATCATGAAGGATCAAGGCCTCGGCGGCAGCATCGTTTTTATCGCCTCAAAGAACGCGCTCGCCGCTTCGCCAGGCGCCTCCGCCTATTGCACGGCCAAGGCGGCCGAGGTGCACCTCGCGCGCTGCCTGGCGCTCGAAGGCGCGCCGTTCGGCATCCGCGCCAATACGGTCAATCCGGACGCGGTGCTGCGCGGCTCGAAGATCTGGCAGGGGGAATGGCGGGCGCAACGGGCTGCCTCAAACAAGGTCAGCGAGGCTGAACTCGAAGAGGTCTACCGCCAGCGTTCGCTGTTGAAACGATCCGTCTATCCCGAGGACCTCGCCGAAGCGGTCTATTATTTCGCCTCAGAGCTCTCCGCCAAGAGCACCGGCAATATCCTCAACGTCGACGCCGGCAACGCAGTCAGCTTCACGCGCTGAGCCCTCTCCCGCCAGCTAGCCTGGGGCGACCTTTGCTGCCCCGAGTGAAAGGAGCATGATTGAGTCCGCGCCTCCGCCTGTGCGGACGCGCGGACTTAACGCACATGAACGCTGGCTATTCTGCGGGCGTTGCAACCGGAAGCGCGTCAGCAGGGATCGTCACCTGGTCCGCTTGCCGGCGGAAGCGCCGCCAGGCCATGCGGATATCACGGAACAACCTCACACAAGCGTTCGGCTCTTGGAAGTGCGACGCGAACTCCCGGTTCGTCTCCAGGGGCTGCCAATAGTAGTGGCGCCAGGTCTTGAACATCGAATGGAGTTCATCGGCCTGCTCGGGTTTTACCGACAAAGACGCACAGCCACAAAGAGCGTCGATCGTCACCCGCCCCCTCCGGTCGAATTGGAAGCGATGGCGGCTTGGAACATGATTGAGCCAGCCATGAGCGTATTCGAAATCCGAAGGCTGGAACCGAAGCGCTGCGATCATTGGCGCCACGTCCAGATGGCGAAACGAGTGCCCTGACGCTAGTCCGTATTCCACGTTTGGCATCATAGTCTCCTGACTTAGGAGCCCCGTAGCCCTCAACATCGTGGCGAGCAGCGCGTTCCGCGCAGCGCGCCGGTGGACGCTTTTTCTTGCGGGCGCGAACCGCGATGCGAGATGCACAGCATCGCAAGACAGCGTGCGCCGTTTACGCTGGCGGTCAGACTAACGCCGTTTGCCGCCGCGCCGCAATCGTTTCCTTCACCTCGCCGGCGCCCGCCGTCGATCACAATTTTGCGCACAGCCGGCCGGGTGGGCGGCGAGCTTTTCGCCTTCGGGAGAGACATTGAGGCGCGATTTTGCGGCGGGCGCATGGTCCCCCGGTGGGCTTGAAATCAGCAGATATCTGACTAGAGTCAGAGAATGGACGAGAGCCAGCTACAAAGCGTTCGTCGCTTCAATCGCCTGGTGAGTCGGCGCGTTGGCGCGCTCGAGGTCAATTATCTGCGTCGCGGCCGTCCGCTGGCGGAGGCGCGGCTCATTTTCGAAATCAGCCCCAACGGCGTTGACGTCCGTATGCTCCGCAGCAAGCTCGGGCTCGATTCAGGCTATCTCAGCCGTCTGCTGCAATCCCTGAAAACGCAGGGGTTGATCGCGATGGCCAAGGGAGACGGGGACGGTCGCCGCCGCCGTGTGAGCCTGACGCGCAAGGGAACTGCGGAATGCGCGGCCTATGACAGGCTTTCGGACAATCTTGCAGCGTCGATGCTGACCCCACTCAACGTGTCCGAGCGGAATCGTTTGCTGGCGGCGATGGGCGAGGTCGAGCGGCTGATCCGAGCCGCGGCGGTGCAGGTCGCCGCAGAAGCGCCGGACAGCGCCGACGCGCGCCGCTGTCTGGACGCGTACTTTAGCGAACTCGCGGCGCGTTTCGAGGGCGGCTTCGACGCAGCCACAGATGATTCCGCCCGCGCCGAGGACATGGCTCCTCCGTCAGGTCTTTTTCTGATCGCCCGGCTCGACGGCGATGCAATCGGATGCGGCGGCTTCAAGCGCGTCGGCAAGACAATGGGAGAAATCAAGCGGGTCTGGACCGCCCCGTCCGCCCGGGGATCTGGCGTTGCGCGCCGGATGTTGCGAACGCTCGAAGCCGCAGCCCGCGAGAGAGGGCTGAAGACGCTCCGCTTAGACACCAACCGGGCGCTGACCGAAGCCCATGCGCTCTACCGAAGCGAAGGTTACCAGGAAGTCGCCCGTTTCAATGACAATCCATACGCCGACCACTGGTTCGAGAAGAGCCTATGACAAGGCAAGCGAAGCGCCGCAGGATTCCCCACCTCGACTTATCCGCGCCAGCACGGCTTATTGATTTCCGTCCAACGCTCGGCGGGGGTGACACCGATGTCGTGCAGCTCCCCGTCCGACATCCGCGCGAGTTCGTCTCGTTCCCGGGCGCGGCGGCGCCATGACTGCAGTTCGCTCCGCCAGTGGAAAATTCGCGGAGAAGTTTCGAAAGCAATACGCGACAATGCGATGCGCATGAAAGCCTCCTTAAGCGACTTTACGCTTCCGATTGCGAGCCGATTTTCGACCCGGCTAAGCAAATTCCGTTTGGCTAACCAACGGATAGGTTTTTTGCGGTTGGCTGCCTGCGCCGATTCGCAAGGTGTATGACATGGCGGGAAAGTCTCCGGTTACGGCGAGCGATGAACAACGCGCCGGCCTCTTGGCTCTTGCCGGTTCACGCGATCGCGGCGAGGCGGACCGCGCCCGCGCCGTGCTTTTGACGCTGGCTGGTTGGACCAGCCCCAAGATCGCGGCGGCGTTTGGCGTGCGCGAAGATACGGTTCGGCTGTGGCGCAGCGACTTCGCCGCCGGCGGGATCGCAGCGCTGAAGGCCAGCATCGCGCCGGGCCCGCCTCCGGTGAAGAGTGAAGCCGCCATGCGCGTTGCCACCCCCTTGCTGGAAGAACCTGTGGCCGACCGGCGCAACTGGACAATCCCCCGCCTTCGCGCCGAGATCGAAGCGCGCGAGGGCGTGCGCATCAGCCGTTCGCAACTGTCCAAGGCGTTGCGAAAAAAAAGTTCCGCTGGCGGCGGCCCCGGCACACGCTGAAGGGCCGTCAGAGGGAAAGCGAAGTGGAACGGGTGGGCCTGCGCCTGCAACTGCGCAAACAGCAGGCCGAAGCCGGCGACATCGTTCTTCTCTACGGCGATGAGAGCGAGGCGCTGACCCATCCTTATCTCGCCCGCGCCTGGGCGAAGTCGGGAGCGGACTTGCGTGTGCCGGCGCCGGGGCAGGCCAAGAAGGTCGCGATACTGGGGTCGCTCGATCCCCTCACGCGCCAACTCATCGTCCATACCAGCCCGACCAAGCGCAGCAGCGATTTCATCGCTCATCTGGAGCAACTCGACCGTCTCTTTGGGCCGCAGCCCGGGCGGCAGGCCAAGCCGGTCGTGCTGGTCGAGGACAATGGTCCGATCCACACCAGCAAACGCTCGCTCGCCGCCCTCACCGCCCGCGCACACTGGCTCACCGTCGAATGGCTGCCGAAATACGCCCCCGAACTCAACGACATCGAGCCGGTCTGGCGCGATCTCAAAGCCCATCACCTCGCCCACCAGACCTTCACCGACGCCGCCGCGCTCGACCAGGCCATCCATCACGCTGTCATTGATCTCAACCGCGAGCGCATCCCCAATCCGTTGGCCATGCCACGAATCTTTGCTTAGGATATAGCTAGGTCCACCGCCCTCGCCCGTCAAACGATATATGGGCGTCAATAGCATGCGCGCAAGGAATGCGGTAGCCTTCAACTGATGGCAACGCCTCAGAACTAGCCTTGACAAGGCGTAACTAGCCGACAAGAGTGCAGCGCAGATCGCATGAGGAAAGCACATGCGAAATTTTCCTGTCCGGCTGCCTTCGCTCGACCTCGTTCGCGGCTTCGTCGCCGTCGGGCGACGCATGAGCATGACGCTCGCGGCCGAGGATCTTTTCCTGACCCAATCAGCGGTGAGCCGTCAGATTATCGCGCTCGAGGAGGCGCTCGGGGTCAGGCTGCTCAACCGCGGCTACCGCTCGATCAGCTTCACCGCCGAGGGCGAACGTTTCTTTCGCGTCGCCGACAGCGCCCTCCAGCAGCTTCAGGACGGCGTCAACGCGCTCGCGTCCGCGCGTGATCGCCAGCCGGTGACGATCACCGCCAGCATCGGCGTCACAGGACTGTGGATCATGCCGCGCCTTGGCGGTTTCCAGCAGCGCCATCCCGATATCGACGTGCGCGTTGCGGCGAACAACAAAGTGGTGGATCTGAGAACCAAGAGCGCGGATATCGCCATTCGCTATTGCGACGCTGCGAGCGCACCGGCGGGATCGCGCCGCCTGTTCGGCGAAGCGGTCGCGCCTGTCGCTCATCCCTCGCTCGGCGTCACTCGGCTCGACGCCGTTTCGATCGCCAAACAGGTTCTCATCGAATATGACGACTCCAATCGCCCATGGCTGCAATGGGCCGACCAGACTCCATTCCATGGGCTTGAGCGCCATCAAACCCAGGGGCGTCCTGCGCTACAATCAATACGATCAGGCGATCCGGGCGGCTCTCGAAGGCCAGGGAGTAGCGTTGGGCCGCATCGCCCTTATTGCGCCCTGCTGTCCCAGGGCCGGCTCGTTGTGGTCGGCGACGCGGACGCGGATCGCACGCGAGGATACGCCTATTGGCTGGTTCAGGCGGAACTCGACGCCGCGCGACGACGTTCGGGTCGTGATCGATTGGATCCAAACGGAGGCGGAGGGCGTCGAATTGCGGCTTGAGGACGGGCCGAAGAGCGCTCTCTCAACGGTCGGTTTGAGCCCCGGCAATTCGGTCGAAACGTCGCTGCCTCCAAGAAATTAAAAAATAACGAAAGTACTTCGTATTTCAAAATCGTCGATTATGATAATGAGCTTGAGTTGGCCCTTGTAGCGGGTCAGCATGACGTCGGCGGCCTCGTACAGCAGGGTTCGCACCCGTCGGTCTCCGCATTTCGACATGCAGCCGACGTAGTCGACCTCGCCCGACTGATACCGTCTTGGGACGAGGCCCAAGTAGGCGCCGATGTCTCGCGATCGACGGATGCGCGACGGATCGTCGATCGCGGCCACAAAAGCGAGCGCGGTCAGTTGACCGACGCCTGGAATCGTCATGAGCCGGCGGCAGGCGACCGAAGCACTTGTCATGCGTCTCATGTCGGCGTCGGTGGCAGCGACCGCAGTCATTACGGCAGTCCGCGCCGCAATCAGACCCCGCATGGCGGCAGAGAGACCCGCGACCCCCTCGCTGGCTTTGAGAGCCTGGTTGACGAAGGCGGAGGTAAGCGCGCGAGGGAGCCGGATCCCGAACACGACCGCGAGGCCTCGGATCTGGTTTTCCAAGGTCACCCGCTGGCCGACCAGTTTTTTGCGCGCGCTGATCAACGAGCGGATGGCGTGCGCGGGAAGCGCCTTCACATGCACGGGCTTGAAGAACCCGGTGCGGGCCAAATGCGCCAGCCCTCGGGCGTCATTGCGATCGGTCTTGTGGGTCGCGAGTGACTTGAGCGCCTGGTAGGCCTGCCGGCTTTCCACGCAGACCACGGGCAGACTGAGTTGGCTCGGTCCGGTGAAATAGGATCGGCGCTATTCGGGGGCCAGTCTCGTTGAGCCTTTGAAATCACAGCGTCGACATCGAAGGTGAACGTGCAACCGCGCGCCGAGGCGGTGATCCCCGCTTCCTTCCCATTTATGCTGGGCGGCAAGTCACAAAGTGCCTCCGCTGACTGGCTCTTCATCCTCGATAAAAAGGATAGCAAGTGGAAGATCGACCTCATGTCATTCGTCGATTCTCACCATACACTGGCGCCCTGACTCGAGGAGCGAAGGCAATGAGAGCCGCCGTGTTTCACGAACTGGGTAAACCGCTTCGCATCGAGACGGTCGACAACCCTAAAGCCGGGTCGGGCGAGATCGTGCTCAAGGTCCATTATTGCGGCGTCTGCGGCTCGGACCTCCATTCGACCCACCCCGGCGTCTTCGTTGTTCCGGACGGCGCCATCCTCGGCCACGAGTTCGCGGGCGAAATCGTCGAATCGGGCGCGCCGGGCTGGAAGGTGGGCGAGATGGCGACCGCGCTCCCGAACAACGCCTGCGAGGATTGCCGAAAGCTCGGCCTCGGCGAATGCAAGGACAATCTCGGCATCATGTGTCCGAAGAACGCGCTGACGGGATTTCATCCGTCGGCGCAGGGTGGGTATGCCGAGTTCGTCAAGTTCAGCGCGAAAGAGGCGTTGCGCCTCCCGAGCGCGGTGAAGAGCTGGGAGGGGGCGGCGGTCGAACCGCCCGCGGTCGGGCTCCACGCGGTCAATCGAGGTAAAGTGTCGGTCGGGGAACGCGTGCTGATCATGGAGGGCGGGCCCGATCGGTCTTGCGGTCGCGGTCTTCTCGAAGCTCGCTCAGCACGCGACGTGATCGTCAGCGAATACGTCCACCTGACGCGTCGAACTCGAATTGCCGGCGGTGACGCTCCAGCGGATCTCAGGAAACCGGGCGGCGATGGCCTCGTCCTCGAACGCTGGCTTCAGGGACGTGAGCTTTTCCGACGTCGTGTCGCGCCGCGGACCTTCGTCGCCTCGGACGCGCCGCATACCGCCGTCTGGAGCCTGGACATCGACCGGTGCAATCGTTCGTTGCGTGACGACGCCGTCGCGGCGGCGGCGCTGGCGATCAATCCCAACGTGATCGTCTTGGGCCACGGCGGCCCACCGAGGACGACAGACGCTATCAGAAGCTTCCTTCTCCGATCGAGATGCCAAGGGTACGCATCCAGTTCGTCGCTCGAGGGCGAGCCCGCTATCTAGGCTGTCGCCGCGATCGTCCATGACTTCGCACCGCCATTGCGCCGCGACGGGTGATGGGCTAGTGTGGTATTATTGTTGAGCGGTTGCTGTGAGCCACAGCTCAGTCAATTCCGTGCTGGCCCAGAGCCTCGCGTCGATGAGCGAGCTCGAGGTGGCGACAGCGGTCGAGATCGCCCATGAGTGGAACAAGCGCGTCGCCTGTCATGCGCGCGCGGCGGCCTCTGTGAAGCGCGCCGTGCGCAATCACGTCGATTGCGTCTATCACTGCGATTTTGCCGACGAAGAGGCGCTCGACATGCTCGAGGCGGCGAAGGACCGAGTCATCGTCGGTCCTGCCTTCGGTCTCGTTCACAATGCGGTGTTCGAGGGGGAGGCCTTCGGCATGACGCGCGACGTGGTCGAGAGCATGCATCTGCCGCGCAAGCTTGAAGCCACCTGCCGCACCTACGAGGAGATGCGAAAGCGCGGCATTAAGGTGGTGATTGGCGGCGACTACGGATTCAAGATCACGCCGATGGGCCAGAACGCTCGTGACATTGGCCATTTCGTCAAGTTCTTCGGCTATACACCAGCGGACGCGCTGCGTTGCGCGACGTCGGTCGGCGGCGAATTGATGGGCCATAAAGGCGAGCTTGGCGTGATCAAGCCGGGAGCGCTGGCCGACATCCTGCTCGTCGACGGCAACCCGCTTCTCGATCAGTCAGTGCTCGTTGGCCCCGATTCGGTTGGCGATGATTATGAAGGACGGCAAGCTGCACCGCGATCCGCGGACGCAGCGCGCGGCGCAGGAGCGCATTGCGGCGGAGTAGGGCTGCGAATCGACGCGCTCGCGCAGGGAGTTGAGAGAGTGGTGGAGCAAGCTCAACATCGTGAAGACGTTTCCGGGAGTGCAGGCGCTCGACGACGTCAGTATCGGCTGGGCGCGCGGCGAGGTTCATGCGCTGTGCGCCGAGAAACGGCACGGGAAAACGACGCTGATCAAAATCCTCGGCGGCGTCCACCGGCCCGACCGGGGAACCGTCCGGCTCGACGGATGATTTTATTCGTGCTGGTCAGCGGAGGCTTCGATCTTTCGGCCGGCTCGCTGGTGACGCTGACGGTGATCGACGGATCCATGCTGACCGCGAACGATCCCTCGAAGACCTGATGGCGATCGTGGCTCTCTATGGCGTCGGCTTGCTCGTCGGGCTCGTCAATGGGGCGGTGGTCGCGTATCTCAAGGCCCGTCGATCATCGCTACCCTGGAGACGCTGCTCTCGGTCAACGGCGCGGCGATGATGTGGTCCGGCTGCTCGCCGCCCGACAATTTTCGCATGTTCGGACGCTTCGGCAACATCGATGCGATCTGGATGGATGCGGGCGCGACCGCGGTGGCCGCGCTTGAAGCGCTCGATGACGCCGGCAAGCCCTATCCGATCCGGTGAGGACCAAGAGGATTTCCTCAAGAAATGGAAAGAGAAGGGCCAAGATAGCCCGCGCTCGACCTTGAGCGCGGGCGCCTACGGCAGTCTCGACGGACCGGCGTGGAACAATCTCATCGACGCCCTCCGTCAATGCCGGCGCGATTGTGACAGATGACCAACCCGAGCCGTCCCCCTAGCCGCGCGGGCGCTGATGGCCGGGGTTGATTATGTGGACCTCCTACCGCGGCTCGCGAAACCATGCGGCTGGGGAGGGTAGTTGCGGCAGCCCCTTTCTGATCACGCCTTCATAGACCTCCACTCGGCTTTGGCCTCGAACGCGGCTGCGGCCTGGTAGATGGCGCTTTCGCCGTATTGGCGACCAACCAACATCATTCCGACCGGCAGTCCGTCGACGAGACCGCACGGCACGCTCATGGCCGGATGATGAGTGCAGTCGAACGGAGCAGTATTCGGCAACATCTCGAAGCCTCGCTCTAAAATCTCGCTAATTGGGGCGTTCTCCTCTGGCACCTTGGTCGCCACCATCGGAAGCGTCGGCATCAGCAGCAGATCGTAGGAGGCGAGGACGTGGTCGTAGGCCGCCCGCAATCGTCGCACCAGATTCTGTCCTTTGGCGTAGTAATGCCCTCGATAATGTTTGGTCATATAATGGCCCCAGCAACATCGTGCTCTTTAAAGTTTCGGAAAGCTCGTTGGCCCGCGTCCGCCAATTGCTATGAAAATCCAAGAGGGAGGTGACGTAGAGGCCCTGCCAGTTGAAGCCGAAGCCGTTGCCGTGCATCATCTGCGCCGTCGCGCCCTCGGCCGCCATCGACAGCCAGATGGGCAAACCCAGCAAATGCATTGGGATCGACAAGGTCTCGACGAAGGCGCTCATTCCCTTAAGCCTGTCGGCCGCTTCGCGTACAAGAGAATCCACCTGTGGCATGGACTGGGGGTGGCCGAATCCTTCCTCGATTACGGCAATGCGAAGGTCGCCGACACCACGACGAAGCAATTCTCGATATGGCTGCGACTGCCCTCCGTACTGACGCGGATCGAGCCCGTCCGGACCGGCTAATACGAGTTCCGGGTGATTAACTCGGCGGGGAAGGATTCTCAGTTGGATTTCCCGCTGGTAGATAGGAAAGCCATGATTCGCTGGGGGCGAGCATGGCGCATGTGGCCGGTCATCTGAGCGTTGCGGCATTGGAGGAGCGTTACGAAGCCAGCGGGGACGCGATGTCTTCGCGGCATTTCCAGACGATCTGGCTGTTGGCGAAGGGCCATACGATCGGGGAAGTGTCGGCGATGACCTCGTTTGGGAGCCGCTGGATCGAGCAGCTTCTGGAGCGCTACAACGCGCGCGGGCCTTCGGCGCTGGGCGATCTCCGGCGCGGCAACGGCGCGGTGGCGACTGTTCTGAGGCCCGAGGTGTTGGATCGGCTTGGCGCTCGTCTTGCCGATCCTCCGCCGGACGGCGGGGTTTGGACGAGCGCCAAGGTTGCGCAATGGATGGCGGGCGAGTTGGGCCTGGCGTCGCTCGCCGCGCAGCGTGGCTGGGAGGCGCTGAGGGCGATCGATTGGTCGATCCAAAAGCCGCGGCCGCGCAACCCCAAGGCGGCGACGCTCGAGGAGCAGGACGACTTCAAAAAAAAGTGGCCGACATTGTCGCCGAGGAAGCGGCGCGCCATCCCGACACGCCGATCGAGACTTTCGCGACCGACGAACACCGGATCGGCCTGAAGCCGGTGACGCGGCGAGTCTGGGCGCCTGTGGGCAAACGGCCGATCTCGCACGGCCACCATCGGTTCGAATGGCTTTATGTGACGGCCTTCGTCTCACCCGCCACCGGTGAAGTCTTCTGGTACGTCTCGAACGGCGTATCGAAGCCTTTCTTCGAGGCGCTGCTGCGCTTGTTCGCCGAGGAAGCCGGCGCAGGGCGCGATCGGATCATCGTGCTCGTGCTCGACAACGCCGGCTGGCACGGTGAAGCCGGCCTTGTCGTACCGGAAGGGGTTCGTCTCGTCTTCCAACCCGCCTATACCCCCGAAGTGCAGCCGGCCGAAACGCTCTGGACGCTGGTCGACGAGCCGATCGTCAACAAGCACATTCCCGACCTCGAAACGCTCGACGAGGTCATCTCCGCACGTTGCGCCGCCCTCGCTGCGGAGCGACAAAAAATCAAAAGCCAAGCCGGCTTCCACTGGTGGCCCAAAATCGCCAACCCGAGGTGATCACCAGGAAATCGTATAACACCTCAAGGAGCAGCGCATTGTCTTCGACCGTTGCGGTTATAGGACCGATGTGATCGATGGTCAGCTCGATTGGCATAATCCCCGTGTAGGGCACGAGTCCGTGGGTCGGCTTCATGCCGTAAATGCCGCAGAATGCGGAGGGAATTCGAATCGAGCCGCCTTGGTCTCCCCCGAGCGCCATGTCGCACTCTCCAAGCGCAACGAGGCAGGCGCTGCCCGACGAAGAACCGCCAGCTGAGTAGCCCATGCGGAGCGGGTTGTGGACCGGCCCCGAGGAACTCGTGTGGCTGCCCCCGGAAAAGCAAAAATATTCGCAAACAGCCTTGCCGATGATCGCGCCGCCGGCATCCAAAATGCGCGTTGCGACCGTAGCGTCGACATCCGGCACATAGCCTTGCAGCGTCGACGCGCCGTTCATCATCGGCACGCCGGCCAGGCACAGTTGTCTTTCAGGACCACCTTCTTTCCCTTGAGCTTGCCGGAAGGCGCTCCTTCCACAGTCGTCTTGATGTACCAGGCGCCGTGCTTATATTTTCCCCGCCTGACGGGCGGTATCCGACCGTTCGCGGATAGGTCACCCTCGGCTTTTCGTCGGGCATCTTGTCGATGATGTTGAAGGCCGCAATGCTCGGCATCAGCGCCGCGAGGTGCTGGGCCAGGTCCTCGTCGCTGAATGACATGCCAAGATCGGCGGCGACGTCGCGCAAATCATCTTTCGTGGGCGCTCTGACAGTACCGAGACTTCATGAAAATGCTCCTGACGGGGGAACTCCGCCATAACCTCCGGTCCGCGTCGAGGGAATCGCTTGGAACACGGAACGCCAAAGTCGTTTGGCGCGCCAACAGAGCACGTCCCGGAGCCTTCGAGAACAGCTAAATTAAAATTCCAATGACGAAACTCGCGCCCTCGGAGATGGACTCGTACAAACGAGGGGCTCAATTTTGTCCTACGAAGCGGCTCGGATATTTCTGGCCTGATTCAGGCGACGAGCCGCTTGTGGAACGCGCGGAAGCGAATATCATGCGACTCTCGCGTCCAACGAACCTGCTCGGCCCGGCGTCTGCTTGCGGACTTCGGGCGTCGTCTCATCCCGCTCTCCGTCTCGCGTAGCAGTTTCCAGAAGGGGCTAATGGTCACGATCACGGCGATTATTCGCGCGCGCTCCGATGCACAAAATATCGTGCGCGACTCTCTTCTGTCCGTTGTGGAGGCGGTTCGCGAGACAGAGCCGCAGACGATCAGCTACTTTATCAGCCAATCCGCGGATGACCTGTGCCTATTCACGACGTTCGAACGCTTCACCGATAGAGGAGCCATGGAAAGGCACAACTCCTCTCCAGCCTTGGTTCGCTTTTTGCTTGAGACCCGTTCGCATCTCGATGGCGACGTGGTCATCCATGTAGGAGAGGAGATCGCCTCCAAATGATCCGTAGCGATGTCTCAGTTTCAATTGGGAGAGAGTGTCGAAAGTATTCGGATCGAAAGAGGCTTTAATCGGGGACAAGGGCCGACATCTTAACACCTTGTCGAAGGCGCTCGAGGAAGGACAGACTGGGCGGAATAGTCCGCTTAGAAAATGTGAAGAGAAAGAATTCGTCATGAAGTTTAGCCGCCGCCAGTTCTTTCGAACGACCTCAGGCGCTCTCGCCTTTGGTAGCGCCACCGCCGTGCTCAACAAGGCCGGACTTGCCGCGGCCGAACCGATCAAGGTCGCCAATATTTTGGACAAGACCGGCGGTCTCAACATTTACTGCCTTAAGCAGATCAAGGCGGCTGCGATGGCGGTCGACGATCTGAATGCGGCCGGCGGCCTCCTTGGCCGTCCGATCCAGCTCATATTTTACGACAGTCAGTCCAACAATCAGCTCAACTCTCAGTACGCGACGCAGGCCATGGTCCGCGACAAGGTGGACGTGCTGCACGGCGGCGTCACCAGTTCGTCGCGCGAGGTGATGCGGCCCATCGTCGACAAGTTCAAAGGACTCTACTTCTACAATTCTCTCTACGAGGGTGGCGTCTGCGACCGCCGTCATGTCTGCACCGGCATGGTCCCCGGTCAGCAGGTTGAACCGCTTGTCGATTACATGATCAACGAGAAGGGGGCGAAGAAAGGCTACATACTGGCGGCGGACTACAATTATGGGCAGATCACGAGCAAGTGGTTGCAAAAGTTCATTCGCGCTAAAGGCGGCCAAGACCTTGCTGTCGAGTTTTTCCCCCTCGACGTCACGAATTTCGCTCCTGTCCTGAGCCGGATACAGACGGCCAAACCGGATGTTGTCTGGTCGGCGCTCGTCGGCGACGCGCACATGTCTTTCTATCGTCAGTTCGAATCGACGATTGGTAAGAAGAACATGATGTTGGCCTCCGGAACCTATGGCGTGGGCCGAGAAAATGCGACACTCAGCCCGCAGGAGAACGACGGCATCGTCATCGCGACGTCATTCATCGACACTCTGCCGCTGGAGTCGGCCAAGGCGTTTGTCAAGAAATTCAAGAAATATTCCGGCGAGAACGATTATGTCGGCGAGTACGGGGAATACGGATATCGCGGCATGATGCTGTGGGCCGAGGCGGTCAAGAAAGCTGGCAGCCCTATGCCGGACGACGTTATCAAAGCGCTGGGCGGAACGAAGTACAACGGCGCGGGCGGCCTCTACACGATCGACGGGCAGACCAATCATACCGTCATGGACATCCATATTGGCGTGGGCAACACGAGCGGCAGCTTCGACGTGGTGAAATCCTTCTCGCAGCGGCAGCCATCCGACACGCAAGCGGTCTGCAACTTGGTCAAGAACCCAAACGATACGAAGCAGTACGAGCCGGCGCTCTAACGTTCGAAGAGGTGCTAGCTCTCGCCTGCCGACATCCGCAGGGGCTCGAAATCTTGGCGTTTCTTCTGAAGCGTTCCGGAGAGAGTGTGTACGCCCTTGGCGCCCGCTCGTGGTCAAAGTCCGAGCGGGCGCCAATGCCGAAGGTCAGCCTGACTCGCGTTATTTACGGAGCCTCTTAATTGGGTCTGGTTGCAACGACGGCATACTTAGTCATCTACTCTGTGGCGCTGCTCGTACTGATCAGCCTGGGCCTCGCCGTCATCTTCGGGATGATGAAGGTTATAAACTTGGCGCACGGCGAGTTTATGATGCTCGGCGCCTACGGTTGTGTGTTCGTCGGCAATGCCGGCGCTCCCTTGTGGGTGGCGGCGGTCGTGAGCGCTCTCCTGGTTGGCGCCTTTGGCGTCTTGGTCGAACGCGTCATCATCCGATTTCTCTACGGGCGCATCGTCGACACATTGCTTGCGACCTGGGGCTTGTCGCTGTTTCTCGTCGGCGGAGTCACCACGGTCTTTGGTCCGCAGGGTCGAAGCTTATCGACCAATTTTGGCAACGTGGCGCTCGGCGGCGTGAACCTGTCGGTTTATAACCTCATATTAATTGGCGTGACGGTTGCTGTGGCTGCGCTGACTTGGGCGCTGGCGCGGTTTACTAAGTTCGGGCTCATCGTGCGGGGCACGATGCAGGAGCCGGACATTGCGAGCGCGCTCGGCGCCAATCGCAGCCTGACCTACATGGCGACCTTTGGATATGGAGCCGCCCTTGCCGGGTTTGCTGGGGCCATCCTTGCGCCCATCACCGGCGCCTCGCCGACAATGGGCGTCTTCTTCGTCGCGAAGGCGTTCATTACGGTCATTGTTGGCGGGCATCTTCCCTTGATGGGGACGCTTACCGCATCGGGCCTCTTCGGCGCGATCGATGGCGTCGTATCGTACCGATGGAGTTCCGTGCTCGGTGAGGTGAGCGTCCTCGTGGTCGCGGTGGTCCTCCTGCGCCTGCTGCCGTCCGGGATCACCGGTCGATTTCGGAGCGGTCTTTAAATGGGGCGCGAGTTTGCCGCGGACGCGGCGACCCCTCCGTCATCTTTTTGGTGGGTGTTCGTTGCCGCGCTTGCCGTTGCGCTCATTGCGATGCCATTTTTCACGGACGTTTCACTGCAGCTCGACCTGTCGATCATATTCGTGCTTGCCCTCCTTGCCCTGAGCATGAGCTTTCTGTGGGGTTACGTCGGGATTCTCAGCTTTGGCCAGACGATCTTCTTCGGGCTCGGCGGTTACGCTTATGCGATCCTCTCGCTAAACACCGGCGCGACGCTATGGCCCTTGGGCGCCGCAATCTGCCTGCCCATGATCTTCGCCGCCGTTCTCGGCTACTTTGTCATCTATGGCCGGATCAGCGATATCTATCTGAGCGTCATCACGCTCGTTGTCACGCTGATATTCGAAAAAAGCATCCGCTCCACCTCCGGGCCGGAATATGTCATCGGCAGCGTACGACTGAACGGGCAGAACGGCATTCCCGGCGTGCCCGGCCTACAGCTTCCCTGGGACGGCTCCACGCTCTCGATCGATGGCGTCTTCTATCTGGCCGGAGGCGCCGGGCTGCTCGTCTATGTCGGTTTGCGCCTCCTGCTCCTGACGTCGTTCGGCCGCATCATCGTCGGCATCCGCGAGAACGAAACGCGCATGGAGCTATTGGGCTATGACAGCCGTGTCTACAAACTCGCGGCTTTCGTGCTCGCCGCGGGGATCGCCGCTCTTTCGGGTGCGCTTTACGCGATTTGGGGCAATTTCGTCGCGCCCGAGATGTTCAACCTGAATCAGGCGGCGCAGGTGGTGATCTGGGTCATCGTCGGCGGCCGCTCGACCCTTATCGGCCCGGTCGTTGCGACCGGACTGGTGCAATATCTTAGCAACTGGCTCGGGACCGTCAGCGTCGGCCAAGTCACCTTGATCCTCGGCCTCGTGCTGCTTCTCTTTGTTCTTGTGTTTCCGCGTGGGCTGCTGCCGACCATCGGGTGGGCATTCGATAAGGCCCTCGCCAGAATCCGGGCCTACCGCTCATGAACGTGGCGGAGCCCGTTCTCGAAACCATAGGGCTCGAAAAGCGGTTCGGCGGCGTTGCTGCGGTCGATGGGGTGAACTTCGCCGTGGGCAGGGGAGAGCTTCGCTGTCTGATTGGGCCGAACGGCGCGGGCAAGAGCACGTTCTTCAAGATGCTAACCGGCCAGATCCGGCCCACGCGCGGGCGGATTCTCCTCCATGGGCAGGACATTGTCGGCGTCCAGTCCTTTGCGATTGGCCGCCGGGGCGTCGGCATCAAGAATCAGGTGCCGGTCGTCATGAATGGGCTCACAGTGCGCGAGAACCTGTGGCTTGCGGCCAGGATGCGTCATAAGGGCGCCGCCATCGGCGCCGCCATCGACTCCATTGCTGAACGACTGGACCTCGGCCCGATTCTCGGGCGCTTTGTCGGAGAACTGGCGCACGGGCAGCGCCAGTGGGTGGAAATCGCCATGGTCATCGTTTGTGAACCGACGATCGTGCTCCTTGACGAGCCCGCCGCGGGCATGAGCGACGAAGAGACGGCGCGGACAGCCGAACTGGTCCTCGATCTCAACAAAACCGCCACGATTGTCGTCGTTGAACACGACATGCAGTTCATTCGCCAGATCGCGCGAATCGTGACCGTATTCCATCAAGGACGTATTCTGATCGAGGATACTTTTCAGAACGTCATCGCCAATCCGGTCGTGCGCGACGTTTATGTCGGCCGTCAGGGAGTGAGGTAACGTGTTGGAAGTCGCCGACCTGCGCGCCGGCTATGACGGCATCCCGGTTCTGGCTGGACTGTCGCTGAGCGTCCGCGAGCGCGAGTTTGTCGGTATTCTGGGTCACAACGGCATGGGCAAGACGACGCTTTTGCGCACGCTGATCGGCATTCTGCCGGCGACATCTGGAGAGATCCGTTTCCAAGGCTCGTCGATCACCCAGGCTCCGCCCCACAGACGCGCGCGCCTCGGCATCGGGTACGTGCCGCAAGGGCGAGGTATTTTTGGTGGTTTGACGGTTCGCGACAATCTGCGCTTCGCAGCGGTCGCTGTCGGGCGCAGCGAGGGTCTGGCGCTCATCCTTTCCGAGTTTCCTCGCCTTGAGGCGCTTCTCGACCGGCCCGGCGGCGCGCTAAGCGGCGGCGAGCAGCAACTGCTTGCACTTGCGCGCGCATTAATTCAGGAGCCGAAAATCGTCCTGCTAGACGAGCCGACCGAAGGGATCCAGCCTTCTATTATCGAAGAGATAGTCGACCTGCTGAAACTTCTGCGGGTGCGGCGCGGCCTTACGATCCTTCTGGTTGAGCAGAACATCGACTTCATCAAGGCGCTGTCTGATCGCGTGCTCCTAATTCAGAAGGGCGCTATCGTCCGCGAGTTCGCCGCGCAGGACATTTCCGATGCCGCCGCAATGGGCGACTTCGGAAGTTCTTAGGCGGGCGGGGAGCGCCCGCCATGATCCAAGACACGCCAACCGGAGACGAAGTTATGCGCAACGACTCGCATTTCGACACCCTCATGCGCATTTCCGAACTGGTCCGCAGCCGGCAGATCTCCTCCGTCGAAGTTACCAAGGCGTTGCTCGATCGTATTGCTCGGCTCGACGGGCGGTATCGGAGCTATACGACGGTTCTCTCGGACCGTGCGATGAAGCGCGCCGCGTCCGCCGATGCAGAGACGGCCAAAGGCATCTGGCGCGGGCCGCTTCATGGGGTTCCCATCGCAGTGAAGGATCTTTGCTTCACCGAATTCGCACCGAGCACCGCCGGAACCATGATCCACAAGAACTGGACCCCCGACCACAACGCGACCGTCGTCGACCGGCTCGAACAGGGCGGCGCCGTGATCCTCGGCAAGCTCAAGATGACCGAAGGCGCCTATACCAGTCATCATCCGGATGACCCCAGCCCACTCAATCCCTGGAACCTGGATCACTGGGTTGGCTCTTCGTCGACCGGGTCGGGCGTCGCGACCGCAGCCGGCCTCTGCTACGCCTCGCTCGGCTCCGATACGGGTGGTTCGATCCGCTTTCCTGCCGCGACCTGCGGGCTAACCGGCGTCAAGCCAACTTGGGGGCGAGTGAGTCGCTACGGCGTGTTTGCGCTCGCTGCATCGCTGGATCATATCGGTCCGATCGCTCGCACCGCAGCTGATGCCGCGGCCGTGCTGGGAGTCATCGCCGGAGCGGACCCGAACGATCCTACCGCTCTACAGGCCCCGGTGCCGAACTACCTTGCCGCTACGAAGGAGAACGTCCGCGGGTTGGTGATCGGCATTGATCGCTCCTACAATGGCGACGGCATCGACAATGAGGTCGTTGCGGCGGTGCAAGACGCCGAACGTGTGCTGGTCAGCTTGGGCGCCAAGATCCGCGACATCGAGTTCCCATCGACGGTCAAACTGCTGCGGGGCTGGATCCCGTTCTGCTCGATCGAGACCGCGATCGCACATAAGGAAACCTACCCCGTCCGCGCTGAGGAATACGGCCCCGCGCTTGCGCAGCTCATCGATCACGGCCGCAGCTTGTCCGGCGTGGAAATAGGAGAGATTTATCACGAGCGACTGGATTTCTCCGGACGGCTCGCCGCCGTGTTCCGGGACGTCGACCTTCTGCTGATGCCGACGATGCCGGTCCCCGTGCCGAACCTTTCGCGCATGGCCGAATACGGCGCGGACCCCGACGTCTTGCTTCGCATCCTGCGGTTCACCGCCCCGTTCGACTTCTCCGGGAGCCCGACAATAACCATGCCGAGTGGCTTTGATCGCCTCGGTATCCCGCTGAGCCTCCAACTCATAGGCCGGCACCTGTCGGAAGACCTTCTCTGTCGCGCAGGCCACGCCTTCCAGCAAGTGACCGACTGGCATACCCGCCGTCCGCCAGACTTGTCCTAGTAAGTCCGACGCCCCGAAGTTCGAGGTGCCTCCCGGCCTCAACAAAGCCAGCGGCCTGAAGGCAGCGCTCGAGGACTTAGGGGTATCCGCGCACAACGTCGTGTCAATCGGCGACGCCGAAAATGACCACGCGTTCTTGAGCGCCAGCGGATATGCGTCCTACGAGCGTCGTTCGGTTCGGGTCATTCCTATACTTGATGTCTTCTGGCATTGACCCTCAGACAATACCGTGACATCGTTGAGATAGGGCAGGCAAAAACCCATCGTGGCTTGCATCGAAAATCAATCAAGCCGGATATACATCGGGTGCAATCGGGAGGCGCATGGACCGTTCCAACGACGTTCGTGGGATCGGCTGTTTTAAGAGCGGCGGCATTGCCGCCGGAACGCAGGCGTCCGAACGAACTGGTGAGAAAGCCTGAGTTCAAGGCGGATTGCCTATGGCGTGGGCATGCGTGAAGGCGGCGACGCCGGGACGTGAGCCGGCGTCGCCTTGTGAAATGAAGCGGCAATGGTGTGTTTGGGCGCGCCAGCAGGACTTCTTCTGCGCCCCGCGCCTCGACAATCGCCACCCGGTGCGTCAGTTTCGCAGGAACGGCGGTCTGGCACGGCTATTGCTTCGATCCGTCCGAAATCGACTCCCGGCGGCGTCGAAGTTCGAGGTATCAGGCGCGGGGCAAAGCCGCCCGAGAGCGAGCCTGCCAGATAGAACCTCAAAGGCCACGGCAATGGCGCCGACAGCAGCTTGACTGGTGGCGCCGACATGCTTGGGAGCTTGAGCTGCCTGTGGCCAGATTGCGCGTACCTGTCGGCATCCTCATTTCGTCGGACGGACCCTACAGCGTCGTGTCGAAGAGCATGCTTTGCGGCGCCCTTCTCGGTATTGCCGAAGCGCGGGCTGAACATCGCGAGCTCGAGCTCGAGCCACTGATCGCCAATCCCGCGGGGGAGCTTGCTCGCTATTCGGCCATGGCCGCGGAGATGCTGTCGGGCAGCGTCAAGCATGTTGTCGGGTGCTACACCTCGTCGAGCCGCAAGGAGATCATTCCCCACTTCGAGAAGGCGGACGCCCTCCTTTGGTATCCTTCGCACTATGAGGGCTTCGAAAGCTCGAATAACGTCGTCTACACCGGCGCGGTCGCGAACCAGCATCTGTTGCCGCTGGTCGAGTATCTGCTGAGCTGTGTCGGCCCGAAGGCGTTCTGCGTCGGCTCGAATTACATCTGGGCGTGGGAGAACAATCGGATCCTGCGCGAGGCGATCGGCGCCAACGGCGGCGCCGTTGTCGCCGAACGTTATTTCCCAGTCGGCTGCACCGAGTTCGGCCAAGTCATCGAGGCGATTCTCGCCGCGCGTCCGTCGTTCGTCTTCAACACTCTGATCGGCGAATCGTCCTATCAGTTCCTGCGCGACCTGCGCGCCGCCTGCACGAGCCGCTGCATCGACCAGGCGCGCGAGATTCCGGTTGCAAGCTGTACGCTTTCCGAGCCGGAGCTTGCCGCGATCGGGCCGGCGGCCGTCGATGGCCACATCACGTCGAGCGTCTATTTCTCCTCGCTCGATACGCCCGAGAATGCCCGGTTCGTCAAAGCCTACCGGGCACGCTTTCCGGATGGGCCGGTCGTGTCGGCCGACGCCGAAGCGACCTACCTCGCGGTGCGCCTGCTCGCGCTTGCGATCGCGGAAGCGGGCACGGTCGAGGCCTCCGCCGTCAAGCGCGCGGTCGCGCTGCGTCCAATCATGGCGCCGCAGGGCGAAGTCTGGATCGATCCCGAGACCATGCACGCTTCCCTCACGCCCCGCATCGCGCGCTCGAACCCGGCGGGCGCCTTCACCATCCTGCGCGAAGCGACGCGGCCGGCGCCCGCTGATCCTTACCTTATCCGCAACTCGTCGCGCTTTGGCGCTGTGGCCATCCGGCCCGTCCTGCGAGTGGCGTCATGACTACGCATCGCCTGATCCAGAACTTTCGTCGAAGCCACGGCCTGCTGTGGGCCAGCGCCGATTTCAACGCCGATGGGCTTGAGCGCACGCTTCTCAGGCTCGGCGTGTCGTTGAGGCGCGTCGACCACGTCAAGGCCTCGGACCTCGACCCCGATCGCGACATTGTATTTCTCGACGCCGATCAGCCAATCAATCCCGCGCCGCTGCTCGCGCCGGGCGCCAACCTCTCCGCCGCGCCCGTGATTGGCATCGTCGGAGTTGAGGCGCCGAGCCGGCTCAAGCTTCTGGCAGAAGCGGGCGCGACCGCGATCCTGCGCAAGCCGATTCAGGGCGCTACCGTCTATTCCGCGCTGTTTCTCGGCGTGAACAACCACCGCAGGCTTCAGTCCGCCGAGGCGCGGCTCGCGATTGGCGACCGCAAACGACGCGCGCGACGGTTTCTCATTAAAGCGGTCGTCGGGCTCGTCCAGGCGCGCGGCTTGAGCGACGACGACGCCTATGCCGAGCTCCGCCGCGAAAGTATGCGGCGACGGCTCGACCTTGAAGAATTCTGCGAATCCCTGTTCCAGCCGGACAGCAATTTCCCGGCTGCGTGGCCGGCGGGCCCCGCGCTCTCAAGTTCACATGACCGAGGAGGGTCTGCACATGCGCAAGATGCTGAAGTTGGGCGCCGCGATGGGGGCGATAATGTTGAGTGTGGCGGCTCAGGCCGCCGAGCCTATCAAGATCGGCGTGCTTGAAGATCAATCTGGCGACTTCGCGCTAGCGACCATCGGCAAGGTTCACGGCATCCAGCTCGCAACCGACGAGATCAACAAGGCCGGCGGCATAGCCGGGCGTCCGATCGAACTGGTGATCTACGATACGCAGTCCGACAACACCCGCTACCAGGAATTCATGCGTCGCGTGCTGCAGAAGGATAAAGTGGACGTCGTGTTCGCCGGTTTTTCGAGCGCCTCGCGCGAAGCGTATCGCCCGATTGTCGACCAGCTCAACGGCTTCGCCTTCTACAACAACCAGTATGAAGGCGGCGTGTGCGACGCCCACATGATCGTGACGGGCGCTGTTCCCGAGCAGCAGTTCTCGACGCTGATCCCCTGGATGATGGAGAAGTTCGGCAAGCGGGTCTACACGATCGCCGCGGACTACAATTTCGGCCAGATCTCGGCCGAATGGGTGCGCAACATCGTCAAGCAGAATGGCGGCGAGATGGTGGGCGAGGAGTTCATTCCCCTCGGCGTGTCGCAATTCGCCTCGACCATCCAGAACATCCAGAAGGCGAAGCCCGACATCCTCATTACCCTGCTCGTGGGGACGGCGCAGTCGTCCTATTACGAGCAGGCCGCCGCCGCCAACCTGCACATTCCGATGGGCAGTTCCGTCAATGTCGGACAGGCCTACGAGCACAAGCGCTTCAAGCCGCCGAGCCTCGCCAACATGTATGTGACGACCAACTGGATCGAAGAGGTCGACGACCAGAAGAGCAAGGACTTCGTCGCCAAGTGGCACAAGATGTTCCCAAAGGAGCCCTACATCAACCAGGAGTCCGAGAACTCGTATCTCGCCGTCTACCTCTACAAGGAGATGGTGGAGCGGGCGAAGGGATCGACGAAGCGCGACGATCTGCGCAAAATCGTGGATGCGGGCGACGTCTGCTTCGACGCGCCCGAAGGCCATGTCTGCATCGACCCCAAGAGCCAGCACATGTCGCACACGATCTACTTGGCCAAGGTCAACGAGGATCATTCGATCTCGTTCCCGAAGGTTTGGCAGGACATCAAGCCATATTGGCTCGGCGAGGCGGGCTGCGATCTGACTAAGAAGAATCCCAACGCCCAGTACACGCCGAGCAATCCGCCACCCAAGGGCTGAGGTTCGCAGCGTCGGGCCGCTCAGGGTCTGGCGCCGCGCCAAAACGCCGGCGGGACGAACGTCTCGCCGGATCCTTGTTCTTTGCGCCTCGGCAGGTTGCTGCATGTTCGACGCCGTCGTCGGATTCCTCTACCAGTTCGGAGACGCAAGCGCTTTTCTCGTGCTGTGCGCGAGCGGGCTTGCGATCATCTTCGGCATGATGGGGGTCATCAATCTCGCCCATGGCGAATTCATCATGGCTGGCGCCTACATGACCGTGACCGTCGCCAAGCTCGGGGCGCCGTTGCCGCTGGCGATCATCTGCGGCGCGCTCTTCGCGGGCTTCATCGGCATCCTGCTCGAGCGCTTCGTCATCCGGCACCTCTACGGGCGCCCACTCGACACCATCGTCGCAACCTGGGGGATCAGCCTGATTGCCTCGCAAGGGACGTTGATTCTGCTTGGGCCCAGCCTTGCCGATATTTCGACGCCACTCGGCAGCGTGCAGATCGGCTCTTTGTCTTACTCCGTCTATCGTTTCGTTTTGATGGCGACAGCCGCGGCGATCATCGCGGGGCTCTACCTGTTGTTCAACTTCACGCGCTTCGGCGTGCTCGCGCGGGCGACGATTCAGGTTCCCCACATGGCCGATGCGCTCGGCGTCAACACACGGTTCATCTATAGCCTGACGTTCGGGATCGGCGCCGCGCTCGCCGGCGCAACCGGCGGCCTTTACGCGCCGACCATGACACTGGTGCCGACGATGGGGGCCCAGTTCATCACTGAGGCGTTCGTCACCGTCGTGACCGGCGGAGGGGATGTTTTCGTCGGGACCGCGCCGGCGGGTGTGATCCTGGGCTTCATCCGGGCGGCGATGACGACCTGGGAAGGCCAGCTCGCGGGCCAGATAGGCCTCCTCATCGCCGTCATTGTCGTCATCCGTGTGCTGCCGCGGGGCATCTCCGGCCTCATCCTGCGCGAAAGGACCTGAGGCCGCCATGAGGCGACGACCTTTCCTTCTCCGACTGGCGTCGCGGCTCGAGGGCCCGCAGACGCTCGGACGCGGACGGTGGTTCTGGATCGGGGCGGCGGTCGTCCTCGCGGTCGCGGCCGGCTATCCGCTAGTGACGGATTCCTACACCGTCGGTAACACGGTCTATTTCTTCAACTGGGTCTTCATGGCGCTTGGGCTTTGCGTGATCTGGGGCTATGGCGGCGCGCTCAGCTTCGGCCAAACGGCTTTCTTCGGCATTGCTGGCTACACCTACGGCGTCATCACGCTCAACTGGGGCGCCGACTACGGGTTGACGCTCTGGGCGACTCTCGCCGCAGTCGCCTTGTCGGCGCTGGTCGCCGCCGTGCTCGGCTATTTTCTGTTCTTTGGGCGCATCAGTGGCGTTTTCCTCGGCATCGTGACGCTCGCGGTGACCCTCGTCCTCGAGCGATTCATGGCGCAGACCGCCGGTCCCGAGTGGCACATCGGAAGCGCGCGGCTCAACGGCTTTAACGGCATGAACGGCATGCCGCCGCTGACCATACCCTGGCCCGGGAGCGACGGCCCGTTCGTGCTTTCGCCTGACCTGCCGCTTTACTACGTCGTGCTCGGACTTCTCGTGATCACCTATCTGGCGCTGCGCATTCTGATGAATTCGTCGTTCGGCAACGTTCTGGTGGCGATCCGCGAAAACCCGGAGCGAGCGACGATGCTGGGCTATGATGTGCGCAAGTACCAGCTAGCCGCGTTCGCCATAGGCAGTTCGCTCGCGGGCCTCAGCGGGGTGCTCTATACGGCGTGGGGCCAGTACATCACGCCGTCGAGCATGGGCATCACGGCGGCGGCGCTGCCGATCGTGTGGGTCGCGGTCGGCGGCCGCAGCGACCTGACGACGACGCTGCTTGGCACGATCCTCCTGATTGGGGGCTTTCAGGCGCTCACTATCTACGGCAGCCAGTACGCGCTCGTGGCGATGGGCGTGCTGCTCGTGGTCACCGTGCTGCTCGCGCCGGAAGGGCTCATCATGGCGCTCGCGCTGCTGCCGCAGCGGCTGTTCCGGCGCCGCACCCGAGAGACGGCGTGATGGCGCTCCTCGAGACGCGCAAGCTCAACAAGCGCTTCGGCGGTCTCCAGGTCGCCGCCGACGTCGACTTTACCCTTGAGCCTGGCGAGCTTCACTGTTTGATCGGGCCAAACGGCGCAGGAAAGAGCACGCTCTTCCGCCTGATCCTTGGCGAATATGAGCCCACGAGCGGCCAGATCTTCTACGACGGACGCGACATCACAAGGCTTGAGCCGCACGACAGAATCCGGCGCGGCATCAGCGTCAAGTTTCAGGTGCCCGGCATCTTCAAGGCGCTAAGCGTCGCGCAAAATCTCGAGATCGCGCTCCAGCATCATCTCGAGGGCTTGAGCTTGCGCGATGAGATCGAGCGGCAGCTCGATTTCCTCAACCTTACGGCCGACGCTGGCCAAGCGGCCGGCAACCTGAGTCATGGGCAGAAGCAATGGCTCGAAATCGGGATGGCGACAAGCCTCAGGCCGAAGCTGCTGCTGTTGGACGAGCCGACCGCCGGCATGTCTCCGGAGGAGACCCACGCAACCGGGGAGATGGTGCGCGCCTTGCAGACAGAAGGCATGACGGTGCTCGCGGTTGAACACGATATGAGCTTCGTGCGCCAGATCGCCACCCGCGTGACCGTGCTCCATTTTGGCAGGATCTTCGCCCAAGGGTCGATCGACGAGATCATGGCCGACGACCGCGTGGCGGAGATCTATCTCGGGCATGGCCATGGAGCGCCCCACCATGCCTGACCCCAAGGCGCTTCTGTCCATCGAAGGGTTGCGCAGCGGCTATGGCGGGAAGCCGGTGCTGCAAGGCGTCGATCTCGCGGTGCGCGACCGCGAGATTACGGCCGTCATCGGTCGCAACGGCGTGGGCAAATCGACTCTGATGAAGGCGGTGATCGGGCTTCTGCCAGCGAGCGACGGCGCCATCCGATTCAACGGCGCGGACATGGGCGCCGAAACGCCGCATGCGCGCGCAAGGCGCGGCATCGGCTATGTCCCGCAAGGGCGCGACGTGTTCCCGCGCATGAGCGTCGATGAAAATCTTCAGGTGGGCTTGAGCATCAGCGGCGCCCGCACGGCTGATTTCGAGCCTGTCTACGCCTATTTCCCGATTCTCAAGGAGCGCCGCCGGCAAGCGGCCGGCACGCTCTCAGGGGGCCAGCAGCAGCAGCTCGCGATCGGGAGGGTGCTGGTCGGCCAGCCGACGCTGCTTCTGCTCGACGAGCCGTCCGAAGGCATTCAGCCATCTATCGTGCAGGATATCGCGCGCATCGTTGTCGAACTGAACCGGAAGACCGGCCTGACTGTCGTCCTTGTCGAACAGAATATCGACATGATCCGCGCCATGGCGCAGCGCTGCTATGTCATGGATAAGGGGCGCATCGTCGCCGAGCTAACGCCCGCCATGCTCGACCACAGCGAAGTCGTCCGCCGCTATCTCGCCGTCTGAAACCCAAAGGAGCTTGCAAGTGTCCTGGTTCGAACAATCCATCATGGCCCGCAATGGTGTGGCGAAAGGCAAGCCTGGCGCCCAGCGCGCCATCACCGAGGCCGTGCAAGGCAAATATCACTACACCTATGGGCCTTTCGCCAAGCCCGTGCTCACCGTCGATCCCGGCGCGGTCGTCTCGTGCGAGACGCATGACGCGTTCGAGGGCGCGATCAAGCTCGCGACCGACAAGCCGAGCGAGAAGCTCAACATCCCGTTTCTAAACCCGCAGAACGGTCCGATCTTCGTCAACGGCGCGGAGAAGGGCGACTGTCTCGCGGTCTACATCAAGTCGATCGTTCCGCGCGGACCCCAGCCGGTCGGCACGACCGCGCTGCTTCCGGAATTCGGGGGACTCGTCGGCACGACAGTGACCGCGCTGCTCAACAAGCCGCTGCCCGAATTTGTGAAGAAGATCGAGGTGACGGTCGAGGGTGGCGTCAAATGGAGCGACAAGATCACGCTGCCCTATGAGCCGTTCATAGGCACGATCGGAACCGCGCCCGAGATCGAGGCGATCTCATCGCTCGTTCCGGACTATTACGGCGGCAACATGGACCTGCCGGACGTCGGCCCGGACTCGGTGATCTACCTGCCCGTCAACGCGCCGGGCGGGCTGCTCTATCTCGGCGATTGCCACGCCATTCAAGGCGACGGGGAACTGTGCGGCGTTGCGCTGGAACATCCGACCGTCACCACCGTGCAGGTCGATCTCATCAAGGGCTGGACGATCGCTTGGCCGCGGCTCGAAACGGCTGATTTCTACATGACGATTGGCTCGGCGCGGCCGATGGAGGACGCGTGCCGCATCGCCTATCGCGAGCTGATCCGCTGGATGGGCGCCGAATTTGGGTTCGACGAGACCGACGCCTATCTGCTGCTCACCATGTGCGGCAAGATGCGGCTCGGCAACATGGTCGATCCGAAATATACGCTCGGGGCTTCGATCGCGAAGTCGATCGTCGCGGCGCACCGCTCATGAGCGTGACGAAAGAGCCGGCGACTGCGATCGACGTCGTCGAGATGACGGTGGAAAAGGCGCAGGCTGGCTTCGCCAGCGGCGCGTTCACCAGCGAAAGCCTGACGAAGGCCTTTCTCCATCGCATCGAGGTCTACAACTCGCCTTATAACGCGATCGTGTTCATGAACTCCGGCGCGCTCGACGCCGCGAAAGTGAGCGACGAACGCCGGAAGTCGGGCAAGAGCCTCGGCCCCCTCGATGGCGTGCCGGTGGTCGTCAAGGACGCGATGGACATGGCCGGATTCCCGACGACCGGCGGCTGGCGGCTCCTGCACAGCAAGACCGGCGGCGTCGACCTCTATCCGGCGACCGACGCGCCGGTCGTGGCGCGCATGCGGGAAGCGGGCGCAATTATCCTTGGCAAGACCAACATCCCGGTCTTGAGCGCGACCGGCAGCCACGCCAACGACAGCTGGGCGGGCCCCACCTACAATGCAGCTGGGCGAGAGTTCTTGCCCGGAGGATCGAGCGCCGGAACGGCGACCGCAGTCGCCGCGAGCCTAGCAGTGTTGGGCCTTGCCGAGGAGACAGGCGGGTCAATCCAGAACCCGGCTTCCGCGCAGGGGCTGGTCGGCATCAAGCCGACTTTCGCGCTGGTGCCAAACGTGGGCGTGCTGCCGCTTTCGAGCCTGCGCGACGTGGTCGGCCCGATTGGCCGGTGCGTGCGCGACGCGGCGCTGGCGCTCGACGCGCTCGCGGGCTTCACCATGGCCGATCCCAAGACGGTCGCCGGGGTTGGCCGCAAGCCCCCGGAGGGCTACGCCGCAAATCTCAAGCCGGGCGCGCTGCGCGGCAAGCGCATCGGCACATACGGGCCAGGGTGGCGCAACCTGCCGCTCTCGGAGGAAGCGACGGCGCTCTATCGTCGTGCGCTTGGCGAGATCGAGGCGCAGGGCGCAATTCTTGTCGAGGACCCTTTCGTCGGCTCCGGCTTCGCGGATTTACGGACGCCGACCGTGCCGGGCGAGGAATATGACGCCCGCGGCCTCGAGTCGCTGCCTTACGATCTCGGCAAATACCTCGAGCGCCTTGGACCCAAGGCGGCGATCAAGACCTTCGCCCAATTCGCGGCCGCGACCAAGGCCGAGGATCCGTTCGCGCCGACTGGCGTCCTCTCGTACATGCCTCGCCTCGCGGCGTTCAACGCCTGCCTCGCGGACCCGACGAAGCCACCAGATATGTCGGCCTTCATCGCGCTCAGGGAAAAGCACCTCTCGATCTTCAACGACGTTTTCGCCCGCAACCGACTGGATGCGGCGATCTTTCCGCAGATGCGCGAGCAGCCTGCCGCGCGTGAGGCCGAGGACATCATTCACGAGACGACGGTCAGCGAGATTAACATCGCGGGCCTCCCAGGCGTCAGCGTGCCGGCGGGCTCCTACGCCTCGGGCTCACCGTTCAATCTGATCGCAATCGGCCCGCAATGGACCGAAGCAGAGCTGCTCGGAATTACATTTGCTTACGAACAAGCCACTCGCTATCGAAAAGCACCGACCCTCAGCCACTCGTGACCTGACCCCAGGGAGACGCCTACCATGACACCCAAACTCTTTGCCGCCAGCGCAAGCTTGCTCCTCGCGACGGTCGCACAAGCCGCCGAGTCCGGGCCGATCGTCATCGGCGTACCGGTCGGACTGTCCGGCGCCAACAGCGTTGTCGCGCCCTCGGTCGTGCAGGAGGCGCAACTCGCCGTCGACGAAATCAACGCCGCAGGCGGCGTGCTTGGCCGCAAGCTCGCGCTTGAAGTGGCCGACGACGCTTCGGGCGCAGCCGGCGCTCAGAAGGCCTTCGATTCTCTCATCTACCAGAAGAAGGTCGACGCGCTGATCTCGATGGAGACGAGCGCGGCGCGCAACGCTGGCCTGCCGGCAGTCAGCAAGGGGCGCGTCCCCTATATCTACACGTCCTTCTATGAAGGGCATTCCTGCAACAAATACATGTTTGTCGACGCCTGGGTGCCTGAGCAGCAGGTGCCGCCGATCGTCGACAATTTCGCCAAGGACAAAGGCGCCAAGACCTACTTCCTGATTGGCAGCGACTACGCCTTCGGTCGCGGCATGCTTGGCTTCACGCGCAAGTATATCGAGAAGACCGGCGGCAAAGTGGTCGGCGAGGAATACCTGCCCATGGACGGCGCGGACTGGACGCCGATCCTCTCCAAGCTCAAGGACGCCAAACCCGACGCTGTGATCACCTCGACCGCAGGCGGCGCGCCAAATGTCACGCTGACCAAGCAGATGCGTGCGGCAGGCATCAACCTTCCTTACGCCAATCTCGCCGTCGACGAGGGCACGGCCAAAAGCATGGGCGCGGACGCGACCGGCATCTATCTGTCGGCGTCCTATGTGACGGGCATCGATTCGCCTGAGAACAAGAAATTCCTCGACGCCGCGAGCAAGAAATTCGGCGCCGACCTCAAGACCCCGAACGACCTCTCGGTGCCTGAATACGAGGCGGTCTACCTCTACAAGCTTGCGGTCGAGAAGGCTGGTTCGACCGATCCGGCCAAGGTGATCGAGGCTCTGCCGACCGTCTCCTTCACCGGGCCGCGCGGCACGATCAAGATGGACAAGGAGCATCACGCTCCGCTCACCATGTATCTCGGGCAGGTGCAGAGCGACGGCGCGGTCAAGGTCGCCGCGACGTTCAAGGACGTCGATCCTGGCGACCAGTGCCCGAATCTGAAGTAAGCTTGAGGGGAGCGGCTGAGGTCGCTTCCCTCCGCGCGCCCGCGATGCTGCTTCTCCTCGACATCCTGACCACGGCCGCAATTCTTTTCGTGGTGTCGGTCGGCTTGCTGGCCATATTCGGCGTGCTCAAGATCATCAATTTCGCCCATGGCGCGTGGCTCACGATTGGGGCCTATTGCGCTGTCGTCGCCACGAAGCTGGGGCTCAACCCGTGGCTGGGTCTGCCGATCGCCTTCGTCGCGGGCGCTCTTCTAGGCGGTGTCGCCGAGCTTCTCATCATCCGCCCTCTTTATCGCCGTCCGCTGGATGCGATCCTCGCGACCTGGGGGCTCGGGATTGTTATCGGCCAACTCATCACTTTGGCCTTCGGACGGGATGTCCAGCTGACCCCAAACCTCATGTCCGGCACGGTGCGGGTGCTGTCCGTCGATTATTCGGTCTACCGCGTGTTCATGCTGTTCGCTGCCCTCGTGATCGGCGTCTTGTTTGCGTTGACAATCGAGGGTACGCGGCTCGGCCTCTCCGCCCGCGCGGTGATCATGAACGAGACGCTCGCGCGAGGGCTCGGCATTGATACGGACCGCGTGCGGCTCGCAACCTTTATGATCGGCGCGGGTCTCGCCGCGCTAGCCGGCGTTTTGCTCACGCCGCTCACCAGCATCGATCCGAACATGGGCGTCGCCTGGCTCATCGGCGCCTTCATGCTGGTGATGGTCGCGGATACCTCCTACATGGCGCTGGCGATCGCCTGCCTCGCATTCGGCGGCGTGCAGGTCTTGGTCAGCACCTTCGTCAGTCCCGTTCTCGGCGGCATCTCGGTCGCGGTGCTGGCAGCTCTCGTGCTGAGGATAAGCCCGCGAGGCTTCTCGCGTGCCTGAGGCCGCGGCTATCCTGAACGGCCGAGCGTCGGCGAGCGCCCGCGAATGGCGGGCGCCGGCGGTAGGAGCTCTGGCGGGCGCACTGGTCGTCTGGGTTGCGCCGCTCCTTCTGGGCACGTTCGCGCTCAACGTCCTCACCCGCTCGATGCTCTACGCCACGCTCGCCGTGACCGTCGACCTGCTTTGGGGGTTCACGGGTATCCTGACTTTCGGTCAGGCCGCGTTCTTCGGCGTCGGCGCCTATACGACCGCCATGACGATGACGAGCCTCGGCTCAACCCCGGCCTGGATGGCGGCGGCGCTCGCGCTCGCCATCGTCCTGCCGATGGGTCTCGGGCTCGTTGTCGGCTGGCTCTCCTTCTATCACGGGTCGACGCCGCTCTACGCCTCGGTGATCTCGCTCGTGTTCCCGATCGTGGTCACGCAACTCGTCTATTCCGGCGGCGCGCTGACCGGGTCGAGCAGCGGGCTTGTCGGCTACGATACTCTGCCGCTCGACCTTGAGGGCTTTTTCCGGCTAAGCGGCCTCGTCATGGTCACGGCGACCGTGGCGGCTTGGGTCTTGGTCCGCTCCGACGCCGGCAAGCTGCTCGTCGCTGTGCGCGATAACGACGTCCGTTGCGCTTATCTCGGGGTCAGCCCGAAGCGCGTCCAGATCATGCTGACGGCGGCGCTCGCCGGGGTGGCCGGGTTCGTGGGCTTCCTGTTCGCCCATGCCTCGGGGGTCGTCGCGCCCGAGAACACTGGTTTTCTGTTCGGCACGCAACTCATCATTTGGGTTGCGCTCGGAGGCCGAGGATCGCTGCTCGGGCCCGTGCTCGCGACGCTGGCGATCGACTATCTCAGCGCCAGCCTTTCTGGCGACTTGCCGTTTCTGTGGCAACTTGTGCTGGGGGCGGCGTTCGTCGTCATCATCATCCTTCTGCCGGATGGTCTCGCGGGCTTTGCGCGTCGGGCTTCGGCCGCAGTCTTCGGCTTCTCGACCCAAACGCGAGTTCCCCGCGTCGCGGTAGCCGCACCGCATAATACCGTTGAGACGCAAGCCACGCTTCTGAAGGTTTCCGGCCTCGCGCGATCGTTTGGCAGTCTCTCCGTGCTTGAGGACATCAACCTTGAGATCCGTCCCGGCGAGCTCGTCAGCATCGTCGGCCCGAACGGCGCGGGAAAGACGACTTTGATTCGATGCCTCAGCGACGGTTCCGAGCCCTTCAAGGGCCTGGTCGAGATTGCAAGCAAGCCCATCAAAGGGCTCACGCCCGACCGCGTTGTGGCGCTCGGCGTCGGCCGAAAATTCCAGGTCGCAAGCGTTTTCGATAGCCTTACCGTCGCCGAGTGCTTGCGCCTCGCCCGCACGACCTCCGAAACGCCGAGCGGCGTCGGTTCCGCGCCCATCCTTGCGCTGCCGGTCGCCAGCGTCGAGATCCTGCGGCTCACCGGCCTCATTGATCTGATCGCCTCGCCCGCCCGGCTTCTGTCGCACGGCATGAAGCAGGCGCTTGAACTCGCCATGGTCCTCGCGCTCGAACCGCGGCTCATCCTGCTCGACGAGCCGACCGCGGGCCTCACCAGGACAGAGCGCGCAACCATCGGCGCGGTCCTGCGGCATCTCACGGCCGAGGCGGGCTACGCGATCATCCTGGTCGAGCATGACCTCGATTTCGTGCGCGAAATCTCGTCCCGCATCGTCGTTTTGCACCAAGGCCGGCTGGTGCTCGACGGCGCGGTGGACGAAGTCGTCAATTCGGAAACGGTGCGAACCATCTATGCCGGCGGCGGCCATGTCTGAGGAGCCCGCCTCCGAAGTGCTGAGCCTGCGCCAAGTCTCGAGCGGCTATGGCGCGATTTCGGTGGTGAAGTCCGTGACCTTGTCCGTGCGCCTCGGTGAGATCGTCGCCGTACTCGGCAAGAACGGTATGGGCAAGTCCACGCTCCTCAAGACAATTCTCGGTCTCGTGCCGCTTCGCGGCGGCGTGATTCACTTAGGGGGCATGGACCAGGCGAGCCTGACGCCCGCCCGGATGATCGCCTGGGGCCTGAGCTACGCGCCGCAGGAGCAGGCGCTTTTCCAGGACCTGTCGATCCGCGACAACTTGAGACTTGCCGCGCCCACCGACGCCGAGCTGGACGCCGCGCTCGAGCACGCCTTCGGCTACTTTCCCTTTCTAAAGGAGAGACTGAGACAGCGCGCCGGCACGCTATCGGGGGGCGAACAGAAGATGCTGATCCTCGCCCGCGCCCTCATGCTTCGGCCGCGCCTCCTGCTCATCGACGAGATCTCGGAAGGCCTCCAACCCTCCATCGTCGATCGCATTGCCGGGGTCTTGCGCGAAGAACGGTCGAAGGAGGGAACCGCCATGCTCGTTATCGAGCAGAACCTGGATTTTGCGCTCCGCATTGCCGATCGCTGGGCCGTACTCAAGCTCGGCGAGATCGACGACGAGGGCCCGTGCGGACTGGAAGCGCACACGCGCGTGCTCGAGCACTTGAGCCTCTAGGATCGCGCGTCGGAGCTGCTCAACAGTTTCTCGAGTTTGGCGTCGCTGTGCCGCCCCACAAGCCTGGTCACTTTATTTACGCCCACGTCTGTCGCATGGCCCGCAAATGACGACCGCCGGTCTGCGAACGTCTGAGCGCCTACGAGCTGGGGAGGTCTTGCTCTGCGTGACGTTGCCGGTGCGGAGCGCGTTTGGCGGAAGGCGGAACGAGGAGGAAGGACAATAATCCCTCCTCGTCTTTCAGCACCGCCGAGAAGACCAGAGAGCCGTCTGGATTTTGCGTGGCCAAAAGCTCGCTCTGTTGTCGCGTTTGACCGAGACAGGTTACCGACCACGGCAGGCGTTTCAAATCAGGCCTCCGAATATCTCACAGAATTATAAGTGCATCGGAGTAGCCGCCGATTTGCACGATTGCCAATAGTCAAATGTGTGGAGGAGTTGTTGTCACGTTGGGGGTCAATCGATCGGCGTGAACGTCAACGCATCTCGGTCACTAGGAGCCTGTCTGAGTAGTCACTAGCCAAGATGCGACGAGTTTGATTCTTTGGGTGGCTATGAGCAAGCAGTTTCGGCCCTGGAAGATCGACGAGACGCATCTGCTGCCGCCGAGCGTTCAAGATTACGTGGCCGAAGACCACCTGTCCCGGCTGATCGTTTCGGTCGTCAGAGAGAGCCTCGATCTGAAGGAGATCGCCGGCAGCTACACGAGCGGGCTGGGCCAGCCGCCGTTCGACCCGCAGATGATGACGGCGCTGCTTTTGCATTCTTACGCGAGCGGCCTCTATTCGTCGCGACGGATCGCCAGGGCGACGGTGGAGCGGGCGGACTGCATGATGATCGTGGCGGGCGATCCGCCGGACTTCCGCACGATCTCGGACTTCCGCAAGCGACATCTGAAGGCGCTGGCGGCTTTATTCGTGCAGGTGTTGAAGCTTGCGGAAAAGGCCGGCCTGGTGAAGCTCGGGCAGGTGGCGCTCGACGGCACGAAGATCAAAGCGAACGCCTCGAAACACAAGGCGATGAGCTATGAGCGGATGAAGAAGCGGGAAGCGGAGCTTCAGGCCGAGGTCGACCGCTGGCTGGCCGCGGCCGAAGCCGCCGATGCAGAGGAGGACAAGCTCTACCGCCAGAAGCGCGGCGATGAGACGCCCGATTGGGTGGCCGACAAGCAGAGGCGGCTCGAGAAGATACGCGAGGCCAAAGCCGAACTGGAGGCGGAAGCCAAAGCCGCCGCCGCGGAGGAGACACGGCGCCGGGAAGAGGCGGAAAAGAAGCGCATCGCCGCGACGCAAGAAGAACGGCAAGACGCCCGCGCCGCCCAAACAGGATCCGGAGGGCAAGAGGCAGCGCAACTTCACCGATCCCGAAAGCCGCGTGCTCTTGACCAAGGACGGCTACATCCAGGGCTACAACGCGCAGGCCGCCGTCGATGCAAAAGCCCAGATCATCGTGGCGCACGGCCTGACCCAGAGCATGGGCGATCAGGATCAGCTCGCCCCGCTTGTGGACGGTATCGAAAAGAACCTTGGCCGTAAGCCCAAGGAAGCTTCCGCCGATGCCGGTTACTGCAGCGAGGCCAACCTCGGCGCCCTGGCCGATCGCGGGATCGGCGCTTACATCGCAACGGGTCGGGCCAAGCACCCCGACCGAGCCGAACGAAAGCGCGGCGGCCCGCTCACCCAGGCCATGCGGGACAAGCTGAAACGCGCGGGGTGGCGAAGCCGCTACAGGCTCAGAAAGCAAGTCGTCGAGCCGGTGTTCGGACAGATCAAACAGGCAAGAGGGTTCAGACAATTCCTGTTACGCGGCATCGACAACGTAAAGGCCGAATGGGCGCTGATCTGCACCGCGCACAACCTCGGCAAGCTCGCCCGGGCTGCCTGAGCAGGCTATCCTTCATCTACCAACTCAAGCCAACAACTATCCGGACCTAGTCGCCCGAGTCCTTCACAATGAGGGGTAGAGTCTTTTCAGCTTCACGCGGGCATCGTCTGTAGTGAATCGCCAGTCGGCTTTTGCGTGATGTTTGTTACGATGGTCCTGCCAGGCAGCGACCTCTCTGAGGAGGGTCGGCTTGTCTGGAATGCGCCGGCTCAGACATTGGCTCGACAGAACGCCGAGTTCGGATTCAGCCATAGCGAGCCAGCTTCCATGTTTAGGGGTGTAATGCCAAAGGTCATGACGGCTGACCGAGGTGGGCCCAGTGGCGCATTCCGATGGAGGTGATTGTTTCGGGCTGGGCGATGAGCTTTCGCCAAGCGGCGCATGCGGCGTCGACGATCGCGTCGTAGTTTTCGAAGACGGTGTTTGAGAGCCAGTTCTGGCGAAGATATTGCCAGACGTTCTCGATTGGGTTTAGCTCGGGCGCACGGGAAGGCAGGAAGATCGGCGTGATGGTGTCGGGCGCGTCGAGCTTGCTCGTGGTGCGCCATCCGGCGCGGTCGAGCAGCAGAACGGCATGGGCGCCGTCGGCGACGCTGCGCGAGATTTCGTCGAGGTGAAGCTGCATCATGTCGGTGTCGGCATGGGGCAGCGCCAACGCCGCCCCGACGCCGCGGGCTGGGCAGATCGCGCCGAACAGATCGGCGTTGTCATAGCGCGGGTCGGCGGGCTGCCTGGGTCGTGTTCCGCGCCTGGCCCACTGCCGAACCTGGCCGTTCTTCTGGCCGATGCGGGCCCTCATCCCGATCTTATCGAGGGACGTCCGCAAACCAGATTTCGACCGGCGTCGTCTCGGGCAATCCTTCAAGCTGAGCCTTCAGCGTGCGCGGGAAGTTTTATGGAATGGCCCACCCCTCCTTCCGGCGTCGTAGGGTCGCCGGCGGTTTCAGAAGGAGGAACGGGAATGAATATTGCGGTCCTTGGCGTCGACCTCGGCAAGAACGTCTGCAGCGTGGTTGGGCTGGATACGTCCAGCGCGGTCGTTATGCGGCGTAAGGTGAGACGGGAGACGCTGGTTGCTCTGGCGGAGAAGCTTCCTCCGTGCGTTGTTGGCATGGAAGCCTGCTGCGGCGCCCACCATCTTGGCCGCGTGTTCGCCGCCCACGGCCATGACGTGCGTCTGATGTCGCCCGAATATGTCCGGCCCCATGTCAAGGCGCGGAAGAACGACGATCGGGAGGCCGAGGGGATCGCGGAAGCGGCGACGCGGCCGACGATGCGGTTCGTCGAACTGAAGGGCCAGGACCAGCTCGACATGCAGACGCTGCATTGATCGCGAGATCGACTGGTCGGGGAGCGGACGGCTCTGATCAATCAGTTGCGCGCCATCCTGCTGGAGCGCGGATTCGTTGCTCCGCGGGGCAAGCGAAAGCTCGAGCAGTTTCTGAGCGTACTGATGGACGAGCAAGGCGCAGCCGACCTGAGCCCACGAATTGCTCTGCTCGTCGCCGACGCTCGCGCGCCATGGGCCGAACTCGATCGACGAATTTCTGCCTTCGACGCCGAGTTCGCCCGCTGGGTGAAGGAGAACGAAGAGGCTCGACGGCTGACGACAATCCCAGGCATCGGCGCGATCGTCGCCTCCGCCCTTGTCGCGTCGGTCGGGCGGGCGGAAAGCTTCGAGCGCGGGCGCGATCTCGCCGCGTGGCTCGGCCTGGTTCCCCGTCAGTTCACCACCGGCGGCAAGCCGAAGCTGCTTGGCATCAGCAAACGAGGCAACAGCTACCTGCGCCGACAGCTGATCCACGGTGCACGCGCCGCGCTGCCTATGTGGCTGAGCGCGACACGCCTCTCGGCCGATGGGCCAAAGGCCTTTCAGGCCGCGCCCATCGCAACGTCGCCGTTGTCGCCTTCGCCAACAAGCTGTCGAGAATCGCCTGGGCGGCGCTGCGGCGCGGAGAACGGTTCGCCGTCATGGGAATGCCTGCGGCGGCATAGAATTGGCCGGTCACGGTCAAAGCGTCCATCGGTCAACAGGGGTTTGCGAGAGGGTGACGACGGGATGGCCTGACAGTCGAACGGCGCTCCGGAAGCCTGGCTTAAAAAACGGCGCGATCTGACGCCGGGAGTTTTATGAGGACCGGAGCGCGCGTATCTCCATCATGGCCGGAGGAAGCTCCTCGAGGCCGGATACGTTGATGCAGACTGGATCAGCCGCCAATCTCGACAAAACCCCTTGCGAACGGGGCGGGCCATACGTTTTTAAACGCCTCGACGATCCGCTCGTCCTGACCCAGATGACGGGGCCTGGCGCTGATATGCGAGAAGCCAAGCTTCTCGAGGAGCTTTCCGACATAGCGCTGGTGAAAGTCGACGCCGAACCTCTCGGCGATGACGCGCTTGAGGTCGAGCCGCCGCCAGCGCACGACGCCATCTTTCTCGCGGTCTGGGCCAGCCTCGACGATTCGGGCGACCTCGGCCATCTGATCGGACGACAGACGAGGCTTCGGACCTTCGGTCCAGTTGTCGAGAAGCCCGTCCGGACCCGAGGCGTTGAAGCGGTGAACCCAGTCACGAAGCGTCTGGCGGTCCATACCTCCGATCCTCGCAGCCGCCCCTCGGTCCATGCCGTCCCGGACCGCAGCCAGCGACAGAAGCCGCCGGCTCTGGTTGACGTCCTTCGACCGGCGGGCGAGCCTCCGAAGTTCCTCGGCCGAATAGTCCTCTCGTAATCTCACCGCTGAAGGCATGGCGCGAATCCTCCACGCCGCCTTGAATTCAGCATCCCCGCGATTCGGGAATCCCCCTTGAGTCAGCCAGCGGAGCCTTTGGTATTATACCCGCAGCTGGGTGGGCATGCCGAATCAAATGGCGCGGCACAAGCCGCAGGCGAATCCCAGATAAATGGCATTCTATTGGCCAACGCTCTTCGCCCTATCATTTAGCCGGTAATCGCAATGCGGCGCACCCCGCTCAATGCAATATTAAATTGCGCCTATGCGGCTCTGGAAAGCGAAATTCGCGTCAAAGCGATTTCCGATGGCTATGACCCGACAATCGGCATCATGCACGAAGGCAGCGACGGATCCTCGAAATTCATTTTCAATCTAATGGAGCCGGAGCGGCCGAGGGTCGATCATGCGGTGCTGGATTTCGCCATATCGCATGTCTTCGACCCCGTCGACTTTGTCATTCGAAGCGAAGGCGTTTGTCGGCTTAACCCGGAAATGGCGCGGATGGTGGTGGCGAGGGTTACCTATACACTACTATGTAATTGTTATTCCAAACGCTTTGCGAAGATGCAATCTAGAGGTCATCAATTTGTCCGCTGTGGACGGCAGGGTGCGCTGATTCTCTTTCCAAGGCGCGAGAATTCAGTCGATGATGGCAGAGGGGCGGGTGATCCAGGAGGCGCTGTTAGCATTCGAACCATCAACTCGAGATCGCTCGATGGGCGACCGGCATCGCTGTAATAGGGGCCCAGATGCGCCCTCAGCTCCGACAAACCGACGAACCGGTCGATCTTTAGGCGTCACGGCCGTTGGTCCCCGCAGATCCGCCGCGACGACGGCAGCACACGGGATTGTGTAGTCAGTATCGCTCGCGAAAGAAAATGCGCCCGCCATTTTGCCGGATTGCCCTGCTTTGTGCGGTCTTCATTCATGTCGCTGCCTTGCCAGTCTCAGGCACTGCAACATAAGCTGCGGCAATCCGTCGCAGCCGGCGCCAGCGGGGCGACGCCGCGAGGACGAACGCACCGCAATCGCGGATCGGAGGCTATCGCGACGCCTCTGGCCGCTGACCGGATCACGGACCAGGCGTCGGCCCGAGGCCACGGTCCAACCGGTAGGAAATTGGCCACGCATGTGGATTGTCCGAATCGCACTCGATCGACCCTACACTTTCGTGGTGTTGTCGCTGCTGGTCCTGATTCTCAGCCCGCTGGTGATCCTGCGCACGCCGACGGACATCTTTCCGAACATCAACATCCCCGTGATCGCGGTGGTGTGGACCTATACCGGCCTCAATGCCGAAGAGATGGAGGGGCGGCTGACCTCGTCGTACGAACGATCGCTGACGACGTTGGTCGACAACATCCAGCACATCGAATCGACCAGTTACAACGGAATTGCCCTGGTCAAGATCTTCCTCCAACCAGGCGCCAGCCTCGATACTGCGAACGCGCAGGTGACGGCCGCCTCGCAGCTTCTGCTGCGGCAGGCGCCACCGGGGACCGAGCCGCCGGAAATCCTGAACTACAGCGCCTCCAACGTGCCCATCCTGCAACTCGGGCTGTCTGGCGACAACCTGTCCGAGCAGCAACTCAATGACCTCGGCCTCAATTTCTTGCGCACCCAACTGGTCACCGTGCCGGGCGCCACGATTCCGTATCCATACGGCGGCAAGCAGCGGCAGGTCACGATCGCCTTTAATCCGGCGCGGTTACAAGCAAAGGGATTGTCGCCGACCGACGTGCTGAACGCGGTCAACGCACAGGACCTCGTGCTGCCGTCTGGCACGGCGAAGATCTCGCAGTTCGAATACGATGTGCGCACCAACGCGGCGCCGCGCACGATCGAGCAGCTCAACGACCTGCCGATCCGCACGGTCGGCGGCGCCACGATCTACCTGCGCGATGTCGCAACCGTCAACGACGGGTTTGCGCCGCAAACCAACATCGTGCGGCTGAACGGCCAGCGCGGCGTGTTAGTGACCGTCCTGAAGGCCGGCAACGCGTCGACGATCAACGTGGTCGACGACATCCGCGCGCTGTTGCCGCGGGTGGAGCAGACGATGCCGCCGCAACTCCACATCAGGGCGATCGGCGACCAGTCGATCTTCGTCAAGGCCGCGGTCTCCGATGTGGTGCGCGAGGCTGTGATCGCGGCGTGCCTGACCGCGCTGATGATCCTGCTGTTCCTCGGCAGTTGGCGCAGCACACTGATCATTGCGGTGTCGATCCCGCTGTCGATCCTGACGTCGGTGATGGTGCTGAGCGCATTGGGCGAGACGATCAACATCATGACGCTCGGCGGCCTCGCGCTCGCCGTCGGCATCCTGGTCGACGACGCGACGGTGACGATCGAGAACATGGAACGCTACCTCGAGGACGGGCAGCCGCTGCGCGAGGCGATCCTCAACGGCGCCTCTCAGATCGCGGTGCCGGCGCTGGTCTCGACGCTTTGCATCTGCATCGTGTTCGTGCCGATGTTCCTGCTGCAAGGCGTCGCACGCTATCTGTTTATGCCGCTAGCCGAGGCGGTGGTGTTCGCGATGCTCGCTTCTTACTTCCTGTCGCGCACGCTCGTCCCCACGATGGCGATGTATCTGCTGCGGCGCAAGCCACATGGCCCGGCGCGCTCGCACAATCCGCTGGCGGTTTTCCAGCGCGGCTTCGAACGCGGCTTCGAGCGGACGCGGTATGCCTATCGCGAGCTGCTGACGCTCCTGGTGCGCCGTCGTCGCGTGTTCATTCCGGGATTCTTGGCCTGCTGCTTGGCGCTCTTCGCGCTCGGGCCCTGGCTCGGCCAGGACTTCTTCCCCAACACCGACAGCGGTCAGTTCATCCTTCACCTGCGCGCGAAGACTGGCACCCGCATAGAGGAAACCGCGCGGCTCGCCGACCAAGTCGAGACCGCGATGCGGCGGGTGATCCCTGCGCGCGAACTGGACGCGATCGTCGACAATATCGGCCTGCCGTATAGCGGCATGAACCTGACCCACACGGCGACCGGCGTGCTTGGCGCGGCGGACGCGGACATCATGGTCTCGCTCAAGCCCGATCACCACCCGACCGCCAGTTACCTCACGGCGATCCGCCGAATGGTCGCGCAAGAGTTCCCCGGCGTGACGTTCTATTCGCTGCCGGCCGACATGATCACGCAGATCCTGAACTTTGGCATGCCCTCGCCGATCGACATCGAGATTGACGGCGCCAATGTGCGCGACAACCGTGTCGTCGCCGACCAGAATTCTCGACGAGGTGCGTCAAGTGCCGGGCGTGGTGGATGCACGCATCCAGCAGCGCTTCGACTACCCGGACTTCGACATCGACGTAGACCGCACCAAGGCGCAGCAGAACGGACTGACCGAGCGCGACGTCGCGGGCAGCCTACTGGAAACGCTAAGCGGCAGCTTCCAGACCGCGCCGATGTTCTTCCTCAACTGGAAGAACGGGGTGAACTATCAGGTTGCAGCGCAGACGCCACAATACGACATCCAGTCTCTGCACGACATCCGGAACATCCCGATCACTGGCTCGTCGGGCAGCCGGGCGATCCTCGCCGATGTCGCCACGATCTCCCGCTCGCAGGAGATGGCGGCGGTGGATCATTACAACATCCGACGCGTCGTCGATGTCTACGCCAATGTGCAAGGGCGCGACCTTGGCGCGGTGGGGCGGCACATCCAGCGCATCGTTGCGGCCAACAGCGGCCACCTGCCGCGTGGCAGCTTCGTGACCATCCGCGGCCAGCTCGAAACCATGCGCGGCGCCTATATCAACTTGGCCGAAGGGCTGGGCTTCTCGATCCTGCTCGTCTATCTACTGATCGTTGTGAACTTCCAGTCCTGGCTTGACCCGTTCATCATCATCACGGCGCTGTTGGGGGCGTTGGGAGGCATCGTGCTGTTCCTGTTCGTGACCCGGACGACTCTGAGCGTGCCCGCGCTAATGGGTGCGATCATGTGCATGGGAGTCGCGACCGCAAATAGTATCCTCCTGGTGTCGTTCGCCCGCGAACGGCTGGCCGAGCATGGCGACGCGGCCCGCGCCGCGGTCGAGGCCGGCTTCACCCGGTTCCGGCCGGTGCTGATGACGGCGCTGGCGATGATCATCGGCATGGTGCCGATGTCGCTTGGTCTCGGCGCGGGCGGCGAGCAGAACGCCCCGCTGGGGCGGGCGGTGATCGGCGGCCTGCTGCTTGCAACGGTCGCGACGCTGGTGTTCGTTCCGGCTGTCTTCTCCCTGCTGCACGCGAGGCGCGCGCCTCGGCCGGCGGTGAGTTCCGGCGCCCCAACCGTCACGGCTTAAGGAGCCTTGCTAAATTGTGCTGAAGGACCCGGACGCAAGGGATCTCGCCCCGCTAGAGGCCGCCCCCGTGACGCAGCGGCCATCTCGGCTCGGCGGGATATTGCTGATCGGGCTGGCGATCGTGGCCGCGCTGCTCGGCGGCCTGATTTACAATGGCATACGCGAGCGCTCGGCGGCCGAGGCGGCGCTGGCGACAGAGACCGGGCAGGAGGCGGCGCCGTTCGTCGAAATCGTGCATCCGGTTGGTGACGCGCCCGACCAGACGTTGGTGTTGCCTGGCCAGACGATGGCGTTCATCGACACCCCGATCTACGCGCGCGCCAGCGGCTACCTGAAAAGCTGGAATTACGACATCGGCGCCCATGTGAGACGTGGAGACGTGTTGGCGCTGATCGAGACTCCCGAACTCGACCAGCAGTTGCGCGAGGCGCAGGCGCAACTGGCGCAGATGCAGGCGGCGGTGACCCAGGCGCAGGCGAATATGGACCTCGCCAAAGTGACGAGCGGCCGCACCTCGGAGCTGGTGCGGCAGGGCTGGAGCAGCCGGCAGCAGGGCGATCAGGACCGCCTAACCTATGCGGGGAGCACGGCCGCGGTCGACGTCGCTCGCGCCAACGTGCGGGTGGATCAGGCGCAGGTGGACCGGTTGGAGCAACTGACCAGTTTCGAGCGCGTGACGGCGCCGTTTGATGGCGTGATCACCGCTCGCAACACCGACGTCGGCGCCCTGATCAACGCCGGGGCTGGGAGCCCCGCCACAGAGCTGTTCCACATGGCCTCGATCCGGACGCTGCGTATCTTCGTCGCGGTGCCGGAGACCGACGCGCCGGATTTGAAGCCGGGCGCTAAGGCGACGGTGACGTTCGACGAGTATCCGGGGCAGGTGTTCCAAGGCGCGCTGGCGCGCACCGACGGCGCGATCAATCCCGCCTCCCGCACCCTGCTGGTCGAGGTGGACGTGGATAACGCCGACGGCAAGCTGCTGCCCGGCGCCTACGCATTCGTGCATTTCACGCTCCAGCGCCGGGCGCATTCGGTGGTGATTCCCGCCAATACCCTGCTGTTCCGAAGCGAGGGCTTGCGGGTGGCCGTGGTGCGCAACGGCGCCGCGGAGCTGGTGCCGATCACCATCGGTCGCGACTATGGCGACCGTGTCGAGGTGTTGACCGGCCTGGACACGGCGGACCAGGTGATCCTCAACCCGTCTGATTCGCTCGTCAGCGGCATGGCGGTACGCCAGGCACAACATCACAAGGCGGGAGGGGCGGCCTGAGAGGCGCCGGCCAGCCGTCCAGATTTGGCCACGGAATTGCCGGTCGATCGCTGCGCGCTTTGCGATCCGAACTCCCATCACTCGTTCGTGGGCCAGACCGGAATCCACCCGCAGTTGGCAGCACAGGCGGCTTTGGGGATCGTTCTCTTTTGTCTCGGCTTTCCTGACCAGGCGTTGGCACAGAGCAACAAGGCAATTGCTGAGGCGCGGAGACTGCCTGTCTACGCCAAGCGCACGATCGGCGTCGATGTCAATTGTAGTGATCGGCGGATATCACCTAATCGTCTCGGCTTTTATCGCTTCGTTTGGTGGCTCTAATACCAAAGGTCATGACGGCTGACCGAGGTAGTCGCGCATTCCGATGGAGGTGATCGTTTCGGGCTGGGCGATGAGCTTTCGCCAAGCGGCGCATGCGGCGTCGACGATCGCGTCGTAGTTTTCGAAGACGGTGTTTGAGAGCCAGTTCTGGCGAAGATATTGCCAGACGTTCTCGATTGGGTTTAGCTCGGGCGCACGGGAAGGCAGGAAGATCGGCGTGATGGTGTCGGGCGCGTCGAGCTTGCTCGTGGTGCGCCATCCGGCGCGGTCGAGCAGCAGAACGGCATTGGCGCTCGACGAGGCGTTCGGCTACCTCAAGCGGGTCAATCCGTTGCTCACCGACGCCGATCGGATCGACGCCAAGGCTGGTCGCCTCCTGTACGCGCAGCCTGTCTGTCCGCCGGGCTTTGGAGCCATGATCCCCAAAACGCAGACGCCCGTCGCCGGGCTTCAGGTCGCCGACACGTGTTACTATTACCCGGAGGATCGCTGCGTTTCGGAGGGCGTGCGATGGGCAAAGCTCATGGCTGCGGCGATCGACAACCCCTCGATTTGGGACAAGCGGTATGCCATCGATATCGAATCTGGCTCATTGGTTCTCGTTGGAGCGCGGACCTGCAAAATGACCGCCAATGTCATGCTGACTCGGGTGCTCAACCAGGCGCAAGGTGCGCAGCCTTAGGATCATCCTACGTACGATGCTGCGAGAAGAAACAACAAATGATCACCCTCAGAATTGCGCGTCGCTCAGGCTACCGCTCTCCCCCTGAGCTTAGACTAAATTCGCCCCCGTCGCGTCATGGCGACGCCACCCCGCCACGCTAGACTAGCGCCTGTCCAAAATTTTTTGGTCGGATTCGGATTGCGTGGGCGATGGGCGGGTCGTTTGAGCCGCCATTTCGGTTGGCGCGGCGGTTGCGGTGAGTGATTGAGCTGCGAAGAGCCGAAAATCGGAATGAGGGGTCGATCCGGAGATCAGCCGGATTGGCAAGGCCTCGGCGGACGGAGAGAGTCAGGTGGGCATGAGGCGGGCGAAGAGGGCGAGGTTGTAAGCGACAACCGAGGACCAGACGTATGCCGTGAAGTGGTTGAGCCCGCGCCAGACGCAGCGCGCCAGGCCATAGGCGCGCTTCAAACACGAGATGTCCGATTCGATGCCGGCTCGGAAGTTGCGCAGCTTGCGGTAGACCCAGTCGCTCTTGACCATGTCCTTGATGCGCAGGCCGGCCTTCTTGTGGAAGGCCACGTCGCGGACGCCGAGGGCCTTCGCCTGGCTGAGATTGTCGCGGCTGGCGAAACCGCCGTCGGCGGCGGCCTGTCTGGGCGCCTCGCCGTAGAAGGCGACGTGGCGCTTCAGCATAGGCAAGAACCGTTCGCTATCCGCCGGATTGCCGGCCTCGATCACCAGATCGAGGATCAAGCCGCTGCGGCCGGTGATCAGGTTGAGCTTGTGACCGTATTGAACCTCGCGCCCGCCTTTGACGATGATGTCGGCGTGCGGCTCGAACAGGCTGACGATCTTCTCGTTGGCGGCGACCGTCTCGCCGCCAAGAACGCGACGCTCGGTCTGGGCGATGATCCGCTCGATCAGCGGACGATAGTGACGGAACTCGGCTTGCCACGGCGCCCCCGTCACCGGGTCCGGCGTCTGCGACAACTGCGCCGCGGCCTGATCGACATAGGCCAAGGTCGCGCGGGGGCATCGTCAACTTATTGAGCGAAGCTCGCGACGATGCTGAAATGGAGCGCCCGGGCTATGCGGCGATCTGGACGCCGGCAATGTCCTTCCACGCGTTCAGCGCGTCGGCGCGAAGCGCTCGATAGTCAGATGCTGAGAGGGCGTGGCGGGGAAAGTGGAAGAGGTTGGCGATGGGATCATGGATCGAGATGAAGCGCTGCAGTTGCCGCGGCGATTTGAACCGCTTCATGATCCGCTCTCGCCGCCTCGTTGGCTGATGGGAATTTTCGGCCCGATTATTGAGTCCCTTATGCTGGCGATGCTCGAACTTCATGCCCATGTCCGTGCGCGCGGCGCCGTAAGAACCGAGCTTATCGGTGACCAAGACACGCGGAGCGCGGGCCTGTTTGCGGACGAGCTTGCGAAGCAGGCGTTCGGCGGCGCCTCGGTCGCGGCAACTCTGAACCAAAGCGTCGAGGACAAAGCCGTCCTGATCGACGGCGCGCCAAAGCCAGTGCTTTTCACCATTGATGGCGACCACGACCTCATCGAGATGCCACTTGTCGCCGAATTGCGGCGCGCGCCGGCGCACTTCGTTGGCGAAGTCTCGGCCGAATTTCTCAGCCCAACGCCGGACGGTTTCGTGACTGACGATCATACCGCGGGCGGCCAGAAGATCTTCGACCATTCTCAGGCTGAGAGGGAAACGGAAATAGAGCCAAACCGCATGGGCGATGACCTCAGCGGGAAAGCGATGACCACGATAGCAGGAATTTGACGTCTGGCTCATCGCCGCCAACTAGTTCTCCTGCACAGTGATTACGACTCTTTGAGCGAGGGATCGGGATAGGCGCGCGCCATTTTGGTTCTGGCCTTGTCGGTGGAGAACATCCAGTTGATTCGAGCGCCGCTTTGGTTTCGCTGGGACTGCCATGCGTCGATCTCGGCAACGAGCCGGTCGCAGCTTTCGATGCGGCGATCGAGACATTGGCCTTTGAGCACGCCGATCTCGATCTCAACCATGTTGAGCCAGCTGGCGTGCTTGGGCGTGTAGTGGAACTCAAGCCGCCTGAGCACGCGGCGCGCTTCGGCCGGTGGGAATGCGGCGTAGAGAGCGGCGGCGGTGTGGGTGGAGAGGTTGTCGAGGACGACTCGGATGCGCTCGGCCTCTGGGAAGTCGACATCGACGAGCTCGCGCATGCAAAGGGCGAAGTCGTCAGCGGTGCGATGATTGGTGACCTTGACCCTGCGCCAAGAGCGATGGGCATCGAGGAAGACGAAGAGATTGACGGCGCCGTTGCGGCGATACTCGTAGTCGAAGCGCTCGAGCCGTCCCGGTGCGGCCGGAATCGGCTGGCGCGCTTCGCCGATGAGCTGGGTGGGGCTTTCGTCGAAGCAGACCACCGGCCGCTTCGGGTCAGGCTGCTCGGCATAGAGGTCGAGCACATCCTCCATGCGGGCGACGTACTCGGCGTCGACCTTGGGGATGCACCACATGTCCTTCTGCCAAGGCTTGAGATGGTTCTCGGCCAAGCGTCGGCGGACGGTTTCACGCGACAGACTGTCATGGTCGGTCAGCTTGACCATCGCGCCAGCCAGCAGCTCCAGCGTCCAGCGGGCGCGACCTTCGGGCGGGCTCGAACATGTGGTGGCGATGAGGAGGGCTTCTTCGTTGCTGGTCAGCTTACGATCGGCGCCTGCCCGCGGCTCCTCGTTCAGGGCGGCTTCGAGATTGCCTTCAACGAAGCGGCGCTTGGTCCTGTAAACGGTCGAGCCGCCGACAGCCACAGCAGCGGCTATATCGTCGTCACTGAGCCCGCTGTCGGCGGCGAGCAGAATTTGGGCTCGTTTGAGCTTGCGGGCGTAATGCTTGCCGCTGCCCACCAGCGCGGTGAGTTCACATCGCTCGGCTTCGCTCAGTTCGACATGGTAGCGTATGTTCATCCGGGTCTCCTCGCGAATCGCGAGGCCCAGACGAATCAGGCTCTGAATCAATTGTTTGACACGTGCCCCCGGCTCCCCCGTTCACCGATAAGCAAGGTCAGTGCCTGGCCTTCATCTACGCCTACAGCCGTATCTTCCGCCAACCGCCCGCGGAAGCCGACATGCAGCGGCACTTCCAAGTCTCGCCGCCCAGCGTGCACCAGATGGTGCTCACCCTCGAACGCGCCGGCCTCATCAGGCGGACCCCGGGCGTCGCCCGCAGCATCGAGCTCCTGGTCGGGCCCAAGGACCTCCCAGTGCTCCGTTGAACTTGAAACCGTCAAAACCTCTGTGCAATGGAACTAGCCCAAAACCATCGACAAATCGTCAACGTGACAGTCCCCATGCAGCACAATGTAAGTTTCCCAATGTACCCCTGGGGCGAAAAAAAGCACTTTAGAGGGCTTATATGAAAAATGCTTCATCTGCTTCACGGGCTTGCCCAGGTGAAAGCGCTGGCGACCGCGATGCGAGACACGGGCTCGCTCCATCCGCTGGTGTGCGAGCTTAAGCCAGCGATACCTCGAGCATATTGCCCGCCTTGATGCCGAGATTGCGGAGCTCGACAAGAGATTGCGGCGGCTCTCCAAGGACGATGAGACGGCGAAGCGTCTTCAGAGCATGCCGGGGATGGGGCCGATCACCGCCGCGGCGATCGAGGCCTTTGCGCCGCCGATGGCGACCTTCAGGCGAGGACGCGACTTCGCCGCCTGGCTCGGTCTCGTTCCGCGGCAACACACGACTGGCGGGAAGCCGCGGCTGGGGCGCACGTCAAAGATGGGGCAGCGCGACATCCGCCGGCTTCTGATCATCGGCGCCATGACCATAGTCAGATGGGCGGTCCGCAAGGGCGCGGCCAAAGGGTCGTGGCTGGCCCGAATGCTGGCCGGGAAGCCGCGCTTGGTGGCGGCCATCGCGCTCGCCAACAAGATGGCCCGTTCGGTCTGGGCGATGCTCACCAGGGGCGAAGACTATCGAGGATCAGCGCTGGCGCCGGCCTGATCGGCAGGCGCTCACGCTGGTGCGTCGGCGATGAGGGAGGTCGAGGAGCGGTAAGGGCAAACTGATCGGACAAGTCGAGGCCAGGAAAAGCAATTAGGGTCAACGAGCTTAAGCCGCTCGCGGTTTTGATCTGCGCCTGGTCTGCGTATCTCCATACCGGCCCGCGGCATGTGGCAAAGCCGCACTTCGAGGCCTGACACATGACCGCACCCGATCATCGCCGGCGCCGTCAAAAAACCTCTTGCATCGACGGGGGCATCCACACATGACCCTAAGCCAGGTACTGCCCGCCGTTGGCCGACAGCGTCGAGCCGGTGATGAAGCCGGCGTCGTCGGAAGCGAGGAAGACGACGCAGCGAGCCACTTCCTCCGGCTGGCCGAGGCGGCGCACGGGAATTTGTGGCAGAATCGCCTTTTCCAGCACGTCCTTGGGAACGGCCAAGACCATTTCGGTGGCGATATAGCCGGGGCAGATCGCATTGACAGTCACGCCTTTGTTGGCGTTCTCCTGCGCCAGCGCCTTGGTGAAGCCGATGTCCCCGGCCTTCGAAGCCGAATAATTGGCCTGGCCCATTTGTCCCTTCTGGCCATTGATCGATGAGATGTTGATGATGCGGCCGAAGCCGCGCTCGCGCATGCCTTCGATCACCGGACGGCACATATTGAACAGGGAATTGAGGTTGGTGTTGATGACGTCGTACCATTGGTCCGGAGTCATCTTGTGGAACATTCCGTCCTTGGTGATCCCGGCGTTGTTGACCAGAATATCGACCGGCCCAAGATCCTTGGCGACCTGCGCCAGCCCGGCCACACAGTCTTCGTATTTCGCCACGCTCCACTTGTAGACGTGAACGCCCGTCTCCGCCCTGAATTTGGCGGCCGCTTCATCGTTGGCGTTATAGGTTGCCGCGACTTGGCATCCGGTCGCCTTCAGCGCCTTCGAAACGGCGGCGCCAATGCCTCGCGTCCCGCCGGTGACCACTGCGACTCTCGCCATGTTTTCCTCCCGAGATTTTCTTGACGCGCGCCTTTTCGGCGCGCGCTCGCTTTCAGATGGACGGCGGGGACTACCGTTCGACGGCCATCGCTATGCCCATGCCGCCGCCGATGCAAAGCGTGGCTAAGCCCTTTTTGGCGGTTCGGCGCGCCATTTCGTGCAACAGCGTCGTCAGGACCCGTGCGCCCGAAGCGCCGATCGGATGGCCGAGCGCAATCGCGCCGCCGTTAACGTTAACGATCGCCGGGTCCCAACCCAGGTCCTTGTTGACCGCGAGCGCCTGGGCGGCGAACGCCTCATTCGCTTCCACGAGTTCGAGGTCCTTGACCGACCAGCCCGCCTTTTCCAAAGCCTTGCGGGTCGCCGGAATCGGCCCGGTGCCCATGATCGCCGGATCGACGCCCGCCGTCGCCCAGGAGACGATGCGCGCTATCGGCGTCAGTCCCCGGCGCTTCGCCTCGGCGGCGCTCATGATGACCAATGCGGCCGCCCCGTCGTTGAGACCGGAGGCATTGCCCGCGGTCACCGATCCGTCCTTGGAAAAAGCGGGCTTGAGTTTCGCCATCCCCTCGTAGGTGGAGCCGGCGCGGGGATATTCGTCGGCGTCGACAACGACGTCGCCCTTGCGGCTCGATATCGTCACGGGGACGATTTCGTCCTTGAACCGGCCGGCCTTCTGCGCTGCTTCGGCCTTATTCTGCGAGCCGACGGCGAATCGATCCTGCTCTTCACGGGTGATTTGCCACTTTTTCGCGATGTTTTCCGCCGTATTACCCATATGATAGCCGTGAAAGGCGTCGATGAGTCCGTCCTGCAGCATGGTGTCGACGAGCTTCATCTCCCCCATCTTGACGCCGCTGCGCAGATAGGCGGCGTGGGGGGCGAGCGACATCGAATTCCTGGCCGCCCGCGACGATAATGTTGGCGTCGCCGCTGGCGATCTGTTGCATGCCGAGCGCGACGGCGCGCAGCCCGCTGCCGCACAGCTGATTGACGCCAAAGGCGGTCTTTTCCTGCGGAACCCCAGCCTTCATCGCCGCCTGGCGCGCCGGATTTTGGCCCTGTGCGCCTGTCAGGATCTGGCCGAGAATCACCTCGTCCACCTCGCCGGGCTCGACCTGCGCCGCCTCGAGAGCGCTCTTGATGGCGACGGCGCCAAGGTCGTGCGCGGCGGTCGAGCCGAAGGCGCCGTTGAATGAACCCACTGGGGTGCGTTGTGCGCTGGCGATAACAATCTCAGAGGCGGGCATGTCAGTCTCCCTTTGGAGCAGAATTAGCGGGCAGTGATCGGATCGTTCTACACGATCCCTCACCGACGGCGCTACCGTTCTATATGGGCGCTGCAGCACCGCAAGACTAGCCGGGCCGCCACGGTTCAGACGTTATGAAAACCAGGGCGTTGCCGCCGTCGTTGAGGATCGTATTCGCCGTGCCGATGCCGAGCGCTGTCGTGTGTTGGACGCGGTGGACTGTGTAAAGCGTTCGATCCTTGCCCGTCAGGGGCGCGCCCGTCGCGCCGATTGCAAAGAGCAGAGTTTTCTTTCCTCGGCGATCAACGCCACGGCGAGGCTGACACCGGTGTTTGCGTCCAACATCTTGCGCCGCCATTGGCGTTAGACTCTGAGGCTTGATCCTTGGTATCGCTGCGGTGGAGAGGCCTCTCCGGTTGACGCAGAAGTTGAAAAGATAATATTGTATTACTTATTGAAGCGCCGACTATTTTGAGGCGAAAGCCGTTCTTCGGGTCGGCTTTCGGCGACCCGAAGCGCCTTTCCGGGATGGGATCGCAATGACGCCGGCGGCGGGTGATTTCGCGTCAATTGTTCGCCTCGAAGGCGTGCAGAAGCATTTTGGCGCGGTGCATGCGCTCCGCGACATCGATATCGCCATCGGACGCAATGAGATCGTCGGGCTCATCGGCGACAACGGCGCCGGCAAATCCACTCTGATCAAGGTTATGACCGGGGTCCTTCCGCCGACCTCCGGCAAGATTTTCGTGCGCGACCGCCAAATTCAGCCTGGCGAATACTCGGTCCGCATGGCGCACGATCTGTCGATCGAGACCGTCTACCAGGACAAGTCGCTCGCCGAGAAGCAGCCTCTGTGGCGCAATTTCTTCGTTGGCCGCCAGATCACCAACCGCTTTGGCTTCATCGACATCAAGCGCCAGAAGGAAGTCGCGCAAAAGATCCTGATCGACGTCATCGGCTTCCGAGGCGCCGGGATCACCGTGGATTCGACCGTCGCCAATTTGTCAGGCGGCGAGCGTCAAGGCATCGCGATCGGCCGGGCCATGCACTACAACGCCGACCTCATCGTGCTCGACGAACCGACGGCGGCGCTCGGCGTCGCGGAAGTGCGAAAGGTGGTCGAATTCGTGCGCCGGATCAAACAGTCCGGGCGCGCCTGCATCTATATCGAACACAATCTGGCGCATGTGCATGAAGTGGCCGATCGCCTGGTCGTGCTCGACCGCGGGCAGGTCGTCTCCGAAATCGCTCCGAAGGATATGACGGTGGCTGAACTCACCGAATATCTGATCGCGCTGCAGCACGAGGCGTAAGGGGACAAAGAGGATGGCTCAGCGGTCGGGAGAGTTGATCTTGCAGCGTTTCGAGGCTTTGCCGATCATCATCGTTTTCGTGCTGCTGCTGCTGCTCTTCATGTATCGGGCGCCGGAGGTTTTCCTCGCCCCCTACATCTACACGACCTTCCTTTCCACCCTGCCGCCGCTCATCCTTCTCGCCGCCGGACTCACGTTCGTCATCGGCGCGGGCGAAATCGACCTCTCCTTTCCTTCGATCATCGCCTTTTCCGGGTTCGTCTTTGCGGTGCTATTCAAGGAATACGATCTGGGCTGGATCGCAGTCATCGTGGGCCTCGCGTCGGGGATTTTGGTCGGATTCCTCAACGGTCTCATCATCGCAAAAGTCGGCATTCCGTCGTTCATGACGACCCTGGGGACCCAGTTCTTCTGGGCCGGCATGGCGACTGTGCTTTCAGGCGGCAAATCCTACGCCTTGCGTGGGGCCGAAGAGAGTTCCGTGTGGCAGTGGATCGTCGGGCGCCCATTCGCGTCGGCGTCGACACCCTGGCTTCAGCAGCTGTCGATCCAGGCGCTGTGGACGACGATCATCGTCGGCATTCTCTGGCTCATTCTCACCCGCCACCGTTTCGGCGAGCACACTTTGTTCATCGGCGATTCGAACGACGTATCGCGCGTCGTCGGCATCGACGTCGATCGCGAGAAGATCAAGATCTTCACGCTGATGGGATTTCTCGCCGCTTGCGCCGCGATCATGCTGACGCTGGAGAACAAGAACTTCTTCGGCAATCAGGGTCAGGGCTATCTGTTGACGGCCATCGCGTCCGTGCTGATCGGCGGCACGTCGATCTTTGGCGGCCAGGCGACCATAATCGGGACGGTGTTCGGCTGCTTCATCATCGGCATGGTCGAGGCAGGCCTCGTTGCTTCCGGCCTCACCGGCGCATGGGTGAGAACCGTGCAGGGGCTCATCTTCCTGGTTTCGATCATCTTCTACATGTACGCGGACGAACCGCAGCGTCGGCGCGCGCTGTTCGCCAACCTGCGATCGTTCGGACGACTTGGCGGCATACGGACTTCTGAAGAAGGAGGGGTTCGCCGATAGAGGCGGCCCGAATAGGCAAGGGAGAAACGAACATGCGTTTGGCTCATTTCCTGCTGACCGGCGTCGCTGCGGTCGGGTTTGCGGTCGCAGCGGCTCCAGCGTCGGCCGATCCGATCGGCAAGGGCCTGGTCATGTATATGCAGATGGGCGGCAACCCCGGCGACGGCGCGACGCTCGCGCGTCAAACGGGCGCGAAGGAGGCCTCCGAGGCGCTCGGCGTCGACCTCAAGCCGCAATTTTCCGCCTGGGCGCCGGAGAAGATGATCGAGCAGTTCAAGGAGGCGCTGGCCGCCAAACCCAACTGCATCGCGATCATGGGCCATCCCGGATCGACCGCGTTCCACGATCTCGTCAAACAGGCCGTCGACGAGGGCATCGTGGTCACCGACGGCAACGCGCCCCTGACTGAATTGCAGAAGGAGTTCGGACCGAAGGGCTTCGGCTATGCGGGCGTCGACCTTTATGCCGGCGGCGCTTTGACCGCCAAGGCCATGCTGGCGGACGGCCTGAAGGCGGGCGACGAGGCGGTGGTCTGGGGCATCTTCAGCCAGGCCGAGCGCGGCGTGTCCGAGAAGGGCCTCGCCGACACGCTGGAGAAGGCGGGCCTCAAAGTGGACCGGCTGGAGATTCCCCCGGAGGTCAACAGCGACGCGTCGCTCGGCATTCCGCAATTCGTCGCCTATATCCAGTCCCACCCGAAGCTGAAGGCGATCGGGCTGCAGCACGGCGGCGTCACCGGCGTCATGCCCGAGGCCCTGAAGAAGGCCGGCAAGAAGCCGGGCGACATCATCGTGGGCGGCATCGACCTCGCCCCGTCGACGATCGACGGGCTCAAATCCGGCTACATCAGCGCCACTCTCGACCAGTTGCTCTACATGCAGGGCTTCTTTCCGGTCACTCAATGCGTGATGAGCGCGAAATACAAGATGCCCGGCCTGTCGCTCAACACCGGCGCAGGCGTCGTCACGCCGAAGACGATCGGCGACTTGACCAAGCTGATCGACGCCGGCATCCGCTGAGACGAACCGGCGCGCTTGGAAACCGCCGACAGCACCGGATCGCGGACGCCTGTGGGCGTCCGCGCAAGCGGCGAGCGGCGGTCTGACCCGAAGCTCGGCCGGACCGCGCTGCCGGGCGTTTAACCAGAGGCCCGAAGCATGTGAGTGCTCATGTTTACCTTAGGCGTTGATTTCGGAACCAACTCGGTGCGCGCGCTTATCGTCCGCTGTTCGGAAGGGGCGGAATACGGCGGTCGGGTCGTCGATTACCCTTCGGGCGCGCAGGGCGTCCTGCTTGATCCGAAAGATGGCCTGTTGGCGCGGCAGCGTCCCGCCGACTACCTCTTCGGCCTCGAGGAGAGCATCAAGGGGGCGCTTGCTGAGGCCGGGCGCAAACCGGATTTCGAGCCGTCGAAAGTTGTCGGGATCGGCGTCGATACGACCGGGTCAAGCCCGATTCCTGTCGACAGCAAGAACCGGCCGCTGGGGTTGAGCGCCAACTGGAAGGGCGATCTCAACGCGCAATGCTGGCTGTGGAAGGATCACACGAGTTGGCGCGAGGCGGCGAAAATCACAGAACTCAGCGCAAAGCTTCGCCCCCAGTACATTGCGAAATGCGGCGGGGTCTATTCCTCGGAATGGTTCTGGGCCAAGCTCTGGCATTGCCTGAATGTCGCTCCCGAAACATTCGCCGCCGCCTTCTCCTGGGTCGAACTCGCCGATTGGGTTCCCTCCGTGCTTGCCGGCGTCGCCGATCCGCGATCGGTCAAACGGGGCGTCTGCGCCGCAGGCCACAAGGCGCTCTATTCCGACGATTGGGGCGGCCTGCCAGACAACGAGTTCCTCACGGCGCTCGACCCGCGCCTGGCGGACCTTCGCGACCGGCTGTACGAGAAGGCTTACGACGCGAGCGAGCCGGCCGGGTCGCTCTGCTTCGATTGGGCGACGAAGCTGGGGCTTCCCGCGGGCATTCCGATCGCCATCGGAGAATTCGACGTTCACTATGGCGCGATCGGCTGCGGCGTGCGCGAGGGGACGCTGGTCAAGGTGATCGGCACCTCGACCTGCGACTGCGCGGTCATTTCGGCCGAGAGGCCGGTCGCCGACATTCCTGGCATCTGCGGCATCGTCAAAGGCGCGATCCTGCCCGGCTTCTTCGGCATCGAAGCCGGCCAGTCGGCCGTCGGCGACATATTCAAATGGTGGGTCGAGGTTGTTTTGGGCGGAGACGCTCAGTTGCACGCGCAACTGACGACCGAGGCGGCGAAGCAGCGTCCTGGGCAAGCCGGCCTCTTGGGGCTCGACTGGAACAACGGCAATCGGACCATTCTCGTTGATCAACGCCTCACCGGGTTGCTGCTCGGCCAGGACCTATATACGACGCGGGCGGACATCTATCGCGCCTTGATCGAGGCGACCGCATTTGGCGCGCGCGCGATCATCGAGCGTCTCCAGCAATACGGCGTGAGCACCGACCACGTAGTGTGCACCGGCGGCATTGCCGAAAAGAATCCGCTGCTCATGCAGATTTACGCCGATGTCACGGGCTGCGTCATGGAGGTCGCGAGTTCGAGCCAGACCTGCGCGCTCGGCTCGTCGATTGCCGCTGCGGTCTTGGCGGGCGCGCATCCTGACTTTGCCAGCGCGGAGGCGGCGATGACGTCGTTAAAGCCGGAATTGTTCAAGCCGATCGCCGAGCATCGCGCGGTTTACGATCAGCTTTACGCTCTCTATCGCGAGCTGCACGACAGTTTCGGGGGACTGACGAAGTCCGCGGATCTGTCGAACGTCATGAAGAGCCTGCTGGATATCAAATATGCGCAACGGGGATGACTGTCGTTCGCGGGACCGAGCGACAAGTCTTGCCGGTCCGGAACCGCGCCCTAACCGGGGGCAAAGCTCCATTCATCGTGGGAAACTGACGCGACTATGATCAATCTCGCCAAGCCTGAGATCTGGTTCGTTTGCGGCTCTCAGCATCTCTATGGCCCCGGTCCGCTCCAGGAGGTGGCCGCGCATGGACGGCAGATCGCGAGCGCGCTCGCAAACTCGTCCAAACTCCCGCTCAAGACCGAATTCAAGGCCTTGCTGACGACGCCGGACGAAATCGCCAAGCTTTGCCTTGACGCGAACTCCGATCCGAACTGCGCCGGCCTGATCCTTTGGATGCACACGTTTTCGCCGTCGAAAATGTGGGTGCGCGGGCTGAATGCGCTTCAAAAGCCGTTCATGCATCTCCATACCCAGTTTAACCGTGACCTCCCGTGGGACACGATCGATATGGATTTCATGAACCTGAACCAGTCCGCGCACGGCGACCGTGAGGCGGGCTTCATCCACACCCGCATGCGTCTGGCGCGCAAAGTCGTCGTCGGCCATTGGTCCGACCCGGAGGTCCAGGACCGGATCGGCGCCTGGATGCGCGCGGCGCGCGCCTGGCACGACTGGCAGGGGGCGAAATTCTGTCGTTTCGGCGACAACATGCGCCAGGTCGCAGTCACCGAGGGCGACAAGGTGGCGACGGAAATGAAGTTCGGCTTCGCGACGAACGGCTATGGCGTCGGCGATCTCGTGGCCGAGGTGAACTCGGTCTCCGACGCCAAGATCAAGGCGTTGGCTGGAAAATATGAGGATCTCTACGCCGTGGCTCCCGAACTGCGCAAGTCGGGCGGCCGGCATAATTCGCTGCTCTACGGCGCCCGGCTCGAATTGGGCATGCGCGCTTTTCTGGAAGCCGGCGGCTTCAAGGGCTTTACGACCACGTTCGAAGATTTGCACGGACTGCGCCAGCTTCCTGGCCTCGCGCCGCAGCGGCTGATGGCCGAGGGCTATGGCTTCGCAGGCGAGGGCGACTGGAAGACCGCCGCTCTGGTGCGCGCGATGAAGGTCATGGGCGAGGGGCTGCTGGGCGGGACTTCGTTCATGGAGGACTACACCTACCATTTGGCGCCGGGCGGACATCAGGTTCTCGGCGCGCACATGCTTGAGATCTGCGAGACTATCGCGGTGGGCAAACCCAAGCTTGAGATTCATCCGCTGTCGATCGGCGGCAAAGAAGATCCGGTTCGCCTCGTCTTTGACGCGCCGCCCGGCCCCGCCCTCAATGCGAGCCTCATCGATTTGGGCGCGCGCTTTCGCTTGCTTATGAATGAAGTGACGGCAGTCACTCATCCCGCCCTGCCCAAACTTCCGGTCGCTCGTGCGGTCTGGGAGTGCAAGCCCGACTTCAAGACGGCGTGCGCCGCCTGGATCCTGGCCGGCGGGGCGCACCACACCGGTTTCAGCTATAGCGTGACCCGGGAGATGCTTGAGGATTTCGCGACCATCGCCGGCATCGAGCTCGTCATGATCGGGCCGGAGACGACCATTGCGAACCTGAAGCGGGACCTGCGCAACAACGATGTCTACTACTATCTGGCGCAGGGGTTCCGCGCCTGACGTCGCGGCGCGCGGTCGCGGGATCGTTGACACCGTGGGACGAGGCCATGTTCAAGGAGCTCAAGCGCGAAGCTTATGAAGCCAACGTCGCCCTGCCGCGACATGGACTCATCAATCTCACCTTCGGCAATGCAAGCGCCGTCGATCGCGCGCGGGCCGTGTTCGCGATCAAGCCAAGCGGGGTTGACTATTCGGCGCTGGCCCCCGACGACATGGTCATTGTTGATCTGGAAGGACACAAGGTCGAGGGCCGGCTCAACCCGTCCTCGGACACGCCGACCCATCGCCGGCTGTTCCTCGCCTTTCCGAACATCGCGGGCGTCGTGCATACCCACTCGTCGCACGCCACGGCCTTTGCCCAGGCCGGTCGCCCCATCCCGATCTTCGGCACGACCCATGCGGACTACTTCAACGGCGAAGTGCCGGTGACGCGCAAGATGGCGCCGAACGAGATCGCATCGGACTACGAATGGGAGACGGGCAACGTCATCGTCGAAAGAATGCGCAATTGCGATCCGACCGACTTTCCTGGCGTTCTTGTCAATCGGCATGCGCCTTTTACTTGGGGAGCGAACGTGGCCAAGGCGCTCGAGGCCGCGGTCGCCGTCGAGTGCATCGCCCATATGGCGCTACTTTCGCTGCAATTGGAGCCGAACCTTGGGCCGATCGAGGAGGAGCTCCTGAACAAGCATTTCAAACGCAAACACGGTGCCGGTGCCTACTACGGGCAAGCCCCTCGATAGTGTTTTTTGTCTCTAACGCGGCGGCGGGCCGTACTAGATCTGAACAAGATCGACACGCCGCTGAGATCGAGCGAGAACATGAAATCCGACCTGTCCGTTGACAAGAAGGCCTCGTTCTTGCCTCTTCCGCCCAATTGAATTGCCTTTGCGAAGCGCATTTCGTTTCGCAATACCGGTCAGGCATGCGGCGATCACGCAAGGGTTGCGACCGGCGCGCGCACAACGCCGTCTCGCTCAAGAGCCCAGGCGACGCTGAGTGCGAGATCTTCGCGCCAAGGGGCAGCGATGATCTGCACGCCGATCGGAAGCTTTTCGCCCACTGTCCAAACCGGCGCCGCGACCACAGGCAATCCGATGAAGGAGATCGGCTGAGTGAAGAGACCAATATTCGGCCGCACCAGCATCTCACGGCCGTCGAGCACAAAGGTCTTCTGCTCAAGCTTGGGCGCGCGGCAAGGAGTTGCCGGCGCTAGCAAAATATCAACGTCGCGAAAGAGGGCGAGCGCCGTCGCGTGAAACTGACGACGGAATTTTTGCGCCTGCGTGGTCCAGGCGCCGGGAAGCATCGCCCCGGCGATCAGGCGGTCACGAACATCGGGATCGAAATCTGGGCCACGCCTGCGCAGCCGTTCGAGATGAAGCGCCGCGCCTTCAACCATGGTGATCAGATAGGCGGCCGAGCGCGCTCGATCCGCCCCCGCGAGTTCGACGACCCGATCGGCATTCAGGGCGCGCGCAACTGTGTCGACGGCGGAAATCGCGCTCTCCTCAGCGGAGCGCGCGAAATAGCCGCCGAGTTCTGGCGACGCGAAGCTCTGTGACGCCGCGCTGAAGGGTTAGGGATGCCGGTGTCGCGGGAATGTTGGCCTGTGCGGGATCGGCGTCGTCTCGGCCGAGCATGGCGTCGTAGGAAAGCGCGACATCGCCGACGGAGCGCGCGAGCGGCCCCACATGATCGAGGCTGGCGACAAACGGGAACGTCCCGACGCGCGACAGTCGACCATAGGTCGCCTTGAGGCCGAACAATCCGCAGAACGAGCTTGGCACGCGAATGGACCCGTTCGTGTCCGAACCCAGCGCGACTGGAACGAGGCCGCCGGCCACCGCCGCAGCTGATCCGCCAGATGATCCGCCGGTCATATGCTTGAGATCATGCGGGTTCCGGGATGGGCCGTCGTGAACGTTCCGGCCTGTGAAGTCGTAGGCGAATTCGCCCATGTTGAGCGCGCCGACCAGAACGCCGCCCGCAGCCTCAAGACGCGCGATCACTGTCGCGTCCGCCTTGGACCGCCGGCGATCGCGGTTGATCTTTGAGCCGGCTCGCGTCGGCAGTCCAGCAATGTCGAACAGGTTCTTGACAGCGAACGGCGCGCCAGCAAGCGGGCCCAGGTCCACTCCGCGCGCGCGAGCGGTATCGATCGCATCAGCCTTGGCGAGCGCGCGCGTCGCGGTCACGTCAGTGAACGCGCCGAGCGCGCCATTTCGAGCTTCGATGCGATCGAGCGTCTCTTGGGCGATCTCGCGAGCGCTGACGGCGCCCGTCCTGATCGCTGCCGCGATCGCCTGAGCCGTTCCGTCAAGGAGCGCGCCTGTCACGGCGCGAACACCGGCGCCGGCTCCAGCTGATCGTCAAGCGGGACCGAAAGAAGCTTCTCAGCTTGCTCCGCCGCGATCCGCAGATGCACAATCGTCTGGGCGCGCGATTCCGGCGTCAGCGTCAAACCAAGCAGCGGCGCCATCGCGTCCACCACGTCTTCCGGATCGAACGCATTCGCGGTCACGCAATCGCCTCATCGAATGCGAAGCGACGGGGAGCCCGGCCGACCGTTATTTTTCGTGCGTGGACCCTATGGCACGTCATTGTCCGGAAGGCCAAAAAATTGGTCGCCATCGCGCGTCCTCGATCAGCGGGCGCTCATAGCGGCGATCGACCACGTTGTCGAGCGCATCACCAAACACCGAGCAGTCTCAGCGCATTCTCGCGCGCCTCGTCCTTCGGCGCCGCGCCTCAATGTTGAGCGCAAACGCCTATCTTTTCCGTCGTCCCGGAAAGTTGGCTGAGGCAATCGCCGTCTAGCCGAATTTGCCTGGCTTTTGCTTTCGTTGAATGCTGAGCGCCGCGCCAACCGGCATGGCGCTGCTTGAGGGGCCTTGACCAGATGACCATCACGATCGGAACGCTTCTCGCCGCGCACGCCACGGGCAAGTCGCTCACGGCCACGATCGAAGAGACTTACGCTCGCATCGAGAAGCACAACGATCCGGCGCTCTTCATCACGATCCGCCCAAAGCCCGAGGCCTTGGCGATCGCGGAACGCATGCAGGCGTCCGGCCCCGAGGGCAAGCCTCTCTATGGCGTTCCGTTTGTCGTCAAAGACAATATCGATGTCGCCGGGCTTCCCACGACAGCGGCTTGTCCCGCCTTCGCCTATCTCCCCGGGAAATCGGCCTTCGTCGTCGAGAGACTCGAGCGGGCGGGCGCAATCGTCATCGGCAAGACGAATCTCGACCAGTTTGCGACTGGGCTCGTCGGCGTCCGTTCGCCCTATGGGATTCCACGCAACGCGTTGCGCGCGGATCTTATACCCGGAGGATCGAGCTCCGGCTCCGCGACGGCGGTCGGCGCCGGCCTCGTTCCGTTCTCGCTTGGCACTGACACGGCGGGCTCGGGGCGTGTGCCTGCGGCGTTCAATGGCATTGTCGGGCTCAAGCCTTCGCTCCGCGCTCTCTCCGCCTCCGGCGTCGTTCCTGCCTGCCGCACGCTCGATACGATTTCGATCTTCGCGCTTGACGTCGAGGACGCCTTCGCGGTCTCTCAGGCGGCGTGCGCTTTCGACGAACGGGACGCTTACTGCCGCGCGTTTCCTCCGCCCGCCCTTTCGGCGCTCCCGAGCGGAATTCGGCTGGGCGTTCCTCGCGCGGATCAGCGGCTGTTCTTCGACGATAGGGAGGCGTCAGCCGCTTTCTCGCAAGATCTTCGGCTCGCCGAATCGCTCAGCGCCCGGATCGTCGAGTTCGACTTCGGGCCGTTCGCCGAGGTCGCCCGGGCGCTCTACGAAGGTCCATGGGTCGCCGAGCGCTATTCCGCGACCAAGCCGCTGATCGAGAGCAATCCGCAGGCTCTCCATCCCGTCATCCGCGCGATTATCGAGGGTGCCCGCAAGTTCGACGCCGTGGCGACCTTTGAGGCGTTTTATCGACTTGCGGATCATAGACGACTAACGAGCCGTGCGTGGTCGGAATTTGACCTGATGTTGGTCCCGACCACGCCGCGCCTCTATACCGTCGCTGAGGTGATAGCCGATCCAATCCGCCTCAATTCCCAGCTTGGGACCTACACCAACTTCGTCAACCTGCTCGACCTTTGCGCGATTGCGGTTCCCTCAAGCATTCGAGCCGACGGATTGCCGTCAAGCGTGACCCTGATTGGGCCCTCTGGCGCGGACGGTCTCATCGCCGGGGTCGCTGCGGCGATCCAGGCGCGTTCCGGTGCGTCGACGAAGGTTGCCGGACGCGCCGCTCCACTTCCGCGGCAGGCCAACGGCGACCGCATCGAGATCGCGGTCGTTGGCGCGCATCTCTCGGGGCTGCCCCTCAATCGCGAACTTATCGAACTCGGTGCGTCCTACTCGTGCGAAGTCGAAACGACCCCTGACTACCGGCTGTTCGCGCTTACCGGCTCCATTCCGGCGAAACCGGGATTGTTGCGGGTCGGCAAAGGCGCCGGCTCCGCCATCAAGGCGGAGGTTTGGGCGCTTGATCCGGCAGGCTTCGGCGCTTTTGTCGCCAAGATCCCGGCGCCGCTCGGTATCGGGACGATTCAGCTCTCCGACGGCAGCCCGGTGAAGGGCTTTCTGGTCGAGGCCGAGGCGGTCAAGGCGGCGGAAGACATTTCGCGTTTCGGCGGCTGGCGCGCTTATCTCGAAGTCTCGCTGATCGCGCGTCGGCGCAGATGGATCTTCGGCGCGCGCCAGCGGCCCCTGCTTGAGGCGCGCAAGATCAAAAGCAAGAACGTCGCGCAAGAGATCCAAAAAGGCCGCCGCCCCGTTCTCGGCGCAGGCCTCGCCCTTCTCGGCCGTCGCCTTGGAAGCGTCGCCCGCCGTGCCGAGCGGATGCAAATCGCTCGCCATCCAACCGAAGCCGATCGGTTGTGTCACACGAAGTTGACGAAACTCCTGCTCGATTCCGATCGCCGCGCTGACGAAATTTCGTGCTTCGCTCATGCGCACGGTCTTCGGTCTGAAGGCGAGCATCAGCGAGGTCTCCGCCTCGCCGCCGTGAATGCCGTGCGCGCGCTCCTGAGCGGAAAACAGCTCCGCGGGATAGCCCAGCCGATGCCAGGCCGCGTGGACCGCGAGCATGCGGTGGCGGACCCGCAACTCTCTCACCACCGCGTCGATGACCGGAACGTTGCCGCCGTGCGAATTCATGAAAATGAGCTTGCGGCACCCGGTGCGCGCGACACTGTCGCCGATCTCGGTCCACGCTCGGGTGACCGTCTCGAGCGAAAACGTGAGCGTGCCGGGATATTCGATGTGCTCGTTGGATTTGCCGATCGCCTGGATGGGCAGGATCAACACCGGCATGTCGTCGGGAATACGCTTGACAGCGCTTGCGAGGTAGCCCTCGTTGATGAACATATCGACCCCGACTGGCAGGTGCGGCCCATGCTGCTCGATCGCAGCCACCGGCAGAACCGCGACCACTTTACTCATGTCCGCGGCGGCAAAGTCACGCCAGCTCATTTCGGCCCAGAACTTGGTTGGCAGCATTCGGATCTCCCGGCGTTCAAGCTGCACGCGCGGCGACGGCCTCGACCTCGACCTTGAAATCCGGGCGCGCGAAACCCTGAACGATCAGCAATGTTGATGCAGGCGGCGGATTGCTCACAAGTTCGTTACGGACCTTCATATAGCCGGTCAGATATTCGGTCGAGGCGACATACGCATTGAGGCGAATGACGTCGCTGAGGGTCATGCCGGCCTGGTCGAGGATCGCGCTGATGGCGCGAAAGCAAAGCCGCGCCTGAGCTTCGACGTCGTCGGGAATGTTTCCGTCTGGATCGATTCCAAGTTGGCCTGAGCAGAAAACCATGCGCGCTCCCGCGCCGACTTCGACTCCGTGGGCATATTTGGCGAATGGCGGGTGGATCGAAGTCGGATTCAATCGGCGCATTGGCCAATGCTCTCCTCGGAGTTTAGGTCAGCTCTTGTGCGACGCCACAGCAAGCCTGACAATGGCGCGCAAGTTGCAGGAGTCGGTCTGGCGACTCAAGAAGGAAGTGAACGATGAAGCACCTTGGCGCTTGGCTTCTCATCAACTTCTGCCTGGCCGCCCCGGCTGCGCGTGCAGCCGACAAGGTCTCGTTCGGGACGAACTGGCTCGCAGAGGCCGAGCACGGCGGGTATTATCAGGCGCTCGTCGACGGCACCTACGCGAAATACGGGCTCGATGTGACGATCGCCCAGGGTGGACCCCAGGCTAACAACGAGCTTCTCCTGGCGGCCAGAAGATTGGATTTCTACATGGGCGGCAATCTTCTGCTCGCCTTCGATGCAGTATTGCGCAATGTTCCGATCGTCGTTGTCGCCGCGGATTTCCAAAAGGATCCGCAGATCATGATGTCGCATCCGGGCGTTGGACTCGACAAGTGGGCGGACCTGCCGCAGGCGACGGCGGCTTTCATCGGCAAGGAGGGGCTCGTCACCTTCTATCAGTGGATGAGGTCGGCCGATGGCTTCAAGGAGGAAGTCATCAAGCCCTATACGTTTAACCCTGGGCCATTCATCGCGGACACCCACTCGATTCAGCAAGGCTATGTCACCTCCGAGCCGTTCGCAGTCGAGCGCGAGGGACGCTTCAAGCCAAACATCTTTCTGCTCGCCGACCAGGGCTATGGCACCTATGCGACGACCATCGAAACCCGCGCTGATCTCGTGGCCAACCATCCAGACATCGTTCAGCGATTCGTCGACGCTTCTGCAATCGGTTGGTACAACTACCTTTATGGCGAAAACACGAAAGCGAACACGCAAATCAAGAAGGACAATCCGGATATGACGGATGAGCAAATCGCCTTCTCGATCGCCAAGATCAAGGAATACGGGTTGGTGGATTCCGGCGACACATTGAAGCTTGGAATTGGCGCGATGACCGATTCTCGAATCAAGAGTTTTTACGAGGCGATGGCCAAAGCCGGGGTTGTGAAGGCCGATCTCGACTACAAGAAGGCCTATACCTTGCAGTTCGTAAACAAGGGCGTCGGCCTCGATCTGCGCCCGAAGTGAGGGGGTGGAATTCTTGAACGACCGGCAAGATACGCTCGCAAACCCTTCGCCCCGCGCAGATCGATAGATGATGACCGCGCCCTTCGCGCTCCCCAGTGCGACACGCTATGTGCTGAAGCGGGCGCGCGTGCTTGGCCGCTCGCTGCTGGAACCGGTCGGGCCGCTCGATTTTGACGGTTTCGCTATCGTCGACCTCCTCGTTGAGGATGGCGTCATAGCGAAGATTGCCGTCTACGGCGCTGTCGACTTCAGCGAAGCGCCAGAAATCGCAATGTCGGGGCGAATTGTGCTGCCGCTGTTCGTGGACGTCCACACTCATCTCGACAAAGGGCATATCTGGCGGCGGAAGCGAAACCCGGTCGGGGATTTTTCGAGCGCGATCGCGGCGACGGTCGAGGACCGTTCGGCCAACTGGAGCGCGGCCGACGTCGCCGCGCGCATGGAATTCAGCCTGCGCTGCGCCTATGCGTACGGCACGTCGGCGATCCGCACCCACATCGACAGCGTCGGCGCCCAGACACGCATTAGCTGGCCGGTTTTCGCCGAGGCGCGCGAGCGCTGGCGCGGCAGGATTGACCTCCAGGCGTCGCCTCTTTTCACGATCGAGTTTGCGTCGGACGCAGCCCACATGGCCGACGTCGAAGCGATGCTCGACGCCCATGGGAGCGGAATCCTCGGCGCCGCCACCCGCATGGTTCCGGATCTGCATCAAGGGCTCGGCGTCCTCTTCGAACTCGCGGAGCGCAAGGGCTGGGAACTCGACTTCCACGTCGACGAAAGCTCCGATCCTGCGGCTCGCTCTCTCAAGGTCATCGCCGACACGGCGATCGAGCGGAGGTTTTCCCGGCGAATCCTGGTCGGCCACTGCTGCTCGCTCGCGCTGCAGGAGGACGACGAACGGCGAAAGACCATCGACGCTGTCGCGCGCGCCAGCTTAAACGTGGTGTCCTTGCCTATGTGCAATATGTTCCTGCAGGATCGTCAGGCCGGCCGAACGCCGCGTTGGCGCGGCGTAACCGCTCTCCACGAGCTCAAGGCGGCCGGCGTCGAGGTTATGATTGCCAGCGACAACACCCGTGACCCGTTCCACCCGTACGGCGACCTGGACATGTTGGAAGTGTGGCGCGAGGGCGTCCGGATTTTGCACCTCGATTACCCGTTCGCCGACTGGGCGGGCACAGTTAATTCAGCGCCCGCTCGCGCAATGGGACTCGATCTGGGACGCCTTCGCCTCGGCGGGCCGGCAGACATGATCCTAACGCATGCGCGTGATTTCAGTGAGCTTCTGGCGCGTCCGCAGTCCAATCGAATTGTGGTGCGGGGGGGCGAAGCGTCGATCGAGGGGACGCCTGACTACGCGGAACTCGACTGTCTCGAGGGTCTCTCGACATGAGCCAAGCCTATGACATCGCCGCGCTGCGCGGGCTGATCGGCCCGATCAAATCGGAGGATAATCCCATTCTGGTCAAGCAGAAGAGTCGCGACTTTTACTGGTATTCGCCGGTGCTGAAGCGCGAACTCGACTCCGTGACTGCTGACGTTGTCGTTTCCCCCACGAACGAATCCGAAGTCGCCGCGGTGCTTAAGGCGGCACATCAGCTCCGGATTCCTGTAACGCCGCGCGGCGCTGGAACCGGCAATTATGGCCAGGCGATGCCGTTGACCGGCGGCGTGCTGATGAACCTGGCGGAGATGAACACGATCCGGTCCGTCCAAAGGGGCCGCGTCATCTGCGAGCCCGGCGCGCTCCTCATCGACGTCGACAAAGCGGCCGAAGCGTCCGGGCAGGAATTGCGGATGTTTCCGTCGACCCGCGCGACCGCGTCCATCGCCGGCTTCGTCGCCGGCGGGTCCGGCGGCGTCGGCTCGATCACCTGGGGGGGCTTGCGCGATTTCGGCAATGTGCTGCGTTTGCGCATCATGACGCTCGAGGCGGAGCCGCGCACGCTCGAATTGACGGGCGAGGACCTGCACAAGGCGGTGCACGCCTATGGCACCAATGGCGTCATCACCGAAGTCGAGATGCCGCTCACGGCGCGCTACGGTTGGGTCGACGTCATCGTCGGATTCGACAGTTTCGACGCCGCGACAGCTTACGCGTTGGCGCTCGGAGAGCAGGATGGCATCCTCAAAAAGTTGGTGACGGTCATCGCGGGCCCAACGCCGCATGACAGTTTCCTGCGTCATCGTGCGCTCATCCCTCCCGGCGACAGTGTCGTCATTCTGATGATCGCTCCACACGCGCTGGACGCATTTGAAGCGTTCTCGCGACCCTACAAAGACGCGCGGATCTTACTCGACGCAAGCCGAGCGTCACCCGAGACGCTCGCCGGCTTGCCCCCCAACTACGAACTCACTTGGAACCATACGACTCTCCGCGCGCTACGCGTCGATCCCCCCATCACATATCTGCAGGTCCGTTACCCCAGTGAAGGCGCGCGGGCGCTGATCAAGCGGATTTACGACCGCTACGGGCCTGAGGTCCGAGGACATTTGGAACTCATTCGCTTTAACGGAAGAATTGGATTTGCCGGGTTGCCGTTGGTGCGCTTCACGACCGAAGCGCGCCTCCAAGAAATCATCGCCGAGCATGAAACTATGGGCGCGACGGTCTTCAATCCGCACCGTTATACGCTCGAGGAGGGCGGCATGAAGCAGACCGACGCGATCCAACTCGCGTTCAAGCGCGAGACCGATCCCCTCGGGCTTCTCAATCCGGGCAAAATGATCGCGTGGGAGAATCCAAACTTTGATTTCTCCGCCGGTGAAAACTTCCTGTTTCCCGGCCTTGAGGCGCGTGCGCGCGCGGCGCAGAGCTGAGTTGGCGCGGGTCGTCATCATATCTCGGGGGAATTGGTTTGCCTGCCTCGCCCGCCACGACATGAATCACTCCAGGCCCTAGCGCCGCGGCGCTCCTCGGAAGATCGAGCCGCGGTTCTCGAACCCGATGAACTGAGTTGTCGAGCGAACGGACTAAGCAGATTCCGTTTGGCTAACCAACGGATAGGTTTTTTGCGGTTGGCTGCCTGCGCCGATTTGCAAGGTGTATGACATGGCGGGAAAGTCTCCGGTTACGGCGAGCGATGAACAACGCGCCGGCCTCTTGGCTCTTGCCGGTTCACGCGATCGCGGCGAGGCGGACCGCGCCCGCGCCGTGCTTTTGACGCTGGCTGGTTGGACCAGCCCCAAGATCGCGGCGGCGTTTGGCGTGCGCGAAGATACGGTTCGGCTGTGGCGCAGCGACTTCGCCGCCGGCGGGATCGCAGCGCTGAAGGCCAGCATCGCGCCGGGCCCGCCTCCGGTGAAGAGTGAAGCCGCCATGCGCGTTGCCACCCCCTTGCTGGAAGAACCTGTGGCCGACCGGCGCAACTGGACAATCCCCCGCCTTCGCGCCGAGATCGAAGCGCGCGAGGGCGTGCGCATCAGCCGTTCGCAACTGTCCAAGGCGTTGCGAAAAAAAAGTTCCGCTGGCGGCGGCCCCGGCACACGCTGAAGGGCCGTCAGAGGGAAAGCGAAGTGGAACGGGTGGGCCTGCGCCTGCAACTGCGCAAACAGCAGGCCGAAGCCGGCGACATCGTTCTTCTCTACGGCGATGAGAGCGAGGCGCTGACCCATCCTTATCTCGCCCGCGCCTGGGCGAAGTCGGGAGCGGACTTGCGTGTGCCGGCGCCGGGGCAGGCCAAGAAGGTCGCGATACTGGGGTCGCTCGATCCCCTCACGCGCCAACTCATCGTCCATACCAGCCCGACCAAGCGCAGCAGCGATTTCATCGCTCATCTGGAGCAACTCGACCGTCTCTTTGGGCCGCAGCCCGGGCGGCAGGCCAAGCCGGTCGTGCTGGTCGAGGACAATGGTCCGATCCACACCAGCAAACGCTCGCTCGCCGCCCTCACCGCCCGCGCACACTGGCTCACCGTCGAATGGCTGCCGAAATACGCCCCCGAACTCAACGACATCGAGCCGGTCTGGCGCGATCTCAAAGCCCATCACCTCGCCCACCAGACCTTCACCGACGCCGCCGCGCTCGACCAGGCCATCCATCACGCCGTCATTGATCTCAACCGCGAGCGCATCCCCAATCCGTTGGCCATGCCACGAATCTCTGCTTAGGGGCATGATTTTGTTAGGCTGAAGCCGATCCGGCGTTGGTGAGGTAGTTGGCGCATTCGGTTGCGGTGAAACAATCGAGCAGCGCGCCGATCTGTCGCCAAGCGTCGTCGATTGAGCGCGCGTCGGGTTTGCGCAGCAAGGTTTTCATCTTGGCGAAGGCCTGCTCGATTGGGTTGAGGTCTGGGGAGTATGGGGGCAGGAAAAGAGCTTGGCGCCGGCGGCTCGGATCGCTTTACGCACGCCTTGGCCCTTATGGCTGCCGAGGTTGATGGGGTGGACGCCCCCTCACGGCATCGCTGCGCCAAAGTGGTGTCGTTGATCATCACTTGACGGAGGCGTCCATGTCGAAAGTTAGCACAATCGGGTTGGATCTGGCTAAGAATGTGTTTCAGGTTCATGGCGCGAATGCATCGGGAGCTGTGGTCTTCCGCAAGAGGCTTCGGCGCGATGGGGTGCTCAAATTCCTTGCCGCGCAGCCGGCTTGCACGGTTGCCATGGAGGCCTGCGCCAGCAGCCATCACTGGGGGCGCGAGATCACAAAGCTGGGGCACGAGGTCCGGCTCATCGCGCCGGACTACGTGAAGCCCTTCGTCAAACGGCAGAAGAATGATGCGGCCGATTTGGCCATTCGATTTCGCCAGCCGGAGTGCGCGGGGTCTGGCAGCGCCATGATCTTGAGACGATGAAGAGACGGCTCAAGGCGCTCGAAGCCAAGGTCGCTCAGGAAGGCCTGGTGCTGACCGAAAGCCAGCTCGCCGCGTTGGAGAAGGCCAAGAGCGAAAAGGAGGCGCATGGCGAGTTCGAGAGCGAATGTCCGGGCTATTGCGGCGCCCAGGATACGTGTCTCACGTCGGCAACATGAAGGGGGTCGGCCGCATCTACCAGCAGACCTTCATCGACACCTACGCCAAGGTCGCCTTCGCCAAGCTCTATGATCGCAAGACGCCGATCACCGCAGCCGATCTCGTCAACGATCGCGTCGTGCCGTTCTATGATGCGAGGGAGGTGAGGCTCTGCCGTGTGCTGACTGATCGCGGCACGGAATATTGCGGCAACCCCGAGCACCACGAATATGAGCTCTACCTGGCGCTCGAGGATATCGACCATTCGCGCACCAAGACCAAGAGCCCACAAACCAATGGCATCGTCGAGCGGTTCCACAAGACGGTGCTCGACGAGTTCTATCGCATCGCCTTCCGCAAGAAGATCTATCGATCGATCGCCGAACTCCAGGGCGATCTCGATTCCTGGGTCCAAAGCTACAACGAGGAAAGGCCGCACCAGGGAAGATGGTGCTTCGGCAAGACGCCGATGCAGACTTTCCTTGACGCAACGCCGCTGGCGAAGGAGAAAATGATCGCCGCCTGATCATACCTGACAGGCGGAGCCGACCATCTCCGGACGCTGACCGTCAGATCAAGTGCCAGCTACTACAGGTCAGCGGACTAAATCATCAATGCGATCCGCGGGCATCTGGCTGAGTTCGGGATGGTGGTCGCAAAGGGCCCTTTCCACGTCGCCAAGCTCGTGGCGGCGATCGAGGACAGCCACGCCGGCGTTCCCCCGATGGCCCGGCCAATCCTGCGCCTGCTCGCAGAACAGCTCGGGTCACTGGACGAGAGGGTGGCTCTCCTGGACCGGGAGCTTGCGCGGCGCGCCAGGGAGGATGCCGAAGCCAAGCGGCTAGCAACGATTCCCGGAATAGGGCCGATCACAGCGACAGCGCTCGGTGCACTGGCGCCGGCGGCTCAAGGCTTCAAGAGAGGGCGCGACTTTGCGGCCTGGCTAGGGCTCACGCCGCTGCAGCGCTCCACGGGCGGAAAGCAGAAGCTCGGCGAGACCTCCCGCATGGGCGAACGAACCTTGCGCCGACTGCTGATCATCGGAGCGAGCGCGACCGTGCGCTGGGCAATGCGCAAGGGCTCGTCCACACAGCCGTGGCTTGCGCGCATGCTGAATTGCAAGCCGCCCATGCTGGTGATCGTCGCCCTCGCCAACAAGATGGCGCGCATCGCCTGGGCATTGATGGCGAGAGGCGAAACCTATCGGGCTCCGGCGATGGCGAAGTAGGTCCGCCGCCGGTCCTGAAGGTGTGAGAAGGTCAAATGGAGAGTATGGCGCAACGGTCAACGAGACGGGATCGGGAAAACCAGATCATGGATACGCGCCTTGAGCGCGCGAGATTGAATTGGACCCGCTCCGCGAACTCCCATACGGGCCGGCGGCATGTGACAAGCTGCAGCAGAGGCCGGACACATGTCAGCACCCGACCACGCTTCGTGCTCTTCGAAAAGATTCTTCTTGCACCGACGGGGGCGTCCACACATGTCCATGATGACAACGTCGCCGGGTTTGAGGGTCGGGACGAGGGCCTGCTCGAAATAGGCGCGGAAGCTCTCGCCGTTGATCGGGCCGTCGATGACGCCCGGCGTGGCGCGCCGGTCGCAGCGCAGCGCCGCAAGGAAGGTGAGGGTCCGCCATTTGCCGAATGGCGCCTTGGCGGCCAGGCGCTGGCCTTTGGCGCATCGCCCGTGCGTGCGGGTCATGCTGGTCCTGAGCCTGTCGAAGGATCGCCAAGGTCTCGTCGATGAAGACGAGCCGGGCCGGATCAATGGTCGCCTGACGCGCCCTCCACGGCTTGCGTCGCCGGGCCACGTCCGGCCGATCCTGCTCGGACGCGCGAAGGCTTTTTTTGAACGTCACGCCGGCATGCTGGAGAAAATGCCAAAGGGCGTAATAGCTGACCACCAAGCCGCGGCCGGCCAGCTCCGCGAGCAAGGCGCGCAGCGTGAGATCCGGCTTTTCGGCGATGCGGGCGAGCCGCCAGTCCTTCTCCCGCGGCACAATATAGGGCCGACGCCCGCCTATCTTCAGCGCCGCCGGGCTTCCAACCGCACGATGGCGCTGCGACCATTTCACCACGCTCGACACGCTGACCATGAAGGTCTTGGCCGCCGACCGGCAGGACTGGCCCGCCTCGACCGCCGCAACAACCCGCTCCCGAAGATCCAAACAATAGGCTCGCGCCATGCTTGCTGGCCTCCCGCCCAGCCGGCATGTTGAAATCTGACTCGCGGAGCCTTTGGGAATCCCGGCCGATTTAATCAGGTAGTGTGTTGAAGGTTCTGCGAAATCGCTGAAGGCGACAGGCGGTCATGACAGGCTGGTGATGTCCGAGTCACCGATTCCCTCGGAGGAACCCGGCCATGACCAAGAGTGAAGCTAAGCCTGCGATCGCCGCCGTCAACGAGCTATTCGCCAAGAGCCCCGACGGGCTGCGCGAGATCGTTGGCGCGGTGATGCAAGAGATGCTGGAAGCCGGAGATGACGGACGCGCTCGGAGCCGAGAAGGGCGAGCGTACGGTGGCCCGGCTCGGCTATCGCTCCGGCTATTATACCCGCACCCTCGTTACCCGGGTCGGCAAGCTCGAGTTGCGCGCGCCGCAGGACCGCGACGGTCGATTCTCGACCGAGTTGTTCGAACGCTGTCAGCGCGCCGAGCAGGCGCTGGTCGCCACGCTCGCCGAGATGTCCGTGCAGGGCGTCTCAACCCGGAAGGTCAAGGCGATAACCGAGCCGCTCTGCGGCCATGCCTTCTCGGCCTCGGCCATCTCCGCCATCAACAAGCGTCTGGACGAAAGTCTCGACGCTTTCGCCGACCGCCCCCTCGCCGAACCCTTTCCTATCTCATCCTCGACGCCCGCTACGAAAAAGGGGCGAGAAGGCGGCGGAGCGATGAGCCAGGCGGTGCTGATCACCATCGGGATCGACTGGACGGTCGCCGGCAGATTCTGGCGGTCGAGATGGCCAATCGGGAGAGCCGCTCGTCGTGGAAGGATTTTCTCATCGCCCTGCGCCGACGCGGCCTTAACGGTGTTGAGTTCGTCGTCGCCGACGATCACGCCGGCCTTCGCGCCGCCATCCGCGAAGTTTCACCGGAGGCCGCCTTCCAGTGATGCTATGTCCACTTCCTCCGCAACGCCCTCGACCACCTGCCCGCGTAAGGCTGACGACGATTGCCTGCAGGAATTGCGCTGGCTTTACGACCGCCGTTCGATCCAGGAGGCCCGCCACGACCTTGCCGCCTGGATCGCCAAATGGGGCGCGCGTTATCCCAAGCTCGTCGCCTGGGTCGAGGAAACCATCGAAGAAACGCTCACCTTCTACCGCCTGCCACGCCAGCACCATAAGCACCTCAAGAGCACCAACATGCTCGAACGCCTCAACGAGGAGATCAGGCGAAGAACCTATGTCGTGCGCATCTTCCCCAATTCAAACGCCTGCTGCCGCCTCATCCGAGCCTCGCCGTCGAGACTCACGAGAACGGGCTCGAGGCCCATCGCCACCTCAACATGAACGACCTCAAGGAGCACAAGAAAATCCAGCTGCGCCAAGCCGCTTGACCCAGCCCACATGACCGCGTTTGCAGAACTTGACGCACACAACCCGCTCCCGCGTCCCGGAACCCTTCCTTGTCACGATGAGAGAACGGGGCAGACTGTCCATTGAGACACTTCCGCGGCCGCTTCGGAGCCCACGCCGCAGCCGGCTTCCGGCGGATCCTGTACCTATCGGGCGACTCGGGTAGTATGGGGGTCGTCGCATTCGGCGCTTCCACAAGATGATGCTCGACGAGTTCTTTCGCATCGCCTTCCGCCAGAAGCGCCATGAGGTGATCGAGGACTTCCAGGCTGACCTCGACCTCCGGATGTGAGAGTTCATCGAGGCTAGGTGTTTAGTCCCGGCCTTTTCTGGAGCATCCTTATCGCGTGATTCGAAGGATGCGCTATGGGCCAGGTTCTACATGGGTGCGCCACGACGACAGAGGCGGTCCGTCGGGCGGTACAACATAGTCAAGAGAGCTTAAGGGCGCTGGCCAAACGCTACGGGATCAACCCGAAGACCGTCGCCAAGTGGAAGGCGCGGACGTCGGTCTCCGATCTGTCGACAGGTCCAAGGAAGCCTAGATCAACCACCCTTTCGGTCGAGGAAGAGGCCATGGTCGTCGCCTTCCGAAGCCACGCCCTGCTGCCGCTCGACGATTGCCTCGACGCTCTGCAGCCGACCATCCCGCATCTGACGCGCTCGTCGCTGCATCGTTGCCTTCAGCGTCACGCAATCTCGCGGCTGCCGGAGGGCGAGGGCGAAGCTTCTCCGCGGCCACTCTTTCGACCGCGCCTGTCGTGAGCACCGAATTGAGCATCGGCTGACCAAACACAATCATCCTCGAACCAACGGACGGATCGAGCGGATGAACCGGACGATCAAGGACGCGACCGTCAAGCGATATCACTACGAATCTCACGATCAACTCGTTCGGCATCTTGCCGACTTCGTCGCCGCCGACAACTTCGCCCGGCGACTGAAGACACTTAATGGCCTCACCCCCCACGAGTTCGTCGGCAAACGATGGACAGCCGAGCCCGAACGATTCAGACTGAACCCGTTCCAGCCCTAAACACCCCTAGCTGTGAGTTTTCAGGAGGTTGTCCATTCGGTTTGGAGCGTGAACGCTGAGGTTGGCAAACCTCAGTGATTCGGAGAGGGCCGAATGGACACGCGCAAGAATGCGCCTTTGACAGCCAAAGGTCGAGAGATGATGGTTCGCGCCGTGGTGGATTCGGGCTGTCCAAGGCCGCCGCCGCGCCCCAGTTCAACACGACGCCGAAGACCGTCGCCAAATGGATCGAGCGGTTCGAGGCCGAGGGCGTGGAGGGCTTGCGCGACCGTTCGTCAAGGCCCCACTCATCGCCAAGCCAAGCAACGTCTGCCGTCTGCGCGGCGGTCGAGGCTTTGCGAAAGCAGCGCCACACCGGCGAGCAGATCGCCGCCGAGGTCGACGTTTCGCCCGCCGACGTCAGCCGCGTTCTCAAGCGGCTCGGCCTCAACCGGCTCTCGGCGCTCGGGCCGGCCGAGCCGGTTCGCCGCTATGAACGGGCCGCTCCAGGCGAGATCATCGACATCGACATCAAGAAGCTCGGCAAATTCAGTCGGATCGGTCACCGGATCACCGGCGACCGCACCGGCCAGAGCAACACCCGCGGGGTCGGCTGGGAATACGTGCATCTGGCGATCGACGACCCTTCGCGCCTCGCCTACTTGGGAAATCCTCCCCGACGAGAAGCGCGCGTCCTGTCTGCGCTTTCTCTTCAACGCCCTGCGCTTCTCTTTCGAAGCCTCGGCGTCAAGATCCAGCGCGTCATGACCGACATGGCTCAAGCTTCCGATCCTTCCGATACGCCAAGGCGCTGCGCCGGCTCAGGATCAAGCATCTCCCAGAACCAATGGCGAAGCCGAGCGCTTCGTCCAGACAAGCCCGCGCGAATGGGCCTACGCCCGCGCCTACAGCACCTCCGACGAGCGCGCCGCTGAGCCGCCCCTCCGGCTCCGCCGCTATAACTAGCGTCGACCCCACGGCAGTCTCAGATCAAAAACGCCAATCAGCACACTCGCCCTAACCCAGGACAACCTGGTGAGACTCCACAGCTAGGCAGCGCTGCGAAAAGTGGAAACCGTTTTTTGGCGAAAAGCGCGCGAAATCAAGGAAGCCTGGAGCATTCGGCGATCAGCCGTAACTCCCAAGCACCCCCCCTTGAGTGGCGAGAGAATCAGGCTTGGAGCGGGCTCAAGGCGGCGGCCGATTCCTATTTGTTCGCTCTGCGATTTACTTTCGTTCTCGCGGGGGCCCGCTCTGAAGCCTTCGCGACTGCGAAAAAATAGGGGTGCTTGGGAGTTACTATCAGCCGGCGAGCGCCTTGACCCGCTTGGTCAGGCGCGAGATTCTGCGCGAGGCGGCGTTCTTGTGGACGATGCCCTTTTGCGCCGCCCGGGCGAGCTTTGGTTCGGCCTCGCTTAGCGCCTCGGCGGCGCCCTTCGGATCCTTGGCGGCGATCGCCTCCTCGACCTTGCGCACATAGGTGCGCATTTCGCTGCGGCGACCCTTGTTGACCGCGGTGCGCCGGAGGGTCTGACGGGCCGCTTTCTGGGCCGATTTCGTGTTGGCCATCGACTTTCGTTCCCTGCGGCACGCAGAACGGCGCCGCTAAAAAAACAACGGGCCGGGTTTTAAGGCCCAGCCTTGCTCGGGCGGGCTTATAGGCTGGTCGGACGGAAGGCGTCAACTGCCGCCTGAGCCGATTTCCATAGGAAGCGAGCGGGCCGCCGGGCACGGCCATGAGTTGGAGAGCCATGGCGCAGCTGACGACGATGATGAGCGGGCGCGCCAAACGCGATGCGGCTGCCTTTACCGTGTTGGCAGGGCGTCCATGAGCTGGCCGATTCGCCGTGTCGTCTTCAGGCCGGCGCCAGTCAGGACGAGCACGGAGGTTTCATTGGGTCGAATTATGCCGCCTTCGAGCAGTTTTGTGAATGCGGCGGCGGCGAGGGCGGAGGTCGGCTCCCCATAGAGGCCGATCCGGCCCAGTTCGAATAGCGCCCTTTCGATCTCAACTTCCGAGACGGCGACGGTCGCGCCGCTAGAGCGCCGCACTGCCGCGAGGACTTCGCGGGCTCGCACGGGCTTCGCGATCGACGCGCCCTCCGCGATCGTCGGGCGGACCTCGACTGGCGCAAGATCGTCGGACCCGGCCATGAAGCTTGCGTGAAGCGGCGCGCAATTCTCCGGCTGCGCCGCGAACAGCCGGGGCAGACTGGCGATTTCGCCGCGGCGGAGAAGCTCGCTGAAGCCGATATCGCAACCCATGATGTTGCTGCCCGCGCCAGTTGGGATGATGACATTGTCAGGCGCGTTGAACTTGAGATCCTCCCAAAGCTCATAGGCCAGCGTCTTCGTCCCCTGCAGGAAGAACGGCTGCCAGTTGTGGCCGGCGTAGAAGATCGTGGCCGCCTGGCGCGCTGCGGCGTCGCTGGCGTCCTGACGCGTTCCGGGAATGAGCTCGATCTCGGCGCCGTAGGTCCGCGTCTGCACCGTCTTATCCTGCGCTGTGGAGGCCGGAACCAGAATCTTCGCTTTAAGGCCCCCGGCCGCCGCATAGGCCGCAATCGCCGCCCCCCCGTTTCCGGAGCTGTCCTCCAGAAGTCTGGTCACGCCCTGATCGCGGAGAATCGACAACATGACCGAGGCGCCCCGGTCCTTGAAGCTCCCGGTGGGCGAAAACCACTCGAGCTTGAACCGAGCAGGGACGCCGCCCCAACTGCGGCAAACGAGGGGCGTCAAGCCCTCTCCCATCGTGATCGGATCGGGAACGTCAACCGGCAGGGCGGCCGCATAGCGCCACAGCGATCGTTTCCCCGTATCGACCATGTCACGCCCGATTCCCGGCAGGGCCGTGATCATAAGCGGGGCGCCCGTGTCGGAACGCCATCGCGGTTCCGAGATCGGATAGGTCTGACCACTGACCGGATCGACATAGGCCGGAGGGCCCGCGAGCGGCTTCACGTCGTTCGGCATGGCTTTAATCATGGCGCCTCGGAGACGGATCTCGCAAACGGATGAGGCGCGTCGCGTGGGGTCAACAAAGCGCCGTGGGCAGATGGCGCGACAAAGCCGGAGGCGAAGCCGACCAGCGCCAGGACCGCGAGAATGGTGGCGCCGCGTCGGGAACAGCCGAAGGCTAGCTCTTCGCCAGCGGCGCGGTCGGCCCGCGAAAGGCGAATTTCGCCGCCCGCTTGGCTGCGAACGCCGCCCGCCCTTCGATGAAATCCGGCCCCAGCGCAGCGGCCTCAGTCAGTGCACGGAAACCAGGGGTCTCATGGGCCATGCCGCCGGCGATGGCGTCGACCGCGCGTTTGCAGCCTCTGACCGAGGCCTGACTGAGCCCGGCCATGCCGCGTGCGTAGCCGAGCACGGTCTCCTGCAATGCAGTCTCGATCCGCCGGTCGATAAGGCCGATCGCCAGCGCCTCATCGGTCTCGATCCTGCGCGCGGTGAACAGAAGATCCTTGGCCCGCGACGGGCCGACGAGTTCGACCAGTCGGCGCGTCTCGGCATGGCCGTAGATCAGGCCGAGTCGCGCGGGCGTGATGGCTAGGTGCGCGTCGGCGGCGCTGAACCTCAGATCGCAGGCGAGCGCCAGCCCAAGCCCGGCCCCAATGGCGAAGCCGCTGATGACAGCGATGGTCGGGCGATCGAGCTCCATCAGCGCCTTGAGGCCGTCCTGCATCGCGTCGCCGTAGTCGCGCATCGCCGTCGCGTCGCGGTAGGCCTCGCCAAGTTCGGCAATGTCGGCGCCGGCGCTGAAATGCGCGCCCTCACCCTCGACGAGCGTCACCAGCAGGTCCTCGCGCGCTTCGATCGCCGCCCGGATCGCCGGCAGCGCCCGCCACATCGCCCGGGTAATCGCATTGCGGCGGTCGGGACGGTTGAGAACCACGCGGGCGAACGGCGGCTCGAAGCGCAGGAATATTTCGGTCATAAGGCCCTCGAGGCGCGGACGGACGCCTCGGCCATCAATAGCACTTTGGGGATTGCGCGTGACGATGATGAGGACGGCGATGACGCCATCGACCTATGAGAAGCAATGAGGCGTGATGGCCAAGCCCAGTTCCTCGGCGACACGGCGAAGCCTTCCGTCCCTGGTCCAGAGTTCCGCCCCCGCGGTTAGGCGCACCGCCGCGAGCAAGTGGACATCGACATAGCCGATACCGCACCCGAATAATGTCTCGCGATTGATAAAGCCCAGGACCTCGGCGTCGGTCGCCGGTTCGGCGCGCGGCAAGTCCGAGAGCGCGGCGAGAATAATCTCGCGTTGGCGCATCTGGCCGAGCGCGAGTTCACCAATGACGAAGGGATGCGTCAGCACGCATCCGGAGTTGAGCAGCCTGGCGAGCAGGGCGTTGTCGGCGCGCAGATGATCGATCCAGACGGAGGTATCGACCAGGATCAAGCGCGCGCCGGCCGCCGCCTGGGCGAGGAGCGAGCCGCCGAGCGCTTTCCCGTTCTATCAGCGCCTTAAGCGCTTCGCGGACCAGGCTCGACTTCTCTTTCAGGCCGGTGAGGGCTTGCGCCTTGGCTACGAGTTCATCGTCGAGCGCCAGCGTGGTGCGCATCGTGCAGCCTTCATCTCCGGCGCCCCATATAGCATCATATGATGCCGATTCCAATGCCGACGCGCGGTAGCTCCGGGGGCAGGCTGGAGCAAACGCCGGTCCTGTCGTAGCGTCGAGCCGGCGACGTTTGCGGGCCGAGCGCAGGGAACGACGAAATGACAGACGGCGAAATCTATCCGCGCGACATGATCGGCTACGGGCGAACGCCGCCGTTCGCCGACTGGCCACGCCATGCGCGCATCGCCGTCCAGTTCGTCGTCAATTACGAGGAGGGCGGCGAGAACAACATCCTGCATGGCGACGCCGCCTCCGAAGCGTTCCTGTCCGAGATCGTTGGCGCCGCGCCCTGGCCGGGCATGCGCCACATGAATATGGAGTCGATCTACGAATACGGCTCCCGCGCCGGGTTCTGGCGCCTGCATCGCCTGTTCACGGAGCGCTCGGTTCCCGTCACTGTCTATGCGGTGGCGACCGCGATGGCCCGCAATCGTGAGGCGGTTGCGGCGATGAACGAATCGGGATGGGAAATCGCAACCCATGGCCTCAAGTGGGTCGATTATCGCGATACGCCGCCTGACACCGAGGCGTTTCACATCGCGGAGGCGGTGCGCATTCATACCGAGATCGCGGGCGCCCGCCCGCTTGGCTTCTATCAGGGCCGGTCGTCAATCAACACCATTCGGCTCGGCATGGAAGAAGGCGGATTTGTCTATTGCGCCGACTCCTACGCCGACGATCTGCCTTACTGGCTCGACGGGCCGCGCGGCCCGCAGCTCATGACCCCCTATACGCTCGACACCAATGACATGCGCTTCGCCACTCCTCAGGGCTTCAACACCGGCGATCAGTTCCACACGTATCTCAAGGATTCCTTCGACACGCTTTATGCCGAAGGCGACGTCGCGCCGAAGATGCTGTCGATCGGCCTCCATTGCCGCCTGGTCGGCCGTCCCGGACGCGCGCTCGCGTTGGCGCGTTTCCTTGACTATGTCATGGGCCACGATCGCGTCTGGATTCCGACACGGCTCGACATCGCCCGCCATTGGATCGCCAAACACCCTCCGCCAGGCGGCTGGAAGCCGTCCCAGCTCACCCGGACGCTGTTCATCGAGCGCTTCGGCGGCGTGTATGAGCATTCGCCATGGATTGCGGCGGCGGCGCATGACACGGGTCTCAAGAGCGGCGCCGACACGGCCGAGGGGTTGGCGAAAGCGCTCGCCGCCGCTGCGGCGAAGGGGACGACGGAGGAGAAGCGTGCGCTCATCGAAGCGCACCCGGATCTGGCGGGCCGGCTCGCGCTCGCCAAGACGCTGACCGCGGATTCGACGCGCGAGCAGGCGGGCGCTGGCCTTGACCGGCTGACGCCCGAGGAATTGCGCCAGTTCTCCGAGCTCAACGGCGCCTATCGCGCTCGTTTCGGCTTTCCTTTCATCATGGCGGTCAAGGGCAAGAGCAAAGTCGACATTCTCGCCGCCTTCCGCCATCGTCTCGCCAATGACGCCGACGCCGAAACGACGACCGCGCTCGCCGAGATCGACCGGATTGCGGCGCTTCGGCTCAAGGACATCCTGCCTTGACCGCCCGCGTCATTCGCGGCCGCGTTCTCTCGTTCACCGACGATCCCGCCGTGAGCGGCTCGCGCGCATACTCTCTCATCGACGACGGCGCCGTTCTCGTCGCCGAGGGTCGGATCGAGGCGGTCGGCGAGGCCCCCGACATTTTCGAGCGCGCGCCACCCGGCGCGCTCATTCACGACCACGCCGGCTCATTCATTATGCCCGGTTTCATCGACGCCCACGTCCATTATCCGCAAACTCAGGTGATCGGCTCCTACGGCGCGCAACTGCTCGATTGGCTTACCAACTACACCTTTGTCGAAGAGCAGAAATTTGCTGATCCCACCCATTGCGCGCGCGTCGCCTCTTTCTTTCTCGACGAACTCATCCGCTCGGGCACGACGACGGCGATGGTCTATTGCACGGTGCATCCGCAGTCCGTCGAGGCGTTCTTCACCGCGGCCGAAGCGCGGGCCATGCGCATGATCGCGGGCAAGGTGATGATGGACCGTGACGCGCCGGACGGGCTGAGGGACACCGCACGACGCGGCTACGACGAGAGCAAGGCGCTGATTGAGCGCTGGCGCGGCCGCGGCCGGCTCGATTACGCGATCACCCCCCGCTTCGCGGTGACCTCGACGCAAGCGCAACTGGAGGCCGCGGGCGCCTTGGCGCGCGAATTTTCGGACTGCTACGTCCAGACCCACGCCAACGAAAACAAGGCCGAGATTGCGCGCGTCGCAGCATTGTTCCCCAAGGCGAAAAGCTATGTCGACGTCTACGCGCGGGCCGGCCTGACGGGTCCCCGTTCGGTGTTCGGCCATTGCATTCATCTGCAGGACAGCGAGATCGCCGCGCTTGCTGAAAGCCGCAGTGTCGCGGCCTTCTGCCCAACGTCCAATCTGTTCCTCGGCTCCGGCCTGTTCGATCAAGCGCGGCTTCGTCGGGCGGGAGTGCGGATCGCTCTCGCCACCGACGTCGGCGGCGGAACGGGCTATTCGATGCTGCGCACGGCGGCGGAGGGCTACAAGGTGCTGCAGCTCAATGGCCAGTCATGGCCGGCGCTCGAGGCGTTTTACCGCATTACGCTAGGCAACGCGCGGGCGCTCAGCCTCGAGAGCCGGATCGGCTCGATCGAACCTGGCAAGGAGGCTGACCTCATCGCTCTCGATCCGCGCGCGACGCCAGCGCTCGCGCACCGGATGGAGACGGCGGACGGCAATCTCGATGTCGAACTCTTCGCCCTTCTGACCCTCGGCGACGATCGCGCCGTGCGCCAGACCTTCGTGGCCGGCGAGCCACGGAAGGAAACGGGTGTCTAAGATCGCCCACCTTCGCATGGCGATTGCTAGGTCAGTCGAGGAGACATCGATCCGGGCGTTGTCGCGCCAAATTCGGATTGAGGTTCAGGTCAGAGCGTCATCGGGCCGTTGTGCGAGCGCCAGCCGTTCATGCCCTCAGCAAAGTGCCTCACGTCCCCACGACCGACCGCGCGCGCCTTGTTCAGCGCATTGCGCGACCTTCCGCCGGACTGACAGATGAGAACGACTGGCTTTCCCTGCGGCAGATCCTTGGGATCGAAATCAGACATCGGCATGTTGAGAGCGTTCGGAATATGGCCGGTGGCGAATTCGTGCGGCTCGCGCACATCCACCACCGTCCAGGCGTTGTTTCCGATCGCCTCCTCCAAATCGCCAAAGCTGACAATGTCAGGATCGGACCCAACGCCCAAGCGTGAAAACATGTTCGAGGACATCAACCCTCCAAGGTCGCGCGCCCGCCTTTGGCGTCACGAACTCCCGCCAAGCCCAGATCCTATATAGACCTCTATACCCAGCGTTTCGAGGTTTCCCCGCGTCACGCGACGCGATCAGTTCCTTCGTCTCGCCCAGCATACGGACTCAGAACGTAGTGACATACATATATTTGAATATCTGAACCTTCACGACAATTTGTTTCTCATCGAACGAGGCCCGATCCGACGTCAAGTGTTGAAGGCGTGTTCCGACCAGCACATCTGCCTAAGCATATTTTCGTGTGTAATTTAGGATAAGAACAACGGATTTACGTCAAATGTTCTTGACCGGACGCGCTGAAGCCGACAACCTGACCTCCATGCGGATTCGCCCCTTTTCTACGCCGGGCCGTTTCTGGCGCGGGAATCTCCACGCCCACTCAAGCCTCTCCGACGGCGCCCTGAACCCTGTCGAGGTCGTCGAGGCTTATAAGCGCGCAGGCTACGATTTTGTCCAGTTGTCGGATCATTTTCTCGACCGGTTCGATTGGCCGATTGCCGACACCCGCAATCTGCGCTGCAATAGTTTCACCACCCTGATCGGCGCCGAAGTTCATGCCATGGCGACGAGCGCCGGCGAATACTGGCACATCGTCGCGACCGGGCTGCCGTTCGATTTTCCCCCCGCCGAGCCGGGCGAGAGCGGGCCGCAACTGGCGGAGCGGGCGCGGGAGGCGGGTGCCTTCGTCGCCATCGCCCATCCCTCATGGTCGCAATTGACGATCGAGGACGGGCGTTCGCTCGGCGCTGCTCATGCGGTCGAGGTTTATAACCACACCTGCGCAGTGCTGACCGATCGGGGCGACGGTTTCTATCTGCTCGACCAGCTGTGCAACGAGGACCGGCGGCTCATGGCGGTCGCCGGCGACGACGCGCATTTCCACAATGGCGACCTCGACGCCTTCGGCGCCTATGTCATGGTCAAATCCGAATCGCTCGAACCCGAGTCGCTGCTCGGCGCATTGAAGGCGGGTGAGTTCTATTCGACCCAGGGCCCGCGCATTGACAACATCGAGTTCACCCGCAGCGAAGTGCGGGTCGAGTGCTCTCCGGTGCACACCATCGCGCTCGTCACCGGCGCTTCGCCGGCGGTGAGCCGCGTCGGGCGCGGGCTCACTCATGCGACGATCGAATTCGCGGAAGTCGCGAAATGGGCCTGGCGCGACCCCCCGCAAGTCAAATGGTTCCGCATCGTCGCCATCGACGGCCCGCGTCGGCGGGCCTGGACAAACCCGATCTGGGTCGACGCATTCAATTGACACTAGGCCGCTAGGTCTCCAGCGCCGCCTCGAGCCGCCCCGGTCTCCCTTGCGCGGCGGAGCCTGCGGCCATACATGCGGCGCTTGCCCAAGCGACAAGGATCAAGCGCCCGATGACTGACGAAACCGCCCGCTCGCCCGGATGGCATGCGACGACCATCCTGATGGTGTGCAAGGGCGGAAAGGTGGTTATAGGCGGCGACGGCCAGGTCAGCATGGGCCAAACTGTCGTCAAATCCAACGCGCGCAAGGTTCGCCGTCTCGCCAAGGGCGACGTCATTGCTGGCTTCGCCGGCGCCACCGCAGACGCCTTCACGCTGTTCGAACGGCTTGAGGCCAAGCTCGACCAGTATCCCGGCCAGCTTGCGCGCGCGTGCGTCGAACTCGCCAAGGACTGGCGCACCGACCGCTATCTGCGGCGCCTTGAGGCGATGCTCATCGTCGCCGACAAGGGCTCGGCCTTCACTTTGTCGGGCTCGGGCGACGTGCTGGAGCCCGAGGGGGACGAATCCGGCTTGGCGATGGCGATCGGGTCGGGCGGGAATTATGCGCTCGCCGCCGCCCGCGCGCTGATGCCGATGGCCCTTGACGCCGACGAGATCGTGCGCCGTTCGATGCGCATCGCCGGCGAGATCTGCGTCTACACCAACTTCAATCTGATCGTCGAAAGCCTCTGAACCTCATGTCGGATCTCTCCCCCGCGAAATTGTCTCCGAGCTTGACCGCTACATTGTCGGTCAGGCGGACGCCAAGCGCGCCGTCGCCATCGCTTTGCGCAACCGGTGGCGGCGCCTGCGCCTCACGTCGCCGATGCGCGAGGAGGTGATGCCCAAGAACATCCTGATGATCGGCCCGACCGGATGCGGCAAGACCGAGATCGCCCGCCGGCTCGCCAAGCTGGCCGGGGCGCCGTTTCTCAAGGTCGAAGCGACCAAATTCACCGAGGTCGGCTATGTCGGGCGCGACGTCGAGCAGATCGTCCGCGATCTGATTGAGGTCGCCATCGCGCTGGTCAAGAGCCGCAAGCGCAAGGACATCGAAGCCAAGGCGGAGCTGGCGGCGGAAGAGCGGGTGCTCGACGCGCTTGTCGGCTCGACCTCATCCACCTCCACCCGCGAAACCTTTCGCCGCAAGCTGCACGCGGGCGAGCTCAACGACAAGGAAATTGAGGTCGAATTGCCGCAGAGCGGCTCGGGTATGCCGATGTTCGAACTGCCGAACATGCCCGGCGCTTCGATCGGCGCTATCAATCTCGGCGACATTTTTGGCAAGAGCCAGCGCACCAAGGCCAAGCGGATGACCGTCGCGGAAGCCCACGAGCCGCTGATCGCCGCCGAGGCGGACAAACTGCTCGACCAGGACGCAATCGTTCAGGACGCGGTGGCCGAGGTCGAGAGCAACGGCATTGTCTTCCTTGACGAGATCGACAAAATTTGCGCCCGCGAGGGACGCGGCGGCGCCGACGTATCGCGCGAGGGCGTGCAGCGCGATCTTCTGCCGTTGATCGAAGGCACCACGGTCGCCACCAAGCACGGCGCGATCAAGACCGACCACATCCTGTTCGTGGCTTCCGGCGCCTTCCACATCGTCAAGCCGTCCGACCTCTTGCCCGAGCTGCAAGGCCGCCTGCCGATCCGGGTCGAACTCAATTCGCTGACCGAGGACGATTTCAAGCGCATCCTGACCGACACCGAGGCGAGCCTGATCAAGCAATATGTGGCGCTGATGCGCACCGAAGGCCTCGATCTCGAGTTTACCGACGATGCGGTGGCGGCGATCGCGCGCCTCGCCGCCAAGGTCAATGGATCGGTCGAGAACATCGGCGCGCGCCGGCTGCAGACGGTGATGGAGCGCGTTCTCGATGAGGTGAGCTTCACCGCCGCCGACCGATCCGGGGAAAAAGTTCGCATCGACGCCGATTTCGTCGAGCGCCATGTCGGCGACCTCGCCGCGAACGCCGATCTGAGCCGGTTCATTTTGTGATAGGCTTCGCAACAAACCGTTGGGGGCCCGCAACATGACGCCGCTCGTTCTGACCTTCGTTGGCGACGACAGGCCCGGGCTCGTCAACGCGATCTCGGAGAAGGTCGCCGACTGCGGCGCGACCTGGCTTGAGAGCCGGTCGGTGCGACTTGCGGGCAAATTTGCGGGCGTGGTGCTTGTTAACGTTCCGGATGACCAGATCACGACGCTGGAATTGTCGCTGCGCGATTTAGCGCACGCCGGGCTTCGCATTAGCATCGAGCGCGGCGCGGCGGCCGAGCCCGAAAAGTCCAGGCGACTCGTCGCTCTGGAGATCGTCGGCAACGAGCGGCCGGGCATCGTGCGCGACGTGACGCACGCTTTGAGCCGCCTCGGCGTCAACATCGAAGAGTTCATGAGCAGCCTCGCGGGCGAGCCGTTCACCGGCGTCGAGATGTTTCACGCCACCGCGCGCCTTAGCGTCCCCGATGGCCTCAAGCTTGACGACCTGCGCAAGGCGCTCGAACGGCTTGCGGCCGAGATCATGGTCGATCTTACGGTGGGCGAGAGCGAGTCGCGCCCGTGACCAGCGGCCTCTCCGGCTCTTGCGCGCCGCGAATGGCGTTGCCATAAGGGCCGCCCTGCAATTCCTGCCCTTAAACGGACGACGATGGCGAAGTTCCCCGAACGCGTGTTTTCCGGCGTTCAGCCGACGGGCAATCTGCACCTCGGCAATTATCTTGGCGCGATCAAGCGCTTCGTCGAGATGCAGAAGACGCATCCGTGCATCTATTGCGTCGTCGATTTGCACGCGATCACGCTGCCGCAGGAGCCCGAGCAGCTTGCACGCGCCACGCGCGAGGTGACCGCGGCCTTTCTTGCCTGCGGCATCGATCCGAAGGCCAATATCGTCTTCAATCAGAGCCGGGTCGCCGAGCATGCCGAGCTGACCTGGGTGTTCGATTGCGTCGCCCGGCTTGGCTGGCTCAATCGCATGACCCAGTTCAAAGAAAAAGCGGGCAAGGACCGGGAGAACGCGTCGATCGGGCTTTACAACTATCCGGTGTTGATGGCGGCTGACATTCTCATCTATCGCGCGACGCACGTTCCGGTCGGCGACGATCAGAAGCAGCATTTGGAGCTTGCGCGCGACATCGCGCAAAAGTTCAACAACGACTTCGCCGCGTCGATTGCCGCTCACGGTCACGGCGACGGTTTCTTTCCACTGCCTGAACCTTTGATCCAGGGACCGGCGACCCGGGTCATGAGCTTGCGCGACGGCGCGAAGAAAATGTCGAAGTCGGACACCTCGGAGAACGCCTATATTGCGCTGACCGACGACGCGGACACGATCGCGCAGAAGATTCGCCGGGCCAAGACCGATCCCGAGCCGCTGCCGAGCGAGGTCGAGGGTCTGGCGCGGCGCCCTGAAGCCGACAATCTGGTCGGCATCTTCGCCGCCTTGAACGACGTGACGAGGGCCGACGTGCTCACGCGCTTCGGCGGCGGCCAGTTTTCGGCGTTCAAGACTGCTCTCGCCGACCTTACGATCGGCAAGCTCGCCCCGATTCGCGCCGAAATGCTGCGCCTGGCGGCCGATCCGGGCTTTACCGACGCTGTCCTCGCCGACGGGGCGGACAAGGCGCGCGCCATCGCCCGGCCCAATATGGACGCGATCAAGGACATCCTCGGCCTCCTGCGCTAGACGCCCCGGAACGGCAACAAATTTAAACAACTGAAGCTCCTGCGATAGCGACCAAGGGGCGCAAATCGGCACATATTGTTGCTCATGGACTCCATAACCACGAGCGCTAGCTTCTGGTCTGCGAACTGTCCTTCGAGCCTCGCCCTCATGGTTAACGACTTTGCGGCAAACATTTCGTAATCCTGTTGAGGGGCTGATTCGCACCTTCCTCGCGGAAGGAGAGAATCGGCGGACGACCCGGATGGCGCGAGCCATCGCCGTCGGGCTCTCGAGGAGGCGATTCGTTGCGGGGATTCAGGGGGGCGCAGCGCTCCGGAATCGGCGGACGGACGCGAAGGCTCGACCGGGCGGCCGCAGGCTTGGCGCTTTACTTCCTTGCGGGCGCGATCGCGCCCGCACAGGATCTCTCGCAGCCCCTGGAGGCGCAGGCGCGGCTGGCGTTCAACATGGCCTCGGTCCAGGCCAATGTCGCCGGCCTCGTCATCCTGTCGCTGATGCTGCTCGCGACGATCACTGCTGTTCTTCATCTCATCGGCCGCAGGATCTGGACGCGCCGCGTTCTCGAGCTCGAGACGGAGCTCGCGCGAACCAACGCCCAACTTGACCGCACAGCGCTGATGCTGCGCAGCGAGTCGCAAATCCTCATTTCCTGGGACCGTCTGGACGCGGAACCGACGATCGAGGGCGATTTCGCCCTCGTCGCCGATTCGCCGCTGTCGTCGCGCGTGCTCGCGTTCGGCTCATGGCTCAATCCCGCCCAGGCGGCCAAGGTCCAGGAGGCGGCGGAGCGTCTCTTGACCCGCGGAGAAGCGTTCGCCGCCGCTGTGGTCAACCTGCGCGGACGCCATCTGGAGCTTGACGGGCGCCCGGTGTCCGGGAGCGCCGTGATGCGCATCCGCGACGTCTCGGGTGAGCGCCTTCAATTGGCGCAACTGCGCGATCAATTCGCTGAAGCCGGAGGCGCGCTGGAAGGCCTGCGCCGCGCGCTCGAGACTGCGGACATGCCGGCATGGACGCGCGACGCGGTTGGCCGGATCGTCTGGTGCAACATCGCTTACGCCCGCGCCGTTGACGCGCCTGACGCTGAGGCCGCGATCGACGCGAGCGGCGAGCTGTTCGATCCGGCGGTGCGCCGCGAAGCGACGGCAGCGGTGAAGGAGAGCGGCGCATGGAGCCGCCGCGCGTCGGCGGTCGTCGGTGGCGAGCGTCGAACCTTCGACGCCGTCGAGGCGCGCACTCAGGCCGGCTCCGCCGGGATTGCTCGCGACGTTTCCGAAATTGTCGCGCTGAAAGCGGAAATGGAGCGCAACGAGGACGACTATTCGCGCATGATCGATCGGCTGTCGACGGCGGTTGCGATCTTCGACAAGGCCAAGCGGCTGACGCTGTACAATGCGGCCTACTGCCAGACCTGGTCGCTTGAGGCCGCCTTCCTTGATCAGGGGCCGAGCGACGGCGAAATCCTCGATCGGCTGCGGGCCAAGCGTCAGCTGCCAGAACAGGTGGACTTCCGCGCCTGGAAGACCCAGCAATTGAGCGCCTACCAGGCGGTCGAGCCCAGCGAATCGGTGTGGCATCTGCCTGACGGCCGGGCGCTGCGCGTCGTCACCAGCCCCAATCCGAAAGGCGGCGTCACCTATCTCTACGACGATGCGACCCAGAGCTACGCGCTCGCGTCCCAGGTCACCGCGCTCACCAATGTGCAGGGCGAGACCCTCGACGCGCTCAAGGAAGGGGTGGCGGCGTTCGGAGCCGACGGGCGCATGAAGCTGTTCAACCCGGCCTTCGCGGAACTGTGGCGAATCGATCCGGCCGTCCTGCGCGACCGTCCGCACATCGACGAGATCGCCCACGCCTGCAAGCCGCTATGCGGCGATCCTGGGCTGTTTGACGATCTCAGGGCGGTGATCGTCGATCTCCCCGACCATCGCAAGAGCCGGGCGGCGCGGATCGAACGCACGGACGGGCTCATCCTCGATTGCGCCGCCCTGCCGTTGCCGGACGGAGCGACGCTCATGACCTCGCTCGATGTGACCGCGGGCGTCAACATCGAGCGCGCGCTGACCGAACGAAATCAGGCGCTCATCGCAGCTGAAAAACTGCGCAACGATTTTGTCAACCACGTCTCCTATGAGCTCCGCACGCCCCTCACCAATATCATCGGCTTCACCCAGCTTCTGGCGGGCGGCGGCGTTGGTCCGCTCAATCCCAAACAGCTCGAATATGCTGGATTCATCAACGATTCGTCGCACGCGCTGCTCGCCATCATCGACGACATCCTCGATCTTGCCTCGATGGACGCCGGGGCGCTGGAGCTCAGGCTCGAGGAGGTCGACGTCGGCGAGGCGATGAAAGCTGCGGCGGCGGGCGTGCAGGATCGCTTGAGCGAAGCGGCGATCGAATTGCGCATTGTCATGACCGACGGCGTCGGATCGCTGCACGCCGACGGCCGACGAGTGCGCCAGGTTTTGTTCAATCTTCTCTCCAATGCGATCAACTATTCGGAGGCAGGCCAGACTGTTACGTTAGCAGCGATGCGGCGCGGCGCGGAGATCGTGTTCAAGGTCAGCGACCGGGGACGCGGCATCCCCCCCGAGATGATCGATCGCGTATTTGAGCGGTTCGAAACCTTTCCCAACGGCTCGCGGCATCGCGGCCCCGGCCTCGGTCTATCGATCGTGAGATCGATGGTCGAACTGCATCAGGGCCGGGTCCTGATCGACACTGCGCCCCGGGAGGGAACGACGGTCACCTGCATCTTTCCCGTCGATCCAATGGGGGCGCCGGCGGTGGCCCGGCAACTCATGGCGCCGCCGAAGACACAATCGGTTCAGTAAAGGGGATGAGCGGTCTCGCCGACCTTAGGGAGGAAGGAGGCGTCTGGATCTTCGAGGCGCCAGACGAAGCGGCGACTTTGGCGGTCGCCATCGCGCAGGCCGTCTGGCTTGAGCCCGGCGACTTCGTCGGCCTGACTGGCGATCTCGGCGCCGGCAAGACCACTTTTGCCCGCGGCCTCATCCGCGCTATCGCCGAGGCGCCGGAGCTCGAGGCGCCGAGCCCGACCTTCACCTTGATGCAGGTCTATGACGCCCCGGCCGGGCCGGTGGTCCACGCCGATTTCTACCGGCTGCGCGGCCCAACGGAGCTCGCCAATCTCGGCTGGGATGAAGCCGTCGACGGGGCGATTGCGATCGTCGAATGGCCGGAGAAGATCCCGCAGGCCCTACCTGCCGACCGTCTCGAGATCGACATCCGGTTTGATCCGAGCCGCGGCCCCGAATTCCGCCTGCTGATGCTGCGCGGATTCGGCGCGATCGACCCCCGCCTGGCGCTGGCGCTCGGTGTCGCGAGGCTCCTCGAGCGCGCCGGCTGGGGCAACGGAGTGCGCGAATTCCTGCAGGGCGACGCGTCCATTCGCGCCTACGAGCGGCTGATCAAGCCGACCGGCGAGACGGCGATCCTGATGATTTCTCCGCCTCGGCCGGATGGGCCGATCCTGCGCTTCGGCAAGCCCTACGCGGCCATCGCCAAGCTGTCGCCCGACATCCGGGCTTTCATCGCCATGGCCGAGGGGTTGCGCGGCCTCGGCTACTCGGCGCCGGCCCTCATCGCTTATAGCGTCGTTGAAGGCCTGGCGCTGATCGAGGACTTCGGCTCGGCCACCGTCGCCCAAAACGGCGTTCCAGATGGCGCGCGCTATGCCCCGGCGATTGCGCTTCTGGCCGATCTGCACGGACGCGATTTGCCGCCGAGCCTGTCGGCCGGCGAGGAACCCTACGACCTGCCGGTCTACGACATCGAAGCGATGCTGGTCGAGGTCGAGCTGGCGCTCGACTGGTATGCCCCGACGGTCGCTCGGGTTACGCCGCCGTCGGGGGCGCGCATGCAGTTCCTGGCCATCTGGCGCGAGCTCCTTCAGCCTATTCTCGCTGAGCCCACCACCTGGACGTTGCGCGACTATCATTCGCCCAATCTGCATTGGCTCGCGGACCGGCTGGGGCTCAAGCGAATCGGGCTCATCGACTTTCAGGACGCGGCCATCGGTCCGCCGGCGTACGATGTCGCCTCGCTGTTGCAAGACGCGCGCGTCGACGTGCCGGAGGATCTCGAGATGCGTCTGGCCGCCCTTTATATGCGGCGCAGGACCTCTGTCGACCCCGCCTTTGACACCCAGCGCTTCGCCGCCGCCTATGCCGCGACGGGCGCCCAGCGCGCCACCAAGATCCTCGGCCTCTTCGCCCGGCTTGATAAACGCGACGGCAAGCCGGAGTACCTGCGCCACCTGCCGCGGATCGAGCGCTATCTGGCGCGCAATCTCGCCCATCCGTTGCTTCAACCGCTCGCGCTCTGGTATCAGAATCACTTGCCGCGGGCGCTTGGCCCACTGCCGGTCAAATCCGACCCCTGAAGTCCGATCGCTGAGGCCCGATGAGCCCGCCCGTTCCCAAGACGGCCATGGTGTTCGCCGCCGGACTGGGGATGCGGATGCGGCCGATCACCGAAACGTTGCCGAAGCCGCTGGTCAGGGTTGGCGGCCGGACGCTCATCGATCGTTGCCTCGATCGCCTGGCGGAGAGCGGCGTCGAGCGGGCGATCGTCAACGTGCATTGGCTCGGCGATCAGATCGAGGCGCATCTGGCCAAGCGGCGAGCGCCGAAGATCACCATCTCGGACGAGCGGTCGAAGCTGCTCGATCAGGGCGGCGGGATCAAGCGCGCGCTGCCGCTGATCGGCGACGATCCGTTCCTGATCTGCAACACCGACGCATTCTGGATCGAGGGGCCGCGGTCGAATATTGCGCGGCTCGCACGGACGTTCGATGCCGACGCGATGGACATCCTGCTGTTGGTCGCGGCCGGCGCTGGGGCGGTGGGCGTCGACTGGCCCGGCGATTTCGCCATGACCCATGACGGACGGCTTCAGCCGCGTGAGCCGCGCCACGTCGCGCCGTTTGTCTATACCGGCGTCGGGATCGTCAAGCCGCAGCTGTTCGCAAGCGAGACGGCGGACGTGTTTCGCCTTGCGCCGTTCTTTCACGCCGCGGCCGCGAAGAGCCGGCTCTATGGCGTCCGCCTCGATGGCCTTTGGGTGCATGTCGGGCGGCCGGAGACCATTGCGGAAGCGGAAACCGCCGTCGATCGCTCGATTCTGTGAGCGAAGCCCAAGCCGGACTGAGCTGGACCCGAACTTTCCCTTGCCTATTGGAGTTTGTAGCTACATTATAGCTACAAACTCATGGATCATTCCAATGCCCGCTACGGACGTTGTTCGCGCCAGGATCGACCACGACACGAAGGAGCGCGCCGCCGCGACCCTGGCCGATATGGGTCTGTCGATATCCGACGCCATCCGCTTGCTCATGTTGCGCATTGCCGACGAGCGCCGTTTGCCATTTGAGGTGAAGGCTCCGAACGCAATCACGCGCAAAGCCATCGCCGAACTAGAAGACGGTCAGGCCAAGGCGTTCGCTGACGTCGCGGATTTGATGACCGACCTTCGCAATGAGGGCGATTGAGCGGTCGACGACCTTTCGCCGTGACTACAAGCGCGAGAGCAAAGGCCAATTCCGCTCGACGCTCAACAACGAACTCATCGCCGTCGTTACCGCCCTCGCGACCGACGCGGCTTTGGGCGCTCAGCTGCGCGACCATGCCCTGAGTGGCGATTGGCGGGGCTATCGCGAATGCCACGTAAGGCCTGATCTTTTATTAATTTATCGAAAGGCCGGGCACGGCCTCTTGCGCCTTGCTCGTCTTGGTACCCATAGCGAGCTGTTCAAGAAATGAGTTGGGCGGTCCGAGCGGTCAGTTGACATTTTCTGCGGTCAGTAGCTCGCTGCGGGTCGACCGGACCGAGCTTGAGCGGCATTTCCCGAATCGCGCGAACTGGCCTATTCCCCTCCCGCTGGTCAGTTGAGCCGATTCAAAGGCCGGACGGGGAGAGGTCTAGCCATGAAACTGCCGAGCCAGACCGGCCCTATCCATTTCGTCGGCATCGGCGGTATCGGCATGTCTGGCATCGCCGAGGTGCTCCTCAACCTTGGCCATAAGGTTCAGGGCTCGGACCTCAGCGACAACGCCAACGTCAAGCGCCTGCGGGAGCAGGGCGCCACGGTCTTTGTCGGCCATGACAAGGCCAATCTCGGCGCCGCCGCGGTCGTCGTCATTTCGTCCGCCGTGAAGCGCGACAATCCCGAGGTCGTCGCGGCGCGCGCGCGGCGCATTCCCGTCGTTCGCCGCGCCGAGATGCTGGCCGAGCTGATGCGGCTCAAGCAATGCGTGGCCGTTGCCGGCACGCACGGCAAGACCACGACGACCGCACTCGTTGCGGCGTTGCTTGAGGCGGCGGGACTTGATCCGACCGTCATAAACGGGGGCGTCATCAACGCCTATGGCGCCAACGCGCGGCTCGGCGCCGGCGACTGGATGGTGGTCGAAGCCGACGAAAGCGACGGCACGTTCCTGAAGCTCCCGGCCGACATCGCGGTGGTCACCAACATCGATCCCGAGCACCTCGACCACTTCAAGACCTTCGACGCCATCAAGGACGCTTTTCTGGCGCTGGTCGGCAACCTGCCGTTTTACGGCTTCGCCATCATGTGCATCGATCATCCGACCGTGCAGGAGCTTGTCGGACGAATCGAGGACCGCCGAATTCTCACCTACGGCGAAAATCCGCAGGCCGACGTGCGCCTCCTCGACGTCAACCTTGCGGGCGGCGTCACTCGATTTTCCGTGTTGATTCGGGAACGGGCGACCGGCCGCGCCACCTTCATCGACGAGTTGGCGCTGCCGATGCCAGGTCGCCACAACGCGCTTAACGCCACCGCGGCGATCGCGGTCGCGCACGAGCTTGGCGCGCCGATCGACGTCATCCGCAAGGCGATCGCCGGCTTTGGCGGCGTCCGGCGGCGCTTCACCCGCACCGGGACATGGAACGGCGTCGCCATCTACGACGATTACGGCCACCATCCGGTCGAAATCGCCGCGGTGCTGAGCGCCGCGCGAGCGGCGACCGAAGGCAAGGTGATCGCGGTCGTGCAGCCGCATCGCTTCACCCGGCTCGCGTCGCTGTTCGACGCCTTCGCCACTTGCTTCAATGACGCCGACAGCGTCATTGTCGCCGACGTCTACGCGGCCGGCGAGTCGCCGATCGAAGGCGTCGACAAGGCGGCGCTTGCGACCGCGATCGCCGCCCATGGCCACCGTCACGCGCTCATGTTGCCCTCGCCCGAGAAATTGGCGGGCATGGTGCATTCGCTGGCGAAGCCGGGAGACTACGTCATTTGCCTCGGCGCCGGATCGATCACCCAATGGGCCTATGCGCTGCCTGGCGAGCTCGCCGCGCTCGACAAGGCCTGACGTTTCACCGATGCGCTTTCCCAATCTTGCCGACGAGGTGAAGGCGCGGGCGCCCGAGCTGCGCGGACGCCTCACAGCCGACGCACGAATTGCGGAGGCGACCTGGTTCCGGGTCGGCGGTCCGGCTGAGGCTCTGTTTTCCCCGACCGATGAGGACGATCTCGCCTACGTTCTGTCCGCCCTGCCGCGAGAGATCGCGGTCACGACGGTCGGCCTCGGCTCCAACCTCATAGTGCGAGACGGCGGGATCACCGGCCTCGTCATAAGGCTCGGCGGCCGGGCCTTCGCCGCCGTCGAGATTGCCGACGGCCAGGTCATCGTCGCCGGGGCGGCAACACCGGATCAGTACGTCGCCAAGGCCGCCGCAAAGTCGGGCGTCGATGGGTTAGCGTTCCTGCGCGGCGTGCCCGGCTCGATCGGCGGGGCTTTGGTCATGAACGCCGGCGCGCATGGCGGCGAGATCAAGGACGCGCTCATTGAAGCGCGCGGCGTCGATCGGACCGGCGCAAGGCGCGCATTTTCGCATTCCGAAATGGGCTATTCCTATCGCCACAGCTCGGGGCCGGGGGACATCGTCTTCACCGGCGCCACGTTTCAAGGCCGCCCGGGGGATCCGGCGGCGATCGAAGCCGAGATGGAGCGAATCACCCGCGCCCGCGAAGCCTCGCAGCCGATCCGCGACAAAACCGGCGGCTCGACGTTCAAGAATCCGCCGGGAATGAAGGCCTGGGAATTGATCGACAAGGCGGGATGCCGGGGTTTGAGCCTCGGCGGCGCTCAGGTGTCGACCATGCATTGCAACTTCCTCATCAATTGCGGCGCCGCGACCGCCGCCGACCTCGAAGCGCTCGGCGAGGAGGTCAGGCGCCGGGTGCTCGAAACGAGCGGGGTTGCGCTCGAATGGGAGATCAAGCGCATCGGCGTCGCGCTCGGGTCGTAGAGCGGGATGAGTTCCGTCCGACCAAGAACCGCCGCTACGAACGAAGCGAAGCGAACCATGGAGGCAGCGGACCGTTCATGCCGCACCCGCGCGAACGAAATTAAATACTGCAGGTCTTTCAATATCTTATAATTATTATACGTATCGCGGATGTCTATTACTGTTTGAGGTTGTATCTTGTTCGAGTTGCAGAAAAATGAGCCTAAGAGGTTGAAAAGCTTGAGTCGCGTGCAGAATTGTACACCTGCGAGGCCTGTGCTTTACCCCGTCGCTGTGCGAGCCATTCCGACACCCGATTGACGCCCGCCCGCTGCGCAGGTCCCGCTCACGGCCGGAGGCGAGTTGACGCGAAGAGGGAGCCTACGCGGCCTTGACGTCGCCGCGCTCCACGGAGCGCGATCGAGGCTGAATGGGGTATACGATGAGTTTTGTCTGGCGTGCTGTACTGGTCATGTGCGTCATTTTCGCCGGCTGCCTGCTCGGCGTTCTGTTGCAGCATTCGCTCCCAACCCAACATGTCGCCGACGCAAAAAGCGCGATCACCACCATTCAGGGACTGGTGGGTTTGTTGCTTGCGCTAGTGTTAGGGCTTCTCGTCGGGACCAGCTACGGCGTCTATTCGCAGCAGCAGTCCGAAGTGCACACCCTTGGTTCGCAGATCCTGCAGCTCGATCTGGCGCTGGAGCGTTACGGCCCCGCGGCCGATCGCGGCCGTGAGCTTTTGAAGCAAGAGCTTGTGGCCTCGCGCGAGCGCTTCTGGCGCCAAGGCGGCGCTGAACCGGTCCGGCTGGCCTATGGCGAGTCGCGCGCCGAGTTGCGCGACTTCGACGGATTTTTCGCGGTCCTCAAGCCCGCCGACGACGAGCAGCGCCATCAGCTCGAGACGGCCCGCCAGCTCTCAAGCTCAATCGTACAAACGCATTATCTGATGTCGAGGCAGCTCAGGAGCCGCATTCCGAAGGCGCTGCTCGTTAGCGTCGTCTCCTGGGCGACGCTGCTGTTCACCTGCATCGGCGCGTCGACGACCGTCAACGCGCTGGCGATCACTTACGAGGCGCTGGGCGCGGCAGCGGTGGCGAGCGCCATCTATCTCATTCTCGAATTCAGCCAACCCTACTTAGGGCTGTTCAGCATATCGCCCGAGGGCATCGACCAGGTCATCGCCGAACTATCAGTGAACAAGCCGCGCAGCGGTTGAGGCCCCCACTGCGAGCGACGGTCGGGTCCAACAAGCCTGGCCGCGTGGCTCGCTCAACCCGTTTTCTCGCCATTTCCTCGCAAGCTCTTCGCGCCCGGTCGCCAAAATTGGAACTGTGACCCGCGTCACGGCGCCGCGCGACGCCAACTATTAGCAAGAGGATGCCGAGATGTTGTTCCTCGGCCCTTAAGGACGCCCCAGGCGCCCCATCGCCGTTGCATATGACCCCCGGCCTTGCGGCGCTTCGCAGTCCAAGAGGAGACGGTTCAATAGGAGATTCTGTCGTGACCCAGTTTGAGAAATCGGTCGATTTTGATTACGCTTACCCGCACGTTGCGCCCGGCGCGACGACCATCAAGACCTTGGTCCTGCTAGCCGCTTTGCTACTCTACGCCTCAGGGTTCGCAATTCTCTATCCCACTGTCGCAAGCAGCGTGGAGAAAAGCGTCTCCGAAGGCAACGACCCCTCGCTGACGCAATTTGTCGCCCCTTGATTGCTTCGCGCGGCAAGCGACACTAGCTGTTCGCGCCCAGCCGATCGGCATAGACGTGTTGCGTTCCCTGAGGGTCCGTGACCACATGCTCTCCGTCTTCGCCGCAACGGATCCATTGGGGCCCGATCGGCGCCTTGCCCCGCCCGCCCGGAATATCAAGCATGTAGGTCGGCGTCGCCAGCCCTGAGAGGTGGGCGCGCAATTGCCGCATCAATTCCTGCCCCTTTGCGATCGGCACCCGCCAGTGCGTGGTGCCGGGCGCGAGATCGCCGTGATGCAGGTAATAAGGCTTGACCCTCGCTTCGACGAAGGCTCGCATCAGCGCGATGAGCGTTTCCGGGTCGTCGTTGACGCCCTTCAAAAGGACGCTCTGGCTGACCAGCATCGCGCCTTCGGCGGCCAGGCGGCGGCACGCCGAGCGCGCGCTATCGGTCAGTTCACGCGGATGGTTCGCGTGCACCGCGACCACCGTCGTCTTGCCTTCGGCGATGAGCGCACGCGCCATCGCCTTCGTTACCTGCTCCGGCGCAGCGACAGGCAGGCGCGTGTGCCAGCGCAGCACTTTGACGTGGTCGATTGCCGCGAGCGCTTGAGTCCCTTCGGCGATGCGGCGGGGCGACAGGGTCAACGGATCGCCGCCGGTCAATATGACCTCCCAAATCCCTTCATGGGCGCGCACATAGTCAAGCGCCGCCGCGAACTCGACTGCGCTGAGCGACCCCGAGCCGGGCCCCACCCGCTCGCGGCGAAAGCAGAAGCGGCAATAAACCGCGCAAACCGCGACCAGTTTGATCAGCACACGATCGGGATACCGATGTACCAGCCCCTTGACCGGGCTCATAACGTCGTCGCCAATGGGATCGTCGCGCTCAGCCGGATCGCGGATGAGTTCGCGAGCATCGGGAACGAACTGGCGGGCGATCGGGTCGGCGGGGTCGCTGGGCTCAACGAGCGCTGCCAACGCCGGCGTAAGGCCGATCGCGTAGCGCCTGGCGACGGCCTCGAGCTCCGGGAGTTGCTCTGGCTCAGCCAGCCCCGCTTCGACGAGATCCTTGGGGCCGGTCAAGCGGCGGGGTTTCAGTCCTGAGGTCATGCGGCCCAGTTACGGGAACGACGGCGGCGTCGCAAGGCCGCGGGCTGGAGCACGGACCTGCGCCGGTAGCCCGAGGAACGGAGATCTGTGCATGCGCCGGCACGCACCTTGCGCGTTGGCGAGTTCACATTGACGGGAAGGCGTCTCCACGCCGCCCAGCTCAGAGTTCGCGGGCGCTCACGAACAGATGTTGACGTAGCCATAGCCCAGATAGGCGCCGGCGCCGTCGTACACGGGCCTATAGGTCCAGCAACCGTCGTAGCCTCCCCCCACCATGCGCTGGTCACCACCGCGGGACCCCACCAACCGTTTATCCAGACACCATTGCGAAAGAAGCCGCGATGGAAGAAAGACCGTCGGCCCCTAAAGAACGGGTGAAGGCCGCGATGGAAGCCGACGAAGCCGGGGCGAAAGCCCGGACGGAAGCCTCCAAATCCTAAGTGAGAACCCCCAAAGCCTCCATGGAAGCCTCCGAAACCTCCATGGAAACCTCCGAAGCCTCCGTGGAAAGCCAAGGATGGGCTCGTCGAGCACAACGCCATTACCAACGCGACGAGCGTCGCGGCGATCGCCTTTGAAATGGATCTACCCATGTTTCCGCCTCCGAAATCCACGCCAAGGGGGCGCGCCATCATCTCGCTTAAGCCGGCGTTCCGCGAAGGGGTTCGCAAATGGAACACTCGGCGGCGGGGCCTTCTTCGATCACGATCTCATGATGGGGCGAGGGCTTGCATTGCGGGCGCCCACTACGCCGTCCGGACGCAAGGGTCTGCACCGAGCCTGAGCGGCGCAGTGCTAGCTAAGGCAGTGCTAACAAGGCGTGGATGGTGCGGACGGCGGGGGGTGCTCGCGCATCAGCCTGCGGATCTTCTTATGATTGACGATCATGCCTTGATGCCGCAGCTCGGCGCGCACGCGTCGCCAGCCGTAGAATTCGAACTCACCGCAGATCGCGACGATCGCAGCGTCGTCGTGCGCAGCGATCGGCTCTTCGTAAAAAGAGGAGCGGGCAAACCCCATCAGCCGGCAGGCGCCGTTTCCAGCTTCGCACTCCGAAAGACCGAGGTCCATCATCCCGTTGCCAGAGACATTCTGGCCAAGCTCCAAGGACTCCATCGCCTCGCCCGCGAAGCCACGCCCGTGCAACTTCTCGCTTTCGCGATCGAGCGGCTAAACCTCCGCGTTGTCATCGCCGCCCGGCACGGGCGACGCAATGCGCGCGCGCTTGCCAATCTCGATGCGGTTATCGAATTCGCCAGGCCCTATGATGTGGCGGACCCTGCGTACTTTTGCGCTGGGCCTTCAGCGCGGCTCGGAAGATAAGCGCCGACACCCGGAAGGACGGAGCGACGCCTGCGAAGATTCGGTGGAAATCATCACCGTGCGCAGCGCAAAGGGGCTTGAACGGCCGGTTGTCATTCCCCTCCACTCTTCCACTCAGTTTAAATCACATGATAGATTAACTCAACCTAGAAAAGCAGGCGGGGAACCTCGTCTCTGCCCTTTGCTCACTTGATATCTTCACTCGGGACGACCTGGATATCTTAACTCGGGACGATCTGGCGAGCCTGACTGGGCCTGAAAGGATCGATTGCCTAGCAGCCTGTCGGACTTAACCCGACGGCGCTGATTTTCGCTAGAATCCTGCGATTGATTCGCGCCGAAGGGTAGCTTGCTGGCGATGAGCAATTTCCGGGACGTTGATCGTGAGACGTCGTTTCTTCTGCCGCCGTCGGTCGACGAGTGGCTGCCTGAGAGGCATTTGGCCCGCTTTGTCGTCGAGGTGATCGACGGGCTCGATCTTGGCGGCATGATCGGCGCCTATCGCGGATCCGGGTCGGCGGCGCACCATCCCAGGATGTTGCTGGGGGTTTTGATTTACGGCTACGCCACCGGGGTGTTTTCGAGCCGCAAGCTCGAGCGCGCGACTTACGACAGCGTGGCGTTCCGCTACATCGCCGCCAACGACCACCCCGACCACGACACGATCGCCGCGTTTCGGCGGCGCTTTCTCAAGGAGATCGAGGGGCTGTTCGTCCGCGTGCTGCTGCTTGCGCGCGAGATGGGCGTGCTGAAGATGGGAACGGTCGGCCTCGACGGCACGAAGATCCACGCCAACGCCAGCCGTCACAGCGCGCTTTCTTGGGAGCACGCGAGCAAGCTCGAGGCGCAACTGAAAGCCGAGGCAGCGGATTTGCTGGCGCGCGCCGAGGCGGCGGACGAGGCCGATGTCCCTGACGGCATGTCAATTCCCGAAGAGCTGGCCTTGCGCGAGAAGCGTCTGGCCAAGCTTGCGGAGGCGCGGGCGAAGATCGAGGCGCGGGCGAAAGAGCGATACGAGCGCGAGCGGGCCGCGCACGAGGCCAAACTCGCCGCGCGCGAGGCCAAAACCGCCACGACCGGCAAGAAGCCTGGCGGCAAGCCGCCTGCGCCGCCTGTCGAAGGGCCGCTGCCGAAGGACCAGATCAATCTCACCGACGAGGACTCGCGCATCATGCCGGCGGCGGGCGGCGGCTTCGAGCAGGCCTACAACGCTCAAGCGGTCGTGGCGGCGGGGAGCCTGCTGGTCGTTGCCGCCGATGTGGTTCAGGCGCCGAACGACAAGCAGCAGCTCGAACCGATGCTGGGCAAGATCGAGGCTTTGCCCGAACGACTGGGCGCGGCCGAAACGCTTTTGGCGGACGCCGGCTATTTCAGCGCGGCGAATGTCGAGGCTTGCCGGCAGGCCGAACTCGAACCGCTGATCGCGATGGGCCGTCAGCCGCATCATCCCCCGCTTGGCGAGCGCTTCGGACAGGAGGGGCCCCCGCCGGAAAATCCGACGCCGGTCGAGGCCATGGCCCATCGGCTGAAGACGCCCGAAGGCCGCAAGCTCTATGCTTTGCGCAAGCAGACGCCGGAACCGGTGTTCGGCGTCATCAAATCGGCGCTCGGATTCCGTCAGTTCTTGTTGCGCGGCCTCGACAAGGTGCGCGGCGAGTGGACCCTCGTGACGATGGCGTGGAATCTGAAGCGGATGTTCGTCCTCACCCCCGCCTGACCCGGCCGCCAAGCGTTCCCACGCCAGCAAAGCAGGCGTCCGAAGCGACCCAAATCCCGCCTCTCAACCGCGCTTGGAGCCGATCCCACGCCGCAAGACGTTTCAGCTCGCCAAAATCGCCCGCGCCGAAACCCGAGTCCGACAGGCTGCTAGTCGGCCTCTTGGATCTCCTGAAGCAGCAGGCCGGCGCGCTTGAGCGTGAGATACAGGTGCGGGGCAAACCTACAGATCACGCCGGCGAAAGATGGATCCTCGAGATGGGAGTATTTTCGAAAATGCATTTTCGAAGCCGCCCACTGTCTCAGGATCAGGCCAAGGTTCCACTGGCAGACGAGGCAGGTTTTATTGGCTGCTCGAGCTTGGACGGCCATCGAGATTCGTCCGGCACGGTCGATTGAGTCTTAAGCACGTCCAAAAGCTCTTGAAATTGAAAAGACGATCGAGGTCGCTGGATTTCTCAGAGCTTCAGCTGTCGATAAGAAAACAAGGTTCCAGCGATAGTGGGCATCGCGATGTAGCAGACCCTGGCTCGACCTGATTCGAACCCCCGACAGGGTCACGTCGCGACGTGTGTTGGAATTTGCGAACGTGGCTTCTGGAACCCTCAGGCTCACCGATCATGCGGCGAGATCAATGATCGGGTCGGGCAGTTTGTCGGCGAGGGTCTGCCATCCATCAACCTCGCCGCATGAGGATCTGTCCGGAGGCCTGGGCGCCGCTCGGTTCGCCGGGTGAAGCTCGGGCGTTATCGGGCAAGAGATGCCCCAACGCTGCGGTCATGGCCGCCGCGTTCCCGCCGCTCATCGCCAATCGGCTGCCGACCGTTCGCCTCAAGTCGTGCATGCTGAGCTTTGTCTCGACGCCTGCTTCGTTGAGCAGCCGCTCTAGCGGCTTCCGTGGCTCGGCGACACACCCGGACTTGGCCGTTTCGCTCGGCCAGACGCACATTCCGGTCGCCTTATTCTGGCGAGCCTTTAGGGGTTCGACGGCCTTCGTGGGCAGCGCCATTGCCAACTTCACGCCCGTTCTTACTCCACGTCGCCGGAACGAGCCAAACGCCGTCGTCGAGGTGCACGTCTGTCCAGCCAGAACAGCGCTTACTCCTCTCAAGCATGGTTGCGTATTTTGATTGACGCCGCGGTCGATGGTGGAGATGACGGGAGCATTAGGTAAGGCACTCCTGCGCGAGATTTACGGTGCCAGTTGGCCCCGTTAATTCGACCGCGCGAACCGGCAGAATACGCCGCTAAGTGCTTGAAATGATTTGGAGCGGGCGAAGGGATTCGAACCCTCGACCCCAACCTTGGCAAGGTTGTGCTCTACCCCTGAGCTACACCCGCATCCGAGGCGGCGGAACCGCCGCCGCGCTTATGGCGCAATGATAACGAGAATGCAACACCCTCCGGTTAGACTGCGGCGCAAGTTGCGCCGTGCCGCGCACGGGAGCTTGATTTGAATCGAAGGATCGTCCGTGCCAAGCCAGATGGTAAAGTGAGCTTTAGGAATGAACGAAGCCCTTAAACCAGACGATGTGACGCAACGGGCGTCGCCGGCGCCCGTGGAAACGGCGCCCGCGGAAACTGCGCCGCGGCGACGGCGGAGCGTGCTGCTGAGGATCGCGATCATCGCGGCGCTGGCTGCGGGGGCGGCGTTCGCATGGCTGAAGTTCGAGCACACCGCTCCATCCACGAACGGGGAGGAACACTCCGGTCGACCGGCGCAGCCGCCGCAAACCGTGCGCGTGGCGCCGGTCACGCTCGGCGACATGCCGCTGACCATCGACGCTTTGGGAACGGTGACGCCGTTCGAGACCGTGACCATCCGCACCCAAATCGCCGGCACGCTGCAGAACGTCGCCTTCACCGAAGGACAGACGGTCAAGGCCGGCGACTTTCTCGCCCAGATCGATCCGCGCCCGTTCGAGGCGGCGCTGGCGCAGGTGCAGGGGCAATTGGCCAAGGACCGGGCGCTGCTGAGCCAGGCCCAGGGCGACCTCGCCCGCTTTCAACAACTCGCCAAGCAGGATTCGATCGCCAAGCAGCAGGTCGCCGACCAGGTCGCGCTGGTCGCCCAGGACAACGCGGCGATCACCACCGATCAGGCTATGGTCAAGACCGCCGAGCTCAACGTCGCCTATACCCATATCGTCTCCCCGGTCACCGGCAGGGTGGGCCTGAGGCTGGTCGACCCCGGCAATTATCTGCAGCCCTCCGACGCCACCGGCATCGTCGTCATCACCCAGATCGATCCGATCAGCGTCGTGTTCACGACGCCCGAGGACAATCTGCCGCGCATTTCGGCGCGGCTCGACTCTGGCGCTAAGCTTCAGGTCACCGTGCTCGACCGGGACAATGTCCATGCGCTGGCGACCGGGACGCTGACCACCTTTGACAGCCAGATCGACGTCACCACCGGGACGATCAGGATGCGGTCGACGTTCGACAATCCCAATGCCGTCCTGTTTCCGAACCAGTTCGTCAACGTCCGCATTCTGGTGGACACGATGACCGGCGCGACGCTCGCGCCCAATCCGGCGATCCAGCTTGGCGCGTCGGGCGATTTCGTCTATCTCCTCAACGACGATTCGACGGTGTCCAAGCGGGACATCGTCACCGGTCCGACCGACGGCAAGCACACCGTGATCACGTCGGGCCTGGCGGCGGGCGACAAAGTGGTGATCGACGGCGTCGATCGTCTGCGCAACGGCGCCAAAGTGAAGGTGGTCGATCATCCAGCCGCCGCCGGCGCCCAGGCCGCGGCCGGCGAGGGTCTCGAGCAGGGCGGAGAGGGATCCGCGGCCGGGTCCGCCAACGGCGCCGGCCAGCATCATCGGCATCGGCACGACCAGGCCGGCGCGTCCCAGAATCCGCACAATCCCCCCGCCGATGCCGGCCCGTCGCCTGCAGCCGGCGCGGCCACTCAAGGCGCAGCGCCCGGCGGCGCATCGGGCCAGCCCGCGCCTGCCAGCGCGACGTCCCAGCAGCCCGCGGCGGGCGGAGCGACGACGCAGGGCGCGCCGAAATGACGCGGCCGCGCTAGGCGCAAGGCGGTGAACCCGTCCCGCATCTTCATCGATCGTCCGGTCGCGACCAGTCTCCTGATGATCGCGATTCTGCTGATTGGCGTCGTGGCCTTCCGCTTTCTGCCGCTCTCGGCCCTGCCCGAGGTCGACTATCCGACGATCCAGGTCCAGACCTTTTATCCAGGCGCGAGCCCGGAAGTGATGACTTCGGCGGTGACGGCGCCGCTCGAGCGGCAATTCGGCCAGATGCCGAGCCTGAGCCAGATGATGTCGCAAAGCTCCGCCGGCGCCTCGATCATCACCCTTCGATTCGGGCTCGACATCAGTCTCGACATCGCCGAGCAGGAAGTGCAGGCAGCGATCAACGCCGCCGGCAATCTCCTCCCCGCGGATCTGCCGGCGCCGCCGATCTACGCCAAGGTCAATCCGGCCGACGCGCCGATCCTAACGCTCGGCGTCGCTTCGGACTCGATGAAGCTGACCGAGGTCGAGGACATCATCGAAACCCGCCTCGTCCCGAAACTGTCGCAACTGCCCGGCGTCGGACTGGTTTCGATCTCCGGCGGACAGCGGCCCGCCGTCCGGATCCACGTCAATCCGCTCGCCCTTTCGGGCGTCGGCATCAACCTCGACGATTTGCGCACCACGATCGCCAACCTCAATGTCAACACGCCGAAAGGAAGCTTCGACGGGCCGGCCCAATCCTCGGCGATCAACGCCAACGATCAGATCCGCGATCCGAACGACTACGCGAAATCGGTAATCGCCTATCGCAACAATGCGCCGGTGCGGCTCTCCGACGTCGCGAGGGTCGAGATCGCGCCGGAGAACACGCGGCTGAGGGCGTGGATGAACACCACGCCGGCGCTGATCGTCAACGTCCAGCGCCAGCCGGGCGCGAACGTCATCCAGGTCGTCGACAGCATCAAGAAGATCTTGCCCTCGCTTAGTCAGTCGTTGCCGGCGGCTATCACGGTCAAGCCGCTGACCGACCGTACGGTCACCATCCGCGCCTCGGTCCAGGACGTCGAATTCGAGCTCACGCTTGCGGTCGGCCTGGTCGTGATGGTCATCTTCCTATTCCTGCGCAACATCCCGGCGACCATCATCCCGAGCCTGTCGGTGCCGCTGTCGCTGATCGGGGCGCTGGCGATCATGTATCAGGCCGGTTTCAGCCTCGACAATCTGTCGCTGATGGCGCTGACTATCGCCACCGGCTTCGTGGTCGACGACGCGATCGTGGTGATCGAGAACATCGCCCGCTTCCTCGAGCAAGGCGACAGCCCTTACGACGCGGCGATCAAGGGGTCGGCGCAGATCGGCTTCACCATCATTTCGCTTACCGTGTCGCTGATCGCGGTCTTGATCCCGCTCCTGTTCATGGGCGACGTCGTCGGCCGCCTGTTCCACGAGTTTGCGATCACGCTCGCCGCCACCATCATCATCTCCGCCATCGTGTCGCTGACCCTGGTGCCGATGCTGTGCGCCAAGCTCCTCCGTCCACATGGGCGGGGCGGCCAAGCGAGCGGCGGCCGTTTCTTCCAGGCTCTGACCCGTTTCTACGCCTCGACGCTTCGCGTCGTGCTCAATCATCAGGGCGTCATGCTGCTGGTCGCGCTCGGCACCTTCCTGTTGACCGGCTACCTCTACGTGACGATCCCGAAGGGCTTCTTTCCCATCCAGGACACCGGCGTCATTCAAGGGGTGACGCAAGCGGCTGAGGCGATATCGTTCGACCAGATGGCCGACCATCAGCAGGCGCTGGCGAAGGTGATCCTTGCCGATCCGGACGTCGAAAGCCTCTCCTCCTTCATTGGGGTCGATGGTTCAAACGTCACGCTCAACTCGGGCCGCTTCCTCATCAACCTCAAGCCCCATGCTGAGCGCAAGGCGACGGCGAGCGAAATCATTCGGCGGCTGCAGCAGGAAACCGCGAGCGTTCCGGGTATATCGCTGTTCATGCAGCCGGTGCAGGACCTGTCGATCGACACCGCCGTCAGCGCCACCCAATATCAGTTTACGCTCGAGAACCAGGATCTGGCGAGGCTGCAGACGTGGACGCCCAAGGTGCTGCAGCGTCTCAGTCAGATCAAGTCGATCGTCGATGTAGCCAGCGATCTGCAGCCGGACGGACGCTCGGTGATGGTCGATCTAGACCGCGCCAATGCGGCGCGGTTCGGCATCACCCCCGCAATCGTCGACAATGCGCTCTACGACGCTTACGGCCAGCGCATCATCTCGACCATCTTCACTCAGAGCAACCAATACCGCGTCATCCTCGACGTCGAGCCGAACATGGCGCGGTCGGTGAAATCGCTCGATTCGCTCTACCTGCCTTCGGCCGCGTCGACCACCGGCCAGACGCCGCTCGAATCGGTCGCCAACTTCACCGTCAAGACCGCGCCGTTGCAGATCTCGCACCTCAAACAGTTTCCGGTGACGACAATCTCGTTCAACCTCGCGCCGGGCGCGTCGCTCGGCGAGGCGGTCGACGCGATCAGCCAGGCGCTCGCCGACATCGGGCTGCCGGCGAGCTTCGCCGTCAGCTTCCAGGGCGCCGCGCAGGCCTTCCAGTCGGCGCTGTCGAACGAGGTGTTCCTGCTCGCCGCGGCGATCGCGGCCATGTATATCGTGCTCGGGGTGCTCTATGAGAGCTTCATCCACCCGATCACGATCCTGACCACGCTTCCTTCCGCCGGCATCGGCGCGCTTTTGACGCTCAATGCGGCGGGAGCCGGGCTCGACATCATCGGCGTCATCGGCATCGTGCTTCTGATCGGCATCGTGAAGAAGAACGCGATCATGATGATCGACTTTGCGCTCGAGGCGCAGCGCCAGCAGGGGCTGCCGGCCCGCGAGGCGATCTATCAGGCCTGTCTCCTGCGCCTGAGGCCGATCCTTATGACGACAGTCGCGGCGATCTTCGGCGCCCTGCCGCTGATGCTGGGAACCGGCGTCGGCTCGGAGCTTCGCCGTCCGCTGGGGCTGGCGATCGTCGGCGGCCTCGCCTTCAGCCAGGTGCTGACGCTCTATACGACGCCGGTCATCTATCTGTTCTTCGAACGGCTCGGCGAGCGCTTCGGCATGGGGGCTGCCGGTTCGGCTCTGGCGACGGAAACGCCGTGAACAACCGGTTTTCCGAGATCTTCATTCGCCGGCCGGTAGCGACCATCCTACTGACAGTCGGCGTCGTCTTCGCCGGACTGCTCGGCTATTCGCAACTCCCGGTCTCACCGCTTCCGCAAGTCGACTTTCCGGTCATCTCGGTTCAAGCGAAGATGCCGGGAGCGAGCCCGGACACGATGGCGACCTCGGTCGCCGCCCCTCTCGAGCGGCATTTGGGCCAGATCGCCGACGTCAATGAAATGTCGTCCCAGAGCACGCTCGGCTCGACCCGCATCACGCTGCAGTTCGGCCTCGATCGCAATATCGACGGCGCTGCCCGCGACGTCCAGGCGGCCATCGTCGCCGCGCGGGTCGACCTGCCGACGAGCCTGCGCCAGAATCCGACCTATCATAAGGTCAATCCGGCCGACGCGCCGATCATGGTCATCGCCATATCGTCGACGACCCACACAGCGGGACAGCTCTACGATCTCGCCTCCAACATCCTGCAGCAGCGGCTGTCGCAGCTTCCGGGCATCGGCGAGGTCGACATTTCCGGCGCCGCCTTGCCGGCGGTGCGCGTCGAGATCAACCCCGGCGCGATCTTCCATTACGGCATCGGCCTCGAGGACATCCGCGCGGCGCTGGCGTCCGCCAACGCCAACAGCCCGAAGGGCGCGATCGAAGACGACGACTTTCACTATCAGGTCTATGCCAACGATCAGGCGTCCCACGCCGCGCAATATCGCGATCTGGTGATCGCCTATCGCAACGGCGCGCCGGTCCGGCTCGCCGACGTCGCCGAGGTCCTCGATTCAGTCGAGGACCTGCGAAACGCCGGTCTGGTCAATGGGAAGCCCGGCGTCGCGGTGATTCTGTTTCGCCAGCCGGGCGCGAACATCATCCAGGCGGTCGACGGCGTCCGGGCCGAGCTGCCCCGCCTGATCGCATCGCTTCCGGGCGATGTCGACCTGACCGTGGCCGTCGATCGGTCGAAGACGATCCGGCAGTCGTTGCACGACACCGAGAAGACGCTGATCATCGCAGTCGCGCTGGTCATTCTGGTGGTGTTCGCGTTCCTGCGCAGCGTTCGGGCGGCGGCGATCCCGAGCGTCGCGGTCCCGACCTCGATCATCGGCTCGTTTGGCGTGATGTATTTGCTCGGCTTCAGCCTCGATAACCTGTCGCTGATGGCGCTGACGATTTCGACCGGCTTCGTCGTCGACGACGCCATCGTCGTGCTCGAGAACATCTCACGCTATCTCGAACAGGGCATGCCGCGCCTCGAGGCGGCGATCCGGGGCGCGGGCGAAGTCGGCTTTACCGTCATCTCGATCAGCCTGTCGCTGATCGCGGTGTTCGCGCCGCTCCTCTTCTTTGGCGGCATCGTCGGGCGTCTGTTCACTGAATTCGCGCTCACTCTGTCGGTGGCCGTGCTCATTTCCATGGTCGTATCACTGACGACAACGCCGATGATGTGCGCGCTCATCCTGCCGCGAGGGCCTCAGACGGAGCACGGGCGTCTCTATCGGGCGACGGAGCGCGTCTTTGATGCGATGCTTGCGTTCTATCGATCGACGCTGCGCATCGCGCTTCGTCATCCCGGGACCGTGGCCTTGTCGCTATTGGCCACGATCGGGCTCAATTATTACATGTTCCGGTACCAGATGACCTATGGCTTGTTTCCGGTGCAGGACACGGGCCTCATCATCGGCTCGATCCAGGCCGATCAAAGCATCTCCTTTCAGGCGATGAAGACCAAGTTCACCCAGTTGCAGGACATCGTCCAGCAGGACCCGGCGGTCGAAAGCGTCGTCGGCTTCACCGGCGGACGGCAGACCAACTCCGGCTTCCTCTACTCGCAGCTGAAGCCCTTCGCTGAGCGCAAAGTCACCGCCGACGAGGTCGTGACCCGACTGCGCCCCAAGCTGGCCCAAGTCGCGGGCGCGCGGCTCTACATGGTCGCCGTCTCCGACTTGAGAACCGGCGGGCGGCAGAGCAACGCGACCTATCAATATACGCTCCTCTCCGACGACACTGCGGAGCTCTATGCGTGGGCGCCCAAGCTGACCCAGGCGCTGATGGTCAGCCACGTCGTCAAGGACGTCAACTCCGATCAGCAGCTGGGCGGCCTGCAGACCAACCTCGACATCGATCGCGATACTGCGATGCGCCTCGGCCTGACTCTGAGCGCGATCGACAACACGCTCTACGACGCCTTCGGCCAGCGTCAGGTCTCGACCATCTATAATGCTCTCAACCAATATCATGTCGTGATGGAAGTCGCGCCGCGCTACTGGCAGGATCCGCACACGCTGCAGCAAATCTACGTTTCGACGTCGGGCGCCAATCCGACCGGGGTCCAGCAGACGGGGATCGCCGCCGGCGACTACGTGTCCTCGACTGGGACGGCAAGCACCGCAGCGACGATCGCGGCCGATTCGGCGCGCAACCTCGCGACCAATTCCTTGGCGGTCAGCGGCCATTCGGCCGCCTCAACGGGGGCTGCGGTTGCGACCTCTCTCGAGACGATGGTTCCGCTGTCGGCCTTCGCCAAATTTTCGCCCGGCCACACGCCGCTCGGCATCAATCATCAGGGTCAGTTCGCCGCTTCGACGATTTCGTTCAACCTTGCTCCGGGCCGCTCGCTCAGCGAAGCCAAGACGGAGATCGACAACGCCATCGAGCGCATCGGCATGCCATCGACCGTCCGCGGCGCGTTCACCGGCACCGCCGCGACCTTTCAGCAATCGCAGTCAAGCATGCCGCTTCTGTTCGGCGCCGCGCTGGTCACGATCTATATCGTCTTAGGCATTCTCTACGAGAGCCTGATCCATCCGCTCACCATTCTCTCGACGATGTTCTCCGCCAGCGTCGGCGCGGCGTTGGCTCTGTGGCTGTTCGACACCCAGTTCACGATCATCGCCGCGATCGGCGTTTTGTTGCTGATCGGCATCGTCAAGAAGAACGCGATCATGATGGTCGACTTCGCGCTCGAGGCGGAGCGCGCGGGACGCAATACGCGCGAGGCGATTGAAGAAGCCTGTCTCATGCGCTTTCGCCCGATCATGATGACAACCTTCGCCGCGCTGTTCGGCGCGCTGCCGCTGGCGTTCGGAGCCGGCGAGGGCTCGGAGCTGCGTCATCCGCTCGGAATCACCATCGTCGGAGGCCTCATCGTCAGCCAAGCATTGACGCTTTACACGACCCCGGTCGTTTTCATCTACCTGGATGATTTCGGCAAGTGGTTAGCCGGGTTGTGGCGCCGCTACTACTTGCGCCACGGCGCCGCGCCGATTGCGGGCGCAGCCGAGTAATAACGGCCTCGACTACCCGAATCGGCGCGTCTAAAGCGGCAGGGCGTACCGCAGGGCGGTTTCGGCCGCGGCGCGCGCGTCCTCAATCGATATCGAACCGTTGTTCGCGGCGCGGGCGGCCTTGATGGCTTCGACCAGGGCTGGCGGTCCGTTGAGTTCTGTCAGTTCGCCGGACCCATTCGCGAGGCGGTCGAGCATTGCCGCCTGCGCGTCGTCATCGGCGAAGGCCGCCGCCTGCATGAGCGCCATCACCGGCCGGGGCGAGTTTGAGCAGCGCGCAAGGCGATAGGCGTTGAGGAAACGCTTGGCGTCGCGCGGCGAATGCGCGGCGAGCGGGGCGAGCGCGGCCAAAAGCGTCGTTTCCGTGCTCGACAGCGGCTCCACGAGCGCCGCGGCAATCGCCGAATCCACCGCGGGCGCCTGCTGTTCGGCGGTCGACAGAAGCCGCGCGACCACGAGCGCGCCGTCGGCGTCGTTGCGGGCAGGCAGGTTGACCGTGACCTGCAGCCATTTGCCAAGACGCCGGCGCGCATCCGGCGGTCCGCCAAGCGCGCCCGCAAGCCGGCCGGGATCGAAAGCCAACAGACCGATGCAGCCAGGCCCGATCCCGCTTTGAGCAGCGTCAATCCAGCTCACGACCGCGGCCGGCGGCAACGCATCGAGGTTGTCCACGACGATGATGAGCCGATCCGGCGTTGGCCCCGCCGCGGCTGGGTGCCCGATCTTGGCGCCGAGCGCGGCAAGGAATTCACGCGCGGACGCTGACGGCGCGTGGCCGGCTTCCAGAAATTCCGGCCCCGGGGCGCGCACCGACGTCTTGCCTCCGGCCCGCCGGGCCGCCGTTTCGGCGCGCTTGGCGGCCGCCTCGGCTTCCGCTGTCAGCGCCGCGACTCGCTGGTTGAGCCGCCCGGCGCGAGCCTCCAGATCCTGGCGCCGTTCGCGAGTTTCTTGGGTCAGCAGCCGGGCGCCGCGCAAGAGAAGGTTCGAGAACCCAAGCGCGCGCCACAGGTTGAGCGCGATGGCCAAAGCGCCAAGGATGAATAGAACCTGCGCCGCTCGGTCGAACCAATCGCCGTGGGCCCCAACCCAGTCCCCAACCGGCTTGAACGAGTTGCTTCCATGCCCAATCGCGGCGGTTGCCGTCTCGCCGTGCAGCATCCGCAGGAGGAGGGCCAGCACGAAGGCGATGATCCCCCAGATCAGCAGGCGCGCTTGGCTGCCGTAGGCCCATATCGCCCGAACGACAACGCCGGCGCGGGCGCCGGCGCCAAGGGTCGACATGTCGCGCGCCAGGTTGCGGTAGCTCGAATTCGGCGTCCGCTCCGGCGAGTCCGAACCGGCGCAACTGTGATTCAATCGTTCCTCGGCGAGCTCGGGCGAAGACGTCGATCCGCGAGCCAGGAGTGTCGAACGCCAGCGTGTCGGCGAGCCGCGCCCGTCTGGCCTCGACCTCGTCGCGCTGCGAGCGCTCAGCTTCAAGCTTTCTCACCAGATCGTCATGACGATCTGAAGCCGCCGTGGCGGCCCGATGCGGATCGCCGCCGGCATGGCCAATCTCGTCTAACAGGCCCGAATAGTCGGCGCCGCCGGGCTCGCGATCGAGCGCAGCGTAGGCGGCGCTGGCGATCGCCACCGGCGCCTCGACGCCGCTGGAAGCATCGACCCGCGCCAACACGACCCTCGCAAGCGCGCCGCCGCCTGCCGTGACCGACGAAGCGCTGAGCTGTTCGATCCCTTGCGCCAGGCGCCTCAATGCGAAAGTTTTGCCGGCGCCAGACGGTCCTAAGATCGCCGCCAGAAACGGCGTCTGGACCTGAGAGGTCACGCAAAGGTGAGCCAGCGGCTGCACGATTTGGCCGGCGTTCAGGACGTCTGGCCCGTCCGCCGAATCGCCAAGGAAGACCGGGTCGGCTTTGACCGGGGCGGGCGGCGCCGGCGGGATAATCGACACGGGCGGCGCAGCCGATTGCGCGGGAGCCCGGCCGGCCAGCGGGAAGGATGGCTTGTCGCTCGTCGCGACCTCGCCAAGCAGGCGGACCTTCGAATTCACGCTTCGCTCGGCCAATCGATCCTCCTCAACGCGCGCTCGGGAACCCGGCCCGAGCGCGCCTAATTTGAGTGCGGTCCTAACGACCGCAAGGGCGCCGGCAAGTCAAGCCGGAACGGCAGCCGGAGGCGGCCGGCGCCGATGGCCTGGCCCACCGCGCCTAGGTGCAGGGAATCACGACTAGCAGGCAAATTTAAACGAATCCGCTACACGCCCACACTTCAAGCAAGAGAGCTCGTGGACCGCGCCTCGAGCCCCTTCGAGGGGCCCCAAGCCCCTCTCGTTCCGGCGCGCCTTGTCAGAGGCTCACGGCCTCGGCCTCGGCGGAAGGGCCGCAGCTATGCCGAGCTACGAAATCAGGCTAAGCCGCCTCCGACATTGCCCTTGCCTGGAGGCCTAAGCCGTTGCTCGCATTTGCCTCGCCACCGCCCGACGCGACGCCGGTATGGCTGGTCAGCCCGGAGAACTGGCAAACCGTCAAAGCAACGATTGGCGAAACCGCGGCGGCTTTCGCTGAGCGTTGCGGCTTCCAGCCGAAAGCCGGACGCGTGCAACTGCTCCCCGGCGAGGGTGGCGCGCTTGCGGGCGTCCTGTTCGGGGTCGACTCAGCGGACGCGCCAAACCGCGATCCGCTTGGCGCCGGCAAGCTCGCAACATCATTGCCCGAGGGCGTCTACCGGTTCGCGAATACGCCTCTAGACCCCGATCTCGCGGCGCTTGGCTTCCTGCTCGCGCTTTACCGGTACGATCGCTTCAAAGCTAACAACGGGCCAAAACCGTCCCTCGTCGCGCCTGAGGGGGCGGACGCGATCAGGATTCAGCGCATCGCCGAGGCGATCGCGTACGGACGCGATCTCGTCAACGCGCCCGCCAATGTGCTAGGGCCGAACGCGCTTGAACAAGAGGCCGTCAAGCTCGCGGAGCATTTCGGCGCTAGCGTCACAATGGTGCGTGGCGATGAACTCATCGCCGCCAAATTCCCCCTCATCCACGCCGTAGGGCGCGCGGGCGCTGAAGAGCCCCGGCTCGTCGATTTTTCCTGGGGGCGCGAAGACGCGCCGAAAGTGTCGATTGTCGGCAAAGGGGTCACCTTCGACACCGGCGGCCTCGACATCAAGCCGGCCTCGGGCATGGAACTCATGAAAAAGGACATGGGCGGGGCGGCGACCGCGCTGACGCTGGCGCGAATGATCATGGAGGCGGGGCTTGATCTCCGCCTCAGGACGCTGATCCCGATTGTCGAGAATGCGATCTCGGCGCCGGCGATGCGACCGGGCGACGTGATTGTCAGCCGCAAGGGACTCTCGGTCGAAGTCGGCAACACCGACGCCGAAGGGCGGATGATCCTTGCCGACGCGCTCGCGCTCGCCGACGAGGACGCGCCGGAACTCATGTTCGACTTCGCTACCTTGACCGGCGCGGCGCGGGTCGCGCTTGGCCCAGACTTGCCGCCCTTCTACACCGACGACGACCCGCTCGCGGCGTTGATTGCTAGTCACGCGGCGCGCGTCCGCGATCCGGTGTGGCGCATGCCGCTTTGGCGCCCCTATGAGGCAATGATCGAGGGGTCGGTCGCCGACCTCAGCAATTCGGGCTCAAGCGCCGGCATGGCGGGTTCGATCACCGCAGCGCTGTTCCTACGGCGATTTGTGGAGAAGGCCAAATCCTGGGCGCATTTCGACGTCTATGCCTGGAACCCGAAGCCGCGCGCCCACGCGCCCGTGGGCGGCGAGATCCAGGCGGCGCGAGGGCTGTTCGAGCTTTTAAGCGAGCGCTATCCGAGCCGGTGAGGAAGGCGACTTCACTTTTTCGGCGCTTCAATTCGGCCCCCGACTGCGTTACATGTAACAGGTCCTCGGAAGGAGTTGATGACTGATGGCGTCTTCCGCCGCAAAGCGCGTTCGCAAACGTCGCTCCGCACTCCGGGCGGCGGGCTTGAGGCCGCTTCAGATCTGGGCGCTCGACACGCGCCGCCCGGGTTTCGCGGAGGAAGCACGCCGTCAGACTCGTCTCGCCGCCGCCTCGGACCTCGCCGATCGGGACTTGTTGGGGTTCCTGGACGCTGGCTTGGCTGATATCGAAAGCGGCGGCGCGGCGATCTGGTGACCGTCGCCGTTTCGGGCGATTTCGGCAAGCCGCGCCCCGCTCTCATCATCCAGGCGGACGCATTCGCGGAGCATGCCACGGTGACGGTGCTTTTGCTGTCGAGCGCGCTCATCGACGCGCCGCTCCTGCGCTTCACATTGGCGCCCGACGCGATCAATGGCCGGCGCCCTCCCTTCCAGATCATCATCGACAAGGCGATGACGGCCGTGCGCACCAAGATCCGCCAAGCCTTCGGTCGATTGGGCAATCATGCGCTGATCGAAGTCGAAAGAGGGCTCGCAGTGTTTCTTGGCATAGCCAGATAGACCTTCGACCCAACAGGGACGGCAGCCGCGCCGGATCGCCGCTGGTGTCGCAAACGCCCGCGCCGCGCCGAGCGCATCCATGAGAGGCGGGACGATGATCGCGCCCCCGACGCCGCCTTGTCTTATCGGGTGGTTTTGCTTAGGTTCATTGAGAACCTGCGCACACTAGGATGCACGCAAATGGCGGCCTTCACCCTCAGGCTGAGCGAGGCGACGGTGGAAGCGCTGGACCGACTTGCCCGGAAGACCGAGCGGTCGCGCAGTTGGCTCGCGACCAAAGCGATCGAGGACTATATCGCCCTCAATGCTTGGCAAATCGGCAAGATCGAGGCGGGAATAGCCGCTGCCGATCGCGACGACTTCGCCAGCGACGACGACGTTGCGCGCGTGGTCAGCAAATATTCGGCGAAGGATTGAGGATCCGCTGGACCAGGCCCGCGCTCGCGGATCTGGAGGCGATTGGAGACTTTATCACGCGCGACAATCCCGCTGCCGCCGAGCGAATTGTCGTCAGCCTCGTCGCTTCCGTCGACAAATTGCGCGACCATCCGCATCTCGGGAGACCGGGCCGGTTAACCGGGACGCGTGAGTTCGTCGTGGCTGGCGCGCCCTACGTTGCGCCTTATCGGGTGCGAGGCGAGGAGATCGAAGTTCTCGCCGTCTACCACGGCTCCCGCCGCTGGCCGGGCGCGTTCGAGTAGAGTCTCACGCGCCCTCGATGATCAACTTCAGGAACGCGACGTGCCGTGCGAAGGCCGCTCTGCCCTGCGCGCTCGCCTTGACCGTGGTGCGGGGCCTTCGGCCAACGAAGGCCTTGGTCACTTCGACATAAGCCGCGCGCGCCAGATGATCGAGATGCGCGCCTAAGTTTCCGTCGGTCGCGCCGGTCAGTTTCTTGAGCTGGGTGAAGTCGAGCCCGTCGTCGCCTGGATCGCAGGCGGTCAGCGCCGCCATCACGCGCAGGCGGATAGGCTGATGGATGACGTCGTCCGGCCCGTCCATCGTTCAGGCTCGCCGCATCCAAAAACCGCAGAGGATGAATCCGCCGCCGGAAACAATTGCGAGCCAGAGGGGAAACGCCGCGCCCGACCAGACGTATCCGGCGAGAATGAGCGCCGTAAGACCGAGGCCGATCGCCGAGAATGCCGCCCCGAACCATAAACCCGCAAGCGCGTAACCGAACAAGAACAAGGTCGGCCAGAACGCCATCTGTTCGCGCGTCCCGAACCCGCCAAGGAAATTCGCCCAGATCCAGCCGAAGGCGTAGAAGAGGCAGAACGCCGCCAGCATTCTGAGCGGAAAGCGCGCGCCGGGCTCGACCACCCAGCGAAGAAGGGCGAGCGTGCCGATGATCCCGATCGCGTCGATGAAGAACCAGCGCGGGCCGAACCAACTGGGGGCGAGCGCGATGAGAACGTCGCGCGCGAGGTTCACGACGCCCCACAAGATCATGATGAGCGCCGCGGTGCGATAAAGCCGCGATTGCTTGACCCTGGCGACGACGCTGTCGACGTCGGCGAGCATCGCGGCGGCTTCATCGGACCGCACCGTCATGCGCCTTTCGCCAAGGTTTGGACGCCGGTTGCAACCGCGACGAGCTTGGTCATGGAGCCCTCCCGCGTCATGAGTCGCCTTCGGCCATCACGGCGAGGATCGCCTTGATCGCCTCGGCCTTATAGACGATTCCCATATGGTCGACGCCCGGAAGGACCGTCACCGGAACCCCGAGCGGCGGCAGCGCGCGCTTGTAGGCCTCGGCCTCCATGAGTTGGTCGTCGGCGCCGGCGATGACGGCGACGCGGCCCTTGGCGCGCGCGAACGCCTCCCGCCAATCGAGCGGCGCGGTATAGTTCCGCATCAGGCGAAACGAATATTGGCTGGTGACAAACATTTTCGCTTCCGGCGCGTCAGCAAAAGCGATCGCCGGCAGCGATTGCGGCCAGTCGATCCCAAGCCCCGCGAGCGCACGCGTCGCCAGAATGCGCGGCATGTCCGGCGAGGCCCATAAAGCCGGCCCTTCCGCCGGCCTGTTGGTCGGCGCCGAATAGCCGAGGTAGGGCGCAAGCAGCACGAAGCGGTCGAACGCGTCGCCAAGCGGGCTTCCGGCGATGCGCAGCGCAAAGCCCGCGCCCGCCGAATGGCCGAGGAGCGAAAACCGCGCGGCCGGATAGTCTTTCCGCAGCTTGGCGATGATATCGGCGAGGTCGTCGTCGAGCTGACCCGGATAGGCGATGTCGCCGCGCGTTCCCGAGGCGCCGTGGCCGCGGATGTCCAAGGCGACGGCCGTCACGCCAGCCACCGCCAGCGCCTTGGCGATGGCGTTCATTTCGATCGAGCTCGCCGACGAACCGTGAGCGAGGATCGCGATCCGGTCCCCCGCCCCGTTCCGGGCAGGATAGAGCCGGTAGGCCAGCCAGGTCCCGTCGCGGGCCTGAAAGCGGCTGAGATCGGGCGCGCCCGTTCCGTCGATCTCTATTGCGCCGGCATGAATCGAAGCCAGCGTCGGCGGCGGGCGCACCGGCGAAGCCAACATGAAGGCCAGCGCGAACGCCGCCGCGCCCACCAGCGCAAGCGGCCCGAGCACGATATGCGAGAGGGAGGAAAGAGACATTGTGGACCTTATTCAGATAACTCTATATTACAGAGTATTCTGCCCGTGTCAAGCTCTCTCGGAATACGCGTTGAGGGGCCGTCTTGCTCTTCCTCGGCTACGGCGCGATATCCGGGCGCGGAGGGGCTCACGATGGCGTTGATCAAACACAAGCGAATGACCGTCAGCGACTTGCCCAAGCTGAAGGGCAAGCGGCAATTGACGATGCTGTTCGTCGAAACGCCAGAAGAGGCGGCCGCTGCGTCCGCAGCCGCATTGATATTCTGTCGATCGTTGAGCCCCTGTGGTCGCCGGGGATGCGCGAGGCGGCGGGCGACTGCTTCGTGCAAGTCGGGCTCATCTACGGCCAGCACTGCACCTGCGAGGACTATCTAGGCGCCGCGCACAAGAACCTGATGATTGGCGGGGACGCCTTCTACTGCGCGGGCAGCCTCGATACGATCGCCAAGCTCGCGGCCGAGGGCATACCCGTCGTGGGGCATGTCGGCCTCATCCCGGCGCGAGCGACCTGGACCCGCGGGTTCCAGGCGGTCGGCCGGACAGCGGCCGAAGCGATGCAAGTCTGTCAGCATGTGAAAGCGCTCGAGGCTGCGGGCGCGGTCGGGGCCGAAATCGAGGTCGTGCCCGCGCGCGTGGCGGGCGAGATCTCGAAGCGCACGTCGCTTTTTCTCATGTCGATGGGCGCGGGCTCACGCTGCGACGCGCAATATCTGTTCGCCGAGGACGTGCTCGGATACACCCGCGGACACAAGCCCTGCCACGCCAAGGTCTACCGCGACTCCCGGACTGAACTGGATCGCTTGCAGCGCGAACGCATCGCGGGCTTCGAGGAATTCCGCGCCGACGTCGAAACTGGCACCTTCCCTGAGGGCAAGCACCTCGTGCCGATCGCCGACGCCGAGTTCGAGGCGTTCGTGAGGGGCTGGAGACGACGCGTTAACAAGCACGGCGCCCAAACCCCTTTGCGCTTGGCGTCTAAGCGTCCGTCCAATCCAACACGATCTTGCCGCTCTCGCCCCGGCGCATGATCTCGAAGCCTTCGAGGAATTTTTCGGCCGGCAGGCGATGGGTGATGACCTTGCGCACGTCGAGTCCGCTTTCCAGCATCGCGATCATCTTGTGCCAGGTCTCGAACATCTCGCGCCCATAGATGCCCTTGATGGTGAGCTGCTTGAAGATGACCTTGTTCCAATCGATAAGCGTGGGCTTCGCCGGCAGGCCGAGCAGGGCGACCCGGCCGCCGACAAGGATCGCATCGAACAGCTGATCGAACGCCGCTGGCGCGCCGCTCATTTCGAGCGCCACATCGAAGCCCTCGGTCATCTTGAGCCGGCTCATGGTCTCCCCGAGGTCGGCTTTCGACACGTCGACCGTGACGACATCGGCGACCTCTTCCGCAAGCTTGAGGCGCTTCCGGTTGATGTCGGTGATCACAACGTGGCGAGCGCCGATATGACGCGCGACGGCGCCAGCCATGATTCCGATCGGGCCTGCGCCGGTGATGAGCACGTCCTCGCCCACAAGATCGAAGGCCAGCGCGGTATGCACAGCGTTGCCGAGCGGATCGAGGATCGCGCCGAGCTCGTCGTCGACGCCGTCGGGCAGGGGTACGATGTTGAACGCCGGCACCCGCACGTACTCGGCGAAGGCGCCCGGGATGTTGACGCCGATGCCGCGCGTCTCCGGATCGAGATGGTAGCGCCCGCCGCGCGCCGCCCGGCTCCTCATGCCGATCACGTGGCCCTCGCCCGATACGCGCTGACCGACCTTCAGACGTCGTACATTGGCGCCGAGTTCCACGATCTCGCCCGAGTATTCGTGGCCCACCGTCATCGGCGTCGGGATCGTCTTCCGCGCCCATTCGTCCCAATTGAAGATATGGATGTCGGTGCCGCAGATGCCGGTCTTGCGCACTTTCACAAGCACGTCGTCGGGGCCGATCTCCGGTACCGGCTGGTCCTCGAGCCAGAGCCCAGGCTCAGGCTTCTCCTTGACGAGCGCGCGCATCGGCCTGAGACTAGGCGGCGGAGGACATAGGTGCAAGGCGGATAGCTGGCTTTGCCGCCACTGCAAGGGCCGGCCAAACGGAGCCATCATGGCTCCGCCGACCTTTAGATGCACGTAACGCGACGGCAGATATGCAATCTAGTCATCTACTCCTCCTGCATTCATAATTGACATCCCTCTACGGCTTTTCAATGACGAAACCAAAGCACGATCTTGGATTGGCATTTAGAACGCGCCGACCTACACGGCCTGGCCCCACTGGCTCAATGGGACCAGAAGCTCTTAACCAAGTTGCGAGCCACGTATCGAATTTCTCGCTTATTCTCTCATATTAAAAATTGAAACCCTGGTCTAATGCTCGCTTAAAATCGAAAGTCCCAATATCCGTATCGATAGAAAAAACGTTTTTACTCCATATTGTGAATTCTGAGCGCGCAACACTACTTTGTATAGCCACAGAAAATAATTGTTTGGTATACGAAATAAGATTACTTTTATTGGTATCTCCGAATTTACTCAGAAAACTTTTACCAATCACTGAACCCAAAACACTCTCAGCTGATTTTAATTCATCTACTGGCAGATTAGACGCGAGGCCGCCATCGACGTGAGTATCACCAGAATGGTATCCGACAAAAGCAAACGGAAAACGGCATGACTTGGCGAGCGCTTTTGGCATCGCTTCGTCTTGTGGAGCTGATCTCGATGTTAGAGAATATAGATCTGTAAAGTATAACTTAGTATCTTTTAGCTTTAAATCCTTCAAATATAACGGCGGAGGCTTATTCCCGAGCGTCCGGTTGGATCAACATCTCGTAGGTGAGGGGTTTTCGGACTAGGGCGGTTGCGAGGAGGGAACGGAAGGCGACGTGTCGCGTGCGGCGGCGATTGAAGCGGAAGACGAATTCGTCGAGGTAGCTCTGAAGGTGGGGTCGTCGCAGTCCGTGGTGGACGCCGAGGGCCCAGGTCTTGGCGTTGGCGAAGGCGCGATGAACCCATGGCAGGACGACGTGCGCGGCCATGACGCCGACCACGTGGGGCTCGTGGCGGACATTGGGGGCGCTGGCGTAGGACGGCCAGCCGTCGGTCCTGATCGTCGCGCCCGGCGCGACATTGGCGGCGACGAAGCGGTGCAACGAGGCGGCGGAGAAGTCCTTGATCGCGGCCAAGCGAAGGCGTGCGGGCGCGTCGTGTTCGATCTCGACGGCGCCGGCGACGAACATTTTGCCCTGGGGCGAGCGGCCGCCGGCGCCGGATGCCGGATCGGCCCTGGTCCGCGGCGGAAGCTCGGTTTCATCGACTTCGACCAGGCCGGCGAGCAGCGCGCGGCCCGGCGCGACCATGGCGCGGCGCAGTTTGGCGCATATGAGCCAGGCGGACTTGTAGGAGCCGAGCCCGAGCTGCTTTTGCAATTGCAGCGCCGAAATCCCGTTCGAATGCGTGGCCATGAGGTAGACGGCCCAGAACCACACGATCAGGGGCAGCTTCGAGCCGTGCATGATCGTTCCGGCCGTCACCGAGGTCTGCTTGCCGCACGCGGCGCATTCGAAGGTGAAAGCCTTGCCGCCATGCGGCCAACCCTTGGCGCCGCCGCACGCCGGACATCGAAAACCGGACGGCCACCGCGCCGCGACAAGCCACGCGGCGCAGGCCTCGTCTTCGGGAAACTGGCGCTGAAACTCGGTCAGCGAGGAGGGAAAGTCAGGCATCGAGGGGCCTCGAAACGAACCGGATGTTCATGATTCGTTCTTACGCCAATCGCCCACTCCTGTCACTACCCGTCGTAGGCCCGGAGCCTGAGGGATAAGCCTCCATCCCCGATTCATTGTGAAGGTGCGCGGGCTCCCAGGGCGGGTCAAAATGAGGTAGGTTAAGAATGGAGAACGACAAATTGGACAACCGAAATTCATCTCTCTTCGAAGGCGGTCGCGTACATCTTTAGGCGGCGTTCGTTTAGATTGTTCTGAGTGCATCGTCTCTCAAAATTCCTCAATTTTGGGCGTTTTCGTGGGATGCGGAATCCTTGCTTGATTTTCACACCGCTCAAACCGTATCGACGCGCAACTTCAGAAAGCCGCCCGGTGTTAAGCCCATCGATGTCAGCTTCACGCCGGGCGGCGGCGGAAGCGCCGATGCGGCAGGGGACGTGAGATAGGTCGCGACCACGGTTCCCGGCCAGTGCGCAAAGCGCCAGTTGCCGTCCGACTTCGGCGCGATCTCGGTTCTGCTGGCGATGTACTTGAGGACCACGTCGCGATTGGCGTCCGGAGCCTCGATTGCGACGTTCGTTCCGTCGCAGCCGGGGAAGCCGCCGCCGCCGCTAGCACGATAATTGTTGGTGACGACGAGAAACGACTGGTTCGGATCGACCGGCGCGCCGTCGAACGTCAGGGCGCGAATGCGGCGCGCCTCTGGCGCGACCAGCGCGCCCGTGTCGTCGTAGCGCGCGGGCTGAGTGACGTCGACAGCGTAGTCGACGCCATCGATCACATCGAAGTTGTAGCAGGCGAAGGCGGGTCCCAGGAGCGGCTGCTCACCGCGTTGGCTGGGATCGATGCGGCGGAAAATGGACGCCGAGCGTTCGAGCCATTCCCGTAGCGTCGCGCCGTCAACCTGAACCACCCTCAGACTGTTGGGGTACGGGTAGATGTCCGCCACGTCCTTGATCGCGATCGGACCTGCGGCGATGTCCGTATAGGAATACGGTCCGCTGCGCCCGCCGCATTTGAACGGCGCCGCTGCTGAGAGAATTGGCAGCGAGGCGAGGTCTGCGTGCGCCGCCGCGAGGGGCGCGGCGTAGGCGCGCTGCGCCTCGTTGACGAGCTGTACGGTCGGATCGTCGGCGATCAGCGCGAGATAGGTGTGCAGGGGCGTCGCGAGCCAACCGACCGGCGTGCGGATGTGGCGCAGCGTGGCTTCATGCGCGGTCTTTGCCGCTTCGAGAATGGACGCATCCGACTTGACCAGCGCGACCGCGCCTCCGTTGGCGTCACGTCTGGCGATCGGCCGGACCTCAACTCGAGCTTCAGCGACCCGCCAGCCTGTGTCCATCTCGAGCCTAAGATCAATGACGCCGAGATGGCTGCCCGAGAACCCGGCCATGACACCGGGCTTGCCGTGGACCGTTCCGCGCTCTGCGTCGACGCCCTGCAAACCCGCAAAATCTTCGCCGGGAAGGAGCAAGTGCTGATGGCCCAGGAACAGCGCGTCAATTCCGTCGAGCTTGGCGAGGTCCTGGCCTGCGTTCTCTTGCCCCCTAGTCGAGGCGAGCCGGGATATTCCGGAGTGACAGAGCACGACGACCAGATCGACACGGCGCTTGAGTTCGCTCAGCTCCGCGCGCACGGCTTCGACGATGTCGATCGTGATCAAGCGTCCACGGACATGGGCCTCGTCCCATTGGACGATTTGTGGCGGCGCGACGCCGATCACCCCCACTTTGAGCCGCCGCGGCGTTCCGGACTCATCGACGAGCGCGCGCTCGATCGCGACCGAAGGCGGAAACCAGGGCGAGCCATCGGCTTTGCGAACGTTGCAGGAGACGACAGGAAAGCTCGCTTGCGCATAGGCGCGCTCAAGCGTCTCGAGGCCGTAGTTGAAATCGTGGTTCCCCAGCGTCGCGACCGCATAGTCAAGCGTATTCATGGCCGCGATGACGGGGTGGGCGGCGCTCGGATCCGTGGTTATCGCTTCAGCCGCGAGATCGCCGAGCGGCGTGCCCTGAAGAATGTCGCCGTTGTCGAACAACAGGCAGTTAGGCGTCTCGCTGCGCGCCTGCGCCACACGAGCCGCGGCGCGCGCGAGGCCGACTGAATTGTCCGGACAGTCACGGAAATAGTCGTAGGGATAGAGATTGGCGTGGAGATCGGTCAGGCCGAGGAGACGCAGCCGAAGCCGGGGCTTGGAGCCTGCGAGCGGGGGTTCCATTCCAATCTCGCGGCCACGCATAAGCCGTCATGACGGGAAGTCGGGAATGGCGCAAGAGCGAGCCGCGCCCCCCGGAAGTCCTGGTCAAAGAGGCGCTTGGGGATGAGCCGCGTCGGCCGGCGGCGGGGATTGGCTTAGCGGGGACGAGCCCGGCTTGGCGTCCCATCCTCCCGGCGGCGCGACTACGTCGTTCGCCGCCGGATCAGGCTTGATGGCCTTGAATTTCGTCAGCGCCTCCACCGCGGAGGCGAGCGAAACCGGGTCCATCTGGCCCGCAATCTCGTCGCGCTTCTTGGCGGCGTCCGTGTCGCCTTGCTGAGCGGCGAGCGCGAACCACAGAAACGACTGGCCGAGATCTTTTTCGACGCCGAGGCCGCGCGCATAGAGGATCGCGAGATTGTACTGGCTGTCACGGACGCCGAGTTCGGCCGCCCTTCGGAACCACTTCGCCGCTTCCAGATAGTTCGCTTCGCCGCCACCGGGGTCGGCGTTCATGACTGCGAGATTGTGCGCGGCCCGCGCATTTCCCGATTGCGCAGCCTTGAGATACCAGCGCTTCGCAGCCACGGGATCGCGCGTCACCCCAATTCCCTTCTCATACATCGAGCCAAGCCGGTACTGCGCTGGGGCAAGGCCGAGCGAGGCGGCGCGTTCGAACCAGCGAGCCGCCGCCAGTTGGTCCTTCGGCAGCCCCTTGCCTTCGAACAGGCGCGTCGCAAGTTCATATTGCGCATTGGGCAGTCCCGCGGCTACCGCGTCGCGCAAAGACGGGGAAATCCCGGGCGGGATCGCCGTGAGCTCGCCTGCCGAAGGCCCGCTCCCCGACTTCAAGATTGGGCTCGGCGAGCTTGGCTGGCGGTTGAGCAATCGAGGCGGTCGGAGCGACGTCAATCGCTTCAGGGTTGGACCTGACCGCGCCGGTCCCACCCGACGGCTCGCCCTTCGGCGCGTCGGCCTTGGCGGTTTTGACCGCTTGTTCGCCCAATTCGGAGCGTTGCAAAAATGGGGCGCGAATACCGACCATTCGCACGGCGAGCGTCGCCGCGATTGCAATCGCGACGCCGAGCAATATGCTGCGCCTGTGACCGGCGTAGAACGCCCTTGCGGTTTGAACGCCGCGCGCCGCGAACAGCGCCCGCTCGGAACCAGCTAGAGCCTGGACGACGCCCCCGCCGCTGGTCGCGGCGCTGTTTTCCGCCAGCGCCGCCTGTGCGGCGCGCCGCGCGGCGGCGATGTGAGCGCTGACCGCGGGGTTTGTCTTGGACCCAATCATCTGCGCGAGCTCGCGGGCTTCGCGCGCGCGCTGCGGCGCGCCCGCGCCGGGTTCGATGAGGAAGTCCTCGCCGTTGGCAGGCTGATACGGCGGGTCGTCGGCGCCCGCCTTGGGCTGGTCCAGGCGCTGCGGCGCGACTTCGGGGCCTAGGGCCTCGACGCCGGGCAGCGCGGAGCTGACGGATGGGGCGGAGCTCGCCGATCTGGCCGGCGGCCGCAGCTCCTCGTCGACGTCGTCGGCCGCAAGTTCGCTCTCGATGCTCGCGAGACGCGCAGCCAGCGTCTCCAGAACGCTCTGCAGGCCGGCGAAACGCGATTGCGTGCGCTGATCCGCGCCCGCCTGTTCGGCTCTTACCTCGGCTAAATGCGCGCCGAGCGCTGCGTTGATTGCGGCCGAGGTCTCTGACGCGAGAGAGCCGCTTGTCCTGTCGGCCTCGCGCAACTTTTCAAGCAGCTGCTGCACAACGGGCTCTGAATTGTCTGCTCTCGCCGCCTTCGCCGCCAGCGCATCGATGCGATCATAGATCGTGTCGATCCGGTGTGAGACGGCTTCCAAGTCGACTTGGCGGGCGCTCACATCCTGGAGGCGCCGCGCCACCTCGTCGGCGACTTGTTCAACGACCGCCCGATCGACGGGCGCCGGGCGCCCGCCTCGAACTTGCTCTCAAGCGAGCGCAGCAATGCCTCGATCGGTTGCAGATCAATCGGAGACGGGACCGCGTCGAGTTGCGTGCCGAACTCGTGGAGAATCGGCTCCAGCTGGCGCGCGCCGGCCTCAGGGTCAGCGAGGCGATCAAGTTTGCCGCTGATTTCGACGAATATCGATTGGAGAGCCCGCGCATCGGCGTCGGTACGGCCGACAATGGCGAGTTTGGCGTCGAAATCGCGCAAGAGCGCTTCGATCGGGCCGGTGTCAATCTTTGCCGGCGGACGCGCCTCGAGGGATTGGCGGATACCGTCAATGCGGAGCGCGAGGTCGTCAAACGGGCCCGGATCGACTGCGGCGGGAGTGGTCGGGCGCGCAATTTCCTGATCGAGTTGCGTCGCGATCTGCTCGAGGCGCTGTTCGATCGAGATGAGCGCCTCCGGGGGCGTCGAACGTTCGATCTGCCGACAGGCTTCGGCGAGAAGCGCGGCCATTTCAGCGGACTCGAAGTGGGGAGCAGGACTCGCGCCGAGCCGTTCGACGCGGTCCGCCAGTTCGCCAATTTGCCGCTCCAACCGTTCGAGCGGCGGTGTGCGCAAAGCAGCGGAGGCGAGGAGATTGCGCACCTCCTCTGTCTGCTGCCGGATGCGTTCAAACGTCTCAGGCTTTATCGCTGTCGCCGCGAGGGTGTCGATCTTGCCGCCGATCGCGCGGATCTCGCGTTCGAGCCCGGCGGCCGCGGCCTGCGGGTCGTGCGCCCTCAGCGCGGCGCGGAATTCGGCGGCCATCGCCTCGAGCGGAGCGAGCACCGATTCGCCCTGGCCGCTTTGACGCAACGTCTCTACCCGCTGAACGAGGTCGCGGATGGCGCCCTCGAGCGCGACAACCGCGTTGCGCGGGGCAAGATCGGCGAGGCTTTGGCGCATGGCGTCAATCTCGGCGCGGATGGCGCTGAGGTCGACGACAGAGGCGCTGGATTCGGCTCGCTGACGCGGCACGTCATCGAGCTTGAGCGCCAGGGCTCGGATGTCGTCGAGCTGCAATTGCGAGAGCGGCGGCGCGGCGTCGGCGGCGCCGGCATCGGGCGCGCCGAGCGCCGCATCCGAACCCCCTTGGGCGGCTTCTCGACTGGCGTCCAATTGGCCCGGATCGAGGCTGGCTGGGGACGGCGCAGACCTGGCTGCGCCGGAGGCGACCGTTTGCGTGGCCAGCGGATTCGGACCTGTCTCGCCGCGGCCCAGTCGGGCCTCGAGCGCGTGGCGGCGCATCGCGATCTGCGACACCGCAGCCTTCAGATCGAATGGCGGCTTCGGATCGAGCGCAGGCGGCGGAGGGAAGTGGTCGCCGCGCGTCTCACCGGTCTGAGCGGGGCCCGCCAAGTTCGTCCGGATCGATTCGAGTCGCCTGACCGCGTCGATGAGAGCACGGCGTTCGCTGTCAAGCGCGGCGTCATTGCGCTCTAAAATTTGGGCGACGGTTTCAAAGGCGCGCGCGGCCTGAACTTCGGCGCGCGAAAGCCTCATATCAAGACGCTCGATCACAGCCTCAAAGGCGTCTGGAATTCCAAGAACGCGCGGCGCCTGTGCGGGCGCGTTTCGTCGTGCGATGCGTTCAAGGCGTCCGGCGGCCGTATCGAGCCGATCGTCTTCCGCTTCGTTGTGCTGGTTCAGGGCGCGCTGTTCCAGTCCCGTGTAGTCGGAGATCGCTTCATCGAGCCAATCGTCAAGATCCATGCCGGCTTGGCGAGCGGCCTCCACGGCGGCGTCGCGGGTCCGCCGCCCCACGCCTGCGATGTTCCACGCCATGGCTCTATTCATGTCCTCGACCACCGCTCGGGGCGCGCACGCGAATCGCCGGATGAACAGAGACGACCCCGCTCCGCAATTCTGTCGGGGGTCATGGTGAAGAAACGGTTAAGGAGGCTTCATCGTCGGCCACTTCGCCAGCCCATCAAAGTTGCAATGCGAGTTGCAGCAACTATCAGTTGCAAATCTGATCCGTTAGGGCATAGTGATTCGATTCGCGCAAGGGCGCGCGAGTCACGAGGCGCGAACGCAACGGCGCCGACGAAAGGAGAGGCCATGAACAGGATTACGACTTTATCTCAGCCTTCCGCTGGGGTTTCGGGCGCGTTGCTCGAAGAAGAAGGCCGCGCTGCGCTCGATTCGGCGCAATCGGAGTTGACCATTAGCCAGATGTCGCGCGCATTCGGCGTCAGCCTGCGTACGTTGCGGTTCTACGAAGACCGCGGACTCATCAAGCCCCGCCGGGAAGGCAACGCCCGTTACTATCGTGCGACCGATCGGATCCGGATGGAGATGATTCTCAAGGGCAAGAAGCTCGGCTTTACCCTGACGGAAATCCAGGACCTGATCGGGGGCAAAGGGGCGGCTGAAACGACAGATCTTGAAGACCAGCTGAATCCGCAGCAGATCGTGACGCAGATCGGCCACCTGGAGCGTCAACGCAGCGAGATTGAGGGCGCAATCGAGAGGCTGCGCGCCACGCAAAGCCGTCTCTCCCAGGGTGCCGCCGCCTGATCGGCGGCGACCGTTGACAGGACGGCGGCGCTGGACCCGGTCTACACCCTGATCCGCGCCGCCTCGACAATCCGAATCGCTTCGGCCGAGGCGGCGTCAATTCCGAGATTGGTTGTGTCCAACCTTACCGCGTCGTCAGCCGGGCGCAACGGCGCCGCGGCCCGGCTCGAATTCGCGGGCGTCGCGGCGAATGATGTCGGCCAATATCGCCTGGTAATCGCCCTTTTCGCCGCGCTGAATCAATTCGAGCGCGCGCCGCTGCGCCCGCGCCGCCGCGCTGGCGGTGACGAAGATCTTCACCGCGGCGTCGGGACAAATGACTGTGCCAATGTCCCGCCCGTCGAGCACCGCGCCGCCCGGCCGGGCCGCGAAAGCGCGCTGCGCATCGATCAGCGCCGCACGGACCCGAGGCATCGCGGCGACCACCGAAGCCGCCTCTCCCATCTGGCGCGTGCGCAAAGTCCCATCGTTGAAGTCTGTGAGGCCCAGTCCTCGGGCGGCGGCGACCGCCGCGGCCTCGTCATAAAGATCGCGGTCCTCGGCGATCAGGGCAGCGGCGGTCGCGCGGTAGAGGAGCCCGGTGTCGAGATGAGGCAGCCGGTAGTGCGCGGCGATTCGGCGCGCGATGGTGCCTTTGCCCGAGGCCGCGGGCCCATCGATGGCGATGATCATCCTCAAAGCCGCCCGCTTCCCCGAGACTCCGCCTCGGACGGCGCTCTTAAAGTGCGGCGAGGCGCCTGTCGAGGCTCGCGTGATTGGCGCGGACCGGATGGGGCGGAAGGCTGGCCGCCCGACAAAGGCCGGGCTATGACAGGAATGCGACGGCGCCGAAGGCGCGCCATGCGGAGGGCCGGCCATGGATCTCACAGGCGAGCAGAAGAAGACGATCCTCGCCGCATTTCTCGGCTGGATGCTCGACGCCTTCGACTTCTTCGTGCTGACTTTTCTGCTCAAGGACATCGCCAAGGAGTTCGGCGTCGGGGTGCCGGCGGTGGCGTACGCCCTGTTCCTGACACTGGCGATGCGATTCGTCGGCGCGTTCATCTTCGGCCGGCTCGGCGACCGGTGGGGACGCAAGCCGGCGTTGATGCTGGATATCCTCTGCTATTCGATTCTCGGCGCGCTCGCTGCTTTCTCGCCGAACCTCACGGTCTTTTTGATCTTACGCGCGCTGTTTGGCGTCGCCATGGGGGGCGAATGGGGCCTCGGCAGCTCGCTGGCGATGGAGTCCATTCCGCCGCGGGCGCGGGGGCTCGTGTCCGGGATCCTGCAGTGCGGCTATCCGACCGGGTTCCTGCTTGCCGCGATCGCCTACGGCCTTCTCTTTGGCCGAACTTTCGGCGACTATACGATCGGTTGGCGAGCGATGTTCTTGCTCAGCGTCATGCCCGCTTTCGTCGTGCTGTTCATCCGCAGCGGCGTTCCCGAATTGCCGGCCTTCGAGGCGTCAAGAGCGCGTGAGAAGCCTCCGCTGTGGGAGACGATCACTGAGCACAGAGGCTTGGTCATCTACATGGTCGTGCTGATGATGTGCTTCAACCTGTTCAGCCATGGCACGCAGGACCTCTATCCGACCTTCCTGCAAAAGCAGCACAATTTCGACCCCGGCACGGTGAGCTGGATCGTCATCGTCGCCAATCTCGGAGCCATCGCCGGCGGCCTCATATTTGGCCATGTGTCCGAGAAGGTCGGCAGGGTCAATGCGATCACGATCGCGGCGCTCATCGCGCTGCCGGCGCTTCCCTTATGGGCCTACGCCTCGACGCCGATCTTGCTCGCGGTCGGCGCATTCATCATGCAAGTCGCGGTGCAAGGCGCCTGGGGCGTGATTCCCGCTCATCTCAACGAATTGTCGCCCGGCGCCGCGCGCGCGACGATTCCGGCCTTCGTCTACCAGGCGGGCAATTTCCTCGCCTCCTATAACGGTCCGTTCCAGGCTCAGATTGCTCAGGCAAACGGGGGCGACTATCGATTTGCCCTGGCGGTGGTGGCTGGCGTGATCGCGGTCGCGATCGCGATCGTGATACGCTTCAGCCCGGAGCGGCGCGGCGAATTGCTGAAGGCGCATTGACAGCAGACCGACGAATTCCGCAACGCGGGAGCGGTTCGCCCAGACTATATGTCCAGTTTTACATGTAGAAGCCCCGGGAACTTTTCAGCCTCCAACGCGGTTTATGAGCCGTGAGGACAGGGAATGCGCCGAGAAGCATCGGCAATTTCCGCCAAGTCCGATGGAGGTTTTTATGAACTCGATGGATGCTTGCTGCCGCGACCGCAACACTGATCTGCGCCTCTTCTTCGGCAGCGATGGCTAACGAGAGCGGAGCGCTGACCGGAGGAGTTGCGGGCGCTGTTGGCGGAGCTGTCGTGGGTGGTCCGGTCGGCGCGGTCGTGGGTGGACTCGGCGGCGCGGCCATCGGCAACTCCGTGAGCAACCACCGGTATTATCATCACCACTACGGGTATTATCATCATCACCACTACCATCCGTACTAAGCCCTTTCATTTGGATGGGGCGCACAGTTCCCCTCCTCCTGCAGGAGGAGGGGATGAGTTTGATCGGTTCGCGCGAAACGGCCTTTCTCGCCGGGATGGGGCTTTGAAGGGCGGTATCGCCTGCCTTTCCCAAAACATGACGTTCGTGAAGCGTGGGAAGCAGTGTCGATCTGATCGTAACCTATAGCTGTCTTTGCGAGTGCTCTTTCAACGCGTTCGCGGCTAAACGCGTACTGTTCCCAGGACTCCGGGTGAGACCTCGGTGGCATGCGGTGATCCAGGGTCGCTGCAAGCCCTCCATCCTGGATCGCTGCGCTCGCACCCTTGGCCAATCCCACGAAAAACCGATCTTTTTCCTCCAAGCGAAGCGGTCTGTGAAATCGCCGTCGAAGCCTTCGCGGTCAGGAGAATCGGATCAAGACCCCCATTGGCGGCGCGGGCAGATCAATCATTCGTCGGACAGAACCGCCTTATTCCGCGGCGGCGGCCCGCTTCGGCAGCAGCCAATTGGGGCGCGGGAAGTGGCAGGTGTAGCCGTTCGGGTAGCGCTCGAGATAATCCTGATGCTCAGGCTCGGCCTGCCAGAACGGGCCGGCCGGCGCGACTTCGGTCACCACCTTGCCTGGCCATAGACCCGAGGCCTCGACATCGGCGATGGTGTCGAGCGCCACGCGCCTCTGCTCCTCATTGGTGAAAAAGATCGCCGACCGGTAGCTCGCGCCGACGTCGTTGCCCTGACGATTTCGAGTTGACGGATCGTGGATCTGAAAGAAGAGCTCAAGCAGCTTACGGTAGCTGGTCTGGGCCGGATCGAAGACAATCTCGATCGCCTCGGCGTGATTGCCGTGATTGCGGTAGGTCGCATTGGGGACCTCGCCGCCGGTGTAGCCGACCCGGGTCGAAATGACCCCCGGATAGCGGCGAATCAGATCCTGCATACCCCAGAAACATCCGCCCGCGAGAACCGCCCGCTCCGTTGATCCTGCCATGGCGCTCAAGCCTCCTGTTGAGATGGAGATCGCGCCCGGAGCCGGGCGCGAATGCTTCCAACTCGCTTTAGATAATCATCCCCGCCCGAAACGAAAACCAGGGCCGCGATCCACGGCGTTTGCGCGACCACTCGCCCCCGACGGCGCCTGGCGGGCCGGGCTCGCTGTCCTCGCGGGAACAATCCTATTGGAGTAGAGATCGTATCCGCTAATGGACCCTCCAACAAACGTTCCCTCCCCCCGCGACGCGCCGCACGATGGTTTTCATTGGCGTCTCGTCTTTCCGCATTGGGCCGAGGCGCTGGGCCTGGATGCGGCGCTTATGGGAATGGAGTTTCCGTTGGACTCCGCGCCGGCCCGCTACCGGGACGCGGTCACGTTAATCAAGGCCGATCCGCTGTCCCTCGGCGCGCTGGTGACGACGCACAAAGTCAATCTGCTCAGGGCGGCGCGCGACTTGTTCGACGATCTCGACCCGCTCGCGTTTAGGCTCGGCGAGGTCAGCTGCATCTCGAAGCGTGCAACGAGACTCTGCGGCCATGCGAAGGATCCAATCTCTGTGGGCTGCGCCCTCGCGGCAATCGTCGAGGCCGGATACTGGCGCCGGAGCGGCGGCGAAATGCTCATTCTCGGGGCGGGCGGCGCCGCGATGGCGCTAGCCCTCTTCCTCCATGATCGCGCCAATGAAGGCGGCGACGTTCCCCGCAAGCTCACCATCACCGCGCTCGCTGAGCGCGGACTTGAGGACATCCGTGCGGTCCATGCGCGGGACGGCTTCGCGATTACGGCCGAGTATGCCGTCACGCCCGAGCCGGTGGCGGCCGACCGGCTCGTCGAACGCCTTCCGGCCGGCTCATACGATTTCCTGGTGATCACCTCGGGTTGGCGATTTTGGGCCACCAGTGGAAGCCGGCTTGGCTTTTGATTTTTTGTCGCTCCGCAGCGAGGGCGGCGCAACGTGCGGAGATGACCTCGTCGAGCGTTTCGAGGTCGGGAATGTGCTTGTTGACGATCGGCTCGTCGACCAGCGTCCAGAGCGTTTCGGCCGGCTGCACTTCGGGGGTATAGGCGGGTTGGAAGACGAGACGAACCCCTTCCGGTACGACAAGGCCGGCTTCACCGTGCCAGCCGGCGTTGTCGAGCACGAGCACGATGATCCGATCGCGCCCTGCGCCGGCTTCCTCGGCGAACAAGCGCAGCAGCGCCTCGAAGAAAGGCTTCGATACGCCGTTCGAGACGTACCAGAAGACTTCACCGGTGGCGGGTGAGACGAAGGCCGTCACATAAAGCCATTCGAACCGATGGTGGCCGTGCGAGATCGGCCGTTTGCCCACAGGCGCCCAGACTCGCCGCGTCACCGGCTTCAGGCCGATCCGGTGTTCGTCGGTCGCGAAAGTCTCGATCGGCGTGTCGGGATGGCGCGCCGCTTCCTCGGCGACAATGTCGGCCACTTTTTTTTGAAGTCGTCCTGCTCCTCGAGCGTCGCCGCCTTGGGGTTGCGCGGCCGCGGCTTTTGGATCGACCAATCGATCGCCCTCAGCGCCTCCCAGCCACGCTGCGCGGCGAGCGACGCCAGGCCCAACTCGCCCGCCATCCATTGCGCAACCTTGGCGCTCGTCCAAACCCCGCCGTCCGGCGGAGGATCGGCAAGACGAGCGCCAAGCCGATCCAACACCTCGGGCCTCAGAACAGTCGCCACCGCGCCGTTGCCGCGCCGGAGATCGCCCAGCGCCGAAGGCCCGCGCGCGTTGTAGCGCTCCAGAAGCTGCTCGATCCAGCGGCTCCCAAACGAGGTCATCGCCGACACTTCCCCGATCGTATGGCCCTTCGCCAACAGCCAGATCGTCTGGAAATGCCGCGAAGACATCGCGTCCCCGCTGGCTTCGTAACGCTCCTCCAATGCCGCAACGCTCAGATGACCGGCCACATGCGCCATGCTCGCCCCCAGCAAATCATGGCTTTCCTATCTACCAGCGGGAAATCCAACTGAGAATCCTTCCCCGCCGAGTCAATCACCCGGAACTCGTATCAATGGTCGTGAACGCGACCGGGCTCGGCAAGGACCGGCCCGGCTCGCCGCTCACCAACGCGGCGCGATTCCCCCGCGATGGGATCGCCTGGGACTTCAATTACAGAGGCGATCTTGAATTCCTGCGCCAGGCGCGGGCGGCTGAGATGGGCCGGGGGCTCAGGGTCGAAGACGGGTGGGTCTATTTCATCCACGGCTGGACGCGGGTGATCGCGGAAGTCTTCGGTATTGATATCCCGACTTCCGGACCTGAGTTCGACAGCTTAAGCCGGATTGCCCGTGAAGCCACGCGACACGTCTGAGATAAGCCCGACGAGATCAACGGAGGCGGTCGCCCGAGTCCTGGTCGAAGACATGGACGCTCGTGTCGGCGAAATCGACACCGATTGGGGCGCCGTCCCGCCGGTCGAAGGACTTGTCCGCCTTGACCGTCATCGTGCCGCCGTCGACCCGGCAGGTGACGAGGGCGTGGTCGCCCATGAGCTCAGTTGTATAGACCTCGCCGACGATCCTGCCCGCGCCCGGCTCTGTGACCTTGCAATCCTCCGGACGGACGCCAGCGACTGCCCGACGCTGCGAAACGCGCGTCTTTGTCCCGAAGCTTCCGGCCGGACCCGAGAAGCGGCCGTCGGCAAGCTCGCCGTCGAAGAAGTTCATCGGCGGCGATCCGATGAAGCCGGCGACGAACAGATTGGCGGGCGCATTGTAGATATTGGCCGGCGTGTCGAGCTGCTGCAGCACGCCTTTCTCGAGCAGAGCCACGCGATGAGCGAGCGTCATCGCCTCGATCTGGTCGTGCGTCACATAGAGTGTCGTGACGCCGAGCTGATGCTGCATGTGTTTGAGCTCGGCGCGCATATAGCCGCGGAGTTTGGCGTCGAGGTTGGATAGCGGCTCGTCCATAAGAAATGCGGCGGGGCGGCGGATCATCGCGCGGGCTAGCGCCACTCGCTGGCGCTGGCCGCCCGAGAGCTGCCGGGGATAGCGATCGAGCAGCGTATCGAGCTGCACCTGTCGCGCGACGTCCTTGACCGCTGCCTCGACCTCGACTTTCGGCTGGCCGCGCACCGTCAGCGGATAGGCGATGTTCGCGAACACCGTCATATGCGGGTAGAGCGCGTAGGACTGGAAGACCATGGCGATGTCGCGGTACTTCGGCAACACGTTGGTGACGTCGCGCTCGCCGATATGGATTGAACCGGAGGAGGCCTTTTCGAGGCCCGCGATCATGCGCAACGCCGTCGTCTTGCCTGAACCCGACGCCCCGAGCAGGACGAGAAATTCTCCGTTCTGGACCTCGAGGTCCAGACCCTTGACCACCTCCACCGACCCGAAAGACTTATAGATGTTCTCGAGCCTCACCCGCATCGGCGCTATCCTTTGACCGCGCCAACGAGAAGGCCCCGCGCAATGTGCTTCTGCAGGAAGGCGGCGATGACGATGACCGGCGCGATCATGATGACGATCAGCACCGACATGTACCACCATTGCGGTCCGCGCGTCGTATTTTGCGCCGCAACAAGCACCGGCATGGTCTGAGCGTTTGCGTTGGTAAGGAAAAGCGCGAGCAGGAATTCGTTCCACGCGAGGATGAACACGAGCATGAAGGTCGCGGCGAGGCCCGAGCGCACGAGGGGCAGAGCGATTGTGAAGAACACCCGGAACTTCGAAGCGCCGTCGATCTCCGCGCTCTCCTCAAGGTCGAGGGGGACGGCGGCGAAGAAGTCGCGCGTCAGCCAGACGACGATCGGCAGGTTGACGCCGGTATAGGTCGCAATCAGCGCGAATTGCGTGTCGAGCAACTTGAGATGCTGGAACATCACGTAGATCGGCAGCACAGCGACGATCGGCGGCATGATCCGGTTCGAGATCATCCAGAACTCGATGTCGTTGTTGCCGACTGCCGGCTTGAAGCGCCGAACAAACGTGCCAAGCGCGAGCAGGAAGAGCGCGATCGCTACAGCCCCCGCGGCCTGCCAGGGCACATGCAACGCCGCGACCGCAAGGATGACCGCGATCAGGAGCACGAGGAAGGTCACGATCGCGGCCAGTTTGACTTGGAAACGGATGCGCACCAACGCGTAAGCCGCGAGCGCGCCGATGAGCAGCGCCAGCACCGTGCTCGAAAGCGTCACCACGATCGAGTTGAGATAGGGGCCCAGCGTATTGTTCTGCAGAAGCATGAAGTTCCAGGCGTCAAGCGTCGGCTTGAAATCAATGAACGGAATGTAGAAAGGACCGCTGTCGACCTCGACCTCGATCTTGAACGAGGTCACCAGCACCCAGTAGAGCGGAAAGAGAACAACGAGCGTCCATAAACCGAGGACCGCGTAAACGACGATCTTTGTCGGCGCCGACATCTCCTCAAGGCTCTTCGCCTCGAATAGACGGCGCACGAGGCCGCGGGATTCGGCGGCGTCGCTCACTGATATCTCCGCGTCCAGCGGACCACGTAGTTGAAGAACGACACGCAGGTGATCGTGGAAACGAACAGCAGCAGATAGCCGATCGCCGCGGAGCCGCCGAGGTCCTGGGTCCGCCAGGCGATGAAGGAATGCAGAGTCATCGATTCGGTTGCGAGGCCAGGGCCGCCTGCGGTCAGAACGTTGGGGATGTCGATGATCTTGAACGCCTCGATCAGCCGAATGAGGACCACGGTCGCTGCGATCGGCGCGATCGAAGGCCAGGTGATGTCGCGGAAGATCTGCAATCCGCTCGCCCCGTCGAGCCGGGCCGCCTCAAGTTGATCGCGCGGCTGGTTTTCGATTGCGGCAAGCAGCACGATGAACATGAATGGCGTCCACTGCCAGGTGTCGCCGATCAGCACCATGAGCCGCGCCGACCAGGCCTGATCCGCCCAGGACCAGGCGGCGAGGCCGAGCGCCGCGCTTGCAGGGGCGAACGGCCCCTTCTGCATATCGGCGAGCATACGGAACATGTAGGCGACGCCGACGGGCGTCACCATCAGCGGAATGAAGAACACGACGCGAAAGAAGCCGCGCCAGCGGATCGGCTGCGCGCAGAGAAGCGCGAGCCCGAGGCCGATCATAAATTGCGCCGTGACGCCGAAGAGGACGTAAAGGCAAGTCGTAAGCAACGTGCCCTGATAAGCTTTCGGAGGCAGCGTCGCGAGCAGCGCCAGCATGAGTCCGGTCGCTAGCGCAATGGAAATGAGCCGCCCGATGAAGCCAAAAACAGTGAATTCCGTCCTGACATAGCGGACCAGCCAATAGAGGACGACCACTGCGTAGACGGCAAAAGCGATCCAGCCAGACGTCTCGATCGGCTTCAACGTACCAATGAGGTGATATTGTTGGACCCCGAACAGCAGGCGTTTGTAGTTGTAGAGGCCGATGAAGGTCAGCGTGAAGCTGCCGCCCGCCAGCGCGAAGCGGCAGAGAGATAGGTATACGGACACGATCAGCGGGAAGATCGCAAAGCAGAGCAGGATGATGACGGCCGGCAGCACCATGATGCGGCCGGCATGGCGATCGATCCATTCGTCGCGGGTCTCGCGCGATTGGACCTCAGTCGGCGCTGCCTGAGCTAGGGTCATTTATCCTTAAGACGTTTGCGACTCTCGGCGCGCTATTCTCGCTCACGCTACGGCTTAAGGTGGACAGCGGCTTCCCGGCGCGCCGAGACGCGCCGGGAAGGAAGCGATCCGGTCAGCGCTGTATGCCGAGCGAACCCTTATAAAACTTAAGCTGGTTCTCAACGCCGATCTGCTCGTTGAGATCGTTCCAGCCGTCAAGCACCGCCTTGACCGTCTGCTCCTTGTCGATTTCGCCGGAGAGGAAGCGGGCGATCGCCTCATCGAGCACGACCTGCTGATATTTCTGGTTCTGCGGGATGCGCAGGTCGAGGATCATGTTCGGACTATCGAGGCTGTCCTTGATTGCGCCGAGGTAGCTGTCTCCGGCGACCTTGCTCATTCCCGCCTTCTTCCAGATATCGTTATACGTGAACTGGGACGTTCGGTAGGGATTGAATCCGGTCACGCCGATCGTCACGTCGACGTTCGACTGGGCGGGCTGCCCCACGAAGGACAGGAAGGCGTAGGCGGCGTCCTTCACTTTGTCCTTGGCTTTGACATTGATGCCGCCGCTCCAGCCGCCGAACGCCGCGTAGGGCGAATGGTTCACGCCATCGATAGCGTAGGGGCAGGTGTCCTTGGTGCAAGCTTCGAGCTTGCCGGTTGACCAGTTCAACACTTCCTTCGAGCCGGGCGTGATGACGGAGCCCGTCTTGTCGATGACCTTGGACGTCTTCGGGTCGATCGCCAGCACGCCGACGTCGCCCCAATCGAGATTAAGGGCGCATTTGCCGGAGACGAACAGCGGACGCGTGTCGCTCACGTCCATGTTGAGTTCGTCCGGCGGGCCGTACTTGCCCAACTCCTTGAGGAAATCGAGCGCCTTGCGGAAGGCCTCGTTGTCGATGAGCGGCTTCATATCCTTGGTGTCGAAGAACGTGCCTTGAGCGGTTCCCTTCGACTGCACCATCGAGCCGGTGATGTCGGTGATGAACCAATAGCTCTGCGCGTTGCGCTTCTTGGCGATGCAGGAGCCGTAGACCTTGGTCCCGTCAAACTCCTTGCCGTTGGCTGCCTTCGCGACTTCGAGGTATTCATCCCAGGTTTTCGGCGGCTTCAGGCCCAATTTGTCCAGAATGTCCGTCCGATAGTAGAGCATGTGGAAGTCGCCATCGAGCGGGACGAGGTAGATCTTGCCGTCGTAGGTCGCCGAGAAATTGCGGAAGAACGGCGCGATCTGGTCCCAATCGATGTTCTTGTCCTTGGCGATTCGCGGTCCCAGTTCCTCGAGATAGCCTCCGGACACGTAGTCAACCATCCACTGCGGCGCGAACACCGCTGCGTCGACCGAGTTGGTGCCGCTCGCCCAGTCGGTCAGCACTTTCTGGTACAGGTCAGAGAACGGAACCGCGATAATGTTGATCTTCGCGCCGGTCAGCTTCTCGAATTCGGGGGCGCGGCGCTGCAGCGGCTCCTGGATCGCGCCGGTCTGCGTCATTATGTTCACCGTGACGCCGTCGAACTCTCCGGCCTCTGCATTCATCGACGAAGCAAGCGCGAACATGGCGCCTGCGATCGCCGCTGATAGGCTCAATAGCTTCGCCATGGTCAGTTTCCTCCCTGTCTCGTCGGCGCGGAGCGCGCGCCGCGGTATCGTTTTTTGCGACCTTTCGATCCCGCTCGCGTTTAGGCCGCGCACGCCAAAACTCACGGTCAATCGATCGGGCGATCGAAAAACTATACTGGCGGCGCGCTCGGCGCGTCAACGCGCGAAAGACGCCCGAGGGCGAAACGTTTCCAATTCGCCGCTCACTCAATCCAGAGCATCGAGCCGCGGCCACAGCGATCGGCTCGAGTCGTAGAGCGCGTCGAAGACTTCCGCATAGCGCAGATAGCGATCGCGCCAGGCGGGATTGGGCAGGATTTCGTCGGCAAATGACACAAAGCGCCTGCGCGCTTCCTCCCAGTCCGCCACTGCGCCAACACTGAGCGCCGCGATCATCGCGCAGCCTGCGGCGCCGGCCTCCACTTGGCCGGGAACAGCGATCGGGCGGTCATAAACGCTTGCCTTGATTTCAAGCCACAGGCCGCGCGCCCCGCCGGCCGCCGCGACGATGGATTCGATCGCGCCGGTCTTGCGCTCAAGAACAGAGAGATTGCGCCTGGCCGCAAAGGCGACGCCCTCCATTACCGCGCGATGAAGATGGCCGGCGCTATGCCCACTCGCGAGCCCAAAGAACTCCCCACGGGCGTTGGCGGCGCCCCCGAGCCGTTCGCCGTTGAGGTATGGCAGGAACAGGAGGCGATCGGACCCCGGCGGGGCAGCTTTCGCCATTGCGACGATGTCGTCGTAGTCGATTTCGTTATTGTGGAAGGCGCGGCGCGCCCAGCGCATCGCGTCGCCTCCCGCGTCGAGGATGGTGAACGCGGCCCAGGCGCCGTCCGCGGTTCGCATGTTGGTCACAACCGGATCTGGCAGGGGCTTCAACGTGTGCGCGGTGATCAGGGTCGAGGTGCCGGTAATGTCGGAGCCGCGACGTTTCGACGACACGCCGGATCCGAGCAGCGTCGCGGCGAAATCGCTCGCGCCCGCCGCGACCGGCGTTCCAGCCAAGAGGCCAGTTTCGGCTGCGGCTCTTGGCGTTACGGCGCCGATGATGACTTGCGCCGCTCGAACAGGAGGAAGCAGTTTGACATCGACGCCAAGGAGACGGGCGAGTTTGGGGCTCCACTCACCGTTTCGCGCGTCCCAGAGATATGTGCAGGACGCGTCGGACTCATCCATGCCCAGCGCGCCGGTCAGCCGGAAGTTCACGTAGTCCTTTGGCATGAGAAGCGAGGCTGCGCGCGCGAGGGCCTCAGGCTGATGCCGGGCGATCCATTGCAGCTTGAAGCCGGGCCAGGCGACGGATGGCGGATTGGCGGCGAGCGGCCACAGCGCGTCGACGTCCTGGGCGGCGACGAAGGCCGCGACCTCCTCGCTTGGCCGTTTGTCGTTCCAGAGCTGAACGGAGTTCGAGCGCAAGTTCGCCCTCGGCGTCGATCAACACGGTCCCGTGCATCTGTCCGCAGGCGGCGATCGCATCAACCCGATGAGCCGCGCCTTCAACGGTTTCGAGAACGCGGCGAATGCTCTCGAGCGCCCCATCCCACCAGTCGGCCGGACGTTGCTCGGCCCAGCCAAAGCCGGGGACGATCTGGTCGTGCTCGCGCGCGCTGAGAGCGAGCATCCGCCCGGCATGGTTTGAAAAGCGCCGCGCGCACGCTGCCTGTCCCCACGTCGATTGCGAGGAGCAGGTCCTTTTGGTGCGCCACCGCCACGGATCTGGTTACTGCAGGTTCGTGTGGCGGCCAAGCATCATCCGGTGCGCATCGGGAACGGCCTGCATCAGTTCGAGCACGATCGCATCGAGGAGAATGAGGCTCGTCTGCTCAAACAGGCTGCCGCCAAACTGCTCCGTCGTATCGACAGGCGCGTGAAGGACGCAGTTGGCGAGTTGCGCAAGCGCGCTCCCCGGCTCCCGAGTGATCAAAGCGATTTGGGCGCCCTCCTCTTTGGCAATTCTGGCGAAATGGACGCTGACCGGCGTATTGCCGGAGCCGGATACGATGAGGAGCCCGTCGCCCGCCCGAATAGACGGCGCGGTCGCTTCGCCGACAAAATGCGCGGGGCGGTCGATGTGCATGAACCGCATCGCGGCCATCTCCGCCACCAGCCCGGAACGCCCCTGGCCTGAGAAAAACCAGCGACGGCTTTCATCTCGAAAGACATCGACGAAGCGCTGGAACGCGCAAGCGTCCACGCGCGCGAGCGTTTCCGCTATCTCGTGTCCGACGGCCAGCCACGCCCCGGATTGCGCAATCGGTCCTTGATCCATGTAGCAACCCCTCTGGGGTCGTCCGCGCCGGTGATGGCGCTGCCGACGATCACGATCTCCGGTTCGACCTCAAGCACGGCGTGAAGGGTCTGCGGCCCTAAGCCGCCGGCAAGCGCAACGCGGAAACCTCGACGGCGTATATCCGAAACGGCGCCGATGTGCGCCATCGACCGGTCGCCGGCGACTCGCATGTCGGTCGGAGAATGGACGCCGACATAGGCGAAAGTCTCGGGAAAGGTCGCGCCGGCGGGCAAGAGTTCGGACTTCCCCGCTTCGGTAATGGTGTCGACGACGACAAAGGCTCCGAAGCGCGCCGCAACCCGGCCGACCGCGGCGTGGGTAGCGTCCGAGGTCGAGGAAAGGACCGTCATAAGCCGCGCGCCTGCGCCGAGCACCATCTCAGCCTCAAGGTCGCCTGCATCCACGGTCTTGGTGTCGGCGAGAATCGGCGTGTCCGGACACAGCTCGCGCGCTGTGGCGATCGCGCCGACGCCGAAACGTTTGAGGAGCGGCGTGCCGACCTCGATGATGTCGGCTATCCCTCGCACCCGCGCGATTACGCCTAAGCTTTCCGCCGTGTCGATCGCAACCTGTAGCAGCACCGAGCGCTTTCCCCAGCTGACAGCTCAATTTCGGTCGCCGCTGGACAGAGTAAAAGCCCAGTCACATCGGCGAACGAGCGGGCGTCATTTCGACGCCCGCGATGACTTCCCTCTCAGCCTACGCGGAGGCAGCGAACCCCTCAATTGCACGCCGGTTTGGCGGCCTTGCAGGCGTCCGTGAGCTCTGGTGGCGGATCTTTCTTGAATACCGTCTTGTAGGATTCGAGCACGTTCGACTGTACGACCGGCAGCGACTGTACGCCGATCCAGGCTGGCGTCTCCTTGCCGATCAGCGCGTTCATCATCGCCATCGCCTCGGCCGCGCCCTGATCGTAAGGTCGCTGCGAACCGGTCGCCTTGAGCGGGCCGCCCTTGGCGATCTCGATCGCCGATTGCAGGCCAAGGTCGACGGTCGTGACGGGGATGTCGATATTCTGCGCGCGCATCGAGGAAAGCGTGTCGAGCGCCGGCTGGTCCCAGACCGCGAACACGCCCTTGATATCGGGATTGGCGGTGAGGAAATCGCCCGCGATCTGCGACACTTTCGCCGGATCGGTGAAGTCGACCTGCTTCATCTTGATGTCGGGCCGGTTCTTCTGCATCCACGCGCGGACGCCCTTGGTGCGCTCGTTTGTGCTGAAATAGTCGACGCCGAAATTGACGAGCCCGATCGTGCCGCCCTTGTCGACACATGAAGCGAGGATTTGCGCGGCGATCTGGCCGTTGCCCTGGCTGTCGGCCGAGATCATTGAGGCATATTCCTTTGGATGCTCGAGCCCGGTCGGGATGCTGTCCATGAAGACTAGCTTGATGCCCGCCTGCGACACCTTCTTGTAGGTCGGCGCGGTCGCGGTGAAGTCGACGGGGATCGAGATGATGCCGTCCGGGTGCTGCTGGATCGTGTTTTCGATGTCCGCGATCTGTTTGTCGACCTGGTATTCGGCTGACGCGACGCCGGTGACTGAAACGCCGTATTTCTTCAACGTGTCGGTGATCCCTTGCACCTGCAACTGCGACCAGTCGAGATTGACGGTCTGCATCGAGATGCCGACCTTGAAATGACCCGCCTTCACTTTTTCCGCGTCGGCGTCGCTAAGCTTCAGCGCGTCGACGGACGCCGCTTTTTCGCCATGCGGTCCTTGACCCACGATGGAGGTCGGCCCAAGCGTCGCAAGATCGACGCCCTTGACGCAGCTTGCGGGCACGGCGGCGAACGCGGCGGATGACAGAAGCGCGAGCGCGCCCATAGCGGCGCTGCAAGCGAGGGCAGACTTTACGGATGCGGAAACTCTCATGGGTCTTACTCCTTGGTCTTTCCTCGAGTCGTCGTTTTTTTGAGGCCGACGATATGCCACTCCCTAGCCTGCTTACGACAGGCTAGCGTTTTGTGAACGCGACCGCGGCGACGATGATCGCGCCCTTGATGATGAGCTGCATTGGCGAGCTGACGCCCAGCAACACAAGCCCATTGTTGAGTGTCCCGATAATAAGGCTCCCAAGCAGCGTGCCTAGTATAAAACCGCGGCCCCCGAACAGGCTGCATCCTCCGAGGATGACGGAGGCGATGACGTCGAGCTCCATGCCTTGCACGACGTCCGGCCGCGCCGCGTGCGAGCGGGCGGACAGGATCAGCGCCGCAAGGCCCGTAAGCGCGCCGGTCAGCACGAAGGCCCAGGTCGTCACGCGCTTGATCTGGATGCCGGAATAGAGAGCCGCGGTCGGATTGCCGCCGGCGGCGTAAATCCTGCGGCCGAAGATGTTGTAGTGCAGCAGCAGCACGCCGCCGATGGTCGCGGCCAAGGTCCAGGCGATCGGCGCTGGCAGGCCGAGCAAACTGCCTTCGCCGAAGATCCTGAAATAACGCTCGTTGGTGATGATGACGGGCTTCGTGTCCGTCACCATCATCGCAAGGCCGCGTGCGGCGCTGAGCGTGCCCAGGGTGACGAGAAACGATGGAATGGCGAGCCGCGTCGTGAGCGTCCCGTTGATGAGGCCGACCAAGGCGCCGGCGCCGAGGCCAGCCAGCGCGCCGACGAACCAGAAATTGGCGATATGCGACATAGCGAGCGCCGCGGCCATGCCCGAAAGCGCAAGCGTCGATGCGACGGACAGGTCGATCTGGCCCGCGATGATCACGAAGGTCATGCCGACCGCGACGATCGACACCAGCGTCGTCTGTCGACCGATGTTGAGGAAATTGTCGATCGACAAGAACCATGGCGAGGCGAAGCTGAAGACGACGAGAAGGACGACAAAGGCCAGATAGAGCATCCACGGCCATTCGCTGCGCAGGAGTGTTTGCGCCAGCGTCGAGGAGCGGCCCTGTTCCGGAGTGGCCGTCACGGTGGGCGCAAGGCGATCCGTCACGCGGCCTGTCCCTGTCCGGTCTGGCTGACTTGGATGAGCTGGTGAAGGCGTTCAGCGTCGCCGAATTCGCCGCGGCCGAGCGTAGCGATCACGCGTCCGTCAACGACAATCGAGATCCGGTCGCATAGCAGGATCAGCTCGCTAAGATCGGAGGAAGCGATAAGCACGCCGGCGCCGCTCCGAGCCGCCTCCCGGATGAGGCCGTAGATTTCCTCCCGCGCGCCAACGTCGACGCCGACGGTCGGCTCGTCGAGCAAGAGAATGCGCGTGCGCGCATTGTTCCATTTGGCGAAAACCACCTTTTGTTGGTTGCCGCCGGATAGATTGCTGACGCGGGTCGAAGGACCGAGCGCCTTGATCGAAAGACGGCTGATCGCGGCCTCCGTCTCTTCCGTCTCGGCGCCGCGCCGGACCCAGCTCGCCCATGAGAAATGCGGCAAACGAGGCAGGCTGAAATTGCGCTGGATCGAATGGTCGAGCACCAGTCCTTGCACCTGCCGATCCTCCGGCACGAGCGCCATGCCCTTTTCGATCGCCTCGGCTGGGCCCCGCATTCGCTGGGCCACGCCGCCAAGTCGGAGCTCACCTTTCTCGATCGGGCGGAGTGCGAAGATGGTCTCCAGAATCTCGGTGCGTCCGCTGCCGATCAGGCCAGCAAGGCCGTGGATCTCCCCATCCATAAGCGAGAGGTCGACGCCGCGCAGACGGTCGCTGACGATGCCGGACAAAGCAAGAAGCTCACGCGCGCCCGAGGATGGAGCCGCGCGACCCCGGCGCCGCGTCTCGTCGCGTAGGGCCGCTTTCGGCTCAGCTCTCGCCTGCTTCGGCCCGACGATTGCCGCGACCAGCGTCCTCATGTCGGTGTCAGCGGTATTGAACGTGCCGACATTGGCGCCGTCGCGCAAAATAGTGACGCGGTCCGAAATACGGAACACCTCGTTGAGGCGATGGGTCACATAGATGACGCCGACGCCCTGCCTGACGACCGTCTCGACGGCGTCGAACAGGATCTGCTCTTCGTCGCTGGTCAGCGCGGAGGTCGGCTCGTCAAGGACAAGCACGCGCACCCGCCCCATCAGCGCCTTGGAGATCTCGGTCATCTGCCGATAGGCGAATGGCAATGAGCCGACGGTTGCGCGCGGATCGAGCGGAATGTTGTGCCGCTTGAGGAAGTCCTCGGCTTCCGCCATCAGCTGGGCTTTCCTGAGAAAGCCGAAGCGGCTCGTGGGCTCCCGGTTCAGCATCAGATTGGCGCCCACGGAGAGGGACTGGACGAGACTGAGGTCCTGGTAGACGACCGCGATTCCCGCCTTGCGCGACTCCGTGGGGCTATTGAAAGCGACCGGGGCGCCTTCAATCTCGATCGAGCCGCTGTCGAAGCTGTGCACGCCGCTGAGGATCTTGATCAGCGTTGACTTGCCAGCGCCGTTCTCCCCCAGAAGCGCATGAACCTCGCCCGCCCGCACCTCGAGACTGACGCCGCGCAACGCCCGAACTCCGCCGAAACTCTTGGTCATTCCTGCAACGCGCACGAGCGGCGCGTCCGAGGACACGGTTGGATCGAGAGGCGGCGCAGGAATCATGGCGGGCTTGGGATCTTTCCAGGACAGGGTTGGCCCCACGAGGCCATTGCGAACATTTCACGCTGGCGCAAAAAGTTCGTCAAGCTTTCGCGGGAACGCCACAGGAACTTATTCTGGCGGCCAGGTCGTAATGGGTTTGGCGGGCGAACTTTGCGAGGGTCGCCGTTCTCCAAGTTGATCGCAGAGGGAGAACGAGCCTGCGCTACCGGGTCGACCCAGCCAAGGTTTCGCAAAATCTCTTGAATTCATCCGCCGACGCGTAGGCTTTCTGGGTGCCGCGCCGGGTCACAGAGTCCGCGGCGTAACGCGCCGCTTGCTTCAGGGCGGCCTCCAACGGGACGCCGTCGGCAAAGAAGCGCGCAAAACTTCCCACAAACGCGTCGCCCGCGCCCGTGGTGTCCACAGCCCTCACGGCGACCGGCTCGATTCTTCGTGCGTCAGTCGGCGTTGTCAGAAGCGCGCCACGCGAGCCGAGCGTCACGATGACCGTCCCAAAACCTTTGTCGAGCAGGCTTCGCGCCGCGGCTGCGATGCTCGCTTCCGTATCGACCGGCATGCCGGTCAGGATCGCGAGCTCGGTCTCGTTGGGGATGAAGAACGTCACATCGCGAATACGATTGACGTCAAGCGCGGGCGTGGCGGGAGCCGGATTGAGGACTGTCTTCACGCCGTGACGCTTGCCAAAGGCGATGGTCGCGTAGACCGTTTCGAGAGGAACCTCGAGCTGCATGAGGATGAGATCGCAAGTCTTCAAAACATCCGCAGCGCGATCGATGTCCGCAGGCGAAAGGTCCGCATTCGCGCCCTTCACGATCAGGATCGAGTTTTCTCCCGACGGCTCGACCATGATCGGCGCAACCCCGCTCGGCTTTCCCTTGACGCGCCTGACGTGACTCGTATCGACCCCCAGCTTCTCGAGATTGCTGATGGTGGCGTCCGCGAACATGTCGTCGCCGACCGCTGTGACCATCACGACGGCAGCGCCGAGCTTGGCTGCCGCCACAGCCTGATTGGCCCCCTTGCCGCCGTGTCCCATCTCGAAGCTTGGCGCCTCGACGGTCTCGCCCCTGACCGGCATCCGATCCACGTAGGTGACGAGGTCCACCATGTTGCTTCCGACGACGGCGATGCGCGGTTTGTGCGTCTCGGTCATTTCCTGCCCTTCTATATTCGAGGTGGCAGAGCCTGCCTCCTGGCTCACACGCCGCCTTCGTAATTTTCTCTTCCCGCATGCGTACGCGGCTCGACGTCACTCCGGCGATCAACTACGCTCACGGTCTGACGTCGCGATGGAAATCGTGTGTGGAGGAGAAGAATGGCGTCGGTCGACGTTGTCAACGCGCGTAAGGCCTATGCTGGCGTCGAAGTCATTCATGGCGTCTCGCTTTCGATCGCCGATGGGGAATTCGTCACGCTCGTGGGGCCGTCCGGCTGTGGGAAATCCACCCTTCTGCGAATGATCGCCGGGCTGGAGTCGATCACAGGGGGAAAGGTCAAGATCGGCGCGCGCGTGGTCAACAACCTGCCGCCGAGAGATCGCGATATTGCGATGGTTTTTCAAAATTACGCGCTCTATCCGCACAAAACCGTCGAACAGAACATGAGTTTTGGGCTGAAGCTGCGCAATACGCCAAAGGACGAGATTCAGGCGCGTGTTCGACGGGCCGCCGACATCCTTCATGTCGCTCCTTATCTTTCCCGTTACCCGCGGCAATTGTCCGGCGGGCAGCGTCAGCGCGTCGCGATGGGGCGGGCGATCGTGCGCGATCCGCAGGTCTTTCTGTTCGACGAGCCGCTCTCGAACCTGGACGCTCAGCTGCGCGTGCAGATGCGCGCCGAAATCAAGGAGTTGCATCAGCGCCTGAAGACTACGACGATCTATGTCACGCACGATCAGATCGAGGCCATGACGATGGCGGATCGAAATCGTGGTCATGCGCGACGGCGTCGTGGAGCAGACCGGCGCTCCGCTTGAGCTCTATGATCGGCCAGCCACCCTCTTCGTCGCGGGCTTTATCGGATCCCCGTCAATGAATTTGCTGAAGGGGTCTGTAACGCTCAAAGGCAAGCCGGCCTTCGTGACTGAAAGCGGCGTGGAGTTGCCTCTCAGATCGGCGCCGCAAAACATCGACGGGCGGCCTTGCATCTACGGAATTCGGCCCGAGCATCTGGCCATCGGCGACGATTTCAAGGCCGAAGTTTCGGTGGTCGAGCCGACCGGCTCGGAAACACAGGTGTTCGCCAAGGTCGGGGGTCACCCCATCGTCACCGTCTTCCGTGACCGCATATCGGCGCAGCCGGGCCAAAGCCTGCTGCTCTCGCCAAACCTGGACTCGGTCCACCTCTTCGACGCCGAAAGCGGCAAGCGCCTGGAATAGGGCGCGGCGGCGCAGGAGGCCCTCATTCGGCGCTAATCGACGTTGCCACCGGGCGGGCAAATGCTCACGGTACGCGCAATTGACTTGCCGCAAAGCGCCCGCTTAGTCTTGGAGTTCTGCGTTGGCCGAGCGCGCGAGTGGAGCGCGGCGCGGAGTCCGGATCTCCGGAACTCCGCCACGTCGGCGCAAGAGGAGGAACGATCCATGCGTGTGCACGTCTACGAACTGCTCATGGCGATGCAGAGGAGCCGCCGCGACGTCCTGAAGGGGGTGGCGGGCGCCGCCGCGACGCTTGGCGCGAGCGCGCCCCTCTTGTCGTCGACGCCGTCGTTCGCTCAAGACAGCGTCGTCGCCCAGATCATGAAGATCCCCGGCGCAGGCAACGGATCTCCGACGGACGCCGACTGGCAGAAAGTCGGCGCGCTCTGCCTCGAGCCGACGAAGGCCAACGTTCAGCCCGGCGAGTTCAAGGGCGTCGACTTCTCGTTCATGGGCCTCAACAACCAGAACCTGCACGACTTCCTGTTTCGCGGCTTCCTGAAGCCGTGGGAAGCCTACACGGGCGCCTCGATCAAATGGATCGATTTGGCCCAAGCCGATTACAACGCCAGGCTCCAGCAGTCGATCGCGACCGGCACCGCAGACTTCGACATTCTCGAGATGGGCGCGCCGTTCGAAGGCGACATGGGGGTCAAGGACCTGCTCTCGGAGATGCCCGACTGGGTCAAGACGCAGATCGACTTCGACGACTACGTCAATTATCTGAAGCCGCCGGTCGGCACGTGGAATGGCAAGATCCATCGCGTCACCATCGACAGCGACTGCCACACGATGAACAGACGCACCGATGTGTTCTCCGATCCCGATCTCGCCAAGCAATGGGCGGACTGGAAGGACAAGGCGGGCCTTGCGACCTGGAGCGCGCCCAAGACCTGGCAGCAGGTCCAGCAGGTCACCAAGTTCCTCAAGGGAAAGAAGGTCAAGGGCAAGGAGGTCTACGGGTTCCTCGACCAGCCGAAGCCGTGGGGCGGGTTCGAGTTCTATTTCACCGCCAGCCGAGCGACGGCCTATGCCAAATATCCCGGCGAAAAAAACTGGATGTTCGACGAGAACATGAAGCCGCTCGTCAACAACCCGGCTTGGGTGCGCGCGATCCAGGACGTCGTCGACGCGTTGCCCTATGAGCCGGCCGACCAGATCAACGCTGATCCCGGAACGACCGCCTTCCAGCAATTTCTCACCGGCACTGGCGGCTTGCTCGAGTGGTGGGGAGACATCGGCACCGTGGCGAAGACCAGCGACACCGCGACGATCGGCGACGTGCTCGACTTTGACATTCTCCCGGCGTCGGACGACGTCTACAATTTCCGCAAGGGCGCGTGGGAGAAGCTTGCCACCGGACCCAACGTGGCGCCCAACATGGCCTACCTCGGCTGGGGCATCTATGTGATGAAGTCGGTCGATGGCGACTCCAAGCGCCACAAGGCGGCCTGGAGCGCGGCGGCCCATCTCGGCGGCAAGGATCTGTCGATGTGGACGGCGGCCTATCCCTCGGGCTTCCAGCCCTACCGCAAGAGCCACACCAACCTCGACCTGTGGGCGCTCGCCGGATACGACAAGAAATATATCGGGTCGTACATGGACTCGCAGTCGACCTCCTACAACCACCCGAATTCCGCGATCGAACCGCGTATCCCCGGCATCTTTCAGTACTACAGCATCGCCGAGGATGAGTTGCAGAAGACGTTCGCAGGCAAGCAGACCGCGCAACAGGGCGCCGACAACGTCGCGGCGGCTTGGGACAAACTGACCGACAAACTCGGCCGGGAAAACCAGGTCAAATACTATCGGATCGCGATGGGTCTCGCCTGAGTGCTCATCACTACAATAGCGTCCGCGGCGCACGACGCGCCGTGGACTTAATCGCCGAAGCGGGCATCGCGCTGTGAGCAGAAAAAGAACTGAAGCAGCGCACGAGGACATCCTTCCTGGCGAGGTGTCTGCAGGCAATTGGATCTTCCGGCTTGGCTCGGCGTTTTTCGTCGCCGTAGCCGCGCTGCAGATTTGCGGCGCTTTGGGCGTCGTTCCCCTCGGCTTCGGCAACTGGCAGCCGACGATGTTCGCGTTCCTTCTGTGGGGCGCGGCGCTCGGGGTTAGTCAGGTGCTCAAGTACGGGGAGGGCGGCAAGCAGACCCTGTTCGTCCTGCCGGCGCTGCTGTTCACCGCGGCGATGGTGATCTTCCCGACAATCTTCGGACTCTACATCGCTTTCACTGACTGGAATCTGAACGCGCAGTCCGGCCACCACTTCAACGGGCTCGATAATCTTCGCACGCTTTGGGCCGATTCCTATTTTTGGAACGCGCTCGGCAATATGGTTTTCTACGTGGCCACCGTGATCGTTCAATACGTGATCGCCTTCGGCCTTGCGCTCCTGCTCAGCGCAGATATCCGCGGCCGCAAGTTCTTCCGCATCGCCTTCCTTCTGCCGTTCATGCTGAGCCCCGTGGCGATCAGCTGGATGATCGGCAAATCGCTCACGGAAAACCGCTTCGGGCCGCTGGCGAATTTCGCCAGATGGCTCGGCTGGGAGAATGTCGCCTTTTTCACTGATCCGTGGATCGCCAGGACCACGATCATCGCCATGGACGCGTGGGAGTGGATCCCGTTCATGGTGATCCTGCTTCTCGCGGGCCTGCAGGCGCTGCCGCTCGATGTGAAGGAGGCCGCCAAGGTCGATGGCGCGAGCACCTGGCAAACGTTCTGGGAAATCACATTTCCGCTCATGCTCCCAGTGAGCGTGACGGCGATCATCCTGCGCACCATCTTTGAACTCAAGCTCGCGGACATCGTCATCAATGTGACGGCGGGCGGCCCAGCCGGCGCAACCGACACAATCTCGAGCTTCGTCTACCGGGAATATCGGGATCGCTCCAACGTCGGCTATGCGACGATGGTGGCCGAGGTCTACCTCGTCATCATCATCGTTTTCATCATGCTTCTCCTCAAGGTCGCCAACCGCTACATGCAGAAGATGACCTGAGATGTTTCCCGGCGCATCAAAAGAGAGGACTGCGTGACGAGTGAATTCGCCGCGCATGCGGTGGTCGAGAAGCCGGAGGAAACGGCGACCGCCGCGCGTCAGGCTGGTCGCGTCGCGGGGCGAATCGGCATCTACGCGTTGCTCCTGATTTGGACGTTTGTCGCCCTCTTTCCTATTTATTGGACGCTCTCGACATCAGTGAAGCTCGGACGGGACGTGACGCAGGGCCACCTCGTCCCCTGGGTCGATTTTGCGCCGTCCTGGAAAGGATGGCAGTCGCTCGGGCTGTCCCCCGACACCATCTTCGCCACCTCCGACGTCCGCGATGAGTTCCTGAACAAATTTATCAACAGCGTCATCTGCTCGGTCGGCGCCTCCGCCTTTGCGATCGTCATCGGCTCGCTGGCCGCCTACGGACTAAGTCGGTTCGAATACAAATTCGGCCCGTGGCGAAATAAGGACATCTCGTTCTTCTTCGTCTCGCAGCTCATCCTTCCCCCCGTCGTCCTCGCGCTGCCGTTCCTCGTTCTATACAAGGAGCTGGCCCTGCTCGACACGCGGATCGGTCTCATCCTCATCTACACATTGATGGTTCTGCCGATCGTGATTTGGGTGATGCGCGATCAGTTCGACACCATCCCGATGGAGATGGAGCAGGCGGCGCTGGTGGACGGCTGCACGATCTGGGGGGCCTTTCTCCGCATCGTTCTCCCGGTCGCGCTGCCGGGCATGATCGCGGCTTTCATCCTGTCGCTCGTCCTCTGTTGGAACGAATATTTCTTCGCCTCGCTCCTGACCGGGTCCGACGCGCAAACGCTGCCGGTCATGGTGGCGAGCCAGACGGGCTCGTCCGGCATCAACTGGTGGACAATCGCGGCGCTGGCGACAGCGGCCATCATGCCGCTCCTGCTCATCGGGATTTTCCTCGAGCGTTACATCGTCATGGGGCTTACCGCGGGAGCCGGAAAGTAGCCCACATGGCCGGACGGGGAGTCACGGCGACCTCGAGACCTACGAGGATGGCGTGATCGTCGGTCCCGCGCTGAAACCCGAGGGCGGCGCCTCGGCGCTGGCTGATCCCAAGCGCGCAATCGAGTTCATGCGGCTCGGGCGCGTCGCGTCGAAGGCCTGAGCCTGGCGGCGATCGAATTCGTGCGTCGCGCGGTCTCGTCGAGGGATGGTCCTGCGCGTCGCACGCCCAGTTGACCCCAGCAAATTTCTGAGTTGCCAAATCTCTCAATCGTCGTTCTACTTCGATTGGATTGGCTAAATTCGATCTATCGCGCGCCAAATTTGGCGGATAGGGCGCCTCCCTGAGGCGCTCCAACGTTTCCGTTGAGACTGCGCGATCAAGAGCTGATCACGAGGAGGAACGCTATGAATAGAGGGCTAGGCGTCGCCGCGATTGTTGCGGCAACTTGTCTTTGGAGTTCGGGGGCCTTCGCTCAGTCGGGCGCGATCAACAAGGCGGTCGGCGGCTATACGTGGGAGGACGCCGCGAAAGAAGCGCCGACCACCAGGAAAAACGGCAAGCCGCTCACTTTCGCCATCATCACTCACACCGCAGGCAACGGCTTCTTCGATCCTGTCTATGTGGGCGCGCAGGTCGCCGCCAACGCCTTCGGTATCAACCTGATCAAGCTCGGCTCCGAAGCGCCGATAGACGATGTCCCGCGCGAAATCCAAATTCTCAATCAAATCGCCAACGATCCGACCATCAATGGCGTGATCATGACGACGCCTCAGGTCGGCGCCTATGACGACATCGTAAAGAAGCTCGAAGATCGCGGCGTCGTTGTCGCAACGACCAACTCGTTCGATGGCACGCTGTATGACCGTAACAACATCAGTCATACGGGTCAGAACGCCTCAGCGGCTGCGATCGGGGGCGAGGCGATTGTGAAGTGCCTCATCAAAAACAATGTCAAGGGCGGTTCGATTCTATTCCCGAACATCGTGCCGGTTGGCAACATCGAGGTCAACAACCGGGTGACCGCAGCATTCCAGGCGACGGTCAAGGCGCTCAAGGCCGCCAACCGCCTGCAAGATTTCAAGGTCGACGCCGGCCCCAACAACATTGGCGTCGACATTGGCACGGACATCACCGCCGCCCCGATCGTGCAGTTGATCGAAAGCCGCAAGGACGTGGTGGGGCTCTTTGGACCGAACGGCAGCGTGACGCCCGCGATCGGCGACGCCATCTCGCAGCTCAAGCTCAATAACAAGATCTGCGCCTATGGCTTCGACCTTGGCCCGAAGCAGCTCGAGCAGATCAAGACCGGCGCGTTGCAGGGCTCCCTCGGACAACAACCCTTCCTGCAGGGCTTCTATCCTGTCGTTCAGCTCTATCTGCAACTTGATCGCAACATCGCGGCCGCGAACCTGGATACGCGCGCGCAGCTTGTGACCAAGGACAATGTCGACAAGGTCGGCAAGCGCTTCGAGAACTGAATCGTTCGAGGTTGTGAGCGAGGCGCGAGGCCTCGCTCACACCCCTTCGGCAGGGCCGATGACAGCTTTTACCAACGACGCAAGCGTTCGCGACCTGGGGCGCGAAGCTCCCCTCCTGTTCGGAGGCTGGGAGGTCGGCCTCCTCGCCATTATGGCGCTCCTCTACACGGCCGGGCTCTATCTCAATCCCGCCTTCTTTGGATCGATCGACGCGCTCTTTTCCGTCCTGCGCGACGCCTCGCGCTATGGCGTGCTGGCGATCGGCATGACCTTTGTCATCGTCAACAGGGAGCTGGATCTCTCGGTCGGATCGACCTTCGGCCTTACGGCGACGATCTTCGGCATGATTTTCGCGCCGACCTATTTCGACATGGGCGTCTGGACAGCGGTCGTCTGGTGCCTCGTCATCGGTCTGGCGATCGGACTGATCAACGGCTTTCTGGTGACGGTCCTGGAAGTACCGGCCTTCATCGCGACGCTGACGATGCTGTTCATCGGCCGCGGCGTGATCCTCGGCCTCACCGGCGGCAAAAACATCGCCTTCGAAATCAAGGCAGGAGATTCTCCTGCATTCTTCCGTTTGGGCGAGATCAATTCACTCGGCTTCAACAACCAGATCATTCTCTTCATCATCATCGTCGCGGTCGCCGCGGCGGCGCTCGCCTACACCACGATCGGTTGGACGACATACTCTGTCGGCGGCAACGAGCAAGCGGCGCGTTACGCAGGGATCAACACGCGTTTCGTGCGCATGCGCTCTTATGTTCTCTCCTCTCTTTGCGCGGTGATCGCCGGTCTCATGAATGTCGCGCAGAACAAGGATGCGGACCCACTGGCCGGCTTTGGCTTGGAGTTGATCGCCATCGCGTCGGTGATTGTTGGCGGCGCGGCCATTTTTGGCGGCCGGGGGCGGATCTTCGGCTCCTGTCTGGGCGCGATTCTTATCGGCCTCATCGACAAGGTTCTGCGTGAAGGAGTTCCCACCACCCGCACCATCGATCTCGGCGGCGGCGAGACTGTGCAGGTGGCGGCGGTGACACAATTGCCCCCCGGCGCGGTCCCGGCCTTTCTCGGCGTCGTCCTCATCGTCGCCGTGCTGATCGAGCCCTGGCTCGTCCGGCGCCGCGCCATCCCCCGCCTCTGGGCCTGGTTGCGGGGCCGGCCGCCGCCGCCGGTCCCCGACCTCGGCGGCGTCGCGGTCTCGGGCGTCCAGACCCGCGGCGCGACCGTGCAGGCGCGGGGCCTGGGCAAACGCGGCATCGCCGCCTTCTTCTACCGTAGAGACGCGGCGGCGGTGATCCTCATGGTCGCGCTTTGGCTGTTCGGCTTATGGGCGAGACCTGATTTCTGGGGCGGCCTCGACAACAGCTTTGCTATCCTGCTTGCCTTCTCCGAGATCGCGCTCCTTGCTGTCGGCCTGACGTTTGTGATGGCCAATGGCGACATCGACCTTTCGGTTGGTTCGGTGCTGGCTTTATCCGGCGCGGTCGCCGCCGTCGTCATGAAGGATACGAACTGGGGGCCGCTGGCCGCGGTCGGCGGCGGAATCCTGGCCGGAGTTGTCGCGGGCGTCATCAACGGGTGGCTCACCGCCTATGTCGGCCTGCCGGCCTTCATCGCCACCCTCGGGACATTCTATTGGGCGCGCGGCCTCGGCTCCTCGATTGTCGCCGGCACTCAGCTCAACGGTTTTCCGGAATCGTTCAATCTCATCGGACGAAACCTCTACGAGTTCCTCGACGCCATGGATCTTGCGCCGACTGGCGGCCTATGGCTCGCCGTCGCCAAGGCGGTCAGCGTGCAGACCATATTCGTCTTGCTCGTCGCGCTGGTTGCCGGAATCGTGCTCGCTCATACCACCTTCGGCGAGAAGGTCTACGCGATCGGCGGAAACGAACGCGCAGCGAATTTCGCAGGCATCAATACGCGGCGGGTGCGCTTCACCTCTTTCTTGATCTCATCGATCTGCGCCGCCTGCGCCGGGATCATCTACGACGCTTTCTATCGCAGCTTCATCCCGATCGCTGGACAATTGCGCGAGCTCGACAGCATCTCCTCAATCATCATCGGCGGCGGATCGATCTTCGGCGGCTACGGCACGATGATCGGCTCTCTTGCAGGCGCAGCGGTGATCACGCTCATCCGTTCGCTGCTGTCGTTGCAGATCATCCTCAAGGACGGCTCGTCATTCGTGTTGCCGCAGCAATGGCAGAATGTCTTTATCGGCCTCATTCTGATCGTCGCGGTCGTCGGCGATATCTGGCTCCGCCAGCACAACATCCTGGGCCAATGGTTCGGCCGGCGACGCGTCCCGGAAGAGGGGCCGACACGGGTCGAGCCCGTCAAGGAGGCCGAAGCATGAGCCGTCCGATGGTCGAGATGCGGTCGATCGACAAGAGCTTCGGCCCGGTGAGAGCGCTGATCGATGTCCATCTGACCTTGATGCCGGGAGAAGTCCTTGGCCTCGTCGGCGACAATTCGGCGGGCAAATCGACCTTGATGAAAATTATGACCGGAGCCTATCAACGAGATTTGGGCGATGTGCTGGTCGATGGCGAGCCCGTGCATTTCAAAAGTCCGCACGAGAGTCGCAATCTCGGCATCGAGATGATCTATCAGGACTTCGCGCTCTGCGGGAACCTCGACGTCAGCCAAAACGTCTTCCTTGGACGATGGCCGCGCCGCTTCGGGATCTTCGTCGACCGCCCGCGCATGCATCGCGACGCGCGAACAATCCTTGACCGGCTGAAGGTCGACGTGAACTCGGTCTATCAGAAGGTCGAAAGCCTTTCAGGCGGGCGTCAGCAGTCGGTGGCGATTGCGCGCGCCATTTCCTTTGAACCCAAAGTGGTGATCTTCGACGAACCAACCGCCAATCTGTCTGTGACGGCGACCAACCGTCTCTTGGAAACGATGCTCGAGCTGAAGCGGCATCGCGTATCGCAGATCATTATCTCGCATCGCCTGAACGACATATTCGAGGTCGGTGATCGGGTGATGGTGCTGAAGCGCGGGCGCAATGTCGGCGAGCGGGCGATTACCGACACGACGGAAAAAGAAGTGCTGGAGCTTATTGTCTCCGGCGTTCCGGAAACCGCCGCCGACGCGGGTCTGAGTTCTTAAGAAGGTTGCGGCTCAATGCTTGCGCGCCCGAAGCGCGACGCCGCCCGCTGCTTGCGCCAACTCAAGGCTTGACAGCAAAGCGGCACGCTGGTCTGGTTGCCAGACCAGCGGTGCAGTTTGGACGAGCGGAGGCACGGGTTTGCGGTCGGCGCCGACGAGCATTTTCGTGCGAACCCCGCACCTGAGGGCGGAGATCGGCCGCCGCACGGTGCGCGAACGGATAAGCGACAAGCTTGCGTCGCTCATCGCCTCGGGCATCCTTCAGATCGGCGATGAATTGCCGAGCGAGCGAGAACTCGCTGCGCTGCTCGCGGTCAGCCGTGAGACTGTTCGCGGGGCGATCCAAACGCTTGCGGCGCTCGGCGTCGTGGCGGTGAGCCAGGGCTCACGCACGCGCGTCGTCAGCCGGAAGATCGACACGCTGAAGATCGGAGTCGCCAGCCCGAGCGCGATCGACGCCTATGAACTCGATTCCGTGCATAAGTCGCGGCTGCTGATCGAGCGCGCTGTCGCCGCCGAGGCGGCCGTGCGCATCGACGATTCGACGCTTGCCCGTCTCGAACAGTCGCTGGCGATCCAGAAGCAGACGATGCGCGACCCGGTGCACTTCCTGATCTGCGACCGCGAGTTTCACCTGATGATCTATCGCAGCTGCGGAAATCCATTGCTCGCGGACTTCGTCACCGATCTCTATACGTTCATGCTTGACCACCGCAGGATCGCCGTCTCTCAGCCCGGCGCGATCGAAAAGAGCTATCTCGATCATGTCGCGATCTTCGAGGCCCTGAGAGCCCACAATCCGCAGGCGGCGACCGACGCCTTCGGCCAGCATATCGACCGGATCTACGCAACGACCGTCGACATCCTTGCGGACAAACCGAAGCCGAAGAAGACGGCTTGAATTCAACAGCGCCGCAGGAGCAGAGCCGCAATCGTTCACGCCGGATAATCCGGCACTTGGGAGGAAGCAAATGAAACTCAGTCGCCGAGGTCTCCTATCCGTTGTGTCGGCGTTAGCCGCTGCGACAATTGGATTTGCCGCGCCCGCGCGTGCCGCCAATACGAAGGAGATCGTCTACCTGACGCCAGGACTCGACCTGCCATTCTGGCGTTACCTCTCCAAGGGAATTCAGGCGGAAGCGAAGAAGGCCGGCTATTCCTATACGGCGCTCGATTCGCACAATAGCGCCGAAACCCAGCTCAAGAATGCGCAGGACGCGATCGCACGGGGCGTCGCCGGGATCGCGATTTCGCCCACTGACAGCTCAACGGCGCCGAGCGTCCTTGCGCTTGCCGCGCGCGCAAAAATTCCGGTCGTCGTCGCGGACATCGGCACCAACAGCGGCGAGTATGTCTCGTTCATCATCTCGGACAACTACCAGGGCGCCTTCGGCGTCGGCGAAGCGCTGGCCGCCGCGTTGAAGGAGAAGGGCTGGACCGATGGCTCCATTGGCCTCATCACCATTTCGCAAGCCCGCAAGAACGGCCAGGCGCGCACCGCTGGCTTCCGGGACGCTATGAAGAAGGCGGGGATCACCAAAGAGGCCGGCCTGCAGCAAATGCAGTCCTACACCGCCGACGAGACGTTCAAGTTCACCCAGGACATGCTGACCGCCAATCCGAACATGCGCGGCATGTTCATCCAGACCGACCAGCCGACTCTTGGCGCGCTTCGCGCCATCAAGGCGGCGCATCGCGACGGCACGCTTCTCGTCGCCGCCTTCGACGGCATCCCGGAGTTCGTCGATCTCCTGAAGAAGGGCGAGATCGTGGCCTCCGGCATGCAGCAACCCTATCTCATGGGGGTCAAATCGGGCGGAGCTCTGGTCGCGGCGCTGAAGGGCGAGAAGCCGGAGAAGCAGATCCTCGTTCCGATTGTCGTCGCCACCAGCAAGAACATCGATCAGATCCTGCCGACCATCAAAGAGACCGTGTTCGCCAACGAACTTAAGTGACAAGGCGGGCCAGCGCGTCAGCGCTGGCCTCCGTTCCGAGCCAAGCGATGACCGACCCAGGCAGCCCACTTCTGGAGGCGCGCGCGATCTCGAAGAGCTTCGCGCAGACTCGCGCGCTCGTCGGCGCAAGTCTCACATTACGGCCTGGCGTCACCCATGCGCTCTTGGGCGCCAACGGCGCGGGAAAGTCGACGCTTTCGCGGGTCATTTCCGGTCATGTCCGTCGCGACGGGGGCGAAATTCTCTATCGCGCCGAACCGCTTGACGTCCGGAGCCCGCGCGAGGCGCTCGATGCTGGCATCGCCATGGTCATGCAGGAGACCAGCCTTGCGCCCGACCTCTCGGTTCTGGAGAACATTTTCCTTCCCGATCTTGGCCGACCGGGCCGGCTGTCGCGTTCGACAATGCGCCGGCGGGCGAGCGAGATTCTTGCCGATCTTGGTCAGGAGCACGCTGTTTCGCTCGACGCTGAGGCGCGCGATCTCTCGGCGGCGCAGCGTCAGTTGGTCGAGATTGCAAAAGCGCTCGCGCTGAAAGCCAATCTCATCATTTTCGATGAGCCGACGGCCTCCTTGAGCCCGAGCGAAGTCGAGTGTCTCTTTGATGTGATCGCGCGGCTCGAAGACGCGCAATGCTCGATCGTGTTCGTGTCGCACCGGCTGGAAGAGGTGTTCGCGATCTCCGACGAGATTACGGTGATGCGCGAGGGGCGTACGGTCGCGGCCTCGCGGCCCACGTCGAGCCTGAACCAGACAGAGCTCGTGCGCCTAATGGTCGGCCGCGATATCGGGTCGATCTATGCGCCCTCCTCCGCTTCCATCGACAAGCGCGGCGAGCCGGTGCTGTCCGTCCGCGGCCTTAGCGCGCCTCCGATGGTGCGCGACATTTCATTCGACTTGCATCGTGGCGAGATCTTGGGCCTCGGCGGGCTGGTTGGCGCCGGACGTTCCGAGACGGTGGAGACGCTTTTCGGCCTGCGCCCCCGTGCGGCAGGCGAAGTGCGTTACGAAGGACGGCCGTTCGCTCCGCGCTCTCCGTCCGAGGCGATCCGAGCCGGCATCGGATTTGTGGCCGAGGATCGGCGGCGGCAGTCGATCGTGCCGGACCTTTCAGTTCGGGAGAATCTGCTTCTGGGCCACCTCGGCGCTCATCGTGGGTTCGGCCTCAGCTATGGCAAACGGGAGCGAAGGATCGACGAACTGATGACGCATCTCGAGCTGCCGCTCGATCGGCTGTCCGAGCCAAATCTCTTGAACTTCTCCGGCGGCATGCAGCAGAAGATCATCATCGCGCGATGGTTGCTGCTGGAGCCGAAGGTGTTGATCCTCGATGAGCCGACGAAGGGCGTCGACATCGGCACGCGCGCCTCGATCTACGCGATCTTGCGCGACATTGCAGCGAGTGGCGCGGCAATCCTCATCGTTTCCTCCGAATTCGAGGAACTGCTCGGGCTTGCCGATCGCGTGATCGTGATCAGCGATGGCGCTTCGATCGCCGACGTGCCGAGCGCTTATCTCGACGAGGAGAAGCTAACGCTTCTGGCCGCGCCTCGCGCCTCTATGGAGCGTTACCGGTGCCTTTTGCAGGAGCTCGCCAATCAGTGCGACGGCGCCGCGTTCTGGGCTATTCTGGATGACGAGCGTGTGTTCTGTCTCAACGCCGTGACCGCCAACGCGAAGGCTGATCCGGCGCTGCAGGCGGGCGCGGCGCCGCGATTCGAGGAGACGCCGATTTCGGCCGCGTTGCGGGCGCGCGCCTCGGATTTCGTGCTTGATCCTGCGAGCGGCCTCAAGAGCCTGTTGGTCGACGTCCACAGCCATCGCGGCCATGAGCTAGGATCGATCGGCGTCGTTATCCAGCCCGACAGCCCCGCCCCGGCGGCCGAAGCAATGCGCTCTGCGATTCAAGAACGATTCCGCGCGACATTATGACCCAGGAATCCTCGAAGCCGATCGGCGCCATCGCCTCAGAGCCTGCTGCCGAGCGGGCCCAAGGGCGAGGCTTCGGCCTCCGCTCGGCCCCCCTCGAACTCAGGATGCTGGCGCTGGCGGTCGTCATCGCCGTGGCGCTGTCGCTGCTTTCGCCGTACTTTCTCAAAACCAACAATCTGCTCAATCTGCTCGACCAATCCGTTGTGACGGGCATCGTGGCGATCGGCATGACCTTCGTCATCCTGACCGGCGGCATCGACCTTTCCGTCGGCTCCGTGGTCGGCCTCACCGGGGTCATCCTTGGCCTGGCGCTGCATCATTTTTCGATCCCGATCGCCATAGCGCTCGCGATGCTTGCGGGCGCCGGTATCGGGCTCTTTTCGGGATTGCTGATCACGTATTTCGATCTCGCCGCCTTCGTCATTACGCTCGGCGTGATGGCGATCGGAAGGAGCCTTGCCTACATATTCTCGGGCCAGACGTCGATCAGCGATATCCCGCCGGCGCTCAACGATCTCGTCTACACGACCGTGCTCGGCGTCCAGACGAACGTCCTGGCCCTGCTCGTGCTTTATGCGCTCGCCTGGGCCTACCTTACCTACACCAAGGGCGGGCGCACGATTTACGCGGTTGGCTCCAATCGCGAAGCGGCGCGCACAGCGGGCCTCAACGTCCTTTTCTATAGTGTTCTGCCTTACGTGGTCTCCGGGGCGCTCTCCGCGATTGCTGCGACGCTTATGTCGGCCCAGATCCTGTCGATCGATCCCCTCGCCGGCACCGGGCTCGAACTTGACGCCATCGCCGCAGTGGTGATTGGCGGCGCGAGCCTCTATGGCGGCCGGGGCACGATCATCGGCACGCTGATCGGCGTTTTCATCATGGTGATGATCCGCAATGGCCTTAACCTGCTCGGCGTCTCGCCGTTCTGGCAAGGGTCCGCGATCGGCGCCATCATCATCGCGGCTGTTCTGGCGGAGCGGCTATTGAGCCCGCGAACGCGACGTTAGCGGCGTCTGGACGACGGGAAGGACAAAATGATCTAGGCCTCGTCGCTCTGGGCGACGAAAACGAACCCGATGGGCATGCCGGTGGCCCGGCTGCGGTCGATCTCAATCGAGTCATAACAAGGACAACAGTCTATGCACGTTCTGATCACTGGCGCGGCGGGCATGGTCGGCCGCAAGCTCACCGATAGCCTCGTCAAGGCGGGCGAACTCGGAGGGCGGGGGATCAAGGCGCTGACGCTTGTTGACGTCGTCGCTCCTGAAGCCCCGGCCGGATTCCATGGCAAGGTCAGTGCGCGCGGCGCCGACATCTCCGCCGCCGGCGAGGGCGACGCGATGATCGCGGGCCGGCCCGACCTCATTTTTCACCTTGCGGCGATCGTTTCCGGCGAGGCGGAAGCCGACTTCGACAAGGGCTATCGCATCAACCTTGACGCCACGCGCCAGCTATTCGACGCGGTGCGGGCGGCGCACGTCCGCGACGGCTACAAGCCGCGTTTGGTCTTCTCGTCTTCGATCGCCGTATTCGGCGCTCCCTTTCCACCCAAGATCGGCGACGAGTTCTTCAATACCCCACTGACGAGCTACGGGACGCAGAAGGAGATTGGCGAGCTCCTGCTCGCCGACTACTCGCGCAAGGGCTTCTTTGACGGCATAGGCATTCGACTGCCGACGATTTGCATCCGGCCGGGCAAGCCGAACAAGGCGGCTTCCGGCTTCTTTTCGAACATCCTGCGCGAACCGCTCGCAGGTCAGGAAGCCGTGCTGCCAGTTTCGGAAGACGTGCGGCACTGGCACGCCAGCCCGCGCGCGGCGGTCGGGTTTCTTCATCGCGCCGCGACGATGGATCTCTCAGCGCTCGGTTGGCGGCGAAGCCTTACCATGCCGGGTCTCTCGGCGACGGTGGCGGAGCAGATCGCCGCCCTGACGCGCATCGCCGGAGCGAAGGCCGCGGCTCTCATCCGCCGCGAGCGCGATCCGCAGATCGAGTCGATTGTCGCCGGCTGGCCGCGCGACTTCGACGCCCGGCGGGCCGTCGATCTTGGCTTCCGCGCCGAGTCTTCGTTTGACGAGATCATTCGGGCCCATGTCGAGGACGAACTCGGCGGGCGCATTGCGTGAGGGAATCCAGTGCCAAAGTTCGCCGCCAACCTGTCGATGATGTTTACCGAGCATGCGTTTCTCGATCGTTTCGGCGCGGCCGCTGAAGCGGGCTTTGCCGCGGTCGAGTATCTGTTTCCTTATGACCATCCCCCGGAGGCGATCGCCGAGCGGCTTGAGCGCAATCGTCTGACGCAGGCTTTGTTCAACCTTCCGCCTGGCCGCTGGGAGGAGGGCGAACGCGGGCTCGCGGCGCTGCCAGGACGGTTCGAGGAATTCAAGTCCGAGCTCAAGCGCGCGCTCGACTATGTGGCGGCGACCAAGGTCAAGCGCGTTCACATTATGGCCGGCAACGCCTCACGTTCGGACGTGGAGGCTCAGGCGAGTTATCGCCGCGCTATCTCCTATACCGCGCCGATCCTTGCCGAGCGTGGCGTCGACCTCCTTCTCGAGCCGATCAACACACGGAACATGCCCGACTATTTTCTCAACGATTTCGCTTACGCGAGCGAGCTTATCAACAGCCTTGGCCTGCCCAACCTGAAGCTGCAATTCGACGTTTACCACCGGCAAATTATGCATGGGGACGTGACGATGGCTTTCCGCGCCCTGCAGCGGACGGTCGGCCATCTCCAGGTCGCCTCCGTCCCGTCGCGACATGAGCCGGATGGCGAGGAGCTCAACTATCCCTACCTGTTCGCCGAGTTCGACCGGCTTGGCTACGACGGCACCATCGGGTGCGAATATAACCCGCGCGCCGGCACTCTCGAGGGGCTCGCCTGGCATAAGCCCTACAGGAGAGTTTGAAATGCCGCTGTTGTTGGGCGCCGTCGCCGACGACTATACCGGCGCCTCCGATCTTGCGAACACACTTCATCGCAACGGCCTCTCCACCATTCAAACCATCGGCGTGCCCGGAGCCGGCCTGGAAGTCGATGACGCGGAAGCCATCGTCGTGGCGCTGAAGATCCGCTCGATCGAGGCCAAGCAAGCGGTCGAGGTGGCGACGGCAGCCTATGATTGGCTGTCTGCGCGCGGCGCGCGGCATGTGATGTACAAGGTCTGCTCCACGTTCGACTCGACCGACGCCGGCAATATCGGACCCGTTGCGGATGCTTTGGGCGCCAAGTCGCGCGGCGGTTGCGCCCTCGTCACGCCGGCCTTTCCGGAGACCGGCCGCACCGTTTATCTCGGCTATTTGTTTGTCGGGTCGGCGCCTTTGAATGAGAGCCCACTTAAGGACCATCCGCTCAACCCGATGCACGACGCCAATCTGGTGCGGGTGTTGCAACGGCAGTCGAAAGCCTCCGTTGGCCTGATCGACCTCATGACAGTGGCGCAGGGAAGCGAGGCCGTCTCACGCGCTCGGGCTGAGCTCACGGCGCAGGGATTTGGCGCGGCGATTGTCGACGCCGTGTTCGAGCGTGATCTCGAAGCCCTCGGCGACGCGGCTGCGCGCGGCGCCTTCTCTGTCGGCGCCTCGGGCCTCGGACTTGGACTTGCTCGCGCTCTAGCCCGCGGCCGCAGCGGGAAGTCCAAGGCGGCAACGCTCGAGGCGGTCGGCGGGACCGCTGCAATTCTGGCGGGGTCCTGTTCGCGGGCGACGCTTGAGCAGATCGTCGCGGTTGAGAAGGACATTCCGGTGCTGCGCCTGTCGCCGGAAGCGCTGATCGAGGATGGCGGTGAGATCGACCGGACGCTGAACTGGGTTAAAGAGCGCATATGGTCGGGACCGATCGTGATCGCGTCGAGCAAGGAGCCGGAACAGGTCGCCGCTCTACAGGCGCGCTACGGCCGGGAGAAATCAGGTCATGCGATCGAAGATGCGCTCGCCGAGATCGCCTCCCAACTCGTGGCCTCCGGCGTGCGTCGGCTCGTCATCGCGGGAGGCGAGACGTCGGGCGCTGCGGTCGATCGGCTAGGCGTTTCAGCGTTCCGGCTGGGACCGGAGATCGCCCCCGGCGTGCCGCTGATGCGCACGGTCGGGCGGAAGGGCGGCGATCTGCAGATAGCGCTCAAGTCTGGCAACTTTGGCGGACGGGATTTCTTCACCCGCGCTTTGTCCATGACCCGATAGAGGACATGAGCATGGGGGATGAGACGAAGGCGCGCGACGAAATCTGCGAGGTCGGCCTTTCCCTGTTCTCGCGCGGCCTTACCTTCGGCTCGACGGGGAACATCAGCGTTCGCCTCCCCGACGGTGGATGGCTGATGACGCCGACCAATGCCTCGATGGGTAAGCTCGATCCAGCGACCTTGTCAAAATTCGACAGCGAGAATCGCTTGGTCTCGGGTGGCAAGCCGACCAAAGAAGCGTTCCTGCACTTCTGCATGTACAAGGAGCGTGCTGACGCGCGCGCCGTCGTGCATCTTCATTCGACCCATTCGGTCGCCGTCAGCCTGCTCTCCGACGTCGACCCACGTGACGCGCTGCCGCCGCTAACGGCCTATTTTGTGATGAGGGTCGGACGGTTGCCGCTTGCGCCCTATTTTCCGCCTGGCGACGAAAGTCTGGCCAAAGCGGTCGGGGCTTTGGCCGGCGAACACCATGCGGTGCTGCTCGCCAATCATGGCCCGGTCGTCGCCGGCACGTCGCTGGAGAACGCCCAATATGCGACCGAGGAGCTTGAGGAGACGGCCAAGCTGTTCCTCATGCTGCGTGGCCAAAAAATTCGGCCGCTCACGCCGACAGAAGTGAAGGACCTGCGCGACCGCCATAATCTGCGCTGACTGGCGTTCGCTATGAACCGACATCTGGACGAGGAACTCGGCGGCTATCAGGGGAAGCGTCGCCAGAAAAGTCGAAACATCGCCGTGCGCCTTGACCTTTACAGAATTCAAGGTTAAGATGGCGGATTGTCGAAGCCGAGTTTTTTGTAGCCCCGAGCGGCCTTCTTGGGTCGAGATAACGGATGCTGCGAAAGCGCGAAACGGAAAACGCGATTAAGCCCTTGAAAACAAACAATCCCGCGAAATCGTCTGATTTCGCGCCATAATGATTTCAACGGCTTACAACTAGCTCCGCGAAACCGCTCGTTTCGTCACGCGAAACGAGCGGTTCGCCTTTCGCTGTTTTGGGGGCTCCTCGACACAACCAAACGCAATGGCTCAATCGCATGCTGAGCTGGAGGCCGGATTTAGGACCATTGGCTAAGGTGGGAAAAGTCCTGCTCTGTCGCAACCCGATGGAGCGAGAAATGACGAAGTCACGCAAGAAGTTTGATTCGGCGTTCGAGGCGAAGATTGCGCTTGAGGCGCTGCGCGAGGATGCGACGGTTCCGGAACTGGCGCAGCGGCACGGGGTGCATCCGAACCAGATTTATGCCTGGAAGAAGCCGGTTCTCGACAACGTCGCGAGCCTGTTTTTCGCGAGGGGCGAGCGGTTCGGGCGATGGCGAGGAGGAGCGCGAGCGTGAGACGGCCAAGCTTTACGCCAAGATTGGCCAACTGGCGGTCGAACGGGATTTCTTGGCCAGGAGGCCAGGGCGATGAGCGCGCCCGATCGAAGAGCGATGGTCGAACGGCCTGGCGAGGACCTGTCGGTGCGCCGGCGATGCGCGCTTTGTGGGGGTGGCCCGCTCGGGGGTCTACCGCCCCAAGCCTGTCGTCGGGGCGGACGATCTGGCGGTGATGCGCCGCATCGACGAACTGCATCTCGAACTTCCCTTCTACGGCTCGCGGCGAATGACCTTCGAACTCAACAAGGAAGGCCGTGGGGTCAACCGCAAGCGGGTGTGGCGGCTGATGCGGGTGATGGGGATCGAGGCGCTGGTTCCGCGCCCCGGCGCCAGCAAAGCCGCGCCCGGGCGCAAGATATACCCCTGCCTGCTGCGCGGCCTGAAGATTACCGAGCCGAACCCCGTGTGGGCGGCCGACGTGACCTCCATCCCGATGGCGTGCGGCTTCCTCTATCTGGTGGCGATCATCGACTGGGCCAGCCGGGCGGTTCTGGCATGGCGGCTGTCGAACACCAACAATGCCAGCTTCTGCGCCGCGGCGCTGGAGGAGGCGCTGCTTCGGTTCGGAAAGCCGCGGATTTTCAATACCGACAGTCAGAGGATAAACGCCAGTTTCCGGGCGGCCTGACTCAAACACCGATCGGCCGACTGGTAGGCTGGCGCCGCAAGCCGCCCGGTGCGGTCTGACCCGCACTCCGATCGACCAGCCGTGTCTTTCCCTGGACCTGTCGACCGCCCGGGAACGCCTTGCGGTGAGGCTTTGCCTCGCCGATGCCTGTGACCCGAGAAGGGCCTGACCTTCATGGTCTCGTGACTGTCCTGTCCGCGCATTCGGTCCGGCGAAGCCGTTCGTGCTGGTCAAAGCCGGAGGCTGGGAATGGCGCTAAACAAAGGAACACGTTGCATCGTCGGCGGCGTGGATACCCACAAGGATCTTCACGTCGCAGCGGTCGTGGATGAGCAGGATCGGGTGATCGAAACGCGATCCTTCGCCACGACTTGGCAGGGCTATCGCCAAATGCTGGCCTGGATGCGCTCCTTCGGAGAGCTGCAACGCGTCGGCGTAGAGTTCGACCGGCAGCTACGGCGCAGGGCTCCTGCGCTTCATGCAGCAGGCAAAGGTCGCGGTCCTCGAGGTCACGACCCCCGACAAGCAGGATCGGCGTCGACGCGGCAAGAACGACGATCTCGACGCCCAGAACGCCGCCCATGCCGCCTTTGCAGGTCAGCGGACCGTGACGCCACGAAGCCGGGACGGCATGATCGAATCCCTGCGGGTTCTGATGGCTTGCCGGAAGACCGCGGTGAGCGCCAGGCGTGTCGCCCTGCAGATGATCCACAATACCATCGTCTGCGCCCCTGATGGCCTGCGCGATCAACTGCGCAGCCTGACCCGCATGCAGCTCGTCCGCACGCTGGCCTCCTGGCGACCCGATCTTACCGCTTATCGCGACTTGGATTCCGCCTATCGCATCGGCCTCAAGTCGCTGGCCCGCCGTTACCTCGAGCTGCATGATGAGATCGCAGATCTCGATGTGATGATCGCCGCCATCGTCGACGAGCTGGCGCCGAACCTCGTCGCCCGCAATTCGATTGGCCACATTGGCGCTGCGCAGCTTCTCCTTACGGCCGGCGACAATCCAGAAAGATTGAGGTCAGAGGCCAGCTTCGCATCGTTGTGCGGCGTCAGTCCGGTTCCGGCGTCGTCGGGAAAGACCGTCCGGCATCGGCTCAACCGCGGCGGAGATCGCGCCGCCAATAGCGCGCTACACATCATCGCCATCGGACGCTTGCGGACCGACCAGAGAACCAAGGACTACGTCGCTCGCCAACTCGCCGAAGGACATTCCAAGCTCGACGCCATTCGAGCCCTGAAGCGCTACCTCGCCAGAGAGGTCTTCACCCTCATCACGCAGCGCCGCAAGGAAATCAACGCCACCCGAATCGCCGCTTGACAAACAGAAGGGCGTCCAGGGCAGCCACTTTCACCAGCGCGGACTTTCACCGGCAAGCTCGCGGCGGCCGGCGTCGGCGGCGCTCGACCGCGCCTGGTCGGAGATAAAGGAAATCGCTCCCGTCATGAATCGTCGAACCCGGCACAGAACGAGGCGTCTCTCGCCCTGATCGAGCGGCTCTACACGAGTCCCCTAACGGGACTAGCCCGCGCTTCGGCTCGCCTTGCCGTTCGGCCATGAGGAACGGCGCTCCGTTCTTCCGAACTGAAAAGAAATCACATTCGCCTCCGCGCAGCCTACTCGCATATGTGCCGGTGCAATGATGTAGCAGTTTGTCCCCTCGACAGAAGCCTGAACGGCTTGTGATAGCGACGATGTCGATTGAAAGGATAACGGTGTATGATGCCGGTTCTTTGCACTTGATCTGCGTAGAGCTTTCTTGACCGACCTTATGAGCAAATCGATGCTGCGTATGCGAGGTTTGTCCTTCTACTTCGACATTGCGTTTGTTAATCCCCGACCAGAGGCCGTTTCGGTCGACACGATCGACGACCTCCTCTCTATTCCGTAGGCTCCGGATGGAATCCATCGAGTGTCTCGTGGTCGGCGCGGGCGCCATAGGTCTTGCCGTGGCGCGGGCGCTCGCCCGGGCCAGACGGGAGGTGATCGTCGTCGAGAGCGAGAGCGCGATGGGCTCCGGGGTCAGTTCGCGCAACAGCGAAGTCATCCATGCGGGCATCTATTATCCGACGGGGCTCGACAAGACGCGGCTCTGCGTGGACGGCAAGGCGATGCTTTACGCCTTTTGCCAAGAGTTCGGCGTTCCACACAAGCGATGCGGCAAGCTTTTGGTGGCGGTGAGCGCGGCAGAGGTCGACAAGCTCGCGGCGCTTAAGGCTCAGGCCGACGCCAACGGCGTCGCCGATCTCACCTGGCTGAGCGCCAAGGAGGCGCGCACGCTCGAGCCCGCACTGGTTGCGGAGCGGGCGCTGTTGTCACCTTCGACCGGCATCGTCGACAGCCATGCCTACATGCTTGCGCTCCGCGGCGACGCCGAGGCCCATGGCGCAATGATCGCGTTCGAAACGCCCGTCCTCGCGGGGCGCGCGGCCGAGCCAGGGCTCGTGATCGAGACCGGCGGTCCTGCGCCGATGCGCATCGCCGCCGGTATTGTCGTGAACGCCGCGGGTCTCGGGGCGCAGGCGCTCGCGCGCTCGATCGTTGGCATGCCGGCCACCAAGATCCCGCCGCTGCATCTCGCCAAGGGCAATTACTTTTCCTTGAGCGGGCGCTCCCCGTTCTCGCGCCTCATTTACCCGATGCCGACGCCGGGCAGTCTCGGTGTGCATCTCACCCTCGACCTCGCCGGGCAGGCCAAGTTTGGCCCGGACCTCGAATGGATCGACGCGATCGACTACGACGTCGATCCCGGGCGAGCGGCATCCTTCTACGCCGCGATCCGAACCTACTGGCCGGACCTCCCCGACGGCGCGCTGCAGCCGGGCTATGCCGGCGTCAGGCCAAAGATCGCGCGCCCCGGCGGCTCGACCACAGATTTCCTGCTCCAGACCGAAAAGGATCACGGCGTCGCTGGGTTGATCAACCTGTTCGGGATTGAGTCGCCGGGGCTGACCGCCAGCCTGGCGATTGCAGACTGGTTGTCCCGCCGCGTTTGAACACGCCCGCGTGAACCCGCGAGGTAAGGCGGAGCGCTGGTCTGCGCGGCTGGAGATGGCGCCGCGATTTGGCCGTTAGAGCGCTGCGCAATTCATCGGATCACCGATGATACTATCTAGACGACCGTGAAGTACGCGCGCAATGCGCTGCTTGAAAGGAGGCGGCGGGGCGTCGTTTGGAGAGGCGGGCTCAGGGGTTGGCGATTACGAGGATCCGATCGTCGGGTTCGGCTGCGAGGGCGGCCAGGAAGAGGCGCAACAAGAGCCTCAGCCATTCGATGAGGCGTCTGAAGTTGTAGCCGGCGGCGGCGAGCACGGCGTTGGCGGCGTCGCCGTCGGTTCCGGCGAGATGGTTGCGGTCCATGCGGTGGTCGGTCTTGGCGTGGCCGATGACGGGTTCGACCGCCGAGCGTCGGCGCAATTCGCGCCTAATCGGTTCGGTGACCCGGCGTCTCTGGCCGGAGACGTAGACCTTGAACTTGTGGTCGGGCGGGGCGTTGTGGCCGCGATAGCCGCGGTCGGCGACGATGCGGGTCAGGCTCGCGCCGATCTGCGCTTCGATTTCCGGGACGACGGTCGCCAATGTGTGGCCGTCCCTCGGGTCAAGCCCGAGGGCAGGCTCCAGGATTGCCCGGCAGCGCCTTCACGTGGGCGATGAACTGACCGCCCTTCGAGCGATGCAGCGTGGTGGCGATCGAGACCTTGACCCCGAACTCGTAGGGGCGATGGGCCTTGCCCTTTGCCGATGCATTCGACCTCGGGCGCGTGCAGAGAATAGACCTTCCGCCCGCGCTGATGCTGGCGCTGCTCGCGCACCCGGCGCGGCTTTGGTGCACGGATACACTTGCGCCGGCTCATGAGGTTATCGTTTAGGAAGTGCTATGATGTTCGGCGTCTTCGAGGCGGCGGCTTGATCCGCCTTTCGCAAGAAGCCCGGCGCGATATTCCAATGCCGTCCATCGGCTCCAATGACGGTCACAGATTTGCGATTGTAGCGGGTCAGCGTGCCTTCGACCTTACGCCCTCGCCCGTCTTCAAACGTCACACGATCGCCGATCGAAAATTTAAGCATGGTCTGATGCGCGTGTATCTGATGAAGAAAGCGCAGTCGCTCGACGATCCTGTGATTTAGATCCACCAACTCCGCCTCGCTCAGCGCCTCTATGTCGATCGGCATTTGCTCCTCGCACCACGTAAGAGCCTCGGCAATATCTGGCTAACTCGCTAACCCGAGGCCAGGTGATTGTCCACGTCGCCGAATTTGCGCAGCGGGCAGAGATACGCATTCCCCACATTCCGCGCGATCCTAATGTGTTTGGCGGTAAATGTCCCGGTCGTTGGCGCGGGAAGAATTGTCATGCCATTCAAATTTCATCGCAATGGCCGACATCATATTCTCCGGCAGAAGTTCCGCGTGACGAATTGGCGGGACTACGAAGCCGCATTGCGAAACCGCGGAAGCCTGACGATCTGGTTCACCGCGGAAGCCATTGCAGATTGGCGCGCTCCGCCGCGTGCGACGCCAGGCGGACAGCGTCACTATTCGGATCTCGCGATCGAGACGGCGCTGACCTTACGCGCTGTATTCGGCCTGGCTCTGCGTCAGACCGAAGGCTTGATCGGTTCGATCCTGCAATTGTTGGAGATTGGCCTGCCCGTTCCCGATCACACAACGCTCAGCCGCAGGGCCGGCGGATTGAAGGTCTTGCAGAAGCCTCGCGCCTCCTCGGACCCGCTCCATCTGATCATCGACAGCACAGGCCTGAAATTGCGCGGCGCCGGAGAATGGCTGTTCGAAAAGCATGGAACGACAAAGCGGCGCGCCTGGCGCAAACTTCACATCGGCATTGATGCCGACACGGGCGAGATTGTCGCCTCCGACCTGACCGACAAGGATGTTGACGATGCTTCGCATGTCGGGCCGATGCTGGATCAACTATCGCTGGCTCCGACTTCATTTATGGGGGACGGAGCCTACGATAGAAGCGCCGTGAGCGAGCTTCTTGCAAGACGAAATCCCGATATGTCCGTTCTTGTTCCGCCGTGCAAAGGCGCCGTGCCCGGATCGGACGCGACATCCTCGCCAACCCAACGCGATCGGCACATTTTGGAAATTGAGGAACGAGGTCGAATGCATTGGCAAAAAGCCTCTGGCTATAACAGACGCTCGAAAGTCGAGGCGTCTATTGGGCGTTACAAACGCGTCATCGGCGACGCTTTGAAATCACGCGCCGACGATCGCCGCAAAGCGGAGGTGGCGATTGCCGTCAAAGCGCTCAATCGTATGCGTGAGCTCGGTCACGCACAGTTCATTCGACTCGCATAATCACGAAGCCAAGGGCGAATGCCGTCCCCACGCGCCTCCATGCAACAAGGCCGTTTGGCGCGCGGGTTCGGCGGCGGACGCGGGTTGGCGTTCGACTTTTTCACCGCAACGACAGGGCCGGTACTTCTTGAACGCGTTGGAGGGAGGAGACTGGGCGACAGGGGCGCATGCCCCGCTGTTCAGGGCCCGCGCGGCATGAGGGCGGCGGGCAGAGAGGCGAAGAGATCGGCGTGCGGGCAGGCCGCGGCGAAGGCCAAGCGGACGCGGCTGGCCATTTCGACGACGCGGGCGGCGATCTTGAGCAGCTTGAGGCGCAAGGTGGCGAACTCCGCCTTGGCGAGGTCGCGGGTGGCGGAAATGGCGTCGCGGACAGTGAGCATCAACCAATAGGCGGCGGTGTGCAAGACGAGACGGGCCTGATTGGCGAGCGCCGAGCGGCAGGACGTGCGATCGGAGGCGAGCTGAGCCTTGTGCAGCTTGATGAGATTTTACGCCTGGCCGCGCGCGCAATAGAGGCTTTCGTACAGCCATTCGGGCGAGCCGCAGTCGAGATTGGTGACGATGAAGCGAATGTCGAGCCGAGCCGCGTGGCCTCGATGCGGGCGAGGGCGCGCCGCTCCCTGTGCCAGGAACCGGCCCTGTGGCGCGTTTCGGCGAAGCCGCGCACAACGTCGTCGTCGGCGAGGGCGCGCAGGATGACCGCAACGGGGCGGCTCTTCTCGGTGTCATAGACATGGATCGGCAGATAGCAGCGCTCGTCGTAATGGGCGTTGAACAGCGAGAGTTGCTGATGGCCGTGCGCCACGTCGCAGGTGTCGTCGATATCGAGCGTGACGCGCGACGGCGGCGTCGCGTAGGACGCCATCCATTGATCGACCAGCGCGTAGGTCAGGCGGATCACGTCTTTGAGCTTCGGCGCATTTTCGAGCCGCGACAGGGTCGGCTGCGAGCACAGGTCGCGGCCGCTGTCGGGTAGCCGCCCGCAAGCCAGCTTGAACGCGGGGTCCGACCGCAGGACATCGAGATCGTTGGCGTCCTCGTAGCCGCAGCAGATCGCGAACACCCGAGCGCGGATCATGTCGGCGATCGTGTGGGCGATGCGCGTCGGATCGCGGCGATCGGGAACGCAGCGCGCCAAGCGTTCGGCCACGCCCAGACGCCGCTCGGCAAGAGAAAGCAGCATCACGCCGCCGTCCGAGGACACGCGCCCGCCGTCGAACGCGGCCGTGACTTTCTTGCCCTGGACGGCTGGAAACGAGAACAGCGGAATCGTATCGTCGGTCATGGCGGCCGTGGCGAGCGCGAAAGCGCGAACAGGGTTAGCGTCAGCAACTAGAGCAGTATCCGAACGGATTGAATTGGCGGGGGGATTGCCGAATCGGTTAATTTCTGCTTCCTCATTCACTGCGAGAATGGGGACGGCGGGGGATGGGTCTTTCCAACGATCTTCGCGAGCGCGTGGTCGAGGCGGTGGTCTTGGGCGGGTTGTCGCGCAATCAGGCGGCCGCGCGTTTCAAAGTGAGCGTGGCGAGCGCGGTGCGCTGGGTAAAGCGGTTCAATACCACGGGCGAGATTTGGCCGGCGCCTTCCGGCGGCGACCGCCGCTCCCGCCGAATCGAGGCGCATCGCGACTATCTGTTGGGCCTGATCCGGCGCAGGCCGGACATAACGCTGCTCGAGATCCGGGAGCAGCTGATCGCCAATAGCGGCGAGCGCTTTGCGGTCTCCGTGCTGTGGCGTTTCTTCGACCGTCACCAGATCACCTTTAAAAAAACGGCGCATGCCGAGGAACAACAACGCGCGGACGTGCAAAATCGACGCCGGGAATGGTTCGCGGGACAGCTCGATCTCGATCCGACGAAACTCGTTTTCATTGACGAGACCGGAGCCTCCACAAATCTCGCGCGCAAAAGCGGACGTTGCCGGCGCGGGCGCCGGTTGCGGTCGGCCATCCCGCACAGTCACTACAAAACGGTGACTTTGGTCGCCGGCCTTCGCCTTCGCGGCCTGACGGCGGCAAGGACTTTCGACGGACCGATCAACGCCGCCCTGTTCGAGGATTGGGTGGAGACATGCCTCGTCCCCACGCTCTCGCCCGGCGAGACCGTCGTCATGGACAATCTCCCCGCTCACAAGGGGCCGCGGGTCGAGCAACTGATCAAGGCGGCGGGCGCGCAGTTGCGATATCTTCCAGCCTACAGTCCCGATATGAACCCTATCGAAAAAGCCTTCTCCAAGCTCAAGGCCTTCCTGCGCAAAATCGCCGAGCGGACCGTCGCGGGTCTGATGCGCGCCCTCGAAACCTGCGCCGAAATCTTCGAGCCCTCGGTATGTATAAATTACTTCAAATCCTGTGGTTATCAGGACGATACAGGATGATCGGATTCCGCTCTAAATGCTACGCGATTCCAGCAGTTTATGCTACGGCCGCCAACCCGAAAAACCCCGCCCCATGAATAAGACGGGTTAGAGTGGAGATCGGTTCTTCGCCTCGAAAAACTGGAAGACGCGCTAAGCTGAAACGCGAGGCGCGTACACTCAAGACTAAAGCGCTTTGCTCACTTCGGCGCGCGGTGACGGCCTTCAATTCATGCGACGATGATGGCCGCACGACCTCTGTGCTCCTCCATATGCAGCACGCGGCCGAGATGCTTCTGAAGGCCATTCTCGTCCAGAAGGGCGTGAAGGTATTCGATCCGACCAAACAGACCACCATCGGCTTCGAGAAGTGCGTCAATCTGTGCGGTCAGCAGGCAAAACTGAGCACGGAAGAAGCGGGTCTGCTCCGCGTTGTGGACGGGCTACGCGACGCCGAATAACACTGGTTCATCGTAGTACCGGAGGAGGCGCTTTATCTGCACGCTCGCGGCTTCATCACGACATTCGATGACCTCTTGAAGCGGGCCTTAGACGATTCGCTTGCGGAGCACCTTCCGGGCCGTGTCCTACCCGTGAGCACGCAGCCGCCAATTGGATTCGACACGTCGGTCGATCGCGAATTCACTCAAGTGAAGGAGTTGTTGCAGCCCGGCAAGCGGCAGAGAGACGAGGCGCGCGGTCGAATCCGAACGCTATTGGCGATGGAATCGCACGTAGCCGAGGGCGTCGAAATTAGCGAAGCAGACATCGATCGACTTGAGAAGGCGATCCGGGCAGGCAAGCCGCGAAGCGAAGTGTTTCCGCGCCTCGGCACACTCGACACTCAAATCTCAGGGTCGGGCGCGACCGTTACTGTGCGCTCCACGAAGAAGGAAGGCGAAGGCGCGCCGGTTCGCTACATCGCTGCTGACGATCCGGTCGAAGCTGCAGCAGTTCGCGAGGTAGATCTTCAAAAGCGATTCCATATGTCGGCGACAAAATTCGCCAAGGCGGTCAATTTGACCACCCACAAATCCCTCGCATTGCACAAGAAGTTGGCGATCGACGCCGATCCGCAATGCGTGCACATATTCGTATTTGGGAAGTCGAGACACCCGATGTTTTCGCACAACGCGCTCGAGCGAATGCGAGGCGTGTTGGTCGCTGACAGCAAGATACACCCCACGGCCGCCGAATAATCTGCAACACGGAGCGGCGGCGGTAGTACTGTAGCACTCGCTCAGAAGCTTCGCAGGGTCGAGCGGGTCCCCCCTTGCACCTGCTCTTGCAATGGATTCGGGGAGGGGTTCGCAAAACCAGCCGGCACCATCGGTGCGTCGACCTAACAGCGATTGTAATTGTTACATTGACCGATAATCGCATAGCCGCGCGCCGCACGGTCAACGAATCGAGGAAATTGCCCGAACTGCGTTGCGGCACAGTGTCAGCCGGTTAGGCAATCTCAGGTCGATTGTGCGCGTAACTGTGCCCCGCAGCAGCGTCTCACGGTGCTCGTTCGGCTTTCAAGTAATTGAGTTCACTGGAGCCGCCTTGCCCCGCTCACGCTCGGGAGGGTCGCGAGTGATCCAACCGGCGTACTCAGGCCATCCCGAACAATAACGGCTACGATTGCGCGAGCTGGCGGGGTTTGATTGTGTAGTTCCATTCCGGATGGAACGCATCGGCGGCGATGTCGAGGGCGTCCATTTCGGCGTCGGGGACCCTGATGCCTTTTTCATAGGTTCGCTCATCGAGCGCGCACTCGACCTTGAGGCCCGCCTTGGTCGTCGTCGCGCCGATGAGTTCGACGACGGCAATGCGATCCGTCAGCGGCCGGCCGCGCCAGTTCTGCGTGATATGGCAGAACAGGCGGTGCTCGATCCTGTTCCACTTCGACGTTCCCGGCGGATAATGGTGCACGCTGAGCGTCAGGTTCGTCTCATCGGCGAGCTTCTGCAGTTCGATCTTCCACAGACGCACGCGCGCGCCATTCGAGCCGCCGCAATCGGCCGTGATCGTCAGTTCTTTCATGTCCGGATAGCGTTCGCGGCCCATGCGCGCCAGCCACGTGCGGATGGATTGGACCGCGAACTGCGCGGTATCACTGGTGATGCCGACGCTGACGAAGCCGGCGTTGGCCGTCACGTCGTAGACGCCGTAAGGCACGACCTTGCCCAGGTCCTTGTCCTCGAAGTCGTGCGCGGCGACGCGCAACGGATCGCCCTTCGGCCGATAGTCGGAGCCACCATTTCTGAAGTTGCCGACCAGCTCTTTCTTCTTCGTATCGACGGAGATGACGGGCTGGCTTTTTGCCTGAGCGGCCACGACTTTCGCATTGATGGGCTCGAATTGCGCGTTACGGTCCGGATGCTTCGAGCCTTCCTCGGCCTTGCGATTGTACTGGCGCGAGAAGCCGAGCTTCACCAGTTCCTTGCGCACCGTATCGGCGCCGATCGGATGCCCCATGGCGGTCAGGATCGCGGCCAATTTGTCCATGCTCTTCGACACCCACAGCAGCGGGCGCATGGGATCGCCGAGCGTGGCCGGTTCGAGGAGGCGCTTCAATGCCGGCACGAGACCGGGATCTCTCGCGGCCACAGCCTTGCGGCCGGCGCCGGCACGCCGCACCTGACCTTTCGGCAGTTCCTCGCCATCGAGATCGTCCTCGCCGCGATTGATGGTCGAACGGGCAAGCCCGGTGATCCGAGACCACGCAAGCCCGCCCCGGCCGGCCGTTCTCACCTCGCCCGCCGCGAACATCCGCCGCCCGCGTTCGTCGAGCTTCGAGCCGACCCTGTCCCAGCGATAGCGGATCGCATCTTCATCGATCATGCCATCCGCGATACACGTGTTCGCCTCGATCCGGAATCCCGACGCCCCGACTCACCCCGCCGCACGCCCGCGCACCGCGATTCGCTTATTGTTCGGGGAGGCCTTAGGTGGCGATGGCCGCGCCAAAGGTCAGCAACGCTCGCTGCCAAAGCAGTCAGCGCGCGGGCTGGGAATCTCAGCCCGCGCGACGCACGATGCGACAGCGCATTGCAGCTCAGTCAGTTTCAGGCGGAACGTGACGCTCCGGGCACCATCACGGGTACACGTGCGAGCTGTATGGGGCGCTATGCTGAACGCAGCCAGCTCGTGCGTCGAATGTCCGATGGGGAAGATCAACCTTTTCCCCATGCTTTGGGCGGCACGAATGCGGCGACGGCCAGCTCGGCTTTGCGTTGCTTAGAGCATCGGACGGTCATTTGAATCCGTACCCTGCGGCTTTGAAGTAGTTTGCGCATTCCTGTGGGGCGAAGAGATCGCAGATTTGCCCGATGGCTTTCCAGAGTTCGTCGATGGTGCGCATGGCCATGGCGCGCAGATGCGCCTTGAGTTTGGCGAAGGCCATTTCGATGGGATTGAGGTCGGGGCTGTAGAGCGGCAGAAACATGAGCCAAGCGCCCCGCTCGCAGATGGCTTGTTCGGCGGCCGGGCTTTTGTGGGCGGGCAGATTGTCCAGGATGACGATGTCGCCCTCGTGCAGCGTTGGGACGAGCTGGGTGCGCACGTAGGTCTCGAAGATCGCCCGGTCCATCGGCGCGTCGATGACGATACGGCGCGGTCAGGGCGCGGCAGCGCAGTCCGGCGACGAAAGTCTGGGTCTTCCAATGGCCAAAGGGGGCCTTGGAGCGAAGGCGTTTGCCTCTTTCGCAGCGTCCGCGCGCACGGGTCATCTTCGTGCTGAGCCTGTCGAAGGATGGTTCCCGTTTCGTCGATGAAGACCAGCCGATGCGGCTCGGTCCTCATCTTGGGCTGTCGTTCAGCCTTCCACGCCTCGCGCGCCCGGCGCACGTCGGGCCGATCGCATTCGCTGGCCTGAAGGCTTTTTTTTAAAGCTCAGGCCGTTGCGGATCAGCCAGCGCGACAGCGAGGCGGGGTCGGCTTTCACGCCGCTGGCGGCTTGGAGTTCCCCGGCCAACTCCGGCATGCTGATGTCGTCCTTCTCCGCCACGCGGCGCAGGATGAAGACGCGGTGCGGATCGAGCTTGCTGTGTCGCCAGCCGCCGAGCGCTTTGGGCGTAACCGCGCCGCGCTGGCGAAAAGCCGTCATCAAATTGATGACGAACGAGGGCGACACCCTGAAATGGGCCGCCGCCGCACGCCGCGAATGCCCGCCCTCAACGTAACTCACCACACGCTCGCGAAGATCAAGCGAATAGGGCTTCGGCATCGCAAATCACCTCCAACCGGAAGTGAACCCCATTCTCATCCACGCTGGAATCCCCGCCGACTCAATCTGACCGTCCGATGCTCTAAGCAGATTCCGTTTGGCTAACCAACGGATAGGTTTTTTGCGGTTGGCTGCCTGCGCCGATTTGCAAGGTGTATGACATGGCGGGAAAGTCTCCGGTTACGGCGAGCGATGAACAACGCGCCGGCCTCTTGGCTCTTGCCGGTTCACGCGATCGCGGCGAGGCGGACCGCGCCCGCGCCGTGCTTTTGACGCTGGCTGGTTGGACCAGCCCCAAGATCGCGGCGGCGTTTGGCGTGCGCGAAGATACGGTTCGGCTGTGGCGCAGCGACTTCGCCGCCGGCGGGATCGCAGCGCTGAAGGCCAGCATCGCGCCGGGCCCGCCTCCGGTGAAGAGTGAAGCCGCCATGCGCGTTGCCACCCCCTTGCTGGAAGAACCTGTGGCCGACCGGCGCAACTGGACAATCCCCCGCCTTCGCGCCGAGATCGAAGCGCGCGAGGGCGTGCGCATCAGCCGTTCGCAACTGTCCAAGGCGTTGCGAAAAAAAAGTTCCGCTGGCGGCGGCCCCGGCACACGCTGAAGGGCCGTCAGAGGGAAAGCGAAGTGGAACGGGTGGGCCTGCGCCTGCAACTGCGCAAACAGCAGGCCGAAGCCGGCGACATCGTTCTTCTCTACGGCGATGAGAGCGAGGCGCTGACCCATCCTTATCTCGCCCGCGCCTGGGCGAAGTCGGGAGCGGACTTGCGTGTGCCGGCGCCGGGGCAGGCCAAGAAGGTCGCGATACTGGGGTCGCTCGATCCCCTCACGCGCCAACTCATCGTCCATACCAGCCCGACCAAGCGCAGCAGCGATTTCATCGCTCATCTGGAGCAACTCGACCGTCTCTTTGGGCCGCAGCCCGGGCGGCAGGCCAAGCCGGTCGTGCTGGTCGAGGACAATGGTCCGATCCACACCAGCAAACGCTCGCTCGCCGCCCTCACCGCCCGCGCACACTGGCTCACCGTCGAATGGCTGCCGAAATACGCCCCCGAACTCAACGACATCGAGCCGGTCTGGCGCGATCTCAAAGCCCATCACCTCGCCCACCAGACCTTCACCGACGCCGCCGCGCTCGACCAGGCCATCCATCACGCTGTCATTGATCTCAACCGCGAGCGCATCCCCAATCCGTTGGCCATGCCACGAATCTCTGCTTAGTTGCGTTGGTACGTTTCATGCGCTTCTGCAGCGCAGATATTCGGTGCATCCGCACACGCATGAGAGGCGGTCGTCGATCGCGCGCTCGCCCGTCTCGCTGCAATAGACGGGCAGGTTATTATGGGTGAGCCCCTTGAATGGCGGCGTCGGATCGCCGAGGGGTTAGGCAATCTTCCAATTGCGCTGTCAGAAAGCGGAGGGGTCGTATTCCGTCGTTTTACTCGCGGCGTCGGCGTCCGGAAAGTCCTCGTTCACGCTAATTCGGTCTCGACAAAATCCCGTCGATTGGGGAGCCCGGCGGTTTTGGGAACTGTTCAATCCCAGTGACAAAAGGCTATCTGGCCTAAGTTTTGAAGACCGCGCGGCGTTGCTGTTAGACAAGAACGGGGGTCGAGGCAGTCCGTGGGCGCTGGCAATGAGCTATTACGCTCTTCGGAATAAAATTGCCCACGGAGGGCTACAGTCACAACCTATCGACGTGACGGAAGTCGTCGGTATTTTTATCAGATTCAGAGCGCGTTGCGAAAATGATTTCGACGACGCAACCCATCGCCCTCACTTCCCATCGACAAACCGTCCTGGCCTTCCCTCCATCCCCGCCCGCACCGCCTCGATCTGATTAGGCGAGCCGAACAGCGCCGCCTGCTCCTTCGATTCGGCGAGGAGGATCGCCGCTGCATCATTATCGCTCGCCGCGTTGAGGAGGCGCTTGATCGCCCGCACCGCCTCCGGGTTGCGGGCGGCGATCTCCCTGGCGGTCGAGCGCGCGGCGGCGAGCGGATCGGCGTGGAGGCTGGTGGCGAAGCCATAAGTGAACGCCTCCGCGCCAGAGAAAATGCGTCCGGTCATGGCGAGCTCGCGGATCACATCGGAGCGGGCGAGTTCGCGCATGAGCGCGATTCCGCCCATGTCGGGGACGATGCCCCATTTGATTTCCAGGATCGCGAGGCGCGCGTCGGGCGCAAGGTAGCGGATGTCGGCGCCGAGCGCGATCTGGAAACCGCCGCCGAGCGCGACCCCATGGATCGCCGCGATCACCGGAACAGGAAGCGTGCGCCAGACATACGCCGCCTGCTGAAAGTCGTTAGCGAGCCCATGCGTGCGTTTTGCGAAATCGCCGAGCGCCGGCGCGCCTCCCGCTATCATTGACGCGAATGTCTCCTTGTCGAGGCCGGCGCAAAAGCCCTTGCCGGCGCCGGCAAGCACGATGGCGCGCAAGCCAGCGGTTCGACTTAAGCTTTCGCCGGCGCCGATGATCGCCTCGAACATCGCCGGATCGAGCGCGTTGAGCTTGTCAGGCCGATTGAGCGTGACCTCAGCGACGCCGTCGGCGATCGCCATCGTGACACGCTCTTCGGACGTGGTCGAGGTTCGCTCTTGCATCGTTGGCTCCTGTATCCGCCTAGCGCCGAAGTCGTCCCTGGACGCTAAGGCTCGACACTAGCCGAAGCAATCGCGCCCGACCCGCGCTCATTTCGGCGGCGGGAAGCCCAGCACTTCGCCGGTGTAAGTCTCCACCACTTCGCTGAACGTCTCGCCGTCGGGCGTCGACAGCACGGCGCGATGCTCGAGAACGTGGTCGGGAATCGCAAGCGCGCCCGCTTCCCCGGGAGCGGCCGTCGCGCCCATCTCGCAGCCTTTCGGCAGCGGCCGCCACAACAAGTCGACGGACAGCGTGTGTCGGCGGAAATGGAGCGCGGCCACCGCCTTGCCGAATGGCGTGTCGGTCGTTTCCAAAACATGGTTCATCTCAGGCGTAAGCCGTGACGGCGCGTACCAATTGTCGGTCTCGGAGAGCACATGATCGCCGCACTTGAGCCGAACCCGCCGATAGCCAAGCGGCTCGTCCGGCTTGACGTCGAGCACGGCGCGCACCTCGACGCTGGCCGGCTTGACCACGTCGGGCACCCGTTCGGCGACGATCAGCGCCGGATCGGCCAGCCGGTGGTCGGCGCACCAGCGTTCGAGCGTGAGGGTTGCGCTGTCATGGGCGAGCAGATCGGCGTTGAGGCTCTCGATCAGCGCCAACGCTTCGAGCCGGCCGACAAAACTGTCCGGCCACGGCGCCGGCTCGGCAGCGGACGCGATGGTTGTGTTGAGCAGCTATACGATCGCCGCTCCCAGCCCTCGCAGCGCGGTCCCGCTCATATCTCTTCCGCCTCGGCCGACAATTCAAACCACGCCTGTTCCGTCACGGTCAGGGCGCGCTCGAGCTCGGCGCGCTTCGCCGCCAGATCGGCGATTTTCACCGCGTCGCCGCCGTTGCGCGCGCTCGCTTGCGCAAGAGCTTCGTCGACCCGGCGCAGAAGGTCTTGGAAACGGCTCACCTTGTCTTCGAGCGCGGCGAGCTCGCGCTTCAGCGGCTGAGGCTCGCGCTTCGGTCCCACCGCCGGCGACAGCGAGGCAGATTCGCGCTTGCGTCTTTGTTCCGGCCGTTCGGCGCCGCCCAGCACGAACCGGCTGTAGTCGGCGAGATCGCCGTCGAACGGCTTGACCGTTCCGTTTGCCGCCAGCCATAGCCGATCGACACAAGCCTCGAGCAGACGCCGGTCGTGCGAGACCAGGATGCAGGCGCCTTCATAGTCGTTGATCGCCTCGATCAATTCGCCACGGCTGTCGATGTCGAGATGGTTGGTCGGCTCGTCGAGGATAAGGAGTTGCGGCCCGTCGAACGCGGCAAGGCCCATCATGAGGCGCGCCTTCTCGCCGCCGGACAAAGCCTCGACTTTGGTCGCGGCTCGCGCGCCCGAGAAGCCGATCATCGCGGCGCGGCCGCGAATCTTCGAATCCGGCTCCCCGCGCATCCGCTCGGCGACATGGTCGTAGACGCTGCCGCCGGGCTCGAGCTCGTCGATCTGGTGCTGGGCGAAATAGCCGACCTGAAGCCGGTTGGCGCGCGTCATCTTACCCGCCATCGGCTCAAGGCGCCCGGCGACCAGTTTGGCGAAGGTCGACTTGCCGTTGCCGTTCTGACCGAGGAGGCCAATGCGGTCGTCGTCGGCAAGCGAGAGGTCGATGCGCGCGATGACCGCACGGCCGTTATAGCCGGCGCTGACCTTGTCCATGGTCACGATTGGCGGACTCAGGCGCTTGGCGACCGGCGGCCACTTGAACGGCTGCACATTGTCGTCAACGACCGCTGCGATCGGCTCCATCTTGGCCAGCATCTTGAGCCGCGACTGGGCCTGAACTGCCTTCGACGCCTTGGCGCGAAAGCGGTCGACGAAGGCCTGCAAATGGGCGCGCCGCTCCTCCTGCTTCTTGGCCGCCTTGCCCGCAAGGATTTGCTGCTCACGGCGCTGGCGCTCGAAGCTCGAGTAGCCGCCGCTCCATAAAGTGAGCTTTCCGCGGTCGAGGTGGAGGATCTGTTGCGCAACGTCATCCAGCAGATCGCGGTCATGGCTGATGACGAGAATGGTCGCCGGGCAGTTCTTCAGATAGTCGGTGAGCCACAGCACGCCTTCGAGGTCGAGATAGTTGGTCGGCTCGTCAAGCAGCAACAGGTCGGGCTCCGAGAATAGCACCGCGGCCAGCGCCACGCGCATCCGCCAGCCGCCGGAAAATTCCTGAAGCGAGCGCCCTTGCGCAGGCTCATCGAACCCGAGCCCTTTGAGAATCCGCCCCGCCCGCGCCGGGGCTGTATGCGCTTCGATGTCGACGAGGCGCGTGTGGATCTCAGCGATCCGCCCCGGCTCGCTCGCGGTCTCCGCTTCAGCCATCAGCGCCTCGCGCTCGATGTCGGCGGAGAGCACGAAGTCGACAAGGCTTTCCGCGCCGGCCGGCGCTTCCTGTTCGACACTGCCGACGCGCGCGCCCTTGGGGACGATGACCGCGCCGCTCTCGGGCGCGAGCTCCCCGCGGATCAAGCGGAAGAGCGTGGTCTTGCCGGCGCCGTTGCGCCCGACGAGCCCGACATGCGCCCCCGACGGCAGCGCCGCGGTGGCGTTGTCGATCAAGAGACGCCCGCCGATCCGGTAGGTGAGAGCGCTGATATGCAGCATTGCGGGCTTTTCGCCCGGCGCGCTCGCCCTGGCAAGTTCCGCCTGAAACGGTCTCGGTCAGGCCTTTCGTGGAGCGTCGAGCAGCGCGGATTCTCTGAACAGCAAGCCCGCGGCGCCCGCGCCGATGAGCGGGGCGATGATGAACAGCCACAGCTGGGCGACGGCCCTGGGATTTGAAGCGATTCCGACCAGCGCCGGGCCGATCGAGCGGGCCGGATTGACCGAGGTGCCGGTGATGTTGATGCCGACCAGGTGGATCGCGAGCAGCGTCAACCCGATAGCGAGGCCGGCGAAGCCGGTCGGCGCGAACGGGTGCGTGACGCCGAGAATGCACACCAGGAACAGGAACGTCCCCACCACTTCGAACACGAAGGCGGAGACGACATTGTATTCGCCGTTGTAGCCCGGGCCCCAGCCGTTCTGGCCGAGCGAGCCGGTCCACCCATGAGCCTTGCCGGACAGGATGAGATAGAGCACCGCCGCGGCGACGATCGCGCCCAAAGCCTGGGCGATCCAGTAGCCGATCATGTCGGCCACGCTCATCCGCCCGGCGACATAGACGCCGAAGCTCACCGCCGGATTGACATGGCCGCCGGAGATCGGCCCGATGCCATAGACCATGGCGACAATGGCGAAGCCGAAAGCGCTCGCAATTCCTAGGAGGTTGACGGCGGTCGGCCCCGACCCCATGCCGCCGATGACCGCCGCCCCGCAACCGAAAAACACCAGGGCGAAAGTGCCCACAAATTCAGCCGCCTGCTTGTTCATTCTCTTCCCCTCTCGCGGCCAAATTGGCCAAGCGCTCTTATAGCGAAGGGCGGCTCGCCAGGAAAGACTTGTCGGCGGCAAAGGCCGGTTGGGGGACGGTCGCGGGCGTGCAACGGCTTCGTCCACGCGCAGGCCGTTGCTTTCGCCGGCCTCGCGGTTATATAAGCGACGCCTTTTGATGACCCTATAATGAATGGCGCGGCTTTCGCGTCGCCGGAGCTGCCGTCCCCCCGTGCTGATCACCGCCGCCTACGCACAAGCCAGCAGCGCTGGGCCCTTTGGGGCGAGTGATACGCTGGTTCAGTTGGTGCCGATCGTCGCCATGATCGCGATCGTTTATTTCGTGCTGTGGCGGCCCCAGCAGCGGCGTGCGAAGGAGCAGCGCGAGATGGTGCAGGCGGCCCGGCGCGGCGATGTCGTCGTCACGACTGGCGGTCTGATCGGCAAGGTCACCAAATCGGTCGACGACAACGAGGTCGAGTTCGAGATCGCGCCCAACGTGCGGGCGCGCCTGGCCCGCTCCGGCATCGCCGAAGTGCGCGCGAAGGGCGAGCCGGTCAAGGACGCGACGCCCCCCGCCAAGTCGCAGCCGGCCAAGAAGGATGCGCCCAACCCCTGACGGCGGGCAGGCTCGCCTTTGGGCGCGAGTCGAGAACTCTTCCGTAGATAGAAAGCCCGATGCTCCGTTTCGCGAACTGGAAATTGGCCTCCGTCCTGGCGCTTGTGGCGGCGGCGGTGCTCGTCATCCTGCCGAGCTTTATACCGACCGGCGCTGTGGACGCGCTCGCTGCGCGGCTGCCCGGCTTTATTCCTATGCGCCAGATCGTGCTCGGCCTCGATCTGCAGGGCGGCGCCTATATGCTGATGGAAGTCGACCACGCTTCGGTGATCAAGAGCCAGGTCGAGGCGTTGCGCGACGACGTCCGGCAGAAAATGCGCGACGGCAGGATCGCGCTCTCCGGCGGCATCGCGGTCCAGCCGCGCGGCGTTCTGGTCCGCGTGGCCGACCCGGTCGAGCGCGCCAAGGCGTTCGAGCTTCTGCAATCGCTGAGCCAGCCGATCGGCGGTCCTCTGGCGGGCGGAAACGGGCGCACGCTCGAGGTGACGCAAACCGCCGACAGCGTGCTGCTGGCGCTGACTGATGCGGCGATCGCCGACAAGATGCGCCACGCGGTCGGCCAATCGATCGAAGTGCTCGACCGCCGCATCAACGCCATGGGCACCAAGGAGACCCTGGTCCAGCGGCAAGGCGCGGATCGCGTGCTGATCGAAGTGCCGGGACTTCAGGACACCACGAGACTCAAGGAAATCATCGGCCAGACGGCCAAGCTCGAATTTCGCCTGGTCGCCCAGCCGGGCGAGCCGCCGAATGAAGTCGAGACCCTGCCGATGCAGAAAGGCGGGGGAGCGATCCAGGTGGAAAAGCGCGTCATGGTCGACGGCGCGGACCTGGTCGACGCGCAGCAGAGCTTCGACCAGCAGACCGGCGAGCCGGATGTCACCTTCCGCTTCAACCTGCGCGGCGGGCAGAAGTTCGGCCAGGTCACGTCGGAAAACGTCGGCCGTCCGTTTGCCATCGTGCTCGACGGCAAGGTCATTTCGGCGCCGGTCATCCGCTCGCCGATCACCGGCGGCACCGGCCAGATCACCGGCAATTTCAGCCTCGAAGAGGCTTCGAGCTTGGCGATTCTCCTGCGCGCCGGCGCGCTGCCTGCCAAGCTCACGGTGATCGAGGAGCGCACGGTCGGGCCTGGGCTCGGCCAGGACTCGATCGACGCCGGCAAACGCGCAGCTTATGTCGGGGCCGCGCTGGTCGTCGTCTACATGATCTCGACCTACGGCGTTTTCGGCGTCTTTGCCGATCTTGCGCTCGCGGTGCACATTCTGTTCATCTTCGCCTCGATGGTGCTGCTCGGCGCGACGCTGACCCTACCCGGCATCGCCGGCATCGTCTTCACCATCGGCATGGCGGTCGATTCGAATGTCCTCATCTACGAGCGCATCCGCGAGGAGGCGCATCTCGGCCGTTCGGTCATATCCGCTCTCGACGCCGGCTTCCGCCGCGCCTTCGCCACCATCATCGACTCCAACGTCACGATGTTCGTGGCGGCGGTCATCCTCTATCTGTTCGGCTCGGGCGCGGTGCGCGGCTTCGCCGTCTCGCTCGGCCTTGGCATTCTGACCTCGGTTATCACCGCGGTCACCATGACCCGCATGATGATCGCGCTCTGGTATCACCGGGCGCGGCCGAAGAGGCTGCCGATATGAGCGGAGCGACCCGCACAACGGAGCTTGCGGCATGAAACTGCTTCGGCTCGCGCCCGAGAACACCAAATTCGGCTTCATGCGGTTCCGCCGCGTCAGCTATCCGCTGTCGGCGCTGCTGTCGATCGTCTCGGTCCTCATGTTCCTGTTCGTGGGCATGAATTTCGGCATCGATTTCGCCGGCGGCACCCAGGTCGACATGCGCGCCAAGGGCGGCGAGGCCGATATCGCCTCCATTCGAGGCAAGGCCGAGGGCCTCGGCGTGGGACCCGTCGAAGTGCAGCGGATCGGCGCCCAATCCGACGTGCTGCTGCGTCTCGGGGTGCAGCCGGGCGGCGACGCTGGCCAGCAGACCGCGATCGCCAAGCTCAGGGACGCCTTCGGCGCCGATTACCAGTTCCGCAGCGTCGATTCGGTCGGCCCGACCGTCTCCGCCGAGCTCGTCCAGCGCGGCACGCTCGGCGTGGTCGTCGCCATCATCGCGGTCCTGACCTATTTGTGGTTCCGCTTCGAGTGGCAATTCGCGGTCGGGGCGATCATCGGCACGATGCACGATCTGTTGCTCACTGTCGGCTTCTTCTGCGTAACCCAACTCGAGTTCAACCAGACCTCGATCGCCGCGATCCTCACCATCGTCGGCTACTCCCTGAACGAGACCGTGGTCGTGCTCGACCGCATCCGCGAGGTGATGCGCAAATATAAGCGCCTGTCGACCGCCGAAATCATCGACATGTCGATCAACGCCGTGCTGCCGCGGACCATCATGACGGCGACGACCGTCTTTCTCGCGCTTCTGGCGCTTTTCTTCCTTGGCGGCCATGTCATCCGCTCGTTCTCGGCGGCGATGATCTGGGGCATTTTCGTCGCCACCTATTCGTCGATCTTCATCTGCTCGCCGATGCTCATTTACATGGGCGTGCGCGCCGACACCTTCGACAGGATGCGGGAGAAGGAAGTCGCCGGCGCGGATGTGAAGGCGAAGGAGAAGGCGTGAGCGAGGCGCCGCCGCGGCCCGCATTCGCGCCCGGCAGTCACCCGATCACAGCTTATGGTCAGGGCACCTTCGCCTTCGCCGGCATGTCGCACGCGGGTTCGATCCTGGCGACGCCGAACGGCGTGCGGCCCATCGAGGCGACGAGCGTCCAGGATCTCGACCCAGCCACGCTCGCGCCGCTATTGACCGAATGCGCTGAGAGCCCCGGCTCGATCGAGTTTTTCATCGTTGGGACGGGCGCCCGAATGGCGCCGATCCAGAAAGCTTTGCGGACCGCGCTCAGTCAGGCCGGCCTGGGCTTCGAGGCAATGGCGACCGGTCCAGCGCTTCGGGTCTACAATGTCATGCAATCGGAAGGCCGTCGGGTCGCGGCGGCGCTGATCGCCGCGCCATGATCGCGCGCCGTCCGCCGGGCGCCGACCCGCTTGCGGACGCCTACGAACATTGTGCGACGCTCGCCCGCGCTCACGCTCGCGACCAGTTTCTGGGCGCGCTCTATGCGAGCGCAGACGCGCGCGGCGCGCTGTTCGCCTTGGCGAGTTTCGATTACGAAATCCGTCATGCGCTCAAGCGCGCGCGCGATCCAAATCTGGCGGCGATGCGCCTCGCCTGGTGGCGCGAAGCGATCGCGGGCGAACGGCAGGCCGAAGCGGCCGGCAACCCGGTCGCGCTCGCGCTTCGCGCGGCGATAGACGCCTACGCGCTGCCCCAAGCCTGGCTCGAAGCGATGCTGGACGCGCGCCTGCAGGCAATCGCGCCGCAGGACGGCTTCAACCTCGCCGCTTTTCGCGCCTTCGCCGACGAGAGCGAGGGCGCGCGGCTGAGGCTCGCGGCGCGAATCGCCGCCGGTGGCGAGGATCTTGATCGGGCGGACGCGCACGCGCCAGCCGGCATGGCGTTGGCGTTGACGCGCCTGCTTGGCGATCTGCCGTTCAAGGCTGGATCGGCGGCGACGCTCGTTCCAACCGATGTCGCCGCCCGCCACGGAGCCAGCGCAGCCGAGTTCGACGCTCGCCGGTTAAGCCCGAGTGTCCTGGCAGCCTGCGCCGAACTGCGGGCGTTAGCGCGCGACGAACTGGCTGAGGCCGAGCGGCGGCTGAAACGCTCACCTCCAGCGATCCTGCCGGCCTTCATTCCGCTTGCTCCCTTGCAGCTCGACCTCGACCGGCTCGAGCGCGGCTCGAACCGCTCGTTCGACGGCGTGGGCGAAATCTCGCCGCTTAGGCGTCAGTGGGCGATCTGGCGCTGGGCGCGGGCGCGGTGACAGCTTCCCTTCGGCTGTGGCCCGCGCGTGGGCGCCCCTACAAATATCGCGCGCCGGCTTCGGCCGCGAAGCGGCTCGGGTCGCCCTCCCAGACGATCCGGCCATGTTCGAGGACGTAGACCCGGTCGGCGTGGGGCAAAGCGAAGGTGACGTTCTGCTCGCCGAGAAGCACGGTGATCTCCGCCGTCTGCCGGAGCCGCTCGAGGGCCTTTGAGATCTGCTCCATGACGACGGGGGCGAGGCCCAGCGTCGGCTCATCGAGAATCAGAAGATCGGGCTTCATCATCAGCGCGCGCGCGATGGTCAGCATTTGCTGCTCGCCGCCCGAGAGCGTCGCCGCGGTCTGGCGCTGCCGCTCTTTCAGGATCGGGAACAGGTTGAACAGCCACTCCCGCCGCTCGCCGCGCTCCTTGTCGCCGAGCCCATGCCCGCCCATGTCGAGATTCTCGATGACCGTCATTAAGCCGAACAGATCGCGGCCTTCCGGCGACTGCACAATGCGTTCGCGCGCGATCGTCGCCGCGGTTCGACCGCGCAAAGGCTTGCCCTGTCGGCGAATGTCGCCCGCATAGGGAACGAGGCCGGAGACGGCGTTGAACAGGGTCGTCTTGCCGGCGCCGTTCAGTCCGACGATCGCGACGAACTCCCCTTCATGCACGTGAAGCGAGACGCCCTCCAGCGCCTGCGCCTTGTCGTAAACGACGCTCAGGTTCTCAATTTCGAGAAACGGCGTTTGCGCGTCGACGAACGAGGCTTCCGGGCGCGCCGCCGTCGTCAGCGCGCCTCCGAGGTAGACCTTGCGCACGGTCTCGTTCGCCATCACTTCCGCAACTGTGCCCTCGGCGATCTTCTCGCCGACGTTCATGGCGTAGACGCGGTCGACCAGCGCCGAGATGCTTTTCACGTTGTGATCGACGATGAGCACCGCCCGGCCGTCGTCGCGCATTTCGGTGATCAGCTTGGCGAAGGACGCAGTCTCGCGCGCGGTCAGGCCCGCGAACGGCTCGTCGATCAGCACCACTTGCGGATCGCGGGCGATCGCCTTGGCGATCTCGATCTTGCGCAAGTCGGCGAACGGCAGCGTCGCGGGGCGTCGATCGAGCACTGCGGTCAACCCGACCCGTTCGGCGATCGCGCGCGCCCGCGCGTCCGCGGCGGCGCGGGGAAGGAGATCGAGCAATCGGTCGGGCAAGAGCCCAAGGAGGATGTTTTCAAGCACCGTCTGCCGATGCAGCGGACGGGAATGCTGGAACACCATGCCGACGCCGAGCCGGGCGATTCGGTGCGGCGGCCAGCCCGCGACCTCCCGGCCGTCGATATGAACGGATCCCGCATCGGGCCGCTCGACGCCGAGGATCGACTTCATCACCGTCGACTTACCCGACCCATTCGGCCCGATGAGCCCGAGAATCTCGCCAGCATGAACCGAGAAGCTGACGTCCTTGACCGCCGTGAGGCCGCCAAACCGCTTCTGCAGGCCGTTGACCTCGAGCCTTGCCGCGCCGGCGCTCATGTCGCCTCCCGCGCGCCCTTGACCATGCCGAGCAACCCGGCCGGGAAGAAGAGAACGACAATGAGCGCGACGGCAGAGACAATGAAAGTCGCGAGATCGCCGAGCGGTCTCAGCGTCTCACCGAGCGCCACCAGAAACACCGCCCCCAGCACGGCGCCGAGGATGGTGCGTCGCCCGCCAAGCACCGCGCCAATGATCACCTGCACGCCCACGGTGACGTCGACGAACGTGCCCACCGACGCCGTGCCAAGATAGAACGCCATCAGCGCGCCGGCGAGCCCGGAGAAAAAAGCGCTGACCAGGAACGCCGCGAGCTTGTGCTTCGTGACGTTGAATCCGAGCGCGCCGGCCTGCACCGGGTCCTGCCCGCTCGCCTGAAGGATGAGCCCTACCGGCGACCGCGTGAGGCCATAGAGGATCGCGCCGCTCACGGCCATCAAGCTGAGCGCGATCCAGTAATTGACCTTGTCGTCGATCGAAATGACGTCGGGGATAGTGAGGCCGATTTCTCCCCCGGTCAGGCCCGCGGCGACGACGATGAAGTTTTGCAAAATCAACACGGCGACAAGCGTGGTGAGGCCGAAATAGGGCCCGCGCACGCGCAACGCCGGCAATGCCAGCACCAGCCCGCCGATCATCGCCGCCAGCACGCCCGCGGCGACGCAGAGCGCGATCGGAGGCTGGTAGAGGTTGTCGAGAATGCCGGCGGTGTAGGCGCCGAGCCCGATCAGGAACGAGGGGCCGAAATTCACTTCGTTGGCGAAGCCGAACAACAGGTCCCAGGCCATCGAGAACACGCCGAAAAAATAGGCGATGGTGAGCAGCCCCAGCACATAGCCGGAGACATAGAGCGGCAGCGTCGCGGCGAGGAGGACGACGATCAGGCTGATCAGGACCGGCGGGGAAAAGAGCGCGCGGCGCAGCATGTTCAGCGTCGGCCCAGCAAGCCGCGCGGTCGCACATACATCACCGCGACGAGGAGCAGGAGCGCCGGTATGGCGCGATAGGCGGGGGAAATCAGATAGGCGGTCAGCGTCTCGAGATAGCCGACGACATAAGCCGCGATCAGCGAGCCGGAGACGCTGCCAAGGCCGCCCAGAACGACGATCGAGAACGCGCTCGCGGTCAGCGGCCCGGCGCTATAGGACGAGACGCCAAGGAACATGCCGAGCAGCACGCCGGCGACGCCGGCGAGCGCGCCGTAGATCGCCCACACCCCGACATAGACGGTCGAAAGTTCAATTCCAAGCAGCGTGACGCCGCGCGGATTCATCGACGCGGCAAGCACAGCCTTGCCGGCCTGCGTGCGGTTGACGAACAGCCACAGCGCCCCGATCGTCGCCCAGCAGACAAGCGCTGTGAAAATCTCGTTCCTGGGCGTGCGCACGCCCAAGATCGTGACCACGCCGTCGACGATCGGCAACACGGTCTTGGCGTTGTTGGTGTAGAGATAGGCGATCGCCTCCTGGATCATGATGCCCCAGAGCAGCGTCGCGGTGAGGATGAAGATTTCCTTCTCCTCCTCACGCACCGCGCGCGACAATTGCAGCCGCCGGACGATCAGATAGTAGGTCGCGAGCGCCAAAAGCAGCGCAACGACGATGCCGAAGATCGCGCCGAGATAGGCGCCCGCCCCCAGATTTCCCGACGCAGTCCAGGCGGCGACCGCGGCCGCGACCATGATCGCGCCATGCGAGAGGTTGAGCACCCCGGTGACGCCGAAAATCAGGGTGAAGCCGGTCGCGCCCAATGCGTAGAGCGAGGAAATCGCGAAGCCGTCGATCAGGATCTGCCAGAACAGCATCGAGCGGTCCCGCCGCCTCCAGCGCTAATGTTGGACGGCGGCGGGTTCGCCTGCGGTCACTTACCGGAGGCGATCTTGACAAAGGACGGGAATTCGAGCTTGCCGTTGGCGAGATCCGCCGGCCACATGTTGACCTGCTTACCGTCCTGCCATTGCAGCATCAGGCCGGTGATGAAGCCTTTGCCGGTCTTGAGCCCATGCACATGGGGGTCGCCTTTCGGCAGGAACTCGATCCGGCCGATCGTGCCGACGTAGTCGGTCTTCTCCATCGCGTCGACGAGCTTGTCGCTGTCGAGACTTCCCGCCCGCTTGATCGCGTCAGCGATGATGTAGACGTCATCATAAGCGGTGTAGCCGGCATAGGACGGATCGTTGCCGAACTTCTTCGCGAACGCGGCGACGAACGGCAGCGTCTTGGGCGTGACCGCGACCCCTGGACCCGATACGGCCTGGTAGATCACGCCTTCGGTCGCGCCGTTGGTGTCTTTCCAGAAGGTGGAGTTGGTCGCCTGCGAGGAGATCCCGAACATCGGGATCGGCACCTGCTGGCTCTTCCATTGCACCGTCGGTTGCGTGCCCACATGCGAGATGCCAGTGATGATCACGTCCGGCTTCTGGCCCTCGATCTTGTTGAAGATCGGGGTGAAATCGGTGGTGTCGGGCGAGAAGCGGATGTGGTCGAGGACTTTGAGTCCGATCTTCGGCAGGCAAACCTCGTAGCCGGCGTCGAGCGGCGTCGTCCAGGCGGCGTCCTCGCTCATGATGACCGCCGTCTTCATCTTCAGCCCATCGACCAGCATGTCCTTGGCGGCGTCGCACGTGAGCCCCGCCAGAGCGCTCGAGGTCAGGTAACCGTGGAAGGTGTATTTGTTGTGCTCGTAGTCCTTGGCGATGTTCTGGGTGATGACGTCGGACGCCGCGCCAGGGGTGATGAAGACGGTCTTGAGGCGCGCCGCCCACGGTTCGAGCGCCAGCACGACCTCGCTGATGTAACTGCCGATCACCGCGTTGACGTGATCCTCGCTGACGGCGCGCTGGAACGCGCGCACCGACTCGGCCGAGGATGAATGATTGTCGTAGGAGACGATCGCGATCTTGCGCCCATTGACGCCGCCCTTGGCGTTGATCTCGTCAGCGGCGATCTGCGCCGCCTGCGGAATCGATGAGCCCGCGACCGCTTGGGCTTCCGCAATCACGCCGATCTTGATCGGCGCCGCGTCCTCGCCCCAAGCCGACGAACCGAGGGCGAGCGCGAGAGCGGCCGCAGCCAAGCCGAGCGTGCTACGCCGGACCGCGAAGCGCGCTGCGGCGGTTTTGTATGGCGCCATTTTATCCTCCCTGAACCGTGATTAGCCTCGACCGGTCTGAAACCTTGGTCTTGGCTTGCATGTGCAGCCCCTTAGCGACAACGCTGCCGCGTTCGCCCTCCTGATGCAAGCGGATTTGTTGTGCCGTGCGATCGGAGCCCCGGCCGCCGGTCGGCTCCCCGCCTACGCGCCCTGGCGAGGCCGACCTGCGGTTTGGTCCCACTCAACCTTTATAGCATATGCAATATGTATGATATCCCGGACGCTTCAGTCGTTTCGAGTTGCGGAAAAATGAGGTTAAGCGACTGAAAAACTTGAGTCGCGCGCAAAATTGTACACCGCGCCTTGCGTACAATTCCCGCCAGCCGCTTCACGCCGCCGCGAACGGCGCCCGCCCGCGCTCCCCCTCCATCCAGCGCGCCAGATCGTGCAGCGCGCGGGCTGACAACGTGCGCTTGCGGGCGAGCCCGCGCTCCGCTGCTGGCTGACGTTTTCCCGCTTCGTCGAACCGCGGCGTGGCGATCGGCGGAAACAGGCCGAAATTGACGTTCATCGGCTGGAACGAGCGCGGGCCAGCGTCGATCGATTCGATGTGGCCGCCGGTGATGTGATTGAGGAGCGCGCCGATCGCGGTCGTCGGCGGCGGCGGCTGAAGCTCCTCTCCAAGCCGTTCGGCGGCAGCGAGGCGCCCGGCGATGAGGCCGACCGCTGCGCTTTCGACATAACCCTCGCAACCGGTGATCTGGCCGGCGAACCTAAGGCGCGGCGCGGCCTTGAGGCGCAGACCCGCGTCGAGCAGGCGAGGCGAATTGAGATAAGTGTTGCGGTGCATGCCGCCAAGCCGGGCGAATTCCGCTCCTTCGAGCCCCGGAATCATGCGGAAAATATGCCCCTGCTCGCCATATTTGAGCTTGGTTTGGAAGCCGACCATGTTGAACAGCGTGCCGAGCGCATTGTCCTGCCTGAGCTGGACCACGGCATAGGGTTTGACCTTCGGACCATGCGCATTGGTGAGCCCGACCGGCTTCATCGGGCCATGGCGCAGGGTCTCGCGGCCGCGCTCGGCCATCACTTCGATCGGCAGGCAGCCGTCGAAATAGGGGGTGCCCTCGAATTCGCGAAACTCGGTCTTGTCTGCCGCCAACAACGCGTCGACAAAGGCGTTGTACTGGTCCAAGCTCATGGGACAGTTGACGTAAGCCCCAGCGTCCCCGGCTGGCCCTTCCTTGTCGTAGCGCGATTGCATCCACGCCACGTCCATATCGATCGAATGACGGTGCACGATTGGCGCGATCGCATCGAAAAAGGCGAGCGCCCCTTCGCCCGTCAATCCTGCGATGGCGTCCGCCAACGCTGGGGACGTGAGCGGCCCGGTCGCGATGACCACATTGTCCCAGTCCTCCGGCGGCAAGCCGGCGATCTCGGCGCGATCGACCGTGATCAGGGGATGACTGAGAATTCCGGCTTCGACAGCCTGCGAGAAGCCATCGCGATCGACAGCGAGCGCGCCGCCAGCGGGCACCTGGTGCGCATCAGCGCTTTTGAGCACGATTGAGCCGAGCGCGCGCATCTCCCGATGCAGGATCCCGACCGCGTTGGTCGAGGCGTCGTCGGATCGGAAGGAATTCGAGCAAACGAGCTCGGCTAGATGGGGTGTGCGGTGCGCGGCTGTCGTCCGGACTGGCCGCATCTCGTGCAGAATGACCGAAACGCCGGAATTCGCCGCCTGCCATGCGGCTTCCGAGCCGGCCAATCCTCCGCCGATGATGTGGATCGGACGCATGGGCGCGCTTGTCACAAAGCCTCACGTCATCGTCAACGCGTTTTGTGGGCAGTTGTTGAGAAGGTCGCCCGCCTCGAGGCCCGCGCGTTGGGCCGACGCGCCGCCGAAGCGGCGCGTCTCGGCTTGTCAGGACTTGGCGATCAGGCCGAAGCCGTGCTCGCGACGGAACGGCGCACGATATATTCGATATCGCCGCGGCGAATGCCGATATCGTCCAGCTCGCGGTCGGAGAGCTGGGACAATTCGCGCACCGCCTCGCGATATCGGCGCCAAGCGGTCAACTTTTCCGAAATCGTCTTAAGGGACGTCATTTTTACTCCTCTTCCGGCAGGCTTTGTTCCTACCGCAGCGCAACATAATCGCGCGCAAGCATCCGTGGTAGACGTGGACTGGGAAGCACAGACATGCGTTTTATGCATTGCTTTTTTCGGCCTTAGGAGATCTCGCTTTTGAAATGCGCTGCAATTCGCGCCAAGATGGATCTAGGCGCTCTGCATTTGGATGGAGCCGGTCCGGCTCCTTCTCGGCAGCGGGCCGCGACGTTGGTCCGGTCGATCCGTTTGGGTTTTCTTGGCTCGTCGCCGTTTCGCTGCGAAGGGCCCAGTTCATGAGTGTTGGATTTCCTTGGATTTCCTTGGATTTTCTCGTCCAAAACGAGACTTATCAATGGGTTGCGCGGCATGAAGCGGGAAAATTTTTTCGTAGGCTTTTGTCCTAACGTTGGAAGCGCCGGAACGGGCGCCCGCGATCGAGGCCATCCGCAAGGGCAGGATTGTTCATGGGGCAATCTTAATTCTACTTCTGATTATCTGCAAACAATTGTCGTCCTTGCCGTTCGCTTTCGGCCGCCACAATCCAAAAGCAACTCGCGCAAATTGTCAGCTGTGAGATCTTACCACAGTTATTAACGCGAATTTACATATGTGAAGATATCATGACGACGCTTGGTGCGGCGCCATAGAAAACGGACGTGAAACCGCGCGAGCCGCCTCGAAGGCAATCCAGACAGCCGCCGTGGGCGGCCACGGCGTTTGCCGTTTCGCCCGAGATGCTAAGGAAGTAACATTCGTCGCAGCGCGCCTGATTGAGCGGCGCAAGCGACGAGACAACCGACGCAGCGGGCCTCTTTCCGCGCAGCCAAGGAGCGTGAAATGGAGAACCTGATAGCTCGCGTCGCAACCGCGGCGGACATAAGCCCGGAGGTCGCTCGCAAGGCGGTCGCTCTGATCGGCGATTTCATCCAGCGCGAGGCGCCCGGGGAAGCGGTCAAAGAGCTGTTCGAAAAGGCGCCGGCCTTTCCATCGATCATTGCCTCGAGCACACATACCGGCGGCGAGGGTATGGGCGAAGGCCTGAAGGGCCTGATGGGGGTGGCCGGCGGGGCGATGGGCGGTGGCGGGCTGATGGCGCTCGGGTCGGAATTGTTGAGCCTGGGCCTCGGTATGGAGCAGATCCAGACGATCGGTAAGGAAGTCTTCGCCTATGCGCGCGAAGTCGCGGGCGATCAGGTCGTGGGCGAAATCTCCGCGGCGATTCCCGGGCTTTCCCAGTTCATCTAGCGGGCGGTCGGCGTTGAGAGAGGTCGCACGTCTTTTTCCCGCCTATACGGAAGCCGATTGGCGCGCAGCCGCTGAAGCGGCTCTCAAGAGCGCGCCCCTCGAATCCCTCCTCTCGGAGAACTCGGACGGCTTCCGGATCGAGCCGGTCTATGAGTTGGCTGATGGCCCGAGGGCGATTAGGCCGGCGGATTCTTGGCGAGTCATCGCGCGCCTCGACCATCCGAGCGCCGAGGAGGCCAACGCTCAGGCGCTCGACGACCTTGGCAATGGCGCGGACGGTCTGCAGATCGTCTTTTCCGGCGCCCTCGGCGCCTACGGTTTTGGCCTCAGACGATTCGACTCGGCTTCACTCCATAGAGCCTTCGATAGCTTGCGTTTCGATGCAGGGGCAAATTTCGAACTCGATCTTGGGCCCGATGGGGCCGATCAGGCGCTTCGCTTTGGCGCTCTCATCGAACGCTCGGGCGCAAGACCCGAGGACTGCGCGATAGCGTTCGGGCTCGATCCTTTCGCGGCCTTCGCCCACGGACCGTTCCCCGCAGATTGGAGCGCTCAAGCGATACGCTACGCCGAGAGTGCGCTCGCGTTGCGGAGCAAGGGCTTCCGCGGATCGCTCTTGGTCGCTGACGCGCGCCCCGTCCATGCAGCCGGCGGGAGCCCCGCGCAAGAACTTGCCTTTGCGCTTGCAGCCGCAGTCAGCCTATTGCGGATGTTGGAAGGCGCGGGAACGCCGCTTGACGAAGCCCGCGCGCTGATTGCGTTCCGATTGGCGGCGGACGCGGACGAATTGGCGACATTGCCGAAGTTCCGCGCGCTACGCATTGCCTGGTCGCACGTTGAGGAAGCCTGTGGCCTTGAGCCTCGCGCGGCCCATGTTCAGGCGGAGAGCGCCTGGCGCACGATGACGGCGCGGGACGTGTATGTGAACGTGATGCGCGGCGCCGCGGCGGCGTTTTCGGCCGGGCTCGGCGGCGCCGACACCATCAGCGTGCTGCCGCACACTCTGGCGGCCGGCCTTCCGGACAGCCTGGCGCGGCGTCTCGCCCGCAACGGCCAGCTCATTCTCTTGCGCGAATCCAACCTCGGATTTGTCGCCGATCCAGCCGCTGGCGCAGGGGCGTTCGAAGCGCTGACCCGAGCGCTTTGCGACAAGGCATGGGGGCTCTTTCAAGAGATTGAACGACAGGGCGGGTTGCCATCGGCGCTCGCGAATGGCCTCTTTCAACGACACGTCGCCGCCAACGCGGCGGCGCTCACCCGAAACGTCGCCCGACTGAAGACGCCGATCACCGGGGTCAGCGCGCATGCCGATCTCGCCGAGCGACCGGTTGACGTTGCCGCCGCCGCGCCTGAGCGCGAGGCGTTTGCAACGACCGTGGGCGGGCTCGCGCCGATTCGGCTCGCAGAGCCGTTCGAACGTCTGCGCGATCTTTCCGACGTCTTTCTTAGGAGCACTGGCGCGCGGCCGAAAGTGTATCTCGCCGCGCTGGGGCCTGAATCCAGGCACCGACGCCGCGTCCAGTTTATGCGTGAATGGCTGGAGGCGGGCGGTTTCGAAGCCGTTTACGATGGCGAGGCCGCGACGCCCGAAGAGGCGATCGAACGCCTGAGAGCGAGCGGCGCGCCGCTCGTCTGCCTGTGCGGGAGCGACGATGCGTACGCCGAACAGGCGGTAGCCTTCGCAAGAGCGATCAAGGCGTCGGGCGTGAAAGGCGTCGCGCTCGCCGGCCGGCCGGGAGAATTCGAGCAAGGATGGCGCGCGGCAGGCGTCGACGACTTCGTTTTCGCAGGCCAAGACGCCATTGCGGCGCTGCAGCGGCTGTATCGCCATATTGGGGTCTCGGTGAAGGCTGTGACGCCATGAGCCAAATTCCCAACTTCTCGAGCCTCCCATTCGCGGCTGCATCGACTCCGATCGACGCGGGAGAAAAACGAATTTGGTCGACGCCCGAGGGCATTGAAGTCAAGTCGTTATATGGACCGCACGATCGCGACGGCGTTGATCTGTCGAACGACTGGCCCGGACTTCCGCCGTTTTTGCGGGGCCCATATCCGACGATGTACCTCACGCAAGCCTGGACGGTGCGACAATATGCCGGCTTCTCGACCGCTGAGGAATCCAATGCTTTCTATCGCGCCAATCTCGCCGCCGGCCAAAAGGGCCTGTCCGTTGCATTCGACCTCGCGACCCATCGCGGATACGATTCGGACCATCCGCGTGTAGCCGGCGACGTTGGCATGGCCGGCGTCGCCATCGATTCCATTTATGATATGCGTACGCTGTTCTCCGGCATCCCGCTCAATTCGATGAGCGTCTCGATGACCATGAATGGCGCTGTGTTGCCGGTGATGGCGTTGTTCATTGTCGCCGCCGAGGAACAAGGCGTGCCGATGGCGGCGCTCTCGGGGACTATTCAGAACGACATTCTGAAAGAGTTCATGGTCCGCAACACTTACATCTACCCGCCCGCTGCCTCGATGCGGATCGTCGCCGATATTTTTGCTTTCACGGCGGCGAACATGCCGAAGTTCAACTCGATTTCGATTTCCGGCTATCACATGCAGGAGGCGGGCGCGACACAGGACCTCGAACTCGCCTACACGCTCGCTGACGGGCTCGAATATGTGCGCGCCGGCGTCGCCGCCGGAATGAGCATTGACGCGTTTGCTCCGCGGCTGTCGTTCTTCTGGGCGGTGGGCATGAATTTTTTCATGGAGGTCGCCAAGCTGCGCGCCGCGCGCAAGCTCTGGGCGGGCATCGTCAAGGGCTTCGGGCCAAAATCCGACAAATCGCTTGCTTTGCGCGCGCATTGTCAGACTTCCGGCTGGTCGTTGACCGCGCAGGACCCCTTCAACAATATTGTGCGCACGCAGATCGAGGCGATGGCCGCCACGCAGGGACATACGCAGTCGCTTCACACCAACGCGCTCGATGAGGCGCTGGCGCTGCCGACGCCTTTCTCGGCGCGCATCGCCCGCAACACCCAGCTTTTCCTCATCGAGGAGACTGGAACCACGAAGGTCATCGACGCCTGGGGCGGCTCTTATTATGTCGAGCGCCTGACCGCCGAACTGGCCGCGCGGGCGCAGGGCCACATCGATGAGGTCGAGCGCCTTGGCGGGATGGCGCGCGCGATCGAGAGCGGTTTGCCTAAGCGGCGCATTGAAGAAGCCGCGGCGCGAACGCAGGCGCGAATTGACTCGGGCCGCCAGACCATGATCGGCGTGAACACTTACGCACCGACCATCGAGCGAGACCTGGGCGTGCTGAAAGTCGACGCCGCGGCGGTGCGCATGCGTCAGGTCGAGAAGCTTGAGCGTCTCCGCGCCGAGCGGGACGAGCGGGCGGCGCAGGCCGCCTTGGCGGCGCTCACCGAAGGCGCACGAGGTCGGGCCAATCTCTTGCAACTTTCTGTCGAAGCAGCGCGGGCGAAGGCGACGGTCGGCGAGATCTCGCTTGCCCTGGAGAAGGCGTTCGCCCGTCACGTTGCGGAAGTCCGCGGCATTTCCGGCGTTTATCTGGCGGAGTCTGGACCGGAGGCGCAGGCTAATGACAGCGTGATGGCGATGACTCGTGCGTTCGCCGAGAACGAGGGTCGCGCGCCCCGGATTCTGGTCGCCAAGATGGGCCAGGATGGGCATGATCGTGGGCAGAAGATCATCGCCTCGGCGTTCGCGGATCTGGGATTCGACGTCGAGATCGGACCTTTGTTTGCAACGCCAGAGGAAGTGGCGGCCCTTGCCGCCAAAGGGCAGGCTCACATCGTTGGAGTCTCGTCGCTCGCCGCAGGCCACCTTGCGCTCGTGCCGGCGCTGAAGAAGGCGCTCGGCAAACTCGGTCTTGACGATACAATGATCGTCGTCGGCGGCGTCATCCCGAGCCAGGATTTCGCAGCCCTCCACGAGGCAGGAGCCGACGCGATATTCCCGCCCGGCACCGTCATCGCCGAGGCCGCGAAAGATCTGATCGATCGGCTCAACGAACGATATGGTTACAGCCAGCGCGCTCCGCTGTAAGGCGATCGCGACACGTTATGTCTCGATTTTAAGAGCCGTCTCCAAATCCCGAATTGACGCAAACGGTCGGCGCGCCGCAGCCCAGCGCCTTCGGCTGCCGTTACGCGGCCTGCGCCAAATTGGGACGCTTGCTCCCTGACGTTAACGGCGCCGCGTTTGCCAAGTCTGTTCCAGTTGTCGCTGACGGAAAGGCAGCAGGCGCTGCAATGGACCCTCTTATTGATGAAATCGTGCGCCGGTCGATCCGCCACGCTCGGCTCATGCTAAAGGAAGGCGCTTATAACTGGCCCGTTGCCCGCCTGGCCTTACGGCAGATTCTTGCCGATCTGGAGGCAAGATCGCCGGACCATCCAAGCCTGCCGCGCCTTCGCGCCTTTATCGCCTTGAAGGATCGCGCATGGTTGCGTGAGAACAGATAGCATGGTCGAAAAATTCTCAAGAATGGCCGGGCGCCAGGCGGCTGCAATGGGTTGTTAATCGCTTGACTTGACCCGGGGAGGCTGAAGGTTGATGCATTCATCAGGCAAACGGCGGCGGCGTACTGCCCCGATTTCTCTCGCTGACGTAGCCTTGATCGCGCGGGGGCCATTCAAGCGCGGGTCACGTGAGCCGGGCGGCGCGCGCCCAAGGCGGTGCCATGTGTTCTGGCATGACCAGGGAGGGAAGAATTGATGGCGGCGGCCGCGATTGCGCGGAGCGCGCGAACACGAAAATTCATGACGCGCCGTGGCGTTGAGCTGCAATTTACCGAGCTCGGTTTCGGTGGAGCGCCGCTCGGCAATCTCTATCGACCTATGACTGAGAGAGAAGCGCGTGTGATGCTGGAGGCCGTCTGGGCGACCGGCTGTCGATATTTCGACACCGCGCCGCTCTATGGACTGGGACTTTCCGAGACTCGATTGAACGGGCTCCTGCGTCCGAAGCCGCGTGGCTCCTATTTGATTTCCACCAAAGTCGGACGGCTGCTCGATCTCTGTAAGCCGCACAAACGTTCAGGGCAGAGCGTTTTTTTTGAAACGCCCTCCAGGCGAGAGCGCTTTGATTATTCCTATGACGGCGTGATGCGCTCGCTCGAGTTCTCGCTCGAACGTCTCGGTCTCGACCAGGTGGATATCGTTTACGTTCACGACGTTGACGTCACCACGCACGGAAGCAACGAAGCTGCCGATGCACGCATTCAGGAATTCATGAACGGAGGTTATCGCGCTCTCGACCAATTGCGAGCGTCCGGAGTTGTCAAAGCGATCGGAGCCGGGATTAATGACTGGCACATAGCCGAGAAGTTGGCGCGCGCCGGCGACTTCGACATTTTCCTGCTGGCGGGCCGCTATACCCTTCTTGAGCAGGGAGCGCTGGCGAGCTTCTTGCCGCTTTGCGAGGAAAAGAAGATCGCCGTTGTGGCCGGCGGCCCGTTCAACTCCGGCATACTCGCGACGGGGGTGAAGGCCGACACGCACTATAATTACGGGCCAGCGCCGGACGAGGTGAAAGATCGGGTGCGGCGAATCCAGCACGTATGCAAGAGTTTCAAAGTCGGGCTACCGGAAGCCGCGTTGCATTTTCCGCTTGGTCATCCGGCCGTCGTCAGCGTGATACCCGGCGCGCAGCGGGCGAGCGAAGTCAGGCGGAACGCTGCGATGATGAGAGCAAAGCTGCCGGCTGCCCTCTGGCGCGCGCTGAAAACAGAGAAGCTGTTGCGTGAGGATGCGCCAACGCCGCGGTGAGCGTCGAATCCTGACCCACGCTCAGAAGAGGCCGTCGATCTCGCCGTTGACAACGTGAATCTTCTCGGCGGCGGGGGTGCGCGGCAATCCTGGCATGGTGCGGATATCCCCCATCAGCACGACCACAAAGCCGGCGCCCGCGCGAAGGCGAACGTCGCGGATCCTTGGAACATGCCCGCTCGGCGCGCCCATGAGAGAGGAATCGTCCGAGAACGAATATTGAGTCTTGGCCACGCATATAGGCAGCCGGCCCCACCCCGCGGACTCGAGCTCATCAAATTTCGCTCGCACCGACGCTTCGGCCGCGATGTCGGCGGCTCCGTAAATCTCTCGCGCGATTGTTCGAGTCTTGTCCCATAAACTCATCTCGTCGGGATACAGCGGCCGAAATTCTGCTTCGCCAGTGTCCGCGAGAGCCGCCACGACTTGGGCGAGACATTCTGCTCCGGCGCCGCCCCGAGCCCAATGATCGCACACCACGGTCTTGACCGCGAACTCGCGGGCCACATTGTCTTCGAGGAATGCGAGTTCGGCCTTAGAGTCGGTCTCAAATCGGTTTATGGCGACGACCACCGGCACTCCAAACTTTCGCAAATTGGCGATATGCCGCGCGAGGTTCGCAAGGCCGGCTTCGAGCGCCGGCAGGTTCTCCGGGCCAAGCGCATTTTTGGCGACGCCGCCGTGCATTTTGAGCGCGCGCACGGTGGCGACGAGCACCGTAGCCGCCGGCTTGAAGCCGGCCTTGCGGCACTTGATGTCGAAGAACTTCTCGGCGCCCAGATCCGCGCCGAAGCCCGCTTCGGTGACCACGTAATCCGCGAGTTTGACCGCCGCGCCCGTCGCCATCACGGAATTGCAGCCGTGGGCGATGTTGGCGAACGGGCCTCCGTGGACGAGCGCGGGCGAACCTTCCAGCGTTTGCGCCAGATTGGGTTTGAGCGCCTCCTTAAGCAGCGCAGTCATGGCCCCGGCCGCCTTGAGATCAGATGCGGCGATCAGGCGCTTGTCTCGGGCCCAGCCAATCACCATGCGGCCAACCCGCTCCTCGAGCTCCTCAAGGCTGGACGCAAGGCAGAAGGCCGCCATCACCTCCGAGGCGACCGTAATGTCGAAACCGTCCTCGCGCGGAAAACCGTTGCCTGCGCCGAGGCCGACGACCGTCTCGCGAAGCGCGCGGTCGTTCATATCGAGCACCCGCCGCCAGGCGACGCGGCGCTGATCAAGACGGAGCGCGTTGCCCCAATAGATGTGATTGTCGATCATCGCCGCAAGCAGATTGTGCGCTGATGTGATGGCGTGGAAATCGCCGGTGAAATGGAGGTTGATCTCGTCCATCGGGACAACCTGGGCGTGGCCGCCGCCGGTTGCGCCCCCCTTCAGGCCAAAGCTGGGCCCAAGCGACGGCTCGCGCAGGCAGATGATCGTTTTCCTGCCGATGCGATTGAGTGCGTCGCCGAGACCTACGGTGGTTGTCGTCTTGCCCTCGCCCGCTGGGGTTGGGCTGATCGCCGTGACGAGAATAAGCTTTCCGTCCGGGCGATTCACGAGGCTGCGAAGAAAACCATACTCGAGCTTGGCGATGAAGCGGCCGAACGGGCGCAGCGCAGATTCGGGCGCGCCGATCTTCGCGGCGATCTCAGCAATCGGCTTCAGGCGCGCAGCGCGCGCGATTTCAATGTCAGACCGCATGAACCGACGCCTTCCCCTGAACCTGCAGCTCGGCCGCCATGAGCGCCAGGCAACGAATTGTCTGCTCCGCTTCTTTTGGCAAGCGCGAATCGTGGCGGCGGATATGGCCAGCGGGTATAAACAAGCGGCATTTCATCGCCGCTTCTGGGCGCCGTGCCGGGCGCCGCGCGCGAAGGAACGAGCGATGACGAACCTGCGGATTGCCGCTCTCACGACTGTCAGTTTGGCCGCCTTTCTCGGTCTGGCGATCGCCGGGGCGGGAGGCCCGACCCGATTCTTTTCGCATCCGCCGCTGATTGCCGTGACGGCGGTGACGATCGCGCTTGGGTTTGCTGCGCTATTCACCGAGGGCCATATCGGCGCCGGCGTCAAGGAGGATCGCTCCAATCGTTGGGTGATCGCTGTTCTCGGCGCGCTCAGTGTCATCGACGCATTTTTGCCAGCCTACACCGATCGGATCGACTTTCTCACCTTCGGCGGCGAAGGCGTGCGCTGGTTCGGATTCCTCCTCTACTCAGCCGGAGGCGTTCTTCGTCTCGCGCCGGTCTTCGTGCTCGGGCGGCGGTTCAGCGGCCTCGTCGCGATCCAGCCCGAACATCGGTTGGTCACCAACGGCCTCTATGGAGTCATCCGTCACCCGAGCTATCTCGGCCTCTTTGTCTGCGTGCTCGGCTGGGGGCTGGCGTTCCGTTCTGGCGTCGGCGTGATTATCGCCGTGCTGATGCTCATTGTTGTTCTCGCTCGCATCGAGGCTGAGGAGCGCCTCCTTAGCGAGACTTTCGGCGCTGAATACGATGCCTATCGGGCCCGCACCTGGCGCCTCGTTCCCGACGTCTACTGAACGCGCGTGGCGGTTGTCTCGAACGAGCGTATCCCGTAAATCTCCGCCTGCTCTCGTGGGACCAAAATAAGATGGTTATCATCTCCGGCCTGATTGCAGTCGCGCTTCTCATATATCTCGTGCTGCGGATCGTCGGAATGATTGGAGGCTATCGTACCACGGTTACGCTGCAAACGACGCGGACACCGGAAACGCCACCACCCTTTGATCCCAACCGGTTCAATACCTCTCCTCTTCCGCAGCGGAGTTGAGAAACAATTGGAGCAGATTCAAAACTCGATGCAAGCCGAATGGGTGACGTACGGCGGCGCTACACCACCCATCCGATTGCACGTTCGTGGACAGACCTACGAAGGGTTTCGGAGAGTGGTCCGAAAACACATAGACCGCGTCGGCCAGGATTACTTTGATCAACTGTCTCAGCAGCAGAAAGAGGAATTCCTGCTTCCTGTCGTCGCCGATGCCTACGTCTCCGATTGGGAGGGAGCACAATACCCAAACGGTAACGCGATGCCCTTCTCGCCGGCGAACCTCGCCATCATAATGGCGAAAGACCCCCATCTCGGCGCGTTTGTGCAAAGTGAGGCCGAGCGTCTCAGCCCGGCGTGGCCGACTCGGTAGGGCTTCGTCACTACCTAATAGCCGCGTTAGCCTACACACATCAGGCAACTTGGAGCTAAGAGGGTGCGGTTTGGCGCGGTAACGCGCATTTGCCTCGACGCGAGGCCTTCCCTAAACCTCGCGCCGCCTTCTGCCGCCGACGAAAGACCTCGATGATCCGCTCCGCTTTGATGACCGTGATGACCAGCGCCGCGATCAAGGCCGGTCGCGGACTTAAACGCGATTTCGGCGAGGTCAGCGAACTGCAAGTGTCGATGAAGGGGCCAGGCGACTTTGTCAGTCTTGCCGACAAGCGCGCGGAAAAGAGCCTCTACGAGGAACTCGCGAAGGCGCGTCCGGGCTACGGCTTCGTCCTGGAGGAGAGCGGCCGCGTCGAGGGGACCGACAAGAGTCACACCTGGCACATCGATCCGCTCGACGCGACGACCAACTTTCTGCACGCGATTCCGTTGTTCGCGATCTCAATCGCGCTCGAGCGCGAGGGGCAGATCGTCGCTGGCGTCATCTACAATCCAGCCAACGATGACATGTACGTGACCGAGAAGGGTCAGGGAGCGTTTGGCGGCAATCGCCGGCTGCGTGTGGCGGGGCGCAGCGACTTGTCGCAGGCGATTTTCGGCTGCGGTATTCCGCATCTCGGCAAGGTGGCGCAGCATCCTCGATTTCAGAGCCGAACTCGCGGCCGTGATGGCCCGCGTCGTGAATGTGCGGCGGATGGGCTGCGCCGCGATCGATCTGGCTTACGTCGCCGCCGGCCGGTTCGACGCCTTCTGGGAGCGAGGCCTGAATTCCTGGGATATTGCGGCGGGTTCGCTTCTCATTCGAGAAGCCGGGGGATTTGTCACGGGCGCCGACGGCGAGGCCAACTTACTCGAGACCGGGTCTATCTGCTGCGGCAACGAGATCATGCACCGCGAGCTGCTCGCGCTCTTGCGCGGGGCCGCTTAAAGCAACGGGCACTCAGCCGACGCCATGCCCAACCCTTCCGTCGCACCCGCCGCTTGCGCTTCCCGTGCGGGACCAGGTGTTCGAACCTGTGTAGAGGATTTCCGCCCGCCCGCGTCAGCGGCGATTGCGCTGGGTCGGAAGGAAAATTCGCGCTAGAGTGTCCTGTTTTTGCATAGAATTGGGGCGGTAGGATTCCCGAATTGGCGAGATTTTGATTTAACCTGTTGGCTGGGCGGAGGCCAGCAGGGATGCCGAAGCCATACTCACAGGACTTGCGTGACCGCGTGATCGACGCGGTTGAGAGAGGCGAGATGAGCCGCCGGGCGGCCGCGCGGCGCTACGAAATCAGCGAATTGGCAGCCATCAAATGGTTGGAGCGCCTGGAGCGGAATGGCTCTCGAGAGCCTGTCGGCCATGCAGGGTATCGCGCTTCCAAGCTCATGCCACATCGGGAATTTTTGGAAGGCGCGCGGGCCGAGAAATCGGACATCACGCTTCAGTCACTTTGCGATCGCCTTTTGGCTGAGCGCGGCGTCAAAGCCGACACTTCGATGATGAGCCGCTTCTTTCGCCGGATCGACGTCACGTTTAAAAAGAGACCCTCGTCGCGCAAGAGCGGGATCGCCCGGACATCAGACGCCATCGCGCGCGCTGGCGAGCCTATCAGGGGCTCATCGATCCCCGGCGCCTGGTTTTCATCGACGAGACCTGGACGAAGACCAACATGACCCGCCTTCGGGGCTGGGCGCCGAAAGGGGAGCGGCTCACCGACAAGGTCCCGCAAGGCCGCTGGAAGACCGCAACCTTCCTCGCTGCGTTGCGTAACGATCGGATTGATGCGCCCTGCCTGTTCGACGGACCCATCAACGGTGAACGCTTTCGCGCCTATGTCGAGCAGTTCCTCATCCCGACCCTCAAGCCAAGCGACGTCGTCATCCTCGACAATCTCGGCTCGCACAAGGGAAAGGCGGTGCGGAAGGCAATTCGCGACGTCGGCGGGCGACTTGTATTCCTCCCGAAATACTCTCCCGATCTCAATCCAATCGAGCAGGTCTTCGCCAAGTTCAAAACCTTGCTGCGAAAGGCACAAGCTCGAACCTACGAATTGTCTCCGCCGCCTGCGGCGAAATCCTGGCCCAATACAGCCCCAAAGAATGCGCCGCATACATCAGGAATGCCGGATACGCGTAGACCCAAAAGCAGAACGCTCTAGCGCCTTGAAATCGCTCGTTTGGCGGAAGGAAAACGACGCTCGGCGGCCCCCTTTTCGGGCAGTTTTGACAGGATTTTCGGCGTAAAAAGCACGTTTTGCCGGCAAATGCAGCGGTTTCCCACGCCTACATTGAGTTGGCGACTTCAGGCCACAAGCACTGCTGCGCCTTCGAGCCTGCCGGCGCGTAAATCGTCGAGCGCGTCGTTGGCCTTGTCGAGCGGATAGGGCGTGGTCGTCGTCCTAACCTTCGCCTGCCGCGCGAGCGCCAGGAATTCGTGGCCGTCGGCGCGGGTCAGATTGGCGACCGAGGCGACGCTGCGTTCCTCCCAGAGCAGCCCGTAGGAGAACGAAGGGATGTCGCTCATGTGGATGCCGCCGCAGATGACCCGCCCGCCCTTGCGCAATGCGGCAAGCGCGGCGGGAACGAGCGCGCCGACCGGCGCGAACAGAATCGCGGCGTCGAGCGGCTCGGGCGGCTGGTCATACGACCCGCCCGCCCAGTCGGCGCCGAGCGAGCGAGCAAAGGACTGACCGACAAGGTCGCCCGGCCGGGTGAAGGCGAACACGCGCCGCCCCTGCCAGCGACAGACCTGGGCGATGATGTGCCCCGCGGCGCCGAAGCCAAAGATGCCGATCGTCCGCCCGTCCCCGGCCAGCTTGAGCGACCGCCAGCCGATCAGACCGGCGCAGAGCAGCGGCGCGGTCTCGACCGGGTTAAGGCCCTCGGAGAGCGGAAAGACGAAATCCACTTCCGCAATCGTATGGGTGGCGTAACCGCCGTCGCGGGTATAGCCGGTGAATAGCGGGGTATCGCACAGGTTTTCGCGTCCGCTTCCACAATAGGGGCAATGCCCGCATGCATGGCTGAGCCAAGCCACGCCGACGCGGGCGCCGAGCTTGAGGCCAACCCCGTCGCCGACGGCATCGACGCGGCCAACAATTTCATGTCCCGGCACAATGGGTAGCTTGGGATTGGGCAGTTCGCCGTCGACGAGGTGCAAGTCGGTGCGGCAGACGCCGCAGGCCTCGACCCGAACGCGAATCTGACCCGGCCCGGGCGACGGCTCGGGTCGCTCCGCCATCACGAGCCGTTCGTGCGCCCGATTGAGGACCATGGCGCGCATCCGAGGGACGCCCTTCAGGCGCGCCGGGAGCCGGCGACCGATCGCCGCAGAAGCGCATAAAGGCTTCCGCCGCTCAAGGCGCCCAGCGCATAGACGACGAAAACGAGCACGGCGAGCGGCAACGTGACGCCGAGCGCGAGGAACGAGACGCCGACGCTCTGCGTGTTCTGAAACACGAAGATGATCAGCGCAGCGACAAACACAACCACGATCGCCAGGTAAAACCAGCGCACGCAAGGATCTCCTTGACCGACGAAACGCGGCCCGCCGCGCATCGCCGCGTCGACTCAAACGGGGCGCGGACTTATGGTTGCGCCCGGGGTCTCATCCGTCAGGCCGCTTGTCGCAAACCCAAGCCGAGCCCGATCCAGGTCGCGCCGGCGAACACGAGGTCGACGCCAAGAAAGATTCCGAGCACATAGAGCGAGGAGACCGGCCAGTGGATCAGGATGATGATTTCGAGCAGCAGTGTGATCAGGCCCGAAGCGACGATCCAGCCCCACGGCGTCCCGCCCTTCATGTTGAAGCCAAGGAAAACCCGCATGATACCGGAGGCGACGAGCGCTGCGCCGAGAATGAGCGTCAGCCACACCGCGGTCAGTAGCGGATTGTCGAACGCCACGAACCCGGCAATGATGTAGAGGATGCCGAGAGCTAGCCAGAACAGAAAGCGTCCCCAGGACTTGATCTGGAACGAATGAATAACTTCGAAAACGCCGGCCAGCAGCATCATGATGCCGACAACGTAGACGCTGGCGATGGTCGCCATGACGACGCTGCCGAGCGCGATCACGCCGGCAACGACGTAGACCACGCCGAGGGCGACGATCCACCCCCATTTGGTCTTGAGCGGCGCGAGGCCCGCGCCCGGTCCAAGCCCTAATGCCGATGCTGTGTTGGTCATGGCGTCCGTCCCCGATTCAAGCTGCGCGCAACAACGGGAGCTTCGATGCCCCTCTGACGCGCGCTTCTCAGCCGCAATCTATCACAACCAGTTTTGTTGAGAAGCGCCCGTTTGAGCGCAACGGATGGCCAACAATAGAGAAACTTGTCCGGGCCGAGAGGGCGCACCGCGTCCTCAAGCCTTGGCCGCGCTCCAGTCCCTCAACCGACTCATCAGCAAGAACGAAGCGGCTTCGTTCGAGTCAGCCAGATAGTCGCGCGCCGCACGCGACAGGCGCTCGACCAACGATCTCTTGTAGCCCTTGTCGTTCGGCTCCAGTGGGATCGTCGTGACGATGACAAGGACGCGCTGTTCACCGCCATCGTGGGTCTTCGCGGTCCACACTTTAGCGGCCCTGGCGAGGGGATGAGAGAATGCCATTAACATCTGCCCGTGGGTGATATCCAGCGCAGCGTAAGGGATCAGCGCCGCGCGGGCGCGTCAAGCCCTCTTGCCGCGCAGATGCATGCGCCTTTGCTCATTGCGCTGAACGATCGCCTAACCCCTGCCGCTGGAGTCAAGCAGCCGCAAAGCCAGCCACACCGGAACGACCACCATCGCGCCGGTCAGCAGTATCTGACCAACTTGACGGATGTCGGTAAATCCGAGCTCGACGATCTGTCTCGCGCCGCGCACAGCCTCGCTGAGCAACGTAGCCGGGTTAAAGCCGAAAGTCTCGAGAACGATCCCGACGACAAACGAGACGACGATAAGCCGCACGGCCACCATCGCGGGCGATCCGCCGACGAACCGGCCGACGGCGCTGGTCATGACCGAGCACTCCAGCAAGCCAATCGCTCTGGCGCCTGCCGGCGATCATGCACACCGGCGGAGCGTTCAAACGTTGGGCCGCGCGTGGACCTCATCGATCAGCTTTTCGGAAACTGCACGACCGACGGTGACTTCGGCTGCGAAGAATTGCCGGGTTCATCGCCGACCTCCCTGCCGTTGATCGTGAGGCGCCCGTGCGAGGCGCTGAGCTTGACCGTGGACCCGTCGGGCAACTCCCCGGCAAGCAGCATCTGCGCCAGCGGGTCCTGCACCCATTTCTGGATCACGCGTTTCAACGGACGGGCGCCATAGGTCGGATCGTACCCCTTCTCGGCCAGCCATTGCCGCGCCTTGGCGTCGAGGCTTAACGCAATCTTACGATCCTCCAAAAGCCGGTTCAGGCGCTTGAGCTGGATGTCGACGATCTCGCCCATATCCTCGCGCCGCAGGCGATGAAAGAGGATGATTTCGTCGACGCGGTTCAGGAACTCGGGCCGGAAATGGCCGCGGACGACGCCCATCACTTCCTTCTCGACCGTCTTCGTGTCCTCACCTTCCCGAAGATTGACGAGGTACTCGGAGCCGAGGTTGGAGGTCATGATGATCAGCACGTTGCGGAAATCGACCGTGCGCCCCTGACCGTCGGTCAGCCGTCCATCGTCGAGCACCTGCAGCAGGACGTTGAACACGTCCGGATGCGCTTTCTCGATCTCGTCGAACAGCACGACCTGATAGGGGCGGCGTCGCACCGCCTCGGTCAAGGCGCCGCCTTCCTCGTAGCCGACATAGCCGGGGGGCGCGCCGATGAGCCGGGCGACCGAGTGCTTCTCCATGTACTCGGACATGTCGATGCGCACGAGCGCGCTCTCGTCATCGAACAGGAAGGCCGCGAGCGCCTTGGTGAGCTCCGTCTTGCCGACGCCGGTGGGCCCCAAGAACATGAACGAGCCGATCGGGCGGTTCGGATCCTGCAAGCCCGCGCGGGCGCGACGGACGGCGGTCGAAACGGCGTGCACCGCTTCGTGCTGGCCGACGACCCGGCGCATGATTTCCTCCTCCATTTTGAGGAGCTTCTCGCGCTCGCCCTCGAGCATCTTGTCGACCGGGATGCCGGTCCAGCGCGAGACGACCTGCGCGACGTGACTGGCCGTCACTGCCTCGTCGACCAGCACGCTGTTGCCCTGGCTCTCCGCCTCCTGAAGTCTCTTCTCAAGCGTCGGGATCGTGTCATAGGTGAGCCTTCCCGCTTCCGCGTAGTCGCCCTTGCGCTGCGCCTGGGCGAGCGCGTTGCGGGCGGCGTCGAGCTCTTCCTTGAGCTTGGCGGCCTGGCCAAGCTTGTCCTTCTCGGCCTTCCAGCGGGCGGTCAGCGCGTCGGACTTCTCCTGCAATTCCGCAAGCTCGCCGGCGAGCTTCTTGAGGCGATCCTTCGAAGCCGTGTCGGTCTCTTTCTTCAGAGCCTCCTGCTCGATCTTGAGCTGCATGATGCGCCGGTCGAACTCGTCCAGCTCCTCGGGCTTGGAATTGACCTGCATCCGCTGGCGGGCGGCCGCTTCGTCGATCAAGTCGATCGCTTTGTCCGGCAGGAACCGGTCGGCAATATAGCGATCGGACAGAGTGGCCGCGGCAATGATCGCCGGATCGGTAATGCGCACGCCGTGATGGGCCTCGTACCTGTCCTTCAGGCCGCGCAGGATCGAGATCGTATCCTCGACCGTGGGCTGGGAGACGAACACCGGCTGGAATTGCCGCGCCAGCGCCGCATCCTTCTCGACATGCTTGCGATATTCATCGAGCGTCGTCGCGCCGACGCAGTGCAGTTCGCCGCGCGCCAAGGCAGGCTTCAGAAGGTTCGAAGCGTCCATCGCGCCGTCGGCCTTGCCCGCCCCGACGAGGGTATGCATTTCGTCGATGAACAGGATAATGCCGCCCGCGGCCGCGGTGACCTCGTTGAGCACCCCTTTAAGGCGCTCCTCGAACTCGCCGCGATATTTCGCGCCAGCAATGAGCGACCCCATGTCGAGCGCGAGCAGCTTCTTGTCGCGGATCGATTCCGGCACGTCGCCGTTGACGATGCGCAGCGCCAAGCCTTCGACGATCGCCGTCTTGCCGACGCCCGGCTCGCCGATCAGCACCGGGTTGTTCTTGGTGCGCCGCGACAGCACCTGGACGGTGCGGCGGATCTCCTCGTCGCGGCCGATCACCGGGTCGAGCTTGCCGTTGCGCGCGGCGTCGGTGAGGTCGCGGGTGTATTTCTTCAGCGCGTCATACTGGTTCTCGGCGCTCGCCGAGTTGGCGGTGCGGCCCTTGCGGATGTCGTTGATCGCCGCGTTAAGGGTCTGCGCCGAGACGCCGGCGTTGGCCAGAATCTTCGCCGCCTGAGTACCCTTCTCCATCGCCAGCGCGAGCAGGAGGCGCTCGACGGTCACAAACGAATTGCCCGCCTTCTGGGCGATCTTCTCGGCATTGTCGAACAGGCGCGCCGTCATCGGCGCCATATAGAGCTGCCCGGCGCCCGACCCTTCGACCTTAGGCAATTTGGCAAGAGCGGCTTCGACCTCCGTCAGCGCCTGGCGAGAGTTTCCGCCGGCCCGGTCGATCAGCCCCGCGGCCAAGCCCTCCTCGTCGTCCAGAAGCACCTTGAGCACGTGCTCGGGCGTAAATTGCTGATGCCCCTCACGAAGCGCCAGCGACTGCGCGGACTGCACGAAGCCGCGCGCCCGCTCCGTATATTTCTCTAAATTCATCATCAACCCCTTCGGCGCTAGCCCGCGCCCCGAAGCGACGTGAGCCAAGCCCATACAATAGGATTGCCGCGATTTCGCGGCTCGTCGCTAATGTAGGGGCCGCCTGGGGAGTCGGGAAGGGCAAAACGCGAACGGGGGGCATGAAAACTGACGACTTTCGTGCGGAGCAGGGGCGCCTTCATTTCGGGGATGCGCGCTTGAAAAACTCCTGGAGCCAGTCGGCGTTCATGCCGGCGATCGGCAGCCATGCCTTGAACAGAGTCTCGGGAGAAAAGCGCTCGAGCTCGGTCATCATGCGCTTTTCGATCTCCGCCATGGCCGCCTTCTGCATCGGCTCGACATCCGGCAATCCCATGAACTGACGCGCCTCGAGAGGGGTGCAGTCAACATCGACGGTGACTTTCATCTGGCGCGGTCCTCTCCCTTTTCCAATGGCAAGCGGGATGACTTGGCGCGGAACGGCGCGTATGAAGGCCCTCTTGCGCTCTTAAGGCCCCGGACTATCGCAGGTCTTTGCCCCGTGAGCCAGTCTTGACCGGCCCGAAAGCCTTTATCCTACATCTGGAGCGCGCAAGCTCGCGGTGGCCCAATGTCCAATCGCTCGTTGTTCGCCTGCCGATCGAGAGCGAGGTTGTGGCGGCGGTGGACGGCGCGCGCCTATCGGCGCAAGAGGTCGGCCGGGCGTACGCGCCGCGCCGCTTTCAGCCGCGCTATCCCTTCGCGCCGACAAGGACGGAAGTCGGCGTTTTTCTTAGCCATCGCGCAGCGTGGCGGCGGATCGTCGACGACGCTCTCGACTTCGCGTTCATTTTTGAGGACGATGCTGAAATCGACCCCGCTTCGTTCGCGGCGTTGCTCGACTTTATAACCGCGGAACGGTCGGCCTGGGATTATGTGCTGCTGCCGGCCAAGCCGATCCGGAATGGGACGGCGATTGCGCAACGCGGCGCCTTTGCGCTGTTGCGCCCCGACGCGCCGCCGCTCAGGGCCATCGCCCAGATTGTCTCGATCGACGCCGCGAAGCGACTTCTCGACTGCACGCTGCCCTTCGACCGCCCCATCGACACCCTCATGCAGATGACCTGGGTCACTGGCCAGCCTGTTCTCGTCGCTTCACCCTCGCCGGTCCGCGACGTGTCCGGCGAAACCGGCGGCAGCACGGTCCAGCGCAAGTCGATGAGTTTTGCCGAACGCCTCCGCCACGAGGCGCTGCGCCCCATCTACCGCGCGCAAGTGCTCGCCCGCTACCGACGGCATTTGGCGCAAGCTTCGCGTTAGGGCGCGCTTTGCATGGGGAGGGAGCCGGTTTGGCTCGTTCCCGGCGGCGGGCCGCGACGTTCGATCCGGTCCTTCCGTTTGGGTTTTCTTGGCTCGTCGCTGTTTCGCTGCAAAGACCCCCGTTCATGAGGGTTGGATTTCCTTGGATTCTCTCGTCAGAATTTAGACTTATCAATGGGTTATGCCAAAGGTCATGACGGCTGACCGAGGTGCGTCCAGCCGCGCATTCCGATGGAGGTGATCGTTTCGGGCTGGGCGATGAGCTTTCGCCAAGCGGCGCATGCGGCGTCGACGATCGCGTCGTAGTTTTCGAAGACGGTGTTTGAGAGCCAGTTCTGGCGAAGATATTGCCAGACGTTCTCGATTGGGTTTAGCTCGGGCGCACGGGAAGGCAGGAAGATCGGCGTGATGGTGTCGGGCGCGTCGAGCTTGCTCGTGGTGCGCCATCCGGCGCGGTCGAGCAGCAGAACGGCATGGGCGCCGTCGGCGACGCTGCGCGAGATTTCGTCGAGGTGAAGCTGCATCATGTCGGTGTCGGCATGGGGCAGCGCCAACGCCGCCCCGACGCCGCGGGCTGGGCAGATCGCGCCGAACAGATCGGCGTTGTCATAGCGCGGGTCGGCGGGCTGCCTGGGTCGTGTTCCGCGCCTGGCCCACTGCCGAACCTGGCCGTTCTTCTGGCCGATGCGGGCCCTCATCCCGATCTTATCGAGGGACGTCCGCAAACCAGATTTCGACCGGCGCCGTCTCCGGCAGTCCTTCGAGATGAGCCTTCAGCGCGCGCGGGAAGTTTTATGGAATGGCCCGCCCCTCCTTCCGGCGTCGTAGGGTCGCCGGCGGTTCAGGAGGAGGAAGGGGTATGGATATTTCTGTGCTTGGCGTCGACCTCGGCAAGAACGTCTGCAGCGTGGTTGGGCTGGATACGTCCGGCGCGGTCGTTATGCGGCGTAAGGTGAGACGGGAGACGCTGGTTGCTCTGGCGGAGAAGCTTCCTCCGTGCGTTGTTGGCATGGAAGCCTGCTGCGGCGCCCACCATCTTGGCCGCGTGTTCGCCGCCCACGGCCATGACGTGCGTCTGATGTCGCCCGAATATGTTCGGCCCCATGTCAAGGCGCGGAAGAACGACGATCGGGAGGCCGAGGGGATCGCGGAAGCGGCGACGCGGCCGACGATGCGGTTCGTCGAACTGAAGGGCCAGGACCAGCTCGACATGCAGACGCTGCATTGATCGCGAGATCGACTGGTCGGGGAGCGGACGGCTCTGATCAATCAGTTGCGCGCCATCCTGCTGGAGCGCGGATTCGTTGCTCCGCGGGGCAAGCGAAAGCTCGAGCAGTTTCTGAGCGTACTGATGGACGAGCAAGGCGCAGCCGACCTGAGCCCACGAATTGCTCTGCTCGTCGCCGACGCTCGCGCGCCATGGGCCGAACTCGATCGACGAATTTCTGCCTTCGACGCCGAGTTCGCCCGCTGGGTGAAGGAGAACGAAAAGGCTCGACGGCTGACGACAATCCCAGGCATCGGCGCGATCGTCGCCTCCGCCCTTGTCGCGTCGGTCGGGCGGGCGGAAAGCTTCGAGCGCGGGCGCGATCTCGCCGCGTGGCTCGGCCTGGTTCCCCGTCAGTTCACCACCGGCGGCAAGCCGAAGCTGCTTGGCATCAGCAAACGAGGCAACAGCTACCTGCGCCGACAGCTGATCCACGGTGCACGCGCCGCGCTGCCTATGTGGCTGAGCGCGACACGCCGCTGGGCCGATGAGCCAAAGGCCTTTCAGGCCGCGCCCATCGCAACGTTGCGATCGTCGCCTTCGCCAACAAGCTGTCGAGAATCGCCTGGGCGGCGCTGCGGCGCGGAGAACGGTTCGCCGTCATGGGAATGCCTGCGGCGGCATAGAATTGGCCGGTCACGGTCAAAGCGTCCATCGGTCAACAGGGGTTTGCGAGAGGGTGACGACGGGATGGCCTGACAGTCGAACGGCGCTCCGGAAGCCTGGCTTAAAAAACGGCGCGATCTGACGCCGGGAGTTTTATGAGGACCGGAGCGCGCGTATCTCCATCATGGCCGGAGGAAGCTCCTCGAGGCCGGATACGTTGAAGCAGACTGGATCGGCCGCCAATCTCGACAAAACCCCTTGCGAACGGGGCGGGCCATACGTTTTTAAACGCCTCGACGATCCGCTCGTCCTGACCCAGATGACGGGGCCTGGCGCTGATATGCGAGAAGCCAAGCTTCTCGAGGAGCTTTCCGACATAGCGCTGGTGAAAGTCGACGCCGAACCTCTCGGCGATGACGCGCTTGAGGTCGACGCGCCGCCAGCCGACCACCCCGTCCTTCTCCCGATCCGGCCCGGCCTCGACGATCTGCGCGAACTGAGCCAGTTGCTCCGCCGATAGGCGAGGCTTCGGACCCTCGGTCCAATTGTCGATGAGCCCAGCCGGCCCCGAGGCGTTGAAGCGATGGACCCAGTCGCGCAGCGTCTGGCGGTCCATGCCGCCGATCTTCGCCGCCGAGCCTCGGTCCATGCCGTCCCGGACCGCAGCCAGCGACAGAAGCCGTCGGCTCTGGTTGACGTCCTTCGATCGACGGGCAAGCGCGCGAAGCTCCTCGGCCGAATAATCCTCTCGCAATCTCACCGCTGAAAGCATGGCGCGAATCCTCCACGCCGCCTTGAATTAGCATCCCCGCGATTTGGGAATCCCCCTATGAGTTCAGCCAGCGGAGCCTTTGGTATCATACCCGCAGCTGGGTGATTTCAGGTGGACCCGAAACCCTCATCGCGAGCGTAAGCGAAGCGATCCAGGAATTGTCGGGCGCCCAACGGCTCCTGGATCGCCGCGTCGCCGTAACCCGTCGAAAGACGGGCGTCTTTCGACGCCCTATGGCTCCTCGCGATGACGATTTAAAACCGATCGCATCTCGCTCTGATCGACGTCTCGCTCCCCTCCCGGCACGGCTCAGGCTCGACGAAGGACGAAATGGCCCGGCGTCACCTCGTCGTAGGTCGAGGGCTCCGCTTCATACCCCAGTGGAAAGATTGGCGAGGCAAGGGGCTTGGCGGTTGGAGCCTCGTGGACTTGTCGGCGTCTCGGATCGGCGACTGGGACGGCGGCCATCAACGCCTTGGTGTAGGGGTGCCGCGCGTCCTCGAACACCGCTGGCCGCGAACCGAACTCGACGAGACGTCCCAGATACATAACTCCGACGTGGTGCGATATGCGCTCGACCACCGCAATATCGTGGCTGATGAAGAGAAAGGACAACCCCAGGTCTGCCTGCAATTCCGCGAGGAGGTTCAGCACCTGCGCCTGCACCGAGACATCGAGGGCTGAAACCGCCTCGTCAGCTATGACCAGGCTCGGATGGGGAGCGATCGCGCGCGCGATCGCCACGCGCTGCCGCTGTCCTCCGGACAGTTCGTGAGGATAGCGGCTTAGGAAACTGCGCGGGAGATCGACACGGTCAAAGAGTTTTGCCACGCGATCCGCGATTTCTGATTTCGAGGCGAGACCGAAGTTGACGAGCGGCTCGGCGACCTGATCGCGTAATCTCCGGAGCGAATTTACTGATGCAAATGGATCTTGGAACACCGTCTGCATATCTCGGCGCGCTTCGCGCAATTCGGCTTGTCCGAGGCTGCGGATTTCTCGGCTGTTGAGCCACACCTCGCCTGATTGTGGCTCGACCAAGCGCAAGATCGACCGGCCGCAAGACGACTTGCCGCACCCGGATTCGCCGACAAGCGAAAATGTTTCACCAGCGTTTATCGAGAAACTCACGTCCTCGACCGCATGGACGTTCGCAACAACACGACGCAGAACGCCCCCTCTCACTGGATAGCGCGTGGTTAAATTCTTCACCTTTAGCAAACGGCGCAATTCATGCCGGCGCGGAGAAGCGCTGGGCGTCGCGGAAGCGGAATCGCCAATTCTAACCATGGGCGCCGGCGCGGCCGTGCCGCACATTGCGCCGAGTTTCGGAACGGCTGCGAGCAACATCCGCGTGTAGTCAGCCTGCGGATTTTCGAAGATCGTCTCTACGCCGCCTTCCTCGACGATCTTGCCGCGCTACATGACGAAGACCCGATCGGCCATCTGCGCAACGACCGCCATATCATGGGTGACGAACAGCACGGCCATGCGGTTTTCGCGCTTCAATCGGTCGATGAGGGCGAGGATTTCCGCCTGGATCGTAACGTCCAGCGCTGTCGTTGGCTCGTCGGCGATGAGGAGCCGCGGTTCGCAGGCCATCGCCATGGCGATGACGACGCGCTAGCGCATGCCGCCCGACAATTCGTGAGGATATTGCTTGAGGCGGCGCTCCGGCTCGGGCACCCGCACACTCTGGAGAAGCTCGAGCGCGCGCGCTCGCGCTTCATGTCGCTTCAGGCCCCGATGCGCCTTTATCCCGTCGACGAGTTGCCGTTCGATTGTGAAGACGGGATTGAGCGAGGTCATCGGCTCTTGAAAGATTATGCCGATTTGATTGCCGCGGAGCTCGCGCATGAATTCCTGCGGAGCCTTAGCGAGGTCGACCGATTCACCCTTGCGCGGCGCGAATTTGAGCATGCCTCCGGATATTCGCCCGCCGCCAAATTCGACGAGACGCATGAGAGAGAGCGAGGTGACCGATTTTCCAGAACCCGATTCGCCGACGAGGCAGACCGTCTCACCGGGATCGATCGAAAACGAGACGCCGTCCACGGCGACGATCGTCAAGCCGTCGATCTTAAATTCTACCCGCAGATCCTCGACTGCTACCAGCGGCTGCCGGACGCTGTCTTGCGTTGCGGGAAGGGCCTCGACTGTTGACGACATTTGCCGCTCGCGCCTCACCTCGTCCGCGGGTCGAATACGTCGCGAAGAATGTCGCCCGACATGTTGAGCCCGAGCACCGTGATAGCGACCGCTGCGCCGGGGACAAGGCCGGTCCATGGCGCGACATCGAGGTAGTCGCGCGACGCTTGAATCATCAGTCCCCAGGAGGATTGCGGGGGCTGGGTGCCAAGGCCGAGAAACGAAAGGCCGGCCTCCGCAAGAACGGCGAAGGCCAGGCTAATCGTGGCTTGGACGATGATCGGCGGCATAACATTGGGCGCTACGTGCCGCAGGACGAGATTGAGGTCAGTTGCTCCCGCAGCACGCGCCGCTTCGACATACGGCATCTGCGTGACGCGGAGCGGCTCGCCGCGCACAATCCGCGCCAGAAAGGGTGCGAAGGCGACGCCGATGGCGATGATGGCGTTGGGGATGCTCGGGCCGAGCATGGCGCTGATGGTCAGCGCGAGCAACAATACCGGAAAGCTCAGGAGCGTGTCGACCAGACGCATGAGCGCGTTGTCGATGTGGCCGCGGTAGAAGCCGGCTGCCATGCCGATGGGCAGGCCAAGGACGAGGCTCATCAGTACAGCAGCGCCCGCGATTCCGAGCGACGTTGGAGCACCAAGCATCACGCGATAGAAGAGGTCCCGCCCAAGTTGATCGGTTCCGAGCCAATGGAGCTCAGAGGGCGGGCGGAGGCGCGCAGTCATCGTCATCCTCGTTCCGTAATCGGCGGGAATGACCAGCGGGGCGACGATCGCGATCAGAGCCATCGCGATCACGAGCCCCGCGCCGATAAGTCCTTTGGCAGTGAAGAAACGCCGCATCTTTTTTCTACGCAAGCCGGATGCGCGGGTCGAAGTAGAGATAGAGTAAGTCGACGGCGAGATTGGCGAGCATGACGACGGCCGCGATGACGAACACAGTCGCTTGAATTAGGGGAATGTCGCGATTGAGCAGGGCCTGATAGGTCAGCCAGCCCATGCCGGTGTAGTTGAAGAGCGTCTCGATGACGATGATCGAGCCAAAGAGGTAACCAACCTGAAGGCCGGCTACCGTTATCACTGGGCCGATCGCGTTGGCCAAAGCGTAGCGCCAAACGATTGTTCGCTCCTTGAGACCTTTCGCGCGTCCGACGCGAATGAATTACTGTCCAAGAATCCCGGTCATGGTCGAGCGGGTCATGCGAGTGAGATGCGCCATGAGGCCGAGCCCAAGGGCAAGCGAAGGAAGGAAGGCGTGGGCCAGCGCCTGCTTGAGGTTCACGGACGGGCCAGCGAACCCGCTTGACGGAAACCAACCAAGAGTCCGAGCGAATAGGAGGATCATCATGATCCCCCAAAAGAAATCGGGCAAACTCACGCCAACCAGCGCTGCGGTGCTGCTCGCGCCATCCTCGCGATGAACGGCCGCCCAAACGCCGAGCGGCACGGCGCAGATCAACGCTATCCCCCATCGACATCGCGACGATGAGCGAGCTCGCCTTGATCTTCTGGATAAGAAGATCGGCGATGGGGACTTTGAATACGGGCGAACTCCCCCAGTCGCCGGTCACCATGCCGCCGATCCACCGGCCATATTGAAGAACAAGCGGGTCGTTGAGGCCAAGGCTCTTCCTCAATCCCGCTAGCGCCTCCGGATTGCTCTGTGTGCCCATGATCATGGTCGCAACGTCGCCGGGCAGAACGGTCGTGACGGCGAAGGTAATGACCGAGATCAAAAACAGCGTCAGCGCAATCGAGAGCAGGCGATTGGAGATAAAAGACATGGCGATCCAAAGCCGGTTTCGGTTGAGACGGCCGGCGCCTTCCTCGCGCTGGCCACTGCCTTCACGCCCGCAACCAGACTTTGTGGAACTGGAAGTTGCTGCCGTTCGGATGAACGATCGTATCGAGGCCGCCGACCGATGGCTGCGCGCCGATCGACCCGTTGCGGAACCAGAGGATGACGTCGTGATCCTGGTCGTAGATGCGCTGCTGCACCTGCTTGTAGATCTCGGCGCGCGCCACGGGGTCGATGGTCACGCGCGCCTTCTCCAAGAGAGCGTCGAGATCGGGATCCCGGATATGACGGTAGTTAAACGCGCCGGTCGAATGCCAGAGGCTGTAGTAGAGGAAATCCGGCTCCCACAGGGTAAAGAAGTTCATCATGGAGATCTGGAAGTCCTTGTTGACCCACACTTGGCTCAGCCAGTCGGCCCAGGTCAGCTGCTCGATCTTCATGTTGATGCCGGCTTCCTTGAACCATTCGAGCATGATCTGCGCCAACTCGACGTGATATGGATAGTTCGTGGTTGCCTTGAACACGAGGTCGAGCTTGCCTGGTCCGTAACCGGCCTCAGCGAGCAGCTGCTTGGCCCTTTCGATATCCTGAGGACGATTCTTGAGCGTCGCGTTGTACGAGGGTGAAGTCGAAAAGCTCGGCGACGCGGTGATCCGGCCTTCGCCCCATAATGCGCCTTGCAACAGCGCCTCCTTGTCGATCAGAAGATCGATCGCGAGGCGTACGCGCTGATCCTTGAACGGCGCGAAATCGTGGTTGAGATTGACGAAATCCCAGTTGAGGGGAAACCACGTGATGACCTGCAACTTTGGATCCCTCTTAATCTCCTTCATCCGGTCAGGCGGAATGTCGTTGATCATGTGCATTTCGCCGGTACGCAACCCGGTAAGCCGCACCGTGGGCCCGGTCACTTCCCTCGCGATGACCTTGTCGAGATAGGCCGGCCCGTCCCAGTAGTCGTCGAAGCGCGCGATCTCGACCTCGTGTCCGAATTCCCGGCGCACGAACTTGAACGGCCCGGCGCCGATCGGCGCTTTCCCCTGCTGGTCTCCCGACCCCTGAGGCATGATGGCGCCGGCGCCGTTTTCGGCGAGGCGGCTGAGGAACGGAGCGTTGACCCGGTTCATCTTGATCACGACGGTGAGGTCATCAGGCGTCTCGATCGACGCCACGTCGTTGAACACCTCGAAATTGACCGCGCCCGTTTCCTTGGCCCGGCAACGGTCAAAGGAATATTTGACGTCCGCCGAAGTCATGGTCTTGCCGTTGTGGAACTTGACGCCCGGACGAAGGTGGAACGTGTAAGTGAGGTAGTCAGGACTCTGCTCGAAGCTCTTGGCGAGGCTCGGGACCACCGTGAAATTTTTGTCGACGGTCACGATCGCGTCGTGAACGTTCTGCAGCACGCGGATCGTCGAGGCTGTGCCCGTCTGATGGATGTCTAAATTCTGCGTCGTCTCGGAATGTCCCCAAATTAGCGTCCCACCCTTGACCGGCTCATCTGCGGCCCGCGACGGACTGGTCACGAAGCCCCCAAAAGTGGCGGCTCCGATCAATGTTGCGCTCGTGGTCAAGAAATCCCTACGCTTCATAGCCTATCTCCTTCTCAAAGGATTGACTCGCTCTTCCAAACCTTGGCGTTCACCTCACAGGACCGCCGCCAACCAGATTCATGCCGGAAATTCGGGGCGAATGGCGGCGACGCCCAGCTCCTTCTCGAGCGCCATGCCGAGATTGAGTATCGGGCCTTCTTCGAACAACCGCCCCCACAAAGAGATGCCTTGGGGAACCATAAAGGTGCGGCCTGCAGCCATGGGCTCTCCGGTCGTCAGTTTGCCCGAGCCGAGAGAGGCTGCGCCACGCGTCGCCAGACGGAGGAAGCCCGCACGCAGATGCAGGCAAGGGTGTCCGGTGAAGTTGCTGGCAATGAGCATCGGCCCAGTCATGAACGGGCCGATCACCGCGTCGACCTTGGTGAAAAGCTAATGGAGCGCGAGCATCACCTGATAGCGCAGCCGGTCCAATTGGACGTGATCGACGGCGGAAAGAAAACGCGCCTTACGGAACGTATTGGGCCACGCGCCGTCGTCCTGCCATTTGAGCGTATCGTCGAGATCGGATAGGGTCAGGTTCTCGAACGCCGCCGCAGCTTCTGCGTAGACCACGTTCATGAGCGCCTCATAGGGAAGGGGAGGCAGCGAAAATTCGACGACCTCAACGCCGAGACGACGGCTCGCAGCGAGCGCCGCGTGGTCAATCTCGGTGGCGCTTTCGCCAAAGGCTTCGGGCAGATAGCCAAGCTTGAGTTCGGAAATATCGGCCTCGGCGTCGAAACGGAACGGCGCCCCGATGGAAAAGCGGTCTGCCTCGTCCGCGCCGTTGATTGCCGCGAGCACGACGCCTGTGTCTTCGACAAAGCGGCAGATAGCCCCGACCTTGTCCAGCGACTAGCAGAGCGTCATACCGCCCGCGCGCGACACCCGGCCGAAGGTTGGCCGCAGTCCCGTTGTGCCGCAACGCTGACTGGGTGAGGTGATCGACCCCAGGGTCTCTGTGCCGATCGAAAAGGCGCATAAGCCCGCGGCGGCGGCCGAGGCCGATCCGGCGCTCGAGCCGCTCGAGCCTTCATTGAGGTTCCAAGGATTGCGCGTCCAGCCGCCGTACCAAATGTCGTTGTAAGCAAGCGCACCGACCGTCGTTTTGCCCAAAAGCACGGCGCCGGCAGCGCGCAGCTTGCCCACAATGGTCGCGTCCGTGGCCGGGACTCGATCCCGGTATGGCTCAGCGCCCCAACCGGTCGTGATCCCCTTGGTGTCGAAGAGGTCCTTTAATCCATAAGGCAGGCCGTGCAGCGGGCCGAGGTTGACGCCTCCGCGCAGCAGTGCGTTCGCCGCGTCGGCCTCCGCAAGCGCGCGCTTAGCCGTGACTGTGCTGAAACACTCGAGCCTAGGTCCTAAAGCGTCGATCCGGGAGAGGAAAACCTCCGTCAGCCGCCGGCTCGTCAACGCGCCGGAGGCGATCCAGGCCGCGAGCTCTCCGATCGACGCGAAAGCGATATCCGCCTCATCTTCCGGCAATGGTCGGGCTGGGCCCTGCGAAAATCGCGGCGAACCCGGCGCCGGCATGCGGAAGTTCGGTAGGCGCGGATCAAAGCGGCTCGCTGTGGGCATTGAATTGTCGAAGCGGAACTTCCGCCGCGCTGAAGCGATCTGTCCCTCGAAATTCCCAACCATCTGCTCGCGTTCGGCCGCGGTGTAGGAGATCCCCACAAGGCGTTCAGCGCCTTCGATGTCGGCAATCGATACCACTTCGCTCTTCACTGTTTTCGAGGAGCCCGCGCTGTTCGCTGACGGGGCGCAACGTAGACCAACAAGCTTCGCCGTCAACGAGGAGGAAAGCCGGGGTCTCGTCATGCGGCGACGCAAGTTTCAGACCACCCAAACGCGAGCCTGAACAGAAGCGTCGACCGCGAAGCCCGCTTAGCGAGTTCAGGACAAACGATCGCCGTCACGATTGGAAAAAACCGCCTTCGGGAGGAAGCTTCTTTAACGGCGCTCCTCCGCGATTTGCTAGATTGGTCGCTCTCCCGTTACGCGCCAAATCACATTGCCGACGTCGTCGGCCACCAGCAGCGACCTATTCGGGCCCAACGCCACCCCTACCGGTCGTCCGAATGACGATCGTTCGTCCTGCGCCAAAAACCCGCTCAGAATCTCGCGCAACGGCCCGGACGGACGTCCATTCGCGAAGGGCACGAAGATCACCTTGTAGCCACTGAGCGTGCTCCGGTTCCATGAGCCGTGTTGCCCGATCACCATGCCCTCAGGAAACCCTGGAAGAACGCCGGCTGGCAACCAACAGAGCCCGAGCGACGCCGTGTGTCCGCCGAGCGCATAGTCCGGTGTTATCGCCCTTGCGACAGCCGCTGGGTCTTGAGGCACGCGGTCGTCCGCCGTCTTGCCCCAATAGCAATAGGGCCAGCCGTAGAAGCCGCTGTCCCGAACGGAGGTGAGGTAATCGGGAGGCGTCTCATCGCCGAGGCCATCGCGCTCGTTGACTACAGTCCAGAGCGCCCCGGTCTGAGGCTCCCACGCCAGGCCTACGGGATTGCGCAGGCCAGAAGCAAAGATGCGGCTCTTGCCGCTCGCCAAATCGAGTTCATGAATGGCGGCTCGGCTCTGTTCGACCGCCATGCCCTTGTCTCCGATATTGGTCAACGAGCCGACCCCGATGAAGAGCTTCGTCTTGTCAGGGGATGGGAGCAGACTGCGAGTCCAATGGCCGCCGCCATTGAACTTGGCAAGCTTTCGCCCCGGCTCGTTGATGCGGCTCGCGCCCGCTGTATAGGGAAACGCAACCACGCCATCCGTGTTGCCGACGTAAAACGTATCGGCGACCAGCGCCATTCCGAACGGCTGGTTGAGCCCCTCGAGGAACACGTTCCAGATCTCGGCGACGCCATCGCCATCGGCGTCCCGCAACAGCGTGATTTGGTTCGGGCTGTCTCCGACAGCAGCGGCCCGTTTCAGCGTCGCGAACATCGCGTAGTCGAAGACAGACCTTATCGGGTCCGGCCCCATAAGCGCCTCGGCGGCGAGCACGTCGCCATTCGGCAGCACGTGGAGCCATCGCGGATGCTTGAGATCGGCTGCGAACGCGTTGACCTTGAGCCCAGGCGCCACGTTTGGCGTCTGTCCCTGGCTCCAACCCCTGGCGGTCGGCATCTTGAGCGTCGGAAGGTTGCCCTGCGGCTTGGCGACCGGAATCGCTGGATTGCCTCCAGTAGCCGGCGTGATTTTTCGGCCGTCCTGCCCCCGCAATACGATCGCTCCGGCGCCGATCACTTCGACGACGCGCGAGAAAACATCAGATAAGGCCATTGCTATGGTTCCTCGAATATCGCGCTCACCCTAAGCAGAGATTCGTGGCTTGGCCAACGGATTGGGGATGCGCTCGCGGTTGAGATCAATGACGGCGTGATGGATGGCCTGGTCGAGCGCGTCGGCGTCGGTGAAGGTCTGGTGGGCGAGGTGATGGGCTTTAAGATCGCGCCAGACCGGCTCGATGTCGTTGAGTTCGGGGGTGTATTTCGGCAGCCATTCGACGGTGAGCCAGTGCGCGCGGGCGGCCAGGGCGGCGAGCGAGCGTTTGCTGGTGTGGATCGGACCATTGTCCTCGACCAGCACGACCGGCTTGGCCTGTCGCCCGGGCTGCGGTCCAAAGAGACGGTCGAGTTGCTCCAGATGGGCGATGAAATCGCCGCTGCGCTTGGTCGGGCTGGTATGGACGATGAGTTGGCGCGTGAGGGGATCGAGCGACCCCAGCATCGCGACCTTCTTGGCCTGCCCCGGCGCCGGCACACGCAAGTCCGCCCCCGACTTCGCCCAGGCGCGGGCGAGATAGGGATGGGTCAGCGCCTCGCTCTCATCGCCGTAGAGAAGAACGATGTCGCCCGCTTCGGCCTGCTGTTTGCGCAGTTGCAGGCGCAGCCCCACCCGTTCCACCTCGCTTTCCGTCTGACGTCCCTTCAGCGTGTGCCGGGGCCGCCGCCAGCGGAACTTTTTTTTCGCAAGGCCTTGGACAGTTGCGAACGGCTGATGCGCACGCCCTCGCGCGCTTCGATCTCGGCGCGAAGGCGGGGGATCGTCCAGTTGCGCCGGTCGGCCACAGGTTCTTCCAGCAGCGGGGTGGCGACGCGCATGGCGGCTTCACTCTTCACTGGAGGCGGGCCCGGCGCGATGCTGGTCTTCAGCGCTGCCACACCGCCGGCGGTGAAGTCGCTGCGCCACAGCCGAACCGTATCTTCGCGCACGCCAAACGCCTCCGCGATCTTGGGGCTGGTCCAACCAGCCAGCGTCAAAAGCACGGCGCGGGCGCGGTCCGCCTCGCCGCGATCGCGCGAACCGGCAACAGCCAAGAGGCCGACGCGTTGTTCATCGCTCGCCATAATCGGAGACTTTCCCGCCATGTCATACACCTTGCGAATCGGCGCAGGCAGCCAACCGCAAAACCTATCCTCGCGTCGATGAGTTCCACGGCGCATCTCATTCAGATGTTCGACTCGACGATCGTGCGCGCTCATGTGTCGGCGGCCGGCGCAAAAGGGGGCAAGAAGGGCAAGCGCTGGGGCGCTCGCGTGGCGGCTTCACCACGAAAATCCACGCAAAATCGGACGCCTCCGGCGACATCATCGCCTTCGACCTGACGGGGGGCGAAGCCTTCGACGGGCGTCACTTCGAAACCCTGCTCGACATCGGGCCCGACCTTCAGCCTCGCGCCGTCATCGGCGACAAAGGCTACGCCAGCAAGGCCAACCGGGACGCCGCGAGAGCGCGCGGCATTGCTCCCGTGATCCCCCACAAAGTCAACGAAAAGAACAAGCCGGCCTTCTTCGCGCGCACCGGCCTTGTTGCATGGAGGCGCGTGGGGACGGCATTCGCCCTTGGCTTCGTGATTATGCGAGTCGAATGAACTGTGCGTGACCGAGCTCACGCATACGATTGAGCGCTTTGACGGCAATCGCCACCTCCGCTTTGCGGCGATCGTCGGCGCGTGATTTCAAAGCGTCGCCGATGACGCGTTTGTAACGCCCAATAGACGCCTCGACTTTCGAGCGTCTGTTATAGCCAGAGGCTTTTTGCCAATGCATTCGACCTCGTTCCTCAATTTCCAAAATGTGCCGATCGCGTTGGGTTGGCGAGGATGTCGCGTCCGATCCGGGCACGGCGCCTTTGCACGGCGGAACAAGAACGGACATATCGGGATTTCGTCTTGCAAGAAGCTCGCTCACGGCGCTTCTATCGTAGGTTCCGTCCCCCATAAATGAAGTCGGAGCCAGCGATAGTTGATCCAGCATCGGCCCGACATGCGAAGCATCGTCAACATCCTTGTCGGTCAGGTCGGAGGCGACAATCTCGCCCGTGTCGGCATCAATGCCGATGTGAAGTTTGCGCCAGGCGCGCCGCTTTGTCGTTCCATGCTTTTCGAACAGCCATTCTCCGGCGCCGCGCAATTTCAGGCCTGTGCTGTCGATGATCAGATGGAGCGGGTCCGAGGAGGCGCGAGGCTTCTGCAAGACCTTCAATCCGCCGGCCCTGCGGCTGAGCGTTGTGTGATCGGGAACGGGCAGGCCAATCTCCAACAATTGCAGGATCGAACCGATCAAGCCTTCGGTCTGACGCAGAGCCAGGCCGAATACAGCGCGTAAGGTCAGCGCCGTCTCGATCGCGAGATCCGAATAGTGACGCTGTCCGCCTGGCGTCGCACGCGGCGGAGCGCGCCAATCTGCAATGGCTTCCGCGGTGAACCAGATCGTCAGGCTTCCGCGGTTTCGCAATGCGGCTTCGTAGTCCCGCCAATTCGTCACGCGGAACTTCTGCCGGAGAATATGATGTCGGCCATTGCGATGAAATTTGAATGGCATGACGATTCTTCCCGCGCCAACGACCGGGACATTTACCGCCAAACACATTAGGATCGCGCGGAATGTGGGGAATGCGTATCTCTGCCCGCTGCGCAAATTCGGCGACGTGGACAATCACCTGGCCTCGGGTTAGCGAGTTAGCCAGATATTGCCGAGGCTCTTACGTGGTGCGAGGAGCAAATGCCGATCGACATAGAGGCGCTGAGCGAGGCGGAGTTGGTGGATCTAAATCACAGGATCGTCGAGCGACTGCGCTTTCTTCATCAGATACACGCGCATCAGACCATGCTTAAATTTTCGATCGGCGATCGTGTGACGTTTGAAGACGGGCGAGGGCGTAAGGTCGAAGGCACGCTGACCCGCTACAATCGCAAATCTGTGACCGTCATTGGAGCCGATGGACGGCATTGGAATATCGCGCCGGGCTTCTTGCGAAAGGCGGATCAAGCCGCCGCCTCGAAGACGCCGAACATCATAGCACTTCCTAAACGATAACCTCATGAGACGGCGCAAGTGTATCCGTGCACCAAAGCCGCGCTCTGCGGCGAAAACGACAGGCCTTTCGAAAAGCACGGTTGCGCGAACCTTGGCCCTGTTCGGCGTGCGGCCTCATCGCTCCAGGCATTTCAAGCTGTCCACCGATCCCGAGTTCGTTGACAAGGTCCGGGACATCGTCGGTCTGTACCCTGAATCCACCGGATCACGCGCTCGTCCTCTGCGTCGACGAGAAGACGCAAATCCAGGCGCTTGAACGGAGCCAGCCGATTCTGCCTCTAGGGCTCGGCTACATCGAAGGCGTGACCCACGACTATTATCGACACGGCGCGACGACCCTGTTCGCCGCTCTCGATATCGCCAATGGTCAGGTCATCAGCCAATGCCGCGCCCGCCATCGACATCAGGAATTCCTGGGGTTCCTGAAGCACATCGAAGCCAATGTCCCTCGCGACCTCGATCTTCACCTTGTGGTCGACAACGACGCCGCTCACAAGCACCCGAAGATCCGCGCCCGGCTCGCCGAACGACCTCGCTTCAACCTGCATTTCACGCCGACCTATGCGTCGTGGCTCAATCAGATCGAACGCTGGTTCGTTCTCATTACCCAACGTCAGATCCGGCGCGGCTCTTTCGTTTCCGCCAAGGATCTCGTCGCCAAAATCCAGACCTTCGTCGAAGCCTATAACGCCAAAGCAACGCCGTTCGTCTGGACTGCGACGAAGGAGCAAATTCTCAACAAGGTCGACGTATATGTAAAGCTATCTGCGGGACAGAACACTAGGGCGCCGCCTCGCGCGTCTGGGTTCCGAGCCGTGGCGTATGTCGCTCAGGGGCAGGCTTCGGCGACGAGCGTCTTCGCCCCGTCCAGGGCCGAAAGCACAAGCGGGGCCGTGGAGCCCTGCGCGCCCTTGGGCGCTGACGTCGTGATGGTCGCGCCGCCATGGGCGAGGGCGCAGAAGCGCTCGCGAGGGATAAGGACGCGGGCAGGCGTCGCCCCGGCGGTCTTCAATGGCAGCGGTTCGACGCCGGCCGCGCTCAAGGTCAGGCTCCAGTTTGCGGAAAGCGGCCCCGACGCTTGTGACGTATCGCGCTCCATCGCCGCCGCCTCGACCGCGCCACCGCCGCGGCGATAGCGCAGTGCGATTTCGAGCGTCGCGCCACCTCCCGCGACCGGCTCGGCGATGCTGGCCTGCACGAGATCGGCGCGCGGCGCATCGCCGTCGAACGCTTTGGCATTGAGGCCGTTGGCCCCGATGATCACGATCGGCTCGGCGGCGTCGAGCGCCTGGGTCGCGAGGCGCGAGGCCTTAAGCTCCGCGAGGCTCAGCCAGCGAATGCTGGCCGCTGGCGTTTTGCGCATGAGCGTCATCACCGGCTCGTTCACCCCCATGACGGCGAGATAAGCCATGACCGCGGCGTCAACGCCCCGCTGCTCGTAGATCTTCCGCGTCGACTTGAGGTGCGCCAAGCCTTCAGTCTCGCGCACCAGCGTGGTAGTCTGATGCACCCCGATCAGCGCCGAGGGGGCGGCGAGGCGTTCGACCCCGCCGGCGAGCATGAGCACGCAGGCCGAAGCGCAGGTCGCCCCGCCGGTGATCGCCCTGCCCGGGCCGTCCGGACATTTCGGCGAGGCTTCCGGACAGTTGGTGATCAGGGTCCTGGCGACCGCGACCGCGAGGCCCTTGGCTCGAATGAGTTCGCCCATGGCGATCGCGTCGGGGACCGAGCCGCCGGGAGAATGGATGAGGATGGGCAGCCGGCGGCCCTTGAGATTCGCAATCGCACCGGCGAAGGCCGTCGCCGAGCCGGGTACGATCAGGCCCTCAGCCGACAGCCATTCCGGACAATTCGGCTTGCAGGCCGCCTCAGCGCTCACCACGCGCACGAAACGCATCGGATGGGCTCTGCGCGGGCGCGCTGGCGGCCTTAGGTCCGCGTAGGACGGCAGAGCGAGGAGGCCGAGAAGCGCTGCCGCCAACGCCTGACCGGCGCGCCTGAGGCGTCGATTGCGCTGTGGCTGCCGGTTCCCGCCCATCGGCAGGGTCCAGTCCCCGCGAGGCCCGCGACGTTCCGTCTACGACGCCCTTCGGCGTTCCGCGTGGTCACGCGCCCGCTCGCCCTGCAGGCGCTGATATTCGAACGCAACCACGCTCGCGCCGCGCTGGCGCTCCAGGCGCCGCACGATGAAATGCCCGCGCGCCAGCGTCTGGAAATGGTCGGCGAAGGCGGCGTTGACCGCCGCGCCGCCGATCGCGCCCAGAATCGGCGCCGCCTGGGCGGCGACCTTCTCGCTCACCACGACGCCGAAACGGGCGGCGACTTGCGAAATCAGGCGCGCAATGATCGGCGCGGACTGGGCGGTGACGCCTTGGCTGGCGACGAAGCGCGCGCTGTCGCTGACCGACTTGGCGAGCGCGGCGCGGACGGCGAAATAGCCGCTCTCGAACGCAGCTTCCCCGTCCGCCTGCCCGCCGAGGGCGAACACTTCGACGCAGGCGAAAGCCGCCTCGGGGGCGCTCAGATCTTCTCCTTCCTCGCGCGCGATCTCCGCGATCGAGCGCAGAAGGATCGTGGTCGAGATCGGCAGTTCGAGCGGCAGCGCCGCCAGCCCCAGCGCGCCTCCAACCACCCCGGACGCCGCGGCGGCGAGCTTATGCGCGCGGTTAGCGGGCTTTGCTGATGCGTTCAGATCGAGAGTGCGCAAAGCGAGCTTGAGCGCGCCCCTGAGAGCGGTCTCACTCACGTGCGCGATCACCCGGCGGGCCGATTGCGGCATCGTGCGGCTCAGCATTCCGACCGGACGTCCGACGGCGTCGGTCAGCCGCTGGGCGAAACTCGTCCCTTCGAGGCACGCGACCGCCTGCCTCAGATCCACGATCTCCTCGGCCGTCAACCGCGCCGGCGTGAACTCGATGGTCGCCATGACCGCCTCTAAAAGCGCGCGGTCTCATCCCGCGTGTCCGCATCGGGATATGGGGCGTCAAGGCCTTCGGCCAAGACCCCGCCGTCAGGCAAAGGCGATAATGCCTAAGCTTATGACGCCGGCCGCCCAGCAATAATAGGCGAACGGGCTCATCGCCTCGAATTCGTGCTTATTGAAATAACGCATCAGGAACGTCAGGCTCAGATAGGCGACAATGCCGGCGACGATCCCGGATAAAACCGCCATCGGCCCCAGCGTCGCCCCTTCCTTCATGAGTTTCGGCGCCTCATAGACGTTGGCGGCGAGAATGATCGGGGCGCCCATCAGGAACGAAAACCGCGCCGCCTCCGCGTGCTTGAGGCCGGCCACAACGCCGGCGACGATCGTCGAGCCGGAGCGGGAGATTCCCGGAATCAGCGCAAAACATTGGGCGACGCCGACCGCCAGCGCCCCCTTCCAGTTGAGTTGCTCGAGCGTCCCGGCCAATTCCTCGCTGATCCGGTCGCCGAAATAGAGCATGAAGCCGTTCACGATCAGGAATGCCGCGGCGATTGCCGGCGCGGCGAAAGCATCGCCCAAGAGCTTGCGAAACAGGGCCCCGACTATGACCGCCGGGATCGTCGCCAGGACGACATAGAAGAACGTCCTCCGGTCCGTCGCCGCGCGACTTCCCGACGCGCCGACGAGGGAGTGCGCGAAATTGAGCCAATCGCGCCAGAAGAAAACGAACAGCGCGATCGAAGTGCCCAAATGCATGACCACCAGATACGCGAGCCAGTCCGGGGCCTTCTCGTCGACTCCCCAATTCAACAGCCGCGGCAGGATCACCGCGTGGCCGAGGCTGCTGACTGGAAAAAGCTCCGTCACGCCCTGCAGCAAGGCCATGAGTATTGCTTGCAGTGCGGTCAATGCGGCCCCCGCCGGTCAGCGACGCCGGACAGGCGCATTCGTAAAATCGCGTCGCCGAACGCCGTCGTTGCGCTCAGCAGGTCGCCCGCCCGCACTTGTGCACGGCATCGACCTTGTCCTTGAGCTGGTCGTAACCGACCGCGCCGACAACGACGTCCTGGCCGACGACGAAGGTCGGCGTGCCGTTGATTTGCAGCGCATCGGCGAGCTGCATGACTTCGCTCAGCCCCGCCTTGGTGTCGGCGCTCTCCATGTCCTTGGCGAGCTTGTCCATGTCGAGGCCGAGATCGCGGGCGACCGCCAGCGCCTCGGTCTTGCCGACAGGCCCGTGAGTCGCGAGCAGCTTCGAGTGGAAAGCCCAGAACTTGTCGCCCGGCAATTGATTGCGCGCGGCGCTGGCGACCTTCGCCGCTTCAACCGAGCCAGGCCCCAAAACCGGATAATCCTTGAGAACCACCTTGAGGTTCGGATCCTCCTTCATCAGCCGAGTGACGTCCGGCAGGGCGCCCTTGCAGAAGTGGCAATTGTAGTCGAAGAACTCGACCAGCGTGGCGGTCCCCTTGGGGTTGCCAACCGTCGCCTGATGTTTCGAGCTGAACAGAACTCCAAACTCGCCGGTTACGACTTTCTGGCGCTCCACGTCCGCCGCTTCCTTGTCATGCTTGTCAAGCGCTTCGATCGCCTCGCGCAACACGGTCGGGTTGCTGACGAGATAATCCTTGATGAACGCGCCCAGTTCCTGCTTCTGCGCCGGCGTGAATTCATCAGCGCTCGCGGGCGCGGCCAAGCAAGCCGTGCCGACGAACGCGGCGGCGAGGCCAAAGGCGGTGATCAGCTTCATAAGATTCTCCAAACTGCGGCGATCGCGGGCTCGCGGCCGACCCCGGCGCCTCTAAGGGCGCCGATTGCAGCTTTGTTGTGTCCTCTGGGACCCGATCCTAGCGGATTTCCGGGATCGTGTCTTCCCGCGCGATGGTGCTGAACCGGGTCACCTCGGCGTCGAACTGGAGTTCGATCGTGCCGGTCGGCCCGTGGCGCTGCTTACCGATGATGACCTCCGCCCGGCCATGCGCAGTCTCCATCTGCGCCATCCAGGCGATGTGCTCCTCGGTGCCGGGCCGCGGCTCACGGTTTTTGAGGTAATATTCCTCGCGATAGACGAACAGGACGACGTCGGCGTCCTGCTCGATCGAGCCCGATTCGCGCAGGTCGGAGAGCTGCGGGCGCTTGTCGTCGCGCTGTTCAACTTGGCGTGAAAGCTGGGAGCAGGCGAGGATCGGGATGTTGAGCTCCTTCGCCAGCGCCTTGAGGCCGGTCGTGATCTCGGTCAGTTCCTGCACGCGGTTCTCGGACCGCGTTTTCGAGCCGGCGAGAAGCTGGAGATAGTCGACGACCAGGAGGTCGAGCCCCCGCTGCCGCTTGAGGCGCCGCGCCCGGGCCGTGAGCTGGGCGATCGAAACGCCGCCGGTCTGGTCAATGTAGAAAGGAATCTGCTGCATCTCGCGCACCGCGTCGGCGACGTGGTGAAAATCGGCTTCAGTGATGTCGCCGCGGCGGATCTTGTAGGAGGCGACCCCGGATTGTTCGGCGATGATGCGGGTCGCCAGCTGTTCGGCCGACATTTCAAGCGAAAAGAAGCCGACAATGCCGCCATTGGCGGCCTCGACCACGCCATCGGCGCGCGTTCGGCTCAGATAGGCCTTGGCGATGTTAAAGGCGATGTTGGTGGCGAGCGCCGTCTTGCCCATGCCGGGACGGCCGGCGAGGATGACGAGATCGGACGCCTGCAAGCCGCCCATATAGCGGTCGAGATCCGTCATCCCGGTGGCGATTCCGCTGAGCGAGCCTTCGCGCTCATAGGCGCGGGCGGCCATATCCACCGCGGCCTTGAGCGCATCGGAAAAGCGTTGGAAGCCGCCGTCGTACCGCCCAGCCTCGGCGATCTGGTAGAGGCGCCGCTCCGCCTCCTCGATCTGTTCGCGCGGGCTCGAATCAACCGGCGCGTCATAGGCGACGTTGACGACATCCTCGCCAACCGAAATCAGCTCACGGCGCATCGCGAGGTCGTAGACGCTGCGGCCGTAGTCGTAAGCGTTGATGATGGTTGTCGCTTCGCTGGCCAGGCGGGCGAGATATTGCGGCACGGTCACGCCGCCGAGGTCGTGGTCGCCGAGGAACGTTTTGAGCGTGACCGGCGTCGCCAGCTTGCCCGCCCGGATCAGCGATCCGGCGACCTCGAAGATGCGGCGATGAATTTCTTCGACGAAATGCTCGCTCCTGAGGAAGTCGGAGACGCGGTCGAACGCATCGTTGTTAATGAGGATCGCGCCAAGCAGCGCCTGCTCGGCCTCGAGGTTGTGCGGCGGCGTGCGATAGGGACGCTCGTCAGTCTTCCGCAGCGCGAATTGTTCGATGGTCGCCATGAATGCGGCGCGTCCCCGGGCGGGTTGAGAGGAAAGAGCGAACGCGAACGACGCGAATCAGGCACAATCTGCGACGCTGAGGTTGGGCGCGGCAAGTTCGCGCCGCCCCGCTTCAATGGGCGCTTTGATCCCGAACATCCTTTAGCGCGGAAGAGCGTCGCCGCGCGAAGGGTCTCGCACTTTTCCCCGCTATCCTTTCCTTTAAAGGAAGAGCCTTGACTCTGGCGAGACCGTCTTCACGAGCGGATTCCCGCTCGCATCCGGACGATCGGATGATTATGCGATCTTCCGCACGCGGACCGGCAAGGATTTGTACGACGGCGTGCCGCTCTGTGGGTCCTGGTAGGTCAGCGGGCAGAGGTTGTTGGCCTCCGGATAATATGCGCCGATCGAGCCTGGAGCGATGTCGTGGGCGATCGCGGTCAGGCGGATGCGCTTGTGCTCCTGGCCCGGGATGGCGCAGGCGACCTGCACCACGTCGCCATGCGCGAGATTATGGGCGGCCAGATCCTGCTCGTTGATGAACAGCACGTCGCGCCGCCCGAACACGCCGCGGTAGCGGTCATCGAGCCCGTAGACGGTCGTGTTATATTGGTCGTGGCTGCGCAGCGTGGTCAGCTTCAAGACGTCCGCCCCGCTCACCGCCGGGTCCTCCTCCAGCCCGCTGAAGGGGATGAATTCCGCCTTGCCGGATTTCGTGCGCCAGACCCGTTCGGTCGGAGCCAGCGGCAAGCGGAAGCCCCCGGGGTGACGGATGCGCGCGTTGTAATCCGTGAAGTCCGGATAGACGGCCTCGATCTTGTCGCGGATCAGATCGTAATCGGCGATCAGCCCCCGCCAATCGACCTTGCTGGCGGGCAGGGTCGCCATCGCGACGCCAGCGATAATCGCAGGCTCCGAACGCAGGTGTTCCGAGGCCGGCTCCAGCTTGCCGCGCGAGGCGTGGACCATCGACATCGAAATCCTCGACCGTTACTGACTGCGCGCCGGTCGCCTGCATGTCGCGCTCCGTGCGGCCGAGGATCGGCAGAATGATCAATTCCTTGCCGATCAGCAGATGCGAGCGGTTGAGCTTGGTGTTCAGGTGCACCGCGAGGTCAAGATTGCGCATGCCCTGGTAGCTGAGATCGGTGTCGGGCAACGCGATCGAGAAATTGCCGCCGAGGCACACCAGCACCTTGGCCTTTCCCGCCACCATCGCCTGCATCGCCTTGACCGCGTCATGGCCGCGGCGCGGCGGCGGGCGGAAACCGAACGCCTTTTCCACATTGGCGAACATCGCCGGGTCAGTCTTTTCGGTGATGCCGACAGTGCGGTTGCCCTGCACGTTGGAATGACCGCGCAGAGGGCAGATGCCGGCGCCGGGCTTGCCGAAATTGCCGCGCAGCAGCAGCAGGGCCGCGATCTGCTGCACGTTCTGCGTTCCCTTCTCATGCTGGGTGAGGCCCATGCCATAGCTGACGATCGTGGCGTTCGACCGGATATAGGCGTCGGCTACCGCGCCCAGCGCGCTGCGGGTCAAGCCGCTGGCGGTCTCGATCGCCTCCCAAGGGGTCTGGCGCAGATCCTCGGCGAAGGCCTCGAACCCGTTGGTGTGGGCGGCGATGAAATCGCGGTCCAGCGCGTCCTCGCCAGTGTCGGCGCGGGCGATGATGGCCTTCATGACGCCCTTCAGCGCCGCAGCGTCGCCGCCGACCTTGACCTGGTGATAGGTCGAGGCGATCGGGGTGGCGCTGAAGCTCGCCATCTCGATCGGGTTCTGGGGATCGGCGAATCGCTCCAGCGCCCGCTCCTTCAGCGGGTTGAACACGATGATCGGCACGCCGCGGCGAGCGCATTGGTGCAGCGTGCCCATCATGCGCGGGTGATTGGTGCCGGGATTGTGTCCCATCGCGATGATCAGGTCGCAATGGTCGAAATCCTCCAGCGAAACGGTGCCCTTGCCGATGCCGATTGCCTGCGGCAGGCCGACGCTGGTCGCCTCGTGGCACATGTTGGAGCAATCGGGAAAGTTGTTGGTCCCGAATTCGCGGCCGAAAATGTTGAACAGGAACGCCGCCTCGTTTGACGCCCGGCCGGAGGTATAGAACTCCGCCATGTCGGGATCGGGCAGGCCGCGCAGCACGTCGCCGATACGCGCGAAGGCGGCGTCCCATTCGAGCGGCTCATAGGTGTCGCTCGCCCGGTCGTAGGCCATCGGGTGGGTGAGGCGGCCGTGGTTCTCCAGCTCGTAATCACTCTGCTGGAGCAATTCCGTCACCGTATGTTCGGCGAAAAACTCCGGGGTGACCCGCTTCTTCGTCGCTTCCCAGGTGACGGCCTTGGCGCCGTTCTCGCAAAACTGGAAGGTGGAGGTGTGCTCTTTATCTGGCCAGGCGCAGCCAGGGCAGTCGAAGCCGTCCGGCTTGTTCATGCGCAGCAGCAAGGCCGGCGCTTCGGCGGCGTGCATCTGCTCGGCGACCGCCCGGGCCGTCGCCCACAGCGCGCCCCATCCGCCCGCCGGCGCGTCGTAGCGGTGGACGCCCGGAACATCACGGTCTTCCATTGCTGGACCACCTTTCTTTTCAGAGAGCAGCGTTATATTGCCATAGGAATAACGAGACTGTCCCTTTATCTTGCCAGATGCTTCAGAGATTGGACAGTATCCTTCGGACCGTCTGTTGGATCTCAAGCGGCTGACGGCGGCGCCAAACCCCGTTCCCGGGCTCGCGCCAAACCCCTTTGCGCCCGGCGACAAAGGCGCTGCGACTCCGCTAAAAACTAAAACCAACGGAATCAATTGCCTATTCCAGAAATAGCGGGTATGATACGCGGATGGTCAAAGCCGATACCCGATGCCCAGCCTTTCCGCCCGCTGAGGCCTCGAGCCTCAGGCGCCATGAAGCGGGCTCGAAAGCCGCCTGAGCTTGTCGAGGGGCGCTCCGCTCGAACCCGGGCTTTTCGGGTCGGAAGGGAGCTATGTGAAAAAGCGCGAAACGAAAAGACGGTTAAGCTCTTGAAAACAAACAATCCCGCGAAACGCCTTGATTTCGCACCCTAATGATTTCAAAGGCTTGCGACCTCGGATGCGAAACGTTGTGAATTTCGTTTCGTTTGGCGAAACATTCCTTTCGCTTTCGCGGTTTTTGGGCCACCTCGAGGCGCGAAACGAAACGAAGGGGAAAGCCTCATGCCTCAAGGAGCGACGCGCAGCATCGCGTCTCGAAGGAGGGTCCAGAAAGCGACCACGGCTCCGTCCCCTTGCGCCTCTGGAGCATTCTTCGAGGCCGCTTCGCGGCGCCTCAGAACGAGGTCTTCGAGGGGCGGCGAAGGAGCGAAAAAGTTGCGCAAAAGAGCAGCTAAACGCCTGAAATCATTGGCGCGCGTAAACTTGTGCGCGGGCGCGCCTCCAAGCCTTAACCGCGAATCGCCTAGCCGCAAATCGCGCGCTTGGCCTCGGCATATTCGCGCTCCAGCCGCGCCACGAGTTCGGCCACTGGCGCGACCTTCTTGACCGCGCCGATGCCCTGGCCGCTTCCCCAGATATCACGCCAGGCCTTGGCTTCTGACGAACTGCTGGCGGAGGCGAAGCTCATCGCCTTCGCGTCGCGCTGAGGCAAGCTGTCCGGGTCAAGACCGGATTTGACGATCGATGGCTTCAGGTAATTGCCGAATACCCCGGTGAAGTAGGTGGACCCGATGATGTCTGAGGCGTCGCCGTCGACGATCGCCTGCTTGTAATCTTCGACCGCGCGCGCCTCGGGCGTGGCGACAAAAGCCGAGCCGATATAGGCGAGATCCGCGCCCATCACTTGCGCGGCGAGAACGGCGCGGCCCGTTGCAATCGCGCCCGACAGCAGCAGGGGGCCGTCGAACCATGCGCGGATGTCCTGGATCAGCGCGAACGGCGAGGTCGAGCCGGCATGGCCGCCCGCGCCCGCCGCCACCGCGATCAGGCCGTCGGCGCCTTTCTCGATCGCCTTGTGAGCAAAGCGGTTGTTGATGATGTCGTGCAATGTCAGGCCGCCGTAGCCGTGCACCGCTTCGTTGACGTCCTCGCGCGCGCCAAGCGAAGTGATGACGACCGGCGCCTTCCACTTGACCGCCAGCGCCATATCTTCTTCGAGCCGGGCGTTGGACTTATGGACGATCTGGTTGACCGCGAACGGCGCCGCGGGGCGATCCGGATGCGCGCGGTCATGGGCGGCCAGCGCTTCGGTGATTTCATGCAGCCATTCGTCGAGCTGGGAAATGGGCCGTGCGTTAAGCGCGGGAAAAGCGCCGACGATCCCCGCCTTGCATTGGGCGATCACCAGCGCCGGATGCGAAATGATGAACAGCGGCGCGCCAACAACGGGCAGCCTGAGCTTGTCTCTGAGAATGTCCGGCAGCGCCATCGAAGCCCCTCGGCGGCGGCGGGCAAATGGCCGCTCGCAATTCCCGCAATCGTTCGCACATAAACCGAATGAAGCGACGCGAGCAAGCTCGTGTGCCGCTCACTTAGGCTCGGTCAACCAGGCGCAGACATGGTGTCCGCCTCGATCTCGACCGAGCGTTTGCGCCAGCCACGGCAGCAGTGTCCGAGCTTCGTCGATGAGCGTATGCGGCGGATTGACGACAAGAAGCCCTGCGCGCGCGAGCGGCTCTTGGCCGTGCGCGCCAATCGGCCCAGCTCCCACGTCCAGTTCGAGCCGCAGGATGTTCGGCGCGCCAAGCGCGGCGACTGAATTGAGAAAATGCGCATCGGCTCGGGCTTCGCGGATCGGGCGCCAGGCGATGTAGGTCCCCGTCGGCCATTTAAGCAGCACACGCGCAAGAGCCCGCTCGACGGCGGCAGCCTCGTCGGGCGCCTCGAACGGCGGGTCGATCAAGACGATGCCCGACCAGGTCATCGGGCTCGCCTGGAGCCGCGCCGGGCTATCGTTACCAGGAGGAACTGGCCGCGCTGACTTCTCCCGATCTTCGCAGCCAAGTCGCAGCGGCCGGCGTTGCTTCCGGAGGCTTCTCAGACGCGTTTAGATCAAACGGATGAGGCTGTCCGGCGAGACGATCTCCTCGGCCTTACCCCGCCTCGGCGAACTGCTCCGCTTCCGCCAGCTCGACCGACACGAGCTGGCTCACCCCCTTTTCCGCCATGGTGACGCCGAACAGGCGGTCCATGCGCGCCATAGTGATGGGGTTGTGGGTGATGGCGACGAAGCGGGTGTCGGCGCGCTTGCGCATCGCGTCGAGCAAATCGCAGAAGCGCTCGACGTTATAGTCGTCGAGCGGCGCGTCGACCTCGTCGAGCACGCAGATCGGCGCCGGGTTGGTGAGAAACACGGCGAAGATAAGCGCAAGCGCAGTCAGCGCCTGCTCGCCGCCTGAAAGCAGGGTCAGCGTCTGCGGCCTCTTGCCCGGCGGCTGGGCGAGGAGTTCGAGTCCCGCCTCGAGCGGATCATCGGATTCGATCAACTGCAATTCCGCCTGGCCACCCTCGAACAGGGTCGAAAACAGGTCCTTGAAATGCCGGTTGACGACCTCGAAAGCTGCGATGAGCCGTTCGCGCCCCTCCTGGTTGAGGGTGTGGATCGCGCCGCGCAGACGCTTGATCGCTTCGGTCAGATCGTCGCGCTCGGCGACCAGCTTGTCGCGGCTCGCCAAAACCTCGACCAGTTCGTCATCGGCCCGTAAATTGACCGCGCCCAGCCGTTCGCGCTCCTGGCGCAGGTTCTCCAGCCGGCGCTCGACCTCGAGGCCGCTCGGCAGCGGCGCATCGCCCCTGAGGTCGGCGAGCGCCGCCAGGCCCGAGGGCTCGCAATCGAGTTCGCTCAACATCGTCTGCTGAAGCTCTTCGCCTCTCACGCGGGCGTTTTCCAGGCGCTCTTCGGAGGCGGCGCGGCGCTCGCGCGCGCCGCTCATCGCTTCCAGCGCCAGGCGGGCGGCGCGATCGGCGTCGGCGAGCGCGGTTTCGCTCAGCGCGAGCGCGTCGGCGGCTTCCTTGCGCGCCAATTCCGCTTCCTCGTGTTCGTTGGCGAGCGCGCGGCGAGTTCGAGCGAAATCGGTCGGCGCGTCGGCGAGTGCTGCCCACTCCTGCTCTGCTTCGGCCCGACGCTCGGCGATCTCGGCGATACGGCTTTGCGCCCGTTCGCGGCGCTCATGCCAGGACGACCGCTCGGCCCCGATCGCGTCCCGGCGGGCGGCTCGCGCCGCAGTCTCACGGGCGATCGCTTGCGCCGCTGCGCGGGCTTCGGCAAAGGCGGTCCGCTCGCACGCCGCACTCTCGCGCGCGCTCTCGAGGCTTTGGGCGACGTCGTCGCCCGGCCCGAGGCGCTCAAGCGCGGCTTCGGCGTTGGCCTTGCGCTCCGCGGCCTCATTGCGGGCGGCGCCAGCGCGGGAGAAGGCCTCCTCGATCGCTGACAGGCGCGAGAGCGTTTGGGCGCGCTCGCGCTCGAATTGCGCGAAAGCGTCGCGGGCGGCGTCCGATGCAGTCCGGGCGGCGCGGGCCCGCCCGCGCCATTCCGCTTCCGCAGCGGCGGCTTCTCTGGACGCGGTGGCGGCGCTCGCCGCTTCGACGCTCAGCGCCGCCGCTGCCTGACGCGCCGCCTCGGCTTCGCGCTCGAGGTCGCCAAGCCAATTCTTTTCCGCCAGTCGTCGAGCGGCCGCAGTCGGCGCTTCGGCAGCGGCGACAAAGCCGTCCCAGCGCCAGAGATCCCCTTCGAGCGAAACCAGCCGCTGGCCAGGCTTGAGATCGCGGGCGAGTCGTTTTCCCTCCGCCCGGGCCACCACGCCAACCTGGGCCAAGCGACGGGCGAGCGCCGGCGGCGCTGAGACGCGCGCGGCGAGCGGATCGGCGCCGACTGGCAGCGCCGGGTCACCACCGACCGGTGCGATCAGCGACCAGTGGGCAGGCGCCGCCTCGTCAACGGAGGCCTCGAGATCGTCGCCCAGCGCCGCGCCAAGGGCCGCCTCATAGCCGCGCGCGACGCTGACCGCGTCGACGGCCCGGGGCCAGGGGCCGCTCGCGTCGGACCCAAGAAGCCCGGCGACCGTGCGCGCCTCCGTCTCCAGCCTTTGCGCCGCGCGTTCGGCCTCGGCCAACGGCCCGCGATGGCGCGCCTCGATCGCGCGAGCTTCGGTGTGGCGCTCCTCCGCCGCCTGCGTTTTGCGCTCCGCGGCGGCGAGCGCCTCGGCATGGTCGGCGACGGTCTGAGCGCGCGCCGCGCGCTCCGGTTCGTCAAAGCCCGCGACGCCGAGCGTGCCGCGCTCGCGCTCGATCGCGGAATATTCCGCCTCGAGGCGCGTGAGGCGGCACCCCTCCTCACCCGCCGCATCAAGCAGCGCCCGGCGACGGGCGCCGAGATCTGACGCGGCGGCCTGCGCCTCGGCGAGCACGCTTTCGGCGCTGGCGAGGCGAAGTTGGGCGCTCTCTTCCGCCTCGTGCGCCAACACGGCGTTCTCGTCCGCTTGCGCGCCCTCATGCGTAAGCGCCGCGTCCTCAACCGAAAGCCTGTCCATGACGCCGGCCGCATCCGCGATCAGCGCTTCCTCGCGCTGAAGATCGCCGCCGAATTGCGCCAAGCGGCGGTCCAACTCGGCCTCGCGCTCCTTGGCGCGCTTCTCTTCCGCTTCCAGCGCGTCGCGAGCAAGCGCGATGCGATGCAAAGCCGCGCCGCGCCGCGCTTCCTTCTCGCGCAAGGCCGGCAAGGCGGCAGCCGCGATCGCTTGCAGACGCGCAGCCTCGCCTTGGGCGCGCGTGCGCTCGGCGACCTCGATGAGGTCGGCGTCGAGGCGCCGGCGCGCCTCCGCGAACGCCGCCTCATGCTCACGCCAGGCGATGAGGCGCGCGAGCGCCTCGTGACGGCGGATTGCGCCGGCGAGTTCGCGGTAGCGGTTCGACTGGCGCGCCTGCCGCTTGAGGCTGTCGACCTGGGCGTCAATCTGCTTGAGCACATCCTCAACGCGGAGGAGGTTGTCCTCAGCGCCCTTCAGCCGGAGCTCGGCTTCGTGCCGGCGTGAGTGAAGGCCGGAGACACCCGCCGCCTCCTCCAGAATCAGCCGGCGCGCCTGAGGTTTGGCGGAAATGATCTCGCCAATCTGCCCCTGCCGCACCAGCGAGGGCGAGCGCGCCCCGGTCGAGGCGTCGGCGAACAGAAGCTGCACGTCGCGCGCGCGCGCCTCCTTGCCGTTGACGCGGTAGGTCGAGCCTGCGTCGCGTTCGATGCGCCTCGTGACCTCGATGGTCTCGGAATCATTGAAGGCGGCTGGCGCGCGACGGTCGGAATTGTCGAGCATGAGCCCGACCTCGGCATTGTTGCGCGATGGACGTCGGCCGGAGCCTGCGAAGATGACGTCCTCCATGGCGGAAGCGCGCATGTTCTTGAACGAATTCTCGCCCATCACCCAGCGCAGAGCCTCGACGAGGTTCGACTTGCCGCAACCGTTCGGCCCGACGACGCCAGTTAGTCCGGGCTCGATTCTGAATTCAGCGCTGTCGCAAAAGCTCTTGAAGCCGGTCAGGCGCAAGCGCTCGAACTTCATCGTCGCGACCTTTCGATCCGGCCTCGCCCAGGCATGCGCTGCTCACCTTCATTGCCCGCGCGAATCATTTTTCGCTAGGCTCGTACAGGGCTTAGCGGCCATATCGGAGTCGCGCAATCAACCCGAGGGTATGAAAAACCTGTGCGAAACTGACGTCGTCGGCGCGTCAGAACGAGAAAAGCGGAGCAACGCGCGCCGCGCCGCGATCCACGGAAAGATCGCGCTGGAAGCGCTCGACTTCCGGCTCCCTTTGCGATAAGAGCCGCGCCTCAACTTAAAACAGCGCGCCGAAGAGCTAGCCGGGCCCTGTCCGGCGTCACGGCAGGAGTTAGCCACATGAATGTCATCCAGCAGATCGAGGCCGAGCACGCGGCCCGATTGCCCGGCGCCAAGATGCCGCCGTTTCAGCCCGGCGACACGGTCGTCGTCAACGTAAAAGTCGCGGAAGGCGAGCGGACCCGCGTCCAGGCCTACGAGGGCGTGTGCATTGCGCGCAGCGGCCACGGCCTCAACGAGAACTTCACGGTGCGCAAGATCTCCTATGGCGAGGGCGTGGAGCGCGTTTTTCCGGTCTATTCGCCGATGATCGACTCGGTCAAAGTCGTACGCCGCGGTAAGGTCCGGCGCGCCAAGCTCTACTATCTGCGCGATCGCCGCGGCAAGTCCGCCCGCATCGCTGAGCGCACGGACCACACGGCGCCCAAGGCGCCAGGCAAGGAATAAGGCCGGCCGCCAACCCCGTGTCGCGAGCAAGCAAGGCCGGCGGCGATCCCGCCGGCTTTTTCGTCTGCGCTTTATGACCAAGGAACCGTCGGAACTCGACCTCGGCGGCGGCGCATCCCCAAAGGTGGTCGACGTGCTGGCGCCAGTCGCCGTCGACACCGCCTATAGCTATCGCGCGCCCTTAGGCGTGAAGCTGGAGCCTGGCGTCTTCGTCCGGATGCCGCTTGGCGCGCGTCTCGCGACTGGCGTTGTGTGGGCTGCGAGTTCGATCGGGGGCGGCAACCTCAAGCCCATCGCCGAGGTCCTCGACTGGCGGCCACTCCGTCAACCATTGCGCGACTTTATCGATTGGACAGCCCGCTGGACGCTCAGCCCCCGTGGTATGGTGCTGCGTATGGCGATCCGCGCTGGCGAGGCCGTTGAGCCTCCAGGGCCGAAATTCGGCCTCGTCGCCACCGGCAAGGCGCCCGCTCGCATGACGGAGGCGCGGGCGCGCGTCCTCGCGGCGCTCGCTGAAACGAGCGCGCCGAAGCCCAAAGCCGCGCTTGCCGCGCGCGCTGGCTGCTCGACCAGCGTCATCGATGCCCTCGTCGCCGATGGCGCGCTTAGCCTCGTCGCGCTCGCGCCCGAGAGGGGCGCGACAGCGCTGGATCCAGATTTACGCCCAGCGCGCCTCAATGCCGATCAGCGCGCCGCGGCCGATGACCTTGCCCGCCTTGTCTCTGACCGCGCCTTCTCGACCACCTTGCTCGAGGGCGTGACGGGATCAGGCAAGACCGAGGTTTATTTCGAGGCGGTCGCCGAAGCGCTGCGGCAAAAGCGCCAGTCGCTTGTGCTCCTGCCGGAGATCGCGCTGACCGCGCAATTTCTCGACCGCTTTGCGGCGCGTTTCGGCGCAAGGCCCGCCGAATGGCACTCCGGCTTGACGGAGCGCCAGCGCGAACGCGTCTGGACGTCCGTCGCGCGGGGCGAGGCGCCCGTGATTGTCGGCGCGCGCTCGGCGCTCTTTCTGCCATTCGCTGACCTCGGCCTCATCGTGGTCGATGAAGAGCACGAGGGCGCCTACAAGCAGGAGGAGGGCGTCGTCTACAACGCGCGCGACATGGCGGTGGTGCGCGCGCGGTTCGAGACAGCGCCGATCGTGCTGACCTCCGCGACGCCGGCGATCGAGACCCGGTTCAACGCCGAGAGCGGCCGCTATCGCTGGCTTCGGCTTTCCGCTCGCTTCGGCCCAGCGCGGCTGCCCGACATCGCCTCCGTCGACCTCAAGCGGGAAGGTCCGCCGCGCGGCCGATGGCTGTCGCCGCGCGCGATCGCTTCCATCGAGGAGGCGAGGGGCAAGGGCGAGCAGGCGATGCTGTTCCTCAACCGGCGCGGCTACGCGCCGCTCACGCTCTGCAGAGCTTGCGGACATCGCTTCGAATGCCCCAATTGCGCCGCCTGGCTGGTCGAGCACCGATTTCGCGCCGCGCTCGTTTGCCATCATTGCGGCCATGTCGAGAGCCGGCCTAGAGTTTGCCCCCAATGCCACGAAGCCGACACTCTCACCGCCTGCGGACCAGGCGTCGAGCGCCTGGCCGAGGAGGCGGCCATTCTCTTTCCCGACATCCGCACGCTCGTGCTGTCGTCGGATACGCCGGGCGGGATCGCGACTCTACGGGGTCAGCTCGATGCGGCGGCGCGCGGCGCCTACGACCTCATCATCGGCACGCAGCTAGTCGCCAAAGGGCACAACTTCCCGCTTCTGACCTTCGTCTGCGTCGTCGACGCCGACGTCGGCCTCGCCAACGCCGATCCACGTGCGGCCGAGCGCACGTTCCAGCTTCTGCGTCAGGCGACTGGACGCGCGGGACGCGGCGACAAGCCGGGCCACGCCCTCTTGCAGACGTGGCAGCCGGAGCATCCTGTCATCGCCGCGCTCATTTCCGGCGACGCCGAGCGTTTCTACGCGCAAGAGACCGAGCAGCGCCGGCTCGGCGGCCTGCCGCCGTTCGGCCGCCTTGCGGCGATCATCGTCTCAGCCGAGGATCGTGGCGCGGCCGAGGCGCACGCTCGCGCGCTGGCGCGCGCCGCCCATGGCTTGCCCGGGGCCAAGACCTGGCGCGTCGCGCCGCTCGGCGGGCAGCCGCGGGAGAACGAGATCATCCTGCTCGGCCCGGCCGAGGCGCCGATCGCGGTGTTGCGCAAACGCCATCGGTTCCGTCTCGCCGCCAAGGCGCCGCGATCGACCAACCTGCAGGGGTTCTTGCGCGCGATGCTGGCCGCGGCGCCTGAGCCGCGCGGCGGGGTTCGGGTTGCGATCGACGTCGATCCGCAGAGTTTTCTTTAGGCGATGCGCCTCGGTCTCTTGTCATTCCCGGCAGACCGACGGTCAGACCGGGAAATCCAGGGCCCCAAGGAACCGCGGACGGCGCTCCTGGATTACGCAACAGCCCGCGCGAGCGGAATGCACAAGCTCTGGCAATGCATTGCTAAGCCCGCTTGGCCGACCCGTCGCTCCGCCCCGGTGGCCCCCTTCTTTGCCCAGCGCCTTCGCAGCCTGGCGGCGCTGTTCACGTCGGCGGGGCGCTTCTCGCCTTTTGGGTGTCCTCCGTGAGCCTCGCGCGTTCGGTCTGCGCGAAGCTCTCCGCGGCCTCTCTAGACTCAAAGCTCAAGACGGTCTCATGGTCATCGACGGTTACAGTGACTGCGTAAACTGTCGCCCCTGTCGCATCGTTTCGAGGTGTATCTCAATGCGGAATGACATCCGCTGTCGCTTTCGGGCAAATATAGCACGGACATCTGCGGAGAATGAGGCGCGTCAAGCCCGGCAAAATTCAAACTGAGACATCCGGCCGAGGCGCCGATCGCGGACATGCGCAAACGCCATCGTTACCGCCTTGCCGCCAAGGCGCCGAGGTCCGCGGACCTGCAGGGATTCCTGCGCGCCATGCTGGCCGCGGCGCCCGAGCCGCGCGGCGGCGTTCGCGTTGCGATCGACGTCGATCCGCAAAGCCTTTTGTAGAGCAGCGCGCTCGCAGCCCGAGGTCTTGTCGTTCTTCACGGAAAGCGGGAATGCACAAGTTACGGCATACGTTTGCCCGACGTCCGCTTCGCCGGCGCTTAAGCATATGCCGACTTGGTTGAACTAAGCACGCTAATCCTTAGAATCAGAAAATAGATAAAAAACATTTCACTTTGGAGAAATCTCGGTTATAAATCGCGTCGAAGCCGAGACCTTTGTGCCAACCGTTCCGACACGCAAGGCCTTGTCCCGAGGCGGTTCGGGTCTCACCGTGAGCGCTCCGCGATCCGCTGGACCTAGGCTTTTTGGCTCGAGAGAGCGCATGCGGCGAGAGGGCGAAACAAAAAGGCTGTTAACTCCATGGGAATAAACAATCCCGCGAAATCGTCTGATTTCACGACGTAATAATTTCAATGACTTACGACCAGCGTCGGGAAACCGCTCGTTTCGTTTGGCGAAAGATTTGTTTCGCTTTCGCTGTTTTGAGCCGCCTAGACGCGCAAAACGAACGGCGAGTCATTTCCACCATCCTCGTCCTTCGCCTGGAGATCCCGGCCTCGAAAGCCTGCCCTAAGCTTGTCGAAGGGGACGCTTCCATCCCACGCTTTGTCGTCGCGCCGAAGGCCGGAAAGGAACCGCGACAAGTTGCGCAAAGGAGGTGCTAACTCACTGATAGAATTGGGGCGCATAAAGTTGTGCGCGGGCGCTCCTCACGCGATCTGCATGCCGTCTTCGTAACGCGCGGTGGCGGAGCGCATGGTCACCAATTCCTCGGCGGCAGTCGGATGCACGGCGACGGTCGCATCGAAATCCTCTTTCGTCGCGCCCATGGTCATCGCGACAGCGACGAGCTGGATCATTTCAGCCGCGTCGCTTCCGAGAATATGCGCGCCGACGATGCGCTCCGTCGAGCCATCGACGACAAGCTTCATTATCGTGCGCTCAGCGCTGCCGGACACCGTCGCCTTCAGGGGCCGGAAATCGGTCTTGTAGATGTGGACCTTCGGAAACCGCTGCAGGGCCTCGCTTTCTGTTAATCCGACGGCGCCCAATTCAGGCGTGCCGAACACGGTGCTCGCGATCGTGTCGTAGCGGATCGGCGGCGCGCCCGGGCCGAACAGCCTGTCGGCAAGCGAATGCCCCTCGCGAATGGCGACCGGAGTGAGGTCGACCCGGTGGGTGGCGTCGCCAATGGCGTGGATCGACGGCACATTGCTGGTCAGATTCTCATCGACCTTCACGGCGCAGTGCGCAGCGCTGAGCTCGACCCCGGCCGCCTCGAGGCCAAGACCCCTGGTATTGGGCAATCGCCCGGTCGCGATCAGCGCCTGATCGGCTTCGATGACGGCGCCGTTGGACAACGCCACCCGCAATGCGCCGTCCCCCCCCTTTTCGATTAGGGTCGGCAGGCAGCCAAACCGATGGACAATGCCCGCGTTCGCCATCGCGTCGCGCATGCCGTTGCGCATGTCGTCGTCGAAGCCGCGCAGAACATTCGTCGCGCGCATGACCTGCGTGACCTGCGACCCCAAGCGCTGGAACAACGAAGCGAACTCGACCGCGATATAGCCGCCGCCGACCACGAGAAGCCGGCGCGGAAAAACCGGCAGGTCGAAGATCTCATTCGAGGTGATCGCATGCTCAAGCCCCTCGACGCCAGTCGGCATGACCGGGCGCGAGCCACACGCGACGAGGATATGGTTGGCGGACACCTCGTGTCCGTCGGCGAATCGCACGCGGTGCGGGTCGACGACGGTCGCCCGCTGTTCGACCAGCTTGGCGCCGGAGCGCGCCAGATTGTCGCGGTAGGCGTCGGACAGCCGTCCAATCTCCTTGTCCTTGGCGGCGACAAGGGTCGGCCAATCAAAGGTCGGTTCGCCAACGCTCCAGCCGAACCCGGCCGCGTCGCGGAAGTCGTCGGCAAAGCGGCTGGCATGAACATAGAGCTTCTTCGGCACGCAGCCGCGGATGACGCAAGTGCCGCCGATGCGGCTTTCTTCGGCCACCAGCGACTTCGCGCCGTGACCGGCGGCGATCCGCGCCGCCCGCACGCCGCCTGAACCCGCGCCGATCACGAAGAAATCGACGTCGAACGTCATCGTTCAGTTCTCCGTCGCCAAGCCGCGGAACGCGGCTCGTTAGAATTCGACGCCCTTTTTCTTCATTTCCTGCCGAGCGCGCACAAGGATGTCGGTCGAAAGCTTTTCGCGCCAAGCGCCAGTCACGTCGCCGAGCTTTTGAAGGAAGATCGGGGTGGCCTCGACATATTTCTTGCCCGCGGGACTTTCAAAGAAGGCCGCGACCTGGGTGATGTCCTGCTCGGACATTTGCGAAGCGAGCAGGGTCGCCGCCGCGTCGTAAGTCTGCTTCGCAGTCTGATCGAATTCGGGTTGAATTGCTTTGAGGGTCACACGAAGCGAGTCCCTTATGTCGGGCCGAGTTCTGGTGACGTTTGTTTCGAGCTCCGCCATCATGCCGGGAACGACGAGCGCGATCGACTGCTTAAGGCCGATCACGTTGAGAATTTCGTCAGCGGCGGCGAGGGCTGCGGACGACGGCCCCGCAGGCACCGGAGATGTCGCCGCGGGCGCAGGGTTCGCCGGCGGAGCGGTGCCGGCCGCGGTTGCCGACGTGATTAAGGCTGCGAATATGAAGAGAGCGAGACGGCCTTGGAGAATTCCGGCGCGGGCGGACATGAACGAGCTCCTGGAGATGCGGCTTCGATTTTTAGTCCTGGTCGCCAAGGACTTTGATGCCCTCGGCTCCCGCGATGATCACCGCGCGCGCAAGGCCGATGAAAAGCCCGTGTTCGACAACGCCGGGGATCGGCGACAAATTCCGGCTCAACGCTTCGGGCTCTGCGATGGCGCCGAGCGAGCAGTCGAGAATAAAGTGTCCGCCGTCGGTGACGAACGGCGAGGACTCTCCGCGCAAGCGGATCGGCCCGGCCAGCCTGAGCTGCGCGAAGGCGAGTTCGATATGGCGCCGGGTCGCCGCAAGGCCAAATGGAACGACCTCGATCGGCAATGGAAACGCGCCGAGCCGTGGCACGAGCTTGGTCGAATCGGCGATGACGACCATGCGCTTGGAGGCGGAGGCGACGATCTTCTCGCGCAACAGCGCCCCGCCGCCGCCCTTGATCAGGTTGAGCTTGGGATCGACTTCGTCGGCCCCGTCGACTGTAAGATCAAGCTCAAAAAGCTCGTCGAGGGAAGAGACCGGAATGCCGAGCGCTTTCGCTTGAGCCGCGGTCGCTTCGGAGGTGGCGACGCAGCGAATGTCAAGGCCGTTGGCGACTCGCCCGCCCAAAAGATTGACGAAGTGGCGAGCGGTCGAGCCGCTGCCGAGGCCGAGCTTCATGCCCGCCGTCACGAATTCGAGCGCCCGCTCGGCCGCCTCAAGCTTTCGTTGGTCCCGGTCCTCCGCGGCGTTCATTGCGCTCATTCGCTCTCGTCTGTTCTTCGCCGCGCACAGCAGCCACGCCTATAGGTGACGAGCTGCGAGGCCGCACGAAGGCTGGCTTACCGGGCGACGCTGACAAAGGCAAATCCCTCGCGTTCCGCCTCCCCCAGTCCTCATCGCCGCGCCGCCTCAAGCACATCTTCGAACGTGCGCAAGCCGGTGGTCGGCGCATTTACGAGGACCGCCATGTTGCCCGGCTTGTGCTGGTTCTTCCACATCTTGGTGTGGGCGACCGGAATCTCTGACCAGGCAAACACCTCCGACATGCAGGGGTCAATTCTCCGATCGATCACGAACTTGTTGGCCGCCGAAGCCTGCTTGAGATTGGCGAAATGCGAGCCCTGGATGCGCTTCTGCCGCATCCACACGAAGCGGGCGTCGAAGGTGATGTTGAAGCCCGTCGTGCCGGCGCAGAACACCACCATGCCGCCGCGCTTCACCACGAAGCACGAGACCGGGAAGGTTTGCTCCCCCGGATGTTCGAAGACCGTATCGACGTCCTTCTTCTCGGTGATGCTCCAAATCGCCTTTCCGAACTTGCGGGCCTCGGCCATGTAGACGTTGTACTCGGGCGAATTGACCTTCGGCAGTTGGCCCCAGCAATTAAAGTCCTTGCGGTTGATGACGCCCTTGGCGCCGAGCGACATTACAAACTCGCGCTTCGTTTCATCGGAGATGACGCCGATGGCGTTTGCGCCAGCGGCCGCGCAGAGCTGGATCCCGAACACGCCCAGTCCCCCCGAGGCGCCCCAGACGAGCACGTTGTCGCCTGGCTTCAGCCGATGCGGCTCATGGCCGAACAGCATCCGATAAGCAGTGGCGAGCGTAAGCGTATAGGAGGCCGCCTCCTCCCAGGTCAGGTGCTTTGGGCGGGCCATCAGCTGTCGATCCTGCACGCGGCAGAACTGGGCGAACGACCCGTCCGGCGTCTCATAGCCCCAGATGCGCTGCGAGGCGGAGAACATCGGGTCGCCACCGTTGCATTCCTCGTCGTCGCCGTCGTCCTGGTTGCAGTGGACCACGACCTCGTCGCCGACCTTCCACCGTTTGACCTTGGAGCCGACCGCCCAGACAATGCCGGACGCGTCGGAGCCGGCGATATGATAGGGATTTTTGTGCACGTCGAGCGGGGAGACTGGCTCGCCGAGCGCCGCCCAGACGCCGTTGTAATTGACCCCGGCCGCCATCACCAGGACCAGCACGTCATGGCTGTCCAGGGTCCATGTCGGCACGACCTCGACCTGCATTGATTGTTCCGGCGGTCCATGCCGGTCCTTGCGCACGACCCAAGCGTACATCGACGCCGGCACGTGACCGAGCGGGGGAATCTCGCCGATTTCGTAGAGTTCCTTGTTCAGCGCCGCGGCGAGCGACTCGGCGCCCATGGGGCGAGTGTTCATGGCTCCCTCGGGGTCCCGAACTGCGCCTGGGAACTGGAATTGCCTCTTCTATTGCGGCGCACAATTAACCATTGCGCTTAAGCGCGCGAAAATCAACCCGACTTTGGTCAACGGCGGTTCGCCGAGTTGCGATGGAATTTACGCCGCAGCAGGAAATCCCGCGTAAACAAGTCAAATCGGTTGCGGAAAATTCCGCGGTCGAAGCGGGACAAGGACCTGCGGCAATGTCGAACTGGCCGTTGTTTCAATTGGTTCAAGATCTGGAAGGCTTCGACTTTGCAGCATTCCTGCTAGGCCTAGCAGTCGCATTCTTTTCTGTCGGCTTTGCGATAGACTACGTTGTTGGCCGTTATGGAATGGGCCCATACTGGAACGCTTTCTACGCGACGCTTGGCGCCTACGCGGGCCTCTGTGTGCGCGATTGGTGGCTTCAACCCTACGCCGGCTACGAACCTTATTTGACGACGACTGCGGTTGCCGGCGGATTGTTGATGACGGTTGTGATGGCAAGCGCCGTCGCCAAGCGCTGAATCCGGCACCACGCCAGCGCCGGAAACTGACAGCAGAAAATGCCAAAGCGCCTCGAATGGCCGCCGCCGCGAACGACGGGCCGGTCTGAGCGAGGCTGTGGCGTTGCGTAACCTTTTCTGTAATTGTGCTCCGCACAATTCGTTGACGAAGCGAGGGCGACGCCGGCGAAACGCGCTCGAAGCGAGTGAGACATGGCGCAAGAGAATGGACAAATGACGGCGCCGCCCCCGCCGCGCCGCGACAAGCCCTGGATCTTCCGCACCTATGCCGGCCATTCGACCGCGCGTGAGTCCAATCGCCTTTACCGGCAGAACTTGGCCAAGGGACAGACGGGGCTTTCGATCGCCTTCGACCTGCCGACCCAGACCGGTCTCGACAGCGACCACCCGCTCGCCCGCGGCGAAGTGGGCAAGGTCGGGGTTGCGATCTCGCATATCGCCGACATGCGCGCGCTGTTCGAAGACATTCCGCTCGCCTCGATGAACACGTCGATGACCATCAACGCGACCGCGCCCTGGCTGATGGCTCTCTATATCGCGGTCGCCGACGAGCAGGGCGCGCCGCGCCCCGAACTCCAAGGCACGACCCAGAACGATATCGTCAAGGAATATCTGGCGCGCGGCGCCTACGTCTTCCCACCCGACGCCTCGCTCAGGCTGACCAAGGACATGATCCTGTTCGGCGCCCGAGAGACGCCGAAGTGGAACCCGATAAACGTGTGCTCCTACCATCTGCAGGAAGCCGGGGCGACGCCGGTTCAGGAGCTTTCCTACGCGCTGGCCACAGCGATCGCCGTGCTCGATCGGGTCCGCCAATCGGGCGAGGTCGACGACAGGGGTTTTGCCGAGGTGGTCGCACGTATCTCGTTCTTCGTCAACGCCGGCATGCGCTTCGTGACCGAGCTCGCCAAAATGCGCGCGTTCGTCGAATTGTGGGACGAGATCACCCGCGACCGGTTCGGCGTGCAGGATCCTTCCAAGCGCCGCTTCCGCTACGGCGTCCAGGTCAATTCGCTCGGCCTCACTGAGCAGCAGCCGGAAAACAACGCCTATCGGATCCTGATCGAGATGCTGTCGGTGGTCCTGTCGAAGAAGGCGCGCGCCCGCGCCGTCCAGCTGCCGGCCTGGAACGAGGCGCTCGGCCTGCCGCGGCCGTTCGACCAGCAATGGTCGCTGCGATTGCAGCAGATCATGGCCTACGAGACCGACCTGCTCGAATTCGGCGACATTTTCGACGGCAGCAAGGAGGTCGAAGCGCTGGTCGCCAAGCTGAAGAGCGAGGCGCAGGCGGAAATCGCCGCCATCGACGCGATGGGGGGCGCCGTCAAGGCGATCGAGACGGGTGTGCTGAAGGCGAAGCTGGTCGAATCCAACACGCGTCGGCTCGAGGCGATCGAGCGCGGCGAGCAGATCGTCATCGGGGTGAACGCCTTCACCAATTCCGAGCCCTCGCCGCTGATGGCTGGCGAGAATTCAATCATGGTCCCCTCCGCCCAGGCGGAGGCGGAGCAGGTGGCCCGGCTCCAGGCTTGGCGAACTGAGCGCGACGAGGGGCGCGTGCGCGAGGCGCTGCGGGGGCTGCGTTCGGCGGCGGCGAGCGACGCCAACGTCATGCCCGCTTCGATCGAGGCGGCCAGGGCGGGCGCCACAACCGGCGAGTGGGGCGACGCGCTGCGGGCGGAGTTCGGCGTCTTTCGCGCCCCGACCGGTGTCTCGCCGCGCGCGCGACAAGAAGCTGCGGATCTCGACCCGCTGCGCGGAGAGGTCGAGCGCGTCTCGCTCAAGCTCGGACGCCGGATCCGGTTCCTGGTCGGGAAGCCGGGCCTCGACGGCCACTCCAACGGCGCGGAGCAGATCGCGGCGCGGGCCACGGACGCCGGCATGGATGTCGTCTACGACGGCATCCGGCTCACCCCGGCTGAAATCGTTGAGGCCGCCAAGTCGGGCGTCCACTGCGTCGGCCTCTCGATCCTCTCGGGCTCGCATATCGCCCTCGCCGAAGAGGTGCTCAAGCTTTTGCGCGCGGCCGGACTTCGAACGCGTGCCGCTGATTGTCGGCGGCATCATTCCGCCCGCCGACGCGGAGCGCCTGAAGGCGGCCGGGGTCGCGGCGGTCTATACGCCCAAGGATTTTGAGATCAACGGCATCCTCGAGGAGATCGTGAAGGAGGTCGAGGCGCGCTTCGACGCGGAGGAGGCTATCGGCGGCGCGGGCCATTCTCAACCCTTCGATGCAACCAAAGCGCGAACTCCCCCGCAAGGAAAAGCCAATAAACGCGCATAAAAGCGAGTAGGTGCTAGGGAGAACCGGGAAAGATCATCCGCAGGCTTTTTCCGGTACTTTGGATCGACGGAAATAGCATCGGCGAGCGGTTGATCCTCGGACATCGTGTCTCAGGAGCACGATCTGCGCGCGCCACACGTGCTTCTGGCAGGAGCGTTTCGCGTCCGAGGGGTATGGACCAGGGCCCCAATCGGATGGATCGCGAACGTCGTCGAAAAGTAAGTATCCCCCGGCAAAGCCGGGGGCTTTAGGATTTGAACCGCTCAAAGCGGTAGGAGGGTCGCTGACGCGGCCCTTGATGTTTGGAGCCGCCTAAAGGCGGCTTTTTCAGCGCCAGAGGTTCATTTGTTCGAGCCTCTGATCTTCCTTCTCTTGGTTGCGGATGCAAGCCCGGATGGCCTCCTCGTCACGGCCGACCGTATTGACGAAGAACCCCCGCGCCCAGAAGTGCTGCCCCACGAAGTTGCGCTTGCGCTCCCCATATACCCGGGCCAGGTGGATCGCGCTCTTGCCCTTGATGTACCCGACCACCTGCGACACTGCGTATTTCGGCGGAATCAACAACAGCATGTGCACGTGATCGGGCATCAGATGCCCTTCCTCGACCCTCGCTTCCTTCTGAAGCGCAAGCTTGCGCAAAACTTCGCCCAAGTGTCGTCGCACTCCAGATACAGCACCTTGCGCCGACATTTGGGAATGAACACCACATGATTATTTGCAGGTCCATGTCGTGTGGCTTAGGCTCTCGTAGTCGTCCATCGGTGGAGTTCCTTTCGTGTGAGTGGCTGCTCACGTTGGAACTTCACCGGTGGACCGCCGGAAACGTCAAACCTCTACTGCCACCCCGGCAGAGCCGGGGGGTCTCCCGTTTACGCTAGACTAGGCGATCTCGACAATGCGACTGTGCGCATTGTTCGCGCTTCGCAAGGCGACGCGATCGATTTCGCCGGCAGTCCCTTCAAGAAGCGCAAGCCGAGGACGCGGGATGGGATTTGCCTCAATTCGGGCGGGCTGCTCATCCGCGAGTGGAAAGGCAAACTGGAAAGGGTGATGGTGCTCGACAAAGGTTTTGCTTGGAACGGCAAGACCTTTAGCAGCCTTTCCCAAGTCGCCAAGGCCATCACCGGCACGAGCTGGAACGGGCACCGCTTTTTTGGCTTGCGGTCAGCAAAGGACCAGAGCCCGAAAGGACGAGTGGCGCGCTCCAGCGCCGACGAAGACAGGCGTCGCAAGGTTCATAAATCCAAGGACCTCGGTCGCGCGGAATCCAGGGACAACGGACGCGCGGGATCCACGGGCATCGGAGGGGGCCAATCTGAGCAGCCAGTCGCCAACGCGAAATACCCTGGGACTCGCCTCGTGATATATGATAGGGTTTCCGGTTGATTGATTTGGCGGGGGTGGAATCTCATTGAGGTTTCACTGGTAGATAGGACGGCCATGATTTGCGGGAGGCGGGCATGGCGCATGTGGCCGATCATCTGAGCGTTGCGGCGTTGGAGGAGCGGTACGAAACGTGCGAGGACGCGACGTCATCGCGGCATTTCCAGACGATTTGGTTGCTGGCGAAGGGACATTCGACCGGCGAGGTGGCGGCAATGACCTCGTTCGGCCAGCGCTGGATTGAGCAACTTCTGGGGCGCTACAACGCGGTCGGACCTTCGGCGTTGGGCGATCTGCGGCGCGGCAATGGCGCGGCGGCGAGGGTATTGAAGCCCGAACTGCTGGAGCGGCTTCGCGCTCGTCTTGTCGATCCGCCGCCCGACGGCGGCGCGTGGACGAGCCGCAAGGTCGCGCACTGGATGGCGGGGGAACTGGGCCTGGCCTCGCTCGCCGCGCAACGCGGCTGGGAGGCGCTGCGGGCGATCGACTGGTCAATCCAGAAGCCGCGGCCGCGCAACCCCAAGGCGGCGACGCCCGAGGAGCAGGACGCCTTCAAAAAAAAGTGGCCGACATCGTCGCCGAAGAAGCGGCGCGCCATCCCGATACCCCGATCGAAACCTTCGCCACCGACGAGCACCGGATCGGCCTGAAACCGGTGACGCGCCGAGTTCTGGGCGCCGATCGGCGAACGGCCGATCGCCCACGGCCATCATCGTTTCGAATGGCTCTATGTAACGACATTTGTTTCGCCGGCCACGGGCGAAGTCTTCTGGTCCGTCTCGAACGGAATATCGAAGCCGCTGTTCGAGGCGCTTCTGCGCCTGTTCGCCGAAGAGGCCGGCGCCGGCCGCGAGCGGATCATCGTCCTCGTGCTCGACAACGCCGGCTGGCACGGCGAAGCCGGCCTCGTCGTGCCGAACGGTCTCCATCTCGTCTTCCAGCCCGCCTACACCCCGGAAGTGCAACCCGCCGAAACGTTGTGGACCCTCGTCGACGAGCCCATCGTCAACAAACATATTCCCGACCTCGAAACCCTCGACGACGTCATCTCCGCGCGTTGCGCCGTCCTCGCCGCGGAAAGGCAAAAAATCAAAAGCCAAGCCGGCTTCCACTGGTGGCCCAAAATCGCCAACCCGAAGTGATCACCCGGAAATCGTATGACACCTCCCGCCCGGCATGCCTGGCGGGAGGTGTCGATGCCCTGGAAGGAGTTCGGTCATGGATACGCGCTTGCGGTTTGCGGCCGCATCTGCATGCACCGAAAACGCATCAACGCCTCCACGGTCCTCGCCGGCCAGCGCCTAGGAATCAAAGAAGTCGACGAAGGCGTTTGGATCGTCAGCTTCATGAGCTACGATCTCGGTCGGACAAAGCTGCTTATTGGCGGTGGACCCAGTCTGACGAAACCAGTCTCCGGTGGGGCGAATCCCTGCTTGCAGGGAAAAACGCAGGGAATTTTGCAATTTTAGGCTTATTCGGCGAAAAGCCATTACCGAAATCACTGTTCTTTCAGGCTCTTACGACCAAATTCCCTAAGAGTCAGGGCGTGTCCTCATTTAAGCCAAGCGAGGGCACAGGCGAGATGGATAGCTGCGAGGAAATTCCGCGCGGTCTTCTCGTATCGGGTGGCGATGGCTCGGAATTGTTTGAGAGCATTGAAGAAACGCTCGACGAGGTTACGTTCGGCCTAGAGGCTGAAGTTGCATCGGCGGGGGGATTTGCGGTTGACCTTGGGCGGGATCACGGGTTCGATGCGGCGCACGGTCAGAGCATCGATGAAGCCGTCGGCGTCATAGCCCTTGTCGGCGATGAGGGCCTGCGGTTCGACTTCGGCCAGCAGCGCGACGGCCTGGGCGATGGCGTGGACTTGTCCGCCGGTCAGGCAGATCGCCAGCGGATTGCCGAGCGCATCAACGATCGCGTGGATCTTGGTCGTCAATCCGCCCCGCGATCGCCCGATCGCTTCTTCGCCGCCGTTTTTTTGGGCGCGCCCGCGCTATGCTGATGCGCGCGCACGATCGTGGCGTCGATCATCGCGTATTCGTTGTCCGGCTGGTCCGCCAAGGCTTTGAAGAGATTCTCCCAAACCCCTTTCTTCGCCCACCGCGAAAACCGGGTATGGACGTTCTTCCATCCTCCGAACCGGTCGGGAAGATCACGCCACGGCGCACCGCAGCGAAACTTCCAGATCACCGCCTCGACAAAAAGCCGATCGCCCAGTTCGCTGTTGCGTCCGACACTGCCCGAGCGACCGGGGAGCAGCCCCTCAATCCGCCCAAACTGATCATCGCGCAAAGCATACCGCCGCATCGAAAGCCTCCAAAATCGAAGCCTCCCCATGAATCACGCTTTCAATGATTCGCGAATCCCTTGGCCATCCCTATTTGAGGACACGCTCTAAGAGTTTAAGCACGGAAATAATTTACCGGATCACGGAATGGCGCCCCACGTGAAAGGGAAATGTCGCGCGGAGGCTCCATTAGGAGGGTCCGATGTTTTAACGATATCGATCTGATGATTTATAGGCGCCCAAGCTCTCACGTTGCCACAATTTGCCCGCGGAGCTTCGCAAACATCTCGTCTATAAAGACCGAATTGCCGATCAAAAATCACCGAGACTGGTTATGCCGACGTTTGCTGACGCCGTTTTTGCCGAACTCTCTCATTTCGGGGTTCTCGAGCGTCTGAAGCCATGGGGTGAGTTGGGCTCTTATAGCGTTAGTTGTTGGTATGGGCCGATTCCGATGGCGCTCTTGATCCAGTTTTGTGGCGTGATTTGTCGATCCCAGGCTTCGAGGGCGCGCCGCCAGCCGAGATAATTTGGCAGGTTCTTGGTGGCGACGCCGTTGAAGCGATTGAGCCATTGCTTGAGACGGCTGTGGTAGGCGTTGACGTTGTTGATATGCAGGTGGGGCGCCGCGGGGACAGGCTTTCCCGGGGAAGGAACGGCGTGAAAGGGGATGTTGGCCTGGCGGGCGAAGGAGGCCAGCGGTTTGCCGCCATCGCCGATCAAGTGATTTGCGGACGTAACGACACCGGTCAGGACGGCGGCGATCGAAGCGCTGTCGTCGTTTGGCAGAACGGCGTCGAAAGTTGCGCCCTTTCGGTCGCGGGCGACGAGCACGGGAATGTTGTCCTGATAGGGGCCCGGATGACGGGCCGTTCCGCCGCGTTTGCGAGCCTTGCGAGGCAGATCGGACCACCGCCCCTTGAAAAATTCAAGGATGAAGGTTTCATCCGCTTCGACGATTCCGCTCAGCTTTTGCGGCTTGTCCGCGGCGGGAGCGCCCAAAAACCGGTGACGCCAGCGGAAAGCCGTCGTCGGATGCACGCCGCAAAGCGCGGCCGTCTTCACCAGGCTTTTGCCTTCGATCATCGCCTGCGCGTGATCGAGCCAACGCTCTTTCTTGCGCAGATGCGCCATTGGGCTTTTGCTCAGGGCGTTGAAGGTGCGTCCGCAAGCCTTGCAGCGGAACCGCGCCAGTCCGCGCGAGCGTCCCCAGGCCACGATTTCGCGACCCGCGCAATGCGGACACCCTCGACTTTCCACCCGCTCATGGCCTGTTACGCCCAACGCGTCCGGCCGACGGCGAGCCTTCAAGGCCTTGTTCTTCGGGGCCGCCGTCAGCATCGCAGTTTTCCGACCCACCCCCTCCGCCGTCGTCAGAGCCGCGAGCGCCGCCCGCCGCTGATCCTCGTTCAATCGAACGATCCCCGACAGCCAAGTCGAAAACTCCTCACCCTTCATCGAACAATCTCCAACCCCACCCCCACCATAACCCAAACCAACAACTAACGCTATAAGAGCCGTGAGTTGTTTGTCGAATTTCGGAAAATGCTCGGAGGCATGTTTCTAATGCTAAGCGCGATTGTCGAACGCGCCGAGGAGAACTTTCCGTCGAAAGCCTATCGCCTGTACCTTGAGGCCCAAGGGTTCACTCCATTTATAGCAAGGGGACTCGCCAGCCTGACCATCAGCCTTGGGACACGACAGGCTGACGAGGCCAGAAGAGTGGCGCCCGTCGTTGAGGCAATCCGATTCCTCGCCCGAGGCGATCGGCAGAAACGCGCGATCCTGTCGAGGGCCAAGTTGGTGCTCGCCGCCAGCCAAGAAACGTCGATTCTCGACGATTTGTTCAGGAAGGCGGGCCTTCACGAGGGCGAGTTCCTAAGATTGTTGCAGACCCTGATCGATGGAGGGGCGATTAACCGCGAGCGTATTAGAGCGATTGGCGCGGCGATCGCGCCCTCGCTGCCTCGCGCCAGAGGGCCGAAGATAACAGCCGCATCGGCGGCGCACGAACTATTCCTTGAGACGAATGCATGCGCTGGGCTCCGCGCCGGCTATGCCATGAGTGGCATCGACGGTGAGTATACAGACCCGCGGACTCAAGCCACCAGACAGGAATTTGACGACCCCGACTTTGACCCTCGGCCCGCCTATCGCAGGGTCAAACGGCGAGGGTTAGTGAAGACCGGCTCGTCAATTGCACCGAGTCTATAAGTTATATTGCTTCCGGCTCCCTGCAGCCGAATGACCTGAATTAGTGCCTTAGTCATTTCTCGCGTCATCGTCGATGATGCTGATCGATCGCGATCACGGTGACGCCGATGCCGAATTTAAAATCCTCCATCTCGACAAATAAACGCGGCCGTTGGGCTCAGCTCCCTATTCGCGTCGACCGGCGCGTGTCGTCTGCTTCTGGGCGGCCTCCTCGACAGGAGGACAATGAAGGAACTGACGCGACCGGTCCGGACGCCACACACCGAACGGGGGGCGCAGAAGTCTAAGCAGAGATTCGTGGCTTGGCCAACGGATTGGGGATGCGCTCGCGGTTGAGATCAATGACGGCGTGATGGATGGCCTGGTCGAGCGCGTCGGCGTCGGTGAAGGTCTGGTGGGCGAGGTGATGGGCCTTAAGATCGCGCCAGACCGGCTCGATGTCGTTGAGTTCGGGGGTGTATTTCGGCAGCCATTCGACGGTGAGCCAGTGCGCGCGGGCGGCCAGGGCGGCGAGCGAGCGTTTGCTGGTGTGGATCGGACCATTGTCCTCGACCAGCACGACCGGCTTGGCCTGTCGCCCGGGCTGCGGTCCAAAGAGACGGTCGAGTTGCTCCAGATGGGCGATGAAATCGCCGCTGCGCTTGGTCGGGCTGGTATGGACGATGAGTTGGCGCGTGAGGGGATCGAGCGACCCCAGCATCGCGACCTTCTTGGCCTGCCCCGGCACCGGCACACGCAAGTCCGCCCCCGACTTCGCCCAGGCGCGGGCGAGATAGGGATGGGTCAGCGCCTCGCTCTCATCGCCGTAGAGAAGAACGATGTCGCCCGCTTCGGCCTGCTGTTTGCGCAGTTGCAGGCGCAGCCCCACCCGTTCCACCTCGCTTTCCGTCTGACGTCCCTTCAGCGTGTGCCGGGGCCGCCGCCAGCGGAACTTTTTTTTCGCAAGGCCTTGGACAGTTGCGAACGGCTGATGCGCACGCCCTCGCGCGCTTCGATCTCGGCGCGAAGGCGGGGGATCGTCCAGTTGCGCCGGTCGGCCACAGGTTCTTCCAGCAGCGGGGTGGCGACGCGCATGGCGGCTTCACTCTTCACTGGAGGCGGGCCCGGCGCGATGCTGGTCTTCAGCGCTGCCACACCGCCGGCGGTGAAGTCGCTGCGCCACAGCCGAACCGTATCTTCGCGCACGCCAAACGCCTCCGCGATCTTGGGGCTGGTCCAACCAGCCAGCGTCAAAAGCACGGCGCGGGCGCGGTCCGCCTCGCCGCGATCGCGCGAACCGGCAACAGCCAAGAGGCCGGCGCGTTGTTCATCGCTCGCCATAATCGGAGACTTTCCCGCCATGTCATACACCTTGCGAATTGGCGCAGGCAGCCAACCGCAAAAAACCTATCCGTTGGTTAGCCAAACGGAATCTGCTTAGCCGCAAATCCCGCAGCCCATCGGATCCAATCATCGAAAAGCAAAACCTCGGCGGCGACACCCGCCTCCTTCGTGGTATCCTTCGTCATGGCGTGGTCTCCATTCCAGCGCGCCAACGCCGGAATTGTTCGGGTTAGGCAACCCGGAGACTACGCCAACCCAATTCCAACCACCTCCGCGACGGGACCGACATTTGGGAATGAACACCACATGATATTTGCAGGTCCATGTCGTGTGGCTTAGGCTCTCGTAGTCGTCCATCGGTGGAGTTCCTTTCGTGTGAGTGGCTGCTCACGTTGGAACTTCACCGGTGGACCGCCGGAAACGTCAAACCTCTACTGCCACCCCGGCAGAGCCGGGGGGTCTCCCGCTTACGCTAGTCAAGCAGGCAATTATAGGTAGCCGTACGCTAGAAAGCGCAAAAGCGCGGCTCGCTGAGGCCCGCGAGGCGATCGCCGCGGCGTTAAGCGCGCTTTATCCGCAAGTGGGCTTTAACGCCGGTGTCACTCAAGAGAAGCAAACCGCCGCCAGTTTTGGATTGACGCCCAATCAAGCTCCGCTTCCACCGGCCTTCAATTTCATCCAGGTCGGCCCAACTGCCAGCTACACGCCTGACCTATTCGGCGGAACGCGTCGGCATATCGAGCAGGAATCCGCGCTGGCCGATTACCAACGCGATGAACTGAACGCGGCATATCTGAGTCTGACGGGAAATACGGTGGCGCAAGCCGTTCAGAGCGCTGCCGTCCGCGCTCAGCTGAAGGCCGTCCAGGATATTATTGATATTGATCAGCAGAATGTGGAGTTGGTGCGCAAGGAGCGTCTGGCGGGCTCCTTACCCGATAGCGATGTGATCTTAGCGGAAAGCCAGCTCGCAGCCGATGAAACATTGCTGCCCGGGCTCGATCAGCAGTTGAGCGTGGCTAAACACGCGTTGGCTGTTCTCGTCGGCCGCGCGCCAGGCAATTGGTCGCCGCCAGAATTCGATTTGACTGCAATGACGCTTCCTCGCCGGCTGCCCGTCAGCCTACCCTCGGAGCTGGTCCATCAGCGCCCCGATATTCAAGCGGCGGAGGCGCAACTTCACGCCGCCAGCGCGGAGATCGGTATCGCGACGGCGCAACTTTATCCACAGATCACCCTCTCGGCCGGGGTCTCAGGCTCTTCGCTGAACGGGGAACTCTTTTCAGTCCCGCCGGCCTGGTGTGGAGCGTCGCAGCGGGTGTTACGCAGCCCGTCTTCGATGGCGGTATGCGAGAGGCCGACCGTCAAGCGGCGCTTGCCGCCTTCAAAGCATCTGCCGCGGACTACCAACAAGTCCTCTTGCAGGCGTTCGGGCAAGTCGCGGACATCCTTCAGGCGCTTGCTCATGATGCAAAGCTACTGGAGGCGCAGAAGCGGGCCCTCGACACGGCGACAGAGTCGCTCCGTTTGCAAAGAGTCAATTATAGCGGCGGTGGCATCGGTGTTCTGAACTTGCTCGACGCTCAACGCCAATATCAGCAGGCGCAGCTAGGCTATGTTCGGGCGGAAGCACAACGCTACCAGGATACAGTCCAGCTATTCGTGGCCATGGGCGGCGGTGGCTGGTGGGACGCGAGGGTCGCCATACGTGAGAACGCTAATCTGCCTCCAGGAAAGTGGCCGATGATCGCCCCGCTTTGGCCGGTCGCCAGCCTCGTTCATCCAGCGGACCACTGAGAATGACCGGCGGTGATGGTCACGCCTCCAGCGATCTGCAGAAGCGCAGCTTGCTCATTGCGATCACGGCGCGACAAAGCGGATGACGAAGACCTGTCCCGCAATGTTGGCCGCCAAGCGCGGGGTGAACTGGAGCGGCAGGCACGCATCGATCGCCTTAAAGATGGACTTGGCGAGCGCCTGAGTGCTCGAGCCATTCATCGGGTTCACATAGTTGACCCTCGGCTTGCCGAAGATCGAACCGTCGCGTCTGAAGCTCAACTGGACGGTGATTTGGTCGCCCGGATGCGGCGCTCGCCAGCAGGCCGCTATGGAAGGTCCGACTTCCGGCGGAAAATCGACCGGGCCGCTGCGCCTTTCGTTCGTCGTTATGATGATCTGATCCGAATAGTAGGAATAGACCAGCATCGCTCTTGCCTCGGTGCTGACGCTGGCGAAGGCCGCGAGCACGGCGACCACGAACTTTCCGGCGGCATTCCACGAGGTTGCGAGCTTAAACTTTCGACACTCCATCGGGCCGTCTTTCGGCCCCACACCTCCTCGCCGCATGTGGCCAAGATGAGGGCCGGAACGGGCGCAAATTGCGGTCATGCCTGGACGGCCGGCGGAGGGGTGAAATCGACCCAAGCCGCTCTTCGGGAATCGGCTTCGGGTTGTTCGGTGACGCGCCTAGGGCGCTTGGCCTTTGGATGGAGTTGGTTCGGCTGCCTTCCCGGCGCGGACCGGAGGCTCATCCGGTCGATTTGGGTTTTCTTGGCCCCTGGCCGTTTCGCTGCGAAAACCCCCGATTATGAGGGTTGGATTTCCTTGGATTTCCTTGGATTCTCTCGTCCGAAACGAGACTTATCAATGGGTTACGCGGCTTTTAGCCGGAAGAATATTTCTCGCCCCTTTTCCTTAGCGTGAGAGGCGGAACGGGAGCCCACGGTCGAGGCCATGCGGAAGCGCAGGATTGTTCATGGGGCAAGCTTACCTTGATTTCTGATTTTCTGCAATAGATTGTCGTCCGAGCCATTGCCTTTCGGCCGCCCCAAAAGCAGCTCGCTCTAATGCTCCGCGAAAGGGTTCGGCAGGGAGCCTTTGGCCGTATTCGAGCGGGCCGTGCGAATCAGGTCGATGAGCGCGCGTAGAGCGGCGGGGACCTGCCGGCGCCCGGGATAATAGAGGAACAGTCCCTCGACCGTTGGCGACCAATCTTCCAGCACACGGACCAGCTGTCCCGAGCGCAGGAACGGTTCCGCATAAGCTTCGACCGTACAGGCGATCCCCAGCCCGTCGACCGCTGCGCGGACGGCTAAATCGGGAACGCCGACCATAACGCGGCCCTCCACGGAGATCTTCCGTGCTTTGCCGTTCCGCTCGAACGGCCACTCGAACACGGCGCCATCCGCGCCGCGGCGATACTGCACGCAGCTGTGACGGGCGAGATCATCCGGGGTGCGCGGGGCATGGCGTCGCGCGAAGTACGACGGCGCGCCAACCAAGGCCACTTTCAGTGGTCCCGTCACCCGGACGACGATCATATCCGTTGCGGCGCGGTCCTGCGTAGCAATCCCGGCGTCGAATCCCTTGGCGACGATATCGATCGGCGCCTCGCCCACCTGGAGCTCAAGGTGGATTTCCGGATACTTCGACAAGAAGCGTCCCCAAACCGGCGCCACGACCGTTGCTGCCGCAAAATGCGATGCATAGATCCGTAGTCGCCCAAACGGTCGCTTTCGCTCTTGGTTCAAGTTCTCCAGCGCGCCGGCAATTTGATCGATTGACGGCCGCAGTTGCTCGAGCAAACGCATGCCGGCGTCGGTCGCCGATACACTGCGCGTCGTGCGGTTCAGCAGGCGCACCCCGAGACGCTCTTCCAGCTGCCGCATCGAATGGCTAAGCGCAGATGGCGTGACGCCGAGTTGCGCCGCCGCGGCCCGAAAGCTTCGTTGATCGGCGACAGCGACGAATGCGGTCAAGTTGGCCAGGTCACCACGATCCATTCCTGAGCTCCTCTCAGTACCTAATGCAATAGATATAGCATTTTCATTTGGGTCTCGCGTCGATACCGTTAGCACTGGAAGGAGGCGCTCATGCACAGTGAGGGTGTCCGCGTCTGCGCCGCGATCTTTGTTCTGGCTTTAGCGCGCGCCCTCGTTGCTGCTCCGGCTCATGCCAGCGCCGCCGTCAACACGACTGCGATGGCGACCGACAACACCGTCACCTGCACGAGCGGGACCATAACGGGATGAGCGACAACACCTTCTTCTGGCTGACCGTCGCCATCTGCGCCGTCGTCCTCTGCCTGCCCTTGTTCCTTCGGAGGCATCAGGCTCGCCGCGACCACCGGTGGATGCGGTGACGCCAGCTCCCCCCATATCACGGCGCGCCACAAGGCGCCCCACAGGCTTCGCGCGAACGCGACAAGAAAGAGGTGGACGGAAATGCAGGTCAGTCACTTCGATAAGCTCGAAGACGGCCGCGGCTTTCATTCAATCGGCCGCATCAAGGCGTCCTCCGAGTGGCGCTCCGTCGACGCTCCCATCGCTGAAGCGGATCGCCTGACGGCAGTCCGGGCGCTGATTCGCGAAGCGGAAGAATATGACGCGGACGCGATTATCGATCTCGTTTTTGAGATCAACGGCGTCAAGCGTGCCGACATTGACGGCGCTCCCTTGCAGCGCGTCGTCGCCGTCGGTATCGCGGTCAAGTTTGCGGAAATGGCCTGATAGACGATGCAGTTCTTGGCTCGTCACGGCAACTCTATCGCGCCCGTTCCAGGCAGCGGAAGGAACGGACGATTCCAAAGCGCCGGACTTAATCAAGATGCGTGCGACGCAGATTTGTCTTATCAAACGGCCTCCTCGCCTTGGGTGAGCGAAAGCACAAACAATCCCCTCTTGATTTGGGAACTTCGATCGAAGGCTTGCCGATGGCCGATGTGGGATAGCTGGGCGACGTTGCCGCAGGTTGAGGAGCGCTTCTACTGCGGCGCGTCTTGCGATGGGGTCTATTGCTCCGACCATGGCGCCATCGCCGGTCAGGGCTGGGGCGGTAGCAAAAAACGATTGGGCGTGACGGCGTAATCGTCGCCATGGAACGATTGTTTGCGATCCGGAGCGACGCCGGCTACGCGCCGGACAGCAGCGCCTCGGCCGCGGGGCCGGCATCGCAGGCCAGGGAGTATCCCATCACGAATGATCCGAATACGATTGTAGGGCTGCTGGACGAAACAGCTCGGTTGGCGCGTACTCGCTTCGACTGAGAGCTGCGCGCGCGGCTCTCAGGCATGACTTGCGCGCGATGCGCGGTCCTCATCCACGGTAAGTATCCCCCGGCAAAGCCGGGGGCTTTAGGATTTGAACCGCTCAAAGCGGTAGGAGGGTCGCTGACGCGGCCCTTGATGTTTGGAGCCGCCTAAAGGCGGCTTTTTCAGCGCCAGAGGTTCATTTGTTCGAGCCTCTGATCTTCCTTCTCTTGGTTGCGGATGCAAGCCCGGATGGCCTCCTCGTCACGGCCGACCGTATTGACGAAGAACCCCCGCGCCCAGAAGTGCTGCCCCACGAAGTTGCGCTTGCGCTCCCCATATACCCGGGCCAGGTGGATCGCGCTCTTGCCCTTGATGTACCCGACCACCTGCGACACTGCGTATTTCGGCGGAATCAACAACAGCATGTGCACGTGATCGGGCATCAGATGCCCTTCCTCGACCCTCGCTTCCTTCTGAAGCGCAAGCTTGCGCAAAACTTCGCCCAAGTGTCGTCGCAGCTCCAGATACAGCACCTTGCGCCGACATTTGGGAATGAACACCACATGATATTTGCAGGTCCATGTCGTGTGGCTTAGGCTCTCGTAGTCGTCCATCGGTGGAGTTCCTTTCGTGTGAGTGGCTGCTCACGTTGGAACTTCACCGGTGGACCGCCGGAAACGTCAAACCTCTACTGCCACCCCGGCAGAGCCGGGGGGTCTCCCGCTTACGCTAGGAATTAGCGCGTGATAATCCGGTTTACCGGCCACGCCGAAGAGTTTTATGAGGACCGGGCGCGCGCACCTCCATCTTGGCCGGAGGAAACCTCCGAGAGACCGGATACGTTGAAACCCGCGAAGGGAGGAATAGCTCGAGATCTCACTGCGCCCGCGATGGCCATCGGTTGGAATCCCCTCAGCTCCACCAGGAGGTCCGCGAAGGCCTCCGGCTGCCATCTGGCGGATGCCGGTTCAGACGTTATCACCCTCAGTCGAGCCCATGGCAAGCGAATCCGATCCGTCTGGCCCGTGGGGCCCGGCAGGTTCCGTCTCACGATAGCTCGCGCCGGGGCGCAAGCTCCAACGCTTGCCAATACTGCTGCGGCTGTCAGTCTCTGAAGCGGGATCCTCGCCAACGGGAGGGAGCATGCCCTGGCGCCGCTTTGGCGTGCCGACCGCCGTCATCGTCTTGCTGTTCGCGCTCGGGCGCATCACGAGAGTCGTGGTCGACTGGGCGTGGTTCTCGTCGATCCGGTATGTGGGCGTCTTTTGGACCGCTTTCGTCGCGAAGGCGGCTCTCTTCGTGGTTGTCTTTGGCGTCTCGACTTTGCTTCTCTGGGCGAACGCAAACTTGGCGCTCCGGTTTGCGTCAAGGCCACGGCCGCGGCTTCCGGCGGCGTTCGATCCGGGCGTCGCGACCTTTCAGAGGTCGTCCGGGCCATGGGCGGGGTCATACGGACTTCAGCCGTCGCCATTGGTAGGGCGTCTCATCATCCTCGCCGTCGCGCTCATCCTCGGACTGCTCGTCGCCATGGGCGAGAGCGAAAGGTGGGACCTCGTCCTCCGGTTCCTCTATCAGGCGCCATACGGCCGGAACGATCCGCTGTTCGACAAAGACATCGGCTTCTACCTCTTCTCGCTGCCGGTCTACGTCGCGATCAAGAACTGGCTGCTGTGGGTCCTGCTGCTCGCCAGCCTGATGGCCGGCTCGATTTACTTCCTGCACGACGACATCACTCTGGATCCTCCTCGGCGTTTCTCGTCCGCGGCAATCGCCCATGGCTCCGCGCTGCTCGGTCTCTATTTCGCGATCAAAGTCTGGTCTTACGCGTTAGACCGATATCTTCTGCTCTATAACGACAACGGCGTTGTCGTCGGCGCTGGCTATGCCGACGTTCATGTCGAGCTGCCGGCGCTCTGGCTGCTTATTGTCCTTGCGGCAATTGCGGCCATTGTCGCGTTTGCCAACGTGGGTCTACGCACGGTCCGCCTCCTGATCGCCGCGCCTCTGTTGGTGTTCGGCGGCTCGTTCCTGTTTGCTGAAGTCATCCCCGGGCTGTTCGAGCGCTTCTTTGTCAAGCCGAACGAACTGCAGCTGGAGACGCCGTACATTCAGCGAAACATCGCCCTCACGCGGGAAGCCTATAACCTCGGCCAGATCGCGGTGAAACCGTTCGCGGCGGAACAGGATCTCACCTTTCAGTCGCTCAAGGACGACAGCGGGACCGTGAACAACATTCGGCTATGGGACTGGCAGCCGCTGTTGGACACCTACGCGCAACTGCAGGAGATCCGCACCTACTACCGGTTCCTCGAGGTCGATGTCGATCGCTACCATCTCGGCGATTCCTATCAGCAGGTGATGCTCTCGGCGCGCGAGCTTGACCCTTCGCTCCTGTCAGCCAACGCCCAAACCTGGGTCAACCTGCATCTCTTGTTCACCCACGGCAACGGAATGGTGATGTCCCCGGTCACCCAGAAGACTGCCGAGGGTCTGCCGACCTTTTACCTGAAGGATATCCCGCCGGTGGCGACCGGCGGTCCGCCGATAACCGAGCCGCGCATCTATTTCGGACAAAGCGACGCCGGCTACGTCATTGTCAAAGGGAGCACGCCGGAGTTCGACTATCCCAAGGGCAAGGACAACGTCTACGCCCCTTACGACGGCGCGGACGGCATCCCCATCGGCGGGATCGGTTGGAGGGCCCTGTTCGCCTGGCAACTGGACGACCTCAACATCCTGCTCAGCAACTACATCATCGGCGAGAGCAGGATCATGCTTCATCGCAACATCAGGGATCGTGTGGAGACGATCGCGCCGTTCCTTAAGCTCGATCGCGACCCCTATATGGTGATCAGCGAAAGGCGGCTCTACTGGATTCAGGACGCTTACACCACGAGCGACTGGTTCCCCTACGCCCAGCCGGCGCCCGACGGCGGCGATCTCAACTACATCCGCAATTCAGTGAAGGTGGTGATCGACGCTTACAACGGGACGGTCAACTTCTATGTGGCGGACCCGGCCGATCCGATCGTCGCCACCTACGGCCGCATCTTCCCCTCGCTGTTCAAGCCGTTCGCTGCGATGCCGCCGGATCTGCAAAAGCACATCCGCTATCCCGAGGACCTGTTCAACATTCAGGCGCTCCAGTACCGCGCCTATCACATGGACGTGCCCGAGGTGTTCTATAATCGTGAGGACCTTTGGCAGTTTCCCCGCGAGCCTGTCTCCCCCGACGCGTCGGACACCGGCGGCGGAGCGAGGATGGCGCCGTACTACATCATGATGCGCCTGCCCGGCGAAACGCAGACCGAGTTCTTCCTCATGCTCCCCATGGCGCCGAGCCAGCGCGAGAACATGATCGCCTGGCTTGCGGCGCGCTGCGATCCGCCCGAGTACGGCAAGCTCATCGTCTATGAGTTCCCGAAGGAAAAGCTCGTCTACGGGCCGTTCCAGATCGAGGCCCGCATCAACCAGAACACCGAGATCTCGCAGCAGATCTCGCTCTGGAATCAGATGGGCTCGCGGGTCATTCGCGGGAATCTCTTGGTCGTGCCGATCGAGAACTCGATCCTGTACGTGTCGCCGCTCTATCTGCGCGCCCAGTCCGGCCAGTTGCCGGAACTGAAGCGGGTGATCGCGGCCTACGGCGACCGGGTGGTGATGGAGGAGACGCTGCCCGCGGCCCTGGCCGCGTTGTTCAAGGAAACCGCGCCGGTCGCCGCCCTGTCGGCGCTCGCCGCACCTTCGGCCGCGGGCCCGGGCGACGAGCGGGCGCGCCAGGCGCTGGCGGACTATGATCGGGCGATGGATCGGCTGAAGGCGGGCGACTGGGCCGGCTTCGGCGCCGAACTCGACGCGATGCGTCCGCTGCTCGAGGGGCTGAGCCGAGAGCCCGCTGTGCGTTAGCGTTACCAATCGGCGCGGGATTTCGACGCCGAGCGGCGAGGGGTCACGCTGCCAAACCCTGATTTGGTTGACTTATGATGTCGCCTGAGGGTCAACCTGATTCATAACAATCGCCGTCGATCGGCCTCACTGACTGATCCAAACGAAACCTAATTCTCGCCCGGGGCCGCAGGCATGGCGGCCCCGCGATCGTCCATTCAGATGATCAATAGTCCATGCCACCCATGCCGCCACCTGGCATGGCCGTGGCCTCCTTCTTCTTCGGCGTCTCGGCGACCATGGCTTCGGTCGTGATCATGAGACCAGCGATCGAAGCAGCGTCTTGCAGTGCAACCCGCACGACCTTTGCCGGGTCGACAATGCCGGCGCTCAGCATGTCGACATATTGCTCGGTTTGGGCGTCGAAGCCATAAGTCTGTGACTTATTCTCGAGGACCTTGCCGACGACGATCGAACCCTCCACGCCCGAATTCTCGGCGATCTGGCGGATCGGCGCTTCGAGCGCTCTGAGCACGATGTTGATACCGGCCTGGTGTCGCCGCTGAGCTTGCCAATCGCCGCCTTGGCGCGCAACAGCGCCACGCCACCACCGGGCACGATGCCTTCCTCGACGGCCGCCTTGGTCGCGTGCATCGCGTCGTCGACGCGGTCCTTCTTCTCCTTGACCTCGACCTCGGTCGAACCGCCGACACGGATGACCGCGATGCCGCCCGCGAGCTTGGCCAGCCGCTCCTGCAGCTTCTCCTTGTCATAGTCGGAACCTCCCCAGCGCCGCCAGATGACGCTTCCTGAAGTCGGCGATCGTGCGAAAATCTGGCGCGTCGTGCGCCACGATCATCATGAAATCGACCCGCTCGGCGCATGCCTTCGCGATCCTCCGCAAGGAATAAAGACCAGAGCAATAGGCATAGAGCAGCAGGGCGGTCATCATGCGCGGATCGAATGGCGGCTGACCAAGCCCGCTTTTGTAGCTTGCGACGATCTCCGACAGATCCAGGTGCTCGCGCGCCGAAGCCACGACGAACTGCGCCAGATGGTCCGCGGGCACATAATCGACGACCGCCGCCGGCAAGAGTCGTGTCTGATCAATTGTCCAAGGACGAAAATGTCTGCTCATGCCTCAAAGGGAATCAAATTCGTCCCGAAATTGCCACGACTACTCGGACACGTTCCTAGTTCTCCTGCACAGTGATTACAACTCTTTGAGCGAGGGATCGGGATAGGCGCGCGCCATTTTGGTTCTGGCCTTGTCGGTGGAGAACATCCAGTTGATTCGAGCGCCGCTTTGGTTTCGCTGGGACTGCCATGCGTCGATCCCGGCAACGAGCCGGTCGCAGCTTTCGATGCGGCGATCGAGACATTGGCCTTTGAGCACGCCGATCTCGATCTCAACCATGTTGAGCCAGCTGGCGTGCTTGGGCGTGTAGTGGAACTCAAGCCGCCTGAGCACGCGGCGCGCTTCGGCCGGTGGGAATGCGGCGTAGAGAGCGGCGGCGGTGTGGGTGGAGAGGTTGTCGAGGACGACTCGGATGCGCTCGGCCTCTGGGAAGTCGACATCGACGAGCTCGCGCATGCAAAGGGCGAAGTCGTCAGCGGTGCGATGATTGGTGACCTTGACCCTGCGCCAAGAGCGATGGGCATCGAGGAAGACGAAGAGATTGACGGCGCCGTTGCGGCGATACTCGTAGTCGAAGCGCTCGAGCCGTCCCGGTGCGGCTGGAATTGGCTGGCGCGCTTCGCCGATGAGCTGGGTGGGGCTTTCGTCGAAGCAGACCACCGGCCGCTTCGGGTCAGGCTGCTCGGCATAGAGGTCGAGCACATCCTCCATGCGGGCGACGTACTCGGCGTCGACCTTGGGATGCACCACATGTCCTTCTGCCAAGGCTTGAGATGGTTCTCGGCCAAGCGTCGGCGGACGGTTTCACGCGACAGACTGTCATGGTCGGTCAGCTTGACCATCGCGCCAGCCAGCAGCTCCAGCGTCCAGCGGGCGCGACCTTCGGGCGGGCTCGAACATGCGGTGGCGATGAGGAGGGCTTCTTCGTTGCTGGTCAGCTTACGATCGGCGCCTGCCCGCGGCTCCTCGTTCAGGGCGGCTTCGAGATTGCCTTCAACGAAGCGGCGCTTGGTCCTGTAAACGGTCGAGCCGCCGACAGCCACAGCAGCGGCTATATCGTCGTCACTGAGCCCGCTGTCGGCGGCGAGCAGAATTTGGGCTCGTTTGAGCTTGCGGGCGTAATGCTTGCCGCTGCCCACCAGCGCGGTGAGTTCACATCGCTCGGCTTCGCTCAGTTCGACATGGTAGCGTATGTTCATCCGGGTCTCCTCGCGAATCGCGAGGCCCAGACGAATCAGGCTCTGAATCAATTGTTTGACACGTGCCCCCGGCTCCCCCGTTCACCGATAAGCAAGGTCAATACCTGGCCTTCATCTACGCCTACAGCCGTATCTTCCGCCAACCGCCCGCGGAAGCCGACATGCAGCGGCACTTCCAAGTCTCGCCACCCAGCGTCCATCAGATGGTGCTCACCCTCGAACGCGCCGGCCTCATCAGGCGGACCCCGGGCGTCGCGCGCAGCATTGAGATTCTGGTTGAGCCCGAGGACCTCCCAGTCCTCCGTTGAACTTGAAACCGTCAAAACCTCTGTGCAATGGAACTAGTACCTCGGCACAGAAGTTTTGACCGGTTGGATTTGAGCTTGCAAGACGGGTAGGTCCTCGGGAGGGACGAGCATCTCGATGCTTCGGGGCACGCCCGGTCGGCGTCGAATAAGGCCTGCGTGTTCGAGGGTGAGAATCATCTGGTGAACCGAAGGCGGGGTTACGCGGAAATACCTTTGCATATCGGCTTCGGCGGGCGGTCGCCGATGCACGCGCGCATAGGCGTCGATGAACGCCAGATACTGGCCCTGCTTGAGTGAAGCCGGGTCTGCGTTCGCCAGACATTTGATTCATCTGTCGATTCATCTGGACCTCCAACGCGGAGGCTGCGATGAATGTACGCTATCGTGTCAGGTTGACCCAATCCGAGCGCGACGAGCTTGAGATGCTGCTGAGCGGGGGCAAGCACCCGGCAAGGAGGCTCAAGCGGGCGCAGATCCTTTTGGCCGCAGATGCGGGGGTCAGCGATGAGGACATCGCGATCAGCATCGGGCTCGGCGGGTCGACGGTCTACCGGACCAAGCGGCGTTTCGTCGAAGGCAACCTGGACCTCGCCCTGAGCGAAGAGCCGCGCCCCGGAGCGGAACGCAAGCTCACCGGCAAGGAGGAAGCTTTGTTGGTGGCGACCGCCTGCTCAAGCCGGCATCGTCAACTTGTTGAGCGAAGCTCGCAACGATGCTGAAATGGCGCGCCCGGGCTATGCGGCGATCTGGACGCCGGCAATGATCTTCCACGCGTTCAGCGCGTCGGCGCGAAGCGCTCGATAGTCAGATGCTGAGAGGGCGTGGCGGGGAAAGTGGAAGAGGTTGGCGATGGGATCATGGATCGAGATGAAGCGCTGCAGTTGCCGCGGCGATTTGAACCGCTTCATGATCCGCTCTCGCCGCCTCGTTGGCTGATGGGAATTTTCGGCTCGATTATTGAGTCCCTTATGCTGGCGATGCTCGAACTTCATGCCCATGTCCGTGCGCGCGGCGCCGTAAGAACCGAGCTTATCGGTGACCAAGACACGCGGAGCGCGGGCCTGTTTGCGGACGAGCTTGCGAAGCAGGCGTTCGGCGGCGCCTCGGTCGCGGCGACTCTGAACCAAAGCGTCGAGGACAAAGCCGTCCTGATCGACGGCGCGCCAAAGCCAGCGCTTTTCGCCATTGATGGCGACCACGACCTCATCGAGACGCCACTTGTCGCCGAATTGCGGCGCGCGCCGGCGCACTTCGTTGGCGAAGTCTCGGCCGAATTTCTCAACCCAGCGCCGGACGGTTTCGTGGCTGACGATCATACCGCGGGCGGCCAGAAGATCTTCGACCATTCTCAGGCTGAGAGGGAAACGGAAATAGAGCCAAACCGCATGGGCGATGACCTCAGCGGGAAAGCGATGACCACGATAGCAGGAATTTGACGTCTGGCTCATCGCCGCCAACTAGCCCAAAACCATCGACAAATCGTCAACGTGACGGTCCCATCCATAGTGCGGCTCGTCGGCGCCGTTCTCCTGGAGCAGAACGACGATTGGCAGACGCAGAGTCGCTACATGCAGATCGAGGGCTTCGCAGAGCCGGCCGAAAAGACCGCCGACCTCAAGCCCTTGCAGATCACACCCAAGGCGGCCTGACCAATGACCCCCTCAGCTACACCCGAAAATTACACCACATTGACGGACGTGACCCATCATCGAAGTCATAAGATTTATCGTTGCGTCCTCCCGAGGCGGCTTTGGAAGAAACCTTAAGCCACCCGTGATGATCCGCATCGCGATCACTCAACAAGCCCCTCACACGTCCCTGAGGTAGCCTGAGGCTCCCCTTGCTCGCCCGTTTCATGCGCCCCTATCGTGAAACTGACCACGCCTGGTGCCGAGGCCGCATCATCAAAACCACCGGCGACGGCATGCTCGTCGAGTTCCAGAGCGTCACAGAAGCCCTCAGCTGCGCCATCGATTTTCAGGAACGGATGGCCCGGCGCAATCGGCGTCTCCAGCATCGCCTGAGGATAGGCCGAGAGCGCCGGCGGCCGCTCTTGGCGGACAGCCTCTGGCCCGCGTTATCTCGCGCCGACGCTGATTGTCGATCGTGCCGGCACCGTGTCGCGCGCCAGCACCGTCAAAAGGATGAAGAAACAGATCTCGACCGCCAGGAACAGCAAGAAGGCCGCAGAGAACGAGCCGCCCGTGGCCTGGATGACCGCTCCCATCGACCATGGCGCGGCGAAGCTCGCGAGGATGCCGAACAGCTCGGAATAGCCGATTGCGGTCGGCGCGAGCGTGTCGGGATATTTCTGGCTCATCAGCGAGAAGATGGCGCCGCCGCCCAGCACCGCAAGCCCGCTCAGCGCCGCCGACAGGACCAGCACGCCGAAACTCAATTCATAAATCGTCGTGGCGAGGAACATGGCCGCCGTCAGCGCCGCGAGGAGCGCGGTCAGCTTGATCATGAAGGGCTTGCCCATGCTGTCGGACATGTAGCCGCCGATGATGAGAAAAACTACCTGCGACAATCCCATCACCGCGCCGATGATGGCGCCGGAGGCGGGCGGCATGTGCTGCACCGTGATGAAGGCGGGAACCACCCAGCTGGCGGTGCCGGAGAGCGCGAATGTGCAGGCGGCGATGCCCAAACCGCCGACCACGATCCATTTCGACTTGAAGATCTCGCTGACCGGCAAATGCCTGGTCACGGGCTCGTTGTCCCATACAAAGCCTGCATAGCCGATTTCGGCCGGACCGGCCTTTGCGAAGAGGAGGTTGAGCAACGCCAAGATCAGGGTGCCGGCGGCCAAAACCGCAAAGAACGTGCGCCAGCTGGTAGCGAGCGTCAGCGGAATGCCGAGCGCGAAATCCATCGTGATCGCGAGGCTGTAGGCCGCGAGAATCGCGCCGACCACCGCGCCGCGGCGCGATTGCGGGAACCAGCCAAAGATAAGCTTCATGTTGCCGATGAATATGGCGGCGTCAAAGAAGCCGATGATGAGGCGAAGCGCGAGGAGCTGGAGGTAGCTCTGAACGAAGACCTGCAAAACCATTCCGCCGCCCGTACCCACGAGGCCGATGAGCAAAAGGTTGCGCGCGGACATGTTACGGCTGATCGGCGCCCACGCCACCATGCCGATGCCGACAGTGACGGCGAAGATGCCCTGGGCGAGGCCCGCCTGCCCGGGGTCCAGGTTCAATGTCTTGGAGATGAAGGGAATGACGGCCGCGAAGGCGTACCAGTCGGCCGCGAGAAACATTTCGCAGACGAAGGCGAGCGCCAGCATTCCTTTTTGATAGCTTCCGACACGGGCGCGGTCGGCTTCGGGAAGGGATGTCCAGTTCATAGTGACCTCTTGTCAGCGTTGGGAGTTGGGGGAGCGGAAAGTCAGGCTGGCGGCGGCAGGAAATCGACTTCGTTTTCCGCGGCGATGCGAACCACCTCGGCCGGATCCGGGACCTGATGGATGCGGTCGAACAGCGCTCGCAGCGACCGCGTCGGCGTGACCCAGAACAGGCTCGTGGACGTCTCGCCGGACTTGTTGAAGATGCCGTGTGGAACGCCACGGGGCAGCCGCATCAGGTCGCCGGGCTTCGTGACCAGATCCTTGCCGTCCAGCCAGAGATCGTACCGGCCGCTCAGCACGTAGATGTATTCGTCTTGGGTCGGGTGAACATGCGGCGGCACGAAGGTCCCGTCGGGAAACACCGCGTGCCACGCCATCGAGTTCCGGCGTCTGCTGCTTGAGCGTGTAGGTCTGGCCGAGGATGCTCCAGACGACCTTGTCGTATCCCTCGTCGGCCGCGGTGACGCCTGCAGTCATGGGGCTCATCCGGTGTTCTCCTCTGGGTGGGAAACCGGCATCGCCGGCGAGAAAATCGCTCAGGATGCGACCCGCTGCCGGCGTTTCCTCGAACACCAAGTGCCCGGTCGCGGGGACGAGCTTGAGAGTCGCATTTGGAAGTCGGGCCATCCATGCATGAGCCTGCGCGGTCGGCCGCAGCCGGTCCTCGGTGCCCCACAGCACCAGCGTCGGCGGAGTAACGCGATGCAACCAGTATGCCAACTTCGGATTGCCCTGCGGGTGAGCTTGGATCAGCTTGGCGAAACTGGTGACTTCACGGCCCAGCCGGGCGTCGAAGGCAGGATCCGGAGCGCTCGGAAAATAGCGCAGCGCCGCGGCCGGATCGTGCGCAAGATAGGCCGGCAGCTCCTGCGGCACGATGTCGAACAGGCCGGGCGCCGGCGCCTCTTCGACCACAAGGCCGGCGGGCGCGACGAGCACAACGCGGCGCAGCCGTTGTGGCTGGCGCACCGCGAATTCCGCGGCCAGCCATCCGCCGAGGGAGTGGCCGGCCAGGTCGAAGGCGTACAACCCCATCCGGTCGAACAGATCCATGTAAAAGAGGACGTAATCGTCGATCGCGTCGAGTGCGGCCGCGTCGCCGGAATCTCCGAAACCGGGATGGTAGGGAATGATCACTTTGTGCCGCGTGGCCCAGCCTCGCGCGACGTCGAAGCCGGGAAATGTTCCGGTGCCGTGAAAGAAGACCAGTTCCGGTCCGCTGCCCATCGACAGCACAACAGTTCGAATGCCGTTGATATCGTATTCGTTGCGCAGGAATCCGGCCGTCCTGTCGATCGCACTTTCACCGTCAGCGGTCATGCCTGGGTTTTCCGTTGCAAAGGGTTGCTCATGCGGCGTCGGCGCGACTGCCTTTCAAGCACGAGGCGAATTGATCGGCGGCGTTGGCGATGCGCGCGAGGGTAATTGGCGAAGGCTCGCCCGCAGCAAGCTCGGCGGCGCTGGAATAGATCGCGGTTGAGACCGTACAGGCCTCGAAGAAACCAAAGAGCGGACCGGAGCGCGTGCTCGACGACGAGCGAATTGCGAAGTCCGCCGCCAACCGCCGTGAGCAGCACGGGCCGGTTTCTCAGGGCGTCCCGCCGAATCAGGTCGAACACGTGCTTGAAGAGTCCGGGATAGGAGCCCTGAAAGACGGGGGAGCCGATCACCAGCCCGTCGGCATGCTCGATGGTTTCGATTACGCGGAGAGCCTGATCGCTCAACGCGCGCCGTGAAAACGCCGCGAGGCCGGGACCGGCGTCGACCAGGTCGAGACTATCGATATTGACGGCATGTCGCTCCCGCAGATCCCTTCCCACGACTTCCACCAATGCGCGGAGCTTGGCCGGTCGCCAGCTGTTGCCGCAGAAGCCGACGACGCGGTGGCGAAGCAAACAAAAACCTTCTCGTTTTCGAACCTCGTTGCAGAGCAGGATTGCCGGGATTGCACCCGCGGTCCATTGTTCGAAGTCAACCGGCGACGCCGAACACGGTCCAGTGCGCGTCGGGGTCGGCGAGGCCGAGCAGAGCCTTGCCGCATTCCTCGACGATGTGGTCGGACATCAGGATGTGCTGGGTTCCGGAATGGATGTCGCGATAGAAGCGTTGCATGGCCGTGTTGTGCAGCGAAGCGCCGCGCGCCGCACGGTGCGCGAACGTGCCGACATCGGAGATCACGTCGTGAATGTGGCGCAATGACAACTTGATCATCGTCATCTGTTCCAGCGGCGGAGCTTCGCCGCGGCCGCAGGTCTCGGACACGTCGCGCCAAGTCTCGTGCACCAACGCCCGGGCGGCGCGATAGCCCGCCTCTGCCTGGGCGAACTGAAACCGGAAACTGGCGCTGTCGCTCGACCGGCCGAACGGATCCTGGCGTTGCACGATCACTTTCACGAGCTCGTCCAGCATCCGACGCCCGACCCCGACCGCCCAACCCGAATGAGCCCAGGCGCTGTAGCCGGCCAGACCGAGCGCTCCTTGAGCGCCGCCGCGCCGGGGCGCGCCGATATCGAAGTCGTAAGTCATTTCCCTCGGAACGAACAACTCCTCGCCCTCGCTCAGCGTGTAGTCGAAGCTGCCGGTCGCGCGCAGTCCCAGCACATCCCAGTTGCCGAGCAGTTTGATCGTTGACCGCGGATGGTGGGTGACGACGATCTTGGGCTGGCCGCCGGGCTGAATCACCATGTCCTTGCCGGACGGATCGGTGAGAAAACAGCCGGAATGGATCCATTCAGCGTGCTGGACGCCACTGCCGTAGGCCCAATGGCCACGGATCATGTAGCCACCCTCAACCGGTCGGGCGAACCCGCGCGGCACGCCATTGCCGGCGATCGAAATATCGGGGCCGTCGGCGAACACTTTCTCGATGCCCGAGTCTTCAATGTAGATTGCCAACGTGGTGCCTTCCATGTTGTTGCCGATCGCGCACCAGCCGGCGGACGCGTGCGCATAGGAAAGGCGTTCAATCACCGTCATCGCGTCGTACGGCGATAGTTCCGGGCCGCCTACGGCCTTTGGGAACAACATGGTGGTAATGCCTGCCTTGCGAAGAGCGGCCACCACATCGTCGGTCAGGTGATAGAGGGTCTCAGCCTCGCTCGCCCGGGATTCGATCAACGGCAGCAACGCGTCAAGCCGAGCGTTGAACTCGGCGACTGGAGTCGACGCGGTTTCGATCGAGGCGGGCTTCATTGACATGTTCACGGTCGAATTCTCCATAATGATGGGCTGACCGAACCCAATCCGGGCCGCGTGCGAAGCCGGAACCGCCAGCCTACGCGTCTGATCACGACGGTCATTCATCCACGATGCTGCATCTAATTCTAGACAACGCGAAAGATTCCAGACAATCCCCCCATTCATGGGGTGCGGCCGGGACTTGCCGGTTCGACATTGTGCAGGCGTGCAGCAAACATGAGCAGGCACATCAAGCCGTTCTGCTTCTTTTCGCTTGACAAAACAGCGGGCTGGGACGCAGCGTCAGCGTATCGACGCCCGAGCCGGCTCCCGTGCGGGGGGCGGTGAAAGGGGATGAACGGTTGCGGGCGATCGCCGGGCTCCAAGATCATCGTCTGGCCGACCAGATGATATCGATCGCGGAGACTCAATCGTCCGAGGCGCTAGCGATTGCCTGCGGGTCTGCGCTCCGTGAACTGACCGGCTCGGCCACTGTCGGCCTTTATTTGCTGCATTCGATCGAACCTGACCTCGTCTACAGCCAGCATGTTGCCGAAGACTTCCTCGACAATTATCGATCCAGCTTCTGGAAGAGCGATCCGGTCCTGGACAGCATTCTGACCCAGGAACGCACCGTGGATGGCGCGTCGCTGCTGGGCTCGTACGGTTGGTCGAGGAGCCAATCGTTCAGGCGACTTCGGCACTGGGGCTTCAGCTTCAACATGGGCGGCCCGCTCCGCTGTTGCGGCAAGACCATCGGCGTGCTGTTTACCGCGACCCGCGGGGCCGAAGCTTACACGCCATTGCAGCGACGGCGCATGGAGATGCTGTGTCGCGCGGCGTCGCTGGCGCTGGCCGACATCCAGAAAACGGGCGAGGCGCCAATTCGCACATGCCAGCATGCATCCGGCGCCACGCACGGGTGCCCGGTGCCGCTGTCGATCGCGGCGCTGAACAACACTCTTCCGCCGCGTTCGGCTGACGTGGCCATCTGGGTGTGCCGAGGTCAGACCAACAAGCAAATCGCCCGCGAAATGAGAATCTCGGATCAGACCGTCAAGGAGCATGTCGCCAATCTCTGCAAACGCTTCGGCGTCCATAATCGGACCGAGCTCGTGGCCTTTCTCTTGACCGGGGGCTCGGTGGCGTAGCGGGCCATCAGCCGCAAGACGCCCTCGCGGCTCATGCCTTCGTTGGCGACCAGCGCCGCCACTTTGCGGAGATGTTCAGGTAGAAAGCCGAGGTGAAGGTGTTGACCATGATTGCCGGCTGGTCAAACGGGTTGGAGAACGTGTGCGGCACGCCGATCGGGACGACGACGTAGTCGCCCGTATGGGCTTGCGGACGCCTTGACGAGGACGTATGCGCGCTGTCTGACACTCGACTATAGTCAAGGCTCCTGGTGTGCCGTTGCCGATGGGCTGGCGAGGTCCGTGTACCGCACCGGCGCAGGGCGATCTGGCGGCGGCGTTAATCAGCTACCGGACATCGCTCGCGATCTTCGAGGGGGCGGAGGCGGATCCGAGCAACGCCGACTCGCAGCGCGACCTGTCGATCTCGCACAACAGGATCGGCGATGTGCAGCAGGCCCAAGCGCTTCCGTTTGTTTCTTCATTTCGACTGCAGCCGCTTTGAGACCGGCGTCCGTCAGTTTCAACGCATACCCCTGCGCGTTCTCAGCGTCGCGACGCCAGACGGGCGATCCAGCCTTTGCCCTCACTTCCTTGGCCAGGCCCGCCGCAACTCCTCGCCGCTCCGCCCTTCAATTGGGATGGAATTGCCAAAAGGCGATCCTTATGCTGCGCCGCAACACCCAGCAACTCGCGCTGCTTGCTAGTGAGTGTGAATGACATCTTGGAACCCTCATTGTCGCGAAGGGCCGAACCAAGGTCCCGTCGCGAGTTGTGTTGGAACTTGCTGACGCGTCTTCGAGCGACATGAGGTTATCCGATCATGCGGCGAGGTCAATGATCTGATCGGAGGGCTTCTCGGCGAGGGTCTGCCATCCGTCGACCTTGCGCATGGTGATCTGCCCGGAGGCGAGCAGCGCCCAGAACAGCATGGCGGCGGTTTCGGCGCAGGGCAGCACGGTCTGGGTCTTGATCCTGCGCTTGAACTCCTCATGCAGGCGCTCGATCGCGTTCGAGGTCCTGATCGACTTCCATTGGCTCGGCGGGAAGCGCGTAAAGGTGAACAGCCTGTCGCCGGCCTCCTCGAGGCTGTCGGCGACGGCGCGGCATTTCAGGCGCCATTTGCGGAGGAACGCCTTGCGCCGGGCTTCGACCTCCTGTCTCGTCGCGGCGTAGATCATGTCGCGATAGTCGTTGGAGATTTCCTCGTGCAGACGCTCGGGCGCGTGAGCGAGCAGGTTGCGATGCTTGTGAACCGTGCAGCGCTGGACCGGCGCATCCGGCCAGAGCGCCGCCAGCGCCTTTTCCAGACCCGGCGCGCCGTCGGCGATGACGAGTTCGGGCGTCTTCAATCCGCGCTTCACGAGATCGTCGAGCAGCGCGCGCCAGGCGGCCTCGCTTTCGCCGCCCATGCTCCGGATCGCCAGCAGCACCTTCTGGCCGTCCGCGCGCACGCCGAGCGCCACCAGGAGCGAGACCGACGTCGCGCGTCTGTCGAGCCGGACCCGTACGAGCGTGCCGTCGAGGATCAACCGCACGATCGGCTCCTGGCCGAGCGGTCGCACGTTCCAGGCGTCCCAGTCGCCCTTCACCTTGCGCCATGCCCGGCTGACTACGTCCTTGCCGACCGGCCCGGCGAACACCGCAGCCAGCGCGCGCCGAACCCGGCGGGTGTTGGTTCCGAAAAGATAGGCCCCGACGATCAGCGCGTCGGCCGCCTTGGTGCGGCGCTGGTAGGCGCGAAGCGAGGCGCTTTTCCATTCGCTCGTCTTGCCGTCCGCGCCCATCAGCCGAGCCCGCGGCACGGAAATCTCCGCTCTCCCGAAGGTCCCGGTCAGCCCGCGCTTGCGGTGGCCGTGCCGGACGCCGACGATTGGCGGCGGTTCGCCATCCTCGCTCGGCTTGCGTCGGCCATATCGCGGGCGCGACAATACGCCGGCAAGTTCCTCATCCAGCATCGTCTCGATGAACCCGCGCACCCGAGCGCGAACCCCGTCCTCGATCGCGTCGAACCAATCATCGAAAAGCAAAACCTCGGCGGCAACACCCGCCTCCTTCGTGGTATCCTTCGTCATGGCGTGGTCTCCATTCCAGCGCGCCAACGCCGGAATTGTTCGGGTTAGGCAACCCGGAGACTACGCCAACCCAATTCCAACCACCTCCGCGACGGGACCGCGGCGATCAACTCGATTGACTGATTGGGGTCCATGACGAGTTCGTCCAGCCAGCGATGGGCGTTACGCAAGGCTTCGGCGAAGACCGCACGCGCCCGAACTCGCATCGGGCGGATCGGAGAGCGCTCACCTTCGCCTTGGATGATCTCGCGTCGTTGGTACGGGGAGAGCGGGATCCAGGGAATGGTCAATGTTCGATCTTGGCTATCGATTGCGGGGGCGTCGCCCAGCCGGATCTCGATCTCCTTCGCGCCAATTGTGACTCGCTCGATCGCGTCGAGCACGTCCTTGTAATTGGAGAACTCTTGGTACGGCTTGCTAGTCGCGTGGCGCAAGCCGATCGTCCGCCCGGACAAACCGACAGGAGGTAGAGCGCCGAGGTTGTCGGTCGGACGCCTGGAGGCTATGACGCATTTGATCGCATCGAACACTTGTTTCTCGATTTGCGCTGCGGGAACGCGAGTGACCGATCCGCCATCTGGCTTGCGACCTTTCAGCAGAGCCCGGGAGACGTAGTAGCGCCAACGCCGCCCGCCCTTGGCCGAATGGCTTGGACCCATTCGATTGCCCCGATCGTCATAAAGCTTCCCCGCGAGGAAGGATTGAGAATTGGAACGGGAGGCTTTCCTCGTTTGCGTTTGCTCCGCAAGCCGGGTTTGGACGCAATCCCAAACCTCGTGGTCGATGATCGCTGCGTGCAGGCCGTCGTGGATCTGTCCCTTGTGGCGAAGCCTTCCGACATAGATCGGATTCGAGAGGATCCAGTAGAGATGGCCCCGGGACATGAGGTTGCCGCCCGTCTTCCTGCCTGTCCCAACGATACGAATGGGCAAGCGAACGTTCTCGGCATCGAGAACGACCTTCAATTGCACGACGCTGCCAATCGCTAGGTAACGCCGGAAGAGGTCGCGAATGAACTCGGCGTGTTCCGCAACGACATGAAGCGCGCGGTTTTCGACCCGATATCCGAACGGAACCACGCCGCCCATCCAGATGCCCCTCTTCTTCGAAGCGGCCACTTTGTCCCGGATCCGCTCGCCTGTGATTTCGCGCTCGAACTCAGCAAACGAGAGCAGCATATTGAGGGTCAAGCGCCCCATGCTGGTGGTGGTGTTGAAGGCCTGAGTGACCGAGATGAACGAGACATCATGCTCGTCAAAGAGCTCGACCAGCTTGGCGAAGTCGGCAAGCGACCTCGTCAGCCGGTCGACCTTGTAGACGACGATCACATCAATCTTTCGGGTGCGAACGTCGCCCAGCAGCTTCGTCAAAGCCGGCCTGTCCATGGAGCCGCCGGAGAAGCCGCCATCGTCATAGCGCTCCCGGATCAGCTTCCAGCCACCGTGGGCTTGGCTCCTGATGTAGGCTTCAGACGCCTCGCGCTGATTGTCGAGCGAGTTGAACTCCTGCTCCAGGCCATTCTCGGTCGAGACGCGGGTGTAGATCGCGCAGCGCAGGCTTGCCTTGCGGCCCTCCCGCTTCACGGAGAGGCCTCTAAAGGTTTCCGGCAGGGCTCGCCCTCGACGGGGACGGGAGGTTTTGGTTCTGGGATGCTGACGCGACGCCTCGCGAGGTGACCGCCAGGGCATTTCGCGTTGGCGACAGACCGCTCAACTTGGTCGCGTCCGATGCCCCTGGATCCTTCGCGTCCGTTGTCCTTGGATCGACTGGCCCCACACCGCCTGCTTTGATCCGCGGTGGGACGGCCGGCCCTTCTTACCGAGGGCTGGTCCTTCATCGATCGCAAGCCGAAAAAGCGGTGACCGTTCCAACTCGTCCCAGTTACAGCCTTGGCGACTTGGGAAAGGCTGCCAAAGATCTGGCCGTTCCAGGCGAAGCCCTTGTCGAGCACCATCACCCTTTCCAGTTTGCCTTTCCACTCGCGGGCGAGCAGCGCGCCTGAATTGAGGCCAATCCCGTCCCGCGTCCTTGGCTTGCGCTTCTTGAACGGACGGCCGCCGGCGATATCGATCGCGTCGCCTTTCGAAGCGCGAACAATGCGCACAGTCGCATTGTCGAGATCGCCAAGCGCGGCCGCCTGAAGCCGATAGGCTAGAACCCTTAGGAGCAGCCAACGGGGAAGATGGGCGGGAACCGTCCCGCTGAAATGATTGCGCCATTGAAGACGAAGTTGGTCGGCATCGAGATCAATGAGACCCGCAATCATGGCGTCGAGCGTTTCAACCTCGCTCGGCGACGACGCCGGGAGAGCGAGACTCTCTCGGACGTCGCCCGAATGCCATCCCTGCGGCATTATGCCGCCTGTTGCGCTTTGAATTTGTTTGCGCGTTCAGCCTTCTTCCGTTTTGGGATGGTCGGGATAACAGGCGGATCGTCGCTTTGAGCCGCTGCTTGTCCAGCCTCGACGGTCTCGTCCAACCGCGCATGGTACGTCGACCCTCGCTCTTTGTCGGATCGGTCGATTGTCACCGAATAGCCGCGCTTGCGTAAGCCGGTAAGCGCGGCGCGCGTAGTATGCGGCAGCCAGCTCGTCGTCACGACAAGCTCGTTAACCGTCGCCCCCTGATCGCGCTGAAGCAATTCGAGGACCTGCGCCAGTTTCGTACCGCCTCGGGGCGCGGACGGGCTTGCGGCGTCCGCTGGAGGAACATCAGCAGTAACCTGCTGGACGACCTCCGAGTTAGAGGTGGCGACCTGCACGCGTTCGCCACTGTCTTCCCTCGTTTCATCAGAAACCGAGCCATCGTCGACGGCGATCGCCCTGGTGCTCGCAGCCGTCAGCTTCAGCGCATAGGATTCACCAGCTTGCTCGTCGCGCCGCCAGACTTGCGTTCCCGGCTTCGCCTTGATCTCCTTGGCGAGGCCAGCCCCAATCAGTTTCGCCGCGAACTTTTGTGCCACGGTGCCTCTAAGATTTTGAGATGCGACAAGGCATCGATCGTCGCGCTGCGCGGCGGCGCTCAGCATGACAAGCTGCGTATCGGTAAGTTTGATGGACATGGGTTCAACCCTTTGTGTCGTGATAGGAGCCCGGCTAATCCAGACCCCTCACTGACACGAGCCCCGGATCAAGCGACGATCGGGGCGAAGGTATGTCCGCGCAGCATTCTTCGGCGGACCTCCGTACACATGCTCGATTTCGAACCAAACGCCAGTCGTTTCTTCACTTTCGGGCACACCGGTTAATGCATATCCGAGGATGACGATCGAAGGCGGAGGCCAGAAGTTCGAATCCTTTCGGGCGCGCCGACATCGCAGGCACGGCGGTGCATGGGGGTGTTTTTCCGTTAAATCGCTCCGGGTGAACTCACGGCCGCTAGGCGGGCGCAGAAGTTTGCAGGTCCTGCAACGGCTGGTAGCTCGGGGGGTCTGGTCACGCCCGCTCTGGCCTGAGCGCCGCTTGCCGCAACGGATCGGAAGAACAGCATGATTTCAGCCGAGAGTTGTGCAACGATCGATCCTGGAAGCGCTGCTGCACCAGCCGGGGCGCAAGGAATGACACATCTGTTGCAAACAGCCGGCGCGGCTGGGAACGGCCGAGGCTTGGATTGCGCCGCCGATCCGGCGAAGTCCCTCACCGAGATGTTCGTAGGTATGGTGGAAGCCGGCAGGATCGGCGCAGGCCAATGTCCAGCGCTGAGACCGGTGTTCGTCAAACCGCACGGCATCGCGCACGGGATCTTCCGTGTGGCGGCGGAGCTGCCCGAGGACTTGAAAATCGGTCTCTTCCGCGGAGCCGAATACGGGCCTGGGTGCGGTTCTCTTCGGACACCCTGCCGACCCTCGGCGACTACACCTCCACACTCGGCGTCGGCATCAAACTCTTCGGAGTGAGCGGCGAGAAGATTTTCGGCGAGCCGGGGGACACCACCTTCGACTTCATCCTCCAGAACATGGACGTCTTCTTCGTCAACACGGCGAAAGACATGTGTGAGTTCACCCAGGCGGGCGTGATCGGCGGCGGTTATGATTCCTATCTCGCCGCCCACCAAGAAACGGCGCGAAATCTTGAACGACATGGCCAAGCCCGTTGGCAGCGTGCTGGCAAGTCCCTATTGGAGCGGCCTGCCGTTCGCTTTCGGTCCGGACCGGTTCGTCAAGTACAAGCTCGAGCCGACGATCGACGTCCCGGCGCCCGGAACGCAGCCAGCTGATCCGACCTACCTCGGCGCCGACCTGGCCCAGCGCCTGAAAGCCGGCGAGGTAGTTTTCCGCTTTTGCGTCCAGTTCCGAACCGATGCGGACAAAGAACCGCTGGACATGGCGATGGTCCCCTGGCCGGAGACCCTAAGCCCGCCTGTTCATCTCGCCGACCTCGTCCTGTCCCAACAGGACATCACCGTGCGCGGTCAGGACGCCTACGGCGAAAACCTGGCGATGAATATCTGGCGGGTGACCCCGCAAGGCTCGCTCGCCGAAGCACGCCGCGTCGTCTACGCTGCGTCGGCGCAGATGCGCCGCAACGCCAACGGCGTGCCCGATGGTGAGCCGGCCTCGCCCAAACCGGCCGAGGCCCCGCCGGCCTGCGTCGATAGCGTCATCGTGCGCGCGGCCATCCATCCAGCCATCGGCATCGCCCGGATCGGCGACAGCTCGACCGAGTACTACGTAGGCCCGCAGGTGACCGATCCTAAGCCGGAGCCACCCGGATTCTACCGTGACGGGACCGGGGCGCTGAAGCGACAAGCGGGCCTATTCCGCATCTATGGGTACAATGCCGCGGGGGACGTGGTGCGCGAGCTTACCGCCGACAGCGCCGACATCGTATGGACGGCCCACGTCGCGAACCGCAAGGCGGAGTGGTACCAGTTCCAGCTCGCGCTCGACATTCCCGACGCCGTCGGCCAAGCGATGACGCGGCGCAACCCCGATGTCGCGGTGGCCGCCCGCGGCCGTCTCGCCATCGATCCGGGTCCGAGGAGCATTAGCGGCAAGAATGTTTCCGGCGGCTCAGAACACGTCTTCGACACGGGCAAGTTCAAGGACACGGTCGTTCCCCTGGGCGAGATCCGGACGGACCCCGCCGGCCGGCTGCTTTTCCTGGGCGGCCTCGGCAAGTCCGCATCGCCCTCCGGAGCGCCGATCATCACGTCCGATCCGAACAGCTTCAACAACGCGAACGACTGGTACGACGACATCTCCGACGGCCCTGTGACCGCCGAGGTCTCCATCAATGGCCGTCGTGTGACGGTGGACCACGCCTGGGTGGTCGTAGCGCCGCCGAACTACGGAACCGACGTCGTGGGCTGGCGCACTATGTACGACCAGCTGGTCGACACCTATGTCGGCAACGGCTGGCTGCCTATGCCTCAAATGGTGTCCTTCGCCAACGATGTCCTGCCATTCCTGCGCCGCCTATCGAACCTGCAATGGGTGAACAAGGGTTTCGCGGCCATGTTCGGCAAGGATGGGCCGATGGATTTCGAGAGCCCGGCCTTTGTCGGCCGCCTTGCCAAGGCGCCGCGGGCGAGCGACCGCAATGGACCTGCAGATACCTGGGCCGAGTTGCGGCGCGCCGTCTTCAACGCCTTCCGCCCCTTTGATACGGAGGCCTTCGAACCCCGCATATGGCCCTGGCTCTACGGCGACGCATTCGGCTCCTCAACGCCAAATTCGCCGCTTAACATGCTCCAGCTGCCGGCCGTGCAGCAGGTGATGCTGCAACGGTGGGCTAACGGCGACTTCATCGGCGACTGGAATCCGAATGCGACGCCGCCTGACGAGATCGGTGATGTTCCGCTGATGGCCCAGCCGGCCATGCTCGACAAGGCCGCGCTGCATTTCTGTCTCGCCGACGCCTTCCATCCCGGCTGCGAGATGACCTGGCCGGTGAGACATCCGTCGATGTTCGCGAAGCCGTTCCGTTTTCGCCTGCGGCCCGAGGGCCAGCCGGAGTTCTGACTACGGCTCCACCCTCACCCCAGCTATCGCGATGGCGCCCGGCGGTCCGCTCTACGAACAGGGCCCAGGGACCATCAGCCGGTGGATGGCGCTGCCCTGGCAGGGCGACACCGCCTTCTGTCGCTCCGGCTACCCGGGATACTCGACCAGCTTCGATCCCTACGTGCCCACCTTCTGGCCCGCGCGAGTTCCCAACCAAGTGCTCACGGCCGAGGACTACGCGGTGGTCATGGATTTGAGCCGTTCGCGGGAAGAGCGCCTCGCGGCGCTCAACCACCGCGCTTGGTGGACTCGCGGGCTGCCCACCGACGTGGCGGCGGCAATGATGAAAATGGTGGCGGACTTCGCGGACATGGGCGTTGTCGAGGCGCGGCCGGGCATCCCTTTCGATCCTGACTTTCCTGCCGTGATCTGGGTCGAATTGATCCCCGCGCACCGAGTAGAAGCCTTGAGGGTCCACGCCGCTGCTTTGATGGCGGCAAGGCCGCCGGGACCGCCCACGGAGGCTCAACTCGCCGGGTGGGAAAGCGAGGCCCATCGCGATGCCTTCGCGGCCGTGCGGCTGAGGTTCCGTAGATAGCCGCGCTGCCGTGCTTCGACGTCGCTGTGATCGGGGCCGGTCCGGCCGGCTCCGTCGCCGCGCACCAGCTGGCGGCCGCCGGCCGATCGGTGCTACTGCTCGATCCACGCTTGGCCGTCACCGGACCGCCCAAGCCGGGCGATGCACTGCCGGGCGCGGCGCTGCGTGTCCTCAGCGCCTGCGGCCTGCCTTCGCCCGCGCAAAACGACGCGCATCGGCCGATCGGCGGCAACGTCTCCGCCTGGGGCGCCGCTACGCCCGTCTTCCGCGACTTCCTTGCCGAACCCGACGGCCCGGGCTGGCGGCTGAACCGCTCGGCCTTCGAAGCAGATCTGATCGCCGCGGTCCGCGCCGCAGGCGTTGCTACCCTGGCGGTGAGCCTTCGACGTGTGGAGCGAGAGGGCAAGGCCTGGCGCCTGGACCTCCGCGGAGAAACCGCTTCGGCGCGCTGGCTCATTGATGCGACAGGACGACGCGCTGTGGTGTCGCGACAGCTGGGCGCGCGGCGCCACCGCGACGAGCCCCTCGTAGCCCTAGTTGGCCACGCCAGGGCGGACGCCCGCTATCGCATGGAGCGCAACCTCATTGAGGCCGCGGCAGACGGGTGGTGGTACGCAGCCTTGCTGCCTCACCGCGGCCCGGTGTTCATGTTCCACACGCGGCCGGCGCTGGTTAGAAGCGGCCTCGCGGATCCGCATATCTGGCGATCGGCCTTGGCAGCCACGCATCTCATTGCGCCAGTCTTTCCGGACCCTGTTATTGAGGGGCCGTTACGCGGATACGAAGCTTGCGGCTCCTGGCTGGCGCCGGTGGCAGGCGACGGATGGGTCGCCTGCGGCGACGCCGCCTTCAGCTTCGATCCGTGTGCGGGCCAGGGCCTGTTGTCGGCCCTCCAGGGTGGGACGGCGGCAGCGGAGGCCGTCGCGGACGCTCTGGAGCGCGATACGCATCGGCTTGGCGCCTACGCGGCTCAGCTGGCCGAAGCGCGACGGATCTACCGGCGGCAGGTCGGGGCTCACTACGCCCAGGAGACCCGCTGGCGAGGCTCGGATTTCTGGAGCGTACGGGCTTCGTCGTAGGGTCTATACGGCGACAGGGTAACGCTCGCGGCGATCTGTGGGAAAAGTGGCTCGATTATAGGGCCGCAGGCGGACGAAGAGGCCGAGGGCACGGTAACGATTTCAGCGGGGCCCGTCTAAGATGAAGCCTCGTCGGTTAGTGAAGGTGCTAAAATGATCCAGGCGAATCGAAGTGTTGTGGCTCACGTTACCCGCCACGCTGGCTGGCGAAGACCCGGATCGGTTGTTCAGTTGCAAATTCTGCTCGCCAAACGGAACCAACCGGCTAGAAATGCGGTCGTTTTTCTCGTGTCGATTAACCTAGCCCGACTCGCCATGAGGCGGCTCGCCGGCGCCCTCCGCCGCAAGTTCGTGAATCTCTCCGACCTTGTTTGCGTACTCTGCCTGATCGCGTAACCCACGGCTGGCGAGCAGCATTTCGATTAGGAAAGCGACGAGCGCTCCCATTGTGAAAACCAGCGCCAAGCCGAAAGCCACGAATAAGGACACGCCGGGCTGATCTCGAAGAGTGCCAACGAACAGAAGCAACCCTGCGCAAGACGTTGCGACTCCACCTAGCGTTCCCATCATCACGGCCGCGTCGAGTACGTGGGACCTTCGGCGGAGGTAGGCGAGCCTCCGCTGAAGTTTGGGTCTATCGACCGGTTCATCCCCTTCCAATTGATCAGCCAGCGCGTCGATGCGATCGGCAACGCGCGCGAGCCGCGTCGAAAGGACACCAAGGAGGGACGCGATCCCCGAAAGCAGGAAGACTGGCGTGAGGGCAACCTGAATGACGTGCGCAACACTTTCGACTGTGTCCAGGCCGAGCATTAGTCTGTAACCCACACTCGCTTGCTGCTTCGAGGAGCGTGCTTCAACGCCTTCAGCAGTCCATCGACATCGGACAACATGGCGACACCGTTGATCTGAAACGGCGTGCCGATCACTTTCTCATAAATAATCCAGACCACGGATTGCAGGTCGAGCCAGAATTCATCCCATTCGGACTGTGGCCCGGCCCCAAGGGATTGACCGGCTAGGATGGCTTGCCGGTCGTAGTGAGAGATGAGTTTGTTGCGTGCAGGCAAAAGCATTTGACGAAACGCTTGGATTTGTCCGCCAAGCTGATTGAGGCGCTGGTTTGTCGTGGGGTCGGAGCTGAAATCGTAGTGCTTCAGTAGAAACGCAATCGTATGATTATCGTTCTTTCGGAAATCCTGCGCTGGGTCGGTGATTTTGCAGACCTGCAAGATCATGTACTCGACAAACATTCTATTGAGGTCACCGAAAAACGTAGGGGCGGCGCGGCAGCGGCTTCGAGGCGACCCAGGGATGGCGTCTCCATTTCCCGAAAGGCCGAAGGGCATGTGGCGGCGCACTTACGAACGCCTGCACGGGCGGACTTTCGAGACAGAAATGCGCGCCGAGGGGGCCATGGACTTCCGTCTTGTGAACCTCGCGGCCCGCATCGACAAATCAAACCGCAATAGGAGCTTCTGGTCATGACCGAGCAGGTCGCGAAATTGATCTCGGGATCAGCAGGGAGCGAGCTGACCCGCTTCAACGCTCTGCGTCATGGCGTGCTGTCGCGATATACGGTCCTTCCGTGGGAGGATGCCGACGAGTATGGCGCGCTGGTCGCTTCTTTGGTCGCCGAGCATCGGCCCCAAGGGCCGACCGAGGAGCATCTCGTCGAGGAGCTCGCCGGCGTTCTCTGGCGTAAGCGACGGTTACGTCTTGCGGGAGGTGCGGCGCATCGGCGAGCGTTGGAAAGCGCCTTCTCGTCATATCGAGACACTGCGAAGGCGGCCTTGGCCCACATCACGAAGGCCGACGAGTCCGTGGACGTTGGCGAGGCCGTCCGCATCACGCCCGCGGACGCCGAGGAGGAGATTCGGGATCTCGAAGACGACGACGCCATGACCCGGCGCGCGCTCGACATTCTGGGATCGCGCGGAAACAACGCCTACGAATCGGCGCTGGCGGAATTGCGGGAGGACACGCAGGGTTGGTGGGCCGACACCCTCACGCTCAAGCCTGACGAGCTTGAGGACGACGAAGAACCCGCTATCGCGGACGTCGATGGGTTGCTTCGCTTTCTTGAAGGCAAGGTTTTGCCCTGGTTCGACGAGCGAAGACAGGAGATCGCCCAGCGCCCGTTACTTCGCGACCAGGCGTTCGGAGAATCTCTCGACCCCGACAAGCTAGAACGGCTCGGCCGCTACGAGGTCCACCTCGACGGCAAGCTCGAACGAATGCTCTCGATGTTGCTCCGCCTGAGGGACCTGCGGCGGGGAGCAACCCTGGATTAATCCGTTTCGCAAAAGAAGGGATCGAAGCCGATCAAGAAGTCCAAATTAGCGAGCGAGGCGACGCGATTGCGATCGAACGAGAGCATTCTTGACGCCTCGCGTCCCACACCGCTGCCTCGACAAGGGCTATTGCGAAGTCAATCGCTTTGCCGAAAGGTGAATGGGGCTTGCGGTGAGTCGCTCGCCGCGGACCCGACCGGCGTCGCGCTCTACCAGGCGAATCTGCGGGTCTATAAGCTGCTGCGCTACGGCGTGGAAGTGCAGATTGCGGCTGGGCGACCCTTCGACACCGTGCATCTGATCGACTGGGAGCAGCCGGAGAGAAACGATTTTGCGCTGGCCGAGGAGGTGACGCTCAAGGGCGGTTATGAGCGCCGGCCCGATGTCGTCCTTTACGTGAACGGCATCGCCGTGACGGTGATCGAACTCAAGCGGTCCTCGATTGAGATCGCCGACGGTGCTCGCCAGCTCATCACCAACCAGGAGGAAATCTTCAACCTTCCGTTCTTCGCGACGGCGCAACTGCTGCTCGCGGGCAGCGACTCCCAGGGCCTTCGCTTTGGCACGGCGACGACTCGGGAAGAGTTCTTCGTCGAATGGAAGGCGCCGCCCCTGCCGGAGGGCGCGCCAGTGCCGGCGGGCGCCCATCTCGACCGTCCTCTGGCCGACCTGTGCAGCAAGGCGCGGCTCCTCGAGCTGATCCGGAATTTCGTGATCTTCGACAACGGCGTGAAGATGGTTCCGCGCCACCACCAGTTCGCGGGCGTCAAAGCTGCGCAAGAGCGCATTCGCAGGCGCGAGGGCGGCGTCATCCGGCACACGCAAGGCAGCGGCAAGAGCATCCTGATGGTTCTGCTCGCCAAGTGGCTACTGGAGCACGACCCGGCCGCGCGCATCCTGGTCGTCACTGACCGTGACGAACTCGACAAGCAGATCGAAGGCGTGATGAAGAACGCCGGGGTTGTCGGACGCGGACTCGCCTTCCCCGCGGATCACCAACCGCGCAGAGTTCGTCGCAAAGCTTGGCGCCGCCGCGCCGCGGCTCCTGTGCGCACTGATCCACAAGTTCGATCCCGCCGACCTGAAGGGCCCGCCGCCGCCAGTCCACGGCCGCTTCTATGTCTTCGTAGACGAATGCCACCGCACCCAGGGCGGCGACATGAACAAGCAGATGAAGCGCTGGCTCAGTGAGGCCATCTTCATCGGCTTCACTGGCACGCCGCTCCTGCGCAAGGACAGGGAGACCACGCGCGGCGTCTTTGGCGCGTACATCCACACCTACAAATTCCATGAAGCTGTCGATGACAAGGTCGTGCTTGATCTGAAATACGAGGCGCGCGACGTGCCGCAGCGCATCACGTCGCCAACGGCGATCGAGGCGTATTTCGAGGGGAGGACGCGGACGCTAAACAATTTCCAGAAGGCGGTTCTGCGCAAGCGCTGGGCGACGATGCAAGAGCTGATGAGCGCAGCCGAACGAAAGCAACGTGTCATCTATAGCATCATTGAAAACTTCGACCTTCGGCCGCGTTTCAATAATGACCGCGGGACGGCAATCTTGATTGCAGCAAGCATCTATGACGCCTGCCACTACTATCGGCTATTCCAAAACACCCGCCTCGGCCCATTCTGCGGCATCGTCACTTCCTACGAACCGAATCACAACGCGATCTCACGAGAGCCGGCCAACAGCGACGAGCGCTACAAGTTCGACACCTACGTCAAGCACGTCCTGAGACCTGGTCAAACGACCAAAACCTACGAGGACGAGGCCAAGCGCCGGTTCATAGAAGAACCTGCCAACATGAAATTGCTGGTCGTCGTGAGCAAGCTGCTGACCGGTTTCGATGCGCCTAGCTGCACCTACGTCTACCTCGACAACGAACTCCACGATCACAACCTCTTCCAGGCGATCTGTCGGACAAATCGGCTCGACGGCGACGACAAGGATTACGGCTACATCGTGGATTTCAAGGAGCTGTTCAAAGACGTTGAGCAGGCCATCGCGGTCTACAGCTCCGACGAGCTGGACATCGACCAAGGCGACGGCGGCAGCAACAACGTCGAGTTGAAGGACTGGCTCAAGGAAGGTCGCAAGCAGCTCGACGCAGCCCGAGAAGCGCTTCGCTATCTTTGTGAGCCCGTTCCGCTGCCCCGTGAAGTGGAGCAGTTCCTGCTCCATTTCTGTGGCGACGCGTCCAACCCTCAGGCCCTTGTCGACACCGAACCGCTCCGCATCTCCTTCTACAAGGCCGTGGCCACGTTTGTGCGCGCGTATGCGGACATTGCGCAGAACCTTACGGAGGCGGGCTACATCGACGCCGAAGCGGCAGCGCTCGGGAAAGACGTCGAATTCTACGGAGACCTTCGCGCCGCCATAAAACGGCACTCGGGGGAAGAGCTGGATATCAAGCCCTTCGAGGCCGATATGCGGCACCTGCTCAACACCTATGTTCAGGCCGATCCGGCGGCGGGTCTTGGCAATCTCGAATTCCTTGCCACTCACCGACCTGATCATCAAGACGGGCATTCACGACGCCATCGCGCGCAAGCTTAACGAGAAGGGCAAGCTGTCGCGAAACGCGATCGCCGAGGGCATCATCAACAACGTCCGCAAGACCATCATTCGCGAGCAGCTCACGGACCCCCGGTTCTACGAGGAGATGTCGACGCTGCTGCAGGACCTAATCCTACAGAGTCGCGCTGATGCCACGGCCTACGAGCAATTCCTAAAGGACGCGGAGACCCTCGTCCGCCGCATGGCGGAGAAGGGCAAGGGCAATCATACGGCTGCGCTCAACGCCTATCCGGGCGCCATCGTCTTGTTCAACAATCTTGCGAGCATACCGGCGACGACGTTTCAATGTCCAGCCGACGACGCAGCCAAGGCCAAGGTTGCGCTTGAACTCGACAGAGCCATGCGCGAGCTGGCGCCCGCTGGGTGGAAGGGCGACGACACGCGCGAAAAACAGATGCTCAATGCGCTCTTCCCGATCATGGACAGGGATCGCGAGGCGACGCGCGCCATTTTCGAGATCATCATGCAGCAGCCCGGTTACGCATGACCGAGACCATCGAGCTGGGTGACATCTCGATTGAGGTGACGCGGAAGGCGATCAAGCACGTCCACCTATCAGTGCACCCGCCGCTCGGCAGGGTGACGCTGGTTGCGCCCACGGATACGCGGCTAGAGGTCGCGCGCGCCTACGCGATATCCAAGCTGGGCTGGATTCGCGATCGGCAGGTGGAGTTGCGCGGGCAAGCCCGCGAAGCGCCGCGTAAGTTTGTTGAGCGGGAAACGCACTATCTTTGGGGTCGGCGCTATCTCCTGACCCTCCGCTACGAGGACGTGAAGCCGTCCATAGTCCTCGACCATCGACGCATCGCACTCACGGTCCGACCGAGCGCAAGCCCCGCGGCCAGAGCCGAAGTCCTTCACAATTGGCATAAGGCGCTCCTTCGTGTCGCGGTCCCTTCCTTGATCCGCAAGTGGGAGCCGAAACTCGGGGTCAAGGTGAGTGCTTATTTCCTACAGCGCATGAAGACTAAGTGGGGGAGCTGCAATCACCGCGCCGGCCACATCCGCCTCAACACCGAGCTGGTGAAGAAGCCGAAGGACCTGCGGGAGTACGTGGTCGTCCACGAAATGGCGCACCTCATCGAGCCGACTCACAGCGAGCGCTTCGTCTCGATCCTGGATCAAACCTACCCCGGCTGGCGGGAGGCGCGTGCGGAGCTGAACGAACTGCCGTTGGGCGCGGAGAAATGGGGGGAGTGAGGCATTGAGACGGCTAAGTGTTGTCTTTGATCGCCCCAGTAGCAAAATCCGGCATAGACGCTTGGAGTTTTTTAGTGTCCAGCTTGCACTAATCACCATCGTCAAGCCTCAAAACCCGTGCCCACTCTTGAGCCATCCGCGGCCTCACGGCGAGAAACCATAAGAGCATCTGCTACGTATGCTTGCACGCCAGCGCCGGCCCAACCATCGAAACATTGTCGCCCCTTCCAGTTGGCAGCGGACCGGCGGCTCAAATTGTGACATGCGGCCATTGGCGCAGCGTTCGCGGCGATCGGATTGTGGGCTATTTTGTGGACCGCCATTTCGCCGGCCAGCTAAGCTCTTGATATTTCGATCAAAAATAAGATGCGGTGGCGGAGAGGGAGGGATTCGAACCCCCGGTACACTTGCGCGTACTCCGCATTTCGAGTGCGGCGCGATCGACCACTCTGCCACCTCTCCGGGGCCGGCGGCGACGCGTTAAAGCGATCGCCGCGGGGTCGGCGCGCCGCTTAGCATGCGCGGTCATCGCCGGCAAGACAGCCCAATATCGCAGGAAGCCTTGCGAACACGGACTAACCTCCGGCCTCGACCCCCTCCCAAGCGATATGCGCCACGAACGGCATGGACTCGCCGACCTGCCGGGCGAGCTCCGGATTCGAGGCGTTGCCATCGAGCGCGCGCTTATAGACGCCCTGGTGAATCGCGATGCTGCGGAAGAAGCTGAAGGCGATCAGAAAGGTCCAATTGGGGATGGCTTCAAGCCCCATGCGCTTGCAATAGGCGGCGACATATTCGGCTTCGGTCGGTATGCCGTTGGCGGCGCGGTCGACGCCGCCCAGGCCGCGATAGCGGCCATTGGGAAGGCGCCATTGCATGCACTGGTAGGCAAGATCGGCCAAGGGATGGCCGAGCGTCGACAGCTCCCAGTCGAGCACCGCAAGCAGACGCGGCGAGTTCGAGTCGAAGATCATGTTGTCGATGCGCCAGTCGCCGTGCACCAGCGCGACGCGGCCATCGTCGGGGGGAACCTTGTCCGCAAGCCAGGCGATGAGGCGCTCCATGTCCTCGACCCGCGCTGTTTCGCTGGCCCGGTACTGGTCGGTCCATCGTTGGTATTGACGGGCGAAATAGCTGCCCGGCTTGCCGTAGTCCGACAGGCCCGCCGCCGCGACGTCGATTGAGTGCAGCCGGGCGAGGCCCTCGTTCATGGCGTCATAGATCGGCCGCCGGTCCTCGCGCTCAAGCTCCGGCAGCGCCGGGTTCCAAAGCACGCGGCCGTCGACGAAGGTCATGAGATAGAAAGCGGTGCCGATAACGCCCTCGTCTTCGCAGAGCGCGAGCACGCGCGGGGCTGGATATTCCGCTCCTTCCAGAGCCTTCAGCACCCGGAACTCGCGCTCGATCATGTGGGCCATTTTCAAGAGCTTGCCCGGCGGCTTGCGGCGCAGCACATATCGGCCGCTCGCGGCCTCGATCAGATAGGTCGGGTTCGACTGCCCGGTCGGGAATTTTTTGACCGTACTCGGGCCACGCCAGCCTTCGACATGGGCTTTGGCCCATGCATCGAGCGCGCTCGTATCTTCAGGGAAGGGGCCGCTCACCGCGCGGCCGGCTCGTTGGTGTAGCGCTTCATCTCGGCTTTCGCGATCACCCGCCGGTGCACGGCGTCAGGCCCGTCGGCGAGGCGCAACGTGCGCACATGGGTCCACATGCGGGCGAGCGGGAAATCCTGGCTGACGCCGGCTCCCCCATGCATCTGCACCGCCTGATCGATCACGTCGAGCGCGATCCTCGGCGCGATGACCTTGATCTGCGAGATCAGCGGCGCCGCGGCGCGCGCGCCTTGCGTGTCCATCGCCCAGGCGGCCTTCAGGCAAAGCAGGCGGGCCATTTCGATGCTCATTCGCGCTTCGGCGATGATGTCGGGATTGGCGCCGAGGCGCGCCAGCTTTTGCCCGAACGCGGTACGGGCCGCGGAGCGGCGACACATCGCCTCGAGGGCCCGCTCGGCCTGGCCGATCGCGCGCATGCAATGATGGATGCGTCCTGGACCGAGCCGACCCTGGGCGATCTCAAAGCCGCGCCCGCGGGCAAGGATCATGGCGTCCTTGGGCAGCCGAACGTCGCGAAAGCGAATGTGCATATGGCCGTGCGGCGCGTCGTCGTCGCCGTACACCTTCATCGCTCTCAAGACCTCGATGCCCTTGGTCGCGGCGGGCACGAACAGCATCGAATGACGCGCGTGCGGCGTGGCGTCGGGATCGGTCAGAGTCATGGTGATATAGAGCGAGCAGCGCGGATCGCCGGCCCCGGACGACCACCATTTCTCGCCGTTGAGCACCCACTCGTCGCCTTCGAGCCGTGCGTCCATGGCGATGTTGGTTGCGTCGGACGAGGCGACCCCTGGCTCGGTCATGAGGTAGGCGGAACGCGCGCGCCCCTCGAGGAGATCCGGGAGCCAGCGCGCCTTCTGCTCGGGCGTGCCGAAGCGCTCGATAACCTCCATGTTGCCGGTATCAGGGGCGGAGCAATTGAAAACCTCGGAGGCGAGCGGGGACCAGCCCATTTCCTCGGCGAGATAGGCGTATTCGACCGTGGTGAGGCCGAAGCCTTTGTCGGAGCCGGTGAGCCAGAAGTTCCAGAGCGCCTTGGCCTTCGCCTTGGCCTTCAGAGATTCCCGGATCTCGATGAAACGCTTGGTCGGCTTGAAGCGATCGCCGTCGCGCCCGACCTCGGAATGGAATTCCTCCTCGAGCGGCATGATCTCGTCGCGCACCATCGCCCGGACAGCGGCGATAAGCGGACGGACTTTATCGGTGACGCCGAGATCCAAAGGATCCTCCCTCGAGTTTGCGAGCCGCGATATGACGCGCTAACTGGTCGCCGGGCAAGCGGTATCAGCACGATCCGGTTCCGCATCTCGGAATTGCAGCTTACGCGCTTGGGCGGTCGAAATAAATGGTAGTAAACGTTAGTAAGCGCTAGTAAGCGCTAGTAAAATAACTAGCGTTTACTAGCGCTTATTTTTTCGAATCCGGACATTTCAATGAGTTACGGCGGATTCAAATAAAAAATTTTCTCCTCGTTGGGGGAGCCGCCCGCCCTGCGTGCGGCGACCTCGGCCCATAGGGGCTGTGCGCCCGGGGAGCAAGGAGACCGTTCGATTATCCTCACCTCGTGACTCCGCGTCGGCGGACCTTCGCCAACGCAACCTAATTTTCGTAACTCAGAGCACATTACAACAGAAGGCCTAAACCAGAAAGGAAATGTCGCAAGAATGCACTTGACAGTATAATACGTACGTACGTATTATTTTCGTTTATGCCGAAACCCTCAAATCGCGACCGTATCCTGGAGGCCGGCCTCGAGGTGATGTTCCGCAAGGGCTATGTCGGCGCAGGCGTGCGCGACATCGTCGCGGAGGCGTCGGCGCCTCAAGGCTCCTTCACCAACCATTTCCGCTCGAAAGAAGAGTTCGCGCGCGAGGTGCTCGACCTTTATTTCGACCACACGAAACGGCTGGTCGCCGAGGCGCTCGAAGACCGCAGCCTCGCGCCCCGCGAGCGCCTCAGGCGCTATCTCGACATCATCACCGATCGCCTCGCCAATTCCGAGTTCAGGCGCGGCTGCCTGATCGGCGATTTCAGCCTCGAGGCCGCGCCGCAAAGCAAGATGCTGCGGACAAGGCTCGCCGAAATCTTCGCCGAATGGCGCGTGCCTTTCGCTACATGCATCGCGGAAGGCCAGGCGACGGGTGAGATCGCCGGGACATTCGCTCCGCATGACCTCGCCGAATTCCTGCTCTCCTCCTGGGAGGGCGCCATCCTGCGCATGAAAGTCGAGCGCAACGCTGAACCACTCGAGCGCTTCAAGCGCATCGTTTTCGCCACCGCGTTCAAGGAGCCTTCGCTATGAATACAGACCTCAGCCTGCCCAAACTTTCCGTCCTCGATTCCGAGATGGCCTACCGGGAAGCCGGGCCGATCGACGCGCCGGTCGCGCTCTTCCTGCACGGCAACCCGACCTCGTCCTTCATCTGGCGCAACATTATCCCGCATGTCGCCAACGTCGCCCATTGCATCGCGCCCGACCTGATCGGCTTCGGCCAGTCGGGCAAGCCGGACATCGCCTACCGCTTCGAGGATCATGCGCGCTATCTCGACGCCTTTATCGCGAGGATGGGGATCGGCTCGGCCTATCTGGTCGTTCAGGATTGGGGAACGGCGCTTGCTTTTCACCTAGCCGAGCGCCGCCCGGATTTCGTGCGCGGCCTGGCGTTCATGGAATTCGTTCGGCCATTTCCGACCTGGGAGGAGTTTGCAAGGGGCTCCAAAGGGCGCGAGATCTTCCGCAAGTTTCGAACGCCCGGCGAAGGGGAGAAACTGATTCTGGAAGACAATGTCTTCGTCGAGCGGGTGCTGCCGGGCGGCATGCGACACAAGCTGACCGACGAAGAGATGGCGGTCTATCGTGCGCCGTTTCCAACGCCACAATCGCGAACGCCGACCTGGCGCTTCCCGAACGAGATCCCGATCGCCGGGGAGCCAGCGGATGTCACCGCGATGATGGAGCGCGCACATGCGGCGCTGGCGGTCTCGACTTATCCAAAACTTCTGTTCGCCGGCGATCCCGGCGCGCTCGTCCCGCCGGCCCTCGCGGAGGAATTTGCCCACAAGCTCAAGGATTGCCGGCTCGTCAAGCTCGGCGACGGCATCCACTTCCTTCAGGAAGATCACCCCGAGACGATCGGGCGATCGGTCGCCGCCTTCATCGCTGAGGTCGAAGGCCGCGCCGGCAAGAGCGCCGCGTAGCGCCTGGCGTCTCAGTCGGACGCGGGACTCCCCTCTCCTACGGGAGAGGGGTCGGGGTGAGGGTTGCCGCGCGTTGCGCCGGTGGCCTGCGGGGCGGCTCCCTCATCCGGCGCTTCGCGCCACCTTCTCCCGGAGGGAGAAGGGAGGAGCGGCTGGCCGATCGCAATCCGCTAGAGTCTAACCACCTCGCCCGTGCGCATGCTTTCGTCGGCGGCGAAGACGATGCGTAGCGAGTTGATCGCATCCTCGAGGTGCTCGCTGAGATCGACCTCGCCGCGGATCGCCTTGAGGAACAGGCGCTGCTCGCGCGTGTTACCTGGCACATCACGTCGACACAATGCGCGCCGCAATCGACGATCGGCGAGGTCGAGCGCATCAGGTTCTTATGCACTTGCCAGAACGAGCCTGACGATTGCTGATTGAGGTTCATGCGCATGACGAGCGTGCGGCCGATCTCGACGAAGCGCCTCCATGAGGGATGAACACGCAGGATATAGCCGACCAGCAGCGCCTTGTTCGCCTTCCGCGCCGCGGCGATGCCGCCGCTCAGCGGCCTCGAGCGATTCCGCGAGCGGCTTTTCGCAGAACATGTGCGCGCCCGCTGCCAGCGCTTCGAGCGCCGTCAGCGCGTGATGCTCGGTATAGGCTGAGATTGCGACCGCGTCTGGCTTGAGCGCGGCGAGGGCTTCGGTCAGGCTGTCGTAATGCGGCAGACCGACGAATTCCTGGTCAAGGTCACGCCGCGCCGCGGCGTCGCGGGTGCAGAGCCCACGAGCTCGAAGCCATCGATCGCCTGATAGGGCGCGCGCGGTGGCTCATCCCCATGGCGCCGAGGCCGACAACGAGGATGCGCTGGCGCTTCATGTTGTCCTCACGCCGCGCCGCGCCCATCGATGTTTCTTTCCGCTTTTCGGGCTCGCGGCGATTGGTCTGCTCCATCCCATGGCTTTGGGGCCGCGATCCTCAGGCGGGAGCCTGCGCCATCAACCACTCGTGGACCGGATCATTGTGAAAGCGCCAGACGCGCTTCGGCCCCGCCATGACGTTGAGATAATAGAGATCGTAGCCGTGCGGCGCGCCGACGGGATGATAGCCGCGGGGCACCAGCACGACGTCGCCGTCGCCTACCGCCAACGTCTCGTCGAGCGAACGGTCGTCGGTATAAATGCGCTGCAAGGCGAAGCCTTGGGCGGGCTTCAAGCGGTGATAATAGGTTTCCTCGAGATAGGATTCGTCCGGCAGCGCGTCGCGATCGTGCTTGTGCGGCGGATAGCTCGACCAGTTGCCGCCAGGCGTGATGACTTCGACCACCAGCACGCTCTCGGCCTCGGCGTCTTCGGGCAGAACGTTGCGCACATGGCGCGCGTTCGAGCCTGACCCGCGGGTGAGCGTGCCAACATCGTCCGGCTTGATGACGCGGGCCTTGAACTTCCCGCTCGCGGGCGCCGAGCACAAAGCCAATTCGCAATCCGAAGCCGCCTCAATAGTCGCGGCGCTGTGCGGGGGCAGGTAGACCGACCACGGCAGCCCGTCGAACACGTTCGCCCGCTCGCCAATGACCCCGGAATCGAAGCCAGCCCTGGTCACCCGCGCTTTGCCTGAGAGAATGACGATGCAGACCTCGTCGCCGCCCGTGTCGAGCTTAGACTTCGCCCCCTGCTTTAGGGCCCGCGTTTCGAAGCCGACAAAGCGCCATCCGGCGCTGGTCGGGGTGATGCGATGACCGACGCCGTCGGCGGCGCCAGCAGCGGGATGAACCAGCAGTTTCGATTGCGCCACGGCGTACGCTCCCAAATGGTTTTACCGGGCCCTCACGCCAAGCCCGCTTCCCTGAGCGAGGCGCGGATATGGGCGACGCCCTTTTTCGCGTAGGGCAACGCGGGGGCCTTCTTCGGGTCTTGTTCGGCTTCGAGCACGACCCACCCGGAATAGCCTTTAAGCTCCTCGAGTACCGAGACATAGTCGACCACGCCGTCGCCCGGCACGGTATAGACCCCGAGTTCCTTGCCTTGGCCTAAGATCGAATCGAGAAAGCTCCGATCGCTAGCGTTGGATTCGCGCATTTTCGCCTCGCGCACGTCCTTGCAGTGAACGTGACCGATGCGCGAACGATAAGCGCGCGCCAGCCCTGCCGGATCGGCGCCGCCCCAGCGCGCGTGGCCGGTGTCGAGCAGCAAATGCACAGGCGGCTTGGTGTGGGCCATCAGCGCGTCGATGTCGCGTTCCGACTGGACGATCGTGCCCATGTGATGGTGATAACAGAGCTTGAGGCCTTCGTCGGCGAGTCGGTCGGCCAATTCGGTCAGCTTGGCGCCGTATCCGGCCCAATCGCCTTTGTGCAGGCGCGGACGCTCGGACAGAGGCTTGGAGCGGTCGCCGTGGATGGCGTTCGAGGTCTCGGCGACGATGAAGATGTCGGCGCCCGCGCCTTTGGTCATGGCGATATGCGATTTCGCCGCCTTGAACTCCTCGCGCGCGGAACGCTTAAGCAATTCGGTCGAATACCAGCCGCCGACGAAGGTCAGGCCAAACTCCGCGAGCTTGTCTTTCAGCGCCGCTCCGTCATTAGGCAGCTTGTGGCCTTTCTCCATGCCGATGACGCCGGCCTCCCTGGCCTCAGCGAGGCAAGTCTCCAGCGGCGTGTCCCCGCCGATCTCCTGAAGGTCGTCGTTGGTCCAGCCGATCGGATTGGCGCCGATGCGAATGCTCATCTCAGTCTCCGACCCGCTGCAGCTTCCGCGCGTCTTCATAAGCGCGACGCGCGGCGCCGACCTCCGCCCGCTCGGAGACCGCCGGCACAGCGACGTCCCACCAGAAGCCACCGGCGTCGGTCGACCCAATCGGATCGGTTTCGATGACGATGACCTGTGTCGATTTCGCCGCGCGGGCTGTCTTGAGCGCCGTCTCAAGGTCCGCGATCGACTTGACCTTCACCGCCTCCGCGCCAAGCGAGCGGGCGTGGGCGACAAAATCGACGTCCGGCAGCGCCTCATGCCGCGCATCCCGCAAAAGATTGTTGAACGGCGCTCCCCCGGTCGCCTGCTGCAGCCGGTTGATGCAACCAAAGCCGCGGTTGTCATTGACGACGATGATGAGCTTCCGCCCGAGCATCACCGAAGTGGCGATCTCTGAATTCATCATCAGATACGAGCCGTCGCCGAGGACCACCACCACTTCGCGGTCGGGCAACGCCATCTTGACCCCGATCCCGCCCGCGATCTCATAGCCCATCGTCGAATAGCCGTATTCGACGTGATAGCCGAGCGGCGCGCCCGCCCGCCACAGCTTATGCAATTCGCCGGGCAGTCCGCCGGCGGCGCAGACGACGACGTCCGACTTCTCGCCCTCGCGCATCAGCGCGCCGAGCACTTCGGCGTCGGTCGGCGCCGGCGCGTTGGTTGGCGCCGTATAGCGAGCGGCGCTCGCTTCCCATTCGGCCTTGGCCTTCGTGGCCCCGTCGCTCCACGCGCGCGGCGACTTCCAGGCGTCGAGCTTGGAATCGAGCGCGGCGAGCGCCGTCCGGGCGTCGCCGACGACGGGGAGCGCGCGATGCTTGACCGCATCGAACGGCTGCACGTTGAGGCCGATGAACCGCCGGTCGGGATTCTTGAACAGCGCCCAGGAGCCGGTGGTGAAGTCGGCGAACCGCGTGCCGACGCCGACGATCACGTCCGCCTCAGCCGCGAGCGCGTTGGCCGCGCCAGTCCCGGTGACGCCGACCGCTCCCATGGCCAAGGGATGCTCGACCGGCGTCGCCGACTTGCCCGCCTGCGTCTCGCCGACCGGAATTCCACGCTTGGCGCAGAAGTCGATCAACTCCTGCTCCGCGTCGGAATAGAGGACGCCGCCGCCGCAGATCACAAACGGCTTCTTGGCCTTTTTCAGGAGCGCCGCGGCTTCCTCGACCTCGCGCGAGTCAGGCGCGACCCGGCGCAGGCGATGCACGCGCTCGTCGAAGAAGCTCGCCGGATAATCATAGGCCTCGGTCTGAACGTCCTGGCAGAAGGCGAGCGTCACCGGACCGCACTCGGCCGGATCGGTCAGGACCGCAATCGCCCGATTGAGCGCCGGCACGATCTGCTCGGGACGCGTAATGCGGTCGAAATACCGGGAGACCGGACGGAAGCAGTCATTGGCGCTCATTGTTCCGTCGCCGAAGCCCTCGACCTGTTGCAGAACGGGATCGGGCCTGCGGTTGGCGAACACGTCGCCGGGGATCAGGAGCACGGGCAGCCGATTGACATGCGCGAGCGCAGCAGCCGTGACCATGTTGGTCGCGCCGGGACCAATCGAGCTGGTACAGGCCATCATCCGCCTGCGGCGCGAGGCCTTGGCGAAGGCGATCGCGGCGTGCGCCATCGCCTGCTCGTTGTGGGCGCGATAGGTCGGCAACGCGTCGCGGGCGGCGAACAGCGCCTCGCCCATGCCGGCGACATTGCCGTGGCCGAAGATCGCGAATACGCCCTCGAACAGGCGCTGCTTGCGCCCGTCAATTTCAACTCGCTGGGCGCTCAAGAAGCGAACCATCGCCTGCGCGGCAGTCAATCGGATCGTTGTCATGGCGCACACTTTCCCGCTTCGATCATTGTTTATCGCCCGGCGGCGCCCCGATCGCAGCCTCGCGTGTCATTTGCCCGCGCGCACGCCACAGATCACCCAATCGGGCAAACGCGTCGGCCATGCGCTCGACCGCCTCGCGGTCGTCGATACGGCCGGCGAACCACTCGACCGCGGGCTCGACGAAGATCGTGCGGCCGACCGCGAAGCCTTTAACCAGACTGCAATTGTGCGCCAGCGCAAAGGCCTGCGCCAGATCCTCTTCCGGCGCCTCAAGCCCAAGCAGCATCACGCCGCGGCATAAGGGATCGCCGATCTCAATCGCCCGGGCGATGTTGTCCCACGCCGTTTTGCTGGCCTGGCCTTCCAGCTTCCACCAGTCCGGCTGGATTCCAATCGCATAAAGCCGCTCGATGACGCGCGCGATTGTGCGGTCGTCGACCGGCCCGTTCTTGCTGGCGATGATCTCAATCAACAATTCGCGCTCGAGCTTGCGCGCGGCGTCGTGCAGGCGCAGAAGCTCGCGCTCCTGCCGCGTCTTCATCTCCGGCGGATCGTCGGGATGATAGAAGCACAGGCACTTGATCGTATGCGCGACCGGCCATTCCTGAAGCCTCGCCCCGAGCGAGCCGCCGAACTCGAATTCGAGCGGGCGCGATCCTGGCTCCTCGACCGGCCGGCCGATCCAGAAGCCGTGATCGAGGGCGCGGAACAGCGCCTCGCGCCCGTACGTGCCGTCAAGCAGCATGCCATAGCCGGGCCGGCCCGCTGCAACCTTGGCGGCGGCCGCGACCGCGAGCAGCTTGAAGTCGCTGATGCGCTCGCGAGGGCTCCCGGCGTCGTCGGCGATCTTCTCGAACTGGGCGCGATGGTCGATGGCCAGCGCCATGATCGCGGGCGGCTCGGGCCGGCGGGTCGTCGCCCAGTGGATGTGATTGAGCGCCTCGTCGCGGCGCAGGGCGCGATGAGGCGAGCCATGCTTGAGGAAGCGGCTAAGCTCGGCCCAGGTCGGGTATTCGGCCGAGCATAAGAGGCGCGAGACGGCGAAAGCGCCGTTGGCGTTGGCGTAGGCGCAGCAGGTCTCGAGCGGTTCGTCGCGCAGCCAGCCGCGCAGAAAGCCCGACATGAAGGCGTCGCCGGCGCCGAGCACGTTGTAGACCTCCACCGGAAAGCCGGGCCCCTTGACGCCTTGCTCGAGCGAATCGGGAATGACGTCGGGGAATACGACGCAGCCCATCGGGCCGCGCTTGAGGACCAGCGTCGCTTGGCTTGCGGCGCGCACGGCTCTCAGCGCCGCGAGTGGGTCATCGGCCCCGCCTGCGATCATCATCTCCTCTTCGGTGCCGACGATGAGGTCGCATTGCGGCAGGATGGCGCTCAGGCTCTTCGTGACCTCGCTCGACTTAATATAGCGTTCCTCGCCCGCCCCATGGCCGGCCAGTCCCCATAAGTTCGGCCGGTAGTCGATGTCGAACACAATCTTGCGGCCGGCGGCGCGGGCGACGCGCATCGCCTTCAATTGCGCCGCGGCCGTGTTCGGGCGGGCGAAATGGGTGCCGCTCACCAGCACCGCTTTGGCGCTTTCGATATATTGAGGATCGATGTCGCTCTCGTCGAGGGCGCTGTCGGCGCAATTGTCGCGATAGAAGATGAGCGGGAAGGTCTTTTCGTCGCGGATGCCGAGCAGCACGAGCGAGGTGAGGCGGACCGGATCGGTTCGAACGCCAGCGACGTCGACGCCCTCGCGCGCGCATTGCTCGCGGATGAACCGGCCCATGTGCTCGTCGCCGACGCGGGTGATGAGGCCGCTCTTCAGCCCCAAGCGCGCCGTGCCGATCGCAATGTTGGTCGGGCAGCCGCCGACCGCCTTGGAGAAGGTCGCCATGTCCTCCAGACGGCCACCGACCTGCGCGCCGTAAAGGTCCACCGACGAGCGGCCGATGGTGATGACGTCCAGGCGGGGACTAAGCGCCATAGTGGGCTGGCTCAAGGTTCGAGCGGCGGGTCGCTGGCGCCGAGGACGTTCTGGTCAAAGTCGATATTCGATCCGGTCATCAACCCGGATTCGTCCGAGCAGAGATATGCGCAAGCGCGCGCCACTTCCTTCGGATCGATCAAACGACCAAAAGGCTTTGCCTTGACAGCCTCCTCGAGCCAGCCGTCCTTGGCGCCGTGATAGGTCTTCTGGATGTTGTCCTCGCCCGGCGTCGACATCCAGCCGATATTGAGCCCGTTGACGCGGATCCGGAATTTGAGGAGCGAATGGGCGACGTTGCGTGTCAATGTGGCGAGCGCTCCCTTGGAGGCGCAATAAGCGATGTTGAACGGCTGGCCGCCGTGGGCCGACATCGACTGGATGTTGACAATCGAACCCGCAATCTTCTCCCGGCGCATGACGCGCACGCTCTCCTGAATGAGGAAGAACGGCCCGCGCACGTTCGCGTCGAAGATCTCGTTGTAGCGCTGCTCAGTGGTGTCAAAAATATTGCCGCGATCGGTCAGCGCGGCGGCGTTGACCAGCGCATCGACGCGGCCGAAGCGCTCGTCCGCCCTCGCGACCACCTTGCGGCAATCGGCGACGTTTGTGAGATCCGCCTTAACAAAGACAGTCGGACAGCCGGCCGCTGAAATGTCGCTCGCGACGCGCTCGCCCCTCTCCGCATTGCGGCCAGTGACGACAATCCCGGCGGCGCCGCGCTCGCCGAACAGCCGCGCGATGGCCTCGCCCAGGCCTTGCGTGCCGCCCGTGACGATCGCGATCTTGCCGCTCAGATTGGCCGGCCCTCGATAGGCCGGGCGCGCGGACGCGTCAGCCTCGCGCGCGGGGGTGTTGGCCATGGGGCTCTCCTCGGGGCTTGAGGCCGCGACGGCGGGACGTATTTGCCCACCCTGTTGGCGTCATCGTCATGAATGAAACAAAAATTCTATTCCCAAGTCAATATGGAACGTATATTCTTTTTTGACGAGGCGCGCGTTTGGACGGCTCGGCGCCTCCAAGGGAGGATTGGATGCAATTCGGGATCATCGGAGCGGGTCGGATCGGCAAGATCCATGGCGGCAACGTCGCGGCGCGTTCCGACAGCCAGGTGGCCTTCGTCGCCGACGCCGATCCGGCGGCGGCCCACGCCTTGGCCAAGACGACGGGCGCCAAGGTCGCCGAAATCGACGCGATCCTTGCCTCGAAGGACGTCGATGCGATCGCCATCTGCTCCCCCACCGATACACACGCCGATCTCATCGAGCGCGCGGCTCGCGCCAAGAAGGCGATCTTTTGCGAGAAACCGATCCACCTCGACGTCGACCGTGTCCGCGCCTGTCTCGATGTCGTCAAGCAAACCGGCGCGACGCTGATGGTCGGCTTCAATCGGCGCTTCGACCCCAATCTTACCGCGCTGCGCCGCCGCGTCGCCGAGGGCGCGATCGGCGCTCTCGAAATCGTCTCCATCGTCTCGCGCGACCCCTCGCCGCCGCCAATCTCCTATATCGCCCGCTCGGGGGGCCTGTTTCGCGACATGATGATCCACGACTTCGACATGGCTCGGTTTGTCCTCGGCGAGGAGCCGGTGGCGGTGAGCGCGATGGGGTCGGCGCTTGTCGACAAGGCGATTGGAGAGGCCGGCGACATCGACACCGCCGTTGTCATCATGGAGACGGCGTCCGGCAAGGTGGCGCAGATCTCCAATTCGCGCCGCGCGGCTTACGGTTATGACCAGCGGGTCGAAGCGCATGGCGTGAACGGCATGGTCCACGCCGCGAATGTGCGCGAGACGACGGTCGAGTGGGCCGGCGCGCACGGCTTCACCAGCGACAAGGCGCTCAACTTCTTCCTCGAGCGCTACGAGGCGGCCTATCGCAACGAGCTCGATGCTTTCATCGCCGCTGTGAAAGCCGGAAAGAAGCCTCATCCGGACGGTGAAGACGGCCTCAAGGCGCTGTTGCTTGCCGACGCAGCCTATAGGTCGTGGAAAACCAAGCAACGGGTTGCGGTCGGTTGACGATGTGCGCGGCCATCGCTTGCGCCTCGAGCGGCATGGCCCTATAGGCGGCGGCATCGTCAACAGGATCTAGGCATGGCGCAAGCCCAGAAACGACGTCCGGTTTCCAACTGGGCGCCGATCGAAGCGCCGCCGCCCTCGAAGCCGCCGACACTCCTCGGGCGCCTCATCGAGATCATCAGGACGCGGCGCTCCACTTTACGACGGTTCGGCCTGGCGGCGAGCGTCATCATCATCGCCGGTTCGCTCACGATCTTTCTGCGCACGCTCGCCCGCATCGATCCGAACAAAGTCAAGGCCGCGATCGCCGGGACGAGCGGCGATCAGTTCATGCTCTCGTTCGCCTTCACGGCGTTGAGCTACCTCGCGCTCACCGGCTATGACGGACTGGCGCTTCGTCACCTCGGGATCAAGGTTCCCTACCGGCTGACGGCGCTGGCGTCCTTCACCAGCTATGCGTTTTCCTTCACGCTCGGGTTTCCGTTGGTGACGGGGGGCGCGGTCCGTTATTGGATCTATGGACCTTCGGGACTCTCCGCCGGCAAGATTGCAAGCCTCACGGTCGTGGCCGGGATTACCTTCTGGCTCGGCATGGGACTCGTAGTCGGCGCCGGGTTCCTGTCGGCGTCCGATCCGATCGCCGATATCGATCATTTCCATCCGCTCGCCAATCGCCTGATCGGCGCCGGCGTGATCGGCGCGCTGATCGCCTATCTTGTCTGGATCGCCCGCATGCGTTGGCGGGGCGCGGCGGTCCTTGGCGATTTCAAGCTTCCAGGCCTGCGGCTCACGCTGGGGCAAATGGCGCTTGGCATCATTGACATCTGCTCGGCGTCAGCGTCGCTCTATGTTCTGCTGCCCCGCGACAACCGGTTCGGCTTCCCCACATTCGCGACGCTCTATTCGTTCGCCTCCATGCTCGGCATCGCCAGCCATGCGCCTGGCGGCATTGGCGTGTTCGAGGCGACGATCCTCCAGGGCGTCGGCGGCTCCCAGGAGGCCGTGCTGGCTTCGCTCCTCATCTTTCGCGGCGTCTATTACGCTGTCCCCTTCATCGCCGCGATGGCGATGCTGGGCGGCGTCGAGGCTGTGCGCCGCTGGCGTCCGCTGCGCGAAGCGATGTCGGCCCGGTCGGACGACTAGCGGGCCCGCGCGATGAGCAGCGCCGACGCGCAAAAACTCGCCGATCTCGTGCGATCACCGTTTGCGGCGGAGCTGGTCGGCGCGATGCCTGAGCCTGCGGTGATCGTGAGTTCAGACGAGCGCGCAGCCGCGGCCAATAAGCCGGCGCTCAATCTGCTGCCCGGCCTTAGGGTCGGCGATTCGCTAGTGCTGGGTTTACGCGCGCCCGACGTCATCGATGCGCGCCGCCGGGTGATGGCGAGCGGCGAAGCCGAGACGGTGCAGTGGAGCGAGCGCGTGCCGGTCGAACGACTGTTCGACGTGTGCGTCGCGCCGCTCGCGACGGCGCAAGGCGAAGTCGTGGCGACGCTCATCACCCTGCGCGATCAGACCGAAGCGCGCCGCGTCGAGCGGTTGCGGGTCGACTTCATCGCCAACGCCAGTCATGAGCTGCGCACGCCGCTCGCCTCGCTGCTCGGCTTCATCGAGACCCTACAAGGCTCGGCGCACGACGACGCGAAGGCGCGCGACCGGTTCCTCGCCATCATGCGCGAGCAGGGGCGGCGCATGGCGCGGCTGATCGAAGACCTGCTGTCGCTCTCGCGCATCGAGCAGAAGCAGCACCTCAAGCCCGAAACCGTCGTCGACCTGGCGCAGACGACCCGCAGCGTCGTCGATGCGCTGACCCCAATGGCCAAGGATCTCGGCCTCGACATCCGTCTCAGCGCCGAGCAGCCGGTGATGGTCGCCGGCGACCGCGACGAACTGCTCCGGGTGGCCGAGAACCTGATCGAGAACGCGATCAAATATGGCGTCCGCGTCGATTCGGGCGCCGGGGGCGCGGTCGAGGTCACAGTCTCGACGACGGAGAAGGAGGGCGCCTTAACCGTGCGGGACTATGGACACGGCATTGCGCCGGAGCACCTGCCGCGGCTGACCGAGCGATTCTACCGTGTCGACGCCACCCAGAGCCGGGCCAAGAACGGCACGGGCTTAGGCCTCGCCATCGTCAAGCACATCCTGACCCGGCATCGTGGTAGGCTGACCATCACCAGCCGGGTGAACCAGGGCTCCTCATTCGTCGCCACCGTGCCGCTGCATCCGGCGACGAAGGCCTGAAGGCCTGCGAGGCCGCGGCCGCGGGTTTGGCGGCCAAACAAGCCAAGCCAGCGCAAATAAAAGCAAGCAAATCCCAATAACTCTGCCTTCCCGGCCGCCCATTGAAAGTCGAGCCGCTAACGGGGCTATCGCCGCGCCAGGCGAGCGGCGCGCGGGCGATCGGCGACGTCCTCGCGGAGCAGGACTCCGATCGCAGCTGATCTCTTGCCCGCCTTCAGACCGCGCGGGCCGGGACCGCGCGCGGCCTGGTCATCGCGCTCACGACGACCATCGCGACGATATTCGCGGCAAGCGCGATGATGCCGACGTTGAGGTCGCGGATCGCCTGAGGCAGGGCGGGGAACAGGGAGCCGATGGTCGCGTGCGTGAAGCTGAGGACCGCGGCGACGATTGCGCCGACAAGAATTCCGGCGAAGGCGCCGGCCGGCGTCGTCGGATTGCGCGGCATCAGGCTCACGATGACGGCCGGAAATAGCTGAGTGACGAAGCTGTAGCCCACCAAAAGCATCGTCACGATCGTCGCGTTGCCGGTCAAGGTGAAATAGACGGCGACCAGCATCACGACCGGCACCATCCACTTGGCGAGGGCCACAGTCTGGGCGTCGGTCGCCTCCGGACGCAGGACGCCAATCAGGTTTTTGGAAAGCAGCATCGCCGCCGTCATCGCGATCAGCGAGCCGGGGACCAGCGCCGTGAAGACGCCCGCGGCGCCGATCAGGCCGACCACAGCCGGCGAGAACTCCCGCGTCGCCAGCTTGAACAGCGCGAGATTGGTGTCCGCCCCCTTCAGTCCGGGCACTTGCAGCACCGCGGCGAAGCCGACGAAGAACACGAACAGCAGTATGAGCTGGTAAATCGGCAGGACAATCGCATTGCGCCGGAAGACGCGGGCGTCCTTCGCCGAGTAGGCGGTGGCGAAGGATTGCGGCCACATGAAGAAGCCGACAGCGGTCAAGAGCACGGTGGAGATGAACCAGGCGACGCTCTGCCCGCTTGCCGGAAAGACGAGAAAGCCCGGCTTGGCGGCGGCGATCTTCTCGAACATCGGGCCGATGCCGCCATAGAGATGCAGCGGCAGATAGATGCCGAGGAAGAGCACCACGCCAAGGATCAGGATGTCCTTGACCACCGCCGTATAGGCCGAGCCGCGGATGCCGGACATCATGACATAAACCGTGACGATCGCGGCGCCGATCCAGATCGCCGCATCCTTGGGGATGGCGCCGTAGCCTGCCGCTGTGACGATGATGCCGAGGCCGGTGAGCTGCAGCACGAGATAGGGGACCAGCGCCACCAGATCGACAATCGAGACCAGCACGCCCAGCGACGGGCTCCCATATTTGCGGACGAAGAAATCCGGCTGCGAGTGCAGGCCGTGCTGCCTGCCGTAGCTCCAGACCAGGGGCAGCAGGAAATAGGCGATCACATAAGCGAGCGAGCCGTAGGCCAGGATATAATAGACCGGAGCCCCGAGCCCGTAGGAAAAGCCGGACGCGCCCAGAAAGGTGAAAGTGGTGTAGATTTCGCCGGCCAGCAGCAGGAAGACGAGGATCCAGCCGAAGCCGCGCCCGCCCACCGCCCATTGCTCGAGGTCCATGTCCCGCCCGGCGCGGGCGACGAGGCCCAGAGCCAGGGCGGCCAGCGCGGCGAGCGCGATCAGGGCCAGGGCTGCGGTCATGGCGCATCCTCGCGGTTCGCCGGATCGATCAGATAGACGACGGCCATGATGATCGCCGTCAGCACGACCCAGACCGCGATCCAGCCGAGGGGGAAAGGCATCCCGAGGATGAACGGATCAACCTCGTTATGGAACGCCGGACCGACCAGCATGCCGACGAACGGAATGACGGCCAGCCAGTGAATGGGTTTCATGAGAACTCTCCGATATGCTGGCTCGCGATCGAGGCTCCCTCAGGGAGCATACCGGACGCCCCCGCGCAAGCTGCCCAACAGGGATTGATTGACGCGTTTGCGACGGCGGGGCGAAGGCCCGAAGCCGTGCTTGTGGCTTGGCGGCCCTCGTGCCATTCGCCCAGCTTCGCGGCGTAGGAATGGCAATGATGCACCGTGTGGCTTGGGCAGGGGCGACGCTAGTTCTCGCGGCTCTATCTTTCGCGGCAGGAAGAATGACGCTGGGCGTTCGGATCATGCCGGAAATCGTCGCAACGCTGCCTGGCGACGAATCCCAATTCTCTCGCGAACTCGACGCCCGGCTTCGCGAGCGCTTCCCCGTAGGAACCAGCCAAGACAAGCTGATCGGCTACCTCGCCGGGGCGAACTTTGTTCCTGATTGGCCTCGAGGCGACGTCAGCGTGGGCATGTTCATTTTCAACGGCATGCTATGCGACAGGATCGTTCACGTGCTGTGGCGAGCAGACGCGGCAGGGACCCTCACCAATGTGAGCGGCGCCTACGAAAGCCATTGTTTGTGATCCGAATGGTCCAAATCGGGCGCTGTAACGAATCCCGGAGCGAGACGCGAGCACGCGGGCGCCCTGAGTCCCGATTGCTACACGTTCGTGCGCCACCGCAAGGGAAGCGCAGCGAGCCTTGCGGGAGTGGGCTCAGCGCAGCAGAGCCCGGCGAGAGCGGTCGCGGTCGCGTCGCCGTTCCTGCGCCGGCTGGTAGGCGAGCCCGCCGTGATAGGCGCAATAGGGGCCGGACGCGGTGGGCGATCCACAATAGCGAAATTCGGAAGTGGCCGGGTCTCCGAGCGGCCAGCGGCACATCGACTTTTTCAGCTCGATAATGGAGACTCTGAGCGACATCGGCACGACGACGCTCTCGAACTCGGGCTGCTCGAGCTCCGACAACGCCTGCGGGGCGAGCGCGAGCGCGGTCGCGCCACGCATCATGCGAGGGGCAGGGGAGGCCAGACGCGAGGCGGCGACGCGATGCGCAGCCGGCGGCATACGGCGGGGACGCGAGGCGACCGAACTCGGCGTTTTGGCCCGGCCGGCCAAGCCAAGCCGATGGACCTTTCCGATGACCGCGTTGCGGGTCACGCCATTGCCGAGCAAACCCGCAATCTGGCTTGCGCTCTTGCCGTCCATCCAATGCTGCTTGAGCTGTTCGACCGTCTCGTCCGTCCAAGCCATTGTCGCCTCGTTCGTCGTTTCCTTTGCCAAAGGCAGCGCATACGCAGAATCACACCCCGTCGCCTGGCGAGGAGCCCGCCGGGCGTGACGCTGACCAACACTCGCTTTGTAACCGCTCCCCACGACATCTCGTGGGCCTCGAGGGCAAAACTACACTACTCGTTGAATCACGCGCAAGAGTCCCCAAGGGCCACTGGACGTGCTTTTCCCCAACTCTTCGCGATCGAATCCTCTTGGCGACGGGGTCGGTTCGATTGCGCGAGTCGAATCAAGGCGTTAGCGCCGGCCACGCCTTCGCCTGCAAAATGGCGCTGATTCCCTGCACGGACCCCGGCGCTCGATTTGACCAAATCGAGCGCCTTCCGCTATGTTAAGGTGTAATCGGCGGCCGCCCTAGCGGGGCGGCGTTTTTATTTAGCCGCCCGGTCGCCGACCTCGAGAGGCAGGATTCTCGAGATATCACAAGGAGTTGACGGTGAGCCTCGCCGACGCGACTTCCGCAATTGTTCCGACCTACGCCCGGGCCAATGTCGCTTTCGAGCGTGGCGAGGGCTGCTGGCTCGTTTCGACAACCGGGGAACGCTATCTCGATTTCGGCGCCGGCATCGCGGTGACATCGGTTGGCCACGCCCATCCCCACCTCGTCGAAACGCTGGCGGATCAAGGCTCGAAGTTGTGGCACGTTTCGAACCTCTATCAGAATCCCGAGGGCGAGCGCTTTGCGCGCCGGCTGGTCGATGCGACCTTTGCCGATCTTGCTTTCTTCGCCAATTCCGGCGCCGAGGCCAACGAGGCCGCTGTCAAGATGGCGCGCCGGCGCCATTCGATCGACGGCCATCCCGAACGCTATCGCACGCTGACCTTCGAAGGCGCCTTCCATGGCCGGACCCTGGCGATGATCGCCGCCGGCGGCCAAGCCAAATATCTCGACGGTTTCGGCCCCAAGGTCGATGGCTTCGACCAGATTCCGCTGACCGACCTCAAGACGGTCGAGGCGGCGATCGGGCCGGAGACGGGCATGATCATGATCGAGCCGATCCAGGGCGAGGGCGGGGTGCGGGTGGTTCCGCCGGCGTTCCTGCGGGGCTTGCGCGAGATCTGCGACCGGCGCGACCTCCTGTTGATCTTTGACGAAGTTCAGACGGGCGTCGGCCGCACGGGGCGGTTCTACGCCTATGAGCATTGCGGCATCCATCCCGATATTCTCACCTCGGCCAAAGGCATCGGCGCAGGCTTTCCGATGTCGGCATGCCTCGCGACCGCGGACGCCGCGCGCGGCCTCACTGTCGGCGTCCATGGGACCACGTTCGGCGGCAATCCGCTGGCCATGGCGGTCGGCAACGCCACACTCGACGTTATCTTGGCGCCGGGCTTCCTCGAGCGGGTCGCGAGGCTCGGCCTGGACATGCGCCAGCGGCTGGCGGAGCTCAAGGATCGGCACGACGGCGTGATCGAGGAGGTTCGCGGCGAGGGGCTGATGGTCGGCCTCAAGTTGAAGCTCTCCCCGGCCAAGTTCGCCGAGGCGGCGCTGGAGCGGAAGCTTCTTCTCATTCCCGCCGGCGACAATGTCGTGCGCGTCATGCCGCCCCTCGTGGTCGCCGACGAGGAGATCGCTGAAGGCGTACGGCGGCTCGACGCGGCTTGCGAGGCGGTCAAGGAGCGCCTGACCGTGGCGATGAACTGAAACGAGCCATGAACGCGCCGGTTCATACCCAGCCGAGGCATTTCCTCGATCTGCTCGAGCTTTCAAGTGGAGAGCTTCGCGCCATCCTCGATTCGGCGACGGCGGTGAAGGCGGCGCGGGTCAAAGGCGCGAAGGCGGGATCGCGTCCGCTTGCCGGCAAGACGCTGGCGATGATCTTCGACCGGCCGTCGACCCGCACCCGCGTCTCATTCGACGTCGGCATGCGCGAGCTCGGCGGCGAATCGATCATGCTCACCGGGGCTGAGATGCAATTGGGTCGCGGCGAGACCATCGCCGACACCGCGCGCGTGCTGTCGCGCTACGTCGACGCGATCGTCATTCGCATCCTCGCCCATGACGACATGCAGGAAATGGCGGCGCACGCGACGGTTCCCGTTATCAATGGCCTCACCAAGCAGTCGCATCCCTGCCAGGTGCTGGCCGACCTCATGACGTTCGAGGAGAAGCGCGGCTCGATCCGCGGCCGCAAGATTGCCTGGTCCGGCGATTCCAACAATGTGCTGTCGTCCTGGATCGATGCATCGGCCCGGTTCGACTTTCGGCTCGAAATCGCCTGTCCGCCGGAATTGCAGCCGGGCAAGCAAAGGCTCGAGGCAGCGCGGAAGGCGGGGGCGAACATCGCAATTGGCGTCGATCCAGTCGCGGCGGCGCAAAACGCTGCCGCGGTCATCTCGGATTGCTGGGTGTCGATGGGCGACGAGGACGAGGGCCGGCGCCACAACCTGCTCGCGCCCTATCAGGTCAATCGCGAACTTATGAGCCACGCCGCGGCGGATGCGATCTTTATGCATTGCCTGCCCGCTCACCGTGGCGAGGAGGTGACCGACGAAGTGATCGACGGGCCGCAATCGGTCGTGTTCGACGAGGCTGAAAATCGCCTGCACGCGCAGAAGGGGGTGCTGGCGTGGTGTCTCGGAGCCGCGCCATGACCCTGCTTGAGCGCGCGGTCTCTGCCGAGGTCGTCGATGATATCGTGCTGCCGTTCGCGGTCGAATCCTTGAGCACCCGCGGTCGTCTCGTGCGCCTGGGCCCGGCGATCGATCGGCTTCTCAAGCGCCACGACTATCCCGAGCCTGTGTCAAAGCTGGTCGCGGAAGCGGCGACGCTGGCCGCGCTGCTCGGATCGACGCTGAAGATGAGCGGCCGCTTTCAGCTGCAGACCAAGAGCGATGGGCCGGTCACCATGCTCTTGGTCGATTTCGACGCCCCGTCGCATTTGCGCGCTCTGGCTCGATTCGACAAGGCGAGGCTCGAGTCCGCGTCGCATGCTGGCGGCGACCTGCTCGGCAAAGGCCATCTGGCCTTCACCATCGATCCGGGCGGCGACATGAATCGCTATCAGGGCGTGATCGCGCTCGAGGGCCAGGGGTTGGAAGCGGCGGCGCATCATTATTTCAAGCGATCGGAGCAGATTCCCACCCTGGTGCGCCTCGCAGTCGGCGAAATCGTCACGGCGAGCGGCGCCGCCTGGCGGGCCGGCGGCCTCGTCGTCCAATATCTGCCGGAAGCGGGCGGGCGGCGGCTGCAGGCGGACTTCCCTCCAGGCGACGCGCCGGAGGGCGTCGAGCTGCACACAATTGCCGAGGATGACGCGTGGAGCGAGGCCAAGGCGCGCGCGGCGACGACGGAAGCCCACGAACTGATCGATCCGACGCTGTCGGGCGAGCGGCTCCTGTTTCGCTTGTTCAACGAACGCGGCGTGCGCGTCTATGCGCCGACGCCGCTTGCGGCGGTTTGCCGCTGTTCCGCCGAGGGGGTCGACGCCATGCTGCGCTCTTTTCCGCCGGAAGAGGTCAGGGACATGGTGGGCGACGACGGCATGATCGGCGTCACCTGCGAATTCTGCTCGACCAAGCGCACCTTCAACCCAGCCGATTACGGCGCGTAAGACTTAAGCGCCCCGATGGACGACAGCGCCTTTGCGGCCAGGCTCGCCGAATCCCAGGTGGGAATCGAGCGCGAGCTTGAGAGCCTGCTTAGCCTTGAGCCTAAGCCCGGCGAGCCGGCGCGGCCGAAACGCCTCATCGAGGCGATGCGCTACGCGACGCTCGGCGGCGGCAAGCGGCTCAGACCCTTTCTGACCGTGGAGACGGCGCGGGCGCTTGGGCGCATGGACAACGGTCCGAGGCGCGCGGGCGCGGCGATCGAGTGCATCCACGCCTATTCGTTGATCCACGACGATCTGCCCTCGATGGACGACGACGATCTCAGGCGCGGGCGCCCGACCACGCACCGCGCCTTCGACGAAGCGACGGCGATTCTCGCTGGCGACGCGCTGCAGGCGCTGGCGTTCGAGATTCTGGCCGATCCCGCGACCGACCCAATCGCGGAAGTGCGCGTCGCGCTCTGTCTCGGCCTGGCGCGAGCCGCAGGCCTCGCCGGCATGGTGGGCGGGCAGATGCTGGACATCGACGCCGAGCAGTCGACCGCCCCGCTTTCGGTTGAGGAGATTGGGCGCCTGCAGGCGATGAAGACCGGCGCGCTTCTTAAGTTCAGCGTCGAGGCGGGGACGAGGCTCGCAGGCGCCGGCGCTAAGGCGCGCGCGGCGCTCGGAACCTATGGGCGCGCGATCGGCGCCGCGTTTCAGATCGCCGATGATATTCTCGACGTGGAAAGCGACGCCGCGACGCTTGGCAAACGCGCCGGCAAGGACGCCGCCCAGAACAAAGCCACCCTCGTCGGATTGCTCGGGCTTGAGGGGGCGCGCCACCAGCTTGACCGTCTCATCGACGAGGCGATCTCCGCGGTCGATGCGGCCGGAGTGGGCGCCAAGGGCGACGTGTTGCGCGCGACCGCGCGCTTCGTCGCCATGCGGAAGAGATGAGCGGCAGAGCGCGGTCTTACCGCGCGGTAGGCGTCTCTTCCTCGACGCCGACCGCGTAGCCGAGGCCGCGCGCTGTCTTGATAATGTCGACGCCGAGCTTCTTGCGCAGTCGGCCGATGAACACTTCGATCGTATTCGAGTCGCGGTCGAAATCCTGCTCGTACAGGTGTTCGACGATCTCGCTGCGCGAGATGATGCGCCCAGTATGGTGCATGAGATAGGACAGTAGGCGATATTCATGGCTCGTGAGCTTGATCGCGACGTTGTTGACCGTGACCCGCCCGGCGCGCGCGTCGAGCCTGACCGGGCCGACCGTCAGATCGCTGGAGGCGTGGCCGGCGGCGCGGCGCAACAGCGCGCGCAGGCGCGCGAGCACTTCCTCCATATGGAAAGGCTTGGCCACATAGTCGTCGGCCCCCGCGTCAATGCCCTGGACCTTGTCGCTCCATCGATCGCGGGCGGTCAGAATCAAGACCGGCATCGTCCGCCCGGCGCTGCGCCAGGCTTCGAGGACCGAAATCCCGTCGCGTTTGGGCAAGCCGATGTCGAGCACGACCGCGTCATAAGGCTCGGTGTCGCCGCGAAACCACCCTTCCTCGCCGTCGAACGCGCGATCGACCGCATAGCCAGCGGCCTCCAGCGCCGCGGTCACCTGACGGTTGAGATCCCGATCGTCCTCGACAACCAAAAGCCGCATGGTCGCCTGCTAACCCTGATTCCCGCCGAAATCAATTCTTGGCGGGCGGCTCGTGCGCCTCATGAGATTCATGCGGCTCGTGCGTTTCGCGCGGCTCACGGGCCGGGCGCGGAGCGATTTTCCCGGTCCCAGCCTCCATCTCGACATGCACGAGGCGCCCGTCCCGATGCAAGAGGGTGATCTCGTAAACGAAATCGTCCCCGGTGCGGCAGAGCCTCGCCGACAGCGGCTCGGCCTTGCGTTGCGCGCCGGCGAACTTGAGCGCCGCGAACGGCTCGAGCAGGCGGTGCGACTTGACCAATTCGCGCGTCTCGGCGGCGTTGAGACAGACCGGCTTCGTCGCAACGGCGCGCTGCGGCGCGACTTCGGCGGCCTTAGCCGCCGGGCACCCCATGAAGGCGCACCAAGCCCCGGTGGCGTTAGCCGCGGAGCACGCCATGAGGGCGCACCAAGCTGCGGCGCGGCAAACCGTGGCGAGCGCGGCCATGACGGCGAAGCCTCTGTTGCGAATACCTGGGACCATGTTGGCGCTTGCGACTGAATGCAATGTGAATGGTCAGGGCGCGCGATTGATATGAAGCCTCAAACGGACGACGCGCGCGAAAGCGGGCGGAAAAGCGGCGATCTGCGGGCATTGATGCGCCGTGGGTTCTGGCGCATGAAGCCCGCTCAATGACCTTGGCCTTGACCCGCTTCCTTCGATCGCTGGCGTTTATCGCGGCGCTTGTCGCGCCGCTCGCTTCGGCGCTGGCGCTCGTCGGCGCCGCGCCCGACGGCCGCTTTGCCGACCGGGTGGCGATGGTGCTGATCCGCGGCGGCGACAAGGCCGGCTTCTGCACAGGCCTCGTGTTGAGCCCGCGCATCCTTCTCACCGCGGCGCATTGTCTCAGACCCTTGCGGGACATGGCGGTCCATTATCGCGACGCCGCGGGGGCGGCGGTCATCATTCCAGTCGACGCGGCGATCGCCCACCCGCTCTACCGCGCCGACGCGATCAAGGCGCGGGTCGAATTGATCGACCTCGCCCTCATCAGGACCGCGCGGCCGCTTCCCGCGCGCTTCGCCGCCGCGGCGATCGCTGAGGGCGGACCGCCGGCGATCGGCGCGCAAGCGATCGTCTCAGGCTACGGCGCAGCGCGCGAGGGCGATTGGTCGTCGGGCGGCACGTTGCGCAGCGTCACCCTCGCCGTCCGCGAGCCGGCGTCCAGCGTTCTCATTTGGGCCGCCGACCCCACCGGAAACGCGGCCGGCGCCTGCAGCGGCGATTCCGGCGCGCCGATCTGGTCGGCGGACGGATCGGCCGCGATTGCGATCGTCGCCTGGGCGCAGGCGGCGCATGGGCGCGGTTGCGGCGGCCTGACGCAGGGCCCCCTGCTCGCGCCGCTGAAAGGCTGGATCGAGGAGACCAAGCGCAGGCTTGCTGGGGGCGGCTAGCGGAATCCGATCATCCTGTATCGTCCTGATAACCACAGGATTTGAAGTAATTTATACATACCGAGGGCTCGAAGATTTCGGCGCAGGTTTCGAGGGCGCGCATCAGACCCGCGACGGTCCGCTCGGCGATTTTGCGCAGGAAGGCCTTGAGCTTGGAGAAGGCTTTTTCGATAGGGTTCATATCGGGACTGTAGGCTGGAAGATATCGCAACTGCGCGCCCGCCGCCTTGATCAGTTGCTCGACCCGCGGCCCCTTGTGAGCGGGGAGATTGTCCATGACGACGGTCTCGCCGGGCGAGAGCGTGGGGACGAGGCATGTCTCCACCCAATCCTCGAACAGGGCGGCGTTGATCGGTCCGTCGAAAGTCCTTGCCGCCGTCAGGCCGCGAAGGCGAAGGCCGGCGACCAAAGTCACCGTTTTGTAGTGACTGTGCGGGATGGCCGACCGCAACCGGCGCCCGCGCCGGCAACGTCCGCTTTTGCGCGCGAGATTTGTGGAGGCTCCGGTCTCGTCAATGAAAACGAGTTTCGTCGGATCGAGATCGAGCTGTCCCGCGAACCATTCCCGGCGTCGATTTTGCACGTCCGCGCGTTGTTGTTCCTCGGCATGCGCCGTTTTTTTAAAGGTGATCTGGTGACGGTCGAAGAAACGCCACAGCACGGAGACCGCAAAGCGCTCGCCGCTATTGGCGATCAGCTGCTCCCGGATCTCGAGCAGCGTTATGTCCGGCCTGCGCCGGATCAGGCCCAACAGATAGTCGCGATGCGCCTCGATTCGGCGGGAGCGGCGGTCGCCGCCGGAAGGCGCCGGCCAAATCTCGCCCGTGGTATTGAACCGCTTTACCCAGCGCACCGCGCTCGCCACGCTCACTTTGAAACGCGCGGCCGCCTGATTGCGCGACAACCCGCCCAAGACCACCGCCTCGACCACGCGCTCGCGAAGATCGTTGGAAAGACCCATCCCCCGCCGTCCCCATTCTCGCAGTGAATGAGGAAGCAGAAATTAACCGATTCGGGAATCCCCCCGCCGATTTAATCCGTTCGGATACTGCTCTAAGCCGCCTTCAGAAGCCTAAGCTCAGACAGGCTCCGTGCCGTGGCGAGAATCGCGTCCCCTGGGCTCCTTGGCGCCCAGCCGAGCAGGCGACGCGCCTTTTCATTGGACGCGTTCTTGTGTTTGCCAAGCTCCGGCAGAATCCCTCTGACCTCAGGATCGAACAGCCCGACGATGCGCACGAGCCAACTGGGCAATCGGCGGGTCGAAACCTTGCGGGCAGCGTCGCCCAGACCATCCTTGAGCATCCCGGCGATCTCGCGGACGCTCACGAAATCTCCGGCAGTGGCGAGAAACCGTTCGCCGCGCGCGGCAGGGGCGATCATCGCCCTCAAGTGCAGATCGGCGACGTCGCGCACATCGACGACGCCGAATGAGAGATCTGGGCAGCCCGGCAGAGAGCCGTCTAAAAGCCGGCTGATGAAGAGGATCGAGGGCGAGGTGTCCGGTCCAAGAACTGGTCCAAGGACGAGGACCGGATTGACCACGGCCAGTTCGAGCGTTCCGCCTTCGCGGGCGATGAAATCCCAAGCGGCGCGCTCGGCGATTGTCTTCGACTTCGGATAGGGTTGCACGCTCGGATCGGTGAGGTTCGTCCAATCCTTCTCCGTGAACACAGCGGTTCGGTCCGCAGGCGCGCCATAGCCAATTGCCGCGAAGGACGACGTCAGCACCACGCGCCTGACGCCGGCGTCGCGCGCGGCTTTGAGCACGCGCAGCGCCCCGTCCCGGGCGGGCGCGATCAGGTCGTTCTCGTCCTTGGGCACAGTGCTCGGAAAGGGCGAGGCGACATGGAGCACATAGTCGCAACCCGCCGCCGCTTCCGCCCAACCCGCGTCGGCGTTCAAATCGGCGCGGACAAAGGTCAGGCGCTCGCCGACGTCGCCCGCGCCGCCCTGACGCAGCATGGCGCGCGCCTCGCCCTCGCGCCTGAGATCCCGGACAGTCGTCCGCGCCTCGTGCCCCGCGGCCAAAAGCTGAATCAAACAATGGGCGCCGACGAAACCCGTGCCCCCGGTGACCAAAACGCGCGCCATTCATTGTCTCCCCATCTTGGAAGCCAGCGCTGACTCGCGGCTCGCAAGCGTTCGCAGGGCCTGCTTCGTAGCCGGCCTTGCAAAATATTCTCTCATTTGCAAAGCCATGCTACACCTTAAACCTAGGTTTAAGGTCAAGGAATTTTTGCATGCGCATCGGGGAGCTCTCTCGAAGGACCGGGATCTCGACCTCGCGCATTCGCTTTTATGAGAAGCACGAGGTGCTTCCGAAGCCCATCCGCAATGAGAATGGCTATCGGTCCTATCTATCCGGATACGGCTCTGAAAATCCTCAAGTTGATCGATGCTGCGCAACAATTGGGTTTTTCGCTGAATGAGATTCGCGCGGCTCTGGGTGAAGCGGCGCAGCATCTCCCTTCACACGCGGCAATGGTCAAAGCGTTGCGAAGCAAGCTCGACCATATCGATCAGCACATCAAAGACGTGCGAGCCCGGCGGCGGCAGATTGTGAAGCTGCTCAAGGAAATGGGCGATTGAGCGCCTCGAACGCCGCCGGCGGGGCCGCGCTCCTACTCCGGCAGCCTCGCGACGTTGCGCAGGATCCGGAGCAGCGTCGCGGTGAACGCGCGGTATTCTTCCTCCTCGACGCCGTCGAAAAGGGTCTGGAACCGCGCGTGCATCATCGGCCACACCCGCTCGAACGCCGCCCGCCCCTCCTCGGTGATGGAGACGTCGCGGATGCGCATGTCTTCCGCTCGCCGCTGGCGCCGCACAAGCCCTTGCGCCTCGAGGATGTCGAGCGTGCGGCTCATCGTCGACTGTTCGGTCACCGCATAGGCCGAAAGCTCGTTGATCGTCACCGGCGAGGAAATGCTGAGCACTGCTAGCGCCCTCATCATGGTCGTCGACATGTTGTGGAGCTTCAAGGCCTCGGCGAGATTGCCGTTCCAGCGCTCCATGATGCGGTTCATGAGGTAGGGCGCGAACTGGTTGATGCCGATCTCGCCAAGCGTCGCCTGACGCGCGGCCGGATCGACGTCGCGCTGCATGATCTGGCCGGAAAACCGCTGCTCCATGTTCATCCCATGCGGCCAGACATCAGCGAAGCGACGACGCGAGCAGGAAGCCGGAGACGCCGCCCAGGCCTGGGCCCGGATGGGTCGAAGCCCCGATGTGATAGACGTTGGACACGTAGGTGCGGTGATTGACGCTCGACTTGAACGGCCGCCAGAGGAAGAACTGGTCGAGCGCGCAAGCGCCGCCGTAAGGATCGCCGCCGACGAGATTGACGTTCATCGCCTCGAGGTCCGCCGGCGAGTAGGCGCGGCGAGCGAGCTTGATCTCGGCCCAGTTCTCGATATGCGCGTCGAGCCGCCGCTCGATGCGGTCGGCGTAAGACTCGCGCATCGCCTCCGTCCAGCGACCGTCCGCGGGCGCTTCGATGTCCTGAGCCGCGTCGCCTTTCACGAAGCGCGGCGCCTCCGGCATCTGCAGCCAAAGGATCGCCGCGCCCGGCGGCGCTCGGCTTGGGTCGAGCGCCGTCGGCTGGCCGACGCAGATGGTCGGCTCGGCCGGCAGGAGGCCGCGTTCGGCCTCGTTCGCGGCGCGCGAAACGCCGTCCAGTCCGCTTGTCAGGTGCAGAAGCCCGACCCTGGCGAGATCCGGGTCGCCGCGCCAGCGTGGGACACTTTTGAGCGCGTAATGGATCTGCATGTCGCCCTTGCCGTGGCGAAAGGCTTTCAGGCCTCGCCGAACCTCCACAGGCGCCGGGATGGGCCAGTCCTTGAGCAGCCCGTTGTAAAGCTGCTCCGGCGCGGTGGAGCAGATCACGCCTCTGGCGGCTGTGATCGTCTCTCCGCTCGCAAGCTCGACGCCGGCCGCGCGCGCGCCGGGCCCGGGGAGAATGCGCACGACATCCGCGTTCGGCCGCACCGCGCCGCCCTGATCGACGATCAGCCGCTCGAAGGCCGCGAGCAGGGTCTTCGCGCCGCCGATCGCGATCGGGCAGCCGGCCGCCTCGATCGCGAAAGCGATCACTTTCGCCATCGCGGCCGAATAGGCGCTCTCCGGCCCGAGGCCGGCGTGCAAGACCCAGGGCGCCCAGAGCGCGCGGACCGCGTCCGACCGATAAGTGGTCTCGAGATAGCCCCGCGCGGGGGCGAGCGCCTCGCCGAACCATTCCGCCAGGCGGCGCGGGCCTCGGCGCCAAGACTCGCGCGCGAGTGTTTTGGCGATTCCGGACGACCATAGCGAGCCGCCCAGGAGCGAGAAGAGGAACGGAGCGTCGCCCCCCAGCGCCTCCATCTCGGCTGCGAAGGCGCTCCCGTCGCCTTCTGCGAGCGCGTCGAACGCCTTCACATTGCGCATGCGGTCCATCGAGAGAATGACGCTCGATCCGTCCGGTCGAAGCACTGCCGTCGGCAGGTTCGTGTCGGCGAAGGCGAACCCGCGCGCTTCGAGGTCCTTGCCGAGCGCCTGATAGGCGGGAGACGTCCGGAAGAGGACCAGCGTCGTCGCCATCACGTCATGGACAAAGCCGGGCGCGGTTGCCTCCTCGGTTCGCAGGCAACCGCCGACCGTGGAATTGCGCTCGAGCACGAGCGTCGTCCGCCGTTTCTTGCCGAGCATGGCGGCGGCGACCAGCGCGTTGACGCCGCCGCCGACGAGCACATAGTCGTATTCGCTCATGCCTCGTTCTCGCGAGCGAGCTTCATGGCTGTTGCGTTCGCCCGTTTCTTAAGGATCAGGGGACGATGGCGAGCGCGCGGACCGGCGAGCCGGTGCCGTTGACGAATTTGAGCGGCGCCGCGATCAGGATCGCGCCTTTGGGCGGCAGCTGGTCGAGATTGCAGAGGCTCGCGAGGCCATAGCGATTCGCTTTGTGGACGAGGTTGTGTGCCGGGAACGGCGGGTTCATGCCGGCGGCCGAGCCCGCGTCCGTGCCGACCGTCTCCGATCCCCACCCGACGATGTTCTTGGTGAGCAGATATTCAATTGCTTCCGCAGTCGGTCCCGGCGAATGCGGGCCTTTGTCGTCGGCATTGAGGAAGGTCGCGCTCGAACTTGTTGCGCTTGTACCAGTCGGTGCGCAGCACGACCCAGCTGCCGGCCTCGATGCCCCCGTGCTCACGCTCCCATTCTTTCACGCTGTCGGGGGTGAGCAGATAGTCCGGATCTTTCGCGACCTCCTTGGAGCGATCGATGACGCATACGGGCGCGACGAAATTCTTGACCGGGATCCGGTCGGTCGTGCCGTCCTTGTAGTCCCGTCCGGTGATCCAATGCACCGGCGCGTCGAAATGCGTGCCGGTGTGCTCGCCAAGTTCAAGCCAGTTCCACGCCCAGAACGGGCCGTTCTGATCATAATGCGAGAGCTCGTGCACTTTCACCGCCGGCGTGTTCTTGCCGATCTGCGGCGGCAAGAAAATCACGGGCGTCTCCGGTCCGAGCGGAGCAGTCAGGTCGACAACCTTGATCGATCCCGACAATAGGGCGGCGGCGAAGTCCGAAAGGACCGTGTTCGTGCTCATCTCGATCGCTCCTCGAAAGTTCCCTCGCGCGTTCGCGTTGCGTCGGATTTCTCGCGCGCGAACACGAGACCACCATACCCAAGGAATATGCGGATGCAAGCAATCGCTGCGAGCGTGCCGGGCATGGGTCGCCAGCTTTTTTCACGCGGCTCAAGCATTGCGCGGGGCAGGCATTGGACGTAGCCTTGCGACGCTGCTCACCGGATATATGCATCTGGCGGCTAATCGCAGAGATGAAGAACGCGAGATGGACGCATTCGACGCAATTGTCGTCGGCGCGGGACACAACGGCCTCGCCGCCGCGATCCACCTCTTGAACCGCGGCTGGTCGGTCGCAGTGATCGAGCAGGCGGGCGAGCCGGGCGGCGCGGTCAAGACCCGCGAAATCACCTTGCCAGGCTTCCGCCACGACCTTTGCGCGATGAACCTCTCGATGTTTGCTGGATCGCCGTTCTTCGCCGCCCATAAAGACGACCTTACGGCGCAGGGCCTCGCTTTCGCGTCCGCCGCCGACTGTTTCGCGAGCGTCTTTCGCGACCACACCTATCTCGGCGTCAGCAAGGATCTCGAGAAGACCGCGGCTGCGATCGCGGCGTTGTCGGCGAAGGATGCCGCGGCCTGGCGGGCGATGCTCGCCCGCTTTGGCGAGGAGGCTCCGCATATCTTCGGCCTGCTCGGTTCGCCCATGCCGTCCCTCGCCGCCGTGCGCACGCTGTGGTCGGCATGGCGCGCGAAGGGCGCGCAATCGCTTCTCGATCTCGGCCGTCTTCTGCTCGCAACGCCGCGTGACTTCCTGGACGCGCATTTCGAGTTGCCGAAGGTCAAGGCGATGATGGCCGCCTGGGGCATGCATCTCGATTTTCCCCCGGAGGTCGCGGGCGGCGCTCTTTTTCCCTATCTCGAGTCGATGGCGAACCAGGCCTTCGGCATGGTCATCGGCGCAGGCGGCGCTGACGTCATCATTCGCGCGATGACCGGCCTCATCAAGGCGAAGGGCGGCGAAGTCAGGCTCAAGTCGCCGGTCACGAGGATCGAGAGCGACGCAAGCGGCGCGACCGGAATTCAGCTTGACGATGGGACGCGGATCGCGGCGAGGAAGGCGGTGATCGCGAACTTGCACCCGCAGATCGTGTTCGGCCGGCTTGTGAACCCTGATCCGAAGCGCAAGGCCTTCGACGACAAGGTCGCCCGCATTCGGGCAGGCCCCGGCACGATGATGATCCACCTTGCGCTCGAGTCGCTGCCCGACTGGCGCGCTGGCTCTGAGTTGAAACGCTTCGCCTATGTTCATGTCGCGCCCGATCTCGCAATGATGAGCCGCGCATTCGCCGAGGCCGCGGCGGGTCTCCTTCCGGCCGAGCCGGTGCTGGTGGTGGGTCAGCCGACCGCCATTGACGCGACCCGGGCGCCGCCGGGCAAGCATGTGCTGTGGGTCCAGGTCCGGGTGTTGCCCGCGACAATCGCCGGCGATGCGCTCGGCCGCATTCACGCAACCGATTGGGACGCGGCCAAGGAGCCGTATGCCGAGCGCGTGCTTGATATTCTTGAGACCTATGCGCCCGGCCTGCGGGCCAAGATTCTCGTGCGCTCGGTATGGTCGCCGCTCGATCTCGAGCGCGAGAACCCCTGCCTGATCGGTGGCGACAATCTGACCGGAAGCCATCATCTCGATCAGAACTTTGTCTTCAGGCCGGTTGCAGGCTACTCGCGTTACGCTACGCCGATCCCGCGACTTTACCTTTGCGGGGCTGCGACCTGGCCGGGCGCGGGGGCGGGCGCCGCGTCGGGCTATATATTGGCCAAAATGCTTGCAAGATGAAACGAAGAGACGAGGACAGCATGCGCATCGTCTGTATTGGCGGCGGCCCAGCCGGTCTCTATTTCGGGCTCCTGATGAAGAAACAGCGGCCAGGGCACGCAGTGACCGTGATCGAGCGCAACAAGCCCTACGACACGTTCGGCTGGGGCGTCGTCTTCTCCGACGCGATGATGAGCGCGATGCGCGCCGCGGACCCGGATAGCGCGGCGGAGATCGCCGACGCATTCAACCATTGGGACGACATCGAACTCGTCTTCAAGGGTTCGCGTCAGCGCACGAGTGGCCACGGCTTCATCGGCATCGGCCGCAAGCAGCTCCTGAACATCCTGCAGCGACGTTGCGAGGCGCTGGGGGTTGAGCTTCTGTTCGAGCGCGAGGTCAATTCCGACCTTGAATTTCCGGACGCCGACCTCATCCTCGCATCCGACGGCTTCAATTCGAAGATCCGCGAACGATATGCCGATCGATTTCGGCCTGACCTGCTGGTCCGACCCAATCGATATATCTGGCTCGGGACCGCCAAGGCGTTCGACGCGTTCACCTTCGACTTCCGTAAAACCGAGCACGGCTGGTTTCAGGCCCACATCTATAAGTTCGATCGCGAGACCTCGACCTTCATTGTAGAAACGACCGAGGACGCCTTCGAGGCGCACGGGCTCGGCAAACTGGACCAGGACGGGTCGATCGCCTTCTGCGAGAAGATTTTCGCCGAGACCCTCGATGGCGCGAAGCTCATGACCAACGCGCGCCACATGCGAGGGTCGGGTTGGCTCAATTTCAATCGGCTGATCTGCGGCCAATGGAGCTGCTATAACGGGCGTTCGCACGTCGTGTTGATGGGGGACGCCGCCCATACGGCTCATTTCGCCATCGGTTCGGGCACCAAGCTCGCCTTCGACGACGCCATCGAGCTTGCGCGACAGTTTGACGCGCGGGACCACGCGGTTAAGCGGATCCCGGAGACGCTCGCGGCTTATGAAGAGATTTGCCGCGTCGATGTCGCGCGCATCCAGAACGCGGCGCGAAACGCGATGGAATGGTTCGAGGTGGTCGGCCGGCGCTACGCCGATTCGCTCGAGCCGCCCCAGTTCTTCTATTCGATGCTGACGCGCTCGCAACGCATCAGCCATGAGAATCTACGGCTGCGCGACAAGGTGTGGCTTGAGGGCTACGAGCGCTGGTTCGCCCGCAAGACGGGCGTTCCGCTCAGCGACGACGAACGCGCGCCGCCGCCGATGCTGACGCCCTATCGCGTGCGGGGTCTTACGCTTAAGAACCGCGTCATCGTCTCGCCGATGGCGATGTACTCGGCGACCGATGGCCTCATCGACGATTTCCACCTCGCGCATCTGGGGGCGCGCGCGTTGGGCGGGGCGGGTCTCGTCTTCGCCGAGATGACTTGCGTCTCGCCGGACGCGCGCATCACGCCGGGCTGCCTCGGTTTGTGGAGCGATGAGCAAGAGGCTGAGTGGAAGCGCCTCGTTGATCTCATTCACGGCGCCGGAGCGAAAGCCGGCATTCAGCTTGGCCACTCTGGCCGCAAGGGCTCGACCAAAGTCCCTTGGGAAGGCATCGACCAGCCGCTCGAGACTGACGGCTGGGAGCTTACCTCGGCGTCAGCGCTCGCCTATCTGCCGGACGGGCCGATCCCGCGAGCCATGACGCGAGACGATATGGACCAGGTGCGCGAAGATTTTGTCGCGGCGACCCGGCGCGCGGCGGCGGCTGGATGTGATTGGCTCGAGCTCCACTGCGCGCATGGCTACCTTCTCTCTAGTTTTCTGTCTCCGCTCTCCAATGTCCGCAATGACGAATACGGCGGCGAACGCGCCAACCGCGCGCGCTATCCCCTTGAGGTCTTCCGCGCGATGCGCGCCGCCTGGCCTGCGGATCGCCCGATGTCGGTGCGTCTCTCGTGTCACGACTGGACGCCGGGAGGAAACACGCCGGACGACGCGGCGTTCTTCGCCGAATTGTTCAAGGAAGCCGGCGCGGACCTCGTCGATTGTTCGTCCGGTCAGGTTTCGAAGGCCGAGCAGCCGGTCTACGGCCGCATGTTCCAGACGCCGTTTTCTGACCAGATCCGCAACGAGGCGCATGTCGACACCATCGCGGTCGGCGCGATCTCCGAGGCCGACCATGTCAATTCAATCGTCGCCGCGGGTCGGGCCGATCTTTGCGCGATCGCCCGGCCGCATCTCGCCGATCCCGCCTGGACCTTGCATGAAGCCGCCAAGATCGGTGTGGCCGACATTGCGTGGCCCAAGCAATATCATTCCGCCAAGGCGCAATACGAGGCCAACCTTGCACGGGCCGCGGCGGCGCAAGCTGGCGCGACATGACGGACCGCAACAAGCCGCTCGACGGCCATCATGCGCTGGTGACGGGCGCCGGGAGCGGCATCGGCGCGGCGACGGCGCTCGCTCTGGCTCGAGCTGGCGCGCGCGTGAGCCTTGCGGGACGCCGCAGCGCGCCGCTCGAGGAGATCGCGCGCGACATGCCTAAAGGCTCAGCTTTGGTTGTCGACGGGTTCGATGTGACCTCGGAAGCAGCGGTCGCTGGTGGGTTGGAAAGAGCGCGCGGCGCGTTGGGCCCGGTGACGATTCTCGTCAACAATGCGGGCGAAGCGCCGAGCGCGCCGTTCGAGAAGACAGATCATGGTCTCTGGTCCCGTGTGCTCGCGGTCGATCTGAACGGCGCCTATCTCGTATCCCGCGCTGTCCTGTCCGACCTGAAGGCGCGAGGCGGCGGCGCGCGGCTCATCAATATCGCTTCGACCGCGGGCCTGGTCGGCTACGCCTATGTCGCCGCTTATTGCGCGGCGAAGCACGGCCTCATCGGCCTCACGCGGGCGCTGGCGCTCGAATTCGCCAAGACCGGAATCACAGTCAACGCCGTTTGTCCCGGCTTCACCGAGACGCCCCTGGTTCAGCGCGCTGTCGAAACCATCGTCGCGAAGACCGGCCGATCGGAAGAACTAGCCAAGGCCGAGCTGACCAAGTCCAATCCGCAAGGGCGCCTGGTGCGGCCCGAGGAAGTCGCCGATGCGGTGCTCTGGCTGGCGTCACCCGGCGCGGCGTCGATAAACGGGCAGGCGATCGTGGTCGCCGGCGGGGAGGTCATGGTCGGATGAACACGCCGAATGCGATGCAGGCCTTGCGCCGCCCGTTGCGCGATTATTCCGCACAACATTTCCGCTTCACCGCGAGCGAGGACGGGCGGGTCGCGACAATCGCGCTCAACCGCCCCGAGCGCAAGAATCCGCTGACCTTCGACAGCTATGCCGAGCTTCGCAATCTCTTTCGGGAGCTGGCTAACGGGTCGGACGTTCGCGCAATCGTGTTGACCGGCGCGGGCGGCAACTTCTCCTCAGGCGGCGACGTGCTCGAAATCATCGAGCCGCTGACGCGCATGAGCACGCCCGACCTGCTCGCCTTCACCCGGATGACCGGCGATCTCGTCAAGGCGATGCGCAAATGCCCGCAGCCGATCGTCGCCGCGATCGACGGCGTCTGCGCCGGCGCAGGGGCCATTCTCGCGATGGCCTGCGACTTGCGCCTCGCAACGCCGGAAGCGAAGACTGCGTTTCTCTTCACCCGCGTCGGTCTCGCCGGCGCGGACATGGGCGCCTGCGGAATCCTACCCAGGATCATCGGGCAGGGCCGCGCTGCCGAGCTTCTCTTCACCGGCCGGACGATGAGCGCCGCCGAAGGCTCGGCCTGGGGCTTCTACAATGCCTTGCATCCGCGCGCCGACCTCGAGCGGGAAGCGCTCGCGCTCGCTCGCTCGCTCGCCGACGGTCCGTGGTTCGCGCATGGGATGACCAAGACGATGCTCAACCAGGAATGGGCGATGGGACTGGACGAACTCATCGAATCCGAGGCGCAAGCGCAGGCCATCTGCATGACCACCAACGACTTCCGGCGCGCGTACGAGGCCTTCGCGGCCAAGCGCAAACCTGTGTTCGAGGGGGATTGATGACCGTCGCGTCCCGCGCCCCCGAGGTAAGGCGCGATTGGCTCGACTGGCCGTTCTTCGGCGAGTCCCACCGAGCCTTTGCAGGCGCGCTCGATCGCTTCGTCGCTTTGGGCGCGATTGCCGCGATCGAGCATGAGGACGTTGACAAATCTTGCCGCCATCTGGTGCGCGCGCTTGGCGAATCCGAACTGCTTCACGTAGCGGTCGCGGCTCCTGACGGCGACGCGTCGGCAATCGAACTCGCGAAGCGTCTGTCTCGCCCGCGAGGCGCTCGCTTACCAGGATGGGCTGGCGGATTTCGCCTTCGCCATGCAAGGCTTGGGTTCCGGCGCAGTCGCCATCGCTGGCTCAGACGAGCAGCGCAGGTGCGTGCTGCCAAAGGTCCGCCGCGGCGAGTGGCTCGCCGCCTTCGCGCTCTCGGAAAAGGACGCTGGCTCCGACGTCGCGGCGATGGCTTGCTCGGCGCGCGAGGATGGAAACGGATATCGCCTGGACGGCGAGAAGACCTGGATCTCGAACGGCGGGATCGCCGACGTCTACACTCTGTTCGCCCGCTCGGGCGAAGCGCCGGGCGCGCGTGGCATTTCTGCTTTCCTGGTTTTTCCTGACGACTCCGGGTTTTCAATCGCCGAGCGTATTGACGTCATGGCGCCGCATCCGCTGGCCACGCTTCGTTTCGAAGGCTGCCGTCTCCCGGCGGACCGGCGGCTCGGCGGTCCCGGCGAGGGTTTCAAGATCGCCATGCGCACGCTCGACATTTTCCGCGCCTCCGTCGCCGCCGCGGCGCTCGGCTTCGCGCGGCGTGCGTTCGACGAGGCGCTCGCGCATGCAAAGAGCCGAAAAATGTTCGGCGCGACGCTCGCCGACCTTCAGCTCACTCAGGCCGCGCTTGGCGAGATGGCGGCAGACATCGACGCGGCGGCGCTGCTGACCTATCGCGCCGCATGGCGCCGCGACGTGCAGAAGCTGCCCACGACTGTCGAGGCCGCGATGGCGAAGATGACCGCAACAGAGACGGCTCAACGCGTCATCGATCGGGCTCTGCAGATGTTCGGCGGCCGCGGAGTTAAGCGCGGGGAGATTATCGAAAGTCTTTATCGCGAGATCCGGGCCTTGCGCATTTACGAGGGCGCAACGGAAGTCCAGAAACTGATCGTCGCGCGCGAACTCATCAAGGCGCGGGCGTCCTGACGGCCGCGGGAATTCGGAGGGTCTTGTGCTGAAAACGCTGCAACCGGACGGATGGGCGAAGCCGGCCGGTTACGCCAATGGCGTCTCGGCGCGCGGGCGCGTCATTCACCTCGCCGGACAGATCGGCTGGAACAAGGACTCGACGTTCGAGACGGACGATTTCGTCGGACAGGTGAAGCAGAGTCTGCAAAACGTCGTTGCGGTGCTTGCTTGTGACGACGCGCGCCCCGAGCATATCGTCTCGATGACATGGTACTTCACCAACAAGCGCGACTATCTCGACAATCTGAAGGGGGTTGGCGACGCCTATCGTGAGACAATTGGCCGTCATTTCCCGGCAATGACCGCGATTGAGGTCGCGGCCCTCATGGAGGACCGCGCCAAGGTCGAGATCCAAGCTGTGGCCGTCGTGCCCGATCCTTAAGGCTGCTTGCAGCGATGAGCAATCCTCGGCCGACGGGGTCGACGAATCAGCGAGCCTACGATCTCACCGACCGGGGGCGCGAAAGCCCGCTTCCATCAGATCACGCCCTTCGCTCGCCCTTTCCGCTTCCGTTCGCGCCCCGTACAGGACAAGGATCAACCTGCGTCCATTCTGGACTGCTGAGCCGACCAGGCCGAAGCCGCTCGCCGCCAGGTGGCCAGTTTTCAAGCCATCCGCGCCAATATTCATGCCCAGGAGAGGATTTCGGTTCTGTTGCTGGATGCCGTTCCAGGTGAACTGGGTCTCGCCGAAATAATGATAAAATTGCGGATAGGTCCCGATCACATAGGCCGCCAGTCGCGCCATGTCGCGCGCGGTCACCCTTTGCCCTCCGCTGCCGTTCCCCCACGCGTTCGCGAATTTTGAATGGCTCATTCCCAACTTGCGGGCTTCTTGGTTCATGCGCGCTGCGAATGCGTTTTCCGAGCCGGCGACGCCTTCGGCGAGAGCGACGGCGGCGTCGTTGCCTGAGGTGATCAAGAGGCCGCGCAGCAAGTCGTCGACGCTGACTCGCGTGTTCGCTTGAGCAAACATGCTCGAGCCGCCGGACTCGGCGTCACCCTCTCGCGCGGCCTTTGGCGAGATCGGCATCCGGTCCCCCAGGTGAAGCCTGCCTTCGGCAAGCTCTCGAAAGATGATCTCGGCGGTCAGGATTTTCGTTGTCGACGCGGGCGCCACTGGAGCGTCGGCCCTCTTTGCGAACAGCACCGCTCCGGTGTTGTAGTCGACCAGAAGAGCGTACGGGACCTTGGTCTGGTATGCTGCGGCCCACCCGGCGTGCGGCCCGGCTAGCGCAATCAGCAGCAGCATAAGCGAAATGAGGACAATCGTGCGAGGATTTATGGCTCCACCTCGAAAACCCGGCGAATTACGGTGCGCATGTACGACTGACTAAGCGCTCGATCGGCGTCTGTCGACGAAAGACATTGGCGCCGGCTTTGAACCGCATTTGATCGCCGAACGGTTTGCCGGGGCAAACGACGGAGGAAACGAACCGATGCTCGGTCCGACCGCTCATATGGATACATTCGCGCGCGACAATCTGCCCCCGCGCGAGCAATGGCCTGACTTTCAGCTCGACGGATTTGACTATCCTGAATATCTAAACGCCGCGGTCGAACTGACTGATCGCATGGTCGAGCGCGGCTTTGGCGACCGCACGGCGCTGATCGGCCATGGCCGGCGCCGCACCTACAAGGAGCTTACCGACTGGAGCAATCGACTCGCCCGGGCGCTCATCGAGGACTACAGCGTGAGACCCGGCGCCCGGGTCCTGATCCGCTCGGCGAACAATCCCGCGATGATCGCCTGCTGGCTCGCCGCGACCAAGGTCGGCGCTGTCGTGGTCAACACCATGCCCATGCTGCGGGCGGGAGAACTGACCAAGATTGTCGACAAGGCCGAGATCAAGCTCGCGTTGTGCGACACCCGCATCCTGGACGAACTGGTCGCCTGCGCCAAGGAGAGCCGTTTTCTCAAAAGCGTCGTCGGTTTCGACGGCACCGCCAACCATGACGCCGAGCTCGACCGCGTCGCTCTCAACAAACCGGTGAATTTCGCCGCCGTGCGCACAGGACGCGATGATGTCGCGCTACTCGGATTCACCTCCGGAACAACCGGCGCGCCGAAGGCGACGATGCACTTTCATCGCGACATTCTCATCATCGCCGACGGCTATGCGAGGCGGGTGCTCGAGGTTCGGCCCGAGGACGTCTTCGTTGGCTCGCCTCCGATCGCCTTCACCTTCGGGCTCGGGGGACTGGCCGTGTTTCCGCTTCGCTTCGGCGCTTCCGCAGTGCTGGTCGAAACCGCAACCCCGCCCAACCTCGTCAAGATGATCGAAACCTACAAGGCGACCGTCTGCTTCACGGCGCCGACCGCCTATCGCGCGATGCTCGCAGCGATGGACGAAGGGGCTGATCTATCCTCGCTCCGCGTTGCCGTGTCCGCGGGCGAGACGCTTCCAGCCCCGGTCTACGAAGCCTGGACGAAGCGCACCGGCGCGCCCATCCTCGACGGCATAGGCTCGACGGAAATGCTGCATGTGTTCATCAGCTGCCGTCTTGACAATCGAAAGGCGGGCGTCACCGGCACTCCCGTGCCGGGCTACGAAGCCAAGGTCGTCGATAAGGATCTGAACGAAGCTCCACGCGGGGTGGTGGGGCGCCTCCTGGTGCGCGGCCCGACAGGTTGCCGCTATCTCGCCGACCCCCGTCAGCGTGAATACGTGCAGAACGGCTGGAACCTGACTGGCGATGCATTCAGCCAGGACGAGGAGGGGTATTTTCATTTCGCCGCGCGCAACGACGACATGATCGTTTCGGCCGGCTACAACATTGCCGGTCCCGAGGTGGAGGCGGCGCTCCTGGCGCATGAATCCGTCAGCGAATGTGCGGTCATCGGGGTCCCCGATGAAGAGCGGGGGCAGATCGTCGCCGCTTTCGTCGTGTTGAAACCGGGCGTTCTTCCGGACGATGCGACGGCCCTGGGGCTGCAAAACTACGTCAAGGCGAACATTGCGCCTTACAAATATCCGCGCGCGATACGCTTCCTCGAGGCCTTGCCGAAGACGCAGACGGGCAAGATCCAGCGCTTCCAGTTGAGATCGCTCTCATGATCGACCATCTCTTCGAGCGTACCCGAGCGATGTTCGATCTGCCGAAGGGCGTCGTCTATCTTGACGGCAATTCGCTTGGAGCTATGCCCAAATCCGCGCGGGAGCGCGTGCGCCGCGAACTTGACGAGAGCTGGGGCCGAGAGCTGATCCGGGCATGGAACTCCGCCGGCTGGATCGACTTGCCTGCCCGTGTCGGCGACCGCATCGGCTCCCTCATCGGCGCCCCAAAGGGTTCGGTGATCGCGGGTGATTTCGACCTCGATAAACCTTTTCAAGGCGCTAACAGCCGCTCTCGAACTCGCTGCGCCTCGCAAGGTCATCCTTTCCGACAGCGGCAATTTCCCGACCGATCTCTATGTCGCCGAGGGCGTCTGCCGCCTTCTCGGGCGGGGCCATGAATTGAAGATCGTCGACCCCGAGGCGGTCGAGAGCGCGCTCGACGAGCGCGTCGCGGTTCTAATGCTGACCGAAGTCGACTACCGCACGGGGCGCAGGCACGACATGCGCTTGCTCACCGAGAAGGCAAAGGCGTTCGGCGCCGTCATGATCTGGGATCTCGCGCATTCGGCCGGCGCTTTTCCGGTCGATCTTGCCGGTTGCGGCGCCGATTTCGCTGTCGGCTGCGGTTACAAATATTTGAATGGCGGACCCGGCGCGCCGGGTTTCGTCTACGTCCGGCCGGATCTGCAGGCGCGCGTCGCGCCGGCCCTGTCCGGTTGGATGGGCCATGCGGCGCCCTTCGCTTTCGAGCTCAAGTATCGGCCCGCGCCGGCCATCGATCGGTTGCGCGCCGGCACGCCGCCAGTCCTCTCCATGGCCGCGCTCGACGCGGCGTTGGACGTTTTCGCGGGCGTCGACATGCTCGCTCTGCGGGAACGCTCGATCGCACTCAGCGAAGATTTCATCCGCCGCATCGAAGCCGATTGCCCGGAACTTCAACTCGCATCACCGCGCGATCCCGCGCGGCGTGGCGCGCAGGTCTCGTTCCGCCTCGCGGAGGGCTATGCAGCGATGCAGGCGCTGATCGCGCGCGGCGTGATCGGCGACTTCCGCGCGCCCGACGTAATGCGCTTCGGCTTCGCGCCGCTCTATATCGGTTTTGCCGACGTTGAAACGGCCGCGCATACGCTGGTCGAGATCGTGCGGCGCGGCTTATGGGATCGGCCCGAATATCATGCGCGGAACAAGGTGACATGAGCGAGATCGAGGGCGCCGAGACCGATTTTCGCTCGAGGATGTCGTACGGCGACTACCTGCGGCTCTCCGAACTGCTCGGCGCGCAATCGCCGCTGACCGATGCGCATGACGAACTTCTGTTCATAATCCAGCATCAGACCAGTGAATTGTGGATGAAGCTCGCCATACGGGAGATCCGCGCCGCCTCCGCGCTGATCCGCGCAGACGACGTGCAGCCGGCATTCAAACTGCTCGCCCGCGTCGCGCGAATCTTCGAGCAGCTCAACAGCGCCTGGGACGTCCTGCGCACAATGACTCCGAGCGATTATTCCGAGTTTCGTGACCGGCTAGGCCAGTCCTCGGGATTCCAGTCTTGGCAATACCGCGCGATCGAGTTCCTCGCTGGCAATCGCAACATGGCGATGCTGAAGCCGCACGAGAACCGCCCGGAGATCGCTGCGGAACTCAGCGCAATCCTCGCAGAGCCGAGCCTTTATCAGGAGGCGATTTTGCTGTTGCGCCGAAGGGGCCTTGACGTGGGTGACGCCGCGCCTCGGGCTGAGGCGGCCGAGCCGCACGTCGAATGCGAAGCCCTGACAAGCGCCTGGGCCGAGGTCTACCACGATCCCGCCCATCACTGGGACCTCTATGAGCTCGCGGAAAAGCTGATCGACTTCGAGGACTATCTCCGGCGTTGGCGTTTCAACCATGTCACGACGGTCGAGCGCATCATCGGTCTCAAGCGGGGTACCGGCGGCACGTCGGGCGTCGCCTACCTCAAGCGCATGCTGGAGATCGAACTCTTTCCGGAACTCTGGCGCGTGCGCACGCGGATGTGAGCGACTCCCATGCGGCGGGCGCCCTCACGTGTTGACCTGGCTCTGCGTGAAGCCGGCCTTGCCGGCGTAGCCCTTGACGATCGCCTCGCGTTCCGCGTGGCTGAGCACGCGGTCCACAAATTCGAAGCCCGCCGGAGCGAGTTTCTCCACCTCGTCGATGACGCGCTCCGGTCCGCCTTTGCGGTTGAGGCGCACGATCTCGGCTGTCTTGGGCAGGCGCTCGACCTCGTATTCATGCAAAGCTTGCATCGGATGGTCGGATTTCCGCAGCCAATGGGCGAGACTGCGCGCATCGAGGATCGCCTGCGCGGCCCCGTTTGAGCCTACCGGGGGTACATCGGATGGGCGGGGTCGCCGATGAGCGTGACGCGGCCATGGCTCCAATGGGGCAGGGGGTCGCGGTCGCACATGGGATATTCCCAGCAGACCGGCGTCGCACGCACCAGGGCCTCGACATCGACACCGGGAACTTTGAAGCGCCTGGCATAGGGGATCACATCGTCCATGCGCCCGACCCGCGACCAGGAATTGACCGGCGCAGGCGTGATCTCGCCGTCGGCGACGCGAGAAACAATCGCCCAGTTGGTGAGACGCGTGTCCGGCGTCGAGCCTGGCGCGATCGGGTAGAGCGCGATCTTGGCGCTCATGCCGCCGGCGATGTACATCGAGCCGCCGGTCAGGAACTTCGGCCATTCCGCTGCGCCGCGCCAGAGCATCAGCCCCTGCCAGCTGGGGCGGCCCTGCTTCGGATAGAAATGGCGACGCACGACGGAGTGGATGCCGTCCGCGCCGACCAGCACGTCGCCGCGCACGGTCTCGCTGCTCAGTCCGAATTTGGCATCGGTGAAATGCGCGACGACGCCGCCCTCGTCCTGGACGAAGCCCTGCAGCTTGAGGCCGGTGCGCACGGCGCCGGGGCCAAGTCCCGCGAGCACGTCGTCGTGGATCACTTTCTGCAGCCGGCCGCGATGGATCGAAAACTGCGGAAAGTCGAAGCCTGCGTCCGTGCCGCGCAATTCGCTCCACACCTTCTGACCGAGCCGGCTGATGTAGTGCAGTTCCTTGGTGCGGATGCCCACGGCGTCGAGCTTCGGCAGGAGGTCGAGCGCGGCGAGCTCCTTGATGGCGTGAGGCAGAATGTTGATGCCCACGCCGACCTCCCGAATCTCGGACGCCTGCTCGAAAACGACAGATTCAATGCCGCGCCGACGAAGCATGAGCGCGAGGACCAGTCCGCCGATGCCCGCGCCTGCAATGAGCACTTTCATGGGCCTGTTCCTTCTCCTGCGCTCACTTCGCCTCTTCAGGCGGCGGCAGGAAATCGACTTCGTGCTTGGCCGCGAGCGCGACGACTTCGGCAGGCGTCTGCTCAGGCATGTTGTGGATCGCCCAGAAGAGGTCGTAGAGCCGACGCGTCGGCGACACCCAGAACATGCATTTCACCGTGCGCTCCGACTTGTTGTAGATCGCGTGCGGCAGGCCCATCGGCATGCGCGCGAGATCGCCGGGATTGGCCACGGCGGCGCGGCCGTCGATCATCAGTTCGAGCTGGCCCTCGAACATGTAGATGAACTCCTCCTGCGTCGGATGGATATGCGGCGGCACAAACGTGCCGGGCGGAAAGGTCGCGTGCCAGGCAAATGAGCTCTCGCACACCTGCTTGGGCACGTAGGTCTGGCCAAGAATGTTCCAGGCGATGTTGTCGAGGCCCTCGCCAGCCTTGGTGATACCGGGCGCCAATGTCATGTCATGTCCCTCCTTGCGGTTGCCGATTTGCGGTCGGCGTGGGAGCGCCGCCGACATGAAGAAAGCGTTCGACAATCCGTAAGGGCCGCAAGAAGGATCGAAACGCGTTTCATCTCTTTGCTCCCTGGCGCGCGCACGCGCTTTTCGGTCTTCCGCCGGTTGCTATTACGGCATAGTGACGCATAGTATGTGCAAGTCAACCTAATTGCGCTTATGCTGAAGCGCTGCGGAGGAAGATTGCTGGAGCACGCGCGCGGCCGGGAAGAAGGCGCGGTAAGTGCCTTCAGGCTCGAGGATCATCTCTTCTTTTATTTCAGTCAGGTTCTCGCTCTACGCACGCGAGCGATCAATGCGCGTCTTCGCCCTTTCGGACTCGATTGCTCCCGTTGGCGGGTCCTCGCCGTCCTGCATGAGCATTCCGGCGCAACGATGGGGCGGCTTGCCGATCTGACGTCGGTAGACCGCACCACGCTCACCCGCACGCTTGGACTGATGGAAAAAGCAGGGCTCGTCGCCCGCCGGGAACGGGAGAGCGACCGTCGCAGCCTCGCGATCTCGCTCACAGCCAAGGGTCGACGCCAGTTCGCGCGCATTCTTCCTCTGACCCTCGCGGAGACCGATCGGGCTTTGACCGGGTTCTCTTCGAAGGAGATTGAGACCCTGCGCAATCGACTGAAGCGGATGGCCGATAATCTGAGAACTTGATGAGCGGGCCTGCCCAAGCAACCAGGATACCCGAATGGATTACGACCGCGCTTACGCCAACGGCCCCTTCATTCCCGGCGCCGAAACCTTTCCGCCGCGCTGGACGCGAGACGCGGCGGACTTTCGCGCCGCCCTGGGGAAACGAGCCCGGACGGCCATTGCTTACGGACCGAAACCGCGCAACCAGCTCGACCTCTTTCTGCCCGAAGCCGCGCCGCGGGGTCTTCTGGTGTTCGTCCACGGCGGCTATTGGCTGAGGTTCGATCGCGACATGTGGTCGCATCTCGCCGCGGGCGCGATGGCGCGCGGATGGGCCTGCGCCATGCCTTCTTACACGCTCGCGCCCGAAGCCCGGATCAGCGCGATGACCCGAGAGATCGCGAGCGCGGTCGAGGTCGCGGCGAGCCTGGTCCCCGGTCCGGTGGTCGTCGCCGGCCACTCCGCGGGCGGTCACTTAAGCGCGCGGATGGGTTGCGCCGATGTGTCCCTGTCAACCCTCGTCAAGCGGGTCGTTCCGATCTCGCCGCTCGCCGATCTGGAGCCGATCTCCTTTACGGCGATGAACGCTGATCTCAGCCTCGATCCGGCGGAGATCGCAGGCGAGAGCCCCGCCCGACTGTCCCTGCGTCCGGGCGTTGAGTCCCACATCTGGGTTGGCGCTCAGGAGAGACCGGCTTTTCTTTGGCAGGCTCGGCTCTTGTCTGAAGCCTGGTCATGCCGGTGGACGCCGGAAAGCGGCAAGCATCACTTTGACGTCATTGACGGGCTGACGGATCCGACATCGTCGCTGCTGTCCGTTTGTCTGGACTGAAAAGTTGCAGGGCTGGCGAACGGGATGAATTCCGGGGCGAGAGCCAGGAGGCCTGTCCGCTTTTGGTTTGAGGCGGCCGACAGGGAAGGGACGGCAATTGCTTGCAGAAATTCAGAAATAAAGTTAAGCTTGCCCCATGAACAATCATGGCCCTTCCCGACGCCTCGACCGCAGTCTCCCGTTCCGGCGCTTCGAGCCGTCAGGACAAAAGCCCGTGAAAAAATTTTCCTCGCTTTTATCCGCGTAACCAATTGATAAGTCTCGATTCGAACGAGAGAATCCAAGGAAATCCAACCCTCATGCGCGGGGGTTTTCGTTCGCGAAAGGCGACGGGCCAAGAAAACCCAAACGGACCGACCGGACGCAATGTCGCGGCCCGCTGCCGAGAAGGAGCCAAATCGACTCCATCAAAATGCAAAGCGCCCAAGCCGTGGCCCGCCGCCTCATGAAACCGCCTCAAACGGCGCAGCTCCGCGGGTCCAATTCGCCTTGCGCGTCCAAACGCGCACCGGGTTCGCCCGACCTCGCAAGCTGTGTTCGCCTAGATCCTCCAATTGCCCGATACGCTCGGCGGCGATTTCCGGGGACAACCTCTGGATGGCCTGAACAACAGCGTCCCCGACAACCAGCGGCGTTTGCAGTGAGCGGGTCATCACCTGCAGTCGCGCCGCGGTGTTGACCGTATCCCCGATCGCCGTGAACGACATGCTGTGTTCGCTGCCGACGTCGCCGAGCACGACAGGCCCGTAGTTGAGACCGATGCCGATATCGAGCCGGGGTTCGCCCTTCCCCTCGCGTTCGTCGTTCCAACGTTCGAGCGCATCAAGCATCATCTCGGCGCAGTAGAGCCCGTTGGCAGCGTCGTCAGGGCTCGCAGCCGGAGCGCCGAACACCGCGAAAATCCCGTCGCCCATATACTGGTCGACAGTACCGCCGCCGGCGAAAATCTGCGCCGTCATTCTGGCATGAAACTCGCGCAACAAGGCGAGCACGTTTTCGGGAGGCATGAGCTCCGCCATTCGCGTGAAGGCGACAATGTCGGCAAACAGCACCGCGACCGTCTCGCGGCGGCCGGCCCCGAGCGGTTCGTCCTGGGAGGCCAGTAATTCGACAATGTTCGGCGAAAAATAGCGCGAAAGATTGTTCCGCGCTCGTTCAGCGGCGATGCGCTGCCGGTCCATCTCTCGCAGCTTCGCGACATTGGCCAGCGCTTTGCGGACCGTAATCTCGAGATCGCTCAGATCCACCGGCTTGGTGACGAAATCAAAGGCGCCGCGGTTCATTGCGGTTCGCAGATTCGTCATATCTCCGTACGCCGAGACGATTATCGCCTGCACATCGAGCTGCTGCTCGCGAAGCTTGCTGAGCAAGGTCAACCCATCCATCACCGGCATGTTGATGTCGAGCAACATGAGTTCGATGTCCGGTTCGGCGGACAGCGCGGCCAGAGCCTCCTCGCCGTGGTGAGCGAAGCGGAATTCGAATTCTTCGTCGCGGATTTGGCGGCGGAAGCGTTGTTTTATCAAGAGCTCAAAATCAGGCTCGTCATCCACGGCGAGTATCTTAGCTGAAACGACCAATGGGCTCCCCTTAAATCGGTGGTTCGTGCAATTGGCGGATACGAATCTTCAAGAAATCAAAGTCGACCGGCTTGGTCACAAAATCAGCCGCGCCGCTGTCGGCGGCGCGCCGGCGCCTGTCATCGTCGCCGTAGGCCGTCAGCATCATCACCGGGAGTTCGGGCCGTCTCCTCTTGATCTCCCGCAGGAGCGCCAGACCATCCATACCAGGCATATTTATATCTGATAAAATGACAATCAGCTGCGGCTCGATTTCGCCGGCCAGGCGCTCAAGCGCTTCTAACGCCGAGAGCGCAAAATGCAGGACATAGACGCCCTCCCGCGTCTCGCGCCGAAATTGCTGCCGGAAAAGGACCGCAACATCGGGCTCGTCATCCACGATCAAGATGCTGACAGGCATGATTTCGCAACTCATGCAGAAGGATTGGGCGCGCCTTCGGCGCCGAGGCCCCGCGGCAGACGCACGATGAATTCGGTGAACTCGTCGATAGCGCTTAAGACCTCGATCGTCCCGCGATGCTGTTTGGTGACGATTTCATAGCTAATGGACAGTCCGAGCCCTGTGCCCTCGCCAGTCGGCTTTGTGGTGAAAAAAGGTTGGAAGAGCTTATCCCTGATCCGGGGAGGGATGCCGCTGCCGTTGTCGCGCACCCTGACCTCTACGGCATTCCCGAGATCGCGTGTGGTCACCGTCAAAGTCGGTCTGAATTCCCCATTGTTGGTCTGTCGCTGGCGCTCATTTGTGGCGAAGAAGGCGTTGCTGAAGAGATTGAGAAACACTCGCGTCATATCTTGCGGCACGAGCGTGATCGACGCGATCTTCTCGCCGTAAGCTCGTTTTATTGTGACGTTGAAGTTTTGGTCCCGAGCGCGGGCGCCGTGATAGGCGAGATTGAGCGACTCGTCGACGAGTGCGTTGAGGTCGACGCTTTGACGATCGCCGCCGCCGCCGCGAGAATGAGCGAGCATGCTTTTGACGATATTGTCGGCGCGCTTGCCATGTTCGACAATCCGTCGCAGGTTTCCCACTAGCATACCGCTCGCCTCATCGACTTCGCGGCGCCGTCCCTCGTCGAGCGAGGCGAACGCTGGCGCTACGGCCTCGTTCAATTCGTCCAGCAGACCGACGGAAAGGTTGGCGAAGTTATTGACGAAATTGAGTGGATTCTTGATTTCGTGAGCGATTCCCGCGGTCAATTGACCGAGCGAAGCCATTTTTTCAGCTTGAATGAGATTGGCCTGGGCCAACTTGAGGTCGTGCAACGCAGCCTCGGCAGTGTCGCGCGCAGCGCGGGTTTCCAATTCCGCCCGTCGCCGTTCTTGTTCGAGACGATCCCGCTCGGTCAGGCTGTCGCGCAGCATGCTGAGCGTTCTTGTCATAGCAGCGATCTCAGGGACCCCCGAGGGCGGCATGGCGGCATTCAATTCGCCACGCGTGATTAGGGCAATGCTCCGGTCCAGCTGCTTCAAGGGTACAGTGATCGAGCGTACGGTCAATGCGGTGAAGCCCAATGCGAGAACCAACGCTCCGATTCCGGCCATTATCGCGAACTTGACGGCGAATTCTGCCTGACGCGTCGACGCATCTCGCCGGGCCAACGCCTGCTGCTCAACCCTTCCCACGATCTTGTCGAGGTGGTCATCGATAGCCGTGACATGACTCTTGGCTTGCGCCAGCAGGGCGTTGCCGGCGGCGCTGTCGTCGCTTGAATAGGCGACCCCCGCCTGCCGCGCCAGATCGGTCATGGTGTAGACTTCGCCCGCGATGGCGGCGACGACCGCAGGGTCGACCGCGGAAATCGCCTTCAAATCGGCGTCGAGACCCGCCTTCGCGACATCAGCGGCTCGTTGAGAGCCAGCCAGCTGCGTGACGGCGGAATCGATCGCCCAATACTTCAAATCACCGAAATGCTTGCTGGCCGAATTCGCATTCTTCACGACTGAAACAAGCCCGGCTTCCTCGGTAAGGCTTTGCGAGTCGCGGGCCAGCTCCCGGATCAGAAACGCGGAGGAGCCGGCGAGGATCGCCAGCAGCAGGACTGACAGCAAGATCAGCCTCAGGCGAATCGAGATATTCGGCATCAATCGAGTTCACAAAGGCCATTGCCCACCGGACGTAGCTCCGGCCCATTCACGCCAACTGTGGCCCTTGTCAATCCCCGCCCAGTCACCGAAGCCGGATCAAATGTCAGAGATCGTCCAAGTTTCGGCGCTCGCGAACATCATCACATGGTTGGCGAGCCAGCAAAAGAGTGTCACACTGGCGATAGATTATGCGACGAAGCGCACAGCTCAATCCCCACTATCTGTCGGGATAGATTTGGTCTGCCAACTGGAGGAAATGATGAAAGCCACGAAATCTCAGCGCGCTCTCATTCCTTTTATCATCCTTCTGGGCTTTACGAACGCGGGGGCCGTCCGCGCCGAGGCCACTTCCTTCAAGGTCCCGCTGACCGGCGCACAAAGTGTGCCGGCGGTGGACACGACAGGCTCGGGAACCGCCGAGCTGACCTACGACCCGACGACTCGGATTGTCACCTGGAACATCACTTACAGTGGGCTGTCGAGCCCGACGACGATGGCTCATTTCCACGGCCCAGCCAAGCAGGGCCAAAATGCTCCGGTCGTGATCTGGCTCAGCACGCAGGGCAAGCTGCCCACGAACCCGATGACAGGGACCGCCACGCTCACCCCGGATCAGGCGAAACAGTTTTCCGCCGGCGAGTGGTATGTCAACGTTCACACCCAATCTCATCCCGCAGGGGAAATCCGTGGCCAGGTCATTCCTCCCAAGAGCTGACGGCGAAGAGCTGACCAGGCTCACAAGAGGTTGACCAGCAAGGCTGTGGCGACGCCGCAGCCGATCAACAGCAAGACCGCTCGCGCCGGACTGCCGGCCCGGGGCGCGGCGACGCTTGCGGGCAAGACCTTTGTTCCCGTGATCATCGGGCGCAGCAGGTTTTGGCCCTTGATCACCGCAAACCCCGCAATCGCCAGAACATGCAGCACGATGGCCGCCAAGAGCGCATCCCAAAGGATCGCGTGAGAGGATGCGATCGCATTGGCGACCCGCGCGGGCACCATTTCGGTCATTGGCCCTTCGTCGGCGATGTCATTGGCGACATAGAGTCCGGTCAACGTCTCGGCGAGAAGCAGCGCGAGCAGGAGCAGCACCATCCAGCCGCCAGCGGGGTTGTGCCCCACTTGGCGGTCTGGCTCTCGTCGAAACGCGTGCTTCAGATGCTGAAAGGCTATGCGCGGGGAGGTGAGAAAGCGGGAAAAGCGCGCTGTCTCGCCGCCAAAGAAGCCCCACAACAACCTGAACAGCAGCAGGGTGAGCGTCGCGTCGCCAACCCATCCGTGCCAGACCATCCAGTTGAGTCGCCAAGTCGCATAGGCTGCCGCGACAAGCGCGACAATGAGCCAGTGGAAGACGCGGACAGGAGCGTCCCACACAAGGACGATGCGCGGCGCAGTCGCCATGCGTCTTTACCGTCTCAGCTTATTGGCTCGGCAGATTATCGCAACATCGCGTGGCGTCGTCCATGCCGGCAGAGACTCTCGCATGCGAGGCAGACTGACCTTCATCGCGCGTTTTCGTCAACCGACTGGCGGGCGCTCGCGGCGCCAGGCTTTTCGATTGGCGCCTGAAACGTGTAAAGGTTTTGGATGCGCCCGTTTCATGGCTCATGACGGCGCCTGGGAGGAAATGCATGAACGCCAAATCCACGATCACCAGCCTCGGCGGCGGGCCGATATCTCGGCGCGGACTGATCGTGTCCGCCGGCGCCGCAGGCCTCGCGGCGACCGCCCGCCCGTATGGCGCTTTCGCCGCGGGCCCGGATGCGACGCTCAAGGTCGGCTTTATCAGCCCGCGCACCGGCGCGCTCGGCGGGTTCGGCGAGACCGACGGCTATGTGCTGGAACTCGTGCGCAAGGCGCTCGCCTCGGGATTTAAGGTTGGCGACAAGACCTACGGGGTCGACATTCTTGATCGCGACACCCAGTCTGATCCTTCCCGGGCCGGCCAACTGGCGAAGACCCTCATCAATTCCGACAAGATCGACATGATGCTGGTTGTCTCGACGCCCGAGACGATCAATCCGGTGGCCGACGCGTGCGAGGCGGCCGGCGTTCCCTGCCTCTCGACCGTCATGCCCTGGGAATCCTGGTACTTCGGCCGCGGGGCCAAGCCCGGCCAGCCGTCGCCGTTCAAATGGACCTACCATTTCGGCTTCGGCGGCGCGGAGTTCCACAAGTGCTATGTCTCGCAGTGGAGCCTGCTTCCGACCAATAAAAGAGTGGGCGCGCTCTATCCCAACGACGCGGACGGCAACGCCATCCGCGACCACCTCGCGCCCGCGCTCGCCAAGAGTGGATTTACGATTATCGATCCGGGCCCTTATGAGGACGGCACAACGGACTATTCGGCCCAGATCGCCAAGTTCAAGGCGGAGAAGTGCGAAATATTCAACAGCTTCCCGATTCCGCCTGACTTCGCAGCCTTCTGGCGCCAAGCCGCGCAGCAAGGCTACACCAAGATGGTCAAGATCGCTCAGATCGCCAAGGCATGCCTCTTCCCCAACGACGTCACCGCGCTCGGCAATCTTGGCTACAACCTTGCGAGCGCCGCCTATTGGCACAAGGCGTTCCCCTATAAGTCGTCGCTCACGGGAATCGGCGGCGAGGAGCTTGCGGACGGTTATGAGAAAGCCTCGGGCAAGATGTGGACCCAGCAGCTGGGCGCGTCGCTCGCGGTGTTCGACGCCGGCTTCGACGCCTTGAAGACGAGCGGCGATCCCAACAGCAAGCCGGCCGTCGCTAAAGCGCTGTCGAGGCTCAAAACCATCACCATCAACGGCAAGGTCGACTTCACCTCTGGACCGGTGCCGAACGTATCCCCGGGGCCGATAATCGGCACGCAATGGGTGAAGGCGCCGGCCGGCTCGCGGTTCCCGCTCGACTACCCGGTGACCGAGCACGCCACCGACCCGAATGTTCCCATCCAGGCGAAACTCAGGCCGTTCAACAGCTGACGGTGGCGCACGCGTGACCTCCGGCGCGCGAACCGGTGGCCTTCTGCTCGAGGGGGAGGGCCTGACGAAAAGCTTCGGCGCCCTCATGGTGCTCGACGGGTTCGACTTTTCGGTCCACGCCGGCGAAGCTGTGGGCGTCGTCGGGCCGAACGGCGCCGGAAAAACGACCTTGCTCAGCCTCTTGGTTGGCGCGCATGCGCCGACCAGTGGACGTGTGCGCTTTCGCGGCGACGAAGTCACCTTGGCGCCGACCGCGGAACGATGCCGGCGGGGACTCGTGCGGACGCATCAAATTCCACGGCCCTTCAGCGGCATGACAGTGTTCGAGAATGTCTTCACCGCTGCCGCTCACGGCGGCGGGCTCGAGCGTGAACGCGCCTACGGCAAGGCGATTGACTCTCTTGCCCTCACGCGCATGACGGCGATCGCCAACCGCCGCGCGGAGACGCTCGGGCTTATCGATCGCAAGCGCCTCGAGCTCGCGCGCGCGCTCGCGACCGGCCCCGCCGTGCTGCTTCTCGACGAAATCGGCGGCGGCCTGACCGACGCTGAGGCGAACGAACTCGTTGACATCATCCTCGAACTGAAAGCCCGCGGGATCGCGATCGTCTGGATCGAGCACATCGTGCACATCCTGCTCCGCGTCGCGGAGCGCCTCGTGTGCATGGATGCGGGACGCATCATCGCTGACGGGCCGGCCGGAAGCGTCATGGCCGATCCGCGCGTGATCGAGGCTTATCTGGGCGGAGGCGTGGTGTGACGCTTCTCTCGGTCGAACGGCTCGAAGCGCGCTATGGCCAGCTCCAGGCCGTGCGCGGCGTGAGCCTTGCCATCGAGAAGGCCGAGACTGTCGCGCTGGTCGGCGCGAACGGCGCCGGCAAGACCACCCTTCTGCGGACAATAGCTGGCGCGCACCGAATCGCGGCGGGCCGGATCGCCTTCAAGGGCGATGATATCAGCGCGAGAAGCGCTCACACGCGCGCCGCGCTTGGTCTTGCGCTGGTTCCCGAAGGCCGGCGCTTGTTCGCCCGGCTCACGGTGGAAGAGAATCTCCTGCTCGCGCGCTCCGCCGGCCGAACGGGAACGTGGACGCTCGACGCCGTGATGGAGGCCTTTCCCAATCTCAAGGACCGCCGCCGCGCTCTAGCGGGCACTTTGTCGGGCGGCGAGCAGCAGGCGACGGCGATCGGGCGCGCGTTGATGATGAACCCAGAGCTGTTGCTGCTTGATGAAGTTTCGTTAGGCCTGTCGCCTCTGATCGTCGACCGCCTTTACGCCCGGCTCGAGGCGTTGAAATCATCCGGCGTCGCCATGCTCCTGGTCGAGCAGGACTTGAAGCGCGCCATGGCCACCGCGAGCCGCACCATCTGCATGCTCGAAGGCGCCATCGTCATCGAAGGACCGACGCGCACGCTAAGCCGAGAGCAAGTCACCGAAGCCTATTTCGGCCTCAAAAGAGTATCGCGCGCCGAGGCGCCGCGGCCTTGATTTTCGTCAACCAAATCATTCAGGGCGTTCTGCTCGGCGGCTATTACGCGCTCATCGCCTGTGGCCTGTCTTTCATGTTCGGCGTCATGGGCGTCATCAACCTCGCGCATGGGAGCCTTGCAGTGCTCGCGGCATACGCCCTCTACGTTCTGGCCGATCGCTTCGGGGTTCAGCCGTTTCTCGGCCTCGGCCTCGTTATCCCGCTGATGGCGGTGATCGGCTGGGCTCTGCAGCGTCTGGTGCTCGAGCGCAGCGCGCGCGGCGGCTTGCTCGTGCCGGTGCTCTCGACCTTCGGGCTGTCGATCATTATCGACAATCTGTTGTTCCAAGGTTTTGGCGCCGACACGCGCTCGCTCGCGCCTTACATCGGCGACCTCTCCTACGACAGTTGGACACTCACCGACGACATTGCGATCGGCAAGCTCGCGGCGCTCACCATGGCGGTTGCGGTTGTGCTTCTCGGCGGAATTGAGACCTTTCTCAACCGGACGCCGGTCGGGCGCGCGATCCGCGCCACCGCCGAGGATCCCGACACGGCGGAACTCGTCGGCGTCAACGCGCGGCGTGTCAATGCGATCGCCGCCGCGATCGCATTGGCGACGGTCGCGGTCGCCGGGGCCTTTCTCGGCATGCGCGCCACTTTCGATCCTTATGCCGGAGCCCCCCAACTGATCTTCGCCTTCGAGGCGTCAGTGATCGGGGCGACCGGTTCGCTGTGGGGCACGCTCATCGGCGGCGTCGTGCTGGGGGTTGCGCAAAGTCTGGGCGCCCTCATCAATCCGCAAGGCTTTTTCATCGCCGGGCACTTGGCCTTTCTTGCCGTTCTGTTCGCCCGGCTGTTCTTCGGCGATCTCGGCGCGCGCGTCCGGACCGCGCTTATCGGAGGAAAGCGTTCATGAGCGCGAGCAACGCCGCGGCCGTCGAGCGCTGGACGCCCGAGTCGCGCATCGCGATCGCCGCGGCGGCAGTCATCGTCGCCGCGCTCGCGGTGGGGCCGGAGATTTTCAGCGCCAACGCCGTCGACAAACTCACCACGCTGTTCATCTATGTGATCCTGGCCCTGATGTGGAACGCTCTGGTCGGGTTCTGTGGCTTGGTGTCGATCGGCCAGCAGGCGTTCTTTGGCCTCGGCGCCTATGCTGCGATCCGCCTCGCCAATTGGGGGGTTGGCGTCTATCCGTCGCTGTTTTTGGCCGCGCTCATCGTCGGCGCGCTCTCTTGGCCCCTGTCTATCGTCATGCTCAAACTCAAGGGTGGCGAATTCGCCATCGGCATGTGGGTGGTGTCGGAGTTGGCCCATTTGCTGGTCAATCTCGACACGCTCGTGCGCGGCGAGACCGGCACCTCGCTGATCGAGCTCGACGCCTATGCGAGCGGAAGCCGCCGGGCGCTCACCTATTGGTGCGCTCTCGCGGCGATGACCGGGCTGTTGGCGATCGTGTTCCGCCTGCTGCGTAGCCCGCTTGGGTCTGCGATCCAGGCGATCCGCGACAATGAGGAGGCGGCGGAATCGATCGGCGTGCGGGTCGTGAGCGCCAAGCGGCTCGTGTTCACGCTCGCCGCCTTCGGCGCGGCGCTGGCGGGCGCGCTATGGGTGGCGACGGCGCTCACGTTCCAACCGAAAGCTTATTTCAGTCCGCTATGGACAGCGTACATGATCTTCATGGCGCTGGTAGGGGGATTGGGGACCTTTGAGGGCGCGATTCTCGGCGCCGTTATCTTCTTCGCCATCGAGACCTGGTTCGGCGATATGGGCGTCTGGTATCTGGTTGGCCTCGGCGCGACCGCGCTTATTTTTGCGCTTCTCTTCCCGCGTGGCCTCTGGGGCTGGGTCGAGGACCGCACCTCGCTCAGGCTGCTGCCGATCGGATATCGCCTGCGGTTAGCAACTCAAGCTCAGGAGCCCCGCGGCGCGGAAGCCAAACACGAAGGTGGGGCGGGAGCCTGATATGCTTTTGGGAAAGACGATCGTCATCACCGGAATTGCGTCCGGCATCGGCGCGCGTGTTGGCGAACTCGCCGTGGCGCTCGGCGCCGACATCATCGGCGTCGACATCAATCCGCCCGCGCGGTCGCTCGACGCCTTCATCAAAGCGGATATCGGCTCTGTCCAAGGCGTAGCAGAGATTGCGCAGACGCTGCCGCAGCGCTTCGATGCGCTGTGCAACGTCGCTGGCGTCTCCGGTATAATGGGCGCGGCGCGAACGCTGGCGATCAACTTTTATGGGGTCCGGGAATTGAGCGAGGCGGTCGCGCCGCGTCTGCGCGAGGGCGGCGCCGTCACCAACGTCGCCTCGATCGCCGGCTACGGCTGGCGCGCCAATCTCGAGCGCGCCAAGGCGTTCGTGAGCGCGTCCGGATTTCCGGACCTCGGCCCGCTGCTCGCCGCTCATCAGGTTCCCGACACGGAGGCCTATCCGTTGTCGAAGGAGCTCCTGTTGGTGTGGACGATGCGGGCGGCGCATCAGCCGTTGTTCAAGGACCGCCGGTTGCGGGTCAACGCGGTGAGCCCGGGGCCGGTGACGACGCCGATCCTGAAGGAATTTCGTCAGATCTTCGGCGATCCCCGCGTTGACGACGACATCGCGCGGGTCGGCCGCGCCGGGTCCGCGCCCGACATCGCGCCTGCGGTGCTGTTCCTGTGCTCGGACGGCGCGCGCTGGATCAACGGCGCCAATCTGCCGGTCGACGGAGGCCTCGAAGCCTCGATCAACGCGACGGTTCTCGGATTCTAATCGCGACCTCATCCTTGTAACTTGGTTTCGGCGTCTTCTGATATGGTTGAAGACGAGGTGGCGGGGGGGACGCCGGCTCGTCCTCGGGCGTTGGAGCCCGCGCCTCAGCCTGGTCGCCCCTCCGCTGTCCATCGACCTCGAACGTCGAGGCGACCAAGCCGCAAGAGCGAGCAATCGGCGCGCTTGCGGCCCGTCCTTCGACCGTTTCGCCGCCGACCGCAGCCCACCCGAGCCATAATCATCCCGAACACCAATGGCTGCCGCCATGGCGAGCCTCCTGCAGTCCGCCCGGCTCGAACAAAATTTCAGCCGATTCGGGAAGCCCCCTCCGTGAGTCTGCATCAGCGGGGACTGGTATAGGGTGTTCATTGACGGCGCGGTGAAGAACCAGGGATATCCCTCGGGATCGTTCGCCCAATAGTTTCGCCCGTATGGCGCATCCCATCTTCCGAACTGAGCTTCGGCGCTGCGGCTCGCGCGAGCGCTCTGACCCTCTCGTCCTGCGAGCGCGTCTCGGCTAGTCGATCCCTAAGTTCCGTTGCGGGTCGGCCAGAAGCTTGCGACGCGTCGATGAGCGCGTCGCCAAACTCTTCCAGCGGAAGGCCCAGAAAAAGCCGCGCGCCGAGGAGGCTGAACTTGATTTCCGCGCCCGCCTGCGCCCCGTCCGTCTCCGTGACCGCGTAAGTCGCGCTCGCGCCGCTATAGAGAAGGAGGTCAGTTCGGAGAGACGCTCACTTCCCCTTCATCGTCCAGCTGATATCGTACGTCAGCGTGAACGCGAAAAGCTGTGCTGTGTTCCCCGGCGCGTCGACGACCGACCAGGTTCCCTTGCCGGTTACGTCCCGGTACTTGCCCGTGCCGCCAGGCAAGGCGATCGTTCCGCCTTCCGGCCCCTCGTAGGTCATAAAAATCTTGTCGCCGTCGCCGTCGGTTTGGATGCACGTGCCTGTGAACGCGTAACCCTCGGGCCGCGCTTTCGATTCCTCCATGCAGCGGATCGCGAGATTGTCCAGAAGCTTCGACCCGTCGCGCGTCTTCACGATGCCGGTGCATTCGGCCGAGGAATTCGAGCCCACTGGCCCCATGTCGACGATCACGGCCGAGCGGCAAACCGCATAGGCCGCGAGCTTCGCCGAGCCGCTTGCTGGAAACAAGTCGGCGGCGAACGCCGGCGCGCGCGATGCGACAACCGCCACGAAAATCAAGAACGCGCCCAATGTGCGCAAGATCGCCTCCCTCGCCGACGGTTCGGAGGGAGCATATCACAAAGCGGTCGCCGGAGAGCGGCCTGCTCGTTCCCAATTCGACGACGTGACAAGGCGGAACGCTGCTCGCGTTCGTAGTTTGCCGAGACGAACGATCGCGGTAGGTTCGCTTCGAGGGAGACTTATCGCAACATGATTGAAAACCTGGAAAAGCAGCCCGCTGCGGAAATCGGGCGTCTCATCGCCGCAGGCAGCCTCGATCCGGTCGAGGTTGCGGAATTCTTCCTCGATCGCATCGAGCGCGACCGCAAAAATCCATCGTTCATTCTCGTCACTCGCGAGCGGGCTCTCAAAGAAGCGGCGGCGAGCCGCAAGCGTCATCGCGAGGGACGCGCGGCGGGGCCGCTCGATGGCGTTCCCATCGCCTGGAAGGACCTTGTTGACATGGCGGGCGAGCGCACCACCGCCGGGTCGATGCTCTTCGCCGAAGCGCCGCCGAAAGAGAAAGACGCGCCGATCGTGACAAACCTGTCCGCGGCCGGCCTCGTGGCCTTGGGAAAGACCAATCTCTCTGAATTCGCCTTCTCGGCGCTTGGAACTCAATCCGCATTTTGGAACTCCGAGGAATCCCCGTGATCCGACAACGCCTCGGATCGCTGGAGGATCCTCGTCGGGCGCGGCGGTCGCGGTTTCGGGCGGCCTTGCGCCTTGCGCGATCGGCAGCGACACGGGAGGTTCGATCCGTGCGCCGGCCAGCTTCTGCGGCATTGTCGGGTTTAAGACCAGCGAGGGGCGGATCGACAAGCAAGGCGTCTTTCCGCTTTCACGCACGCTCGACACGATCGGTCCCTTGGCGCACACGGTCGAGGATTGCGTGCTGATCGACATGGCGCTGCGTGGCCAGTCGAGCACTCTTGTGCGGCCGATCGATCTTAAGGGAATCGAATTCGTCGTGCCGGACAAGAGCGGGATCGACGACGCCGAGCCCGCAGTCGCGGCTAATCTCGAAACCACCATGAAACGGCTTGCGACGGCTGGCGCGAAAGTCACGTCGAAACCAATTCCGCAGATCAGCGCGATGCGCGCTCTCTCTGCGCAATATGGTTCGTTCGTCGCGATCGAGGCCTATGCCGAACACCGCGCGATCTTTGATTCCGCGGACGCTCAACGCATGGATCGCCGCGTGGTGAAACGGGCCTTGGGGGGGCGAGTTAGCGAGCGCGACGTGACCAATCTGCAGCGTGGCCGGGAGGAGCTCATCGCCGCGTTGACTGACGAACTCGGGGGAGCCCTGCTGGTGTTGCCCTCCACGCCAATGACAGCTCCGGCTACTGAACCGCTCGAACGCGACGACGAGTTGTTCCGCATCACCAACCTGCGGGCCATCCACTACACGTTTCTCGGCAATCTGCTTCGGATGTGCGGCCTCGCGCTACCCTCCGGAACGGACGCCGCGGGCTTGCCCACCGGCGTCCAGTTCCTTGCGCCAGGAGGAGACGACGATCGCCTCCTGTCGATCGGGCTGAGCATAGAGAGCGCGCTTTCGCGCTGACCAAAACGCCGTGTCCGCCATTCGCCGATCACGGCGCCGAAACTTGCGGCCTCTCGCAGTTGCCTCGGAGAGCGAAAGTCGACAGGATCGTTCCTCAAGCCGGCGCTAAAGCCAGCCAAGCAGGATGGAGGAACGCAAAATGGCGAACACGAGCAATATTGCAGCAGTGCTGAAGCAGGCCGCCGATTCGGGCGACGTGCCCGGCGTCGTCGCCGCGGCCGCGACGAGAGACGGCCCGATCTTTGAGGGCGGCTACGGCAAGCGGTCCCTCCCCTCGGGAGAGCCGATGACGGCGGACACGGTCGTTTGGATCGCTTCGATGACCAAGGCGATCACGGGCGCCTGCGCCATGCAACAAGTCGAACGCGGCAAGTTGTCGCTGGATACGCCCATCAAGGCCATACTCCCCGAACTCGCGAATCCGATGGTGCTCGAAGGCTTCGACGCCGATGGGAATCCCAAGACGCGGCCCGCGCGCCGCGACATCACGCTGCGACACCTCCTCACTCACAGCTCGGGCTGCTCTTATGATTTCTGGAGCGCCGACATCACGCGCTACCTGGAGAAAACGGGAACGCCCGCCATTATCTCCTGCGTGAACGCCGCGCTCACTGCGCCGTTGCTCTTCGATCCGGGCGAGAAATGGGAATACGGCGTCAGCATGGACTTCGCAGGCAAGGCGGTGGAGGCCGTAACTGGCCAGAAGCTTGGCCGCTATATGAAGGAGAACATCTTCGATCCGCTCGGCATGACAGACACGGCGTTCAAAATCGGCGACGAGCAGCGCAAGCGGCTGGCCAAGATCCACGCCCGCACGCCTGAGGGTCTGGCGGCGACCGACACCGAGATCCCGCAAGAACCAGAGTTCGAGATGGGCGGCGGCGGGCTCTATGGCACGGTCGGCGATTATCTGAAGTTCGCGCAAGTGTTCCTGCACGACGGGACGTTCAATCGCGCGCAGATTCTCAAGCCCGAGACCGTGAAGCTCATGAGCCAGAACGCCGCAGGCGAAGTGCGCGTTCGCCCGCTGAAGACAGCGCAACCACCGATCTCAAACGACGTCGACTTCATTGACGGGATGCAATGGGGGCTGTCGTTCCTCATCAATCCCGAGCAATTGCCGACCGGACGCTCAGCGGGCTCGCTCGCTTGGGCGGGTCTCGCCAACTCGTACTACTGGATCGATCCGACGAAGGGCGTAGCCGGCGTCTACGCCACGCAAATCCTGCCGTTCTTCGACGTGAAGTCCGTTCCTGCGTTCCAGGCGTTCGAGACCGAGGTTTACAAGGCGATCTAAGAAACCAAGGCGGTGGCGTGAGCGCGGGCGACGTTTGCCCGCGCTCAGCCTCGCTCCTCCCGCCCCATCAGATAGAATTCATCGTTAGGCCGGATCGAGAACGCGTTGGCGAGCCGGTTGGACATGGCGAACATGGCGGCGATCGCGGCGATGTCCCAAGTGTCGTCGTCCGAGAAGCCGTGGTTCTTGAGTTTCTCGTAGTCCGCATCGTCGATCGCGTGCGAGCGCTCCGCGACCTTGACGGCGAAATCGAGCATCGCCTTGTGCCTCGGCGCAAGGTCCGCCTTGCGATAGTTGACGGCGATTTGATCGGCGATCAGCGGATTCTTGGCGCGAATGCGCAGGATCGCGCCGTGGGCGACGACGCAATATTGGCATTTGTTGACGCCAGAAGTTGCGACCACGATCATCTCGCGCTCGGCCTTGGTCAGGCCGCCGGCCTTTTCCATCAGCGCGTCATGATAGGCGAAGAAGGCGCGGAACTCGTCCGGTCTGCGCGCGAGCGCGAGAAAGACGTTGGGAACGAAGCCCGACTTTTCCTGCACGGCTTCGATGCGCTCACGAATGTCCTGCGGCAGATCGGCAAGTTTTGGCGCGGGAAATCGGCTGATCGGCGGTTTGGTCATGGCATCCCTCGTCCTTTGGCGTCATGGTCAGGGCGCAAACTCTCTACCGCCCGCCCAGACGGGTAAACCCATCCTCGCTCCATTCCTCGCTACCAACGCCGTGGCGGATAAAGAACAGGCCCTCAGGATCGTATTGTCGCTTGGCGGCGAGCAGTCGCGGATAATTCGCGCCCCAATAGGCCCGTTGCCAGTCAGCCTGAAAGTAGCTGCTTTCTGCGACGTAAGCGCCGCCCTCCGGCGCCGCCTTCCGCAGTTCCGTCATAGCCTGTTCGATCCGAGCGGCATCGCGGCGCGCTGCGGCGAGGTTCGGCGCGTGACCGGCAAGACCCGGGAACGCCGGCGGCCCCTCGCCGGCGATAATCGCCAGCATGAACGCGTCGGCGGCGGCCGGGTTCATCGGCGTATCTCTGGCGGCGGCAATAATCTGCTCTGGCGCGCCGGCCAGCCCTTTCTGGAAATGCAGCTCGACCGCCCAATGCCGGCTCGCGGCCATCAACGCGTCGGTCAGCGCCTCTCGCTTCGCCGGCTCCAGCAGCGTCGCGGGGACCCAGAGAGACTCGAAGCCATGGATGAAATGTCCTGCCTCGGCGAGATTGGCCGACCAGAAAAAATTTGCCGCCGGGGCGCCGGGGCGGTCGTCATACAACACAGTCCCCGGCGCAAAGGCCTCGAGAACGGGGCCATCCCAGCGATGCCGCCCTGGCCCGGCGACGATCACCGCCGGCGTCGCGGTGAGATCATCCTGCGCGGCCGCCCAGTCCAGGAATGGCTGCCAGATCGCAGTCGCCTGCGCCTTTTCCAGACCCTGGAAATTCATGCTGATCTCGAGCCGGTTGTCCGGCAATAGCTTCGCCAGTTCGCCCCAATGTGGATTGAACAGTTTCTCCGCATAGAACGCAACGAACCCGCTCAGCAACCGTCGATAAGCCTCATCGGATTTGGCGTGGATCGTCGTTGCAATCAGACCGAAAGTGTCGGGCAAGTCCCACGTTCGGAGCGTCAGGCGCGTGACCACGCCGAAACTGCCAGCCCCGCCGCCCTTCAGCGCCCAGAACAGCTCAGGCTCGCTGCAGGCATTGGCGATTCGCACCACACCGTCCGCGGTCACGGTCTCGGCTTCCAGCAACGCCGCGCCGGCGGCGCCGAACTGCTTCGAATAGCTGCCGAAGCCGCCGCCCTGAACGAGCCCGGCGACCCCTACCGTTCCGCAGCCGCCGCCCTGCACGTAGCGGCCGGCCCCCGTCGTCACGGCCCCGTAGGCGTGCATCCAGATCGCGCCAGCCCCCACCGTAACTGCCAGTTGCGGCGCCTGGCTTGCGGCGCAACCCTGCGGGACGAACGCGTTATGGACTGTAATGTCGTTCATCGCGCGGGTCCAGATCATGAGGGAATCCCCGGCGCTGGACGTGCCGAGGTAAGAATGGCCGCCGCCCTTCACGACCAGGCGCAAATTCTTCTCGCGGGCGAAATTGACCGCGGCGACGACATGCGCGGTTTTGTGCGCCGCCACCGCATAGACGCTTGGCTGCGCGGTCCACGCATCGACCCAGCCGCAGGTTTGGGTCAAGGCCGGGCTGTCGCCGATGAAATAGGGGTTCTTCAGCTCCTTGAAGAGAGCGCGGCAGGCGTCGCCGTCAGGGTCGGCTCGACAGGCGTCAAGCGGCGATTGCACGACGATGAGTTGACCCTCCACCCTTTGCCGCAGCACCTCCCACTCGGAGGCGGACGGCCATCCAGGCTCGCCCGGACGCACCCGGGAAGCGGCGCCTGCCGGCTCCGCTGCGGCAAATGACGGTATGATGGGGAGAATGGCTGCGCCTTGGATGAGGCGGCGCCGGTTCAGCATGAACTTCTTCCGCTGGAGCACGTCGCGTTCAGGCGGCTGCGTTGCCGTCTGAACGAGCCATGCTCTAACATCGCTTGTCCCGCTCGGGAATCCGAGCGCTCATGAGGCCACTCATGCAGTTCGGCGCTTACACCTTCGTCGAGACCCGGCGCGATCCCGCGACCGGCGAGCCGGTCGACGTCGACAAGACCTTCGCTGACGTCATCGAGCAGATCGAGCTTGCCGACCGGGTCGGCCTCGATGTGTTCGGGCTCGGCGAGCATCATCGGCCGGACTACGCGGTGTCGGCGCCCGCGGTGGCGCTGGCTGCAGCCGCCGCGCGCACGAAGCGCATCCGCTTGACGAGCGCGGTCACGGTGCTGTCGTCGGACGATCCGGTGCGCGTCTATCAACAATTCGCCACCCTCGATCTGATCTCCGGCGGTCGGGCCGAGATCATGGCCGGGCGTGGCTCGATTCATCGAGTCCTTTCCGCTGTTCGGCTATGACCTTAACGATTACGACGAACTGTTCGCGGAGAAGCTCGATCTCCTGCTTCAGATTCGCGCCGAGCCTCAAGTGACTTGGAAAGGCCGGCATCGCGCGCCGCTTAAGAGCCAGGGCGTCTATCCGCGCGCGCTGCAACAACCGTTGCCAGTCTGGATCGCCTCCGGCGGCACGCCGCAATCGGTCGCGCGCGCCGGCGCGCTCGGCCTGCCGTTGGCGATTGCGATCATTGGCGGCGAGCCAGCGCGGTTTGGGCCGCTAGCGGAGCTCTACCGCGGGCAGGCCGCCGTGCAGGCGTCGCGCCCGACAGGCTCATCGTCGGCATCAATGGCCACGGCTTTCTCGCCGAAACCGCCGAAGCCGCGGTCGAGGCGTTCTTTGCGCCTTATGCCGAGGTGATGAGCCGGATCGGCCGCGAGCGGGGTTGGCCACCCTTGTCGCGCGCGCAATTCGATCAGGGCCGTGGGCCCCGCGGTCACTTGATGGTGGGGACGCCCGACGAGGCCATCGCCAAAATCCTCGCTCAGCACGAGGTTTTTCGCCACGACCGCTATCTGATGCAGATGTCGGTTGGCGACCAGCCACAGGCGGCGATCCTGCGCTCAATCGAGCTTCTCGGCACGGTGGTCGCGCCCAAAGTGCGCGCGGAACTCATGAAACGGAAGGTTTCGGCTTAAAAGCGGGTTGAAATTCAATTGAATTAATGTCTGGGCGCGGCCGTTGACCGCGCGAGCCGAGCGCGGCCGGCCGCCCTTGTCGCGCGCGCAATTCGATCAGGGCTGTGGCCCGCGCGGACATTTGATGGTCGGAATGCCGGACCAGGCGATCGCCAAAATTCCGGCATTATGTAGTACCGGGACGAGGCAATTTCGCAGCGCCGGGCCACCTAATTATAACTCATGGAGGCCACATGAGTGAGGACGGCAGCGCGATGCGCGCATAGCTCCCAGTTCCGACCTGGCGCTAATTGCGTTCGCGAACGCGAAAAGTCAGTGATATCGATATGGGGGACGTTTTCCTTTCCTTTATGCGGCGAATTTGGCCGCAACTTCTTGCGGGGGCTTTAATGGCCGCCCCTGCCTATTTTGACATTAATCACAACGTTGCAGCCTACATTTGGTGGGTATGCGGTGTTCTCGAATTATTGGGGCTGCTTGCAGAAGTTTGGGCAGAAATAACGTCGCGAAAGACCGGACATTCGACCAGAATCACGATCAGTTCTTGGGGAGGAATTATTTTTGGGGCAATAATACTTGTATTTATTGGATGGTATTTTTGGCCAGAACACAGAGTATCTTCTGAAGAAAAATCGATCCTATCCAATACTTTGGATTTAACAGTTCTGGTATCATGCGAACCATCGAAGTTGCCGGAGGTCTTCCCAACCGGTGTCTTATATACCACGGCATTTGATTACCTTGGTGATAGCGACCAATGGGCGCCGCTGTTCCATCAATCAGGAACGGCGGGAACAAGAATAAAATGGCTACCGGAACAACAACATCTTGGCGTTAAGTGCCAGGTTTCCAACCAGGGAGCCGACGCTATTTTTCATTTCGAAACTGAATTCGTAATCTCAATACATGTCTCAATGCAGAAGACTGGCCATCCAGAACAGGGGATGAGCGAGGGGCCGATGATTAGATCGAACATTTGGAAGCTACAACTGGATCAAATTGGCGGGAGATCGCAAGAAACCGTTTATATGTGGAACGGCGGTCCAAATTTTGTGGAAATCACGCTTCCCAAAAAAGCTAGCGCGCAGCGTCTTGGCCAACCCGCAAAAATGTCATTTCGTTTAATGCCGCCGACGCTTGGCGGTGTATATATCGGGCCAAATCCAGACCGAAAGACGTAGCTCTTAAATCTTCCAAGCTTAGATTCTATAGCGAGAAAGAATGCCGTCGAAAAGGTGCCCCTTTTCAGCTTCGACTTGATCGGGTTTTGCGCTTCACCTGGCAACCCATGGCCTTTGAGCCGTTCGGCCAGTTCCTCATAAGTCACGTTCGCGCGCTGCGATGGCGCGGTCATCCAAGCGGCCTCAGGCCCCGAACCGTCGAGCGTGGCGGTAAGTCAGGGGACCCGTCACTTCGAGGCGCGCGCCGCGAGAGCAGTGCAAAACGCGGCTTCGTTCGTCGTCAGGGCATCGCCTGTGAAGCGAAGCTGATCAAGAGAGCGCCGTCCCGCCTTCTCATTGCCCGCGCCGCAGGCGTCCGCGATAAGAACCGGTACGATTCCGAGATCGGCGGCATGCCGAACGGTTGGCTCGATGCCAATCTCAAGCGCGATGCCGCAAATCGCCAGCGTTGTAATCCCGCGATCGCGCAGAGCGAATTGCAGAGGCGTTCCCTCGAAGGCGGACATGGCGAGCTTGTCGAACATGAACTCGTCGTCTCTCGGGGCGAGTTCGGGCACAAGTTCGAACCCCGGCGCGCCGCGCAGAAACCAGGGCTTCACAGCAGCCGGATCATCGACACGTTGCCACGCCATCGCCATCCGGGTCTGGAAAGCGCCCATCCAATAAGTCGGCAACGATAGATGCCGGCTGTAGGCCACGGGAACCCCGGCGGCGCGGCAACGATCGCGGAGCCGTTTGCAAGCCTCCGTGATTGTCGGCCCGCAGGATACCTGCTCGCAGATCCCGACGTGCATATCGTAGATCAGGAGCGCGAGCCGGCCCGGATCGCACGCCTCGTCAAGCGAGGTGGCGATCGGTAGTCCGTGGATCGATGGCATCGTAACTCTCCCGCCAGGGCGAACGCCCCGACGGCGCCTTCGATAGTTCGTTACGTTGCCAATGGCGATCCCACAAGGCACCGCAGGCGGCGATCCTGCGTTCGATCGAGCTTCTGGGCAACGGTGGTCGCGCCCAAAGTGCGCGCGGAACTGGCGATCGACGCATCCCCGCGCCGCCCCTTGTGAGGGCCGGCGCCCAGGTTCAACGACAGGTCGGTCAGGGACCGCAGACGGTCGTGGGTCTTGCCTCAGCGTCGTTAAAGTCTAAAATCTCCCGGCATTGCGCCTTGGGCGGGGCCGCGTCGGCCGGGTTGCTCGTAGGCGGGTTGAATAGCGCCGCGAGGTTTGCGCCAAACGCGGCGAAAGGACCATCGTCGTGGCCGGCGCCGGGTCTGTGGCTCGGTCCGTGTGGCGGCTCGGCGGTAATTCGCGCCGGGCCCTCAGGAGGGAAACAGAAAGCCCGGGAAATATCTTTACGTAAATCAGAATCCATGCTATATATTTGTCCAATCGCTGGATCGAACCCGCGCGCCATCCGGCGCTTTCGGCCGCGAGACAAACTCGGGCTGTGGCTTTTGAGGTACAGTGTGACAGGGGAAAGATTTTTTATTTAAATCGGCCGTAACCCATTGAAAAGGCCCGATTCGAAAAAATAAACGATAGCAGATGAAAGCAAATCTACTATCGTTTATTATCTTTTACTAGCGTTTATTGACGTTTAGGCAGCGTCGAAGAGCGCTTGAGCGGGAGCGTTGCGCGCTTAAGGCTTCTCCCACGATCCGCTCTTGGCGGAGCGGAACAGGGCGTCGATGACCCGCATGTTGGCGATCGCGTCCTCGATCGGGAACTCGAGCTTTGCGTCATCCACAATCGCGCGCGAGAACGCGTCGCCTTGCAGTGTGTACTGGTCGCAGATGGGGAATTTCTCCACGCGCCGTCCACCGCCGAAGAGATCGGCGCCGGTGTCGATGAGGATCTCGGTCGGCCGGTCGGGCGGGGCGTTGAACGGGATCATGACCTCGATCCGCCCCGCTTCGCCGACGATCGTCACCCGCTGGTGCGCCGACTTTTGCGTGCCGACGGTGAAGGTCGAATGACGCCCGCCGGGGAACTCGAGAATGGCGCTCGCCAGCCGGTCGGTTTGGAAGTTCGGGTCCCAGTCGATCGTCGCGACCACACGCGTCGGCTCCGCGCCGAAAATGGTGCGCGCGGTGAGGATGGCGTAGCAGCCGATGTCATAAAGCCCCCCGCCGCCGGGAGGCCGATTGCGCACATTGTCGGGGTCGAGGAGCCGGTAGGAGAAGAAGGTTTGGATCGCGCGCGTTTCCCCGATCGACCCGTCCCGCGCAAGCTCACGCGCGCGGCGCCATTGGGGGTGGAAACGCACCATGAAAGCTTCGGCGACCAGCTTGCCGGAGCGGTTGCGCGCGTCGATCAGCGGGCGCGCTTCTTCGGCGTCGAGCGCAATCGGCTTCTCGCACAGCACATGCTTGCCGGCTGCAAGCGCGCGAAGCGTCCAGGGGACATGCAGCTCATTCGGCAGCGGATTGTAGATCGCCTCAATCTCGGAATCAGCGAGCAACTCCTCGTAGGAGCCGTACGCGCGAGGAATGCCCAGCTTTCCCGCGGCCGCCCGCGCCTTGCCGGGATCGCGTGAGGCAATCGCGGCGATTTCCGAGACCCCGCCCCGCTGCATAGCAGGGATCACCTTTTCCGTGGCGATCTTGGCGACGCCAAGCACGCCCCATTTCACCTTGCGCAATGGCTTCCTCCCGTTGAGATCGCCGCCTGGTTGCGGGCACCGGGGATCCTTACGCCTTCTTCGCAGCCGGCACGCGGCCTTCGGCCTGCCGCGCCAACATCCAGCCCGGATATTCAGGCTTAAGCGCGCTGGCCTCATCGAGTTTCGTGATCTCTTCGGGCGTGAGCGTCAGTTCGGCGGCGGCGAGATTGTCGTCGAGCTGCTCAATGGTCTTGGCGCCGATGATGACGCTCATCACGCCTTTGCTCTGCAGAAGCCAGGCGAGCGCGACACGCGCCACCGAAGAGCCGTGAGCCTTGGCGATCGGCGCCATGACGTCGATGATGTCGTAGGCGCGCTCCTTGTCGACCGGGGGAAAGTCAAACACCGTGCGGCGCGAATCGTTGTCGCCGCGCTTGTCGCGCGTGTATTTGCCCGAGAGAAATCCGCCGGCAAGCGGACTCCACACCATCACGCCGAGGCCCTGATCCTCGACCACCGGCACGATCTCGCGCTCGAGTTCACGTCCGGCGATCGAGTAATAGGCCTGTACGGTCTCGAAGCGCGCAAACCCGCTTTTGTCGGAAATGCCGAGCGCCTTCATGATCTGCCAGGCGGCGAGGTTCGAGCAGCCGATCGTGTTGACGAGACCGCGGCTCACGCAATCGTCGAGCGCGCGAAGGGTCTCCTCGAGCGGCGTTACGGGATCGAATCCGTGGATCTGGTAGAGATCCACATGATCGAGACCGAGACGCTTCAGGCTGGCGGCGATCTGATCCATGATGTGGCCGCGCGACAGGCCCACGGAATTCGGCCCCGTCCCCATGCGGCTACGAACCTTCGTCGCGATGATGACGTCCTCGCGCTTCAGGCCGAGATCACGCAAGGCCTGGCCGACTTGAACCTCGGACTGGCCTTCAGAATAGACATTGGCCGTGTCGATGAAATTGACTCCCGCTTCGAGCGCGCGGGCGACGAGCTTGGTGGAGGCGGCCTGGTCGAGCGTCCCAATGTTGCGCCACATTCCGCCGGCGCTGCCGCCGTGAAAGGTCATCGCCCCAAGGCAGATTTCCGAGACATATTGGCCCGTACGGCCAAGCGGTCGATAGCGCATGAAACGTCAATTCCTTTTTGGAAGGCGCCGCGTCGGTGGCGCAACCCTATTCAATCGCGTGCGGCCCGTTTACGCAAATCGCGGTTTCGTGACCAGCGCTTCGCGGGCGCGCCCAGCCTTATTGCACGCGGAAGCTCGCGTCAGGCCGCCTCGGCTTCAACGGGCGGGGCCATGGCGCCGGTCATCATCGCCACCGCGTCCGACATCGTCACCGTCTTCGGGTCCACGACCGTTAAACGACGGCCCAGGCGGTGGATGTGAATACGGTCGGCGACTTCGAACACGTGGGGCATGTTGTGCGAGATGAGGATGATCGGCAACCCACGCTTCTTCACGTCGAGAATGAGTTCGAGCACGCGACGCGATTCCTTGACGCCGAGGGCGGCGGTCGGCTCGTCCATGATGACGACGCGCTTGGCGAAGGCCGCGGCGCGCGCCACCGCCACGCCCTGGCGCTGGCCACCCGACAGCGTCTCGACGGGTTGATGGATGTTCTGGATCGTCATCAGGCCGAGGTCGTTCAGTTTTTCCCGCGCGAATTTCGCCATGCGAGCGCGATCGGTCGCTCGGAACCATTGTCCCATGATTCCCGGCGCCCGTGGCTCGCGGCCGAGGAACATGTTGTCGGCGATCGACAGCGCCGGCGAAAGAGCCAGAGTCTGATACACGGTCTCGATGCCCGCTTCGCGCGCCGCGATCGGCGAGCTGAAGTGAACGACTTCTCCACCAAGCCGAATCTCGCCGAGTCGGGGATGACCGCGCCGCAGAGGGCCTTGATCAGCGTCGACTTGCCCGCGCCGTTGTCCCCAATGACGGCGAGTATCTCGCCCGGAAAAAGCTCGAAGTCGGCGTGGTCGAGCGCGGTGACCCGTCCGTAACGCTTGACGAGGCTGCGAGCCAGGAGGACTGGTTCGACGCTCATTTGGACACCCTCCGGATCCACTGGTCGAGAGCAACCGCGACGATGATCAGGACGCCGATCGCGAATTCCTGCCAAAGCACGTCCAGCCCGGCGAGAGAAACGGCCGAGCGGAATACGCCGACGATCAGCGCGCCGACCAGCGTGCCGACGATTGACCCTCTACCGCCGAACAGCGACGTTCCGCCGATCACGACCGCGGTGATGCTGTCGAGATTGGCGTTCTCGCCAGCCGTCGGGCTGATGGCGCCGACGCGGCCGATCAGCGCCCAGCCGGCGATCGCCGCGATAAGGCCCGCGAACACGTAAACGCTGAGCAGGATGCGATCCGTATTGATGCCCGCGAGCCGCGCGGCCTCTGGGTCGTCGCCCGTGGCGTAGATGTGGCGGCCGTAAGCGGTGCGGTTGAGGACGTACCAGACCACGGCAGCGACAATCAGCAACAGGAAGGTGCCCCACATGATGCGGGCGGAGCCGATCTCCACCTGATTGCCCATGATCTGCAGGAACCAGGCCTTGTCCTGGATGTCCTGCATCCCGATCGTTTCGCTCTGCGAGTAGAAGGTGTTGAGCGCGCCGATGATGCTGAGCGTTCCCAGCGTGACGATGAAGGGCGGCATCTTGAGGCGCGTGACCAAGATCCCATTGAGGTAGCCGAAGGCTGCGCCGACAATGAGCCCGAGCGGGAAAGCGATAATGGTCGGAACGCCGTCGTACACGGCGAGCCGCCCCATGACCACCGAGGAAATCACCATGATGACGCCGACCGAAAGATCGATGCCCGCCGTGAGGATTACCAGCGTCTGGCCGACGCCGACGATGCCGATGACCATCACCTGGGTGAGTATGGTCGAGAAATTGCTGGCGGCGGTGAACCGCGAAGGATTGACAAGGACCCCCAACAGCACGCCGAGCAAGAGCACGACGAACGGCACAACGGTCGGGTAGGCGTGGAGGAAACGCTGCGTCCGCTGCAGGACGGTGAGATGCTCTTCCTCGAAGGACGCGACTGTCGCCGCCGCGCCGGTTAGAACATTCTCGAACTCCTGGGGCGCGGGACGGCCAGTCGCTTCGCTCATCGCTTCCTCGTTCGTCTCCGGTCGCCCTTTGTCTTTTTTTAAATCCGCCGCAGGCACGACCGCGGCGGATCCTTTTTATTTCAGCGGATTAAAGCTCCAAACGCGGGGTGAAATCAACCCCAGCAGATCTTCATCGCCTCGTCGGCGGTGATCGAGGGAACACCCTGCACGGGATGGTCGGTCACGAGCTTTTCGCCGGTGTCTTTGCTTTCCGGCTTCTTGCCGGTCTTGATGTACTCCGCAATCGCCTCGACGCCGTCAGAGGCCATGAGCAGCGGATATTGCTGGGATGTCGCGCCAATGATGCCCTCCTTGACCCATTTGACGCCCTGGCACCCGCCGTCGACCGCCACGACCGTCACACCCTTCTCCTTACCGGCCGCCTTGAGAGCCGCGTAGCCGCCGTAGGCCGCCGGCTCGTTGATCGCGTAGACGAGGTCGATCTTGTCGGCCTTCTGGAGAATGTTCTCCATCGCCTTGCGGCCGCCTTCGGTCGAGCCTTTCGTGACGTCGGAGCCGACGATCTGAGGGCTGTCGCTCGTCGCGTAGCGTTTCGGATCCTTGACCGTAATGCCGAAGCCATTGAGGAAGCCATTGTGGCGCAGATAGTCGACGGTCGGCTCGTTCGACGCGAGGTCGAGCGTCGCGATCTTCGCGCTCGAGGCCTTATCGCCAAGGGTGCCCTTGGCCCATCGCCCAATAAGTTGGCCGGCTTTGTAATTGTCGGTCGCGAAGTTGGCGTCGGCTGCGGTGACCGGGTCGAGCGGCGTATCGAGCGTAATGACAAGAACGCCGGCCTTGCGGGCCTTCTCGACCGTCGGCACGATCGCGGTCGAGTTGCTGGGCACGAGCAGAATGCCCTTGGCGCCAGCCGCGATGAGCTGCTCGATCGCGCTCACCTCGCCGTCGTTGTCGCCGTCGAACTTGCCGGCGTACGCCTGAGGCGTCAGACCCAGCTCCTTGGCTTTCGCCTCAAAGCCTTCCTTCATCTTGACGAAGAAGGGATTGGTATTGGTTTTAGTGACGAGTCCGACGATATCGCCGGCATAGGCAGGCGCGCCCGCAAAAGCAAAAGACAGCGCCGCGGCGGCGATGGACGTGAACAATCCAGAAATCTTGGACACAGGTTTCCTCCCGATGAAGTCGATACGGCGCGCCTATTTCGGTCCAAGGGCGCCTGGGCACAACCCCTTGCCTCGCTGTGACCGTTTTCGTGCCGTCCTATCCCATAGGGCAAATTTTTGGCAAAGAGTCAAGGATAACTACACCGGCTTGAATAACCATTGACAGACGCCCCGTTCCTGCAGAATGATGTGGCGCAGATCGAGTCAGCGCCGAGGCGGAGGATGAAGGAGGGGAAGGGCGACCCACGCGCGTATGCCACGAGCGGGCCAGAGGCTGGCGATGTGGCGCTCGCCTCGCCACTTGTCGTCGTCTCCCCCATGAACGCTGGCGGCGCGAATCAGGCGGGCGTGCGTCTTTATAATGAGCGATTGCTGCTCTCGCTCGTGCGCCGCTTCGGTCCGCTATCCAAGATTGAAGTCGCGCGACTGACAGGGTTGTCTGTGCAATCGACCTCCGCAATTATGAACCGGCTGCAAGTGGACGGGCTGTTGAAGCGGGAGGCGCCGGTGCGGGGCCGAGTTGGGCAGCCGACGGTCCCCATGTCGATCGATCCCGAAGGCGCCTATTCGTTCGGACTCAAAATCGGGCGACGCAGCTGCGATTTGGTGCTGATCGATTTTCGCGGCGCCATTCGACAGCGTGCTCAGCGCGCCTACGCGTTTCCGACGCCAAACATGATTCTAGATTTTGTCGGAGATTCGCTACCGTCGCTCGCGAGTTCGCTCACCGCCTCGCAGAGACAGCGCATCGTTGGCCTCGGGGTGGCTGCGCCGTTTCAGTTGTGGAGCTGGGAATCCGAGATCGGTGCGCCGCAGGGCGCAATGAACGCCTGGCGGCACTTCGACGCGGAGAGTGAAATTGCGGCCGTCTGCCCTTATCCGACGACGCTTTGCAATGATGGGACAGCCGCCTGTGCGGCGGAGTTTTTCTTCGGTCGCTGTTGGCGCTATCGCGATTTCCTCTATTTCTTCATCGGCGAGTTTCTCGGTGGCGGATTGGTGCTGGACGGCGCCCTGCGTCCGGGGCGCACGGGCAACGCAGCCGCGCTCGGATCAATGCCGATCATGGCGAAGAGCCAAGGCGGCGTCGCTCCGCAGCTGATCGCGTGCGCGTCAATTTATCAACTGGAGCGCCGACTGGAGGCCGCGGGAATTGACCCCGCGTCGATTTGCGCGACACCTGAATCGTGGGGGGAATTCGGGACGCCGCTCGACGGTTGGATTGAAGACGCGGCGTCGGCCCTGGCTTACGCGACGGTCGCATCGATCTCTGTCATCGACTTTGAGGCGATCGTGATCGACGGCGCGTTTCCAGCTACAGTCTGCGAGCGTCTCACCGCCCGCACGGCTCAGGTTTTCGCCGGCCTTGATCGGCGCGGCTTGAGCGACGTCGAAATTGTCTCGGGCTCGATCGGCGCCGACGGAGGCTCGATTGGAGGCGCGGCATTGCCGCTGATTAGGCATTTCGCTCGGGATCGAGAAGTTTTGTTCAAGGATGCGATGAGGCATGCGAGCTGAGGCCCTCGGGTTCGCGCATCGCGTGAACTTGGCTCAGAGCGTATTAATCGGTAAGTCGTTCGGCCGGGTCGGCAATCCCCCGAGCGAGCGCCATTTCTTTTAACAACCAAACAGAGGCGATATGGCCACGCGCATTGTCAAGGTCGAGCCATTCGATCTCGTCGTATTTGGCGGCACTGGAGATTTGGCTCATCGCAAGCTCTACCCGGCGCTGTTCCACCGCGAGCGCAGCAATCAGTTCTCCGAGCCAACCCGGATCATCGGCGCCTCGCGCCGTCACCTCGATCGTGAGGCGTTCCGGGCCTCAGTCAAGGACACGTTGACGAAGTTCAACGTCATCGACAGCGAAGCGGGCGCTGCGACGGAGCGATTTCTGTCCCGACTCGACTATGTCTCGGTCGACGCTATGAGGGATGCCGGATGGGCGGACCTGAAGGCGTTGCTCGGCGCCGACGAACGCATTCGCGCGTACTATCTCGCGACCGGTCCTGACCTGTTTGGCCCGCTGGCGAAGCGTCTTGGGGCAGAAGGGCTCGTAACCCCGCGCTCGCGCATCATCGTCGAGAAGCCGATCGGCAGGGACGGCGAGAGCGCTGCGGCCATCAACGATGTGATCGGCTCCGTCTTCCTCGAACGCAATATTTTCCGTATCGATCACTATCTCGGCAAGGAATCGGTGCAGAACCTCATGGCGCTGCGATTCGCCAACATCCTGCTGGAGCCGCTGTGGAACAATGCGCACATCGATCATGTGCAGATCACCGTCGCCGAAACGCTCGGCGTCGAGGGCCGAGGGGGCTATTATGAAGAAGCCGGCGCGATGCGCGACATGGTCCAGAACCACATGATGCAGCTACTCTGCCTCGTTTCGATGGAGCCACCGAATTCGCTCGAGGCGGATTCCTTGCGGGATGAAAAGCTGAAAGTGCTGAAGGCGTTGCAGCCGATCAATGAAACCAACGCCTCGAATCTCACCGTCCGCGGCCAATATCGCGCCGGCTTTGCCGATGGCGGCCCAGTTCCCGGCTACCTGCAGGACATCGGCAGGGAACAGAGCGACACGGAAACGTTCGTTGCTCTCAAACTTGGCATCGCCAATTGGCGATGGGCCGGGGTTCCCTTCTATCTCCGCACGGGCAAAAGGCTGCCACAGCGCTTTTCGGAAATCGTCGTCGGATTCCGTAACCTGCCGCACGTCATATTCGCGATGCATCCCGACGGCATACCCGCCAATCGCCTGGTTATGCGCGTCCAACCGGACGAAGGGATCAAGCTGTGGATGATGGTCAAGGAGCCAGGCCCCGGCGACATGCGGCTGCAACATGTGCCGCTGGACATGAGCTTCGCCAAGGCCTTCGGCGTGGCCCCAGCCGATGCGTATGAGCGGCTGCTGATGGACGCGCTCCGAGGCAACGCCGCTCTGTTCATGCGACGCGATGAAGTCGAGGCGGCGTGGAAATTCATCGATCCCATTCGCAATGCCTGGGCGCAGTCGGGCGAACCGCCGCGCCCATATGCCGCCGGCACATGGGGGCCCAACGCGTCCGTCGCCTTGATCGAGCGCGACGGGCGAACCTGGAATGAGGAATACGAATGATCGAGACCGATTTCCATCGCCGCGAGTTCGCCGATGGCGAAGAGCTGGCTAAGGGGCTGGCCGACTGGACGGCAGAGCGCCTGCGCGGAGCGATCGCAGCCCGTGGGGTCGCGTTGCTCATCGTCTCCGGCGGCAAGTCGCCTGCTCGGTTCTTTGACCTGCTTTCGAATTTGGACCTCGACTGGACGCGGGTTGCGATCACTCTCGCCGACGAGCGGCGGGTGGCCGACGACAGCCCACGCTCCAATGCTCGACTGGTGCGCGAGAGGTTGCTGCGCAATCGCGCCGAAGCGGCGAGCTTCACGCCGCTCGCGGACGTGCGTTTGCCCGAGGATCAGGAGCTTGCCGCAGCAAGCGCGCGTATCGCCAATTTGCCGATGCCAGCCGACATCGTCGTGCTTGGAATGGGCGACGATGGACATACCGCCTCGTGGTTTCCTGGCGCCGAGGGGCTCGCCGAAGCGATGGACCCGGCGGCTCGCCAGCTCGTCGCGCCAATCCGCGCGGCAGACGCAGGCGAACCGCGCCTTACCCTCACCGGACGCGTGATCTTGCGGGCGAGGGCGATTGCCCTTGAGATCCAGGGCGAGGCAAAGCTCGCCACTTTCGCGACCGCGCTCGAGCCAGGCCCTGAGGAGGCAATGCCTATTCGCGCCGTGCTGCGAGGCGCAGCCGATCGCCTCACTGTGTTCATGTCTTCACGTACGGACACCCCCCCCGATCCAGCGGCCGAAAAGCGTCCTCCGGCTTGATCGTCGCGGTGAGCTGGAAATAGTCCCAATCGTACTTCGATCCGGCCGGAGTCTTCGCTTCATAAAGATACATCGGATGGAGCTTGCGTCCGTCGGCGCGGATGCTTCCCTTGGGCGGATCGTCCGTCGGGATCGCCTCCATCGCGTCAACCAGCTTGACGCCGTCCTCGGCGTTCCTGGTTTGCGCCATCGCTTTCATGAGATGTTCGGTTCCTGCGCACATGCCAGCATGCATGTCGTTGGGCATCATTTTCTTAGGATGAGCCGCCTGGAAGCGTTTGGCGAAGGCGCGCGTTCCGTCATTTGCGTCCCAATAGAAGCCGGCGCAGATCGTCGCCCTGTCGACGATATCGAGGACGAGCGAGGGAATCTTCGTAATATTGAGCATCAGTCCGGCGACGCGCTGTTTCGCGCCGGGCGAGCTAGCTTGCTCACCAATATGGGACTCTCGCTCGCTTTGGCCAAGCAACTGCCTCAGGCCGAGGGGGCGCTGAAGCAAGCCGTCTCAAATCCAAGCGATCGGCAATTGCGTCGCCGCCTGCTATCAATATCGTGATTTTAGATCGCTGGCCTGGCCGGGCGATTCAATCTAGTCTCGAGCGCGCGCCTGAACGAGGATTGAGAAGGGACAAGAACCATGTCGGACATGATGCTCTGGGGCTTTGACGGCTCAACCTACGTCCGCACGGTCAAAATGGTCCTCGCCGAAAAGGGCGCGACTGACTTCAAACAAGCGCCGCTCAATGTGCTCAAGGGCGATCCGAAAACGCCCGAGCATCTGGAGCGACATCCTTTCGGCAAAGTGCCGGTCCTCGACCATGACGGGATGCGCATTCTGGAAACGACCGCAATTGCGCGCTACCTCAACGATATCCTCCCCGGCAGGTCCTTGATCCCGTCAAAGCCCAAGGATCGCGCGCGGATGGATATGGTCATCGGCACCATCGACTCTTACGGCTACGGGGCCCTGATCGGCGGCGTGGCCGCCTATCATCTTTTTCCAGATTTCGTCGGCGGGAAGAACGACGCCATGCGAAAGGGCGGCCTTGAGAATGGCCGCAAGATGATCGATTTCGCCATGAAGACCAAAGGCTCCTCGCCCTTCATCGCAGGCGACTTAAGCCTCGCCGACCTTTATCTCGCGCCGATTGTTTTCTACGTCTCGCTCACGCCGGATAAAGAGGCGCTCTTCGATGTCCCCGGCTTTGCGGACTGGTGGACAAAGATGCAAGCCTTGCCAAGCTATAAAGACACGCAGCCAAATCTTGGCTAGCGGCGTAGTCCTTTCCCCATGTTCGCTTCGGGCTTTCCTCGAGCGAACGGAAGGAATGCGCCAAATGCGGACATTTGACGTTGAGATTGGATGGCGTGGCTATTGCGCTCGACAACATCCTAAGCTGGCGCCGTCCCGATGGCGTACCTAATCCACCCCGTTTCCCGCCGAAATGCACAGTAAGCATCAGAACCGGAGACCCGAGCGCAGGATCAGCATCGCGTAAAAATAGAGCTCCGCGTCCAGGGCCCGCCTTATGTTCTCGGCCTTCCGGAAACCGTGCTGCTCGCCCTCGAACAGAAGGTAGCCGACCGGAACGCCGCGCTCGTTCAGCGCCGCGATCATGACTTCTGTCTGGTTCGGTGGGACGACACGATCCTCCGCTCCCTGGAAGAAGATTACCGGCGCAGAGAGCCGATCGACGTGGTTGATGGGGGAGCGTTCGGCATAGGTCTCTCTGTCTTGTGGATACGGACCAATCAGCCAGCCCAGATAACGGGACTCGAATTTGTGCGTGTCGCGCGCCAGGGCCTCGAGGTCGCTGACGCCGTAATAGCTGGCGCCCGCGCTGAACACCTTGTCGTCTTTAGGTGTAAGCGCGCAGAGCGTGGTGTAACCACCGGCGCTGCCGCCGCTGATCATGAGCCGCTCGGGATCGGCGTTCCGGTTCGCGACCAGCCAGCGCGCGCCGGCGACGCAGTCCTCGACGTCGACGAGGCCCCACTGTTTTTCGAGCCGTAGCCGGTAGGGGCGGCCGTACCCTGTGCTGCCGCGATAGTTCACGTCGAGCACCCCAACCCCGCGGCTCGTCCAGTATTGCGTCGAAAGCGAGAGGGTGCTCGAGGCGGCTGACGTTGGCCCTCCGTGACTCTTCACCAGCACCGGCGCCTTCTCGTCCACGGGCGCCGCGAATTCGGGCGAAAAGGGCGGATAGTAGAACGCATGGGCCGTCTCCTCGCCGCCAGTCGGAAAAGCGATCGGCTGGGGGGCCGAAACGTAGCGGCGCACGTCGTCGCGAAGGACGAACGAGCGACGCAAGACGCGGTGAGTTCCGTTGTTCAGGTCGAGGTCGACGAGCGCGGGGGCTTCAGAAGGCGACCCGCCGATGAAGACGACCCGCCCTGGAGCGGCGCTGACCTGGGCTACGTCCGTGAATTCGGTCGGAATGACGTCGAAGCGCTTGGACCGGATATCGATCTGAGCCAGCGTCCAGACGCCGTCGCGGACGAAACATGAGATGAGACGATCGGCGGACTCGAATGCATAGGTCGACATACCGAACTGCCACTGCGGTCGCCCGAATTCTGCATTCATCTCCGTCATCGGCTCGATCGCGCCGTCGTACTCGCGATAGAGATTCCACCAGCCCGAACCTCGGTCCGAAACGAAATAGAGATCCCCGTCGGGAGACCATTGCGGCTGGAACACCGACTCGTCTGGCCCGCCTGCGACCTGGCGCGAATTTCCGATCGTCCCATCCGGAAGGACGTCCCCGACCCACGCTTCCGTCGCCACCCACGGCATATCGGGATGGCGCCAGGTCAGCCAGGACATGCGGTTTCCGTCGGGGCTGAGACGTGGCGTCAAATAGAAGTCGTTTCCCGAGACGAGAACCTCGGGTGCGGTTGCGCCGGAAAGGTCAACGGCGACTAGCGTCGTGATCGCCTCTGCTGCCCCTGTGTGATCCTCCCCGACACAAACCATGCGTCCCCGGCGGCGGTCGATAACGCCATCTGCGTACCGCAACGCACCCGCAGGGGCGCCGGCTGGAGCGGGCGTGATTGGGCTCGGCGGCCGGCCCGCATCCTGACGATAGAGCTGCTGGTCGATATTGTTCGAGAAACAGATCACGCCGTCGCTGACGGCGAACGAGCCGCCTCCATACTCTTGGGCGCGCGTGCGAACGCTGAAAGCGTTGGCGTCGTCGGGCGTCACGCATTCCGGTTGCCCGTCCGCGCCGACGCGATAGATGAAAGTTCGTCCCTGCTTTTGCGGCTGAGTCTCACTCCAATAAACTGCGTTGCCGTCGAGCGCGACCTGCTCGAGACGGATCGAGTTGGCGACGACGAAGTCGGAAGTTATGGGAGACATCCAAAAGCCATAGGGGCTCGCGGCCATGCTTCTCGTCCCGTCTTGGCGTCCTGTCATGAAGGGCACAAGGCCGGTCGCGTAGCAAGCCATTGTCGCCACGGTCGATGACCTGTGCTGATTCCCAAGGAAGCGCTCTCCTATTCCCAGGCTGGCGATCGCGCCGCCGGCGACGTCCATACACTTGTTGAGCGCGTGGAGCGTGCCGTCGCCGCTGTTTCCAGCCCCAGCTCTGCGCGCCCGTCCCGTTGCAGGGAAAGTCTGGATCGCGGCACCGTTGTCTGCGCTTGCGCCGGCGTCGTCGATGCACTTGCCGGCGACGCCGAGGATCGCACCTGCGCCGCGATATTTCGCCTTGACGACGGACGGCGTGTCGACGTTGTAACCGGCGTCGATTCATATCACTGGGCCAGACGCAAATATTGGCCCTCAGCCCGGTTGAGAGGAGCGGCGCTGCCCGTCGGCTGGCCGGCCGTGAAACAGGCAATGTCGGCGCATCGTGACCCGCACCGTAGAGTTGCTGTCCGATGCGGCGGCGGAGGCTGTTCGTCGACGGCGTTCTATGGGTGTTGCGATCGGGCGCGCGCTGGAGCGACCTTCCCGAGCGATACGGCAAGTGGAAGAGCGTCCACAAACGCTTCACCCGCTGGGCCAAGAACGGCGTGTGGGAGCGGATTTTCGACAAGCCTAACCGACGATCCCGACAACCGATACCTGATGCTCGACACCACTCTGGTTCGCGCCCACCAGCCGGCCGCGACCGGAAAGGGGGGGCCAAAATCAGGCTTTGGGGCGTTCCCGAGGAGGACTGACCACCAAAATCCACGTGCTCGCCGATGCGCTTGGACGCCCCTTGCGCTTCATTCTTGCCGGCGGCGAAGCTGGCGATGTCACCATGGCGCCCGCGCTGCTCAACGACGCCCAGGCGGCCGGCGTCATCGCCGATAAGGCCTACGACAGCAACGAATTGCGCGCCCTCATCGCCGAAGCGGGAGCGGAAGCCGTCATCGCGTCCAACCGAACTCGCAAAGTCCTCATCCCGCATGACGCGGTCGCCTACAAACTGCGCAACCGCATCGAACGCTTCTTCAACAAGCTCAAGCATTTCCACCACATCGCAAGTCCTCGTAGGACGGGGTCAAGGTCCCGAATCAGTTCCGGCGGGCTGCCCGGCGCCGTTCCTTCCCCGCGGCAAAAATGCCCGTCTCGATTGCGATTCGGCCCAGGACCCCAGCCTCGATGTGTCTTCTTCGCCACATTTTAACCCAATTGAACAATCGGCGCCTTCTGGATCGGGGCAATGCATTGGCATGCGGCCCATCTCGCGCCATAATTATGCCACGCTGCGGCGAATTGGAGCTGGGCCGTCGTGCGTTCCTTGAGGTTGTCGATTGTCTACGGGGAAAGTCATGCGCCGCAATCTAATCCGCATCGCCCTCTGGGCGGGCCTTTCGATGAGCGCCGGAGCGGCGCCTGCATTCGCCAATGCCCTGGATTCGCAGTTGCAGCCGGTCGCGTCTCCGATCCAACGCGAGACGGTCCCGTTTGAGGGAAGGGAAGCGCCTGGCACCATAGTGATCCGCACCGGAGAGCGCCGACTTTACCTCGTCCTGCCTGACCATCAAGCGCTCAAGTACGGCGTCGGCGTCGGCCGACCAGGATTTACCTGGGCCGGCGCCACCCATATCGGCTACAAGCGCGAGTGGCCGGATTGGACGCCGCCGCCACAGATGCTGAGGCGCCGGCCTGACCTTCCTCGTCATATGGCGGGGGGACTGGACAATCCGCTCGGCGCGCGCGCCATGTATCTGGCGGGCACACTCTATCGAATCCATGGCTCGAATGAGCCTGATACGATCGGGCAGGCGGTTTCGTCAGGCTGCATCCGCATGACGAACGACGATGTTATCGACCTCTATGGGCGAGCAAAGGTCGGCGCGCGGGTCGTCGTGATCCGCTAGGCGCGGAGATAACCTCCTGGAAAAGAGCTTTGCTCGGCGGACGCGCCGGCCGGGCTTTCTTTCAAGCGAATGCGCGCCTATATCATCGAGCTATGAATGCTCACGCGCCCGCGGCCGCTCAGCCGCTCATCGATCCATTTGGTCGCGCGATCGCCTATGTGCGAATCTCGGTCACCGACCGTTGCGACTATCGGTGTGTCTACTGCATGTCCGAGGACATGAATTTCCTGCCCAAGCGGGACATCCTGTCGCTCGAAGAGCTGGATCGATTGTGCTCGACGTTCGTCAGCCTGGGCGCACGAAGAATTCGGATTACCGGCGGCGAACCGCTGGTCAGGCGCAATGTGATGTCGCTGTTCCGTGGCCTCTCGCGGCATCTGAGCGCGGGAACGCTGGATGAAGTGACGGTCACGACCAACGGCTCCCAGCTGGCGCGCTTTGCTTCGGAACTCGCCGATTGCGGCGTCAGGCGCATCAACGTCTCGCTTGATACGCTCGACCCGGAGAAGTTTCGCCAGGTGACGCGCTGGGGCGATTTGAGCGCCGTTTTGGCCGGCGTCGAGCGCCGCTTCCGCCGCTGGGCTCAAAATCAAGATCAACGCAGTCGCCTTGAAGGGCTTCAATGAAGACGAAGCTTTAGGGCTTGTCGAGTGGGCGCATGGGCGTGGTTTCGACCTGACCTTCATCGAAGTGATGCCGCTCGGGGACATGGAGCGCGACCGAGCGGATCAATTCCTGCCCTTGACGGAGTTGCGCGCCCGGCTCGCAGAATCGCTGACCCTGATCCCATCGACCTACGCCACCGGCGGACCTGCGCGCTATTACGACGTTCAGGAAACCGGGGGACGCCTCGGATTCATCACCCCGCTTACGCACAATTTCTGCGAAAGCTGCAATCGGGTGCGGGTCACGTGCACCGGCACGCTCTATATGTGTCTGGGCCAGGAGGATGCGGTCGATTTGCGTGAGCCGCTACGCCGCTCCGCTTCCAACGGGCCGCTCATAGAGGCGATCCGCGCTGGTATAGCGCGCAAGCCAAAGAGTCATGATTTCGTCATCGCCCGGTCGGCGGCGCCCGCCGTTCACCGCCATATGAACGCGACCGGCGGCTGACCGCGCCTCTTTTTGTGAGCGGTCCGCTGGCAAGGACCGCTTCCCCACGCTATATCAGTCGAGTGAAGGGGCGGGACCTTGACTCTCCGCTTCCATGAGGACCAACGCCATGGCGAATGCTCGCGAACGTATTGAGAAGGTTATCTCGGAAAATCCGGTTGTCCTGTTCATGAAGGGAACGCCCGAGTTTCCGCAGTGCGGGTTTTCCGGCCAGGTTATCCAGATCCTGGAATATCTCGGCGCGCCGGTGGTCGGCGTGAACGTGCTCGAGGACGCGGACATTCGCCAGGGCATTAAGGAATACGCCAATTGGCCGACAGTTCCTCAGCTTTACGTCAAGGGTGAGTTCGTGGGCGGGTGCGACATCACGCGCGAGATGTTCCAGTCCGGCGAACTGGCGGCCGTTTTGACGGACGCGGGCGTTCGGTTGAAGAGCGCCGCTGGGGCCTGACCCGCTCAAGCGCGGGGGGGCGATTCAACGAGCAATCAGCAAAGAAACGCCGGTCGGCCGATGTGGGAGGCCACTCGGCGGCGTGGGCGTCTGACGCCACCGCACGGATCGCGCGAAGTTGATTTGACGCCAGAGAGGCGCCCCGCTTGTACCCTAATACTTAAGACTTAATTGATAAGTCTCGACACGGACGATAGGTTGACATGTCAAACGACTCGTTCGCGCCAGACTGGTCCATGTTTATGTCCGCAACCTACCCCTACCAATTATACGAGATGGCGCACGCGGCTCTGGCGCCGGTGCGGGCGGTTTCCGACGCGACGCATTTCATGTTCCGAAATCCTTGGAACCCGCTTTCCAACACTCTCCTGGGCAAGAACATCTCGGCGGGCGCGGAACTGTTCGAGCGCATGACGCGCCGCTACGGCAAGCCGACCTTTGGGCTCGACGAAATTCACCTCGACGGCGCCGTCTATCCGGTCCGCCAGGACATCGTCTGGACCAGGCCGTTCTGCAATCTCATCCGGTTCGTCCGGCCCGGATTTCCCGACGGGCTTGATCAGCCAAAGCTTCTGATCGTTGCGCCGATGTCGGGCCATTACGCAACCTTGCTTCGCGGCACGGTCGAGGCGTTCCTGCCTCATTGCGACGTCTACATTACCGATTGGGCCGATGCGCGAATGGTTCCGATGGCGCTCGGACCCTTCGACCTCGACGACTACATCGACTATTTGCGCGAGATGCTGGCTGATCTTGGCCCGGGCGTACACACGATCGGGGTCTGCCAGCCTTCGGTGCCGCTGCTCGCGGCGGCGGCGCTGATGGAGGCCGATGGCGACCCCACGGCGCCGGCCAGCATGACGCTCATGGGCGGCCCTGTGGACACCCGCCGCAGCCCGACGGTGGTCAACAAGCTGGCCGAAAAGCGCGGCGTCGAATGGTTCCGCCGTAACTGCCTGCATACGGTGCCTTTTCCCTATCCTGGCTTCGGCCGGGAGGTCTATCCGGGCTTTCTTCAACTCAGCGGCTTCATGGCGATGAACATCGACCGCCACGTCAGCGCTCACCTCGACATGTTCAATCATCTCGTCTCTGGCGATGAGGATCCGGCCGAGAAGCATCGCGAGTTCTACGACGAATATCTGGCGGTGATGGACCTCGCCGCCGAGTACTATATGCAGACGGTCGAAACGGTGTTCGTGCGCCACGCCTTGCCGAAGGGCGAGATGACCCACCGCCGGCAATTGGTCGACCTGAAGGCGATCCGCAATGGCGGGCTTTTGACCGTGGAAGGGGAAAAGGACGACATCTCCGGCGTCGGTCAGACCCATGCCGCCAACGAATTGTGCGTCAATATCCCCGAGACCAGGAAGCAATATTTCCTGGCGAAGGGGGTCGGCCATTACGGCGTCTTCAACGGCTCCCGCTTCCGCAACGAGATCGCCCCGCGCATCCGCAAGTTCATCGCCGGGATTGAGGCCAGCGCCAAACCGTACAAGGCCAACGGAGCCGGGCGCAACAAGAGCGCCTAAGCCACGCGGCGCGACAGGCCCAAGCTGCCCCGAATTCGCCCAGCTGACGCGTCGCGGATTCAAATCGGCACATCAAGTTCGACTATCTGCAGGCGCGATCGACCCGAACCGCGTTCGAAGCCTTCGAGGAACGGATCGGCGTCTGCCGGGATTTCGCTCATCTCGCGGTGACGCTTTGCCGATGCCTCAACATCCCTGCGCGATACGTCAACGGCCATCTTGGCGATATTGGCGTGCCGGTCGTCGATCCGATGGATTTCAGCGCCTGGATCGAGGTGTTCCTCGCCGGGTCCTGGTGGACTTTTGATCCTCGCAACAATGTCCCACGGATTGGCAGAATCGTAGTCGCGCGAGGCCGGGACGCGGCGGACATCCCGCTCATCAACTCGTTTGGACCCCACGTTCTCAAGTCCTTCCGGGTTTGGACGTATGAGGTCGCCGACCCGGCGCTGAGCGCCGTCGCCTTCGCCAAGACGAGCCCAAATTAGCGCCCGACCCTGTCCTCGATCGCCAAACGGCGAGGCTGACGCCCGCGGGTGCTCCGAACCGACCCGGTGGATTGTTGGTTTCATGAACTCTGAGGCATTGTCTTGCCATAAGCAGAAATCCAGACTATGATCTTGGCGATGACGATCTTGATCCTCCAGAGCTGCGCGACCCGCCGACGAACGCCATGCGGGAGCGCGATGTCACCGAATTTGCAACCAGGGCGGGTTTTCGGGAGAGGAGGACTTTTTTTAATTTTTTCGGCCGTAACCCTTTGAAAAGGCCCATTTCGACCAAGGAAATCCAAGGAAATCCAAGCAATTTTCCTTGCATTTATTTGGATTTGCTTGCATTTAGTTGAAACCGAATTCTCGCCACAGGTTGCATTCGTGACCTCCAAGGTCAAGCGATCGCCACCACCAGCCGTCCCCGGGTCTCGCCCTTGAGGATGCGGGCCCCGGCCTCGAACACTTCGGCGAGGGGGATGGTCTCCGTCATCGTCGCGAGCTTGTCGCGGTCGAGATCGAGCGCCAGGCGCCGCCAGGCTTCGAGCCGGCGCTCCATTGGGCAATGGACGCTGTCGATCCCGAGAAGCGCGACGCCGCGCAGGATGAACGGCGCCACCGTCGCCGGCAGATCCATCCCTCCAGCAAGACCGCAGGCGGCGACCGCGCCGCCGTAGCGCGTCTGCGCGAGGACATTGGCGAGCGTCGTCGAGCCGACGCTGTCGACCGTGGCCGCCCATTGCTCCTTGCCGAGCGGCTTGCCGGGAGCGCTCAGCGTCGCGCGGTCGATGATCTCACCGGCGCCAAGCGTCTTGAGCGGAAGTTCCGACCCGTTGCCGAGCTTGAGCCCGCTAAGCAATACAGTGATGCCGCTACGCAAAGAAGTCACGATCGCTGACGCCCTTCGCCGCTTTACCCCGCAAGAATGCGCCAACTATCGCGCCGCCGCGGGATACGATGCAACATGAATGGAAATTGCTCTAGCAGGCTGCTGAAAAAGTCAGTGCGTTTGCGCAAGGCAGGGGTCGGGGACGGATTTTTTCGCCTGGGACGGGTTCATCCTTTGACGATGGGCTCGGCCTCTGGTCATTGTTCCCTGGTTTTTCACCCCGCCGGACACACTTCGCCCGTCAGGGCCAAGAGCTTGGGCAGCCGCACGATGTTGTAGGCGGCGACAGCGAAGACGAACACGGCGCGGACCTTGCCGAGGCCGCGCACCTTCACTTGGGCGAGCCCGCCCACGGTCTTGCTCCAGCCGAAGCCTTCCTCGATGCGTTTGCGCAGCCGCGGGCTGATCGCATAGCGAAGGCTGGCCGCGACCTACGGCGGCACAGCGGTCTTGCGAACCTTGCCCAGCTTGCTCACCGAGCCATTGATGGCGATGTGCGGCTCGATCTTGCGGCGCTTCAGCTCTTCGACGAAGGCCTCGGCGTCGTAGTTCTTGTCCGCGCCCAATGTCGCCCCCTCGGGCAGATCCTGCGTCAGCGCGGCCGCCGCCTCGCGTTTCGGCCGTTCCGGTCGCCAATGTCGCCTCAGCCGCCACCATGAGCCCGTTGCGGTTCTCCATCAACGCATGGCCGAGATAGCAAAGACGGCTCTCCTGCCCGTCGCCCTTGCGGTACAGCCGCGCGTCCTTGTCGGTGGTCGAAGCGTGCGTTGCGTTCGACCGCTTCGTCTTGCGGAAGTCCGCCTCGCCATTGCGCCCCGGCGACGGCGGCTCGCCCGAGCCGTCCTTGGGCCGAAAGCTCTTCATCGACGCCCAGGCCTTCAGCATCGTCCCGTCGACCGAAAAATGCTCCGCGCTCAACAGCCTCTTCACCTCCGGCAGGCCAAGCAGCGAAGCGAGAAACCCCTGCGCGATCTCGTGCGTGAGCAGACGGTCGCGGTTCTTGGAGAAGGTCGAGGCGTCGAAGACCGTCTCGTCGAGCGAAAGCCCGACGAACCAGCGGAACAGCATGTCGAACTCCAGCCGTTCGACCAATTGCCGCTCCGAGCGGATCGAATAGAGAAGCTGCAGAAGCGTCGCCCGCAGCAATCGCTCCGGCGGGATGGAGGGACGCCCGACCGCCTCGTAAAGCGCGCAAAACCTCGCGTCGAGTTCCGCCAGCGCCGCATTGGTCAGTCGCCGCATCGCCCGCAACCGATGCTTCGTCGGGACCCTGGCCTCGACGTCAATGTACGAGAACAACGCCCCGCTCGTCCGATCCTCGCCTCGCATCGATCCCTCCGAATCATGCCTCAACCCAAGGGAATCATCGGATAGAACCAAACACCAGCCCCTTCTCGGCCGACTTTTTCAGCAGCCTGCTAGAGCCCCCGATATCACGATCATCGAGTTGTAGCCTCCCGTCGGGAGGCCTACACCTCGAGCGAAGACGCAAGCTGGGGGCGATCTCGGTCGCCGATATCGTTGGTGACAGCTGCCTCGTGGGCGCGGATGCGGATCGCAATCTCGCGACGCTCCGGGCTCCAACGCAGCGAGCTGATTGATCCAAGCGTCGCCGCCCATTACGAACGAACCAACAAGCCTACAGGCTGCGGCTGAATCATCGAACTGGCGGGCATGAGATCGTCTTTGCTTGCGCGGCGCTCAGTGAGCCCGGCCCAAGCAGGATGCAGCAGGAGACGTCTAGGACGTTGCCTCCCGACAAATCGCTGCCAACCTTAACAAATGCGTTCACCCTCCAAGCCGACATCCATGGCGGTGTCGATCCTCGACGACGCGCCCTCCGCGAAGGACCAGATCGAGGCTCATTGCCGCCGTTCCCAAATCGTCGCTCACTGAAGCGCGACCACCTGACCCGTGTGGATCGACTGATCGGCGGCGATCACGATCTTCAGGCTTTTGACGGCGTCGTTCATGTGATCGGTGAGGTCGATGTTCTCGTCGATTGCCTTAAGCAGGTAGCGTTGCTCGCGTTCGCAAAGGGCGTCGTGATCAGGCTCGTCGCTCATGTCGATCCTTTCGTCGGGTTTCGACATGTCGGAGTGATGCCACAAAATCTGATTCGTCTTGGTGTGGGCGTTAAGCAAAGATTCGTGGCATGGCCAACGGATTGGGGATGCGCTCGCGGTTGAGATCAATGACAGCGTGATGGATGGCCTGGTCGAGCGCGGCGGCGTCGGTGAAGGTCTGGTGGGCGAGGTGATGGGCTTTGAGATCGCGCCAGACCGGCTCGATGTCGTTGAGTTCGGGGGCGTATTTCGGCAGCCATTCGACGGTGAGCCATGTGCGCGGGCGGTGAGGGCGGCGAGCGAGCGTTTGCTGGTGTGGATCGGACCATTGTCCTCGACCAGCACGACCGGCTTGGCCTGCCGCCCGGGCTGCGGCCCAAAGAGACGGTCGAGTTGCTCCAGATGAGCGATGAAATCGCTGCTGCGCTTGGTCGGGCTGGTATGGACGATGAGTTGGCGCGTGAGGGGATCGAGCGACCCCAGTATCGCGACCTTCTTGGCCTGCCCCGGCGCCGGCACACGCAAGTCCGCTCCCGACTTCGCCCAGGCGCGGGCGAGATAAGGATGGGTCAGCGCCTCGCTCTCATCGCCGTAGAGAAGAACGATGTCGCCGGCTTCGGCCTGCTGTTTGCGCAGTTGCAGGCGCAGGCCCACCCGTTCCACTTCGCTTTCCCTCTGACGGCCCTTCAGCGTGTGCCGGGGCCGCCGCCAGCGGAACTTTTTTTTCGCAACGCCTTGGACAGTTGCGAACGGCTGATGCGCACGCCCTCGCGCGCTTCGATCTCGGCGCGAAGGCGGGGGATTGTCCAGTTGCGCCGGTCGGCCACAGGTTCTTCCAGCAAGGGGGTGGCAACGCGCATGGCGGCTTCACTCTTCACCGGAGGCGGGCCCGGCGCGATGCTGGCCTTCAGCGCTGCGATCCCGCCGGCGGCGAAGTCGCTGCGCCACAGCCGAACCGTATCTTCGCGCACGCCAAACGCCGCCGCGATCTTGGGGCTGGTCCAACCAGCCAGCGTCAAAAGCACGGCGCGGGCGCGGTCCGCCTCGCCGCGATCGCGTGAACCGGCAAGAGCCAAGAGGCCGGCGCGTTGTTCATCGCTCGCCGTAACCGGAGACTTTCCCGCCATGTCATACACCTTGCGAATCGGCGCAGGCAGCCAACCGCAAAAAACCTATCCGTTGGTTAGCCAAACGGAATCTGCTTAATGTCGTCAGACTTCACTTTGCCCGCGGTCTCGGCCATGACAATGGAGACGGATCCCTTCGGACCCACGACGTCTTTCACGAAGAACGCAGTCTCGCTCATCATCGGTCCCCAGCCGGCTTCGTGCCAGCCGACCGAGCCGTCGTCGAAGGTAACCTGCAGCATACCGTAGTTGTTTAGCTTCACTTCGTTGGTGAGCTTGGCGCCGATGGCGTGAACCCTGACGGGCTTGGCCATCGTCATTTGACACATCACGTCGACATAATGGACGCCGCAATCAACGATCGGCGGGAAGCTGTCCATGAGCCGCTTGTGCCAATTCCATGTCTCACCGTTCGATTGCTTGTTCAAGTTCATCCGAAAGACAAGCGGCGAGCCGAGCTGGCGTGCGATCTCGATGAACTTGATCCACGATGGATGCTGGCGGAGAATATAGCCGACCACGAGTTTTCGCTTCGTTCGCTGCGCGGTCGCGACGACCTTTTCAGCGTTCGCGACGTTGTCCGCGAGTGGCTTCTCGACGAACACATCTGCGCCGGCCTCCATCGCCTTGATGGCGAAATCCGCGTGCGTGTCCGGTAGCGTGTTGATCGAGACCACGTCCGGCTTCAATTCCGCCAGAGCCTTCTCGAAGTTATCGAATGTCTTTGCCCCACTGAGCGCGGGCGGCAGCTCGCGATCGGCGATTCGCCTTTCGCAGACGCCGACCACCTCGAAGCCGGGAATCCGGGTGTAAGCAAGCGCGTGGCTCATGCCCATATTGCCAAGGCCGACGACGAAAACTCTCTTGGCCATCCGTTTTGATCCTCCACTGCCTTCTCTAGTTGTCGATGCGGATCACTCGGCCGGTGCGGGCGGATTCCTCCGCTGCGAGCGTCGCCTGAAGCGCCACGAGGGCGTCCTCCGGGCGGCCGATCGCCGGCGCCTCTTCCTTCAGCGCGCACGAAGCGAAATAGGCGAGTACCTCGCGCAACGCCCCTCCGCGAATTCCGTCGAATTCCGGCCAATAAGTGGTGTCTGGGCTATGAAACTTGTCGCTCGATACGACGCCAAGGTTTGGGAAAGGGTCCTGGATATGAACGATGCCCGCGTCACCGATGATCGACATTCGTTCGTCGATGTCGAACGGCGTCTTCTCGGGCATGCACCAGACGGTCTCGAGCGTCGCTGTCGCGCCGCCCGCGAAGCGATACATTGTCTGCCCAATGTCGGGATGTTTGAGGCCGCGAACGTCGACCGTCTGCGGATACGCGCTCACGATGTTGTCGCCGGCAAACCAGAGCATGAGATCCGCGTCGTGAACGGCGTCCCCGCGATCGTCACGGTGTCGAGCCCCAGCGAGCATAAGCGGTCGCGCGCGGACGGCGCCCCGATTTCAGCGAGGTCCCAAAGATAGGCGTAGATGGCCCTGCAGCCCACCCGAATTCCCCCTGGCGCGCTCAGGCGCCGAACCAGCTGTCGTTCAAATACTGCATGGACTCGAACACCATTCCGTACTTCCGGACGAAAACGACACGCACGAAGTTGGCGACCACGAAGGGAGGAATCAGGATATCCTGGCTTCTTACGATCGATGCGCGCTGCTGCATTCCGCCCGAGAGCTCGCGCGGAAATTTGTGCTCGAAGCCCTTCAGATTGACTCGCTCGAGCAGACGATCGATCCGCTGCGTGTCAGGGCGGCGTCGCTTCAACTCAAAGGGCAGCGCGATGTTCTTGAGCAGATTGCGCCACGGCAAAAGGTTGGCGTCCTGAAAGATCACCGCGATCTCGCGGTGTGGTTTGGTGATCACGTCCTTTCCGAGCCTGATCCGGCCGGAGGTCAAATCGTGCAGTCCAGCCATCGACCACAGCAAGGTCGTCTTGCCACAACCGGATGGACCGAGAATGCACAGGAACTCGCCTTGACGGACTTCGAGCGACACGTTGTCGAGGGCGTGCACCGGTCCAGATTGCGTCGCGTAGAACTTGGTCGCGCCTTCGACAACCATTTTCGGTTGCGAACCGGCGGCGCCCTTCGCCATGGCGCTCCTCCTTCCGTGTCAAGCGGCCCAATGCTGGAAGAACGGCCCGCCGCAGTCGCATTGGCGGGACAACTTCGGCTCGCGCGATCGTCAAAATATCTTACACAATCCGATAGGGCGCAAGGGTGAACCTCCTCATCGGAGACCGTCGACGCCATCCCTATTTTCGGGAGAGTGGGCCTCGTTCTTATGGGCCTAAGAGTAGTTCACGCTCACGGCGGGGCGTGGCGATTGGTTGCTGGTCTCCCCACCCTCTTGCTTCAGGGGATCGTTCGCGTCGCGTCCGAGATGGGCATGCGGTCGCTAGAATCCCTCCGCCGGGTCCGTTACACTTTGGCGAACATCGGCGTCGCCATCCCGTCGCCCTCTTCCGATCCGACGCCATTGATGAAAAAGCGCTGGCCGCGGGAATAGGGGAGCGCGGAACTCGCGATTTTTGGAGGATACGCATGGGCGAACCTCGATCGAACGCGAACGACGCCAGCGGCTGGCTTGACGCCTTCAGTTCAGCCCTAGCCTCGGGCGAGATCGAGCGGGCCACTTCGTTGTTCGGTGACGAATGTTTCTGGAGAGATCTCGTCGCCTTCACTTGGAACGTAAAGACCATGGAGGGTCGAGACGAGATCGCCGCCATGCTTGGCGCCCAGTTCGCGGCCGCAAACCCAACGATCTGGCGCGTCGACGGCGAGCCGACGCAGTCGAACGGCGTGACGGAGGCCTGGATAGCCTTCGAAACAAAGCTTGCCCGCGGGCGCGGGATCCTGCGCCTGAAGGACGGTCGCGCTTGGACGTTGCTTACGGCCATCGAGGAGCTCAAGGGCTTTGAGGAGCGCAAAGGGCGATCGCGGCCAATGGGCGTGGCGCATGGCGTCTATCGGCGGGACAAGGCCTGCCTCGACGCGAAGCGGCCGGAAGAGGAAGCTTTCGGCGAGAAGAAGCAGCCCTATTGCGTCGTGGTGGGAGGGGGACAGGGGGGCATCGCGCTCGGGGCGCGGTTGAAGCAGCTCGATGTTCCAACGATCATCCTAGAAAAGAACGCGCGCGCCGGAGACTCCTGGCGCAACCGCTACCGCTCGCTCGTGTTGCACGATCCGGTCTGGTACGACCATCTGCCTTACATTCCCTTTCCCGAGAACTGGCCGGTCTTCGCGCCCAAGGACAAGATAGGCGACTGGCTGGAAATGTACGCCAAAGTGATGGAGCTGAATTATTGGGCCTCCTCCGAATGCGTTCACGCGGAATACGATGAAGAGACGTCGGAATGGAGTGTGGATGTCGTCCGCCATGGAGCGCACACGATCTTGAGACCGAAGCAGCTCGTGTTCGCGACCGGCGCCTACGGGCCGCCGAACGTCATTCCTTTGCCAGGCCTTGACACGTTCCAGGGACGGCATTGCCACTCGAGCAACTACAAGACTGGCGAGCCCTACGCTGGAAAGGCGTGCATCGTCGTGGGCTCCAACAGTTCGGCGCACGACATCGCGGCGGATCTCTGGGACTTCGGCGCCAAGGTTACGATGCTGCAACGGTCGCCGACGACCGTTGTGCGCTCGGAGACGCTGATGGAGTTGGGGTTCGAGCCTCTCTATTCCGAGAGTGCGCTCAGAGCCGGGGTTACGACGGACAGGGCAGACCTGATCTTCGCCGCCACTCCGTTTCGAACCATGCATCGCGGTCAGATTCCGATCTACGAGGAGATTCGCCGTCGCGACGCTCCCTTCTATGCGAGGCTCGCGAAGTCAGGGTTTGAGATCGACTTCGGCGAGGACGAGTCTGGCCTTATGATGAAGGCGTTGAGGACCGGCTCGGGCTACTACATCGACGTCGGGGCTTCGGAGCTGATTGCCAGAGGCGACATCGCGACCCGAAGCGGTGTCGAGATTCGTTGTGTCAGGGAGCGTTCCGTCGAGCTCACCGACGGCTCCGAGCTACCGGCGGACCTCATCGTGATGGCGACCGGATTCCAGTCGATGAATCGCGTGCTCGCTCCCATCATTTCCGAGGAGGCGGCGAATAAAGTCGGCAAGTGTTGGGGCCTGGGGTCCGGCGTGCGCGGCGACCCGGGCCCGTGGGAAGGCGAACCGCGCAACATGTGGAAGCCGACGCAGCAACCTGGCCTCTGGTTTCACGGAGGCAATCTGGCGCTCTCGCGGCACTACTCCCTGGTTCTTGCGCTTCAGATCAAGGCGCGCATGGAGGGGCTGCCGACGCCAGTCTACGGTTTGCAGCCGGCGCGTCACCGAAGTTGATGCTAGCGGCGCAACCGCGCGCCGCCCTACTCCGAGAGGAACCGGAATGAGCGAGGGGGAATTGGCCTACATGAGCGCCGCTGAGATCGCCGACAAGGTTCGCCGCCGCCTCTTGTCGCCGTTCGAGATCGTGGAGGCGTGCATCGCCCGGATCGAGCGTCGCAATCCAAGCCTCAATGCTTTCGTTTTCAAGGGTTTCGACGACGCGCGCCGCGAAGCGAAAGCTGCCGAGGAGGCGATCATGTCCGGCGCCGCCGTCGGTCCGCTCCACGGCGTTCCTTCCGCCATCAAGGATCTCTTCGACTTCAAGCCGGGTTGGCCGTTCACCTTCGGGGGCGTCAGGGCGATGCGGAACTGCGTCGCCGACTGGCATTGCATATTTGCCGAACGCATTGAGAAAGCCGGCGCGATCCTCCTTGGCAAGACCAACAGCCCGACCATGGGCCTGCGCGGGGCTTGCGACAACTTCCTGTTCGGCCCGACACGCAATCCATTTGACTTGCGCAAGAACGCCGGCGGCTCCTCGGGCGGCAGTGCGGCTGCTGTCGCGGACGGACTCGTCCCTTTTGCTGAGGGCACCGACGCCGGCGGTTCGATCCGGATTCCGGCCGCTTGGTGCAACGTGATGGGGCTCAGGCCGTCATTCGGCCGGGTGCCCGTCGTCCTGCGGCCCAACGCCTTCGCCGGCGCCACGCCCTTCGTGGCCGAGGGGCCGATCAGCCGGACGGTCGAGGACGCGGCCTTGGCGCTCAACGCCCTCGCTGGCTATGATCCGCGCGATCCGTTCGCCATCGAGACGATGGAGGATTTCCTTCTAGCTGTTCGCCGGTCGATCAAGGGCTGGAAGATCGCTTACAGCCCGAATCTCGACGTTTTTCCGATCGATCCCGCAATCCGCGGAACCGTTGACGAAGCGGTGCGGGGCTTCGTCGAGGCAGGGGCGACCGTCGAAGAGGTCCGGCTCGGTCTGAAGAGAAGCCAGCGGGAGCTCAGCGACACATGGACCAGGCTCATGGCGCCGCTCAATATCGGCGCCCTCGAAGGTATGAAGGCTTTTGGCATCGACTTGATGGGCGAGCACCGTCACGATTTCCCCCCCGACTACCTGCGAAGGATTGACGCAGGCCGGAATCTCTCAGCCTTGGATCTGGAGGCTGATCAGGCGATTCGCAGCGAGGTCTACGACGCGATTCAAAGCGTCCTCGCAACTCATCGAGATTCTGGTTTGTCCCACCGTCGCGGCGATGCCGGTCGACAACGCGTCTGACGGCGACACCAAAGGGCCCACTGAGGTCGATGGCGTCGAGGTGGATCCTTTGATCGGCTGGTGCCTCACCTATGTCACGAATTTCAGCGGCCACCCCTCTGCGTCCGTCCCGGCGGGCCTCAGCGGCGGTTTGCCGGTCGGCATGCAGATCATCGGACGGCGTTACGCCGACAGCGACGTGCTGGCCGCAGCGGCGGCCATCGAACGGCTACGTCCTTGGCGCGACGCCTACGAGATTTGCATTAAGCGCCCGCTTGAGGCGTTAGCGACATAAGGCCGGCCGGCCCCGAAAAACTCGAAGTCCCTCACGCGCGGTGCAGGCTCTGAAATCGATCTGGCGGTCCGATTTGGTTTGCGGGTTTCGTAGTCCGCGAGTGTTCCTGGTCGTCGGCCAGGCCTGGGTGTCGGACTTAGTGCAAAAAGGATAGCGACCGTCGGCGACGAATGGCCGGCCGCGATCGCCGACGTTGTCAGGAAGATCCGGCTCGAAATTCTAGGCGTGTTAAGGTCGCGACTGGAAACTGCGGCAGCCAACGGCGAACTGCCCGCCGCGACGGACATCGATGGGCTGGGCCGGTTCTATCTGGTGTCTTCCAGGGGATGGCCATCCAGGCGCGGGACGGCGCCGCTCCGGTGGAGTTGAGGGGCCTAGCCGCAGCGGCGATGGCTGCTTGGCCAAGCGACCGCTGAAGGGGACGGGCTGCGAGTAGTGTCGCTGCACACAGAGCAGAGCTCTTCGAATTCTCGGCGCGCGTCGCCTTTTGGGCATGACGGCTGGCTGTTGATCCGCCGCGTCGCAAAACTGTCATCGCCCTGTCGTAACAGCCTCAAGTGGGGGCCCTAGAAATGCGACTGTGGCGCTTTCTCGCCCATCGGCGTGAAGCGCATCCGTACTCCCTCATGCGCTCGAGAGGCATCAATGCAAATCAGTCAATTCATCCGCGTCGCGGCGCTCGCCATGTGCGGCGCGATGGCCACCGCCGCAGCCCCCGTTGCGCAGGCTGCGGATATTTCCGGAGCGGGCGCGACGTTCCCCTATCCGCTTTACGCCAAGTGGGCGGACACCTACAAAAAGGACACGGGTATCGGACTCAACTATCAGTCGATTGGTTCGGGCGGCGGCATCAAGCAGATCCAGGCGAGAACCGTCACGTTCGGCGCGTCGGACATGCCGCTCGAGCCTAAGAAGCTCCAGGCCGCTGGCCTGGTTCAGTTCCCGACCGTCGTCGGGGGCGACGTGCCCGTCGTCAATCTGGATGGCGTCAAGGCGGGCGATTTGGTGCTCGATGGACCGACGCTCGCCAACATTTTCCTTGGCAAGATCACCAAATGGGACGATCCCGCGATCAAGAAACTGAACCCGAACGTCAAGCTTCCGTCGAACGCGATCGTCGTCGTGCATCGCTCGGACGGTTCGGGCACGACCTTCATCTTCACCAACTACCTGTCCAAGGTCAGTCCGGACTGGAAGGAGAATGTCGGGTCCAGCACCAGCGTCGAATGGCCGACCGGCCTTGGCGCCAAGGGCAACGAGGGCGTCGCCAACAACGTGATCCAGACCAAGGGCGCCATCGGCTATGTCGAATACGCCTACGCGTTGGAGAACAAGATGGCGTCGGTGAAAATGATCAACCACGACGGCAAGGCCGTCTCTCCGGACGCGGCGGCGTTCCAGGCCGCGGCGGCCCACGCCGACTGGGCGCACTCGGATAATTATTACGTCATTCTGACGGACCAGGCCGGGCCGGACACCTGGCCGATTGCCGGAGCGACGTTCATCCTGGTGCCCAAGCAGCCGCCGAATGTCGACAATGCGGCCGCAGCGCTGAAATTCTTCGATTGGGCCTATAGCCAGGGCGGAAAGATGGCCGAGGCCCTCGACTACGTGCCGCTGCCGACAAATGTCGTCGATAGCATCAAGGCGATGTGGGCCGCCGATATCAAGGGGCCAGACGGCAAGCCGGTCTATATGGCGGCGAAGTAACCGTCTCGTCGGCTGATCGGGGCGTCCCGCGGGCGCCCCGACAATCCTCGGGCAGCGTCTCCCGCGGCGCTTGCGCAGCGAACCTGAGAGTGGAGTGAATGGCCGAAATCGTCGTCCATGGCCAAACGATGGAATCCTCCGCAAGCGCCCGCGCAGCCAGGATAAGAAGCTTTGCTCTCAGCGACGCGCTTTTTCACCGCCTGACCCAGGCGGCCGCGCTCGCCGTTCTCCTGATCCTTGGGGGGGTCATCGTATCGTTAATCGACGGATCGCTGCCTGCTTTTCGGAAGTTTGGGTTCGGCTTCTTCGTGACCCAGGTCTGGAATCCCGTCACCAATAAGTTCGGCGCGCTCGCCCCGATTTACGGAACTGTCGTAACGTCGGCTATCGCCATGCTGATCGCCGTTCCCGTCGGGCTTGGCATCGCGATCTTCTTGACCGAAATCTGCCCGCCGGCGCTGCGTCGCCCGATCGGCATCGCCATTGAACTGTTGGCGGGCATTCCAAGCATCATCTACGGGATTTGGGGCCTGTTCGTCTTTGCCCCGTTCCTCCAGCAATACGTGCAGCCCGGGCTTATCGGGCTGTTCGGAAACGTGCCTGTGCTTTCATCGCTTTTCGCCGGGCCGCCCTATGGCATCGGCATGCTGACGGCCGGGCTGATTCTCGCGATCATGGTCCTGCCTTTTGTGACCTCCATTTCCCGCGACGTGTTCGATACGGTGCCCCCGATGCTGAAGGAGTCAGCCTATGGAATCGGCTGTACGACCTGGGAGGTCGTGAGGAACGTCGTCATTCCCTTCACCCGCGTCGGCGTCGTCGGCGGCGTGATGCTCGGCCTCGGGCGCGCGCTCGGCGAGACCATGGCGGTCACCTTTGTGATCGGCAACGCGCATAGAATTTCCCCTTCTCTGCTCGCGCCAGGAACGACGATTTCCGCCTCGATCGCCAACGAGTTCACCGAGGCGGTGGGCGATCTCTACACGTCGTCGTTGATCGCGCTGGGCCTGATTCTGTTCATGATCACATTTATCGTTCTGGCCATCGCCAGGGTCATGTTGATGCGGCTCGAAGTTCAGGCGGGGCGATAGGATCATGTCTGATCCAAAGCGGGCAGATAGAAATACGTCTTTCTACGCCAGGCGACACAGGAGCAACGCGATTTGGATGGGCCTGAGCGTCGCGGCCGCCGCCTTCGGGCTAGCCTGGCTGTTTTTGATTCTGGCGGTCCTGTTTTGGCAAGGGCTTTCCGGCCTTTCGCTCGCTGTCTTCACGCAAATGACTCCGCCCCCCGGTAGCTCGGGCGGTCTCCTCAACGCCATTGCCGGCAGTCTGTTCCTGACGGTGATCGGTGTTTTGGTCGGCGCCCCACTCGGCATGTTGGCGGGCACGTATCTAGCGGAATACGGCCGCTATTCGAGATTGGCCTTCGTCGTTCGCTTCATCAACGACATCCTGCTCAGCGCTCCGTCGATCGTCATCGGGCTTTTCGTTTATGTGATCGTTGTGGTGCCCATGGGCCATTTCTCCGCGATTGCGGGCTGCATTGCTTTGGCGGTCCTGGTGGTGCCGGTCGTGGTTCGAACGACCGAAGACATGTTGAACCTGGTTCCCAATACCTTGCGTGAGGCCGGAGCCTCGCTCGGCATGCCGCGCTCGCTGGTCATTCGGCGGATCGGTTACCGCGCAGCGCGCGCCGGGCTGTTGACCGGCGTCTTGCTCGCCGTCGCCCGGGTCAGTGGGGAAACCGCGCCTCTGCTGTTCACCGCGCTCAACAACCAGTTCTGGAGCACCGACCCCACGCAGCCAATCTCGAGCCTGCCGGTCGTCATCTTCCAGTTCGCTTTGAGCCCCTACAAGGAATGGCAGCAACTCGCCTGGACCGGCGCGCTGATCATCACGCTTGCCGTTCTTGCGCTCAGCATTTTCGCGCGCGCGCTCGCCGCGAGGGGTGTGGACCAATGAACACAGCGGTGAACTCCGTGCGACCGGTTGTCGAAGAAGCAACGATCCCAAGCTCCTCCTCGAGCAATCAGAACTCATATTCGGAAGGGATTCGAGCATGAACACTGGCGTTCGGCCCCAGACGGCGTCCAAACTCGCGGCCGCCGAGAACAGCAAGGTGGTCGTGCGCGGCCTCAATTTTTATTATGGGCAGACGCACGCGCTGAAGGGCGTGAACCTGAACCTGTTCGCGGGGCAGGTGACGGCGTTCATCGGCCCTTCGGGCTGCGGCAAGTCGACGCTTCTGCGCGTGCTCAACCGCATGTATGACCTCTATCCGGGCCAGCGCGCCGAGGGCGAGGTCATGCTCGATGGGGAAAACATTCTCTCGCCGGACCTCGACCTTAATCTTTTGCGTTCGCGGGTCGGCATGGTGTTCCAGAAGCCGACGCCGTTTCCGATGACGATCTATGACAACATCGCCTTTGGCATCCGCCTTTATGAAAAGCTGCCAAAATCGGAAATGGATGCGCGTGTTGAATCGGCGCTCCAACGGGCCGCCCTCTGGACCGAGGTGAAAGACAAGTTGAACGCCAGCGGCTTGAGCCTATCGGGGGGCCAACAGCAGCGCTTGTGCATCGCCCGCACGGTGGCGATCAGCCCGGAAGTGATTTTGCTCGACGAGCCGGCCTCCGCTCTCGATCCAATCTCAACCGCCAAGATCGAAGAACTCGTCGACGAATTGTCTGGCGACTACACCATCGCCATCGTCACCCACAACATGCAGCAGGCTGCGCGCTGTTCGCGCTACACCGCCTTCATGTATCTCGGCGAGATGGTCGAATTCGATGAGACGAACACAGTCTTCACCTCGCCGCGCGATAAGCGCACGCAGGACTACGTCACTGGCCGCTTCGGCTGAGGGAGGCATCGCCGTGGTGAACCAGCACACCGTCAGAGCCTACGACAAGGATCTCGATCTGCTCGAGCGGCGCATCGCCGAGATGGGCGGCCTCGCCGAGAAAATGGTGATCGAGGCGGTGGACGCGCTTGCCACCGGGGACACCGTCCTTGCCCATCAGGTCGTGGAGACCGATCCACGGCTCGATATGCTGCAGCGCGAGATCGAGGAACAGGCGACTCAGACGATCGCGCGGCGGCAGCCGGTGGCGATCGACTTGCGCGAGATCATCGGCGCCATTCGGGTCGCCGGCGATCTCGAGCGTGTGGGCGATCTGGCCAAGAACATCGCCAAGCGCTCGCTCAAAATCGGCGTCGAATCCCGGGTGCCCCGCGCCATCATCGGCATCAAGCACATGAACGAATTCGCGACCGAACTGATGAAGGATGTGCTCGACGCCTATGCCCAGCGAGACGTCGAGCGGGCGCTCGACGTCTGGGAGCGGGACGTCGACCTTGACGCGCTGGAAGACTCGGTTTTTCGCGACCTGCTGACGCATATGATGGAGGATCCGCGCAACATCACGTTCTGCGCGCATCTTCTGTTTTGCTCGAAGAACATCGAGCGGATCGGCGACCACGCCACCAACATCGCGGAGACAGTGGTCTACCTCGTGACCGGTTCGAACCTGCCGAGTGAGCGGCCGCACGGCCGGCAAGAAACCGACATCGAGGACGACGCCAGAGGGGATCTTTAATGAACCAGGCGCGCAAGGATATCGCCCGTCACGGGGCCGCTTCGGCGCCGCGGATTCTGATCGTCGAAGACGAATCGGATCTGTCTTTGCTGCTCGGTTACAACCTTGAAGCGGAAGGATACGTGGTCGAGAACGCGGAGCGTGGAGATGAGGCGGAGTTGCGTCTCGCCGAAAACGTTCCCGACCTCGTCATACTCGACTGGATGCTGCCCGGCGTATCCGGGCTTGAGATTTGCCGCCGGTTGCGGGCGCGCGAAGCCACCCGCACGTTGCCGGTCATCATGGTCACCGCGCGCGGCGAGGAAGCCGAGCGGGTGCGCGGCCTCTCGGTCGGCGCGGATGATTATGTGGTCAAGCCCTTCTCGGTGCCGGAATTGATGGCGCGCGTGCGCGCGCTATTGAGGCGCAGCCGACCTGAGCGGATCGCTGAACGTCTTTATGCCGGAGATCTCGATCTGGATCGGGAGACCCGGCGCGTGCGGCGAGGCGCGCGCGACATTCATCTCGGTCCGACGGAGTTCCGGCTGCTCGAATATTTGCTGGAAAAGCCCGGCCGAGTGTTCTCGCGCGCGCAGTTGCTCGATGGCGTATGGGGTCAGGCTGCTGAGATCGACGAACGCACGGTGGACGTTCACGTCGGCCGGCTGCGCAAGGCGCTGTCGCGCGGTCGGGAGCGCGACCCGAATTCGAACGGTGCGCGGCACCGGCTACGCATTCGACGAGACTTTCGGCAAATTGTGAGCTAGCGCCTCAGGACGCGTTGAGGACAAATTCGTCCGTTTTGTCCGCGCCTCGGCTTCGCCCTTTCCAAACCGCCAAGAGACTCATCAAGCCACGTTGAGGATGCGTGGCGTCTTTCATCGCGCCGTCCCAATTGACACCCGTCGCGAAAAATGCCCTCCACCCCGGTCTCATGGTCAAGAATGACAGCGCTCCAATTATCGCCGCGATCGCGCGAGTCGTGCGCCTGTCGACCCGTCACGCGTGGGTCGTCATTCCCGCCTTTCTCATCGCGGCGGTTCTCGCCGGCGCCTACGTCTCCCGCCACATCGCCATCAACACCGACAGCAACACGCTGTTGTCGAGCTCGCTGCCTTGGCGCCAGCAAGAGAAGCGGCTCAATCAACTGTTCCCACAGCGGACCGACCTGATGATCGTCGTCATCGACGCGACGACGCCGGAAGCCGCCGACGAGGCGGCGGACGCGCTGGTCAAGGCCCTCGCCGGTCGAAAAGACATCATTCGCACCATCACCCGGCCCGACGGCGGCGAATTCTTCGCTCGCAACGGCGTCTTGTTCCTCAGCGTCGACGACCTGCGTCGCAACATGGACCAGTTGATCAAGGCCGAGCCTTTCTTAGGCACGCTCGCCCTCGATCCAACGTTGCGCGGCGTCCTTGGCGCGGTCTCGCAGTCGCTCGAGGGCGTTCGGCTCAAAAAAACGACGCTCGAAGATATCAAGCCGGCGCTCACTGCAATCGCGGACGCTGTGGATCAGGTGGAGCAGGGCAAGCACCCAGCCTTCTCCTGGCGCAAGCTGCTGTCGGGGCGCGCGCCGAAGCCGTCGGATCTTCGACAATTCGTCAACATTCAACCTGTCCTTAATTACGGGGATCTCCAGCCCGGAGGCGAGGCGACCAAAGCCATCCGGGCGACGATCGCAAAACTGGGCTTGACGCCGGACAGGGGCGTCACCGTGCGCCTCACCGGTCCGGTGCCCCTGTCGGACGAGGAATTCGCCACGATCGCCGACGGCGCGGCGCTCAATGGCGTGGTGACGATCCTCATCGTTCTTCTGATTCTGTGGCTGGCTCTCAAGCAGGTCCGGATCATGCTCGCCGTCCTGATCAATCTCGCGGTCGGGTTGGTCTTCACCGCCGCCATCGGCTTATGGATGGTCGGAGCGCTGAACCTCATCTCCGTCGCCTTCGCCGTGCTGTTCATCGGCCTTGGGGTCGATTTCGGCATTCAGTTCAGTGTCCGGTACCGCGCCGAGCGGTTCGCGGACCGCGATCTCCTCGAGGCTCTTGAAGCGGCCGGGCGCGGCGTGGCAGGTCCGCTTCTGCTCGCGGCGGCCTCGATCGCGGCCGCTTTCTATTCGTTCCTGCCGACCGCCTATGTGGGCCTCTCGGAGCTCGGACTGATCGCCGGAACTGGCATGATCGTTGCGTTCGCGACCGCGGTCACGCTGCTTCCGGCGCTGCTCGCGATTCTCAAGCCGGCTGGCGAGGCGGCGCCGGTCGGTTGGGCCGCGCTCGCGCCTCTCGACCATTTTCTCGACAAGCAGCGCAACTGGGTCGTGGGGCTCACCCTTGCCGCCGTTGTTCTTGGCCTGCCGCTGCTCGGCGGCCTTCGCTTCGACTTCAACCCGCTGAACCTGCGCTCAAAACATGTCGAGTCGGTCTCGACCCTGCTCGATCTGATGCGCGATCCGGACACGAGCCCAGACACCATCGATATTCTCGAGCCCGATCCTGCCCGCGCCTCGGCGATGGCGGAAAAGCTCAAGCAGCTGCCGGAGGTCGCCAATGTCCGGACGCTGGAAAGCTTCGTGCCCAAGGATCAGGATGAGAAGCTCGCGCTCATCGACGACGCCAGTTTCTTCTTCGCCAATACGCTCAATCCTGATCCCGTTGACCCCGCGCCCACCCCAGCCGAAACTCTGGAGGCGATCAACAAGACGGCGGCCGATCTTTCCGCCACTGTGGGCAATATCGACAGTCCGGCGGCCGCGCAGGCGCGCCGGCTGGCCAGCGCCTTGACGGCTTTGGCGAAGGCGTCGCCCGCAGCCAGAGTCGAGGCGGAGCGGGTGCTGGTCACGCCGCTCTCGACGATGCTTCGCCAGGTGCGCGATCTCCTCACCGCCGAGCACGTGACGATCGACACGCTTCCGCCCGCACTCAAAAGCGCCTGGGTCGCGGCCGACGGCGAGGTCAGGATCGAGGCGAGGCCGAGCGGGGACAGCAACGACAACGCCGTCCTGCATCGCTTCGTCGATGCGGTGCGCGGGGTGGCGCCCCAGGCTAGCGGCGCGCCGATCTTTATCGTCGAAGCGGCGGCGACCATCGTCAAAGCGTTTCTTGAGGCCGCCGTCTTGTCGCTGGCGTCGATCGCGCTGATCCTGTTTGTCGCGCTAAGGCGCTGGAAAGACGTCGCGCTGACTCTCGTGCCTTTGCTTGTCGCCATCGTTGTTACGCTCGAAATTTGCGTCGCGATCGGGCTGCAGCTGAATTTCGCCAACATCATCGCGTTCCCGCTCTTGCTGGGCGTGGGCGTCGCGTTCAAGATTTACTACGTCATGGCCTGGCGGGCAGGAGAGCATAAGTTTTTACAGTCCGCCCTGACGCGGGCGGTGTTCTTCAGCGCCTGCACGACCGCAACCGCCTTTGGCAGCCTATGGTTTTCGCATCATCCTGGCACCTCGAGCATGGGCAAGCTGATGGCCCTGTCGCTTGTTACGACGCTCTCCGCCGCCGTGCTGTTTCAGCCTGCTCTTTTGGCCACGCAGAGCAAATCCCATCACGACGAGTGATTAATGCGACCGAAGCACAAATGGCCGTACTGTGGCAAAAGGGTGATAGTCGCCGACGGCCGGCTCTGCTAGCTTGAATCGGGGCTGGGTCTGATTTCTCAGAGCCGGAGCAGGACGTTCGCTAAGCAAGTCCTTTATCGGACTTGCGGGGAAACTCTCCGCGTCGCGCGGAATTTCGACAGGAATTGTCAGCGCATGCGTGGCGTTGAACGCTGGATTGGACGGCTGAGCGCTTTGGGTCTGGCGGGCCTCGTGAGCGCCTGCGCGGGCGTGCCGCGCGACGCGTCGCTGCCGATCGACGATCCCAACGAGCAATTCAACCGCGGCGTTCTGCGCGTGAACCAAGTCGTGCTTGATCCGCCAGCGACAGTCGTCAAGTCGGTGCCAGGGATAATTCGGGACCGATTCCAGGATTTGGACGCGAACCTGAAAGAACCGCGTGTCTTCGCCAATGACGTCCTGCAGGGGCGCTTGAACGCCGCGGGCATCACCGTTGGCCGATTCGTCTTCAATAGCATCTTCGGCCTAGGCGGCTTGTTTGACGTGGCTGGACAAGGCGGATTGCCGCAGCAGACGGGCGACTTTGGTCAAACGATGTTTGTCTGGGGCGTTCCCTCGGGCGCCTATACCGTGACCCCCTATTTCGGTCCCTCGACGCAACGCGATTCTATAGGCGGAATCGTGGATACAGTCGGCGATCCGGTCGGATGGGTTGTGGGCGGAATTTACCTTGGATGGCCTTGGACGATCGGCTCGGGCGTGGTCGGTGGCGTCGCTCACCTCGCCCAATGGAAACAGGCCGAAAACGCCTCGATCGACTTCTACACCTTCCTGCGCTCGGACTATTATCAGACGCGCCGGAACCAGTTGCGCGAGGCGCTCGGCCTGCCGCCCACAGTCGAGTCACCGGCCACGCTAGGCCCGGTCGTAGGGTCGCCTGCGACCGCGGAGCCAGCCGCAGGATCGCCGGCTTACGCAATCCCGCCGCCTCAGTAGACGTCATTACGAGGTCGAGCTCGCCTTACCCTCTCCACGAGAGAGCAAACGGCGCCCTTCCACCCATTGCCAAGCCGCGAGTCCGGGCAGGCCGAGAGCCAGCTCGCGAACCCGTTTGGTGAGAGAAACCGCGAGCGCCAGGTCTGCGGGCAGCCCGAGCAGCGCCCCGAACAAGATCATTCCGCCCTCTTGGGCGCCTAAAGCTCCGGGCACCATGAACGCCGCGCCGCGGATCCCAGCGCTGAGACTTTCCAGGATAAACGAATCGATCACGCTCAGGGGCTTGCCGAGGACGCGCGTCGCCAGCCAGACCTCGCCGGCGCCAATGGCCCAACTGAACAGCCGTATCAGGCTGGAAGATGACAAGGCGAGACGGCGACGATAGGTCGCGACGACAGCGTCGTCGATCGCTTCTGCGCGGCCGGCGAAGCCGGACAGCCAACTCTTCGGCGCGACCCGCCGAGCCGCCTTCGCGAACAGACTGAACATGCTATTGTGTTGGACCAGCACGAAAGCGCCGATCGCCGCGGCGAACACGGCCGCGCCGATCATCAGCGCCCGCGCCATTGCGGACGAGGCATGGGCGCTCTCCCGGGTTGCGAGCAGCGTCACTCCGGCGACCACAAAGACCACTTGGGTCGCCGCGCCGACCGTAATATCGACCACCATGCTGGCGGCCGCCTGCACCCCCGGAACGCCGCGCTGCTGCGCGAGCCGCGCGCCGACGAAGTCGCCGCCCACGCTGGCGACCGGCAAAAGCGTGCTGACGGATTCGCGGATCCAACGCATCCAGAGGAAGCGGAGGCGGCCAGGGCGGTTTGAAGCCGGAAACAGCTCTCGCCACGAGGTCGAGTTCACAAAATAAGGGCGCCAGATGATACAGGGTTATCGGCACGAGCCACCAGCCGAGGACCAGCATGGCGGACACCACCTCGGCGGCGCCGCTGTCGATGATGAGAAAAACGACAAGCAGAAAACCGAGAAACGCAGCGACAATTAGCGGTCTTGAAATGATATAGCTCCCTGTTCGGGCGCGGTTCGCGTCGAAGACTGCGCAGGACTACGATCGCCGTGCTCAATCGTCTATCAGCAATCTCTGTTCAGGTGGAGACAGGTGTCGCCTATGATCGGATTTTGTGGATAGCCGAGCCATCATGCCTGAAGCGCCGATTTTGATTCTTCTTGCCCCTTCTGCCGCCTCGCCCTCGGCTGCGCATATCCCGCGGGGGCCGGATGGCGATCTGATCGTTCTGGGGCTGAGCCTCACCCAGCGGGCGGTCCTGGCGGCGCGGCGCGTCGGCTATCGCCAGGTCCTTCTCCTAGGAGGAAAGGGTCGGGGGACGCCCGGGGCCGCCGCCATGGCCGACTGGCGCAGCCTCGAGGCGACGTTTTCGTCCTCCCAGACAGCGCCGGTAATCATCGCGCCCGCCGCCATTCTCGCGGAAACTGGTTGGCTCGAACGGCTAGCCTCGACGCGGATCGAGCCGGCCGGCTGGGGGACGATCCCGAATCGGATCGCCATGCTCCCGGCCGCTTCGGCTTCGGACGCGGTGGACGTACTGAACAGAGAAGGCGGCGCCCGAGACTTGGCCGACGTCGAGGGCCGACTCGCTCGCCGGTTTGGCCGGCCAGCACACATCTCGGCAGACGTCGATCCGATGGTCGTCGAGACACCCGCGAACGTGGGCGTCGCGGAACGGCGCCTCCTGCGGTCGCTGGTCAAGGACACCGACGGGTTCATGGCGCGCCACGTTGAGCGGCCGCTCTCTTTGCAGATTTCGCGCCGATTGGCGGGAACCGTGATCACGCCCAATCAAATGAGCTTGATTTCGATTGCGGTTGGGATCTGCGGCGGCCCGTTTTTCCTGTCCTCCCGCCCGTTGATGCAAACCATCGGGGCGCTATTGTTTCTGGCCCACTCGATCCTTGATGGATGCGACGGCGAACTGGCCAGGCTCAAGTTCCAGCAATCGCGATGGGGCGGCGTCCTCGATTTTTGGGGCGACAACGTCGTCCACACGGTCATATTCGGCTGCATGGGCGTCGGCTGGAGCCTGTCCGCCAGCGCGATCTGGCCGTTATGGCTCGGCGTGGCGGCCGTTCTCGGGACGTTGGGATCGGCCGGTTTCGTCTACTGGCGGCTGATGCGTTCAAAGGACGGCGAGGACACGTTGTTCACGTCGGTGTCCGAACTCTCCCGAGACTCTGCTGAACTCGGTTGCTCGACTCCGCGTCGCGCCGCGATTTCATCTATCTGGTGATCCTGCTTGCGCTCATCGGCAGATCGAACTGGTTCCTGGCGTTGGCTGGGATCGGCGCGCCGATCTATTTTTTCCTGGTGCTTTTCGCAGCGCGCCCGCCCCCTCCCGGGAGGGAGGAGGTTCGAGGTCGCGCCAGGGGGCCAATCGATGAGCGCTCGTGAGGTCCGGGCCGCCGCCGCACTTCGGGGTCAGAACTGAAAGCTCTTATGATGCAGCCGCCGTACGGGGGGTGTCAGAAAGGCGCCCCTGGGAGCGCCACTCGTCCGTCGCGGAGGCGGTTCGGGCGCAGCCGATGGTGCAGTGGGCGTTGCGGTTTTTCGGCGTGTCGAACTGCTCGCGAAGGTCAGCGTAGGTGTAGGCGAGGAGGTTCTCATGGCTGCCGTCGATCACTTCAATCGTCACCGGTTGTCCACACCTGGACGTGCACCCCTGATCGAGCTGCTGATATGATTCGATCCCTGGAAACGATGTATTAGCTAGGAGACAGCGCTGACCCTTTCGGACGAGTGTTGGGAACGCCACTGGTCGAACGCGGACGCCGTTCGGACGCAACCCACGGAACACTTGTCACTGCAGGCTTTCTCCGAATAGAAATGTTGCCGAAGATCCTCCAGGGCGTACGCGGACAGCCTCTTTCCAAACGCCATGCGGGTCTGCGCGCACCACCGCACCATTCCGAACTCATCGATGTAGAGGTACCGCGCCCCCGCTCGACAACGAAATGGAGCTTCGCCATTCTGTATCAGGCGCTCACGGTAGCCGTGCGCTTCCTCGGTCACTCGGCGTCCAAACAGTCGTTTGACCTCCGCGTAGACGGCGAGCTCCTCGGCGGACAACCCCATCTGGCCGTTTTCATTGTGAAGGACCAGCAGACGGGGTGTGAACCCGCGCGACTTCGCAAACTCGACGACCTCCAGAACTTCCTCGCGAGGCGCGGTCCCAATGACGGCGCTGACGACCACGTCGAATTTTGCACGTTCAGCCAGCATGTCGAGCTTCCGTCTCAGCACGTTAAGGACCTTGACGGTTGTCGCGTTCCGTTTCACCCCATCGATGCTCAAACTCATATCGGTCATGCCACTGGCGTTGAGCCCGTCAACAATCTCCTTGGTGAGGCGGAGCCCATTCGTCGTCATCATGCGGCGGTGGAACCCCAAGGCGCGCATGGTGGAGAAGATTTTGAGGAGGTCGGGATGAAGGGTAGGCTCGCCACCCATCAGGGAGACGGCCCAGGTGCGAAGGTCGCGGAGCAACTCGAGCCGCTGTCGCAGGGCGTCAAAGGGAACGGGTTCTGAGGTTTTGTCGTATTCTGTGCAATAGCCGCACTTAAGATTGCATCGCCGGGTGATGATCACCTGTGCCAAGAACGGTCCATAGCGGAGCCAATCCAGCCAGGAAATGAGTCGGGGGCTCGTTGTTCCGGGCGCGATGCTGGCCGACTGGGGCGCTGCGAGATCCAGACCTTCGGAGCTCACGCAGCACCCGTGGATTGGCGCGGCAAGCGTTCGAACGGTGGGAGCATGCGATCGACGCGCATCCCCCAGGCATAATTTCCCTCGACCAGGCGCGCGCACCAGCATTGGCCACAGCCCGTTCGGGAGAGATTGGCGAATGCCGTCGCCGCCCCGAGCCGCGTGACGCTGTTGGATCGGTCGCTCCGGTTGAGCTGGGGGCAGGAAAAGAGGACGCCTTCGGGGTCCATGGTCGCCTGCACCCAGCCGGCCGAACACGGGGGTCGCGTGTCCTCTGGGAAGCGCCGAAAATGCCTGAGGCTGGACCAGCCGTTGCCGACCACGTTGCTCCGCCGTTTTATCCGCTCAATCCGAGCGAACGCGGCGCGAATGGACTGGACATCCAGCTGCCAGGATGATCCATCGCGATCGGTGTCAAGAAATAAACTGTTCAACGCTGGTTGAAAGACCACCGGGATACTGACGGCGGATACGATGTCGATCAGCGGCTCGATCGTGTGAGCATTATGCTGGCCCACCGTACATGTGAACTCCACCTTCACACCAGCATCTCGCGCAGCGGTGGCGCCGGCGAGGGCTTTCTCAAAGCTCCCCGTTCCCCGCATCGCATCGTGACTGTCAGGGGGGCCGTCGAGGCTAATCTTCAGCACAGATAATTTTTGAATCGTGTCAAGTTTCTTGGGTACGAGAATACCGTTGCTGTTCAGCGATACGGTGACCCCTCGTTGCGTGAGCCAGTCGACGATCTCATCGATGTGCCGATGGGTCAGAGGGTCACCACCGTCAAGGTGGGTGTGGAGCATTCCAAGCCTATGGAACTGGTCCAGCGCCGAAAAGATCTCCTCCTGTGTCAACTCATGGCGCATGGGTGTATGGCGGTCGCAATAACCGCAGGATAGATTGCAGAGCCATGTGACTTCGTACGTCAGGGACAGGGGGAAGGGCCTGACACCCGTCCGGGCGATGGCTCCTCGCAGGACCATCTTTGGCGTCACCATTGTCCCACTCCTCAACGAGATTGAAGGAATCTTGGCACGGAGGCCAGAGGGTCGTTCTTCGTGGAAGCCGACCAGATGAAAGATCGTCGAACTCGAATCGAAGGTAGGCGATGTTCCCATTGGCCCGGCGAGACCCAATCTCCACGATCCGACGCTCCCGCGGGAGCGCGTAACGTACGTCTTCGACAATTTGCGTAGGATCTACGGACATCTGCACCTCCTGCCGGTGCTCTTGCGGGAACCAGCAGAATGCGTGGCGTGAAGCCGTGGGCCTTCGCGAAGTCCACGACCTCGAGAGTCTCTTCCGCGGGCGCGCTCCCGATGACGCCGCTCATGACCCCCTGGAAAGCCGCCTTCTCCGCAAGGAGTTCCAGCTTCTTCCGCAAAGGCTTTAAGGTTTTCGCGGTGACCTTTGTCGGATTGACCCCGTCCACGCTGATCTGCATGTCCGTGAGGTCGGCGCCGTTGAGGGCTGGCGTCAGACGCCATCCGTTCGTGATCAGCATGCGCCGCTTGAAACCCAGCCTCCTCATCTCGGCTACAAGGTCAGGTAGGCGCGGGTGCATCGTGGGCTCGCCGCCTGTCAGGCAGACCGCCCAGGCACGGAGCTCCGCCAGCTTCGCGAGGCGCAACGTGAGTTCCTCGTACGGCGCCGGATCGGACGTCCGGTCGTACTCTGTGCAGTAACCGCATTTCAGGTTGCACCGCCGCGTCACGACCACCCGGGCGAGCCAAGGGCCGTAACGCAGCCACTGGAAAGCGTTCAAGGTGGCCCTGTGCGATAAAGCGCCTCGGCGCTGCCCGGTTCGGCGCATCAAAATTCCTTACCTCAAGCTGGTCCAAGGCTCCCCAACCGCCCGGAAAGCAAGTTCTTATCAGAGGAGCGCCCCCCGCTTGGGTGCGGATGACGGGGTTTTTTGGATGAGCGGCCCGAGCCCAGATTTTCAGTTAATGTTTTTTACTCACTCGGATTTCGCCGGGCGCCACACTCGCAAGGGTTTGCAGTCGACGCGGCATTGCAAGTGACCATTGACATACACACGAGCAACAGCACCTTTAATGGCAACGGCGCCGTCTTCATGTAAATCTCCTGTGCATAGTACGGGAACAACGATGAATTGCCAAACAAAAGTCGACGCCGTCAGATGGACGAGGCGCGGCGAACGACCATCTCGCTTCTCGCCGGCAGATGCAACTTAGCGCAGAAGTCAAGAATTCCGCGCATGCGGCGCCTCTTTCAAAAAGGAAGGTTTTTGAAGAGTTGAGACGCGGCGCCCGATTGCCAACAATTCCCGTAGGTGTTTCGGAAGGAATTGTCCGAGCCGGCACGGCGACCAAAAAGCCGTGCATTTGTTTGAGAATTTCCGCACTGTGTGCTATAACCTTCCCATTCTCCTGATCGAACCGACCGCCTTTGCCGCCCTCTTGGCGGGAGACAGAATGAGAGGGAAAGCGCCTGAGGCCCCGAGACGCGAGCCGGAATTTTTTATTTGAATTGGCTGTAACCCATTGAAAAGTCCCGATTCGGAAAAAGTCATATTCGCTAAGCCGTTGATTTCGTGTGACTTTATGGACAATTTCAGAGCCTAATTAGCGCCTAGCTAGTGAGAACTGCGCCTTTAAACCACGCAACAGCTCTGGTCAGATTTCAATCAAAAGAACGATACAATCGCGCTTGCTCCATCAATCCGTATGTGATCGGATAGCGGCAGCTAGGGCAGGTGTCCTGAGGATGGCCCTAGCGAAGTCAGCTAGGGCAGGTGTCCTGAGGACGGCTCATAGCGCTGGCAAATCCTGAACCCCCCGACGCCATAGCTGCGCCCTGTGCGCCGCTGTATCGTCCATTCGCAAGGATGCCACCGCTATGAGCATGGAACTGCCAAAAGACTGGCTGCTATCTCCAAAAGATACAATTGAATATCTCCGTACGCGCTACGGTATTATTATCAGCCCCGCGACGTTCTATACGATGATCTCTCGCGGCGAAGCGCCCAAGGTCACGTACTTCCGTGGACGACCAAGGTTTACCCTACCCAACATAGATGAATGGGTGCGGAATAACCTGTCAAGCGGTCGTAAGAATGGGGGAGTGTGACAGTGGCAATAATTGAGGTTCTAGCTCACAAAGGCTCCACAGCCAAATTTACCGTTACTGCTGGCACAAGAAAGGAAGCTGAACAAGCGATAGCTGATAAACTACGCTCAGACACAGAGCTAGTCTGGACTGACGATCCAGATGGCGTCAATATCGATTGTATTTGGGGCAACGATGTTTGGAGACCAAGAAGACGGTTCCTGATCGAGGATCAGTCGGCGGCAGCGCGCTCCAATGGGGAGGGCGAGCAATGAACGCTGAGCATCTTGAGACTCTGACGGAAGTCCTCGCGGCGCTCAGACCATTGTACGCTTGCATTGAGACAGTGGCCGATGAACTACTGCGCGCCTACTACGACCAATCTGGCGAGTGGCGTTACTCCGCTGAAGGTGACGCTGCTGGCGAGGAATTGAACTCAATCGAGGAGATTGGGCGCGCTCTCGAAAATGCCATTGAGGAGTTGCGCCAGTTCGTTTTCCTCCTCTCGCACAACCCAGACTTTGCGGAGGTTATGAGCGAGGACCACGGCCCAATCGAACCGTTACCCAGGACGTTGCCAAGCCGTGAGGAGATAATGGCCATAACACGCCGTTCTGGCGCGCCTCGCTATCCGTTTCTGAAACGACCGGACGGGGAGGGCGAGCAATGACCGCTGAACAACGAACCATGCTCACCGAGGCCCTAGGACTTCTCAATAGTGCTAGAACTCTCGCAGACGCGGTTTATGAGCAAAACGAGCAAACGGCGGAGCGTCTACCGCCAGGGACTGAGCGCAGCGAAGTTCTTGACAGGGAATTCAGTATGTTGACCATGATTCTAGGGGACACTGAGGCCGCAGCCAACTATATCCTAGAACTTCTTGGCTATCCGAGACTCCCCAGCTGGCCGCGCTCTTTGGGGCCACGGCGATTTAGCTGAATCATCATTCTGGCGCCATTAGCAAGAGCGGAATTCCGCTCTTGCTTCCCTCAATTTACGCCGCCACCGATCTGCGGTCCTCGTTGACTACTCGATCTTTATGCTCAAGTTCGGCGATCTTGGCAGCTAGCTCCTCGGTCGTCATTTGGTCCAAATCGAGCGGATCACTCTGTTTAACGTTCAGAGTTGATTGCTCGCCCCAGATCGACGGCTTGTACGCTTTGAGGTGCTTGAGGCGCACCTCCACGCGCAATTTGGCTCGTGCGATGGCATCTCCATCAAGGACTCTCGTTGGTCTCCCGTGGCGCACAACGTCCCGGAAATCGCGTGAGGCGTCATCCGCGATCTTGATGACCTCCTCCTCAAAGATCGTTAGACGGTCGTTAATTGAGTCCTTGTAGAGCGCGGCGAATTCTGGACTCTCTCTGAGCCACTGCGTCACGCGGCGCACGGTCGGGAGATGTTCGTCGGCGCAGATGTTGATGAGTAGCTCGCCGGATGAGACTCTTTCGCAGATTTCGATGGCGAGTGGTTCGGAGAATGGGAGCGTTCCCTTAGCGACGAAAAGCTCAGCTTGGCGCTTGGCCTCGATCTCTTCAGTTTTGATTCGATCCCAACTAGCCAAAGCTTCATCAACATCATAGGCATAGTTTGTGTTCATCTCAGCTTCCCCATGAATCTCGTAGCCGTTGGCGCGCCTCTAAACGTCTCAGTTTCTCTTTGAGCAATCTATATCGCTGCGCCCTAATTGATAGCGCATGCAAAATTTCATTGCGCTTTGCGTGCCCTTCCATCATTTCCCTAATATATTTGGCAAACTTGGTTTGCGCTCTTATGACCGAGCCACGTCCATCTGGTTTCTTTCTGCTTATAATCTCCGCAATCCCCAGATCTTTTCGCCTTGATGTGACTGTCTCAGGCTTCGCCGTTTCCTCTTTGAATGATTTTTCGACTGCGTGGTTGCGCCAACGCCTTTCAGCCCGCTTCCGTGCTGGCTCCTTAGGATGATCCTCGAAGTCTTTAGGCATCGCCAGACCAACTTGCTTTCATATCTGCAATATTAGCATAGTCTTGCTTGCTTGTCTAGACCCCTTTCACCTCTTTAATAAAAGTACACACTTGCTTTCTTCTCTCGACTACGCGTTGCAACTAACTTTTATATTCGCCTTTTGCTCGAATATACGCTATCGTTTTCGGACAATTTAGCAAGAGGCTAAAGATGACCAACTCCTCGCACGCAATCACAGATACTATTCAGGACTTCCTCTCCCCTACTCAGTTCTGTCAAAAATTCGGATTTGCTTACAGCACTTTGTCAGCTCGCATCCGCATTGGTGACATTGCCTTGCACCAGTTCCCAGACGAAGCGCGCCCCAAGATTAGCGTAGCTGAGGCGCTCCAGGTTATGTCAGCCATCAGGCGTCCATATACGGGGCCAGCATTGCGCCTTGTGCGGCATAATGAAGATGGCACTTCTGCTGCTACTGCGCAGCCAGAAGAAAAAGCTGACCTGTTTTCCTGAATAGCATTTAGTAGCGCCCACCCAGCGGAGGTAGCACCGCCAGCTGAATTGGAATTTATGTTATGTCAGATGAAGAAGATCTTGCTGCGCGTGAACATATTAGGCGCTTGGATGAAACTCCGCAGTTCCAGCAAAAAGCTGGTACAGAAGCGCCCAAAGATAAAACTAAGGGTGAGAAGGAAGATCGCCTTATCCAACATTATATTAGTCATTTAAATCTGGTGATTAATTGGGGTAGTTACAATGAATTTCTGGATGCCAAAGAAGTCATTAAAATGGCTCAAATTAAGTCCCATCTGGACGTTTCCAAACATCCTCAAATGCCAGAAGTTCGAGCTTTATATGACAAAATCATCACAATCATTCGAACACGATACAGTGCACCAGATGTCGAGAGGTGGTTTAAAGCCGTCAATGATGAGATAGCAGACTCCAAAGCGAGAAATAATCAGAACGCACTCAAATGCCCAATTATAAGTTGGTCAGATGTCACCAGCGGTGGCAAGCCCAAAGAAAAGATTCTCTGCGCCATCGTTGCGATGCGCTCACTTCTCGAAGATAAGAAACTTCAGCTTCGAAATGACGTCTGGAAGTCATACAGCGTGATCACTGACGAGAAGGGCATTGAACAATATCAATCAAGGCAAACTGATTCCATCCTTAGAGAGTGGCGCAACTACATTTATGAGCGTAAAACCATAATGTATTCGATGGATGTCGCAAAAGACGCTTATCACCAAATAGCTAAAGATAACGAATTCCATTCGCTACAGGAAAAAATCCGCGCAGTCAAATGGGATGGAGTAGATCGCTTTGCGAGTGGCGCTCAGGCTTTTGGGCTAAAATTGACCGGAGAAGGTGAGGATGATCTCCATTCTACGGTTAGAGCCTTCAGGCAGCACTTGCTGGCCTCTATGGCGCGCGTCTTTTACCCAGGCGTCTGGTATGATCTTGTGCTGTGTACCTTTGGCGCGCAAGGCGCTGGGAAGACCACCGGTCTCCGCATCCTTTATGGGCGGGACAACATCATCAGCTGCAATTTCTTTGAGCTCGATCCGAAGGTTCAATCGGAAAAGACGCGCAACGGCGTGGCCGCCGTAGAGAACGCTGACACCTTTGGTGATGCCAGGAAGGCCGACTTCAACCGAATCAAAGCTGACGTTTCGACCGACTCATATCTAGGCCGAGACGCCTATGGGAAAGTGGAGGATATGCGGCGCGTCAATATCGCTTATGTCATCTGGTACACGGGCAATGAGCTAAAAGTGTTGCGCGATCCAACCGGCAATCGGCGGTTCATCATTGTTTACAGCGAGAGAGCCATTGACGAGGATTGGTTGAGATTGAACCGCGACCAGCTTTGGGCGCAGAGTTATGCTGACATGGAGCGGTTGCGCTCAAATTACCTTGAAGAAATGCGGCGCAAAGGCATTGCTGAGGAATACCCAAAATATTTGGAACTACCACATGACCTTTGGGCAGAGGCGGAGCGGCGCCAGAACGCTTCGATGGTTGATGGAGGACAGTGGGAGGATTGGCTGCCAGAGATTATATTTCAAGATTTCGTAGTGTGGCCATTAAGATCGAAGGGCGGAGAGGTGAAAGGCAAAAGATCTATTCACTTCCTAACTAGAGATGTTTTGAAATGGCTGCACGAGAAATATCAAAAAGCAACAATTTCAGATCAAATTCTTTCCGTAGCGATGAGTAAGTTGGTGGTCTTAGAGAAGGAAAAGTGCGAGGGACTCAGCGAGGATATTAAATGGAGAAGCGCTCAGATAAAACGTAAACATCACAGCAATTTGCGCGGGTATCGTATAGACTTCGAGGGAGAAAGCAAAGAGAGAGCTTTTGTGATGTTATCTAAAATAGTTGCTGATGAGGGTAGGTCACCAGACGAAAATTTCGATGAAAACGTTATTGACATGCTTCAGAGTAGGAAGCCGTTCTAAGGATTGCAACTAAAAATTGTAATGTTGATCAAGTAGTAAACAACAGAGTTATTAGGTAGGCGAGAACGCGAAAAGGCCGCTGCCGCCGCTACCTGCTAAGCCGTTATTTTCACTAGGTATTTAGACAGGTAGCGGGTAGCAGGGGGGTATCGTCGAGGGGGAACCGCTCCCGGAGCGGCGGGGCGCGCTGCCAGCCATTCATAATTATTTCGTCAGGCACTTGCTTTCTTAGATCACGTTTCCTACTCCAAGTAAAATATATGCTACCTTGCTACCTTGCTACTTTACTATGTAAGTTATTGTTATTATTAGATATTTTTAGCAGCATTAGAAGTAGCGAAGAAACAAGCGCGCTACTTCTGTAGATCAACAGGCTGGCGCTACTTTTTCATTGGAAAACAGGCCAGGATGATACTTTCATCACCCATCAATGATTGACCTCACCAACCTGGAGCGCCCCCAAAGCACTCAGTGATGTAACGTTGTAACGCAGTAACGTAGCGGAAAGCGATCTCCTCTGGCGCATCAAGCCGAGCGCCGGTTGCCCCATCATCGTCATAGACCATCCTCGAAGTCCACGATCCGTTGTCCACAATCCGGCAGCCGGCGACCATCGACCATCACTCTCGGAGCGCAGCCTTGTGGACCGTCAGCGATCCTCCCATGTTGATCGAATGACCCTCTGGCACGCATTAACGCACATCGCCGCTCACAGCCCACAAACGGCCCCATCCTGTCCGGTTTGGCACGCTCATCATCCGTTGCCTGTGGCTTGTGGCCCTTTGCAGGTCGCGCCTATAACCCTTCATTGCGGCTATTGGCTGAAGGCTCCGCAACTCCCTGCTAAATCACCACATTGCACTGTGCAGCGCTAGCAATCAGCTTGCTAGACATGGGCAATAGCGCGTAACTCATTGATATGGCTGCGTTTCTATGTCATCGGCGTTGCCTAACGAGAGAAAATCGTGAATTATTAGAGGCACTTAGCCAACCATTGTCTGCGCTCCTCGATCTTGGTCCGGTAGCTCGTCCGCCATCGTCCGTAGAAAGTGGTTTTGACCTGTTTCAAACCCATTGACTTTGGTGACCATTCCCGGAAATGCGTCAAATTTTAAAATCGAAATGATATACACCGGCGTTCTGTATGATAATCTAAACGGCTATCCTACGTTCGTCACAGTCATGGGGCGCAACTAGAGAACATGCTCCACGAGCCACGGCACTTCATCTGTCTCCTTGCATAGTTCATAAAGTGGAACAGGTCGTGCCCCAGCCAATCCAGAACGTTGCTTGGTTAGGTACCTGCTACGAGCACGCAACGTCAAATAAAGTCTCATTGATTCCCCAGCGAAAAACAGTTTGGTTTGCTTTCCTGGTAGAGGTGTGTTGGATGAAGGCCACGCCGATACTTTTGACAGCGCAGCAACAATTGATTCATGTGAGAAATCAATCTGAGCTAGTGTGTGTGCAAATAGATTTCTTATTCCGCGTATGGCATTCGCAACAAGGCGCTCCTGCGGACTTATTAAGCCAAGAGCAAATGAAATATCAGTTCGACCGGCAAAATCTCCAAGTGGCGCCCCTTGGTCGTGAAACAAACGGTCAATATCAACTTCCTTTAATTTGACCAAAAAAAGCTTCAGTAAATCACCCATCCCCTCAGATATTGCAGCCCCCGCAATCAAGGCACACGCGCGGTCACTCTCTCCCTCTAGTTCTTTGAAGTATGTTGGCAAATTTATGGGTAGGCGAGACAAGCTATGCAAGGATGGTTTCTTGCTACGTTTTGAACCCACAGGAAGAACCTCTTGATGGAGCCACACCCATTTGTCAACTACGTACTACGACGCGTAATTCCTAGTCAAGCAACAACGATGGCTGGCCAAATATCCAATGACTAACGTCACCACGGTGACCGGGCGCTTCAAAATTCTATTTTGAGTACTTCTTAATAACATAGTCAAAATTACCAACTCCCTTATCAATGACAGTTACAATATCTCCCAATTGCTTTGCCACTTCGCGCAGACGATTTATGGAAACTGGGTTCGTCGGCATATCAGCATTGATTACTGCTATTACCATTTTCTCATCACTAAGTAAGATCTTATAAACCCGCCATTCTTCCGAAGAGATAGCGCCAGGATCAATACTTTCTAGTTCAATGCCTAAATTTTCAATCTCCTTTAGCGCGTCAATTGCATCGTGATTGCAATCGCTCCATTCGGTTTGAAGCGCACCTCGTTCGCGCTCCAAACGTTCCCTAAATGCCACATTGCTTTCGCCAGGGTTAGCCTTCTCATTTATCCACGAGTCGTAGCGTTTTAGCCATTCTGCTAATTTGACATTGAGATGATGTTCTGGAGTCGAATCGGTCAGCTTTCTCCTGACATCCTCTGCCCTATCACGGATGCCAGTTAGAATTTTCACGTCAGTAACTACACGCAACAGGCCATACATAATCTGATCCACGTTGGCCAACGCTAGCCTTACCGCCTTCGAGAAAAAGTCCGTCATCCATTCTTGCCAAGCCTGGGCAGGCGCATCAGTAGCCAAACAGCCCAACAACACGCAGCAAGTGGCCACAAACGAGCGACGGGTGAGCATCAAATTCCTTCTCAGTGCGTAGTGCCGGAATCACCTCGCATCCATGTACCACAGCGCCCGATCCATCGTCACCATGTCCGGAGCGCGTTTCGATTACAAACCACAGAACATATTTCTAACGGTGGTAAGTTCACTGCTCTCAGCCGCCACATCCGAGAGCTGATTGAGCGCCGCGATGGTGGTTCGATTGGCTGCGACCTTGTTCGCAGTCAGATACCCGTAGAAACCGCCGTTCCGATCGACAATGGCAACGCTACGTTGGGCAAACTCATTCCATGGACTGCTCGAATTAAATTTGCTGCCATATGTGCCGAACATATTCCAGATGCTATCACTTTGAAATTCACTACCGAATTGTCCGAACTGGTTGCAGATCGAATCTCCCTCAAACTTCGAACAATTGGCGCATCCTAGAAATGTCTGGTGGTCATCGCCCCCATACAACAACAGGGCTGGAGTCTGCGCCCGCCCAGTCGTGATGGTGCTTAAGGCCACGAACAGAAGGGCACGTACCGCGAGCTTCATGGCAGTCCTACCCTCTAGCCCAAAAACCAAGAATCACTTATGAATGCAGTTCGAGATTCACTCTCACAGGAGCCATCATTGACCACCGTTCTAGAGAAACTGAAAGCCCTTGATGCGCAGCGCGCCGAGCTTTTGGAAGGTGCCAAGAAAGAGGCCCTTGATAACGCTGAAAAGGCCGTGGCCGAGCTTAACGAGCTAGGGTTCCACTACACCCTCTCTGAGGGCGCTTCCACAGCCACGACCCCCAGAGCGCCGCGCAAAGCCTCCTCTCAAGCTCCGAAGCGCCAACCGAGAGACCTGCCCTGCCCGATATGCGAGTTCAAAACGACCCCTCATCACGACGGCCGGATGCACCGGTCACAAAAGACAAAGAAGCCATTCAGTGTCGAGGAATTGAGGGAGAAGCATTTGGCGAAGGTTGGGTAGTTTCAACCTTCGCTGACGCTCAAGGCACCCACAGGCGCTCTAGCGGTCGGCAACCCAGTTGATCTGCTGGTTTCCCTCCAAACGAGACAACAAGACCGCGGAAAGGACGAAACATGACAAAGCTCTTAATCCTCACCGTTTTCGCCTTTGCGCTCGCGGTCGGCGTCGCCCATGCAGACGAGACGGCCTATTCGGGATTATCGCCGGAACAAATTCATAAGAAGTGTATAAGAATTGCGATCGCGGCGGATTACGGTGATTACAAAAAAGGGGACCCTAACCCCGGATATTTCGAAGTAAGATTTGATCCAAAGAACCAAGCGATTGTTAATACTTGCAATCAGCGCATCAGTACGCCTGCGCAATTGTGGTGTGTCAAACAAAAAAGAATACTTTTGAGACAAGACGACCCGGCATCAACGACCATGAACAGAGCCTTCGCTCGTGGCGAGAAGAATTTTCATAAGGCCGCTTTAGACCCGAATGAAGTCGCTAAGTGTGGCGGTTAGGTCTTTCTACAGTGCGGCACCGAGGCGAACGTACTTCAGATCACCCTCTCCCCACTTGCGCAATGCTCGGCGGCTCAAAGACCACCGTGACCCGTCAATTCCCGCAGCTAGGACACATGAGGCGCGACTCTGGCCGCGAAAGTGGGAAGTTTGGGCCGCGCGTACAAACCAGCGTCTCTAGTGGTTCAAATCAAACGCGTGGTACCCGACAGGCGATGTCTCAAAAGGGCGGAGGCTGTGTAAAAACTTCCGCGCGTTTTCACACGAGCCTGTTTCGTTCGCTTTTGCGAGGCATTAGAGCGTTCAGAGCCGAAAAAATCGCGAAAAGTCTTGCTCTGCTTGATCGTTTACAGAACTTCGCTGAGTTTTTACACGGCCTCGGCGGAAAGCCGTCTCTTTGCACATGATTTCTGCAGCGCCTAACCCGTTGATTTTATTCGTGCCAACTTTCCGTGCAAAAATCTTGAATTGTACACCGCTCGAAACTCGCGGCTCCGCGCGCTTTTGAGCGGTAGGAGAATCAAGAATGAGTTTTGAGACGCGCTTTCGCGGCGTTCGCCGACGATCCGCTCCGCGCATTTGCCGCTCTCTCAAAGACCTTCCTTTTTTAAGAGACGATAAAGGACCGCGCAGATTATCCGGATCACGGTCGCCGCCGAGAAGCCAACGGCGAAATTGGATTAATGGTCAAATTGTGGCATTTTGTCGCGCCGCACACGAAATGCGGCGTGAAGACGAGGACACGATTATGCGCAAGTGTGCCACAATCACAAAAAAGAAATGGGCGTTTGCCGCCGTTATGGCGATCGCGTGCGTCTGGGGAACGAACAGCTACGCGCAATCCGATGCGGACGCCGTAAAGGCCGCCGTGGCGGCTTACACTGCCGCGGTGGATTCACTGGATCCGGCCAAAATGGAAGCGCTTTGGGTGCACGACGACACCGTGGTGGACATCGAACCGGGCTCCCGAACCATTGCCGTGGGTTGGGATGCGGTGAAGAAATTCATCGACGGGAATTTTCTCGTCTTTGCCGAATTGAAAAACGTTCTGGCGGATGGCCCTCACGTCCAGATCAAGGGAGACTTGGCCCGTTCGATGGGAATTGCGATGGTTACGTACAAACTTAAGAACGGTACGGCAGCAAGCGTGAACGTGTTCTTGAGCCACGTCTTCGAAAAGCGTGACGGAGCTTGGCTGCTCGTCTCGCAATTCGTCGCGCCGGTTCCGAAGTAGGCGCTTAACGCCCCCAACCAGCGCAGCGCTCGCGAGGTGCGGGGCCGCTTCGCGCCTAGAACCCTAATTCGAGGGGGCACGCCCACGTTTCGGCGTGTCTCTCAAAAGCCAGGCTGATTTCGGTTCCGAATCCGCGCAAGCACAATTCTTGAATTTTGCACCATCGCAACTTCCGCTCCGCGTCGATTTCGGGCTGTCTGACCGGGCCGAATTGGCGGGTACCAAGCGTAAGATTTGCACCACTAGGTCAAGCTGCTTGCGGTAGACGCAGCGCCTCATAGACCGAGTCTCCCGCCGATAGCCGTTGGCGCAGCGCATGTGCACCTTCCAGCCAGGGCTCCGCGCCACGCCTAGCGTCTCGACTTCCATGAGAACAAAAATGGAACATGCGATGGGTGCGGTCAAGCTTTGTGATCGTTCAGGAATTTGGGCGCAACCAAATCGAAGAAGATCAAAGATATTCAAACCAAAACAAACAACCACAAAGCGAATCCAAGTATATTGACAGTCTTCAGCCATCTAACCGAACTTAATACTTGCTTTTCCGCCCGGAATAGCCTAGCACAGGAGCATGAATGTTACACTTGTTACACTTTCGAGGCCGATAGCAGAAGCTTATGGGTAATCTATCGACTTCATCGCTTAACAGCGATACAAACATTTTTGACCAAGTATGCGGCGCTTTTGCCAGACATATCGACGCTAAGCCACACCACATTGTCGGAATAGCTCTCTGGGCGCTACATACTCACATTTATAATCACTTCCCTAAATCGCCGAGATTGGCAATTCTTAGCCCAGTACCAAACTGCGGGAAAAGCACAGTGTTGAATATTTTGAATTCGATGGTATGGAATCCAGAAAAGTTAATTGATCCAACTATAGCATCTACATTCCGTTTAGCTGGTAGTCATACGCTTCTTTTGGACGAAGTCGATAATATGAGTATTATGAAAAGCATGAAGGCGATTTTAAACAATGGTCATGAAGTCGGAGGTTCTGCGCCCCGTACCGGCAAGGATGGTGAAGTCATAAAGTATCCCGTTTATGGCCCTCTTGCTCTTGCGGGTATTGGGCGTTTACCAGTTACTCTTATGTCCAGATCAATTATTGTTCCCATGCATCGCTCTACCGAACAAAGGGAAATATTTAATCCAAGAGACGCATTTTATTCGGCGGAAGTAGCGGGATGGGCAGATCGGGTAACTTTAGATCCAAGCCCAAGAATGCCAACACAAGTCATCGGACGTGATGCAGATAAGTGGCGCCCACTCATAGCAATCGGCAATGCCGTAGATCGCAGTATGATCGCTTACACGGCAATGAGCGAATTCTACAAAGAAAAAAATATTCCGGATATTAAGGAATCGTTGCTACGCGATATTCACGAGATCTTTATTGACGCGCAGACAAATATCCTTACCAACGATATGCTGTTGGACCGTTTGCTCAAACTAGAATATAGCGAAGTCGACTGGTCAGAACATCAATTAACAAAGACCAAGATTGCTCGCATGCTTAGGGAATTCCAAATCGAGAACAGGGTATATAGATATCAAGGCGGAACAGCCACAAGATGTTGGTTTGCGGTAGACTTCGAAGAAATGTGGAGACGATACGCGTAAACGGGCCGGCCCGAGCAAGTGTAACAAGTGTAACAAGTGTAACATTAGATGGGCCAAGGTCGATGAACTCTGAACCACCTAGCTTTGGAGCGCCACCATATTCGTTTGATTATTGACCTTCCACGATCCCTTTCTGTTTTCGGAAACGTCCCAAGCCTCGGACCTTTTCCCTTCCCTCTAAACACAAATGCCTTTAAACGGGCTAGGGAGGCCCTAGGGCCGCTTTCTAGCTCGCGCCTTGCCGGATTAGCTCTTTTGCCTCTAGGGCCGTGATATCCCCTTAGAAACCGCAGGAATCGCCTTTTCGAATCTTAGCCCGATCTAGCCCGCTTAATGCAGCGCTTTGACGAGTTCGCGCACGGCTGAGCTTGGTTCGGGTGATTTTTTTGAGTTTCGCCTACCGTTTGGCCGCGGCTCGTCGGCTCCAGCCTGGAGCCGGAGTCTGGGGGATGAGGGTTTGCGGGTTGAAGGGACGTCGGTGAATGTTCGGGGCCTCATGCCCCGTCTGTCATGTGACGAGGCGCGGTATGCGTCCCAGAGCGAAGCGCAGGATATCCTGAGCGGGGCATGAGGTCGGCAAGTGCACCCGGATCATGGTCTTCATCTCGACGACGCGGGCGGCGATCTTGATGAGGCGGAGGCGCAACGTATCGAACTGGGCGACGCGCCACATCGAACGCTTTGGCATCGACACGCGAAGTCCCCACATCAGCCAGTACGCGCCCGCGTGCAGGAACAACCGAAACTGGTTGGCTGTCGCCTTTGAGCAGGACGTGCGATCCGCCGCCAGATGGGTCTTCCAGGACTTGATATGGTTTTCGGCCTGGCCGCGCCGGCAATAGACATCCTCGTAGAGCCGGCGAGCGTTGCGTTTGCTCAGATTGGTGACGACGAAGCGGGTGTCCGGTCCTTCCGCGCCCGCTTCGACGCGGGCGATGATCCGCTCGACCCGGCTCCAGCTTTGCGCGCCATCGAAAAATTCCTTGAAACGACGAAGCTTGCCGTCTCGCGGCGCGGCCTCGAAACGCGCCTTCGTGCTGGCTTCGAGACCTTCGACATGGCGGCGCAATGTCGTGGTTGGCGCGATGCCGAGGATGTAGTCGAGGCCGCTCGCGCGACACCAATCGAGAACCTCGGGGCCGCAATAATGGCTGTCGGCCCGCAGCAGGATCTCCGTGTTAGGCCAGTGAGCGCGGATCGCGCGCAACAGGCGCCTCAGGAAGGGCTTGATCTCTTTGCCGCTCGGCCGCTTGGCGGGACGAAGCACGGCGGTGACGAAGCGGCCCTCGCCGTCGAACACGACGATCGGCTGAAATCCGTATTCGTCGTAGTGGGCGTTGAACAGCCGCAACTGCTGACCACCGTGGGTCGCATCGAACGTGTCGTCGATGTCCAGCGTGATCCGTTTGGGAACCGTGGCGAAGGACTCGCAATACAGATCGACCATCGCCCTGCCCATCCGCAGCAGGGCGCGAACGTCCGGCAAATTCTCCAACCGCGATATTGTCGACTGCGAGCACAACTCCCGATCGATGGGCGAAAGATCGAGCGCCATCTTGAACATCGGATCGCGGCGCAGCGAATTGGCGTCGTTGCCGTCCTCGTAGCCGGCGCTGATCATCAGCAGTCGAAAACGGATGACGTCCGCCAAGCTGTGCGTGATCTGATCGGCCGCGCGAGGATCGATCATGCAGGCGGCGAGCCGATCGGCGACCCGAAGCCGCTGTTCGACTTCGCGCAACGCCAGAACGCCGCCATCCGACGACAGCAGGCCGCCGTCGAATTTGACCACGACCGGCTTGCCGGAAGCGGATGACAGACCGGGCAGCGGCAGCATAGAATTGTTCATGGCGGATGCGGCTCGATTGAAATCGCGTGAGTCGGCTTCGACAACCAAACTCTATGCAAAATCAACCGTTTAAGCCACACTCGCCAACCTGCCGCGCATAATGCGGGCTAGCTCCGCCCGTCCGGGCCGATTGTGCCGCTCCAGGCCGCTCCCCAGAGCTGAAACTCGATCATCTTGACCGGTTTCGACGTAAAGCGGCCATCGAGGATCGCGCCGGTCTACCTCGCAATTGGGGGGAAACCTGCCCGTTCAACTCTTGCGATTCCCTCGCCGAGGATCGTCACTAATTCGCTCGCACGAGTTCCTAAACTTCACTCCTCCGGCATCCCGGCCTTGCGTAGGCCGGCGGACATGTGCTCGCGGTAAGCGACCATGGTCGGAATATTGGCGGTGGTCAGTCGCGTAATAAAGGCTCGATATTGAGCGACGGTCGCCATTTGTGTTCCCGTAAGCGCGGCGTAGCGGTGGTAGACTTCGCGCGCTTCGCCGTCACGCCCGAGATTGGCGAGCGTGGCCGCCTGATACCGCAAAATCTGGCGGTCGTCCGGCGACAGGGTCAAGGCCTGACTCAACAGATTTGTCGCTTCCGCGTCGCGACCGAGAACCACAAGCGCCAGGGCCTTATACAGCAGCAAATGCGGCAGGTCGAAAGCAAGCGGGCTGAGCCGCATGGCCTTGTCGACAACGGCGACGGCCTTCTCCTCCTGCCCAGTCAGAAAGTAGAGGTCGCCAAGCCACGTGTAAGCGGAGATGTTGCTGGGGTTCAACCCGACAGCGCGCTCGAACTCGACAATGGCTTCATCGTGGCGGCCGTGGATGAAGGCTAGCATTCCCGCTGCCCAGCGAGCGTTCCCGTCGTTCGGATCGACCGCGATCGCCTTCTGCGTGAGTTCATCGAGGCGCTTGAGTTCGTCCGTCATATCAACGCCGAGTACGATCAATCGCACCAATCGGTACGTGAGAAGAGATAGCGCGCGGGTATTGCCGGGATCGAGCCGCAGCGCCTCTTCGCAAGATTCGAAGATTTTCGGATGGTTCGCGGGGTCTGTGGCGTCCGTCCAGTTGTCGTTGACTTCGAGCGAGGCATCGCAACGCTAGGTCCTCGGCGTTGGGATTGCTGGGGCGCAGCCGACCCGCCTCAGCCGCCTCAACGTCGGTCATCTTCAGATCCAGCGTTCGCGCCAGCCGCGTGACCACGTCGTCCTCCATTTGGAGGAGATCCGCGCGATCCTCGTCAAAACTCTCCGCCCAGAGGTGAGCCCCGGTTTCCGCGTCGATGAGCTGGGCATTAACACGGATGCGATCCGCGGTCGGCTGCACCGAACCTTCCAGCGCGTATCTTACGCCGAGGTCCTTGCCGATCGCTTTCACGTCCATCGGCTTTCCCTTGTAGGTGAAGGCCGTATTGCTCGCGATGACAAACGCGCCCGGCAATCGCGAGATGGAGGTCGTCAGTTCGTCGGTCAGCGCGTCCACCAAGTAGTCCTGCCCCGCGTCGCCCGAGAGATTGCTCAGAGGCAGCACGATGAGGGAACGCGCGGGCGCGGCGTTAGCGAAATGGTTTACGCCGAGGTAACGCCAAGCGCCGGCCGCGAGCGCGATCAGCCCGACGACGACGCCGAGGACGAGCGGGATCAGCACAGGCAGCTTCTTCGGGGCGGCGGCCGCGCTTGGCGTGGCGGGCCTTGCCACTGCCGGCACGCCGACTTGCAACGAATAGGCGCGCACCGGTTCGGCGATGTTCTTGAGTTGCGTCAGCCCAAGATCGGTAACTGCTAGATCGAGCCGCCCCTTTACCTGGCGGTAGGCGTCCTCGGACAGGCAGATCGCGCCCGGCGCGGCGACGCCTTCCAATCGCGCGGCGATGTTGACGCCGTCGCCCATCAGGTCGCCGTCGCTCTCCTCGACGACGTCGCCCAGATGAATGCCGATCCGGAAGACGATGCGGCGATCCTCGGTCACGCCGACGTTACGCTCTACCATGGCGTTTTGAACTTCGATCGCGCAACGCACGGCGTCGACGACGCTGCGGAACTCGACGATCGAGCCGTCGCCGGTGCGCTTGACGACTTCGGCCATTGTGCACAGCGATCGTGGGATCGATCAGATCGCTGCGAAGCGCCCTGAGCCGCGCAAGGATCCGATCCTCGTCCGCAGCGGCAAGACGGCTGTAGCCGACCACGTCCGAGCACAGAATCGCCGCGAGTTTGCGTGTTTCCGCCATGGGGCCTCTGCCGCCGAGGACCCTAACACAAAGACCCGGCCAAATCCGCTTGTACCGACGTGAAACGATTCAGACGACGAAAGGGAGCCTCGACCGTCGGCCGAAGGACCGCTTGGGCTGACTTGAGCTGTCCGCCTCGCCGTGGAGGAATGACCGGTATTTGCGCATAGGGGTCGACTGACGTCGTTTTGCCGCGGTGGCGCTGCTGTTCAGATTTGAGCGAAGCTTCCTTGCTTTTTAGGCCGTGTACTCATAAACTTGGTGGCGTGGCGCGATGATGTCCGCTTCGCTCACAAAGTGACCGAGATCGATATGTCGCGAAGAAGGCAAGCCCGGAAGTCGTCTCGCTATTTCATAAAAAGCAAAGTTCAATGCAGCCCGGGGAGCGGCGCTCCCGGAAAGCGAACTCCGAATCGTTGGACGAGGCTGGGAACGCTGCTCATGTCCATATCAAGCGCGTAGCTCGCGCAAAGCGCCGCGAGCCGCTGCGGATCAGGAGGGCCGCTGACTAGCTCCGCTCCCAGCTCGCGGAAATAATTCTCGAAGCCGGCCGGCGATATGATTTCCAATACTCGGGCCGGCGCGTCGCCCGCGTTCCAGAACGTGTGCCATTGTTCGCGCGGCTTGAAGATCAGGTCCCCCGAATTGCCAATCACCACGGAATCTCCGAGCAGCGCCCCGATGCTACCTTCTAGGACAAAGCTATATTCGTCCTCGCGGTGGTGTCGGTGCATGGGAGCCGCTAGGGCGCGCGGCTGCATCGGATGCTCGACAAGCGAAAAACGTTTGCCAGCGTCTTCCCCTTCGATGATAAATCGGGCGTTGGTGCCTCCTAGAATTGCGAGGTGACCATCACTCGGGCCGAGTACTCTTGGTGGTGTCATTTTTCAACCTCGTAGTCCGCGCGGCTACGACGCCGATTGGATCAGAGAGCTTGCCATGAAGAAAGGCGCATGGGCCAACATCCCTCCAAAAAGCAATCGCAGCGATCCAATTTCCTTCAGCCCTTATCTCTATCGCGCCCGCAACCGGGTCGAGCGGTTCTTCAATCGGATCAAGCAATGCCGTCGGGTGGCGACACGTTACGACAAGCTTGCCGTCAATTACCTCGCCTTCGTCCAGCTTGCGTCAATCAGACTATGGTTGCGCGTTAATGAGTCCGCGCCCTTAGCTCATCAACCTCAGCTAACATTGTTACCAATTTGGCATGAATTTCCACGATCATTGGTGCGCTCCTTAACTTAAAATGTACTCACGACCAATCACTTCGATAATGAAGATATAATCCGGCTTTTGCATCACTGTGGCGACGTTAAATTTAAGAACACGAATGATACCGAACAGATTGAAATAGTAGCCGCGTTGATAAGAGCGAAGATCATAGTCGAAGTATCTCTTCACGAACATGTTGCGCCACTAAATTAAAAAATGGAGGGGCAGCTATGGGTAGCGAGCCTCGCCACCCCTCCATCTCTTCCAATGCGCTCCAACCGTTGGAGAACGAAAAGCGCATCTGCCAGGAGATGGAGTAACACCCGGCATGGAAGCCATTAAACCTTCTGGAATGATCTGTTATCTCTGATACTTTTTAGATACTTTTTATCGCCGCTGAAGTCATTCATCCATGCTGAAGGCGATCCGAAATATTCATAAAATGGCCTTCCAGCCTGATCATACTTCGTAACCTGCTTCAACGTACCCTCGGGTACGTTGGTAGGTCGCGCAGCCTCAGCTGCGGCTGATTCAAAATACTTCTGCTCATAATGATCGAGCGCGCTTCCATACAAGTGGTCAACTTTGACCTCCTGCAGATCAGCCGCAACAAATGGCGCTGCTTTGGTCATCAGCCTTTTTCGATAATGGTCGATAGGCTCTTTGTCTAAAAATTCAGGCGCTCGCGCATTGCGCGGCCTGAACACTTTTTCGTGCCATTTTTCATGAATTTGATATTTCTCAGTTTCTGTATCCCATGGCATAATGATTCTCCTAATCGCGTAGCGCCAGATTATTTGCGGTATGGATCAACGTGGCCAGATGGATTCTTTGGCGGGTTCTTTGCTTGAGGCGGTCCACAAGGAACTTGCGCTGGCCCTTTGTTCAATGGTGTTTCTTTTTGCCTCATCGTAGCTTTGAGGCGCTCATTCCGTTCTGCATGTTCGTCTGACATTGGGCGCTCCTATAGGTGGGTGATAGGAATTGGCGGCTTTCCATTCCAAAGTTGTTCTTTGGGCATTTCAGGCGCGCTATCGTTAAACGGAGCGTTTGGTGGCGCATCTAGGGGATTGGTAATATCGCGCTCACGATCTTCTGAGTCCCAGCGCGCCTGCCGTTGAGCCTCAGCCTCATCGAGGCGCTTTGACATCATGTCGAGACAGTCATTGATTCTTTGTAATCTAGATTTCGTTAGTGGCATTTCATTCCCCACTTAACGGTAAATACTTAATGATACATGATAGTCTAGCACATTGTGCTTGCGCTGTCTAGCCCGATAGGCTATAACGGAAGATCTAATTTCGTCGGATAAAGTAATGGTGAAAGACTTGTTTGGCTTCGAGCTAAGGCAGCAAATGGTGACGTGCCCTTCCTGCGGCGTACCATTTATGAGGCGCAGAACTAATCATCAATTTTGTTCTGAGAAATGTAGGATACGCGTTTTTTATCAACATTTGCGTGCTGATGCGAAGGCAACTGATGCCAAAGTTGAAGCGCTGATGAAGCGCCACCAGCCACTTAAGCGTGATCTGTTCTCTTAGGAGCGCCAACTCCATGCTCGATAGCAAAGAAAGCAAAAACGAGCCGGGTCCGCGCGGCGGGCGCTCCCGGTGGCCGGCGCGGATAGGCTCTAGGATCGGTTTCTAGGGGGATATCGCGGCCTAAACGGTGCCGGCCAGTAGGGGGAAGCCTAGAAGCGTAACAAGCGGCTAGGCGAGCTTCCCAGCAAATCCGATATTTCACTGTGTATTATAATTGCGCGTTTAGCGGCGCATCAGCCGCAACGTTTCTTGAGCAACAATGTTCGCAGCGCTAACAAGAGCCCGATCAAGATGGAGGTAACGGCTTGTGACGGATTGCTGTTTATGTCCGATCATACCCGCAATCGTGCTATCCGCCAGCCCAAGATCAGCGGCAAGGCTTGCGAATGAATGCCGCAGGACGTGTGGAACAATGGTGCTATCCATATTCAATTTGAGCCAGCGAGAACGCAAGTTTCCGATTGGTTTTCCATGTTCGTGATTGAACACATATTCAGATCCATTTTTCGTCCGACGCTTTATGATAGATATGGCCACGTCACTTAATGGCCTAACGCTAACGCCTGTCTTTGTATCACCTAAGGTCACAATGGAGCGCTCCAGATCGCATTCATCCCATCGGAGATTTTTGACCTCAGAGCTTCTAAATCCGGTCACAGCCAACAACAGGAATATATCGGAGACCATATCACCATTGAGCGCTGCCCCAAATTGCGCATATTCTGCTTGGCCTAGCCGCCTATTCCGCTTCACTTCAGTTGGTTTTTCAACACCGCGGACTGGATTCGCTGCCACGAATTTGCGCTTCACGGCGTAGCTGAAGATCGCTCCCAAGAGACCAATAACTCTGCCCTGGGTTCCCAGACTCAGCGTGCGCATAAAGTCTTCAATCTGTTCACTCGTCACGGTTGTAACTTTGAGCTTGCCTAGCTTGGGCTTGATATGGAGCTTGATGCGGGAATTATCGCTCTTTACGGTCGCTGGCTTCTTGCCGTTCTCGCGAGCGGAATATTCGTCACAAAGCTGCGCGATGGTCATTGCGCTGCGCAGCGCCTTCCTGGCCGCCGCCGGGTCTTCCCCCAGATCACGAGCACGCAGCACTCTCTGAGCTTCCTTTCGCGCTTGATCCGGCATCCATACGCCGTAGCGCCCCAACCGCTGCCATCGCTGGGTTCCCTCCAATGTGCGGTAGACGACTGAGAACGTCACTACGTTTGAAAACTGCCGTCTTGCGTTGAATCCTGGAACTGTCGCATCCCAAAGGATGGAGTGCGGTTGCATCGCCTCGATAGCCCTGATGCTGATTTTCGCCTTAATACTTTGATTTGTGGTCATTTTTGCTGCGCTTCCTAGCCGTGGATTAGCTAATAGTACAGCACAAAAATTGACTATGGCAATCAAAATCCACCAAACGATGTGGTAATTATCCTGTGCGGAAATGGCTAATAAAATCAAAGCGGTACGAAAAAGATCCAATTGGCGAGAGGCGCTTCAAAAGATGTCAAATATGAGCTGGTTTCCCGATTCGGAAAAATAAGCGCTAGTAAACGCTAGCTATTTTACTGGCGCTTACGCGCGTTTATTGGCGCTTATGCGCCCGGGTTGGGCCGCTGGGGCCGAGATCGCGCCTGCGCGCGGGAAACGGTTCGGCTCATGCCGGGCCGACGGAGGTTCGGCTGGGACTGCCGCCGTCGGTGGCTTTCGATCGCGAATGCGGTATGGATTGCGCCCTGATCTCCCGAATCGGGCTTCCCAGCATGCTTCTCGCCGACACCATCCGCACGATCCCGGACTATCCCAAAAAGGGCATCCTGTTTCGCGACATCACGACGCTCTTGGGCGATGCGGAAGCCTTTCGTCGCGCGGTCGACGAGCTGGTGCAGCCGTGGGCGGGACGGAAAATCGACAAGGTCGCCGGCGTCGAGGCGCGCGGGTTCATTCTCGGCGGCGCGGTCGCGCATCAATTGTCGGCAGGCTTCGTGCCGATCCGTAAGAAGGGTAAGCTGCCCCACGCCACCGTCTCCATCCCCTATTCGCTCGAATACGGGCTCGACCACATGGAGATGCACGAGGACGCGGTCGCCAAGGGCGAGCGGGTGATTTTGGTCGATGATCTAATCGCGACCGGGGGAACGGCGGAAGGCGCGGTCAAGCTTCTGCGCCAGATGGGCGCTGAGGTGGTCGCCGCCTGTTTTGTCATCGACCTGCCGGACCTTGGCGGCGCGGCCAAGCTCGAAGCTCTCAAGGTCCCGGTGCGCAGTCTGGTCACCTTCCCTGGCCACTAGGCCTGAGTTCAGGCCTTGGCGGGCGCCGGGATCTCGCACATCTCGGAACGGACGAGGAAGCGCTTCTCGCGGCCATTGTCGAGAGAGAACATGCCGCCCCGGCCGGCGATGACGTTGATGACGATGTCGGTGTGCTTCCAGACTTCGTATTGTGAGCCGCTGATGTAGAACGGGGCGTCGCCGATCTCGCCCATCTTCACGTCATAGTCGCCGATCAGGAAGTCACCCTTGGGATAGCACATGGGCGAGGTGCCGTCGCAGCACCCGCCGGACTGATGGAACATCACGGGTCTGTGGTCGGCGACGATTTCAGCGATCAGGTCGAGCGCCGCGGGCGTCGCGGACACAGTTCCCATCTTGCTGCTCCTCAAGCGTTGGCGGCGCGGGAACGCCCCCGCACCGCGAACCCTTCTCCCTCTGGGAGAAGGTGGCCGACGTTAGTCGGCCGGATGAGGAGGGCGCGCTTCACGCGCGAACCCTCACCCTAACCCTCTCCCGTAGGAGAGGGGGACTAAGCAGATTCCGTTTGGCTAACCAACGGATAGGTTTTTTGCGGTTGGCTGCCTGCGCCGATTCGCAAGGTGTATGACATGGCGGGAAAGTCTCCGGTTACGGCGAGCGATGAGCAACGCGCCGGCCTCTTGGCTCTTGCCGGTTCACGCGATCGCGGCGAGGCGGACCGCGCCCGCGCCGTGCTTTTGACGCTGGCTGGTTGGACCAGCCCCAAGATCGCGGCGGCGTTTGGCGTGCGCGAAGATACGGTTCGGCTGTGGCGCAGCGACTTCGCCGCCGGCGGGATCGCAGCGCTGAAGGCCAGCATCGCGCCGGGCCCGCCTCCGGTGAAGAGTGAAGCCGCCATGCGCGTTGCCACCCCCTTGCTGGAAGAACCTGTGGCCGACCGGCGCAACTGGACAATCCCCCGCCTTCGCGCCGAGATCGAAGCGCGCGAGGGCGTGCGCATCAGCCGTTCGCAACTGTCCAAGGCGTTGCGAAAAAAAAGTTCCGCTGGCGGCGGCCCCGGCACACGCTGAAGGGCCGTCAGAGGGAAAGCGAAGTGGAACGGGTGGGCCTGCGCCTGCAACTGCGCAAACAGCAGGCCGAAGCCGGCGACATCGTTCTTCTCTACGGCGATGAGAGCGAGGCGCTGACCCATCCTTATCTCGCCCGCGCCTGGGCGAAGTCGGGAGCGGACTTGCGTGTGCCGGCGCCGGGGCAGGCCAAGAAGGTCGCGATACTGGGGTCGCTCGATCCCCTCACGCGCCAACTCATCGTCCATACCAGCCCGACCAAGCGCAGCAGCGATTTCATCGCTCATCTGGAGCAACTCGACCGTCTCTTTGGGCCGCAGCCCGGGCGGCAGGCCAAGCCGGTCGTGCTGGTCGAGGACAATGGTCCGATCCACACCAGCAAACGCTCGCTCGCCGCCCTCACCGCCCGCGCACACTGGCTCACCGTCGAATGGCTGCCGAAATACGCCCCCGAACTCAACGACATCGAGCCGGTCTGGCGCGATCTCAAAGCCCATCACCTCGCCCACCAGACCTTCACCGACGCCGCCGCGCTCGACCAGGCCATCCATCACGCCGTCATTGATCTCAACCGCGAGCGCATCCCCAATCCGTTGGCCATGCCACGAATCTCTGCTTAGATCAGAAGAAGCCGAGCTTCTTCGGGCTGTAGCTGACCAGCATGTTCTTGGTCTGCTGATAATGATCGAGCATCATCTTGTGGTTTTCGCGGCCGACGCCCGATTGCTTATAGCCGCCGAACGCCGCATGCGCGGGATAGGCGTGGTAGCAATTGGTCCACACGCGGCCAGCCTGGATCGCGCGGCCGAAGCGGTAGCAGCGATTGGCGTCGCGGCTCCACACGCCAGCGCCGAGACCGTAGAGCGTGTCATTGGCGATCGAGAGGGCTTCCTCGTCGGTCTTGAATGTGGTTACGGAGACCACGGGACCGAAGATCTCCTCCTGGACGACGCGCATCTTGTTGTGGCCTTTGAACACGGTCGGCTTGATGTAATAACCGCCCGCATATTGGCCTTCGAGCATGTTGCGCTCGCCGCCGATGAGGACCTCGGCGCCCTCCTTCTTGCCGATGTCGAAATAGGACAGGATCTTCTCCATCTGCTCTGAGGAGGCCTGCGCGCCGATCATCGTGTTCGGATCGAGCGGGCTGCCCTGCGAGATCGCGTCGACGCGCTTGAGCGCGCGCTCCATGAACTTGTCGTAGATCGACTCCTGAATGAGCGCGCGAACTCGGGCAGGTGCAGACCTCACCCTGATTGAGGGCGAACATGACGAAGCCTTCGATCGCCTTGTCGAAGAAGTCGTCGTCTTTGGCGTAGACATCATCGAAGAAGATGTTGGGCGACTTGCCGCCAAGCTCGAGCGTCACGGGAATGAGGTTCTGCGACGCGTATTGCATGATCAGCCGGCTGGTCGTCGTCTCGCCGGTGAAAGCGATCTTGGCGACGCGGTTCGAGGAGGCGAGCGGCTTGCCCGCTTCGAGGCCGAAGCCGTTAACGACGTTGAGTACGCCCCTCTGCAACAGATCGCCGACGATTTCGAGCAAAACCATGATCGAAGCCGGGGTCTGCTCGGCGGGCTTGAGAACGATGCAGTTTCCCGCGGCCAGCGCTGGCGCCATCTTCCAGACGGCCATCAGGATCGGGAAATTCCACGGAATGATCTGGCCGACGACGCCTAGCGGCTCGTGGAAATGATAGGCGACGGTGTCGTGATCGACCTCACTGATTGAGCCTTCCTGAGCGCGGATCGCGCCGGCGAAATAACGGAAATGGTCGATGGCGAGCGGGATGTCGGCGGCCATCGTCTCGCGGATCGGCTTGCCATTGTCCCAAGTCTCGGCGAGCGCAATCTTTTCCAGATTCGCTTCCATGCGGTTGGCGATCTTGTTGAGCATCTGCGCTCGTTCGGCCGGGCTCGTGCGCCCCCAGGCGTCTTTGGCGAAGTGCGCGGCGTCGAGAGCGGCCTCGATGTCCGACGCGTCGGAGCGGGCGATCTCGCAGACCGGCTGTCCGGTGATCGGCGAGATGTTGTCGAAATATTGGCCGCCGGCTAAGCGTGGGCGTCTCGCCGCGCTTCAAGGCGTTACGCGCGCTTTTCCCGTGACTCCGCCGCCGCCCGCCAGTGGGCGTCGAATAGCGCGGCGCCGAAGTCGAGCGCGTCGCTCGAGGCTTCCCGGATCAGCGACAACGCCGTCGGCCGGCGCGCCGTCAGGCGGCCGGTCAGCGAATTCTCCTCGAAGGCGAAATGCGCGTGGAATTTCTTGGCCAAGTTCTGCATGCCGACATTCTCCGGCAGGCAGACGATCTCAATCGTGTCGACGCCGTGGTTGGTGGCGGCGCGCAGGATGCGCTTGAACAGCCTCTCGCCGATGCCGCGGCGCCGATAACCGCCATCGACCGAGAATGCGGCCTCCGCGTGAATGTGGCGCCCGAACGGCGCCTGCTCGCTCCAGATCGCCTGATTGGAGCGCAGTTCCGCCGCGCCGACCAGTTTGCTCTCGATAAACGCCCCGTAGATAAGGTCGCCTTTGCCGAAGCAATGTTCGGCGTAATGCTCAAGGAAGTCGTCCGACATGCCGCCGCCGAAGCGCAGGTGCCGGCTGCGCGGGTCAAGGCTAAGCAGATGATCGCGAAACGCTTCCTTGTCGGACAGCCAAAGCCGCCGGATTTCAACAGGGGATGATGTCGCTTCGTTCATAATCGACCTCGCCGATCTGTCCTCGGCGCTTCATCCCGACCTCTATGTTGTGCGGCGCAGCATGAACTTCAACCCGCTCAATCAACCCGCCGCCGCGCCGAGGCTGAGCAAGGTTTTGCCAAGCGTCTGGCGTTTGGCGATCGCGTCGAACGCCTTCTGGTAATCTTCCAACGGATATGTGGCGTGGACATGCACGCTCAAGACGCCCGATTTCGCCCAGTCCATCAATTGCGCCAGGTTCTCGCGATTCAGTTCCGGTTCGCGGGCGGTGAACTCGCCCCAGTAGACGCCCCGGATGTCGCAGCCCTTAAGCAGGGGGATATTGAGCGGCGGGCGGGGAATCTCGCCCGACGCAAAGCCGATCACCAGCAGCCGCCCCTTCCAGGCGAGCGAACGCAGCGCCGCTTCGGTTAGAGCGCCGCCGACCGGATCGTAAACGACGTCGACCCCCTTGGGCGCGAGCTCCTTTAGGCGCGCGCGCATGTCCTCGCTCGCGGTGTTGATCGCATCGGCCGCGCCATAGCGGCGGGCGAAGGCCAGCTTTTCCTCCGAGGAGGCGCCGGCGATCACGCGAGCGCCCATCGCCTTGCCGATTTCGACCGCCGCAAGCCCGACGCCGCCCGAGGCGCCAAGCACAAGAAGGGTCTCGCCGTGCTTCATCTCCGCGCGCTGTTTGAGCGCGTGCAGGGATGTGCCGTAGGCGACCGAAAGGCCTGCGGCCTTGTCGAGGGCGAGACCGTCGGGGATCTTCGCTAAGCGGGTCGTGGGGACAGCGATCTGCTCTGCGGCGGCCCCATAAGCGCAGGCGCCCATGACCCGATCGCCGACCGCAAACCCCCGTGATCCCGGTCCCAGCGCGACCACGCGGCCGGAGAACTCGCCGCCGGGCGAAAACGGCGGCTTGGGCCTCACCTGATACTTGCCTTCGATGATCAATGTGTCGAAGAAATTGAGTCCCGCGTAGGCGACCTCGACCAGCGCCTCGCCCTCGCCGGCCGATGGCGCCTCGACCTCCGCCACCCGCAGATTTTCGGCCGGGCCAAGCGAGGGACAGATCAGCGCTTTCATCACGGGCTCCTAATTTTACTCATTTTTCAGTAACCAAATGCAGGATTGCAGCCTCTGCGCCGGCCGGCAAGGCGAAAGGCCAGAATTTTGCCCGGATCGGACGGCAGGGAAGCCCGCCGCCCGGGCGCGGCCCACAAGGCCAGGGCCCGGATCAAAGGATTGTTGTGATGACGCGTCTCGTCCTTTCGTCTCTTGGCGCCATCGGGTTCGCCGTCGCGGCCGTCTGGACCGCGGGCGCCCTCGTCCGGCCCGCCGCCGCCGCGACCAAGCCCGCCAAGGCCGGGCCCAAATCGGGAACGAAGGATGAGGCGTCCAAGCCGGCTCTGGTCGCGACCTTCGGCGACTGGAACGTGTTCGTCGGCGAAGTCGGCAAGGGACGCATCTGCTACACCCTCGCCCAACCGAAATCGCGCGAACCCACGAGCCTCAAGCGTGATCCGGGCTATGCGTTCATCTCTGACCGCCCGGCGGAAGGGGTGCGCAACGAAGTGTCCTTCATCATGGGCTTCGACGTCTCGGGGGGAGCGGACGCCGCCGAATCAAAGACCGACGCCAAGCCGAGTGAGAAGCCAACGAAGTCGGTCGCCAAGTCCAAGACGCCCGCCGCCCTGGCCCCGGTTGCCTTGGTCGACCAGGCCCCGTTCGAGATGCTGACCAAGGGCGGGAATCTGTGGGTCAAGAACGCGGCCAGGGAAGGCGCGTTGATCACGGAGATGCGCAAAGGCGTGAAGCTCGTCATCAAAGCGGCTTCTCTCAGAGGCCACCAATCGATCGACACCTATTCGTTGACCGGCTTCTCCCAGGCGATGGACCGGCTGCAGAAAGAATGCCCAGGGAAGTAAGGCAGGGGCTCAGGGCGCCTGGCCTAAGCGCGGACTCCGGTTAGCGGCCTCTCAGGGCCGCGGCCCGTCGGTCCGTTTGGGATTTCTTGGCGCGTGGCCGTTTCGCTATGAAAACCCCCGAAAAAGGGGTTGGATTTCCTTGGATTTCCTTGGATTCTCTCGTCCGAATCGAGACTTATCAATGGGTTACACGGATTTTTCCGCGAAAAATTTTTCTAGTCCCTCTTTGCCCCTTGGCGTTCGACGCGCCGTCGCGATAACCACTATTTTTTCCCTGTGGAAGATAAGAATTGTTCATCGAGCGAGCTTAGCTTGCTTTCTGATTTTCTGCAATCAATTGTCGTCCGGCCGGAAGAACAGCGCGTTTCGCTGAAGGTCCGCTTCGCGCAAAAAGCGGACATTGCGCGACGACGTCCCAATATCGCAATAGAGGCAAAGCGGTCGCTTGTTCGCCTGCATCTCGATCGGCGATTTTAGACCAAGAGCGCGGCTTACTCGGACCCGCATTCGTTGAGTGGCGGGGTTGGCTTGCCGGTGAGCAGGGCGGTCAGAGCCGCAGCCGTGCCGATCGGGGCGCCGACATAGATCGTCGAACCAGTTTTGCCGTTGGCGACCTCGCTCTTGCAATATTTGAAGAAGGATTTGTCGCACGGGTATGGCCCGAGAATCTGATAGCCTTGGGCGCTGCCGGAACTGGCGTCGGTGATGGGGCAGGAACAGACGATCTGCCCCTTCGGTACGGGCTTGTCGAAGCCCGGGAACGTCGTCTCCTCGGTGCTGCGGAAGCATAAGCCGCCATCGCATTGCGCGTAGGCGCCGCCGGATTTTCCGCCCTCGCAGGTGTAGATCCCGCCGCCGCCCTGCGGCGAGGCGACCTGCTCGGGCAGACTATAGGTGCTCACCATGTATTTGTTGTCCGCCCCGGCGGCGTTGACGGCGCAGACGTCCACCCCCTTGCCCATCGGAAACGGCAGACTGATGCTGTCGCCGTGCTTCTCCTCGCACTGGCAGTAAGCGACGCCGTCGTACACGTTGCAGCGCGCAGCGGCGCAAAGCGCATAAGTCTGATCCTTGCATACCTTGAACGACGAGCCGGCCATCGCGTCGAGAAGCTTGTCGAGGCAAGGTTTGGGAAGCTGGCCCATCTTGTCCTGCATGCACGCTTTCATGCGTCCGATGTCGGGCAGCACGTCCGAGCAGAGTCGCCAGACATCGCCGGCGCACGCCTTGATGATCCCGAAATCCTGATCCAGCCGCTCCTGCGCCAGCGCGGGCGCGGCTGCGCCCGCCATCATCGCAAGCGCGGCCAACCCCGCGCCGATGAGCCGTGTCTTTGCGGCCCTCTTCCAGCGTGAGCGCATATCCATCCCTCCCTTTGTGCTCTGTGTCGCGCCATTCGCGCCGCGCGTCAGTTCGTTCCTGGTGAGGCCCCGGAGAGGCCGACCGTCCTGATTCGAAGGTCGGCCGCGAAGCGGTCATTCGCGACTTCATTCTCGGAGTTGAGCCCCGTGTCGACGTCGAGCCAAGAGCCCATGCACCAATGGTCCAACTGGGGCGCTTTGCAGTCGGGCGTGACCGGACCCGGGTCGCAGACACAATATTTGTCGGCGTGCGGCGTGATCCCCGGCACTTCCTTTCGCTCGCCCGAGGACAGCGCGAAAGCCATTTGGGAGCCGCCGGTTTGCACGGCGAACTGGCACACGTGTCCGGTCGGCGCCGCGCACAAAAAGGTCGCGGTTTGCTGCGCACTCGCCGCGGCCGCCAAGCAGATCGGCGCTGCAATGCAAAGCGCCGTCGATAGAAGCAGTCTTTTCATGGGTCAAGCCTCCTCACTGCTCCTGCATCATGCCTTCGGCGCGCATGTCGTTCAGGTTCACGGAGATGGCGTGAATGATCCTCTCGTCCTGATGCGCCTTGCAGTATTCGATGACGAGATGCTCGAGTTCGCGGCCCTTCTTGTAGTCCATGTAGTGCTTGTGCCCGAGGCCGTTGTACCATCCGCTGTACCAAGACATGAGCACGTTGGCGTCGCTCTGATAGGTGTTGGCGAGTTGCGCGCAGGTCAGCGTCTGCACGTCGAGAAAACCGTTGGCGTCGACATAAGCCGACAGATCGACCGGATCGGCCTTCGCCCAGCCGATGGCGGATAGAACCGCCGCACAACCAAGGAGCATCGCTTTTTTCATTTCCTATTCCTTTCCAACCCTTCCGGGCGCTCGACCCGTCGAGCCGTTCCGGAATCCTGCCAAAGCTCTTCCGCCTCGCGGCGTTTCGTCATTCGGCTGCGCGCGCTTGCATCCAGCCTCGCGCCAGCAGAATCGCAAGAACGGCGTGGGCCGCCGCGGCAGGCCAAAGCAGCACGCCGACCGTCGTCCCGGCCAATCCGATCGCAACGAGATAGAGCGTCGCGAGCACGCTCAGCGCGAGCAGCGGCGCGAGAGCATGGGCCTCGGCGCTGGCGGCGCGCGGCCAGCAGGCCGCGGCGAGACAAAGCATGACGAGCCCCGCGATGCGGCCGGTCGCCTCTCCGGCCGGGTTCAACTCGGAACCGAACAGAAGCCGCGCCAAGAGGGACGGCGCGACGACCAGCCCAGCCCCGGTCAGCGCTTCGAGCCCGGTCGCGGCGCGCGCCCAAAGCGTCGCCAAAGGCGCTCCTCCGGGATTCATGGTCGTTTCTCCCTCCGGGACACAAATGCAAGCGGCGATGCGTTCAGGGCCACGGAAGAGCATTTCCCGTCGAACGGCGACCCCGCACCCAACCCTCCAGGCGGTCTACGCACAAGATGGCGCGTCGGCTTGGCATTTGACGCCAAAATGTCTATGCGGGTTGATGCAGCCTGAATTACCGGGTCGGATAGTGCGATGCCTGCCGCGATTCCCTTGATCCGTGGTTTTGCCCTGCTGCCTACTTTGCACTGGCTCGCCGACGAAGTCGTCTCAATCGAAGGCGCGCTCGCTAAGGTCGACCTGTCGCTGAGCCCGATCACCCACCCATTCCGTCCGATACCTTTGGCGCACGCCGCCGCTCTGCTTCGGAACGCCACGCGGGAACATGGGCCGGACCTTCCTTGCCGTATTGTTTCAAAGACGAGCAGCCTTGAAGTCGCAATGCTTGGAAGGGTCGCTCTTGGAGCGCGAACGCCGGGGGAAGCGCTCGCAAGGATCGTCGCCGCGCTGCCGTACTATTGCTCGCACGAGCAGGTGTCGTTCGAGAGGAAGCCCGGCCAATATGTCGTGCGCGAGTTCTTCGCCTACAGGTTCGACCCCGAGACGAAGCACACCCTCCTGCAGTACGCCGCGGCCATGATCGATCGAATACTCAGTATGGCGGGCGATCCTGCGCCTCGATTCGCCAAGCTCGAAATTCCTCCGCATCCCGTGCACAAAGTGGAGCACCTTCGGCGCTGGTTCGGCGACCGTGTGGTCGAAGCGGAATCACGCGGGATCAGGGTCGTGATCGAGGACCGGGTCATGGAGCGCGCCTTCAGCAAGGTGGCGAGAGATCGTCTCAATCCCAGGGCGCTGGACAGCGGCGCTTCGCTGCGCGGCGGTGAGACCTTCGCGGATTCGGTGAAAGCCTTCCTCAACCTGATGGTCGAAAGCGGCGAGGCGCCGAGCATGAAGCGCGTGGTCGCCGCGGCTGGAATGAGCACGCGCACCTTTCAGCGCCAACTGAAGGAAGAGGGCGCGAGCTTTTCAGACTTGCTGGCCGATATCCGGCGGAGCGAAACGCTCAAGCGGCTTACAGAGCGAAACCTCACGATCGCCGCCATCGCGACTGATCTCGGCTATTCCGATCAGGCTGCCTTCACGCGCGCCTTCCGGCGATGGACCGGAGTTCCGCCAAGCCGGTTCCGCGCAGCGGCGAGTTGAAGTCTGG
>CAWEZX010000003.1:0-76765 GCA_963813555.1 uncultured Alphaproteobacteria bacterium | reverse complement strand
CCACCCACTAAGTTATTGATATTAAGGAATAGTCCGGCAATACGCAGCCAAATTTCGAGCGACATTTCGGGGGGTTGTCGGCGCTTTGAAACCTACCGGTCCGGAGGAGACCAATTCGGGCGCCTCTGCGTCGCTTTCTGGCCTCAAATTCTCTGGCGGCGTTTTTCGTGGTGCGGGGGTCTCTGAGCATCGTTTCGACTGCGTGGAGGGTCAGGCAGTCTCCTCGACGAGATCAGGGCGCGAGTTTGCCAAGCATGCGACGCAGCGCAAGTTCGGCGCGTTCGGTAACGGCGTAGCCGAGGCGACGCCGTCGACGGGCCGGGTAGATCGGTCGCCAACGCCAATTCCGGCTCTCCGACAAGACGTGCTGGACGGTTTCCAGGGCGTCGGCAATTGATGTTCTTCGACGCGCGCCGCAGCTCGGGCGGGCGAACAGTCGCGCTCCGGGCTCAGCCGGCGACGGCTCTTGGGGGAAATCCGATTACAGCGCGTTGCGCCGACCATTCAAGCGGCAGTCGCGTGTCGGTCATGAGCACGTTGGCGGTCAGCTCGGGAGGCTGCCGTCCGTCGAGAATCGCCTCGACGATGTCGGGGGCGAGAGACGTCAGCCGAAGAAGGCGACCGGCGTAGGTCGCCCCGAATCCTTCCGCGGCGGCGATGCCTTCGATCGTCGCGGCGGGATTGTCCTGGAAGCGTTGGGCGAGGATCCTCGCCCGCACGATCAGCCGAACGAGGTTCCCATCAATGCGGGGTTCTTCGGCGATCGCCCCGCCTTCGACGATGAACTTCATTTCGTTGCCGCGTCGCTTCAGTCGCACGGGGACGACGAGACGGATCCGTTCCGGATCGCCGGAGTCGGTTTCGACTTTGTCCGCATCGTCTAGCGACGTCGCAGCAGATCCCTCGGACATTGAGATTTCTTGTGGAGGACGATCGCCAATCAGCATGCCTGCAATGCTTCGAGCGTCGAGTTCAATCTCAACGCCTGCGGCGTGGACCTGAACGCGTCGAAGCGCCGCCCTCAAGAACGACGCACGCGACGGGTTCAACGGGTCGTCGAGGACCTGCATCAACGCCGTCGCCGTGTCGGTTGATCGCTTGCGCGTCGGCGCATCGCGACTCTCTAGGGGAAGCGCCGCGACGATGGCTCCCGGGTCGGCGAGAAAGGCGCGAAGGCGAGCGATGACGAGGTTCTCAATCGTAGGCGCTGGAAGCCTCTGCCCGCAATCCTCGCTGTGCGCGCTCGTCACCAGATGACGCGAGACGTAGTAGCGATAGCGCACACTCTTCTTCACCGCATGGGTCGGCGTCATCGGGCCTCCCGCGGCGTCAAAGAGGACGCCAGCAAGGATCGCCGGGCCATGAGTTTTTCGGCCGTCGCTTCGCTCGATCCCGTTGGCCCGCAACTTTCCCTGAACAGCATCCCAGAGATCTTGGTCGACGACCGCGGCATGCTCCCCAGGATAGGCCTGGTCCTTGTGGACGATCATGCCGCGGTACACCGGGTTTTGCAGTAGGTGGTAGAGCGCGCCTCGTGAGAACGGCAGACCGCCGGACGCGCGCCCATCGTCGAAGATCCGCCGCTTGCTGACGACGCCTTGGGCCACAAGGCCGTCTCTGAGGGCCCGAACGCAACCGAGGTCGAGATAGCGCCGGAAGATCAAGCGCACCCGTTCCGCCTCTTCCGCAACGACGTGGAGCTTTCGGTCCTTGACCTCGTAGCCGAGAGACGGGAGGCCGCCCATCCAGAACCCTTTCTTCTTGGACGCCGCGATCTTGTCGCGAATGCGCTCGCCTGTGACCTCGCGTTCGAACTGGGCGAAGGAGAGGAGCACGTTGAGGGTGAGCCGCCCCATGCTGGTCGTCGTGTTGAAGGCCTGCGTCACCGATACGAAGGAGACGGCGTTCGCGTCGAAGATCTCGACGATCTTGGCGAAGTCGCTCAGCGACCGGGTCAGCCGGTCCACCTTGTAGACGACCACTGCGTCGATCTTATGGGCGGCGACGTCGGCAAGGAGACGGCGAAGCGCCGGGCGCTCCATCGTTCCCCCGGAAAAACCGGGATCGTCATAGAGCCCGGGAAGGACGATCCAGCCCTCGTGGCGCTGGCTCTTGATGAAGGCTTCGCTGGCTTCCCGCTGCGCGTCGAGCGAATTGAACTCCTGCGCGAGACCCTCTTCAGACGATTTGCGGGTGTAGATAGCGCAACGGATTCTGGCGCGGGAGGCTCCCTCTACCGGTCTCCCCTTCGGCGATCCCCGGGTAGTCGACGTCGGGCGTCCCCACTCTCTCTTGGCCGCGGACGGAACGGGGACTGAGACGCGCACGTCTGAATGAGCCGCGGCGGACGGGCTTACGGACGGTGAAGATACCGGCGCGGAGGGATGGTTAGGCATCGGCCTTCTCCTCGTCGCGCTCGCCGTCGGTTTCGCCGTCGCCCGCCTCGGCTTCCTTCTCTGCCCGACGTTGCACGAGGCCGAAGAACCTCGGCCCCGACCAATGCGCGCCGGTGATCTCGACCGCGATCGCCGTGAGCGACGGAAAGGTCTTGCCCTCGTATTCAAAACCTCCCTCGACGACCGACACAGCATGCGTACGGCCGCGCCATTCACGGATGAGGCGGGTGCCTGGCTTAACCTTCGGCGGCGGCGGCGCAGCGATGCGGCCCTCGATTTTGAAGGTCCCCGTCAATTTCGCCAATCGCCGCTCGATGGCGATCGGCAGACCGCCAAACACGTTTTCCTGAATGCGGTAAGCGATCACGCGCATCATCTGATCGCGGCTCAACTGCGGCGGCTCGCGGCGGGAGAGCCGCCGAAATTCGCTCCGAAGCGCGGGCATGCCGAGCGTCGTCAGCTCGGCGAGTCGCGCCGAGACGTCCTGGCCTGCGAGAGCCCTAACCGAACTCGTACTCGCGGCGGTCGACACTTTCGATGCCCCGGCAGTTCGAGGCGCCGGCGCCGTTTCCGAGGAAGCGGCCTCTCCGGACCGCTTCGCCGAACGGCCGCGCCTATGAGCGCCGCCGCCGCTCGCATCGCAGCTTTCATCGCTCGACGACCCTTCCGGGCGCAACACGGCGTTGACCAGCGTCGGGGGTCTCATCGCGCCGCTCCCTGGGCGCGACGATCCGACAAGACCCGGAAGGTCGAAGCGCTGCTCGCCTCGTCCTTGAGCCGCTCGAGCCCGAAGCCGCGCTTACGCAACCGCGTCAACGCCGCGCGCGTCGTGTGCGGCAACCATCCCGTCGCTGTCGTCAGTTCCGCGATCGTTGCGCCGCGGTCGCGCGAGAGGAGAGTGAGGAGGAGGGCGAGCTTCGAGTTTGCACGGGGCTCCGAGCGCGCGTCCGATTTGTCGGCGTCAGGACCTTTCGCGTCGGCGTCCGCACCCGTGCGGGAACTCGCGGGCGGTCGTTTGCCAGCCTTCGCGGTGCGGGCTGCACCGGATCGCTTCGCTGTAATCTTCAGGCCGCTGTCGGCCTCGGGTTCAGCGACTGCGGCCTCCCCCCTTGCTGTCAGCTTCAGCGCATAGGTTCGGCCCGTTACGGCGTCCGTGCGCCAGATCGGGGACATCTCCTTCGCGCGGATTTCGCGCACCAATCCCTCGGCGATCAGCTTCTCCATGAACGCCTTTAAAGCGCTTCCCTTCAAATTCGGCGGCGGAGTCAAGCATCGATCTCCTCGTCGCGCAGCGGCGTTGAGGGCGAGCAGTTGAGTATTGCTGAGTTTCTTGAACATATTCGAACCCGTTGGCTTCGAGCGGCCGAGATGATCTCGACCGTCACCGTCGCGAGCCCCGGATCGCTCGACCGGGGCTTCAGGGTTCGCCGCGCGACGCTCTCCGCCGCGCACGTCGACACACAATGCTCTCCTTCAGAGGGAACGCCAGTCCTTTCTGCCGCATTCCTAAGATTCTTGGGCCCTAACGCCGGGCGCTGGCTCGAGGCAAGGAAGTGCAATTGACGCCGGAAACGTAGGGATGGATGTGAATGGGCCGGACGCGCGACCCTTCCCCCGTCGGCGCGGACCGGACGTGCAGCATCGTCTGATGGCCATCAGTTCGAATCCCCTCCGCTCCACCACGAAGTCCGCGCGTCCCGGCAGGGTTTCCCTGATTCTAAAATCCCACGACGTCGTCGGGCGTTAGCAGGGCACAGACCGGTCTGCGGCAGCAATTTGAGGGGATTTTTGGCCTCCTACCGCACCGTGCCGCTTCGAGTCTCCATGCCGCGAAATTCCGTTTCCCAAAGGCCGCTTGGGCTGCGCGAGGTTGGGACGTCGGACGTACTGACGATTTAGTCGACTGCGGGTTCAGACCAACTCACTGCCGGCGGCGTCCGATGTGAACTCGCTTGGATCAAGCCTGGGCGGGCGCCTTCAGCCCGAGCGCTGACCATTGGTCCGACCACGCCATTGGAAGGTCCATCAGGCGCTTGGCCCCAAAGCCGCGGGACGCGATTTTATCTTGATTAAGGCAAGGCAGACGCTTTTAATCGATCAAGCTTGGGCTGAGGCCTTCAGGCCGAGCGACAACCATTGGTCCGACCACGCCATCGGAAGGTCCATCAGGCGCTTGGCCCCAAAGCCGCGGGGCAGACGTCCGTCAATCGCCGCCTTCGCAAGGGTCGGAGAAAGGAAGGCGAGCGACAAAGTCATGCGGACCGAGCGCTCGGTCTTGCCCTCGCGCGCAGCGAGCGCTTCGATGGTTTGATCGGCATCCGTCGTCAGTTCGTCCAGCCACCGATGGGCGTCGCGAAGCGCGTCGATGAGAATCGCGCGCGCTTTGGTTCTCATCGGTCGCATCGTGGATGATTGATCGCCTTCGCCCAGGATGATCTCGCGGCGTCGATAGGGCGATGGCGGCGTCCAGGGAATCATCAGGATGCGATCCTGATCTTCTCCCGCAATCGCCTCACCGAGCTCGATCTCGATCGTCGTCCGAGTGATCATTACGCGCTCTACCACGGCGCGCAGGTCAACGGCGGGTTCAGTGGCGCCCGAAGGCGCAGCTTTCGTCGGAGCGGGAAAGTCGGTTGGCGCGCCGGGGTGATTGGTGCGGCGTTGACCGCCTTGCGATCCGATCGCAAGCTGACGATCGGAATCGGACAAGGCTGCTCGCACCGCTTCGCCAACTCTTCGTTCGATCTCCATCGCTGGCACACGAGCGATGGTCCCCGCATCTTGCTTGCGGCCCTGCAGAATCGCCTGCGAGACATAGTAGCGCCATCGGCGTCCGCCCTTGGTCGCGTGGCTTGGACTCATTCGGTTGCCGCGATCGTCAAAGAGCTTGCCGGCAAGGAGGGCGTCGGAGTCTCAGCCGGACGGTGTTCGTGTGTTGGGCATGCTCCGCGAGCAAGGATTGGACTTGGCCCCAGGTCTCGCTATCCACGATCGGGTCGTGAAGGCCGTCATGCACCCGATCCTTGTGGGTCAGCCGCCCGACATAGATCGGGTTCGCAGGATCTTATAGAGATGACCGCGGCTGATGAGCCCGCCGCCGGTGGTCTTGCCAGTCCCATCGGTTCGAGTCGGCAGCCTGGTGTCCTGCTGATCAAGGATGGCCTTGAGCTGCACGACGCTGCCGGTCTCGAGATAGCGCTGGAAGAGATCGCGAACGAATTCCGCATGCTCTTTGAGGACATACAGCGCCCGGTTCTCGACCCGATAGCCGAGCGGAACCACGCCGCCCATCCAAATGCCCTTCTTCTTCGAGGCCGCGATCTTGTCGCGTATCCGCTCGCCCGTGACCTCGCGCTCGAATTGGGCGAAGGACAGGAGGACGTTCAGGGTCAATCGTCCCATGCTGGTCGTCGTGTTGAACGACTGGGTGACCGAGACGAACGACACCCGATGCGCATCGAAGAGTTCGACCAGTTTGGCGAAGTCAGCAAGAGAGCGGGTAAGCCGGTCGACCTTGTAGACGACGATCACGTCGATCCGTCTCGCCCGAACGTCGTCCAGCAGCTTCTTTAGCGCCGGCCTGTCCATCGAACCTCCGGAATAGCCGCCGTCGTCGTAGCGATTCCGGATCAGCCGCCAGCCTTCGTGGGCCTGACTTTTGATGTAGGCTTCCGATGCTTCCCGCTGATTGTCGAGCGAGTTGAACTCCTGCTCCAGGCCGTGCTCGGTGGAGACGCGGGTGTAGATCGCGCAGCGGAGGCTCGCCTTGCGGCTCTCGGGCTTCATGGCGAAGTAGCCGCGTCACGACCGCATTTCTCGGGATGAGCGAGGGCGATCTTGCCGGCCAGAGCGCGTGCTGACGGACCGGATTTCGCCGCGCGCAAGCCGAAGAAACGGTGGCCGCTCCAGCTCGTGCCTGTCATCGCCTTGGCGATCTGCGACAGGCTGCCATAGGACTTACCGTTCCAGGCGAAGCCCTTTTCCAGCACCATCACCCGTTCAAGCTTGCCGTTCCACTCCCGAGTGAGCAGCGAGCCCGCTCCGAGGGTGGCCCCCTCCCGGGTCGCCGGGATCCGCGCTTCGAAGGGACGGCTGACCGGGGAATCGAGCGTCTGGCCCTTCGGCTGGCGAACGACGCACAGCGTCTCTTTGTCGAGACCGCCAAGCGCGGCGGCCTGGAGGCGATAGGCCAAGACCCTCCAGAACAGCCACCGCGGCAAATGGGTAGGTGCGGTCCCGCCCAAGTGGTTGCGCCATTGCAGGCGAAGCCTATTCACGTCGAGATCGACAAGGGCCGTGACCAACTCCTCGAGCGGCCCGCGTTCAGCCGGTCGCGGCGTCGACGGAAGCAAATTCTCGCCGACGCGCCTCGATTGCGGCAGCTTCGCCATCACGCCGCGCGACGCGCCTTGGACTTCGCTTGGCGCTCAGCCCTCATCGAGACCGTCACGGAGGACGCCTGCGCTTCCTCGGAGTGAACAACCGCCGGCCTGTCTTCGTCGATGCGATCCGCATTGATGCGGTAAATCGATCCTCGTTCCTTGTGGGACCGATCGATCGTTACCGCGTAGCCCCGCTTGCGCAGGCCAGTCAGCGCTGCCCGCGTCGTGTGCGCAAGCCAGCCAGTTGTGGCGATCAACTCGTCGATTGTCGCGCCATCGTCCCGCTGAAGCAGTTTGGTGACCTGCGCCAGCTTTGTGCCGCTCCGCGGGGGAGACCGGCTCGGGGATGGGCTTTGGATCGCTCCGGCGGGTGAAGGATCGGCCCGCTGGTCGATCGTAGCTCCGCCCTCGTGTCGGAGCAGGTCCACGACCGCAGCGAGTTTCGCGCCTTCGCGCGGCATCGCAATCGTTGCTGACCCCGCAACGTTCTCCGCCGCCGCTTCATGATCCGCGATGTTCGTCGGGACCTCGCCGGTAGCAGGCGGCGAGATCTGGACGGCGGGCTCGGCGGCTTCTGCGTCTTCGATCGCGATCGCCATCAGCCCTGCAGGAGTAACCTTCAGCGCGTAAGTGAGCCCGGTCGCATCGTCGCGCCGCCAAACGTGGGCGCCCCGCTTTGCTCTGATCTCCTTAGCCAATCCCGCGGCGACCAGCTTCGTCGCGATCTTCTGGGCTGCGGCGCCCTTCAGACTCGGCGGAGCGGCGATGCAGCGATCTTCGCGCTGCGCGGCGGCGCTGAGCATGACGAGCTGCGTGTCGCTGAGTTTGATGGACATGGTCTGACCCTTCGTCTCTGGGAGCACGGCCAATCCGGCCCCTCACCAGGACGAGCCCCGGATCGATGCGATCGACGGGGCGAAGGGGTGTCCGCTAGTCATTCGCGACCCCGCGGACGTGCACATACACGCTCCGTTTCGAAGGAAACGCCAGTCTTTTTGTGCGCACTGGAGCAGTCAGTTACGAGAGAGATAATCAAACTGTACCTGCGGATGAGCCATGAAAGCGTCTGGGCAAAAATGCGCCTATAACATTTGTTGGCCAAAGCCAGGTTCGCGGTCGTCGTCCGGGGACGTGTTGGGCTCAACGACCACGCGATCTCAACCGTCGGTGACAGGGCAGGCGATTTGGGGCGAACCCGGTGATCGTCCGTTCCTGCACGGGCGACGACGCAAGCGGGGTCAACGCCGACCAGACATGTTCCTTGGCGGTCGGATCGATCGTGACGCCTTCCTTGGCAAGAATCGCCGTCATCCATTCGGCGGCCCAGGCGCGCTCAGCTGGCTCGTCGATGCGCGCCAGTGGCTGGAGCGAAACGGAGTCCTCGGCGCTGTTCGAGAGGTTGCCGCCGAGATCGTGCCAGTCGCCCCCGCAAGCGAGCGCCGCCGTGCGGATCGAGCCGCCGAAGTCGAAGGCGAAGATCTGGGTGCCCTGATAGCGTCGGAACTGCATCGCCATCAGCGAGAGCAGCACGGACTTGCCGGCGCCGGTCGGTCCAACGATCAAAGTGTGGCCCACATCGCCGACATGGAGCGAGAGCCGGAACGGCGTCGAACCTTCGGGTTTGCCGAGGAAGAGCGGCGGCTGCCGAAAATGCTCGTCGCTTGCCGGCCCGGCCCACACCGCCGAAAGTGGAATCATGTGCGCCAGGTTCAGCGTCGAGAGCGGCGGCTGACGGACATTCGCGTAAGAATGTCCTGGGATGGCGCTGAGCCAGGCCTCGAGCGCATTCACCCCTTCCGGCATGCAGGTGAAGTCGCGTCCCTGGACCACCTTTTCGACAAGGCGCAGCTTTTCGGTTGCCCGAGCAGCGTCCTCATCCCAGACGGTGACGGTTGCCGTCACGTAGGCCTGGCCGACGTCGTCAGAGCCCAGCTCTTGCGAGGCGAGGTCCGCGTCGGCCGCCTTGTTGGCGGCGTCGGAGTCAACGAGGGTCGACGCCTCGTTGGTCATCACCTCCTTGACGATCGCGGCGATGCTCTTCCGCTTGGCGAACCATTGCCGCCGGATCTTGGTCGGCAGCTTCACTGCCTCGGTCTTGTCGAGCAGGATCGCGCGGGTCGACCAGCGGTAGGGGAAGGCCAGCCGGTTGAGCTCGTCGAGAATGCCGGGGTGGGTTGCGGTCGGGAAGCCGACGACGGTGAGTGTGCGCAGGTGCTGAGAGCCGAGCCGCGGCTCGAGGCCGCCGGCGAGCGGCTCGTCGGCGAGCAGCGCGTCCAGGTGCATCGGCGTCTCGGGGACGCGCACTCGCTGCTGGCGAGTTCGAGATGGTCGAATGCAGGTAGGTCAGCGTCCAGCTGTCGTCGAGCCAGGCCACCTCGGGCATGAAGCCCTCGACCAGTTGCAGGACGCGGTTGGTGCGATCGATAAAGCCGCGCACCAATTCCCAGGGGTCGACGCCGCTTTGTGAACGGCCCTCGTAGAGCCAGCCTTCAATGCGTGAGGCGTCTTCGGCGGGTGGTAGCCAGACGAAGGTCAGGAAATAGCGGCTCTCGAAATGCGGGCCTACCTCTTCGAGGCGTCCTGCCGTTCGAGATCGACAAGCGCCGAGGCGACATCGGGGAATGTGCTGTGCGGATAGGTATGGGCGGCGACTTGCTGCGCCTCGACGAAGATCGCCCAGCCGGAGCCGAGACGACGCAGCGCATTGTTGAGTTGGGCCGTCACGCCGACCAGTTCCGCAGGCGTCGCGCTATCGAGGTCCGGACCACGAAAGCGGGCGGAGCGTTGGAACGAACCGTCTTTGTTGAGGATGACGCCTTTCTCGACCAACGCGGCCCAGGGCAGGAAGTCTGCGAGGCTGGCGGGCCGGTTGCGGTATTCAGCGAGGTTCAGCATGAAGGGTCACACGCCGAGATGGGCTGGATACCGAAGGTGCCGGCGCACGACGTCGACGAACTGTGGGTCGCGCTTAGCCGCCCAAACAGCGGCGGCATGTCCGACGGCCCACATCAGCGCGCCCGGAATCCACAGCCAAAGCCCCAGCGCGATGGCGGCGGCCAACGTGCCGTTGGCGATCGCTACCGTCCTCGGCGCGCCACCCATCAGGATCGGGTCAGTGAGAGCCCGGTGGACGGGGGCGAAGAAGCCGGGAACGTCCGGATCGAAGATCGCCTGCATCAAACGAGAGCCCCGCCGGAGAAGCTGAAGAAGGACAGGAAGAAGCTCGACGCGGCGAAGGCGATCGACAGACCGAAGACAATCTGGATCAGCCGACGGAAGCCACCGGACGTTCGACCAGGCGCAACGGGGTCAGGTCGAACTGTTCAGCCGTGCGGTCGAGCATCGTCTTGGCGGCGCCGACTTCAGCCTGACGAATGGCCGTCGTCGCCTCGACGTCCATGATCACCGCGTGCTTGAGATCGATAAGGCAATTGTCAGAATAAGCATAACCGGCAACGGCGTTGGCCGAAGCGGTGTAGCGGGCGGCCGGATCGGTCGGTGAAATCGTCTTCGGCTCGACCGACGTCGCGCCACCGAAGGCCGCGTCGTCCAGCACCGACAGATATTCCATGACTGCCCGATTGGACGTCGGATCGAGGTCTTCGACTTTGGCGACGCCTCGACGGCGATGAGCGTCGGCCACGACGATGCTGGCGTCGACCGCGAAAGCTTCGCCTCCCACGATCCGTTCCTTGATGCAACGCGCAACTATGGTCTCAAACAGTTTCCGCAACAGATCGCTCTCCGCGCTTTGTCTCTATGCCGTAGTTGACACGGCCGTCCGCATTGGCTGCGGATCTCGATAGCGTTCGCCGCTGACCATAAGCACCCACACCGTTCGGGCTGTCTTGTTGGCGAGCGCGATAGCCGCGACCTTTGTTGGGCGGCGAACCATGAGCTCGACGAGCCAAGGCCGGCGGGCACTGTTGCGCTGGGCGTAGCGGATCACCGCCATGGCGCCGACCATCAGCATCTGCCGCAAATAGCGGTTGCCGGCTTTGGTGATGCCGCCAAGGCGCTCTTTTCCGCCGCTCGAGTTCTGCCGCGGTACAAGTCCGATCCAGGCCGAGAGGTCGCGCCCCGATTTGAAGATCGCTGGATCTGCGACGCTGGCCACAAAAGCGCTGGCCAGAACCGGGCCGACGCCGGGCACTTCCAGCAGACGGCGCCCAACTTCCGTTGACCGTGCGCTGGCGATGATCCGCCGATCGTTCTCAAGGATTTGTGCCTTCACTCCCTCCAACTGCACCGCCAGCATTGCCAGCGACGTACGAGCCTCAGCAGGCACCCGCCCATCATCCGTGTCGGCCACGATCGTCAGCAGCCGGTCGAGACCTTCGCGGCCGATGGGTGAAACAATGCCGAACTCAGCCAAGTGGGAACGCAAGGCATTGGAGAGCTGAGTGCGCTGGCGCATCAGGATCAACCGAACCCGATGCAGCATCATGATACTCTGCTGCTCCACGGTCTTCACGCCCACGAAGCGCATGGTTGGCCTCGTCACCGCTTCGCAGATCGCCTCCGCATCTGCCGCGTCGTTCTTGCCGCGCTTGACGTAGGGCTTCACGTGTTGCGCCGGCATCAGCTTCACCTCATGGCCTTGCGTGATCAGCTCGCGGGCCCAGTAATGGGACGAGGCGCACGCCTCGATGCCAACCAGGCATCTCGGCAGTTTGGCAAAGAACTCCAGCATCCTGCCTCGGGACAACTTCTGTCGCAGAACCACGTGCCCCGCCGCGTCTACGCCATGCACTAGAAAAACGGACTTCGCGATATCCAATCCAATCGTCGTAACCTGCTTCATCCTCGCTCTCCTTCCGACTCACCCGCAGATCATGCCGCGGGAGGGGGGAGAGCCGTCCACATCATCAGAAGCACATCGACCTTATCTTGGCGCGACGGGCCACCGGACAGTTCAAGTCCTTGCACTCATGGCCTGACGACCCCTTGGGTCTGGGCAAGCTACGTGACACACAGACGACCTGACTTTGGTCTGACAATGCCCTCCTCACGGCGCGGGTCTAAATCGTTCCAGGTGATCACGACGTCATCGGGGCGCCGACCGCTTCGGCTGAAGGCGCGAACGCGTGCAGACGTAAAGCGTCTTCAAACCTGGAGAGCACGTAGGCCGTCGCGCCGATCGCGTCCCTGGTGTCGCCGATAGGCCACGCCGACGCATAGAATCCCTCGACCTCGGGCGGCGCGGACGTTAGCGCTCGCAACGTCGGGCCCATAGCGGCCGCGTAGAGACGGTCTGAGCCGCGCCCGCGCTGCATCGGCTTTCCTCGTCGATTTGGCGCGGACGGATGCGCGGCGTGGACGATCTCCGCGAGATCTCCGCCAAGCCTCCTGCGCCAATTGCGCGCCGTGTAAATCGCCTTGGCCTGATCGAAATCCTCGACGGCGAGAACGCGCCTGCAAGGTCGATCGGCGAGCGCCGCCACGACCTCCGGCTGATAGCTCGCCAGGGAGAGGCCGTATTCGCCGCAGATCGTCTCCGCCCGTGGCTCGCTCAAGGGATAACGGCTGCGGTCGTCAACCGAATAGAGCCCCAGGAGGTCGCTGCTGGGCAACGAACTCCTCGCCCCGACCCAACCGATCAGCGCTTGCCGGACCCATGGCGCAGACAGAACCGCGATCTCGATATCGGCGGAGGAAAGCCCGAGTTGCTCGGCGACGTCGAGTATGAAGGCGCGCAAAACCCAAACGGCGGGATCGCGCTCCCCTACGCCCGCCGAATCGTCCAGTAACCCTTCCTGATTTTCGAGATAGATCAGACAAGGCAGCCGCAAGTCGGCTGCGATCGCCAACGGCGCTATGCAAGCGTGGAGCTCGCGCAGCGTCAAGCGCGCGGGGTCTACGCCGCTCGCATGAAGGCACGGTCCGCCGACGACGACGAAGTCGTCGTCAAAACGAGAGGGCTTTTCACTGGTCGCAAAAAGCGTGCGATGCCGCGAGCGGCCAAGCGGGTCGTCCGGGGCGAGCGGCGACAGGCCGTACCTCGATAGCAGGTCACAGGGCTCGTTGCCGGGGTAGGCCATGCGTAGCAACCCGACGCCATCGGGCCTCGCGCGGCTTTCCGGCTTGGGCGACGCGGCCGCTCGGCGCAGCGGTTTGGCGGCGAGCGCCGCGCCCGTCATTGCTACGATTTCGGCCAATATCGGCAGCGCAGTCTGGCCGGGATCGGCGCGCGGCGCATATTCGACGAGATCGACCGCGACAACGTCACGTTCGAGCAGCCACGCGAGCATCGAGATGAGCTCCACGGGCTCGACGCCGCCGCCGAGAGGAAAATTCACTCCGGGACAGTGGGCGGGGTCAAGCACATCGACGTCAATGGTCACGTAGAGGGGTTGGCGCTCCAGCGCCGCGTGCGAGGCGAGCCATTTCACGCCATCGATCGCGTCGATCGGCGACAGGAGGTCGCAGTCGAGATCGCTGAGCTTTTCCGCGTCTCCGCGCACGCCGACGGACAAGAGCGACAGAGGCCCGGTCTTGTGCAACTGGCGTACGAAGTTTCCATGCGAGACGAAAGCGCCGCGTGTTCGGCTGGCGTCGCTATGGGCGTCGAACTGCAAGAGGACAAGGTCCGGGTGGCGTCGCCGAAACGCTTCGACCAAATAATAGGAGACCGCGTGACAACCGCCAATCACCATTGGACGCTGCGCTCCGGCACCGAGCGCGGCGGCCGCCCGCTGGAGCCTCCGACGATCGAGGAAACTCCAGTTGTCGAAGTCCAGGGACCGCACCTCGCTGAAGCTCTCAAGCGCGTCTGGACGGCTGCGGCGAAGATAGTCGACAATGGCGGAAAAAGCCTCGCGCGGTCCGCCGACCGCGGCGCCGCCGTCGAATGGCGCTCCCAACAGAGGGATCGCTGTCATCGCCAGATCTCCGCGACTGTCTGAATGACCGCCGTCGCCGCCGCGAGCGCGACGCCGTTACGATCGCCCGATTGAACATAGCCGCAAATAAAGACCCGCCGCACCGCTCGCTCCCGGTCGGCGAGAACGGCGGCGAGAGTAGCGACCAATCGGCGCGTCGGCCATCCGCCGGGTCCCTCGGCGCCGCTGCCTGGAGCATAAAAGGGATCGAGAATGGCGAGATCGACGCAGACCCCGTCCTCCGGTGCCCCCGGGGGCCGGGATAGGCCCGCGCGCGTGAAAAGAACGCCCGGCGGCGCCAAGGCGCGATCCGCCAGCGCCAGCAGACGCCGGTCGGCGTAGGCGACGACGCGCGCGGCGGCTTGCGGGTTCTCATCGATCTCGAAGATGTCGCCGAGCATATGTTTCGTGCGCCAATCCGAATAAGTGCGGACCTCCGCGGCGGCATGGCGCAGCAGCGCCGCCGCCCCGCTCTTCGGACCGCCCAAGCTGAGCAGCAAGGGCTTCATCACGTCGCCGGCAAATGTTGAATCATGAGATCGCAGATTTCATCAATTCGTCGGAGGGTCATGTCGGGTCCAACGTAGAGAAAGATCAGGCGCGGATCGACTTGCGTGCTGAAGGGGAAAGCCGCCGTGGGATCTTCGAGCAGATAGCTCCACCCGGCGTCTTGATAGGGCTGGCGCAGAAAAGGCGCGCGATAGAGCGGCGCCGGATGCGCGCCCTGCATGCGCGCGCCAACGTCGATCAGGGCTTCGAGCCATCGGCGATAAGGTTCGCCGTCGAGCGGTGGCAGCAGGACCTGACGATGGTAGGTGGAGACAGCTTTTTCAGCCAGACTGGCGATGGGCCTGAAGGCTCTCGCCGACAGGCGCTCGCGATAATGCGCTGCGCGCGCCGCCCGGGCCGCCGTGATCCGATTCAGCGCCTGGACCTGCAGGTCGATGACCAGGGCGGCCAGCGGCGGCATCACAAAGTTATGTCCGAGTTCCGACGCAAAGGGCGGCTTGTCGCAACCAAGTTGGATATAGCGGCGGGCGGCTGCGGAGACGGCGGAATCGTCGCAACTGATCATGCCGCCCTGGCCGCCGGAGATGATCTTGCCCTGACAGAAAGAAAACACCGCGACGTCGCCGAAATATCCCACGGGACGGCCGTCCAGCGTTGCGCCAAGGGCCTGAGCGCAATCCTCGACCAACGCGACGCCCGGCGGAATCGACCGCCGGAGCCTCGGCAAATCCGCGCACAAGCCGTACTGATGCACTGCGACGACAGCGCGGGTGCGGGGCGTCAATCTTTCGATCAACCGGGACGGCGGTGTCAAACTAACGGAGGCTCGTCGACATGTAGCGCGACCGCCATCTCGGGAGCGGCGATCTATGCCGCGAGGGCGCGCCACTCGGCCAAGGCAGCAGAGCGTCTCTGCTTGTAGACTTGCCTCGTGACGAGATGGCGCTCCTGATTGAATTGGTTGTGCACCTGGGCATGAACTGAGCTGAACTTCTCCAGCGTCTTCATACTTCGAAAGCGCTGCATCGCCCGTTCGCGTCGCCGAAACGGCTGATGCGAATTCTCCGCGCGATTGTTGAGCCGACCACCGACCTCGTGCCGCTCGGCAGCAACACCGATCTCGTTCATCGCCGCCGAATATGCCCGAAGCCCATCGGTGACGATGCTGCGAGGAGCCCCGTATTTCTTCATGATCCGCTTGAGAAGTTTCAGCGCCGCAGCCTTGTCCCGCCTAGCGGTGACCACAGCCTCCAAGACCTCGCCTTCATGGTCGACTGCGCGCCAGAGATAACAGAGCTTGCCGTTGACCTTCACGAAAACCTCATCCAAATGCCACCGCCACTGCGGATAGCCGCGCATGTGCGCGACACGTCGCTTACGAATCTCGGCGGCGAACATCGGGCCAAACCGATTCCACCAGAACCGCACGGTCTCGTGGCCGATGTCGATCCCGCGCTCGGCCAACAGATCCTCGACATTGCGCAAGGACAGCGGGTATCGCACGTACATCATCACGACCAGACGAATGACCTCTGGCGAGCTGTTGAAATAACGGAACGGATTGCTCATGCGCCGAGGCTAACACAGCCATGGACAGCCGGAGAACTTGCTCTGACATCGCCCCTTGAGGCCGTGATCCTCCAGGATCGGCCGGATTCCCGACAGCGCAGCGCGCAGCCCCGCCGCCTTCTCGGGCGTGTCTTCGAGCATCTTGCCCTCGTTGAGCGGGCACATCACGAGACCGGTCCAAATTCAGCCGCTCGGAAACCAAGAAGTTGCGCCGGCGCATCCGTAGTGAGTTCGAGTTCCGGCTGGCGACCGGCAAGCCGTCCTCGCGTATATCTCGTTACTCAATGGCTCTGACAAGCCGGTCGTACCGACGCCAGAGGAGACGCTCGTATTCCCCGTCATCCTTGTCGTCGCTGGGCTGCTGGTTGCTCTCGTACGGCAGTTTGAGGAGGCCCTTCAGTCAAGCGAGGTTCATGCGCAGTCGGACCGAGTTGCCGTTGTGAGCGGGTAATTAGGGGATTGAGGTTTAAACCAAACCTCGGACCGACTGAGCGTCCGCGCCATTTACCCGCGGCGCGTCAAAGGAGCGTAAAGTGCGTGTCATTATCGCGATCCCAAAGTGTTATTGGGGATGGCCGGCTGACAATACCAGAAATTGCAGCTCATTATGACTGCGCCGTGGTTGACGCGAATGCCTGAGGGTTCAAATAGGTCCCGCGGCGCAAGAGCCTCCCGCGGGTGATGAAGCGGGACCTATTTGAAGCCGGATTGAACGAAGCTGCGGGGTCGTTAGCCGCGACCTATGGGCGTTGGTCGTCCGTGAGGTTCGTTGAGCGCGGCGGTCGCGGCGGGCGGCGCGGGCGTGGGCGACACTCTTGAGAAGATTCGGAGCGCGATCGTCGCGAAGCCTGGATACTCGACGACGATCTTTGCTGGGTTTATGGGCCGAGATTGTCGTCGGCGGTCAACAATGCGCGAGCTTGGCGACGCGCGACGCTGGATCGCGCGCATGTCGACACGGGTTGGACGCGAAGACATGGTTGGCGAGCTTGGCGTCATGAGCTGTCACATCGTGGCTTTGGACGTGGGGGCGAACGGGGCGGCCGTGAGTTCGCGTCGACCATGCGGCCGCCGCAACAAGGGCAAATGTCGGGGCGCTTGCCGGTGAGCAGCGCGCAACGCTCGCGGTAGTCTTTGGGTTTGACGCGTGGCTCGGGATTGGGAACGTCGAGCGCGGCGCGGACGCGAGCGAGCTTTTGGACGCAGCAAGCGTTGGCGAGGAAGCCGAAGTGGCGAATGCGGCGGAAGCCCTTGGGCAAGACGTGCGTGAGAAAGCGGCGCATGAACTCGTTGGCGTCCAACGTCATCGCCTTGGACTTGTTTTGGGCGCGATAATCCTTCCACCGAAAGCTGACGCGGCCATTCTGGCAATCGAGAAGACGGCCGTTGGCGATGGCGACGCGATGCGTGTAGCGACCGAGATAATCGAGGATCTGTGAGGGGCCGGCGAAAGGACGTTTGGCGAAGACGACCCAGGGGATATTCGTCAGCGGTTTGAGATCTTGCGCGAACTCGGCGGGGTCGTGCAGTCGTGCGAGTTCGCCGTGAAACGTCAGGCCGCCGGCGGCGAACGCCGTTCGCAAACGTTCGAGAAACAGGCGACGATAGCAGCGCGAGAGAACATGAACGGGGAGAAAGAAGTTCGGCTTGCATGCGACCCAGCGCCCGTCCGGTCCGAGGCCGCCGCCCGGCACGATGCAGTGAACATGGGGATGATGGGCGAGGGTCTGCCCCCATGTGTGCAGGATCACGATCATGCCGGTCTCGGCGCCGAGATGTTTTGGGTCGGCAGCGATGACGCGGATCGTCTGGGCGGCCGCCTTGAACAGGATGTCGTAGACGAGCGCCTTGTTCTGGAGAGCGATCGCCGCGATTGGCGACGGCACGGTGAAGACGACATGGAAATAGGCGACGGGCAGCAGTTCGGTGCGGCGATCTGCAAGCCATTGGAGGCGCGCCAGACCCTGGCACTTCGGGCAATGCCTATCGCGGCAGGAATTGTAGGCGACGCGGATCTCGCCGCAATCCTCGCACCGCTCGACATGACCGCCGAGCGCCGACGTTCGGCATGCCTCGATCGCGGCCATGACCTTGCGTTGATCGAGGGAGAGCCGGTTGCCCTGCGCAGCGCGAAACGTGTCGCCGTGGCGGCGGAAAATGTCCGCCACCTCCAGCTTCGAACGCATGCGCGCTATTCAGGCGGCATCAACCGGCATGAGAGTTGATCGAAGGGGCACGGCGTGCTGGCGATCAGGTTCGTGGCGACATGTGCATAGCGCGTCGTCGAAGACAGGTCGGCATGGCCGAGCAACGCCTGAATGATGCGAATGTCGACGCCAGCCTCCAGGAGATGGGTGGCGAAACTGTGCCGCAACGTATGCGCGGTGACGGGCTTGTCGATCCTGGCTTGCTTTCGCGCCCTGCGGCAAGCGTCCTGCAAGGCGCCCGTGCTCACGTGATTGCCGGGTTCCTGGCCTTGGAACAGCCAGACACTTGGTCGCGCTCGCCGCCAATAGGTGCGGAGAATGTAGAGGAGGCGCGGCGACAACATGGCGTATCGTTCCTTGCCGCCTTTGCCCATCTCGATGTGGATCAACATCCGCGCGCTGTCGATAGAGGCGATCCTCAGACGCGTGACTTCCCTGACTCGCAACCCTGCAGCATAAGCAGTGGTCAGCGCGATACGATTGCGCAATCCCTCAACCGCTTCGAGAAAGCGTACGACTTCCTCGGCATTCAGGACCGCCGGAAGCTTCTCAGGCTCTCTGCCGAAAACGATCCGTTCGAAGGCCTCCTTCTGTCCCAGGGTAACGCCATAGAAGAACCGCAAGGCGCATGCGACTTGGTTGATGTGCGACCACGAATGGTTCTTTGCGACGAGATGCAGTTGGTAGGTGCGGACCTCCTCCATGCCGAGACGATCTGGGGATGAGTTAAAATGGCGGCTGAACCTCGCGACCGCGTAGATGTATGATTGCTGCGTCGCCCGCGAAAGGTTGCGGATCATCATGTCTTCGATCATGCGCTGGCGAAGAGGGCTCGTCGTGGCCATCGGGGGCCTCCTGTCATGAGAGAGGGTGGATGTGACGATCACATCCTCTCAGACGGGAGGCTTCACCTCAGCCGCTTTCCTCCTGCGCCGAAGGAGCAGGTTCGTTCAATGAGACGATCATGTCGGCGGAATTGCCAGCGAACGATTCTCATGGGGCATCCGAACAGTGTCGCGCGCGCCGAGGCCCAAGAAATGACTGATTGAATTTGTGTTCTGTTCTTTCGTCAGGTCAATCACCAACAGGTCTTCCGGTCGATGACGGAAATACCCCTTGATATCTTTGTTTCTGCGCAAGTATTTTTCTGTGTAATAGCTTTCATTGTAAAGTAAGTCCCAGCGGACCACTCGTTTTTCGCGGTCGCTACACGTTAGAAATCGGCTTATATTCTCGTAAGAGTAACCTCTGTAAATATAATCAAAATTACTGATAATATTTGGAGTCAGTTGACGGATCTCGTGAACACCGAAGACACGCTCGTGAAATCTGCAAAGCGACTGAAACCATTCAGTCGGATTTCTTTCAGTCAATATAAATTTGCTGCGCGGAAAAAGCGAATCCACAATTTTATAGGTCTCTCCCTGCGAGAATGGCATATCCTGAAAAGCGTCAAAACTGCGAACAAACCGCGTCAGTGGACCATATTCTCCTTCAAAAGTGGGCTTTGTTATTTGTAATTCCTGCTCCTGCTGATTCGGAACCTTCAGCCCGTACGTTCTAAAGACGCTTTCAAGCGTCGTTGTGCCGGTCTTGTTAAAGCCGATTCCGAAGATCTTCGTCTCTCTTTCGACCATTCTGCAAATCTCCCCGGTTTACCGGAAAACACGCGCTGGCCTGGCGGTAGGCAGCAGGCTAAGAACCAATGCGCACGGCTGTAATCAGCAAGGGGAGCGACTCTCAACAAATTCCTCTGCAGAGGCGCCGGCGATGATGCTAGAACCCGTTTGCAATACTCTCCGCACGACCTCGGGGCTATTCCACATCAACACGTCCAGAATCGACAGGTTCGGCATGAACGGGAACGAGCCGGTCGGGTAAATGAAATCCTTTACCTTCAGGAACTCTAGGGCAACGCCGCGCTTTTCGAAATCCTCGACGCGGAACAATGCACGTCCTCCTAGTGGATTCAGGTAGGTCGTGGCGCCGACCCGACTTGCGATTTCCGGTGCCCACTCTCCCGGTCGCAAACGATCGGGCAAGCGCAGGTTCATTTGCGAGCATATTGTCCAACGGAAAGGAACGCCGAGATAGGCGCAGACTGCGTCGAGTCCCGCGACGTTAAGAGCCACGAGCGAGTCGTCGTCACCCACGGCGGCGAATGTCGCCCTCACGATTTCTTCGACCTCGTGCGCATGCGGTGCTTTCCTTCGATAGTGGCTTAACTTGCCCAGGGTCGACCTCGCGGCAGTCGCGACGTCGAAAATGCGCGCTTCGTGGATCTTTATTGATATGCTCGAGTTCCTGAGCGGAAGGCTCACCCAGTTCGCGCCCGACGACGGATGCAGTACCCGATTGCGGTTGATCCAGGTCTTCGGCGTGTACTGCGTTATGTCGAACACGATCCACGCGTCGACGTTGGCGATCAAAGCGAAATGCCCCAGATAGGGGAAGAAATAGGGCTGCATGATCGCCAGGCGCATTTCGGATCAGGCAGCCTTTCTGATGTCTGCTGCACGTTCGCGAATCGCCCCTAGCAGATCGCACAGGATTGCGACGTCGTCCGCCGATACGAGCGCGCCGATTGGAAACTGGACAAGCGTATCGCACAGACGATCCGTGTTCGGTAACTCAACCGCTGGACTTCTCTCAACCCACGGAATGCTGCGATGGGCGCCAGGAAAGAAATATCGCCGCGCAACGACGTTCTCCGCTCTCAAGGCCTTGCGAAGCAGATCGCGCGACAAGCCGAATTCGGCCTCGTCCACTTCGGCGACGACATACTGAAAGTTCGACCGGCTGACGTTGACCGGTTCGACGAGGCGGAGGCCGTCGATGTCCTTCAGACCGTCGCGGTACAACCCGAACAGCTCCACGTTGCGCGCCACGATGCCGGGAAAATTGTCGAGGCTCATGAGGCCGATGGCGGCCTGTGCCTCGGACATGCGGCCGTTGCTTGTCTTGACGACAGAAACCGGCGGACCTGCGCCGTAACTGCTGCGGATGTTGCGCAATCGCTTGGCCAGTTCGCCGTCGTTGGTGGTCAAGCAGCCGCCTTCGGCGGAACTGAGGACTTTGGTCGCGTGAAAGGAAAAGACCTCGACCGCGCCGAACCGCCCGATTGGAACGTCGTTCACGCGGCAGCCGAACGCATGCGCGGAGTCATAGAACAATTGCAGCTTGCGTTCGTCGGCGAGCGCCTGAAGCTGCAATTGATGGCAGCTTCCGCCCCAGAGGTTGACGGCCAGGATCGCGGTCACGTCGCTGTCCAGATGACCTTCGATCGTCGCCGGCGTGACATGGTGAGTGACCGGGTCGACGTCACAGAAGACCGGACGCAAGTTCGCCCATTCAAGTGCCTGCGCCGTCGCGATGAAGGTGAATGACGGCGTGACGACCTTGCCCCTAAGGCCCAGGGCTTCGGAGGCCATGATGAGCCCGATCGTCGCGTTGGTGACGCAGATTGCGTGCCTGACGTCGAAGAACGCTTCGAGGCGCCGCTCGAACTCCTGCGCCAGAGGACCCTGGTTGGTGTAGTACTGGCGCGCGAAAATATCCTGGAACTTGGCCTCGTACGCCTCCCAGGCGGCAAAATAGAGCTGCCCGACCGGGAGCGGTTTCTCGAACGCCGCGGGACCGCCGAGAATTGCCAGGTCCAGGGAACGCGCTGCGCTCATGCCCGCCGCCGATCGCGGATCGCGCCCGCGTTTCGTTCGATGAAGGCCAGCAGCCCGCAGAGGGCGTCGATGTCGGGCTCGGAGACAAAATGGCCGCAGGGAAGCAGCATGAAAGCCTCCGCGAGTCGGTCCGTCAGCGGCAACTCGGCCGCGACATGCGGATAGCTCATGCTCTTCCTGTGCAGCGGCGGCGCATAATAGGGGCGGGCGAGCGCGCCCTCAGCGTGCAGGACGTCGAGCGTCTGGGCGCGGGCCAAAGGCCAGGCGTCGGTTAGCTCAACGACGACGTTCTTGTAGCTTGTCTTCTGGGTTTCGTCGAACTCAAGAAGGCGCAGTGCGGACGATGAACGCAGAAGCTCGCGATACCGATAGTACCGTTTGCGATTGCGGCCGATTTGGTCCTCGAGATCGTCGAGACACGCGAGAGCCATGCAGGCATGTGTCTCGTTGAGTTTGGCGTTGAGCCCGAATTCGGTGACGTTGTCCTGACCGAAGAAGCCAAAACCGCGCATGACGTGCAACCGGCGCGCCAGCACGTCGTCGTTGAACGTGACGTATCCGCCTTCAAAACCGTTGATGAGCTTACTCGCGTGCAAGGAAAAGCACTCTGCGTCGCCGAACGAGCCGATCTTGCCGCTTGGAACCGTTTCGTAGACAGACTCGACGGAATCGAACACGATCGGCATACTGGAGTCGCGACCGAGATCTGCGATTCCCTTGACGTCACAGCAGTTGACGATCGGATGAGCGGCCAATATGAGCGCGGTTTCATCGTTGAGGCAGGGCGCGACCGTCTCGGCGGTGACCGCGAGCGTCCCCGGATCGACTTCGCAAAAGCGCGGCTTGAGGCGAGTCCAGGCGGCGATGTCAGCGAGCCGCCGATACGTTAGCGACGGCATTACGATCTCAGTACGCTCTGGAATAGCAAGCGCCTTGATCGTCAGGACGATCGCCCAGAAGCCGTTAGCAAAGGCCAGGCAATGCTTGGCTTGGTGGAATTCGGCGAGCCGAGTTTCGAGGAGCTTCACCATTGGGCCGTTGTTCGTATATTGCCTCTCTTTGTAGAACTTTCGCGAATATTCGAGGAACACCTCGATGTCAGGCCGCACCAGATTGGATGTCGAGATGTTAGTCTCGAACAATCTGGGACCGCCGAAAATGGCGAGATGGTCAACAGCTTGCTTTCGCATTGGTCCGTCGGAGGAGTTTACCGGGTCAGAACCGCGTCGAACCGATAGTGCGCCGCGTAGAAATCCATTGGCATCATCGTGATTTCGAGTTTCCACCCCGTCATCGACGCCAAATCACGCAGCTCGGACTCCGACCTCCACACGCCGATCGCTCCCGTATGATCCCGCAGTTCTTCGCAGTAGTCTTTTCCCGTTGGATAGAAACGATCTGCGCGCGCTGCATCTGGCAAGTTGCCGATAAAGACTTGCTTCACGTTGACGAATCGTCGCGCAAGTCCGGTTAGAACCCTGACAGCGTCTTCTTTCGAGAAAAAGCTGAAGCTTCCATAACAGAGTACCTTCGTAAAGCGGCTTGGATCCGGCTCGTTCTCAACGTAGTGCGCGGCGTCGTCGACAAGGAACGTCGTCTTGTGCGGGAGAGCGAACCGGCTGTTGGCGACCTCGATCAGATATTCTGACCAATCGACGCCATGGATCATGCCGCAATCCTCGATGAGGTGGCTCGCCAGCGCACCATTGCCGCAAGCGAGGTCGAGCACGATATCGTCCGCGCATAGTTGCAATTCGTTGCGGATCACTTGAACGATCATTACGATCTGCTCGTGGGGCACGGGCTTTCCGTTGACAGTCCTACGAACCTGACCCCACAAGTCGTCACGATCGAGAGTCTTTGGATATTCCTTGTAGTCCGACTTCGGAAAGCTCACCGATATCACCAGTTTGCCCACAAGAAAGCGTTAGCGCGAACGCGTAGGCATCGGACGCCGGCGGCAGCCCTCAAGACCTGGAGAATGCGCCTCAGACCCTATAGACCAATTTCCTCAAATCCGCATCCGCCAGAACGTTCAGTGTATTTCGCCTGCTTCTGCCTTCGACTTGTCGGGGTCCTTTGAACGGCCCAAGATGATCATTACACGTAAATCCGACCGTACGTCGTCCCGGCATTCTCCAATCCAGAGGGCTCGTGGTGCAAGTTAGCGTTTGCATGATCGCATACAATCACGAAAAGTACATTGAGGAGGCTGTCAAAAGCGTACTCGAGCAGGATGTCAGTTTCGAATACGAAATCGTGATTGGCGAAGATTGCTCCACTGATACGACGGCCTCCATACTAAGGGAGCTTGAACGTAAAAATCTGAACCGTATAAAAGTTATTTACCGCCCAGCGAATCTTGGATCAAAAGCCAATTTTCTTAACGCGCTCTCTGAGTGTAAGGGCGAGTATGTCGCCTTCCTGGAAGGAGACGACTATTGGACGTCTAATAATAAGCTTCAGCGCCAAGTTGATTTTCTCAATCGCAATCGAGAAGTTGCTGGCGTTTTCCACCGGACTAGAGTGATCAATGGCAAATCAACTGGCCTTCCACCAGTCCTTCCAGGTGTCGAGCCGCCTGAATTTTTTTCACTAGATTTTCTGCTTCGGAACGGCAATCAGTTTTCCATAAGTTCGCTGCTCGCGCGGCGCGCTTGCCTCAGGAATATTGACCCGTGGTATGCGAAAGTCAGACCCGGGGACTGGGCGCTTTTCATGATGCTGGCGACACAGGGCGATTTGGGTTTCATCCCGCTCGAGATGTCGCACTATCGTGTGCACGCAGCAGGTAGCTGGAACCGCCTGACCCAGCATCATCGCATGGCATTGGCAGTTCCAGTTGCTGGCGCACCTGATGGGACTGGTTTCCGGCAAGGAGCAAGAGCTTGTCGGGTCTGTTAAATCCAACCATGCAAACTGGTGGAGTTCCGAACTCGTCGCCAACACCTCGGTATCTATTGAAGCAGTAACCAATGAACTGAACGAGATCGCGGACTTTCAACTTTCCAATTATTTACTGGCGCAGGTTGTTGCCGCTGCGCGCGCTAAGGATCAGGCGCACGAAGACCAGGCGAAAGCTTGGGAAGCCACCGCCGCACGGGGCAGTTCCGATGCTAAAGCGTGGGAAGCCACCGCCACGCGGGCTAGTTCCGATGCTAAAGCTTGGGAAGCGGCCGCCGCGCGCGCCAGGTCGGATGCTTCAGAAGCGTTAAACGCTAGGGAGCAATTGAAGTGCACGATCCAGGAACTACACGCCAATACCGCTGAACTGCAAAGTGAAAACGACTATTTGAAAGCACTGATCAGCAAGCATGAGCGTGACAGCCAACGAACCGGATGGCTACTTAAGCATCTTGGCGACAAGTTCAGGCATTTTCCGCGCGATCTGTCGCGCCGCATCCGCGCGTCTCGCAAGAAAAGGTTGCAATCGGCTCGGGGAATCCCAGGATCGCAACTGGGCAGAGGCACTGCCGTCGGCCCATTACCTTTGCCGCCCGCGCTGACGCTGTCTGATCAGCTCGAAGGACCTGGTTTGGAGACGAGCGTAACCGCGTTGGGCCCCGACGGCGGAGCGGCAGAAATTGGCCGGACCAACAGAACCAGGGCGCCCAATTCGGAGGGTGATGAGATCACGGCACCGCCGGGACCGCCTTTTTCGGATGTGCGATTTTGTGTCTTTTGCGGCACAAATGTTGACGTTTGGAAACCCTATCGCGGAGGTGCTTCAGGACGCTCCCAGGTCATGGTGCGGCTGGGTGCCGTGGGATCCAACGTGCAGCGTTTCGCCTGTCCGAATTGCGGATGCAGCGACCGGGAACGGCACCTGCATCTCTACCTCGACCGTTTAGGAATTTGGCCCGCGTTGCGCGGTGCCAGCGTGCTACACGTAGCGCCTGAACGAAGATTTGCGCAGGCGATTCTGGCCTGCGAACCGTCGAACTACATACCAGGGGATCTCCTTCCGGCGGACCCTTCAGTACAGAAAATCAATATAGAAGCTACGAGTTTTGCAGCAGAATCATTTGATTTCGTCATTTGTAACCACGTACTGGAGCATGTATCAGCGCCGATGGCCGCACTCCGCGAAGTCCGTCGCATCCTCAAGCCTGGCGGCCGTTTCGTGTGCCAAACCCCTTACGCGTCTCGTCTAACCCATACCTTTGAGGAGCCGCTGCTGACATCCGCGATCGACAGGTTTTTCTTCTATGGACAGGAAGACCACGTTCGATTGTTCGGACTCGACATCGGGCAAGTCATCGCCAGCGCGGAATTTGTTGGCCGTCTTGTACCGCACGCCGAGTTGTTGCCTCACCTGGACCCGGAACGAGCGGGCGTGAATGAGAATGAGCCTTTCTTCGATTTTCTGCGGGAATCACGCAATTAAGCTTCACCTTCCATCGTTGCCGCTCTCGCCCGGCCGCCATGGCGGCCTGAGTTTGGCGAAGCCCTGCTCGATCGGGTTGAGGTCGGACGAGTATTTCGACAACAGGAGCAGACGGGCATCAGCGCGTAGGATGCGGCGCGCATGGCCTTGCCTTTGTGGCTGGCAATTGTCGGCGATCGCCACAGCGCCGGGCTTGAGGGTCGGCACCCACACCGAGCGGTAATCGGACCCGCAGCCTGCGCGCCAGGCCACGCAACGTAAAAATCTTTGGCCCATCCCGGCCAACATCCTGGACTTATGCCCGCCCATCTAACCAACAGAATCACCACTGGCCGCGATGCCGCCCAAACCAGCAACGCCTTGCCCAAGCCTGTCAGACCCGAGGATCCACCGTCGCTCGCCGACCTCCGCGAGCATTGCGACCCGTGACAACCGCCGACGATTCCCCTTGACCCATGCAACTCGCGCATGGCGTAGGTGGGCGCGTCATGAAACGGCACACCACCCCATTTATCTCGCTACCCGCCCCCAGTCGAGGGGAAGGGATGAGGCCAGAAGCGGACCCAAGCGCCTCGGTCGATGAGGAGCCTGAGCTGAGCCCGGCGGGCGCGCTTGATTGTTCGTGGAGATTGGGGATTCTAGATCCAGCACCGGCGCCACCCTGATCGCGATCGATCAGCATCATGGGCGGCGCCGAGAGAAATTAATAAGGCATAAATTCGGGCCGTTTCGGCTGTTGGAAGCCAAGAAGCGGGCCGCCGTTTATCCGATCGTAGAACGAGATAAGCCGGTCTTCGCTGTCCGTCGCACCTTGATCCTCCGACGGGCGGACCTGGGGTCAAAGTCAGGGTCGTCAAATTCGAGCCTAGTGGCTTTAGTCCGCTGGTCCCGACATTCACCTTCGATGTCGCTCCAGGTGTACCCGGCCGGAAATCCGAAGTATGCATTCGACTGAAGGAACAGCTCGTGCGCCGCCGACGCGGCGCTGATCTTTCGCCCTCGGGCCTGCGGCAACGAGGGCGCGATCGCCGCGGCAATCGCTTTAATGCGCTCGCGCTCTGCCGCCCCCCCATCCACGAGAGTTTGCAACAGCCTTAAGAATTCGAACCTGTCAGAGCCCGCCTTCGAGAACAAATCGTCGACAATCGACGTTTCCTGGCTGGCGGCGAGCACCAACCTGGCCCGCGAGAGGGTAGCGCGCCTCTGCCGAGAGCCGCGGGCTAGAAACCGAATTGCTTCAACGACAGGCCTCAGCCTCTTGGCCTCGTTGGCCTGTCGGGTCCCAAGGCTGATGGTCAGGCTGCCAAGTCCCCTTGCCAAAAATGGAGCGAACCCTCGGGCCTCAAGATAGGGACCATAGGCTCTTGACGGAAAGTTTTCCTCGGCGCGTTCGGCAATCGCGCGCGCCATCAAAAACATGCCTTCAGGCATTTTCAGAACTTGAACAAACAACTGGCCCCATGGCTTCAGGCGCTCGAGAATCCCAGAACGAGCGAGTTCGGCCACAAAGTGATCCTCTAAAGTCGGCATCACGAGTCCCGGGTAATTTTTGATTTGCGCGAGTTCCACCTACTTGCGGAGATGTTCACCAAACTCTGCGGGCAAATTGAGGCAATCGAAAGCTTCAGCGGCGCTTGACCAAATCATCAGAGCGGCGCCAGCGACCCAGTACTCTCGAACGGCTTTTTGCCGCGATGCTTCCCTGCCCAAGCAGAGCGCATTCCCCAGTGCAGCAAATTAATTCCCTGCTCAAACTCTTAGGGAATTTAGTCGTAACGCCCTGAAAACACAGTGAGTTCAGAGACCGTTTTTCACCAAATAGGCCCAAAACCGAGAAATTCCCTGCTGTTTTCCCTGCAGGCAGGGAATTCGCGATATACGTTTTCTTTTAGTACAGACAATAAGGGGCCGTTATCCTAAGTCCTGCGGTTAATTGCAGAGATAACGAGGACGACCGCCAAGCGGAAGCGCTCGCGGGACTGGCGCAGACGACAGTGTCTGTTTACAGTCGCGAGTACGGGTATAGCGCGGAGGAGGCGCTTTTCTATCGGACGCTTAGCGAATTTATTCTGGATGGTCGCGCGTATGCGGGAACCCTCGACGGTCGTGCGCAGACCGCCCGAATGCTTGTGCTCGTCACCCTCCAGAAATTGGCTGCCAGCTCGATTGCGGCCATCCGAAGCGCGCTGCGGAAGCGTCGGATAATGCTGGCGAACGCCATTGGCCGTTCAACTGTCGACTCGTCGATTGTCCTGCCTGACGACGAATACGCGACCCTTGACGACGTGGCCGAGGCCGAGGAAGCCCTTCCCACCTCCGCGGCAGTTTTGCTGATGGAAGACGAAATACGGCGGCTTGACGAACTGGTCGGGCTTAGTGAGGGGTTCGGGAAGGAAACGAAGATCGAGCGCCTTATTGAACTGATTCGCGGGGAGCTTGCGGAGGACGAACCAGTCCTGCTTTTTACGGAGTACAAGGCGACCCAGGCACTGGTCGTAAACGCTCTCCACAGACAGTTCGGTTTCGACTCGGCCACATTCATCAACGGCGACGAGCGGCTTGATGGGTTGGAGCAGGCGTCCGGGCTTACGAGGACCATCAGCCAACCGCGTGAGTACGCCGCGGATACCTTCAACGCGGGCAAGGTGAGATTTCTTGTGTCGACGGAGGCCGGCGGTGAGGGCATTGACCTTCAAGAACGCTGTGCTGTGCTGGTTCACGTAGACATGCCATGGAATCCAATGCGCCTCCACCAGCGGGTTGGACGACTGTCTCGCTACGGCCAGAAACGGCCAGTTTCCGTCTATATTCTGCGGAACCCCCAAACCGTCGAGGCGCGTATCTGGGACCTTCTGAACGAAAAATTGGAGCGAATTCAGCTTGCCCTTTCCTCTGTCATGGAAGAGCAGGAGGACATCTCGCAGTTAGTCGTCGGAATGACCGGCAACTCGTTCTTCAACGAACTGTTCTCAGGGGCACAGGGGCTTTCCAATGAGCGCTTGAGCGCCTGGTTCGATCAAGCCGGCGCGACTCTCGGCGGGCGAGACGTCGTCGAGACGGTTCGCGAACTCCTGGGTAACGTGTCGAAATTCGACTTTCAACAGGTGGGTAAGGACCTGCCGAAAGTTGACCTTCCAGATCTCGAGAAGTTTTTCACTCAGACCGTCGCCCGGTACGGCCGTCGGATTTTCCGGCGCGATGAGGGCTTGGAAATTAAGACCCCCGATGAGTGGAAAGCCCGTAGCTATGCACTTCGAGACAAGTACGAGGGGCTTGTTTTCAATCGAAGTCTCCGTGGGATGAATGCGACCTCGCGTGTTCTGGGGGTCGGCCATCTCCTCTTCGATATAGCTCTTGCGGAAGCGCGAAACCTTCCAGCGCGCTTCGCAGCCGTGGATGGTCTTGCGGCTCCATTGCTGATCGTAACCGTTGAGGACGAGATCACTGGGACAGGCTCGCTTGTTAATAGATTCCTTCGCCCGAGGGGAACGTCGCCGGCCAGCGCGCGTGAAGCAGGCCCTCGCGGATCTTGGCCTCGCCGGGGTTGATCGAGGCGGCCTTGACCTTGATGAGCGCCTCGCCCTGACCCGGCTCGGGGACCGGCGCGTCAACGACCTTGAGGACCTCGACGCCGCCGTAATTGTCAAATCGCACGGCCTTCATTGCCTTCTCCCTTGAAGTACGAACGCCGTCGAGGCGAGACGCGCTGCGCGGCGCCGTGGGCGTTGCTCGACAGGAACTGAATTTAGGACCCAAGGTTTCGCGAGCACCCCGGGTTGCGTTGATGCAACGTTTCCTGTCAGTTTGTTGAATTCGGCGTCGAATTACGCGGCTCTAAACGAACATCCTTCTTCGTCCTATCGGCGATCGGCTCTCTGTCGACTGAAGACCTCGTCGCCTTCGCCGTTGAGGATGCGCAATCCGATTGTTCGAGGCGGCCAAGCGATATTTGCCGCAGCGATGATTGCTGTCGATAGATCCGACGCTTCGATCTCCACCTCCCTCAAGATCGATGGTCCACGATCTGGCGTAGCGCCAGCAAATTGGATTCGGAACCGCTTTGGCTTCAGGTTAAAGACGCGCTCCTGTCCTTTCGCCGGCATAAGCCCCGCAAGAATTCGCGTCTTGCGCACCGGACCCGTCTCGCGATCAGAAACGAGGACGGCGTTCATCGCCACCCTAATCGAGGGGTCTACGTCGACGCGTTTGCTCACCTTGCGGGCAACCGCCAGCGCGACCTGCTCCCAATCCTTCGCGATTGCGGCGGAACTGGACTTATGTTCCCTGCGGCACGCCTCAAAATAAGCGTCGGCACCGAAGTCTCTGATCATCGTCTCGGCCTCGACTTCGATGCGTTCCATTCTCGCGCGTTGGCGAGGTAGCCAGGACAACATGACCGACCTCTTTCCCACCAGGTCGATTGCTGCATAGTTCGCCAACGTGTGCAATCTCTTCTGTACGCATACCTGGCGCGCCCTCAGCCACCCATGCCCTGCAGCCGAGGCTTCTTCGCCAGCCGATGGAAAATGGCAACGTGAAATGAAAATGAGCACCGTCGGCAACTGGCGGCAAAGGTGCGCATTTTCATCGACGCGCTCGCCAGGCTGTTCGCCGGGCGCGACTGTCTCAATCCGGAGGGCGCGCTGCCCCTCCGGGCTGAGACCCGATGAATTGACTGAGGCCTATCCCTTCAGTTGGGCGACGACCCCCGCAATGTCGCCCGAGCGCTCACTTCGGCGCCTGCATCTTGGCATAGACGTCGCCAGGAACGATGACAGAGACCAGCGTCGATGGAACGTCCTTGGGCCCAAAGGGTCCCGGAACGGCGTTCCTCACCGGCGGAAGGCTCTTCAGGTAGGCGGCGATCGCCTGGGCGTCGTCCGGCGACAGATGGGCGAGGTCCGGCCAGGGCATGACCGGGAACAGCTTGCGGCCACTCGGCGTCTCGCCTTTGGTGATGGCGGCGATAATCTGCTCATTCGTCCAGTCGCCGAGGCCGGTTTCCTTGTCCGGGGTCAGGTTGCCGCCGACAAAAACGCCGACGCCGGGAATCCCGAATCCGACCTCGGAGCCCGCGAGTAAGCGTTTCAAGTCAGGCTTGCCGAGAAGGACGCCGGGCGTATGACAAGTGCCGCAGCCGGAAATCGTGACGAGATACTTGCCGCGCTCGATCTGGGTTTCGGCGGCCGAGACCGCGGATGCGCCAAAAATCACAGTGGCAATGAGCAATGGCAGGCGCCAGGTTCGCATGTTCCGCTCCCTTGATGAAGTCGCCAGGTCATACGCAATAAATGCGCTCATCAGACGCTGCGGCTCTAGCAGCCTGTCGGACTTAACACCGGGCCTGCGGCTACGCTAGAATCAAACATTGATTCTCGCAGGGCGACGGGCGTTTTTTTATGAGCAATTTTCGCATGATCGATCGCGAGACCGAGTTTTTGCTGCCTCCTTCGGTTGACGAATGGCTTCCCGAGAAACATCTGGCGCGATTTGTCGTAGAGGTTGTCGACGGGCTCGATCTTCGCGCGATGAGCGGCCGTTATCGCGGTTCCGGGTCGGCGTCGTATCATCCGCGAATGCTGCTGGGCATTCTGGTTTATGGCTATGCGACGGGCGTGTTTTCGAGCCGCAAGCTGGAGCGTGCGACTTATGACTCGGTGGCGTTCCGGTTCATCGCGGCCAACGATCATCCCGACCCCGACACGATCGCGGCGTTCAGGCGGCGCTTTCTCCAGGAGATCGAAGCTCTGTTCGTTCAAGTGCTGCTGCTGGCGCGGGAGATGGGGGTTCTGAAGATGGGGACGGTGGCGCTGGACGGCACGAAGATCCACGCCAACGCCAGCCGGCACAGCGCGCTGTCTTATGAACACGCCGGCAAGATCGAGGCGCAATTGAAAGCCGAAGTCGCCGATCTGATGGCCAAAGCCGAAGCGGCCGACGCGTCGGACATTCCCGACGGCATGTCGATACCGGACGAACTGGCACGGCGCGAGGAGCGTTTGGGCAAGCTGGCCGAGGCGCGGGCGAAGATCGAGGCGCGGGCCAAGGAACGCCATGCGCGCGAACAGGGGGAGCACGCAGCCAAGCTCGCGGCGCGGCAGGCGAAGGCCGAGGCGAGCGGGAAAAAGCCCGGGGGCAAGCCTGCCGAACCCCCGGTCGAGGGGCCGCGCCCGAATGACCAGATCAACCTGACCGATGAAGAGTCGCGCATCATGCCCGTGGCCGGCGGCGGCTTCGACCAATGCTACAACGCCCAGGCCGCCGTGGCGGCGGGAAGCCTGCTGGTGGTGGCGAGCGCTGTGAGCCAGGCGCCCAACGACAAGCAGCAACTCGAACCGATGCTGGATAAGATCGAGGCTCTTCCCGAAGAGCTGGGCAAGCCCGAATGCCTGCTGGCGGATATGGGCTATTTCAGCACGGCGAATGTCGCAGCTTGCGAGCAGGCGGGAATCGAACCGCTGATCGCCATGGGCCGTCAGCCGCATCACCCACCGTTGGCCGAGCGCTTCGAAGCGGCGCCGGAAGCGCCGGAACATCCAACGCCGCTCGAGGCCATGGCGCATCGGCTGAAGACGCCGGCAGGCCGGGCGCTTTATGCGCTGCGCAAGCAGATGCCGGAGCCGGTGTTCGGGATCATCAAATCGGCGATCGGATTCCGTCAGTTTTCGCTGCGCGGCCTCAATGGCGCGCGCGGCGAATGGAGCCTCGTCACCATGGTCTGGAACATCAAGCGGATATTCGCCCTCGTCCCGGCCTGACAAGGCTGCGGCGCGCCGCCTATCGGCAGACAGGCCCCCACCCAACGCCGATACCCCACCCCGAACCCCTTCTCGACAAACCCGACGTTCGGCTGACCCTCAAACCGCCAAAATCACTCTCGGCGATCAACCACAAACACAGTCCGACAGGCTGCTAGGGCGGTCGGCGCCGATGCGCGGGAAAGATTTACACCCGCCGTCCATCGACGGCAACGAACGCGCGTGAACCGTCTTGCGAAGCTGCGCGGGATTTTGCCGCCTACCGGTCCTCCTCCGACTCATCCGCCGCGTCCGCTGGGTCGGCGCCGTGCGATGTCGCGTGGCCAGGGCGGACGATCTGGTCGCCGCCCATGCAGACCATCGTCGAGCGGGTCGAAGCCGGTGCCTACAAGGAATGTCTGAAGAAGGACCGAGGCCCGCTGCTCGCCTTCTACGACTTCCCGGCCGAACATTGGAAGCACCTGCGCACATCGGATGAGATCGACAAGCAGTTTTTGCGCCAGCGTGCTATTTATGGGGAGCGACGGCGAGGGGCAATTGGAGCTCTCATTTTCCGGCGAACCTCAACAACCCCCCACTCCCCCCTCGGCCGGGACCGACGCCAGGGCGCCGGCGCTATATCTTGTCCAAAATTAAAATCAGCAGCCTGGCCGTGAAATCAGGTCTCGTATCGATAGTTTTGGCCTTGCGACCGACGAAGTGTGGAGGACTTTGATGCGCAGGGCCGCAACCACGCGGGCGGGGGCGAGCATCCGCGCTTTCGCCTTGAGCGTCGGATTGGCCGCCATGCTGGGCGGAGCCGCACCCGGCGTTTCAGCGGAGTTGAAAGACCCGCTCTCCCCGCTCACCTCCGCCCGAGGCTCCATCCTCTGTTTCGGACGCGACTATTCGCCGGATCATATGGCGCGGCATCCGAAGCAAATGACAAAGAGCGTCCTCCTCGCCTTCCAGCAGGGCTTAGTCGATGTCGTGCTCACTTCCCGGCGGGGCGCGCCGAAGCGGATCGGCGCCGGTTGCAGCTGGCGCAAGGGAGCCGGAATTGACACCTCCGACCGCAAGATGATCCCCAACTTCAATAAGACAGCGGGCTTCGACTGCATGGTCAACGTCGGTGATTCCGCCGAGGAGCGCGGCTATTTTCTGATCGACCCGGCGCCGGACGCGAAGTCCCTCACCCTGTTCCTGCTGAGCCCGATCGGCGCGGAAAGCGACAAGCTGGGCAAAACCGAAGGCGACAGTTTGGACCTCGGCCCGGAGGACCGGACCTTCGCGTTGAGGCAAGGTCGCCGGCGTGCGTCTCGACTGCCTCGAACCGGCTGCGTTCCGCTACAGGATTCTCGCGCGCGAAATCTCAATTTAGGAGCCAGCGGGTGGGGTGCGGCAGTTCCTCCCTCACCGTTGACTCGAAATGAAGCTGACGGCGCAAAAATTCCACATCCACCCCAATTCAATCCCTCAGAATCGAAAATTTTCGGGCAGCGAGAACTCGGGGCCCGAATGTAGGGCGAAATTCGCCTTCCGGACGGATCCGGAGGGAGCTTCCACGGCTATCGTCCCGATCAGCGATGACCGCCTCACGTCGGCTGCGGCGGTACCCCGCGCCGCAATATACGCGTGGTGCGCTAGTTCGCGTCCCAGCGGAGCGCGGCGCACGGCCTCAGCGTCATGAGCTTCGCCGGCGCGACGCGAACCGTTTTCCTACGCGCGCCACGACGCCTCGTCACGCCAACCTTGAGCAATTGCGGCGCTGGCAAAGCCGCCACCGACCCAGGGCAACGCCCGTCCCCGCCGATGTTCTAACCCTGGATAATCCCCACTTATCAGAGTCCAAAAATGGCACGCGTAAGCTCCCGACGGAAACGACGAGTCTCCGTCGAGGGATGTCGAGCGGGGGCGCGCCGGTTGCGACGCCGAAACCAACAAAAGGATGAGCGATCACAGCTGCTCGGGCGAAATCGCTAGTGTCATGTCCCGACAGCGAAGAAAGGACTGGCATTCGGTTCGAAAAGGAGCGTGTGTATGGATATTCCGGCGGCGCGAAGGCGCTGCCCGGCAGACCCTTAGCCCCGGCGATCGCGCCGATCCGGGGCTCGCGTCGGTGACGGGCTTGGATTGGCCAGGCCCCAATCGAAGACGCGAAGGGTGCATCCATGTCCATCAAACTTACCGATACGCAGCTCGTTCTGCTGGGCGCCGCAGCCCAACGCAAGGACCTCTTTCTCGTCGCCCCGCCGACGCTCAAGGGCGCCACAGCGCAGAAAGTCGCGAGTAAGCTGATCTCTCTTCGCTTTGTAAAGGAGGTCAAGGCCAAGGCGAGTGGTCCAATCTGGCGGCGGGACGAGGAGTCAGGGGCGTCCTATGCGCTCAAGCTCACCGCCACGGGGGCCAAAGCGATCGCGGTCGATGCCGCCGCCGAGCCTGAGGATGCAGGCGAGGCAAGCGACGCGCTCGCGAAGCATGATCAGGCGGCCATCCTGTCGAAGTTGGACGCCAAAGACGCTCGACCCGCAGAAGCGATGGAGCCTGGTCCTGCAGGCCCGTCTGCTCCACGCGGCGGCTCGAAGCTGGCTCGTGTTATTGCGCTGCTCGAGCGCGATCATGGCGCGACCATTGCGGAATTGATCGCTGCGACGGGCTGGCTCGCGCACACGACCCGCGCCGCGCTGACCGGCCTGCGCAAGCGCGGCTATGCAGTCGCGATCGATCGATCAGACGATAAGCGGGGATCGTTCTACCGCATCCCGGCAGGTGAGACCGGCCTCGTTGAAGGGCCGGCAAACTCCGAGACGGCGCGCAGGAAGGAACAGGCCGGGTCGGAGCCACAAGCCCGTCAAGCGGCCTGATGGCTAGGCGCCGGCCAACGCGCGGCGCGGATGAAGGTCTGCTTCGCCCGCCGCCGCGACCCAAGGGCGTCCTGGCCCTCGACGACTTGATCGCGGCGCTGGTCGATCTCGACGCGAACGGACTTTGCCTGCAATGGCGCAACCACTTGGGCGGGACCCCGCCCGCCCATTTGCCGCGTTGGCTGCTCATGAAGATCCTAGCCTATCGCATCCAGGCCACGGCGTTCGGCGGGCTCGACAAAGAGACGCTGCGTGTCCTGCGCCAACCGAAGGGTGGAAGGCTCGGATCATCGGACTTGCATCCTTTCGAAGCGCGGATTGCGACAACGCGGGATGGGACCAAGCTGAAGGCCGGGGCTCTGCTCGCCCGCGAATGGAATGGCAGGCTCGAGCGTGTGATGATCCTCGACAAGGGCTTCGCCTGGAATGACGAGAACTACGGCAGCCTGTCGCAAGTCGCCAAGGCGATGACAGGCACAAGCTGGAACGGCCATCGCTTCTTCGGCTTGCGGACGGCCGGGTCCGACCGATCAGCGATGGTCCATCGCAGGTCAGGGGATTGCGACACCGCTGCGTCCGATGCCGTCTCAACGCCCATCAATGACGGCGGAGCCGCTTTCGCCCGACGGTCTGGTCGGCAGGCGGCGTCGCCATGAGATCGGAGAGAGGCAAAACGGCGCTGCGCTGCGCCGTCTACACCCGCGTCTCGACTGAGCACGGCCTGGAGCGGGAGTTCAACTCGCTCGACAATCAAAGGGAGGCCTCGGAAGCCTACGTCAAGAGCCAAGCTCATGAAGGCTGGAAGCTGATCCGCACCCACTACGACGACGGCGGCTACTCCGGCGGCTCGATGGACAGGCCAGCGTTACAGAGGCTCCTTGATGACGTTCGCGCTCGACGGATTGACGTCATCGTTGTCTACAAGGTCGACCGGCTGACCCGCTCGCTCGCCGACTTCGCCAAGCTGGTCGAGCTTTTCGATGCCCATCAAGTGTCGTTCGTCTCGGTCACCCAGGCGTTCAACACGACGACCAGCATGGGACGATTGACCCTGAACGTGCTTCTCTCCTTCGCCCAGTTCGAGCGTGAGGTCACGGGTGAGCGGATCCGGGACAAGATCGCCGCCTCGAAGAGGAAGGGCATCTGGATGGGAGGCGTCGTTCCCCTCGGCTATAGGGTCGAGAACCGGGCGCTCCATGTGGTCGAGGAGCATGCCGCCTTCGTGCGCGATCTCTATCGGCGTTATCTCGAGATCGGCAGCGTCGTGCGGCTCAAGGCTATCCTCGACCACGAGGGCATTGTCACATCTAGCAAGTAAAGGCCCTCAGACCCTCTTCGACTGGTTCGATAACCCATTGACATTATTGAAACTGGCTTCCGCCAAGAGGTAAGTACTGACCTGTAAAAACGGTTGATGTGACAATGCCGTTAGGCGGAGTCGCCGAGGACAAGCTCAAGACCGCGCCGCGGCTTTCGATCGTGGTGCTGCCGTTCGCAAACCTGAGCGGCGATCCGGATCAGGAATATTTCGCCGACGGCGTCACCGACGATCTGACGACCGATCTCTCGCATATTCCCGACAGCTTCGTCATCGCCCGCGACACGGCGTTCACCTACAAGGGGAAACCGGTCGATGCGAAGGTGATCGGCCGCGAGCTAGGCGTGCGCTACGTGCTTGAAGGCAGCGTTCGGCGTGTCGTCGACAAGGTCGAGATCAACGCCCAACTCATCTCGACCGAGACCGGCGCCCAAGTCTGGGCCGACCGGTTCGAGGGCGATCGAACCAGCCTCGGCAAGCTGCAATTCGAAGTTGTCGCGCGCCTCGCCAACTCGCTCGGTGCGGAACTGGTCAAGGCGGAAGCGTTGCGCGCCAAGCGCGAGCGGCCCAACAATCCCGACGCAGTCGATCTCACGATGCGCGGTTGGGCCGCCTTGTGGAACTTTAACGGGGCCAACAAATCCACTCGGAACGACGCCATAGCGACGTTCGAGCGGGCGCTGACTCTGGACCCGAAGAATGTGTCTGCCATGTCGGGCCTCGCGACCGCTCTGCTTGCGCGCCCGTACGGAGGCTGGAGCGACGATCCCGCGGCCGACTTCGCGCGTGCCGACAAAACAGCCGACGCGGCCCTGGCCCTTCGCCCGGATGATTCGGAGGCGCATTTGATCAAGGCGCTTCTGTTCGAGAGGAAATCGCAATGGGGGTCGGCGATTGCCGAGGCCGAGACGGCGATCGCCGACGATCCCAATAACGCCAGGGCCATTGCGACCGCCACCTCCTATAGGATGTTCGTAGGCCACGCCGAAGACGGCATCGCAGGTCAAGAGACCGCGTTGCGCCTTAGTCCGCGTGATCCCATGGCGCCCATCTGGCAGGTCCATCTTTGTTACCTCTATAACCATCTAGCGCAATGGGAGCAGTCCATCGAATAGTGCGAAAAAGCGCTCGCCAATAACGTGAAGGAAAAAGCGGGCGCGCTCGCCGCGCTCGCCGTCGCCAACGCCTGGGCTGGCCACGACAGGGAGGCCAAGCAGGCGGTCGCCGAACTGCGCAAAGTCGATCCCAACTTGCAGATCGGGGCAGGCGTCCCTCAGTCCGACGACCCGACTTTCATTGCGCAACAAGCGCGCATCGTCGAAGGCTTGCGCAAGGCCGGGCTGCTGGAAGGGGACGGGAAGGCGAATTGAGCCGTCCCGACCCTGAGCTGCCCTTGAGGATCGGCTCTGCGAAAGGGCGGGAAGCGCGAGATAGCGGCCGTTCCTGTGCTCGCCGGCAATGGCTCAACTCGATCCCAATGAACAGATCAGCGTCCGACGCAAGGCGGAACGTGCGGAGAGGCTCGCGGCGTCTTATCGACGACTGCGCACTCGCAGTCACGCGCCTACGCCAGAGTCCCTAACAGCGCCTGCGCCTTGGCGATCACAGGCATCTCCGGCGTCGGCGAAAAGCCTGCGAGCGCGGGCGCGAGGACAGCGTGGGCTTCGACGAGACGGCCGGTTGAATGACGGAGCTTGGCGAGCGCTAGCGACGCGAGCAGCTCGAAGGTTCGGGCGCCCTGGTGCTTCGCGATAGCGAGGGAGGTCTTGAAAGCTTCTTCGGCCTGCGCAGCGGTAGCCGGATTACGCGTCAGCAGGATATTGCCACGCAGTCGATGCAGGTTGGAATCGTAAAGCCGATCCCCGCCTTCTTAACTCATCACCAAAGCTTCGTCGATCAACGCCAATGCTCGCTCATAGTTCTGAGCAGCAGCTTCAAGCCTCGCAAGAGCGCCAAGAAAGCCAGGAACTATTACCCGATTGCCTTGATCCCGATAATCCGCTAGCGATTTGCGGAAATCATCTACACCGCCTTGCGTATTGCTCAGCTGAGTGCGACCCAAGCTCAGATACAAGCGTGAAAGCGCAAGATAATACCCCATGCTATGCTGTTGGCTGATCTTCAGAAAGTTCTCGGCATCGACGACAACGCTCTCGAAGTCATTTCGTGCGACCTCAATCGCGATTTTGTAGATGAGAACAGTCGCGGTGGTCGGGGGGTGGCCCAGCTCGCCGGCGAGACGTGTTGCCTCGTCGATCAATTCACGTGCGCGCGGGAGATTGCCTGACAGCCACATCGTAAGCGCGAGGAAAGCTCTGGCGCTCGCTCCGCCATCACGGCCGAACCTTTCTCTGAGTTCGCGGCCGGGCTCCTCGACATAACTAAGACCCAGTTCGAGTTGGGTGCGCGCCTCGCGCAAGTCTCCCAGTTGCAGGCAGGCCACGCCAAGGCCTACGTGAACCACTCCGGCCTCGGCAAGTCGTCCTTCGGCTTCCGCCTCGCGAAGAAAACGTTCGGCAATATCCCGAGCCACGCGGAATTCCCCGCGCGCCCAACTCCAGGCAGCCCGACCATAAAGTGCAGAAACCTGCTCAGCGGTAAGTTCGGCGCGCGCCGCGAGAGCACTGGTGCGTTCGAACGCGGCCTTGGTCTCGTCCGCCGCGTAACCCTTCGACCATAGGACTGCATGAGCGTAGTCGCTCTGCAGCTTAACCCGCTGGCTCGCCTCTGCCTTTGAAATCGCGGCCTTCGCGGTGAGCCCCGCCGACTGGTCCGCCATGGCGATCGCCTTGCCGAGGTGGGCGATCGCCTCCTGGAACGCCGAGCGGCGCAAGGCTTGATCGCCCGCCTTGCTCCACCATTCGATCGCGAGTTCGTCGAGGCCGGCCTGGGTGAAATGATGGGCGATGACTTCCGGCTCGGCCGCCGCTGGCTCTGGCTGTCCGACCAGGATTTCCGCCGTGCGGCGGTGCAGCGCCTGGCGGCTGCTCTTGAGGAGGCTCTCGTAGGCCGCGTCCTGGATCAGCGCGTGCTTGAAGCGGTAATTTGCTTGCGAGCCGGCGCCCTCGGAGAGGAGCACGTCCGCGTCAGTGAGCCTGTCGAGCGCGGACTGGAGGGCGGGGTCGTCGATCGCGCCCACGGCGCGCAGCAGCGCGTAAGTGAAATCACGGCCCAATACGGCGCCGATCTGCGCGACTTCGCGCGCTTCGCCGAGCGTGTCCAGCCGCGCCGCGAGCGACTGCTGGAGCGTCGGCGGGATCGCCTGCAGGCCGCTCGGCTGGCCGCGCTCGAGCAGAAGGCGCGTGACCTCCTCGACGAACAGCGGCACGCCACCCGCGCGCTCGCTGACGCGCCTCATCACGTCCCCTAACAGCGTGCGGCTGACCGCCAGTTCGGCGATTATGCGTTGAACCTGCGCGTCGTCGAGCGGCGCAAGCGAAATAACTCTATGGTGCGGCTGCGAGCGCCAGGGCGGCTGGAATTCCAGCCGGGCCGTCGCCAGAAGGAGAATGGGCGCCTCCGCGCAACGAGCGCTGAGCGCATGCACGAGATCGATCGAAGTCGGGTCGAACCACTGCAAGTCCTCAAGGACGAGAACGAGCGGCTGGTTGCGGGCGCCGGCGATCGCCCATTCGACCATCGCAGCCAATTGCCTGCGACGAATCTCCTCCGGCGAAAGGCTTGGCAAGCGTCCCGGCGGGACCGGGATGTCGACCAGCGGCGCAAGCAGGGGAGCGTGTGTCGCGGGATCAAGCTTGAGGGCGGCGAGGACTGATTCGAGCTCGGCCAGCCGCCGCTCGGGCGCGACCTCAGGACCGCCGAACCTCGCGCGTGCCCACCCGAGGACAGGATGGAGCGGCGTGTTCCGCAACAGCTGCGACGAACTCCATTCGATCCATGAATGTGGCCTCTCGGCCAACTGGCTGCGAAACTCTTCAACCAGTCGGGATTTGCCGATGCCCGGCTCACCGACAATCAGGACGAACTGTCCAGCGCCAGCAAAAGCGCGTTCAGAGCAGCGAGCCAGGATTGCGAGGTCCTGTTCGCGGCCGACGAAAGAGGTGAGAAGCCGGCCTCCTCTTCGGCGCCTTCCGCCGCTTATCCGCAGGATGCGATAGAGATTCATCGGCGCAAGGGCGCCCTTGAACTCATGGTCGCCCTTGTCCTCAACGATGAACTGCCCAGCAACCTGCCGCAGGACCGTCGAAGTGACCAGCACTGTCCCAGGCTCGGCCGCTGCCTGAACTCGCGCGGCAATGTTGGGGGCCTCGCCAAACACCTCGCCCGCGGCGTCGACGACTACGGAACCGCTTTCGAGGCCGATGCGGACGGCAAGCTGAGGCCCCCCAATCATAGCGTTTCGGGCGTTAAGCTCGCCGAGCGCCTGCTGGACCCCAAGCGCGGCCCGAACAGCGCGTTCGACGTCGTTCTCCTGCGCCCGCGGATACCCGAAGACGGCCATCAGCCCATCGCCAAGCATCTTAAGCACGTGTCCGCCAAGCGCAGTCACCGCCCTTGAGGCCTCGTCGAGATAGCTGTTGAGTAGATTGCGCCAGTCCTCAACGTCGAGAGCGGCTGCAAGTTCGGTCGAGCCGACAAGATCGCAGAACATTACGGTGAGATGCCGGCGTTCGGCGGAATCCAGCTGCGCGAAGGACTGCGCCGGGGCGGGAGCGGCCAGCGTCCGTCGGGCTTGAGTCGTCAGCGGTTGCTGTGCGCCGAGCTCCGCTATCGCCCTTAGCAGCCGTCTACGGTCGCCGAAAGGCAGGCCGAGTTCTTGGAGGTCGCCATCGGTGAGATCGGCGAGCACGTCGAAATCAATCTTGTTTTCTCGAAACTTTTCCTCGTATTGGCCGAGGCCGAGACTACGGAGCCATACGCGGACATTCATGATCGCGCTCTCACTCCGATAAACGGATCCCTGGTCCTCTGGTGCACGTGGGAGAGAACGAACCCGCGCATGAAACAGATTGCCCTGCAATGGGTAAAATTACCCAGAGACTAATGATGTCTGCCTGAGTGTCCGCCTTCAGGACCGTTCCGTGGTCGCTCGCTTTGAAGTCCGGCCTTGAGGAGCGAGGTATCCACCCAATGCACCGAGTTGCTATGGCCATTGAGAGTGAGTTGAGGCCTTGAAAGAGGGTGATTGGCCAACGGCTTCTGCGGTGCAACCTTGCCGCCGCGCCGCAGTCATCGACTGACCGAAATTCGCCCGGTTGCGACATACTGAGCACGATCTGCGATGTCCGCTCTACGTGTGCGCCGTGACAAGGCGGCGCTTTCCAGCGGGTGCAAGCCCCGCCCGGCCAACCGCTCCAGCCGGAAGCAACCGGAGCAGTCATGGAGGTAACGAAATGGCTGAAGCCTTCGGTGTGGCTGGTCACGTATAGGTGACCGCGCGAGTGTGCGGGCCGCAACGCGAGTGAACGCTGAGCAGGCCTCGAAAAGGACGATGTGCAGGCCGACCCGACAACGTTATCGGGGAAGGCTGTTACGGCTGGGTGAGATGAGCGAAGACGACGCCCAGTCGCTGCACCGGGGTAGTGGCGGCAGCACGCACACAAGGAAAGCGCGCGCAACACGGGAAGCCCCAAAGCGTGGTCAGGTCAGGGATGACAGGACCAACCGGACGCCCGTGAGGGACAGGCCGGGCGCTCTGGTGTAAATCGGCATGGAATAAGGACCCCGTTTTCGGGGTGATCGGCATCCAATCGGGACCCCGGGGATAAGGGTCCACACAGGCCTCCTGGTTGTTTGGAGGCCGAGTTCGAGATGCTGGTCGTGGAGACGATAGCCAAAATTCGTCTGGCGTATTTCTCGCGGAAGATGACGATCAAGGCGATTTGCCGCGACTTTCGCGTTTCGCGGAAGGTGGTTCGGAAGGTCATCCGTTCGCAGGCGACGGAGTTCCGCTATGAACGGGATGTCCAACCCCAACCGAAGATCGGGCCTTGGCGCGATCGGCTTGATTCATTGCTTTTGGAAAACGGCGGCAAGCCAGCGCGCGAGCGGTTGACGCTCATTCGGGTTTTCGAGGAGTTGCGGGCGCTCGGCTACGAGGGCGGTTACGACGCGGTTCGCCGTTACGCCCGGACCTGGAGCAGGCAACACGCGGGCGAGACGGCGAGCGCCTATGTGCCGCTGACTTTCGCGCCGGGCGAGGCCTACCAGTTCGACTGGAGCCACGAGATCGTTGTGATGGACGGGGTGACGACGTTCGTGAAGGTCGCGCACGTCCGTCTCTGCCACAGCCGTATGATGCTCGCGCGCGCCTATCCGCGCGAAACGCAGGAGATGGTTTTCGACGCCCACGAGCGGGCGTTCGCGTTCTTCAGGGGCGCCTGTTCGCGCGGCATCTACGACAATCTATGGACGTCTCCCGCGCAAGGCGATCCGTTGGCGTCGGCGGCTGGAATGCACGAATTTATCCGGCCTGTTGCGGGACAGTTCACGCCCCTGGCCTTGATGGGAGTCCGCTGCTCTGGCCTCATAACATGATCGGCCACGGAGGCCTTGTCGTAGATCAGGCTTGAGAGCTGCGGTCCTTGCCGACGACCCATCAGTTGTCACCTCGCATCCGAATTCGGCCTCCGCCTTAGCGCTGACGCGTTGCGATCATGCGGCGGCCAAATAGTCCTCCTTCCGCGCGAGCACGGCCCAGGCGATTCTCGCCGTCTTATTGGCGAGCGCGACAATCGCCCGATTGAAGCCTCGCCTCGCCGCGAGCCCTTTCAGCCATTGGGAACGACGATCGTCGCGCTTCGCCAATCGAAACATCACCGCGCGGGCGCCATGGATCATCTGACGTCGGAGATAGTGATTGGCCCGCCTTCCAATCCCGCCGAGCCGGGGTTTTCCGCCTGTCGTGTATTGGCGGGGCACGAGGCCAATCCATGCCGCAAGCTCTCGTCCAGAGCGAAAATGACGACCGTCGTCAACCGCTGCAACGATCGCAGTTGCGATCACGGGACCGACGCCAGGCAGCTTCGACAAGCGCCGGCAGGCTTCGTTCGTCCGGCAAAGGGCTAGGAGCTGTCGGTCCAGTTTGTCGAGCCGGAGATCGAGAGCACGGAGCTCATCCAGCATGTCGGCGAAGAGCTCCCGCGTGAGATCAGAAAGCTCCGCGGCCGCAATGGCGTCCTGCGCTTGCGCCAGAAAGCGCCATGCGCCTTGGGGTAGGATGACACCATACTCGCCGAGGAGCCCCCGCATATGGTTGATGAGCGCGGTTCGAGCGCAGACAACGCGCTCCCTCGCACGATGAAGCGATTGCAAATCCTGTTGCTCAGTGGATTTGACCGGAACGAACCTCATCGTCGGGCGCAAAGCGGCTTCGTAAATTCCCTCCGCATCCGCCGCGTCGTTCTTGGATCCTTTGACGAAGGGCTTCACAAACCGTGGATTGATCAGAAGAACCCGGCGACCATCGGCAAGAAAGCGCCGGCCCCAATAGTGCGCGCTGGCGCACGCCTCCATCGCAATGGTCTCCGGAGCCAGTTCCTGGATCGTTTCAAGCAATTTGGCGCGGCTCGTCTTACGAGAAATGACAACGCCATCGTCATCGATGCCATGGCAGTGAAACGAGCGCTTCCCGAGATCGATGGCAAGTAATTTAAGCGACATGCTTTCCTCCTTTGTGCCTAGCGATGCTGGCAGGAAAGCGGGAGACGTCCATCCCATAACATGAAGACGGCGGTGGAGACGATCTTCGTCGGCAAGGATCGCCAATACAATCGCCGCTTCCTCCAGATGTGCTCGCATCATCTTGTCGAGCCCGTCGCGTGCACGCCGGCGTCGGGCTGGGAGAAAGGTCAAGTCGAGAACCAGGTCGGCCTCGTTCGCGAGCGCTTCTTCACGCCGCGCTTGCGGGTCAAGAACCATGACGAACTGAATGCCTGGCTCACGGACAAATGCATCGCCTGGGCCAAGGCGCATCCCCATCCTGAACGGCCTGACAGGACGATTTGGGAGGTCTTCGAGGAAGAGCGTCCCAAGCTCATTCCCTATCGTGGCCGCTTCGATGGATTCCATGAGTTGCCGGCCTCGGTGTCCAAGACCTGCCTGGTGCGGTTCGACAACAACAAATACTCGGTGAGCGCCGGCGCGGTTGGCCGTCCGGTTGAAGTCCACGCCTACGCCGATCGCATCGTAATCCGCCAGGACGGGAGGATCGTGGCGGAGCATCCGCGTTGTTACAGGCGCGGCGAGACGATCTACGATCCCTGGCATTACGTGCCGGTTCTGGCGCGCAAGCCCGGCGCACTGCGCAACGGGGCTCCGTTCAAGGACTGGGTGCTGCCGGCAGCGTTGGACCGTGTGCGGCACAAGCTCGCCGGCTCCAATGACGGCGACCGGCAGATGGTCAAAATCCTCGCCGCCGTGCTTACCGACGGATTGCCCGTGGTGGAGAAGGCTTGCGTCCAGGCGCTGTCCGAGGGCGTCCATTCGGCCGACGTCATTCTCAACATCCTCGCGCGCCAACGCGATCCCGGACCCCCGACGACGATCATGACGCCCGACGCTTTACGGCTTCGCCATGCGCCCATTGCCGATTGCGCCCGATACGATCAACTCAGGAGCGCGTGACGATGGAACGAACCGAAGTCCTCGACCTGATGAGCGGCCTCAAGCTCTATGGGATGAGGGGCGCCTACGACGAAACCCTGGCCACGGCGCTCAAGCGCAAGCATGAACCCCAGCGCTTCGTCGGCGATCTTTTGAAGGCCGAGATCTCAGAGAAGCAGGCGCGCTCGATCAAATACCAGCTCACGGTCGCCAAGCTGCCGTTGGCCAAGGACGTCGACGACTTCACGTTCAAGAATACGCCGATCAATGAGGCGCTCGTGCGCGATCTCGCCGGCGGCGGCTTCATACCCCAGCAGCGCAACATCGTCCTCGTAGGTGGACCCGATCTCGCTTCATAATGCCCATCTCGCTATCACGCTACAAAGCCAGTGTATTTTGACGCGGATCGTCAGACGGCGGACGTCGATGACGACGGATATCGGCGGCGTGCCTGACCTTCTCGTCTTCGAGGTCGCTTGCCCTGATCACCCAGGGCGCGCCTTTGCAAAGCTGATGGCCAGGAAGGACCTCCTCTTGGATCAGGCGCCGGACAGTCGCTTCGCTTACATTGAGGATCGCGGCGGCCTCACCGAGTGTCACCTCTCCTCGCTCCGTGCGCTCGCCTTCCCGGTAAGGTGCGATATGACGGTGGTTGCGCAGGAAGCACACGCGTGAACGGGTCCAACCGTTGCCCTTGCCGGTCGTCTTGCCGGCTCTGTTGAGGACGGCTGCAATTGCCTGATCCGGCATCTGTCGCGCCAGCACGGACACGAGTTCGATCACATCGGCATCCGTACCCCACCGATGCTCGCCGACGCGGTTCTTGCGCACGCGCAAGGGCGTGTGGTCGCCGCCCTGCCATCGGATCACAAGAGTAAGCGCGTCGTCTTCGACGCGAACGACAATCTCCTCGATCAACGTGCGGATAATCCGCTTGCGGATTGCGGGCGTCGCACCCGGGCTGTCCCAGGCCCGCTCGACATCGGCGCCGAGTTCGAACAAACGTTGCCGTTCCGTGACGGTGAGCGAAGACTGTGGACCCGCTGCGAGCGTGTCGCGTTCGTCTTCAAGGCTATGCACCGCGACCAGGCGCTCATTCCATCGATGCTCGAGTTCAGCTGCGACGAGGCGGTTGTCGGGATCGACGGCGTCGTACTGACGCCGCGCAAGGGCGGCCTCATAGTGGGCTTGCTCAAGGGCAAGATCGACCTGGCGCCGCTTCTCTGTGTTCTCGATTCGCCGCGCCTCCACAGCGCTGATCGCTGCTTCGACACCGAGCGGTTGAAGGCGCTCGATCACCTCGGCGCCAACCGCGCGATCGATCCGCATGCCGCCGAACGATATGCATGGATCGCCGCCATGGTTGAGATGGCCTCCGCGACAATGGTAGCGCCCCGAACTCCCGTTCTCGCCGCTGTAGGCGACGTGGAGCTTTCGGCCGCAATGACCGCAGCGAAGAAGACCGGCAAGCAGGGCCTCTCCGCGTCGCACAGCGCCGCGGCTCATGAAACTCTGACCGTTGGCGTTGTCGCTGATCAGGCGCTGATTCCTCTCAAACTCGGGCCACGCAATATATCCATCATGATGATCGAGGATCAAAGCTTCCCAGACACTGCGGTCCTTGCGGAAGCCGCGCACGACCCGCTTGCGGCCGGATTCGATGGTGATGCGGCTGCCGGTGCGCCCGAACGCATAGGCGCCGGCGTAGATCGGGTTCGTCAGCATGTGGTGAAGCGTGTTGTAGACGGGCAGCTTCCAGGTGACGGTTCGCCCCTCGGCGCCATATCCGACTGCCGGCAGCGGCACGCGTTCCTGGCGCATCCAAAGATGAACCTGCCGAACCGTCTGCAGCTCGGCGAACTTGGTGAAGACGAGTCCGATCGCTTCCTGGACGCGCCGGTCCGGGTCCTTCTCGATCCGGTCGTGCCGCACCTTGAGGAACCCGACCGCGACGGTGAGGAAAAGCTCGCCGCGGCGAGCCTTCTGCTTCAGGGCCTCGAGCGAGCGCTGACGGAAGAGCGAGAGTTCCATCTCGCTCATTGTGCCCTTCATGCCAAGCAGAAGGCGATCGTTCGGGTGGCGGGAATCGTAGATGCCGTCCTCATCGATGATCAGCGTATCGACCAAGCCACAGAACTCCAGCAGAGTGTGCCAGTCTCGTCCGTTACGGGCGAGCCGCGACGCCTCGATCGAGACCACAGCGCCCACCCGTCCCTCGCAGATCGCGGCCAGCAGCTTCTCGAAGCCCGGCCGCGCGATCCCGGAACCGGACCGACCGAGATCATCGTCGATCACTTCGACGGCGCCCCAACCAAGAGCGCGGGCTCGATCGGCGAGCGCATACTGACGCCGGCGGCTCTCGTGATTGTTGAGAACCTGGTCGGTCGTCGACTGGCGCACATAGACGAACGCGCTGCGGGCCAAGTGCTCAGGCGTGATCTTGGTCATCACCGTCCTCCTCGCCGATCCGATCGTCCATCTCGGCCTGTATTCCCCGAGCGGCCGCTTCCGTCAGTAGAACCCGCAGCAATGGCGTGAGCGCCGTCCGGAGATGGGACGGAAGCTCTGGAGGCATCGTTGCTTGTTCGAATAAATCTCTTTGGTTGCGTCGCTCGTTCGTCATCTCCGGCTCCTCGCGTCGAGGGCAAATCCCCTCGCAACAAGATTAGGAGTGTGCCGACCAGGGCGTGGAGCTCAGCGAGCTTCTCGAGCGGTAGCCGCGGATGTTGAACGAGTTCGCACGAAGACCCATTCGTCTTGGTCATCCAGGCGGGCAGCAGCGCCAAGGTGCGATCGGGCTGCCGCACAATGAGGTGATCGGCGCTTGCATGCCGCCGGACGCCGACCACCGTGACGAAATCACCCGCGCGCGGATGAAACCGATACGTGATCCGGACTTCAAACGCCGGACACCCGGCAGTATGACGCTGGCTCGACCGGAACGGGCAAGACGCATCTCGCCATCGCTATCGCGCGAAGCTGCATCCGCGCCGGGTCGCGCGGCCGATTCTTCACGACCGTCGATCTCGTCAACCAGCTCGAGGCCGAAGGCCGCGCCGGCCGCCAGGGACGGCTCGCCGATTATCTCACCCGCCTCGACTTCGTGATTCTCGACGAACTCGGCTATCTCCCCTTCGCCCAGGCCGGCGGTCAATTGCTGTTCCATCTCGTCAGCCGCCTTTACGAGCGCACCTCGATTATCGTCACCACCAACCTCGCCTTCGGCGATTGGCCGAGCGTCTTTGGCGATCCAAAAATGACGACCGCGCTGCTCGACCGCCTCACCCACCACTGCGACATCGTCGAGACCGGCAACGAGAGCTGGCGCTTCAAGAACCGCGCCTGACGCAAGAAGATCTCACCTCAACCGAAACCGCGCTCGTCCCGGCTGCGCAACCCCGACCAGCTACGCCGGGACGAGCGCTGCCGCCTACGTTTGTCACCAACCAAGGGGTCCCTTTTGCGCGCCGATCCGGGGTTCCGTTTCCGAGCCGATTGACAGGCTGGAAGCTGGTCCGCAGCCGCTACGACGATGGCGGCTATTCCGGCGGCTCGATAGATCGGCCGGCGCTCAAGAAGTTGCTGGACGATGTTCGCGCTCACCGGATCGACGTGATCGTTGTCTACAAGGTCGACCGGCTGACCCGCTCGCTCGCCGACTTCGCCAAGCTGGTCGAACTCTTCGACGCCCATCAGGTGTCGTTCGTCTCGGTTACCCAGGCGTTTAACACGACCACCAGCATGGGACGATTGACCCTCAACGTACTGCTGTCCTTCGCCCAGTTTGAGCGCGAAGTCACGGGCGAGCGGATCCGGGACAAGATCGCCGCCTCGAAGAGGAAGGGCATCTGGATGGGCGGCGTGGTTCCGCTCGGCTATCGGGTCGAGAACCGGGCGCTCCATGTCGTCGAGGAGCATGCCGCTTTCGTCCGAGATCTCTTTCGGCGTTATCTTGAGATCGGCAGCGTCGTGCGGGCCAAGGCTATCCTCGACCAAGAGAACGTGCGGCTGCCGACAAGGACGGACAGTACCGGCAAGACCACGGGCGGCGGGCTCATCAGCCGGGGCCATCTCTACAAGATCCTGTCGAACCCCATCTACCTTGGGCGGCTGCCCCACAGGGGCCAGGTTTACGATGGCCTTCACGATTCGATCATCGATCGGGAGACGTCGGATCGTGTCCAACTGCTGCTTGCCGAGCACGCGCAACGCACCGCGGGAGGACGGAAGAACTCGGACGCGCTTCTCGCGGGCAAGTTGTTCGATGATCGCGGCAACCCGATGAGCCCAAGCCACGCCGCTAAGGGCGGCCGGCGATGGCGCTACTATGTCTCGCAGGCCGTCTTGCAAGGTCGCAAACACGAGGCGGGATCTGTCGCCCGCGTGCCGGCGCTGGAGATCGACGCCAGGGTCGCCGAGGCGGCGCGCGCGGCCTCGCCTGCTTCCAATCGGCAGGGTCGGCATGAGCTGCATCAGCCGAAGGCGAGCGGCCGCGGCGCGTCAACCGATTCTCCAGCGGCGCGCCCGAGCGACTACGCAACCTTACGCGCCGCCATCGAGCGCGTTGTCATGTCTCGGACGACGATCGAAATCGAGCTTGCCGAGGGGACGACAAGTGACGATCAGAATCGCATCCTGATCATCCCCTGGACGCCGCCGTCGCCCCACCGGCGCCGCGAGATCATCCAAGGCGAGGGCGAACGACCCTGCGTCACGCGCCCGATGCGAACCGAAGCGCGCGCGGTCCTCACCGACGCGCTTCGCGACGCTCATCGTTGGCTCGACGAACTGATCACCAGTCCCAACCTAAACATCGGATCGCTCGCCGCGCGCGAAAGCAAAACCGAACGTTGGATCCGCCGAACCATCTCGCTCGCTTTCCTTTGCCCCGCCCTCGTCAAAGCGGCGATCGACGGTCGACTGCCTCGCGGCTTTGGGGTCAAGCGCCTGATGGACCTTCCAATGGCGTGGCCTGACCAATGGTCGGCGTTGGGGCTAAGGGTGCCCGCCGAACGCTGATTGCAATCCGAACGGTTCGCGATCTCGCTGATCAGTCCAGCCGCCCAGTCGGGAACCCAAAATTCGGCGTCGGAGACTCATTTCCGCGTTCCCCGGCTAACGCCCGTCGTCCCAGAGGGACAGACCCCGCAGACCATTAGCTTCCGCGCTAACGCGCTAAATTGTCGACGGATTGTAGGCGCCGGGAACCCAGGGCGGTTTGCGCCGACTTCCTGGTGGAGCTGAGGGGATTCGAACTGATGGCCATCGCAGCTTGCAGCGGGCTTGCCACCATCCTCCAGTCGGTCTGGATAGGTCCTCGAGCTCGTTGGTGACGTCGACACGCACGGCCTCGGGCTCATCGCGCGGGGACGGACCATGTTCCACGCGCTCGGCCAGCGGCGAATGATTCCCCACATCATTTCTTGGCGCAGAATTCGCGTTCCGGAGGCCGGGACGTCAACGCCTCTCTCCAGCGTCGCGCCGCCAACTCATGGAAGCTCTCTCAGGAACTCGACGAGAACCGCCACTTTGCGTGTCGCGGCCCCGTAGCGGCGAATGATCACGTCGACGTGGAGCGCATCAAGTTCGATGCCGCGGCCCTTTACGGCGAGCGCTTGAACCCGTTTCTTCGGGGCTGCCGAACTTCGACCCAACCTATATTCGCCTCCGTTGCCGTTCTGAAGCCTGAAGCTAGACAATTCTTTTTTACTCCGGCCGATGATCAATTTGGCCACTCATTCCGATTTGAGCGTGGCAAGGAAGGTTGTCCTCTCGTCTTTTCCGTCACCACCACATCCGGCTCGTCGATATGGACCAAGGCATCGGCTTGCTGCCTCTGGGACATCCGGTTTTCGGTTCAAGAATTGCTCAGCGCGGCCGACGATAATTTCCGGCTTTACAAGGTTCCGCCCGTTTGCGACCGTGTTTGCAGGATTGCTTGGAGAGGCCGATGACGCTCCTGAACTGCGACATGGGCGAGAGTTACGGCATCTGGCGCTTGGGTGACGACCGCCATATCATGCCGGCCATCCACATCGCCAATGTCGCCTGCGGGTTCCACGCGTCCGACTTCAACCACATGCGCGCCACAGTGCAACTGGCCAAGGCCTATGCCGTTCAGGTCGGCGCGCATCCGTCGCTGCCGGATCGACAGGGGTTCGGACGGCGCGAGATGAAGATCGGTCGCGACGAACTGGCCAACTGCCTGATTTACCAGATCGGCGCGCTGAAAGGGTTTCTCGAGGCTGAGGGCATGTCGCTCAACCACATCAAACCTCACGGGTCACTCTATGGCATGGCCGCGCGCGACCCGGAAATGGCGCACGCGGTCTGCGACGCGGCGGACGTGTTCAAGGCGCCTCTGCTCGGGATGATCGGCACCGAGCATGAAAGGGTCTACACGGCTCGCGGCCATCGGTTCCTGGCCGAGTATTACGTCGATTTGGACTATGCCGACGACGGCAAGCTCATCATTACCCGCGAACATGAGGCTGTCGATCCCGGTGAGGCGTCGACCCGCGCCGTTAGGGCGCTGCGCGAGGGCGTGACGCGTTCCGTCGGCGGAAAGGACATAAAAGTTCGAGCGGACACGATCTGCGTACACTCGGACACGCCGGGCGCTCATCTTGTCGCGCAGGCGGTGCACGATCGTTTGGTGAGCGAGGGCTTCATCGCGCCTCGCTTCGAGAAGCACTGACCTTCCTGGTGGGGCAAGTCGCTATGGCGAGCAAGACGTTCGAGGCCCCGGTACCGGGCACCTTCTTTCGCAAACCGGCGCCCGATCAGCCGCCGTTCAAGGGAGAGGGCGACAATGTCGCGATCGGCGACACAGTGGGGCTCATCGAGGTGATGAAGACGTTCACGCCGGTGGTCGCGGAGGCGGCCGGGCGCCTGCTCGCATTCCATGCGGAGAACGAGGACCCGGTGATGGCCGGCCAGCCGCTCTACGACCTCGACGTCTGAGCGCGCGATGCCGATCCGGAGGCTGTTCGTCGCCAATCGCGGGGAAATCGCCGTCCGCATCATACGCGCCGCGAAGGCGCTCGGCATCCGCACCGTCCAAGCGGTCAGCTCCGCCGACCGGGAGATGCTGGCCGCGCGGATAGCGGACGAAGTCGCCGAGATCGGGCCGCCGCACGCCAAAAAATCCTACCTGAACAAAGAAGCCGTTGTCGCCGCCGCCGTCGCGAGCGGCGCCGACGCCGTCCATCCCGGCTACGGCTTCCTGTCGGAGAACGCGGACTTCGCTGCGACGGTGGAAAGCGCCGGGCTCGTGTTCGTGGGACCGCGGCCCGAGACGATCCGGGCCATGGGCGACAAGGCCGTGGCGCGCGAGATGGCGGCGCGCGCCGGCGTCCCCCCAGTACCGGGCTCCAATGGACGCATCGAGGGTGCGGGCGCGGCCCGCGAGGCGGCTGAAGCCATCGGCTTTCCGCTGATGATCAAGGCGGCCGCCGGCGGCGGCGGCCGCGGAATCCGCATTGCCGCGTCCTCCGCGGAACTCGAGGCTCAGATCCCGCAGGCGAGCGCCGAGGCGCTCGCCGCGTTCGGGGACGGAGGCCTTTATCTCGAACGTTTCGTCCCGCGCGCCCGTCATATCGAGGTTCAGGTTCTCGGCGATGGAGAAGCCGCGATCCATCTCTACGAGCGCGAATGTTCACTGCAGCGCCGCCGTCAAAAGGTCTGGGAGGAGGCGCCCGCGATCTGCCTTTCCCCCGAGCGGCGCGAAGCGCTGTGCGCCTCCGCCGTGCGGCTCGCGAAAAGCGTCGCCTACCGGGGCGCCGGCACACTCGAATATCTCTACGACGAGACGACCGGCGACTTCTATTTCATCGAGATGAACACCCGCATCCAGGTCGAGCACCCCGTGACTGAGATGATCACGGGCGTCGACCTCGTTCAGTCCATGCTTCTTATCGCGGGCGGAGAGTCGCTCCCCTACCGCCAATCCGACATCGCCATTCGCGGCCATGCGGTCGAGGTTCGCATCAACGCCGAGGACCCCGCCAAGCAGTTTATACCGGCACCCGGTAGAGTCGTTCGCTTTCGCGCGCCCGAGGGCGAGGGTGTCCGTTTCGACACGATGTTGTATGAGGGCTATGTCGTGCCGCCCTTTTACGATAGCCTTCTCGGCAAGTTGATCGTTGCCGGCGACAGTCGGGAGGAGACGCTCCGCCGCCTGCGAACCGCATTGCAGAACCTCTCGATCGAAGGAGTGGCGACGACGCGCGGGCTGCATCTCGCGCTTCTCGATGACGAAGACGTTCGAAACGACGCCGTCCATACGCGCTGGTTGGAGGATTGGCTGCCTTCGAACCTGCCGGCGATCGGTCGGGCCGCGTGAGAGGGCCGTAGGAAGGATGGGGATGGAGACCAGGTATTCGTTCGGGGGCGACGATCACATCTTCGTCGAGGTCGACGAGGAAATGTCGCTCGACGCCTTCTTCAAATCCCTGTCGATGACCAACGCGGTGCGCGAGAGCCGGATCAAGGGCGTCACCGAAATCTGCCCGGCCAACGCCTCTTACCAAATCCGCTTCGACCCGGACCAGATCAGTCCCAACGACATGCTGGCCGAACTCAAGCGCCTCGAGGCCGCGGCGGCGAAGAGCGGCCATACGCTGTCCACCCGGATCCTCGAGGTTCCGGTCCACTACAACGATCCCTGGACGCACGAAACGCTGATGCGCTTTCGCGAGCGGCACCAGGACCCGACCGGGACCGACCTCGAATACGCCGCCCGCATCAATGGCTACGGCGGCGTCCCGGATTTCATCCAGGCGCATTCAGGCGCGCCGTGGTTCGTCTCGATGGTCGGCTTCGTCGCCGGGTTGCCGTTCATGTATCAAATGGTCGAGCGGGAGAAGCAGATCGAGGTCCCGAAATATCTGCGGCCGAGGACCGATACGCCGAAGCTCACCGTCGGTCACGGCGGCTGTTTCGGGTGCATCTATTCCGTTCGCGGGGCCGGGGGGTATCAGCTCTTCGGCATCACGCCGATGCCCATCTACGACCCCAAACAGGAAGTGTCGTACCTCAGCGACTTCATGATCTTCTTCAAGCCGGGCGACATCGTGAAGTTCAAGCCGGTGGATCGCGACGGCTATGACGCGGCGGTTGAACTCGTGAATGCCGGGCGGTTCGAGCCGACGATGCGGCCGGTGGCGTTTTCGCTCGACGAGTTTCACGCCAGCCCGGCGGCGACCAACGTGAAAATCTTGGGGGCGCTTTATGGCGCTTGAGATCCTGAAGCCTGGCCTCTCCACCACCGTTCAGGATCTCGGCCGGCCAGGCTACTATCATCTCGGCATCCCCGAATCCGGCGGCATGGACAAGTTTTCGCTCGCTGCGGCGAACCTGCTGGTCGGTAATTCCGAAGGCGCGGCGGCGCTTGAGGCGGTGTTTCAGGGACCGGAGATCCGCTTCGACCGCGACGCCGTCGTGGCCGTGTGCGGCGCGCACATGCCGCCCAAAGTCGACGGCGCCGATGAGCCCAACTGGACGTCGTTTACGGTGAAGTCGGGCCAGACACTGTCGTTCGGCTTCCTCAAATCGGGCGCGCGCGCCTATATCGCCGTCGCCGGCGGCGTCGACGTGCCCGTCGTGCTGGGCTCCCGCTCCACCTATCCGCTCGGCGCGCTCGGCGGCTTCGAGGGTCGCGCTCTGAAAGCCGGCGATCGCGTGAAAGTGGGAACCCAACCCGGGCACGCGAAGCCCGGCCGGAGCGTGCCCCCTAACCTGCGCTTCGAAGTCCGCGGAACGTCCGAACTGCGCGTGCTCCCCGGGCTCTACTGGCATCGTCTGACGGAAGAGGCGGGCAAGACCTTTTTCGAGGACACATGGAAGGTTGCGCCCGAGGCCGATCGAATTGGATATCGCTTCCGCGGCGGCCGCGCCCTCTCGTTTGCGCCAAGGAAGCCGCCATTCGGCGCCGGCTCGGACCCTTCCAACATCGTCGACAGCTGCTACCCATACGGATCGATCCAGGTCCCCGGAGGCACGGAACCCATCGTTCTCCACCGCGACGCGGTGTCGGGCGGCGGGTATTTCATGCTCGGAACCGTCATCTCGGCCGACATGGACCTCATCGGTCAGTTGCAACCGCACCAGCCGACGCGCTTCGTCAAGGTCGATATGGAGACCGCCTTGAAAGCGCGGGCCGAGCGGAAAGCCATGGCGGGTCGGGTGAAGGAGAGCCTTTCCTGAACGTCGGCGCGCAATGTGCGACGAGGGCGCTTAGGACAGTCGGGTAACGCTCAAGTCAGGAGGAAACGATATGAAAGTCCTTGCATTCGCAGTTTGCGCAGGCGTCTCGACCCTCGCGACGGCCGCGCCTGTGTCAGCGGCCGAGTGGTTCCCGTACAAGGCCGAGGAGGTCACTCCGCCTTTCGATCCCAACGGCAAGGTTTCGTCGGTCGAGTACGTGCCACTTGAGAAGGCGTCGAAGCCGTGGAAGATTTGCGTGTCCTTTCCTCATATGAAGGACGCCTACTGGCTCGGCGTCGACTACGGTGTGGTCCAGGAGGCGAAGCGCCTCGGCGTCTCGATGAACCTTGTCGAGGCAGGTGGCTATACGGAGCTCAACAAACAGATTTCCCAGATCGAAGACTGCGTGGCGAACGGCGCGCAGGCGGTGGTCATCGGCGCCATCTCCGCCGACGGCCTGAACAATCTCGTCAAGGAGCTCCACGAGAAGAAGATTCCGATCATCGACGTGATCAACGGCATCAATTCGCCCGACATCTCGGCGAAGTCGCTCGTCTCTTTCTACACCATGGGTCATACCACCGGCGAATATCTCGCCGAGAAGCATCCGGCTGGGTCGCCGCCGGTGAAGGTCGGCTGGTTCCCCGGTCCCGCCGGCGCCGGCTGGGTCGAGGCCGCCAACAAGGGCTTCATGGACGCGGTCAAGGGAACCGCGGTCGAAGTGCTCCCGCCCAAATATGGCGACACCGGCAAGGAGGTGCAGCTCAAGCTCGTCGAGGACGTTCTGCAAGCCAATCCGGACATGAAATATATCGCGGGAACTGCGGTCACCGCCGAGGCCTCGATCGGCTTGCTGCGCGAGCGCGGCCTGATCGACAAGATCGGCCTGCTCGCTTTCTACATGACGCCGGGAGTTCTACGACGGGATCGAACGCGGTTTCATCACTGCGGCGCCGGCGGACTCGATGGTCATCCAAGGCCGCATCGCGATCGATCAGGCGACGCGCCTTCTCGAAGGCAAGGATCTCATCAAGCACGTGGGACCGAAGATCTTCGTCGTCGACAAGTCGAACCTGACGACCGTGCCGCACGACAACATTTTGCCCCCGAACGACTTCAAGGCCGTATTCAAGGTCAACTGAGGACGCTCATCCCTCATGGATGTCGGCCCTTGGGCCGGTGTCCCTTCATTTCGCCGGTCATGGCCGATCTTCAAAAACCGATTGTCGAAGCGCGCGGCCTCACCAAGCGTTATCCGGGCGTCGTTGCGCTCGACTATGTGGACTTCGCCCTTGAAGCGGGCGAGGTTCATGTGCTGTTCGGCGAGAACGGCGCGGGCAAATCCACTCTGATCTCGATCCTCGCCGGCGCCATGACCCCAACCAGCGGGTCGGTTGAAATCGCCGGCGAACCTGTGACGGTTTTCACGGTGCGGAACGCCCGCAAGCTCGGTGTCTCGGCCGTGTTCCAGGAATTCTCCCTTGTCCCCACTCAAACCGTGCTCGAGAATCTCGTTCTCGGCGAAGAGCCGGCCTCGCTCGGCTTTCTGCGGCGGGGCGAGGGACGCCGTCGAGCGGAAGCGCTATTCGCTGCGCTCGAACGCGGCATTGATCTCGACAGGACCGTCTCGCAACTGTCGCGCGGCGAGCAGCAGCTCGTAGAGATCGCCAAGGCGATGCGAGGCGACTTGCGTGTTCTCATCCTGGACGAGCCGACCGCATCGCTGACCGATCGCGAGACGGAAATATTGTTTGGACTCATAGCGCGCCTCAAAGCCAAAGGCGTGGGTGTCATCTATATCTCCCACCGCATTCACGAGTTCCAACGGATCGCGGACCGGATCACTGTGCTTCGGGACGGACGCTGTCTCGGCACGGTTCCTGCGGCGGGATTGTCGGAGGAGGAGCTGCTTGCCATGATGACGGGGCGCGTCATGGGGGCCATCTATCCCCCAATCGGCCGTCCCGGCGGCCCCGAGGTTCTCAGGGTCGAAGGGCTCAGCGCCGCTGGCGTCGCACGCGCGAGCTTCGCGATCCGGGCCGGCGAGGTGACGGGATTTGCGGGCTTGGTTGGCTCGGGCAAATCGCGCGTCTGGCGCGCTGTGATGGGCCTCAACCGCACGCTTGCCGGCAAGGTCCTCCTCAACGGCCGGGACATGACGGGCGCGCGGACGGATGCGGTCATCGCCGCCGGCGTGCATTACCTCCCGCCTGATAGAAAGAACGAAGGATTGGTGCTGACTGCAAGCGCGTCCGACAATATTGCGCTCGGCATGCTTGGGACCGGCAGCCTGCGCGGTCGGTGGGCGGTCGAGGCCATTGCGGGAATTGCCAAGGCGATTGGCCTCGATCGCCCCATGCTTCGTCGCCTCGTGTCTCAGCTTTCGGGCGGCAATCAGCAGAAGGTTCTGTTCGGCAAGGGGTTCGGCCGCGACTACGCGCTCTACGTGTTCGACGAGCCGACCGTGGGCGTCGACATGGGCACGAGGGCGCAGCTCTATCGTGTGATCAAGTCGCTCGCAGAGAGTGGGAAAGCGGTGGTCGTGATCTCTTCGGATCTGCAAGAAGCGATGAGTCTCTCACACCGGCTGTTGATTTTCTCCGCGGGCCAGATCAGCGCCGAGCTCGAAGGCGACGAGATCAACGAAGCGGCGGTACTTCCACGCTTCTTCGAGCGCAGAAAGGCCGCCGCGTGAGCGTCGAGGCGACAACCTCCGTTCGCACGAACTTTGGCGCGGCCTACGCAGCGAAGCTCGTGCTCATCCGCTTGGGCGTGCTCCCCTTCTTTCTTGTCGCCGCGCTCGTGGTCTTCACCCTCGCCTCGTCGCAATTCCTCACCGCGCAGAACATCGTCAATGTCGCTCGTCAGTCAGTCTATCTGGTGCTCGTGTCGCTCGGTCAGATGATCGTATTGCTGACAGGCGGGTTCGATCTCGCGGTCGGAACGACGATCGCTCTCACTTCGGTCATCTCGGCGATGATCATGATCTCCGTCATGGCCGCCATTCCCGATTCCGTCGGGCTCATCATTGCCGCCGGCTGCCTCGGCGCCATGGCGGTTGCGCTCCTCATCGGGTTCATCAATGGGACCGGGGTCGCGGTCTTCGGGGTTTCGGCCTTCATCATGACGCTCGGCGTTCAGTCGGTAGGCGCCGGAGTAGCCCTGTTTCTCACGGGCGGCGTGCCTGTGACCGGCTTTCCGCACGCGTTCGGTGACACGTTCGGCTTTGGCCGCATTTTCGGCATGCCTGTTACCGTCGCCGTCGCCATCATTTCGATTGCCGTCCTCGCGGTCTTTCTCTACGGGACCCGCTTCGGGCGTCACCTCTACGCCGTCGGTGGCAATGTGAAGGCCGCGAAGCTTTCCGGCATCAACACCACCGCGACCTTGCTGATCGCCTACGCCGCGAGCGCCCTCCTGGCTTCGATCGACGGCTTGCTGCTGACGGCGCGCGTTGAGTTGGGCGAGGCCAATCTCGGCGGAACCATCGCGCTCCAATCGATCGCCGCCTGCGTCATCGGGGGCGTTTCGCTTCGCGGCGGCATCGGCCGCATTGAAGGCGTGGTGCTCGGCGCCTTCTTCATCGTGCTCATCCAGAACGGCATGGACCTCATGCAAATCGGCTCGTACATGCAGATGGTCCTGCTTGGCGTGCTGCTCATACTCGCGGTCATCGTCGACCAGATCCGCTACCGCCTTCTGATTGGGACGAATTGACCGGCCCTCTGCCTTGACGATGCGAGCGAGCGCGCCGGCGTCAACATCCGCCCCGACTATGATCCGCTCGCCGCCAACAAGCACGATCTCCATCCGGCCCATCGAGCCGGGAGCTTTGGCGGGCGCAGTCGGCGGAGCCCCCACGACCCTCACCGGCACGATGTTCACTGGCTCGCCGACGTCGCTCGCGCCGCTCGCCTGCTGTTCTCGCCTGCGCCAGGTGAACAGCATGTTGGCGTTCAGGCCGAAGCGGCGCGCCACCTCCGCAGCGGACGCGCCAGGCGCAAAGCTTTCCGCAACGATCCGTTGCTTCTGATCAGCTGACCAAGTCCGTCGCCTGCGCTCGCCGCCATCCGTGCACCACACTATCGTCCCTCGCCGCCCTTTCTCGCTAGGCGGCCTTCGGCAGAGGGATACGCTTCAGCGAACGAACCGGAGTGTGCGAGCCGGAGCTTTGGTGCCAGGGCCTCCTGCGAGCAGAAGGCAGCGGGGAGCTCCAACAGGTAATTGAGGCGTGTGCGGAGTGGGCGGACGGGGACAGCGTGGCCTCCCACTACGGCTATGGTAATGATCTCTTTTGCACCGAAGATCGCGGCCGAAGCGCAGGAAGAAGTTCAGTTCTACACCCTGACAACCGTCAGTGGCTGAGCCAAGCGTTCGGAATTCGGTTTGTGACGCTCGCCGAATTAGCGGCCATGGTCTAAGTGATGCGACCGCATCGCCAAGAGCATCGCGGTTTGAATCCCCTCAGCTCCACCAGGAAGTCGGCGCGAGCGGGTGCGGTTTCCCTGATTCTAAAATCCCGCGACGTCGTCGGGCGTTAGCAGGGCATAGACCGGTCTGCGGCAGCAATTTGAGGGGATTTTTGGCCTCCTACCGCACCGTTGCCGCTTCGAGTCTCCATGCCGCGAAATTCGGTTTCCCAAAGGCCGGTCGGCCTGGCCGAGGTTGGAGCCGTCGGACGCGCCGGCGACAGAGTTGACCGAGGGTTCGGTCGGGCGAAGTGTGGGCGGCATCTGACGCGATTTTATCTTGATCAGGGCAAGGCAGACGCTTTTGGTCGATCAAGCTTGGGCTGACGCCTTCAGGCCGAGCGACGACCATTGGTCCGACCACGCCATCGGAAGGTCCATCAGGCGCTTGGCCCCAAAGCCGCGAGGCAGACGTCCGTCAATCGCCGCGTTCGCAAGGGTCGGAGAAAGGAAGGCGAGCGACAGAGTCATGCGGACCGAGCGCTCGGTCTTGCCCTCGCGCGCAGCGAGCGCTTCGATGGTTTGATCGGCATCCCTCGTCAGTTCGTCCAGCCACCGATGGGCGTCGCGAAGCGCGTCGATGAGAATCGCGCGCGCTTTGGTTCTCATCGGTCGCATCGTGGATGATTGATCGCCTTCGCCCAGGATGATCTCGCGGCGTCGATAGGGCGATGGCGGCGTCCAGGGAATCATCAGGATGCGATCCTGATCTTCTCCCGCAATCGCCTCACCGAGCTCGATCTCGATCGTCGTCCGAGTGATCATTACGCGCTCTACGACGCCGCGAGCCGCGCTTATGCGTTCGAAGACATCGCGTAGGCGCATCGAGATCTGGACAGCCGCAAGATCATCGGAGCAGCGGTAATCGAGCCGTGAGATAGCGGGCCACGGCGCATCGTGGTCGCGGCCCGGCGTCTGCAACGACGTTACATCAAAGCAAACGTGTCGTTTGGGCGTAAGGCTGCGTGCTCGCAAAGCAATGACGGCTTTTGGGCCTTCGCGAGGCCAGGCTCCGTCGAGACCGGACGTCAAGGGCCGTTTTGGCAAGGCTCGCTTTTCACCCAAGTGTTCAAGGGCGGAGAGCGCGCCTACGTCGGTCGCCTCGGGAAGGACCGGAGTCCGGCCGAAACCCGTCATTCCATCGCTGGGGCGGGGACAGGGCTGGAGGGCCTCCGGCTTATGTGAGGCTCGACATGAGGCTGAATTGCGTCAACACATTCGGGCTTCCTGCCGACAGGTACAGCGAAAAACAATGCCGAAACGAGAGCGATCAAGAGCCTCTTTTTCTGATCCTTTTGACATAACTCAAGGCCGATTGGCGAATGGCATCTACGATCATATTCGACAGCGGTCTTTACCTAGGAATGACGCTAGTGGGACGTAGCCGGTTGTGAACGTCATTCTTTTCGTCAGCGGCGAAGCTACGTCGCAGAATGTGACCGGCAAGGTGGGCCTCTCATTGCGCTTCTTCCCCAGCGTTTCGATTTCAGCTATGACGGCTAATCTCTCCGACCGCGCAGGCCATCAAGGCGACCATTGGGATCCCTGTAACGGTCTGGGGTCTGTGGCGGTTTGTCCTCCCGACCAGACAGCCGCTGTCTTGCTATTATGGGCCGCTTCTGGGCCTTTGGTCATCGCGACGTGTATTTGCGCGATCCAACCCGCAATCTCATCTGAACCGATCTTCCGGGCTTCATCTGCGGTCGCGGCTATCATGCTAACCCAAAGTCTCGCTTCAGTGGCGACGGTTGAATGTTCTTAGGGAGGGGACTGTGGGTCACTTTTTCGACGACGAAAAAGCTAACGTAACTGAGGAAGGCGAAGCCGAGAGACCTCATCGACTTCGCCTCCCGGGGGCGGCACAACTTTTTGTGAGAAAGGGGGCGCTCTTTGTCCCGCGGGAAAGCCCGGATGTTCGAGGTTAGGATTCACGGCCGAGGCGGCCAGGGCGTGGTCAGCGCCGCGGAGATGCTGTCTGTCGCCGCCTTTCTCGAAGGCAAGCACGCGCAGGCGTTTCCGAGCTTCGGGTCGGAGCGGACAGGCGCGCCGGTCGTCGCCTTCTGCCGCATTGCGGACAAGGAAATCCGCCTGCGAGAGCCGGTCCAGATGCCGGACGCCCTCATCGTCCAAGATCCGACGCTGTTCAAGGCGCTCGACGTGACCGAGGGACTGAAGGCCGACGGCTATCTGATCGTCAACACTGGGCGGACCCTGTCCGACATTCATCTCGGCGCCATCGTCACCAGGCTGCCGGCGGGCCACGTGATCGCCGCGCCCGCGACCGAGCTGGCGATGAAATTCGTCGGCCGCCCCGCGCCGAACACCGCTCTGCTCGGCGCCTTCGCGGCGGAGGTTGGAATCGTCTCGCTCGACAGCGTCCTGGAGGCGATCCGGCGCGCCTTTCCGGGCAAGGTTGGCGAAGACAATGTCGAGGCGGCCAAGGCGGCGCACGCGCTGGTTGCGGCCAGGGCTGCGGCCTGAGGATCTAAAGGAGAGGTTGCCCGCCGATGTTCGAACAGATCGAAGGCTCCAAGGCGATGGCGCGCACGATCGCGCTCTGCCGGCCGCAAGTGGTCTGCGCCTATCCGATCACGCCGCAGACCCATATCGTCGAGGGCGTGGGCGAACTCATTCGCTTAGGCGCGCTCGACAATTGCGAGTTCATCAACGTCGAGAGCGAGTTCGCGGCGCTCAGCGTCGCGATCGGCGCTTCGTCCGCGGGCGCGCGCGCCTACACCGCCACCGCCAGTCAGGGCCTCCTGTTCATGGCCGAGGCGGTTTATAACGCCGCCGGCCTCGGCCTGCCGATCGTCATGACGCTCGGCAATCGCGCAATCGGTGCGCCGATCAACATCTGGAACGACCATTCGGACGCGATGGCGCTGCGCGAATCGGGCTGGATTCAGCTGTTCGCCGAATCGAACCAGGAAGCAGCCGATCTCCACATCATCGCCTTCCGCCTCGCTGAAGAACTGTCGGTCCCGACCATGGTCTGCGTCGACGGCTTCATCCTCACCCACGCCGTCGAGCGCATCGACATACCCGATCAGGCGTCTGTCGACGCCTATCTCCCGCCGTACGAACCGATGCAAAGCCTCGACCCGGCGGACCCGATCTCGATCGGCGCGATGGTCGGGCCGGACGCCTTCACCGAAGTGCGCTACCTGCAATATTTCAAGCAGCACGCCGCGCTCGGCCTGATCGAAACCCTGGCGCGCGAATTCGAACGCCGCATCGGCCGCCAGGCTGGCGGATTGCTACGGACCTACGCGGCCGACGGCGCCGGGACGCTCGTCGTCGCCATGGGTTCGATCAACGGCACGATCAAGGATGTGATCGACGAGATGCGCGCCGACGGGCTCAGCGTTGGCCTCGTCACGCTCGTCGCGTTCCGGCCGTTCCCGATCCACGCGCTTCGCCAGGCCTTGTCGCGCGCGCGAGACGTCATCGTCATCGACAAGGCGGTCGACGTCGGCATGGGCGGGCCGCTCGCCAGCAACGTCGCGATTGCGCTGCGCGAGCTCCCCGATCCGCCGGCGATGCACTCGGCGATCGTGGGCCTCGGCGGCCGCCCGGTTCCCAAGGCGTCGCTGCACCGGCTCTTCCGCCAGGCGGCCATCCAGCCCTGGGACGGTCCGCATTTCCTGGACCTCAACGAAGGCGTCGCAGCGCGCGAGATCCACCGCCGCGGCAAGACACGCCGCGCCGGTCCGGCGGCCGAGGGCATCCTCAAGCAGGTCGAAGAGGAACGGGTCAAGAAACTCGAGGAAATCGCGCGATGAACGAGGTCCAGAAGCTCAAGTTCTACCAGAAGGGTACGCTGACCGTCGGCAATCGGCTCATCGACAGCGAGCGCAACGTCCAGGCGAGCCGCGATCGCTCCAACTCGCTGACCTCGGGCCATCGCGCCTGCCAAGGCTGCGGCGAGGCGCTCGGCGCGCGCTACGCGATCGATGCGGCGATGCGCGCCACGAGCCGCAACCTCATCGCCGTCAACGCGACCGGTTGCCTCGAAGTGTTCACGACGCCCTATCCGGAAACATCGTGGCAAATTCCGTGGATGCATTCGCTGTTCGGCAACGCGGCGGCGGTCGCGACCGGCGTCGCGGCGGCGATGCGCGTCACTGGCAGAAGCGAAACGCGCGTCGTCGCCCAAGGCGGCGACGGCGGCACGACCGATATCGGTTTCGGCTGTCTCTCGGGCATGTTCGAGCGCAACGACGATGTTCTCTACATCTGCTACGACAACGAGGGCTACATGAACACCGGCGTGCAGCGGTCTTCCGCAACGCCGCCGGCGGCGCGCACCGCCACCACCCCGGCCCTCGGCAAGGAGCCTGGAAACGTGTTCGGGACCGGCAAGTTCACGCCCAAGATCGCGGTGGCGCACGATATCCCTTACGTCGCGACGGCGAGCGTCGCCGACCTGCACGACCTCGAGGCCAAAGTCCTGAAGGCGATGAGCTTTCACGGCGCGCGCTACATCCAGATCAACGTCCCTTGCCCACTCGGCTGGGGCGCGGCGCCTGAGCACACGATCAAGCTCGCCAGGCTCGCGATCGAAACCGGTCTCTTTCCGATATTCGAGGCGGAGAACGGCTATGTCACCAGCGTGCGCAAGATCCGCCGCCAGACGCCGGTGGTTGAATATCTGATGCTGCAGCGCCGATTCGCGCATCTCTTCCGCGACGGGAAAGAGGACCCGCGGGTGGCCAGACTGCAGGCGGTCGCCGACCGCCACATCGAGGACTACGGGCTCCTGGAGCAGGCGGCGTAAGATGAAGCACCCCTACGCGATCGCGCTCGACGTCGGCACGAGCAAGCTCAACCTGACCGGGTCGTGGCGCACCCAGCGGCCCATTTATGTCGACCGGCTGCCGCCCTGCAACACCGCCTGCCCGGCCGGCGAGGACATTCAGGGCTGGCTGAGCCACGCCGAGGAGGGCGATTACGAGACCGCGTGGCGCGCGCTGACCCAGGACAACCCGTTGCCCGCGGTCATGGGGCGCGTCTGCTACCATCCGTGCGAAACCGCGTGCAACCGCGCCCAGATCGACGCACCGGTCGGCGTCAATTCGGTCGAGCGGTTCCTCGGCGACGTCGCGATCGACAGGGGCTGGGCGTTCGACCAGCCGAAGACGGAGACCGGCAGGCGCGTGCTGGTCGTCGGCGCGGGGCCGGCGGGCCTCTCCGCCGCGTATCACCTGCGCCGTCTGGGTCATCGCGTGACGATCCGCGAGGCTGGCCCGTTGGCCGGCGGCATGATGCGTTTCGGAATCCCGAAGTACCGCCTGCCGCGCGACGTGCTCGACGCCGAGGTCGAGCGCATAACCCACATAGGCGTCGAGCTCATCCTCGAGGCCAAGGTCGACGACATCGAATCCGCGATGCGCGATGGCCGCTACGACGCCGCCTTTCTCGCCGTCGGCGCGCATATCGCCAGGCGCGCCTATATTCCGGCCGGCGGGGCGGCGAAGATCCTCGACGCCGTGAGCTTGCTTCGCTCGATGGAAGGCGAGGCGCCGCCGCTGCTGGGCCGCAAGGTCGTCATCTACGGCGGCGGCAACACCGCGCTCGACGCCGCGCGCACCGCCCGGCGCCTCGGCGCGGACGAAGCGATCATCGTCTATCGCCGCACGCGCGAGAGAATGCCGGCGCATGATTTCGAGCTTGAGGAGGCGCTGCAGGAAGGCGTGTCGATGAAATGGCTCTCGACCATCAAGTCGGTCGACGGCGGCTCGATGACAATCGAAAAGATGAAGCTCGACGCGACCGGCTTCCCGCAGCCGACCGGCGAGTTCGAGAGGCTGGAAGCCGATTCGCTGGTGCTGGCGCTCGGCCAGGACGTCGATCTCTCGCTCCTTCAGCATGCGCCCGGAATCGCGATCGAGAGCGGCGTGGTCAAGGTCGGGCCGGACATGATGACCGGCCGCGCGGGGGTGTTCGCCGGCGGCGACATGGCCCCCTCCGAACGCACGGTGACGGTCGCGGTCGGCCACGGCAAGAAGGCGGCGCGCTGCGTCGACGCCTATCTGCGCGGTGAAACTTACCTCGCCCCTCGCAAGCATGCGCTCGCGAGCTTCGACCGCCTCAACGCCTGGTACTATGAGGACGCGCCGGCGACGGTGCGACCGGTGCTCGAGGCCGTGCGCAGGGTCGAGAATTTCGAGGAGGTGGTCGGCGGCCTCGACGAGACTAACGCCCTCTACGAGGCGCGCCGTTGCCTCTCTTGCGGCAATTGCTTCGAATGCGACAATTGTTACGGCGTCTGCCCCGACAATGCGGTCATCAAGATCGGGCCCGGCAAAAGGTTCAAGTTCGACTACGACTATTGTAAGGGCTGCGGCCTCTGCGCCGAAGAATGCCCGTGCGGCGCGATCGAAATGGTCGCCGAGGCGATTTGAGAGGCAGGCAGAAGGGAAATGGCACTAGCATTCCCCGCTACGAGGTAGACTTCAAGATCGACGCCGCGCAATACCTCATCGTCGAGGTTGGAGCGACAGCCGACCGCTCTAAGGCGCTTTCCGTCCGTTACCGGAACCCGGCCACGAACGGGCACTCAGGTGAAGGGTTTCGGGCGCCGGCCCCTTGCGGACGGTCGTGCGGAATTGGGGGCCGGCGTCCGAAAGCCTCCCAAGGAGGAAACCGCGGGGAGGAAGGGGGCCGTTTGGCGAGCGCGCCTATGGGGATTTGAGGGTCGCGGACGGCTGTCGAGCGAGGCGTCGGCAGCCGACAACGTTGGGTGTTTTCAGCGGAAGCGGCGACGGCGGACGTTTTCCAAGGCGACGATGCGCGGGAGCGAGGCGTTGGCGTCGGTCGAAGGAGGATTGGCGACCGCGCGAGGTCAGCGCTCTCGTGCTCCAGCGCGCGGCTGGACGCGAAACCGATCGACGTTGCGAAGCAGGATGCGCGGCGTTGATCATCATGAGGTGTCGATCCTGATCCGGGTGGGTGGTGGCGGGCGCGCAGGGCGCGGGCCTTCGAAGGTCTCGACGACGATCATCCGGCCGCCGCAGCACGGGCAGCAGCGGAAGGACGAATCTGGTTCGGCGTCGCTGTCGGCGCCGGCGGGCGCGCTCTCGGCTGAGGTCTTGGACGGGGCGAGCAATTGTTGGGCGCGCTCGATGTTATTCGCTCGAACCGCGCCGGCGAACAGGCCGTAATGTCGGATGCGGTGGAAGCCGCTGGGCAGAACGTGCAGGAGAAAGCGGCGGATGAACTCGGCGGCGTCGAGCGTCATGGTCTTCATCCGGTCGCGGCCTTTGATCCGGTAGTCCTTCCACTTGAAGGAGACGACCTTCTCGTCGAGCGCGATGAGCCGGGAGTTCGAGATCGCGACGCGATGGGTGTAGCGCGACAGGTAGGCGAGCACGGCCTGCGTCCCGGCGAACGGCCGCTTGGCGTAGACGACCCATTCCGAATGGCGCAGGGGCGCGAGCGCGGCGTCGAAGGCGCGCTTGTCGGCGAGCGGGGCGAGGTCGCCGAGGAAGGCGAGGCGTCCGGCCGCATACAGGGCGGCGATCCCGTCGAGGAAGAGGCGGCGGAACAGACGCGACAGCACACGCACGGGCAGGAAGAAGCCGGGCTTGCAGGCGATCCAATGCGACCCGTCCGGCGACAGGCCGCCGCCGGGCACGATGACGTGGACGTGCGGATGGTGGGTGAGCGCCGAGCCCCAGGTGTGGAGCACGGCGGTGAGGCCGATGCGCGCGCCGAGATGCTTGGGATCGGCGGCGATGGTGGTGAGCGTCTCGGCGGCGGTGCGGAACAGGAGGTCGTAGACGGCGGCCTTGTTGTGGAACGCGATGGCGCCGATCGACGCCGGCAGGGTGAAGACGACGTGATAGTAGGGAACCGGCAGGAGCTCGGCCTCGCGGTCTTCGAGCCACTTCCGCGCCGCGGCGGCTTGGCACTTCGGGCAGTGGCGATTGCGGCAGGAATTGTAGGCGATCCGTTCGTGCGCGCAGTCCTCGCAGCGCTCGACGTGTCCGCCGAGCGCGGCGGTGCGACAGGTCTCGATCGCCGACATGACCTTCAGCTGGCCGAGGCTCAGGTGACCGGCGTTGGCCTTTCGCCACGCCGCCCCGTGGGCGCGAAAGACGTCGGCGACCTCGAGAGGGGGCCGCGCCACGCGGCCGTGGTCAGCCGGGCCGTGTTCGCTTCGTCAGGCTGACGCCCAGCCGCTCCAGCGGACTCTTGATGTCGCGGACCGTGTTGACGGCGACGCGGGTGTAGAGCGCGGTCGTCTCGAGTTTCGCGTGCCCGAGCAACACCTGAATCACGCGAATATCGACGCCCTGCTCGAGCAGATGGGTGGCGAAGCTGTGCCGAAGGGTATGCGGCGAGATGCGCTTGGAGATTCCGGCCAGGTCTTTGGCGGCGGTGACGGCGCGGTTGAGCTGACGGGGAGTGATCTGATTGATCGGGTTCTGACCGGGAAAGAGCCAGACCGGCGGTCGCGCCGCATGCCACCATTCGCGCAAGAGCTCGAGCAGTTGCGGCGCTAGCATGACATAGCGATCCCGCTGTCCCTTGCCCTGCTCGACCCTGAGCGTCATGCGCTGGCTGTCGATGTCCGACACCTTCAGGTTCGCGACCTCGGACACCCTGAGGCCCGCGCCGTAGGCGACGCTCAGCGCGGCCTTGTACTTCACGCTGGGGGCGGCTTCGAGCAGCCGCGCCACCTCCTCCTGGCTCAGCACGACCGGCGCCCTGCGCGGCTCACTCACAGTCCTCAGAGGACGAACGAGATCGGGCCGTTCGAGTGTAACGATGAAAAAGAAGCGCAGCGCGGCGATGGCGGAGTTGATCGTCGGAGCGCCAATCTGTTGCTTCGCCATGTGAAGCTGAAAGCGGCGAAGGTCCTCGCTCGTGGCCGTGTCCGGTGACCGGCCAAGGAAGGCCGCGAAGGTCCTCACATGCCGGACATAATCCTTTTGCACCTTCTCCTTGAACCGGCGCGCCGTCATGTCGTCGATCATGCGCTGACGCAGCGGGCTGATGGGCTTGTTGGACATCGAAAGCTCCTGTCTCGCATGGGGTTGAACCCCACGATCTTGAGACAGGCCTTGGCCTTCACGTCGGCCGGTTCTGGCCTTCCGAGTTCTCGCGCTGTCGCTCGCCGCCCCTACCGCGCGAGCGGTTTAGTCCTCGGGCGGTGAGCAGACCTTCGCCAAGCAATGCCCGCGGGTCTCGCTCACTCCTCCGGCATCCCGGCTTTGCGCAGGCCGTCGTAGTCCCGGTCAACCGTTTCTAGATAGCGCGGATCGCTGTGCGGATTGGTGAAGAACTCAGGCGCGAACGCCTTCCACGCCGCGATCGTCCTGGGCCCAGTGGGAAACGACGCGAGGTAATTCTGGAGGGCTTCATGGGCCTCTGCCGCATGACCGGCCAAGGCAAGCGCCGCGATGAGGGTGAGATGCGGCCACGCATTGGTATTCGGACTGATCGCGATCGCCCGGCGGGCCGATTCGATCGCTTGATCATACTGCTTCAGCGCGAAATAGTCGGCCGCTTTGTTACTATGCAAATTAGCCAGAACCGGATCGTGCGGGCTCAGCCGAATCGCCTTGTCGTTAAACTCGAGGCTCTTTCCAAATTGTCCGAGGAACAGGTAGTCCAAGCCCAGGCCGCCATCGGCGGTCACCATGGTGGGGTCCAAGGCGAGCGCGCGTTCGTGCTCGGCGATCGCTTCGTCCAGGCGCCCCTGACCGCGGAGTATGCCACCCTTTAAGGAGTGAGCCCTGGCATAGTTTGGATCGAGGGCGAGCGCTTTCGACACCAATTCGTCCGCCCGCCTGAGGTCGCCCTCGGGGTCGGCGCTGCGGCCGAAGCGTGCCGAATACAAGAACTTGGCGGACAAATAGGTCAGGGCGCGGATATTGTCGGGATCGATCGAAAGCGCCCGTTCACAGAGACGGTACCCCGCGTCCGCTTCCTCGCCGAGATATCCGCCTCTCTGTACGCCTGCCTGGCACTGGAGAGCCAAGTCCTCGGCGTCGGGATTTGCCGCGGGCGTCCGTTTGAGCCGGGCGGCCTCGGCCTCAGGGAGTTGAATATCCATGGCACGCGCCAGATGGGTGACGATCTCGTCCTGCGTCTGCAACAGATCGGCGCGGGGGGTGTCGAATTGTTCGGCCCAGAGATGTGCGCCGTTGTCGGCGTCGATGAGCTGGGCGTTGACCCTGACCTGATCGCCGCTGGGTTGCACCGAGCCTTCCAACACGTAACGCACGCCTAAATCCTTGCCGATCGTCTTGGCGTCGACCGGCTTGCCCTTGAAGGTGAAGGCCGTATTGCGCGCGATCACGAAGCTGTCGCGGATGCGCGCGATGCCGGTGGTCAATTCATCAGTCAGAGCGTCGACGAGGTAATCCTGTGTCGGATCGCCGCTAAGATTCGCGAATGGCAGCACGACGATGGAAAGACGCTGAGCCGCGAGCAGCCGAGTCGCGTCCGAGGCGACGGGCGCGGGTCGGTTCGCGTTGAGGAACCACCATGCGCCTGCCGCGATGACGACGAGTAGGGCGGCGATCCCCGCGGCGAGCGGGATCAGCGCGGAGGACTTTTTCGGCGTGGCCGGCTTCGCTTGTGTCGTTGGCTCGGCGCCCATCGCGGGCTTCGCCTGCGCAGGGACACCGACTTGCAGCGAATAAACTCGGATCGGATCGGCGATGTTCTTGAGTTGGGTCTGGCCGAGATCGGTAACCGCCAGGTCAAGCCGGCCCTTCACCTGGCGGTAGGCGTCCTCGGAGAGACAGATCGCGCCCGGCTCGCAAACGCCCTCGAGCCGCGCGGCGATATTGACGCCGTCGCCCATCAGATCGCCGTCGCTTTCCTCGACCACGTCCCCCAAATGAATGCCGATGCGAAAGAGGATGCGCCGGGCCTCCGGCACTTCGGCATTGCGCTCGATCATCGCGCTCTGCACTTCGATCGCGAGGCGCACCGCATCGACGACGCTGCGGAACTCGATGACGCTGCCGTCCCCGGTGCGCTTGACGATGCGGCCATGATGCACGGAGATGAGAGGGTCAATCAGGTCGCTGCGGAGCGTCCGGAGCCGCGCCAGAATTCGATCTTCGTCCGCGCCCGCCAGCCGGCTATAGCCGACCACGTCCGAGACTAGGATCGCCGCAATTTTCCGGGTCTCGCTCATTGGCGCGCCCCTTGGCCGCCGTCCAGGATACCACAAAAAACCCGTCCCGGACCTGTTTGGAACGCGATCCAAGCTAATGTCGCAAGGTCCGCTTCGGGTCGAATCCGGCGGTCTAATGGCTCGGTCTAGGCGGGTACCAAGTGTCGGATTCGAACCACTCTCGTGTTCGCCGTTTCAAGTAGCAGGCGCGAAAATCCTTTGCTCGCGAGTGAGCGGTTCAGAATGGCGGCGGCTGAGCAAGGCAGGAGGCGCGGTCAAGAGGCGACGGTTGATCATGCTCTGATGCGCGGGTTGGTTGACGCGCTTCGATAACCCCGCCGAAGGGGCAGTGATCGTCGTGATGCAGCGGCTCCACCAAGACGGTCTCATCGGCCGGTTGAGGGACGAGGGCGGCTGGGAATATCTGGCGATGCCGGGCGAATTCTTCGAGCGAACCGTGTTCGAGCTCGGCGACGGCCAAAGCTGGACCCTCAACCCTGGCGACCTGCTTTATCCCGAGCGATTCAACCGCGCCGCGCTCGATCAACTCGCCTTCGATCTCGGCGAGGCGCAGTACAACGCGCAGATCCTGCAACGGCCCTCGCCGCCCGGCGGCGCCCTGATCAAGCTCAAGTATTTTCAGCGCTACGAGACGTTGCCCTCCTTCGAAGCGATCGTCCAGAGCTGGGATCCGGCCGTCGTCGACACGGAAACCGCCGCGTTCTCCGTCTGCACCACCTGGGGCATCCTTGGCCGAAAGCTTTATCTAATCGACGTGTTGCGCAAGAGGCTTGAGTTCCACAAGATCGAGCCTGCCATCCTGCACATGAAAGAAAAACACAACGCCGGCTGTGTCGTGCTCGAAACGGCCGGTGTTGGCCTGGCGATCGGCAACGCGCTCGTGAAGCGCGAAGTCGCGCGGCGTTGGCTCTGCGATTACGTCCCTACGCTCGGCAAGGTCGAACGCGCTATCGCCCAGACCCCCAAGATCGAGCGCAAGCGGGTCTACCTGCCGGTCAGCGCGCCGTGGCTCGAAACCTTCGAGGCGGAGGTCGCGAGCTTCCCGATGTCCAAATATTTCGACCAGGTCGATTCGATGGTGCAGTTTCTCTACCTTCTCGACCACCGCAACCGCTGGACGATCGACCTGTCGGCGGTGGTCGAACACCGGGAGCAGCCGTTTTGACCGCGGCGCCTCTCCCTTGCCTACATGCGGCGCTCCTGGAACCGGGCGGCGCCACACTCACTCTCACGATCCCCAAGCGGCGGCCGTCCGGCAGCAATTGTGGTCACGCTCCTGCCGGCCCGATCGCGCCTCGCCGCGTGGTCACAGCCGGCCCCAGCTCTCGCATCGACGTGTGGCGCCGCTTAGGCGGTCCGACGGGGAGGGCACCACGACGTCCCTGCCCCCAGGCCGCCAAGCCCCGCGAAACCTAAACACACTATGACCTTCGATTTTCAGGAGCCTGCTGATGAAGACCTTCGGCATCCGCCAAGCCAAGGCGCACCTATCGGCGCTCGTGCGCGACGCCGCCAAAGGCGACTGCAGCCTCATCACCGACAATCGCAAGGCGGTCGCCATGATCGCGCCGCCGCCGCAGGATCCCGTCGAGGCGGAGGTGTCTTCGTCGCCGCCCATCGAAGAGACCCAGGAGCTCTCCGACGCCGCGGAGTTTCGCAAGGCGCTCTCTGGCGCTCCTTTCCCGACCGAATTTCCCTTCTGAAGGCATAGAAGGAAAGACCATGAGCACCTGGTTGATGGACACTCCGCTCTTGAAAATGCTCAGGCCGGAGAAAGCCAAACCTTTGCTTTATTGGTGCGAGGCGAACGACGCCTCGCTCTTCATCTCAGCGGCGTCCCTGACCCATGTCGCCCAGGGCATCGACAAGTTGCCGACTTCGCAGTCCCAAGGCGCCGAGGCGCTGCGCAACTGGCTCGACAGAATCATTGACCGCTTCGGCGATCGGATCCACCCGGTCGACACCGCGATCGCCAGGCGCGCGGGCTCGCTTTTGCCGCGCCGCACCGTTGGTCTCCCGATCCATCATTTTCACGACGTCCTCCTCGTCGCGACGGCTCAGAGGCACGGCCACGGCCTGGTCACCCGCCGAGATACGGTCTTCGGGCCCTGGACTGATGTTAAGATTGCGATCGTTTAGTTGACTGCGTGGTTGGGTCGCTTGCAACGTCATTCACAGGCCTGCGTTTGCTTGGCGACCTCAGCGACGCCTGCGAGCAGCGCCAGAAGAGCAACCGAGGCGAGGGCGTCGATCGCGATCGAGACGGCGCGGGCCGCGAGCAGGCTTCACAGCATTGACCGGCGAGGGGAGGAATAGCTCGAGCTCTCACTGCGCCCGCGATGGCCATCGGTTCGAATCCCCTCCGCTCCACCAGTTTTCTCCCGCATTATCAAGGCGTACGGAAGAGGCCACTCCCTTTTCCCCTACGTTCTGGGCCTGAACGGAGGTCGGACGTCCCCCAAAGACAGGGGGAAGATGTTCGCGTGACGTTCACACCTTTCCCCGCGCCGGACCCGCCAAAGGGAGCGCCGCCCCGGGCTGAGACTTGGTACGTTGCGCTCTTTCCAAACTTATCACTACGAACTCCCAGCTGAAACCGAAACGGGCGCCTCCGAATAGAGAACGCCCGTCTGATTCCGACAACGGCCCGTTCGCACAGGACCGCGGCGTCATGCAAAACAGATGTCCCGTCCAGCGCATCACGCCGTAGGACAAACGCTTAGCAGTGCCCTCTGGTCTGCTGCTGGTTTCGTGGACAGGCAGTTAAGCTAATCCAACCTTCTTTTCGAACTCAACCGGACTGAGGTAACCGATGGTCGAGTGCCTACGGATCGTGTTGTACAACGAGGTTTGAGAACGCCCACAGGACGGTTCGCCGAGAGCTTCTTTACCAGCTTCATCCCTGGTTTGGGCGCGACGTTTTTGTTCACAGCGCGATCGACAAGGCTGGGCGGCGTCGTCCGTTGCACGTTGGACGGTTCGGAGGTGGCGCGATCGCTCGAGATCCCGGCGTGGATGTTCGATCGCGTTGCATGGGGTCCGGCGTGCGCATTTAGGCCGACCCGTTTGTCGACCTGGAGGCGCTCGGCGCATTGTCCGCGTTGCTCGACCAGGTGTTGAAGACCGGCGCGCCATCATCGAATGCCCGGCTTCGGGACGCATATAGGTTCTCTCACGACGCAGAATCGGGGAGAGAGCCATGGCACGGAAGACGGCGGCGTCAGCGATCGGGGTTCAGCGCAAGCCGGCGCCCAGGATCCCAGCAGATGGACTTGTTCGCAAGTCCCCGCGCGGCCGTCGCACCCGATTGGTCCGACCTGCCGGAGGACGCGCGGGAGACGCTGGTCGGCCTGATGACACGGCTGATCCTCGAGCATGCGCGGGCGGCGGCGACGCCGACCACGGCGGAGGCCGGCCATGATCGCTGACAAGATCGGCCCGCATCATCTGGAGCGCAAGGCGATCCTCTACGTGCGCCAATCTTCAGCCCACCAGGTGCTGCACAATCGTGAGAGCGGGGCGCTGCAATACGCCATGCGGGATCGGCTGACGGCGCTGGGCTTTGCCGAGATCGAAGTGATCGACGACGATCTCGGCCGCTCGGCGGCCGGCGGCGTGCAGCGCGTCGGGTTCGAACGGATGGTGGCCGAGGTCTGCCTCGGCAAGGTCGGCGCCGTCTGCGCCCGCGAGGTCTCGCGCTTCGCCCGCAATAGCCGAGATTGGCAACAGCTGATCGAGATGTGCCGCGTGGTCGACACGGTTCTCGTCGACCAGGAAACGATCTACGCGCCGCAGACACGGCAATGACCGGTTGCTGCTCGGGCTCAAGGGGAGTCTCAACGAGTACGAACTTGACCTTCTGCGCCAGCGCTCGCTGTCCGCCCGTTACGAGAAAGCCCGCCGCGGCGAACTCGTCGTGGCGGCGCCGATCGGCTTCATCAAGGCTGGCGACCGCTTCGAGAAAGACCCGGATCGGCGCGTGCAAGCGGCGATCTCGCTGGTCTTCGACAAGATCGCGGAACTCGGCAGCGCGCGCCAGGCGCTGCTCTGGTTCCAGGAGCATGGCCTTGATCTCCCGACGAAGCGGACGAATGGCGACACGGTCTGGCGGCGTCCGTGTTACGCCACTCTCCACAGGATGATCGAAAACCCGATCTACGGCGGCGCCTATGCGTATGGTAAAACGGCGGCGACGATGGGGTACACGGGCAAGGGCGGGAGCACGAAGGCCGCTGCCGCAAGGCGCGCGCCGACTGGATTGCGCTGAAGCCTGGCGCCCACGAGGGCTATGTGAGCTGGGAGAGGTTCGAAGCGATCGGCGCGATGGTCTCCGGCAACGTCCCGACAAGTCGACATCATGGCGCGCCCAAGCATGGCGACGCCTTGCTCGCGGGCCTGATCCGCTGCCGCCGCTGCGGCCGCAAACTGACGCTGCGCTATACCGGCGTCCAGCATCAGATCCCGCGCTACAGTTGCACGCGCGGCTGGGTGGACAATGGCGAGCCGCGTTGCATCGCTTTCGGCGGCCTGCGCGTCGACGACGCGATCGAGGAAGCGCTGCTCGGCGTCGTCGGACCCGGCGCGGTCGCCGCGTCAGTGGCTGCGGCCGAGCAGGCAGCCCAGCGACGGGATCAGGCGCGCGAAGCTCTCGGCCGCGATCTCGAAGCGGCGCGCTATGCGGCCGACCGCGCCTTCCGGCAGTACGACGCCGCCGATCCGGCCAACCGGCTGGTCGCCGGTGAACTCGAGGCGCGCTGGAACCAAGCGCTCGCCCGCGTCGCCGAAGTCGAGGCAAGATCGTCGCCCATGAGGCCGCTTGCCCACGCGCCGGCGATCGACGCCGCCGCGCTCGCCCTCTGGCGCGATCCGAGGACGGTCTGGTCGGCTCCGACGACGGACGCGCGGTTGAAGAAGCGCATCGTGCGCACCCTGATCCACGAGGTCATCGCCGACATCGACGACGCGGCTTCCGAGATCGTTATCGTCGTCCACTGGTTAGGCGGCGTTCACAGCGAGATCCGGTTGCCCAAGCGCCGGCGTGGACAGCGCAACAGCACTTCCGCTGATATCATCGAGCCGTTCGTGAATTGGCATTGATTGCCAGCGACGACTTGATCGCTGGCCTCCTCAACCGCAATGGGCTCAAGACCGGCCATGGCAACCGCTGGACCCGCGAGCGTGTCTCGCGTTGCGTTCGCACCATCGCATTTCGGTGTTCAAAGCCGCTGCCGACGGCGTCGAGCCCTGGCTCAATCTCTCGGACGCCGCGCGCGTTCTGAAGATCGCGCCGAAACGCTGCGGCTGGCGGCCGATGCCGGCGAGATCGACGCTCGCCACCCTTTATCTGATGGTCCTTGGATCTTTGCTCGCGCCGAACTCATGACTGACGGCTGCCAAATCGATCACAAACGCGCCCGCCGAAATGCCAGACACCCCGCG
>CAWEZX010000002.1:0-1079031 GCA_963813555.1 uncultured Alphaproteobacteria bacterium | reverse complement strand
CGATCTCCTTGAGAAAGCGCCGCCGAAACGCGGCGATCGTGTCGTGGTCGGGGTGGTCGTTGGCGGCGATGTAGCGGAACGCCACGCTGTCGTAAGTCGCGCCCTCGAGCTTGCGGCTCGAAAACACCCCGGTGGCGTAGCCGTAAATCAAAACCCCCAGCAACATCCTGGGATGGTGCGCCGCCGACCCGGATCCGCGATAGCCGCCGATCATGCCGCCAAGATCGAGCCCGTCGATCACCTCGACGACAAAGCGGGCCAAATGCCTCTCAGGCAGCCACTCGTCGACCGACGGCGGCAGAAGAAACGACGTCTCACGATCAACGTCCCGGAAATTGCTCATCGCCAGCAAGCTACCCTTCGGCGTGATTTAATCGCAGGATTTAGCGAAAATCAGCGCCGTCGGGTTAAGTCCGACAGGCTGCTAGGGATATAGCCTTGACCATTAGAGCGGTATTGATTATCGTGTATTGTCCTGATAACCACAGGATTTGAAGTAATTTATACATACCGAGGGCTCGAAGATTTCGGCGCAGGTTTCGAGGGCGCGCATCAGACCCGCGACGGTCCGCTCGGCGATTTTGCGCAGGAAGGCCTTGAGCTTGGAGAAGGCTTTTTCGATAGGGTTCATATCGGGACTGTAGGCTGGAAGATATCGCAACTGCGCGCCCGCCGCCTTGATCAGTTGCTCGACCCGCGGCCCCTTGTGAGCGGGGAGATTGTCCATGACGACGGTCTCGCCGGGCGAGAGCGTGGGGACGAGGCATGTCTCCACCCAATCCTCGAACAGGGCGGCGTTGATCGGTCCGTCGAAAGTCCTTGCCGCCGTCAGGCCGCGAAGGCGAAGGCCGGCGACCAAAGTCACCGTTTTGTAGTGACTGTGCGGGATGGCCGACCGCAACCGGCGCCCGCGCCGGCAACGTCCGCTTTTGCGCGCGAGATTTGTGGAGGCTCCGGTCTCGTCAATGAAAACGAGTTTCGTCGGATCGAGATCGAGCTGTCCCGCGAACCATTCCCGGCGTCGATTTTGCACGTCCGCGCGTTGTTGTTCCTCGGCATGCGCCGTTTTTTTAAAGGTGATCTGGTGACGGTCGAAGAAACGCCACAGCACGGAGACCGCAAAGCGCTCGCCGCTATTGGCGATCAGCTGCTCCCGGATCTCGAGCAGCGTTATGTCCGGCCTGCGCCGGATCAGGCCCAACAGATAGTCGCGATGCGCCTCGATTCGGCGGGAGCGGCGGTCGCCGCCGGAAGGCGCCGGCCAAATCTCGCCCGTGGTATTGAACCGCTTTACCCAGCGCACCGCGCTCGCCACGCTCACTTTGAAACGCGCGGCCGCCTGATTGCGCGACAACCCGCCCAAGACCACCGCCTCGACCACGCGCTCGCGAAGATCGTTGGAAAGACCCATCCCCCGCCGTCCCCATTCTCGCAGTGAATGAGGAAGCAGAAATTAACCGATTTGGGAATCCCCCCGCCGATTTAATCCGTTCGGATACTGCTCTAGCCGGCGGTTTCATCCTCGTCGTGTGCTCCTCGGCCGCCAAGGGGGTCACGTAGTCCAAAAGACCGTTCTAAACGCGATCGATTAGAACGGAATAGCTTTGATAAGCTGTTGAAATCACTGGCGCGCCCGGAGAGATTTCGAACTCCCGACCCCCAGATTTGTAGTCTGGTGCTCTATCCAGCTGAGCTACGGGCGCTTAGGTCCCACTCGGGCGGCGAAAGCGAGCCCAAGAGTCACGGCGGGCTCTAGCCGCTTTTGCCCGAGCGGGCAAGAGCCAATGTCGGTTTGTCTAGGCTCGGGCAGCGTACGATGCCCGACCTCTTGGTAACGCGCGCACCTTGCGCCCACAGGCGCCGGTCGGTAGTGAACGCCGACCCATGCCGTCAGCTCCGCCGATCGCCTTCGTCAACGCGCGTCTGGTCGATCCCGTTGAGGAGACCGAGAGACGCGGTGGGCTCATTGTCATGGAAGGCGTCATCGCCGGCGTCGGCGCCGCGGTCACGCGGGACCAGCTGCCGGCTGAGGCGAGGATCGTCGACTGCAAGGGCGACGTCGTTTCCCCGGGCCTCGTCGATATGCGCGCCTTCGTCGGCGAGCCTGGGGCTGAGCATCGCGAGACCCTTGCCAGCGCCAGCGCGGCCGCCGCCGCCGGTGGCGTGACGAGTCTTGTCACGCGCCCCGACACCAATCCGCCGGTCGACGACCCCGCGGTGGTCGACTTCATCTTGCGCCGCGCGCGCGACGACGCCAAGGTCCGCATCCACCCCGCCGCCGCCCTGACCAAGGGGACTCAACGGCGACGAGATCGCCGAAATCGGGCTACTTGCGGAAGCGGGCGCGATCGCCTTCTGCGACGGGCCCCATTCGGTCGCCGATGCGCTGACCATGCGCCGCGTCATGACTTACGCCCGCGACTTCGACGCGCTGATCGCGCCGATCTGCGAGGACCGGTCGCTGAGCCGCGAGGGGGTGATGGCGGAGGGCCTTCGCGCGAGCTGGCTAGGCCTGCCAGGCGTGCCGCGCGAGGCGGAGACCATCGTGCTCGAACGCGATCTGCGTCTAGCGGCGCTGACCGGGGCCCGCTATCACGCCGCGCTGATTTCGAACCGTCTATCGCTTGAGGCGATGGCGCGGGCGCGCCAAGCGGGTCTGACTGCAACCTGCGGCGCGTCGATCAATCACCTGACTTTGAACGAGCTCGATATTGGCGACTATCGCACGTTCCTCAAACTGAGGCCGCCGCTGCGCGCGGAGGACGACCGCCAGGCCTTGGTCGACGCCCTGAGCGCCGGCCTCATCGACGTCGTCTGCTCGGACCACGATCCGCAGGACGTCGAGACCAAACGGCTGCCGTTCGCAGAGGCCGCAGCGGGCGCGATCGGGGTCGAGACGATGTTGTCGGTGAGCCTGCGCCTCGTTGCGGGGGGACTTGTGACGCTGCCTCGCATCCTCCGGGCGATGACTGTGCGACCGGCCGAGATCCTTCGGTTGCCGGTCGGGAGGTTGTCGGTCGGCGCACCGGCGGACGTCATTTGCTTCGATCCAGACGAGCCTTATGTGCTCGATCCAGCCTCCCTCCATTCGCGCTGTCGGAATACGCCGTTCGACTCGGCCCGGCTCGAGGGTCGGGTCAAGATGACGCTGGTTGCCGGGCGGATCGCGCACGAATAGTCTCAATAAAAAGCTTCGTTCAACCTGCGTCGGCTGGAAGCGCATGGTCGAGCTCTCTTATGGCGGGGCGTTGGCGCTGGCGCTCGGTTATTGTCTTGGGTCAATCCCCTTCGGACTCGTGCTGACGAAGCTGTTCGGGGCGGGCGACTTGCGTTCGATCGGCTCCGGGAACATCGGTGCGACCAACGTGCTGCGCACCGGTCGTAAGGGGCTTGCGGCCGCGACGCTTGTATTCGACGCCCTGAAGGCCTCCGTAGCAATTGTTTTGGCGTGGTGGGTGATCGGCCCGCCCGCGGCGCTTGCAGCGGCGGCCGGCGCGATCCTTGGCCACATTTACCCGGTCTGGCTCAAGTTCCGCGGCGGCAAGGGCGTCGCGACCTATCTTGGCGCCCTCATCGGCCTTGCCTGGCCGGCGGCGATCGTATTCGTTGCCGTCTGGCTAGCGGTCGCGGCGCTTACGCGCTACTCCTCGGCGGCGGCCCTGGCGGCGACAGTTGCTTCTCCGATCGCGATGGCGGCGATCGGAGAGAGCGGTGCGGCGGTCGTCTTCGCCGCGCTATCGGCGCTGATCTGGTTCAAGCACAGCGCCAACATCGTCCGCCTTCTCAATGGCTCCGAGTTGAAAATCGGGCAGAAAAACTAAAGGGAATGGGGAACAAGCCTGAGTTGCGGCTTACCGATCAGCAGCGCTTCGATTGGCTCCGGCTCGTACGGTCGGAGAATGTCGGCCCACGAACATTTCGCGCGCTCATCACCAATTGCGGCGGCGCCCGCGCGGCGCTGAATGCGCTGCCGGATTTGGCCCGGCGCGGCGGGGCGAAGCGTCCCATCGTTGTCGCTTCGACTGAGGAGGTCGAAAAAGAGCTCATCGCCGCCCGCAAGCTAGGCGTGCGCTTCGTCGCGCTTGGCGAGCCGGAATATCCGCCGGCGCTGCAGCAGATCGATTCCGCGCCGCCGATTCTCGCTCTCCGGGGCCGCGCGGAGGCGATGCGCGAGGCGGCGGTTGCGATCGTGGGCTCCCGCAATGCTTCCGCCGCGGGCCTCACTTTCGCCGAACGGCTGGCGCGGGGCTTGGGACAAGCCGGTTACGTCATTGTCTCCGGCCTGGCGCGAGGGATTGATCAACGCGCCCATCTCGCGAGCCTGGAGAGCTCCACTGTTGGGGTGCTCGCCGGCGGACATGGAAGGCCTTATCCAAGCGAGGCCGTTCCGCTGATGGAGCGGATGGTTGAGTTGGGCGCGGTCGTGTCCGAAATGCCAATCGAGTGGGAGCCGCGCGGGCGAGATTTCCCGCGCCGCAATCGAATTGTCTCTGGGCTCGCTTTGGGCATTGTAGTGATCGAGGCGGCGCGCGGCTCCGGCTCGCTTATCACCGCGAGATTCGCCCTCGAGCAAAACCGCCAGGTCTTTGCCGTGCCCGGCTCTCCCCTCGATCCGCGCGCCGAAGGAACCAACGACCTCCTGAAGCAGGGGGCGTCGATCTGCACGGGCGCTGACGACGTGCTGACGGCTCTCGAGCCAGTGCGCTCAAGCGATCTTGCCGCCATGCGCGAGTTGAGCGGCGAGCCCGGCGAACCGCTTTGGGGGGAACAAGCGCTGTACGGGGTCGATCCGGAATCGACGCCTCGAACGCGGCCGGGCGACGAATTCGACGATGTGAGCGGAGCGCCCTACAGGACGGGCGACGAAGCCCAGACCGCGCGCGAGCGGATCATCGCCTTGCTCGGCCCTTCGCCAATTACGCTCGACGAACTGGCTCGGGCGGCGCAGGCTTCCGCGCGCGCGGTGCGGGTGGCGCTGCTCGAACTCGAGCTAGCTGGACGCATCGAATATTCGGGGCACCGCGTCGCCTTGCGGGCGAGCGCCAACGAGACGTGATACGGTTTCCGGTTGATTGATTTGGCGGGGGTGGAATCTCATTGAGGTTTCACTGGTAGATAGGACGGCCATGATTTGCGGGAGGCGGGCATGGCGCATGTGGCCGATCATCTGAGCGTTGCGGCGTTGGAGGAGCGGTACGAAACGTGCGAGGACGCGACGTCATCGCGGCATTTCCAGACGATTTGGTTGCTGGCGAAGGGACATTCGACCGGCGAGGTGGCGGCAATGACCTCGTTCGGCCAGCGCTGGATTGAGCAACTTCTGGGGCGCTACAACGCGGTCGGACCTTCGGCGTTGGGCGATCTGCGGCGCGGCAATGGCGCGGCGGCGAGGGTATTGAAGCCCGAACTGCTGGAGCGGCTTCGCGCTCGTCTTGTCGATCCGCCGCCCGACGGCGGCGCGTGGACGAGCCGCAAGGTCGCGCACTGGATGGCGGGGGAACTGGGCCTGGCCTCGCTCGCCGCGCAACGCGGCTGGGAGGCGCTGCGGGCGATCGACTGGTCAATCCAGAAGCCGCGGCCGCGCAACCCCAAGGCGGCGACGCCCGAGGAGCAGGACGCCTTCAAAAAAAGTGGCCGACATCGTCGCCGAAGAAGCGGCGCGCCATCCCGATACCCCGATCGAAACCTTCGCCACCGACGAGCACCGGATCGGCCTGAAACCGGTGACGCGCCGAGTTCTGGGCGCCGATCGGCGAACGGCCGATCGCCCACGGCCATCATCGTTTCGAATGGCTCTATGTAACGACATTTGTTTCGCCGGCCACGGGCGAAGTCTTCTGGTCCGTCTCGAACGGAATATCGAAGCCGCTGTTCGAGGCGCTTCTGCGCCTGTTCGCCGAAGAGGCCGGCGCCGGCCGCGAGCGGATCATCGTCCTCGTGCTCGACAACGCCGGCTGGCACGGCGAAGCCGGCCTCGTCGTGCCGAACGGTCTCCATCTCGTCTTCCAGCCCGCCTACACCCCGGAAGTGCAACCCGCCGAAACGTTGTGGACCCTCGTCGACGAGCCCATCGTCAACAAACATATTCCCGACCTCGAAACCCTCGACGACGTCATCTCCGCGCGTTGCGCCGTCCTCGCCGCGGAAAGGCAAAAAATCAAAAGCCAAGCCGGCTTCCACTGGTGGCCCAAAATCGCCAACCCGAAGTGATCACCCGGAAATCGTATGACACCTGCCGCCAGGCATGCCTGGCGGCAGGTGTCGATGCCCTGGAAGGAGTGTTCGGTCATGGATGCGCGCTTGCGGTTTATCGCCCGGCTTCTGGAGGTCGAGGCGATGAGCGACGTCTGTCGGGAGTTCGGCATCTCGCGGAAGACGGGCTATAAGATCTTCGACCGTTACAAGCACCATGGGCTCGAGGCGCTGAGCGATCGCTCGCGCCGGTCCGTGCGCTACGCCAACCAGTTGCCGCCGCAGATCGAGCAGCTCATCGTCGGCTGCAAGCGCGAGAAGGCACTGGCGCGCTCGCAAAGTCCGAGAACTTCTGGTTCAGGGGAGTGTCAGGAATCCTGTGTGCGGGGCCGGTTGCGCCATCGCGCTTGAACGAAGCGTTCGTCGAACATGATGGCGAATTGGGTCTTTGCCTCGAACCACTCGCGCGGCGGCATTTTCCACTCTCCAGCCGCCTGGCGCAAGACGAGAAACAGGAGCTTCGTCGCGGCGTCATCGGTTGGAAAATGACCTCTCGTGCGCACGGCGCGGCGTAATTTTGCGTTGAGCGCCTCGATGGCGTTCGTCGTGTAGATGATCCGCCGGACGGCCTCCGAAAAGGCGAAGAACGGAATGACGCGCTCCCAATTGCGTCGCCAGCTCTGCACGATCGCCGGATATCGAATTGACCCCCGAAGACCTCGCAATCACCGCGTTCGAGCAGCTCTTCCAGGAGCGGCGTCCCCTTCGCCAGCCCGAATGCTTTGTTCAACCTCTCTGTCTGGTGGCTCAGGCTCGGCATCGCCATCGAGCGGATCAAGCCAGAAAATCCGCAACAAAACAGGCGTCACGAGCGCATGCATCTGACGCTGAAGAAAAAGGCCACTCGCCCGCCGGGCATGAACAGCCTGCAACTGCAGGCGCGCTTCGACGATTTCCCAAAAGAATTCAACCAGGAAAGACCGCACGAGGCCCCCGATATGAAGCGCCCGGCCGAGGTCTATGCGCCCTCGCCGCGTCCCCACGACGGTCTGCCAGGACTCGCATACCTTTGCACGATCGAGACGTTCTCGTCACCGCTTGCGGCCGCATCTGCATCACCGAAAACGCATCAACGTCTCCACCGTCCTCGCCGGCCAGCGCCTCGGAATCAAAGAAGTCGACGAAGACGTTTGGATCGTCAGCTTCATGAGCTACGATCTCGGCTTCATCGATCTGCAGCAGAAAACCTTGCAACCCCTCAACAACCCGTTCGGCCCGAGGTTGTCACCCATGTCCTAAGCAGATTCCGTTTGGCTAACCAACGGATAGGTTTTTTGCGGTTGGCTGCCTGCGCCGATTCGCAAGGTGTATGACATGGCGGGAAAGTCTCCGATTATGGCGAGCGATGAACAACGCGCCGGCCTCTTGGCTGTTGCCGGTTCGCGCGATCGCGGCGAGGCGGACCGCGCCCGCGCCGTGCTTTTGACGCTGGCTGGTTGGACCAGCCCCAAGATCGCGGAGGCGTTTGGCGTGCGCGAAGATACGGTTCGGCTGTGGCGCAGCGACTTCACCGCCGGCGGTGTGGCAGCGCTGAAGACCAGCATCGCGCCGGGCCCGCCTCCGGTGAAGAGTGAAGCCGCCATGCGCGTCGCCACCCCGCTGCTGGAAGAACCTGTGGCCGACCGGCGCAACTGGACGATCCCCCGCCTTCGCGCCGAGATCGAAGCGCGCGAGGGCGTGCGCATCAGCCGTTCGCAACTGTCCAAGGCCTTGCGAAAAAAAAGTTCCGCTGGCGGCGGCCCCGGCACACGCTGAAGGGACGTCAGACGGAAAGCGAGGTGGAACGGGTGGGGCTGCGCCTGCAACTGCGCAAACAGCAGGCCGAAGCGGGCGACATCGTTCTTCTCTACGGCGATGAGAGCGAGGCGCTGACCCATCCCTATCTCGCCCGCGCCTGGGCGAAGTCGGGGGCGGACTTGCGTGTGCCGGCGCCGGGGCAGGCCAAGAAGGTCGCGATGCTGGGGTCGCTCGATCCCCTCACGCGCCAACTCATCGTCCATACCAGCCCGACCAAGCGCAGCGGCGATTTCATCGCCCATCTGGAGCAACTCGACCGTCTCTTTGGACCGCAGCGCGGGCGACAGGCCAAGCCGGTCGTGCTGGTCGAGGACAATGGTCCGATCCACACCAGCAAACGCTCGCTCGCCGCCCTGGCCGCCCGCGCGCACTGGCTCACCGTCGAATGGCTGCCGAAATACACCCCCGAACTCAACGACATCGAGCCGGTCTGGCGCGATCTTAAGGCCCATCACCTCGCCCACCAGACCTTCACCGACGCCGACGCGCTCGACCAGGCCATCCATCACGCCGTCATTGATCTCAACCGCGAGCGCATCCCCAATCCGTTGGCCAAGCCACGAATCTCTGCTTAGGTACAGTCTGTTACCAATGTGTACCGGTCGGACACAGGTGAGTTCTGGCGGAGACGGAGGGATTCGAACCCTCGATAGAGCTTTACAACCCTATAACGGTTTAGCAAACCGCCGCCTTCAGCCTCTCGGCCACGTCTCCAGGCGCAATGCGCGTCGCGACATATGCCCGACGCATCCCCCCATTGCAAGCGCTGGCGGCCGCGCCTAGCGGGGCCTTGACCGAGAGACTCGCGGCCGGGGGGGCGACGCAAAGCCAGCGATGCGCCCAACGCGTTGATCGGGATCGAGGTGGATTCGCGACCGCGCCGGCTACCCTATACGAAACGTGTCGTTGCGCGACCGTGTGGCGAACCGTCCGTCGGCGGAACTCAAGCCCGCGCTGATTTCAAACGCAAAGCACGAACAGGCTAATCAGGCGAGGTCGAACCGCCGGCAACCGCGCCTGATCAGCCGATACGTCGGAACGCGCAAGCCAATCAGGAGGCTGGCGACATGTCTGACGATCCAGGGGTGGGCATCGGCATCGCTTTCTTTCGCTTGGCCGGCGCGCGTTTGGCGGCCGACTTCTTAGCGGCACCCTTCTTGCCCGCGGATTTCTTCGCCGTCGTCCTTCTGGCGGAGCTCTTCTTCGCGGACGCTTTCTTCACCGCCCCTTTGCGCGTGGCCTTCTTGGCGACGACCTTGCGGGCGGACTTCTTCGCGGGCTTCTTGGCGGCGGACTTCTTCGCCGTTTTCTTGGTAGCAGCTTTCGGCATTTATCACGTCCCTCTCAATCATCTGCTCTCAGCACAAGTTTCGCGCCATGCAGATGCGCGAGCGAAAGTACAGTCGTTTTGATTTCGCGCAAGCGTTGCACACGCGGGCAACAAGCGCTGAGCGTCGTGACTATCGAATTATCGCGCGCACTCGGACCTCTGATCCTTCATTGACGAGAGCGCTCGCGCGCGCCGTTCACTCCGTTTGCAACGGCGCATGCGTTCGCGCGCGAAGCTTCTGCGCAGCAGCCGACGCAAGTTCGTTCGATTCCAGATTTTCCGATATATTGTGCCGGTCTCCGAGACTCTCGGTTGCACGTGCAGGAGCCACTCTTCGCGTTGGCGGAACTGCGCTCACACGCGTGCGACGACGCGAGAAGCAACAGCATTCGCCGCGACGAGCGTATCAAATCGAAACGGCGCGCATGCTCATCGCAATCGAATTTTTCTTGGTCGTCACCATCACATTTCTGTCGCTGAGACGTTGCGATCGCCGACTTCCCAGCGCGAGTCGCGCCCAGAATCAAGCGATTCGCTGCGCATGATTCGCTCAAGCGTCAGACGCCGAGGCGCTTTTTGAGCGCGTCGCTCACCGCTTGCGGGTTGGCTTTGCCGCCAGTCGATTTCATCACTTGACCCACGAACCAGCCCAACATGCCGGGCTTCGTTTTGGCCTGCTCGGCCTTGTCGGGATTGCCGGCGATGACGGCCTCGATCGCGCTGTCGATCGCGCCAGCGTCCGTCACCTGACGCAGACCGCGAGACTCGACGATGGGGAGCAATCGGTCGGTGCCCGTGTCGACGACGATGGCCAGGACGTCCTTGCCGATCTTGCCGGAGATAGTCCCGTCGCTGATCAAGCCAACGAGCTCAGCAACGTTCGCCGAGGTCACATTGGTCGCGGTGACCGAGAGGTTCCGGGCGTTTGCATGGGCCGAGAGGTCGCCCATGATCCAATTGGCGATCGCCTTTGCGTCACTCTTACTCCCCCGAAACCTCACCGCCGCCTCAAAGAAATCCGCCGTCTCCCGTTCGGCGACGAGGATCGAGGCGTCGTAGGCCGAGAGGCCGTAGTCGGCCATGAAGCGCGTCCGTTTGGCGGCAGGCAGTTCCGGCAGGTCGGCGGCCAGCGCGTCGATGAAAGCCGCGTCGAGTTCGAGCGGCAAGAGGTCGGGGTCGGGGAAATAGCGGTAGTCGTGCGCCTCTTCCTTGGAGCGCAATGAGCGCGTTTCCCCGCGCGTGGGATCGAACAGTCGCGTCTCCTGCTCGACTGCGCCGCCGTCCTCGATGAGGGCGATCTGCCGGCGCGCCTCGGTCTCGATCGCCTGGCCGATGAAGCGGATGGAGTTGACGTTCTTAATCTCGCAGCGCGTGCCCAGGGCGTCTCCGGGACGCCGCACCGAGACATTGACGTCGGCACGTAGATTGCCCTTCTCCATGTCGCCGTCGCTGGAGCCGATGTAGCGTAGGAGAGTGCGCAACTTGCCGACATAGGCCTTGGCCTCCTCTGCCGAGCGCATGTCGGGCTTGGAGACAATCTCCATCAGAGCGACCCCCGAGCGGTTGAGGTCAACGAAGCTCATCGTCGGCGACTGGTCGTGCAACGACTTGCCCGCATCCTGCTCGAGATGCAGGCGCTCGATTCCGACCTTGATGGAATGGTCTGGTGTGAGTTCGACCTCAATCTCCCCCTCCCCCACGATCGGGCTCTTGTACTGGGAGATCTGATAGCCCTGGGGCAGGTCGGGATAGAAATAATTCTTGCGGTCGAAAGTCGAGCGGCGGTTGATCCTGGCCTTGAGGCCGAGGCCGGTGCGCACCGCCTGAGCCACGCATTCACGGTTGATCACCGGCAGCATCCCGGGCATCGCCGCATCGACGAGCGAAACGTGCGTGTTGGGCTCGCCGCCGAATGCAGTTGAAGCGGCGGAGAACAGCTTGGAGCGCGAAGTCACTTGGGCGTGGACCTCGAGACCGACGATCACCTCCCAATCGCCGGTCGCGCCTTTGATGAGCTTCGCACTCGCCCTGTCTGTCGCCATGTGGATCGCTCTACTCTCGTCCGAAGTCCGTCGGGATCTCGCGCCAGCGCCTCATGCCCACCACGGCTCCGGAAGCGTCATCCGGCCCGCCGACTGCTCAATCGTCTCGCCGAGCGCGAACAGCGTCTCCTCGTCGAACGGACGGCCGATGAGCTGCAACCCAAGCGGCAGATCATCGCTCGACAAGCCCGCTGGCGCGACAAGTCCCGGCAGACCGGCCATGTTGACAGTCACGGTAAAGACGTCGTTGAGGTACATTTCGACCGGGTTGTCCGAGCCCTTCTCGCCGATCCCGAAGGCGGCGGACGGAGTGGCGGGGGTCAAAATCGCGTCGACGCCGTCGGCGAACGCGCGCTCGAAGTCGCGCTTGATCAAGGTGCGGATTTTCTGCGCCCGGACGTAATAGGCGTCGTAATAGCCGGCGGAGAGGACATAGGTGCCGATCATGAGGCGCCGTCGCACTTCCGTCCCGAACCCCCTGGCGCGGGTCTTCTCGTAAAGCTCGGTGATGTCGGCCCCTGGTTCTCGCAGGCCGTAGCGCACGCCGTCGTAGCGCGCGAGATTGCTCGAGGCTTCCGCGGGCGCCACTATATAATAAGCAGGCAGGGCGTAGGGCGCGTGCGGGAGGCTGACGTCAACCACGCTCGCGCCCGCGGCGCGAAGCCATCCGGCGCCCCGCGCCCACAGATCGTCGATCTCGCTGCTCATTCCCTCGAGGCGATACTCCTTCGGCACGCCGATCTTCATGCCCTTGACCGAGCGTCCAACCGCGGCTTCGTAGTCTGGAACGGAGGTCGGCGAGCAAGTGGAATCCTTAGGATCAGGCCCGGCCATCGAGCGAAGCATGATTGCGGCGTCGCGCACGGTGCGCGCAAGCGGTCCCGCCTGATCGAGCGACGATGCAAAGGCGACCATGCCATATCGCGAGCACCGGCCGTAGGTCGGCTTGACGCCGACAATGCCGGTGAAGGCCGCAGGCTGGCGGATGGAGCCGCCGGTGTCGCTCGCCGTGGCGGCAAGACAGAGGCGCGCCGCGACAGCAGACGAAGCGCCGCCGGACGAGCCGCCCGGCGTCAAGAGACCGCGCTTACCGGAACTGAGCGCCGCGCGCGCTCTGTCCCGGCTCCAGTTGGGCGGCAGCCAGGGCGAAGCGACGGGCCCGTAATATGAGGTCTCGTTCGAGGAGCCCATGGCGAACTCGTCCATATTGAGCTTGCCCAGCATCACCGCGCCGTCGCGCCACAAATTCGCGGTGACGGTCGATTCGTAGGGTGGCTTGAAGCCGTCCAGAATATGGCTGCACGCCTGGGTATGGACCCCTTCTGTGGCGTAGAGGTCCTTGACGCCAATCGGCAATCCCTCGAGCGGACCCGCATCGTTCCTCGCGAGGCGCGCGTCACTGGCCTCAGCCATTTGCAGCGCCTTCTCCGCCGTGATGGCGACAAACGTGTTGAGCCCCTTGGCGCGCTCGATCGCTTCGAGATGAGCCTTGGCGATCTCGACGCTGGAAATCGCCCGAGATTTGAGGCGATCGCGCGCCTCGGCGAGCGTCAGGGAGGTCAGATCGGTCAAATTGGATCCTTGAAGACGAGCGTCCCGCTCGGCAGGTCACTCAATCACTTTGGGAACGACAAAGAAGCCATCCTCGGTCAGCGGCGCATTGGCGAGCACCAGCGGCGCAATATCGCCGTCGGCGACAACGTCCTCGCGCATCGGCAGCCGCATGGGAATGACCGAGGTCATCGGCTCGACGCCGTCGACGTCGACAGCATCGAGGGCCTCGACGAACTTGAGAATGGCGTTGATCTCGTCTTGCAAATGCGGCGTCTCGGCTTCGCTCACTGCGATGCGCGCGAGATGCGCGATGCGTCGGACGGTGTTGAGATCGACGGACATCCAAAGCTCCTAAAACACCTTGGAACGCGGGCGCGCCCCTATACATCGCCAATATTTGGCTGGCAAACAGCGATGTGGGAGCCGCCTGCGATTGCTTGCGACGCCTTCAGTCGACTTGCGCGTCGCCCCGTGATAGGCCGCTCACGCGATGCGTCGTCCGATCGCAATCGAAGATCTCGCCCTCAGCCTTCCTCCCAAGGCGCGCTTGATCGGCATCGACCTTGGCTCGAAAACCATCGGCCTTGCGATTTCCGACGTCGAGCGCCGCATAGCCTCGCCATTCCGGACCCTGCCGCGCGGCGCGTTCGCCATGAACGCCGAGACCCTGACGGCGATCTTCTCCGAACACGAGGTCGCCGGAATCGTCCTCGGGCTGCCGCTCGATCTCAACGGGCGCGACAGTCCGCGCGCGCAATCGACGCGGGCCTTCGCGCGCAATCTGGCGGTGCGGACCGACTTGCCGATCGTATTTTGGGATGAGCGGTTCTCCACCGCCGTCGTCATACGGTCGCTCATCGCCAATGACGTGTCGCGCGCGCGGCGTGCGCAAGTGGTCGACAAGATGGCTGCCGCTTATATTCTGCAGGGCGCCCTGGACCGTCTTGGCGCTCTGGCGGGCGCAAGGACTGACCGTTCGTAGCCTTATCTCAACATAATTGTGGAAGCGCGGGCTCGGTAATCTTGTCGAGAACGACTTGTTTTTAGATCGGAAATCAGCGTCTCATAGGCTGTATACGAGGGGGCAAGTCCGAATCGTCGCAACGCGTGCGTCGAGGAAGGCCGTCTTCCTGCGAGCGGGGATCGGGAAGGCGTCTGCCCGAATGGAACAGTTTTATCCGATGGCCGAGGATTTGGGTTTCCCGAGACGGAAACGCGGAGAACATGGCAGAGCCGGAAAGAGCGTTCCGGCGAGACTGCCAAGAAGAGCCAACGATCCGTCTCACGGGGCTGTGACGCGCGAAGCGCTCGATGTCGCCCGTTATATCACCGAAATGACCGCCCAGCTCGAGGCCATGGCGATCGCGGCTCGCCTCGACCTGCTCGCCTATTTTCTCGGGATGGCGAAAGCGGAAAGCGAAATATATGTTCGCACCAACGCCGTCGCCGAAGCCGAGCGCGCGGACCAGGAACCGTACGAGCCCGCGCTTGGACTGCCTCAAGCGGACAATTCGTTCGATTGAGAATCCTTACGGCTCATATCACACTTGGGACACGCTAGGCGCCGTGGCCGCGGGTTGGGAAGCCGCTTTGATCAAACGCCCGTGGAATGATGTGCTTGGCGTCGGCCCGCAGCCGCAAATCGTCGGCAGGGACCTGAACGACGTCGCCGACCAGCTCATCGTCCGTCACGGCGCCAAGACGTGACGCACGTTGGGGCGACATGGCTCGTACCGGCGGGATGTTGCCCCGGGGCGTAGCCTGCTCGCGCGGGCCACCCGGCGCCGATCGCCGGAACATCTGACGGCGACCCAAAGGAGCGTCGCCATGGAAAACGAGAGGAGCAATCAATGGTGCATGTGCTGAAGAGCGGCGAAACGAGCGTTGTTGAGCGGGGCGCGCCAAAGGCGCTGAATCGGCGCGCTCTCCTCATGACAAGCATCGCGGTCGCCGGCGCATGGGGCGCGGGCGTCGAGCTCGACGCGGCCAAGGACGCGGCGAACGCGACGCAATCCGTCGGGCAAGCGTCCGACGGGAACCCAAATGTCGTGCTTGCTCATGGCGCCTGGGCCGATGGCTCGAGCTGGAGCAAAGTTATCGTGGGCCTGAACGCCAAGGGCGTAAAGGCCTGGGCAGCCCCCCTGCCTCTGACCTCGCTCGCGGACGACATAGCGGCGCTCGACCGCACATTGGATCGCGTCGACGGTCCCGTCATCCTCGCCGGGCATGCCTATGCGGGCGCCGTGATCGCGGGGACCCGCTCCGAGAAAGTCAAAGGGCTGGTCTATGTCACGGCGCTGGCGCCGGATGAGGGTGAAACGGTCGCGGATGTCTTCTACCGCGCCAAGCCAGATCCAAAGGCGCCGAAGCTCGCGCAGATGGCCACAGCCTGATCTGGCTTCCGGAGGATACCTTCGTTGCTGCCTTCGCGCCCAACGCAACTGCTGAAGAGCGTGTTGTGCTGGCTTCGGTGCAGCGTCCGATCGCCGTCCAGTGCATCAGCGTGAAAGTTGGGAGGCCGCTGTGGAGGGATCGGCCAAGCTGGTTCTTGGTGGCGGAGGAGGATCGGATGATCCTGCGAGAAACGCAGCTGTTCATGGCCGAGCGCATGAAAGCGCATGTACGCGCGGTTTCCGCCGATCATACGCCCATCGTCTCGTCGCCAGGCGCCGTCGTCGAGATCATCCTCGATGCGGTTCGGGAGAACGCAAAGACGAGCGGCGGCTAGACCGCTCCGTCGTCCCTTCTTTGTCAGCTCCGCCTGCCGACCGACCGCGAGGTCGCGACAAGCTGCTGTTTCAGGAAAGAACGTCCCATGACCGCCATCAAATATCGAACCGCTGACGTCGACGGCTTCAAGGTCTTCTACCGTGAGGCCGGCGCCGCAAACGCTCCCGTGCTCCTCTTGCTGCACGGCTTTCCGACCTCGAGCCACTTGTTCCGTGATCTCATTCCGTCGCTCGCCGACCGCTTTCGCCTCGTCGCGCCCGACCTGCCTGGCTTTAGCCGCTCGGATATGCCGGCGCGAGCGGACTTCGCTTACACCTTCGACCATTTGGCCGGCGTGATCGACCGCTTCACCGAGGTGATTGGGCTCGTGCAATTCGCGATCTATGTCTTCGACTGCGGCGCGCCAACCGGGTTTCGCATTGCGGCGAAGCATCCGGAGCGCATCACGGCGATTATCTCGCAAAACGGCAATGCGTATGAAGAAGGGTTGAGCGATGGCTGGAAACCGATCCGCGCCTATTGGCAAGACCCTTCGCCGGCCAATCGGACAGCCTTGCGCGCCTTCCTCAAGCCCGAGACGACGATCTGGCAGTACACGCACGGCGCGCCCGACCCAACCGTGGTCTCACCGGACGGGTACTCGCTCGACAATTATTACCTAGCGCGTCCCGGCGCCGATGACGTGCAGCTCGATTTGTTCGGCGATTACAAAAGCAACGTCGCGCTCTACCCTGCGTTTCAGAGGTACTTCCGGACCCACAAGCCGCGCTTGTTGGCCGTTTGGGGCAAGAATGATCCCTTCTTTTTGCCGCTTGGCGCCCAGGCGTTCAAACGCGACATCCCGGACGCGGTCGTGCGTTTCTTGGACACCGGACATTTCGCCCTCGCAACGCACACTGACGAGATCGCGGCGGCCATCCGAGAATTCCTTCCCGACTGAAATCACAAGCCGCGTCCGCCCCCGCGATCCCGAGGTGGAAGCCGGGCGCCGATGGAGATTTCAGGCATTGACACGCTAACCAGCCAGCGGCGATCGGATGGGTAGAAGCGGCCATGAAGCCGACTTCCTATCGCCACCACCGATTCCCGCCCGACGCCATCCGTCATGCTGTTTGGCTCTAACTGAGATTCACTCTGAGCTTCCGCGATGTTGAAGAGGCGCATGGCAAGGGCCTCGACGGCCTGTCGCTGGCTCATGACCATCCCAGGGGTCGCCCAACTGACTGCTCTCGCCTTTGTCGCCGCGATCGACGATCCCTCGCGCATCCGCCGATCCCGAGACATCGGCGCCTATCTGGGCTTCTCCCCCGGCGGTACCAGTCCGGAGAGGTCGACTACGTCGGCAGCATCTCGAAATGCGGAGACCGGCGGCTGCGAACCCTTCTGTACGAGGCCGCCAACGTCGTGCTGACCCGCTACAAGGGGCAGCTCAAACTCAAGGACTAGGCCTTCGCGATCGCGAGGCGATTAACGATGCGCAAAGCCCGCGTCGCTCTGGCTCGCCGCCTCGCGATCATCATGCGCGCGATGCTACGAGACCGGACGGAGCTCGCAAAAAATTTGTAAGTCCGCTGTGCGTCGAACTGACGCGTCCAAGCGTCCACAGCTTGTTGATCTGCCGTTTGCGCTATTCGTCCGCTCGGGGCGGACACCCCCCTACAGGCCGTCGCGAGCGAATGCCCGCAGTCCGCTCTCGTGAGACATTCCCAGCAGCGCCCACCGATGACCGCCCTCGACCCGAGGACTAAACCGCTCGCGCGGTAGGGGCGGCGAGCGACAGCGCGAGAACTCGGAAGGCCAGAACCGGCCGACGTGAAGGCCAAGGCCTGTCTCAAGATCGTGGGGTTCAACCCCATGCGAGACAGGAGCTTTCGATGTCCAACAAGCCCATCAGCCCGCTGCGTCAGCGCATGATCGACGACATGACGGCGCGCCGGTTCAAGGAGAAGGTGCAAAAGGATTATGTCCGGCATGTGAGGACCTTCGCGGCCTTCCTTGGCCGGTCACCGGACACGGCCACGAGCGAGGACCTTCGCCGCTTTCAGCTTCACATGGCGAAGCAACAGATTGGCGCTCCGACGATCAACTCCGCCATCGCCGCGCTGCGCTTCTTTTTCATCGTTACACTCGAACGGCCCGATCTCGTTCGTCCTCTGAGGACTGTGAGTGAGCCGCGCAGGGCGCCGGTCGTGCTGAGCCAGGAGGAGGTGGCGCGGCTGCTCGAAGCCGCCCCCAGCGTGAAGTACAAGGCCGCGCTGAGCGTCGCCTACGGCGCGGGCCTCAGGGTGTCCGAGGTCGCGAACCTGAAGGTGTCGGACATCGACAGCCAGCGCATGACGCTCAGGGTCGAGCAGGGCAAGGGACAGCGGGATCGCTATGTCATGCTAGCGCCGCAACTGCTCGAGCTCTTGCGCGAATGGTGGCATGCGGCGCGACCGCCGGTCTGGCTCTTTCCCGGTCAGAACCCGATCAATCAGATCACTCCCCGTCAGCTCAACCGCGCCGTCACCGCCGCCAAAGACCTGGCCGGAATCTCCAAGCGCATCTCGCCGCATACCCTTCGGCACAGCTTCGCCACCCATCTGCTCGAGCAGGGCGTCGATATTCGCGTGATTCAGGTGTTGCTCGGGCACGCGAAACTCGAGACGACCGCGCTCTACACCCGCGTCGCCGTCAACACGGTCCGCGACATCAAGAGTCCGCTGGAGCGGCTGGGCGTCAGCCTGACGAAGCGAACACGGCCCGGCTGACCACGGCCGCGTGGCGCGGCCCCCTCTCGAGGTCGCCGACGTCTTTCGCGCCCACGGGGCGGCGTGGCGAAAGGCCAACGCCGGTCACCTGAGCCTCGGCCAGCTGAAGGTCATGTCGGCGATCGAGACCTGTCGCACCGCCGCGCTCGGCGGACACGTCGAGCGCTGCGAGGACTGCGCGCACGAACGGATCGCCTACAATTCCTGCCGCAATCGCCACTGCCCGAAGTGCCAAGCCGCCGCGGCGCGGAAGTGGCTCGAAGACCGCGAGGCCGAGCTCCTGCCGGTTCCCTACTATCACGTCGTCTTCACCCTGCCGGCGTCGATCGGCGCCATCGCGTTCCACAACAAGGCCGCCGTCTACGACCTCCTGTTCCGCACCGCCGCCGAGACGCTCACCACCATCGCCGCCGATCCCAAGCATCTCGGCGCGCGCATCGGCCTCACCGCCGTGCTCCACACCTGGGGCTCGGCGCTCACCCACCATCCGCACGTCCACGTCATCGTGCCCGGCGGCGGCCTGTCGCCGGACGGGTCGCATTGGATCGCCTGCAAGCCCGGCTTCTTCCTGCCCGTGCGTGTGCTGTCGCGTCTGTTCCGCCGCCTCTTCCTCGACGGGATCGCCGCCCTGTATGCGGCCGGACGCCTCGCCTTCCTCGGCGACCTCGCCCCGCTCGCCGACAAGCGCGCCTTCGACGCCGCGCTCGCGCCCCTGCGCCATTCGGAATGGGTCGTCTACGCCAAGCGGCCGTTCGCCGGGACGCAGGCCGTGCTCGCCTACCTGTCGCGCTACACCCATCGCGTCGCGATCTCGAACTCCCGGCTCATCGCGCTCGACGAGAAGGTCGTCTCCTTCAAGTGGAAGGACTACCGGATCAAAGGCCGCGACCGGATGAAGACCATGACGCTCGACGCCGCCGAGTTCATCCGCCGCTTTCTCCTGCACGTTCTGCCCAGCGGCTTCCACCGCATCCGACATTACGGCCTGTTCGCCGGCGCGGTTCGAGCGAATAACATCGAGCGCGCCCAACAATTGCTCGCCCCGTCCAAGACCTCAGCCGAGAGCGCGCCCGCCGGCGCCGACAGCGACGCCGAACCAAATTCGTCCTTCCGCTGCTGCCCGTGCTGCGGCGGCCGGATGATCGTCGTCGAGACCTTCGAAGGCCCGCGCCCTGCGCGCCCGCCACCACCCACCCGGATCAGGATCGACACCTCATGATGATCAACGCCGCGCATCCTGCTTCGCAACGTCGATCGGTTTCGCGTCCAGCCGCGCGCTGGAGCACGAGAGCGCTGACCTCGCGCGGTCGCCAATCCTCCTTCGACCGACGCCAACGCCTCGCTCCCGCGCATCGTCGCCTTGGAAAACGTCCGCCGTCGCCGCTTCCGCTGAAAACACCCAACGTTGTCGGCTGCCGACGCCTCGCTCGACAGCCGTCCGCGACCCTCAAATCCCCATAGGCGCGCTCGCCAAACGGCCCCCTTCCTCCCCGCGGTTTCCTCCTTGGGAGGCTTTCGGACGCCGGCCCCCGATTCCGCACGACCGTCCGCAAGGGGCCGGCGCCCGAAACCCTTCACCTTTGCTGCCCTTCAGGACCGGCCCTATGAACGGGCGGTAAGCGCGAGAAAGCGGACCTTGGCTGAAGGCGTCAGTTGCGCCACGAGATCGGGATAGGGGGACGCCTCGCGACGCCACCCCTCCCACACCACCGGGCATACGGGTCCGTACCACGGCGGTTCGACCGAGTTAGGCTTGGGCGGGCGTATAGATTCGGGGAAGACCGAGCGACTCGAAATAGGCGTTGCGTAGGGCTTGTTGGACCGCCGGATGTCCGGACATGCGCCAGAGCCCGGTTGGTGAACCAGCTGCGACCGCCGCGGCAAACTTTGCTACGCCGCGACGGCGTAACTCCGCGAAGCGGTTTTGCCTGGTTCGCCATTGCCGCCAAAGATACAAACGCAATCTTCGACGGATCCACGCTTCGAGGTTCGTGAGGATTCGCGGAGTTTGGCAGAAGCCGAAGTAGCCGCGCCATCCCACGATGTATGGCTTCAGCTCTTTGATCAGCTGTTGCAGACCGAACCCCCGTGTCCGGCGTGTCATGTCTCGGACCTGCCCCTTGAATTTGTCGAGCGCCTTTGGCGCGATGCGCCGCTCGCTCCCGTCATTCGCGATGCTGAACCCAAGAAACTTGCGCTCTTCCGGGGTCGCGCCACCGCGCTCTTCGCCTCGTTGACCTTGAGCCGCAGCCTGTTGGTCAAGAACCGGCTCACCGAGGCCATGACCCGTTCGCCGGCGCGATGGCTGCGAACATAGATGTTGCAGTCATCGGCGTACCTGCAAAAGCGGTGACCGCGTCGGGCCAGTTCCTTGTCGAGGTCGTCAAGCACGAGATTGCTTAGGATGGGCGAAAGCGGGCCGCCCTGCGGCGTGCCCTCATCCACCGGACTGACCAAACCGTCTTCCATCACCCCGGCGTTGAGAAACGCCCGGATGAGTTTGAGCACACGCTTATCGAACACTCGCGCGGCGACGCGCGCCATCAGGCTGTCGTGATTGACTCGGTCGAAGAACTTTTCCAGATCGAGATCGACCACGACGTTGTAGCCGTCGGCGATGTAACGTTGCGCCTGAGCCACTGCTTGATGGGCGGAGCGCCCCGGTCGAAAGCCGTAACTGTGCTCGGAAAACGTCGGGTCCCACCGCTCTTGGAGAGCTTGCAGCATAGCCTGCTGAATCAGTCTGTCGACGACGCAAGGCACGCCGAGCTTTCTGATCCCGCCGTCCGGCTTGGGGATTTCGACCCGTTTGACCGGCTGCGGCTGATAGCTTCCCTCAAGCAATTGAGCCCGAATGTTTGGCCAGTGCTCACGCAGGTAATCCTTGGCGGCGTCGATGGTCATTCCATCGACGCCAGGACTGCCCTTGTTGCTTCGAACGCGCTTCCACGCTCTTTCGAGATTCCCTCGATCACACACCTCCTCCATTAGTTGTTCCGCCAAGGCCGGACTTTCGGGCGCTGGCTTCGCCATCAACGGTTCGGCGTCCTCGGCCTCGGCGTCCAGGGCTTCACCCCGACCCTCCGCCACCAAGGTCTGGGTCAATTGCTCGCCCAGAGTTTTCTGCCGCGTTCCGCTCATGAGTTGCCAGTCCTAATCGCCACTCTCAATCGTTCGGGCCTTCGGCCCTCGTTCCCGGCTCGGCCTATCTGTTTCTCCGCCTTTCGGCTTTGGAGTGCCTCACTAGCCTTGCCGACTGCTTGGCCTAATATGCCCTCTGCTGACTTCTACATCCGCGGTCAGGACACCTTGCGACGCCCTCAGTTCCGAAGTTGGAACACGGAGCAGACCTCCCGGGGTAAGTTCAGTCGCCTTCCGTGCGCAGTTGCCGAATCTACGCTTCGCGTCCTTGATGAACATGGACTTCGCGACTAGTCGCCCGCTCGTCCAACGCTCGCGCCTCTTATCCGGTTCTTGTCCATCAACTCGCACATTTGCTCCGCGCTTCCTTCAGACCCCGCCTCGCGGCGATAGCCCTTGCGCATCGCTAACCCTTCACCTCCATCAGGTTGGGTAGAGGACTTTCACCTCCAAGCTACTGAACATGCCCGGCACACGACTAAACCGCTCGCGCGGTAGGAGCCCGCTAGAGCATCGGACGGTCATTTGAATCCGTACCCTGCGGCTTTGAAGTAGTTTGCGCATTCCTGTGGGGCGAAGAGGTCGCAGATTTGCCCGATGGCTTTCCAGAGTTCGTCGATGGTGCGCATGGCCATGGCGCGCAGATGCGCCTTGAGTTTGGCGAAGGCCATTTCGATGGGATTGAGGTCGGGGCTGTAGGGCGGCAGAAACATGAGCCAAGCGCCCCGCTCGCGAATGGCTTGTTCGGCGGCCGGGCTTTTGTGGGCGGGCAGATTGTCCAAGATGACGATGTCGCCCTCGTGCAGCGTTGGGACGAGCTGGGTGCGCACGTAGGTCTCGAAGATCGCCCGGTCCATCGGCGCGTCGATGACGATACGGCGCGGTCAGGGCGCGGCAGCGCAGTCCGGCGACGAAAGTCTGGGTCTTCCAATGGCCAAAGGGGGCCTTGGAGCGAAGGCGTTTGCCTCTTTCGCAGCGTCCGCGCGCACGGGTCATCTTCGTGTTGGTTCCCGTTTCGTCGATGAAGACCAGCCGATGCGGCTCGGTCCTCATCTTGGGCTGTCGTTCAGCCTTCCACGCCTCGCGCACGTCGGGCCGATCGCATTCGCTGGCCTGAAGGCTTTTTTTTAAAGCTCAGGCCGTTGCGGATCAGCCAGCGCGACAGCGAGGCGGGGTCGGCTTTCACGCCGCTGGCGGCTTGGAGTTCGCCGGCCAGCTCCGGCATGCTGATGTCGTCCTTCTCCGCCACCCGGCGCAGGATGAAGACGCGGTGCGGATCGAGCTTGCTGTGTCGCCAGCCGCCGAGCGCTTTGGGCGTAACCGCGCCGCGCTGGCGAAAAGCCGTCATCAAATTGATGACGAACGAGGGCGACACCCTGAAATGGGCCGCCGCCGCGCGCCGCGAATGCCCGCCCTCAACGTAACTCACCACACGCTCGCGAAGATCAAGCGAATAGGGCTTCGGCATCGCAAATCACCTCCAACCGGAAGTGAATCACATTCTCATCCCCGCTGGAATCCCCGCCGATTCAATCTGACCGTCCGATGCTCTAACGATGGAGGACAGCGGGAACTGAAGGACAACGCGAAGACTCGGGCCTGTCTCAGGATCGTGGGGTTCAACCCCACGCGAGACAGGAGTTTTCGCGATGTCCGACAATCCCGTCAGCCCGCTCCGCCAGCGCATGATCGACGACATGATGGCGCGCCGTTTCGGCGAGGACACCCAGAGGGACTACGTCCGCGCCGTGAAGAACTTTGCGGTTTACCTCGGTTGTTCGCCGGACAAGGCGTCGGCCGAGGACCTTCGCCGCTATCAGTTGCATCTCTCCAAACAGCACATCAGCCCGGCGACCATCAACCAGGCCTGCACAGCGCTGCGGTTCTTCTTCAAGATCACGTTGGAAAAGCCCTACTTGGTTCGGCATCTGGCGCCGGTGCTGCAGCTGCGCAAGATGCCGGCCGTTCTGAGCCAGGACGAGGTGGCGCGTCTCATCGAAGCCGCGCCGAGCCTCAAGTACAGGGCCGCGCTCAGCGTCGCTTACGGCGCCGGCCTTCGGGTGTCCGAGATCCCGCGCCTAAAGGTGTCCGACATCGACAGCGGGCGCATGACGCTCTGGGTCGAACGCGGCAAAGGGCAACGCGAGCGGTACGTGATGCTGTCGCCGCAACTGCTCACGATCCTGCGCGAGTGGTGGCGTGCGGCGCGGCCGCCGGTCTGGCTCTTCCCCGGCCAGAACCCGATCAACTCGGTGACGGAACGTCAGATCAACCGCGCCATGCAGGTCGCGACGAAGGCAGCCGGCATCTCCAAGCGCGTGTCGCCGCATACGCTGCGGCACAGCTTCGCCACCCATCTGCTCGAACAGGGCGCCGACATTCGCGTGATTCAAGTTCTGCTCGGAAGGGCGACAAACTGCCCATGAACACCCGGCTGACGGGCGGATCTACTACCCGTTTCATCCTCGATGCGGCGAGAGCGTGCTGATCAGGCGACGGCTTGAGTACCGCGGGTTGGAACTCGTGGTGATCTTGCAGCCGGACAATTCCTTCGCCTGCATTCCCGCCTGGATGACGCACCAGGCCGCGGCTCATTACACCCTTAAGGGAACGCCCTGCTTCTCCGTTGATATCTTGCGGTCTCTGCGCGCGGAGACCGATGCGCTCCTAGGCTTTCTCCGATCCGAATCAAAGACGGAGGATGCCTGTCGTGACCCGTCGACTTAAGAACCATCAACTGAAGAGCCCCCAACTGGACTTGTTCGAGGAGAGAGCGCCCTGCGTCGCGATGTCGGCCGCGCCGATGGCCGATCTGGCGGTTCTGGTGCAAGCCCTGCTGCGCGAGATCGCGACTGCGCTGGCAAACCGGGAGACGGACGATGAGCAAGATCACGACTGAGCATCTCGCGCGTAGCGCGTACGTCTACATCCGCCAATCGACGGCCGATCAGCTGACGCACAATCATGAGAGCCGCCGTCGGCAATATGGTCTTGCCAATCGCGCCCGTCAGCTTGGTTGGGCCTCCGTCGAGGTTATCGACGATGATCTGGGCCGCTCGGGTGGCGGCGTCGCCCGACCTGGTTTCGAGCGCCTACTGGCGGCAATCTGCGAAGCTCGCGTGGGCGGCGTGCTGGCGATCGAAGCTTCGCGACTGGCGCGCAACGGCCGCGACTGGCACACCTTGATCGAGTTCTGTGGACTGGTCGGGACCGTCATCGTCGACGAGGACGGCATCTACGATCCTCGCCATCCGAATGATCGGCTGTTGCTTGGGATGAAGGGGACGATGAGCGAACTCGAGCTGTCGCTGTTTCGCCAGCGCTCGCAGCAGGCGTTGAAGCAGAAGGCGAGCCGCGGCGCGCTGATCCTGGGCGTCGCCGCTGGATACGTGAGAGTCGGGCGCGACCGGATCGAGAAGAATCCGGACCAACGCGTCCGGGAGGCCTTGCAACTCGTCTTCTCAAAATTTGCTGAGTTCAAAAGCGTCCGTCAGGTCCATCTTTGGTTGCGCGACGAACGCGTCGAGTTGCCGGTGAAGTCCCGTGCAGGCGAGACGCGCGGGGTCGTCTGGAGATTGCCGGCCTACAACGTTGTGCACAACATCCTGACCAATCCGATCTACGCCGGCGCCTACGCCTTCGGGCGCACAACGAGCAAGGTCAGCGTTGAGCAGGGGCGCAAGCGCGTGAGGCGCGGCGTGCATCGCCCGATGGCCCAATGGGACGTTCTGATCAAGGACCATCATGAGGCCTACATCACCTGGGACCAGTTCCAGCAGAACCAGCGCGTGATCGCCGAAAACGCAACTGGCAAAGGCAGCGCCGCGGTCAAGGGAGCGGTGCGACGCGGTGAACTGTTACTGCCCGGACTCCTGCGCTGTGGCCACTGCGGCCGCAAGCTGCATGTCTCCTACAGCGGCAAACTCGGCCGCTACAGTTGTTATGGCGCTCGCATGAACCACGGCACGGCGCGTTGCATCTCGATCGGCGGCTCGAGCATCGACGGCCCCGTCGCCACAGAGGTGCTGCGCATCCTCAGACCGCTTGGCATTGACGCAGCCGCCAAGGCGATCGAGGCCCAGACGAAGGAGGTATCGGCCGCGCAAAGACAGCTCGAGCTGTCGCTTCAAGAGACACGATATGAGGCTGCGCACGCCCGTCGCCAATACGACGCGGTCGATCCGGCCAATCGCATCGTGGCCGGCGAGCTGGAGCGCCGCTGGAACGACACATTGCTGGCCGTGCACAGATTAGAGGACGAGATCGCCGCGATGGTTGCGTCCAAGCCTCCGCCGTTGGGCGACCGGGAGCGACAACAGCTGATGCAACTCGGTGACGATCTCGAGCTGGCATGGTCACATCCATCCGCCACAGCCGCTACGCGGAAGCGGATTTTGCGCGCGGCGCTCAATGAAATCGTGGTGCGCAAGGAAGGCCCGTTCATCAATATGGTTCTACACTGGCAGGGCGGTGACCACACCGCACTCCAGGTCAAGCTAAGATTGAATGCTGCCGGCCGGCGCTGTTGGCTACAGACCGAGGATACGAAGGAACTCGTGCGCGAGTTGGCGCGTTTGATGCCGGATCGACAGATCGCGCGCCTCCTTAATCGAACGGGCAAGCCGACGGGATATGGCAACGGATGGACCGAGCAGCGCGTGCGCAGCTTCCGAAAACACCACGACATTGCGGTCCACCGCGATGGCGAATGGGCTGAGCGCGGCGAGATCTCGCTCGATGCAGCAGCACAGATCATCGGCGTGACCAAAATGACGGCGCTGCGCATGATCCGCAGAGGCGACCTCAAGGGACGGCAGGTTTGCAAAGGGGCGCCCTGGGTCATCAAGGCGCAGGACGTGGCCGCATTAGCCGCCCGGAAGCAACCGCCAGGTCCAGTAACACGAATTCCTACCCAACAGACCTTTGAGTTTCAGTAAGATAAGAAGGTGCGCACTATGGCGTGTCCCTGCTCGGTCACACGAAAATTGAGACGACGGCGATCTACACCCGCGTCGCGGTCAGCACGATCCGCGACGTCGAGAGTCCCCTGGAGCGGCTCAACCTCGCAGGGGCGTCGCACTCCGCCTGACCGCGGCCGCGTGGCGCGGCCTCCCCTCGAGGTCGCCGACGTCTTTCGCGCCCACGGGGCGGCGTGGCGCAAGGCCAACGCCGGGCACGTGAGCCTCGCCCAGTTGAAGGTCATGTCGGCGATCGAAACCTGTCGCACCGCCGAGCTCGGCGGACACGTCGAGCGCTGCGAGGCGTGCGCGCATACGCGCGTCGCCTACAATTCCTGCCGCAACCGGCATTGCCCGAAGTGCCAAGCCGCAGCGGCGCGGCGATGGCTCGAAGACCGCGAGGCGGAACTGCTGCCGGTTCCCTACTACCACGTCGTCTTCACCCTGCCGGCGTCGATCGGCGCCATCGCCTTCCACAACAAGGCCGCCGTCTACGACCTGCTGTTCGGGGCCGCCGCAGACACCCTCACCACGATCGCCGCCGACCGGAAGCATCTGGGTGCGCGCATCGGCCTCACCGCCGTACTCCACACCTGGGGCTCGGCTCTCACCCACCACCCGCACGTCCACGTCATCGTTCCCGGCGGCGGCCTTCGCAGGACGGATCGCGCTGGATCGCCTGCAAGCCCGGCTTCTTCCTGCCTGTCCGCGTGCTCTCGCGCCTCTTCCGCCGGCTCTTCCTCGAAGGGATGGCCGCCCTGCACGCGGCCGGACGTCTCGCCTTCTTCGGCGACCTTGCGCGGCTCGACGACAAGCCCACCTTCGACGCCGCCCTCGCCCCTTTGCGCCGCTCGGAATGGGTGGTCTACGCCAAGAGGCCGTTCGCCAGACCGAAGGCTGTCCTCGCCTATCTGTCACGCTACACTCACCGCGTCGCGATCTCGAACGGGCGTCTGATCCGGCTCGACGACAAGGACGTCACCTTCCGCTGGAAGGACTATCGCGCCCGTGGCAAGGCGCCCGGCAAAGCCTGGATCAAGCTGATGACGCTGGCGGCCGACGAGTTCATCCGCCGATTTCTCCTCCACGTGCTGCCGAGCGGCTTCCACCGCATCCGCCACTACCGCTTCCTCGCCAGCTCCGGACGCGCCGCAACCATCGGCCGCTTGCGAGAACTCATCGCCGCCGATCCGGACGACCAACCTCTCGGCGGTTCCGACAACCCTCCCAGCGACGCCGCCGATTGCGACGGCGCTCCAGCCTCAGCCACGATCTGTCCCCGCTGCGGCGGACGCATACGCGTCATCGAAACCTTCGCCCGCGGCGCCGAACTCCGAAGCTTCAAAGCCGAACCCTCCGGGATCGACTCGTCATGACCGCATTCCCAAACCGCAACCGCATCGACCAGCGCACGCCGACGACGTCATTCGTCGGCGCCTCCCCGCTCGCGCCGAAGCCGATCTCCGCGTCCCGCCGCGCGTCGCTTCGCCCAGCCAATCCGCGTTCCAACGTTCATCCGACCGTCCCAAACAGGACTGCCGCCCCGGCCCCAGGCGAAAGCGCCCAGCTCACGCCGCTCGCCGGCGCTCGACCGATCGCCAAAATCTCCATAGGCCTGCGTCTCGCCGCCAGCACCTAACCGACCCGCGGTTTCCTCCCTTGGAGGCTTTCGGACGCCGGCCCTCCGGCCCGCTTCTATCTCCGCGTCAGGGCCGGCATCCGAAACCCTTCACAGGAGCGGACCTCCCCGAACGCGGCAGCTGACCCGGAGCGGACCTTCTGGCTTTGGGTCGCGAACCGCGCTGGGACCCAACCTTGCGTCAAAACTCTAACCGGGCGAAGTCGCCGAACTCCGCTGCGCCGGCCTTCCATTTGCGGCCCAGACATTCAAGACCTTGTCGAGCGTCAGCGGGTAATCGCGAATGCGTATGCCGGTGGCGTTGCAGACTGCGTTCGCCACAGCCGCGCCGGCGCCGCAAATCCCCAGTTCGCCGAGGCCCTTGCTCTTCATCGGGCTCGACCAATCATCGAGCTCGGGGACGAACGCGGCGTCGATCGCGGGAATATCGGCGTGAACCATGACCTGATAATCGGCGAGATTGTGGTTGACGAAATAGCCATATCGCTTGTCGATGACGACCTCCTCGGTCAATGCAGCGCCGACGCCGAACGTCATGCCGCCTATAGCTTGCGAGTGCGCGGTCTTGGCGTTGAGGATGCGCCCCGCCCCGAACACGCCGAACATCCGACGCAGCCGGATTTCCCCGGTCACGCTGTCCACGCCGACTTCGGCGAAATGAGCGCCAAAGGATTGCTGGCTGCGTTCCTTTCTCGAATCGCCAGGCGCAGCGGCGCCGTCAGCTTTGAGGTCCGTCGATCGCGCGAGATCGGCAAGACGCGCGGACTTGCCGTCGGCCTTGACCAAGCCATCCCCGAATTCGGCTCCCTGCGTCGGCAATTGCGCCGCGTGCAAGGATCTTGTCGCGGAGGTTCATGCAAGCGTCGTACACGGCTCCGCCGGCCGAATTGGCGCCGAAGGAGCCGCCCGAGCCGGGCGCCGGCGGCAGATCGGAGTCGCCGAGCTCGACCCTTATTTTCTCCATCGGCAAGCCAAGCATCTCGGCCGCGATCTGTCCGAGAATGGTGTAGGAGCCGGTGCCGATATCGGTCATTGAGGATTTCACCGTCGCGACGCCGTCCTGGTCGAGCGAAATGCTCGCTTTCGCGGCCTCCATCGGGTTGTCGCGGATCGCCGCCGCCATGCCCATGCCGACGAGCCATTGGCCATCCCGAACAGACCCTGGCGTCGGGTTGCGTTTCGCCAGCCGAACATGTCGGCGCCCTTCAGCATGCAGGGGACCAGCATCCGGGTCGAGAACGGAACCTTTTTCTCCGGGTCTTCCGTAGGCTCGTTGCGCATACGCAATGCGATCGGGTCCATGTTCAGCGCGATCGCGAGCTCGTCCATCGCGCATTCGAGGGCCAGCAGACCCACGGCTTCGCCGGGCGCTCGCATGGAGTTCGAGACCGGCAGGTCAAGCCAAGCAAGCCGATGCGCGGTCAGGCGATTGGGCGCCGCGTAAAGGTAGCGCGTGGCCTGGGCGGCTGTTTCAAAGGAATTCTCGCCTGGCGTGTTGTCACACCAGGCGCGGTGCTCGATGGCGGTCAGCCGGCCGTCGCGTTCGGCGGCGAGGCGCACGCGCTGGATTGTGTCGGTCCGGTGGGTGGTGACATGGAACACCTGCTGGCGGGTCAGCGCCAGCTTGACGGGCCGGTTGACCATCCTGGCCGCCAGCGCGGCGAGAATGGCGTCGGCCTGAACCTGCAGCTTGGCCCCGAATCCGCCGCCCACATAGCGGCTGATGAGCCTCACCTTCTCTTCCGGGATTTGCAACGTCGAGGCGACGCAAGCGACCCCACGGGGCAGCATCTGATTGGAGGTGTAGAGGGTCAGCCTGTCGGCGCTCCACACCGCGAGCGTGGCGTGCGGCTCCATCATGGCGTGGCTCTGGGGAGGCGTCGTATAGGTCACGTCGATCTTGACCGGCGCCGCGGCGAAGGCCGCGTCCGGATCGCCAAGATGGGTGTCGGGAACGGCGCCATTGCGGGGCGGAGGGATAAAAGCCTCTTGCATCGCCGAAGCCAGGTCATAACGGCCATGTTCGGCCGCGTAGGTCGGCTTGATCATATAGGCGGCGGCGCTGGCCTGCTCGAAAGTCTCCACCACCACGAGCGCAATCGGTTGGCCGTAGTGCAAGATTTTGTCGCTCGCGAGTTGGGGCAAGCTGTTGTCGGTTTTCGGAGCCTGCTTCGGCGCGTTCTTGTGGGTCAGCACGAGAATGACGCCCGGCGCCTTTTCGGCCGCGGCCGTGTCGAGCGCGGTCAAGCGGCCAGTCGCAATACCGGCCTCCACCAAAAACCCGTATGCCGGAACGCCTCCTTCCCGATATTCATACGCGTAAGTCGCATGTCCGGTAACCTTCAGGGGTCCGTCGATGCGATCGATCGGCTGCCCGACGAGACCGTTCGGCTTATCGAGCGGGGTCTGGCCGATCGGGAGATTGACATTGATCATGGGGACGCCCTCAGGCCGTGTGGGTTGCGGCGGCCAGCACGCCGTTCAGCGTGCGTTGCGCAAGCGGGATCTTGAAGTCATTGTGCCCGTAGCCCCGCGCGCCCGCGAGGACCTCCTGGCCTGCCTTGGCGAAAGCCGCTTCGCCCGGCGCGGCGCCGATCAGCGCTTCCTCCGCGCCGGGCACGCGCCACGGTTCGGGCGCCAGCCCTCCGAAGGCGAGCCGCGCCGATCGGATCTTGCCGCCTTCCGCGTCGACGACGGCCGCGACCGAAACCAGCGCGAAGGCGTAAGATGCCCGGTCTCGCACCTTTCGGTAGATATGCACGCCCTTCGGCGGCGGCGGCAGGGTCACGGCGGTGATGATCTGACCCGGCTTCAGCACGGTCTCGATCTCAGGCGTCTTTCCAGGCAGGCGATAAAAGTCGGCGAGCGGGATCGTTTCCGGCTTGCCCTGGGACGTGATGGTCTGGACCTTAGCGTCGAGCGCCCGCATCGCGACGGCCATATCGGAAGGGTTGGTGGCGATACAGTCATCGCTGCCGCCGAGGATCGCATGAATGCGATTGAATCCCTCGAGCGCCGCACAGCCCGATCCCGGGTCCCGCTTGTTGCAGGGTTTCGTGATGTCGTAGAAATAGTAGCAACGGGTCCGTTGCAGGAGGTTGCCGGCGGTGGTCGCCTTGTTGCGCAACTGACCCGAGGCGCCGGCCAGCAGCGCCCGGCTAAGCACCCCGTAGTTCTTTCTCACCCGTGGTACCGCGGCGAGATCGCTGTTGCGGACCAGCGCGCCAATCCGCAAGCCGCCGTCTTCCGTGTCCTCCACTGAGGCGAGCGGCAGCGGGTTGACGTCCACGAGGTGCGTCGGCGTCTCCACCTCGAGCTTCATCAGGTCGAGTAGGTTGGTGCCGCCCGCGATGAATTTGGCGCCCGGCTTGCTGGCGACGGCCTTGGCGGCGGCGGCGACCGTATCCGCCCGTTCGAAGGTAAAGGCCTTCATAGCGTCTCTCCCGCCGCGTCCTTGATCGCGGCCACGATGTTGGGATAGGCGGAGCAGCGGCAGATATTGCCGCTCATCCGCTCGCGGATCTCGGTATCGGTCAGATCCGGGTGGCTTGCGAGGTCCTCGGTCACGTAGCTCGGCATCCCTGCTCTTTGCTCGCGGATCATGCCGACCGCTGAGCAGATCTGGCCGGGCGTGCAATACCCGCACTGAAAACCGTCGCGATGCACGAAGGCGCCCTGCAGGGGATGCAATTGCTCGCCGGGCGCCAGGCCCTCGATCGTGGTGATCGCCTCGCCCTCATGCAGCACTGCCAGCGTGAGGCAGGAGTTGATGCGGCGGCCGTCCAGCAGCACCGTACAGGCCCCGCATTGGCCGTGATCGCAGCCCTTCTTCGTACCGGTGAGGCCGAGATGGTCACGCAGCATGTCGAGCAATGTCGTCCGCGTATCCAGCGTAAGGGCCTGCTCGCCGCCGTTGATCGTCATGCGAACCGGCAAGGTCGCCGTACCTTGATCGCCGGGAGGCGCCGGCAGCTTCTGGGTTTCCACTTCCGCCGCGAATCCTGGTTGAGCATAGCCCAGGACCGCAAACGCGGCTCCGCCTTCGATGACCTGGCGCCGGGTGAGCCGAAAAGCGTCGCGGTTCTTTGCGCTCATTCTGTGGATCCTTGTCGGTGCCGTAACTTCTGTAAGGGTGCGAACACTCTTGTTTCGTTGTTGATCCTCTCAACGTTCAGAGGGGCATCACACCCGGACTGTTGTCGGGGAACTTGCCGCGGTCGCTCGAAGTCGCCTTCGGCCAGGCAGTCGGAAGCATCGGCGCTTTCAATGTCGTGCCTCTCCCGCTCGCCGCGCGACAATACGCGCATGGCTTTGGTCGTTCTATTAGGCGTGCGGACCACCGTAATGTCTTAGCGGCTAAGAGCCATTGCACCCTGGTTCAACGGGGTACGGAAGTAGTTCCCACCGAGAAGCTACTGCGTATGCTCTTCGTTGAAGGCGGTCCCGATATACACAACGACAGGCGACGACTTGGCTAACACGTGGTGGGTTTGGATCGCGCGTCACCTTCCAGCGCAAGTCGCCGGTCCCGATGTTCTGCTGGCGCCTCGATCAATGTCTCCTTCGGTGAAGGGTTTCGGACGCCGGCCCGCTGCGGACGGTCGTGCGGGATCGGGGGCCGGCGTTCGAAAGCCTCCCAAGGAGGAAACCGCGGGGAGGACGGGGCCGTTTGGCGAGCGCGACTATGGGGATTTGAGGATCGCGGACGGCTGGCGAGCGAGGCGTCGGCAGCCGGCGGCGTTCAATGTTTTCAGCGGAAGCGGCGACGGCGGACGTTTTCCGAGGCGACGATGCGCGGGAGCGAGGCGTTGGCATCGGTCGAAGGAGGATTGGCGACCTCGCTCGGGCATGGCGCTCGTGTTCCTGCGCGCGGCTGGAGGCGGAGGCGATCGACGGTGCGAGGCGGGGTGCGTGGCGACGGTCATGAGGTGTCGATCCTGATCCGGCTCGGGGATGGCGATCGCACGGGGCGCGGGCCTTCGAAGGTCTCGACGACGATCATCTGGCCGCCGCAGCACGGGCAGCTGCGGAAGGACGAAGCTGGTTCAGCGTCGCCGTCGGCGTCGGCGGCCGCGCTCTCGGGCGAAACCTTGGATGGGGCGAGCAATTGTCGGGCGCGCTCGATGTTCTGGGCGCGAACCGCGCCGGCGAACAGGCCGTAATGTCGGATGCGGTGGAAGCCGCTCGGCAACACGTGCAGGAGAAAGCGGCGGATGAACTCGGCGGCGTCGAATCTCATGGTCTTCATCCGGTCGCGGCCTTTGATCCGGTAGTCCTTCCACTTGAAGGCGACGACCTTGTCGTCGAGCGCGATGAGCCGGGAGTTCGAGATCGCGACGCGATGGGTGTAGCGCGACAGGTAGGCGAGCACGGCCTGCGGGCCGGCGAACGGCCGCTTGGCGTAGACCACCCATTCGGATCGGCGAAGCGGTGCGAGCGCGGCGTCGAAGGCGCTCTTCTCGCCGAGGGGCGCGAGGTCGCCGAGGAAGACGAGGCGGCCGGTCGTATGCAGGGCCGTGAGCCCTTCGAGGAAGAGCCGGCGGAAGAGACGCGACAGCACGCGCACGGGCAGGAAGAAGCCGGGCTTGCAGGCGATCCAGCGCGAACCGTCCGGCGACAGGCCGCCGCCGGGAACGATGACGTGGACGTGCGGATGGTGGGTCAGCGCCGAGCCCCAGGTGTGCAGCACGGCGGTCAGGCCGATGCGCGCGCCCAGATGCTTCGGGTCGGCGGCGATCGTGGTCAGCGTCTCGGCTGCGGTTCTGAACAGGAGATCGTAGACGGCCGCCTTGTTCTGGAACGCGACGGCGCCGATTGCGGCCGGCAGGGTGAAGACGACGTGATAGTAGGGAACCGGCAGGAGCTCCGCCTCGCGGTCTTCGAGCCACTTCCGCGCCGCGGCCGCCTGGCACTTCGGGCAGTGACGATTCCGGCAGGAGTTGTATGCGACGCGCTCGTGCGCGCAGTCCTCGCAGCGCTCGACGTGGCCGCCGAGCGCGGCTGTGCGACAGGTCTCGATCGCCGACATGACCTTCAACTGGGCGAGGCTCACGTGCCTGGTGTTGGCCTTTCGCCACGCCGCCCCGTGGGCGCGAAAGATGTCGGCGACCTCGAGGGGAGGCCGCGCCACGCGACCGTAGTCAGGCGGGCGGCGTTCGCTTCGTCAGCTTGATGTCCAGCCGGTCCAGCGGACTCTTGATGTCGCGGACCGTGTTGACGGCGACGCGGGTGTAGAGCGCGGTCGTCTCGAGCTTCGCGTGCCCCAACAACACCTGGATCACGCGAATATCGACGCCCTGTTCGAGCAGGTGGGTCGCAAAGCTGTGCCGCAGCGTATGCGGAGAAACGCGCTTGGAGATTCCAGCCAGGTCTTTGGCGGCGGTGACGGCGCGGTTGAGCTGCCGCTCAGTCACCGGATTGATCGGGTTCTGGCCGGGAAAGAGCCAGACCTGCGGCCGCGCCGCCTTCCACCATTCACGCAGGAGCTGGAGCAGTTGGGGCGACAGCATCACATCGCGATCCCGCTGTCCCTTGCCCTGCTCGACCCTGAGCATCATGCGCCCACTGTCGATGTCGGACACCTTCAGGTGCGCGACCTCAGACACCCGGAGGCCTGCGCCGTAGGCGACACTGAGCGCGGCCTTGTACTTGAGGCTCGGCGCGGCCTGGAGGAGACGCGCCACCTCCTCCTGGCTCAGGACGACCGGCGCCTTGCGCGGCTTGGTCACGGTCCTCAGAGGACGAACGAGATCGGGCTTTTCGAGCGTCACGGTGAAAAAGAACCGCAGCGCGGCGATGGCGGCGTTGATCGTTCCAGGGCTGGCCTGCTGCTGCGCCATATGCAGTTGATAGCGGCGAAGATCCTCGCTCGTCGCCTTATCCGGCGATCGGCCGAGGAAGGCTGCAAACTTCCTCACAGTGCGAACGTAGTCCCTCTTCGTGTCTTCGCTGAACCGGCGCGCCGTGATGTCGTCGATCAGGCGCTGACGCAGCGGACTGACGGGCTTCTTGGACATGGAAAGCTCCTGTCTCGCATGGGGTTGAACCCCACGATCTTGAGACAGGCATTGGCCTTCACGTCGGCCGACCCCGGCCTTTCGACTTCTCCCGCTACCTCTCGCCGCCCCTACCGCGCGAGCGGTTTAGTCCTTGGGCCGGACTTCGGCCTTTCGTTTGTGATCACTGGAGGGCCGGATTCCGCCCAATTGAGACGTCTACGGCCGCAGTCTGCTACGTCCGCAGTATAGGTCTATACGCGATATTCGTTCGCTTCTGACCGATGTTCGCAGGTCGAAGCCGGACTTTGAAGTGGCGCCTTCCAGTAGAGCAATAGGGTGGCCCTTGCGGACGCGGCGTTCTTGGCTGACATTTCGGCCTCATGCCGCTGCCTCGCTGGATCGAGCCCCAACTTTCGAAGCTCGCGACCAAGGCGCCCACGGGCCCGCAATGGCTACGCGAGACCAAGTTCGACGGCTAGGGATGGCGGCGCGGATCGACAACGGCGACGTCAAACTCCTAACTCGATCCGAACTCGACTGGACGGCGAAATATCCCGCAATCGCCGAGGCCTTCGCAAAACTCAAAGTGAGGACGGTTTACATCGACGGCGAGCTTTGTGACGTCGGCCCGGATGGAGTGACCTCCTAATCGCCGCCCCGCAAACAGCGGTTCGGCGGTCCTGTTGCGCTGTTGGATCTCCATTGGGTGCGGCCGGAGCTCGTCGCCGAGATCACCTACGTGACCTGGTCCGACGACGGGTTGCTTGGCCACGCCGTTTTCGCGGGCCTGCGCGAGGACAAGCCGGCGCGCGAAGTACGGCGCGAAACGCTACGAGAATAGCTCCCGAGAAAGCGGACCCATTCCGGCGAGAGCACAGCAGTCGGCGAAATTCGCGCTTATGCAAGCGGGGTAGAAGCCCCAAACGAACAAGTCGCCTTCGTCGATTGACGCAATCGACGAAGATAGTGCAGGATGGCGATAGTCAAAGAAATGACCAGCGGACCGGCCAGCGGCGCGGTGTTGACTGGCCCATCGGGAGGTATCACGGGGTGGCGATCCAATCGAGCGCTGCCGCTGAAGGCCTTAGGTCAAGGCGGCTTGCTCTTGGACGGCTAAGTCAGGAGCAGATAGTCGGCGCGATCACGGTCGTCCTGCTCATCGGCTTTGGCCTCGGATTGCAGGGCTTTGCCACGGCCGCCAACCTTCTCGATCTGCTCCGCAGTATTTCAAAGCTCGGCATCCTCGGCCTCGGCATGGGGCTGATCGTCATTAGCCGCGGCATTGACCTGAGCGAGGTCGCGATGATGGCGGGCTCCTGGTGTGTCGCGCTGGCTGCTATCCCACGCGGCCTTCCTCCATTCTGGGCGGCTGTCGTCGCTCTTGCGATCTGTCTTGCGGTTGGTCTCTTCAACGGCGTCATGGTCGCCTTCGTCGAGGCGCCTGCGCTGTTCGTCACGCTCGCAACTGCCTACGTCATTTATGGCGCGGCTTATTGGTTTGCGTCGGCCTTCGTGGCTTACGCTCCGCCGGACGCTCCAGGGTTGGTGTTCGCGGGGCGCGGCATGTTGCTCGGCATCCCGATGCCGATCCTCGTCTTCGCCACGGCCGCGTTGGTCATGCACGGCTTCCTGTCGCGGACCTCGATCGGTCGCTTCATCTACGCGCAAGGCGACAATCCCGAGGCTGCGCGCCTGACAGGCGTAGCGTTACGTCCGCTGACGATACTGGAATATGTGCTGGTCGCGGCTCTCGCCTGGCTCGCCGGACTCGTCTGGATAGGCGAGACGGGCAGCATGCAGATGGCAGTCGTGCAGGGAACCACGATCTTCGACGTAATACTCGTAGTGGTGCTTGGCGGCATTAGTCTGGTGGGCGGGCGTGGCGGCGTCTTCAGCGTCGTCGCCGGCTGCGCCCTCATCGGCACGCTGCTCAACGCCTTCACCATCATGAACGTGAACAGCGAGGTACAAAACATCATTCGTGGCGTGGTGCTGCTCGCGGCGATCATTCTGGACAACTTGCTGCACCCACGTGACGAAGAGACTGCTCGGCAAGGCGACTGAAGAAGGCGGTCGGGCTCGGCTGGTCCGGCGCGCACAATCATAACTAGGGAGGACGTGACATGTTGCATCAATGGACTTTGACGGGTCTCGTTGCGACGCTTTGCGTCGCTGTGTTCGTGGGCGGCTCGACGGTCGCGCTTGCGCAAGAGGAGAAGGGCACGAAGACGGCGCATGAACTGCGCGCGGATTATGACAAGGACCTCAGAGGGAAGACGATCGCGTTCCTCCCAATCGCCACCGGCGTACCGCTGATGGACGAGTGGGGCACCGTGATCAAGACAGAGGCGGAATGGCGCGGCATGAATTTTGTAATCCGCGATCCCAATAACAATCCGGCGGCGATGCAGCAGGCGCTGACCGCGCTGGTCGACGAGAAGCCGGACGTCATCATTGTTCAGAACCCCAGCGTCACGCTGTTGCAAAAGGAATTGAAACGGGCTGAAGCGCAAGGAACGCACGTCATCCAGATGAACATGTCGTCGAACTACAAGTCGGACGCTTTCGTCGGCGCGGACTGGTTTGAAGTCGGACGCATGCTCGCCGAGGATGTCGTGAAGGCGTGCGGAACCGGCTCCGGCGCTTCGGGCAAGGTCCAGATTGTACAGGGCGAACTCACCGCCGCCGCGAGCGTCGATCAGATCGCCGGCGTCATGGATACACTGAATAAGGACAAGGCGATCAAGGTCGTGTCCAACCAAGCGGCGCAGTGGGACGCCAACAACGCGCTCAACATCACTGCGACCGTGATCCAGCAGCATCCCGACCTCTGCGCCAGCATTGGCTTCTGGGGCATCATGCAATCGGGAGCCGCGCAAGCGATCCGCAACGCGGGCAAGATCGACAAGGTCAAGGTCTATGCGTCGGGGGAGGGCTCGCAACTTGATTGCGACCAGGTGAACCAGGGGAATTTCTACAAGTTCCTGAGCTACACGGCGGGTGAGCAGGGCCGCGACGCCTTCCTGGCCGCCGAGGCGCTGCTGGAGAGCGACGCCAAACCAGGCGCCAGCCATAGGGAATATTACACGCGGCCGATATGGCTCGATAAGTCCAATGCGAATGGCGCAAACTGCTACCCTGTGCCCAAGCCCCCGACGTCTACGACGGCGGCAGACGCCACACCGAAGAAGTAGCTCATCGCCGACCGACACGCCCCGCTCCCGCGCCCATCGCGGGCGCGGTTGCCGAGTGGAGCCAGGCCGATGTCGATTGTGCCCCTGGAAGCGCTCAGCCGTCGGACGCAGCGCGTTCGCTACGCGTGGTCGCCACGGCTATTGTTTGCCGAGCTGCTCCTGAAGCAATGGTTCGAGCCAGTCATTCCCTTCACCGTGATGATCGGATTGGCGATCTACTTCTCCCTGACCATTCATGACTATGGCACCGTCAAGAACGCGCTGTCGCTGGCGCGGCTCTTTGCAGAATTCGGCTTCGTCGCGCTCGCGATGGCCTTTACCCTAATCTCTGGCGGCATCGACCTCAGCGTTGGGGCGATCTTCGCCGTCGCCAACTTCACCGCCCTCTTCTGCATGTTCGTCCTCGGCCTTCCCACGTGGCTTGCGGTGCTCGCCACATTGGCGACAGGCGCTATCGTGGGCGCAGGAAACGGACTGCTAATCGGCTATCTCAAAGCACGGCCGTTCCTCACCACTCTGGTGACGTTGATCATCCTGCGCGCCAGCGTCAATCTGCTCAACGAGCGCTTCGCCACTGTCTTCGCCACCAACTCGATCGACAGCGACACCTGGGACTTCCTCGGCGAGGGTAGCGTCCTGGGAGTGCCGGTCAACGCGGCGGCGCTGATTTTCGTCCTGCTCATCGGTCACGTTTTTCTGAGCCGCTCGCGCTACGGCTGGCATCTCACGGCGATCGGCGCCTCGCGCAAGGCGGCTCGCCACGCGGGCATCCGCGTCGAGCGCATGCTGCTTGCGACCTACGCGCTGTCGGGCGTGCTTTGTGCCCTCGGCGGCGTATTCTATGCAGCGCGCCAGGGCAGCACCGATTCGACGACGGGCCTCGGCTGGGAATTCCAGGCGGTGACCGCAGTCGTGCTGGGCGGAGCTTCGATCGCGGGTGGCCGCGGCACGGTTTGGCGGGCGATGATCGGCGCGATCATCATCTTCATGCTGACGAACGGTCTGGTCCGCATGGGCATCCCTGGCTATGTGACTTCGGCCGCCACCGGCGTCATTCTCCTTGCCGCCGTCAGCATCGACGTGAAATGGGCAAAGAATCGCGGCAAGGTGATCCAAAAAACCTACGTCAATCCGGCGCGAGTGCCATTGTCTCCCGCTCCCTCGATCGCTCGCGACAGCGATTCGGCCCTCGCTCAAAACGACCGGCTGGTTCATGCCGAGGCAATCGGGCTCGACCAGGTCGAGGGCCCCGAGGACGTGATCGTGGACCGGGAGGACCGAGTCTACGGAAGCACCCGCGACGGCAACATCATCCGCTTCTCCGGCCCCAACCTCGAGCGCCGAGAGATATTCGCCCATATCGGAGGCCGACCGCTAGGGATGCAGTTCGACGAGGATGAGAACCTTATCGTCTGTGTTGCCGGCATGGGTGTCTATGGCGTCCGGCCCGACGGCGAGGTCTTCAAGCTCACCGACGAGACCAACCGCACCTGGTACAAGCTCAACGATGATTCGCGCCTGCGCATGGCCGACGATCTCGACATCGCACCCGACGGCAAGGTCTATTTTAGCGACTGCACGACGCGTTACGAGATGACCACGAACGCGCTCGACATAATCGAGGGCAGGCCCAACGGTCGGCTGGTGGTTTACGATCCGGCGACCCGCAAGACCACGACGCTGGTCGCCCACTTTTACTTTCCGAACGGCATCTGCGTCTCGCACGATGGGCAATCGCTGCTGATCGCCAGCACCACGCTCTGCCAGGTCTACCGCTATTGGATAGCCGGGCCGCGCAAAGGGGAACTCGAAGTCGCGATCGAGTCGCTGCCGGGGAATCCCGACAACATCAACCGCGCCTCCGACGGCACCTACTGGCTGGCGCTTGTCGGCATCCGTACCCCGACCTTCGATCTCGCCGCGCGCAAGCCGGGCTTCCGTCTGCGCATGGTCAAGCAGGTGCCGGGTGACGAATGGTTGGCGCCGGGGCTCAATCACGGCTGCGTGCTGCGCTTCGACGAGGCGGGCGATATCCTCGAATCCTACTGGGACCCGACTGGCATTTCGCATTCAACGGTGACCTCGATGCGCGAGCACAGGGGATACCTTTATCTGGGCGGACTCGAGAACAACCGCATTGGCCGGATCAAGCTCGATCGCGGTGACCCCAGTTGGACCGACTACGAGGCCTATTGGGGCGACAAGCGACTCGATCGAAGCTAGCGCGATGGCCGCCTTCACCCATTTCCTCCGAGACATACATCAGATCCTGTTCCCCAATGCGGAGCAGCATGCGATTCCGTCGCTCGATGGGGCGCTCAGTCCTAATGAGGCGCTTGACCATTGCCTGCCGATCGGCGAGCCCTTGCCCGGCGCCGACGATATCGCCGAAGGGCCGGACGGCTCACTTTACGTCTCTGCCGGAGGGCGGGTGCTGCGCCTTTCCGGCCCCGGCTACGGGACGCGGGCGATTGTCGCTGAATTCGAGGCGGCGGCAGGCGGGCTAACGGTCCATCCGGATGGGCGCCTACTCGTCTGCGTCGCCGGACGTGGCCTCGCAGCAGTCGACGAAACCGGTCGCCAGGCCTGGCTCAACCAGGTTGAGGACCAGCCGCTGCACTGCCTCACCAGCGTCGCGGCGGCGCCGGACGGCAGCATATTCGCGAGCGAGGGCAGCCTTTTCAACGCGCCGCCGGAATGGCGTCGTGACCTGATGCAGAAAGACCGCACCGGACGTGTCATCGTTTGCGGGCCCGACTTCGAGGCGCCGAAGGTTCTGCTGCGCAGCCTGCCCTATCCGCATGGATTGGCGCACTCGCCGGACGGGCGGTTCCTGTGGCTGACGGAGAGCTGGAGCCACCGCGTCTGCCGCGCCCCCGTTACTGGCCGCGACATCGGCCCGGTCGAGGCCGTCATCCGCAACCTGCCTGGCTATCCGGCGCGGCTTGGCCGTGCCGCCGGCGGCGGCTTCTGGCTGTCTATCTTCGCCTTGCGCACCCACCTCATCGAATTCGTCTTACGCGAGGATGATTTCCGGGACGAGATGATGCGCACGATCGCGCCCGAATACTGGATCGCGCCCGCGCTAGCGACGAGCGGCGACGCGCTTGAGCCGATGCAGAGCGGCTCAATCAAGGCGCTCGGCATCCAGAAGCCTTGGGCGCCCCCGCGCTCCTACGGGCTTGTCGCTCGGATCGACGACGAGGGTGACGTCATCGAGAGCCTGCACAGCCGGGTCGGCGGCCGCTTCCATGGCATCAGCGCGGCTTGCGAAACGGCGCAAGGTCTCGTCACCGTCTCCAAAGGGCACGGGCGCGTGCTGCTGGACACGTCAAGAGTGAAGCCATGAACGAAGTCGAAACACTAACGCGAGACGGCGTCACGGCGGCGGCCGGCGCCGCCGGCCCGGTCCTGCGGGTGGTCAACGGCAGCAAGATCTATGGCGGCGTCCATGCCATTGAGGGCATCAATTTCGAGCTTTATCCCGGCGAGGTCCATGCCCTGGTTGGTGAGAACGGGGCCGGCAAGTCGACGCTCTGCAAAGCGATCGCCGGCGCCATCAAATTAACCTCCGGCGAGATCTTCGTCGACGGCAAGCCGGCGCATTTCAACGGGCCGCGCGAGGCCCTCGCCGCCGGCATCTGCATGGTCTATCAGGAGACAAGCTTGGTGCCGTCAATGACGGCGGCGCAGAACATCGAGCTCGGCAATGAAAAGCTGCTGACCCGCTTTCGCACTCTCAATATTCAAGCGCAGCAGCTGCTCCAATCCCTCAACTTCCACATCGATCCAGCGACGCCGGTCGCGCTGCTGGGCGCCGCCAAGCGACAGATGGTCGAGATCGCGCGCGCCGTCTACAACAAGGCGCGGATCATGATCTTCGATGAGCCGACCGCCAGCCTCACCCCCGAGGAGATCGTCCATTTTTTCAATCTGGTGCGCGACCTGCGCGCACAGGGGACGGCGATCATCTACATCTCGCATGCGCTCGAGGAATTGCTGCAGATTTCCGATCGCATCACGGTGCTCCGGGACGGCAAGCTGGTGATATCGTCGCGGACCGCGGAGATGAGCCGCGAAAAACTAGTGCGCGCGATGGTCGGCCGCGACATCGCGCAGACGCACTATGCCCGACGCCGCGGGGTCAGCCACCGCCAGCGCGGGGAAGAGAAAAGGAAGGTGCTTGCGGTCGAGAACGTTACGATGGGCATGGTAGTGAAAAATATGTCGTTCTCGGTCTATGCCGGCGAAGTCGTTGGCATCGCTGGCCTGATCGGCTCCGGCCGCACCGAGATCGCCAAGATCATCTACGGCGCGTTGAAGCGCAACCTCATCAACGGCGGCACGATCAAGCTGCACGGCAAGCCAATCCGATTCCGCGTGCCGAAGCAGGCGATCAACGCCGGCATATGTTACCTCACCGAGGACCGGAAGCTGAACGGCTTCTTCGAAACGATGCGGATCGACGACAATGTCTACATCGGGAAGCTCTCCACCAAGGTCGGGTGGCGCTTCCTCCTCTCGCGCGTGACGCGCAATAAGTTGGCGGCATATTGGGTCGATCGGCTGAAGATCGCGGCGCTGCAACGCAAGGCTAGGATTGTAGAACTCTCCGGTGGCAACCAGCAAAAGGTTGTCATCGCCAAATCGCTCGTCCAGGAGCCGTCGATCGTCATCTTCGACGAGCCAACGCGTGGCGTTGACGTCGCCACCATTCCGGAGATCCACGGTCAAATCCGCCGTCTCGCTGAGGAGGGCAAGGCGGTCGTCGTCATTTCGTCCTATCTCCCCGAGATCCTCGCGATTTCCGACCGTATTCTGGTCGCCCGCCTCGGACGCATCGTCGCCGAATTCGATGCCGCGACTGCGAGCGAGGACAGAATCATGTATGCGGCAATTCATTGAGACTGCGTAGTCAAAGGAGCGTTGCACGAAGTATTCGCAGCCGGGCGAACCGTAGGTGGCGACGAAGCCGACGGCGGATAAAGCTCGCCCGGATTCAACTGGACACTGGCGAGGTGCCGACCGGCACCTCTTGCCAGTCGCTCGCCACCATCGCTCTGGTGGAGAAGAAGATCGGCGTCGTCCAGCGACAGGCGGTCGATGGCGATGGGGAGACCTCAAACCTCGGAGCGCCAGGCGGGCTCTTTCAAGGGGAACGTGCAGCGCCGCATTGCGCCGTCGCCGCCTTCATTTTATCAGTCTCCGCGAGCCTAGCCACGAGCGCCTGCACTCTACGATCTTGGGCATTTCCGGCGTCGGCGCAAAGCCTTCGACCGCGATCAGCACACCATTGACCGCTGCCTTAAAATAGCAGGATTGCGCGTCGGCACGATCGCCTGGCAGCTCCAGGCGGGTCGACACAGGCTCCCACGTTGCCAAGATCGCCACGCCGTTCCAACGCTCCTCGCCTCTCCATATCGCGTGACAACCGGCCTGCTCAATCGCTTCTGCGAGAAACTCAGCGTCCGCAGTTTTGGTTTCTTGGAGACAGACGATGTCGGGCTGAGTTTCGCGAAGCCAGTCAAGCAGGTTCGCCAACCGGCGGTTGATGTTGAAGCTGGCGATCTTCATCGGCCGTTCCACGCGAGCTCGCATCGACCTTACCGCCAAAACCGTAGTGTTCGCCGATCGAAGAGCCGCATACCCCTCGTGGAAAGGCGACCGAGCCGCACTTAGTCATGATGTCAGGGCGACGTCGTGGGCCACCGTCGCCAGTTTTAGGCTTGAGGGTGACCATGTCACCGCGGGGGCCTGCGCCGAGGGGAGAAGCGAAATTGCATCAGCGTCGGTGACCGAGACCGATCCCGATCGTCTTTGCCTTTTGCCGGACCGCCGCCTCCGTTGGTTTCATCGCTTTTGCGACCTGCACTACTGGCGTCCTCGCTTTCGAATGCGCCTTGCGCTCACGCAGATCTTCCTTACTCCACGGTGTCCGGGCGAGAGTTCTTCTTTTTCGGCATGACGTACATCCTCTCGCGACAGGTGGAAAGAAACCATCATCGCACGGCAGGATCAGCCCGCGCAAAAGCCCTTCGCGCGGCACGACGTTTCCTTGACTCTCGGTCGAGCAAGCGAGTCGGACACATTCAATTTGAGCTTTGATCTTCAGCCGGCTCAAATCGAGTAGCATCCTCCCGATGGACAAGAGGCGGATTTGCAGGATCATCCACATCGACATGGACGCCTTCTACGCGTCCATCGAACAGCGCGACGATCCCGCTCTCAAGGGAAGGCCGGTCGCGGTCGACTATCCCGCCAAGCGCGGCGTCGTGGCCGCTGCAGGTTACGAGGCGCGACGTTTCGGAGTGCGCTCGGCGATGCCTTCAACGATCGCGATGAGGAGTTGCGCCGACCTCGTTTTCGTCCCGCCTAGGTTCGAGGTTTACCGTGCGGTGTCGCGCCAGATCCATGCGATCTTCACGGAATACACCCCTCTGGTTGAGCCGTTGTCGCTTGATGAAGCCTACCTTGATGTGACCGACCATCTCAGGGAAGGAACGACAGCTTGGGCGACCGCCAAAGAAATAAGGAAACGAATTCACGACGAAACCGCGCTCACGGCGTCGGCCGGCGTCTCCTACAACAAGTTCCTCGCCAAGCTTGCCTCAGACCATCAAAAACCAGACGGGCAGTTCGCCATCATGCCTGACGAAGGGGAAGCCTTCATCGCGAACCTGGCGGTAGCAAGATTTCATCGCGTTGGACCGGTGACGGCGCGGAAGATGCACGCCCTTCGCATCGAAACAGGCTCGGACCTGCGCCGTCAGACCCTCGACTTCCTTCGCAACCATTTCGGCAACTCAGGCGACTGGTATTACGAACTGGCGCGAGGTCAAGACGACCGGTCGGTCCAGCCGGACCGTGAACGAAAGTCCTCTGGATCGGAAACAACCTTTCCGGAAGACCTCACCGATTCTGCCCGAATCGAAGCGGGCGTGATTGCGATGGCCGACGAGGTCTGGGCCTGGTGCGAGAAAGCGAATTCGCGGGGTCGAACCGTGACGGTGAAAATCAAATGGGCCGACTTTCAAATATCAACCCGCAGCCGATCGAAGGAAACGAGCATTGAAACCAGGGACAGGCTTCATGAGGTCGCCCTGGGTCTGATCCGATCTGTCTTCCCTCCGCCCAAGGGCATCCGCCTCGTCGGCGTAACGATCTCGAACTTTCGGTCGCAGGAGGGCGGCGAAGGAGCCAAACTCCCGTTTCGTGAAACGTGAATTGCGCCTGAGGCGAGTTGAGCGCGCCCATGAGCGCTCGGTCTCGACTCGCGGTTCTCGAACAACGAGTTTCCGCCCTTCTGGACGATCGCCATTTCCTCTCTCACCGCTCGCACCCGGTTCCGCAAGGAGCGGCCTGTGAACGCGTCATTCCGACCCTTTGCTGCCCTACAAGATCGGGCCTATGAACGGCCGATAAGCACGAAAAGCGGCCTTCGGCTGAAGGCGTCGGTTGCGCCAAGGCACAACGGCGGTCGTCCCCGAAACGTGCTCCGCGAGCACAGCGAGGGGAACCAATACGTAGGGTGATTGTCTGCGGCGGCTCTGATAGACAGAGACGCAGCAAGGGTGGTCCGGCACGCAAGAGCGGTCTAATGGGCCAGCCACACCTCTAATAGGTTCGAAGGCTGCGCTTCATAGGTCAACATCATTCCGCCTTGCACACAAACCTTTTTAGCCCGGAGGCGGCGGACGCGGCCCTTGCGTTGTCGATTTCTTCGAGCGCGGAAATGATTGAAAGCGCCAAGTCTCGGCGGCCGCGGCCGACCCGCGCAAGCAATACGATGGCTTCGTCGTCCGCCACTCCAGTCACGGCCTCGACCACGCGGGCCGAAGGCCTTTCGATCAAATATCGTTTCAAATGAATCCGCGCCTCCACTCTTCCCATTCGTCCGAGTGCGCATGCAGCAGCGGCTGACACTTCGCCATCAGGGTCGTCAAGCAGCGCGATCAAAATTGCTACGACTTCCTGTCCCGCGCGGACGCAGGCGCAGGCAAGCGCGCGAACCGCGGGATTCGAATCCCGCAGAAGAGCGAGGGCAATGTCAGTCGGAAAAATGACGCCGAGTTGCGAAGCTACGGTGGTCGCCACGACCAAAGTCGGACCTTGAACGATTCTCTTGACAATCAATTGAACAACGGCTCGTGACGCCTCGGGACCACCAATGACACCGAGCGCCTCGAGCGCAGCGGCTTGTTCGGGCACTCCGACGTCAATGCCATAGCCCACGAAGCGATTGCAAAGAGTTGTGAGCGCGGGGATGGCGGAGCTCAGCCGCCGCTTCCCTGCTTCGGCCGCCAACGCACAGGCGTCGGCAAGCGTTGCTTCGGAAATAGCAGCAATCAGCTCTTCGTCCGATAATTCCTGAGGGAGAAGGGGTTGCAGCGATACTGCGTTGGGAGACCGGTCAAAATTAGGCCGGTGGCCAAACAAGTTGAGTTGTACAGAATCAGACATGGGTCCCGTCTGGGATCTGGTGGAAATAGCTTTGCCTAGTCTCCGCCTTTCCGAACCCAGATGATTCTGGTGTTGGTGCGCGGACAGGAGACCATGCCATGAAATACGATAGCACGAAGGCGACGAGGCTGGCTGCCGAGGGCTCAGGAATTGATAGTGCGATTGTGGTTATGTGCACTATCAGAGGTTCTTACGGCCCAAAGCGACGGACAACGGGGGGCTTCGATTCCACTCCAACCTACGGCTCTACTTTGCCGGGAAAACTCGCCTGAAGTTTGGAATCGGGATCGCCTCACCGAGTTTTCGCGCCGCATTGGTCGGGAACGGATGAATGTCATCTCGACGTAGAGCGGACATCGCGGATAGCGCCCCGGGCCTGTCTCGGATCATGACTTGATCTGCATCGCCTCCAGGTGAACCTCTTTACCATACATGCCCCAGTTCTCTTCGGGGACCTCGAGGATGCCGATGTAGGCTGGCACCTCGCCATCGTCGGTCTTGGAATGCTTGCCGAGGATCGCCGTCGCCTCGGCGACCATGCGGGTCTTGGTCTCCGCATTAAAGCCACCCCTCAGGGCGTAGACACCTTGAGGCTCATAATCGGCTCCGCTGCCTGCCGACCGGCGCGGAACACAGTGTCGGGCTCGTGCTCGACAAAGTAGACCCAGATGCCGGCGCGGATTTGCGGCGTGTCGATGAGGCGCTCGCAAGCCATGCCGAGTTCTGTCAACTCAGCAGCGACCCTGGCGCGGGCCTCGGTCGTGAAAGCACCTTTCGGCGCATGAAGGAACATCTTCGGCATAGCGGCCCGAATCCGCTCGGGCCTGTCGATCCCAAGGCCTATCACTGGTTCACCGGCTCGGGCATGGCGCATGGCCTCAGACTCCGCGGCGGCAGGGCCGAGTGGTACCGCAACCGCGCCGTGGCCTCCGACAGCATCGCGCCCCTGCTCGGCCGTCCGGGCCTGCCCGGTCCGCGCAATGGCTTCGGCGACAACACCGCCAACACCAACATCATCGACATGGGCGGGCGCACCTACGCCATTGTCGAAGCCGGCGGCCTGCCGGTGGAGCTGACCTACACACTCGAGAGCGTCGGGCGCGCCGATCTTTCGGGCACGCTGAAGCACGGCTTCACCGCCCATCCGAAGATCGACCCCGTCACGGGCGAGCTCCACGCCGTCACCTATCAGCCCGGGCTCGAGGCGATCAGCTATCTGTGGTGGACCAGGCCGGCCGCGCGCGCACCGTCGCCGACATCCCTGCGCCGTACTGTCCGATGATCCATGACATCGCCTTCACCGCGCGGTTTGCGATCATCCTCGACCTGCCGGTGCGCTTCGACATGGCGATCGTGGGTCGCGGCGGCTTCCCGTTCCGATGGGACGAGCAGATGACGCCGCGCATCGGCCTTCTGCCGCGCTCGGGCGACCTTAAGGGGCTGAAATGGATCGAGGCGCCGTCCTGCTACGTCTTCCACGTGATGAACGCCTATGACGACGGCGATCAGGTGGTGATGGACGTGGTGCGCCATCCCAAGATGTTCGCTAGCGAAATGCGCGGACCGAGCGAGGGCCGGCCACAGCTGGTGCGCTGGCGCATGGATCCCTCGACGGGTCGCCTGTCGGAGACCATGCTCGACGACCGCGCCCTCGAGTTCCCGCGCTTCAACGACGCCCGCGCGGGCCAGGCCATCGATCGCGTGCTGGAGGTTGCGTTCGGAGGCGTCACCGCGCTTGCCGTCTCGCTTCTGGTCTTCCCGGCCCGCGCGCATTCTTTCGCGATCGAGTTGGCGGCGCGGGCGCTCGAACTGATGGCGAAGTCGCTGCCGGAGCTGTTGCAGGGGTTTCTGCGGCCTCTCGATTCGGCGTCGATCGGGCGGATCCAGGACGCCTTCGGCGAGGCCGTGGGAAAGACGCAGTTGATCGCCGCCGAGGCCAGGCACGAGCGGATAAGCCTCCTCGCAGCCGAGCCCGACCTGGGACCGTTGCTCAGGACGCTGCTCAGGCTCCGTCACGACTTTGTCATGCTCGGACGAGCCGCTTCCCGGCGCAATTCAGGCGCGGTTCAGACCGCTGCTCATGAGCATTGCAGAGAGCGCAGTCGATCACCTGGGGCGAAGGGCGGACGCGCTGGCGGCTCGGCGCAAGCCGCCGCCGCTTGAGGCTGCCGAAGCGGCCTTCGACGACTGCGCCCGGACAATAGCCGAGGTTCGCGACGAGGGTCTGACACTCAGTCTGCCGGTCGAGGCCGCGGAGCGCCTTTTCACTCTGGGGTTCGCGCTCGAGCAGCTGCGCCGGGATCTCCGCGACCTCGATCGCTGTGTGAGCGAGACCGCCCGCAGGCGATCAGTCCCGCGCCGGCGTCCTCGCGGCGCCGCGTCTGAAGCGGCGCGCTCGTCAGGCTTGTGAGGCCGACCTCCCAGCCCTCGCGGTTCGGCGCCCCAAACAGCGCGACGTGCCGCACGATCTCGGCCTGCGGGACGCTAGCTGCGAGTTGACCGGGCACCGCTTTCGCGATGACTAGCTTGATGTCGTGCGCCAGGCCGCTGTCAAGCCGCGCGCGCCAGTGCTCGGCGGATCGTCATAGCCAAATGTGGTCTTCACCCAGACTTCGCCGTTGCGCACCTCGGCCGGGCACATCGGGGCGTCGCACGCCCACAGGTCGAACATACAGCCGCTTTCGAGATCAAACCGGGGTGGTGCCAGTGATAGGTCAAGATGATACCGTCGTAGACGCTCCCGCGATCGAGCGGGAAGCCCATATGCGGGCACCGATTGTCGAGCGCAAAGATGCGCCAGCGGTCGTAGAGCACCCGAATTGGACGAGGGCCGCCGTGAACAACGAGCCGTCTCTTCGCCCTGAGTTCTGCGAGGCTACCTGCGAGCGCGAATTCCGCGGTAGACGCGTCCATGGGCGTAATCCTGTCAGTGGGCCTCCCAGCTCTTTGTTCTAGTCGTTTCTTAAACCAGGCTGCCACAGAGTTCCTCGGGGGACTTCACACCGAACGAGCGCGCAGAGGTTCAGCTCGCAAGCAAGGCGGCCGCCGCCGGACGGTCACGGGGATGACGCTAAGCTTAGGCACGCCGCTGTGATCGAATTCGCTATGCTGGAGGATCCGAGGTGGCAACGGTTCGACCCGCGCCCCCGCAGGTTGATGGCAGCGGATTGACGGCCGAAGCAAGTGGGCTCGTCTGATGTCCTCGGCCATATTTCCCATCATCGACTGGCCGCTCAGCATCGCGCTCGGCGGCTGGCTGTTCTTCGAGATCGCGAGGCGTATGTGACCGAAATGCTCGAGCTTTGGATCGCGCTCAGCGCCCCTTCGCGGGGTTGAGCGGCGGTGAAGCCGATGCGCAACCGGCTCAAGCGTCGCGATGATCGCGAAGTGAAGAGGTTGCGCCATGTGACGAGGCTATGATCGGCGTCGGCGTTCCAAGGGATCGAGTTCGCGTTCAGTCTTCTTTCGGATCATTTCGTGGAAACGGTGAATGAGGATGGTCGGCGCTATGGCGGTGAGCGTCGCCGCAAACGTAAGGCGATCGAGAAAGCGGTTTGAAAGGGCAAGATAGATCGTTCTTCCCTCGTTCTTTCCCCGGTTATCGTCGGCTATGCCCCGCGATGGCGTGATCACCCTGTCAGACCTTCGGGGAGGCATCTTCGCATCCCCTGCGAGCCGTGCGGGGCGCGGCGTCCCGCTATGTCATCAAGCGGCTCGCCGAGCTCGGTGACGCCAAGCTCACGATCTCCTGACCGTCCTCGCCAACTGTCCGAAGGCGAATGCCGCAAGCATCTGTGACCGTTGCAAGGCCAGATTCAACGAGACTATTCCTCACTAGCATGCGTCGTGCGCCGTTCGCCCAAGTGCCCCGCCGCCATGGCGACCAACCCTGCGTGCCAAATGCTCGAACGAGGTTGACCGGCACGGGCGCTCTTTGCTTTCAGTACGGATGCCGGTCCTTCTTGTCCATCCAGGCCTTGTACGCCTGCAGACCGGTGTCTTGTTCGAAGTCGGGCGTCACCGCGATGCGCCGCTCTCCCCACGGCTTCGCGAAGTCTTCGTATTGAAAGGCATCGTCGAAGCCGATCTGGCTCGTGTCCTTCAGGCTGGCGGCGAAATATACATGATCGATGCGCGACCAGTAGATCGCGCTCATGCACATTGGGCATGGCGCGCCGTTGATGTAGATGTCGCACCCCTTCAGCATCCGCGCACGCTCCCGCACCGGGTCCGGGAGCCGACCTCGCGCGGGATCATTTCGAGAATGGTGCCCGCGCTGTAGTCGCTGCCGCGCAACGCCTTGGGATTGAGGCGCTGTGAGGCATCAACCTTGCGCCAAGGGACGGTTCACCTCGAGGAAGACGAACAGGTTTGCCGTGCCGTTGCGCCGGTACTCGCAGTCGTAGCGCTCGATCTGCCGCGGTGGTTGGTCGTTCTTCAACATCGTGTGAAATTAGTGCGTTACATAGCCTGGGGCGGCCGGTCCCATTCGTCTCCGATCCGAGGGCGATTGCCTTGGCTCACCGTCCCTGGCGAGACTAACAGGCTGTTGAAAAACTCATTTCCGCCGCAGTTCGATTCTGTTTCGGACTCCCTTGGCTTGCCGTTCTGGCGCAGGTCGCCCTGCACCATGAATGTCTTGGTTCTCTTGCCGACCATCACGAAGAAGCCAGGGAGCTCGGCGTCCCTGACGATCTGCTGCCCAGAGGAGGTGAACTGGAGGGCCAAAATGGCCTAGAGCTAGCAGCCTGTCGGACTTAAATGAACGACGTGGGTTCTGGAAGGACCTGCGGTGTTTGGCGAGGTACAATGACGGCGTTGATTCTCCTTGCGCCACGAACCGGGTCAGATGGACAATTTTCGTACGATCGACCGAGAGACGGGATATCTGCTTCCGCCTTCGGTTGACGAGTGGCTGCCGGAGAAACATCTGGCTCGGTTCATTGTCGAAGTGGTCGACGGGCTGGATCTCGGCAGGATGAGCCGGGACTATCGGGGCTCGGGTTCGGCTTCGTATCATCCCAGGATGGTGTTGGGGCTTCTGGTTTACGGCTATGCGACGGGGGTGTTCTCCAGCCGCAAGCTGGAGCGGGCGACCTACGACTCGGTGGCGTTTCGTTTCATCGCCGCGAACGATCATCCCGACCACGACACGATCGCGACGTTTCGGCGGCGCTTCTTGAAAGAGATCGAGAAGCTGTTCGTGGACGTTCTTCAACTCGCCCGCGAGATGGGGGTGCTGGAGATGGGGACGATCGGCCTGGACGGGACGAAGATCCATGCCAACGCAAGCCGGCACAGCGCGCTTTCCCATGAACACGCAGGCAAGATCGAGGCGCAATTGAAGGCCGAGGTCGCCGATCTGATGACCAAAGCCGAAGCGGCGGACGCGGCGGACGTTCCCGACGGCATGTCGATACCGGACGAACTGGCGCGGCGCGAGGAGCGTCTTCGTAAGATCGCCGAAGCGCGGGCGAAGATCGAGGTTCGGGCCAAGGAGCGTCATGCGCGCGAGATGGCGGAGCACGAGGCCAAAATGGCGGCGCGCGAGGCCAAGGCCGCGGCGACGGGAAAGAAGCCGGGCGGCAAGCCGCCGCAACCTGCGGCCGAAGGACCGCGACCGAGCGATCAGGTCAATCTGACCGATGAGGACTCCCGCATCATGCCGGCGGCCGGCGGCGGTTTCGAACAAAGCTACAACGCGCAGGCGGCGGTGGCGACGGGCAGCCTGCTGGTGGTGGCGATCGACGTGGTCCAGACGCCCAACGACAAGGGCCAAGTCGAGCCCATACTGGAGAAGATCGGCGCGTTGCCCGAGAATTTGGGGAAGGTCGAACATCTGCTGGCGGACGCCGGCTATTTCAGCGCGGGCAATGTGGACGCCTGTGCAAGGGCGGGCGTCGAGCCGGTGATTGCGATGGGCCGCCAGCCGCATCATCCGCCGCTGAGCGTGCGCTTCGCGCCGACGCCGGCAGCCCCGGAACAACCGACGCCGGTCCAGGCGATGGCCCATAAACTGAAGACGCCGGAAGGCCGCGCGCTCTACGCCTTGCGCAAACAGACGCCGGAACCCGTGTTCGGCATCATCAAATCCGTGCTCGGATTCCGTCAATTTTCCCTGCGTGGGCTCGAAAAAGTGCGCGGCGAGTGGACTCTCGTGACCATGGCTTGGAATCTGAAGCGAATGTTCTCGCTCAGCCCCGCCTGAGAGGGGCCGAACGCCTACGAGGCGCGCCGACCAGCCCTAGGCCGAGGCTTGTCAAGGCTCCCCAAGGCTCAGTCGAAGCCACCGAAAAGCTCGATCGGACTACCACCCACATCCAAACCGCGACAATCCACGCGATCGTCAGCCAAAATGAGCGCAGTCCGACAGGCTGCTAGACGCATCAGTTCCCGTGGATTAGAACGGCGTTAGAACGGCAAAGTGAGGGACAGGTGTCTCAAGGTCCCGCCGTGCGATCCTACGCTATGGTACGAAAACGGCAATAGAATTGGCAATTTCTGAACTTATCGTAGTAGTAAGTCGTACAATGGGAAACCGTGGCGAATGAATAGGAACATACTACGAATCTGGGGGTCAGGAGTTCGAATCTCTTCGGGCGCGCCAGCACTTACCGCGATTTCCCAAGGTCAGTTTACAGCGCCATCGCCAGTCTGGTCCTCCCGCACGACGGATTTGCGCCCGATAAGGACGTCCAGCCGCTGTTCGGCGCAACTCCGAGGCAGACGTTTAGGCGACCGGCCACATCGACCGGCGCGGGCGGATAGTGCGCCTTCCGGGGCCGCCTCGGGAAGGACCGCAGTCCACGCCATAGCCGTCATTCGGTTGGGGGTGGACTTGCGACAGAATGAGCGGCGAGCCGAAGCGCGTGCCGGGCGGGCGCTTAGAGGCGATCTGGCGGCTCCAGAACCTAGTCGGGCATCCCATTGCGGAAGCCGTCTTGCGACGGCTCCTGCCCTCTAAGCAGCCTGGCTTGGGCGCCGGCTTAGAGCGGAATCCGATCATCCTGTATCGTCCTGATAACCACAGGATTTGAAGTAATTTATACATACCGAGGGCTCGAAGATTTCGGCGCAGGTTTCGAGGGCGCGCATCAGACCCGCGACGGTCCGCTCGGCGATTTTGCGCAGGAAGGCCTTGAGCTTGGAGAAGGCTTTTTCGATAGGGTTCATATCGGGACTGTAGGCTGGAAGATATCGCAACTGCGCGCCCGCCGCCTTGATCAGTTGCTCGACCCGCGGCCCCTTGTGAGCGGGGAGATTGTCCATGACGACGGTCTCGCCGGGCGAGAGCGTGGGGACGAGGCATGTCTCCACCCAATCCTCGAACAGGGCGGCGTTGATCGGTCCGTCGAAAGTCCTTGCCGCCGTCAGGCCGCGAAGGCGAAGGCCGGCGACCAAAGTCACCGTTTTGTAGTGACTGTGCGGGATGGCCGACCGCAACCGGCGCCCGCGCCGGCAACGTCCGCTTTTGCGCGCGAGATTTGTGGAGGCTCCGGTCTCGTCAATGAAAACGAGTTTCGTCGGATCGAGATCGAGCTGTCCCGCGAACCATTCCCGGCGTCGATTTTGCACGTCCGCGCGTTGTTGTTCCTCGGCATGCGCCGTTTTTTTAAAGGTGATCTGGTGACGGTCGAAGAAACGCCACAGCACGGAGACCGCAAAGCGCTCGCCGCTATTGGCGATCAGCTGCTCCCGGATCTCGAGCAGCGTTATGTCCGGCCTGCGCCGGATCAGGCCCAACAGATAGTCGCGATGCGCCTCGATTCGGCGGGAGCGGCGGTCGCCGCCGGAAGGCGCCGGCCAAATCTCGCCCGTGGTATTGAACCGCTTTACCCAGCGCACCGCGCTCGCCACGCTCACTTTGAAACGCGCGGCCGCCTGATTGCGCGACAACCCGCCCAAGACCACCGCCTCGACCACGCGCTCGCGAAGATCGTTGGAAAGACCCATCCCCCGCCGTCCCCATTCTCGCAGTGAATGAGGAAGCAGAAATTAACCGATTCGGGAATCCCCCCGCCGATTCAATCCGTTCGGATACTGCTCTAATTCCCCATCAGGGACTTGGCGTTGTCCGGCGTGATCGCCGTCGTCGGCACGGTGACCGTGGTCGGCACGCTCGCGGCGCAATCGAGCAGGATCTTTTTTGCCATCTCGATCGCCTCCGGTCCACCGGTCGGATAGGTGAACGTCGCCGCCCACTCGCCTTCCGCGACGGCGCGGATGCCTCCGGAGGGTCCGGGCAGGCCGTCGGTGCCGATGATGGCGATGTCGCCGTCCTTCTTGCCCGCGCCCTTGGCCGCGAGACGCGCGCCCGCCGCCATCATATCGTTGCTGGCATAGACGGCCTTGATGTCGGGATGGGCCTGGAGCATTGCGGCGAAGGCGGTCTGCGCCTTGTCCGGCAGCCAGTCGGCGGCTTGCTCGGCGACCACCTTGATGTTCGGATTGGCCTTGACCCCGGCCTTGAAGCCGTCGAGCCTTTCGACCGCTGGGGTTGAGCTCGGCAGGCCTTCGAGCACCGCCACCTCGCCGCCCTTGGGCAGAAGCTTGTCGGCCATGTACTTTCCGGCCTCTTCCGCGATCTTGAAATTGTCGCCGCCGATGAAGGCCGTGTAGTCCTTGCCGGGCTCACCGACGGTCTTGCGGTCGAGCTCGATGACCGGAATGCCCGCCTTCATAGCCCGCGCCACCACCGGGGTCAGCGGCGCGGCTTCAAACGGCGAGATGAGGATGAGGTCGACCTTCTGGGTGATGAAATTGTCCATCTGTGAGGTTTGCGTATTCACATTGCCGGCGCCGTCGGCGATCTGCAGCGTGAATTGCGGTACCTTCTTGGCTGCCGCGGTCAGTTCGTCATTGACGTGCTGGCGATAGGGCTCGGCGTTGTTGGCTTGCGAGAAGCCGATCACGAAACTGCCGTTCTCGCCGCATTCCTTGACGAGCGGCGTCGCGCTCGCCGCGCCGGCGGCAAGCGCCAGCGCGCCTACGCCGAGCATCAGCGCGGCTGGTTGTTTCACGAATACAAAAGACATGATTTTTCGCTCCCTGTTTGACACGTCCGATGGAAAACTTCGCGGCGCGGCGCATCCGCCAATCCCGCGATCTTATTGTTGCGTCGCCTGGCGTTCATCGACCCAATCCCTCGCGGCGACGGACGAGAGACTGAAGAACCGCGGCGAGCACGATGATCGCGCCGGTCGCGAGCAATTGCAGAGCCGCGTTGATGTTGTTGAGCTGCAGCACGTTGGCGAGCGCGCCGAGCATGATTGCGCCGGCGACCGTCCCGATCATGGAGCCCGCGCCGCCGAACAGGCTGGTGCCGCCGATGACGACGGCGGCGATCGCGACGAGTTCATAGCCGGTGCCATCGTTGGCGCTGCCGAAATTGAATTGGCCGGCGTGGACGATGCCGGCGATCGCCGACACGAGGCCGGTGATCGCATAGACCGAGATCTTGACCGCCGTCACCGGCACGCCTGAGAGACGCGCCGCGCGCTCGTTGCCGCCGACGGCGAAGACATAGCGCCCAAAGCGGGTGAAGTTAAGCACGAAGGTGGCGATCGCCGCCGCGACGACGAACACCAGCGTCGCCACCGGCACGATGTTGTTGAATAGGCGGTCGCCCAGGATCGAGAACACCGACGGCGCGAGGCCCGGCCCATTGCCATAGGAGATGTTGATGTACTGGTTGTTGGAGATGACCAGCGCCAGACCCCGCGCGACCTGCAGCCCGGCCAGCGTGACGATGAACGGCTCGAGCCGGAAGCGGGTCGAGATGAGACCCTGAACCGCACCAAAGGCGGCGCCGCAGGCGACCACGAACAGGATGGTCGGGATCAATCCCCAACCGGCAGTCGTCATGATGGTTGCGGTCAGCACGCTCGACAGGCTTAAGAGCGCGCCGACGGACAGATCGATCCCCGCAGTGATGATGACGAAGGTCATCCCGACCGCGATGATCCCGGTTTCCGACACCGCGCGCACGATGTTGGCGATGTTGTCGAGCCCCAGAAACAGAATGTGGCCGTGCCGGCGCGGCGAGAAGACGATCCCGCCGATCACCACTACGATGAGACCGATGACGCTCTGAAAGCGGACGGCGACGGCGAAGAGATCGAGGCGCCGCCAGGAGGCCGGCATGGAGGCGGAGGCGCCGCGCGCGGGCGCCGCGTCATTCATGCGCATCATCCTGGCTCGTCTCGGCCGCCGCCAGGACTTCGTGCTCGTCGGCGCCGCCGGGAAATTCGGCGACCGTGCGGCCGCGCCTCAGCACCACGACCCGATCGCATAGGCCCAGCAGTTCCGGCATTTCGCTGGACGCGATGAGAACGCCGAGCCCCTGTCCCGCGAGTTCGCGAATGCGGGCGTAAATCTCTCCCTTTGCGCCGACGTCGACGCCGCGCGTCGGCTCGTCCAACAGCAAAAGCCGCGGTCCGCCGAGCACCTCCTTGGCCAGCACGACCTTCTGCTGATTGCCGCCTGACAGCGCGCCGACCGGAACCTCCGGCAAGGCTGGACGCACGTCGAACGAGCGGATGGCCTTCCGCACGAGTTCGTCTTCCCGCGGCTTGGACATGAGGAACAGCGGCGAGACTTTGCGCAGGACGGACATCACCAGATTGCGCCGGACGCTGTCGCGCAACATGAGGCCGCTGCCGCGGCGATCGTCGGTCACGAAACCCAGACCCTCAGCACGCGCATTCCGGATCGAGGCGAGCCGCGCGGGCGCGCCATCGATTTCGACCACGCCCGACCAGCGCCCGGGTCCGGCCGCGCCGTAGAGCGCGGTCAACAGTTCCGTGCGCCCTGCCCCCATGATCCCCGCCAGGCCGACGATCTCGCCGGCGCGCACCTCAAGCCAGACGCCGTCGGGCGCTTGCCAGCCGGCGCGGGCGCGTCTGGGCCGGTAACGGGCTCCCTGCAAGTGCAGCACGCGCCGCCCCAACGACCCACTCCGACGCGGATATAGTTCGTTGAGCGGCCTGCCGACCAGAAGGCGAACGAGCTCCGATTGCGGGGCGCGCGCGGAAGCGATTCCGGCGACCTGGCCGTCGCGCAACACCGTGACCCGATCGGCGACGCGTGGGACCTCCTCGAGCCGATGGGAGATGTAAACGATGCCGACGCCGCGCGCGGCGATGTCGCGCATCACCGCAAACAGCCGGTCGACTTCGGCCGCAGTGAGCGCGGCGGTGGGCTCGTCCATCACCAGGATGCGCGAGGCGTAGGTCAGCGCCTTGACGATGGCTACGATCTGCCGCCGGCCGACGGAGAGCTCGGCCACCGGCTGATCGACGTCGATCTCGACGCCAACGGCTTCGAGCCGGGAACGGGCCGCGCGCCGCATCGCCGTGCGTTCGAGCACGCCGGCGCGGGTGAGCTCGCGGCCGAGGAACAGGTTGGCGGTGACGTCGAGGCTCGGCACGAGGTCGAGCTCCTGGAAGATGGTGGCGACGCCCGCCGCCTGCGCCGCGCGCGGGTCGGCGAAGCGCATGGGCGCGCCGTCGATCCGCATTTCGCCGGCGTCGGGTTCGACGACCCCGGACAGAACGTTCATCAACGTCGATTTCCCAGCGCCGTTCTCGCCGAGAAGCGCGTGAATCTCGCCGCGGCGCAGATCGAAGTCCACGCCACGGAGCGCCTGCACGCCGCCGAAGCGCTTGACGACGCCCTTCATCATGAGCAGCGGGGCCGCGGTTTCGGCCGTCGCGCTCATCGTGGCCTCGCACAGGAGTTGCGCAATCTGAGCGTGGCGTCGAGGCGCACGGTGCGCCGCACGCCGTCGGGCGCGGCGATCCGCTCGATTAACAAGAACGCCGCCCTCCGGCCGATTTCCTCACAGGGCTGAGCGACGAGAGTGAGCCGCGGCTCGAAATAATCGGCCCACTCGAAATCATCGAAGCCGGCAATCGAAATGTCGGCGGGAACGCTCAAGCCCATCGCCCGCACCGCCCCCATCGCGCCGATCGTCGCCATATTGTTGCCAGTCACAATCGCCGTGGGTGGATCTGGCAGCGAAAGCAGCGCATGCGTCGCCTCGGCGGCGCTCGCGGTCGACGCGTTGCCAGTGACGAGATAGCGCTCGTCGAAATCAAGCCCGAGACGCTCAAGGCTGTTGCGGTAGCCGACGATGCGCTCGAGCGTGGTCTCAAAATCCGGATGGCCGCCGATATAGCCGATGCGGCGATGCCCGAGGCCGGCGACATAGTTCACCAGCTCGCTCATCGCCTCGCGATTGTTGACGCCAACCTGATCGAACGAAGAGTCGGGCGTGCGATCGACTAGAACGCAGGGGAGCTGCGCCGCTCGCAGATAAGCAAGTGCGCGTCGTTCGGGGTCGGCGCTCGGCGCCAGGATGACCCCGTCAACCCGCCGCTGATGCAGCGCGGTCAAGACCGCAAGCTCGCGAGCCGGGTCATCTTGGGTGTCCGAGAGGAAAATCATCATGCCGAGCCGGGCGCACTCGGTCTCGATCGCGCAAATGATGTCAGTGAAGTAGGGATTGGCGATCGCTGAAATGGCGATCCCGACCGATCGGGTCGTGGCCATCTTCAGCGAGCGAGCGATGTCATTCGGGCGATAGTCGATCGCGTCGATGACCGCTCTCACCGCGCTCGCGGTCGCCGGCGAAACCCGCCTCGTGCCGTTGATGACGTGCGAAACGGTCGAGACCGAAACGCCTGCCTCCCGCGCCACGTCGGCAATCGTCGACACGTCGCCTCCGGGTTCCTCGCCGTCGCGCGCCTCGCAGCGCGGCTTTGTTCACGCCAACGCTAGCACATCGAAACGTTTGCGCAACCGTTTCGACACGCCCGGAATGCGCCCATCCTCGCCATTCCCGGGCAAAGTGAGCCGTCCCGAAAGCGGCCATTCGTTCCGATTGCCCGTCTGCTGCCTTACGGAGATCGGCGGGCGGCCCCGGATAAGGTTGCGAGCAGCCGGATATCTCCGAACCTGATACGGAATGGTTTTGTTGCATTGGCACGGCGTTTGGGGAGACGGAAGGCCGAAAAGTTTGAGGATATCTCATGTCGGACTTCAAAGGTCGCCCGTTTCACCGTTGCATTCTGTTGGACCGTCGGGCCGCCGACCGGCAGACGTAACTTCAGAATATTGATTTCGAGGGCCGGACGAAGATGTTCGTCTCGCTATTCCAGATACGGCGTCAGCACATCTTCGATCCATTTCATGAATGCGCGGACTCGGCGCGACAGATTGCTCCGATGTGCTACGGTGTAAGCGCCGGAGCAATAATCCCTCACTGAAGCGGCCGGATTTTCCGGTAGCGCCGGAGCAAAAGTCCGGCAGCAGATATCCCTTTGCGTTGGGTCGGCAGAGGGTGGGGGATGAAGGGCGTGGAGCTTTATGGGCGCGTTCGCTACGCGGTTCAGATCGAGGGGTTGAGCCATCGCGCGGCGGCGCGACGGTTTGGAATCGACCCTCGCACGGTCGCCAAGATGATGAAGTTCACGGCGCCGCCGGGTTACGTGCGCACAAAGCCGCCGGCCAAGCCGAAGCTTGATCCGTTCATCCCGGTGATCGACCGGATTCTCTTCGACGACAAGTCGCGCCCGAGGAAACAGCAACATACGGCGAAGCGGATCTTCGAGCGTCTCCGGGACGAGTACGGCTTCACGGGCGGCCTCACGATTGTGAAGGATTACGTCGCCGGCTGGCGTCAGCGGGCTCAAGAGATGTTTGTGCCGCTGGAGCATCCGCCGGGACATGCCCAGGTCGACTTTGGCGAAGCCATCGGCGTCATCGGCGGCGTGGAGCGCAAGATCCACTTCTTCGCTTTTGACCTGCCGCACTCGGACGCCTGCTTCGTGGTCGGCTACCCCGCCGAGACGACGGAAGCCTTCTGCGACGGCCACGTTCGGGCGTTCAGCTTCTTTGGCGGCGTTCCGCAGTCCATCCTTTATGACAACACCAAGATCGCCGTGGCTCGCATTCTTGGCGACGGGAAGCGGCAGCGGACGCGCGGTTTCGCCGAGTTGCAATCACACTACCTATTCCGGGATCGTTTTGGCCGGCCTGGCAAGGGCAACGACAAGGGCAAAGTCGAGGGGCTGGTCGGTTACGCGCGACGGAACTTCCTCGTTCCGCTTCCGGTCTTCGAGAGCTTCGAAGCGTTGAACGCCTATCTTGTGGACTGCTGCCGTCGACGGATGGCGGACCGCTTGCGCGGCCACGACGAGACGATCGCCCAGAGATTGGAGCGCGATCTTGCCGCGTTCCAGAGGCCCCTGCCGCCAGCCTACGACGCCTGCGAGAAGGTCGCGACACGAGTCTCGTCTCTGTCGCTGGTTCGCTACCGGCTCAACGACTACTCGGTCCCGACGACGTACGGTCATCGCGACGTGCTTGTTCGCGGGTATGTCCATGACGTGGTGATCTCATGCGGCGCGGAAGTGATTGCGCGTCATCCCCGTTCCTACGAGCGCCACGACTTCATATTCGATCCGCTGCACTACCTGGCGTTGATCGAACAGAAGATCAACGCGCTCGATCAGGCGGCGCCGCTGGCCGGCTGGCGGTTGCCGGAAGAGTTCATGACACTCCGGCGTCTTCTGGAAGCCCGGATGGGCAAGCAGGGCAAGCGCGAGTTCGTGCAGGTTCTGCGGCTGATGGAAGTGTTCCCTCTCGACGACGTCGCCGCCGCGGCGCGCGACGCCATCGCGCGCGGAGCAATCGGCTTCGACGCCGTGAAGCACCTGATCCTGTGCCACATCGAACGGCGACCGCCGCGCCTCGACATGACGATCTATCCCTATCTGCCGCGGGCGCAGGTCACGATGACGTCGGCTAGCACCTACATGAGCTTGCTGACGGGGGCGTCATCATGACCGATACGCCCCAACTTCTGCTCGGTCATCACCTGAAGGCGCTCAAGCTGCCGACGTTCTTGCGCGAGTATGAGAAGCTTGCTCGGCAATGCGCTGCCGAGGGTCTCGACCATGTCCGCTTTCTCCTGCGCCTCGTCGAACTGGAGCTGATCGATCGAGAGCGACGCATGGTGGAGCGTCGGATCAAGGAAGCGCGGTTCCCGGCGGTCAAGAGCCTCGACAGCTTCGACTTCGCGGCGATTCCTTCGCTCAACAAAACCCTCGTCCTGGAACTCGCCCGTTCCGAGTACGCGACCCGCCGCGAAAACGTTATCGCGGTCGGCAACAGCGGAACCGGCAAGACGCACATCGCTCTCGGGATCGGTCTCGCGGCCTGCCAGAAAGGGCTATCGGTCGGGTTCTATGCGGCCGCGGCCCTTGTTCATGAACTGCTGGAGGCTCGCGATGAGAAGCGGTTGCTTCGTCTGCAGCGGCAGGTCGCCGGATACAAGCTCCTGATCATCGACGAGCTTGGATATGTCCCTCTCTCCCAGACCGGGGCCGAGCTGCTGTTCGAGATATTCAGCCAGCGCTACGAGCGCGGTTCAACCATCGTCACATCGAACCTGCCGTTCGACGAATGGACCAGCGTGTTCGGGTCCGAGCGTCTGACCGGCGCGCTGCTCGATCGCCTCACTCATCACGTCCATATCCTGGAAATGAATGGTGATAGCTACAGGCTCAATCAGAGCAAGCGGCGCTCACGCCGCAACAACGCCGACACGCCCAAAGACGATCTGACCCCAACCTGACGCCCACCAGACAAGCCCGTGCTCGACGGCATTCTCGTCGGCATCATTGATGCATCTTTGCTCCGGAAAGCGATGCAATCTTGCTCCGGCGTTCACCCCCGAAGCGCCGCCGTCATCGCCTCGACGCCCAGGATGTTGAGCGCGCGGCGCAAGTTGTAGACGAGTGCGGTCAGGCTGAACTCGGCGCGCACGTTTTCAAGGCCGCGCATCAGGAATGCGCCCTGATGCATCCATTGTTTGATGCTGCCGAATGGATGTTCGACGACCTCGCGGCGACGGTCGAGAATCTGGGGCCTCGCTTTGAGGCGTGCGGCCATGCGATCGAGCACGTCCTCGTTTTCGAGCCGGGACACCGAGCGAACGTTGTTCGTGCATCGCGCGCGCAGCGAACAAGCGTGGCAGGCCTTCCGGGCGCTGTAATCGATCTTCTCGAGATCGCGCAGCCGGCCGTGGCGGATCGGCGTCAGCAATTGCCCGGCCGGGCAGAGGTAGACGTCGCGCCCAGCGTCGTATCGGAACTCGTCTTTGCGGAAGAAGCCCTCGCGCACCGACGATCCGCGCTGCGGCCTGGGAACGTGAGGGATGCAGCCGGCCTTCTCACAGGCCTCGATGTCCTCGGCCTTGAAGTAGCCGCGGTCGGCGACGACGTCGATCGTTTCGACCCCGAGCGTGTCGCGCGCCTGGCTCGGCGGTCTGCGTCAGCAGGCCCATGTCGACGACCTGGTTGGTCACCGCCTGCTCGACGAATCATCTTGTTCTTCGCGTCGACCGCGACCTGCGCGTTGTAGCCCACGGCGACCCTCGCATGCGCGGCCATCGCGCGGCTGTCGGGATCGGTCAGCGAGATCTGGTCCTCGCCGGTCCGCTCGAGCTGAGCCAGCATCGCCTCGTAACGGCCGCGCTTCTTGCGTAAGGCCTCGATCTTCTCGGCGAGACTTTTCGTGCGCGCACCGCCAGCTGACGCCCCGTCTTCGACGTCGCTCGCGTCGAGCCGGGCGAGATAATCATCCAGCCGCTCGTCGGCGGCGCGGATGAACTGGCGCAACGAATTGCGGGTGAAGTTGCGATCCTTGTTGTTGACCGCCTTGATGCGGGTTCCGTCGATGGCGAGCAGCTCGCGGCCGTAGAGGTCGAGCCGCCTGCACAGCAGCACGAACTGGCGAAACACGCTGCGGAACGCCGCGCGATTGTCGCGTCGGAAGTCAGCAATGGTCTTGAAGTCGGGCTTCAAGTTGCGCAATAGCCAGATGACCTCGATGTTGCGATGGGCTTCGCGCTCCAGCCGGCGGGTCGACCGAACCCGGTTCAGATAGCCGTAAATATAGAGCTTCAACAGGTCGCCCGGCGCATAGCCAGGCCGCCCCGTCGCCTTCGCCCGCGCGAACCCCGCCGCCGTGAGGTCCAGCCCGTCGACGAAGGCGTCAATGAAGCGGACCGGATTATCCGCGCCGACGTAATCGTCCACCGCCTCCGGCAGCAACAAGAGCTGCTCGCGCTCGAATCCGCCAATGTGAGCGATGCGCGATTCTAGCCCGCGACCCGATTCGAGGGAATCCGCGCAGCCAAGTTTTCGCACGGTCTGCAAGATATTTGAAACAGCGATTTTAGGCCAAAAATCGGGAGGTTTTGAGAGAACCGCCTATCCGGCATTTGTCGGCGCGGCGACGAGCGCGAACACATTAGTGACCTCGTAGTCAAAAGCGACCGTCGCCAAGAAGGGGGCCATCTGATCGGCCTGTTTGATTTCGACCGTCTTGACGCCGGGTAGGCCTCAAGTAAGGGGCGGGACATGGCGTCCCGCAAAGAACGCCTCACGCTTGCCTGGCGGTCGCTTGTTCGCCGGGTTGGCCATAGCTCGATAGCAACCAGACCGCGAAGATCGCTACACCCATCACGACAAAAAAAGTTCGACTCCCGGTCGAAAGCGTAGGCGCCGCCAATCCCCCCACGACGAGAACCGGCCCAACGATCAGCTCTACGATCGCGTGGAGCTTTATCGGGATGATTTTGAACACTCCCAAGGGCATCTTTGTCGCAACAGTCATGCTGAGGTGAATAATAGCGAGCGCATAGGATACGACCGCCGCGATCCCAGTGAGGCCAATGAGGCTCGGCGCGAGGGCAAAGATTATGACGGTGAGATAGTCCAATGCGCCATGCATCTGATCAGAGATAATTTTCACGTTGATTCTCCCGAGGTTGAGGGTAGTCCAGACGCTTCGTTGAAGAAAACAGATGCGAGCATGGCGGCGCGCATGTCTTTGATGTCGGCATCCGATAATCCGGATTTGGCCAGAACGAGCAGGCCCTGAACGTTCGCCACGAGCTGTAGCGCGGCCAGATCGATCTCGTGTTCCGAGCGTTTGGCGCCGGTGGCGGACGGCAGGGAAATCGCTTTCTTGAACAGCGTTCGAAAGACCTCGACACCGACCTTCAAACGCGTGACGACCTCCGGATCGCTGGTGCCAAGCTCCAACGCGGTATTGCCGATCAGGCAACCTCGCCAGCCCGTTGCCCCTGCGCCTCTCGCGACATCGAGAATTCCGTCGACGAGCCGCGCAACAGCTTGGCGAGAGTCGCCGACATCAGCGACGAGGGACTTCGAGATGAGCGCGGACGATCTCGAAATAGAGATCGAGACTTCGCAGGAAAACGTCTCGCTTGGACCCGAAGGCATTGTAAAAACTCGCTCGGCCCACTCCCATGGAGTTGAGCAGTTCAGGCAGGTTCGCGCCCTCGAAGCCCCGCTGCCAGAATGTCATAAGGGCATTCTTCAAGGCCTCATCCGGATCGAAGCTCTTCGTCCTCATGTTTCTTTTTAGATCATTTGGTCTAGTATGGCAACAAGGAAGTGTGGAGCGGATGCGTAGCTATCAGGCGTAGGCCGCAAGACGCCCGGCGGTAAATCGCGTCAAAACCCCCGAGAACGTCTCTCAAAACTCATTCTTGATTCCCGCCTCTCAAAAGGTCGGAATCACCGCGTGCAAAAATCAAGCAGACCGTGCGAAAACTCGGCTGCGCGGATTCCCTCGAATCGGGTCGCGGGCTAGAATCGCGCATCGCTCACATTGGCGGATTCGAGCGCGAGCAGCTCTTGTTGCTGCCGGAGGCGGTGGACGATTACGTCGGCGCGGATAATCCGGTCCGCTTCATTGACGCCTTCGTCGACGGGCTGGACCTCACGGCGGCGGGGTTCGCGCGGGCGAAGGCGACGGGGCGGCCTGGCTATGCGCCGGGCGACCTGTTGAAGCTCTATATTTACGGCTATCTGAACCGGGTTCGGTCGACCCGCCGGCTGGAGCGCGAAGCCCATCGCAACATCGAGGTCATCTGGCTATTGCGCAACTTGAAGCCCGACTTCAAGACCATTGCTGACTTCCGACGCGACAATCGCGCGGCGTTCCGCAGCGTGTTTCGCCAGTTCGTGCTGCTGTGCAGGCGGCTCGACCTCTACGGCCGCGAGCTGCTCGCCATCGACGGAACCCGCATCAAGGCGGTCAACAACAAGGATCGCAACTTCACCCGCAATTCGTTGCGCCAGTTCATCCGCGCCGCCGACGAGCGGCTGGATGATTATCTCGCCCGGCTCGACGCGAGCGACGTCGAAGACGGGGCGTCAGCTGGCGGTGCGCGCACGAAAAGTCTCGCCGAGAAGATCGAGGCCTTACGCAAGAAGCGCGGCCGTTACGAGGCGATGCTGGCTCAGCTCGAGCGGACCGGCGAGGACCAGATCTCGCTGACCGATCCCGACAGCCGCGCGATGGCCGCGCATGCGAGGGTCGCCGTGGGCTACAACGCGCAGGTCGCGGTCGACGCGAAGAACAAGATGATTCGTCGAGCAGGCGGTGACCAACCAGGTCGTCGACATGGGCCTGCTGACGCAGACCGCCGAGCCAGGCGCGCGACACGCTCGGGGTCGAAACGATCGACGTCGTCGCCGACCGCGGCTACTTCAAGGCCGAGGACATCGAGGCCTGTGAGAAGGCCGGCTGCATCCCTCACGTTCCCAGGCCGCAGCGCGGATCGTCGGTGCGCGAGGGCTTCTTCCGCAAAGACGAGTTCCGATACGACGCTGGGCGCGACGTCTACCTCTGCCCGGCCGGGCAATTGCTGACGCCGATCCGCCACGGCCGGCTGCGCGATCTCGAGAAGATCGATTACAGCGCCCGGAAGGCCTGCCACGCTTGTTCGCTGCGCGCGCGATGCACGAACAACGTTCGCTCGGTGTCCCGGCTCGAAAACGAGGACGTGCTCGATCGCATGGCCGCACGCCTCAAAGCGAGGCCCCAGATTCTCGACCGTCGCCGCGAGGTCGTCGAACATCCATTCGGCAGCATCAAACAATGGATGCATCAGGGCGCATTCCTGATGCGCGGCCTTGAAAACGTGCGCGCCGAGTTCAGCCTGACCGCACTCGTCTACAACTTGCGCCGCGCGCTCAACATCCTGGGCGTCGAGGCGATGACGGCGGCGCTTCGGGGGTGAACGAAGCCGTAGCGCGCCCAATCCGCGGCGACAGAGCCCTCAAAAGGCGGCCAGAGGGTCGACACACGCCCTGTTGCAGCCCAAAGAAGCCGAAACACGCCGTCAGCCGTCGCCCGAGTGCGCCAGTCCTCAACGCAAGCAGTTTCCGCACGGTCTGCTTGAATTCTGCAAGCTGGGTTCGAACCGATGTATCAATAGGTTGCGGCTTTCAAAAAATATGACCGAAACTCTAAAAGCATCGGTCGGGCTCAACCTTTTCTTCTGATTTCGGTGGCTTCTTGCCGCGCAGGCGGTTCCTAAGCCAAATGTCCGCTATCTGCGTCTTTTTCATTCCATAGCGGACCAGCCGCTCTCGGCCATCAGCCTTTCATCCCGAGCGCGGCGGTGCCTCGATCATCACTGCCAATGGTGGCCAGGAGGTGAAAGGCTATGGGACATTCAGAGTATGATCCAGTCGCCAAGGAGCGGCGGCCGTGGAACGCAGGCCGAAAGCTCGGAGCCAAACGGGCATTGAAGGCCCAACAGGTTTGGCCATCAGGTTTTGGCTTGATCGGGAGCGCCGACTACGCGATCGCGCGATGTTCGATCTCGCGATCGACAGCAAGCTGCGCGGGTGCGACATCGTCAAGATCAAGATCGGCGACCTTGTCAGCGGCGCCCGGGTTCGCTCGCGAGCTATCGTAGTTCAACAGAAAACTGGCCGCCCCGTTCAGTTCGAGCTCCTCGAGCCTGCCCGCGGCAGCCTGCTCGCATGGTTCGAATGTCGAGGAGGCACTCTCGACGACTACGCTTTCCCGAGCCGGATTGATCACGCAGATCATATCAGCACGCGGCAGTATGCTCGGCTCGTCGACGAATGGGTCACTGGGATCGGATTGCGCCGCGAGGACTACGGCACCCATTCACTCCGCCGAACCAAGGCGTCCATCATCCACAAGCAGAGGGGAAACCTACGCGCCGTGCAGATCCTGCTCGGAAGGGCGACAAACTGCCCATGAACACCCGGCTGACGGGCGGATCTACTACCCGTTTCATCCTCGATGCGGCGAGAGCGTGCTGATCAGGCGACGGCTTGAGTACCGCGGGTTGGAACTCGTGGTGATCTTGCAGCCGGACAATTCCTTCGCCTGCATTCCCGCCTGGATGACGCACCAGGCCGCGGCTCATTACACCCTTAAGGGAACGCCCTGCTTCTCCGTTGATATCTTGCGGTCTCTGCGCGCGGAGACCGATGCGCTCCTAGGCTTTCTCCGATCCGAATCAAAGACGGAGGATGCCTGTCGTGACCCGTCAACTCAAGAACCATCAACTGAAGAGCCCCCAACTGGACTTGTTCGAGGAGAGAGCGCCCTGCGTCGCGATGTCGGCCGCGCCGATGGCCGATCTGGCGGTTCTGGTGCAAGCCCTGCTGCGCGAGATCGCGACTGCGCTGGCAAACCGGGAGACGGACGATGAGCAAGATCACGACTGAGCATCTCGCGCGTAGCGCGTACGTCTACATCCGCCAATCGACGGCCGATCAGCTGACGCACAATCATGAGAGCCGCCGTCGGCAATATGGTCTTGCCAATCGCGCCCGTCAGCTTGGTTGGGCCTCCGTCGAGGTTATCGACGATGATCTGGGCCGCTCGGGTGGCGGCGTCGCCCGACCTGGTTTCGAGCGCCTACTGGCGGCAATCTGCGAAGCTCGCGTGGGCGGCGTGCTGGCGATCGAAGCTTCGCGACTGGCGCGCAACGGCCGCGACTGGCACACCTTGATCGAGTTCTGTGGACTGGTCGGGACCGTCATCGTCGACGAGGACGGCATCTACGATCCTCGCCATCCGAATGATCGGCTGTTGCTTGGGATGAAGGGGACGATGAGCGAACTCGAGCTGTCGCTGTTTCGCCAGCGCTCGCAGCAGGCGTTGAAGCAGAAGGCGAGCCGCGGCGCGCTGATCCTGGGCGTCGCCGCTGGATACGTGAGAGTCGGGCGCGACCGGATCGAGAAGAATCCGGACCAACGCGTCCGGGAGGCCTTGCAACTCGTCTTCTCAAAATTTGCTGAGTTCAAAAGCGTCCGTCAGGTCCATCTTTGGTTGCGCGACGAACGCGTCGAGTTGCCGGTGAAGTCCCGTGCAGGCGAGACGCGCGGGGTCGTCTGGAGATTGCCGGCCTACAACGTTGTGCACAACATCCTGACCAATCCGATCTACGCCGGCGCCTACGCCTTCGGGCGCACAACGAGCAAGGTCAGCGTTGAGCAGGGGCGCAAGCGCGTGAGGCGCGGCGTGCATCGCCCGATGGCCCAATGGGACGTTCTGATCAAGGACCATCATGAGGCCTACATCACCTGGGACCAGTTCCAGCAGAACCAGCGCGTGATCGCCGAAAACGCAACTGGCAAAGGCAGCGCCGCGGTCAAGGGAGCGGTGCGACGCGGTGAACTGTTACTGCCCGGACTCCTGCGCTGTGGCCACTGCGGCCGCAAGCTGCATGTCTCCTACAGCGGCAAACTCGGCCGCTACAGTTGTTATGGCGCTCGCATGAACCACGGCACGGCGCGTTGCATCTCGATCGGCGGCTCGAGCATCGACGGCCCCGTCGCCACAGAGGTGCTGCGCATCCTCAGACCGCTTGGCATTGACGCAGCCGCCAAGGCGATCGAGGCCCAGACGAAGGAGGTATCGGCCGCGCAAAGACAGCTCGAGCTGTCGCTTCAAGAGACACGATATGAGGCTGCGCACGCCCGTCGCCAATACGACGCGGTCGATCCGGCCAATCGCATCGTGGCCGGCGAGCTGGAGCGCCGCTGGAACGACACATTGCTGGCCGTGCACAGATTAGAGGACGAGATCGCCGCGATGGTTGCGTCCAAGCCTCCGCCGTTGGGCGACCGGGAGCGACAACAGCTGATGCAACTCGGTGACGATCTCGAGCTGGCATGGTCACATCCATCCGCCACAGCCGCTACGCGGAAGCGGATTTTGCGCGCGGCGCTCAATGAAATCGTGGTGCGCAAGGAAGGCCCGTTCATCAATATGGTTCTACACTGGCAGGGCGGTGACCACACCGCACTCCAGGTCAAGCTAAGATTGAATGCTGCCGGCCGGCGCTGTTGGCTACAGACCGAGGATACGAAGGAACTCGTGCGCGAGTTGGCGCGTTTGATGCCGGATCGACAGATCGCGCGCCTCCTTAATCGAACGGGCAAGCCGACGGGATATGGCAACGGATGGACCGAGCAGCGCGTGCGCAGCTTCCGAAAACACCACGACATTGCGGTCCACCGCGATGGCGAATGGGCTGAGCGCGGCGAGATCTCGCTCGATGCAGCAGCACAGATCATCGGCGTGACCAAAATGACGGCGCTGCGCATGATCCGCAGAGGCGACCTCAAGGGACGGCAGGTTTGCAAAGGGGCGCCCTGGGTCATCAAGGCGCAGGACGTGGCCACATTAGCCGCCCGGAAGCAACCGCCAGGTCCAGTAACACGAATTCCTACCCAACAGACCTTTGAGTTTCAGTAAGATAAGAAGGTGCGCACTATGGCGTGTCCCTGCTCGGCCATACGAAGATCGAGAGCACGGTCCGCTACCTCGGCGTCGATATCGAGGATGCGCTCGCTCTGGCTGAGGGCACGGAAGTGTAACATCTCACGAGCTCCTCGACCTCAGCGCCGGGGGGCCCTTTGCTAGGATCGGTCAGCTAAACTGCGCCCATCTCGGTCATTTCCGGAAATCGGGCATCGGCCCGACACCGGACATTCGTTCAGACAGTGACCTTCGTCCCTCTAGGCCCAACGCAGCACGATGCGCCCGCGCGCCTTTTGGTCGAGCAGATCGATCGCCAGCGATTGTGCCTCGGAGAAAGAATGCAGCGATCGGATACGATCGAGCGGTCCTCCCGAGACGGCGCGGACAAGATCCGCCCAGGCTTCCTCGCGGCGATGGCGCGACAATGCGACGGAATCGATGCCGAGCAAGCATAAGCCAGCGGCGAAGGAGACGATTGATCTGAAGTTTCGGGCGGTCTTTTCGCAGCGTAGCGCGACGCGCTTGAAGCGCTTGAGCCGTCCGACGCCTTGCTCGATGCGCGCGCGGGCCTTGTAGAGGGTGCGTGCGAAGAAGGCCTGTCGATTTCCGGCGAGAAGTGAGCCGGGGTTTCCATTGAGAACTGACCCGGCTTGATGATGGTTTCGGGGTCAGGGGTTCGTCAAGTTCCGAGGTTTCTCCTTTGCGGGTTTGGCGGCTTTCGCCGAGCTGTTCTTGAAGCGGAAGCTGTCATTTCCGGTTTCGAGAATGTGACAGCGGTGGGTGAGGCGATCGAGCAGCGCGGTCGTCATCTTGGGGTCGCCGAACACGGTGGCCCACTCGCCGAAGCTGAGATTGGTCGTGATGATGACGCTGGCGCGCTCGTCGAGCTTGCTCAATAGGTGGAGGAGCAACGCGCCGCCGGAGGCGCTGAACGGCAGGTAGCCGAGTTCGTCGAGGATGACGAGGTCCGAGTAGGCGAGGCGCCCCGCGATCTGTCCAGGCTTCGCCTGAAGTTTTTCCTGTTCGAGGGCGTTGACGAGTTCGACGGTGGAGAAGAACCGGACGCGCTTGCGGTGATGTTCGATGGTCTGCACGCCGATTGCGGTGGCCAGGTGGGTCTTGCCTGTGCCAGGCGAGCCAGCGTCATACTGCCGGGTGTCCGGCGTTTGAAGTCCGGATCACGTATCGGTTTCATCCGCGCGCGGGTGATTTCGTCACGGTGGTCGGCGTCCGGCGGCATGCAAGCGCCGATCACCTCATTGTGCGGCAGCCCGATCGCACCTTGGCGCTGCTGCCCGCCTGGATGACCAAGACGAATGGGTCTTCGTGCGAACTCGTTCAACATCCGCGGCTACCGCTCGAGAAGCTCGCTGAGCTCCACGCCCTGGTCGGCACACTCCTAATCTTGTTGCGAGGGGATTCGCCCTCGACGCGAGGAGCCGGAGATGACGAACGAGCGACGCAACCAAAGAGATTTATTCGAACAAGCAACGATGCCTCCAGAGCTTCCGTCCCATCTCCGGACGGCGCTCACGCCATTGCTGCGGGTTCTACTGACGGAAGCGGCCGCTCGGGGAATACAGGCCGAGATGGACGATCGGATCGGCGAGGAGGACGGTGATGACCAAGATCACGCCTGAGCACTTGGCCCGCAGCGCGTTCGTCTATGTGCGCCAGTCGACGACCGACCAGGTTCTCAACAATCACGAGAGCCGCCGGCGTCAGTATGCGCTCGCCGATCGAGCCCGCGCTCTTGGTTGGGGCGCCGTCGAAGTGATCGACGATGATCTCGGTCGGTCCGGTTCCGGGATCGCGCGGCCGGGCTTCGAGAAGCTGCTGGCCGCGATCTGCGAGGGACGGGTGGGCGCTGTGGTCTCGATCGAGGCGTCGCGGCTCGCCCGTAACGGACGAGACTGGCACACTCTGCTGGAGTTCTGTGGCTTGGTCGATACGCTGATCATCGATGAGGACGGCATCTACGATTCCCGCCACCCGAACGATCGCCTTCTGCTTGGCATGAAGGGCACAATGAGCGAGATGGAACTCTCGCTCTTCCGTCAGCGCTCGCTCGAGGCCCTGAAGCAGAAGGCTCGCCGCGGCGAGCTTTTCCTCACCGTCGCGGTCGGGTTCCTCAAGGTGCGGCACGACCGGATCGAGAAGGACCCGGACCGGCGCGTCCAGGAAGCGATCGGACTCGTCTTCACCAAGTTCGCCGAGCTGCAGACGGTTCGGCAGGTTCATCTTTGGATGCGCCAGGAACGCGTGCCGCTGCCGGCAGTCGGATATGGCGCCGAGGGGCGAACCGTCACCTGGAAGCTGCCCGTCTACAACACGCTTCACCACATGCTGACGAACCCGATCTACGCCGGCGCCTATGCGTTCGGGCGCACCGGCAGCCGCATCACCATTGAATCCGGCCGCAAGCGGGTCGTGCGCGGCTTCCGCAAGGACCGCAGTGTCTGGGAAGCTTTGATCCTCGATCATCATGATGGATATATTGCGTGGCCCGAGTTTGAGAGGAATCAGCGCCTGATCAGCGACAACGCCAACGGTCAGAGTTTCATGAGCCGCGGCGCTGTGCGACGCGGAGAGGCCCTGCTTGCCGGTCTTCTTCGCTGCGGTCATTGCGGCCGAAAGCTCCACGTCGCCTACAGCGGCGAGAACGGGAGTTCGGGGCGCTACCATTGTCGCGGAGGCCATCTCAACCATGGCGGCGATCCATGCATATCGTTCGGCGGCATGCGGATCGATCGCGCGGTTGGCGCCGAGGTGATCGAGCGCCTTCAACCGCTCGGTGTCGAAGCAGCGATCAGCGCTGTGGAGGCGCGGCGAATTGAGAACACAGAGAAGCGGCGCCAGGTCGATCTTGCCCTTGAGCAAGCCCACTATGAGGCCGCCCTTGCGCGGCGTCAGTACGACGCCGTCGATCCCGACAACCGCCTCGTCGCAGCTGAACTCGAGCATCGATGGAATGAGCGCCTGGTCGCGGTGCATAGCCTTGAAGACGAACGCGACACGCTCGCAGCGGGTCCACAGTCTTCGCTCACCGTCACGGAACGGCAACGTTTGTTCGAACTCGGCGCCGATGTCGAGCGGGCCTGGGACAGCCCGGGTGCGACGCCCGCAATCCGCAAGCGGATTATCCGCACGTTGATCGAGGAGATTGTCGTTCGCGTCGAAGACGACGCGCTTACTCTTGTGATCCGATGGCAGGGCGGCGACCACACGCCCTTGCGCGTGCGCAAGAACCGCGTCGGCGAGCATCGGTGGGGTACGGATGCCGATGTGATCGAACTCGTGTCCGTGCTGGCGCGACAGATGCCGGATCAGGCAATTGCAGCCGTCCTCAACAGAGCCGGCAAGACGACCGGCAAGGGCAACGGTTGGACCCGTTCACGCGTGTGCTTCCTGCGCAACCACCGTCATATCGCACCTTACCGGGAAGGCGAGCGCACGGAGCGAGGAGAGGTGACACTCGGTGAGGCCGCCGCGATCCTCAATGTAAGCGAAGCGACTGTCCGGCGCCTGATCCAAGAGGAGGTCCTTCCTGGCCATCAGCTTTGCAAAGGCGCGCCCTGGGTGATCAGGGCAAGCGACCTCGAAGACGAGAAGGTCAGGCACGCCGCCGATATCCGTCGTCATCGACGTCCGCCGTCTGACGATCCGCGTCAAAATACACTGGCTTTGTAGCGTGATAGCGAGATGGGCATTATGAAGCGAGATCGGGGCCGCCGACCAGGACGACATTGTGAGCATCTTCGAGGAACTCGCAGCGGTGAAGTTGTCGTACGAGCGCCTCGTTGACCTCGCTGCTGACGAAGTCGAAGCCGGCGAGGTCGCGATAGTTTGGGAAGCGCGCCGCCTTGAGCTGATAGGCCGTTGATCTGACCTCTCTGTCGGCCGTCTCCGCCTTCAGAAGCTGCGACAGGATCGGCACGGCGGCCTCGAAGGCCGGGGAGCCTTGTTCGGTCAGGTCGCCGACGGCTTGCGCCATGCCGTGCATTTTGAGGGTGCGCAACATGATGATGATCGCGCCGGCGGCCGGATTATGACGCATGGCGCGCCTCCCTGGCCTTACGGAGGGCGTCGTAGCGCTCGACGTCGGGCTCGCGGCTCGGTGATCAGCGTCAAGGCCTGAGGAGCCTTTACGGCCGGTGCGCCCATTGGTTTGCCGTCGACCAGGCGGTGAAGCAGGTTCAGGATATGCGTCTTGGTCGGCGCGCCAGCCTCCAGCGCCAGTTCGACGGCGGCGAGCACGGCTTGTTCGTCGTGCTGGAGGACCAGGGCCAGGATCTCGACCATCTCGCGGTCGCCGCCTGGCGTCTTGAGCAGGCGCTGTTGCAGAGCGCGGAAGGCGGGCGGCAGTTCGACGAACGGCGCGCCATTGCGCAAGGCTCCGGGCTTGCGTTGAACGACCGCCAGATAGCGCCGCCAGTCGTAAACCGTCGTGGTGCTCTTCCGTTCGTGGGAACGGGCAAAAACGCGGGCGTGCTCGCAGACGATCTGCCCCTCGGCGGCGACGACGATACGCTCGGGATAGACCCGCACGCTGACCGGGCGATTGGCGAAGGAGGCCGGCACGCTGTAGCGATTGCGCTGCAGATGGATCAGGCGCGTCGGCGAGACGCGCTTGGCGTGTTCGACGAAGCCGTCGAACGGGCGGGGAAGCTGCATCAGGCGCTGGACTTCTTCGGCCCATACGTCGGCGATCGCGCCGGGATGCGAGCCGTGCGGCGTCTGCTCCCACAGCTCCTGGCATCGCGCCTCCAGCCAGTCGTTCAGCGCCGGTAAGTATCCCCCGGCAAAGCCGGGGGCTTTAGGATTTGAACCGCTCAAAGCGGTAGGAGGGTCGCTGACGCGGCCCTTGATGTTTGGAGCCGCCTAAAGGCGGCTTTTTCAGCGCCAGAGGTTCATTTGTTCGAGCCTCTGATCTTCCTTCTCTTGGTTGCGGATGCAAGCCCGGATGGCCTCCTCGTCACGGCCGACCGTATTGACGAAGAACCCCCGCGCCCAGAAGTGCTGCCCCACGAAGTTGCGCTTGCGCTCCCCATATACCCGGGCCAGGTGGATCGCGCTCTTGCCCTTGATGTACCCGACCACCTGCGACACTGCGTATTTCGGCGGAATCAACAACAGCATGTGCACGTGATCGGGCATCAGATGCCCTTCCTCGACCCTCGCTTCCTTCTGAAGCGCAAGCTTGCGCAAAACTTCGCCCAAGTGTCGTCGCAGCTCCAGATACAGCACCTTGCGCCGACATTCGGGAATGAACACCACATGATATTTGCAGGTCCATGTCGTGTGGCTTAGGCTCTCGTAGTCGTCCATCGGTGGAGTTCCTTTCGTGTGAGTGGCTCTGCTCACGTTGGAACTTCACCGGTGGACCGCCGGAAACGTCAAACCTCTACTGCCACCCCGGCAGAGCCGGGGGGTCTCCCGCTTACGCTAGGGAGGGGAAGCTGGGCGCGGGCTGCCAAAGCCGATGGCGGGCGTCTTGGACGTTCTTCTCGATCGAGGGTCAGCTCTTAGTGGAAATCAACAGCTCTCCAGGCCCCAGGCGTTGAAGCGATGGACCCAGTGCGCAGCGTCTGACGGTCCATGCCGCCGATCTTGGCCGCTGCGCCGCGGTCCATGCCGTCCCGGACCGCAGCAAGCGACAGAAGCCGTCGGCTCTGGTTGACGTCCTTCGATCGACGGGCGAGCCTCCGAAGTTCCTCGGCCGAATAATCCTCTCGCAATCTCACCGCTGAAGGCATGGCGCGAATCCTCCACGCCGCCTTGAATCAGCATCCCCGCGATTCGGGAATCCCCCTATGAGTCAGCCAGCGGAGCCTTTGGTATTAAGCACCTGAAAAGATTGAGTCGCGTGCAGAAGTGAACACCGGGCTGCGGTGGAGAATTCGGCCCGGTCAAGCGGCCCTTTGCCCCGCCTTCCTGCTTAGCCGCCTTTCACCAGCACCCCGACAGGTAGGCGAGCGGCGAGCTCTCGCCCGGCTTCCCGCCCTATCCGCTCGGCGTCGGCGGGCGCGCCCTCGGCGGCGACGTCGAAACGTTCCGAGCCGTCGGGGCGCAGCACTTCGCCCCTCAACCTGAGCCTCCCGGCCTCAAGGCGGGCGAGGCCCGCGATCGGGGTGCGGCACGAGCCCTCGAGTTCCGCCAGGAAGGCGCGCTCGGCGGCCAGCGCCGCCGACGTCTCGCCATCCGAGATGGCGTTTAGCGCCTCGAAAGCCCGCGCGTCGGCGCGGCGCGAGGTGATCGCGATCGCGCCTTGGCCGGGGGCGGGCAGGAATTTATCGACGTCGAGCACGGTGCGCGAGCGATGGGAAAGGCCGAGCCGCTTCAGGCCCGCGAGCGCCAGCAGCGTAGCGCCGACCGTCCCCGACTCGGCCTTGCGCAGCCTCGTTTCGACATTGCCGCGGAGGAGCACGGGCTTGAGGTCGGGGCGAAGCCTGAGCGCCTGAGCTTGTCGCCGAAGCGACGCGGCGCCGAACGTCGCCTCGCGCGGCAGGTCCTCAATTGTGTCCCCCAACACAGAGATGAGCGCGTCGCGCACGTCTTCGCGCGGCAGATAACCGGCAATGACGACGCAGTCCGGGATGAGCGAGGGCAGGTCCTTGGCCGAGTGCACCGCAGCGTCGATCGCGCCGGCGACGAGCGCTGCGTCGATTTCCTTGGTGAACAGGCCCTTGCCGCCGGCGTCGGCGAGCGGCCGATCCTGGATCGCGTCGCCGCTCGTGCGGATGACCTTGAGCGCGATCCGCTCGATCTCCCAGCCATGCGCCTCGGCCAGCCGGCGGCGCGTCTCGTTCGCCTGCGCCAGCGCCAACGGCGAACCGCGCGCGCCAAGCGTGAACAGGGTGGATCGGGTCATCGGAGCGGCCTGACCTTCGAGGACGGCCCTGTCAAGCTCACCCGTTTTTCGAAAACCGTTTTTGCACGAAAAGGCCATTTGAGCGATCGGCGGCATCCCGTCATGGAATGGCGGAAGCGCCGCCCGTAATCTCGCTTCGTCCTGTTGATGTCAGGGCGCCGCAATGCCATTTGTTACCGGCCATGAAGAACTCAACCCTCGCGTTCGTCGCCGCGTTAGCGGCGAGCCCCGCTTTTGCGGCCCAAGACGGATATCCCCCCGGGCTGTTTGAGCATTCGCCCGTCGTTCCTGGGCCCGGGGACTCTGCCGATCCCCCCGGACCACCGGACGCAGCCGGTCCGCCTGACGGAAACGGGTCGCTGGACGACTATTGCGCCAGCATCGCTTCCCGGACCTTCCGCAGTCTCGCTGAAGTCAAGCGCGCCCACGCCCAATGCGATCCCGCGGGGGGCGGCTCCGCGCCGCCCGATCAGTGATCGCGGATTTCGCAGGACCGCCGGACCAAAAAACGAGGGCGGGCCGCGTCTTGGCGCTGGCGGACCCAATCCGGCCGAACCGATCTGCTACGGCCCGCCGCGTCGGCCGATCGGGGCTCCGCGTCGCCTGGTTTACGTAAATAATCTGGCGCGCCGGTATGCTTTGCGGAACGAAATGGATACTTGCCCGTTTGCTAGGCGCCAGTATCAAAAAAGGAGGCGTTCATGGGGCGAGGAATATTGCTTTGGCTGCTCGGCGTGCCAATTCCCATCATCATACTTATCGCCCTTCTCTATCACTGACGCTGCTGCGCGCGCGGCTCCCACTCGCCGTCTGAGGAGATCTTTCATGTCCAACGCGACGTTGAACGCGCGTTCCGATACGATCTTGAATGCGCGAGGCGAACTCGCGACCCCCACGCGAGATGAGTTCGCGAGTCCGGAAAGCGCCAGTTCGGCCGTATCCTGGGGCGCCATAATCGCCGGCGCGGTTGTCGCCTCAGCTCTATCTCTTGCACTCCTGATGCTCGGCGCCGGCATTGGCCTCGGCTCAGTTTCCCCGTGGTCGACCACCAATGTTTCGGTCGCGACCTTCGGTATCCTGGCGGCGGCGTGGTTTATTGCGGTTCAACTGTTCGCGCCGGGCGTTGGCGGGTATTTGGCGGGTCGCCTGCGCACCCGTTGGGTCAGCATCGACGCGGATGAGGCCTACTTCCGCGACACTGCCCATGGCCTCATCGTCTGGGGCGTTAGCGCGATCATAACGGCATGGCTGTTGATCTCCGGCGCCGCGTCGGTGGCCAGCGGAGCCGCGCAGGCCGGCGGTACCGCCTTAGAGGCCGCCGGCGCCGCGGCGGCGGGACCGGCTGCGCAAGTCGCCGGACAGGTGGCCTCAAGCGTGGGAAGTCCGGCGGCTTATTTCACCGATATGCTGTTTCGCACTGATCGCCCCGATGCGTCGGGCGATTCGGCCGGGGCGCGGGCGGAGGTCGGCCGTATTCTTGCCACTGACGCGGTGTCCGGCGAGATGCCGGCTGCGGACAAGACCTATGTGGCGCAGGTCGTCGCGGCTCGCGCCGGCTTAAGCCAAGCGGACGCGGAGAAGCGGGTGTCCGACGTGGTCGGGCAGGCGAAGAGCGCCAGGAACAAGGCGATAGACGCCGCCAAAACCGCCGCCGACGCCGCCCGCAAGACCGGGGTCTACGTGGCGCTGTGGGCATTCATATCGCTGCTGGTCGGCGCCTTTTCCGCAAGCTACATGGCGACCGTAGGCGGGCGCGTGAGAGACGATCTTCCGATGGCGGGTTAATACGCGGAGGCGAGAAACTCCTCTCAGCGATCCTGGTTTACGGCTATCTCGGCCTTATCGCCGGCATTGCCTCGCTGGTGCAAGCCCAGCTCGCACAATCGGTGACACCGACGGTGCTGGTCGGCAAGGAACTCGACGTGTTGGCGGCGGTCGTATTGGGCGGGCCAGCCTGACCGGGGGCGTCGGCACAGTGTTCGGCGCAATTCTCGGCGTCGCGCTGTTGGCGATTCTGCAGAAAGGCTTGGTTCTCCTCGGGGTCTCCTCATACTGGAATCCATGGTTCGTCGGCTTGACCATCCTCTGCGCCGTTTCGATCACGGCTTGGCGGGACCGGCGCCGCCGGTCGGCCAAGGCGATCGCATGAGGGGCCGGCGATGAGCCTCGAAGCCAGGGCTCCGTGGTGGGCATTCTCGCTGCCCCGCTTCCGCGGCGGGGCAGCGCAGATCCTTTCGCTCGTCCTCGCCGCCCTCGTCGTCGTCTTCTGGCTCCTCCTCGGCGATCAGCTCTTCAGCGTCGGCGCGCTCCAGTCGATGGCCTTCCAACTCCCGGAACTCGGAATTCTTTCGCTGGCCATGATGGCGGCGCTGCTTTCTGGCGGCCTCAACCTTTCCATCATCGCGACCGCCAATCTTTGCGCGCTCGCGATGGCTTGGGTGCTGACAACGCATGCGGCGGGCGCAGAAGGCTTCATGTGGGCAGGTTGGCAGGCGATTGCAGTGCTGGCGGGCACTGCGGTCGGGACAATCGTCGGGCTGATCAATGGATTCGTGATCGCCTATCTCGGGGTCTCGCCGATTCTCGCCACGCTGGGCACGATGACGATGTGCAAGGGCCTGTCGATTGGCCTCACCCGCGGCAACGTCATCTCTGGTTTCCCAGATCCGATCGTCTTTCTCGGCAACGGAAACCTAATTGGCGTGCCCGTGGCGCTGTTGATCTTCCTCGCGCTGTGCGCGCCAGTGGCTGTCCTGCTCAATAAGAGCCCGTTCGGTCACAGGATCTATATGATTGGTTCAAACGAGAGGGCGACGCGCTATTCCGGGGTGGACACCAGGCGCGTGCTCCTGGGCGTCTATCTGCTCTCCAGTCTGCTCGCAGTTGTTGCTGCGCTGGTGATGATGGCGAGGTTCAATTCCGCCAATGCCGCTTATGGCGAGAGCTACTTGCTCGTGACCATCCTGGCCGCGGTGCTTGGCGGCGTCGATCCGTTCGGCGGTTTCGGCAAGGTGGGCGGTTTGCTAATGGCCCTCATTGTGCTTCAAGTGATCTCTTCGGCATTCAACCTCCTCAACTTCAGCCCCTTCCTGACGGTTGCGATTTGGGGCGCGCTGATCATAGGCGTCACGGCGCTAAGCGTTTTGTTCGAGAGCTTGGGGTGGAGGCGTCGATGACGCGTGCGATCTCTCGATAGGTCGTCGGCCCCGCGGTCGCGGTTTTTTGGAACTCTATGGAGGATTGAATGGAAACGAGACGCATAAAAGCTCGGAACGGGGAGGGGCTCACGTTCTCCGTTGTCGGCGAGGGGACCGGGCCGCTCGGCGATTTCTACGAGCTGCTCGACGAAAAAACGTCGATCGCGACGATCGAGCAGGCGCTCGCGAGCGGCGTAAAAGTGTTCGATTCTTCGCCCCATTACGGCAACGGGCTCGCGGAAGCCCGGATGGGCGCGGGGCTCAGGCGCGCGAAGCGCGACGAGATCCTGGTGTCGACCAAGATCGGCCGTATCATGGATCCCTTCACCAAGCCGCCCAAGCCCCGTAGTGATGTGGTGTCGCCCGGCTTCGCCGGCGGACATCCACACGCGCCGCGCTTCGATTATTCCTACGACGGCGCGATGCGTTCGATTGAACACTCGCTGTTGCGGATGGGGCTCGACCGGCTCGATACCGTCCTCATTCACGATTGTGACCCCTGGACGCACGGCGTCGAGGAAGCACCGGCGCGCTTCAAGGAAGCTATGGCTGGCAGCTACCGCGCGCTCGACAAACTGCGCAAGGAAAAGGTCATCAAGGCTATCGGCTTCGGCATCAACGACGCCGACACCTGCGTCAAATTCGCTAAGGCCGGTGATTTCGACGTGGCCATGATGGCCGGACGCTATACGCTGATCGACCAGACTGGCCTCACCGAGTTTCTGCCCCTCGCGCTCGAAAAGAACATGGGCGTGATGCTGGCTGGGGTGTTCAATTCCGGCATTCTGGCGACCGGATCGGGTCCTGGCGCCAAATTCGACTACACGGACGCTTCGAAGGCGGTCGTGGACAAGGTGAAGGCGATCGAAGAGATCTGCGCCAAGCACAAGGTCACCTTGCGCCAGGCGGCGATCCAATTTGCGCTTGGCCATCCCGCTGTCGTCACCGTCGTGCTGGGCGCGGTGAAGCCGGAGGAGGTCAAGTCGAACGTCCACGACGCATCGGTCGAGATCCCGGCGAGCCTATGGTCGGACCTCAAATCGGCCAAGCTTTTGGACTCGGCCGCGCCGACGAAGGGCTAATCGCGGCGCACCTTCGCCCCTGCCAAGCCCGAAATTCGCACAATGGGTGGTCCACCATTTCGACAATGTCGACCTTCTCGTCAACCGCGCCGCCGGCGCGCGATAACCCATCACTCGGGCGATGGAAATTGCCATCATGAGCGACGCAGAGCCTCGTGGGCCTCTCTCGTCGGCGTAGTCGACGGGCGCGTGTTCGTTATTCTCTCCATCGTTCCTCCCGAGCCGGCAGGCGTGACGGTTGTCCTAGCCCGCGCGAAATCCGCCCTGGACTCCCACGGACAGATTGCGCGAGCTTTTGGATAATCGGCCAAGCGGCTTGACGAGGCCGCTTTATTTCTGTGCGGTATCATCGGATGATGCGCAAGGGCTGGGCGATTTCGGCTGGCCGTGATCATCAACAGAAAAAAGCTCGTCATTGGGCGGACTAAGCGCAAGGAGTGGATAATGAACCGTGGGAATTGATACAGGGCGGCGCGTTAGCGGTCGCCGAATCGGCTTTCGGAACGCCGCAAGCGTTTGAGCAGGGTAAGCCGCTAAAGGTCGGCCATAACGTCGCCACGCTCGCAAATCCATTTTTCCAGGGAATGACAAAGGGCGTAGTCGACGCTGTGGCTAAATCCCCGATCATGAAGCTTCTCAACACTAATGTCAATGGCGATGCGAATACCCAATCGACGATGGTCGTCGATCTGATCAATCAGGGCGTCGACGCGCTGATCCTCAACCCGATCAACGCCAATTCCATTGTCCCCGTGGTCCAACAGGCAGAAAAAAAGAAAATTCCCGTATTTACGCTCGATCGCGGCGCGGCTTGCGGTGACTGTCAGCTGAACTTTCTGGAGACCGACAACGTCGCTCTCGGGCGCGGGGGCGCCCAATTCATCGCGGCCCAACTCAAAAAACGCTACGGAAAGGTGCAGGGCGGGTAGAGTCTTTTCAGCTTCGCCCGGGCATCGTGTGCGGTGAATTGCCAGTCGGCCTTTGCGTGATGGTTGTTGCGATGGTCCTGCCAGGCGGCGATCTCTCTGAGGAGGGTCTGCTTGTCCGGAATGCGCCGGCTCATACCAAAGGTCATGACGGCTGACCGAGGTGGGCCCAGTCGCGCATTCCGATGGAGGTGATCGTTTCGGGTTGAGCGATGAGCTTTCGCCACGCGTCACATGCGGCGTCGACGATCGCGTCGTAGTTTTCGAAGACGGTGTTTGAGAGCCAGTTCTGGCGAAGATATTGCCAGACGTTCTCGATTGGGTTTAGCTCGGGCGCACGGGAAGGCAGGAAGATCGGCGTGATGGTGTCGGGCGCGTCGAGCTTGCTCGTGGTGCGCCATCCGGCGCGGTCGAGCAGCAGAACGGCATGGGCGCCGTCGGCGACGCTGCGCGAGATTTCGTCGAGGTGAAGCTGCATCATGTCGGTGTCGGCATGGGGCAGCGCCAACGCCGCCCCGACGCCGCGGGCTGGGCAGATCGCGCCGAACAGATCGGCGTTGTCGTAGCGCGGGTCGGCGGGCTGCCTGGGTCGTGTTCCGCGCCTGGCCCACTGCCGAACCTGGCCGTTCTTCTGGCCGATGCGGGCCCTCATCCCGATCTTATCGGGGGACGTCCGCAAACCAGATTTCGACCGGCGTCGTCTCCGGCAGACCTTCGAGATGAGCCTTCAGCGCGCGCGGGAAGTTTTATGGAATGGCCCGCCCCTCCTTCCGGCGTCGTAGGGTCGCCGGCGGTTCAGAAGGAGGAAGGGGTATGGATATCTCTGTGCTTGGCGTCGACCTCGGCAAGAACGTCTGCAGCGTGGTTGGGCTGGATACGTCCGGCGCGGTCGTTATGCGGCGTAAGGTGAGACGGGAGACGCTGGTTGCTCTGGCGGAGAAGCTTCCTCCGTGCGTTGTTGGCATGGAAGCCTGCTGCGGCGCCCACCATCTTGGCCGCGTGTTCGCCGCCCACGGCCATGACGTGCGTCTGATGTCGCCCGAATATGTTCGGCCCCATGTCAAGGCGCGGAAGAACGACGATCGGGAGGCCGAGGGGATCGCGGAAGCGGCGACGCGGCCGACGATGCGGTTCGTCGAACTGAAGGGCCAGGACCAGCTCGACATGCAGACGCTGCATTGATCGCGAGATCGACTGGTCGGGGAGCGGACGGCTCTGATCAATCAGTTGCGCGCCATCCTGCTGGAGCGCGGATTCGTTGCTCCGCGGGGCAAGCGAAAGCTCGAGCAGTTTCTGAGCGTACTGATGGACGAGCAAGGCGCAGCCGACCTGAGCCCACGAATTGCTCTGCTCGTCGCCGACGCTCGCGCGCCATGGGCCGAACTCGATCGACGAATTTCTGCCTTCGACGCCGAGTTCGCCCGCTGGGTGAAGGAGAACGAAAAGGCTCGACGGCTGACGACAATCCCAGGCATCGGCGCGATCGTCGCCTCCGCCCTTGTCGCGTCGGTCGGGCGGGCGGAAAGCTTCGAGCGCGGGCGCGATCTCGCCGCGTGGCTCGGCCTGGTTCCCCGTCAGTTCACCACCGGCGGCAAGCCGAAGCTGCTTGGCATCAGCAAACGAGGCAACAGCTACCTTCGCCGACAGCTGATCCACGGTGCACGCGCCGCGCTGCCTATGTGGCTGAGCGCGACACGCCGCTGGGCCGATGAGCCAAAGGCCTTTCAGGCCGCGCCCATCGCAACGTTGCGATCGTCGCCTTCGCCAACAAGCTGTCGAGAATCGCCTGGGCGGCGCTGCGGCGCGGAGAACGGTTCGCCGTCATGGGAATGCCTGCGGCGGCATAGAATCGGCCGGTCACGGTCAAAGCGTCCATCGGTCAACAGGGGTTTGCGAGAGGGTGACGACGGGATGGCCTGACAGTCGAACGGCGCTCCGGAAGCCTGGCTTAAAAAACGGCGCGATCTGACGCCGGGAGTTTTATGAGGACCGGAGCGCGCGTATCTCCATCATGGCCGGAGGAAGCTCCTCGAGGCCGGATACGTTGAAGCAGACTGGATCGGCCGCCAATCTCGACAAAACCCATTGCGAACGGGGCGGGCCATACGTTTTTTGAAGCTCAGGCCTTCGGCGTGAACGAACACCCACACCGCCCGCGGATGTGTCTTGATCCCCCGTTCGGCCAACTCGGCCGACAAACCTCGCAGCGTGAACGGCCCGGCGGCGACGCGCGCCCGCAGCCAGTCGGCGCTCTCGCCCGAGAGCGTGCGGGGCTTGTAGCCGCCGATTTGAGCCGGGGCCAGCGAGCCCGTGTCGCGCTTGCGCTTCGTCCACTTGGAAACGCACGAAGGGCTGATCCGCAGCGCCGCCGCAATCTCTCGGTTCGTCTCACCCGCCTCCTTGCGGGCCAGGGCTCGTTCTCGAAGGTCCACAGAATAGGGAGCCGTCATCCATGCCGGCCTCCAAACCCAGCTTGGACTCTCAACCAGATCGCCCCTGATTTGGGGATCCCGATTCCGTCAAAACGCGCCGTGCTCTAATGGCCTCGGCTGCTTCCGCTCGATCCTCGGCGCGATTTAGTGCTTCCGTCAACCGACCAACCTTCTTCGCGTAAATCAGCGCGGCACTTGGCAGTAGGTCAGGTGTGTTGTCCGGAATATTTGAAAGCCTGGCGGTCAGTTCGGCTTTGCTGGATTCGAGCGTCTCGATCGGTCCTTCAACTTGAGCGGGGGATGCCGGCGAGGATCGCGTCGACAGCTTTTTCCAGTTCCCGCTCTGTCTTTTCCAGCTCCATGCGCCAGGCATCGCCGTTCAAGCGGCGCTCGCGATTGAGCCGATTGGTCTCCTCCGCATAGGCTCGCATCGCTTCGGCTACCACCTCTGGCGCCCTCATCCGATCTTTCAAGCCCGCCAGCACCCGCTGCTCGAGCTCAACGCGAGGAATGGTCCAGCTATTGGAGCACGTGCCATTGGCGACATGCGCCGAGCATGCGAAACGGCCCGCCTCCCGCAGCGAATAGGGGCCAGCGCGGCAGCCGCAGTAGATCAGGCCGGAAAGGAATGCGGACGCGTCGGCGTGCGGACGTCTGACGCTGATCCGGTTATTCGAGGAGTTGCGGGCGCTGGGCTACGAAGGCGGCTACGACGCCGTCCGACGCTACACAGGTTTCGGGGTCAGGCGTTCGTGAAGTTGCGAGATTTCTCCTTTGCGGGTTTGGCGGCGTTCGTCGAGCTGTTCTTAAAACGGAAGCTTACGTTTCCAGTTTCGAGAATAGGGCAGCGGTGGGTGAGACGGTCGAGCAGCGCGGTGGTCATCTTGGCGTCGCCGAACACGGCGGCCGACTTGCCTTGGACAAAATGCTCGCGCCGTATCCGACCGATCGTCTCCACAACCAGCATCCCCACCACCCGCTTCACGCCAAAGCAGGCAGCCGAACAAATCGAAAATTGGGGGGTCAATTTTGGACGTCGATCCCCCGCCTCATGGAGTGGGCCCCTGGGACTGGACAATTGGGCGAGAGAGAATTGACCCTTGTGCCGGGCTTTCGAAAGAAGGAAGCCCATGGCCAAGCAGCGCACGCACAGCATTGAGTTCAAGCGCCAGGTCGCTCAGGAGTTTCTTGCCGGCGAGACCCTTCATGGGCTCGCCAAACGCCACGACATCTGCCGAAACCTGATCCGCGTCTGGGTTCAGAAGTACGAAGCCGGCGACTTTGACGAGGACGCAGCCGCCGCCGATCTGCTCCAGCAATACGAGGCCAGAATCGCGGCGCTCGAACGGCTTGTCGGCAAGCAAGCGTTGGAGCTCGAGTTTCTAAAGGGGGCTGTGAGAAGCGCACCCGGCCGAGAAGCGCGCCTACGTCCGTCATTGTCGGCCCCCGGGCGTCAGCATCGCAGAAGGATGCCGGCTGATGGGGATCGCCCGCTCCTCCTTTTACGAAGAGCCGATCGCCGCGCACGACGACACTGCGATCGTCGAGGCGATCGCCGCGATCTGCGATGAGTTCGAATTCTATGGCTGGCGACGCGTGCGCGCCGGACTGCGGCATCGAGGCATGATCGTCAATCATAAGAAGGTCCGCAGGCTGATGCGCGAGCACGATCTTCAGCCACGCCGCCGCCGCCGCTATTCCGCGACGACAGACAGCGATCACGATCAGCCGATCTATCCCAATCGGACCAGAGACTTGACGATCGACGGGCCGAACCAGCTCTGGGTTGCGGACATAACGTATGTCGCCATCGCTGAGGGCTTTGCCTATGTCGCGGTGATCCTCGACGCCTGGTCCCGCCGAGCGGTCGGCTATGCGATCAGCCGCTCGATCGACGTCCGCCTGACGCTCGCCGCGCTTAACGCCGCAATCGAGCGGCGAAAGCCGCCGCCAGGTTGCGTGCATCACAGCGATCGCGGTTCGCAATACGCCGCTCAGGGCTATCGGGAAGCCTTGCTTCGTCACCGCCTCATTGGCTCAATGGGGCGGCGAGGGAACCCTTATGACAACGCCAAGGCGGAGACCTTCATGAAGACGCTCAAGGTCGAAGCCGTCTACCCAATGGCCTACGAGACCCTCGAGGACGTCACAGGCGATCTTCCCCGCTTCATCGATCAAGTCTACAACACCCGTCGTCTCCACTCCGCGCTTGGATACCTGAGCCCGTCGCAGTTCGAGGACCAATACGCCCAGCAGCTGGTCAAACCCGCCGCCCGATCATTGTCCAGTCCCAGGGGCCCACTCCAGAGGCCGGGGGAAATATTGACCCTCTGCCCCTCGCGCTTGAGCTCTGGCAGCGATCCCGTTCAAGCCAAGGCAACGTGATGCCTCCGACCAGCCCCGGTAGCGCTCACGCCCTCGGTGCAATTCTACGCAGTGGGGACAATGGGCTATCGTCAGAAGCTCGCTGAACGGTGCCGTAGGACATGGAGAGGACGCGATGCGCGCCACCAGCACCGACGAGGCGCCGTGGTACGTGATCCCGTCGAACCACAAGTGGTTCCGCAATCTCGCGGTATCGCAGATCATCGCGGATTCCATGGCTGATCTCGCCTTCCGCCGTCCGTTAACCTTGCGGACATAAGGCGGAAGTATCATGCCGCCGTCCAGCAAGCCAAGGATGGCGGAAAGAAGGCTTGATTCGGCGCGATCAGCGGGCGATTTCCATAATTTCGCCGCCGATGATATGGAGGGCGCGGCGCGCGGGCGGGGTTTGCCGGCGGCGACTTACGAATGTGGGCCCACGATCGGCCGGCGCGAGGGACTGAAGCAATTGTCGGTTTGGCGTCAAGTCCGCGAGCGCCTGCGCTCGCTCCTCAACGCGCCCTCGAACGCGACCCTGCGCCGGCTCCTGACCGATCAGGGCTCCAGGCACTGGAAGGGCTATATTTTCGCGTTCGCGATGATGGGCCTGATCGCGCTCACCACCTCGCTGTCGGCATGGATCATCGGCCAGATCGTCAACAAGATCTTCGTCGGCCGCGACCTCAACGCGGTGTGGGAGATCACGGCGGCGATCGTGGCCATTTATACGGTCAAGGGCCTTGCGACGTATGGCCAGCAGGTCGTCCTGTCTCGGGTCGGCAACAGCATCGTCGCCGACATTCAGAAGCGCATGTTCGACCAGATGCTGAGGATGAAGGTCAGCTATTACAGCCGCTCGCATTCGTCCGAATTCATCGCCCGCCAAGCGTTCATCGCCCAGTCGGCGAGCAACGTGCTCAACCTCCTCATCACCACGCTCTCCCGCGACTTGTTGACGATCGTCGGGCTCGTCATCGTCATGGTGTCGCAAGACCCGCTGCTATCGCTCTTCGCGCTTATGTTTGTGCCGCTCGCGGCGGTCGGCGTGCGCAAGATCGGCATCCGCGTGCGCAAGATCATTGCGAGCGAATTCCAGGGCGCGATGCAGATGATGGAGTTGATGCAGGAGACCGCGCAGGGCATCCGCATTGTCAAGGCGTTCACGCTCGAGAACTTCATGCGGGCAAGGCAGGAGAAGGCGATCACCGGCTTCCAGGCGGCGGCCAACAAGCTGGCGCGCGTCAGCTCGCGCACCAGCCCGATCATGGAGAGCCTGGGCGGCTTCGCCATCGCCGCCGTGGTGCTCTATTCCGGCTTCACCGTCATCATTCGCGGCAACCCGCCGGGGAGTCTCTTTTCCTTCATCACTTCGGTGATCATGCTCTATGAGCCGATGAAGCGGGTGGCGCGGCTGCATGTCGACCTGTCGTCGTCGATGTTCGGCGTCAGCATGCTCTACAGCTTCCTCGACGAGCGGGACTACGAGGAGGATCGGCCACAAGCGCCCGAGCTCGAGGTGACCGACGGGAAGATCGAGTTTCGCGACGTGGTGTTCGCCTACCGGCCCGGGGAAACCGTGCTCCATTCGATCAGCTTCGTCGCCGGAGCCGGTAAGACGACGGCGCTGGTCGGCCGCTCGGGCGGCGGCAAATCGACACTGATGAGCCTCATCCTGGGTCTCTACGAGGTCGGGTCGGGTCAGATCCTGTGCGATGGCCAGGATCTCGCCACCGTCAGCCTTGCGTCTGTGCGCCGGCAGATCGCCTATGTCGCGCAGGAGAATTTTCTGTTCAAGGGTTCGGTGCGCGACAACATCGCGATGGGCCGGCCGGGCGCGAGCAACGACGAGATCATCGCCGCCGCCAAGGCGGCCTATGCGCACGATTTCATCATGGGTTTCGAGCGTGGCTATGACTCGCCGTGCGGCGAGCACGGCATGCAACTGTCGGGCGGGCAGCGTCAGCGAATCGCCATCGCCCGCGCCTTCCTCAAGGACGCGCCGATCATCCTTTTGGACGAAGCGACTTCCGCGCTCGATTCCGAATCCGAACAGGCGATCCAGAAGGCGCTGCGCACCCTGTGCGAAGGACGCACGACGCTCGTCATCGCTCACCGGCTGTCGACGGTGGCGCAAGCCGACGAAATCTGCGTCCTCGACCGCGGCCGTATCGTCGAACGCGGGCGGCACGGCGAACTGCTGGCGCAAGGGCGCACCTACAGCCACATCGCCCAAACCCAATTCCCGCAGCACGACGCGGTTTTGAGGGTAGTGCCTCTGCGGGCCGGCGTGTAGAACCAACAAGGCGCTAGTAGCCGCCGATGCGGATCGTGGCCCCGTTTCGCGAAAGGCTCGAACCGATTGGGCCGACCTCCGTTATTAGCCAGGACCTGGCGAAGCTGACACCGGCGAGCTCTGGCTCTCCGGTTCAGATGCGTTCGTTGCGACCTCAGCTTCAATCATTCCCCAGGGGGCCACTGGCGCCCGCTCCCGTCAGGTTGCAGGCAAAAGCATCCGACTGCGCGCCCTAAAAAGCACCGGAAGTTCGTCGTCTCACAGTCGTGCCTCGTCTGTGGCCGCACGCTCGCCTAAGCGCACCACATTCGCTTTGCTCGGCCGCGCACGCTCAACCGCAAGGTCGGTGAGAGTACGCGGTCCCAGCCTGTCGCGTCCGTCATCGCAAGCTGCGCCGATATGGCGACGAAGCCTCATGGTGGGCGGCGTTGGCGTCGACCCGCTGTCCGTCGCGCTCAGATTGTAGAAGCTCTCGCGATTAAGCCATGGTTGATTGCAGGCTCGTCATCCCGATACAGCGCGGTCCTCTCCGGCTTTTGGAACTCTTTGACGTGCGGCTCACCGTCACGCTCGCGTTCTGTCAACCGGCATCGAACGTTAGCTCTGACGCGATTTTGCTGATGCGGAAGGTCAAGTGAGTTCTGATCACAAGGCTTCGAGCAGATCGGGCTTTCCGCGTCCATACATCTGACGCCTCCCGAGCTTCAGTTTGGTGATCCGGCATTCGGTTTGGCCTTTGGACCAGGGTGACTAGATCGCGGTGGCGACGGCGGATTTATCTTTGATGACGCCGTTGGCGAAAGACGTGACGCGGATCGCGCAGGCGACGTCCAGCCGGGGATCGAGATCGTCGGGGATCTCCTTCGGACCAGAGCCTGGAAGCCGACAGTGATGTTGCGTCCCTCGACAAGAATTGGGGCACCGGTTTCGATTGCCGTGACGGTCGTGTGGCGTAGTATGATCCGAATGACCCACCCGATGTGGTGCGTCTCGAGGCGATCTAGGCCTGTCCGCATGGATCGGATGATGGGTGAGATTGCCGCAAGCCCGCGCCGAGAATGATCCGAAGGGCGCGCTGAGCCAACTCGGCATCAGACCGGATCCGCCGACATGCGAGCAGCGGCGGCGATGGACGTCGAGAGCGTGCGCGGCGCGTCGGCAGGTTCGCTAGTCGTCCGTGAAGTATCCGGATTCCGCTGCTTTTCCGCGGTTTTGGATGGATAGGCGAGTCTTGTCTTTTGCAAGGAATGCCGGTCGAGCCGCTTGATTCCCTGCAAATTGAACGGCGGCGCTGGCCGTGATTCTCTTTCGCCATTGGCTGGCGGGAAAGTGATTCGATGCGGCCGAAGGAACGGCGGGACGGCGGGCAGAACGATCTCTTCCGGGCGCGGCTCGACCAGATCGTCGACATGGGTCATGCGCTTGCGAAGCTCGGCCAGGTCATCGACTGGCGGTTTCTCGAGGAGCGGTTCGGCGCGGTTTACACCGACAGGGCAGGCCAGCCGCCGCTGCCCACCCGGCTGATGGCGGGGCTCGCGATCCTCAAGCCCATGCGCAATCTCTCGGACGAGGACTTGTGCGCCCGCTGGGTCGAGAACCCTTATTACCAGCTGTTGTGCGGCGAGGAGTTCTTCCAGCACCAGCCGACGTTCGACCGCTCGTCGCTGACGCGCTGGCGCCAGCGGATGGGCGAGGAGAAGCTGGTGGCGCTGATCCAGGAGAGCTGTCGGCGGCGACGCGCACCGGTGCGGCCAAGCCCTTGGACTTCTCCAAGGTCATTGTCGACACCACCGTGCAGCCGAAGGCGGTGGCGTTTCCGACCGACGCGAGACTGACGCACCGGGCGCGCGGGCGCCTTGTGAGGCTGGCGAAGAAGGCGGGCGTTGAGCTCACGCCAATCGTACGAGCGGGTGGGAAAAAGAGCGCTGATCGCCCATCAGCGCTACGCCCACGCCAAACAGTTCAAGCGCGCCAAGCGGGCGCTGAAGACGATCCGCACCTATCTCGGCCGGGTCGTTCGCGACATCGGCCGCAAGATCAAGGGCGAAGGCGAACTGGAGAGCGTCTTCGCCCATCCGCTCATGCTGGCGCGCCGGGTGCGCGAGCAGCGCCAGCATCAGCGCGGGCGGAAGGTCTATTCTCTGCACGCGCCCGAGGTCGAATGCATCGGCAAAGGGCAAGGCCCATCGCCCCTACGAGTTCGGAGTCAAGGTCTCGATCGCCACCACGCTGCATCGCTCGAAGGGCGGTCAGTTCATCGCCCACGCCAAGGCGCTGCCCGGCAATCCTGGAGCCTGCCCTCGGGCTTGACCCGAGGGACGGCCACACATTGGCGACCGTCGTCCCGGAAATCGAAGCGCAGATCGGCGCGAGCCTGACCCGCATCGTCGCCGACCGCGGCTATCGCGGCCACAACGCCCCGCCCGACCACAAGTTCAAGGTCTATATCTCAGGCCAGAGACGCCGGGTCACCGAACCGATTAGGCGCGACATGCGCCGACGCTCGGCGGGCGAGCCGGTCATCGGCCACGCCAAAGCCGAGCACCGCATGGGCCGCAACCATCTCGCCGGAACCGACGGCGACGCCGCCAACGCCGTGCTCGCCGCCGCCGGCTACAACTTCAGACGCCTCATCGAATGGCTGAGGCTCTTGTTGCGCCTCTTCCTGGCCGCCCTCGCAGCCGAACCCGACGATCGGATCCTCGTAATCGCCAACCCCTGAGCCCGCCTCTCCAAACGACGCCCCGCCGCCTCCTTTCAAGCAGCGCATTGCGCGCGTACTTCACGGTCGAACTCGCTATCGAGCGAGTGGCCGCCGATTTCCTCGCCGCCGCCCGGCGCACGCGCGCCCTCCTCGCGAAGCGGCAGGGCTCAATCGCGCAACAAAGGTCTTTCGAACGGCGCTTTCGCGAGACGTCGGCGCTCCAGACCGTATGCTCGCGACTGGCGACGATTTTAGTGTTAAAATTGCACGCTAAGCGGTTCGGCGCGGGATGCGGAGTGACGGCGTGGTGAGGTTTCGTGAAATCCTGGGACTGCGCTCGAGATCGAAGAAAAACTCCAAGCTGATCGCTGCCATCCATCGCACAGACCTCTTCGACGCGGCCTATTATCTCGCCAACAATCCGGACGTGGCGGCGGACGGAACTGACCCTGCCCTCCATTTTGCTGACCGGGGTTGGAAGGAGGGTCGCAAGCCTAGCCCTCGCTTCGACCCGGTGCTTTACCTTGAGCAGAATCCCGATGTAGCAAGAGCGGGTGTCAATCCCTTGCTGCACTACTCCGAGCGCGGCCGCGCCGAGGGTAGAAGAGGATGGCTTCCGGGAGGAACGGCGCGCTCTTCAATTCAAGCCTATGGCGAAGCCTGGGCGCCGTTGCCGGTGTTTACCGATCCTCGCGCCCCCCCGACTTTGACGATTCTCACAGATAGCATTGCCCGTAAATCCGTGTTCGGAGGTGTAGGCACAGCTGTGGTGGTCGGCGCGATTGCGGCTAGGCGAATTGGAGCGCGGTTGCGACTGGCAACTCGGCACGTACCCCCCGATCCAGCAACGTTCGGACATGTCCTGAAGGCAAATCGGATCGAATGGGACGCGGCGACGGATTTCGTCCACATTCCCCTCGATGGCGACAGGCCTTTGGCGCTTGGCGATGGAGACGTCGTGCTGACGACATCCTGGTGGACCACGCGATCCGCGCTCAGCTCAATCGGCGCGACGCGCATTCTCTATCTTCTGCAAGAGGACGAGCGGATGTTCTATCCATTCGGTGATGAGCGCCTCCGCTGTGCCGAAACGCTCTGCGAACCGGGGTTAAGAACCCTGATCAATACTAAAATGCTTTTTGACCACCTTGTCGACGGTCCTGATCCGGTCCGCGGCCTGCGGCAGCGGAGCGATTGGTTCGAACCGGCCTTCCCGGCTATTCCGGAACTGGACACGCAAGAAGCGCCGCGGGCGGCCAAAAGCAACTTTTTCTTTTACGCGAGGCCAGACAACCAACGGAATTTGTATTGGCGCGGACTGGAAGTCATTGATGGCGCGATGCGCTCGGGAGTTCTCGTCCCCGAGGAATGGGACTTCTATTTTGTCGGTGGAAAGTTGCCCGACATCGAACTGCTAGGCGGCGTGCGGCCTATTGTTTCGGGTGTGCTACCTTGGTCGGACTACGCCAAGCTCGTGTCAAAAATGGATCTGGGCCTTTGCCTGATGGACACGCCGCACCCTTCGTACCCCCCTTTGGATCTCGCGGCGGCCGGCGCGGTGGTTGTCACCAACACCCACGGGTCGAAGGAGTCGCTGCGAGAATTGGTCGCGCAATATCATCGCGGCGCCCCCAAGCGTATCGGCGTTAATTGACGCTTTACGCCGCGGCGTGGCCCTTTCTCGAGATATGGAGCAGCGCGCGGCCAATTTCGCGTCGAACAATATTTCTCGTGATTGGGAGTTCGCGCTGCTGCCGGCTCTCGAACGGGTTCTGCCCAATAAGGTCAGTTAAGGTTGTTCTTAAACATCCCGCCGCCGATTGATTACGTTGATCCGTGGTTGACGAGTTATGAAAGTCGCATGAGGCAATTATGCGCCCAACCTCGCCGCATCGCATACTTTTATGAACGCCCAGACACAAGCACTTTTCGGTATCGCGTATTCAATCCCGGGCTGACGTTGGCGGCCAATCCAAACTACGAGGTTTCCGCCGCGTGGTTCGACCATAGGGATTTATCGGCAGACGATGGCTTCATCGTTGAGGCCGACGCTCTAGTTATCTGCCGGACGCGATATAACAGTGCCGTGGCTCAAATGATCTCCCGCGCCCGGGCAACCGGCATTCCGGTCCTTTTCGATTGCGACGATCTTGTTTTCGACACGGACCGGCTGCACTTACTGCTGGACTCACTAAATCTCAATCAGCGGGACGAAGCAGTTTGGAACGACTGGTTCGCAAAGGTGAGCCGGACGGGCTACGTTTTGCGCCTTTGCGACGCCTTTGTAACAACGAACGAATATTTGGCGGAGCGCGCGAAAGAATACCAGCCGCAATTGCGCACTGCGATCATGCCGAATTACCTCAATCTCCAACAGCAGGCTCTGTCTGAAACCCTCTGCAACGCCAAGCGCAAATCGGGTTGGGCGAGGGATGGCAGGATTCACGTTGGATATTTCAGCGGCTCTCCTTCCCACGCCCGCGATTTCGCCATCGTGGCCCCCGCGATCTCTCGTCTCATGAGGGCAGACCCGCGGGTAGTTTTGCGCGCGGTCGGCTTTTTGGATCCTCATCCGGAGCTAGCGACACTCAGAGATAGAATTGAGGTCGTACCTCTGCAAGATTTTATCAATCTCCAACGCTCAATCGCTGAAGTCGAGATCAATATCGCGCCGCTTCAGGACAACGTGTTCACCAATTGTAAGTCCGACCTTAAGTTTTTCGAGGCCGCGATCTGCGGAACATTAACGCTCGCTTCTCCGACTTTCGCGTTCCGCAAGGCGATTGAGCACGGGCGGACTGGGTTCCTCGTCGCCCCGCATGAATGGGACGACGCGTTGCATCAAGCAGTGAAGTTGGTTGAAAACAAGGTTTACTATAGGGCAATTGCCGAAGCCGCCTTCGCCCAAGCGCGGACCGTGTACGGTTGGGATATTCAGGCTAAGACTATTTTACACGCCGTGTTCTGATTGGCGGAATTCAGAAGGACGGAGCCTGGTCCTTATAGCCGAACGGCAAAGCGCGCCAAAGCGCGGGCCACTCCCGTTAGGGGACTCGGGTAGAGTCGCTCGATCAAGGGCGAGAAACGCCTCACTCTCTCCCGGGTTCGGCGATTCAAGACGGGAGCTATTTCCTTTATCTCGGACCAAGCGCGGTCGAGCGCCGCCGTGTCGCCTGCCCTGGAAGCCCGGATGAACTCGTTGAACGCGACCTTCATAAAGCGCGGGCCGATAATATTATGGCGCCACCACAGGCCCAGGTTTGGCTCGTCGGGAAAGGTGTCCGCCAGCTTCTTGAAGTATATCATGCGAGATTGGCCCATTCTCGTGCTGAACGAGGAGGAACCACCGTAGTGGCGCCAACGAGAAACAGCGACCTTTAGATAAACGTTGCGGTATCCGGCCCAAAATATTCTAACGAACAGATCGTCATCTTCGTATCCAGACAGACGTTCGTCAAAATAGCCAACTCTTCGAGATGGCGTCTTTGGAAACCAAAGCGGCGCTCGGCACGATGTAAAGATCCTGCGCCAGGCATTGGCGAAGCGAGGTCTTTGGGTGGGTGGAGTTGATCTCATCGAGGTAGCAGCGCGCAATCATTCTTCCCTTGCGATCCACAAGGTCGATATTTCCGTAGACGATCGCTAAATCTTTAAGTTGAGATTCGAGAAATGGCTGCGTTAGAATTGCAAGGTGGTCCTCGTACCAAACATCGTCTTGATCAAGAAAAGCGATGTATTCACATTGCGAATAATTAATCGCCATGTTCCTCGCTGACGACTGGCCCCCATTCTGCTTGCGAAGCAGTGTTATGGCATGTTCTGCGGCGAGGCGCTCTACTTTATACGGACCGTCGTCTATTGATCCATCATCAACAACGATGATTTCGTCCGCAGGTCTGGTTTGCTTGAGGACGCTGTGAATTGCTTCTTCGATGAAATCGCCGCCGTTATATAGCGGAATCACCGCGGCGATTGTCATCTGCATTTGCGAGCCTATCGAAAGGAGATCGTCTTTCCGGAAGTGTAAACCGACATTGGCGAGCGAACCTCTTTTTCGAGCGCGGTGCCTGATCCCCGCATCTTGGTGCTTGCCGGGTTCGAACCAGGGATCAACATCACCGACAACCGGCGCGGCTTGGCGGATGCCTCGCTCAAATAGCTTCTTGACGACGCCGCTTGGGGGAGGCGTCGGTTGACGATCCAACATGCGCCAAACCATTTTGCGCGACGCCTTCCGGCGCTCCTTCCTTGAGGCGATTGGCGATCAGAAATCGACGGCTGCGATGCGAATGGCGTGAGGCGAAACGCGAGGCTGCGGCGCCTTCGCAAGGCGCCTGATCTCGCACTACGGAAACCGCTACGTTTGTGGCGGAAAATGGCGCCTTTTGCCGGCGAAACGCGCCTTTTGCGTCGAAAGTCATTGCTAACGCCGCCGAAAAGGGCCACCGAGCCTTGATTTCCTTCCGCCAAACGAGCGATTTCAAAGCTTTAGCGCCGAATTTCCTTCCGGCGCGTGCTCAAATCGGCGCGGTAGCAGAGCGGCTAATTCTTTACAAAGCTTGCGGCGGGTGGGCGCTTCTCGCGCGCGAAGCGCAAGCGCAGGCGGCGGCCTTGACAGGTGGCGCGGCGAGGCCGCGAGCTGGCGGACGATCTTCTCCCGCTCGGCGGTTTCGGAACGGTTGGACATAAGGGTCTCTGCTTCGATGCGACTTCGCAGCATACCCGATGCTTCGTTAAAAGGAAATTTTTCGGTCGTGTGCGTCAAGTTCTGCAAACGCGGTCATGTGGGCTGGGTCAAGCGGCTTGGCGCAGCTGGATTTTCTTGTGCTCCTTGAGGTCGTTCATGTTGAGGTGGCGATGGGCCTCGAGCCCGTTCTCGTGAGTCTCGACGGCGAGGCTCGGATGAGGCGGCAGCAGGCGTTTGAATTGGGGAAGATGCGCACGACATAGGTTCTTCGCCTGATCTCCTCGTTGAGGCGTTCGAGCATGTTGGTGCTCTTGAGGTGCTTATGGTGCTGGCGTGGCAGGCGGTAGAAGGTGAGCGTTTCTTCGATGGTTTCCTCGACCCAGGCGACGAGCTTGGGATAACGCGCGCCCCATTTGGCGATCCAGGCGGCAAGGTCGTGGCGGGCCTCCTGGATCGAACGGCGGTCGTAAAGCCAGCGCAATTCCTGCAGGCAATCGTCGTCAGCCTTACGCGGGCAGGTGGTCGAGGGCGTTGCGGAGGAAGTGGACATAGCATCACTGGAAGGCGGCCTCCGGTGAAACTTCGCGGATGGCGGCGCGAAGGCCGGCGTGATCGTCGGCGACGACGAACTCAACACCGTTAAGGCCGCGTCGGCGCAGGGCGTTGAGAAAATCCTTCCACGACGAGCGGCTCTCCCGATTGGCCATCTCGACCGCCAGAATCTGCCGGCGACCGTCCCAGTCGATCCCGATGGCGATCAGCACCGCCTGGCTCATCACTCCGCCGCCTTCTCGCCCCTTTTTCGTAGCGGGCGTCGAGGATGAGATAAGGAAAGGGTTCGGCGAGGGGGCGGTTGGCGAAAGCGTCGAGACTTTCGTCCAGACGCTTGTTGATGGCGGAGATGGCCGAGGCCGAGAAGGCATGGCCGCAGAGCGGCTCGGTGATCGCCTTGACCTTCCGGGTTGAGACGCCCTGCACGGACATCTCGGCGAGCGTGGCGACCAGCGCCTGCTCGGCGCGCTGACAGCGTTCGAACAACTCGGTCGAGAATCGACCGTCGCGGTCCTGCGGCGCGCGCAACTCCAGCTTGCCGACCCGGGGTTCCTCCGAGGGAATCGGTGACTTGGACATCACCAGCCTGTCATGACCGCCTCTCGCCTTCAGCGATTTCGCAGAACCTTCAACACACTACCGCGCTGCGCAAGAGGGAGCGCTGGCTCGATCACGCCCGAGCGATGATCGAGGGCAAGAGCCTGGCGAAGACCGCGGAACTGTGCGGCGTTCATCCGACGACGGCGTTCCGCTGGCGGCATCGGTTTCTCCGCGCCCCCGCAAGCGACAAGCCGCTGAGGGGGATCGTCGAAACGGACGAGACTTTCGTCCCCGAATCCTTCAAGGGCCGATGATCCGACCTGCGCGAAAGGCTTAGCAAGCGGGGCGAAAAGGCCAGACATGCGGGCCTTTATCAGGACAACGTCCCCGTCCTTGTCGCCCGCGACCGGAAAGGCGCGACCTTTGACGCCGTCCCGACCCAGGTCGACAGCGCTTCGGTCGGGGCCGCCCTCGCAGGCGTCGTCACGCCGGGCAATCATCTGGTCGGCGACGGCGGGAAGGCGATCGCCGCTTTCGCCCGCAGAGCCGGGATTGCCTTCCACGGCCCATGCCCGCGCCAGGAAAGCGGACCCCGGAGGGGCCCCACCTGCACATCAATAATGTCAACGCCTACCACGGCCGCCTCAAGCAATGGCTGGCGCGCTTCAACGGCGTCGCCACCAAGAACCTGCCGAACGATCTCGGCTGGCGGCGCGCCCTCGAAGCCTGGGGCGACCAACTCGCCCCGCACATGCGCTATGATTTTTTGACCTAAGGTCATTTTGGCGAAACGAACCCATTTCAAAGGCACGCCAACCGGCCACACCGCGGGGAGTTGACTGATGCACGTATCGCCCGCGCCGAGGCGGCTCGCGCTCATCGATCGCGATGGAACCATCATCGTCGACAAGGTCTACTTGCGGGATCCAGACGGAATCGAGTTTGTCCCAGGCGCGATCGAGGGGTTGCGACTGCTGCGGGACGCCGGGTTCGCATTGGTTTTGATCACCAATCAATCGGGGATCGCGCGCGGCTATTTTGACGACGCGACGCTCGAGCGGATTCATGAACGGCTTCAGTCCATGATGGCGGCGGAGGGTCTCCGACTGGAGGCGATCTACGTCTGCCCGCACGGCCCTGACGACGGCTGCGATTGCCGCAAACCGGCCCCGGGAATGGTCCTAAAAGCGATGCGCGATTTAGGATTTCACCCCGATGAGGTCGTGGTCGTTGGGGACAGCGACGGGGATATGGGGGCCGCGAAAGCGGCGGGCGTCAAAGGAGTGCGGGTGGCGGCAGGGGGGTCCGCCTCGATCGGTGCGGCGGATGATTTCCTCGCCGCGGCGCGGCGCGTCTGCTCTTTGCTTGCGCAGCGGGAGGGCGGACAGGCGGGATGCAGCTGACTAAAGTCGAGCAGCGCTCCTGCGTTTCGCACGTCGCGGTGCTGCAGGTGCAAAACTAACGCTTGTAAGCGGCCCTTTGCCGCCGTCAACCGGCGACCCAGGTGTGCGAGGGGCGAATCCTTCATTCGCTTGCTTATGTCACCCCATACCCGTCGCTGTTGGCGAGTTTGTAGCCGGCTGCCAAAACCGAGGTCGGCAACACGCGTTCAATCGCATGCGGCAGGTCTCCGTCGATCAGCCCGGTCTCATAAGGCATGTCCTCCGCAAGACGCAGGTCCCTCAACGGCTTCAACGCCTCTGGGCGAACCCAGAACATCGTTCCGCCGAAGAAATCGAGTTGGAACTCGTCGACCGGGACCCCCATCCGTTCGGCAATCTTCAACGTCATGGGGCGATTGGCCGACCAGGAGAGGTCCTCAGAATAACCTTCCTTCGGCAAACGGAACACTCTTGGGCCGATCATCCCGATCGACCGATCGCGCTCGAACATGGCGATGGCGGCATTCGCAGCGCCCGGCGCCCCCAACAGTTCGAACAGCAGCCGGCGTCGCCACATCGCGCCCATGTAGGTTTTGCGGCCGCCATCGATCGATTTCTTGCCGTGAACCTTGCATACATAGCGGTAACGATCCAATCGGCCGCGCTCGAGCAAAACTATGAACGGGCCAACGTCGCGGCCGCGATTCTCCACGATTTCAATTTCGGCGCGAGGATAGGCGCGCCGAATGGTTTCGGTCAGCCGCTCGCGACCCGCAGCGGTCGTGACGATCAGATCGAAGGGAATAGTCAGGCTCCCGAGGGCCCCAGCGATATCGGGCCAAGTATCCTCGTAGTAGATATGGACAACGACCGCCGCCCGAATGCGCTCTGGACGATCAGCCGCCTGAGGCGGCCCGCTGACCTCCGTTGGCCAGCCGTAAAGAAGCTCGGGATGCTTGGCGACCAGGTCGCCATCGACCACGACGCCAATGTTCATTGTATCCTCATTGAATCGCGTAAAGCGCTTGCGTTCGCTTTTTGAACCAACCGAGAACAGAGAAAATTCGTCGTAACTCAGATACTTCTTCTTTTTGAAGAAGAACGCCAGGCGCAGCCGCGCCCATAGCGACGCCAAGAGGCCCAGCGTTTCGACCCGAAAGTCGCCGGTCTTGATCGGGAGCGCAGCGCCCCCGCTCGGGGCGACGATGTAGTCGAGTCCGGGCGAAAAAGGCACAAGAACGCTCTGGTTGCTCGCGCCAATCCGGATTTGGGAAAGGGCGTCCTCCTCCCTCTGACCGACGGGCTGGAGTCGGTAGGCGGGCGGAAAACGGAACAAAAACTGGCGCATCAAATCCTTGCCGGCCCTTCCTATCTCGACTGAGTCGGGTCGGCGCCTCCTCTAGCGAGGACGCGCGCGCCAGGCAATCGCAGACCCCACCTGCAGCTTCTCCAGCGCCACTCCGAGGGGTGTGCGATTCTGCGCGCGACTCCTTGTTTTCAAGGACTTAGGTTCGCTTATCTGCACCGGCGGCTGCTTAGACGTGCGGCGGCAGATCGGCGAAGCGGCGGTTGCCCGCGACGACCTCGTCGAGTTCGCTGAGTTCCTCGTCGCGGCGGTGGTAGCCGCACTCCGCAATGAGCTTGCGCGCCTTGTCGAGTTCGCTGCACGCCTCGCCTTTGAGCGAGGCCGCCGTGGCGGCGTCGGCGTCGGGTGGACCCGACGGCGACGGGCTCGGCTCGACGAGGCCGGCGAGTGGCGCGAAGGCTTCGAGCTGCGCCAAAGCAAGCCGCGCGCGTTCGAGCGCGCAATCGCAAAGGTAGAGCCGCATCGGCCCCGGCTCCGCGATCTCCTCCGCTTCATCAAGATCGCGCGCCGCGCCCTCCCAATCACCGCCGGCGCGACGGAATGCCGCGCGCGCCAGCAGGCCACGAGGGACCTCGGCGATCCGACCCGAGGCGCGCAGGCCTTCGACCGCCTCATCGAGCTTCGCAGCGGGAGTTCGCGCATGGTCGCGGGCGGTTTCGGTCGAGGAACCGCTTCTCAGGCTTTGCAGCGCCAGTGCGAGATCGGCGCGTCCCAGCGTCAGATTATCGAGGGCAACATTGAAAACCATTTTTCGTGGCCGCGCCCACTCCAAAGTCTGCGCCGCCCGGGCGCGCGCCTCCGCGGCCCGCCCCATCGACACCAGCAGGTCGCAATAATGATATCCTGCCAGCGCATGCAGCAGGGGATATGCCTGCCACGATTCCCGCTGTCGATGCTCAGCGTCAGCGAAAAGGGCCGCGGCTTTCTCCCGCTCGCCTGCGGCATGGAGCGCATCGGCATGGTCCACGCGCAAAAATAGCAGGTGATCCCGGTTAGGGCTCCGGTCAGCATGGGCTGCGCCTATTGTTGCGGTCGCGACAGCCGCCATGACGTCGCCGAAGAGCTGCTCGGTTTGGATCAGATTGGACGCGTCGGCCGCTGCATTCCCCCAATCCTGGGCCTCTTCTGACATTTGCAGGCTGGAACGCATCGCTTGCAGCGCCTCCCGCAGACGCCCCTGCGCACGCAACGCGAGGCTGGCTTGGCTGACGACAAATGAGTGAGCGGCGTCAACGAGCACGGCTGCGGGCTTTTCGTAGGGCTGTTCAAAGAACCAGCTGATCGCCACGAGGTTGCTGCCGACTGCCCCCAATTTCTTGCTTGCGTAGAATTCGAGTGAGCCGTTCGGGAGCCGCCGGCAAATGCGGCCAAGATAGACGTCCCGAAGCGCCTCCTGATGTCGTCCGGCGCGGCATCCGTGAGCGACGGTGTGATAAAGCGGCGCGAGATCGGCCAGCGTCGGCGTTTGGCCTTCGTGGGTGGCGTCGCGCAGATGATCGTAGAGGCGGCCGTGTGCTTCTTTCCATGCGGCTTCGTTCGTTTGCCGCAGACGCTCGCCGAACCATTCGCGCACCAAAGGATGGGCGTCGAGCGCGTCCGGATCGGAAGGGTCGACCGGCGACAACAGTCGGACTTCGCGCAATCGTGCAACGTTTCGTCGCCATTGCTCCTCGCTGAGATCGACGAGCGCATCGGTCAGTCCCGGAATCGCAGGCTTGGTGCGCAGCGCCTCGAGGCAGTCGCCGTTCGCCGGTCGGTCGAACAGGCCGACGCAATGGAGGATGGCGAGCAGGACCGGCTGATCGGCAAGCCATTCCACCTCGTAGGATTGCATGACGCGCCGCGCCTGACCATGGCGCGGATCGTCGGCGTCGGCGGTGAGGCCTCGGATATGATCGCGCCGGCGCATGTCGCCGTTCTGCGTTTCCTTCAAGAAACTCGCGAGCAGCGTCAGCGCCAGCGGATGGCCGGCAAAATCACGCGACGCCGCCCTCAGGTCGTGGTCTACGCCCCAGACGTCATTGTCACGCAGCAGTTCGGCGCCGGCTTCCTCCGACAGCCGCTCGATGTCGAGGACCAGCGCCGCGCTGTCCCTGAAGAGCTTAATGTCGGCAACCGCGACGCGGCTGGTTAGCACGATCAGGCTGTGGTCCGCTGCCGGCGTCGCGGCGGCGAAACGGCGCAGCAGCGCGCGCAAACCCTGGTCCTTGAGTTGGCCGACTTGCGGACCCGGCCCGTACTGCAAAGGTTCGACGCCGTCGAGCACGAGCAGGACACGCCGCGTCATCAGCGCCTCCGCGATCGCCTCGCCCTTGGCGGATGCGCTTGTCGTTTCGAGTTTTAGGCCGAGTTTGAGCATCGCCCAGTTCAGAAACTCGTCCGCAGCGGTCGCTCGCTCTTTCGAGCCCTGGCTGTAGAACGACCAGCCGAGCACGCATCTCGCCTCGCGATAGCCGTCGGCCTGCAGGCGCGTGAGCCATTCGTTGACCAAAGCCGACTTGCCCGCCCCGCCCTCGGCGACAAGCGAAAGGATATTGGTCTTGCCGCCGCCCCAAGCCTCGTCGAGGCGCGCGAGCTCCGCCTCGCGTCCGACCAGCCGCTCGTAGCCGGTCTCGGGCAAGCCGGTGATTTCGACCAACGGCGCCGCTCGCGTCGGCTTCGCTGCGGGTGCGATCCCCTCGACGCCTCGAACAATGAAGTTTGTCACCGCAGAGCCGAGCAGCGACTCGAGACCCTGGAATGGCGGCCTCACAGGCTGATTCTGCGCCGCCGCCGCGGCCTTCTGATCCTCGATCGCCTTCGCAAAGCCGGCGATCTCATTGGCGACCTCCGTCATTTGCCGGCTGCGTTCGCTTTGCGTGAGACTGGAGAACGGCTTGCGGTCGCGTGGGCGAAAGTTCCTGTCGCTGACCTGCTCAAGCCCTGGATCGGGGGTCCAGTCGATGAGCAGCGGACAGAAGTGAACGCCGTCGCCATTGCGCTGCCGTTCGCGGATGATGGGGACTTCCTTGTCGAGAATATAGTCCGAACCGGTCGAGTGCGTGGACACCAACAAGATAAAAATATCGCAGGCACGGACCTGCGCTTCGATATCCGGATTCCAGTCGGCGCCGACCGGCATCAGCCGATCGATCCAGACTTTGTACCTGCGGTCCTTCTCCCCCGGCCGCAGGAAGTCCATGACGAAGCTCAGCCAACGCGGCTGCTCGGGCGGATCCCGTTCGTCGAGGTGCGCGTAGCTGATGAAGACGAGCGGCTTCATCGAATCGGAGGGCATCGTGGGGGCTCTCCCGCCTCGGGCCAGATTTGCCCGTTGGGTTCCCGTCCGTCAAGCCAATCGGGCGAGACCGTGGAGGTTTTTAGAAAGAGGAAGCGCGGTCGGGCAAGGCGGGATAGAGACGGTCGAACAAGGATCCCTAAATGACCGCCAAAGCGCCCAATATTCTCATCGTCATGGCCGACCAGATGGCGCCGGCGTTCCTGCCCATCTACGGCCACGCTCTTGCCCGCGCGCCAAACATGCAGGCGCTCGCGCGAGACGGGATCGTGTTCGACAGCGCCTATTGCAACAGCCCTTTGTGCGCGCCGTCGCGCGCCTCGTTCATGTCGGGACTGTTGCCGTCGCGCACGCACGTTTACGACAACGCCGCCGAGTTCGCCGCCGACGTTCCGACCTTCGCGCATGGCCTGCGCGCACGGGGCTATCGCACCATTCTATCCGGCAAGATGCACTTCTGCGGACCCGATCAATTGCACGGATTCGAGCAACGGCTGACGACCGACATCTATCCCGCCGACTTCGGCTGGACGCCCGATTGGGATCGCCCCGACCATCGCCCAAGCTGGTATCACAATATGAGCTCGGTTCGAGACGCGGGGTTATGCGTGCGCTCGAACCAGCTCGATTTCGACGATGAGGCCGCATTCATGGCCAAGCGGGCGATCTTCGATCTCGCGCGATCGAGGGATGAGCGGCCGTTCCTGCTGGTCGCCTCGTTCACGCATCCGCATGACCCATTCGCCGTACCGCAGCGCTACTGGGACCTCTATCGCGATTCCGACATCGACATGCCCTCGGACGCGATCGCGCTTGACGCGCATTCGCGCCGGCTGCGCCGCGTTTGCGCCATGGACGGCGAGCCGGTGACGGAAGCCCAAATGCGCGCCGCGCGCCATGCCTACTATGGCGCGATCGCCTACATCGACGACCAGCTAGGTCGGCTCATGGAGGCTCTGCGTTCGGCCGGCTTGGCCGAGGACACAATCGTCATTCTCACCAGCGATCACGGCGAGATGCTGGGCGAGCGCGGTCTCTGGTACAAGATGAGCTTTCTCGAGGGGGCGTGCCGCGTGCCGCTGGTCATCGCCAGCCCTGGCCGCTTCGCGCCGCGCCGCGTCGGCGCCAGCGTCTCGCTCATCGATCTGATGCCGACGCTCGTCGACTTCGCGGGCAGGGCCGCGCGATCGCTTGGGATCAATGTCGACGGACGCAGCCTCGCACCCCATCTCCGCGGCGCCGGCGGGCATGACGAGGCCATTGGCGAATATCTTGCCGAAGGGGCGATCGCGCCGATCGTGATGATCCGCCGCGGCCCATTCAAGTTCATCCATTCGCCTGCCGACCCAGACCAGCTCTTCGACCTTAAGAGCGATCCAGGCGAGCGCGACAACCTCGCGGACAATCCGTCATGCGCTGCGGTCATCGCCGATTTTCGCACGGAAGTTGGGAAACGCTGGGACTTGGCCGAATTGGACGCGCGGATCCGCGATAGTCAGCGCCGGCGCCACCTCGTCGACGCGGCGCTCAACAGGGGCAAAATCCAGGCCTGGGATTTCCAGCCGTTCCAGAAAGCATCGCGTCAATACGTCCGCAATTCCGTGGACCTCGACGACCTCGAACGAAGCGCCCGCTTTCCACCAGTCGCGCGCCGCTGAAATTCGAGAGCAGGAATTGAGCGGACGCGCCCGGGGTCCGCTGCTTGGCGCTAACTCTAAAATCACTCCACATAATTCCCAGTTCCCAACTGGTCAGAAACCGCGCTAAACTCTTGCTTTGGAGAGGGTTAGGATGGCGGCTGGGACCAAGAAGCCGATCGATCTCGCCGCGCGCGTCGCCAACCGGCGCAGCAGGCGTTCGCACGGGGTTGCGGCGGAGGACGCCTGGCGGCGAGAGACCTATTGTCTGCCGCGAGACGAAGCGCGGGCAAAGGCGCGCGAATGGTTCGAGCGCTTCCCCAAGGCGGCCTATATGACCGAGATCGAATCCTGGCGCGAGCTTGCCGGCGACCGGATCGAGTTTGTCATCCGCCGTTTGCCCACCGCGGATTGATCTCGAAAGATCGGTGAATGAACGCCTTATACCGCTGGCGGCGGCATTTAGCGCCCAGGCGCCGTTGTCCCCGAACTTCCGTCCCCATATAAGGGCGAGGCGGCCGCGGCTGGGCCAAGCGGTCCGCGTGGCAGGGCAGCGCTTAAGATTTGGGGGTCGAATTGTCTCCGTCCAGGATTGAGCACGAGCGTCTTGTCATTATCGGTTCGGGGCCGGCTGCATATACGGCGGCGATTTATGCCGCGCGCGCTCTTTTGAAGCCGCTGGTTCTGGCGGGGTTCGAGGCGGGCGGGCAACTGATGACCACCACCGACGTGGAGAATTACCCCGGATTTGCCGACCCGATCCAGGGGCCGTGGCTGATGGAGCAGATGCGGGCTCAAGCCGATCACGTGGGCGCCCGGGTCGAGAGCGAACATGTGGTGGGGCTCGAGCTTGGACAGCGGCCGTTCATCGTTCGGTGCGACAGTGGACGCACGCTCGCCGCCGAAGCGATCATCCTAGCGACGGGAGCGAAGGCCAAATGGCTTGGCCTGGAGAGCGAAGAGGCGTTCAAGGGCTTGGGCGTCTCCGCCTGTGCGACCTGCGACGGATTTTCTTCCGCGGCAAGTCGGTGGCCGTCATTGGCGGCGGCAATACCGCGGTCGAGGAGGCGCTGCATCTCTCCAACCTCGCCGCCCATGTCACCGTCTTGCATCGTCGCGACTTGTTCCGGGCGGAGAAAATCCTGAGCGAACGACTGTCCGCGCGCCACAACGTTTCGATCCGCTGGAACACCGTCGTCGAGGCTATTCTGGGGGAAGGCGCCCCGCTCGGCGTCACCGGGATCCGAGTCAGGAACGTGATGACCGGCGCGCTTGATGATCTTACGGCTGACGGCGTGTTCGTGGCCATTGGTCATGAGCCGGCGACCGAGCTGGTGCGCGGTCAGGTCGCCCTGAAATCGAACGGCTACGTTCAGACCACGCCCGGATCGACCGCGACCAGCGTCGAGGGCGTGTTCGCCGCCGGCGACGTCGCTGACGATGTGTTCCGTCAGGCGGTCACGGCCGCCGGTCTTGGCTGCATGGCCGCGCTCGAGGCGGAGCGCTGGCTCGCCGCCGAGGAGCCGAAGCGGGCGGCCGAAGCGGCTGAATAAGTGACGCGGACGCCGGCGCCAGGCGAACATAAAAGCAGCGTCGCAATGGGCCCTGCAGGGCCGAGGAAACGTACATGGATTGGGATAAGCTGCGCGTCTTTCAGGCGGCCGCCGACGCTGGGTCGTTCACACATGCAGGCGAGACGCTGGGCCTCAGTCAGTCGGCGATCAGCCGCCAAGTTGGGGCGCTCGAGGCCGACCTCGGCGCGCCATTGTTTCATCGCCACGCCCGCGGACTCATTCTGACCGAGCAAGGCGAAATGTTGCTGGGCGCCGTGCGCGACGTGGTTCTCAAGCTCGACGCCGTGCGCAGCCGGCTCATCGACAGCCGGGAGAAGCCGCACGGCGAATTGCGGGTCACCACGACATTGGGCCTCGGCGCCAATTGGCTGGCCCCGCGGCTCGGCGAGTTTGTCGATCTCTACCCCGAGATCAAGCTGCAACTGTTGTTGTCGGACGACGACCTCGACCTCGGGATGCGCGAAGCGGACGTAGCGCTCCGGTTGCGCGAGCCGAGCCAGCCGGACTTGATTCGGCGCCGCCTGTTCACTGTGCATTTCCACGCCTACGCTTCAACCGATTACCTGAGAAAGCACCCGCAGCCGCGCAAGGTCGAAGATCTCGATCAGCACCATCTCGTCGCTTTCGGCGCTCCGACGGCGACCCATCTCTTGTACGATCTCAACTCGCTTCTGAGCCTGGGTCGCGACCCCAAGGCTCCGCGCACGCCACAGATTACGGTCAACAATCTGGCGGCGATGACGCATGCGGTCGAGCACGGCGTCGGCATCGCCGTGCTGCCCGATTATTGCGTGCAGCCAGAATTGGGATTGATGCGCCTGCTTCCGCAAGCGGACATGCCGGAGATGGACTGCTTCCTGGTCTATACGGAGGAGCTCAAAAACGTCGCGCGGGTTCAGGCCTTTCGCGACTTTCTCGTCAGCACGGCGCAGCGTTGGCGCTACTAAGCGCGGCGAGCGCCATTCACGTTCCGACCGACGCCTGTTTCGGTGCCACCTCGGGCCGGCCCTTCTCGCCGCGCAAGCCGGCGACCAGACCCTTGACCGCGGCGGAAAAATTGCGCGTCGATCCGACCAGCAGGTATTCGCCGGTTCGGAGGAAGGATACGAACACGGTCCACGCGAACCAGTCCGGGTGATGCTGGCGCACGAAGTGAAGCTTGTTGCGGTTGCCGAGATAGACAGCTGCGACCGAACGCTGGGCGCGCTTGCGGACTGCGCCGGTCGAGCTGCCGCCGATGTGGGGGACGATGGAATTATGGGCGTAGCCGACGCCGCATGCCGCCTTGGCGCGAACACCCCAATCGAAATCTTCCCAGTAGAGCCAGTAGGAGTCGTCCATAAGCCCGATCTTATCGATGCAAGCTCTGGTCACGTAGAATGAGACCCCGGTTGGCGAGTCGATTCGGCGCTCGACGTCATCGGGGTCCGGCGCGGGCGAGACCGGCGCGAAAATGTCGACGCCCGTCACTGAGGCCCTTAGCTTGTGCCACTTGAGGCCACGCGATGAGGCGATGTCCGACCTGTCGGGAAACATGATCCGGCTCTGGACCATGCCCTTCCCCCGCCTGACGGCGAAAGCAATGAGCTCGGCCAAGGCGTCCGGCTCCGGCCAAGTGTCGGGGTTGAGGATCCACACGCCGTTCCAGCCGCGTTCGGCCAAAAAAAGCCGTATCCACGAATTGACCCCGCCCGGAAAGCCGAGATTCTCCCGCGCAAGACCAACGAAAACCGGGATGCCGGCAGCCGCGAGCCGCAACCGCCGAATGCGCAGAAAAATGGGCGCGTCGCGATCCGCGCTCTGCACACTGCCCGCGCAGGGCCGCCCAGGGCTCGACAGAGCTCCGATCAGCGCGTCGAACGCATCCGCGCCGCCGTTCTCGCAGATGAAGACGCCGATCCTGGGACAGCCGCGCTGCTGGCCGATCGTGGTCAGGCATTTGACCATATCGTCGGCGTTCCCAAACCCCACGATAACAATCGGGACCTCGACGTCGGCCAGCATTCACGATGACTCGCGCGTCGATCGCAGGACGGCCCGGTGAGCGACCACGAACCGGTAGGCCCTGATCTCGGCCAGACCGCCGACCGCCATGAAGCGATTTCGAATCCCGGTCAGGCGTTTCGAGGCAAGCGGCACAAAGGCGTGCGGCGCAACCGCCAGCAGGGCCACCCATTGGCGCAACAGGATGCGGACCGGTCCTTTGCCTTCGCGCCGATCGCCTTCGCATGATTTAAGCGTCAGCCGTCGCCATTTGCGCTTCAGTTCCAGCATAGTCCGGCGGGCTGGATGGCCGAGGATCGACTTCGGCGCAAAACGAATGCGATAGCCTTGCCGTCCCGCCCTTATGCACCAATCCTTATCCTCGGGGACGCCGTTTACGAAGCCGCCGACCACGTCGAACACCGAGCGCCAGACGAACATCGACGCGGTGACCGTGAAATTGAGGTCCTTGACGTAGTGCTCGTTCCTAAAGGCGAACACACTTTCGAACGCTTCGGCCGCCGTCATCCGCCGCGGATCCTCAACCAGGACGTCGACTCGCCCGCCAACGAAATCCGCCAGCCGCAATTCGGCCAGGCCTTCCTCGAGCCACCGCGGGTCCGGACGACAGTCGCTGTCGATGAACGCGACCGCGTCGCCCCGCGAAGCGCGCACCCCCGCATTGCGCGCTGGCCCAGCGCCGCGTTCGGCGACCTCAACAACTCGTCCGCGCGATCCGACGATGCCACGCACGGCGTCGAACCCCCGCGAGCTGCCGTTGTCAGCAATAATGATTTCCGTTCGGTCCTTTGGAAAGCTCTGAGCCTGAAGCAACGTCAAACAGGCGTCCAAATTGTCGTAATCGTTGAGGTGGGGCATGATCACTGACACAAGTCCGATTGCTGGCCGCGTCCCGCCCGGCTTGAGCAGCACGGCCCGTTCGGCCTCATTAAGAGTCATGCCCCCCTCCGGCCGAGGCCGTTCACTCGATTCGGGTGCAAAGGAAAACGCGTTCCCCGCGCCGCAAGCCGTGCTTGAGGACATAAGGCTCCCTCGACACCCATTCGCGGATCGAAAACTTCGCCTCGCGCAGTCGATCGCGAAGGTCGCGGCCGTAATAGCGAACGTGGTCTTCCTGCCCGAAATGGATCAATCGGTCGGCCCGTGAGACGATCGAGGGATTCTCGTAGGTCTCGTCGAGCCCTTCCTCCATCGGGACCATGATGATCGCCATGCCGGAGGGACGCAAAATCCGCCTCAGCTCGGACATCGCTTTCCGGTCGTCGGGAACGTGCTCCAAAACATGAAGGCATAACACGGTATCGAATGACTGATCAGGGAGGTCGATGGCGCAGATGTCGATGCGAAGGTCGACATCCGGCTTGAACAGATCGCAGGTCTTATAGTTCTTAACCCCTTTACTGCGGATGAATGCGGTGAGAACTCGGCTCCGGCGCGAAGTGGAGAAGGTCCTTGCCCTCAAACAGCGGCTCCTGACCGGCGCAGATAGCGAGCGCCCGATGCCGCTCAAGCGAAAGGCACGAGGGGCACATTGAATTGGCGGCAAGCGGAAATCCGTAAGAATAAAATCGGCCCGAATGACCGCAAACCGTGCAATGTCTCGGATACTGAGCGCCGAACAATCTCAAACCCGATTTGCGAGCATATTTGAGAGCTCGCACAGAGGCCCGAATTGGCTTCGGCACATTTGTATACTGCATTGAAGCTTGGCCCTCAAATAAAGAAAGCGGCGCTCCCGAGAAAACCGAATGGTCTTTTCTTGGCGCCGCTTGTTTGTGAGGACATTCTATATCGGTCGAGTGCGGCCATGGCAATCCCCGAATGGTCGAGGTCGGGCGCTAACGCGCCCGCGCCGCAATCGTTCCGCCGCAGGCTGACCGGGCGCGGGACAATCGCCGTTCGGTTCTGAACGGCATGAGTGGCGACGCTAAGCCAAAATGCGCGGCGACAGCGGCCGTATTGCTATTGCTTTTCGACCTGGCCGAATTCGAGGTCGACCGGCGTCGCCCGGCCGAAGATGGACACGGCGACCTTGACCCGCGAGCGGGATTCGTCGACTTCCTCGACCACCCCGTTGAAGGAGGCGAAAGGCCCGTCCGCCACGCGCACGCTTTCGCCGATCTCGAACCGGATCGCCGCCTTCGGCCGCTCGACGCCGTCGGCCACCTGTCCCTTGATCCGGTCGGCCTCGATATCGGGGATAGGCATCGGTTTTTTGTCCGCGCCGAGGAAGCCCGTCACCTTGGGCGTGTTCTTGATCAGGTGGTAGACCTCATCGGTGAGATCGCATTTGACCAGGACGTAGCCGGGGAAGAACTTCCGCTCCGAGTTGATCTTGCGTCCCCGGCGCATCTCGACGACCTGCTCGGTCGGCACGAGGATCTCCTCGAACTTATCGGAAAGCCCGCGCTGACTCGCCTGCTCGCGAATGGATTCCGCCACCTTCTTCTCGAAGTTGGAATAGGCGTGGACGATATACCAGCGCATACTCATATTTGAGCGTTCCGGATCATGACAGACGTCAGCCCCCGCGGCCAAAGCCGAGCGCGAGCGAAACGATTGTGCGCAACACCTGATCGACGAGGACGAAGAACACGCTCGTGAACACGACCAGCAACAGCACCAGCCCGGTGGTGATCAGGGTCTCACGCCGCGTCGGCCAAATGACCTTCGCGGCCTCTGCGCGCACTTGCTGAACGAATTCGAACGGATTGGCCATTGCTCCTCAATGTGGGTTTTAGGGCCCCCGGCGGGCGACGACGCCAGCCAGAAAAACTCGCGGCGCGGGGCCTCCCGGCGCCGCGCCACCTCGACCTCATATAGGAAAAGATGGCCGCTCGCCAAGCGAAATGTGACGTTCCGCGGCAAAACTGTCACAATAGGCTCGGCGCGCCGCCTAACGGTCCGCTAAACGCGGAAATGCTTCGAAAGCTTGAGCCCCTGGTGCTGATAACTCGAGGTCGCATCGACGCCATAGAGCGCATCCGGCGGGCCCGCCAGTTTTTCGTACACCAGCCTCCCGACCGGTTGGCCGTCTTCCAGCAAGAACGGCACGTCACGGCTGCGCACTTCCAGAACCGCTCGTGCGGACGGGCGCCCGTCCTTGCCCTGTCCGAATCCGGGATCGAAGAAGCCGGCATAGTGAACCCGAAACTCCCCAATCGCCGGGTCGATCGGCGCCATCTCGGCGGCGAGATCCGAGGGGATCTGCACGCGCTCGCGCGAAGCCAAGATGTAGAACTGGTCGGGATCGAGGATGAGGCGCCGATCCTCGCGGGGCTGAATTGGCTCCCAGAAATCCTCCATGTCGTAGCCGCGCACCCGGCTGACGTCGATGACGTCGCTGTTCTTAATCGCCCGGTAGCCGACAACGGCCTCGCCCAGGCCCCCTAGATCGACCCGCAGCACCACGCCCTCGCGCAGGTCGAGCGGGCTGTCGACCAGCGCGCAGGCGAGGTGGTGCTTGCGAATGTCGGCGTCGTCCAGAGTGAAGGTATGCCGATCCTTTTGCTGGGGATGGCGGCTGCGAAACCGAACCTGGCACAGTTTCGACCCGGCTTTGACGCGGACGCTGAAGCTGCGGGGGGAAATCTCGAGCCACAGCTCGCCCTTGTATTCGAGCGGCACGTCGTCGAACGCCTCGCCGCGATCGACGATGAGGCGGGTGAAAATATCGAGCCGGCCGGTCGAGCTTTTTGGGTTTGCCGCGCCGGAGAGGTTGGGCCTCAGCTCCAGCCGCTCCATCAGCCGGGCGACATAGACAATGCCTTTCTCCAGCACGGCGCCCTTGCCCGCCAGCGAGACGGGCTCCGCGTTCAAGCTTTTGAGCCGGTCGCGAACGGTGCGCTCGCGCCCGGGCAGAAAGCTCGAGCGAACGCGATAGGCTTCCTTGCTGAGCCTGAGGTCGAGACTCGCAGGCTGGAGCTGAGAGGGCTCCAATGGAATATCAGCCCGGATCAGTTTTCGGCCGATCATGGCGCGGATCTTCTGCCGTCCGAACAAGCCAAAGGGAGCCGAGAACAGGGCGTCCGCCACGCCCGGTTCATGACTGTCGAGGATCAAGGGAAGCGGCGTTCGGGGCGGCGTCAAGGTCAGGCCTCAAAGGGCGGTTTCGCGTTGTTAGCGCCCCCAAACCTCCAAGCCAAGACTTGTAAGCTAAGACATGGTCTTGACGCCAACGCTTCGCGGGCGCTATGTCAAGCACACCTCGTGGTCATTTGAGCCGATCGGCTTGCCGCCACGTAAAACAACGGGCTAAAAGATCGGGGCGCATTCAAAACGTCGCCTCGTCTCAAGCCCGTCAGGCGCCGCTGGCGCAGAGGACTTGAAGAGATGACGAGCCCGCGTAAATCCCGCGATCCCAGGACGCTGAGACCCGCGACCCAACTGATCCACGGCGGATCGCTGCGTTCGGGATTCGATGAGACGTCGGAGGCCCTTTTTCTCACCCAGGGCTATCTGTACGACACGATGGAGCTGGCGGAGGCGCGCTTCAAGGGAGACGACCCGGGCTTCATCTATTCACGCTTCGCCAATCCGACGGTCTCCATGTTCGAGCGGCGGATGGCGCTGCTCGAAGGCGCCGAGGCGGCGCGGGCGACGGCGAGCGGGATGGCAGCCGTCACCGCGGCGCTCATGGGCCAGCTCAAGGCGGGCGACCACATCGTCGCCGCGCGGGCTTTGTTCGGTTCGTGTCTCTATGTGGTCGAGGAGCTGTTGCCGCGTTTCGGCGTCGCCTCGACCCTCGTCGACGGCGCGGATCTTAACGCCTGGCGGGCGGCCGTGCGTCCGAATACCAAGACCGCGTTCCTCGAATCGCCGACCAATCCGACGCTCGAGCTCGTCGACGTCGCCGGCGTCGCCGAGATCATGCATGGGGCTGGCGCGACTCTCGTCGTCGATAACGTGTTCGCCACGCCGTTGCTTCAGCACCCGATGAAACTGGGCGCCGATTGCGTCGTCTACTCAGCCACCAAACACATTGACGGCCAGGGGCGCGTGCTCGGCGGGATCATCCTGGGAAATGAGAAGTTCATCGCCGACCATATACACAATTTCCTCCGCCAGACCGGTCCTTGTCTCTCGCCGTTCAACGCCTGGACGCTGCTCAAGTCGCTGGAGACCTTACCCGTTCGCGTTGCGGAGCAAACGCGCAGCGCGGGCAAGATCGCGGACTTCCTCGGCCATCATCCTGCCGTCGTCCGCACGCTCTATCCGGGCCGCGCTGATCATCCGCAGGCGGCCCTCTTTCAGCGGCAGATGGAAGGCGGCGGCACGATGGTGGCGTTCGAGGTCGGCGGCGGCAAGGCGGCGGCTTTCCGGGTCGCCAACGCGTTCACGATCATTGGCATTTCCAACAATCTCGGCGACGCGAAGAGCCTCATCACCCATCCGGAGACAACGACGCACCAGCGCCTCAAGCCCGAACAGCGTGCGGCGCTCGGCATCGCGCCGGGTCTGCTCAGATTGTCGGTCGGCCTCGAGGACGTGGAGGATCTGATCGAGGACCTCGCCCAAGCGCTCGACAAGGCGTCGCTGCCGCGCCAAGCCGCCGAATAGGCGCCCGGGACTGCGCGCCTCTATAGCCCTTGTCCGCCTCCCAAAAAGCGCCGGAATGTTCGTGCAGGTTCTGCTGTTCTGAAGTTGAAAATCATACTTGAAGAGGAAGCCGAGTTGACAAAGACAGGCTCCGGGAGATGGGCGGCCAAATTGATCATGGTTGCTTCGATTGCCCTGGCTTTTGGACTGGGCGATATAGCGCAATCTATTGCCGGATGCGGCGGATATTGCGAAGCCAGACAGTTGCGCGCAATCTGCCATCACGCCGTCACGAGGCAAGACCTGAAAGCGCACGAGCGCGACGCAGAATTTGCAAAATGCAAGGCCGATCCGCTCAGCTATCTGACGCCACCCGTCCGAGCCGGCGCTGAGCTCGGCTTGGAATAGAGAGCCTCCGCGCCTGCGCCCCGGTGCGCACAAGTTTACGCTCGCCAGCGATTCCCAAGACTTAACCGCTCTTTTGCGCAACTTCTTCGCGCAACTTCACGGCGAGAGCTCCCTCGCCGGCTCTCCGCGGAGACGGCCCGCGCCGCGATCTAGGCGCATCAGGACACGGAGGCGTCTCGGTCATTGCGTTTCGCGAGCTCACGCGGGCGAAAACCGGCGAAAGCGAAACGAACGTTTCGCGATGCGAAATGAAACGTTTCGCATCGCTGGTCGTAAACCATTGAAATCATTACGAGCACTGAATCAGTGATTTCGCGGGATCGTTTGTTTTCAACTGCTTAACCGCCTTTTCGTTTCGCTGCTTTCTCAACACCTCTTCCCGATCCCCAAAATCGAGGGGCGAATGGATTGCGAATTGCTTCTGACCTCGTTCAAGCCACGACGCCTGCAGTCCAAGTGTTGCAGAAGCCTATCCGATATTTCTGTAAATGTAAATCTTTATGTCGGCTTTCTGCTGCCCAGATTCCCTCACCTACTGGAAAAAATCTGACACTTGGTACCCTGTTGGTGGGCCGCCGGACGGTCCGAATCGACCCAAGGTCCGCCAAGGCCGGACTTTCGGGTGCTGGCTTCGCCATCAACGGTTCGGCGTCCTCGCCCTCGGCGTCCAGGGCTTCACCCCGACCCTCCGCTACCAAGGTCTGGGACAATTGCTCGCCCAGAGTTTTCTGCCGCGTTCCGCTCATGAGTTCGTCAGTCCTAATCGCCACTCTCAATCGTTCGGGCCTTCGGCCCTCGTTCCCGGCTCGGCCTATCTGTTTCTCCGCCTTTCGGCGTTGGAGTGCCTCACTAGCCTTGCCGACTGCTTGGCCTAATATGCCCTCTGCTGACTTCTGCATCCGCGGTCAGGACGCCTTGCGACGCCCTCAGTTCCGAAGTCGGAACGCGGAGCAGACCTCCCGGGGTAAGTTCAGTCGCCTTCCGTGCGCAGTTGCCGAATCTACGCTTCGCGTCCTTGATGAATATGGACTTCGCGACTAGTCGCCCGCTCGTCCAACGCTCGCGCCTCATATCCGGTTCTTGTCCATCAACTCGCACATTTGCTCCGCGCTTCCTTCAGACCCCGCCTCGCGGCGATAGCCCTTGCGCATCGCTAACCCTTCACCTCCATCAGGTTGGGTAGAGGACTTTCACCTCCAAGCTACCGAACATGCCCGGCACACGACTAAACCGCTCGCGCGGTAGGGGCGGCGAGAGGTAGCGGGAGAAGTCGAAAGGCCGGGGTCGGCCGACGTGAAGGCCAATGCCTGTCTCAAGATCGTGGGGTTCAACCCCATGCGAGACAGGAGCTTTCCATGTCCAAGAAGCCCGTCAGTCCGCTGCGTCAGCGCCTGATCGACGACATCACGGCGCGCCGGTTCAGCGAAGACACGAAGAGGGACTACGTTCGCACTGTGAGGAAGTTTGCAGCCTTCCTCGGCCGATCGCCGGATAAGGCGACGAGCGAGGATCTTCGCCGCTATCAACTGCATATGGCGCAGCAGCAGGCCAGCCCTGGAACGATCAACGCCGCCATCGCCGCGCTGCGGTTCTTTTTCACCGTGACGCTCGAAAAGCCCGATCTCGTTCGTCCTCTGAGGACCGTGACCAAGCCGCGCAAGGCGCCGGTCGTCCTGAGCCAGGAGGAGGTGGCGCGTCTCCTCCAGGCCGCGCCGAGCCTCAAGTACAAGGCCGCGCTCAGTGTCGCCTACGGCGCAGGCCTCCGGGTGTCTGAGGTCGCGCACCTGAAGGTGTCCGACATCGACAGTGGGCGCATGATGCTCAGGGTCGAGCAGGGCAAGGGACAGCGGGATCGCGATGTGATGCTGTCGCCCCAACTGCTCCAGCTCCTGCGTGAATGGTGGAAGGCGGCGCGGCCGCAGGTCTGGCTCTTTCCCGGCCAGAACCCGATCAATCCGGTGACTGAGCGGCAGCTCAACCGCGCCGTCACCGCCGCCAAAGACCTGGCTGGAATCTCCAAGCGCGTTTCTCCGCATACGCTGCGGCACAGCTTTGCGACCCACCTGCTCGAACAGGGCGTCGATATTCGCGTGATCCAGGTGTTGTTGGGGCACGCGAAGCTCGAGACGACCGCGCTCTACACCCGCGTCGCCGTCAACACGGTCCGCGACATCAAGAGTCCGCTGGACCGGCTGGACATCAAGCTGACGAAGCGAACGCCGCCCGCCTGACTACGGTCGCGTGGCGCGGCCTCCCCTCGAGGTCGCCGACATCTTTCGCGCCCACGGGGCGGCGTGGCGAAAGGCCAACACCAGGCACGTGAGCCTCGCCCAGTTGAAGGTCATGTCGGCGATCGAGACCTGTCGCACAGCCGCGCTCGGCGGCCACGTCGAGCGCTGCGAGGACTGCGCGCACGAGCGCGTCGCATACAACTCCTGCCGGAATCGTCACTGCCCGAAGTGCCAGGCGGCCGCGGCGCGGAAGTGGCTCGAAGACCGCGAGGCGGAGCTCCTGCCGGTTCCCTACTATCACGTCGTCTTCACCCTGCCGGCCGCAATCGGCGCCGTCGCGTTCCAGAACAAGGCGGCCGTCTACGATCTCCTGTTCAGAACCGCAGCCGAGACGCTGACCACGATCGCCGCCGACCCGAAGCATCTGGGCGCGCGCATCGGCCTGACCGCCGTGCTGCACACCTGGGGCTCGGCGCTGACCCACCATCCGCACGTCCACGTCATCGTTCCCGGCGGCGGCCTGTCGCCGGACGGTTCGCGCTGGATCGCCTGCAAGCCCGGCTTCTTCCTGCCCGTGCGCGTGCTGTCGCGTCTCTTCCGCCGGCTCTTCCTCGAAGGGCTCACGGCCCTGCATACGACCGGCCGCCTCGTCTTCCTCGGCGACCTCGCGCCCCTCGGCGAGAAGAGCGCCTTCGACGCCGCGCTCGCACCGCTTCGCCGATCCGAATGGGTGGTCTACGCCAAGCGGCCGTTCGCCGGCCCGCAGGCCGTGCTCGCCTACCTGTCGCGCTACACCCATCGCGTCGCGATCTCGAACTCCCGGCTCATCGCGCTCGACGACAAGGTCGTCGCCTTCAAGTGGAAGGACTACCGGATCAAAGGCCGCGACCGGATGAAGACCATGAAATTCGACGCCGCCGAGTTCATCCGCCGCTTTCTCCTGCACGTGTTGCCGAGCGGCTTCCACCGCATCCGACATTACGGCCTGTTCGCCGGCGCGGTTCGCGCCCAGAACATCGAGCGCGCCCGACAATTGCTCGCCCCATCCAAGGTTTCGCCCGAGAGCGCGGCCGCCGACGCCGACGGCGACGCTGAACCAGCTTCGTCCTTCCGCAGCTGCCCGTGCTGCGGCGGCCAGATGATCGTCGTCGAGACCTTCGAAGGCCCGCGCCCCGTGCGATCGCCATCCCCGAGCCGGATCAGGATCGACACCTCATGACCGTCGCCACGCACCCCGCCTCGCACCGTCGATCGCCTCCGCCTCCAGCCGCGCGCAGGAACACGAGCGCCATGCCCGAGCGAGGTCGCCAATCCTCCTTCGACCGATGCCAACGCCTCGCTCCCGCGCATCGTCGCCTCGGAAAACGTCCGCCGTCGCCGCTTCCGCTGAAAACATTGAACGCCGCCGGCTGCCGACGCCTCGCTCGCCAGCCGTCCGCGATCCTCAAATCCCCATAGTCGCGCTCGCCAAACGGCCCCGTCCTCCCCGCGGTTTCCTCCTTGGGAGGCTTTCGAACGCCGGCCCCCGATCCCGCACGACCGTCCGCAGCGGGCCGGCGTCCGAAACCCTTCACCGAAGCAGGCATTCCCGTTGGGTCCCAGCAAGGGAAGGAATGCGCAAATACCGGTCATTCGCCGATGCCTCGCGGAACGAGCGCCGGCCTTCCATTCTCAAGTCCGTTGTGGTTACGCTAGCCGCATTCACATTCCACAGGGACATTCCTGTTGTCTGAGCACCAGCGAAAGAAGCGTGACCTTGTAGCGCGTCAATACGAGGATGCCCTTGTAGCGCGTCAATACAAGGAGTGGGTCTATCCGCAACCCATTCAGGACATGTCAGAATTTGTCAAAAATTATTTTGATCTGTCGGACCCGTCGCTGTTCCGTCGGAAGCTTTGGCCGAGAAGAATCGAGCCGGAGAACCTTAGCATTCTAATTGCTGGATGCGGAGCCAACCAAGCCGCCCACCATGCATTCACCAACCGGAATTCCCGGGTTCTGGGAATTGACGTATCGGACAGTTCATTGGGCCACGAAGCCTATCTGAAGCAAAAGCATCGGTTGGACAACCTTGAATTGCTACACATGAGCCTTGGCGAGATAGGCTCTCTTGGACGAACCTTCGACCTGATCGTATGCACTGGCGTACTGCATCATCTGCCAGATCCAGACGCGGGCCTACGCTGTTTGCGTGACGTCCTAAAGCCTCACGGCGTCATAAGTATAATGCTCTATGGCTACTTTCCTCGCGTGGGCGTCTATATGTTGCAAGAGGTGTTCCGCCTGCTTGGTCTAAGGCTTGTCCCGTTGACTCAGGTTCCGCTAGATGTAGTGTCTGAGCGGTGGCGTGCTTGAGGGCGCGCGGTCGTGGGAAAGCAGGGTTGATGGCGCGTGGGCGAACGCTCGCGGAGTTTCAGAAGGAGTTTCCCGACGAGGCGAGTTGCGCGGCGTTTCTATACGCTCGACGCTGGCCGGACGGGTTTGTTTGTCCTGCGTGCGGCAAGGGGCGCGCTGTAGCTTTGAAGAGCCGCCCGCGGCTTTTCGAATGCCTCGATTGCGGTCGCCAGACCTCTCTCACCGCGGGCACGGCGATGCATCGGTCGAAATTGCCGCTGACAACGTGGTTCTGGGCCGCGCATGTGATGGCGACCCATTCCAACGGCATGTCGGCGCGACAATTGGAAGACCAACTCGGCGTCACCTACAAGACGGCTTGGCTGGTGTCGCAGAAGCTGCGGCGCTCGATGATCGATCCCGACCGCGATCTTCTCGAAGGAGTCGTTGAAGTGGATCAGACGGAAATTCCGTTTCGCGTCGGCGACGCCTTTTTCGAGCCCGGCGCCGCCGGGAAGATCCTCATCGTGGGCGCGGTCGAGGTGATCGATCGGGGCGCCGGCAAGACCAAGCCGAGACGAAAAGGCGAGAAACACCTCGATACGCGCTCCGGTCGCCTGCGCCTCGCGGCGATCGCCGACAATTCCGCCAATTCGATCGAGGCCTTCGTGCGCGCCAACGTGAAGCCGGGGGCGACGTTGCTTACCGACGGCCACGCCTCCTATCCTGGACTGTCAGGCGATTATCGCCACGATCCGCGCGTCGTCGGCAAGATGGCGGCGCATATCGTTCTGCCATGGAGCCATCGGGCCTTCGCGTTGATGAAGCGTTGGGCGTTAGGCACGTATCATGGCCTGCGCCGCAAACATATCGACGCCTTTCTCAACGAATTCGTCTTTCGCTACAATCGACGCTTTCACCGGCATGTCTCGTTCGAAACGATCCTCAGCCTCGCCGCGCATCGCAGACCGGAGACCTACCGGGACATCACCGAGTGCGTCAAACTCCGCATGCCCGCCGTTCAACACGAAGCACCTACATCTAGACTAACCTGACTCAACGGAATAAGCCTTCTTGGTCTGAAGCAGGACGTTGCGGGTTTAGGTATCGTTAAGGGCGCAATCGATATGTTGCCGCAGTCGCATTACCTTAACGAATATAGGCGAACTGCACCTGACTTGGGCTACGACTCTGGCTTGGTGGATACATTCTTGCACCCCGCAGACAGAGCCTTCACTGTTTCGGGGATTATCAAGTTAGCGCGGGACAACGACTTAACGCTTCAGTCATGGCTCGATAATCGGCAATATAACCGCTCCGGGTTTGCCGGAGGCCGTTTTATTTGATTCACGCCGCCATGGCTGGGTTGGTCAGCATGGCGAAGTAGCGTTCCTCGGCTTCGGCCGGCGGGATGAAGCCAATGGGCTCCAGAAGCCGGCGATTGTTGAACCAGTCTACCCACTCGAGGGTTGCGAACTCGACAGCCTCGAAGTTGCGCCACGGCCCTCGTCGGTGAATGACCTCGGCTTTGTAGAGGCCATTGATCGTCTCGGCCAGCGCGTTGTCGTAAGAGTCGCCGACGCTGCCTACGGAAGGTTCGATCCCGGCTTCAGCGAGACGCTCGGTGTACCTGATCGAAACATATTGGCTGCCCCTATCGCTATGGTGGACGAGGCCACCGCGATTGGTGGGCCTTCGGTCATGAAGCGCCTGCTCCAGGGCATCCAGGACAAAGTCGGCGTGCGCGGTCCTGCTGGCTCGCCAGCCGACGATCCGCCGAGCATAGGCGTCGATGACGAAGGCGACGTAGACGAAGCCGGCCCAGGTCGCCACATACGTAAAATCGGCCAACCACAGGCGGTCAGGCGCGGAAGCGTGGAACTGTCGGTTCACATGATCCAGCGGACAGGGAGCTGCCTTGTCGCTGATTGTGGTGCGCACAGGCTTGCCCCGGATCGCCCCCCGAAGGCCCATGTCCCGCATCAGCCGGGCGACTGTGCAGCGTGCGGCAGAGAAGCCTTCGCGCCGCAACTGACGCCAGACCTTGCGCACGCCGTAGACGCGGAAGTTCTCCTCGAACACGCGCCGGATCTCGACCTTCAGATCGGCGTCGCGGCGGACCCTCCCGGGCAGACGGGAAGGATCAGCGCGTCTGGCGGCATGGACATGGTAGGTCGACGGGGCGATCGGCAGAACCCTGCAGATCGGCTCGATCCCGTAGGCCTCCAGATGATCGTCGATGAAGGCGATCATGGCTTGAACCGGCGGTCGAGCTCCGCCTGGGCAAAATAAGCGGACGCCTTGCGAAGAATCTCATTCGCCTGGCGAAGCTCACGGTTCTCACGCTCCAGCGCCTTCAGCCGATCGGCGAGCTCGGTGGGAACGCCCCCGCGCACGCCGCTGTTGGTTTCCGCCTTCTTCACCCACTCATTGAGAGATTGCGCCGTGCAGCCAATCTTCGCGGCTACCGAGGATATCGCCGCCCAGCGCGACGGGTGATCCTGCTCATGCTCCAAAACCAGCCGAACCGCTCGTGCCCGCACCTCAGGCGAAAATCTGTTCGTTGTCTTGCTTGCCATCGCTCCATCCTTTCAAGAGTTGGAGCCTCCGACAAACCCGGAGCGGTTCAATATTCGTTGTCAGCGACCATTGGAGACCCCGAGAATCCTGTCAGAAAACTCGCCGAAACACTTCCCGTCGCCAACCAGTGGGAGATCGTTGAGTTGATGGGACAGTCCGTGGCGCGTCACAATTTTCTTCTTTGCCATCCGGAAAAGGACAAACGAGACTATATACTCGAGTTTTCGAGAGACGAATGGCTCGATTACATCCCAAGCCGACGCCATCCACTCGCAGTGCAGCCGACATTTGATGGAGCTAGGGCGTCGAGACGATTAGTGATACGTCGCCTTTCCTATTCGTTTCCGCTAGAAACGCTTGAAGCTGCCCTGCTCGAACAAGTCGATGGGAAACGGACGATCAGGGATATTTTGCGGACAACGCATATCGCACAAAACAATGAGGATTTGCTGCCGGCGGCAAGAAGGTTCTTTGGCTGCATGGCGGACTGGGACCATCTGCAGTTTGAAATCCCTTAGGCGACATATCAATACGCAGATTTTTAATCTGCTGTGTTTGAGGGATTGACACAGGAACTTTGATAGGTATCGGGCGCAAGTGACCCGCTTTCGCTCGTTCCCGAGGCGGCCTTAGACCGGCTCAATTGAGGCGTCCAAGACCGCGGCCTGCTATGTCGCAATACGTCGATTCCTGCCGCTCCCGAGCGGCCGTTTGGAGGGCAGGAAGCCGCCCTTTGCGACGCTTCCGGCATGGGCACCAAGCGTTAGATTTTCACCTAGCCCGGACTCAAGCCGCCACGTCGGCGACGACCGTGTCGAGCAGCGGCGCGCCCATCGCGGTTACCCGGATGCGCCCGCGCTCGTCGCGTTCGAGAAAACCGTCCTCGATCAGGCTCCGGATCCGGTCGGGATCGATGAGGCGGCCGCTGACCTTTTCAAACGCCCGCGGATCGACGCCTTCGCTTAAGCGCAAACCCATGAGGAGGAACTCATCTCCCTGCTCCTCGCGACTCAGAGGCACGCTCTCGACCACGCCGTGGCCCTCGCTCTCGACTTGGGTCAGCCACATTTCCGGGTGCCGCTCAGTCTCCTGCGCCAGCCGGCCTTTCGGGGTGACGAGCCGTCCGTGGGCGCCGGGGCCGACGCCCGCATATTCTCCGTAGCGCCAATAGATGAGGTTGTGTCGGCTCTCGCCGCCTGGACGCGCGTGATTGGACACTTCGTAGGCTGGAAGGCCGCTCGCGTGCGTGACTTCCCGGGTGGTCCGGAACAGGGCGAGGCCAAGCTCTTCGTCCGGCAATTCGAGTTTGCCCGCGTCGCGCAGACGCTCGAACATGGTGTCGGGCTCGATCGTCAGCTGATAGAGCGAAATATGATCGCCGACATAGTTGAGCGCTTCCGTGAGCTCGCGCCGCCAACTGGCGTCGCTCTGTCCGGGCCGGCCATAAATGAGGTCGAAGCTGAAGCGGGGGAACAGCGATGCCGCGAGCCTCACCGCGGCCAGCGCCTCGACGACCGTGTGCTTGCGCCCGAGAGCTTTGAGGTCAAAGTCGTTGAGGGCCTGCACGCCGATCGACAACCGGTTGACGCCGGCCGACCGATAGCCGCGAAATCGCTCGGCTTCGACGCTGGTTGGATTGGCTTCCAGCGTGATCTCGGCGTCTTTGTCGAGACACCAGGCCGATGCGATTGCGTCGATGACGCCTTGCACGGTCTCAGGGGCCATCAGCGAAGGTGTGCCGCCGCCGAGAAACACCGAGCGCACCGTACGGCCCGGCGCGAGCACCGCGCGATGGGCGATTTCCGCCTTGAACGCCGCGAGATAGCGCGCTTCGTCGATTCCCCCGCCGCGCACGTGACTGTTGAAGTCGCAATACGGGCATTTCGACAGGCAGAAAGGCCAATGGACATAGACCCCGAAGCCCGGGTCGGCTGGAGGGCCCCGGTCGGCGGTCGCGGCTGCCGCGATCACGCTGCGAATCATTGGGCCGTTATGCCAGCGAACGGCGGCGCGCGCCAGCGTGGCGCGAAACTCGGTTGCTTGTCACAGCGCCTCGTCGCCCGTCTCGGCGGTGCGGATCCGCATCGCCCGCTCGATCGGAAGAACGAAAATCTTGCCGTCGCCGATCTGGCCGGTGCGCGCGGAGGCCCGGATCGCCTCGATCGTCGTGTCGACCTCATGGTCGCTAACTGCAATTTCGATGCGCACTTTCGGCATGAAGGCGATGTTATATTCCGAGCCGCGATAGATTTCCGTGTGCCCCTTCTGCCGGCCATAGCCGTTGGCCTCGCTGACTGTCATTCCCTTGACGCCCAGCCGATCGAGCGTGGTCCGCACCTCGTCAAGTTTGAACGGTTTGATCACCGCCAGGATGAGCTTCATGATCGCACGCCCTCGAAACGCACAGTCTTAAGCGTCTTCGCTATGCTGGCGAAGTCGCCCACGCAAGCGCGCATTTGTAAGCAGGCCAAGTTTTACCGTCGAAACACGATGAGTTTTCTCAGACGCCCGCGGCCGCTTTACTCCCCTCTCGTATTGAGGCGCGCCGAGGGGAAATAGAGTCCCACCAATCGCCGGTCCCACCATCGGCCCGCCGCACGGTCGTTGCTTCCCGCATAGACGTAGTCGTAAAGCTCGGCGCGCACATAAGCGGGCGGCTTGTCGGGAAAAGGATTTCTCTCCATGAGCGCGATCACCGACGGTTCATTTTCCAAGAGGCGCTCGAGAAAGCGCGAAAACCATGGCACTCGTTGGGCGTCGTCGAGCGCGGCGAACCACATCTGCCAGTCGAGCCTCGGTTGATGAGGGATGTTCCATGGCGGACGGCGCGCGACGTCGCCGGGCTTGTAGCGAAATTCATACTCGCGCCATTGCACGCCGTCGTCGGAGCCCTCGACGATGATCTCGTTGCGGGTCGTGGTCATGACCGCGAACAGGCCGTAAGGGCTCACGATATGGAACGGTTCGAACATGTCGTCGATCGCCAGCGCCAGCCCAGGCGGCCTGCCGCCGAACCGCTCGTCCATCTGCACGAGGCTTAAGAACACCATCAGCAACGCTGCTGCGTTGACGGCGATGGTCACTGGCCGTCGCTGCGCCTGATTTTGCCCGCGCGCCTGCGCGAACCCGACAAAGCGCGGGGGCAATATCCGTCGCAGCGCTGAATCGTCGAACAGCGGCAAGCAAAGCAACATGGTCTGGAGATTGAACCAATTGTAGTTCCCGGTCAGGAGAATGCAGCTTTGCAGCAGCAGGATACCGAACGCCGAGACAAATCTTAGCCGCCGCGGACAGAAGATCAGGAACGGCAGAACGAGCTCGACGACGAACATGGCTCCGGTTGCGGCTCTCAGCAGGCCTCCGGGCAGCCTCGCTGCGTACCACGCGAGCGGCGTCGGCAGCGGCTGGGTCAGGAAGTGATAGCTAAGCGCCGAGAGGTTCCGCCAATTGGGATCGCCGCTGATCAGCTTGACTACGCCCGACATGAACAGGAAGCGGAACAGGAGCCAGCGCGACAGCCAGATTCCGGTTGTCGGGGCGAAGCTCATCACCAGTGCGACAATCGTAGTCTCCAGCAGAAACGTATCCCACTGGAAGGTCATAAAGGTCTGCCCGGCGTAAAAGAGCGAGAGATAAAGCGCATAGATGAGAACAAGGCTGAGGCGCGGGAGAAGATTGAGGACCAGCATGACCGACAAGCCGGCTCCGGCCCAGCACACGGCGTGAATGGCAAGGTCGCTGTCGTTCAGCCAGAACACAATCGGCACGAGAACGAAACGCTGCGCGCCAAGACGCGGAACGAGCGCGTCGACGAGTTCGGAGAGCGGCAGAATGCCGTGGCTGCCGATCAGTCCTTGCGCCTGCACAGCGAAGGACACGAAGGCGCAAAGGGTGATGAGCCCGAACAGGCGAAGGAAAAGAAACGAGACCAGATCGTAGCGCGGCGGCTCGTGGTTCTTGCCCCAAAGCATGAGGCTCAAGCGGAAGAACGCCGGGCGTCGCTTGGCGATAAAGGCGTAAGCCAGTTCGGAAACGGGGGCGAAACCGGGCAGATATCGGTAGAGTACGAGCCAGAGGCCTTTGCCTCGAGCATGACTGAGCGTCAGGAAACTGGCTTCGGCGGCGCTGGCGCGACGGCCATCAGGCGCGATGAATTGCACCGCGCGCTGGAAGTCGGGTTCGGAAATCGTCGGATATTGCGCCAGGACTTGTTGATAGGGTCGGTAGTCGACGCTGTCGCCCGTCAGCTTTTGCCAATAGCGCGCCCAATAGCCGCAGAACCCGCAATCGCCGTCATAGATGAGCCGCGGCCGCGCGCTGGCGCCTGGCGCTTCGACGGGTTCGATGGACTGAGTTCCGGACGTTTCTTGCACGACATCAACGACGACTGGCCTAACTGACTTAGTCATCGCTTTATTGGCGAAACTGTGGGCTGCTCAGCGCACGGCGGTTTCGGAGAGCGACCTCATTGCGGCGGGTTCGGGAACGCGATGAAACCGAGGCGCGCCTTCAGCTCTCGAAGCGCTTGGGACAGGCCCGATCGGGTAGCTCAGCCGACGTTCGGGTCCCGCCCTCTTGGCAGACCACAGGAAATCTGCTCTGGCAGTCTGGAGAATAGGTAGTTTTACCCATTGCCAACTCGGCTCGCCGACCCAATCGTCCCTATGTCCGGCGAGGACCCGCCAATCCACGGCGACGAAACGCCTGACCCTAATCTCTGGCGGTGTGGTCTGCGAAGCTGACCGTCGGTGTTTGAAGAATTACCGGTCTGAATAGACAACGTTTTTTAGGGAGGAACACATGGCTTATCAGGATAATTGCGTTCAAAATTCAGGCGGCGCTGTGTCGCGCCGGACGCTTGTTGGCGCGATTGCCGCAGGCGCCGGTGTCGTGGCGCTCGGGTCCCGGAATGCGGCAGCCACGGAAGGAGGACCGGTCGCGCCGCCGAGCACCATAACCAGCCCGCCGCGCGATTTCGGGCCCAACGCTCCACCGAACGTCTATTTTACTGACCCCGATGTCCTCACCGTCGATCCGAGCTTCGATGGCCTCCGCCAACCCAATGCGCCAATCCAGCGACTGTGGACTGGCGCCCTGTGGTCCGAGGGGCCAGCCTGGAACGCTCAAGGACGCTATCTCGTCTGGAGCGACATTCCCAACAACCGGCAGATGCGATGGTTGGAAGACGACGGTCACGTGAGCGTGTTCCGCATGCCCACGAACAACGGCAACGGCAATACGTTCGACTTCCAGGGGAGGCAGGTCACCTGTGAGCATCTGGGCCGGCGCGTTGTCCGCTACGAACTTGACGGCTCGGTCACGGTGATCGCCGACAATTACGACGGCAAGCGACTGAATTCGCCCAACGACGTCGTGCCTCATCCGGACGGCAGCCTATGGTTCACCGACCCGCCCTACGGCGGCCAGCTCTACGAGGGCGCTCCCGACGTGGCAGGTGGGCCATCCAATCCGTCAGGCCATCTGAATCCCAAACTCGGCCAGCCGGCCGGATTCGTGCCAGGCAAGCGGGAACTGCCGACCAACGTCTATCGGTGGGACCCGCGTGGAAAGCTCGATATCGTGGTCACTGAGGAGCAGGTTCCGGATCCGAACGGCCTCTGCTTTTCGCCCGACCACAAAAAGCTCTATGTCATCAGCACCGGCAAGGGTCCGGGGGACACCGGTCCCGGCGGCAAAGGCGACATTTCGGTCTTCGATGTCGGCGCCGACAACAAGCTCTCGAACCAGAAACTGTTCACCGATTGCGTGGTTGACGGGGTGAAGTGTGGGCCGGACGGGATGCGCTCCGACGTGGATGGGAACCTCTGGGTGTCCAGCAACGCGGGGCGGGCGGTCGGCTACAATGGCGTGACGGTGTGGAATCCCGCCGGCAAGCTCATCGGCCGTATCCGTATCCCCGAGGTCGTCGCCAATCTTTGCTTCGGCGGCCCTAAGCGCAACCGGTTGTTCATCGCCGGAAGCCAATCGCTCTATGCACTCTTCACGGCGACACAAGGGGCTGCCCCAGGCTGAAACGGACCGCCCAATATCCCAAGGGGCGGTCGACAACACGCATCGACCGCCCGCGCGTACGCCGCAACGCATCGGCGCGGAATTTAAGCTGAGCTCGCGCTCAGCCTTTGCCCGCGCTCACCTTTCGAGATCAGCCAGCGTCGGCATCCTGCCGTTTGGCGTCATATGATTGATGATCTGCGGCAGCACGGTCGAGAGCTGGCTCAGCAACTCTTGTTGGCTCATGCCGGTGCGCTGCGAAAGTTCGGCAAGCACATTCTGGCCGAGCGCCGAGCCGAGCTGACCGGGCTGGACAGGCTCGTTGGGTCCGTGGCTGACCCAGGAATTGGCCTGCGACCCTACTCCGCCCGCACTCAGCTTGCCGATGAGGTCGGTGAGGCCGCCGAGAATGCTGCCGGCTGGCGCATTTGTTGGCACGGGTTGCGCCGGCACGGGCGCCGGCGAGGAGGCGGGCGCGGAGCTTCCGCCGAACATCTTGCCGAGGATCAGCGCGCCCACGGCGACCGCGATCGGCGTCGCCAGATTGCCGCCGGGAACCGCATTCTTCATTGCATCGTCAAAGGCGCCCATTTCTGTCTCCTCCACCTGAAACCAAATCGAGAAAAGCCTCTCCTTCGAGAGCAGCCTGGCGCCGCATTTCGAAGATATGACGACCAAGACTACCGGCTTGCGTTTTCCCCGTCCATGCCGCACATTCCCTGGTCAGCGAACGGCGCACGGGAGGCTACGACATGGGCATATTGAGCTGGATCATTTTGGGCCTGATCGCCGGTTTCATCGCCAGCAAGATCGTCAATAAGACCGGGTCCGGCATGACGATGGATATCGCGCTTGGCGTTATCGGCGCGATCGTGGGCGGGTTTCTGGCGAGCTTCCTCGGCATCGGCGGCGTCACCGGGTTCAATATCGGGAGCATCATCATCGCAGTTATCGGCGCGGTGGTCGTGCTGCTGGTGTACCGCGCCGTCACCTCGCGGGCCTGACGCAAACGGTCAGTCGGCCGCGGTCCAGCGCGCGGCCGATTGATCGTCCTCCCTTTTGGATTTGATCCATCCCTCGACAGCGCCATCACTGCGTATCGCCCGCTTCCAGAACGGTGCGCGGGTCTTGAGGTAATCCATCAGCATCTCGGCCGCCGCGAACGCTGGGCCGCGATGCTCCGCAGCGACGGCGACAAGCACGATCCGCTCGCCCGGCGTGATCCGGCCATACCGGTGAATGATGGTTGCGCCGATGAGCGGCCAGCGCGCCTCCGCCTCCCGCGCGGCGCGAGCGATCTCATCCTCGGCCATGCCGGGATAATGCTCGAGCTCAAGCGCCGCAAGCCGCCCGCCCTCGTCACGGCAGTAGCCGACGAAGCTCACCACCGCGCCGACGTCGGCTCGTCCGCGCGCCAGCGCTTCGGCCTCCGCGCCTGGGTCGAAATCCTCTCGCTGGACGCGGACCGCCGCCATGCGCTTCAGCCGCCGGTCATCGGCGGAAAGAACGCCACTTCCTTCGCCCCGGCAATTGAAGCGTCGCGGCGGGCGTGAACCCGATCGAGCGCGGCGCGAACGGCCGCCGGCTTGTCGAACGCGAGCGCATAGCCCTCCCCGCGTTGGGAGAGCCACGCGATGAGGTCGCCGACCGTCGCCACGGTCGGAGGCGGATCAATCTCTTCCTCCGTCCTACCGACGCGCTCGCGCACCCAAGCGAAATAGAGCGCCTTCATTCTCGCCTCAGTCGCCCCCGACATTGTCGTAGCTTGCCTTCATATAGTCCCAGCCGGTGTAGAGCGTCACCAGAGCGGCGATCCACAGCAGCACGATGCCGGTCGTGACGGCGCCCGGCAGCACGGCTTCCGCGGCTGGCCCGGCGATCAGGAAACCCAGGGCGATGAATTGGACGGAGGTCTTCCACTTGGCGAGAGCCGTAACGGGGAGAGGAACTCTGAGCTCGGCCAGATGTTCGCGCAGGCCCGAGACCAGGATTTCCCGACAAAGGATAATAATCGCCGCCCAAAGGGTCAGCCCCGAAATGGTCTGATTGGCGGCGAGCACCAGGATCACTGCGGAGACAAGAAGCTTGTCGGCGATCGGGTCGAGCATTCTTCCCAGCGAGGACTGTTGCGACCAGGCGCGCGCCAGATAGCCGTCGAAAAAATCGCTAATGCCAGCTGCGACAAAGATTGCGAGCGCCGTCCATCGCGCCCATGGCTCTTGCGACCAGAACAAGAACCCGGCGACAAGCGGAACCGCCGCGACCCGCGCATAGGTCAGAATATTGGGCAGGGACCAGTTGCGGCCGAGCTGAGGGGCGGTCGAGGAAACCATTTGCGGTGCAGCAGACATCCTGCTCGTTCGCCCGTCAATAGCGCGCGTCCGCGAGGGCCCGCCGCAGCCACGGCCAAAGCCGCCGACAAAGCTGGGGACGGTTGCGCACGCCGTGGCCTCAGTCGCGCAACTTCCTTTAATGTCAAAGCCTTCCTTGCCGCCAGGAGCTCGCGCGCCCCATGTCAAATGTTCACGTCGTCGGCCATCCGCTGGTCCAGCACAAGCTGACGTTGATGCGCGACAAGACTGTCTCGACCAAGGGCTTCCGCCAGCTCATGAACGAGATCGGCATGCTGCTGGCCTATGAGGTGACGCGCGACCTGCCGCTCGAGATGGTCGAGGTGGAGACGCCGCTCACCAAGACCATGGCGCCGGCAATCTCTGGCAAGAAACTCGTATTCGCTCCGATTTTGCGCGCCGGGGTCGGTTTTCTTGACGGAATGCTCAATCTCGTTCCGAGCGCCCGCGTCGCCCATCTCGGGCTCTATCGCGACCCGCAGACCTTGGAGGCGGTAGAGTATTATTTCAAGGCCCCAGCCGACGTGGCGGACCGGTTGGTCATCGTGATGGACCCGATGCTCGCGACCGCCAATTCGGCGGTCGCCGCCATCGATCGCCTCAAGCGGCGTGGGGTGAAGGAAATCCGCTTCGTCTGCCTTCTGGCCGCGCCCGAGGGGATCGAACGGCTGACCAAGGCGCATCCCGACGTTCAGGTATGGACCGCGGCGGTCGACGAACGGCTCAACGAGCACGGCTACATCATTCCCGGCCTGGGCGACGCGGGCGACCGCATGTTCGGGACGAAATAAAGACGCCGCGTTTCCAGGGAGGCGGGGATTTCGGGCCGGGATAAGCGGCCCTTAATCTTACTTGCGGCGTCGGCGCTGCTGGCCAAGGCCCATCTGCTTCGCCAAAGCCGACCGCGCCTTGGCGTAGGCGGGAGCGACCATGGGATAGTCGGATGGAAGACCCCACTTCTCCCGATATTCTTCGGGAGACAGGTTGTATTGGGTCCGCAAATGCCGCTTCAACGACTTGAATTTCCGACCGTCCTCCAAGCAGATGATGTAATCGCTGGTGATCGATTTCTTCGGCGGGACGGCGGGCTTGGCCGCTTCGACCACGACCGGTTGTGCGCCGGTCGCGACCCGCACGATTGCTGCGTGAACTTCGCTGAGAAGCGCCGGTAACTCGCTTGACGGCACGGAATTGTTCGACACATACGCCGATACAATCTCCGCCGCGAGTTCAACGTGATTGGTGGAATCGCTCATTGTTGACGTTACTCCAAAAAGTTGCCTTAGGAGAGCGCACTGTTGGCGATCAGCTTCAGGCCATCCTGCTCGTCTGACCAAGACGAGCATCCTCATTCTTTTGTCGCCTGCTGCGACTTAGGCAAACATGGATATAGCGCAAAAGAAAACATCGCACAAGACAACGAACGGTCACTTCAACTATGGAATTGATCGAAATCGGCTGAATACTGAAAATGATCCGACCGACGGGCGCTGAATTTACACAAAAAAAGAACTGTCTTCACTTGACAGATTGCCGTCTACGTGCCGCAAACGCTTTCAGCGAATCATCGTCGGCCGTTTTCAGGGTCGCCGTGAGCCCATATGAAAGCTTGCCATTCCTAGTAACTGTAGGCCAGGGGCCGTCGCGGACTTCATTCGCCGCCGCGGTCTCCTCTTTCACCTGCGGCCCTGCTTCGCAAACAATTATCGAACGCAAGAATATGCCGGCTTAGGCTGTCATCGGCCCTAAAAGCGATTATATGCGGCCTGCCCATCAATTGATCGGCGGCCCGTGGGCTCCAATGCAGCATCTTAAGACGTCAGCATTCATCGCCGCGCGTAACAACCCGGCCCGGGGAGCTACGCTAACCGGAACCGTTCGGCTTCTATGGCCTTATATCTGGCCGGGGGACCGGGCTGATCTGAAGCTGCGGGTATTTCTTGCCGTCGCGCTGATGCTGCTCTCGAAGTTGTTCACGATCGCAATTCCCTATTCCTACAAGTGGGCGACCGACGCGGTCGCCGGCAAGCTCGCGCTCGATGCGGTCCCGCTGCCCAGCGTTCTGGCCGGGGCGGTGGCGATGACCGTATTTTATGGGGCCTTGCGCATTTCGATGGCGTTCACCCAGCAAGGGCGCGACGCTCTGTTTGCGGCTGTCGCCATGAATGCCGTGCGCCGATTGGCGATCGAGGTGTTCGAGCATTTGCATCGCCTGTCGCTGCGCTTTCATCTGGAGCGTAAGACCGGGGGACTGACGCGCGTTCTCGAGCGCGGCCGCAACGCGATCGAAACCCTCATTCGCACCTCGATGCTGACGGCGGTTCCGACCGTCGTCGAGTTCGCGCTAGTCGTCGGCGCCATGCTGATCTCGTTCGACTGGCGCTACGTCGCGGCGATCAGCGCCACGGTGGTCGCGTATCTGATCTTTACGACCGTGGCCACCAATTGGCGCATCGGCATTCGACGTTCGATGAATGAGAGCGACACCGACGCCAACACCAAGGCGATCGACAGCCTTCTCAACTTCGAGACGGTGAAATATTTCGGCGCCGAAGACCGCGAGGCGGCGCGCTACGACAAAGCGATGGCGCGATACGAGCGGACGAGCGTGCGCACCTACGTGTCGCTTGCGGTTCTCAACGCCGGTCAGGCGTTCATATTCACCCTCGGCCTGATCGTGGTCCTGGTGATGTGTGTCGCCGAGGTGCGACACGGAACCAAGACCGTCGGCGCCTTTGTGCTCGTCAACCTGATCATGCTGCAACTCTACCAACCGCTCAATTTCATGGGCATGGTTTATCGGGATATCAGGCAGGCCATCATCGATGTCGAGGCGATGTTCGCCATCTTGGGCCAAAATCCCGAGGTCGAAGACATTCCCGGCGCGCAGCCTTTGAAGGTGAGCGGTGGCGCGGTCCGGTTTGAGAATGTCGACTTCGCCTATGATCCGGGCAGACCCATCCTGCGCGGCGTCTCGTTCGAGGCGCCCGCGGGGCACACGATCGCCATCGTCGGGCCGTCCGGGGCCGGCAAGTCGACGATATCGCGGCTCCTGTTCCGGTTCTACGAACCGAACGCAGGGCGCATATTGATCGACGGACAGAACATCGGCGCCGTCACCCAGAGTTCGCTGCGCGCGGCGATCGGCATGGTGCCACAGGACACGGTGCTGTTCAACGATACGATCCTTTACAACATCCGTTACGGGCGCGACGGCGCCGGCCAGCGGGAGGTGGCCGCCGCCGCCGAGGATGCGCAGATTGACCGGTTCATCCGCTCGCTGCCGCTCGGCTATGAGTCGCCGGTCGGCGAGCGGGGCCTCAAGCTCTCGGGCGGCGAGAAGCAGCGGGTGGCGATTGCGCGCACGATGCTCAAGGCGCCGCCAATTCTTGTGCTCGACGAAGCGACTTCCGCGCTCGACAGTTTCACCGAGCGCGAGATTCAGTCGGCGCTGGAGCGCGTCTCCCGCGGGCGCACGACGATCGTGATCGCCCATCGCCTTTCGACTGTGGTCAACGCCGACGAGATTCTGGTGCTCGACAAGGGCGTCATCGCCGAGCGCGGCTCCCATCATGAGCTTCTGGCGCGGGGCGGAATCTATTCCGCGATGTGGAGCCGCCAGAGGCAAGTCGACGCAGCGCAGGAATTGTTGCGGCAAGCGGGCCGTGAAGACGACCTCGGCGCCGCCGACGGTTTCGTGTCTCAGCCCGTTCCGTGACATCGGAGGCTTTTGGCGCCATGAGTGCGCGCGGCTTCGTTCCGGGCGCCAATCCATGAGCATCGTCAAATCGCTGCGCGGCCAGTTCGCGCCGATCCACCCCGAAGGCTATGTGTTCGTGTTCGGCTTCGCCGTCGCGACGCTCATCCTGTGGTGGCTATGGGCGCCGCTCGGCTGGCTCGGCCTCATCGCCACCTTGTGGTGCGCCTATTTCTTTCGCGATCCCGCGCGCGTCACCCCGGTGCGAGCCGACCTTGTCATATCGCCCGCCGACGGCGTGGTCAGCTTCGCCGGCTTTGCCGCGCCGCCGCCCGAGCTCGGCCTTGGCATGGCGCCGTTGCAGCGCGTGTCGATCTTCATGTCGATCTTCGATTGCCACGTCAATCGCGCCCCGGTCCAAGGCCGCGTCGCCCAGATCGTCTATCATCCCGGCCTGTTCCTCAACGCCGACCTCGACAAGGCGAGCGAGGACAACGAGCGCAACAGCATAGTCATCGACACGCCGTCAGGGCGGTTTGGCGTGGTGCAAATTGCAGGCCTGGTCGCCCGGCGGATCCTGTGCTTTGCACACGAAGGCGCGTTGATTGGCGCCGGCGAGCGAATCGGACTGATCCGTTTCGGCTCGCGCGTGGACGTGTACCTGCCGCCAGGCGCGCACATTGTGGTCGGCGTTGATTCGCGCGCCATCGCCGGCGAGACGGTGATCGCCCAGGTCGCGACGGAGGTCGAGCCGCCTCCCTTTCAGCGGAGCTGAATCGTGAAGGAGGCCGGCCCCGCGTCCCCGGCGCCGAGCGCGGATGCCGCGGCAGCGCGGCGGCGGGGCCTTCGAGCAGTGCCGCTCAGGCTCTTGATCCCTAACCTTGTCACGCTGTTCGCGCTCGGCCTTGGTATGACCGCGATCCGTTTGGCGATGGAGGGGTCAATCGACTGGGCAGTTAGCGCGGTCGCCGGCGCGGCCGTGCTTGACGGCCTCGACGGACGAATCGCACGGGCTTTGAAGGGAACGTCGCGCTTTGGCGCCGAACTCGAATTCGCTTGCCGACTTCGTCGATTTCGGCGTCGCGCCGGCGCTCGTGTTGTATGTCGCCAACCTCCACGAGGCCAAAAGCTTCGGCTGGGTCGCGGCGCTCCTGTTCGCAATGGCCTGCGCGCTGCGTCTCGCCCGCTTCAACGTGATGATCGACGAAGATCAGCCGGCGTGGCGCGACATCTTTTTCGTCGGCATGCCTGCGCCTGCGGGCGCGATCGTTGGCCTCTTGCCGATCTACCTTCATCACGCCTTCGATCTCGGCCAGCCAACCTCGCCTTCCGCTGTGGTCGAGAGCATTTATGTTCTGGCGGTGGCCTTGTTGATGGCGAGCCGCGTGCCCCATTTCTCGGGCAAGTCGATCGGCCGAGTGCCGCGCGAATACGTCTCGGTGGTCCTGGTCGGCGTCGCCGCGGCGCTCCTCATCCTGTTCAACTACCCCATGCAGGCGCTGGTCGCGGTCACGCTCGCCTATCTCGCCTCGATCCCGTTCGCCATCAAGCGCTATCGGGCGCTCAACCGCGCGCGGTAGCGGCCAAATCGCATGCGTCATTCGCTCTTGCGCTTGAGCGCCGGTCAGGCATCATAGGCCGGCGTCGGTGCGATCGAGCGGCGCCGTGGCCATCGGCCTCGTCGATGGTTATTGTTATGCCGCTTGGTGGGAATGGGGCCTTGATGTCGACTAAAGAGGTTTGTTGCCCGGCTGCAATATTCGGGCGCATTTTTCGCGTCGCGAGCATTGGCGCGGCGGCGATCGCGCTCGCGGCCTGCGGCTCCAAGAACGCCTATGTGCCGCCGCCGCCGCCGAAGGTGGTCGTGGCGCAGCCAGTTCAAAAGCCTGTGACTCTGTATCTCGAACTCACCGGCAACACGCAGGCGTTCAACTCCGTCGATCTCGTGGCCCGCGTCCAGGGCTATCTCGAATCGATCGATTACAAGGACGGCGCGCTCGTGACCAAGGGGACGCAGCTGTTCGGCATCGAGCGTGACAACTATCAGCAGCAGCTCGACCAGGCGAATGCGACGCTGGCCGCCAACGAGGCGACCCTCGAGTACAATACGGCCGAATACGGGCGGCAAGCCTCGCTCGCCCGGCAAGATTTCGCCAGCCAGTCGATTGCGCAGCAATGGAAGGCCAATCAGGATTCGGCGGCGGCGCAGGTCTTGAGCGCCAAGGCCCAGATCGAACTCGCCAAGATCAACCTCGGCTACACGAACGTGCTCGCGCCCTTCGACGGCGTCGTGAGCAACCATCTCGTCGACGTCGGCACGCTGGTCGGAAGCGGAAGCGCGACCAAGCTCGCGACCATCGTTCAGATGGACCCCATGTACGTCTATTTCACCATGAGCGAGCTGCAAGTCCTGAGGATCAAGGAGAGCAACGCCAAGGCGGGCCTCGAATTTAGGACGACCAACCTTTCGAACATCCCGGTCGAGATCGGGCTGCAGGGCGAGGAGGGCTACCCGCACACGGGACATATGGACTACGCCTCGCCGCAGGTCGACGTGTCGACCGGCTCGCTGACGGTGCGCGCCCTGTTCGACAACAAGGATCGCGCCCTTCTGCCGGGCCTGTTTGTGCGGGTGCGGACGCCGATCGCGCACCAGGACAAAGCGCTGCTGGTCAAGGCGGAGTTGATTGGGACGAGTCCAGGAAGGCAGTTATCTGCTGGTCGTCAACGCGGACAATGTCGTCGAGCGCAGAGTTGTGAAGACTGGAGTGCGGCAAGGCCAGTTTCGGATCATCGAATCCGGGCTCAATCCCGGCGACTGGGTGGTGACCGAGGGCACTCAGCGCGCCTTTCCCGGGGCCAAGGTCAACCCCCAGCAGACGAAGCTCGGCGAGACCACCGCCGATCAAGACGGCGCCCCGGCGGCGCCGTCGGAGCCGGCGAAGCCGGCGGCGACGGGTCCGGCGAAGTGACGGCGGGGGAGAAACGCCTATGATCTCCCGCTTCTTCATCGACAGGCCGGTGCTCGCCAATGTGCTGGCGTTGTTCTTTGTCCTGATCGGCCTGGTCGCCCTCATCCAATTGCCGACCTCGCAATATCCCAACGTCGTTCCGCCGACCGTGCAGGTGACGACGCGCTACCCCGGCGCGAGCGCCAGGACGCTCGTCGACACCGTCGCCCTGCCGCTCGAGCAGAATGTGAACGGCGTCGAGAACATGCTCTACATGCAATCGACGAGCGCGGACGACGGCACTTACACCCTGGTCGTCACCTTCGCGATCGGCACGGATCCCGACGAGGACGAGATCCTGGTGCAGAACCGTGTCTCGGCCGCCATCTCCTCGCTCCCGCAGGAAGTGCAGGTCCAGGGCGTGACGACGAAGAAAAAGTCGACCTCGATTCTCGAATATGTCGGGTTGACCTCGCCCGACGGCCGCTTCGACAGCCTATTCCTGGCGAACTACGCCGTCATCAATGTCGTGAACGAACTTGAGCGCCTCCCCGGCATTGGCGACGTATCGGTCATCGGCGCCGGGCAATATGCGATGCGCATATGGATGAACCCCGACCTGCTTCAGGCGCGCGGCTTGACGCCCCAGGACGTCATCAACGTCATCAACCAGCAGAGCCAGGAGGTCGCCGCCGGCCAGGTCGGCGCTCCGCCGGCGCCGAAAGGCCAGGATTTTCAGTACACGTTGAACCTTAAGGGCCGCCTTGACGATCCCGCCGAGTTCGAGAACATCATTGTCAAGGTCGATTCCGCCAACGGCGGACGCATCACCCGAATCCGCGACATCGGCCACGCCGAGCTCGGCGCCCAAACCTACAGCGAAGCGTTCAATTACGACGGCCGGCCGGGCGCCGGAATTGGCATCTCCCTCTTGCCGGGCGCCAACGCGATCGACGCCGCCAACAAGGTGAAGGCGAAAATGGACGAGCTCGCCAAGAGCTTCCCGGAGGGCCTCACATACGTCACACCCTACGACACGACGAAATTCGTCAGGGCCGCGATCAAAGAAGTCTACAAGACGCTGTTCGAGGCCCTCGTTCTGGTGCTCATCGTCATTCTGGTATTCCTGCAGGATTGGCGCGCCATGCTGGTCCCGGCCACGACGGTGCCGGTGACCATCATCGGCGCCTTCGCCGCGATGGCCGCGCTGGGTTTTTCGATCAATCTCCCAACCCTGTTTGCGCTCATCCTTGCGATCGGCATCGTCGTCGACGACGCGATCGTCATTGTCGAGGGCGTCTCGCGATACGTCGAGCAAGGCATCCCCGGCCGTGAGGCGGCTGGCAGGGCGATGGACGATCTGACCGGTCCAGTGATCGGAATTACTCTTGTGCTGATGTCGGTTTTCATCCCCGCCGCCTTCCTTCCAGGATTGACCGGACAAATCTACCGGCAATTCGCTCTGGTCATCGCGGCGACCGCCTTCATCAGCGCGATCAACGCGATGACCTTGAAGCCCACCCAAAGCGCCTTGTGGCTCAGGCCGCCGAGGCCGAATGCGCAACACAACTTTTTTGTCCGCGGCTTCAATGCCGTCTACGGCGCGGCCGAGCGCGGTTATACGAGGCTCATGGGCGCGATGACGCGCCGGAGCCTGGCGATGGTGGTTCTCGGGCTCGTCCTTGTCGTCGGCGCGGTCTGGGGACTGACCCGTGTGCCGACCGGCTTCCTCCCGACCGAGGATCAGGGCTACCTGATCATCGTCGCACAACTGCCAGACGGCGCCTCCAAGCAGCGCACGGATGCAGTGATGGACAAGATTTCAAAGATTGCCCAGGCTGTGCCAGGGGTCGACCACGTGGTTACCGTCAGCGGCGTCTCGATCTTCGACAATCTGGCGAGCCTCGCCAACGCTGGCGTCGGTTTTGTCATCCTGAAGGACTGGGACGCCCGCCTTAAAGAGGCCGGACAGGACGCCCGCTCGATCGCCCAGAAGCTGAACGGCGGCCTGCAAGGCATACCGGAAGCCATCACCTTTGCGGTCCCCCCGCCGCCGATCCAGGGCATCGGCAACGTCGGCGGCTTCACCATGCAGGCCGAAATCAAGAACGGCGATTTCGACTATGCGCTCTTGCAGAGCCTGACCAGCACCGTGGTCAACGACGCGAACGCGCAATCCGCTCTGCAAAGGGTCGCCACCACCTACCGGGCGGGCGCACCGCAGTTCACGGTCGTCGTCGACCGCATCAAGGCCGAGACCCTCGGCATTACGGTCGGACAGGTATTCGCCGTCCTTTCCGGCTATGTCGGATCGAACTACGTCGCCCAGTTCAACAAGTTCGGCCACGTTTTCCAGATCTACACCCAGGCGGAAGCCAAGTATCGCGCCACCGCCGAGGACATCCGCAACCTCAAGGTCAAAGCGGGCGACGGAACCATGACGCCGATCGGCACCGTGGTCGAGGTTAGCGAAGTCCAAGGTCCTCCCCTTATCAGTCTTTACAATCTCTATCCGTCGTCGACGATCATCGGTGGCTCGGCGCCCGGTTTCAGCTCGGGCCAGGCGCTCGACATCATGGATCAGATCGGCGCCCAGGCGCTGCCGAAGGGGACGGGCTACGAATGGACCGCGATGTCCTACCAGGAGAAAGAGGTCGGCTCGCAGATTTACTTCGTCTTCGGCCTCGGGCTGCTGCTCGTCTATCTCGTCCTGGCCGGCCAATATGAGAGCTGGATCCTGCCGTTCGCGGTGATCCTGGCGGTGCCCCTGGCCCTCTGGGGGACAGTCGGCGCGCTGACCTACTTCGGCGCCACCAGCGTTGCCGCCAGCCAGAGCGGCGTCGCCGCCGTCAATCTCTACACCCAAATCGGCCTCATCCTCCTGATCGCGCTTGGAGCCAAGAACGCAATCCTTATCGTCGAATACGCTCGCCAGCGGCGGACCGAAGGCATGGACGTCGTCAAAGCGGCGGTCGAGGGGGCGCGGCTAAGGTTCCGGCCAATCATCATGACCTCTTTCGCCTTCATCCTGGGCGTCCTGCCGCTCGTCCTCGCCACCGGCGCCGGCGCCTCAGCGCGCCAGTCGATCGGGATCGCGGTCTTCTTCGGCATGATCTCCTCGACCTGCCTCGTGGTGGTGTTCGTCCCGTCGTTTTATGTGGTGATGCAGAACCTCGAGGAGCGCCGAAAGCGTAAGTCCGCGCCGCAGGCCGCGCCCCCGGTGGCTCAGCCGAAGGACGCCGCCGGTTCGGCGAGCGCTTGACGATCGACGGTGGAAAAGCGCGGATCATGCCGCCCCTCAAGGCGCTCTCCGGTTCTGGCCCTCATTGTCCCTGCTCCTTATAAGGCATGACGTTTCGAGTGGCGTCGGGAGGAATTGATATGGGCTTTCGAATCGTCTGCTCGGCGATGGTAATGTGTTCCGCTTTGTCCGCTGCTGCTTTCGCACAATCGCCGCCCCTGACGACCACCGATGCGATGATCCCCTCGTCCGATCCGGGCATCAAACTCTTTGTTCGCAACAAGCATGCGGAGGGCATGACATCCTTTTCCCCAGACAAGACGCTGCTCTTCATTCACGGCGCCACATATCCTTCGGAAACAAGTTTCGACCTGCCGATTGAAGGCGTGTCGATGATGGATCTGTTCGCTCGGAACGGCTTCGACGTCTATCTGGTCGACGTGCGGTCGTACGGGCGCTCGACCCGTCCGCCGGAAATGGATCAGCCGCCCGAAGCGAATAAGCCGATCGCGACTTCAGATGAGGCCGGCGCCGATCTCGGCGCGGCGGTCGACTATATTCTGGCGCAGCGCAGCATCCCCAAACTCGACCTCATGGGCTGGTCCTGGGGCACGTCGATCGCGGGGAACTACACAGCGCAGCACAATGACAAGATCAACCGGCTTGTCCTCTATGCGCCGGCCTGGACCTTTCAACCTCCGAAAGAGCCGCCGACGAGCGCGATCCCCGCCTATCGCCTGGTGGCGAAGGACTCTGCGAAAGCGCGCTGGCTCAGAGGTGTTCCCGAGGACAAACAGGCGGCGTTGATCCCGCCCGGCGTCTTCGACCACTGGTGGAACGCAACGCTCGCCACCGATCCCGTCGGCAGCAAAATGGACCCGCCCAAGCTTCGCGCCGCCAATGGCGTGGTGGCCGAGTTCACCAAGTACTGGATGGCCGGAAAGCCGTTCTACGATCCGGGCAAGATCACGGTGCCGACCCTCCTCATCCACGCGGAATGGGACGCCGATCTTCCGAGCTATATGGCGCACGCCTATTTCGCCAAGCTGACGGGCGCGCCTTACAAGCGCTTTGTCGAGCTCGGCGAGGGCACACATACCGTCATGCTGGAAAAAAACCGCATGCAGTTCTTTCACGAGGTCCTCGGATTCCTGAACGAATCGGACGCCACGGCTCTGAAGTAGCTTGGTTTGACACGCGCGCGCCGATAAACTGCGGCCCGGAAGAACGGGCCTTGGGCGATTCCGGGCGGGTGGCGCATTCGATCTTACGATCTTGCGGCGGTATGACAGCCTGCCGCCGGCGTGCTAGGGCCCGTTAAGGGTCGCCGCCGTTTGCCTTTCGGCGGCGCGCCGATACGACAAGGAGCCTTATGTCGAAAGAAGAACTGCTTGAATTCCCCGGATTCGTCGTCGAGTTGCTGCCCAACGCGACCTTCCGCGTCAAACTCGAGAACGACCACGAAATCATCGCTCATACCGCGGGCAAGATGCGCAAGAACCGCATCCGCGTGCTGGCCGGCGACAAGGTGCTCGTGGAGATGACGCCCTACGATCTGACCAAGGGGCGCATTACTTACCGCTTCAAATGACCCTGACTCTCGGGCGGCGCGACGATTGCTCCGCCCCGCACTCCGGCCTTCGTCTCGTGCTGGGGTCGGCTTCGCCGCGCCGGCTTGCGCTCCTGGCGCAGATCGGCGTTGAGCCCGATGCGGTGCTGCCGGCCGAGATCGACGAAACACTACGCCCGCGCGAAGGGCCGCGCGCGCTCGCCGAACGGCTGGCCGGACAGAAGGCGCTCGCTTCGGCGGCGATGGCGGGCGAGCGGGCGGATCTCGCCCCGTGCCTGACGCTTGCGGCCGACACGGTGGTTGGCGTCGGCCGGCGCATCTTGCCGAAATGCGAGACACGCGATGAGGCGGAGGCATGCCTCACTCTCTTGTCCGGCCGCGGCCATCGCATCTTCACCGGCCTTGCGCTTGTCACCCGGAGCGGCGCCGTGCGGCGTCGTGTGGTCGAGACCCGCCTCCGGTTCAAGCGCCTGTCCCATAGTGAGATCCTGGCTTATCTGGCGAGCAGCGAATGGCGCGGCAAGGCCGGCGGTTATGCGATCCAAGGGCTCGCCGGCGCGTTCGCTGAGCAGCTGGTCGGCTCCTACTCCAATGTCGTCGGCCTGCCGCTCGCTGAAACGGCTGCGTTGCTCGCCGGGGAAGGTTATCATGTCCACCATCGCTGGGGCGCGAGCCTCGTTCAATGACCGGCAACGACGACAATGCCCGCGCCAAGCCCGCTCTGGGTAAAGGCGAGCGGACCTGCCCGATCTGCGGCAAGCCGCGCAGCGAGCTTTATGACCCATTCTGCTCAAAGCGCTGCGCCGACGTCGACCTTCATCGCTGGCTGAAAGGGAGTTATGTCATCCCCGGCCCCAACGCCAAGCCTGAGCCCGGCGACGAGGAGTAGTCCGCCCGAAGGGGCGACGCTCGGTCCGCGAGAAGTTGCCACTATGAGTCTCGGCGAAGGAAAGATTGATAGAATGACGGCGAGCGTAGCCAGTTCAAAGTCCGGGATTGAACCGATTGGGTGCAAGCACGAAATCGCAGTGCTTGTGCCATGTTTCAATGAAGAATTGACCGTCGGGAAAACCGTAAATGCCTTTCGCGAGGCTTTACCTTTCGCGACGGTATATGTTTACGACAACAATTCGACCGATCGCACCAACGAAATTGCTCAGGGCGCGGGCGCGGTGGTTCGCAACGAGCCTCGCCAGGGAAAAGGAAATGTCGTGCGTCGCATGTTTGCGGACATTGACGCCGACATCTTTGTGCTGGTGGACGGCGATGCGACCTATGACGCTCAAGCCGCCCCGCGCATGGTTCGCCGAGCGATCGAGGAAAATCTCGACTTCGTCAATGGCGCGCGAGTCTCCCAGAGCATGGAAGCTTACCGAAGAGGCCATCGCTTCGGCAATTATGTCTTGACCTCAATGGTGCGGAATATTTTCGGCAAGCAATTCACCGATATGTTGTCTGGCTACAAAGTCTTTTCTCGCCGCTACGCCAAATCCTTTCCCGCGATGTCGCGGGGCTTCGAAATCGAAACCGAATTGACCGTGCACGCGCTGGAACTGCGCATGCCGTCCGCGGAAGAATTCACCGCGTACGGCGAACGTCCTTCAGGGTCTGTGAGCAAGCTCAGCACCTTTCGGGACGGGGCTAAAATCCTTCGCCTCATTTTCGATCTCGTACGCAACGAGCGTCCGTTGCAGTTCTTCGGTCTAGTCGGCGCAGTCCTAATCCTAGCCGCAGTGGCGCTGGCGATTCCGCTGGCGCAAACCTATTTCGAAACGGGATTGGTGCCCCGACTGCCGACGGCTGTCCTGGCCATAGGCCTGATCATCATCGGCTTCTTGAGCTGCCTCGCTGGACTGATCCTCGATGTCGTGGCGACGATGCGTAGCGAGATGAAGAGGCTGGCCTATTTGTCGTATCCGCCAGTCTCCGTCAGGCGAAGCTGAGATGCCGCTCGCAGCCGCGGGACCTCACCCCAGCGTCGGCCAAAGCCCGCCTTCGACGCAGGCAATAGCGAAGGCATCTTGGCGGGCGACGTCCTCGAGCCGGTCGTAGCGTCCCGATTGGCCGCCGTGCCCGGCCTCCATTGCGGTGCGCAACAAGATTGGCCCGCCGCCGGTCATCACCGCTCGCAGGCGCGCGACCCATTTGGCGGGCTCCCAGTAGGTCACGCGAGGGTCAGTTAGGCCGGCCAGCGCCAGGATCGCCGGATAGCGCTGAGGGCGCACGTTGTCGATCGGGCTATAGGCGCGGATGGTCTCGAACGCCGCCTTGTCGTGGATCGGATCGCCCCATTCCAGCCATTCGGGCGGGGTCAACGGCAAGCTCGCGTCAAGCATTGTCGCCAGCACGTCGACGAACGGCACGTCGGCGATGATTCCGGCGAACAGGTCCGGCGCAAGATTGGCGACCGCGCCCATTAGCAAACCGCCAGCGCTGCCGCCCTGAGCTACGATCCGCCCCGCACTGGTAAAGCCCTCGGCGATGAGGAACCGCGCAGCGGCGAGGAAATCGCGGAAGGTGTTTGGCTTGTTGGCGAGCTTGCCGTTTTCGTACCAGCGCCAGCCTTTGTCGGTGCCGCCTCGCACATGGGCGATCGCGAACACGAAGCCGCGGTCGACGAGCGAGAAACGGTTGGTGGAGAAACTCGCCTCGACCGCGTAACCGTAGGCGCCGTAACCTGTGATGAGCAACGGCGCCGATCCGTCGAGCTTCGCGTCCCGCTTGTAAAGGAGCGACACCGGCACGCTCTCGCCTTCGCCAGCTGGGGCCAGAACGAGACGTGCGATATAAAGGCTCGGGTCGAAGCCGCCTGGGATTGTCTGCCGCTTGATGAGTGTGCGGCGCCGACTGACGACATCGTAGTCGTAGGTTTCCTGCGGCGTTGTCGGCGACGAGCAGCTGAACCGGATGACTGAGGTACCGAATTCGTAGACCGGCTCCAGCCTCAGAATGTAGGTCTCCTCGTCAAATGCGATCTCGTGCGATTCGCCGCTTTTCAAGTCGAAGACAACGAGGTGCGGCCGGCTCATCTCGCGCATGAGCAGCACGAGCTGGTCTCTGAACACGGTCGCGTCGGCGATAAAGCGTCCATAGCGCTCGTTTATGAAATCGCGCCAGTTCGGCTCCTGCGGCGCATCGCGGGGCGCCACGACGATCTTGAAGTCGGGTGCGTCCGCGTTGGTGCGGATAAAGAAACGATCGCCGTGATCCATCACATCGTAGTGCAACCTCGCGCGGCGCGGCGCGACGATGCGAGGCGGAGTTGTTGGATGATCGAGATCGACGACCAATGCTTCGGAAGCGTCGTGGCCATGTACGGAGACAATGGCCGCGCGGCCAAGACGAGTCGGCTCGATGCCGATGAACCAGGCCGCGTCGACTTCCACGAATATCTCGACGTCGTCAGTCTGCGCCGTGCCCAGCCGATGCAGCATGACCCGGCAAGGGCGGTGGCTTTCGTCCTGCTCGATATAAAGAAACGCCCGCGAATCGCGCGTCCAGACGATGTCCCCGGTCGCCCCGACGACAAGGTCGACAAGGTCCGTCTCGCGCTCAAGGTCACGGATCGAAATTGTCAGCATCTCGGAGCCGAGGTCGTCGGAGGACCACGCGAATTTTGAATGATCGGGTGAACGACGCGCGCCAGCGAGATGAAAAAACGCCTTTCCCTCGGCCCGCGCGTCACCGTCGATCAGCACTGTCTCCGCGCCGCCTTCGCGAGGCTTCCGGCAATAGATGCGGCGTTGGCCGCCGGGACGAAAGCGCGAGTAGTACGCCCACGGCCCATCCACCTGCGGTGGCTCGCTGTCATCCTCTTTGAGACGCGCGCGCATTTCGCGCTTGAGCTCTTTCTGCAAGCTGAGCGTCGGCGTCAACACCGCGTCGGAATAGGCGTTCTCAGCCTCCAGGAGAGTCCGGATGTCGGCCGGCAGCCGGCTCGGATCGCGCAGCACCTCGCGCCAATTGTCGGCCCGGATCCACGCGTATTCATCCGTCCACGAGAGGCCGTGTGCGGAGAGCGTCACGGGCCGGCCCACGGCTCGGGGCGGCGCCGGGATCGCGGCTTGCGAGCCCGCTCCGCGCTCCAATCGCTTGCTGATCATGATGCTGGCACGCGGGCGGCGCGTGGAAGCGCATAGAATGCCGCAGGAACCTGCGAGGGCGCTTCGCAGAGGGCTGCCGCGCCTGCCACACGAAGCTCGTCGGCGCCGCCATAGCCCCAAAGCGCGCCAATTGTCGGGATTCCGTTCCGGCTCGCGGCCAGGACGTCATGTTTGCGATCGCCCCACATGCAGCAATCTTCGGCCTTAAGCCCTTCACTCTTGAGAATATGAGCAACCAGATCCGCCTTGTCCTGAAAGCGGCCGCCAAGCTCGTCGCCATAGGCCGCCTCGAAGTGATGCTCAAGGTCGAAGTGGCTGAGGATGCGCTCCGCGTAGACGAGGGGTTTCGCCGTGCAAAGAAAGAGGCGCATTCGAGCGGCGCGCAAGTCGGCGAGCGTCTCCTTCACGCCGTCATAGACGACAGCTTCGAAAAGACCCTCGGTCGAATACCGGCCACGATAGATCTTGAGCGCCTCCTCAGGATCACCTTCGCCGCCCAGCGCCTCGGCGAAACATCCGCGCAGAGGCGGGCCGATAATCCAGTTCAGTTCGGCGGCAGCCGGCGGCCTTCGTCCCAATGCTTCGAGCGCAAGACGGAAACAGCCGATGATGCCCTCGGCGGGATCGGTCAGCGTTCCGTCCAGATCGACCAGCAGAACGGTTCGCCGATTGGGCCTCATCATTGGCGTTTCGGCATTGCGCTACGCGCCGCCGATTAGCCGCGGATCGGCTCGTGCGAGACCGCCGCGCGCAGGAAATAGAAAAGCCCGGTTAGCGCGGTGAGAATGAGCGCGCCTTCCAACATGCGGGTGACGGTCTCGCCAAGCTGGAACAGGCCGCCGATCGCCCAGCCTGCGGCGGCGCCGGCGCCCACGAGCTCCGTGCCCACAAGTATGGCGACGCAGATCAGCGTCATCGCATTGGTCCAGTTGATCGGCGCGACCTCCGCCAAGGCGTTTTCTCCTTCGAATGTTGGCGAAACGCTGGCGCATATACCAAGGCGCCTGCCGGCGCAAGCCTCACGGCTTGGCGGCGATCTCGCCGCGCTTCCGTCCCGCGTCGTAGGCCTTCACATGAAGGGTGGCGATGCGCAGCAGCGAACGGTCGTCCGGGTTCCGTGCGCGGCGCTGTAGATCGCCGAGGATCTGGTCGCCTTCAACCGGCTTGCCGCCTTCGATGTCGCGCAGCATCGAGGCTTTCAGCGGCGAACCAGCGGCGGTCAGCACCGCCCGCGCCCGCTCCAGCGCCGGCTCACGTGGCGGAAAGCCTTCGGCGGCCCCGATTGACGCGCATTCCGTCAGGAGCGCGGTCGCGAGATCGGCGGCGCCGGCGGCGACATAATCGCCAACCGCCGCCCGCATCAGGCAGGTGATGCCTGCGGCCGTGGCGATGAACACCCACTTCTCCCACATCTCCTGCCGGATCTCGTCGCTGAGCCGGGCATCGAAGCCGGCATCAAGCAGTGCCGAGGCGATGGTCTCGATCCGCGGCGTGCGAGAACCGTCCAGTTCGCCGAAGCTCAACGCATGAAGATCGTTGAGGTGGATGATGGCGCCGTCCGCGCCGAGGGTGGCCGAAATAACACATTGCCCGCCGAGCACGCGCTCGATTCCGAAGCGATCAGCGAGCCGATCGAGGTGCAACATGCCGTTCAGCAGCGGCAGGATCGCCGTTCCCGGACCGACCGCCTTGCCAAATGACGCCATCGCGCCGTCCAAGTCGTAGGCTTTGCAGCTCAGCAGCACAAGGTCGAACGGCTCTGCAAGGCCTTCCTGCAGCACAATCGGCGGCGAGGGACGGTGGAAATCGTCAAGGCGGCTGCGAATCGTCAACCCGTGTTTAGCGAGCTCCGCGGCCCGGCGCGGCCGAACGAGAAACGTCACGTCGCGGCCCGCCTGCAGCAGACGTCCGCCGAAATAGCCGCCAACTGCGCCGGCTCCGACTACGAGAATTCTCATTTCGCACAATCCTCCTTCATGAGCGAATTCGCCGACCGCCCGCGCGCCGGGCGTTGGCGGGCGCGATCTACGGCACGGCCGACACCAGCAAGAACGCGGCGAAGATGACGAGATGCACGGCGCCTTGCAGTACGGTCGTGCGCACTGTCCCGAGGGTGAGAGCGGCAATGTAGAGGGTTAGAATGAGCAGCGTCATGTCGGTTTGCGAAACGCCGAGCGCGATCTGCCGGTTAAGCACGAGCGAGACAAGCGCGACCGTTGGAATCGTCAGGCCGATGCTGGCGATGACCGAGCCGAGCGTAAGGTTGATGCTCTTCTGCAGCCGATTGCGAAGGGCGGACTTTATCGCGGCGAGCCCCTCTGGCATGAGCACGATGAGGGCGATGACGACGCCAACGAAGGCCTTCGGCAGCCCCGCCGCGCCGATGGCTGCGTCGACCGGATAGGACAGCGTCTTGGCCAGCAGTACGACCGCGGCAAGCGAAACGACCAGCAGGACAAGGCTCAAAAGCCTGGTCAGGACGCCCGGAGCGTTGTGTAATGCTTCGCCAGAATCACCGTAGCCCGGAGCATCGAGGAAATAGTCACGATGCTTGACGGTTTGCACGAACACGAAGACGCACCAGAGAACCAGCGACATAGGGCCGACGCCCTCTAACTGCTGGACGGAATACGACGGACCGGAAGCAGCCTCGGCGAAGTTGGGCAGGATCAGCGCCAGCGTCGCCAAAGTCGCGAGCACAGCGAGGGCGGAGGCTGCGCCCTGAAGCTGGAAGGTCTGCTCGAAGTGCTTGCCCGCGCCATGGACGAGGCAGAGGCCGACGACGCCGTTTAGGACGATCATCACCGCCGCGAACACCGTATTGCGGGCGACCCGCTCGCTGCCGTCGGCTCCAGCGAGCATAATCGAGACGATAAGACCAGCTTCAATCACCGTCACCGCTACAGCGGGAAGGATAGAGCCGAATGGCTCGCCGAGCTTGAGCGCCAGCACCTCGGCGTGATGGACAGCCGCGAACACCGTGGGCCCGAGGAACAGACCAGCGAGAACAACAATATATGTGTCATCGGAAGGAACGACATGGGCAAACTTCAGCGCCAATGGGGCGCTCGCAAGCAATGGAACGGCCCAGGCCCAGGCCGGAATGGAGGCGTGGTGCGGCGACGACATCGATCCATTCCGTTATGGGGAGGTTCCACTGTGCAAGAGAAGGACCGCACGCGCAAATTGGAGGCGCCTTGACGCTGTGGAGGCGCCTTAACGCTCTCGTTTTCGAGAGTATTTTCCGTATATGGGAACCGAGGCTCCACTCCGCGACGCTGCCGATGTGCGCCTCGCTGAGCGCCTGCGGGCATTGCGGCGCGCGCGGCGCTGGTCGCTCGATGAACTTTCCGCGTTGAGCGGAGTCGAGTCGCGCTTCCCTGTCGCGGATCGAGAACGGCGAAGTGAGCCCAACAGCGTCTGTACTCGGGCGGCTCGCTGGAGCGCATCACACAACCGTTTCGCGTCTGCTTGCCGACATCGAGGGCGATGCGCCGCCGCTCATAAGGCGAGCCGAGCGGCCGGAGTGGGTCGATCCGGCGACGGGCTTCCGCCGCCGCTCCGTCTCGCCACCGTCGCTCGACTTTGACTGCGAGCTGCTTTGCTGCGAATTGCCGGCAGGCGCGCGCATCGACTATCCGCTTCCGCCTCGCCTCGGTCTCGAACATTATCTCTATCTCCTGGACGGCGCTCTAGAACTGACCCTTGAGGGCGCCGTCCACCGTCTGCGCGCCGGCGACTGCCTTCGTTACAAACTGATGGGAGCGAGCCGCTTCGTTGCGACTAGGCAGCGCGCAGCGCGCTACATTCTCGTTCTCCGGTGAGCCCGTGGAAGCCCGAAGCATCGCCGTAGCCGCGCTTGATCCTGCCGCGTTCGCCCAAGCCGTCGAGCGGCTCGCCCAAATCCTGCATGCCTGCGTGCACGAGGGCGCGAGCGTCGGCTTCGTTATGCCGTTCGACCGAAGCGAAGCGTGCGCATATTGGCTGGACAGGGTCGCCGCGCCGCACGCGGCCGGCGCCAAGCTTGTCCTCATCGCCGCCCTCGGCGACGAAGTCGCGGGAACGGCGCAGCTAGATTTCGATTCGATGCCGAGCAAGCGTCATCACGCAGAGGTTTCGAAGGTCCTGGTCGATCCGGGCTTTCGTCGCGCTGGTGTCGGCCGCGCCTTGATGCGCGAGATCGAACAACGCGCGATGAGGGAGGGCCGGTGGCTCCTGACGCTCGACACTGCGGGCGACGCGGCCGAAGCCCTTTATCGCTCGCTCGGCTATAGCCTTGCCGGCGCAATTCCGTATTACGCGCGCAATGCTTTTGCAGACCGCTACGACGCGACGCGGCTTATGTACAAAGACCTGCGTCGCGGATAGCTTCCATTCCTCAGCGCTGCTGAAGGAGGTCCCTCGTCTTGCCCCACGGAGCATCGGCTGATGAGTGACCGGAATGGCGCGAGCCTTCTCGGCCGCGTCGCTCTTTTGCTTTTGACCGTCTATGCAATAGCGATGATCGTCCCTGACTTGCTTCGGGTCGTTCGCCCTCTGGGCTCGTTCGGTCTGGCGATGGACGGTGACGGGCGGATTTACAACGTCCAGGGTCCGTTCGAAAGCGAGCAAGATTCGCCAGCTTGGCGAGCAGGCCTGCGCGTCGGGAATCGGCTCGATCTTACCGCGATGCGCTGCGCGCCCGTTGACACGGTTGTCTGCGCAAGCCTGCTGTCGCAATGGGGCGGCGTCACCTACGTCACGCCGGGACGCGAGGCGACGCTCGTCGTCGCCTCCTCGCCGGAGCGTCCCGCGCGCGGAGTCAGGCTCACGGCGGACCCGCGGCCCGATAACCGCCTCCTCGACGTCGTCATTGTGCTCGATACGATCGCCGGGATCCTGGTTGTGCTGGGCGCGGCATGGCTCGTGTGGACCCGTCCCGGGCCCATGACCTGGGGTTTCTTCATCTATGTGATCCAGTTCAATCCCGGCCAGGCGTTCCAGTTCTGGGCTTGGCTTCAGCTTTGGCCTCGGGCGCTTCTGGCGCAAAACGTCATTTTTCTGGTGATGCAGGCCGTCGCCTATGCGGGGCTCTTGCTGTTCGCGCTGAGGGCGCCAGTCGACCGGGCCGAAGGGCGATGGCGCAGGATCGAGCGCGCGTTGCCGGCTCTCGCGATCGTGTTCTTGGCTGTCGCGCTCGCCAGCATGGCGACTATCTTCGGCTATCCCGCGGAAATCTGGGCGCGAGGCCTGCTCATCATCGGCTTTGCGGTCAGCGTCGGCGCGCTCGCAATCCTGATCGGACGCCGGCGGGACCTGTCGCCCCGCGACTATCAGCGCATCCGCTGGGTGATCTGGGGCTGCTTGATCGGCCTTCCGGCCTATCTGCTCGCCCAGCTTTCGCAACAAACTTCCCTGTTCGGCCAATTCCTCGGAGAAGCTCAAGCGCCGGAGGAAGTCGCCGGCGCCCTCTTCCTCATCAACGGGATCCTGTGCCTGTTCGTCGTCGAGGCGGTGCGGCGGCAGTCCGTGGTCAACGTCTGGATCCCGCTTCGCCGGGCGACCGCCTTCGGCCTCCTGCTCAGCGTGCCGGTCCTGTTCCTCCACAAGCAGATCGAGGCGATCGACGAGTACATCCACATGCCCTACTGGGCTTGGGTGGTGGTCGCCTCTGGCCTCGTCTACCTGATCGCGCGCGGACACGAGATCGCGACCGAGCTCATGAACCGCCTGTTCGACCGCAAATTCATTCGCGCCGAGCGCCATCTCGCCGAGGTGGGCGAGACCATTCAGAATTCCCAGAGCCTCGACGAGATCGAGCGGCTGCTGGTGAACGAGCCGATAAGTACGCTCCGGCTGGCGTCGGCGGCGCTGTTTCGCGAGCAGGACGGCCTGTTCTCCCGAAGCCTCAGCACTGGATGGGACACGGACCACGCCGACGCGCTCACCAGCAACCATCCGTTGCTCTCCGCACGGTTCGATAGAAAGCCCTACACCCTCGATTCTGTCGACGCCGCCCACGCATCGCCTGCCGAGCTTCCGAACGACCTCGAGCGGCCGGTTCTCGTCGTGCCGGTGGGCAATGCGCGCCGCTGCTACGCGCTGGTCCTCTATGGCGGTCATGAGATCGGAACCGATCTTGACAACGGCGAGCGCCACCTGCTTGGCAGCCTCGCCCGCGACGCCGAGATCGCCTATGCCCAAGTCGAAAGCGAGACGTTGCGGAGGCGGATCGCCATGCTGGAAAAACAGCTCGCGAAGACGCTGGAGCCTCGCTAATTCTCGCCGCTCCGTCCGCTGCTCGCGCGACCGCAATCGTTTCGTATCAACCATGTCTCGAGGCCGCCTTTGACTCACCCCCTGCAATCCCTGGACGGCATTCAGGCCTGCGTCTTCGACGCCTATGGGACCCTCTTCGACTTCGCCTCCGCCGCGGCGCGCTGCGCCGATATTCCGGAGGATCGGCGTGCGGCGCTGACTGCGCTGTGGCGCGACAAGCAGCTCCAGTACACGTGGCTGCGCACGCTCGAGAACCGATACGCCGACTTCTGGCAGGTCACCGGCGACGCGCTCGATTTCGCGCTGGAAAGCCTTGATCTCAAGAGCTCCTCGTTGCGCGAGCGCCTGATGGAGCTCTATCTCGGCCTCGAGCCGTTCCCCGAGGTTCCCGCCGTGCTCGCGACCTTGCGCGAGGCGGGGTTCCGAACCGCGATCCTCTCCAACGGCTCGCCGATGATGCTCGACGCCCTAGTCAAGCGCTCGGGGCTCGAAGCGATGTTCGACGCCGTCCTGTCAGCCGACACGGTAGGGGTCTTCAAGACCCATCCGAGGGTCTATCAATACGCGCTTAGTTCGCTCGGCCTGCCCGCGAGCGCGATTTCGTTCCAATCCTCCAACGCCTGGGATGCGCATGGGGCGTCCGATTTCGGCATGCGCGTCGTCTGGTGCAATCGCTACGGCCAGCGCCGCGAGCGGCTGCCGGGCAGCCCCGACTTCGAGATCAGGACCCTCGCCGAATTGCCGGCGCTGCTCCGTCGCGGGTCATCCTGATCAAGCCGACGCCACGGTCCAAGCCGGCGCCCGCGCAGCGTTCGAATGCAACCGGGGCGCGAGTTCGCTCCAAATAAAAGCAAGTAAAACCAAATAAATCCAAGGAAAATTGCTTGCGTTTCCTTGGATTCCTTTGGCCGAATTGATGCTTTTTAATGGGTTACGGCGAATCCAAATAAAAAAATCTCCGCCCTCGCCTCAGGTTGTGCGCAAAATGTCTCAAGTCCCTTCCAGCCTCTCATGTCTCCCGCCGCGCGCCACGGGCGCGGCCTCAATCCGGCGAATAGGAACATATGGCACATCTTCCCGTTTTTCGCAAGACAATGCACAAGAAAATAAGCTCTTATTGGACAAGCCGCCCATGACGAACCACGCGCAGCTTGCTTGTTCCGAGATGCGCTGATCATCGGTCCGATCTAGCACTGCTTTGGCAGATTTAACGGACATGGCCTGGCTTACCGCCGGTTCGAACCGGTCGCGAGTGACCCAGAGCTGTCACTTGCAATTAAAGACCGATCAGTCCATATATCGGCGATGGAACACCAAGCCCACCTGCGGTTGCCGCGTGGCCGCCCCCGAAGTTTCGACACGGAAGCTGCTATCGAGCGCGCCATGGGCGTGTTCTGGTCGCGCGGCTACAATGCCACGGCGCTTCCGGACCTTCTTCGAGCGACGAAGCTTTCGCGCGGCAGCCTTTACGCCGCTTTCGGTGACAAGCGTGGACTCTTCTTGTGTGCGCTTGATCGGTACATTGCCGACGCTCTGACACGAATCGACGTCGAACTCGACCCACGTCGTGCGCCAGTCGTTGGCCTGCGGGCCTACCTTGCTGGTTACGTTGACCGCACGAGCGGCGCCAATGGTCGTCGCGGATGCCTGCTGGTCGCCACGGCCATGGAACTGGCTGGCCGCGACCCGGAAGTCGATCGTCGCATCGGTAGCTTTTTTAAAGCCATGGAGAGCAAGGTGGCAGATGCACTCTCGCGCGCGAAGGCCGCGGGCAAGTTGGCCGATGGTGTCGAGCCTGCAGGCGCGGCGCGGCTGCTGGTCTGCTTCGTTGAGGGGCTGCGAGTGCTAGGTAAAACAGGACCGGCGCGGAGCACATCGCATGCCACCGTCGACGCTCTTCTCGACCGCCTCATTAGGTAGGTAACTTCGTGGACGCACTGCCGGTTGAGCGCGTTTATATCTGGACCAAATGGTCTTGAAAGGCATGCGCCATGTCCCCCATCCAGATCGTCTGCGCGGTAATGGTGCCCTTACTTTGGGGTTATCAGTTCGTGGTCATTAAAGTGGGCATTGTGGAGTTTCCGCCGCTCTTCTTCCTTGGACTGCGCTTTCTGGCCATGGCATTGCTGCTCGTTCCGTTCGTTAAAAAGCCCACACGTCAGGAGTTCGGCCCTGTCGCTGCTATCTCGGTCTTCCTTGGTGGGCTGAACTTCGGCCTCTTCTATGTAGGCCTCGGGCTCGGCTCTGGAAGTATGTCGGCCGTCGCATATCAACTCGCCACGCCCTTCACCATCTATTAGCTTGGCCGCTGCTCGCGGAGAGACCGTCTCTAATTACGTCTAGTGGGGTGTTGCTTGCATTTCTCGGCGTGGGCGTGCTTGCAGCGGGGCCTGGCCTGTCCGCAAACGCTATTCCAATTCTGCTTGTGGTCGGGGCAGCCTTCGCCTTCGCGGTCGCCAACGTCTTAACGAAGCGGCACGGACCCTTTGACCCTTTGATGCTGACGGGATGGTCCTCTCTCTTCACGGCGCCGCAGGTTATGTTGATGTCGTTGGTCCTCGAACGTGGACAATTGGCGACCCTCGTCACGGCGGATGATCGTGGTTGGCTGGCGCTCGCCTACACCGTTTTCATCGGAGGAATTGTCGGGTTCGGCCTTTGGTTCTGGCTGATCGCTCGCTGCACCATGGGCCGCGTGGCGCCATTCGGTTTGCTTCTTCCAATTTTTGCTCTGATTTCCAGCGTGTTGTTCCTTGGCGACCGTATGACCCCAACGTTGATTGTCGGGGGGCTGCTCGCCATATCCGGTGTCGCCATCACACAAGTGAGATCTAGCGCTTACCAAATCGAGCTTAAAAGTCGCGTCGTGGGGACTTCCGGGTTTGGCCCGTCGCGTCATTTCGCGGCAACGCAGCAATTCGGGCGCTATTGGCGCATAGCGGACTCAGGGGTTCACGGCCTAGGCTGAGGACGTCTCTGTTGCCGCAGATGGAGCAAAGCGTTCCTGTGGCGCGGCGACATTCGGCGAGCGCCGTACGCATCGAGGAGACAGGGTCATTGCCGCTCGGGTTGCGCCTTCTTGAACGTGTCGGTCTCGGCGTCCTGCTCGCGCTGGCCTCCGCAAGCCCGTCTCTTGCGGCGGGACAGGCGAGCGTCCCGGCCTGGCTCGAGGCCCATGTGGGCGACGGCGAGGGGCAGATCGCCCCCGTCGTGCTGGAGAGAGCCCGCGCGCTCTATCAGCGCAAGGGGGTCCGCAATCCCTGCTATTTCGCCATGGACGCGACGCGTCCCCATGACCTCGGCGGCGGCTTGGGCCGAAGATTTTACATCATCTGCGAAGCCCAAGGGTCGTTTCGAGCGATCTCCGCCGGCCATGGCGGCGGGCGGGATCTGGGCGGGGTCGCGGATTTCGCCAACGGACGCCGATGCGTGAAGAATTTCGGCAACGCGCTGGACTCCGATCTGACAACGGGCGGCGCCTATGTGACGGGCGAGACGACCGCGTCGTTCAAGGGCTATTATCGCGCTTCAAGCGGAGGAGACGCGGTTTTCATGCGCGCGTTCCTGAAGTTCGACGGCGAAGGCGAGACCGCCAACGCCAGAGAGCGCGCCATCGGCGGACATCCGGCGGTCCTGCTCAGGGGAGTATGCCGCCGAAAGGATCCGAGTAGCCCCCACGCCGACCCGGACGGCTATGTTCCGTTCGGGAAGCTCGTGAATTACGAGGCCGGGCGCAGCGACGGCTGCACCAGTTGGTCGGCCTCGGACGCCGAGGCCATCATGGCGATGGTGAGGAACGCTCCGACTACGCTCTACATCTATCCGGAGTCGCGCGACATCGACGCCGTTGCGCGGGCGGTCGAAGCCGGCCAGTCGCCGTCGCGTGCGGGGCTTTACTGGAACGGCGCGTGCTTGAAAGACATCGGCGTCCCGAGATTCTGGCGGAAGGAAACGCTCGAGCCGATCCTTGCGCGATGGCGAGAGGCGCATCCCGCTCCGCCGCCGCAGCCGCCGCCGATTTGCAGGGCGCCCTGAGCGGGGTCTTCTAAATTGGCTCCGGTCCGCGTGAGATCGCGGCGACTCCTGTGCGCGAGACCTCGACCAGCCCGATTGGGCGCATGAGTTCGACAAAATCATCGATCTTGCGCGGCGCGCCGGTCAGTTCGAAGATGAAGCTCTCGGTGGTCGCGTCGATCACCTTGGCGCGGAAGGCGTCGGCGAGCCGCATTGCCTCGACCCGGTTCTCGCCCTTGCCCTTGACCTTGATCATCGCCAATTCGCGTTCGATCGCGCGCACGGACAGGGTCAGGTCGTTCACCGAATGCACCGGAACCAGACGCTCGAGCTGATGGCGGATCTGCTCGATGATTTCCGGCGTGCCGGAGGTGACGATGGTGATGCGAGACAGATGCGTCTCGTGCGCGACCTCGGCGACCGTCAGGCTCTCGATGTTGTAACCGCGCCCCGAGAACATGCCAACGACGCGCGCGAGCACGCCGGGCTCGTTGTCGACAAGCACCGATAGCGTATGCGTCTCAATATTGGATTTCACCGTCGCCGAGGAATAGGGCGACAGCGGCTGGAGGATCGAGGTCTTGCTCATGCGTCGTGATGTCCTTGTTGGCGACGGCGGCGCGTCGCTTTTTTCTTCACGCAGCGGCGGCGGTCAGCGCAGCCATCACCCATCGCCCGAAGAGATCGAAGTCGATGTTGCCCCCGGACAGCACCAGCCCGACCTTACGTCCTTGTAGACGCGATCGCTCCTTCACCGCCGCCGCCAGCGCCGCCGCGCCCGCCCCCTCGGCCAGGTTATGCGTATCGGTCCAATAGGCGCGCACAGCGGCAGCAATCTCGTCGTCACGGACGAGCGTGATCCGCGCCGCCCCTTTGAGGATGATTTCGAGCGCCTCTTCATCGGGGACACGCGTCGCCATGCCATCGGCAAGCGAGTCGGCGCTCTGGGTAGGGACCGCATGGCCGGCTTCGAACGAAAGCGCATAGGCCGGCGCCTCGGTCGACTGGACGCCGACAATCTCCATCTTGAGACCCATAGCGTCGCGCGCCGCGATGCAACCACAGATTCCCGACCCCTGCCCAATCGGAACATAAAGCACCTCGAGGTCGGGATGCTCGCCCAGGAGTTCGAGCGCATACGTTCCGACCCCGATCGCCAGATCGCGGTGGAAGGATGGAACCAGATGCAGGCCGCGCGAGCCCGCGAGCCTTGTCGCCTCCTCGCGCGCGGACTGAAAGTCGCGCCCGAATTCGATCAATTCGGCCCCCAGCGCGCGCATGGCGGCGTTTTTCTCGCTCGAATTGCCTTGCGGCGCGAGGATCGTCACCTGAAGGCCGGCGCGCCGTCCCGCGAAGGCAAGGCTTTGGCCATGATTGCCGCGCGTCGCCGAAATCAACCCGCGCGTCTTAGGCTCGCGCTTGACGAGCGCATCGACGTAAGTCAGGCCGCCCCGCACCTTGAAGGCGCCGGTCGGCAGGTGGTTCTCGTGCTTGACCACGACCTCGGCGCCGACCCGCTCGTCAAGCAACGGCCAGCTTAGCGCCGGCGTCGGGCGCAAAGCGCGGAGCACCAACTCATGAGCGCGGCGCATCTCCTCCAAACTGAACATCGCGAAGACCCTCACTCTCGATCCCTCTCCCCATAGCCCGTCGAAAGACGGGCGTCCTTGCGGACGCCCTACGGGGAGAGGGGAGACAGTCAGACCAGCATCTTGCCCTTCTCGTCGATCACGTTGTCGAGTTCGACCCCGGCGTCGTCCTCGAGCGCGGCCATGATCATTTCGTTATGCGCCTTGCCCGACGGGATCATCGGGAAGCAATTCTCTTTCTGATCGACGAGGCAGTCGAAGATGACGGGCTTCGGCGTTTCGATCATCTCCATGATCGCCGCATCGAGTTTCGCCGGATCCGAGCAACGGATCCCGTGCGCGCCATAGGCGTCGGCCAGCTTGACGAAGTCAGGGAGCGAATCGGTGTAGCTCTCCGAATAGCGCCCGCCATGCAGAAGCTCCTGCCATTGGCGCACCATGCCCATGTACTGATTGTTGAGAATGAAGATCTTGACCGGCAGGCGATATTGCGCCGCCGTCGACATTTCCTGCATGTTCATGAGAATCGAGGCTTCGCCCGCGATGTCGATCACCAGCGACTTCGGATGCGCGAGCTGGGCGCCGATCGCGGCCGGCAGACCATAGCCCATCGTACCCAGGCCGCCCGAGGTCATCCACCGGTTCGGCTCCTCGAAGGCGAAATGCTGCGCGGCCCACATCTGGTGCTGGCCGACCTCGGTGGTGATGTAGACGTCGCGGCCCTTGGTCAGCTCGTAAAGCCTCTTCACCGCGTGCTGGGGCTTGATGATCTTCTGGGAGTTGCGGAAGCCGAACGAGTTGCGCGCCCGCCAATTGTCAATCGCGCTCCACCATTTTGCGAGCGCGGCGGGTTCGGCCTGATGCGAGCCCGAACGCCATAACCGCACCATATCCTCCAGCACATGCGCACAGTCGCCGACGATGCCGAGATCAACTTTGACGTTCTTGTTGATCGAGGATGGATCGATGTCGATGTGGATCTTCCTCGACTTCGGCGAAAAAGCGTCGAGTTCGCCCCGTAATGCGATCGTCGAAGCGCGCGCCGACGCAAATCATCAGATCGCAATCATGCATGGCGTTGTTGGCCTCGAACGAACCATGCATGCCGAGCATGCCCAGCCATTGCTTGTCGGACGCGGGATAGGCGCCAAGCCCCATCAGCGTCGACGTGATTGGAAACCCAGTCGTGCGAACGAGTTCGCGCAGCAGCATCGAAGCGTGGGGGCCTGAATTGATGACGCCGCCGCCGGTGTAGAAAACAGGCTTCTTCGCCGCCGCCATCATCTCGACCGCGTGCCGAACGCGCTCGAGGTCGCCCTTGAGTCGCGGCTGATAGGTCTTGTGCTGGATGCTTTTCTGGAACGTGTAGGCGCCGCTGGCGAATTGCACGTCCTTCGGAATGTCAACGACCACGGGACCAGGCCGACCGTGCGAAGCAATATAGAAGGCCTCGTGCAGGATGCGCGGCAGATCGTCGACGCGGCGCACGAGATAATTGTGTTTGGTGCAGCTGCGGGTGATGCCGGTCGTATCGCATTCCTGAAAGGCGTCGGAGCCTATCAGATGGGTCGGCACCTGGCCGGTGATGCACACCAGAGGGATCGAATCCATGAGCGCGTCGGTGAGGCCGGTGATGGCGTTGGTCGCGCCGGGGCCCGAAGTGACGAGGAGAACGCCGACCTTGCCGGTCGAACGCGCATAACCTTCGGCGGCGTGGGCCGCGCCCTGCTCGTGGCGGACGAGAATGTGGCGCAGCTTGTTCTGATGGAAGATGGCGTCGTAGATCGGCAGCACCGCGCCACCGGGGTAGCCGAAGACCATCTCGACGCCCTGGTCCTTCAGCGCCTCGACGACCATCTCCGCGCCGGTCATTTGCTTGGCCATAATCGCAACTCTCCGCCTTTTCTCGTCAATCGCGAATTCGAGGCAACAAAAAAGGCCCTCAAAGGGGCCTTCGGGTAAGCGCTAGCGAACGGATGCAGATCTTAGGTCTGCCCGCTCTCCAGCGCCAAAAGTACGATAAGCTTGGCCACGCGTCGCCTCGAATTTGAAAACAAGACTACGGTAGAGAATGCCGGCAGCGGCGTCAAGCATGAAGCCGCGCTTATCGCAGCGTGGCTATCGGGCACTCGAGGAAGAGATGGATCGGCATTTTTGGATTCCCGCGCTCATATACTTTACGCTCCCGGTTGCTCTCTTTATTGGAAGAAATTGGCTTAAGGCGAACATCGAAAAGAGCATCCAGCACAAATTCGATACAAAAATCGAGAACTCTCCGGGCGGAACTTCGTAGGGGTGAAGAAAAATTTAGACGAGACCTCCAAGTGAAAGAAACAGAAATCAGTGCCTTGCGCGACGCTGTTATTGGGGGAAGGGCAAATAGACAGGTAATTACTGACAAACGACGATTGGACGCAGTTGAGCGTTTGTGGTCGGCATTTTTGGCACTTGCCCCCTATTTTGCCGTGTCGAGCACCATGTCAGTGATAAAAATTGAGAACGCCTCAAGGAGGGCACCAAACGATCCTAAAATTAGGGAGTTTTTTCGAATAATGATCGACCAGGCCGGAAATCTTCCTACACCAGGCAACACGGCAAGAGTAGAACAGCTTTTCGTAAGTTCTTTAGCTTGGGCTTATTTCTCCGCGGAGGCTTATTCCCGAGCGTCCGGTTGGATCAACATCTCGTAGGTGAGGGGTTTTCGGACACTAGGGCGGTTGCGAGGAGGGAACGGAAGGCGACGTGTCGCGTGCGGCGGCGATTGAAGCGGAAGACGAATTCGTCGAGGTAGCTCTGAAGGTGGGGTCGTCGCAGTCCGTGGTGGACGCCGAGGGCCCAGGTCTTGGCGTTGGCGAAGGCGCGATGAACCCATGGCAGGACGACGTGCGCGGCCATGACGCCGACCACGTGGGGCTCGTGGCGGACATTGGGGGCGCTGGCGTAGGACGGCCAGCCGTCGGTCCTGATCGTCGCGCCCGGCGCGACATTGGCGGCGACGAAGCGGTGCAACGAGGCGGCGGAGAAGTCCTTGATCGCGGCCAAGCGAAGGCGTGCGGGCGCGTCGTGTTCGATCTCGACGGCGCCGGCGACGAACATTTTGCCCTGGGGCGAGCGGCCGCCGGCGCCGGATGCCGGATCGGCCTTGGTCCGCAGCGGAAGCTCGGTTTCGTCGACTTCGACCAGGCCGGCGAGCAGCGCGCGGCCCGGCGCGACCATGGCGCGGCGCAGTTTGGCGCATATGAGCCAGGCGGACTTGTAGGAGCCGAGCCCGAGCTGCTTTTGCAATTGCAGCGCCGAAATCCCGTTCGAATGCGTGGCCATGAGGTAGACGGCCCAGAACCACACGATCAGGGGCAGCTTCGAGCCGTGCATGATCGTTCCGGCCGTCACCGAGGTCTGCTTGCCGCACGCGGCGCATTCGAAGGTGAAAGCCTTGCCGCCATGCGGCCAACCCTTGGCGCCGCCGCACGCCGGACATCGAAAACCGGACGGCCACCGCGCCGCGACAAGCCACGCGGCGCAGGCCTCGTCTTCGGGAAACTGGCGCTGAAACTCGGTCAGCGAGGAGGGAAAGTCAGGCATCGAGGGGCCTCGAAACGAACCGGATATTCATGATTCGTTCTTACGCCAATCGCCCACTCCTGTCACTGCCCGTCGTAGGCCCGGAGCCTGAGAGTCTGTCCGAGAACATCATGCGGGATTGGATAGTTTTCGCAGCATGAGGCGGATGGAGGCGAGGCGCAGGAAGGCGAGCGCCTTGTGATACGATTTCCTGGTGATCACCTCGGGTTGGCGATTTTGGGCCACCAGTGGAAGCCGGCTTGGCTTTTGATTTTTTGTCGCTCCGCAGCGAGGGCGGCGCAACGTGCGGAGATGACCTCGTCGAGCGTTTCGAGGTCGGGAATGTGCTTGTTGACGATCGGCTCGTCGACCAGCGTCCAGAGCGTTTCGGCCGGCTGCACTTCGGGGGTATAGGCGGGTTGGAAGACGAGACGAACCCCTTCCGGTACGACAAGGCCGGCTTCACCGTGCCAGCCGGCGTTGTCGAGCACGAGCACGATGATCCGATCGCGCCCTGCGCCGGCTTCCTCGGCGAACAAGCGCAGCAGCGCCTCGAAGAAAGGCTTCGATACGCCGTTCGAGACGTACCAGAAGACTTCACCGGTGGCGGGTGAGACGAAGGCCGTCACATAAAGCCATTCGAACCGATGGTGGCCGTGCGAGATCGGCCGTTTGCCCACAGGCGCCCAGACTCGCCGCGTCACCGGCTTCAGGCCGATCCGGTGTTCGTCGGTCGCGAAAGTCTCGATCGGCGTGTCGGGATGGCGCGCCGCTTCCTCGGCGACAATGTCGGCCACTTTTTTTTGAAGTCGTCCTGCTCCTCGAGCGTCGCCGCCTTGGGGTTGCGCGGCCGCGGCTTTTGGATCGACCAATCGATCGCCCTCAGCGCCTCCCAGCCACGCTGCGCGGCGAGCGACGCCAGGCCCAACTCGCCCGCCATCCATTGCGCAACCTTGGCGCTCGTCCAAACCCCGCCGTCCGGCGGAGGATCGGCAAGACGAGCGCCAAGCCGATCCAACACCTCGGGCCTCAGAACAGTCGCCACCGCGCCGTTGCCGCGCCGGAGATCGCCCAGCGCCGAAGGCCCGCGCGCGTTGTAGCGCTCCAGAAGCTGCTCGATCCAGCGGCTCCCAAACGAGGTCATCGCCGACACTTCCCCGATCGTATGGCCCTTCGCCAACAGCCAGATCGTCTGGAAATGCCGCGAAGACGTCGCGTCCCCGCTGGCTTCGTAACGCTCCTCCAATGCCGCAACGCTCAGATGACCGGCCACATGCGCCATGCTCGCCCCCAGCGAATCATGGCTTTCCTATCTACCAGCGGGAAATCCAACTGAGAATCCTTCCCCGCCGAGTCAATCACCCGGAACTCGTATGATTGAGGCATTCCCAGTCCTTGACCAGTCTTCGGCAGCGGCCGAGCCAAGCGAAGGTGCGTTCAACGATCCAGCGCTTTGGCAGCGCGACGAAGCCTGTGGCGTGATCCGATCGCTTGACGATCTCGACGGTGACGCGGGCCAGAATCCGCTTCATCGCGCTCTTAAACTCCGGCCCCTGATAGCCGCCGTCGGCATAGAGCTTGATCAGGAATGGAAAAGCGCCGAACAAGCTCGCCATCAACAGCGCGCCGCCGTCGCGGTCCTGGACGTCGGCGGCGTGCACGATGGCATGCATCAGCAGGCCCTGCGTATCGACGAGGATGTGCCGCTTCTTGCCCTTGATCTTCTTGCCTGCATCGTAGCCCGCCGGATCGATCGCAGGCCCCCTTTTTCCGCGCTCTTGACGCTCTGGCTGTCGATGATCGCGGCGCTCGGGCTTGCCTCGCGTGAGGCGGCTTGGCGGCACTTCGCATAAAGCGCGTCGTGAATGCGGTCGAGCGTGCCATCCCAGCTCCACAGATCGAAATAATCATAGAGCGTCGAGCGCGGCGGCAGGTCGGTGGGGATCGCCCGCCACTGACAGCCGGTGCTCAGGATACACATCAGGCCGTTGACAACCTCGCGCACCACGACATGACGCCGGTTGCCGCCGCGTTTGGCGGGCGGAATGAGCGCCTCCACAAGCGCCCATTCCTCGTCCCTCAGATCGCTCGGATAGCGCAATCGGCTCCGGTCGTAGCGTCTGCGATTCTTGCTCGTCCACATCGGCGGCCCCCCAAATCGAATCAGGCCGCTTCCCTTGAATCACAAATAATTCCGACAATTCAATATGTTCCCGGACAGGCTCTGAGGGATAAGCCTCTCTCCGCATATCAAACTGTTGTCTTGGTTTCCTACGCTATGGCAAAAGCGTTAGAAGCTGGTCTTCAGGACGTAGAGAAATTAATCAAAATGAATGTAGCTAGCGACTTGTTAAAGACCGCGCTACCTCATCGAATTGAGTACATCGACAAACATGGATTTGCTGGCTATCACCAACTATTAGACGAATTGGAAGATAAATTACTGCTGGCTCTCAAGCAGACGTTAGCTGGAGAGGAACTCGATCAAGAAAGCATTACTCGGTCGGCTGAAATTATCAAAATGGTAAAGCAGGCCTCCGCGGAAAATCCAGGAAAGTCAGCCGGAATAATCGGGGAAGCTGAATTGAACCTGTGACTGTGGAGCGACTTTGACCGTCAAGACGATCGAAGCCGGCGTTCTCTCCGTCGCCTATCTCGAATATGGAGCTGCGTCTGGCTGGCCCTGCATCCTCGGCCACGGCTTCCCTTACGATGTCCATGCCTATGATCAGGCGGCGCCAATCCTTGCGCAGGCTGGGGCGCGGGTGATCGTTCCCTATCTGCGCGGCTATGGGCCAACGCGGTTCCTCAAGGCTGAGACGCCGCGGTCTGGCGAGCAGGCGGCGCTCGGCGCGGACCTTTTGGCGCTGATGGACGCGCTTAAGATCGAGCGCGCGGTTCTCGGCGGGTATGATTGGGGCGGGCGCGCCGCCTGCGTCGTCGCCGGGCTTTGGCCCGAACGCGTCGACGCCCTTGTCTCCGGCAATTCCTACAACATCCAGAGCATCGCGCATGCGATGGAGCCTGCCAGCCCGGCCGAGGAGGCGGCGTTCTGGTATCAGTACTACTTCCACAGCGAGCGGGGCCGGCGCGGCTTGACCAAGGACCGGAGGGAGATCGCGCGCCTGTTGTGGCGCATGTGGTCGCCGACCTGGGCGTTCGACGATGCGACCTTCGATCGAACGGCGAGCGCCTTCGACAATCCCGACTTTGTTGCGGTCGTCATCCATTCCTATCGGCATCGTTACGGGCTCGCGCCCGGCGCCGGCGATCCTCGGTACGATGAGATTGAAATGGCGCTCGCCGCTCAACCGCCCATCGCCGTTCCGGCCATCACCATCGACGGCGACTTCAGACGGCGTGAATCCCGGCACGGCCCATCACGCGAAGAAATTCACCGGCCTACACGAGCATCGCATATTCGCAGGCGCCGGCCACAACCTGCCGCAGGAGCGGCCGGAGGAATGGTCTCGTGCGGTCGTCGACGCACGAAATATGGCGTAAGGCTAGGGAACGAAAGGGGTTGTCAGCCGTTAACTTGGCGTGGAGGGGGATCCGACATTGGCGATCACAGACTATCCGAGCGCCGCTGAGGCCAAGCCGTCTGATCGCCCGAGACTTGTCGACGTTCTCGGTCCGGGCCTGATCACCGGAGCCTCGGACGACGACCCGAGCGGCATCGCTACATACGCCCAGGCGGGTGCGGCCTTCGGCTACGCCCTCTCCTGGACCCTCCTTCTCACTTATCCCCTCATGTGCGCGATCCAGATGGTCAGCGCCGAGATCGGGCGTGTGACGGGCAAGGGCATCGCCGCCAACATGCGCCGCTCCTATCCCCCCCTTGTGCTCTACGCGCTGGTGGGCCTTCTTGTCCTCGCCAATGTCATCAACATCGGCGCTGACCTTGGAGCGATGGGCGCGGCGCTGCAGCTCATTCTGCCCGGACCGCAATGGCTCTATGTGTCGGCGTTCGCCATTCTCACCGTGGTGCTGGAAGTTTTCATGCGCTACGCGAGCTATGTCTCCGTGTTGCGCTGGCTCACCCTCTCGCTGTTCGCTTATGTCGCCACGGTGTTTGTCGTTGGCGTGCCATGGGGAACGGTCGCCTTCCATCTTGTCGTTCCGCATGTCGAATGGACGGCGGCCTATTTCACCATCGTTGTCGCCGTCTTCGGCACGACGATCAGCCCCTATCTCTTTTTCTGGCAGGCTTCCGAAGAAGTCGAAGACGAGAAGGAAAATCCCGCCGCGGAGCCTCTTCTGCAGGCGCCGGCGCAGGCGCCCCGACAGCTTCGGCGCATAAGGCTCGACACGATTGTCGGCATGGGCGTGTCCAATCTGGTCGCCCTTTTCATCGTGCTGACGACCGCGGCGACCCTGCACGCGCATGGCGTGACGAACGTCGAGACCTCGGCGGATGCCGCGAAGGCGCTCAAGCCCATTGCGGGAGAGTTGGCGTTCGCAGTCTTCGCGCTTGGCATTGTCGGCACGGGACTGCTCGCGGTGCCAGTTTTGGCCGGGAGCGCAGCCTACGCGCTTGGCGAGACGCTCGGCTGGCGCACCGGGCTTGCCGAGCGTGCAGGCCGGGCGCCGGCCTTCTATTTGGCGATTGCGGCCGCGACCCTCGTGGGGGCGCTGCTCAATTTTTCGCCGCTCGATCCGATCAAGGCGCTGATCTTCAGCGCCGTCGTCAACGGCGTCGTCGCGGTTCCGGTCATGGTCATGATCATGCACATGGCCTCGCGGCGAGAGGTGATGGGCGAGTTCGCGCTTCACCCATGGCTTAAAGCGCTCGGCTGGATGGCGACAGCCGTCATGGCCGCCGCAGCCGTCGGCATGTTCGCCACCTGGAACGGCTGATCCGCGCAGCGAAAGCCGCTGAGCCAGAGCAAAATAAAAGCGAGCAAACGTCAATAAACGCGAGTAAGCGCTAGTAAATTCGCTGGCATTTACTAGCGCTTATTTTCCCGAATCGGGACTTTTCAATGGGTTAAGGGGGATTTCAAATAAATAATGTAACTCCCAAGCACCCCCTATTTTTTCGCAGTCGCGAAGGCTTCAGAGCGGGCCCCCGCGAGAACGAAAGTGAATCGCAGAGCGAACAAATAGGAATCGGCCGCCGCCTTGAGCGCGCTCCAAGCCTGATTCTCTCGCCACTCAAGGGGGGTGCTTGGGAGTTACTAGGAGCGGAATCCGATCATCCTGTATCGTCCTGATAACCACAGGATTTGAAGTAATTTATACATACCGAGGGCTCGAAGATTTCGGCGCAGGTTTCGAGGGCGCGCATCAGACCCGCGACGGTCCGCTCGGCGATTTTGCGCAGGAAGGCCTTGAGCTTGGAGAAGGCTTTTTCGATAGGGTTCATATCGGGACTGTAGGCTGGAAGATATCGCAACTGCGCGCCCGCCGCCTTGATCAGTTGCTCGACCCGCGGCCCCTTGTGAGCGGGGAGATTGTCCATGACGACGGTCTCGCCGGGCGAGAGCGTGGGGACGAGGCATGTCTCCACCCAATCCTCGAACAGGGCGGCGTTGATCGGTCCGTCGAAAGTCCTTGCCGCCGTCAGGCCGCGAAGGCGAAGGCCGGCGACCAAAGTCACCGTTTTGTAGTGACTGTGCGGGATGGCCGACCGCAACCGGCGCCCGCGCCGGCAACGTCCGCTTTTGCGCGCGAGATTTGTGGAGGCTCCGGTCTCGTCAATGAAAACGAGTTTCGTCGGATCGAGATCGAGCTGTCCCGCGAACCATTCCCGGCGTCGATTTTGCACGTCCGCGCGTTGTTGTTCCTCGGCATGCGCCGTTTTTTTTAAAGGTGATCTGGTGACGGTCGAAGAAACGCCACAGCACGGAGACCGCAAAGCGCTCGCCGCTATTGGCGATCAGCTGCTCCCGGATCTCGAGCAGCGTTATGTCCGGCCTGCGCCGGATCAGGCCCAACAGATAGTCGCGATGCGCCTCGATTCGGCGGGAGCGGCGGTCGCCGCCGGAAGGCGCCGGCCAAATCTCGCCCGTGGTATTGAACCGCTTTACCCAGCGCACCGCGCTCGCCACGCTCACTTTGAAACGCGCGGCCGCCTGATTGCGCGACAACCCGCCCAAGACCACCGCCTCGACCACGCGCTCGCGAAGAGCGTTGGAAAGACCCATCCCCCGCCGTCCCCATTCTCGCAGTGAATGAGGAAGCAGAAATTAACCGATTCGGGAATCCCCCCGCCAATTCAATCCGTTCGGATACTGCTCTAAATAATTCAAAAAATTTTCCACCCGTCTCAAGCTCTGTGCAAAATGTCTCAAACGTATTTTCCTATCTGTCTCTGGCAATCGGTCGCAGGCGCTGATTGGGCTCTTATAGCGTTAGTTGTTGGTTTGGGTTATGGTGGGGGTGGGGTTGGAGATTGTTCGATGAAGGGTGAGGAGTTTTCGACTTGGCTGTCGGGGATCGTTCGATTGAACGAGGATCAGCGGCGGGCGGCGCTCGCGGCTCTGACGACGGCGGAGGGGGTGGGTCGGAAAACTGCGATGCTGACGGCGGCCGCGAAGAACAAGGCCTTGAAGGCTCGCCGTCGGCCGGACGCGTTGGGCGTAACAGGCCATGAGCGGGTGGAAAGTCGAGGGTGTCCGCATTGCGCGGGTCGCGAAATCGTGGCCTGGGGACGCTCGCGCGGACTGGCGCGGTTCCGCTGCAAGGCTTGCGGACGCACCTTCAACGCCCTGAGCAAAAGCCCAATGGCGCATCTGCGCAAGAAAGAGCGTTGGCTCGATCACGCGCAGGCGATGATCGAAGGCAAAAGCCTGGTGAAGACGGCCGCGCTTTGCGGCGTGCATCCGACGACGGCTTTCCGCTGGCGTCACCGGTTTTTGGGCGCTCCCGCCGCGGACAAGCCGCAAAAGCTGAGCGGAATCGTCGAAGCGGATGAAACCTTCATCCTTGAATCTTTCAAGGGGCGGTGGTCCGATCTGCCTCGCAAGGCTCGCAAACGCGGCGGAACGGCCCGTCATCCGGGCCCCTATCAGGACAACATTCCCGTGCTCGTCGCCCGCGACCGAAAGGGCGCAACTTTCGACGCCGTTCTGCCAAACGACGACAGCGCTTCGATCGCCGCCGTCCTGACCGGTGTCGTTACGTCCGCAAATCACTTGATCGGCGATGGCGGCAAACCGCTGGCCTCCTTCGCCCGCCAGGCCAACATCCCCTTTCACGCCGTTCCTTCCCCGGGAAAGCCTGTCCCCGCGGCGCCCCACCTGCATATCAACAACGTCAACGCCTACCACAGCCGTCTCAAGCAATGGCTCAATCGCTTCAACGGCGTCGCCACCAAGAACCTGCCAAATTATCTCGGCTGGCGGCGCGCCCTCGAAGCCTGGGATCGACAAATCACGCCACAAAACTGGATCAAGAGCGCCATCGGAATCGGCCCATACCAACAACTAACGCTATAAGAGCCGCTGATTGGATTCCGCCAACGGGAAGACATATATCATAAGTTCTATGTTTTCGTAGTGCCCGAAGGACTCGCGGCTCCGAACGGATCCTTCGGCCGAATGACCTCCCCGGGTTCGGAGGCGCTTGCGCCGGAACGACAAGTAATGCTCTCCTTCTCGACCAGACGGCTGTTTTTCACTACGATCAGCTCAAACCGGACTCGGGGCGGCTTATGCTGAATTACGCCAACCTCACCGTAATCCTGCAAGGATTGAGGCCGCCGTTGACCGACCCCGTTGTGACTTCAAGGCTGGCCCCATGCCTAGTCCAAACTTGGCTGAATGATTATGGTCGCGTTACCGGTGAATACGACGTGGTGGAAACGAGGGACGAAGGATTTTACTATCTGTTTGACATTTCGGCCGAGCGTTTGATCGCGGCATGGGGCCTCAGCAAAGGCAAAGACGTGTCGCCGCGCGCAATCATCGCAGCCAGGATGAAGGGCCACCCGCTGACGAATACAGTGGGCGGCAAGCGCTACCACCGAGGGCACACCGTCCCGCACACCATGGGCGGGCGAACCGACATCAATCTTGTCCCCCAGCTTGGGGTGATTAACTCGGGCCCGTTTCAGGAACTCGAGCGCCTCGCCGTCGCTACGCCTGGATCGCTATATTTCACCTACTGGTCGTATCCGGACCGTCGCACGCAGCGCCCATCCGGAGTCGAGCAGGCTTGTCTCATCGCGGGTGCTATTCCCAAGATCGCCAGCTTCAGAAACTGAGTTTCAGGGCGCTGATCCGGATTCGGCGACCGCGACAACGAATACAGACGCGCTCGTGGCAGGCGCCAATCACGCTGATCGAGGCCTCTCACCGTTTCGATCAAGTTCATTTGGTCCCGCCGTCGCCCTCCTCCGTAATCGCCGCCCGCTTCGTCTTGGCTTAGGCCCCGCATCCGCGCAGCGGGGCGCTCCTCCGGTCCGGCGAATGGAAAATGTTCAGTACGGATTTCTTTTTTTGCAAGATATTGTTCAACTCTTATAGCGTTAGTTGTTGATTTGGGTTATGGTGGGGGTGGGGTTGGAGATTGTTCGATGAAGGGTGAGGAGTTTTCGACTTGGCTGTCGGGGATCGTTCGATTGAACGAGGATCAGCGGCGGGCGGCGCTCGCGGCTCTGACGACGGCGGAGGGGGTGGGTCGGAAAACTGCGATGCTGACGGCGGCCGCGAAGAACAAGGCCTTGAAGGCTCGCCGTCGGCCGGACGCGTTGGGCGTAACAGGCCATGAGCGGGTGGAAAGTCGAGGGTGTCCGCATTGCGCGGGTCGCGAAATCGTGGCCTGGGGACGCTCGCGCGGACTGGCGCGGTTCCGCTGCAAGGCTTGCGGACGCACCTTCAACGCCCTGAGCAAAAGCCCAATGGCGCATCTGCGCAAGAAAGAGCGTTGGCTCGATCACGCGCAGGCGATGATCGAAGGCAAAAGCCTGGTGAAGACGGCCGCGCTTTGCGGCGTGCATCCGACGACGGCTTTCCGCTGGCGTCACCGGTTTTTGGGCGCTCCCGCCGCGGACAAGCCGCAAAAGCTGAGCGGAATCGTCGAAGCGGATGAAACCTTCATCCTTAAATCTTTCAAGGGGCGGTGGTCCGATCTGCCTCGCAAGGCTCGCAAACGCGGCGGAACGGCCCGTCATCCGGGCCCCTATCAGGACAACATTCCCGTGCTCGTCGCCCGCGACCGAAAGGGCGCAACTTTCGACGCCGTTCTGCCAAACGACGACAGCGCTTCGATCGCCGCCGTCCTGACCGGTGTCGTTACGTCCGCAAATCACTTGATCGGCGATGGCGGCAAACCGCTGGCCTCCTTCGCCCGCCAGGCCAACATCCCCTTTCACGCCGTTCCTTCCCCGGGAAAGCCTGTCCCCGCGGCGCCCCACCTGCATATCAACAACGTCAACGCCTACCACAGCCGTCTCAAGCAATGGCTCAATCGCTTCAACGGCGTCGCCACCAAGAACCTGCCAAATTATCTCGGCTGGCGGCGCGCCCTCGAAGCCTGGGATCGACAAATCACGCCACAAAACTGGATCAAGAGCGCCATCGGAATCGGCCCATACCAACAACTAACGCTATAAGAGCCTATTGTTCGGCCCAAGTCGCCATTTCGGTTCCGCTGCGGCGCCCGGACAACCCTGTCGCCCATGCTGCTCGAGATTAAGTCTGAGCAGGCAAAGCGCAGGAAAGGTTGCGCCGAGCCGCCCAAGACCAAGTGGCGTGCAATCGGTGTTAGGTAATTCTACGTATTGCCAAGTTCGCTGGGGGATGAGGCGATCTAAACAGTCTAGCTGAAACGATGAAGAAAAAAAATGATGCGTTGGCCCGAGCAAACCGCTTGCTTTTCGTCTGCACTTCGTTCATTAGTAACCTGTCGTTTGCCGCACGCGACCAGTTAAGCGTGATCGGCAGATTCGACCGCTCTTGGCGGCCTCGGCATTTTATTGGATCGCGGCCGATCGCGTAAGACTTGATATTGACACGCGCCACGGCGCGAAGCCGACGAAGTTGACCGGAAACGGCGGCGGTCTTCATCAACCGCCGTAACCCCTTGTTCGATTGGGGTAAGCCCATGACCACATATTTTGTGAGTTCTATTCTCGGCGGCAACACGAACGCAGGCGTATCCCCCGGTGAGCCATTAGCCACCCTGCAGGCGGCTGAAGCTCTTGTAAATCCAGGCGACACCGTCGAAGTCATGAATGGCGCCTATACGGGTCCGGGCGGCGGCAACGTATTGACGATTTCGACGAATGGCACGGCGCGCGCTCCGATTACTTTCGAGGCGGCGCCTGGAGCAACGCCGGTCATCGATTCTTCAGGTACGTGGCAGGGTATTGAGGTTAATGCGTCATATATTACTATCAAAGGCTTCAAGATTGTCGGCGATGCGGCAAATTACAATCTAACCTCAGCCACGGCCGGCTACAGCACCGGTAACCCTAATCTTGACGGGAATGGTATTGCCGCCACCAGCGGGGCTCACATTCATAATATCACTATCGAGAACAACACGATTTTCGATGAACCTGGAGGGGGAATTTCGATAAATAATGGCGACTACCTTCAGATTCTGAACAACGACGTTCACGACAACGCGCATTGGTCGGCCTTCGGCGCCAGCGGGATTTCGATTGGCGCGTCTCAGAACTTCGACAACGGCCCAGGCCCTCATATTATCATCAGTGGCAACACTTCAGTGAATAATACTGAACTGGTTCCGGAATTTCGGACTGGCGCAATCACCGATGGCGAAGGCATTATTCTTGACAGTAATGGGGGTTACACAGGCGGGTTTCTTGTCGAGAGTAACACGACTCATGGCAATAGCGGCCCAGGTATTAGCGTCGGGCCCTGCTTGGCGCGGCGACTCGACATCCGCTCAGTCGCCTAACAATCCGCAGAAGCGGACCCAACCTTCTCGACCATCTGAACGATCGACAGGCGAACCCTAGGGTCGCTAATCCGTAAGAATGCCCTTATGAGCCGCGCGCCCTGTTTCGGATCATTGATCTGTGAAGGCCCCGTCTCGATCGCGAAAGACGCATCAAACTCGCGATGGGCTTTCCGCCCGGCGTCCTGTTTCAACATTGCCCACACCCTCCAGAGGACCACCAAAAATCGTCAGGGTGTGCTCTGGCACGCGATGTGCCGGCCCAGACCTGTAACGCTCAGCGAGGTCCCCCATCGCCCGAGTGCCGCAAGATCTCGTAGCCGACATCCCGGTCTTCAACTTTCCGATAGGTTAAATCGCGTACATCTTGAGCGTGACTTTTGATCATGGCTTCGTCGGAAGCCGTCGTGGCGATCTCTTCCGAGCGGTCGACTTAGCGAAGTCGCCGCTTGGCTTGGCCGCGCCCACCGGCCGCTGGTGGAGCTGAAACGGCTCGGGCTGATTAAGTTATGCGCCCGAAGAGCGTCCCGCCATCAGCTCGCCATCGCGCCCGGCCCAGGGATCGCGCCTGGCGGGCATTTGCCAAGAATGATCATGCCGAGCACCTCGTCCTTGGTCATGTCCTGGACGCGCCCCGATCCGACGACTTGCCCGTTCTTCATCACGGTTATGCGGTCGGCGAGGTCAAACACGTCGTGGATGTCGTGGCTGATGAGGAAGATGCCGATGCCTTCAGCCTTGAGCTGCTTGATGAGCTCGCCGACCTGCGCGGTCTCGGCCGGTCCCAACGCCGCCGTTGGCTCATCCATGATGAGGACCTTGGCGTCGAAATGGATCGCTCGCGCAATGGCGACCGACTGGCGCTGGCCGCCCGAGAGCGCGACCACCGGCTCCTTGAAGCGGCGGAAGTTCGGATTGAGCCGCCCCATCACCTTGCGCGCCTCGGCCTCCATCGAGGCGTCGTCGAGTGTGCCCCAGCGGGTGCGGAGTTCCCGGCCGAGATAGAGGTTCGACGCCGCGTCGACATTGTCGGCGAGCGCGAGCGCCTGATAGACCGTTTCGATGCCATGGTGCTTGGCGTCGCGCGGGTTGTCGATCCTGGCTTCCTTCCCGTCGATCAAGATTTGCCCGCTGTCGCGCTTATACGCGCCGGACAGGATCTTGATGAGGCAGGATTTACCCGCGCCGTTATGGCCGAGCAGGCCGACCACCTCGCCCGGGTATAAATCGATATAGGCGTGATCGACAGCTTTTACGCCGCCGAAGGCGATCGAGATGTCCTTCATCTCGACCAGCGGAGTTTGGGCGTTCGCGTCCATGGCTCACCCTTTGGCGGTTCTGCGGCGGTAGAAGGTGTCGATGCCGACCGCCCCGACCAGCACCACGCCGACCACCATCTGCTGAAAGGCCGAGTCCATGCCGAGCAGCACCATGCCCGATTGAAGCGACTGGATGACCAGCGCGCCGATCAGGGCGCCGTAGATCGTGCCGACGCCGCCGGCGAGTGAGGTGCCGCCGATGACCGCAGCCGCGATCACGTAAAGCTCGTCGAACTGCCCGAGCACGTTCGTCGCCGAGTTCGAGCCGCGCCGAATCGATGCAGGCCGCGATCCCCGCCAGCGCCCCCATCAGCGCAAAGACGAGAATCGTGATTCGCTTGGTGTTGACGCCGGCGAGCTCGGCGGCTTCCGGGTTGCCGCCGGTGGCGTAGACATAGCGGCCGAACCGGGTGCGCCGGGCGAGGAAGGTCATGACGACGCCGGTGACGATCGCGATCAGCACCGGGATCGCATAGCCGGTGGAAATGAACATGCCGCCTTCGGGCACGGGAATGTTGTTGGCCTTCGCGTAAGCCGCAGCGACCCGCTCAGGCCAGGGATAGGCGTTGACAATCGCGGTCGCGCCGAGGACGACGAAGCAGCCGACAACCGCGATGACATATTCCGCCCACATCGGCCGTTGGGGGAAACGGAACCGCGCGCGGCGCTGACGGCCGGCGTATAAACCGAAGACGATGCCAGCGCAGCAAATCGCGGCCAGCGCCCAACTCGCCGTCGCGCCGATCGAGCCATGCGGGCCCCCGCCCATCAGCGCGAAGCGGTCGTCGAGCGGCGCGATCGTCTGGCCGGTCGTCACCCACCACGCGGCGCCGCGCCAGAACAATTGCCCGCCGAGGGTGACGATGAAGGACGGAATGCCGATGTAGGCGACCAGCGAGCCTTGAAAGGCGCCGATCGCCGCGCCGACCGCCAAGGCCAGGATGACGGCGATGACCCACGTCGCCGGATTGTCGAGGCCGAGATAGGCCGGCAGGATATGGACCTGCGCCACGCCAATGATCGTCGAGACGAAGCCAATGATCGATCCGACCGAGAGGTCGATGTGGCGCATGACGATGACGAGCACCATGCCCGTCGCCATGATCGCGATCGATGATGTCTGGACGCTCAAGTTCCATAAGTTGCGCGGCGACAGGAACAGGCCCTCGCCGGTTTGAGCCCAGGTAATAATGTTGAAGCCGATCCAGATCAGCGCCAGGGCGCCGATCATGCCGAGCATGCGGGTGTCGACTTCGGTCGCTCTGAGGAACCGTCGAATAGCCGGCTCGTTCAGAGCCGCACTGGTTGCGCTCGGCGCCGCAGAGGTCATCGCTCCTCCCGATCTTCTTGCCTTAACCCCGTCGCCGCCATCAGGCGTAGGCGGCGTCGCAACAGAAAAGCCGCGCCGCGTTTCAAGAACGGCGCGGCCTTTTTTGTTTCACTCAATGCTGGCGCGGTCAACTCAGCCGCAGAACTTCACCGTGCCAGGCTTCACGCCGGCGCAGACCTCGGCCTTGGTAATCCAGCCCTTGTCGACGATCACGTTGAGATTGGCCCTGGTGACGGGGAGCGGCGTCAGCAGGACGCCGTTGACCTTGATCCCCTTGGCGCCGCCAGTGAAGGGATGCACGTCAGGAATGGCGGTCATCTTCTTGCCGTCGCCGAGCGCGACGGCCGCTTCGCCGGCTGTCTTGCCGAGATCGCGCGCATCCTTCCAGATCGAAACCGTCTGGGTGCCGAGCGCGATGCGGTTGATGGCCGCGTGATCACCGTCCTGGCCGGAGACCGGAACGGAGCCCGCCATGCCCTGCGCGGCGAGAGCCGCCACGACGCCGCCTGCCATGCCGTCGTTCTCGCAGACCACCGCGTCAACCTTGTTGTTGTTCTTGGTGAGGATCTGCTCCATGTTCTTCTGCGCGTTGTCGGGCTTCCAGCCATCGGTGTAGGACATGCCGACGTTCTTGATCTTGCCGGCCTTCATTGCGGGCTCGAGCACTTCCTTGATGCCCGAGAACAGAAAGTCGGCGTTCGGGTCGCCCTTGTCGCCCTTGATGAAGGCGTAGTTGCCGGCCGGCTTGGCGGCCTCGATCGCCTTGGCCATCATGCGGCCGACTTCGACATTGTTGAAGGTGACGTAGAGAACGTTCGGGCTCTCGATCAGGCGGTCATAGGCGATGACCGGTATGCCTTCGTCCGACGCCTTCTTGACCGCCGGAAGGATCGCCTCCGAATCCATGGCGAGGATGATGAGCACATTGGCGCCCTTGGAGATGAGGCTTTCGACGTCGGTCAGCTGCTTGGTCGGCGAGGCCTGCGCGTCAGCCGAGATGTATTTGGCGCCGTGCGCCGTGAGCGCCTTCTTGATGGCCGCTTCATCGGTTTTCCAGCGCTCTTCCTGGAAGTTCGACCACGAGACCCCGACCGTCAGATCTTTCGCCATCGCGGCGAACGAAACAACGCTGGCCGACGCCAGCAAAGCCGCCCCGATCGCCAAATTCTTCAGTGATTTCACGAGCTTCCTCCCTTACGATCCACGGACCCGACAGCGACGCGCCAAAAGCGCGCGCCCCTCCAGCCGAAGCCGGACATTTTTCCGTGTGCGGCACAATGGTGAGCCCCGCTGACACTGTCAATGCGCCTAAAGGTCAATGTTCAGGGCGCTTGCGGCGCTCGCCCTCGACATGAGAAGGATTGTGCTCAGGGGCGCTTGCGGCGCTATCGACAAGTGCGGCGGGAGGACCATGAAGCGGCTTCTGGGCGTGTCGATCGCTCTATGCGCGGCGTCGGGCCTATGGGCAGTCGGCGCCGCGTCAGGCGGAAGTTGGGACGAGCGCGTATTTCCCCCCGGCTCCCATCTCGATTTCGATCAGATCGTGGCGGCGGGCCCGTCGGCTCTCCCTGCGCTCATCGAGCGCGGGCGCGAGCTGTTCAAGGCGAAATTCACCACGGTCGACGGCGCAGGACGGCCAAAGGCGACCCAGGCGATCATTCCGACCAAGCGCAAGAACGGCGTCAATCCTCCGTTCAGCCGCACCAGCGGGCCGGATTCAAATTCCTGTTTCGGCTGCCACAACGATCCGGTCGTCGGCGGCTCGGCCGACGACGTCGCCAATGCGTTCGTTTCCGAGGGGTTCGAAAGCGCGCAGTTCGAACTCGATCGACCCGTCGTTCTCGAGCGAGCGGCACACCATCGCGCTGATGGGCGCGGGGCTCGTCGAGTTGCTGGCGCGCGAGATGACGGCCGACTTGCAGGCGATCCGCGCCGCGGCGATCGCGGAAGCGAACACGACAGGCAAGGACGCGCAGGCTGACTTGGTGACCAAATGCGTGCGGTTCGGCTCGATTGTCGCCCATCCCGACGGCATCGTCGATCTCGACGCCATCGACGGCGTCGACGCCGACCTCATCGTCAGGCCGTTCAGCCGCAAGGGCGTGTTCACTTCGCTGCGCCAGTTCACCATCAACGCGCTCAACGTCCACCACGGCATGGAGGCGGTCGAGCGGTTTGGCGTTCGCTGGACGGGCAGCCATGACTTCGCCGGGACCGGCGTGCCGGACGCGATCACCGCGGGCGACGTCTCGGCGCTGGTCGCGTTTCAGGCGACGCTGCCGCCGCCCACGGTGAAGGCGGACCTGCCCGACGATTGGCGCGAGGCCGCCAAGATCGGCGCCAAGACGTTCAACGCGATCGGCTGCGCCTCCTGTCACATGCAGAACTTGCCGCTGAAGTCGCTCGTGTTCACCGATCCGGCTCCTTATGACATGGCTGGCACGCTGCGCTCCGGCGAGGTCAAGGCGCCGATTCGCATCGATCTTGGCGCCCTGCCCTTCGCCAAGGCGCTCCAGAAGAACGACAAGGGCGAGTGGCTGATCCCCCTCTACAGCGATCTCAAGCGCCACCTTATCGTCGATGAGACGGTCAATGCGCTGGGCAACGAATTGCAGGCGCAGCGCTTCGTCGAGCGCGACGTGTTTCTCACGCCCCGCCTCTGGGGCGTCGGCTCGACCGCGCCCTACGGTCACAACGGCGCGTTTCGTATGATCAACGAGATCATCGCGGCGCATGGCGGAGACGCGCGGTTCGCGCGCGATGCGTATATGGCTCTCGACTCCGACAAGCGCGACGACGTCATCGCCTTCCTGCGTTCGCTCATCATCGAGGCGCAGTGATGCGGATCGTCTTGTGCATTCTCGCGCTTCTTGCCGGCCTCGCGGGGGCGCGCGCCGGCGATGAGCGGCAAAAGCCGCTCGACGACGTACCCGTCATGCATGAAGAGGCGGAGGCGGCAGGCCTCCGCAGCGTCTATAACGGTCCGTGGGAGTTCTTCGTTGGCGGCGGCGGGGCGGCGTTCGATTGCGACGGCTCGGGCTTTCCCTCGGTGTTCCTGGCCGACGGCAAGAATCCGGCGCGACTGTTCGTCAACAAATCCAAGGCCGGCGGGCCGCTCAAATTCGAGGAGAAGGCGCTCGACATCGGCGCCGATCCCAAACTTCTCAGTAACGTCATTGGCGCCTATCCGCTCGACATCGACGGCGACGGCCACATGGATCTGTTCGTGCTCAGGGTCGGCGGCAACCTCCTGCTCAAGGGCGGCCCTGACTGCACCTTCACCCTCGCCAATCACGAATGGAATTTCGACGGCGATTCAGGCTGGACGACTTCGTTCGCGGCCGAGTGGGAGCCGGGGCAGAAATTTCCGACGCTCGCGATCGGCCATTACGTCGACCGCGACGCCCCCGGCTCGCCCTGGGGCACGTGCGCGGACAACTCGCTCTATCGGCCGCAGCCGGGCGATAAACCCGATTATTCGGTGCGCACGCCGCTCGCGCCCGGCTTCTGCGCCCTCTCGATGCTGTTCACCGACTGGAACAAGTCGGGCGTGCCGTCGCTGCGCGTCTCCAACGACCGGCAATATTACCGCGGCGGCGAAGAACAGATGTGGCGCATCGACCCTGGCAAGACGCCGAGGCTCTACTCGCGCGCCGACGGCTGGCGGCATTTGTCGATCTACGGCATGGGCATCGCCGAGGGCGATCTCGACGGCTCGGGTTACCCGGAATATTTCCTCACCTCAATGGGCGACGAGAAATTGCAGAAGCTCGACCCCGAAGCGGCGGAGCGCGGCGAAGCGCCGGTCTATCGCGACATCGCCGGCGAAGTCGGCGTGACCGCGCATATTCCCTATACGGGCGGCGACAAGCGGCCCTCGACCGCCTGGCACGCGGAATTCGCCGACTTCAACAATGACGGTCTCAGCGACATCTTCGTCTCCAAGGGCAACCTCGAGCAGATGCCCGACTTCGCCGCCTACGACCCAAGCAACCTCTTGCTCGGCCAATGGAACGGCAAATTCGCCGAGGCTGGCGACCTGTCGGGAATCGCCTGCAACGCCAAGGGACGCGGCGCGCTGATCGCCGACTTCAATCTCGATGGCATGCTCGACATCCTGCAGATCAACCGCGGCTCGAACGTCCTCCTCTATCGCAACCTGGGCGCCAAGAATCCCGGAGAGCATGGCGACGGCCCGCCGCTGCCGATGGGCAATTGGAGCGAAATCCGGCTCATCGAACCCAACCCCAATCGCAACGCGGTTGGGGCCAAGATCTCAATCAAGACGGGAACCCGCACCCAGACCCGCTTCGTCGACGTCGGCGGCGGCGACGCGTCCGGCCATGCGAGCTTTATCCATGTCGGCCTCGGCACCGCCGAGCGCGCAGAGATTCGAGTGCAATGGCCCGACGGCGACTGGAGCCCATCCTATCGTGTGTTCGCCAACCAGTTCGTGGTCGTCGACCGGACGAAGCCGCAGGCCGCGTACTGGTATCCGGGACGGTAGACCGCTCGCGCCGCCGAAGCCCGAACTGAGGTTTGGCTCAGCTCGCCATGACCTCGTTCACTTGCATGATCGGCTCAATCTTCGTGTAGTTGGGAATATCGCCCAGAATTTCCGCGCCATGCTTGGCAAGCGCTTTTTGAAGTTCATCGGCCGAGTTGAACTTGAGATAGGCGATGGCGAGGTAGGGCGCCTTGTCGCCCGCGGGATCCGACACGCCCTTGTCGAATTCGCAGCTCACCAACCCTTCCGGCTTTAGCCGCGAGACGACAAGTTTGTGATGCCTTCCGAAGTAATAATTGTAGTCGAAGTTTTCGCCGTCCTTTGCCGGATAAAGGACTGTAAGCCGATGCATCGCTTCCTCCCTGCTTGAACCCCGGGCGGCTTGTCACGCCGCCGTCCCTCCTTAGTCGAAACCGCCGCCCCTCCGCAATGCGCTTGCGTCCGGGCGAGCTTCGTCAGCGCCGCTGGTATCGGCGATTGCGTCCCCGTGACTGGCTCGCGACGAGAGAGGCGCCAGCATTCCGGAGGCGCGCCGTCGCCAGGCTATGCGATGGCGCCTATTGAAGGCGTTCGGCCTATTTGTGCAGTTTGTAGCAGTGCCCGCCGCCCCGGTGCCTGACGCGCGCGCGGCACGCCTCGAGCGTCGAAAATGAGCAGTCAGGGTGTCCGGTGGCTGTCGACCCTCTTAATTGCGCGCAGAACTTGGCGGCGTTGGCGGGACCTTGAGAACCAAGAACGAAACCCGTCGAGAGGACCATCATCGTAGCGACGACCGCCAACTTTGAATTCGACATAACCAACCTCCCTACTGTGGTGTGTTGTCCCGCAGCGAGTCTCGCCAAGGCGAAGCCCACGCCGCGCAACGTATCGCGGATTCAATGAACCTGCGCTGAACGGGTCCGCACCCCGCTGCTTCGCAATCGTTCGAATCTGACGCGGAGCGCTCGATTCGGTCGACGCCGGTTCGTCCGGCGGCGCCCTCGAGCGTCCTGGGCGACGAAGAAGCAGCGGCTATTGCTTCGCGCAGACGATCACCGCTTTCGCTCCGCCGTCACAACTTGCGCCCGTCGTTCCGTCGATGCGCACGGGCGCGCCGCCGGCGCAATAAGCGCTGGCCATGATCTCGCCCGCGCCGCACGAGGCTTGCCCGGAATCGCTGACAACCCGGAAACTCGCGCTGGCGCCAGCCGGGCCCAGCGGTCCGGCCGGGCCTTGAGGACCGGGGACTCCGATGTGGCCTGGCGCGCCGGGCGCGCCGGGCGCGCCGGGCGGCCCGGCAGGTCCGGTATGTCCCGGCGGCCCCATGGACCCGGGTGGGCCGACCTCGCCCGCGATTCCGGCCTCGCCCTTAGGTCCGGGCGCGCCAGCGACGCCGACCTCGCCCTTCGGCCCGGGCGGTCCGGCCGGTCCGGTCGCGCCGACCGCGCCCGCGCTTCCGGCTTCGCCCTTGGGCCCAGCGGCGCCGACTTCGCCCTGAACGCCACTTGGCCCGGCCGGTCCCACCGGGCCGACAGCGCCAACTTCGCCCTTCGGTCCCGCTGCGCCCACATCACCCTTAGGCCCAGGCGATCCCGCCGGCCCGGTCGCGCCGACCGCGCCAATTTCGCCCTTCGGCCCAACCGCGCCGACATCGCCCTTCGGCCCAGGAGGTCCGGCCGGTCCGGCCGGACCGACCGCGCCAATTTCGCCTTTCGGTCCAGCCGTGCCGACATCGCCCTTGGGCCCAGATGGTCCTGCCGGTCCTGTCGCGCCGACCGCGCCCGCGCTCCCGGCTTCGCCCTTTGGCCCAGCCGGTCCAGGTGGTCCCGCGGAGCCAATCTGGCCGGAATCGCCCTTCGGTCCTTGGGGTCCGGCCACGCCCTCGGGCCCCGGCTCGCCTTTCGGTCCGTGCAGCCCAGGCGGTCCCGCGCCTCCCGTATCCCCCTTCGGTCCCGCCGGCCCATCGGGACCCAGCGGCCCGGCAGGTCCGGGCGGGCCGGCTGGGCCGGTTTCGCCTTTCGGCCCCGGCGGACCGTCAGCGCCCGTGTCGCCCTTCGGCCCCTGCGGTCCGATGGCGCCGACCACGCCAACTTCACCCTTGGGGCCGGCTGGCCCGACTGGACCTTGCTGTCCCTGCGACCCTGTCTGACCTTGTGCGCCCCTGTCGCCCTTGGAGCAGCCTGAAACCGCGAACAGCGCCGCGATGGCGACGCTGGCGAGAAGTGAGCGCATTCGTTTCTCCCCCAATGTGGCGCTTCCCGCCTGCCTCTTAAGTCCAGTATTGGCGCCGCATTGTGATCGGCGCGGCCAGTCGTCGGCGTTCGCCGCGTCCACGATCGCCCATCCATTGCGACTTGGCTAGGCCGTTCGAGACCCTTCGCCAAGGCTGGCGTCATGTCGGCCGCGCCATCCGCGCGCCTTAATCGTACGGCGGATCACGCGCGTAAGCGGATTTGGGCTGAAACCATGCATTGTCACAGCCGTCGTTTGTTCCTTGCTGGCCTTGCGGCGACGGCCGCATCCGTTCGCGCCCGAGCGGCTGCTCGCTCACCCCAGGAGCGCGTGGACGTCGCCAAGAAGCGGCTGGCCGAGATCGAAGCCCGCGGTGGCGGCCGCCTTGGCGTCTTCGCGCGCGACACGGGAACCGGCTCGACGATCGAGCATCGCGCCGACGAACGTTTTCCGATGTGCAGCACGTTCAAGCTCCTGACCGCAGCTGCGGCGCTCAAGCGCGTGGACGAGGGCGCTGAGCGCCTCGACCGGACAATCGCCTATGGGCCTGGCGATCTTCTCGACTACGCGCCAATCACCAAGGCGCATGTCGCCGAGGGCTGTATGACTGTCGCGGATCTCTGCGCGGCGGCGATCGACTGGAGCGACAACACCGCTGGAAATCTGGTTCTGCAGACGATCGGCGGACCAGCGGGCTTCACGGCGTTCGCACGCTCGCTCGGCGATGAGGTGACGCGGCTCGACAGGAACGAGCCAAGCCTCAATGAGGCGCTGCCTGAAGACCCGCGCGACACGACGAGTCCGCGCGCCATGGCGGCCGACATGCAGAAGGTGCTGCTGGACGGCGCGCTCTCCGAAGCATCGCGGCGCCAGCTCGAAGCCTGGCTCGTCGACGACAAGGTCGGCGGCAAGCGGCTGCGCGCCGGGCTGCCGCCTTCGTGGCGCATCGGCGACAAGACCGGCAGCGGCGAGCGCGGATCGACGAATACGATCGCGATCATCTGGCCGCCGGGCCGCGCACCCCTTATCGCCACGGTCTATTACACCGGATCTTCCGCGCCGACGGACGCGCGCAACGCCATCCACAGGGAGATCGGCACCCTGATCGCGGAGACCTTTTCCTGAAAACGAGCGCTCGCGAGGGCGATGGGAAGGGAAGCGCTTCCGGCGCCGCGCGTGTGCTCACACCGTCGGCGCGACGGAGGGGCAAATAAAAAGGGGCCGGCGGAGGCCGGCCCCTGTCTGTTTCGCCGATGAGGGCGAGCCTCAGCCGCCGATGCAGGTGGCGACGTTCTTGGGCGTGCAAACGTCAAGGCCGGTATAGGTCGGGTCCTTCGGCGGCGCCTTGCCGTCCTTGATGTCCTTGAGGAAGTACATCGCCTTGTAACCCATCTCGAACGGACGCTGGCCGACCTGGCCGGAGGAGAGCCCCTTCTTCATGAGGTCGATCTGCACCGGCAGGGTGTCGGCGACGACCAGCGCCAGCTCGCCGGAGGCGATCTTGTCCTTGTACTTGGACGCGACCTTCTCGTAGGCGTCAGGCACGAACTGCGGGAAGCCGCCGGTCGGCGTGAACGCGTCGAGCTTCGGATATTTGGCGAGAATATCCTCCATCTGCTGCACCGCGACCGTGAAGTCGTCGTTGGTGTAGAGTGGGCAGCCGGCGACCTCGGTCCAGCCGTTCTGGCCGGTCAGGCGCACGCCGGGCGACTCGGCGCTTTTCTTGCCCGCGAGCGTGTCGCGGATGCCTTGCATGCGCTCGTTGTGGTTGGCCGCCGCGGCGCCGCCCGACTGGATGCAGATGGTGCCGCCCTTGGGTTTGATCGCCATCACAAGCTTGGCGATGTTGGAGCCGATGTCATAATTGTGCGTGCCGACATAGGCGATGCGCAATCCCTTGTCCTGCGGCAACAGGTCGGAGTCCCAGGTGAGCACGGGGATCTTGTTCTTTGCCGCGTCCTTGAGCGCGTTGGCGATCGCTGGAGCGTTCGCGGCCGAAACGGCGATGCCGTCGACCTTCTTGGTGACGAGATCGGCGACCATTTGCGCCTGCTCGTCGCCGCCGCCGTGCTCGCCCGGTCCGATGTAGAGGCACTTGATTGCGCCCTTGAGCTCCTTCTCAGCCTTCTTGCAGCCAGCGAGCGCCTGATCGAAGAACGGATTGTTTGTGTTCTTAGGCACCAGCGCGAAGGTGTAGGGGTCGGCGGCTAGAGTCGAGACGGAGGCAGCGATCAACGCCCCGGCGGCGACAGCGCCGGTCAACACAAGTTTCAACATTCACTTCCTCCCAGTTGGACATGGCCCACGCGGGCCAGTTTGACGCGGCCCCACGACGGGGTCACTCGCGTTTTGCGCCTCGAATCTTCCCGAGGTAAACCGCTCCAATAAGGAACAGGCCAACGAACGTGCCCTGCCAATTCGAATCCACGCCCGCCATCAAAAGCGAATTGCGGATGACGAAGATCAGCGCGGCGCCGATGAAGGCGCCATAGGCGCTCGCTTCGCCGCCCATGAGATTGGCGCCGCCGATGACTGCCGCCGAGATCGCAAGCAGCTCATACGTGACCCCAAGGGCGTTGATCGCCGAGCCGGTCCAGCCGACATCGAGAATCGCTGCAAAAGAGGCGGCGAGGCCCGAAACGACGTAGACCTGCACCTTGACCCGATTGACCGGCACGCCCGTTAGCAGCGCCGCGTGCTCGTTGCCGCCGATCGCGAGCACGTGCCGACCCCAGCTGGTCATTTTGTAGACAAGCGCCAGGAGCGCGGTCAGAAGGATGAGGAACAGCAGCGGATAGCTCAATTGCAGCGTCGGGCCGATATTCACCGCGCCGCTGCCGAGCGCCTTGAATCCCTCTCCGCCAGGGCCAAATTTATACAGCATCCGGTTGCCCGAAAGAACGACGGCGACCGACCGCGCGATCGCCAACATGCCAAGCGTGGTCACGAACGGCGAGATGCCGGCGTAGGCGATGATGAGCCCGTTGATCAGGCCGGTGACCCCGCCCGCGGCGAGGCCGACAAGAACCGCGACCCAGGCGGGATAACCAGCCACGAGCACGAGTCCGCTTGCCACGGCCGTGAGGCCCATGATCGAACCGACCGAAAGGTCGATGCCGCCCGTCGCGATGACGGCAGTCATGCCGAGGGCCATGATGCCGATGAACGAGAAGTTGCGGGTGATGTTGAAGAAATTCTCGGTCGTGGCAAAGGACGCCGGCTGGAGCCAGCTCATCACCAGACAGATCGCGATGAGAGCGATTGTCACCCAAAACGATTGGGAGCCAATGATACGCTGCCAGAAATTATGTTGCTGGACGCCCAGCACCGATTTAATCGAAACATTGGCTTGCGGGGGCGGCTCGGCGGCGTCGGTCGACATTGGCGTCTCTCAAGCCGTGTGGATGGCGCCGGTGATCAAGCCGGTCACTTCTTCCGGACTCGTCGCCTTAATCGGCTTGTCGGCCACCTTGTTGCCGCGCCGCATGACCATGACCCTGTCGCAGACGGCGAAAACGTCGGGCATGCGATGGCTGATGAGGATGATCGCCATGCCGGCGTCTTTGAGGCGACGGATGAGGTCGAGCACCTCCGCGACCTGCCGAACGGAGATTGCGGCGGTCGGCTCATCCATCAGCACAAGCCGCGCTTTCGACAACCGGGTGCGGGCGATGGCGACCGCCTGGCGCTGCCCGCCCGACATCTGGCGCACGAGATCGCGCGGCCTTGTCTCGGACTTGAGCTCGCTGAACAGTTCGCCAGCGCGCTTGGCCATCGCCTTGTGGTCGAGCCAGCGCAGCGGCCCGACGCGGCGCTTGATTTCACGCCCCAGGAACACATTGGCCGCCGCGGAGAGATTATTGCAGAGCGCCAAGTCCTGGTAGACGACCTCGACCCCCTTCTCACGCGCTTCGACCGGCTTGTGAAAATGCACCGACTCTCCGGCGAGGCGGATCTCGCCGTGGGTCGGGGGGAAGTTGCCGGCGATGACCTTGACCAGGGTTGACTTGCCGGCGCCGTTGTCGCCCATGAGCCCGAGCACTTCGCCGGCCTCGAGCGCCATGTCGACTTCGTTCAGCGCGTGTATCGCGCCGAAATGCTTCGACACCGCGTTCAATTCAAGAATTGGCAAGCCGCTTCCTCCGCTTCCGCCCACGCACGATCATCCCGCCGCGCTAACGCGCGGCTGCATTAGGGCGCAGCCGCATTTATCTTACTAATGCAGCATTGGCCAGATCGGCTTGGCGCGCAAGCTTAAAAAACGCCCTTTTTCTGTGGCGCCGCCTCGATTCCCGCAGCGAACGCGAGGAGCCGTCACCCTCTGGCCGGCAAGGCGTGAACGGCGCCGCAATTCGGCCCTCATCGCCTCTCGACGCGAAGCCTTCCTCCGGGTTCTCTCCGACTTCGCCTCCGAAGTCCGCGTTCGATGTATTCCCTGATCAGCCGCTGCGCCGGAATCCCTTCTTTCATCGCTTGAGCCCTCACCGCGTCGAGCAGACGGCCCGGCAGCCGCAGGTGGATTGACGCGTCCTTGGCGAACCGCTCGTAGCGCGCGAACCATTCGTCACGAGGCAATGCGCCCGCCATAAGGTCGTACTCGTCGAGGTTCGCTGAATCGAGAAACGCCTCCAATTTCTCGTCGCTATCGAATTTCGGGAACGGTTTTTTCATCCCCCTCGTATGGATCGCCGCGACGAGTGTCTGCGAATCATCAATCAGGGCTTCGATGTCATGCACCGGAACGCGACGAGCGCATTTTTCCCGATTGCTGTCGTTCCAATCGAACTTGCTCATGTGTACACAAAGCGGACACTGCGTCAACGCGAATCGGCGCTGGCTGGAGACCCGCCGTCCCCCTCAGCGCCACATCGCCCGCATGCGCGCTTGAAGATCGACACGCGGGCCGTCGGACGCTGCGCGCTGTGACGTGGGCGCAGCCTCAGGCCAGGTCTGGCGCTCAAAGCATTTCAGGAGCGGCGGCGGAATGAAGCGGGTGCGGCTCGCGTACACGCTGCGGTCGCCGCGCCTCGGCTGCCCGTGGACATAGAAGCGCTGCGGCACGACGAGCGCGAGTTCGTCTTTCGCCCGGGTCATGGCGACATAGAGCAGACGGCGCTCCTCTTCGATCTCCTCCGAAGAGCCGGTGGCGAGGTCAGAGGGAATGCAGCCATCGACGCAATTGAGCACAAACACCGACCGCCATTCCTGACCTTTGGCCGAATGGATGGTCGAAAGAATGAGAAAATCCTCATCCCTCAGCGGCGGCCCCGCTTCGTCGCTGGTCGTGTCAGGCGGATCGAGCGCAAGCTCGCTCAAGAAGCGCTCGCGCGACGGGAACGAGGCGGCGATGCGCTCCAAGGCCTCGAGATCGCCCATCCGGACGCGCGCGTCGTCGTAGCGGGTTTCCATGAGCGGGCTCAGCCAGGCGACAGCGTCGGCGATCTCGGCTGGCCACGGCGCGGCGCGCAACGCAAGCCGGCGCATGAGATCGGCAAAAGCGGGAAAGCCGTCCCGCGCCCTGGCCGGCGTCGACAGCGCCGCCATGGTCGCGAAGCCATCGTCGGCCGCCGCCGCGGCGACGATGGTCTCGGCGAGCTTTGGCCCGACGCCGGGCATGAGCTGGGCGACGCGAAAGCCCGCGACACGATCGCGCGGATTTTCCGCGAAGCGCAGAAGCGCGACCGCGTCCTTGACATGCGCGGCGTCGAGAAACTTCGAGCCCACCGTATTTAACGAACGGCACGTTGCGGCGGGTGAGCTCAAGCTCGAGCCCGGCGCTGTGGTGGGAAGCGCGAAACAGCACCGCTTGGGCTTTGAGCGCAGCGCCAGCCTCGCGATTGGCGAGCACATGGCTCGCGACGAAGCGAGCCTGGTCAGCGTCGTCGGCGACCGCGACCAGCAGGGGCAGCGGACCGTGCGGCCGATCGGTGTGAAGCGTCTTGGCGAAGCGCTCGGGCGCGAGCGCGATTGCCGCGTTGGCTGCGGCAAGGATGGCGCCGCTTGAACGGTAGTTGCGCTCGAGCGTCACCACATGCGCCGGCGGATCGAACGCGCCGGGAAAATCGAGGATGTTGCGCACCGTCGCGGCGCGGAAGGAATAGATTGCCTGCGCATCATCGCCGACCACGGTCAGACCGCGTCCACGCGGTCTCAGCGCCAGCACGATCTCGCCCTGCAGCGCGTTGGTGTCCTGATATTCATCGACCAGCAGATGATCGAAGCGCCCGGCGATCTCGGCAGCGATCGCCGGCTCGGTCAGCATCTGGGCGAAATAGAGCAGGAGATCGTCGTAATCGAGCACGTTCTGGCGCTGCTTCATCTCCACGTAAGAAGCGAAGAGCGCGCGCAGCGCATCCTCGTGCGCCGCGACCCAGGGAAACCATTTGCCGAGCGTCGCCTTGAGATCGCCGCGCGCATTGACCACGCGCGAATAGATCGCCAGACACGTCGCCTTGGTCGGGAAACGCTCCTTCGTTTCGCCAAGGCCAGCCTCGTGGCGCGCCCAGTTCATGAGGTCGGCCGAATCCTCGCGGTCGTGGATGGTGAATTGCGGATCGAGCCCGAGGCGCGTGGCATATTCGCGCAACAGCCGCGCGCCAAGGCCATGGAACGTTCCCGCATAGGCCGGCGTCGCGGCAGCGGCCGCCTCAGGCGCGAGACGGCAGGCAAGCAGGCGTTCGACGCGGCGGCCAAGCTCGGCCGCCGCACGACGCGAGAAGGTGGCGAGCATGATGCGCTTCGGATCAGCGCCCGCGAGAATGAGCGCGGCCACCCGATGCGCCAGCATCGCCGTCTTGCCCGAGCCGGCGCCGGCGATGACGAGCAGCGGCCCGGAACCTTGCGGATCGCCAATCCCGTGCTCGACCGCGAGCCGTTGCTCGGGATTGAGCTCGACGGCCGGGCTCGAGCGAATCAGGGCGAGCGACATGGGGCGACGCAACCATGTTTCCCGCTTTGTTCGCAAGGGCGATGGACACGCGCGGCAGTCCTAGTCAATGTACGGACTAACTACGGAACGTTTGAGGTCCACCGTCACCGTCCACGACGCGAAGGCCAATCTCTCCAAGCTTCTCGCGCGAGTGGAGGCCGGCGAGGAGATCGTCATCACCCGCGGCAAAACTCCGATCGCGCGGCTGACGCCCGTCCATAGGCCGCCGCCCAAGCGCCAATTTGGCGCCATGAAGGGGATCGTGAGCGTCGGGCCCGAATTATTCGAGCCAATGACGGACGCCGAGTTGGCGCACTGGGAGTAGTGTGGTGAAGCGGCGCTACGGCTACAGACCTCATTGAGCGCGGTTCTACAGCTGGCCGGTCGCCCCGCGAGTGTGCTACGCGACCACGCGAAGGGCCATTGGCGGGCGGCGCAATGCCGGGAGCGGAATCGCATTACGTCCACCGGACCGCGTGGCTGCGGGCGGCGGTCCTCGGCGCGAACGACGGGATCATTTCGACCGCAAGCCTCATTATGGGCGTCGCAGCGGCTACGGGGTCGCGGGCCGAAATCCTGACCGCGGCGGTCGCCGGGTGGGCGGCGGGCGCGATGTCGATGGCGGCGGGCGAATATGTCTCCGTCAGCTCGCAGGCCGATTCCGAGGCCGCTGACCTGGCGCGCGAGCGGCGCGCGCTCCGCGAGCAGCCGGCCGAGGAAAAGCAGGAGCTCGCCCATATTTACGAAGATCGGGGCGTGCGGCCGAAGCTCGCGCGAGCGGTGGCCGATCAGCTGATGGCCAAGGACGCGCTCGCCGCCCATGCGCGCGACGAGCTCGGCCTGAGCAAGGGCGCTGAGCCCAAACCGATCCAGGCCGCCTTCGCCTCCGCGGCGGCCTTCTCGGTCGGCGCCGCGTTGCCGACGCTGACGACGTTTCTCGCGCCGCAGGGCGCAGTCCTTAAAGCCGTCCCCGCCGCCGCGTTGATATTCCTGGTCGCACTCGGCGCGCTCGGCGCCTGGGCCGGCGGCGCCCCGATCGTGAAGCCGGCGCTGAGGGTCGGCTTCTGGGGCGCGCTGGCCATGGCGGTGACGGCAGGGATCGGCGCGCTGATCGGCAAGGCTGTTTAGCTTACCGAAGCGGGCGCGGGGCTAGCTTGCCTTTTGCGTTTGATGCGGAAACAGATGTCGCTTGGCCTCGTCGTCGAACTCTTGCTTGAAGGCGTGCTTCTCCTTCAATTTGTTGACGCGAGCCACAGCGGGGCGCTGGTTGATCTCGTCAACGAGCCGCTTCACATTGGCCATCTTTGACCACGTCTCGGCGCCCAAGAGGAAGGGAGCAGCCGAGCTCCAACCCCAAACCGACATGTCCACGATCGTATAGGTGTCGCCTAGCACGTATTTCCGCCCCGCCAGCCGGTCGTCGAGGATCTTCCAGTGTCGGTGCGTTTCGAAGTTGTACCGATTGATCGCATATTCGATCTTCTCAGGGGCAGCGACGTTGAAGTGGAAGGACTGGCCGGAATAAGGACCAATTCCACTGGCGACGAAGAAGAGCCACGAGAGGAGTTCGCCCCGGGCTTTGGGCGTATTCTCCGGGAGGAAGCGCTTCGTCTTCTCGGCGAGATAAAACAGGATGGCGCTAGAATCGAATATGGTTGCTTCGCCATCGACGATCGACGGCGTCTTCGCGTTTGGATTGATGGAACGGTAATCTGACGAGTGCTGCTCGCCCTTGCGCGTATCGACCGGAACAAGCTCATACTCGAGGCCAGCTTCTTCGAGGAACAAGGCGACCTTCGCCGGGTTCGGCGACGGGTGATAATAGAACTTGATCATCAGGAGGCTCCGAGAACCATGCGGCCATGCCGCGCGAAGCGCGCTGTAGCGTAACCGCAGTAGTTACGCAATGTCACTCGGTTCGCGCGCGCTGCCTTCGAGGCGGTTCCGTTTTCTCGTTTTGCGCTTCGTCGCTTCGGGCCAGCACGGCGCCGGCGATATCGGCAATCGTGGTGCGCGAGAGCTCCTCCTCAAGAGCCTCGACAGCAGGCGCCGTCGCCTCGCGCAGAACAGGAAGAATATAGGCTCCGATCGGACAGGATGCTTTCGGCGGCGACCGGTGTTCGGTGAAGAGCTCGCTGCTCTCCAACGCAGCGAAGACATCGCGCAAAGTCATATCGCTGGCCGGCCGGGCCAATTCGAAGCCCCCTCCCGGACCGAGCCGAGCGCGAATCAATCCAGCAGCTGTCATCAGCGAGAAGAGGCAGCGAACCACGACTGGATTGGTGTTGGCGCTATCCGCCACATCCTCCGAACGCACGACCTTGCCTGGATTGGCGGCGAGCGCTGTCAGCAAATGAACGCCGACAACAAATCTGGTGCTCGTTCCCATCGCCGATCCTTTGCACAACGCCGGCCAGGATTGCAAAGGCGATCGCCGACAGGCTCAGCTGACCGTCTCGGCGCTATAGCGGGCAATGAGGCCGTTGCGGATGACCGAGCGATAGACGGCGAAGAAGAAGAGGCAGGCGAGCGCAAGGTAGAGAAGCGCAAGCAGCCCGCCAATCGCCAGGCGGTCCCAAGGCGGAGGCTGTCCGGCGACGACCGACCGCATGCCTTCGAACACGTACGACGGCGGCAGGATCAGCGCGACTGCCTGCATCCATCCGGGCAAGACCGTGACTGGGTAGAACACCCCGGCAAACGGCGAGATCAGCATCGGGATCGGCCAGATTAGCCATTCGGAGGCGGGACCAAGCCTGAGCACCAGGCCGGAGGCCGCTACGCCGAGGGCGATGCCGGTCACGAACAGCACCATGAGGAAAGGAGCGAGCGCCGTCCCATAGGTGAGAAAGGACAGCCCGAACGCGATTCGCGCCAGCACAAGCATGGCGACGAGGCTCAACGCGCTGGTGGTCACTGCCACAGTCAAGAGCCCAGCCAGATACTCGGAGGTGCTCAACGGAGAGGCGAAAAGATTGAGGAAATTACGCGTCCAGACATCTTCGAACAACGCCATCGTCAGCTGCTGCATCACGCGCGTTAGAAAATCCCATAGGAGCACCGCGCCAAGCAGCGCCGGCACGAAATTGAAGTCCGCGTGCGAAACTGAATTGAGGTAGCGGGTGAGAAAGCCCCAAACCAGGATATCGACCGCCACAAAAACGAAAATGGGAAAGATGCGCTGCGGACTGCCGCGATAGAGATAGAACATCCGCAACACGACGGCGCCGACGCGCGAGGCGTTCATCGCCTGCTCCCGTTGTGCAGCGCCTCTTGCGCGACGTTGACGAACAAATCGTCGAGACTCTCCGCCCCGTGTTCCGTGGGCAGCGTCTTCGGGTCGCCCTCGAGCACGATCCGCCCGTGTGACAGGAACAGCACGCGATCGCACACCGCCTGAACCTCGTACATATTGTGGCTCGTCCACAACACCCCGCAGAGCCCGTTGTCGACGAATTTGGCGATGCCGGCGCGAATATCGCGCGCGTTCGAGGGGTCAATGGAGGCGGTGGGCTCATCGAGCAACAAGAGGCGCGGGAGATTGAGCATCGCCTTGGCGAGAGAAAGGCGCGTCTGCTCGCCGGACGACAGAACGCCCGCTTTGGTCCGCCGGTAACGCAGGAGATCATAGACAGCAAGCAGCTTCTCGATTCGCGCCGAGAGATCTCGGACGGCATAGAGCATGCCGAACACGCGCAGGTTTTGCTCGACGGTGAGATTGCCGGGCAGCGGCGCGTAAACGGCGGCGAAGTTGGTGCAGGACAAAGCCTTGCTGCGCTCGGCGGCGAGGTCGACGCCCTCGATCTCAATCCGGCCGCTGCTCGGCTCGAGAACCCCCAAGATCATATTGATCGTCGTCGTCTTGCCGGCCCCGTTCGGTCCGACCAGGCCGACGATTTCGCCCGGCGCGACATGAAAGCTGACGCCGTCCACGGCCCGGACGTCGCCGAACGACTTTTCCAGGCGCTCGACCTTAAGGACCGCGGGCGGCGGCGAAGGAGGGATCATTTCAGCGCTGGTATCAGACAGTCCGATCGGCCGCACGTCGAAAAACGCTCATCTTCGGCCGGCTGGAGGCAAGGTCAAGCGAGCAAGTCGAGCGTGAACAGCTCCTGCGGCTTGCCGACGCCGCGCAAAGCGAAGCGCCCGACGGAAGCGAACGTGCGCGTCTCGTTCGGCGCAGGATTCCGCGAACGCCGCTGATAGGAGGATCGGCTGATCCACTGACCGGCACATCGCTGCGATGCGGCTCACCTCGTTGACCGCCGGTCCGACGACGGTGAAATCGAGACGCTCTTTGCTGCCGATGTTGCCGTAGAAGACCTCGCCGAGGTGGAGCCCAAGATACATTTCGGTCGCCGGCAGGCCCTTCTCGAACCGGCGCGTATTCAAGGCCGCCACCGCCTCCCGCGCCGCCCCGGCGGCGTCGAGCGCCGCCGCGCACGCGCGACCTCGCTCCTCGGCGGGGAATATGGCGAGCACGCCGTCGCCGATCAGCTTCAAGACGTCGCCGGCGTGCTGGTGGATCGACGAAACGATAGCCTCAGCGTAGTCGTTGAGCAGCGGAATGATCTCCTCTGGCGGAGAGGTCTCGGAGATGCGGGTATAGTTGCGCAAATCGCTGAACCACAGCACAGTCTTGATCCGGTCCGCGACTCCCCGCTCGATGCGGCCTCGGAGCACCCGCCGGCCGGCGTCGCGTCCGAGATAGGTTTCGACCAGCGTCTCGGCGATGCGAGCGAGAGAGGCGGCTTTGATCGCGAGCCCCAGGAACGGGGTGAGCCGCTTCAGCGCCCCGACCTCCTCATCGGAAAAACCTTCGGCTCGATCTGTCGTCCAATAGGAATATACGCAATCCATCTCGCCGATCACGCCGTCCTCGCCGAAGCGGTTGATGATCGCGACATAGTCTGTGAACTTCGCTTCACGAAACTCCGCGAAGGAAGGAAACTCAGCTTCGGCCTCCGCGGTCAGGCGAACGCGCAACACCGATTCGCCGCTGGTCAAGAGCCGGTAAAGAGGGCTTGTCCGCCACCGTTCGGCCGCCTCCCCCTCGGCGGTTCGCCCGTATTCAGTCAGCGTCACGTCCGGCTTTTCTTTGTCCCAGCGAAACGCCCGCCCCTCGTGAATGGGGTGAAGCGTGTCGATAAGGGTCATTGCGCGAGCGAGCGGCAGTCCGCTCGCGACAGCGCGGCTGCAAAAGCCCTCGACCAGCGCGGTCTCGGCCCGTCCCTCAAGCCCCGCTTTCGCGATCCAGGTCGCAAGCTTGGCGATCTCGGCTTCAGTCATGGGACGCGATCATAAATCGTGCGGTGCGGAAGGCCAATGTCGGAACAGCTCGAGGTTTCGAGCCGGGGAGCGTCCCGCGCGACTAAATCGTCCGACCGACCGCGCGGGAACTATGTTAACGGGCGCATTGTGCGTGTCTATCGGGCATGCTAGGCGAAGCCGCCTCGGAGGCGCCCACATAGGCTCTTCCCAGATCGAAATAAGTTCGCGGGAGGAATCCATGAGCCTTCGCCTCAATGACACCGCTCCCGACTTCACCGCTCAGACCACGCAGGGCAAGATCAATTTTCACGACTGGATCGGCGACAAGTGGGCGATCCTGTTTTCACATCCCAAGGACTTCACCCCAGTCTGCACCACTGAACTCGGCTACATGGCCAAGATCGAGCCCGAGTTCACCAAGCGCAACGCCAAGCTCATCGGTTTGAGCGTTGACCCGAGCGAGTCCCATGCGCGTTGGCTTGCCGACATCGAGGAGACTCAAGGGGCGAAGGTGAACTACCCGTTCATCGCCGACAGCGACCTGAAGGTCTCCAAGCTTTACAACATGCTGCCGGCCGAGGAGCCGGGCAGTTCGGAGGGCCGGACGGCGGCGACCAACCAGACCGTGCGTTCTGTGTTCGTCATCGGCCCCGACAAGAGGGTCAAACTCACGCTGACCTATCCGATGAGCACCGGACGCAACTTCGACGAGATCCTGCGGGTGCTCGAACTCGATGCAATTGACGGCGAAGCACAAGATCTCGACGCCCGTGAACTGGAAGCACGGCGACAACGTCATCATTTCTGGCTCGGTCAACGACGACGACGCCAAGAAATTGTTCCCCGAAGGCTGGCGCTCGCCGAAGCCCTATATCCGCATCGTCAAGCAGCCGGCCTGAACGCACCGGCAACCGAAGAAACCGCGAAGATCTTCGGCAGCGACGAGATGCGCGCGCCCAATGAAACTCGAACGGTGAATTCGGAGAATCTCGCTGAGACGGCAAACAGCACGAATGGTTTTCAGACTACGACGCCGGAAGAACAGAGGTTCTCGAGCGCGTCGGAGTAGGCGTCGTCAGCTTTACGAACTCGGAAGTCCGCGACGGTCTCGATTCGGTCCGGGGGCGAATTTATGCGGAAATGCGCTTGCCCTTTCGCTGAGCACAGTCCCCTCACCCCGGCCCTCTCCCGTTGGAGAGAGGAGCCGCGCTACTTCTTGCCGCCGATGCCAAGACCGCCGAAGCGGGTGTTGAAGCGCGACAATCGGCCGCCGCGATCGAGAAGCTGCTGCGATCCCCCGGTCCAGGCCGGATGGGTGTTCGGATCGATGTCCAAGTTCAGCGTCGCGCCCTCTTCGCCATAAGTCGAGCGGGTCATGAACTCGACGCCATTGGTCATGACGACCTTGATCATGTGGTACTTCGGGTGAATGTCGGACTTCATCGTCGAGGTCTCTGGCCAAACAAGCAAAGAGCCGTCCGGAGGTCCGGCGGCTCTTTCGATCGACGCTCCTATAACGCGAGCGGCCCGTCGGCGCAAGCCGATCCCACGTTGGCAGGCCCTGGCGATCTCGACCGCCTTGATTTAGGCGAAAAAGGGGTCCGTAAAGCCGCCAATTGCCTGGGAGCCGATCGCACAATGTCATCCGCCGCCGACGCCGGCAGCAAGAGGTCTCGCGTCTCGCTTGGCGCCTTGAAGCCGCTTGCGCCTTACGCCCTCGCCCATCGTGCGCAAATTGTGCTCGCGGTGATTGCGCTGACCATCGCCTCAGCCGCGACACTGGTCGTGCCAATCGCGGTTCGGCGGATGATCGACTTTGGATTTTCTGACGCCAACGCAGGCCTCATCCGCGCTTATTTTCTGGCCATGATCGGCGTCGTTGCGGTGCTCGCGCTCGCGTCCGGCGCGCGATACTACCTGGTGATGACGCTGGGCGAGAGCGTGGTCGCCAATCTTCGCGCCGATCTCTTCACCCATCTGACCCAGCTCGATCCAAGCTTCTTCGACTCGGAGAAAACCGGCGACATCGCTTCTCGCCTCTCCGCCGACACGACGCAGCTCAAGGCGACATTCGGCTCCTCGGCGTCGCTGGCGCTGCGCAATCTGTTCCTGTTCGTCGGCGCGATCACGATGATGGTGGTGACCAGCCCGAAACTGTCGGCCTTCGTGCTGGCGGCGATTCCCGTCATTGTCCTGCCGCTCTACGCGGCCGGACGTTCGGTGCGTCAGCGTTCCCGCCGCGCCCAGGACAGGCTCGCAGACGCGACCGCCTTCGCCGCCGAAAGCCTGTCGGCGGTGCGCGTCATGCAGTCATTCCTGGCGGAGCGATTCGCCGCAGCCCGCTATCGCGAGGCCGCCTTCGGCGCGTATGAGGCGGCGCGAGCGATGGCCCAAGCGCGCGCGTTCGTCACCGCCGCTGCGCTGTTCCTCGCATTCGGCAGCGTCGTCGTCGTGCTTTGGCTCGGCGCGCTGGAGGTCATCGCCCATCGGATGACCGGGGGCGCGTTGTCGCAGTTCGTGCTTTTTGCCGTATTCGGGGCTGGCGCGCTCGGGCAACTGTCGGAAGTGTGGAACGAGGTCTCGCAAGCGGCGGGCGCCGCCGGGCGCATCGGCGAGATCATGGCGGTCAAGCCGCGCATCGTCGCGCCCGCTCAGCCGAGCAAGCTCGCGCAGCCCGTCCGCGGCGAACTCGCGTTCCACAATGTCTGCTTCGCTTATCCCGGGCGTGAAGACGATTCCGTATTGCGCGACGTAAGTTTCCGCGTTGCGCCGGGCGAGGTCGTCGCCATCGTCGGCCCATCGGGCGCGGGCAAATCGACCTTGTTCCAGCTCGCGCTCAGGTTCTACGACCCCGCGAGCGGCGCGGTCACGCTGGATGGGGTCGACATCTTGCGGCTCGATCCCGCCGGCTTGCGCGCCGAGATCGCGCTCGTGCCGCAGGACGCCTTCATCTTCGGCGCCAGCGTCGCCGACAACATCGCCTATGGCGCGCCTGGGGCGACCCGCGAGGCGGTCGCCGCCGCGGCCAGGCAGGCGGCCGCGGACGGCTTCATCTCCGCCATGCCGCAAAGCTATGATACGCTCCTGGGCGAGCGCGGCGTCACGCTGTCGGGCGGCGAGCGCCAGCGCATCGCTATCGCCCGCGCCATCCTCAAAAACGCGCCGGCGCTATTGTTGGACGAGGCGACCTCAGCCCTCGACGCCGAGAGCGAAACCCTGGTCCAGGGCGCGCTTGAAACGCTGATGAAGGGCCGATCGACCCTCGTGATCGCTCACCGGCTGGCGACGATCGTCAACGCTGATCGCATCCTCGTCATTGAGGCGGGGCGACTGGTCGAAGAGGGAGCTCACGCCTCGCTGATGGCGGCGAACGGCCTTTACGCCCGGTTGGCGCGGCTCCAATTCGAGACCGGCGCAGCCGCGCTGACGGCGGCGGCTGAGGCGGCGCAGTAGAGGTCGCGGCCGCGCCGCCGCCCACGCTCGTTGGCTCAAGCGGCGCGGCTCATTTTAGCAATACGTAGATATTCACTTGCAGCGTCGGATCGTCCGGATCCTTCACGTCGTTCGCATATTCTTCGACGAAGGTATCCTGCGCATCGATTCCCTTCTCGTCGAGATAGGCCGTAATGGCGTCATAGGTCGCGTCGATATCGCCGTAGGCGCCGTCATGCTCAAAGCGCATCGCTTTGCCGCTTGGCGTTTGTCCGATCTTGACCGTGTCGGAGAGACTCGATTTGCCTTCGGGGGCCGCCGCCAGTGGATACCCCGCGTGATATTTGAAGCCGGTATCGTCGGATTCCACGAAAACAGCGAGCGGCCGGCCGGCGGGCGCCAAGTTCGCCTTGTCCATGTCGAGCTTGACGAGGCCGAGCGAACCGAGAATTGCGGTATAGATTTCGTCCTTTTCGGCCTTGCCTTCGATATAGGCGAACGGCCGCGCCGAGAGAGTGACCGTTTCGCCGGTCGACTTCATCCGATGGCGCCGCCCCCTGAGCGGGCTTGGCGCCCTCCGGAATGGCGGGGGCAGGATTTGTCGCCGAAGGCGCCTCGGCCGGCTTCGCGGGGGCGGGTGACGAAGCCGCTGGGGCTTGAGCCGTTGGCGGAACTGCGGGCGCGGCCGATGGGGGGGCCGGAGCCGGGGCGGTTGGCGGTGTCGCCGGGGCTTGCTGAGCGAAGCTCGCATGAGGCGCGACTGCGGCCCCAAAGGCAAGAAAGCTCGCGACAGCGAAACGGATCAGACCGGTTAACATGGCGGCGCAGTCCTCTGGCGCGAGCGGGCGCGGATCGACCGCCGCAGTCTAGAGTCATATCGGCGTCATAGGAAGAGAGAGCGTCGCCTCTCAAGGCGTCAGGCCGGCTGAGACCTTGTCCAGCGCAGCACCGGTTGTCGGGCGGCGCGGGTCTCGTCGAGCCGTCGGCGCGGCGCATGGACCGGCGCCGACTGGAACCGTTCGCGCTTCTCCGCTTTCGCCGCCATGGCGAGATCCCGTAATGTCATGATGAACAGGTCGAGGCTCGCCTTGGATTCGGATTTCGTCGGCTCGATCAGCATCGCCCCGTGCACGATGAGCGGAAAATAGACCGTCATCGGGTGATAGCCCTCGTCGATCATCGCCTTGGCGAAGTCGAGCGTCGTGAGCCCGGTGTCCTTCAGCCAGCGGTCGTCGAACAAAGCCTCGTGCATGCACGGCCGATCGCCGAAGGGCGCGCTCATGACGTCGTTAAGAGAGGCGCGAATGTAGTTAGCGGACAGCACCGCGTCTTCCGACGCCTGCTTGAGCCCGTCGGCGCCGTGAGACAGAATGAAACTGAGCGCGCGCACGAACATCCCCATCTGCCCGTGGAAGGCGCACATGCGCCCGAACGATGCGCGACCTTCCGCGTGCTCGACCAACCGAAGCGCGCCGCCTTCGCGCTTAACGAACGGAACCGGCGCATAAGGCGCAAGCCGCGACGACAGCACGACCGGACCCGCGCCGGGGCCGCCGCCGCCATGCGGGGTCGAGAATGTCTTGTGCAGGTTGATGTGCATGGCGTCGACGCCAAGATCGCCCGGGCGCGTCTTGCCGACGATGGCGTTGAAATTTGCTCCGTCACAGTAGAAATGCGCTCCTGCCTCGTGAACCGCATCGGCGATGCTGACGATCTCGCGCTCGAACAATCCGCAGGTGTTGGGATTGGTCAGCATGATCGCCGCAACATCGGGCGCGAGCGCGGTCCGCACCGCTTCGACGCCAACGATCCCATCCTCGCCCGCCGGTATGGACCGCACGGAATAGCCGATCAACGCCGCGGTCGCGGGATTCGTGCCGTGGGCGGAATCGGGAACCAGCACGACCCGCCGCGTCTCTCCCTCCCCTCGCGCCTCGATCGCCGCCTTGATCGCCATCATGCCGCAAAGTTCCCCGTGCGCGCCGGCCTTCGGCGACATCGCGATAGCGTCCATGCCGGTCATCGTCAGCAAGGCGTTGGACAAAGCTTCGATAATTTCGAGCGCCCCTTGCGCTGTCGAGACCGGCTGCAGCGGATGGACGTCGGCGAAGCCCGGCAGGCGCGCCATTTTTTCGTTGAGGCGAGGATTGTGCTTCATCGTGCAGGAGCCCAACGGATAGAGCCCGGCGTCGATGGAGTAATTGTTGCGCGACAAGCGCACGTAGTGACGGATCGTCTCTGGCTCGGTGAGGCCGGGCAATTCGAACGCGTCCTGGCGCGCGTGCGGCCCCAGCCTCGACTGGAATGGCGCCGGCTCGTCGATGTCGACGCCGGTCGCATCGAAGCGCCCGGTTTCGAAAATCAGCGCCTCCTCCATGTTGAGCCCGCGGTTGCCGGTAAAGGTTTCCTCCGCCGGGGGGGCGGCGGTTCCGGGGCGGGTCGGGCGGCCTTGGATGTTCATGGGAAGCGCTCTCTCTTTTTAGGGCTTCATCCTTGGGGCTTTATCGCAGGCAATCGGCAAGCGCCTGCGCGTAAGCCGCGCGATCGTCTTCGCTATTCGTCTCGGTGCTGGCGACGACGATGCAATCGTCGAGCCCGGCCCCGGGTAGGAGTTGCGAGACGGGCAAGCCGCCGATCACTCCCCGCGCGGCCAACGCCTCGATCAGCTCGGCCGCCGGCCGCGGCGTGCGCAAAACGAACTCATTGAAGAAATGCGCATTGATCACCTCGACTGTCGGAATGGCTGACAGCCGGTCGGCCAGCTGAACCGCGTTGGCGTGATTGACCTTCGCCAGGCGTTCGAGCCCCACGGCGCCGAGCAGAGTGAGATGGATCGAGAATGCGAGCGCGCAGAGACCCGAGTTGGTGCAGATGTTGCTCGTCGCCTTCTCGCGGCGGATGTGCTGCTCGCGAGTGGAAAGCGTAAGCACGAAGCTGCGCCGCCCCGCAGCGTCCACCGTCTCGCCAGCGAGACGCCCCGGCATCTGGCGCACGTTCTTGGCGCGCGTCGCGAACAGGCCGACATACGGGCCGCCAAAATTAAGCGCGTTGCCGAGCCCCTGCCCTTCTCCAACCGCGATGTCGGCGTTCATCTCGCCCGGCGAGCGCAAGAGCCCGAGGGCGACCGGATCGGTGAAGACTGCAATCAGCAAAGCCCCACGCGCGTGCGCCGCCGCTGCGATGGGGATCAGATCGCGCGGATTGCCGAAGAAGTCGGGCGACTGGACGATGACGCAACTCGTCTCATCGTCGATGGCTGCGGCAATGTCCTCACTTGCCTTGAGGTCCGGGGCTAAGCGGACGATTCGGTCGCCCGCCATATGCGCCAATGTCGCGCAAACGTCGACATATTGCGGGTGCAGCCCGCCGGAAATCACTGACCGGTTGCGGCGCGTGAGGCGGCGCGCCATCAGCATCGCTTCTCCGCATGCGGTCGAACCGTCGTACATCGACGCGTTTGCGACTTCCATTCCGGTCAAAGCGGCGACCTGGGTCTGGAACTCGAACAGGACTTGCAGCGTGCCTTGCGCGATTTCCGGCTGATAGGGCGTGTAGCTGGTCAGAAATTCGGAGCGCTGAATGAGGTGATCGACGCTTGCGGGAATGTGCCGCCGATAGGCGCCCGCGCCGAGAAAAAACGGCGCCGATCCCGCGGCGAGGCTGCGATTCGCGATCGCCGTCATCGCCCGCTCGACCGCCATTTCGCTCTTCGCAAGCGGCATGTCGAGAAGACCTTGAATCCGCTTGTCGGCCGGAATGTCGGCGAAAAGCGCTTCGATGTTCGGCGCGCCGATGCGGGTCAGCATCGCCTCGCGTTCGCTCTGATCGAGCGGCAGGTAGCGCATGGCTTAGGCCAAGGTCTTGAGGAAATCGGCGTAAGCGGATTCATCCATGAGAGCGCTCAGTTCGGTCGGATCGGCGAGCTTGATGCGAAAGAGCCAACCCCGCCCGAGCGCGTCCTCGTTGATGAGGCCGGGCGTCGACTCGACTTCGGTGTTGACGGCGATAACTTCGCCCGAAGCCGGCGCGAACACGTCGCTCGCCGCCTTGACGCTCTCGACCACGGCGGCCGGATCGCCCCGCTTCAGCGCTTTGCCGACGGGCGGCGTCTCGGCAAAGACAACGTCGCCCAGTTGCTGCTGCGCATAGTCGCTGATGCCGACGACGCCTTCGCCGTCCTCAACGCGGACATATTCGTGGTCCTTCGTGTAGCGGATCTCCGGCATCATGCGACTCCTTGGCTCAACCGCGATAATAGGCGTGGGGATGAAAAGGCAGCGTGACGATGCGCGCGCTCAAGGGCTTGCCGCGCACCACGAGACTGATCGGCGTTCCGACCCCCGCATGGGCGGGCGCGACATAGCCCATCGCGATCGGCCCGCCGACGCTCGGGCCGAATCCGCCGGATGTCACGACGCCGATCGAAGCGCCGCCCGCCGAGACAATCTCCGTTCCCTCGCGCGCCGGCGCGCGACCGTCCGGCCGCACGCCCACGCGCTGACGGGCCGGCCCATTCGCCAGCGCGCCCTGAATCCGCTCAGCGCCAGGAAAACCGCCTTCAACACGTCGCCGCCTCTGAATGGACCAGGCGAGAGCGGCCTCGATCGGGTCCGTCGTCTCGTCGAGCTCATGCCCATAAAGGCAGAGACCGGCCTCGAGCCTGAGCGAATCACGCGCGCCAAGGCCGATCGGCGCAACGTCGGGCTCGGAAAGGAGAATGCGGGCGAAGCTTTCGGCCTGCGTCGAAGCGAGCGAGATCTCGTAGCCGTCTTCGCCGGTGTAGCCCGAGCGCGAGACGAAGGTCTCGAATTCCGCGAGCCGCGCCGGTCGAACGCTCATGAAGGCCATAGTCTCGAGCCCCTCTCCCGGAGCGAGACCCGCCAATGTCGCCGCCGCCAGAGGGCCCTGAAGCGCGATCAGCGCTGACTCTGGTAACGGCGTCAGCCGGACGCCCGAGGGCAATCGTTGGCGGATCAGGGCGAAGTCGACGTCTCTTCGCGAGGCGTTGACGACGAGCCTCAGGACACCGTCCGCGCGGGGCGGGCGCGTGACCATGAGGTCGTCGACGATTCCTCCGCTTTCGTTGAGCAACTGGGTATAACGCTGGCGGCCTGGAGGGAGGTTGAGAAGATCGGCGGGGCAGAGCGATTCGAGAAAGCCCGCAACGGCTGCATGGTCCGCGCCCTCGATCAGCGCCTGACCCATATGCGAAACGTCGAACAGCCCAGCAGCCGTGCGGGTGTGGAGGTGCTCGGCCAGGACTCCGGCAGGATATTGGATCGGCATGTCGTAACCCGCGAACGGCGCCATGCGCGCGCCAAGCTCGACATGCAGAGCATGAAGCGGCGTTTTCTGGTTCGAGGCTTCGGTCATGGGCCCGCCGGTCGTGCGTAAGCGCCCGCAGTCACGCCAACCGCATTATTGCGGCTTTAGCGCTCGCGGACGCCCCCTCTGTCCCATGACCTGAGAGATTTCCCGCTCTTCGCGGTTACCCCCGTCGGTGGGCGAACGCTTTACCGGCGCGCGCCTCTTTCCAGAGCGTCATCACTTGCGCGGTCCCTGAGGCCTGAGCGTTTCCGGGGCGGTTGCGCCGTCGGCGCCGGCGACGAGACGCCGGACTCTTCCGCGAAGTGTCTTCGACTGACGGATCCGAGCTAGCCTGACGGCCCACGCGTTGTCAACGCGGGATGCGTCCGGCCTTCCCTTCGGGGTCAAAACCCATGTATGATGCCCCGCTCGCGCAAGATGGTTTCGAATCGTTTGGTCGCGTGATCGGGTGCGATCATGTATCAGGCCTTCAGGCGCGGCCTGTCACGACCGCTGGCCGGTATGGAGATGCGCGGACCAGACGCAAATCACCGCAGCGAGTTTTGTGCTCGACGGCATTTATTGCATTTCCTGGCCCGGATCTGACCGATCATTTGCCCTTACCGTTCCTCGACCTCCTCACACGCCCGACGACGTTCCCTTGGCCGCTCAACCTGATCATGGATCAGAGGGTAGCAGCCACAGGACCTCGATAATATTCCCCCTTTGTCAGCATGGCCCAGATTGAACGGGCCATTTTGTTGGCGAGGGCGATCGCCACAAGTATGCGCGGTTTGCGTCCGAGCAGGCGATGCAGCCAGGTTCCTTCCTGCGCCCTTCGACGGGGCAGCCGTCCGCAACCGAAAGCACTTTATTGATGTGCTCGCGATGCGTTGCTGTCAGCACCTGCTCCTCCCACGCGCTTCTTTGCTCGGCGCGGGCATGTGTTTTGTTTACCTACGGGGCAGGGAGAGTTTAGGGCAGCATCTCCTTTGAATCAATGGATGAACACCAGGGACTTGCTCGAAACGGTAAGGTGAAAAGCGCTTCGGCTTCTCACCTCCGGCACCGCGTCGAGTTGCAGTCCCCCCGAGCGCAATCGCGATCGCAACCAACCCGGCCGGGCCCAGGCGAGCATCTCAGCGCTTGAGGAAGCGCAGAATGCGGGCGTTGATCTCCTGTGGTCTCTCCACCAGCATGAAATGACCCACACCGTCGATCAGCTCGGCTTCGGATCCTGGCCCGACATGATTGAGGACGCTCTGCACCTGCTCGCGGTCGAGGCCATGGCAGCCATCCCGCGTTCCATGCAAATAGAGCGTTGGCTGTTTCAGCGAATAGCCCCAGGCGGCTTCCTGTTCCTCGAGCCAGACCGGCGAGCCGAAACGGACGGGATCGAACTGCCCCCAGTAATAGCCCATCGCCGTCTGGAAATGTGCCGGATTGCGCAGGCAATCTTTGATGAGCGGCAGGTCCTCCGACGCATCGTAGCCGGGCGACCAGTCGGCCCATATGTTGTCGATGAAGGCGAAATTGTTCGCCGACACGACATCGGGAGACACTTCCTGCATCTGGAAGAACCAGAAATAGAACGATTTCTTGATCTGCGCGTAGCTGAACAGGTTCTTCCCGAAGATCTGGAACGGCGGGATGTTCATGATGATGCATCGCTTCCAGCGGTCGGGCGCCTTGCCGGCGGCCCCGTAGGCGGCGACCGCGCCCCAGTCGTGGGCCAGCAGGATGGCGTCGCCGGAACCGCCGAGCGCTTCGTGCAGCGCATTCTGGTCCGCTGCCATCATGCTGGTGTGGATGTGACGCCTGTCAGCCGGAACTTCCGTCGGCGCGAACCCACGGATGAACGGCGCGACGGCGCGGTAGCCCGCCTCGGCCAGTGCCGGGAGGAGATAGCGGTAAGTATAGGGCGAGTCGGGAAACCCATGGTTGCACAAGGCTAGCGGCCCCTTTCCGGCCGCCAAATAGTGAAACTCCAGTCCGTTCGCCTTCACGGCGCCTCTTTCGAATTGCGGGATTGCCATCTGGATGTTCCTCTCCGTATCCGCCGGCGCGTCGAGATCCGGGGTGGACGGCGGCTTATCGAACCGCTCCAGCCACTTGCGCGCATCGGCTCGCCTCAACATAGCAGGAGTTGCGCCAGCCCGCAGCCGCCGCCTCGGGACGCTATTGGTGGTCTTTCCTCGCCGGCCGGGGGGCGCAGTCCCAATTTAGCGCGTATTTGAATTGGAAGGAGGTAGGTCCCAAGCGCCCAGATTTCAATGAACTGCAGGCCTGGATCCTGTGGCATCCGGGAGAGCACCTCAGCGTACCCGCGTTGGCCGATCGGATGGCAATGAGCCCCCGCAATTTCGCGCGGCTTTTTTGCAGCGAGGCTGGACAGACGCCCGCGCACTTTGCCGAGCGGGCACGAGCCGAAGCGGCTCGCTGCAAACTCGAACAGACGGTCGGCAATTCGACCAAGTCGCCGGCTATGCAGTAAAACAGAAAACAAAGACATTGATTGTTATCAACAGAAAGATAGACTATGATGTAGGCATGGTCGCCAGAGCCGAGACCCGATGCCCAACCGCTCCCCCAAGGCCTTGGCCCGAGGCGCCGCGAGGCAGCCTCAAAGGGCTTCTCGATCCACTCGAGGCAGGCTTTTTGGGTCGAGAGAGCGCATCCTGCGACGGCGCGAAACGAAAAGCCGGTTAAGTCATTGGAAACAAACAATCTCGCGAAATCCATGATTTCGTGCCATCAATGATCTCAATGGCTTACGACCATCGACGCGAAACCTTTCGTTTCGTTCGGCGAAAAATTCCTTTCGCTTTTGCTGTTTCAGGCTTCGTCGACGCCCCGAAACGCAACGGCCCGGGCGCGGCCTCGGAAGCTGGCCCTTAAGTTTGTCGAAGGAGCCGCTCCGTCCTGCGCTTGCCGTCGTCGCGCTGCAGGCCGGAAGGAACTCCAAGGTCCGGGAGGCCCGCGCGGCCTCCTCAGCGAGGCTTGGAAGAGCGGGTCGAAAAAGTTGCGCAAAGGAGGTGCTAAGCCCCTGAAAGAATTGGCGCCCGTAAACTTGTGCGTGAGCTCAGGCACCCGGAATTTTCGCCCGCAAACGTGGCGGTGTCTCCGGGCGGAGGGCGCTGCGAAAGTCTAGCCCGCCGTCCTCTTCCTTCTGGTCTTGTGACCCGTCGGCGACGGGCCGCCGGTCCCGCCTTCAAATCCGACAGTGATCGTATAGATGTCCGCGAGCTGAAGGGTCGGCATCGGCAGGCTGATCGGATCGGTCACAAGGCGAAAGGCTCCCGCGGCGACCCCGTCCGTCGTGGCCTCCACCCGGTAGGTCTGGGAAAAGACCGGCGTGTTGCCGTTGGCCCGCGTTACAGTGATCTTCAACGGCGCATTGAAGGTCCCAGCCGCGCCGGCCGGTCCGATCACAACCGCGCCCGCGACGCCAACCTTGAGGGAGGCCTGCCCCGGGCCGGCCGGATCGCACTGGCGCGCTGTATCGCCAATATTGAACTGATAGCGCACCGAGGCGTTCTCCGGGCCGCCGACGCGCAGCGCCGCGCCGTTGTCTGCGATCGTCACGTCCGGGCAATTGATGTCCTGGGAAGCGATCGGCAGGACTTTCGGTTTCTCGCTTGGATTGGCCGCGGGTTTGCCCGCCACCTGCCGCGGGTTCACGCCCGCGTTAAGGCCGTCGGCGTTCGGATCCCGATTGGAGAAAAAGCCGCCGACCGAGCTGCCGACTGAACTGACCGAACTGCCGACTGAGTCGACTGCGCTGCAGCCGGCAAGGGCGCCGAGCACGGCCGAAGAGAAAGCGATGCGAACCAGCGTTGCGCGAACGACCATTGGGGTTGACTTCGACAATTGAGCAGTTGGGATTCGTTTGACGGGTCGCGCGGTGCTTACGCCGAGGACGGCGTCAAGGCAATTTCTCGTAAGCTTCCTTGAAGCCGGCGAGCGGCGCCTGCACGCCGACGCCCTGCTCGGGCGTCTGGAAGACGCCAAGCGTCGCCGTCTTTCCGTTCTTCAGCTTGTCGATCAGGCTTTCGTCCATGGCAAGCTGGGCGATGCAGCCGTTCGGAAGGCACTGCAGGAAGCTCAGACGCCCCGCGTCCGCATTGTCGATCCGCAGGCTTACACCAGGAGGAAGCAGCACTCCGAGCGGCGCTATGACGCGCATGAGACGCGCCTTGCGATCGGCGGTGTTGAGCACGATCACGACCAGAATCAAATTCGGCCGCTCCTGGTCAACAACGCTGAGCACGATGGCGCATTGCTCGTGGGCGGCGCCCGGCGGCGTTTCGCAACGAGTCGTCCAATCGCCGTGCTTGTCTCTCACCGCGCCCTGCAACTCCGGCCCGGCCGCGGAAGCGGCGGGCGCGGCGAACAGCAGGCCGACAACAAGGCTTAGAAACGCCCAGCCGGCTTTCGATCGTTTCGCGTGGGTGAACGCCATCGTCCGCAATGACAATCCTTTATATCCGTCGGCGGGGCGGCTCAGACGCCAGGAAGGACGCGCCGTCCAGCGGCTGTGGCCGAAAACCAGCGCAAAAATGAGGCGAAGGAGAAGTTAGGAGATGGTGGGCGCTAGAGGGATTGAACCTCTGACCCCTACCATGTCAAGGTAGTGCTCTACCGCTGAGCTAAGCGCCCATCTCCCATGATCTCGAGCGACTTGAGCCAACTCAAGAACGGCGGGATATAGACGCTCGCGCCGCCACGCGCAATGGGCAAGGCGACCCTCAATTCGTCGGCAAAGCGCCCCTCCAATCATGAGCCCATTCGGGCTTACCTTACGCCCAGCAGCGCTTGCCGACATCGGCGCCGTGATGGCGATCGAACGCTCGCCGGACTTCGAGCTCTACGTCGCCCGTTCGGCGGAGGAGGAGCATCGCGCGATGCTCTCCTCGCCTTTCCACGCCTACCGGCTTGGCGTTGGGGAATCCGGCGCGGTCGAGGCCTTCGCCATCCTGCGCGGCCTCGGCGATCCGCACGCCAACCTCTACCTCAAGCGCGTCGCCGTCGCCTGTCCTGGTCAAGGCTTAGGCGCGGCTTTCCTCGGCCTTCTCGATGAGGCTTTCGGACGCGAACGGACCTCATCATGATGGCGATCCTGAAGAGCGAGTGGGAGGCGCGCCAGCGATAATAGGCGTCTTTCGTTCTTCTTAATTCATTGTCGGAGCCGAGCTTTTCGCTGCGGTGCGTAAATCGGGTCCGGCCGTTTCTCCATATCTTCGCATTGACAACCCGCGCGGGTCATGGTTGTCCAAAACACCGTCGGCGCTATCCCGCGCCTATCCGGATCAGGCTCGGTGCCGCGCAGCAGGTTGAAAACGACGACCAAAACGCGCCGCCCGCTGAAGGGCGGGGCGAACGCCTGAACGGCGCTCCCGCTTCTCCCCGGCGGGCGGGCGCCGGGTTCATGGAAGTCTGCGCTCGACGGCCTCAAGGGCAGGCAGGGCGAACAAGGAATTCTTCATCATGTCAGGCTTCAAGGTCGCGGTCGCTGGCGCCACCGGCAATGTTGGCCACGAGATGCTCTCCATCCTCGCCGAGCGCCGCTTCCCGGTGTCCGAAGTGGTTGCGCTCGCTTCCCCCGCTTCGATTGGCCGCGAGGTTTCGTTTGGCGACAAGACACTTAAGTGCCGCGCCCTTGAGCATTATGACTTTTCCGACACGGACATTTGTCTCATGTCGGCGGGCGGAGCCGTGTCGAAGGACTTTTCGCCCAAGATCGGCGCCCGGGGCTGCGTCGTCATCGACAATTCGTCGGCCTGGCGCCTGGATCCGGACGTGCCCCTGATCGTGCCCGAGGTCAACGCGGCCGCGGCGAAAGGGTTTGGCAAGAAAAACATCATCGCCAACCCGAACTGCTCGACCGCCCAACTGGTGGTGGCGCTGAAGCCGCTGCACGACCGCGCGACAATTAGGCGGGTGGTGGTGGCCACCTATCAATCGGTCTCCGGGGCCGGCAAGGAAGCAATGGACGAACTGTTCGCACAGACGCGCGCCGTATTCGTGTCCGATCCCGTGGAGCCGAAGAAATTCTCCAAGCGCATCGCCTTCAACGTAATTCCGCACATTGACGCGTTCATGGACGACGGCTCGACCAAGGAAGAGTGGAAGATGGTCGCCGAGACCAAGAAAATCCTCGACCCCAAGATCAAGCTCACCGCAACCTGCGTCAGGGTGCCGGTGTTCATCGGCCACGCGGAAGCCGTGAATATCGAATTCGAAAAGCCGATCAGCGCCGACGAGGCCCGGGACATCCTGAGCCGCGCGCCCGGCTGCCTGGTCGTCGACCGACGGGAGCCCGGCGGCTACGTCACCCCGCACGAGGCGGCAGGGGAAGATGCGACCTATATTTCCCGTATACGCGACGACCCGACGATCGACAATGGCCTCAACCTTTGGGTCGTGTCGGACAATCTCCGCAAGGGGGCGGCGCTGAACGCGGTGCAGATCGCGGAAGTGCTGGCCAATCGCGGTTGGCTTAGGCCCAAGCTAAACGCGGCGTGACATATCGCTTATCATACAAGATAAGGCAGCGGGCGAAATCCCACTCTGTCGCCGCTTTGCCAGCTCGTTTGTTATGGTATTGGGACGAAGACGTCCGCGTTGTGTTTTAAGGTTCGATTCGGCGATCCATGGCGCAAGATCCGGATATCCGCCTGCTGACGTCCCCCCGGATTTTCCTCGTGGGCATGGCGGCGTTCCTGGCTCTCGTCGGGTTCGTCGTTCTCATTCTGTATCAGCAGATTGCCCTCGCCTTTAGCGCCAATCCGGGCTTGAACGGCCTCATTCTCGGCGTTCTGGCGATCGGCGCGCTGTTCACCTTTCGCCAGGTTGTCCGGCTGTTCCGCGAAATACACTGGGTCAACTCGTTGACCGGCGCGGTGACCGACGGAGCCCCCCGGCGCCTCGACTACTTGCGCCGATGGCGGTGATGCTCAATGCCGGCGCGGGCGCCCGGGGCTTGTCGACCATCACCACGCGCGCGATCCTGGATTCGATCGCCACGAGGCTCGACGAGGGCCGCGAGCTCAGCCGCTATCTGGTTGGGCTCTTGGTCTTCCTCGGATTGCTCGGCACGTTTTGGGGTCTCTTGGAGACGGTCCATTCGATCGCCGGCGTCATCGACAGCATGAAGACAGGGGTCGACACAGGCAGCATGTTCGACGACCTCAAGCAAGGTCTGTCCGCGCCGATCGCTGGCATGAGCGTCTCGTTTACCTCCTCGCTATTCGGCCTCGCGAGTTCCTTGATCCTTGGTTTCCTCGACCTCCAGGCCGGCCAGGCGCAGAATTGGTTCTATTCCGAGTTCGAGGAGTTTCTCGCCAGCCATGTCCAGACGACTCCGGTTGCCGAGGCGGCTCCGGAGGCGCCGATTATTGCCCACGGCGCGCAGCCCGCAATCGAGTATCAGCGCGACGCCAAGGCGATCGCGACGCTTGCAGAAGGCATTCAGGCTCTGGTCGGCCACATGCGAACCGAACAGCAGCAAATTCGCGATTGGGTCGACGCGCAGGCCGTGCAGCAGGAAGATATCGGCAAGCTCCTGCGGCGCCTGTTGGACGAGTTGGGCGCGCGCTGAAGCATCGGATTTGAGGGCGGCGGGCGGCTCTGGAGTTGAAACATGGCGCTGTCGCGCGGACGCCGATATGAGCCGGTGAACTATTGGCCGGGCTTCGTCGACGCCTTGTCGACGATGCTGCTGGTGATCATTTTCCTGCTGTCGGTGTTCATGCTGGCCCAGTTCTTCCTCTCGCGCGAGGTCTCGGGCAAGGACGAGGCGCTCGTGAAGCTCAATCGGCAGATCGAGGAATTGACCAATCTGCTGGCGCTCGAGCGCACCCAGAAGGGCGTCGACGAAAGCAAGCTATCGGCCCTCACCGCCACGCTCGATTCGGCCGAGCGGGAGCGGAAGCAGCTCAAGGACGCCGCGTCGCGGGGCGCGGTCGACGCCAACGCCGCCAGCGGCCAGGCTTCGGCGGCGGCGATCGCGCTCGATCAGCAGAACCAAATTTCGGCGCAGGCGCTGGCCCAGGTGGACGTGCTCAACCAGCAGATCGCGGCGCTGCGCAAGCAGCTCGCGGCGATCGAGGACGCGCTCGCCGCGTCGGAGTCGGCGAACAAGGAATCGCAGTCGAAGATCGCCGATCTCGGCCAGCGGCTGAACGTCGCGCTGGCGCAGAAGGTTCAGGAGCTCAATCGCTATCGCTCGGACTTTTTCGGCCAACTCCGGCAAATCCTGGGCGCCCGGCCCGACATTCGGGTAGTCGGCGACCGGTTCGTGTTCCAATCCTCAGTGCTGTTCGACGTCGGCAAGGCCGACATCAGCCCGGCCGGTCGGCAGTCGCTCGACACGCTCGCCGCCGCGGTGATCGACCTCGAGCGCGAGATTCCGCCCGACATCCCCTGGATCCTCAGGGTCGACGGACATACCGACAACAGCCCGATAACCGGCGCCGGCCCCTACAAGTCGAACTGGGAACTGTCAGCCGCGCGTGCCGTCGCGGTCGTGCAATATCTGATCAGCAAGGGGGTCGAACCCGACCGCTTAGCGGCGGCCGGTTTCGGCGAATTCCAGCCGATCGACCAGGGGACCGACGAAGAGTCGCGGGCCCGCAACCGGCGCATCGAACTCAAGCTGACGGAGCGGTGAGGGGCATTAATCCGGCCGAAAGGACTATACCGCGGTCATCACCAAGCCGAAGAACGCTGGCGGCGAGTTCGTTGATTTCGGCAGCTATCATGCTGAGGCCGGTCTCATGCTCCGACAGGCGGCAGACCAAGGCTATAAATTGAACCTGATGACCGGCGATACCAACGCCACCTCCGAGTTCTGGCAGATCTCTGGCCCCGAGGGCGAAGGCACGCTGTTCACCTTCCCGACCGATCCCCGTCGGTCGCCGAACGCGGCCAAGGCGCTCGAGCAATTCAAGGCTCAAGGGTTCGACCCTGAAGGCTTCACCCCGTTCAGCTATGGGTTTGGTCCAGGCGATCGCCGAGGGGCCCAAGCGCGCCGGCCATGACGATCCCAAGGCGATCGCCGAAGCGTTGGAGGACGGCAAGCCGGTCGAGACTGTCATGGGGCCGGTTCGGTTCGACAGCGAGGGGGATGTGCTCGACCCGAGCTACGATATCAACGCGTGGGGCGCCGGCAAATACGCGCCGATTGCGCAGTGAGCGACGGCCCGACGCTCGCTTCAATGGAACGCCGGGCTGAGAATCTACCTTAAGCCGTTTCCTTGACGAACGCTTCGATCAGCGCGTCGAACGCCTCGGGCGCCTCCCATTGCGGCGTGTGGCCGGCGTCGGGGATCATCTGCACCGCGCCGCGCCACAGCGTCGGCATCGCGACCGAGCCGAAATAGCGCCCGTTGACCAGTTGCTCTTCGCCGCCGTGCAGCACGGCGAGCGGGACTTTAAGATCGCGCACCACGGCGCCTTCGTCGCGGGCCCCCCCGGGGACGAGGCTAGCCCCGAGATTGCTGCGCGCCCGCCCGTCGGTGCGCAAAACATCATCTAGGAAAAACGTAGGAATATCGGCGAAGCTGGGTCTGAAGAACGCGGCGACATAGGCGGACGCCTCGATGCTGTCGACGCTTTCCTGGAAGGTGACTTTCATCGCCGGATTGGGCAGGAACGCCTCGCTCATCGCCTCGCGGGACGTGAGCGGCGGCGTGCCGAAAATGACGAAGCCGCGCGGCTCTCTGAGATCGGGCGCCATTTCCAGAGCCACATGGCCGCCCAGGCTCCAGCCGACGAACCGCGCCTGGTGAAGGCCTAGCGCCTCGACGACGGCCTGAATTGCCCGGGCATGGCCGGGAAGCGAATAAGCGCTCGTGTCCTTCGCGTCATCCGATTCGCCATGACCGGGCAGATCGACGGCGACCAGCCGAAGCCGTCTCCCCAGCGGCCCGTCGAGCTGCCGGGAAAATACCCGTGACGACGACGAATTGCCGTGGATGAGCACCACGACTGGACCCTGGCCGGCCGAACTCGTGGACGGCGATCGCGCCATTCGGCGCCTCGATTCTTAGCGTTTTCATCAACCCTCCAAGCACGCCGAAAATTGCCCTGTAAGGGAGCCGCGCGCGGCCCCAAAAGCCTGGCTTCCGAACGTGACAGCTCTGGAAGCGTCAAATTTGAACGCCAACCGCAACTTGGTGTTCCCAGCACAGCAGCTCTATGTTTATGTGATCAATGCGTGACCAGGGTGCCGAATTGCAATACGCAATATAGGGGCGTCCGCAGAGGGGCGACACGATCCCGATCCAGATCTGCCCCTTCCCTTTCGCCGCCCTTTCGTGTATTGCGCTGCACAATCAGTCGGCTGAGCGCGGCTTGGTATGGCGCGCCGTCGCATTCCCGTCACCTCCGCGTTCAAGAGGACAGCGGCCGCTGTTTGCGCCGTCCGGACGTCCGCCGTCAGTAAAGCCCGCCCATGAAGCTTCGCAACATCGCTATCATCGCCCACGTCGACCACGGCAAGACGACCCTCGTCGACCGGCTATTGCAGCAGTCGGGCGCGTTTCGCGACAACCAGCGCGTCGCCGAACGGGTCATGGATTCGAACGACCTCGAACGCGAGCGGGGCATCACCATTCTCGCCAAGGCCACCTCGGTGGTGTGGAACGACGTTCGGGTCAATATCGTCGATACCCCGGGCCACGCTGATTTTGGTGGCGAGGTCGAGCGCATCCTGTCGATGGTCGACGGCGCGATCGTACTGGTTGACGCCTCCGAAGGCCCGATGCCACAGACCAAGTTCGTGGTCGGCAAGGCCCTGAAGATCGGACTCAAGCCGATCGTCTGCGTCAACAAGGTCGACAAGGCCGACGCGCGGCCGAGCGAGGTCGTCAACGAGGTGTTCGACCTGTTCGCCGCGCTCGACGCCACCGATGAGCAGCTCGACTTTCCAATCCTCTACGGCTCCGCCAAGCAAGGCTGGATGGCGCTCTCCCCCGATGGGCCGAAAAAGAACATGGCGCCACTGTTCGACCTGGTGCTGGAGCACGTCGAGCCGCCGAAAGTCGGCGCCGGCGGCTTCCGGATGCTCGGCACCCTGCTCGAGGCCAACCCCTATCTCGGGCGCATCGTCACGGGACGCGTCTTCTCTGGGTCCATCCGCACCAACACGCCGGTGAAGGTGATCGATCGCCAGGGCGATTTGGTCGAGCAGGGGCGTGTGTCGAAGATCCTCGCCTTCCGCGGCATCGAGCGGCAACCGATCGATGAAGCGGTCGCGGGAGACATCGTCGCCATTGCCGGCCTCGAAAAGTTCAACGTCGCCGATACTTTGGCGAGCCTCGACGAGGTCGAGCCGCTGCACGCCCAGCCGATCGACCCGCCAACGCTGTCAATGACCTTTTCGGTCAATGACAGCCCGCTCGCCGGAACCGAAGGCGACAAGGTGACGAGCCGCGTCATCCGCGACCGGCTCTACAAAGAGGCTGAGGGCAACGTCGCGCTGCGCGTCGAGGCCGCGCCCAATTCCGATTCCTACATCGTCTCCGGCCGGGGCGAATTACAGCTCGCCATCCTCATTGAGACGATGCGACGCGAGGGCTTCGAGCTGGGCGTCTCGCGGCCGAAGGTGTTGTTCCGCGGCAACGACAACGGCGACGTGCTTGAGCCGATCGAGGAAGTGGTGATCGACGTCGACGAGGAGCATTCGGGCGTTGTCGTTCAGAAGATGAGCGAACGTAAGGGCGAGATGGTCGAAATGCGCCCCTCGGGCGGCGGCCGCCTGCGCCTCGTGTTCCTCGCGCCCACGCGCGGCCTGATCGGCTATCTTGGCGAACTGCTCACCGACACGCGCGGCACGGCGATCATGAACCGCCTGTTCCACAACTGGGGCGAATGGAAGGGCGAGATCGCCGGGCGACGCAACGGGGTGCTCATCTCGAACGACGCGGGCGAGTTGGTCGCCTATGCGATGTGGAATTTTGAGGACCGCGGGCCGATGATGATCGAGCCGGGCGCCAAGGTCTATCAGGGCATGATCGTCGGCCAGCACACGCGTGACAACGACCTCGAAGTCAACGTTCTGAAGGGCAAGAAGCTCACCAATATCCGCACACATTCAAAGGACGAGGCGGTGCGGCTCACCCCGCCGATCCAGATGACGCTGGAAAGGGCTCTCCCCTATATCCAGGACGACGAACTTGTCGAGGTGACGCCGAAGTCGATCCGCCTGCGAAAAGGCCTGCTCGACCCCAACGATCGCAAGCGCGCCGAGCGCGCCAAGACCGCCGAAGGCGCGGCTTAAGGAACAGCGGCGTTTGCCGGCGCGTCGGCGTATCCGGCTCGCGCAGCGGCGCTGGCGTTCGCCGTGCGTAACCGCCGTCATACGCGCCGCGAAGGCGCCGCCCTAAGCGAGAGAGATGTCTGTCTTCGACAGGCCAGGGCGACGCGGCGATGAAAGTCGTGCGGCCTGACGACTCGATGACGGCCTTGGGTCTACCTGATATCAGTTCGTTCTGGCTGCCGGAATCTCCGGTTTACGCCCGCGAAGGGACTGTCGCGCGTTCGTGATTGCGGGAAAACGGCCGACGTGTCGAAGCAGCCAAGTTGACGGTCGGGAGAGGAGGAGACAGCGATGCCGGCGGCCAAGATTATGCTCATTCGCCATGCGGAGAAGCCAAATGGCGACGGCGGCCCCGGACTTATGCCGGACGGCGTCGAGAACCCCCGGGCCCTGACCGCGACCGGATGGAAGCGGGCCAATGCTCTGGTCGGACTGTTCAACCCCGCCGACGGAGTTTCGCCGAGGCCGCCGCTCGCAAAGCCCACGAGCCTATTCGCCTCAGGCTCACAAAGCTTGCGGCCGAAGCAGACGATTGCGCCGCTCGCCGTGGCGCTGAATCTCTCCTTCAGGACTTTCCTGAAGGGTCAGGAGGCTCAGCTGGTCGCAGCGGCCAAGGGGGGCGAAGGCCCGGTTCTCATCTCCTGGCAACACGAGGCCATTCCCGAAATCGCCGCATTGATCCGGGGCAGCGCCGACGGCATCCCGTCGAGGTGGCCCGCCCATCGCTTCGACCTCGTCTGGGTGCTCGATCTTCAGGCGTCCGAGGCCTGGCACTTCACGCAGGTTCCCGAGCTGGTCATGCTCGGCGACTTCACGGAGCCGATTGGCCTCGGCGACTAGACGGCGGTTCTTTCGATCCAAGATGTCGATCAAGCACGGCCAGCGCGGCTCAGCGTCGTCTGCGCGTCAACCATCGGGTTCAGGTCCGGCGTAAGGTGAATTGACGGGGCGAAATAGGCGGCGAGCTCAAGCAGCGCCCCAGCGGCGACATCGAACGGCGCGCTGGGTGGAAACAGGATCACCACCACGTCGAGCGCAACCTCCGCGTCATCGGTGAGGTTGCCGAATTGGGTGCTGACCGCGGTCCTGAAGTTCGTCGACCCGAGTTCGCCGATCAGCGTCGAGAGCGTGCGCAATTCGCCGGCTGTCATAGCGTCACTATCCTCTCACTGCGATGTCCGTAAACGATGCGCCGCTGGAGAGGGACAATCAGCGAGGTGAAGCCGACCGTTGGGTGTCTCCCCACGATCTGCGCCCGGGTGAGCATCTGCGACCCGGCGCACAAGTTTACGCGCTGCAATATTTTCAACGATTTAGCACCTCCCTTGCGCAACTTCGTATGATCTCGGCTCGGTCCACGCCGATCGCACCGGCCGAATGGGCAAGCGAGCCGCACCGTAAGCTCAACGCTATGTCGGAACGGTCGCAGATGGCGCGAGCCGGTGGCGGCGCGCCTGCACACCCATTCGGAGAGTAATTTAGGTTCGTCGACCATGCGGGCTCAACTTTGCTAATTCAGAGTTATTATACACGTATTTCTGCTTCGAGCAAGAAATTGTCGGGCTCTTATAGCGTTAGTTGTTGATTTGGGTTATGGTGGGGGTGGGGTTGGAGATTGTTCGATGAAGGGTGAGGAGTTTTCGACTTGGCTGTCGGGGATCGTTCGATTGAACGAGGATCAGCGGCGGGCGGCGCTCGCGGCTCTGACGACGGCGGAGGGGGTGGGTCGGAAAACTGCGATGCTGACGGCGGCCGCGAAGAACAAGGCCTTGAAGGCTCGCCGTCGGCCGGACGCGTTGGGCGTAACAGGCCATGAGCGGGTGGAAAGTCGAGGGTGTCCGCATTGCGCGGGTCGCGAAATCGTGGCCTGGGGACGCTCGCGCGGACTGGCGCGGTTCCGCTGCAAGGCTTGCGGACGCACCTTCAACGCCCTGAGCAAAAGCCCAATGGCGCATCTGCGCAAGAAAGAGCGTTGGCTCGATCACGCGCAGGCGATGATCGAAGGCAAAAGCCTGGTGAAGACGGCCGCGCTTTGCGGCGTGCATCCGACGACGGCTTTCCGCTGGCGTCACCGGTTTTTGGGCGCTCCCGCCGCGGACAAGCCGCAAAAGCTGAGCGGAATCGTCGAAGCGGATGAAACCTTCATCCTTGAATTTTTCAAGGGGCGGTGGTCCGATCTGCCTCGCAAGGCTCGCAAACGCGGCGGAACGGCCCGTCATCCGGGCCCCTATCAGGACAACATTCCCGTGCTCGTCGCCCGCGACCGAAAGGGCGCAACTTTCGACGCCGTTCTGCCAAACGACGACAGCGCTTCGATCGCCGCCGTCCTGACCGGTGTCGTTACGTCCGCAAATCACTTGATCGGCGATGGCGGCAAACCGCTGGCCTCCTTCGCCCGCCAGGCCAACATCCCCTTTCACGCCGTTCCTTCCCCGGGAAAGCCTGTCCCCGCGGCGCCCCACCTGCATATCAACAACGTCAACGCCTACCACAGCCGTCTCAAGCAATGGCTCAATCGCTTCAACGGCGTCGCCACCAAGAACCTGCCAAATTATCTCGGCTGGCGGCGCGCCCTCGAAGCCTGGGATCGACAAATCACGCCACAAAACTGGATCAAGAGCGCCATCGGAATTGGCCCATACCAACAACTAACGCTATAAGAGCCAATTGTCGACTGTCGCAGCAGGATGGCCCGCTGGCTGCAATTCCGTTGAAGGCGCATCGCTTCCGGGCGTTTTCGCCGATCACGGACTCAATCGGGCGGTTGCGGGGAACGAGGGTGGTCATACTGCACAGTCTATTAATAGGCCGAAACCAATCGATGAAATAACGAAGGGGCTGAAGTGTATCGATTGGCATATCAAGTAGAAACGACTGCTCTATTCACCAAAGCTCGTGTTTAATCCCTTGAATTGATAAGGCGCCGTATGAACTCTGATTGACAGTTGAACTTAATTCGTCAGGGCCGCGTTGTGCATTCTTGCGTCGGTCGGCTTTGTAAGGATCCATTAAGGTCAATAGGTGATAGACGCGTTGCGGGTCTCTCTCGACGAGCACCGGAAGACCAATGAGCTGCGTCAGTTAATCAACCTTTGATTGTACAATCCTGCGGTTGCGGTGGGTGGACGCAGGCGACGGATCTGTGACAGGCTGAAACAATCGAGCCGGCCGGAGTATCAGGCGCGTGCGTATCCATCATCTCAATTGCGGATCCTTGTGTCCGCGCGGCGGGAGATTGTTCGGCGGCGCCGGCGGCCCATTGTCGCCCACCCCCATGTGCTGCCATTGCCTTCTGGTTGAGGGCGATGACCGGCTGATCCTGGTCGATGCCGGGCTCGGGGTCGACGACGTCAACGAATCCCGGAGGCTCGGATTCCTGTTCAACGCGATGGCGCGGCCGCGGCTCGAGGTCGCCGAGACGGCGCTGCGGCAAGTCGCAGATTTGGGCTACCGTCCGAGCGATGTTCGCCACATCGTGCCGACCCATCTCGACCTCGACCACGCGGGAGGGATCAGCGATTTCCCCGGCGCGACCGTCCACGTTTTCGCCACCGAGCTTCGCGCGGCCTCGCATCGGTCGAGCCTGAACGAGCGAATCCGCTATCGCGCCCTGCAGATCGCAGGGGTCAAGAAATGGGCCCCGATCGAGGAGGAAGGCGACACCTGGTTCGGCTTTTCGGCCGTGCGCGCTGTTCCTGGGACGCGCGACGAGGTGCTGCTGGTGCCGCTTCCCGGCCATACGCGCGGACATTGCGGCGTCGCGGTCAGGCGGTCGGACGATTGGCTGCTCCATTGCGGCGACGCCTATTTCCATCACTCCGAAGTCGACCCGGACGGCGGCGCCGCGCCGAGAGGCTTGCGCTGGTTCGAGTCGCTGGCGGACGTCGACAACGCACAGCGACTCGCCAATCAGGCGCGCTTGCGCGAACTCGCACGCCTTGCGCTCGGCGAAGTGAAGCTCATCTGCTCGCACGATTTCGCCGAGTTTGCGGCGATGAGGAGCGAGGAGCGGGAAGCTCAACCAGCCCCGGCGCCTGTTCGTCCGCCTCGGCTGGACGGCGCGTTGCGAGGGGCGGCGCGTGTGGCCCAGCAAAGCGACGCTCGGGCATCGCGGCGATAGGCGGTCCTGCTCCGGCTCGGCCCGCGCCAGGATGAATCAGTCCGCCCCGATCGTCTTGCCCCGGAGGGCCTTCACCGCGCCGCGGCGCGTTTTCTCGTCGAACTCGGCGCGCTCTGGAGGCGAACGTCGGGCGCGTGGCAAGGCGCCGCTTTGGCCGCGCCTGCGCCTTCATGAGCAGGTCGGCCAGCCGGGCGCGCGCATCCTGCCGGTTGCGCGGCTGACTGGCGAATCTCTGGGCGAAAATGACGATCACGCCGTCCTGGGTGGCGCGCGCCCCGGCGAGCTTGATCAGCCGGACCGCGACGTCGTTTGGCAGGCTGGGCGAGCCTCGGGCGTCGAACCGGAGCTCGACCGCGCTCGCCACCTTGTTGACGTTCTGTCCGCCCGGACCCGAGGAGCGTACGAAACTCTCGACGATCTCGCTCTCGTCAATGAGGAGATCGCCGATTTTCATGTCTCTATCGCCAGTCGCGCACGTCGACGAACCGCCCGGCGATCGCGGCCGCCGCGGCCATTGCGGGCGACACGAGGTGGGTGCGGCCGCGGTAGCCCTGGCGGCCCTCGAAATTGCGGTTCGAGGTCGAGGCGCAGCGCTCGCCCGGTGAAAGCTTGTCGGGATTCATCGCCAGGCACATTGAGCAGCCGGGCTCGCGCCACTCGAAGCCGGCGGCGAGGAAGATCTTGTCCAGACCCTCGGCCTCGGCTTGCGCCTTGACCAGGCCCGATCCCGGCACAACCATCGCGTTGACGCGCTCGCTGACCTTATGGCCGTTCGCGATCGCAGCGGCTGCGCGCAGATCCTCGATGCGCCCATTGGTGCAGGAGCCGATGAACACGCGGTCGATGGCGATCTCCGTCATCTTCTCCCCGCCCTTCAGCCCCATATAATCGAGCGCGCGCTGGATCGAGGCCCGCTTCTGCTCGGTCGTCGCGTCCTCGAGCCGCGGCACCGCGCCGAAGATCGGCGCCACGTCTTGCGGGCTCGTGCCCCAGGACACGATCGGCGGCAGGTTGGCGGCGTCGAGCTTCACCTCGCCATCGAAATGCGCGCCCTCGTCGCTGTGCAGCGTGTCCCAGTGCCGCCGCGCCTGATCCCACAGGTCGCCCTTCGGCGACTTCGGCCGGCCTTTCAGATAGGCGTAAGTCTTCTCGTCGGGCGCGATCATGCCGGCCCGCGCGCCGCCCTCGATCGACATGTTGCAGACCGTCATCCGCCCTTCCATCGAGAGCGCCTCGATCGCCGAGCCGCAATATTCGATGACATGGCCGGTGCCGCCCGCCGTCCCGATTTCGCCGATGATGGCGAGGATGATGTCCTTGGCGGTCACGCCCGGAGGAAGCGCGCCGTCGACCTTGACCCGCATGTTCTTGGCTTTGCTTTGGATCAGCGTCTGGGTGGCGAGCACATGCTCGACCTCGGAGGTGCCGACGCCATGGGCAAGCGCGCCGAAGGCGCCGTGGGTCGAGGTGTGGCTATCGCCGCAGACGATCGTCGTCCCAGGCAGGGTGAAGCCCTGCTCCGGCCCGATGATGTGCACGATCCCCTGCCGCGCATCGAACTCGTCGTAATATTCGATCCCGAACTCGCGCGCGTTCTTGGCCAGCTCCTCGACCTGCTGGCGGCTTTCCGGATCCGCGATGCCGCCGCTGCGGTCGGTGGTCTGGATGTTGTGGTCGACGACGGCGAGCGTCTTGTGCGGCGCGCGCACCTTGCGCCCGGTCATCCTGAGCCCCTCGAACGCCTGCGGGCTCGTGACCTCGTGGACAAGGTGGCGATCGATATAGATGAGACTCAGGCCGCCATTGGTGTCCAGGACATGCTCGTCCCAGATCTTGTCATATAACGTACGCGGCGTGGGCATAACGATCTCCGGCGCCAATCGGCGCAAATAGAAGGGAGTTCGCGCTATCTATGCCTGATGGGGCGGCGATGGAAGGGGAATTGCGCCGATGTCCGCTCGCTGCCCTGCCCTGCTTGCGTGGGCGGCGCTGGTGGCCAGTCGTTAGGCGCGAGTCGAAGCGTTTGGCCCGTGCGAAGCGGGGCGGGTACAACCAGCGCGCGAGTACCCTGCAAATAAATCCAAGCGATTCCAAATAAATCCAAGCAAAAAAGCTTGCATTTCCTTGGATTCCTTTGGCCGAATTGGGACTTTTCAATGTGTTACGGGGAATCCAAATAAAAAAATTTCTCCCCCGGCGCTAAATTCGCGTCTCGGGTTGTGCGCGAGGGCCGCCCTACGTCCCATCATTCTCCTAACCATCCTGAGCACCCTGGAGTCCGAGTTGACCCAGCAAGTGACAAGACTATAGCATGAATTCCGGATTTCCAAAAGAGCTTGCAAAGAAAAATCTGTGGCCGTCGTGCCGTCAATGGTGTCAGTACCACGGCCGGCGCGGAAATTACAGCGAGCGCTCTTAAGAAAACAGGAAGCCGCGGCATCCCTTCAAGAGCCTTGCTTAGCGTCGAAGATGCTTTTCACAATATACTCGCCAGATACCGCAATTCCTTTTGGTAGCGTTCAGCGGATTGGTTCACCTGAAGTCGGCGGCCGGCAACAGTATGAAACTTGCCTACTTTGAGCTGCGAAATAGGGACGCTTTCAGCCCCGCTAATTCTTCCCGCTGACATGAAATCATCGGTGATTACAAAGGCATCTGCTGGATCCGGGAATTCAAAGAGTTCCGGATGCTTCTTAGCAATGCCAAGAGCGCGCTCTATAAACATTCTCGAGGCGGCGTCCGGAGTGGCTTCCTTCTGGCTCTTCGCGCCGGCCATCGTCATAACTATCGCAGCGATCTTCGGTGCTGGGAGGTTCCCTCCGCGTTGATTCCAAAGCAGGAAATCCCGATTGGGGTCTGTTAGCAATTTCATCAGCAGTCCGAGCGATTCGACGGAATGCTCATCAACACGCACGGGGACAATCAAAGCGTCGGCGGCACACCAGGCGAGGTGAGTTCCTCCAGAATAAAAGGGGCTTGTATCAATTAGAATAGACTGGCACTTAAGAGTTATAGCCTCATCCTCCAAAACCTCCTTCAAAGACCAAAGCAAAGTTTTTACAATATTGTTGTTGCTTCGAGTGTTAGCGACGCCCAGCTGCTGATATAGATAAGATGGAAATTCGTACAATTCAGGATCACCTGGAATGAAATAACAACCTTTACCACCCGCAAACGACAGTACGTGCTTATGAACTGGAGACGCTATGTTTTTCACCTCATCACCAAACGCCGGCCCTAAAACACGCGGCTGCAACGCATTGTATATAGTAACTATTGGCTTTTCGTCTTTAAGTATTACTTCGGTCATGTTCGACTGTGGACATACATCCGCAATTAATAATGCGCGCGTTCGTGACATTTCGTAGGCGATATTGAACGTTAGTGACGTCTTTCCGACGCCGCCGCGCAAGTTGGAGACGGCATAAGTACGATGCTTGTGTTGGCCATCAGATACAAATCCCTCAAGAACAACCTTTTTATGGATTTCTAGAACTTTATCTAAATCCGTTGATAGCGCGAGTTCGGCCATTGACCACTAATCTCCATGCGAATCAGCCCGCCAATGCAGGCCCGCCCACGTTTAGCAGGTCATGGACAGAACAGCAGGTCAAGCTAGAAATTGCAGGTAACGCCATAAACTGCAGGTCATATGACCATTTGCAGGAGACGCACCGGTGGGCTTTTGCCAATGTTTGGCCGCAGACGCCAGGATCGAAGCGGCCGCAAAGGTCAGGCCGGCGGCGGCGGTGTCGGCCAGCAATTGCGTAAGGTCGCCCCAGCGCCGATAGACCGTTGACGGCGTCACGCCCGCCTGTTCGGCGATCATCGGCACGTTGATCTCGCCCCGGCCAACTTCATTGAGCAAAGCCTGCAAAGCGCCCGCGATCAGCCGGCTTGACGCCAGGGGGTGAGAAGCTGCTCGATCTTGCCGACCACGAAGGTCAGCACCAGGGCCAGCGCGATCGTGCCGACAAGCGAAGCGAAAACCTTCGGGATCGCGTAGAGCGATCCGGCCTGGAAGATGGCGTGACCAAGGCCCACGGATGAGGACATGAACTCGCCGACGATCGCCCCGATCAGCGCGAACCCGACCGTCAGCTTGAGCCCGGCGAAGATGTCGGTCAGGCTGGCCGGGACGACGAGCTTGGAGAAGATTTGCGGCTTCCGGGCGCCAAGCGTGCGCAAGAGATTGATCTGGTCCGGATCGACCCCGATCGCGCCTTTGTAGGAGGTGACCAGCGCCACCACCACCACGGACAGGGTCGACATCGCGATCTTGGAGGCGAGGCCCGTGCCGAACCAGATGATGATGATCGGCGCAAGCGCAATGATCGGGATCGAGCCGATCGCGATCACGAAAGGCTGCACCACCCGCGAGACGAACAGCGAATACCATAACGACAGGCCGACAAAGGTCCCGATCAAATTGCCGATCAGGAAGCCCAGCACGGTTTCCAGCCCCGTCACGCTGATGTCGCGCAAGAGGCTGCCGTCAACGATCATCTTCCAAAGGAAGCTCCAGATCGCCGAGGGCGAACCGAACATGAAGGCCGACTGCTTGCTCTTGCCGGCCTCGAATTCCCAGAAGGCCAGGAAGGCGATCAGGATCAGCGCCTGGACCAGCAGCACCAGGGCGCTCCGGCGGAAGCGCCGAGCTCGGAGCGCGCTCGGCAAGGGCGCCGTCATGGCGGGAATGGGCGAGTCATGATCGGTCACGGCCGCCATTCTCGGCCCCCGGTCAAGCGCGGCCGACATCGAGGTCGGACCAGATTTGGCGGACATAATCACCGAAGCCCGCGCTCTCCCGCAGCGCGATCATATCGTCCGCTGGCGCATCAAGATCGATGTCGTAAGCCGCCTTGAGCCTGGTGGGACGATGGGTCAGCACCAGAACCCGGTCGGCCATCGAGACCGCTTCCTCGATGTCGTGGGTTATCAAGAGGACGGATTTTCCGCTGTCGCGGACGAGATTCACGGTGTCGCTCTCGATCAAGAGCTTGGTCTGGAAATCAAGCGCCGCAAAGGGTTCGTCGAGAAGGAGCACGTCCGGGTTGTTGACCAAGGTGCGGGCAAGCGCCACGCGCTGGCGCATGCCGCCCGACAGGGTCGAGGGATAATTGTCGGCGAAGCCGTGCAAGCCCAACTGGTCGAGCAGGGCGCGCGCGCGCTCGTTGGCTTCGACTTTAGGCGTGCGACGGATTTCCATGCCCAGCTTGACGTTGGCGATCGCGGTCCGCCAGGGCAGCAACAAGTCCTTCTGGAGCATATAGCCGACATTGGCAGGCCGGATTCCGCGCGCGCCAAGCGGCTGGCCGTGCCAACGAACCTGCCCCGCATCGGGCGGAATGAGGCCGCAGACCACGTTCAGGAGCGTGGTTTTCCCACATCCTGACGGTCCCACAATGCTGACGATCTCGCCCTTGCCGAGCACAAAGCTGAGATCGCCCACCACGGGCGTCGTCTTGTTGGCCGAAAAAAATGTTTTGGCGATGTTCTCAACCGCAAGGGGCGGCGGCCCTTGCGGTGGAGATCCGTTGTTTGAAACCGCGCTTGCGGCCCGCACGATCGGCGTTTGCATCAACCGGCGATCTTGACCGCCTTATCGGCGAAAGAATTGTCAATCACCTGATCGAACGAGATGGTTCCCTTGATGTTGCCGAGGTATTTCTGCATGTCCATCAGGTTCTTCCACGCGTCGCGCTGGGTCACCACGGTCTGAGCCGGAATCTTGTATTTGATCTCGGCGTCGATCGCTGCGTCCACGACGTCGCCAGGCAGGTCGGGGAATTCCAACCTGGCCACCTGCTTGGAATAGGCTGGATCCGCATAGGTCTTGCGCCCGGCTTCCTCGAAGGAGGTGACGAGGGCCTGCACCATGTCGGGGTCTTTCTGGATGGTCGTCGGCAGGACCATGATGCCGGTGTTGCAGAACGGTCCGACATAGTTCGAGAAGTCGAAGACGATCTTGGCGCCCTGGGAAACGGCCTGGGACACGCCCGGCTGGTAGGCGATGGCGATATCGGCTTGGCCCGCCAGCATGGCCGCGATCTCGGTCCCCGGGCTGACAGGCACGATCGTGGCGTCGACGCCAAGCTTCATGCCGTTGCTCTCGATCAGCCGCTTGGTGACGCTATAGTTGGTGTTGGGTTCGGGCGAGGTGGCGATCTTCATGCCCTTGAACTTCTTGGGATCGGTGAAAGGCTCGACGGTCTTCGAGACGGCGAAATAATGGGCCCGCTGCACCACCGTGCCGACCACCATGCCCGGACCGCCGTTCTCGCGCGAGATCACCGCCATGGTGGCGTCGCCGATGGCGAAATCGGCCGAGCCGCCCAGCACCGCCGCGAAGGTCTGGGTGTCGCCGCCAGCGGCGCTCACCTGCATGTCCAGGCCATTTTTCTTGAACATGCCGGAATGCATGCCGACATAAAGATTGATATAGCCGAGGTTGTGAACGGCTTCGCTGAACCGCACGGTTTTGAGATCGGCGGCAAGAGCGGGCCTGCCCAAAAACGACAGCGCGGATCCGCCGAGCGCAGCGCCGGCAGTCCCCTTGAGGAAAGTGCGGCGGCTCAAATTCTCCAAGGCATTGCGGATCATGGTCGAACTCCGGGTCGAACAAAGACACCCCGGACGGGGCGTCGCGGCCGGCATCTTCTGCGCGATAGAAAAATCATTCAAGCGCGTTTGTTAAGCTGCCTTTTGCCTAAATGGTCCGCAGAAGGAAGGGTCTGGACAAACGCGGCCTGAGGCCCGGAATCGGCCCTTCTGTAAGCCTGAAATGCGTCACTTAAGGAGGCTAGCGCCGCCGGCTGCAAACGAAAGTGTCCAGGATGCGCACCTCGAAAATCATCCACGTCGTCACTTGCCACGCCGAGGGCGAGGTCGGCGATGTGATCGTCGGCGGCGTCGCGCCTCCGCCCGGCGAAACTTTGTGGGAGCAGTCGCGCTTCATCGCCAAGGACGGCGCCTTGCGCAGTTTTCTCCTCAACGAGCCGCGCGGCGGCGTTTTCCGGCACGTCAATCTGCTCGTGCCAGCCAAGGACCCGAGGGCGCAGATGGGTTTCATCATCATGGAGCCCGAGGATACGCCGCCCATGTCGGGTTCGAACGCAATCTGCGTCGCGACCGTGCTGCTCGACGGCGGCATTCTGCCGATGCAGGAGCCTCAGACGCATCTTGTGCTCGAAGCGCCCGGCGGCCTCATCGCCGTCACCGCGGAATGCCGGAACGGCAAAGCCGAGCGGATCTCAATTGAAAACGTGCCCTCGTTCGCCGACCGGCTGGACGCGCCGCTCGAGGTTAAGGGCTTGGGCGCGCTCAAAGTCGACGTGGCTTACGGCGGCGACAGTTTCGTCATCGTCGATGCGGCGGCGCTCGGCTTCGCGATTCAGCCGGACGAAGCGCGCGACCTGGCCGAGACGGGCGTCCGCATCATCGCCGCCGCCAACGAGCAGCTAGGCTTCGCCCATTCCGAGGCGCAGGCTTGGGATCACATCTCCCTCTGCCAGTTCGCAGGCCCACTGACGCGCGAGGGAAACGAACTTCAAGGTCCGAACGCGGTCGTCGTCCGCCCAGGCAAGATCGACCGCTCGCCCACGGGGACCGGCTGCAGCGCCCGCATGGCGACCTTGAGCGCGCGCACGCTGATGGCGGAGGGCGACGTCTATCGCGCCCGCTCCATCATCGGCTCCGAGTTTGTCTGCCGGATCGCGCGGCGGGCCACGATCGGAGGCCGGCCGGCCATAATCCCGATTATTTCTGGCCGGGCCTGGATTACCGGCGTCAATCAGTATATGCTGGACCCGGCCGACCCGTGGCCCTCGGGCTACCGGCTCGCGGACACCTGGCCCCACATTAGGGAGGCAAATTGAGCGTTTTGCGCGGTTCGCGCGTCCGCTTGACGCGAAAATGGCAATGAAATACCCACTTCACGACCTTTTGTGGTCTCCCCAAGCCGATTTTAACAATTTTGCCCGAAGGTTGGCGTAAGTATGGATTCCAACGTGTTGGCGCCTCGGCAACGGGCGGGAGAACAAGCGGTCGTGCAACCGACAGACGTCTCGGATCCCAGTTACTTTCACAAGGTGGTCGATTGTCAGTGGGCGTGTCCGGCCCATACCCCCGTCCCCGAGTACATTCGCAAGATCGCATCAGGCGACTACAACGACGCTTATATGATCAACTGGAAGTCGAATGTGTTCCCCGGGATTCTGGGGCGCACTTGCGACCGCCCTTGCGAGCCTGCCTGCCGCAGGGGACGACTCGAGGAACAGCCGGTTGCGATCTGCCGCTTGAAGCGCGTCGCCGCCGATCACAAGCAAGACATCGCCGCGCTCATTCCCGGCCCGCCGTTGAGCCGTAACGGCAAGCGCGTCGCCTGCGTCGGCGCCGGCCCCGCGTCGCTGACCGTCGCGCGCGATCTGGCCGCGATCGGCTACGAGGCCGTGGTGTTTGATTCCGACTCGCGCGCCGGCGGCATGATGCGCAGCCAGATTCCAAAATTTCGCTTGCCCGACGAGGTGATCGACGAGGAGGTCGGCTACGCTTTATCGACCGGCGGCCAATTCATCGCCGAGCGGCGCATCGATAGTCTGAAGAGCCTCATCGGCGAAGGCTACGACGCGATTTTCGTCGGCTGCGGCGCGCCGCGCGGACGCAACCTCGAAATACCAGGGCGCCGCGAGGCAGCGAGCCGCATCCATATCGGCATCGACTGGTTGGCCAGCGTTTCGTTCGGCCATATCTCGTCGATCGGCCGGCGCGTGGTCGTGCTGGGCGGCGGCAATACGGCGATGGATTGTTGCCGGACGGCGCGGCGCCTTGGCGGCGCCGAGGTCAAGGTCGTCGTGCGCTCGGGCTTCGCCGAGATGAAGGCCTCGCCGTGGGAAAAAGAAGACGCGATCCGAGAGGGCGTCGCAATTCTGAACTTCCATGCGCCCAAGGCGTTCACGCATGACGCCGGCCGCCTCACCGGCGTCGTATTCGAGAAGATGGAAGCAAAGAAAGACGAGCGCGGGCGCCGCGTCCTCGTCGCTACGGGCGAACCGGACGTTGTCGTCGAATGCGACGATGTCCTGATCGCGGTCGGCCAGGAAAACGCATTTCCCTGGATCGAAAGCGACGCCGGCCTGACCTTCGGTCGCGACGGCCTGCCTGCGGTCGATTCCGTCACGTTCCAGTCAAGTCTGCGACATGTCTTCTTCGGCGGCGACGCCGCCTTTGGCCCCAAGAACATCATCACCGCGGTCGCGCACGGCCATGAGGCCGCGATCTCGATCGACGCCTTCTGCCAGGGCGAGGATCCGCGCGCGCGTCCCGATCCTTTGACCAATCTCGTGAGCCAGAAGATGGGCATCCACGAATGGTCTTACGACAACGCCATCACCCTCGATCGCCGATTTCAAGGTTCCCCATGTCGAGAACACGCTGGCGCTCAAGAACATCCAGACCGAAGTCGAGCTCGGTTTTGATCTTAGGCAGGCATTGGGCGAAGCGCAGCGCTGCCTCAACTGTGACGTCCAGACCGTCTTCTCCGCCCCTCTGTGTATCGAGTGTGACGCCTGCGTCGACGTGTGCCCGATCGACTGCATCTCGTTCGTGCCCAACGCTCCCGAGGACGAGTTGCGGCGATCGCTTATCATGCCAGCGCTCAATCTTTCCCAGGCGATCTATGTCTCGGAGCCGGTCAAGACCCGGCGGGTGATGGTCAAGGACGAGGATCTCTGCCTGCACTGCGGTCTCTGCGCCGAACGCTGCCCGACCGGCGCCTGGGACATGACGAAGTTCACAATTGAGATGGCTCAAGCCGGACAATCATGCCGATCCATGCTGTAAACGACTTCGTCATTCGGTTCGCCAACGTCAACGGCTCGGGATCGGCAAGCGCCAATCTGTTGTTCGCACGTTCGATCCTGCGCATGGGCGTGCCCATTGCCCCGCGCAACATCTTCCCTTCGAACATCCAGGGCCTGCCGACCTGGTACGAAGTGCGGGTGAGCGAAGCGGGCTCGTTGGGCGCGCGCGGCGGCGCCGATATCCTGGTCGCCATGAATCCGCAGACCTTCGCTCAGGATATCGCCTCGATCGAGTCTGGCGGCTGCCTCTTCTACGATTCGACCCGGCCGATCGCCCATCTCCTGACCCGCGACGATATCGAGGTTCTGGGCATGCCGCTGACGGCAATCTGCGCCGCCGAATATTCTGACCCGAGGCAGCGCCAGCTCTATAAGAACATCGTTTACGTCGGCGCGCTCGCAGCGCTGCTCGATATCGAGATTAGCGTCATAGAGGCGCTGCTGCGCGAGCGGTTCAAAGGCAAGGACAAGCTGATCGCCGCCAACTTGCGCGCGCTCAAAATTGGCCACAACGAGGCGAAGTCCCGCTTCCAATGTCCGCTTGGTATTCGGGTCAGGCGCAGCGATGCGGTCGGCGACCGCATTCTGGTCGAAGGCAATTTCGCCGCCGGCTTAGGCGCGGTCTATGGCGGGGCTACGGTCTGCGCCTGGTATCCGATCACGCCCTCCACCTCGCTGGCTGAGGCGTTCGAAAGTAACTGCTCGCGCTATCGCGTCGATCCGGCGACGGGCAAGAAGAATTACGCGATCGTCCAGGCCGAGGATGAGATCGCCGCCATCGGCGTTGCAGTCGGAGCGGGCTGGAACGGCGCCCGCGCCTTCACAACGACGTCAGGCCCGGGCATTTCGCTGATGCAGGAGTTCTTCGGCCTCGCCTATTTCGCCGAGGTTCCCGTGGTGGTGTTCGACGTCCAGCGCGGCGGCCCGTCGACCGGCATGCCGACGCGCAGCCAGCAGTCGGACCTGCTCGTCTCGGCTTTCGCGTCGCACGGCGACACCAAGCATGTGCTCCTGATCCCCGACGGGCCCGGGGAAGCGTTCGAATTCGGCGCGAGCGCGTTTGATTTCGCCGAGCGGCTGCAGACCCTGGTGTTCGTCATGCTCGACCTCGATATCGGCATGAATTCGCATCTGAGCGCCCCCTTCCGCTGGGACGATTCGCGCCGCTTCGACCGCGGCAAGGTGCTCAGCGGCGAGGAACTCGAGCACGCCGTCGAGTTCGGCCGCTATAACGACGTCGACGGCGACGGCGTCCCCTATCGCACCCTGCCCGGCGCCCACCCGACGCTCGGCGCCTATTTCACCCGCGGCACCAGCCGCGACCGCTTCGCCCGCTATACCGAAGAAGCCGGTCCTTACGTCGACAATATGGAGCGCCTCTTACGCAAATTCGAGACCGCGCGCGGCCTCCTGCCGCGGCCGGCTGTCAAGCCGGCGGCCAAGTCGACACGGGTCGGGGTTATTCACTTCGGTTCGACCGCTCCGGCGATGGATGAGGCTCAGGCCTTGCTGGCGAGCGACGGCCTGCATGTCGACACGCTGCGCATCCGCGCCTTTCCGCTCGCGCGCGAAGTCGCCGACTTCGTCCGTACCCATGATCAGGTGTTCGTCGTCGAACAGAACCGCGACGCGCAGATGCGCGTTCTCCTGACCACCGATCTTGAAATCGCGCCGGCGCGGCTCACCTCGATCCTCCATTTCAGCGGGATGCCGATCACCGCCCGTTTCATTGTCCGGGAAATCGCCAGCCGATTGCGGCGCCCGGCTTCGGCGCAAACGTTGGAGCGCGTCTCGTGACCTATCTCGGCAAGCCGAAGTTTCACCACCCCTCGATCGCCGTCAACGATCTCGGCTTCACCCATCGGGACTACGAAGGCTCGATGTCGACTTTATGCGCGGGCTGCGGGCACGATGCGATCAGCGCCGCGATCATCCACGCCTGCTTCGAATTGAGCCTGCCGCCGCATCGGGTCGCCAAATTGAGCGGCATCGGCTGCTCCTCCAAGACTCCGACCTACATGCTGGGCCAGAGCCATGGCTTCAATTCGGTGCACGGGCGCATGCCCTCGGTGCTCACCGGCGCCAATCTCGCCAATCGCGATCTCATCTACCTCGGCGTCTCCGGCGATGGCGATACGGCGTCGATCGGGCTCGGCCAATTCGCCCACGCCATGCGGCGGGGTGTCAACATGGTCTACATCGTCGAGAACAACGGGGTGTACGGGCTGACCAAGGGACAATTTTCGGCCACTGCCGACCGCGGTTCAAAGAGCAAGAAGGGCGCGGGCGCGCTGGACCAGCCGATCGATCTCGTCGGCATGGCGATCGGCCTTGGCGCCTCGTTTGTCGCGCGCAGCTTTTCCGGCGACAAGACGCAGCTGGTGCCGCTCATCAAGGCCGCGTTCGAGCATAAAGGGGCGGCGTTCATCGACGTCATTTCGCCTTGCGTCACGTTCAACAATCACGCCGGCTCGACCAAAAGCTTCGATTACGTGCGCGAGCACAACATCGCCGTCAACGCGCTCGACGTCATCACCGGACGCGAACCGATCGAGGTGGACTACGCGGAAGGCGAAAGCCGGGCGGTCACGATGCACGACGGCTCGACGGTCGTGTTGCACAAGCTCGACGCAAATCACGATTGCCGCGACCGGTCCGCCGCTCTCGCCACGCTCGAGCGCGCTCGCATCGCCGGCGAGATCGCCACCGGCCTCATCTATATCGAGGACGACGCCAACGAACTGCACGAGGTTCTTGGCACGACGGACCGGCCGCTTAACGAGCTCTCGGAGCGCGAATTGTGCCCAGGGTCGAAGGCGCTGGATTCGATTAATGCGTCGCTGAGGTAGAGCCGCGCGGCGAGGCGTTTTTTGCGCCTGCGCTCGGGCCACTTAGCGCCACAAGCTCATCGACAATGCGGCGGAACGCCGCAAAATCGAACGGCTTCCTGAGCGTCGACTGGGTGCGGTATCTCGGATCTATACCCTGTTGCCCGTGGCCCGTCGCCAGCGCCAATGGCAGGCCCCGGGCAATCAAGGCGTCGACGAGTGGGTAGGAATTGTCTTGGCCAAGCGACACGTCGACAATCGCGGCGTCGATGTCGCTTTGGGCAAGCTCCAGCGCCCTGGCCAGATTGTGCGCCGGGCCGACAACGACATGCCCCAGTTCCGACAGCCAATCCTCCATCATCGCGGTGATCAACGGCTCGTCATCGACGATCAGAATTTTCGCCATTCCAGTTCCGGTTGCCGAAGCAGCGGACCCTATCACAGTGAGCCTGTCACACAAGGCGGATTGCCCGCCGAGTACGGTCCGCCCTTGATCGCTTCCGCGCTGATTGAAGCGCGGCGGGCGCGAGACTCGCGCTCTGTTCGCATTAGCGCAGCAGCTTGAACGCGTGCGGCGACCAGTCGTTCTTTCCAATGCCAGGGATGCACCAAAGCATGCAAAGCGCCTCGATCGGCCGCGCCGCCTCGATCGCGCCCATATCCTCCGTGTCCCAGCCGAACTGGTCGAGAATCTGCGCCACGATCTTCTTGGCGTTCCCGTCATTGCCGCAGATGAACATCGTCGGCCTGCCGCCCGCAAATTCAGGATTGACCATCTGCCCGCTGCCGACAGAATTGAACGCCTTGACGAAATGGGCCGACGGATAAGCCTTTTGCAATTGCTCCATCAGCGATTCGTTCTGGGGCGTGAAGAACGGCAATACGCCATTGACCGGCGCCCCACCGCCTATCGGATTGCAGGCGTCGATCACTGTCTTGCCCTTTAGCGCCTCGGAGCGGATGAGCCCCAGCGCCCCTTGCGCGACCCCTCCCGCAACCGCCAGCACCACGACATCGCCGAACGTCGCGGCCTCCGCGAACGACTGGACCTTGGCTCCCGGATTCTTCGCCGACCACTCCTTGAGCTTGACCGGATCACGGGTGCCCATCTCAACCTCGTGGCCGTGCTTGAGGAATCCCGCGCCCAAGGTCCGCGCGACAACACCAGAGCCGATAATGCCGACTTTCATGGATTTCTCTTTCTGCGCTAAAGAGCGCTTCGTTGAACTGACGCAAATCAGCTGGGAGCGCGAAACCCTCCGAACAAGTGCTCGCTAGGGAGGCTGCGGGGGAGCCGAGGCTTTGAGAAAAGAAACCCGATGGCGACAACGGATACGCGGCTCCTGCGCGCCGTCGATCTCGCCGGCACGTGGCGCTCGCCATACAGGGCGCCTCGGCTGCGGCCGTACGCGATCTGGACCTGCTTGGGATCGCGGCGCTCTCGCTGGCGACGGCGTTGGGCGGCGGGGTGATGCGCGACATCATCCTTGGGGATCAGCCGCCGGAAGCCTTGCGCGGTTGGCCGCTGGTGACAATTGCGCTCTTTGGCGGCCTCATGACCTATCTCTTTTTCCAATCGGTCGAGGAGATACCGGAGGCCGCCCTTGTCGTTGTCGACGCCGCGGGGCTTTCCCTACTCGCGGTGGCCGGCGCCGAAAAGGCGTTGGAGTACAAACTCACCCCGATCGCCGCCGTCATGATGGGCGGCCTCACTGGCGTTGGCGGATTCACGATCCGCGATATCCTGCTGGCGGAAGTTCCCGCGGTCCTTCGCGTCGATTTCCTCGCGAGCGCGGCCCTGATCGGCGCGGCTGTGCTCGTTGCGGCGCGCGCGTTGCGTGTGTCTCCGAACCGCGCCGCGCTCTTAGGCGGCGTTGTCTGTTTCCTTCTCCGGATCGCGGCGGTTTGGCGACACTGGCAATTGCCGACGGCGCATCTGCATTGAGCTCGGGTTTGGGGTGGTCAGGCCCCAAACTGACGGCGGAGGAAAGAAAATGAGTTGCGGGCGAACCTTCGCGCTGACCGCGCTCGCCATGGCTGCCTTTGCAGCCAATTCGATCCTGTGCCGTACGGCTTTGGCGCGGGCCGGCGTCGATCCGGCGAGCTTCACAATCGTCCGCATTGCGTCGGGCGCCGTGGCCTTGTGGGCGATCGCTGCGGCGCTGCGCCGCGGACAGCGGGTCGGCGGGTCGTGGCGGGGCGGGCTGGCCCTGTTCGTCTACGCCGCGGCCTTTTCCTTCGCCTATGTGTCGCTGCCTGCGGGCGTGGGGGCGCTTCTCTTATTCGGCGCGGTGCAGGCGACCATGATCCTCGCCGGGATCATCCGAGGCGAGCGGCCTTCACTGCTGCAGACAGTGGGGCTCCTCATCGCGCTCGTCGGCCTTGCGGCCCTGGTCGCGCCCGGCGTCTCGGCGCCGCCGCTTGCGGGCTCCACGCTGATGCTGACGGCGGGCGTCGCCTGGGGCGCCTATTCCATCCTCGGCAGAGGCGGCGGCGATCCGCTGCTGGCGACCACGGGCAACTTTCTGCGCGCAACGCCGATGGCGATCGTCCTGGTCCCGCTGGTTTTCGGCGCCGCTTCATTCCATGCCGGGCTGATCTATGCGGTTTTGTCGGGCGCAGTCGCTTCCGGCATGGGCTATGCGATCTGGTACGCCGCGCTGCCCGGATTGAGCGCGGCCAAGGGCGCGTCGGTGCAACTGAGCGTGCCGGTGATCGCGGCGCTGGCGGGCGCGGCGTTTCTTGCCGAACCGGTCACGCTGCGCCTCGCGCTCGCCTCGATCGCGGTGCTCGGCGGCATTGCAATCGTTCTTTTCGGCAGGCGCAAAGCCTTGGCTAAATGAGCCGCTGGCCAGCTTCATGCGCAGCCGGTTCCCCGGCAATGAGGGCTGATCTCTCCGCCTATTCGTATCGGCCCGCTACGGTGGGCGATTTGCCGCAGCTTCGGCGCTGGCTCCATGCGCCGGAAGTGAAGCGCTGGTGGGGGAACCCAAGCGAGCAATTCGAACTCTTGCGTGAGGATCTGAACGAGCCGCGCATGACGATGCGGATCGTCTCCTTCAACGGGCGGGCGTTTGCGTATGCGCAGGATTATGATGTTGACGCCTGGCCGCAACTTCATCTCGCGCATTTGCCGCAAGGATCGCGGGCGATCGACAGCTTCATCGGCTGGCCGTCGATGATCGGACGCGGCCATGGACAAGCCTATCTGCGACGGCTCGCAGAGCGGCTCTGCGCCGAAGGCGCGCCGCTGGTCGCGATCGATCCGGCGACCGACAATCTGCGTGCGCGGCGCGCTTACGAGAAGGCCGGGTTTCGAGCCGAAGCGACGGTCGCGACCGACGTGGGCCCCGCGGTCCTGATGCTTTACGAGCCGAACCCCGCGAAGGTCAGTTCGCATTTGGCGCCGCCGTCCTCATAGGCCCCGGCAAGCGCGCTTTTGGCGACGTCCGGCTTGCCCGGGTCGCCCTTGGCGATGTTGACGATCTTGCGCCCATCGACCTCATTGTCACCTTGGTCGCATATTTGAGCTTAGCCTTCGATCGCGCGAGGGGGGAAGGCGCTCGTGCCCGTTCGCCGCAAGCGGGGTGCGGCACGAGGGGCGTCCCTTGCGCCGCGGCGGCTCCGCCCCTATAAGGCCTGCTCGCCGGCGTTGAGCGCCGCGATGTCGGAGTGTAGCGCAGCCTGGTAGCGCACATCGTTCGGGACGATGGGGTCGGAGGTTCGAATCCTCTCACTCCGACCATTCTTTTCGAAGAGCGGGCGAAGTTGGTCCATCACGACGAGCGCCCGAGCAGGTTCGTTGCGGGCTGACGGTTCGCAACGCGAAGAGAACTTTGCCGCCGACGGGTGAGATGCGTCGTCAGAAGGCGGCGGCGCAACTCGATGGCCCCATCAACGCTCGGCTTGTGGATTCGCGCGACACTCAGGTCGCGAATACATCTGTCACGGTCTTGACGAGGACGTCGTCGAGCTTGAGCTTGTCGCCGACCAAAACTTCGGCGGATCCGGTAGCAAAGAAGATCGCGGTCCGGTGGTCGGTGACCCAAAGCGATTTATAGCGGTCGAATTCCGTCCGGGAATAGCGCTGAATCACGTAATCCGGCGGCACGCTATCGAGCCATAGCACCCCGTTTCCGTCGGCAATTTGCGCGCCGGCCTGGGCGCCCAAAGTCAAACCCTTCAGAAAGATGAACTTCGCGCCCCAACCCAGTTTGTAAAAGCTCAAAAGCGCAACCCTGCCTCCGCCGAAAAGACCCACCGAAACGGACCCATAGTTGATCCCGATGCCGTCGAAGACCTCGAATCCTACCGGGACGTCGGTATGGAACGCCGTCTCGTGGCCGAACGACGCGCTTGCGTGCGGTATCTTGCCAAATCCCGGAACGAGGGAAACTCCGATGCCGGCGCCGCCGATCAGACCTTGTCCCACGGCGGTCTGACCGTACTCATTGCGCAGCTTCACAAACAATAGTGAACCGCTTACCACATAGGCAATCGACACGCCGGCCGCCACGGAAACAAACCAATGCTTGGTTTTGCTCGATCGTTGGTATTGACGCACCACTCGGCGCGGAACATCCTCCTGCAAACGGTGCGCGATGCGAATCCGCACGTCGACGCGCCGGAATTTTGGATCGTTATTTCGCCGGTCGCCATGCGCGGCCAATACGCTTTCTGATTGACCGCGGCCCGAGGCGTCGACAAGGACTGTCTGATCCGGAACCGACGAATTATCCGGATAGCTCTGATTATACTGAAACGTTAGATTCGCGGGAGCGAGCGCTTTTTTCAAATTCTGCTCGATCAGACGCTCGACGGCTTGGCTACGGGCGTCCGACAGCCGCTGATTGTTCGCGACTCGGTCCCCCTCGGATGTAGCGCTAGCCCACCGGGGGCTGGATTGCCCGACGATTTGAACGTCGACGACGAGTTGAGGAGCGTACGGGCTCATCCGGGCCCCGCCAGCCAGATTCTTGTTTGTCGCCATCCAACAAATGGCGCCCAGCTAAAGTCTAGTCTGCGGCATCTAGCGGCTTCTGGCAAGCGGGGTCGCTTTGATATGATGAGGCAAATATCCGTCATTGGGACTTATGGAATCAACTGAAGCAAACGCAGTCTAGCGGCTCTGGTTCGAAACACCCGGGCTCGAATTCTATTAACTTTGGTTGTAGATCGTGTCAGGCTACGGCTTCCATTTCGACCGCGAGAACTCCGCTGGCGAACAGCTCCTCGGCGACCGGGATCAGCGCCCCTATAAACCGCGCCAGCCGCTTCGCGGCCGCGATGTCGGAGTGTAGCGCAGCCTGGTAGCGCACATCGTTCGGGACGATGGGTCGGAGGTTCGAATCCTCTCACTCCGACCAATATTCCCAGTGGCTTACGAAGCCGCCCTGCAACGCGAAAAGCTTCCACCCGCTGCGCTGCGCCTTCGATCGGGCAGTTCGGGCGATGGAGTTGAGATTGAGCGCCCCGATCAGCCGCTCAGCGGCGCGCAATCGCGCCGTGAGGCGCTAGCGACGCCTTAACCGAGGCATCTTTGCCATAAAGCGCCGCGCGCGCGACGAAGACGGGCGATCCATCAAGGTCTTGCTCATCGACATCGGTGGCGCCCAAGTTGCCCGGGCCGCCCCTTGCCGGCGTTCTTTCCTAGCCGGCCGGCGGCTACATCCCGCAGGGTTTGCTTATGAGCCCTTCATTCTCCGTGATCGCGGCCCCGTTGCCAAATCCGCTCGCTTGCAGATAGACGAGACCTTTCAACCAAGTCGGATAAAGGGGGTCGGGAGCGCAAGGCTGGGGGACCTGATAGCCCTTGCCAATCGACTGCGCCGCAGTCGGCGTCAGGTCGTCGATGACGGATAGCGCAGTGACAGCGCCCGTGCTTTGGTTCCAGCCCATGCAGGCCGTGACGTTGGGAAATGAGCCGCAATTCGGCGGCCCCAAGTGATTCGCGATCAGGTCGGCCGTGTTCTTGAACGCTGGATTGACCGTGAAGTTAGTCCCAGTATAGGAGCCGTCTGTGTTGCGGACGTTTTGATTGCTGACGCCAAAGAATATATTCTCCGCGCCGGTCGTTCCGATTGTTATGCCTGGAGAACCATTCGTGATACCGGCTATGAGGAGCGCGTAGACTGGCGCGCCCCGGACGTTGTTCGCCTGCTTCGCGACCGTCGACTGCGCTATGTTGTTCGACGCGCTAAGCGTGCCAGGCCAAGTTCCAACAGTCTTCCGGAAGAAAGACATGTCGCCCTGCGCGCCTCCCCCGTCGACCGCGGTCTGCTGATCGCCGTACAAGGTGTTATTGTTCACATAGTACGTTGGAGCGCCGGGCGGGCTCGCAAAAATGTGCAACCCCATGCGGCTGGCATGGTAGCCTATATTGCTCGTCAGAACGATTTGCCCGTCGTATCCGTGCGCGTCAGGGCTATCGACCATGTAGTTCTGACCGTCCGAGGCGCAGGAGACCGTGTTGTTGAAGGAGAAATTTCCGGCGATATAGGTATGGGTGCCAGCATTGCTGTCAGAGTTGGCCGGACCAACATAATCGATCGCGGCGAGACAGATCGGATCGAAGTTCGAGTTTTGGGAGACGCTACCCACAACCGCCCATTCGTCCACGCCAAATTTACCGCTCCTGCCGCAATCGGCGATGGTGAAGCCCTGGGCGGTGTTCGTGGCCATGTCGTTGATGAACGCGATGTGATGGAGAATCGCGGCGCAGCCGTCAGCCACAAACGAGCGAGCCTTGGTGCTACCGTTTGTGGTTGATTGAAATCCTTCCACCGCCCAAAAGCTTGTCCCTACGTTGACGTTGCCGTTTCCGCACGACCCGCCCAACCGCTGGCATCCGGGGACGGAGGAGGAAACCAAGCAACTCCCGACATTGCCCGCGCAAACCACCGCAGCCGCCCAAATCCCGCCCATTCCATCAATTCCCGCCATCGTCGATGGGCATCCGGTCGGCTGATGGTTGAAGGAATGGAATTGGGTGCTGTACGTGCCGGGCTTAACCAGGATCACGTCGCCGCAGAGTACGTTGTGATTGGGCGTAGCCCACGCGGTGGAGACTGACGTTCCATTGTTAGTGTCGCTACCGGTCGGCGAGATGAAGTAGGTGTGCAGCGGCGTGAAGCGGACGCTGGCGCTCCCTCCGCTATTCCCAGCCTGACTCTGTTCGACGTCAACGGGACGCCGAGCAACGGCGGCGCCCTCGGAGGAGGTGAATGCCGCGGAGGCGATGAATAGGAACATAACAGCAAGAAGCCGCCTCATGGCGCGAGACCCAAAAAGAGAGAGAGGATTTCTCCTACGCGCTGCGAGCGGTATGCCGCCGCTGCCCGCAGCAATATCAAACCCCGCTCGTGTTTCATACCGGGTCGTACCAGAGGTCAGGGTCACGGTCGCCGTCGTCCTCCGACGAAAAATCTCTGGCGGAACCTGAGATTGGGCGCAGCCTGGCAGCGCACGTCGTTCGGGACGATGGGGTCGGAGGTTCGAATCCTCTCACTCCGACCAATTTTGACCTGATATTGGGCTCTGTCTACGCGCTTCTCTAGAGCGGAATCCGATCATCCTGTATCGTCCTGATAACCACAGGATTTGAAGTAATTTATACATACCGAGGGCTCGAAGATTTCGGCGCAGGTTTCGAGGGCGCGCATCAGACCCGCGACGGTCCGCTCGGCGATTTTGCGCAGGAAGGCCTTGAGCTTGGAGAAGGCTTTTTCGATAGGGTTCATATCGGGACTGTAGGCTGGAAGATATCGCAACTGCGCGCCCGCCGCCTTGATCAGTTGCTCGACCCGCGGCCCCTTGTGAGCGGGGAGATTGTCCATGACGACGGTCTCGCCGGGCGAGAGCGTGGGGACGAGGCATGTCTCCACCCAATCCTCGAACAGGGCGGCGTTGATCGGTCCGTCGAAAGTCCTTGCCGCCGTCAGGCCGCGAAGGCGAAGGCCGGCGACCAAAGTCACCGTTTTGTAGTGACTGTGCGGGATGGCCGACCGCAACCGGCGCCCGCGCCGGCAACGTCCGCTTTTGCGCGCGAGATTTGTGGAGGCTCCGGTCTCGTCAATGAAAACGAGTTTCGTCGGATCGAGATCGAGCTGTCCCGCGAACCATTCCCGGCGTCGATTTTGCACGTCCGCGCGTTGTTGTTCCTCGGCATGCGCCGTTTTTTTAAAGGTGATCTGGTGACGGTCGAAGAAACGCCACAGCACGGAGACCGCAAAGCGCTCGCCGCTATTGGCGATCAGCTGCTCCCGGATCTCGAGCAGCGTTATGTCCGGCCTGCGCCGGATCAGGCCCAACAGATAGTCGCGATGCGCCTCGATTTGGCGGGAGCGGCGGTCGCCGCCGGAAGGCGCCGGCCAAATCTCGCCCGTGGTATTGAACCGCTTTACCCAGCGCACCGCGCTCGCCACGCTCACTTTGAAACGCGCGGCCGCCTGATTGCGCGACAACCCGCCCAAGACCACCGCCTCGACCACGCGCTCGCGAAGATCGTTGGAAAGACCATCCCCCGCCGTCCCCATTCTCGCAGTGAATGAGGAAGCAGAAATTAACCGATTCGGGAATCCCCCCGCCGATTCAATCCGTTCGGATACTGCTCTAACGTTTGAAAGAACAAATCTTCCAATTACAAAAGCGGGAGGACAGGGTGTACACAAAGCAAGCCCTGCGCGAACTCGGCGTCACCCCCGACACACTCACCGAAGCGCAAACGAAGCAGTTCGACGAGCTAGGATACTTTATCGTCGACGATGTGCTGTCGCCCACAGACTGCGAAAAGATGCGCAGCGAGTTCGAACGCATCCACGCATCTGAAAGCGACAAGGGCGGATATGAGGTTCACGTCGAACCCGGCGCCAGGCGGATCTCGAATATTTTCAATAAGACCGACGCCTTCGACAAGTGCCTCTGGATCCCAGAAGTCCTCGCGGCCTCCACCTACGCTTTGGGGGAGATTAAGGTCCACGGTGCGGATGATTGGCGGGTCGTGAACTCGATGATCATGTTCGACGACATGACGCTTGGCAATGGTCCGACGCGCATCGTACCGGGCTCTCATCACTGGGCGCCGATCAACGTGCCTTACGTCAATATTGGCGATTGGGAGCCGGCTCCGCTCGCGCCTGATGAGGAAGCGCGCGTTCCCAGTGATCTGTCGGCCGCCTATCCAGGAGAACTCCTGGTCGAAGCGCCGGCGGGTTCCGCCATCATCTGTAATTCATCGATGTGGCACGCCGGCACTCTGAAGGAGACTAACAAGCCGCGCCGAATGCTGCACTTGACGTATACGCGGCGCGATCTGCCGCAGCAGCTCCTCCAGCTCGACTATCTGACGCCCGAACTCTACAACCGCATGAGTTCGGCGAAGCGCTATTTGCTGGAGATTGAGTTGCCGAAGGCAGATGACGGCGTCCTCCGCCAACCCAAAAAAGATCATAAAGGCTGGTGGAACTAAACAAGCTGACGGTGTGAACACTAGGCTGTGGGCTGGCTGTGAGCCCTCTATCGGTTGTCCACTCGTCCCGACCGCAGCATCGACCACACAAGCCGGCGGAGCGCAACGTTTCACGAGAGGCTAGCGCAACCCATCGCCGCGAGGCATTGTACTCAATAGCGGCACGCTTGAAGATCTGCGCGACGATATTGGGGCAGTTCATGAAGGTCTTGGTCATCGACGTTGGCGGCACCCACGTCAAAATCCTCGCGACCGGCCAGAGCGACAAGCGGGAGTTTGCTTCCGGGCCAAAAATGACGCCTCAACAGATGGTCTCGGGAGTCCAGCAACTCGCCGATGGGTGGAGCTTCGACGTCGTGTCGATTGGCTATCCGGGCCCGGTCCTGCACGATCGGCCGGTCGCCGATCCGAATAATCTTGGGCGCGGCTGGATGGGCTTCGACTTCAAGACGGCGTTCGCGCGGCCGGCCAAGGTCGTCAACGATGCAGCAATGCAGGCGCTTGGCAGCTATAGAAAGGGCAAGATGCTGTTCCTGGGCCTGGGAACCGGACTAGGCTCGACGCTCATTTTGGACGGAGTTGTCGAGCCGATGGAGCTTGGTCATCTGCCTTACAAGAAGGCCACCTATGAGGACTATGTCGGCGCGCGGGGATTGGACCGGCTGGGCAAGAAAAGGTGGCGGAAGCACGTTTTTGACGTGGTTGATCGATTGGTCGCCGCACTCGAGCCCGACGACGTTGTGCTCGGCGGCGGCAACGCTAAGATACTGAATGAGCTGCCGCCGGGGTGCCGGCTGGGCGATAACGCGAATGCATTCAGGGGCGGATTCCTCATGTGGGACGAAGCCCCGAAATCCAGCAAGCCGCCGGCAGCGACGAAGTTACGCGCATCGGTAAGGTCGAAACGATCCTAACGCGATCGGATCACTCACTCATCTGAAGGGAAGCCGCATATGCAACTGGGAATGGTCGGACTGGGGCGGATGGGCGCCAACATGGTCCGCAGGCTCCTGACAGCCGGCCACGAATGCGTGGTCTTCGATATGTCCCCCAAGGCGGTCGAGGAGCTGGTCGAGGAGAAGGCGCTCGGCAGCTCCTCGCTTGCCGACATGGCCAAGAAACTGGAAAAGCCGCGCGGGGTCTGGCTCATGGTTCCCGCCGCGGTCGTCGACAAGACCATCGCCGACCTTCTGCCGGCGCTCGAAGCTGGGGATACGATCATTGACGGCGGCAATTCATACTATGTCGACGATATCCGCCGCGCCCATGAGCTAGCGTCGAAAGGCATCAACTATGTCGATGTCGGAACCAGCGGCGGCGTCTGGGGGCTCGAGCGCGGCTATTGCATGATGATCGGCGGCCCCGATCACGAGGTGCAACGTCTCGATCCGATCTTCAAGACGCTGGCGCCCGGCGCAGGCTCCATTCCGCGAACCCCCGGCCGCAAGGGCGCTCCGACGACGGCCGAACTCGGCTATCTCCACTGCGGACCGAACGGGGCCGGACATTTCGTCAAAATGGTCCACAACGGCATCGAATACGGCATCATGGCCGCCTATGCGGAAGGGTTGGACATCCTGCGGGGGGCGAATATCGGCAAAACGACGCACGCAATTGACGCTGAGACGACGCCGCTGAGCAATCCCGACCACTACAAATACGACATCAATCTGCCGGACGTCGCCGAGGTCTGGCGCCGTGGCAGCGTGATCGCCTCGTGGCTGCTCGACCTGACTGCCACGGCGCTTTCCGAAGACTCCGCGCTGGCGAAGTTCTCCGGACGCGTGTCCGACTCAGGCGAAGGCCGGTGGACGATCAAGGCGGCGATTGACGAAGGCGTGCCGGTGCCGGTATTGAGCACCGCGCTCTACGAGCGGTTTTTTTCCCGCGGCGACGCCGACTACCAAAACAAGCTGCTCTCGGCGATGCGCTTCCAGTTCGGCGGCCATCTGGAAAAGCCAGCCGCCAAATAGGCGGCCGATCAGATCAGGGTCCGTGTCCGCCAAGCTCTGCGGCTGCGGGATCCTTGAGGATAACTTTCGCGTCCTTGCATCCAGCACGAAGAGCGATGCTAGGATGCGCCGACCATGAGCAGCGGCGATCAACAAAAAGCCTCCCTCTCCGCTGAGCACGCGCGGCTGGCGGAGGGATCAGCCGCCGCTTTTGGGGGCGATTGGAAGCTCATCGGGCCTTACGTCGCCGACCGGGCATGGGGCACCGTGCGCGAGGACTACAGCGCCGACGGCGACGCCTGGCGCTACTTTCCATTCGATGACGCGCGCTCACGCGCCTATCGCTGGAGCGAGGACGGCCTGGCGGGCCTCTGCGACCGCGAGCAGCGCCTCTGTTTCGCACTCTCGTTTTGGAACGGGCGCGACCCCATCCTAAAGGAGCGAATCTTCGGGCTGAGCGGGCCGGAGGGCAATCACGGCGAGGACGCCAAGGAATATTGGTGGTGCCTCGACGCGACGCCGACCTATTCCTGGCTGCGTTGGCGCTATCACTATCCGCAAGCCGAGTTTCCCTATGAGCGCTTGCGGCAGGAGAACGCGCGCCGCACGCGCGATGAGCCGGAATTCGAGCTTCTCGACACCGGTGTGTTCGACGGCGATCGATACTGGCAAATCACGGCGGACTACGCCAAAGCCGCGCCGGACGATGTCCTCATTCGCATCGCCGCGCGCAACGCCGGGCCGGAGCCAGCCGAGCTCCACATCCTGCCGACGCTCTGGTTCCGCAACCGATGGTCCTGGGAGGACGGCGTTCCCAAACCTGCGATTCGCGATGCGTCCAACGAGGCGGGCTCGGTCGTCATCGCCGAGGACGAGAGGCTTGGCGCGTGGAAGCTCGCCGCCGGCCCTGATCCCGCTGGCCGTCCGCCCACGCTTTTGTTTTGCGACAACGAGACCAATTTCCCGAAACTCTTCGGCGGCGCCGCTTCGACGCCCTATCCCAAGGATGGCGTCAACGACCACGTCGTGAATGGCGCGGCGACGGTCAACCCCGAGCGTCGCGGGACGAAGATGGCCAGCTGGTATCGCGTCACGGTCGGCGCCGGAGAGACTGTCGAGATCAGGCTCCGACTCGCGCGCGACGTTCCGGGAAGGACAATGGACCTCGGCGACGCCTTCACACAAACGCAAGCCGATCGAAGCCACGAAGCCGACGAATATTACGCGGCGCTACGTCCGGAAGGAACGAGCGACCAAGAAGCGATGGTGATGCGGCAAGCCTTGGCGGGAATGAGCTGGAGCCTGCAATTCTATAATTATGATGTCCCGCGTTGGCTCAAGGGCGACAAGGTTCCGCCTCCTGAAGCGCGGAAATCCGGCCGTAACTCGGGATGGCGCCACCTCAGCAACCATCACATCGTCGCGATGCCGGATAAGTGGGAATACCCTTGGTATGCTTCGTGGGACCTCGCTTTTCACAGCGTGGTTCTCGCCCACACCGATCCGGTGATGGCCAAGAATCAGCTGCTGCTGCTTGCGCGCGAATGGTACATGCATCCGAATGGCCAGCTGCCGGCCTACGAATGGAACTTCAGCGATGTGAATCCGCCGGTCCAGGCATGGGCCGCGTTGGCGGTCTTTCGCATCGACGGGGCGAACGATTTCGATTTCCTCGCGCGCGTCTTCAACAAGCTGTTGATCAACTTCACCTGGTGGGTCAACCGCGAGGACGCGCGAGGAGATAATATTTTCGAAGGCGGTTTTCTGGGGCTCGACAATATCGGCCCGTTCGATCGCTCGGTGATGCTTCCGGGCGAAGTCCTCGAACAGTCGGACGGCACGGCCTGGATGGCGAAGTTCTGCCTCAACATGCTTGAGATGGCGCTGCTGCTCGCCAATCGCAACCGGGTCTACGAGGATGTCGCGATCAAATTCTTCGAGCACTTCGCGCTGATCGGCGCCGCCATGGAGCACCTGTGGGACGAGCAGGATGGATTTTTCTACGACCGCCTGCGCACGAGAGACGGCTCCGCAATCATAGTGCGGGCGCGTTCGATGGTGGGGCTTCTGCCGGTTTTCGCCGCGGTGGAGTTGGACGCCTCGCTATGGCAGCGATTGCCTATGTTTCAGGAACGGGCGCGATGGTACATTGAGCATAAATTGGCGGCGAAGAACCATCTCTACTTCCTCCCGTCCAGCGGCCGGCCCGGTCTCATCTCGCTAGTCGAGAAGTCCCGCTTCCAGCGTATCCTGGCTCGTATGCTCGACGAGGGCGAATTTCTATCGCCCTACGGGTTGAGATCGCTCTCGCGCTACCACCAGGAACACCCTTTGGTTCTCGATTTCGACGGCCGCACCTGCCGGCTCGACTACGAACCGGGGGAGTCACACTCTGGCCTCTTCGGCGGCAACTCCAACTGGCGGGGGCCGGTCTGGTTTCCCTTGAACTTCCTCGCGATCGAATTGCTGAGGCACCTTCACGCCTTCTTTGGCGATGATTTGACGGTCGAACTGCCGACCGGATCGGGCCGGAGAGCGAATTTGGATCAGGTCGCCGATGAACTGAGGCGTCGTCTGCTGAGCCTGTTCCTGCTCGACGCCAACGGCCGGCGTCCGGCGCATGGCGCAAACCCCCGCTTCCAAAACGACCCGACGTGGCGAGATTCGCTTCTTTTCTACGAATACTTCCACGGCGAGACCGGAGAGGGTCTTGGCGCCTCGCATCAAACCGGATGGACGGCTATCGCCGGAGCTCTCGTGGCGCACCGGCTCTTTCGCCCTGCGTCCAGACCGCAAAGCTGAATCCCCATCTGGTTTCGCGGCGAATTTGGATTGTCTTGGCGGCTGAGACTCTTGCGCCTTATCGGTCGGAGCGCGACAAGCTCCGCCATGGAACGTTTTGACCGCTCTTGAGTTTTTTGCGCGATGGGCGCGCCGCTTTGCGCCCTCTTTGCAATCGGACTTTCGCTCCGGCGGCGCCTTGAGCCGCAGGTGAAACGCGAGTCATGCGTCCTGAGAAAGGAGCGTTCGATGAATGCGCACGAACGTCCAATCATAACCGAATACAACAAGACAGCCGTGCGGGCGGGCGCAACAGGATTTCATGTCCGTTACGTGCTCATCGCCAGCTGCGCTTTGGTCATCATCGCCTTCATCGCCATAGCGCTGTTCGTCAAGCCGTGAGCGTTAGCGGCGGCGAGAGCCGGTCGAACGCCAAAATCGGCGCTCACCCCCTCATTCTGACGCGCCCCCGCTTTAGCGGGGCCTCGAAAGCCTGTCCTGAGTTTGTCGAAGGGAATGCTCCAGTTGGCGCTGCGGTCCCGCGTCTTTTGGAGCGTCCTTCGAGACGCCGCGCCGCGCGCGACCTCAGACGAGCCGGGAGGGCGCCGCGCGATTACGCCTAGGCGCCAATTGCATCAGTCTTTGACGTCAGTGTCGGGGCGGTCGTCGCCCCTTTCCTCTTCCTCATTCCAATGGCCGGCGCTGTCCTCGTATTCGATCGGGCCGCCCTGCCCTGGCGTCCGCTGCTCCTGCGCTGCTCGCGCCGCCGCGGTGTGAGCAGCTTCGCGGGTGCGGAAGGTCTCGGAAAAGACGTCGCCGACCTTATAGGCCCATCCGCCGTCGTGCTCGACAATCGTGTAGGTGACATGGCTCATGGGTTGAAACCTCTCGTTGCGGCTCGCGCTGACGCTCGTCGTTCAGCTCGCGCCGCAGCCGTTCATCTGGCGGTTTCGTCGCCATCTTGCAATGCCGGCTCCATGGCGGCGCTTCGCGTGGCGAGCGCAAGCAGCGTCACGCCGATGACGGCGGACAGGACCGAGGCGACGAATACGGCGATTTTGGCGGCTTCAAAATCAGGTTCGGAATTGAACGCTTCGCCGGCGATGAACAACGACATCGTGAATCCAATTCCGCCTAGCGCCGCCGCCCCCGCCAATTGCCCCCACGAATATTCCTTCGGCTTCAGCGCCAGCCGCAGCGAGACCGCAAGGGCAGAAGCCAGCAGGATGCCGAGCGGCTTGCCGATCACGAGCCCAGCGATGATCGCCGCCATCAGCCGCTCGCGGCCACTGAACGTATCCACTCTCAAGGTGACGCCGGCGTTGGCCAAGGCGAACAGCGCCAGCACCAGATAACTCGACCGCGCGCCTGCGTTGCGAAGCAGACGGTCGGCTGGCGACTCGATCCGGTCGTGGATGGCGTCCAGGGCCCTCAGCGCGGGCGCGGACGGCCCATGCCGAAGCACCTCGTCCTCACGCGCGGCTTCGGCGGCGATGACCGCGCTGGCCTGCGTCGTGAGCGCGGTCAGATTCGGCGGCGGCCGGGTTGGGATGAATAGCGCCAGAATGACGCCGGCCAAGGTCGGATGCAGCCCGCTCGCCAACACGCAGGCCCACAAGGCGACGCCGACGACGATGTAGGGCGCCAGTGTGTACACGTGGGAACGGTTGAGCATCGCCAGCCCGCCGACAAGGATCGCAGCCGGCGCGAGATAGATGAGGCTGAGCGCGCCGGTGTAGAATATGGCGACCGCGAGGATCGCGCCGAGATCATCGACAATCGCCGCCGCGGTGAGGAAGATGCGCAGTTCAACCGGGACGCGCGATCCGAGCATCACGATCAGGGCCACAGCGAAGGCGGTGTCGGTCGACATCGCCACGCCCCATCCGTGCAACCACGGCCCGGGCGGAATGATCAGAAGATAGAGCGCCGCCGGCGCGACCATGCCGCCGATCGCGCCTGCGACCGGCAGCGCCGCGGAGCGCCAGCCAGAGAGATGGCCGACGGTGAACTCGCGCTTGATCTCGAGACCAACGACAAGGAAAAACAGCGTGAGCAGCCCGTCGTTGATCCAATGCAAAAGCGACAGCGAAAAGCTGGCGGCGCCCAACGTAAGGCCGAACCGTTGGTCCCAGAACGCGGCGAAGCCCGGCCCCAGGCCGGTGTTGGTGACGGCGACAGCGACGATTGTCGCCAGGAGCAACAGGACGCCCGCCGAGGGTCCCCAGCTGGCGAAATCGAGCGCGGCCGAGCGCACCCGGTGGCCGAGCGTGCCCAGCATCGCATCGGCGAGCGCGCTTTCGTCCCACGGCCCGTCGTAGCGGCGGCCATTGATGAAGAACGTCGGCGTGATGAGCGCCCCGCTGGCCCCGGCGCTGGCCTCGTCCGCATCGACCCGCGCCCTCGCGTGGATGAGCGCGGGATCGTCCGATGGACCCCAATCGGCGGCGAGGCCGAGGTCGCGCGCGACCGCATCGAGGTCGTCCTCGGTCAGGATCTCCGAGCGCGTCATCAGCTTGACGTGCTCGTCCCAGAAGCGCCTCGGATCGGGGGCGCGCTCGACCAGCTCTGCGGCGCGGCGGGCAAGCTCGACGCCCACCAGAGGCCGATGGCGGAAGACATAGCGCATGCGATCGCCGAACTGGTCGCGCACTTCGGCGATCCGCTCGTTGGCGGCGCGGCAATAGGGGCAGGCATAGCTGCCGTATTCGACCAGCGTGATGGCGGCGTCGGCTGGACCGAGGATATGATCGAACTTGTCGTCCACCGGCCGATCAAGCCGATTGCCCGGCGTCAAGTCAGACATGCAAAAAACCCCCGATCTGGCTCTGACGACAATAGCGACCAACGTGAGGGAGCTTTTCAGACGCTGGCGCTGCAATCAATCTTGCGGCAACGATTGAGCGCGCCTGGGTCCATTCTTGCGAGACTTGCGCGCATTGCGCCTTCGGGCGCGGCGATAGAGTTCCGGCAGGTCGCTTGCTTAGCTCTCGACAGGACCGCATCGCCGCCGGAGAAGACAAACGAAGTCGGATCGTCGCCAAGGCCATGTTTGAACACCTGAAGGCGCTCCGGGGGCAAGCACGTGGAGCGCAGCTCAAACGGAAATTCGAGAATGCGTCTCTGTACGTGCGCGATCTCGGAGACGAGCAAGCCGAGCGCTTCGGCCGGGGGCTGAATTATCTGTTCAACGACTGGGTCGAACGATTTGGGCCGGTCAAGGACTGCGAGGTTCGCATCCGAAAGCACACGGTCAAGCAAATGAGAAGCGACGCGCGGCGCCGCTACGAGCATGACATCGGCGCGGCCTATGCGCTCGAATTTCTCTCTTATCATATCGAGGCGTCCTATTTGCCGGGCGAAGAGGCGGCGTTTGTGTACGAACTGACGTCCTATTATATTTCCCAAGCCGGCGATGCGGGTCGCAGGATCGCGGGCGAACCGCGGGATGAAAGCGAGCCAGGATCGGGCGGCTTTTGATCCGCACTGCACCCGCATTGCGAAAAGGGATAGGCGGAGGGTGTCGGATGCGATTGGCGATACTTGCGGCCTTGGCGGGATTGGTCGGCTTGGCTGAGCCGGCCTTGGCGCTCGACAAGGTGAAGTTCGCCACCAACTGGCTCGCCGATCCGGAGGCGGGCGGCTTCTTTCAGGCCCTTGCCGACGGCACTTACGCCAAATACGGACTCGACGTCACCATCATTCCCGGCGGACCGCAGAGCAACGGGGCGCTGATGCTGCTGTTCGGCAAGATCGAATTCTTCATGGGCGGCGACCAGATCGGCGATTTCCTCAGCGCCGAAAGCAAGCTGCCGCTGATCGCCGTCGCCGCCGACTTCCAAAAGTCGCCGCAAATCTTCATGTCGCACCCGGGCGTCGGGCTCGACAAATGGGAAGACCTGCCGAACGCGAAGCCCGTCTATGTCGGCGCCGGCGCAATCCAGACCTTCTATGCATGGCTGAGGCTCGCCTACGGATTCAAGGATGAGAACATTCGGCCGTACAATTTCAATTCGGCGCCATTCATTCACAACAAGATGTCGATCCAGCAGGGTTATGTGACCGCCGAGCCGTATGAAATCGAGAAGCAGGGCGGCTTCAAGCCCAACATCTTCCTGCTCTCCGATTACGGCTACTCGACCTATTCGACCCTGATCGAGACCCGCCGCGACATTGTCGAGAAGAAACCCGATCTCGTGCAGCGCTTCGTCGACGCCTCCGCGATCGGCTGGTATCACTACCTCTATGGCGACAATTCCAGGGGGAACGCGATGATCAAGGCGCAGAACCCCGATATCACCGACGATGAGATCGCCTTCTCGATCAGGGAAATGAAAAAGTACGGCGTCGTCGATTCCGGCGATACGCTAACGCTCGGCATTGGCGCAATGACCGATGCGCGCTGGAAGGATTTTTTCGGCAAGATGGTCGAGACTGGCATGGTCGACAAGCGCACCGACTTCAAGAGCGCTTACACGTTGCAGTTCGTCAACAAGGGCGTGGGGCTCGATCTTAGGCCGAAGTGAACGCTAGCGAGACTGGCAATGTCCCGCACCTTGATCGTCCTTGGTCTCGCCATCACGGCGATTGGCCTGGTGTGGCCGTGGATTGCGCGGCTTGGGCTTGGCCGGCTCCCGGGCGACATTTTCATCCAGCGGGAGGGATTCACGTTCTACGCGCCGATTACGACCGGCATTCTCCTGAGCGTCGCCCTCTCGCTCATCCTGTGGCTGTTCTCGCGATGAAGACGAAAGCCGCAGCTGCTTATTGATCGGCGGCAAAGGCGTCGGCTGTCGCCTTCGCAACCAGCGTCCGCAAGGTGATTGAATAACGATGGTGGGGAACCGCCGGAATGCTGTGCTCCCAGACCCTGCGGGCTGGCCCAGAGAGCAGATAGGCCGAGCGCGGCTCGACGGTGAGCGATGCGCGGTCCCAAGTCTCGCCCGACTTGCGGCGAAAGCGCAAGCTGCAGGGATGAAGCAGCGACACGCCGACGACCTCGTCGAACTGCGTCTTGTCCCGATGCCAGCCAATTCCTGCGCCAGGTCGATATTCGTTGATGAGGACTTGGCGGAAAGCGTCTTCCGGGCGATCGAACGTCTCGGCGACCCTGCGTCTCAACGAAACGAGAAACGACGGAAATGGCGCCGCCTCAACGACGGCGCGACGGTCATAGTCGTAGCGGTAGCCGAAGCTCACCACCTGGCGATTGGCCAGATACCCGTGAAAGTCGAACGGCTTGAACGGCAGGACGGCGAGTTCCCGCGCCAGCGCCTCCTCTTCCTCGATGGACAGAAGGTGCGGACGATAGCGAAACCCCTCCGGCAGGCCTTTGGGGGCGGCGAACAGATCGGCCCGGGCGGAAGGCGAGGAAGGTCGGACGCGACGGCGGATGGAAGCGTTCATCCAAGCATAGATAGGCGGCCTCGGAGGCTATCCAAGGCTTCTCCTGGCGCTCGGTTTGCCCGGGCCGGTCAGAACGGAAAGCTCCTCAGGCCGCCTTCCGGGTCCGTTTCGGCGGCCGCCTTGGCTTCGCCGGTTCGGGCGGCGCGGCGTTCTCGTCGAACAGCTCGGCCAGCTTCTCGGTCATCGCCCCGCCCAGCTCCTCGGCGTCGACGATCGTCACGGCGCGCCGATAGTAGCGCGTCACGTCATGGCCGATGCCGATGGCGATGAGCTCGACCGGCGAGCGGGTTTCGATCTCCTCGATCACGTAGCGCAGGTGGCGCTCGAGATAATTGCCGGGGTTGACCGACAGAGTGGAGTCGTCGACCGGCGCGCCGTCGGAAATCATCATCAGAATCTTGCGCTGCTCAGACCGGCCCAAAAGACGCTGATGCGCCCAGTCGAGCGCTTCGCCGTCGATGTTCTCTTTCAACAGCCCCTCGCGCATCATCAGCCCGAGGTTTTTGCGCGCGCGCCGCCACGGCGCGTCCGCGGACTTATAGATGAGATGGCGCAGATCGTTGAGGCGTCCCGGATTGGGGGGCTTGCCGGCCTGAAGCCAGGCCTCGCGTGACTGTCCGCCTTTCCAGGCGCGGGTGGTGAAGCCAAGGATCTCCACCTTGACGCCGCAGCGCTCGAGCGTCCGGGCGAGAATGTCGGCGCAGGTCGCCGCCACCGTGATCGGGCGGCCGCGCATCGAGCCCGAATTGTCGATAAGCAGCGTCACCGACGTGTCGCGGAACGCCATGTCCTTCTCCTGCTTGAAGGATAGCGGCTGCTGCGAATCGATGATCACGCGCGGCAGGCGCGCGGAGTTCGAGCACGCCCTCTTCGAGGTCGAACTCCCATGACCGGCTCTGCTGCGCCATCAGCCGCCGCTGCAGGCGGTTGGCGAGGCGGGCGACAACCGAATGAAGGTTCTGCAGTTGCTTGTCGAGATAGTCGCGCAACCGCTGCAGCTCTTCGGGATCGCATAGTTCATCGGCGTCTATGATTTCGTCGAAGCGGTTGGTAAAGGCCTTGTAGTCGGGTCCGCGCTTCTCCGGGGCCGCAGGCTGCGGGGGGCGACTTTCGCTCGCTTCTTCCGCTTCTCCCGTATCGCCTTCGTCCTCGAGTTCCGACGAGGGCGCCTCGACAGTGTCGATTGCGCCTTCCTCGGCGTCGTCGGCTGTCTCGTCGGCCGATTCGCGCTGCATCGAATCTTGCGTCGACTGGTCTTCGCCCTCGCCTTGAGCCTCATCGGCCTCTTCGGGCGGCGTCTTGTCTTCCGTCTCCTCATCCGAGTCCTCGGCGTCGGAATCGGAGTCGCTCGTAAGCCCCAAGGACGAGAGGACTTTGCGCACCAGCCTCGCGTAGGCGCGCTGGTCGAGGAGAGCGTTGCTAAGCAAATCGAGTTCGGCGCCGGCCTTCTCTTCGATAAAGGGACGCCAGAGCTCGACCATACGGGCCGCGCCGCGCGGCGGCTCGAAGTCCGGTCATGCGTTCGCGGGCAAGCATCGCCACCGCGTCCTCCAGCGGCGTCTCCTCGCGCGTGCGCGCCTCGGCGAACGGGCTGCGGTGGTAGCGATCGTCGAGCATGGCGGCAATGTTCGATGCCACACCCTGCATGCGGCGCGAGCCGATGGCTTCGACCCGCGCCTGCTCGACCGCGTCAAACAGAGCGCGCGCCTGCGGACTCTGCGGCGCAAGGCGCCGGTGGAGCGCATCATTGTGGCAGGCGAGGCGCAGAGCAAACGAATCGGAGAGGCCGCGCACAATCGCCGCCTCGCGCGGATTGGGTTTACGAGGCGGCTCGGGCAGTCGCGCCTTGGCGCCTTCCGGCGAGGTGATAAGCGAGGGTTTGTCGGCTGAAAAGGCGATTTCAAGCTCAGGTTGCCGCGCCAGCGCTCGCGTACAGGAGGCGAGCGCCTGCTTGAACGGCTCGTTTGGCGCCTCCGCCTTGCCGGCTGGCTTGCGATTGCTGGTCGGCTTGACGTCGACACTCGACATTCGGGGCCTTCAAGAGGTGGCGCCGCCGAAGAGGCGCCGAAAGGCTTTCTATAGGCCGCGCCCTGAGGCCGCGGCAAGGCGGAGCGAGCCGCTCAAAAACACAGATCAGGACGGGGTAGCGTCGGGCCGCTTGGACCCGTTTAGCCGCACTATATGGCTGCAGGGACGCCGAAATCAACGGTCCGCGCGGGGCAATCGGCCGGGCGGCGCCTCCGACCGCGCGCCGTCCCTAGACGGCGCGAGCGCGCCAGGCGTCCAGCGACCACGCGCCGGGGCCCAGAATCGCCAAGGTAAGGAAGCCGCCGGCCATAGCGACGTTTTTCTGGAGTTCGATCGTCTGGTCGGCGCCCGTATGGAAGAACAGCGCCGTCAGCAAGCAAAAGCCGAATAGCGCGATCGCCGCCCAGCGCGTCTTCAAGCCGAAAAGCACCAGCAGGCCGCCGCCGAGTTCGGTCAGAATGACCAGCGGCAGCAGCCGCCCGTCAACCCCGTGGGCCTGCATATAGACGGCGACGCCGGCGTAACCGGCGATCTTCCCCACGCCCTCGACGATGAAAATGTAAGCCAGCATCGCACGGGCAAGCAGCCCGAGCGGGCCAGCCCAGCGGACCAGAAAATTGAGGTCAGCGTCAAAAGTCCGCCCGCCTGACGGAGGCGGCGCCTGTTCGCGCGTATATTGCGCCTGCGACATCATGGCTCCCCTTCGAGACGACGCGCGCCGCGATCACCCAGCGCGCCGCCGCATAAGCCTGGACTAAAGCGCGTGCGCCTCTGTCAGCGCGTCGGCCAAATCCTCGTAATACTCGCACTCCTTACCGCAAAGCTTCTCGATCGTCGATAATTGCTCTTTGGCGAGTTCGTACTTGCCCTCTATGATGTAGGCTTCCCCAAGGTACTCGCGCACCTGCGGGTAAGCAGGATCGAGCGCGACCGACTTGAGGTAATAGCCAATTCCTTCGTCGGTCCGTCCGAGCTTGCGGGTCGCATAGCCGCGGTAGTTGAGCGCGCGCGGGGTATTGAGATTGTCCAGGAGATCGAGCACGTCGATCGCCTCCTGATACCGGTCGGCCTTGGCGAGCGCATAAGCGTATTCCGTCATCTCGGGGTCCGGCAGGACGTCGCTGCGCCGAACGAGGCATTTGCGACGCTTCGTGTCCCAGACCTGGCCGGGTTTGCAAACCGTGAGGTCCGAGGGGACCTCCGCGCGGGGCTCGGCCTGGTTGAGGGCTCCTCGGCCGCTGCCCGCGCCGCCTCCTCCCCCGCCACCACCACCGCCGCCTCCACCACCACCTCCGCCGGCCGCGAAGGCAGCCGAGGCGAGCGCCAGACTTGCAACCAGCAATCCACAAAACAGCGCCGAAACGCCGTCTTTTTGGTGATTCAATTGAAGAAAAGCGGGCATCGCTTCGTTCCTCCAAGGTGGTTGGAACTCATGAAACACGTGAGCCGACCCTTTATTCGCGCCTTCGCCGTTCGACGGACGGCGGCCGACTAACAAAAAACTACTGATCGCGCCTCCTCGCACGTCACACGCTCATGCTCTAAAGAGCCGCGAGTGAACTCCAGCGGGGCCATGAGCGAAGCGAGCCGTCGGGAAGTGCGGGCTGGGCTGGAGCCTTCGCTCGCGCGCCTTTGGCGATATGCGCTCGTGCTATCGAGGGCGCGGGACGCGGCTGACGACCTCGTGCAGGCCACGTGCTTGCGTGCAATCGAACGCGCCGATCAATTTATCCCGGGAACGCGAGTTGACCGGTGGCTGTTCGCAATTCTTCGCTCGATCTGGCTTAACGAAATACGATCGCAACGGATTCGTGAAGGCGGCGGTTTCGTCGACGCGGAGGACGTGTTGACGACCGACGGCGTACGTGAAATCGAAATGAATATTACGGCTTCCGCGGTGTTAAGAGCCATTGACCGTCTGCCGGAGGCGCAGCGCGAGACGATCCTGTTGGTTTATGGCGAGGGGTATAGTTACGCCGAGGCGGCGGCGGCGCTCGGCATCCCGATCGGCACGATCATGAGCAGACTGGCCGCTGGGCGAGCAGCGCTGGCGAAACTGAAATAGAAGGGAGGGCTGGGAAAGCATATCGATGGCCGACGATGACGCCGAACTTGTCGCGTTGATCGACAACGAACTCGACGAAAGCCGCAGAACCGCTCTCATGGCGCGTCTGGCGGCGGACGAGCGCTTGCGTCAGCGTCACGAAGAGTTACGGCAAACCGGCGCGCCGCTGGCCGCCTCGCTTGGCGCGCTGCTTGGGCAAGCGCCGCTCGCCCGGCTCCGCACCGCGCTTCCCGCTGACGACCTCCCGCGCCGACAGTCAAGGCGGTTCGCCGGAATCGCCTTCCGGGAGTTGGCGGCAGGCGTTGTCATCGGGCTTCTGGCAGCCGGCGCCGCGATATGGGCAGCGTCGACCTTTGGGCTGCTCAACGAACGGGAAGACTGGCGTTCGGCAGTCGCCGACTACACGAACATGTACTCGAACGAGACGTTTGCGCCTTTGAAGCCCGACGCCCAGCTACAGGCGATCGAATTGAGCGCCCTTGGCGCGAGGCTGGGCGCCAACCTGACGCCCGAAACCGTGGCGCTCCCGGGCCTGCAATTCACCACGGCGTTCATGCTGACCTACGAAGGCTCCCCGTTGGGCGTGATCGCCTACGTCGACCCCTCGGGCGCGCCGGTCGCGCTTTGCATCATCGCCAATGGCGCGCCAGACGCCCCGACCCGATCAGAGCGGCGCGGCGATCTGTCGCTCGCCTGGTGGTCGCGTAGCGGACGTAGCCTTTTGGTCGTCGGCCACATTTCCCAGAAGCAAGCCGTCGACTTGGCGCAGACGCTCGAAAAGCGAGTTTGAGATCCACCGTTCAAGCGGTTGCCAGTCACGAACTTCGAACAGGGCTATTCGACATCCTCGACCACCACGGTTCGTCCCGAGAGGCGCTGAGCCAGCGAAGCCTCCATGAATGGATCGAGATCACCGTCGAGCACGTCGGCGGGCGAACTTGACACGTGTCCGGTGCGAAGATCCTTCACCATCTGATAGGGCTGAAGCACGTACGAGCGGATCTGGTGACCCCAGCCAATGTCGGTCTTGGACGCCGCATCCGCGGTGGCCTTGTCCTCACGCTTTTGCAGCTCGAGTTCATAGAGACGCGCGCGCAACATGTTCCAAGCGGTCGCCCGGTTCTTGTGTTGCGAACGCTCGGACTGGCAGGCGACGACGATGCCGGTCGGCAAGTGCGTGATGCGTACGGCAAACTCTGTCTTGTTGACATGCTGTCCGCCCGCGCCAGAGGCGCGATAGGTGTCGATTCGACAGTCACTCTCGTTGACTTCGATCTTTATCCGGTCATCGACGACCGGATAGACCCAAACGGAGGCGAAGCTTGTGTGCCGGCGCGCGTTGGAATCGAACGGAGATATGCGCACCAGCCGATGGACGCCCAACTCGGTCTTCAGCCAGCCATGCGCGTTGTGGCCCTTGACGATGATGGTCGCCGACTTGATGCCGGCCTCATCCCCGTCCGTCTCCTCGACCAGCTCGACTCCGAACTTTCGCCGCTCCGCCCAGCGCACATACATGCGCAACAGCATGCGCGCCCAGTCACAGCTCTCCGTGCCGCCCGCGCCGGAATGCACTTCGACATAGGTATCGTTGGCGTCAGCCTCGCCCGAAAGCAGCGCTTCGAGCTGGCGGCGTTCGCCCTCGGCCTTCAGCACCTTAAGTGCAGCGATCCCCTCGGCTTCGGCCCCTCCGTCGCCTTCGGCCTCCCCAAGTTCAACCAGCGTCGCTGCGTCCTCGAGGTCGCGTTCGATCTTCGCCAGCGAGCCCAGCCGGTCTTCCAGCATCGTGCGCTCGCGCATCACCTTTTCGGCGACTTCGGGATCGGTCCAGAGACTCGGATCTTCGGATTTTGCGTTGAGTTCGCCTAGACGGCGCTTGGCGGCATCGACGTCAAAGATGCCTCCTCAGCAATCCCACGGACTGCTTGATCGATTCGACCAATTGTTCAGCTTCGGCGCGCATGATCCAACCAGCGATTTAAGGCAAGGAGTCGAGAGCGGGCGGCAACCGGATCGCCGCGCAAAAACCAACGTCCCTCAATAGAGCCCGCCTGTCCCCGAGCCGACCGATCGTTCGCTTCGCGACGATGTCTGAGCCGATTCGCCCCATCCACCGCCGCCGCCATAGGAGTCAGGCGGCCCGGTGCCGGGCTTGAACGCCTCCATGATCGAACCCGGCCCAGTCCCGCGCATCCCGGTTTTGACGTCGACAGAAATGAGTTTGATCCCGGGGGGAATGCGGAAGGGCGTGTCGGGAGTGTCCTTGAGCGCCATCTTCATAAAATCGCGGAAGATCGGCGCGGTATAGAGCGCCGCCTGGGCCTTGCCGCCAAGCGAACGTGGCTTGTCGTAGCCCATGAACACGCCAAAGGCGAGGTTCGGCGAATAGCCGACGAACCAGAGGTCCTTGGCGTCGTTGGTCGTGCCGGTCTTGCCCGCCAGAGTCCTGCCGAGCTCCTTGATCGCGATGCCGGTGCCGCGTTGGATGACCCCCTCCAGGATCGAGGTGACCTGATAGGCGGTCAGCGGATCGAGGACTTGTTCGCGCTTGTCGATGAGCTTGGGCTCAGGCTGATTGTGCCATGTCGGGGCGTCGCACCCCTCGCAAATGCGTTCGTCGTGCTTGTAGATCGTATTGCCCCAGCGGTCCTGGATGCGGTCGATCAGCGTCGCCTTCACCCTCTTGCCGCCGTTGGCGAACATCGAGTAGCCGGTGATCATGCGCAACACGGTCGTCTCGCCGGCGCCGATCGACATCGACAGGAACGGCGGCAAGTTGTCGTAGATGCCAAAGCGCTTGGCGTATTCGACGACCAGCGGCATGCCGATATCGCGCGCGAGCCTGACCGTCATCAGGTTGACCGAATGCTCTACGCCGAACCGCAATGTCCGAGGCCCGGTGGCTTCGCCTTCGAAGTTTCCCGGGGACCAATATTGGCCATAGCCCATGTCGATGGTGACCGGCGCGCCGTCAATGATCGAAGAGGGGGTGTAACCGTTGTCGAGCGCCGCCGCATACACGAAAGGCTTGAACGAGGAGCCCGGTTGCCGCTGCGCCTGCGTCGCCCGGTTGAACTCCAATTCGTCGAACGAAAATCCGCCGACCATCGCCAACACGCGGCCCGTGAATGGATCCATGGCGATGCAGGCGCCGGACACTTCCGGGATCTGGCGCAGGCGATATTCGCGGTCGCGGCCGACGATCGGTTCGACATAAAAGACGTCGCCCGGTTTGACCAGGTTCTTGAGCCCGCGGCCGGTCCAGCGCGCCCCCTCGGCGGTCACGACGCCCGTCCGGCGATCGGCGACAACTGCGCCCGACTTATCTCGCTCGGGCTGGAGACCAATCCGGATCGCCGCATCACTGACGTCAAGCGCCACCGCCAAGACCCACGGCTTGATGTCTCCGTAAGACGGAATATCGGCCAGGGGGAGGCCCCAATCCTGGCCGATGTCGATCGTCTTGAGGGCGCCATGCCAACCATGCGCTTCGTCGTAGCGCACGAGACCATCGACAAGCGCCTTACGCGCCATCAGCTGAATTTTCGGGTCAAGGGTCGTGTGAACAGAGAGGCCGCCCTCGTACAGCTTTTGCTCGCCGTACCGTTCCTGCAGTTCTCGGCGGACTTCCTCGGCGAAGAATCCCGCCGCGATGGAATTCGGCGTCAGCACACGGGGATTGACCACCAACGGTTCGGCTCGAGCCTCGCTCGCCTGTTTGGCGGTGATGTAGCCGTCCTCCTCCATGCGCCCGATGACGTAGTTACGCCTGTCCACGGCGCGATCGTGATCGCGAAACGGGTTCAGCGAGCTTGGCTCCTTCGGCAAGGCCGCCAGATAGGCGACCTCGGCGATCGTCAATTCGTGCACAGACTTGTTGAAATAATTGAGCGCGGCTGCGGCGACGCCATAGTTGGAAAGGCCGAGGTAAATCTCGTTGAGGTAAAGCTCGAGAATTTTTTCCTTTGAATAGGCGGACTCTATTCGCAAGCTGAGCAAAATCTCGCGGATCTTGCGATCGAAGGTTCGGTCAGAATTCAGCAGAAAATTCTTGGCCACTTGTTGAGTAATGGTGGAGGCGCCCTGAATGTGACGCGAACCTTGCAGGTAAACTATGCCAGCGCGCACAATCCCTTCGGGATCGACGCCCCAATGGCTGTAAAAGTTCTTGTCCTCGGCCGAGATGAAGGCGTGCTTGACCAAGTCGGGAATTTCGTCCGACGGAAGATAAAGCCGTCGCTCGCGCGAATACTCGGCGAGCAGGCTTCCGTCGGCTGCGTGCACGCGTGTCATGACCGGCGGCTCATAGTTTTTCAGCACAGAGTAATCCGGCAGGTCTTGCTCGTATTTCCAAATGACGCCGGCAAAAACAGTCGCGGCCACGACGAAAAGCAGCGCGCCTGTCGCAAATATGAAACCAACAATACGAGCGATCCCGCGCATCTCTCGATTGAAGCCTTCCCTTGCGCCCGCCGGCGAGCGCTCGCGGCGTCGAGACGAACTAAATAGCAGCGCCTCGAGGGCGCGGCCTCTGCGAAACCGACCCGCCGGCGTTCCTCACGCCACCGCGATCCCGGTCGAAATCGAAGCCCCGGCGTCTACCCTGTCGTGCTTCGAGTAAGGCAAATCTATGATCGGTGCACTCGCCTCAGAACCCTGACGCCATTAGCCCGACGCGCCCGCCGCGCGCAAGTCTTAATGCGCCAACGGCGCCGCAGCCTGAACTGCCGACGACGCGACGCCGCTTTCGGCCGGCGGGCTGCCGTCGGACTTTCCGTTCCCGGCGAAGAACGCGTCGATCTCCTTGACCACAGCGGCCGCCGCTTTGGCTCGCCAGTCCGGAGAGGAAAGAGATTGCACGTCCTGGGCGTTCGATAGATAGCCGAGTTCCACGAGAACAGAAGGAAACTCAGGCGCTTTCAGAACGACGAAGCCGGCCGAGCGTTCGGGGTTGTGGTTGAGCCTCGCGGCGCCCCGCAAGTTGTCGACAAGGCCGCGCGAGAAGATGTGGGCGTAGGTCCGAGTCTCTCGACGCTTGAGATCGAACAGAATGTCGGCCACGTCTGGATTGTCGAGCCGGCTGGCGCCGCCGGGGCCTCTGCTGGCGGCGTTCTCGCGGGCCGCGATGCGGGCGGCTTCCGCATCGGAAGCGCGATCAGCGACAGTGTAGACCGTAGAACCGCTGACACTTCGCGTCCTCGCTCAGCGAGTCAGCGTGAACGGAGATGAATAGAGACGCATTCGCCTTGCGAGCGATCGCCACCCGATCGTCGAGATCGACATACTGATCGCCGTCACGCGTCATCACAATGGCGTAGCGCTTGGTCGCATCGAGCTGTCGCTTCAGTTCGGCGCAGAAGCTAAAAACCAGTGTCTTCTCCTGCACGCCACCAAGGCCACGAGCGCCGCTGTCGACGCCGCCGTGGCCTGGATCAAGAACGATGACTGGCTGCCCGGGAATGGCCGCCGGAGGGGCGGCCGCAACCGAACTCGCGGAGGAGCGGACGAGGGCGGCAAAGGCCGAGGGATCGCAGGGCTTCAGTTCGATCGTGAGCCGCGCCGCAGGTTCCCCTTCGACGATCGGTTTGGCCGCAATCTGGGCTGGACAGGCCGCGCGCGCGAGGTCGATGACAATCCGGGATTTGCCAGGGGCAAGCGAGCCGAAGCGAAAGCCCTTGACAAGTGAGACATTGGGCAATGCGCCGACGCGGCCGACTGACGGATCAAGTTGAAAATTCACCTCCGGCATGTCGACAACAATGCGATCGGGCGAGGCCAAGGCGGAGGCGCTTGCATCGACCGATCGCGACAGGTCGAACACCAGTTCGGCCGCACTGTCATCCTGAGAGAGTCGCGCACCGACCGCAACGGGCGCGCTCGCCTCGCCTGCAAATCCGCGCTGAAGCGTCGCCCCCATCAACATGAACACGGCAAGAGCCGCCCACCGTCCCATTCGCGCCATTCCGCTTCCCCTGGGCGCCGCGCCGTCGCGCTATAGTGCCAATACCGCTGCGGCGCAATCGCTCGCGCTTCGACTGGGTCTCGCGGCGCCCGACCGGCCAAACGAAACCGCGTGAGAGAAAATGAACCGGCAAGCTCTTTACGATGAGTTAACGGGATCCAAGAGCGATCTTGGCTCCAAAGGAAGAACCGGTTCGGTCGGGATTGCTAATAAATCACAGACGGGAAAAGAACTTGCCAATGCCCCCAGAGGCGCCTATTTATGGTGCGTTACGAATTCGGACCGAGTTCGCGCAGCCGGCTCGCTCATTGGTTGAGCGAGGCGTTTTGCCGGGACCATCATGCGATGGCCTGCGGGTTGCGCGGAGAGGCCGGGGCGGGTTGTCGATTGCCACTTTCAATGCCCCGGCGAACATCCGCGCGGGGAGACTGCAAGCGGAAGCCAGGAAACGACCTGCCGACCAGGTCGGCAGCGCGGCTCGGATCGAATCGTGACATCGGCGCCCATGCGGCGCTGCTTGAGTGGCGGCGTGACAAGCGACGCCTCGTTTTCAGGTTGACGATGTCCCGATGGCAAATCCACCACTCGCCGGCCGCTACTCAGGCGGCGCGGACGTTTTGCTACGACGCGCTGGCGTCTGAACCGCTCCCCGATCCGGGGCCTGCCGCCTCATTTCCGTATTTTTCTATCTCCAACACAGACGCCTCGCGTGGCGCGGTCAGGCGGCCTTGTCGGCCCTCGCCGCGCGTTTTCGCGTGCGACGAGAGAGTTTACCATGGCCAACAAAATGATCATCGACGCCTCACACCCGGAGGAAACCCGGGTGGTGGTCCTGCGAGGCAATCGAGTCGAGGAATTTGACTTCGAAGTCAGCAAGCAAGCGACCACTGCGCGGGAATATCTATCTCGCCAAGGTAACCCGCGTAGAGCCGTCGCTCCAAGCCGCTTTCATCGACTATGGCGGCAATCGCCACGGTTTTCTGGCCTTCTCCGAAATTCATCCGGATTACTACCAAATTCCGGTCGCCGATCGACAGGCGCTTCTCGAGGAGGAAGCCTTATCCCAGCGAGAGGAGGACGAGGAGGCCAACGGCGAGAGACGCAGCCGGCGCCATCGCCACCCGCGGCGCCAGGTTGAGGCGCGCGCCGAGGAAGGCGAGACCGTTTCGGAACCGGCGTCCGTCAATGAATTCGGCGCCGAAGAACGCGTTCAGACGACGCCCTCCGCGAACCTCGAGGCGGGTTCCGCCGATACCGAGGCTGAGGGCCCCGACTTCCCGCCGGTAACGATCTCGGAGGAGACGAACCCGGTTGTGACCGTCGCGCCCAAGCCGGTCGACGACTTGGACGACGATGGGTTGCCCGAGGCCACAAGGTCTTCGGATCCCGACCTTGCGGGCGCCGCGTTGGCGTCGCCCGAAGCTCCGTTGACCACTTTGGCCGATGAACACATCAACGTCTTTGATCCAAGGGACGACGCCGAGCGCGAGAAGCGCCCTCTTGAGGAAGACGCTCACGAAGTAACGACGCTCGAGGGCGGCGCTGAAGAGCGTGTGGCGAGCGGCAAGCATCGCGCCGAGGACGAAGGCGAGCCGATCGAGCAGATCGGCGGCGACGCGTTGGAAGAGGTTCCACGCCGTCCCCAGCGTTTGCGCCGGCAATACAAGAATTCAGGAGGTCATCAAGCGCCGGCAGGTTCTGCTGGTGCAGGTTGTCAAAGAAGAGCGCGGCAACAAAGGAGCGGCGCTCACGACTTACCTCTCGCTGGCTGGGCGCTACTCGGTTCTGATGCCGAACACCGCGCGCGGCGGCGGCATTTCGCGCAAAATCACCAATGCTCAGGATCGGAGCCGGCTGAAATCGATCGCCGAGGACCTGGACGTTCCAGAGGGCATGGGGGTTATTCTGCGCACTGCCGGGGCTTCGCGCACTAAACCCGAGGTCAAGCGCGACTTCGAGTATTTGTTGAGGATGTGGGAAACAGTGCGAGAGACGACGCTGTCGTCCAGCGCGCCGACGCTTGTCTACGAGGAAGGCTCGCTCATCAAACGGGCGATCCGCGATCTCTACAGCAAAGAGGTCGAAGAGATCACCGTCGCGGGCGAGACCGGCTATCGCGAGGCCAGGCAGTTTATGCGCCTCTTGATGCCGAGCCACGTCAACAACGTGCAACTCTATCGCGACACTCCGCCGATCTTCGCCAAGGCTGGCGTTGAATCGCAGCTCGACGCGATGTTCTCCAACCAGGTGACGCTGAAGTCGGGCGGCTACATCGTTATCAACCAGACCGAGGCGCTGGTCGCGATCGACGTCAACTCCGGTCGATCGACGCGCGAGCACAATATCGAAGACACTGCGCTGCGCACCAATGTCGAGGCCGCCGACGAGATCGCGCGTCAGCTGCGTCTGCGCGACCTGGCCGGACTCATCGTCGTCGACTTCATCGACATGGAGGAATCGCGCAACAATCGCGCGGTCGAGCGGCGAATCAAGGACGCGCTGAAAAATGACCGCGCGCGAATCCAGGTGGGCCGCATTTCCCACTTCGGCCTGCTTGAGATGTCGCGTCAGCGCATCCGCACCGGCGTTCTCGAAGGCTCGACCGTCGCCTGCCCCCACTGCCAGGGCGCTGGCGTCGTGCGATCGACCGCTTCGATCGCGCTGCATGTGCTGCGTGTGCTCGAGGATGCGCTGATCAAGAGCCCGACCCACGATCTCACAGTGCGGACGCGCACGCCCGTAGCGCTCTACATACTCAACCAGAAGCGCATCAATCTGCGTGACCTCGAGCGCCGGTTTGGCGTCGTGATCGTGGTCGAAGCGGACGACGCGCTGACTGGCGCCAATTACCACACGATGGAACGCGGCGAGCTGGCGACCGGCGTCAAGAGCGAAGCCGAGCCGATGAAATCGCTGGCTGACGACATTGCCCCAATCATCGAGGAACCGGCCCCGGTCGAGACCGAGGACGAAGAAACTCTCGAAGCGTCCGGCGAGGAGGATGAAGAGGCCGCGGGCGTGAGCGACCACGAAAGCGGTCTATCGTCGGAAGACGCCGAGGTCGGTCGCCGTCGTCGCCGTCGCCGCCGCCGCCGCGGCGCGGAGCGCCCATTCGGAGACAACCTCTCGCCGGACGCCCCGCAGCCGACTGACGACGGCCTGGCCGTCGTCGCCGAAATCGGCGGCGACCTCGTTGCGCCCGGCGGCGAGCTCGACGCTTATAACCGCCGAGGTCCGCGCAGCGGAGAGGAGCGCCATCGCCGATCGAGGGGTCCGCGCGGCGAGCGAAGCCGGTTCCGGCGGAATGAGGGGGAACACGCGTCCGAGGCGGGCGGGCCAGGTTTCGATTCGCCTCCCTCGCTCGCGGTCGAGCAAGAATTCGCCGCGTCCGAAGCGGATCATAGCCTAGCCGCGGCGCCCAGCGAACTTGTCTCTCACAAAGAGGCGATGGCCGAGCCGGCGCCGGTCGCCGAGGCCCAGGCCAACGAAGCGCGGGCGCCTAGGGCCGCCAGCGCGACGCCGACGGTCGAATCCTCTGCGGCCGCAGAGGTCGACACGGCCGAGGCGGCGTCTGCGTCTGCTCCGGCGGCAGCCGAACCGCCGCGGCCTCGGCGCAACGGCTGGTGGCAGCGCGCGCGGGCGACCGTCATCGGGAAATAGACCCGTCCGAGGCCCGCGCATGCACGGGCCTCGGCGCGTTCGCCTAAAGCGCCCGCACCCGCGGCTTCGCCGCCTTCTCCATGGTGAGCCGGTTACGAAGCGGCAGGCCGAAGGCCTCCGACTCGATCTCGAACACGTCGCCCTTCTGCGTTTTCACCCCATCGCTGAACGACAGCGTCGCGGTGCCGAAGAAATGGACATGGACGTCGCCCGGGCGCCGGAACAAGCCATATTTGAAATGATGCGCCTCGAGATTAGCGATCGAATGGGCCATGTTCTGCTCGCCCGACAGAAACGGCCTCTCCCAGATCACTTCCTTGCCCCTGCGGATGCGCGACATGCCGTTAATGTCGGCGGGCAGATCGCCGACCAGCAATTCCGGGCCGACGCTCGCCGGGCGCAACTTTGAATGTGCGAGCCAGAGATAGTTGTGCCGTTCGGTGACGTGATCGGAAAACTCGTTGCCGAGCGCGAACCCGACACGGACCGGGGCGCCGGCGTCATCGATCAGATAGATCCCGACGATCTCAGGCTCCTCCCCGCCATCGAGTGCGAAAGCCGGACTGGGCAACTCGCCCTCGGGAGCGGCGAGCGACGAGCCGTCGCCCTTGTAAAACCATTCGGGCTGCGCGCCGCTCTCGCTCTTGCCCGGCTTGCCTCCGTCGAGGCCCATCTTGAACATGCGCATCGAGTCCGTGAGCTTGGACGGATCGGTGAGATCCTTGTGCATTTTGTCCCGTCCCTCGGCCGAGCCCAGATGCGTGAGGCCCGTTCCGGTCACGATCACATGCGCGGGATCCTTATGATCGACCGGCGCGAGTACGCGTCGTTGCTTCAACGCGAGCGCGAGATCGACCGGCTTGCCGACGCCACGGTCGGCGATGAGTTTGCGAAAGGAAACGCCCTCGGCGATCGCCTGGCGCGCGAGGTCCAATGTCGTGCGCGCGCCTTTGACCAAGCGGCTCTCGCCGCGCGCGGTGACTGCGAGCGCCCGCTTGCCATTCTCGTCGATGAATTGCGCCAGCCTCACGCTTTTGCCCCTTCTTCGGCACCGGAATTCAGGCGCGTTTCGATCAGTTCGAAAATACGCGGATCGGTGAAATTGCAGGCCGCGAATGTGGCGCCCGCCTCAACGAGCGTTCGCGAATCCAGCGTGGTCGTCACGCCCACGACGGCGAGGCCAGCGGCCGCAGCGGCGCGAACGCCCGACAGAGAATCTTCAAAGGCAAGCGAATGCGCCGCCTGCGCGCCGGTGCGCTCGAGCGCCGTCAGATAAGGCAAAGGGTCGGGCTTGGAGCGCGCAAGCTCCCCGCCGATCACCAGGATCGGCACGCGTTGCCCGATTCCCAGGGCCGCGAGAACCTGTTCAGCATTGGCGCGCGGCGCATTCGTGACCACCGCGCGCTTGAGCCCGCGCCGGTCGGCATAGTCGAGCAACGCGAGAGCGCCTAGAATAGGCTCGAGCGCGCCCAAGCCGTCGCGATAGGCCGCTTCCTTGGCGTCCAAGGTTGCGGCCTGCTCGACGGGCGACAAGTGCGAGAGGTAGCGACACGCAATCATTGCGCTGGAAGCGCCCATGACGTTCGCGGCGTACTCGGAACGATCGAGCTTAATTCCGTGCGACGCGAATACGCGTTGAAAGGCGACCAGATGCTCGGCGTCGCTATCCACCAGCGTTCCGTCCAGATCGAATAGCAGCGCGGTTTTCATAAAGTCTTGAGGACTTTGGCGCGCGTCCCTCTTTCGAAGGGCGGGGCTCGTCACATCGTCGCTCCGATCTGCCAGGGCGTGAATTCCGCGTCGCCGTAGCCCAAGAGTTCGGACTTGGTCCGCTCGCCGGACGCGACCGCCAGAACCTTGTCGAAAATTTCTTGGCCCTTGTCTGCGATCGAGACGCCGTCGACGACGTCGCCGCAATTGATGTCCATGTCCTCGATCATCCGGCGGTAGACGTCGTTATTGGTCGCGAGCTTGACCGACGGCGTGGGCTTGCAGCCGTAGGCCGAGCCGCGCCCGGTGGTGAAGCAGAGAACGTTGGCGCCGCCTGCGACCTGGCCGGTCGCCGATACGGGATCATAACCCGGCGAATCCATGAACACGAAGCCCTTGGCGGTGACCGGCTGGGCGTATTCGTAGACTTCGTTCAGCGCGGTCGTCCCGCCCTTCGCGGCTGCGCCCAAAGATTTTTCAAGAATGGTCGTCAAGCCCCCAGCCTTGTTTCCGGGCGAGGGATTGTTGTTCATTTCGCCGCCGTTGCGCGCGCAATAGTCCTCCCACCAACGGATGCGCTCGACGAGCTTGTGGCCGATTTCCGGCGTCGCGGCGCGCCGGGTCAGCAAGTGCTCGGCCCCATAAATCTCAGGCGTCTCCGAAAGAATCGCCGTGCCGCCATTGCGCACCAGGATATCGACCGCGGCCCCAAGCGCAGGATTGGCGGTGATGCCCGAATAGCCGTCCGAACCGCCGCACTGGAGCGCAAGCGTCAGTTCGCTCGCGGGCGCTGGCGCTCGCTCAGCGCTGTTGAGAGCCGGCAGCATGGTGCGGATGTGCTCCACGCCAGCCGCGACCGTTTTGCGCGTGCCGCCGGTCGCCTGGATCGTCAGGCTGTGGAACGAGTTGCTTTCGACGATCCCGTATTCCTCCTTCATGCGACCGATCTGAAACACCTCGCAGCCCAGCCCGACCATCAGAGTCGCGCCAATGTTGGGGTTTCCGGCGTAGCCCCATTGCGTGCGCATGAGCGCGTCGAATCCCACGCCCTTGGCGGCGATGCCGCATCCTGTGCCGTGCACGAGCGCGATGACGCCGTCGACATGCGGGTAGTCGTCAAGGATATTGGAGCGTTCGACCTCTTTCGCGATCAGACGCGCGACCGTCGCCGAGCAATTCACCGAAGTCAGAACGGCAAGATAGTTGCGCGTCCCGACCTTGCCGTTCCCGCGCCGAAAGCCTTGAAAGGTCGGTTGCTCTTCGACGGGCAGAATGTTCTCGCGGCGCGCGTCCTCGCCAAAATGATAGTCGCGGGCGAACTCCTTGATCGCGCAATTGTGCTCATGCACCCACTCGCCCGGAGCGATCGGCCGGGAGGCGAAACCGATGATCTGCCCGAACTTGCGGATCGGCGCGCCCTCTTCGACCGGGACGACCGCCATCTTGTGGCCCTTGGGCACGCGTTGGCGAGCGCTGACGCCTCCCGCCGGTTCAGCGCCGGCCGCAATGTCGTCGATGGCGATGATCACGTTGTCCGAGGGGTCGAGGCGCAAAGTGCGAGGCGTCGTCATGATTGTTGTCTGCCGTTTGAGGGGATCGTCTTACGGGTAAAAAAGCTCCGGCTGCTGCTCTGCGAGATCTTCGAGCCGCGCTGCGGTTATGCTCAGGTGGCGCTTCATCGCGTCCCGCGCCGCGGCCGGGTCTTCGGCCTCGATCGCAGCGGCTACCGCGGCGTGCTCGTTCAGGCTCGCGCGGAGCTGCCCGGGCGGAGACATAGTCAGTCTGCGCGTTCTTTCCAGATGGACGCGCAGCGACTCGAGAACATCGCTGGCGCGCGCCATCCCCAAACGAGCGGTCAATATTTGATGGAACGCCACGTCGAGCGCGTAAAACGTCGCGTGATCCTTGGCGGCGACAGCCTCAACTTCCTGCCTGAGGTTGGCGGCAAGCGCATCCTTGTCGGCGCGACTCATCCGCCGGGCAGCTTCGGCCGCAATCTCCCCCTCGAGGGCGCCGCGGATGAACAGACGCTCGCGCGCGTCGTTGAGCGAAATTCGCGCAACAAACGAGCCGTGCTGCGGCGCGACGTCGACGAGACGATCATAGGCGAGGCGGCTAACCGCGGCGGAAACCGGAAAGCGCGAAACCTGGAGCTTTTCGCACAATCCTATCTTGTCGATCAAACTCCCGGGCTCGAGCGCGCCGGAGAGAATCGCCTCTTTCAGTTCGCCGTAGACGGCGTCCGCCTTCGAATGGGCGCTCTTCGCCAAAATCCCTGCCTGCCGCTCAACGAAGCGAGACGCTTCGCCTGATCCCGCTGACATGTTAGAGGCTAGAGAGGCAGCGCGGCCCCGTCAATCCTCCAAACGCCGCGCCAAGAGGACACGAATTGCCGACACTCAGTTTGCGCCAGGAGACGACTCTGCCTGCGGACCGGTTTGCCGGCGCTCTGGCGGCGCGCGTCTGGCGCCCCGAGGTCAACGGCCCCTCGGTCGTCGCGGTCAGGGAGAACGGCGTCTTCGACGTCAGCGCGGCGTTCCCGACCATGCGCGACCTGTGCGAGGCGACCTCGCCGGCTGAGGCGCTGCGTGCGGCGGAAGGTCCACGCATCGGCGCGCTGAGCGATATTCTCGCCCACACGCCGCGCGACAGCCGCGCTTCGGGCGGCCCGCGTCTGCTCGCCCCCATAGACCTGCAGGCGATCAAGGCCGCAGGCGTCACGTTCGCACAGTCGCTGCTTGAACGGGTGATCGAAGAGCGAGCGCGCGGCAGCCGCGAAGGCGCGGCGAAGGCGCGCGATGACATCGCGCGCGTGCTGGGCGACGACCTCAGCAGTCTCAAGCCAGGCTCGCCGGCGGCGATGCGGCTCAAGGATGCGCTGGTCAAGAGCGGCGCCTGGTCGCAATATCTGGAAGTCGGCATTGGCCCCGACGCCGAAGTATTCACCAAGAGCCAACCGATGTCGGCCGTCGGACCCGGCGAGGACGCGGGGTTCCACAGCGCCTCTCTTTGGAACAATCCCGAACCCGAGGTCGCGCTCGCGATCGCCTCCACCGGCGCAATCGTCGGCGCGACGCTCGCCAACGACGTCAATCTGCGCGACTTCGAGGGGCGCTCGGCGCTCCTCCTCGGCAAGGCGAAGGACCAGAACGCAAGTTGCGCGATCGGTCCGTTTTTGCGCTTCTTCGACGCGACATTCACGCTCGACGATGTGCGGCGGGCGACCGTCTCGCTCGTGGTCGAGGGCGAGGATGGCTTCCGCCTCGAAGGCGGCTCGTCGATGGCCAAAATCAGCCGCGATCCGAGCGATCTCGCCGCGCAAACGATCGGCGCCAGCCACGCTTATCCCGATGGTTTTGTCCTCCTGCTCGGCACGATGTTCGCCCCAGTCGCCGATCGCGGCGCTCCAGGCATGGGTTTCACGCACAGAAACGGCGATATCGTTACGATCAGCGCGGAGAAGCTCGGTCGGCTCGTCAATCGCATGCGGCCGTGCGAAGAGTGCGAGCGCTGGACGTTCGGGATTGGCGCGCTGATGCGCAATCTCGCCCAGCGGGACTTGATTTAAGCGCCTCCACCACAGAAGTTTGGCACACAACTCAGGAACACGAGCCATGGGCGCGCACCAGAACTTTATCGCCGGAGAATGGGTCGACGGCTCGACTGTCACTCGCGACATCAACCCGTCGAACACAAACGACCTCGTCGGCGAGTACGGGCAAGCCAACGCCGCTCAGACGAACGCCGCCATTGAGGCCGCGCATGCGGCGTTTCCGGCGTGGTCACGGACGACGCCGCAGGAGCGCCACGACATTCTGTTGCGTATCTCGACCGAAATTCTCGCCCGCCGCGAGGAGCTCGGGCGCCTGCTGTCGCGCGAAGAGGGCAAGACGCTGCCGGAGGGAATCGGCGAGGCGGCCCGGGCCGGGCAGATCTTCGACTTCTTCGCTGGCGAAGCATTGAGGATTCCGGGCGAGAAATTCGCCAGCGTGCGGCCGAACGTCGACATCGAGGTCACGCGTGAGCCGCTCGGGGTCGTCGGCATCATCGCGCCGTGGAACTTCCCGCTCGCGATCCCAGCCTGGAAGATCGCGCCGGCGCTGGCCTATGGCGACACAATCGTCTTCAAGCCCGCCGACCTCGTCCCCGGCTGCGCCCACGCGCTCGCTGAAATCATCGTGCGCGCCGGCGTGCCTACGGGCGTGTTCAATCTGGTGGTCGGACGCGGCTCCGTCGTCGGTCAGGCGATTCTCGACCACAAGAAAATCGACGCGGTCACGTTCACGGGCTCAGTCGCGACCGGCGCCAAGGTCGCAGCCGCCTGCGCCAGCGCCATGCGCCGGTTCCAGCTCGAAATGGGCGGCAAGAATCCGCTCGTCGTCCTCGCCGACGCCGACCTGTCGACCGCCGTCGAATGCGCGGTCAACGGCGCCTATTTCTCGACAGGCCAACGTTGTACGGCGTCGTCGCGCATCATCGTCGAGGAGCCGATCTACCGGCGCTTTGCCGACGCACTCACCGAGCGGATGCGCGCGCTCGTCGTCGACGATGCGCTGAAAGCCGGAACGCATATCGGGCCGGTGGTCGACGCCACGCAGTTCGAGCAGGATCTCTCCTATGTTGCGATCGGCCAGGGCGAAGGCGCCAAGCTCGCGCTCGGCGGCGAGCGGCTTAACCGAGCCACGCCCGGATTCTACATGGCCCCTGCCCTCTTCCTCTACGCCGACAACAAGATGCGCATTGCGCGCGAGGAGATTTTCGGCCCCGTCTCGGCGATGATCCCGGCGCGCGATTACGATCATGCGTTGGCGATCGCCAACGACACCGAGTTCGGGCTGTGCGCCGGCATCTGCACGACGAGCCTCAAGCATGCGTCCCACTTCAAGCGCAACATTGAAGTCGGCATGACGATGGTCAACCTGCCGACGGCGGGCGTCGACTATCACGCGCCGTTCGGCGGCCGTAAGGCTTCGAACCTTGGCCCGCGCGAGCAGGGGCGGTACGCAGCGGAGTTCTATACGACGGTGAAGACGGCCTATACGATGACTTGAAGCCCGGCGAGGGCGATCGGGGGGAGACCGAGACCATGATCCTAGTCTCCGGCGAGGCGCTGATCGATCTCATCCCCGATCCAGTTAAAGCGAGCGCCTACGACGCGGTACTCGGCGGCTCGCCTTACAATGTCGCGATCGGGCTCGGCCGTCTCGGCGCGCCGACGGCCTTTATCTCGCGCATTTCCGCCGACGGCCACGGCGAGGCGCTCGCCGCCTCGCTGGGCGAAAACGGCGTCGGACTCGGCTACATCGCCCGTGACGCGCGCCCGACCATGCTCGCCTTCGTCATGCGCGGCACCGCTAAGACGGGCTCACGCTATTCCTTCTACATCGACGCAACAGCTTACGATGGCCCGTGGCCCTTTCCGACCGAATGGCCGAAGGGCGCGCGGCATCTACACATCGGCTCGGTCGCGGCGATCGACGCCCGCCATGGCCAGTCGGTCGTCGCCGCCCTGACCGCGGCGCGCCCGCGCGCGACAATCAGCTTCGATCCCAATATCCGCCCTCTCGTCACGCCGGACCGCGTCTCGGTGGCGCTTGTCGTTGAACGCAACGCCTCGCTCGCGCATCTGATCAAGGCTAGCCAGGAGGACCTTGAATGGCTTTATCCGGACCGCGCGATCGAGGACAGCCTCTCCGCCTGGATGAAGGTCGGGCCACGATTTTGTGTCGCGACGCTCGGGGAGCGCGGCGCAATCGCCATGCTCGGAAAGGACCGAATTGAGATTCCGGCGCCGCACGTCGAGGTCGTGGACACGGTCGGCGCCGGCGACAGCTTCATGTCCGCGCTCTTGTCGGCGATGGACCGCGACCACGCGCTTGGGCCGGAAGCGCCCACGCCGTCTCGAACCGAGCTCGAGAGGTGGTTGCGCTTTGCAGCGACTGCGTCGGCGATCACCTGCACGCGCAAAGGCTCCGATCCGCCGACTCGGAAGGAAGTCGAAGCGGCGCTCTAGGATCAAAACTCAATGAGTTGCACCAGCTTCGACCCTAAGCGGAAGTCCCGGATCTCGTGGCGGCAGGTGCAGCGCGGGGCGCGCCCGCCGTCTCTAAACCTCCGACCGGCGTAAGGGTCACTTGAACGTATAGTCGCCCTCAAAGACATTCGGACCTGTGCCCTTGCCGGTCCACTCGTAGTTCTTGCCGTTCAGAGACGCCCAACTTCCGGTCGCCAAAGTTACGATGCCATGCCCGGAGGCCGTCCAACCGCTCGGTTTGCCATCGGTCATCGTGACCTCAAGCGTTCCGTCGGTATGTTTAAACGCGAAGGTGGCTCCCGGCTTACGCGTAACGCCATAAGCCGAAAGCTCTTTCGCCTTCGGCCCATCCCATTCCCACATGTTTGTTTCGGTCTGAACTGCGCCAGCCGCGGGGCCTTCGGTAGTCTGGCAACTTGATTGCCCAATCGACAGCGCGTGGCCCTCGCGATCGCCGAGTTGCTCGGGCGTGAAAGCGCCTACCTCGCGACAGACGTTATGCCCATGAAGCTCTTGAGCCGTTGCGCTCGGCACGGCAAGCGCGAAAGCAATCGCTGAGAGACTGCCAAAGCACAATGGAACAAGCTTGATGCCCCTCATTTGCGTTCTCCTCCCTATGCTGATGTTCTGACCCGATATTTCGCCGAATGGCGCCTCCGAGGACCGCCAATATTCCCGGGTATTTGTGAGGCGGCTCGCCGACTCACCAAAGGACATTTCTATGAAAGGCGCTGTGACGGGGATCACACCGAGAAGATCACGCCTTACCGCCGGCTTTGGCGCGCCGGTGAGTTCCGATGTGTCGTTTGAGAAGAGGGAACCTTATAGCGGCAAGAATGACGACACTTGAGGCGCCCTTCCCCCGAAGCGGCCCGACTCCGTGAGAGGCGATTGGGTTTTTGACCCTAACATTTCGGTTCGATCAGCGACTCGATCCGCTCGGCGTCCTCCGGCGTCGCTGGATTGTAGACCACCATCGTGAGATCCGTTCGTCCGTCGACCGAAAAGGCCGAATATTCGAAGGCGAGCGGACCGAGAACCGGGTGGCGTATCTGCTTGACAGCCTCGTGCCGGTCGCCGCGAACCTCGTTGTCGCGCCACATCGCCCTGAACTCGGGGCTAAGTCGACAGAGTTCATTAACGAGAGGCTCCACCTCCGCCGCTGCTCCAGCGCGTGCGGCGTCGACCCTGAACGCGCCCAAGACAAACCGCGCCACGCTGTCCCAGTCGTATTGCGCCGCGCGGGCGCGCGGGTCGAGGAAGATAAAGCGCAGGATGTTGCGCTGCTCCGGCGGCAATGATCCGTAGTCCATCAGCATCACGGTCGCCGCGCGGTTCCAGGCAACGACATCCCATGTCGCAGTCCTGATCACGGCAGGGCTCGGGTCCAGCGCATCAATCACGCGCTGCAGGCGTGGCGTGACGCCGTCGTTCTTCCGATAGCGCGCCTCGGGCGGCCGGCCGAGGCCGAGCAGGAAAAGATGCTCGCGCTCGACCTCGGTGAGCATAAGGGCGCGCGAGATCCGATTGAGCACGTCAGCCGAGGGCGCTCCGCCACGGCCTTGTTCGAGCCATGTGTACCAGGTCGGACTGATGTTCGCCCGCTGCGCCACCTCCTCGCGACGCAGGCCCGGCGTGCGTCGGCGCTCAGCGGGAAAGCCGAGAGCGCCGGGATCCAGCTTCATGCGCCGGTCCCTGAGATAGGCAGCCAATCCGTTGCTGGCAGCGAGAGCTTCGGTCATCCTGTTAGCAATCTTAATATAATAAAGTCACTACTTTACCAGAATAGCATGATCAGTGAGATTTGTCTCCGACGAAATTTGGAGATTTGCTCATGCGTGTCTTTGTCACCGGCGCGACCGGTTGGGTGGGTTCGGCTGTCGTGAACGATCTGATCGCGGCCGGACATCAAGTGCTTGGTCTTTGTCGTTCGGAGGAGAAGGCGCCGGCCTTGATGGCGGCGGGCGCCGAGGTTCATCGTGGCTCCCTTCAGGACTTGGAATCCCTGAAAAGCGGCGCCGCGCGATCGGATGGCGTGATTCACCTCGCGTTCAACCACGACTTCTCGAAAATCGCGGAGAATGGCGCGGACGAACAACGCGCCATCGAGGCGATCGGCAGCGTGCTGGAAGGCTCCGATCGGCCATTGGTCGTCACTTCGGGCGTCGCGCTTCTGGCGCCGGGGACCATGGCGACAGAACAGAGCCAGCCGCGGGCCGCGTCCGAGTCGTTTCCCCGCAACCCCGAAGCCGCAGCCGCCGCGCTGAGGGCTCGCGGCGTGCGCGCGACAGCCGTGCGGCTCCCGCCTTCGGTTCATGGGCATGGCGATCACGGCTTCGTCCCGCGCGTCATCAGTCTTGCCCGTGAGAAGGGCGTCGCTCCTTACGTCGGAGACGGTCTTAACCGCTGGCCGGCCGTCCAGCGCTTCGATGCAGCTCGGGTCTTTCGGCTCGCCTTGGAGCGCGGAGCAGAAGATGGCCCGTTCCACGCAGTCGCCGAGGAGGGTGTTCCGTTCAAAGAGATCGCCGAGGTGATTGGCCGGCGCCTGAATGTTCCGGTGGTCTCGCAGTCAGAGGAAGAAGCGGCAGAGCATTTTGGCTGGTTCGCCAGGTTCGCGAGCGTCGACTGCCCGGCCGCGAGCGCGCAGACCCGGTCGCTTCTGGACTGGAAACCCGAACAACCAGGCCTCATTGCCGACATCGACCATCCCGCCTATTTCCAATCGTAAGAGGACATCGAACTCATGCGTGTATTTGTCACCGGCGCCACCGGATTCATTGGCTCGGCGGTCACCAGCGACCTGATTGCCGCGGGCCATCAGGTGCTCGGCCTTTGTCGCTCGGAGGAAAAAGCGGCGGCTTTGGCTGCCGCTGGCGCCGAGGTTTATCGGGGGTCGATTGCAGACTCGGACAAGCTGAAGGACGGCGCCGCTCGATCGGACGGCGTCATCCACCTGGCCTTCAACCACGATTTCTCGAACTTCGTGGCGAACTGTGAGGACGACCGCCGTGTGATCAAGGCGCTTGGCTCCGCTCTCGCCGGCTCCGACCGGCCGTTGATCGTGACCTCGGGAACTCCGATCGCGAACACCGTGCCAGGTCAGCCGGCCAAGGAAGACAATGCGACGGTGGGCTCCGACGTGCATCCCCGCGCAGCCTCGGAGGAGGCGGCTGCGTCGGTTGCTGCGGAAGGCGTCAACGTGTCGGTGGTGCGGCTCCCGCAGGTTCACGACCCGGTCAAGCAAGGTCTCATTACGCCTACGATCGCGACGTATCGCGATAAGGGCGCCTGCGCATATGTCGGGGACGGACTCAATCGCTGGCCCGCGGCCTACATTCTCGACGTGGCCCGCCTCTATAGGCTGGCGATAGAAAGAGCCGAGCCGAACGCAAAGTATCACGCCGTCGCGGAGGAAGGCGTGTCGACGCGCGATATTGCAGAAACCATCGGTCGGCGCCTGAAACTGCCGGTCACATCCATCGCCTCGGAAGAGGCTCAAGCCTTTTTCGGCTGGCTCGCAATGTTTGCTGGACGAGACATGCCCGCGTCCAGCGCGCAAACACGAAGAAAGCTCGGATGGGAGCCGACTGGGCCCGGATTGATTGCCGATCTCGAACGGTTGGACGGCTGAGGCGCGCAGAGGTTCCCGCATCAGACGGCGGCGCATTCCCGCTCCTTCGCATAACTTGTCGAGAGACGGCACGCCTTGCGAAGCCCGTGCGGAGAGCACGGGCGCCGCGATCCTTGAACTTTCAATCTGCGCAGCACACATTGCGACCGGGCGTCCGCGGGTCTAGAACGTTCGCCGAACCGCATCAGGAAACCGCTATGGCAACGATGGACGCCGCTCCCAAGCGCCGCCCGCGGCCGTTGTCGCCGCATCTCAGCATCTACCGTCCGACGATGACGATGGCGATGTCGATCGCCCATCGCATCAGCGGCGCGGCGCTTTACGTTGGCGTCCTGCTCCTGGCCTGGTTTCTCATCGCCGCCTCGGCCGACGGCTCGAGTTTCGCCGTCTTCGCCGATTTCATCGACTCATTCATCGGGCGCCTCGTCCTGTTCGTCTTCACATGGGCGCTCTTCCATCATCTCGTCGGCGGCGCTCGTCACATCATATGGGACGCCGGCTATGGCCTGGACGCGCCGTTGCGTGATCAGATGGCGTGGGCGACGTTGATCGGAGGTTTTGCGTTGACGGTCATCGTCTGGATCGTAGGCTTCGCGGTCCGTTAAGGGAGCATCGCAATTGGCCGATCAACCAAGCGATCTGCGCACGCCCCTCGGCAGAGTCCGGTTTCTAGGCTCGGCGCGGACGGGAACAACCGACGCGTGGCTTGTTCGCCTGACCTCCGCAGCGCTTGTGCCGCTCAGTCTCGGCTTCGTCTGGCTGATGCTCGACCTGATACGCAAGGATTACAACGGCGTGCGAGTGGAGCTTGCGCATCCGATTCCGGCGATCCTGCTTTTGGCGTTCATCCTCGCCGGCATCGTCCACATGGAGCTCGGCATGCGCTCGATCATTGTCGACTATATCGGCGGTCAGTTGCGCGCCTGGGCTCTGGCGGCCAACACCTGCTTTGCCGCGCTTCTGGCGCTCGCCTGCGTCTATGCGACGCTGCGCGTCGCCTTCACCTGAGCTAACCTTAAGAAGACGGAACATCGTATGGCGACCAACGGGTCTTCCGCGCAGAGCGCGCCGGCGCTTGGAGGCAAGGCCTATCCGATTACCGACCACACATTCGATGTCGTTGTGGTCGGCGCGGGCGGCTCCGGCCTGCGAGCGAGTGTGGGCTGCGCCCAGGCGGGCTTGCGCACGGCGTGCATCTCCAAAGTCTTCCCGACCCGCTCGCATACGGTCGCGGCGCAGGGGGGCATCGCCGCCTCGCTCGGCAATATGGGCCCGGACGACTGGCGCTGGCACATGTACGACACTGTCAAGGGTTCGGACTGGCTTGGCGACCAGGATGCGATCGAGTACATGTGCCGCCAGGCGCCGACCGCGGTCTACGAACTGGACCATTGGGGCGTGCCGTTCTCGCGCACCGAAGCGGGCAAGATCTATCAGCGCCCGTTCGGCGGCATGACGACCGAGTTCGGCAAGGGCATCGCGCTGCGCACTTGCGCCGCGGCCGACCGCACCGGCCACGCCATGCTGCACACGCTCTACGGCCAGGCGCTGAAGGCCAAGTGTGAGTTCTTCATCGAATATTTCGCCATCGACCTCATCCGGGACGCCGAGGGCGCGGTGCGCGGCCTGGTCTGCCTTAAGCTGGACGACGGGACGATCCACAGGTTCCGCGCTCAGACCACTGTCCTGGCCACCGGCGGCTATGGCCGCGCCTATTTCTCGGCGACTTCCGCTCACACCTGCACCGGCGACGGCAACGCGATGGTATTGCGCGCAGGGCTGCCGCTGCAGGACATGGAGTTCGTGCAGTTCCACCCGACCGGCATTTACGGCGCCGGATGCCTGATCACCGAGGGCGCGCGCGGAGAAGGCGGCTATCTCGTCAATTCCGAGGGCGAGCGCTTCATGGAGCGCTACGCCCCGCACGCCAAGGACCTCGCCTCCCGCGACGTTGTCAGCCGCTCGATGACCATCGAGATTCGCGAAGGGCGCGGCGTGGGGAAGAACAAGGATCACATCTACCTGCACATCGATCATCTCGATCCGAAGGTGCTGCACGAGCGTCTGCCGGGCATTTCCGAGAGCTCGCGCATCTTCGCTGGCGTCGATGTAACGAAGGAGCCGATCCCGGTCATACCGACCGCACACTACAATATGGGCGGCATCCCAACCAATTATCACGGCGAAGTTCTGACCAAGATCAACGGCGATCCCGACGCGATCGTGCCGGGACTTATGGCGCTCGGCGAAGCCGCTTGCGTGTCGGTGCATGGCGCGAACCGGCTCGGCTCCAATTCGCTGATCGACCTCGTCGTCTTCGGCCGCGCGGCGGGGCTACGCGCCGCCGAGATGCTGAAACCGGGCGACAAACAGCCGGAACTTGCCAAGGACAGCGCCGAGTTCTCGCTTCTCCGCCTCGACCGGTTCCGCAACGCCAAGGGCAAGATTCCGACCGCGGAGCTGAGGCTCAACATGCAGCGCGTCATGCAGGACAATTGCGCCGTGTTCCGCACCGGCGAAGTGCTCGCGGAGGGGAAGGACAAGATTCACGCCGCCTGGCGCAATGGCGCCGACGTCTCAGTGACCGACCGTTCGCTGATCTGGAACTCCGATCTCGTCGAAACGCTCGAATACGACAATCTGATCGTGCAGGCGGTGGTGACGATGGAAGGCGCCATGAACCGCCTCGAAAGTCGCGGCGCCCATGCGCGCGAGGATTATCCAAAGCGTGACGACGTCAACTGGATGAAGCATACGCTTGCCTGGATCGACTCCGCGAAGCAGACGGTGACGATCGATTACCGGCCGGTGCACACCTATACGATGAGCAACGACGTCGGCTACATCGAGCCGAAGGCGCGGGTGTATTGAGGCTCCGCTTGCAATCGCCGGAAGATCTTTCGGGAATGGATAAGCCGCTATGGTCCAACTGACTCTGCCCGAAAACTCGCGCGTAAAGCGGGGCAAGACCTGGCCAAAGCCTGCCAACGCGAAGCGGGCGACGGAATTCCGCATCTATCGCTGGAACCCGGACGACGACGCCAATCCGCGCATCGACACGTATTTCGTCGACCGCGACGATTGCGGCCCGATGGTTCTCGACGCGCTCATCTGGATCAAAGCCAAGATCGATTCGACGCTCACCTTCCGCCGCTCCTGTCGCGAGGGCGTATGCGGCTCGTGTGCGATGAACATCGGCGGGTCCAATACGCTTGCCTGCACGCGCGGCATCGACGACGTCGCGGCGCCGGTGACGATCTATCCGCTGCCGCATCAGGAGGTGATCAAGGATCTGGTGCCGGATCTCTCGGTCTTCTTCGCTCAGCACGCTTCGATCGAGCCGTGGCTGAAGACCGTCACCCCGCCGCCGGAGAAGGAATGGCTGCAGTCGCCGGAGGAGCGCGCGAAGCTCGACGGCCTCTACGAGTGCATCCTGTGCGCCTGCTGCTCGACCTCCTGTCCGAGCTATTGGTGGACCGGCGACCGCTATCTCGGGCCGGCGGTCCTGCTGCAGGCCTATCGCTGGCTCATCGATTCCCGCGACGAAGCGCAGGGCGAGCGGCTGGACGGTCTCGAGGATCCGTTCCGCCTCTATCGCTGCCATACGATCATGAACTGCGCGCAGACGTGCCCCAAGGGCCTGAACCCCGCCAAGGCGATCATCCGCATCAAGGAAATGATGGTCGAGCGGCGATTGTGAAGCGCCCGCGCTCAGGCTGGAATCGGCGGGCGGGCCGTGCGACCATCAGGTCGATGGTGAGGGCGCGCCGGTGCGGTTCAGATCAAGCTCACTCATAGGTCGCCGCTCGCGCTTTTGTGACGATGATGCGGAAACGACACGGAGAAGACCGGAATGACAAAGACGACATCGCCGAAAGAAGCCCACACGCAAACCGCTAAGGAAGCCCACCTGCGGGAGCGCCTTGGCACCCCGACCGACCTCAAGCCTGAGGCGACGCGGGACATCTCAGCGGCGCTGGCGGGATTGCTGGCCGACGTCTTCGCTCTCTACCTGAAGACCAAGAACTTCCACTGGCACATGAGCGGTCCGAATTTCCGCGATTACCATCTGCTGTTGGATGAACAGGGTGAGCAGATTTTCGCCATGACCGACCCGATCGCCGAGCGGGCCCGGAAGATCGGTGGCGTGACCTTGCGCTCGATCGGCGACATCTCCCGGCGCCAGCGCATTCTCGACAACGACGCCGAATATGTCGATCCTAAGGATATGCTGGCGGAGCTGCGTGACGACAATAAGAGCCTGACGTCGACCCTGCGCCAGGTTCACGGCGTCTGCGATGAGTACGTCGACGTCGCGACCGCGAGTCTGATCGAAGTCTGGATCGACGAGACCGAGCGGCGGACCTGGTTCCTGTTTGAGGCCACCCGTATGGGGCCGGGGCAGAACGACTGACCGCAATGCGGCGTCGCGCTGCGCCGGTTTATCCGTTCAAGGATAGCCGGACGCCGCCACCCGCGCTCGACCGTTGAGCGGCGTCGATCAGGCGGGCGCATAAGACCGCCTCGTCCAGGTTGCCTTTGCCTCCGACCGTCGCGGCGGCCAGGAAGTCGTCGGCCACCCCGTCGAACCAATCGGGATGGTGCGACCCTTCCGAGAGGGACGGCGACGTCCAGCGGCGCTCACGCGCGTTCGACTTCAAGACCACGACCTCGCCAGTGACGCGAATCTCGCCCCGGTCTCCGTCGATCTCGATTGCATTTGAGCGCTCGTCGGCGGCCCAGGTCAGAAAGATATTGCTCACGCCAGCGGGCGTATCGAGGTCCACGCTGACCGTGTCCTCGAGCGGATGCTCATGAAAGCGGCGTGTTTCGAGCCGCGCGGCGACGCCGAGAGGAACCCCGGCCCAGCGGGTGACGCAATAGAGCGCGTGCCAGCCGTGATCGAACAGAATGCCGCCGCCCGCCATCGCCGGGTCGACGCGCCAGTTTGTCACGCCGTCCGCACTCACGGCGATCGCCGGCTGGGTTCTGAGCGTCCTCCAGCGGACGGATCGCACGGCGCCGATCGCGCCCTCGTCAACCAGGGCGGAAATCTTGCGGCAGATTGGCGCTTGAAGCCAATTGTGCACCGTGTGGACGATGCGACCCGCGCGTGCGGCGCCTGCGGTCACGCGCTTCGCGTCCTCGACCTCGGTGACCAACGGTTTCTCGCTCAGCACATGGAGGCTGGCGCCGAGCGCGCGTTCGATCAGCGCCGCATGGCTGCCCGGCGGCGCGCAGATGTCGACGAAATCGAGCTTTTCGTTCGAAAGGAGATCGTCGACGGTCCCATGCCATCGGCCATCGGGACAGGCGGCGAGAAACGCTTGCCCGCGCGACGCGGCGGCGTCGGTCGCGGCGACAATCCTCGCGTCGTCACGGGCGCGCCAGCCCGGCAAATGACCATTGGCCGCGACATTGCCGAAGCCGATAAATGCGCCTTTGAGCACTCTGTAGCTCAGTCGAGCCCGAACTTGCGCGTGATCGCGGCGAAGGACTGATCGAGGATATCAATCCCACGCATTGCTTCATCTTCAGTGATGACCAAAGGCGGATTGATGCGAATGACATTCGAATAGGACATGGTGACGAGGCCCCGCTCGAGCGCCTCATGGAAGAGCGCGCGAGTAATGGTCTTATCGAGCGGCGCCTTCGTCTTGCGATCGGCGACCATGTCGACACCGATCATAAGACCCCGTCCGCGCACGTCGCCGATGAAGCGGTATTTCTCCTGAAGCACTTTAAGCGCCTCGAGCATCTTGGCGCCGACGCGGGCCGAATTCTCGACCAGCTTCTCATCGAGGATCGCCTCAACGGCGGCGAGGCCCGCCGCGGCGGCGAGCGGATTGCCGCCATAGCTGGACGAGCTGCCGCTTGGCTCCCCGAACGGCTTGGCGGACATGCGCTCGAAGGAGGAAGCAACGGCGGCCAACGGAAAACCCCCGCCTATGCCCTTGCCGATCGTCATGATATCGGGCTTGAGCCCGAATTGGTCGGAGGCCCACATCGTCCCGGTGCGGCCGAAGCCGGTCAGGATTTCGTCCGCGATGAGCAGCGCGCCGCACTCATCCGCAATGTCGCGCACGGCGTGAATGAACTCGTCGGGCGGAATCACGTTACCGGCTGTGCCTTGCATCGGCTCGATGATGATCGCCGCGACCTCGCCCTGCGTGTCGTTCTTGATCACATTGCGCAGATGCTCGGCGCAAGCGATGCCGCAGGACGGATATTCAAGGTTGAAGGGGCAGCGATAGCAGTTGGCGTAAGGCGAAAGGTGCATGCCGGGCGGAAAAGGACCCTGGTGATTGCGATAGCCGCCTCCAAGCAGGCCGATCACGCCGGCGGTCTTGCCGTGGTAGCCGCCCCAGAAGCCGATGAACTCGAATTTCTTGGTGACCGACTTGGCGAGCCGGAAGGCGGCCTCGACCGCCTCAGCGCCGCCCGAGAACAACTGGATGTGCGTGATCCCTTCCGGCAGCAGCGCGCTGACCAGATTGAGAAAATGCGCGCGTGTTTCGGTGGTGAAACTGCCGAACGTGATCCGCTCGAGCTGCTCCTTGAGACGCCGGACATAATGAGGATGGCAGTGGCCGAGACTTCCGATCGCTATGCCGGCAATGAAATCGAGATACTCGTTGCCGTCGACGTCGGTGATAACGCAGCCCTTGGCATGGTCGACGACGATTTGCGAATAGAGCGCGATCGACTGAAGCCCCGGCGCCATCGCCTCGGCCTCGTGATCGAAGATCGCCTTGGATTTGGGGCCTGGCACGGAGCGGCGTTTGGATGCATTGTTTCGGGGCGAGACGTCGTTCAACAGATCAATTCCTTGTTGAGGCGACCAAGCGAGGGCGCCGCTGGAAGCGCTCGGTCAGGCAATCGGCGATCGCCTGCGCGGCGCGATCGCGGTAGAGCGCGTAGCTCGGCCATGCATTGAGGTCGATGATCATCGGCTCGCCGTTGGGCTTAATGACAGCGTCGCCGCCGAAGATTTCCAGTCCGAGCGCGGCGGCCGCGTCGAGTCCGGCTTTGCTCAAGCGAGCCGGATCGAATGAATGACCCAACATTCCCTTGTCACGATGGTAGAACCATTGGAACCAATTGGCGTTCTTTGTCCCCGCGCCATTCCGCACGCCGTAGAATTTGACCAGATCGCCCGTCACATGCTCTTGCGCGATGACGAACGGAATGTCGCGCTCGGCGAAGCGGTGTAGCGCGTCGCGCCATCCGACTTCGGATGCCGCGTAGAGGACATCGTCGGTTTGCGTCGCGTGGAAATCGTAGCGCTTGACCCAGGCGCAATCGGCCGGCCGCGGCTTGTTCGCGTCGGTGGCGACAATCCAGCTGACGGGCGCCGACACGCGATGGCGCGCGAACAGTTCGACCATACGATGGCGGTAGGTGTTGCGAATGGCGGCCGGCGCGTTGACGACAATCGAGCCCGCCTTCTCCATCGCCGCCAGGCGATCCAGAGCCATTCCGCGCTCGCACATAACGAACACATTGGCCAAATGCGCTTCAATCACCGCGTCGGCGGCGACCAATTCGACGCTGAAGCCCCGCTCCGCCAAAGCCTCGCCGACGCGTCTCATGATCGCGGCGTCATCATCGATACGCCCGGGCGAGTGGGCGGGCTCGCGCAAGACGCCCACGCAGGTAAGGCCCGTGTTCATGCGCCAGCATTCTCACGCAAGCGGCGGAATTCGGCCTGCTCGGCGGCCTCCACGTCGTGCGCCCGATCGATGTCGAACACCAGCGGCAGGTCGACTCCATAGACTGGGCGGCCCTCGTCGACCAGCCATGTGAGATAATCGCGCAAGCGGTCGAAGCGGGCCGCAGGCGCTGCGCCCTTGTGGGCCGGAAGCCAGTAGAGACCGGCCGTAACATGGCGGCCTTGAGCGCCGCCGAGTCGCCGAATGCGCCCGTCCTGATCCAGGGTCGCCCACAACGGATTGTCGTCATCGACATGACCGGTCAGACCGAGCACGACCGCATCATCCGGAAAGCTGGCCGCCGAGTGTACGAAATGCTGAAAGGCGTCGACGGGCATGACAGCGTCCACCGTTGTGATCACCGCCGGCGCGCCGGCAAGCCTGTCGGCGACAAGTTCAAAGCTCGCATACGATGACGGAGTGGTGCGAACGATGAGATCGAGATCCAAGCCGTGACCGTGACCGCCGAGCCAATGCCGGCAATCGTCGCTCCCCTCGTTGATGATGACGGTCGCTCGACGAACGCCGACCGCGCGAAAGCGATCAAGGGCGTGGCCGATGAGGGGCCGTCCGCCGACCGGCGTCATCGGCTTGCTGACGCGATAGCCATCCGCCCGTAGCCTTGTCCCATGACCGGCGGCGATGACGCCTCCGCGCAGGGCGAGTGATTCTGGCGGAGCCGTCATGTCAGAACGCCGAGGATATCTGGCAGTTCCGTCACGGCGGCGAGAACGGACCGGTCCGCGGCGAAGTCGCGTTCGGCGGCTTGAACGTGTTCAGGCGCGATCCAGATGAAGCCCATGCCAGATCGCCGCGCGCCCTCGCAGTCGCGGCGCAAGGAATTGCCGACCATCACCGTCGTCTCCGGCGAAGCCTCAAGCGCCGCAAGAGCGGCCTGGAAAATCGCTGGCTCTGGCTTTTCCGCGCCGACGCGCTGGCTATCCGTCATGACCCCGAACAAAGGAGCGAGACCCGAGCTTTCGCAGGCCGCTTCGAGATTGCCATAGAAGTTCGACACCACGCCGAGCCGATAGCGTTCGCCGAGCGCCTCAAGGACCGGCCGATTGCGGGCAAAGGCGGCGGACATTTCTGACAGGAAGCGCGAGGCGACGCGCCGCCCACGAGCAACATCGATTTGCCCCTCGCCGGTTCCGCCGCCGCGGCGCGCCAGTTCGGCCTCGAGATTGGCGGCCAACGAGTTGACTGTCTCCTTGAGGCCGGTTGACGGCGCAAGCGCGCCGACAAGCGCGTCATCGGCGGCATAGAAGGCCGGCGCGAAAGCCTCGGCGGAAACCTCAAGTCCTTCCGCTCGATAAAGGGCGTGGAAGCGCTCCTTCCACGCCACTCCGTCGGAGTTGAGCGTGCCGCCGAAATCAAACAGCACCGTTTCGATTGCTTGCACTATGAGCGGCCGCCGCCCGCAACCCTTACGCTCTTGGGCGCCTCTCCGGGGAGATCGAACGGCTCGCCGTCAATGAACGCATTGCAGGCGTCGCGCGCAACGCTGTCGCGGAACTGGCGTGGCGGAGTTTTCATATAATACGAGGACGGGGCTTCGAGCGGTCCTCCTAGGCCGCGGTCCAATCCCAGCTTGGCGCAACGCAAAGCGTCGAGGACGACGCCGGCGCTGTTCGAGGAATCCTGCACGGACAGCCTGAGTTCGATCTCTAGCGGCGCGTCGCCAAAGCCGCGTCCCTCCAGACGGATAAAGGCGATCTTATTGTCATGCTGCCAAGGAATGTAGTCGGACGGACCGACGTGGATGTCCGCGTCGTCGAGCCGCTCGTCGAGCTGCGACTGGACGGATTCCGTCTTCGAAAGCTTCTTCGACTTGAGGCGCTTGCGCTCCAGCATGTTGAGGAAGTCGGTGTTGCCCGCGGTGTTGAGCTGGTAGGTCCGATCGAGAGCGACGCCGCGGTCGGCGAACAGGCGCGCCAGCGAGCGATGCACGATGGTCGCGCCAACCTGGCTCTTGATGTCGTCGCCGACGATGGGCAAGCCGGCGTCGGTGAACTTTTTCGCCCATTCGGGATCGGAGGCGAGGAAAACAGGCACGCAATTGACCATCGCGACGCCCGCTTTCAGGCAGGCTTCCGCGTAATGCTTGACGGCTTTTTCGGATCCGACCGGCAGATAGCACAGCAGCACTTCGGCTCCGGACTTGCGCAAAGCCTCCTCAATATCGGTCGGCTCGAGGTCGGCCGGACGGAAGGCGACGTCGTCGTCGTAGTCGGCCATATGCGCCGCCACGCCGTCGAACTGCGGTCCCATCTGGACCACCACGTTCGACACGGGCAGCGAACTCTGGAACACGCGCGTGTTATTGGGCTTGGCGAAGATCGCCTCCTCAAGCGGCCGCCCGACCTTACGACGGTCGACGTCGAAAGCGGAGACGAACTCGACGTCGCTCGCGCGATAGCCGCCGACGGTCTGGCGCATGACGCCATCGAGCGCCGCGTTGCGGCGGCTTCGGTAATATTCCACGCCTTGCACCAGCGCGCTGGCGCAATTGCCGACCCCGGCGATGGCCACCTTGATGTTCTTTTGCATTCGGTGAAAGATCCCCACAATGCCCGCTGATCGGGTCAGCGGAGGCCGCCTCTTATCCATAGGCGTGACGGAAATGCGGACTATATATGACCGGACTGCGACGGCCAAGTCGCCTTGATTTCATGTATCCATGAGGGTGGGATCGTTGCGCGGTCAGCGGAGCGCAATGCCGCGAATCCTCACATCCCGAACGCCACCTCTCGGCTGTTGCCGCGCTTGAGATTGCGATAGCGAGCCATCGCCCATAGGGGGAAAAACTTGGAATAGCCGTGATAGCGCAAATAGAAGACGCGCGGAAAACCCGTTGCCGTGTGGAACGGCTCGCTCCAGAAGCCGTCCTCGCCTTGCGTCGCGGCGAGATAGGTGATTCCGCGGGCGACCGCAGGATGATCGGCCTCGCCCGCCGCCATCAGCCCAAGCAGCGCCCAGGCGGTCTGCGAAGCGGTGCTTGGCGCGGGTTCGTAACCTTTATAGTCGAGCTTGTAGCTGCCGCCACTCTCCCCCCAGCCGCCGTCCGGATTCTGAATCCGCTCAAGCCACGCGACAGCCCGGCGCATAGGCTCCGATTGCGGGTCCTGGCCGGCAATCGTTAGCGCGCATAGCGCCGACCAGGTTCCGTAAATGTAGTTCATGCCCCAGCGGCCGAACCAGCTTCCGTCCTTCTTCTGATCGGCCAAGAGCGCTTCGATCCCGCGCGCCAGAACTGGGCTCGTCGCACGCGTTTCGCCAAGCTGAGCGAGCATCGAGACGCAGCGTGCGGTGACGTCCGCGGTCGGCGGGTCGAGCAGCGCGCCATGATCGGCGAACGGAATGTGATTGAGGTAGTGGTAGGTGTTGTCGGCGTCGAAGGCGGCCCATGCGCCGTTGCGGCTCTGCAGTCCCTCGATCCACTCGCGCGCCCGGGCGATGGCTGGCGAATGGGCGTCGGGAGTTCCGGTTACGCCGCCGCGATCCGCGCGGTCCATCGCCATCGCCACCACCGCGGTGTCATCGAGATCGGGATAGTGCGGGTTGGCGTATTGGAACGCCCAACCGCCAGGGCGGACGTCCGGACGCCGGACCGCCCAATCGCCCTTGACGTCGAGCACCTGGAGCGGCTTGAGCCATTCGAGCGCCGCGCGCACGGGCTCAGCGCCAGCTTCACCCCCGGCTTCGAGCAGCGCGTGGGCGACGAGCGCGGTATCCCAAACCGGGGACAGGCAGGGCTGGCAATAAGCCTCGTCCTTGCGAACGACGAGCAGCTTCTCGATCGACCGGCGCGCAGTGACCAGAGAAGGATGGTCGGGTGGATAGCCGAGCGCGTCATACATCAGCACGGCGTTGGCCATGGCGGGATAGATCGCGCCCAGGCCGTCCTCGCCGTTAAGGCGCTCGGTCACGAAAGCCTCGGCGGCGTCAATCGCTCGGCGGCGCAAGGAGGCCGGGAACAAGGGCTCGACGCGTTTGAGCAGCCAGTCGACCGCGCCGAAGATCTTCACCCCGAGCCACGCCTGATGCGCGCCCTTTGGCCATTCGCGCACCGTCTCAGGCGGCGCGACGAACAGCTCCGCGATGTTGACGCCGCGCGGATTGGCGGGGCGCGGCTTCAGCGCCTGCAGCACGAGCAGCGGGACCATCACTGTGCGCGCCCAATAGGAAACCTTGTCGATATGGAACGGAAACCAGCGCGGCAGGAGCATGATCTCGACCGGCATGGTCGGCACGCCGCGCCAGGGAATGGCCTCGTAGAGCGCGAGCAGGAAGCGGGTGAAGACATTGCTTTTGGCCGCGCCGCCGTGGCTAAGAATCGCTTCACGCGCGCGGCGCATGTGCGGCGCCTCGGGATCGTCGCCGATCATCTTAAGCGCAAAATAGGCCTTGACGCTCGCGCTCATGTCGAACGGGCCTGCGTGAACGAGTGCCCAGCCGCCATGATCGCCCTGAACGCGCCGAAGATAGACGGCAATCAGGCGCTCGAGTTCGAGATCGGGCTTTTCGCCGCGAAAATGCCTCAGCAGCACGTATTCGGCTGGAATCGTCGCATCGGCCTCGAGTTCGAAACACCAATGGCCGTCATCGTGTTGACTAGCCAGCAACGCTTTCGCCGCGCTCGAGATGTGACGCTCCAGCGCCTCCGGCGACGGCGGGTCTTGAGTATGGTCGAGAGCGATATTCATTGCGAAAGGCTCATGGCGCGGGGTCTTGGCGCATCCGCGCCCGACCCGATAACGATTGAAGCGGACTTATAGCCTGAACGCACCGCGCCTTCGATCGTGGCGGGCAAGCCGGTCTGAACCCAGTCGCCGGCGAGGACAATATTCGTCCATCGGGTGCGCGAACCCGGCCGTTTGGCGTTCTGCGCCGGGGTCGCCGCAAAGGTCGCGCGCTTTTCCTTGACGATCTGCCAGGGCGGCAGGTCGAGGGGAAGACCAGTCAGCGCCGCCGCCTCGCGCCAGATTTCGGCCGCAAGTTCATCGCGCGCACGGTCGATGAGCCGATCAGCGTTGCTGATCGTGACGGAGAGCCGGTCCGGAAAAGCAAACAGCCATTCGATCCCAGCGTTGACGACGCCGAGGATCGCCGGCTGCCCGCGAGGCGGGCTGACGTGGAAATGGACATTGAGAATGCCGCGAAATTCGTCTGGCGCTGTCAGGCCCGGAAGAATGTCCTTCGCGATCCATGGGGGCACACTGAGGATCACGTCATCGTCGGCGCTGAGCTCGTGCTGCGCCCGGTCAAAGTCGAGCGCAACGGCCCGCTCGCCCCCGAAACGGATCGCCCGGAGGCGGTCGCCGAACCGAACCGAACAGCCCCGTCCGGCGAGAAACGCGAGCGCCGGATCGATGAAGCTGTTAGCAAGCCCATGGCCGGCGAAGAGCGGGTGGCAGGCCTTTCCTCCCGCGGCGAGAGTCTCGCGCAACAGAGCCGCGGTTAGCGTCGCGGAGCTTTCCGGGGGATCTGTGTTCAGCGCTGAGGTCAGGAAGGGACGCCAGAGTCGCTCATAAAGTGGTCCCCCGCAGTCCATCGCCTCGCCGACTGTTACGCTTCGTCCCTTCATGAAGACGCCGAGCGGGGCAAAATACTCGCCGAGCGCGGCGCCCGGCACGCGCTTCTTCCGATCGAACAGCCACCACGGGATACGGCCTTCGCTGAGATCGAGCCGCCAGCGCTCGCCGCTCTTGAGGTCTGCGAAGTCGAAGATCGCGGCGCCAGGATCGTGCAGCGTATCGCGCGCGCCGATCCGGTCGAGATAGTCGAGCGCAGCGTGATTGCCTGACAGCAGCAGATGGTTGCCGTTGTCGATGACGACGCCCAGCGTGGGATCAGGATAGGACCGGCAACGGCCGCCAGCGAAAGACGCAGCCTCATGCACAACGACCTTGCGCCCGACGTCGACAAGACGCACCGCCGCGCTCAAGCCCGCGATTCCCGCGCCGATGACATGGACCGCGCCAGCGCTCACAGGATGCCGTATCGCAGAAGAGCGCCGAGCAGGCGCAGCCGGCTCGCCCTCGCGCGCCGCCGTGGCGGAGCGAAGCCCTCTTTCAGCATCCTGTCGAGGATCGAGCCATATGCAACGGCCATCAATCGCGGCGCTTTCACCGCCGCTCGCGGCGCCGCCGCCATGATGGCGTGCGCCTGTTCGAAATGCCCGCGAGCGCGCGCGGCCACCTCGACGCAGGCCTGGGTGAGCTTCGGGTCCGCTGCCGCCGCCAGCGGTTCGTCGGTCGTCACCCCCGCAGCCGCAAGCGCCTCGCGCGGCAGGTAGAGCCGGCCGGCGCTCGCGTCCTCGTCGATGTCGCGCAGGATGTTGGTGAGTTGGAGCGCGCGCCCGAGATGGTAGGCCAGCGCTTCGCCGGGTTCCTGAGGCAGGCCGAAAATGCGCACCGAAAGCCGGCCAACGGCGGACGCCACGCGATCGCAATAGAGGTCCAGGGTCGCCCAGTCTGGAGCGCGGATGTCCCTCTCGGCGTCCATCGCCATGCCGTCGATGACGGCGTCGAAATCCTCACGGGCCAGACGATAGCTGCGCGTCGCCTCGTCGAGGACGGCGAGATGGGCAGGCGCCTGTCCGGCGAACATCGCCGCAATGTCGGCGCGCCAACGCTCCAGCGCGGCTAGGCGCTCAGCCGCTGTCGCCGGCCCGCGCTCGTCGGCGATGTCGTCGACAGACCGGCAGAAGTCATAGAGCGCCAACATCGCCTCGCGCCGACGCTCCGGCAGGACGCGCATGGCGGTATAGAAGGAGGAACTGTGCGCCGCCGGCGCCGCCTGCGAGCTCATGCGATCGCTTTCGCCCGCACACGCCCCATGCGCATCATCGCGGAGGCGAGGAAACGCGCAGCGCCAAGGCCGCCGACCCACGCAAAGCCAGCCTTGCCGAGATGAACCCGCTCGCTCAATGGATCGCGGCTCTCGAGATCGCGCGCGAGACGCCGCGCGAGCGCGTGGATCGCGGCGATCTCCGCGCCGAGCCGCACGTCCCTGATCTGCGGGATGAGCGCCCCGCCGCGCGCCGCGAGTTCGCTTGTGCGGCGGGCCAGATCAGCGATTGCGCCGCGCAAGGCCGGCGGCGACTTCGGCGCGTCGAGCATCTCCGCCGAAGCTCCATGCGCCGCAAGCGTGTCGAGCGGAAGGTAAACGCGATCGAGGCGCTTATAGTCCTCAGCGCAATCCTGCAAATGATTGATGATCTGCAGCGCCGAGCAGAGAGCGTCGGAGGCCGGCCACATGGACGGATCTTCTTCGTGCACGTCGAGAACGAAACGGCCGACGGGCGCCGCTGACAGCGCGCAGTAATCCATCAGCTCCGACCAATTGGCGTAACGGTTCTTTCGCGCGTCGAGCCGAAAGGCCTTCAGCAGATCAAGGGCATGCTTCGGGCTTAAACTGCGCTCGGCGAGCGCAAGCCTCAAAGGCTCGGCTTCGGCAGGCGGCGGTCCGCGCCCGCAGAGCGCGTCGTCGAGATCGTCGAGAAGCTTGAGCTTCGTCTCTGGCGAAAGCGTCGGATGATCGGCGACGTCGTCGGCCGCACGCACGAAGCGATAGAAGGCGAGGATCGGACCGCGTCGCTGCTCGCTTAGAAGCCAAGAGGCGACAGGAAAATTCTCGTCCCGATGACCCTTGCCGGAACGGGCCTCACTCACTGTGGTCATGCGCGCCCCGTCTCCCGCATCGGCGCTTGGATTCGTCCTTTCCAGTAGCCGCCGCGTCCGAGCCAATATTGGTACGCGGAATCGAAGGTGAAGGCGAGATAGGCCGCGGCGATGGCCGGAAGCGCGAGACCGCCGAGGCGCGGACGTCCATAGAGCCGGAGCGTGTGCACGAGCGCCAGCGCCATCATCGCCCACGCGAGCGCGCCCGCCACTTGCGCCCCGCCGCGCCCGAATATCGCGAACAGCGGCGGCGCCAGATAGACAAGCGCCATCCCGCCGATCGCGCCCGCAAGGCGCAGACGCGAATAGCGCAATTCAGCGAAGGCCGAGCGCACCACCATCCGGCCGAAATCGGCGAAGGTCGGATAGGCGCGCAAACTGTCAACGCTCTCGGTCAGGCCAAGCCAGATTGGCCCCTGCCCTTTCATAAGCGCCCCCAAGGCGCAATCGTCGATCAGCGCGCCCCGCACGGCCTCGAGCCCTCCGGCCGAGTGAAGCGCCTCGCGCTGTATGAGCATGCAGCCGCCAGCCGCTGCGGCGGTCGCCCGCCGCGGATCGTTCACCCAGGCGAAGGGATAGAGCATCTGAAAGAAGAACACGAAAGCCGGCGCCAGCCAGCGCTCGGCTGCGCTTTCGCACCGCAGCTTCACCATCAACGATGTCAGCACGCTCTTGTTCGCGCGGGCGATTACGACCAGACGCGAGAGCACATGTGGCGCATAAGCGATGTCGGCATCGGTGAACAGGACGAATTCAGGCGCCGCCGCGCTGGCTTCAACCTCCGCCAAGCCCTGGCGCATCGCCGACAGTTTGCCTGTCCAGCCGGGCGGAGGCCCATTTCCCGTGACGATTTTGAACCGGTCGACGGCGTGAGCTGCGCTCGCGGCGGCCGACGCGACGGCGGCCGTGCCATCCGTGCTCTGATCGTCAACCACGACCACCGAAAACGGCCCTGGATAATCCTGCCTAAGCAGTGAGCCGACGCTGGCGCCAATCATGTCGGCCTCGTCGCGCGCCGGAACGATCGCCACGACGCTCGGCCAAGCGTCAGGCTCGTTCCGCATACGATCGGCGGCGGCCACAGCGGCGGAATCGTCGCGCTCGCCGCACAGCCAGAACCATCCTCGGCCGAACAGAAGATAGGCCCAGATCGCGAGCGGAAGGAGGGAGACGGCGACGATCATTTGAGGGCGCCATTGGCGCGAAACCAGGCGATCGCATCGGCAAGGCCCTCGCGATAAGGCCGAGAGACGTAGCCAAGCTCGCGCCGCGCCTTGGAATTGTCAAAGAACATGTGGTGGCGCGCCATTCGCAAGCCGTCCATTGTGATGAACGGCTCGACACCGCGAAGCGTCGCCAACACCTCCGCTCCGTAGGCGATTGGGTAGAGCATGGTTCGCGGCAGTTTCAGCTTGGGAGGGCGCCGTCCGACAAGGCGAGCGATGTCGACCAGCATATCGGCGAGGGCGACATTCTCCCCGCCGAGGATATAGCGTTCGCCGATTCGGCCATGCTCGAGCGCCGCGATATGACCGGCCGCGACGTCATCGACATGCGCGAGGTTGAGCCCTGTGTCCACGAAACCCGGCATCCGTCCTGATGCGGCCTCGACGATGATGCGGCCGGTCGGCGTCGGCCGCACATCGCGCGGACCGATTGGCGTTGACGGATTGACGATGACCACCGGCAGCCCGTCGCGTCGAGCCATGGCCTCGACGAGACGTTCGGCTGCGACCTTGCTGCGCTTGTACGCGCCAATCGCCTCGCCTTCGGCGAGGGGACTGTCCTCAGTCGCGGCGGCGCGGTCAGTGAGCTTCAAAGTCGCCACGCTGCTGGTGTAGACGATGCGCTCGACGCCGGCGTTGAGCGCCTCCTCCATGATGAGCCGCGTTCCCTCGAGATTGTTACGGCGGATCTCTTCTGGGTTTCGCGCCCACAGCCGGTAGTCGGCGGCCGCGTGAAAGAGGAATCGTACGCCTTTCAGCGCCGCCGCCAGCGAGGCGCGATCGCGCAGATCGCCCTCGCACAAAGTGTCGGCTGCATTGAGATTTGTGCGCGGGCTCGATGGACGCACCAGCGCCCGAACGCCGTGGCCGCGGGCTCTCAGCGCAGCAGCGATCGCCGAGCCGAGAAAGCCGCTCGCGCCCGTGACCAGAACGGTCGAAGGAAGCGCTTCGAAGCCGCCCTTGGCCTCCACAGCAACCGCGCCCGCGTCACTGGCCGATCCGAGGTCCGCCGGAGCAACGCTTTGTCTATCCTTACGATCCATATGATCTTAAGCTTACCAGACTAAGGAGCCGTCTCGAAGCACTCGCATAATATTTCTCAATGAACCTGTTTATTCGAAACAAAACGCATCAGCCTGTGCCAGGAATCGTAGAAATCCTCATTGACAATCATGCAAGTTCTTGTTCGGCCCGTTGTCTAGCGCTTAAGGATTCGGCCGATCTGGGTCAAGCGGTTTCCGGCCCGAGAAGCTCTCAAGTCCGCCGGACAACATTCACTTCACCAGCTCAATCACGCAACTCAGGAAGTCGCTTGGATCCGCGCTTTGGCCCACATGGATCTCAAACCGGCCCGGCTCCAGCACGCGATCAAGATTCTGACCGACGAACGACAGATCCTCGACTGGGAGCCGCCACACCACATCCTTGCGCTGCCCGGCCGCAAGAACGGCCTTCTGCACCCCTTTAAGCTCCAGCAGCGGCCGGGCGACGCTCGCGACTGGATCGCGCACGAACAGGAACAGCGTCGCCTCCCCATCCACAGGGCTCTCGTTATGGACCGCTACAGACACCTCGAGCGTGTCACCCGGCTTCACGCGTGTCGGCTCGCAGCGAAAATCGAGCAGCGCAAAGCGGCTGTAGGACAAGCCGTGTCCAAACGCATATTGCGGCGTCGGCGGCATATCGAGATAGGTGCTGGAATAATGCACTCCAGGCACATAGGGGCGGCCGGAAGGAAGCTCGTTGTAGAATATCGGGACCTGCCCCACATGGCGCGGCCAGCTCACCGGCAATCGTCCGGTCGGATTGAATTTCCCGATCAGAACGTCAGCGACCGCGTGTCCGGCCTCGTGCCCGAGAAACCATGTCGCCAACACTGCGTCCGCTCGCTCGAACAGCCACGGCAGGGTAAGCGGCCGGCCAGAGGAGAGCGTCACGACAACGGGTTTGCCAAGGTCAAGGACGGCTTCGGCTAGCGCGCGCTGGCGCCCAGGCAAGCCGAGATCGACGCGGCTCGCCGCCTCGCCGCTCATCGCCGCGCTCTCGCCGAGGCACAGCACTGCGGCCTCGGAGGCGGCGCAGAGATCGAGAGCGGCCAATATTCCGTCCGTGTTGTCTCCAACTATGTCGACGCCATCGGTATGATCGATTTGGCATTGCGGCAGAGCCGCCTTGAGCCCCTCAAGAATGGACACAACGTCCTCAGGCTTGCCTGCCGAAGCCCAGGACCCCAGCATCTCTCCCAGCGCCGCGGCCAAAGGACCAATGACGGCGAGGCGTCTCATTTCCGGGGACAGCGGCAAGAATTGCGTGCGGTTGGACATCAGCACAATCGCCCGCCGCGCCGCCTCGCGCGAGAACTCGCGCCGCTCCGCCGCTCGGCCTGCCTGCAGCGGGACCGACCCGCGACGATGGGGATCGTCGAAGAGGCCAAGACGCTCCTTAAGCTTGAGCACGCGACGCACGCTCGCGTCGATCAAAGTCATCGTGACGAGGCCGCGCTGCAGCGCCTCGGGCAGGCACTGAATATAGGCGCCGCTCGTCATGTCGATGTCGACGCCCGCATTGAGCGCGAGCGCGGCGGCCTCGACAAGATCTGCCGCGACGCCATGATTGAGGAGCTCCGCGACAGCGTTGTAGTCGCTGATCAAGACGCCCTCGAAGCCGATGAGTCCCCTAAGCCAACCTTGTAGCAGCTTGGCGTTGGCGGTCATGGCCATGCCGGCGACGTCGATGAACGCCGGCATGATCGCCGCAACCCCCGCAGCAACGGCTGCCGCAAATGGCGGCAGATAAATCTCGTGCAACGTCCTTTCGGATACATCGGCCGAGGCATATTCGCGGCCCGCCGTCACAGCGCCATAGGCGCAAAGGTGCTTGGCCGTAGCGACGAGGCTATCCCGCGCCGCAAGATCTCGTCCCTGAAAGCCCCGCGTCTTGGCCGCCGCCATCTGGGAAGCGACCCAGGGGTCCTCCCCAGGGCTCTCGATGACGCGTCCCCAACGGGGGTCGCGCGCCACGTCAAGCATGGGCGCAAAAGTCAGGGCGACGCCGTCCTCCGCCGCCTCCTCGGCCGCGACGCGCGCCGTTTGCTCCCAGAGGTCAGGGGCGAACAGGCACGCTTCCGCCAGCGGAACGGGGAAGATCGTATGGTGACCATGAATGACATCGAGGCCCATAAGCAGGGGAATGCCAAGGCGGGATTCCTCCACCGCGAGACGCTGGACGGCGCGCGTCTCCTCCGCCCCCCAGAGATTAAGCAGGTTTCCGATCCGTCCGGATCGAATCCCCTCCTGCAGGTCGCGAAGCTCGCCGGGACCCGTGATCACGCGGGATGCAGCGACCATATTAAGTTGCCCGATCTTTTCCTCGAGCGTCATGGAGGCGAGCAACGTGTCGATGCGTCCCATGCTCTTGCCTTATCCTTAGCCGCGAGCCGATCGTTACGACTCGCGATCTTCTCGATCGAAAACAGGCTTCGCAGGCGGCCTCCACCCCACCGATGCAACAGTCAACCCCTTACCCTCGAACCTCCGCCAAGACGGCGGGGCGGGATCATGCGAGAATAGGCGTCAAGGGAAACGGATCGGATTCGATGGCGGAACAATCCAAGGAACCAACAAAGGGCGCCGACAACGCGGATAGCGCCTCGCTCAAAAGTCTGTTCTCCGACGTCATCTGGATGGCTTCGGCGTTCTGGGTTTCGCGCCAGCGCAACAAGCTCCTAACACTGGCCGGCGGACTAATCGTAGTCGTCGGCGCCACAGCCTACATGCAAATGAGGCTCAATTCCTGGAACCGCCCATTCTACAATGCCCTGACCAACAAGGACATGTCTGGCTTCCTCGCCCAGCTTTGGGTCTTCGGCGAGATCGCGGGCATATTGCTGGTCCTCAACGTGGCGCAGATGTGGTTCAACCAGAGCTCCAAGGTCGTCTTGCGCCAAGGCCTGGTGAACGATCTCCTGGACCAGTGGCTCAAGCCTAAGCGCGCGTTCCGGCTTTCGAATTCGGGTCCGCTCGGCGCCAACCCTGACCAGCGCCTCCAAGCCGACGCTCAACATTTGACCGATCTTTCCACCGACTTAGGTGTCGGCCTTCTGCAATCGAGCTTACTTCTGCTCACCTTCGTCGGCGTCCTTTGGGGGCTCTCGCAGGGCCAGTTTCTGCCGATCGCCGGCCGCGACTTTGCGCCGCCCGGCTATCTCGTGTGGTGCGCGCTCGTCTACGCGGGCGCTGCGTCATACCTCAGCTGGCGCGTGGGCCGTCCGCTGATCAATCTCAATGCAGACCACTATGCGAAAGAGGCGGATTTTCGTTTCGCGCTCGTCCGGATAAACGAACACATCGACGGCATCACCCTTTATGGCGGCGAAGCCGATGAGAGGGACCGCCTGAATGGCGTGTTCGGCGACGTGCTCGACATCTCATGGCGGATCGTCAGCGCCGTGACGCGGCTGACCTGGATTACCGCCGGCTATGGTTGGTTTACGATCATAGCGCCGATTCTGGTCGCGGCCCCGGCCTATTTCCGAAGCAACATAAGCTTCGGCGAGCTGATGGTGATTGTCGGCGCCTTCAATCAGGTGCAAACCGCTCTTCGATGGTTTGTCGACAATTTCTCCAACCTCGCGGACTGGCGCGCGACCCTTCTGCGTGTGGCGCGGTTCCGAAAGGCGATTCTCGGCATGGATGACCTCGGCCAGGCGGCGAGCCGCATTAAATTCGCCGAGGCGGACGATCCGTCGATAAAGATCGACGATCTTCACGTCGCCTCAGCGGCAGGCTGCGTCATGCTGAGCGAACCGCATGTGGACATGAACGCCAGCGAGCGCGTCCTAATCGCTGGCGAAAATGGCGAAGAAAAAGCGTTACTGTTTCGCGCCATAGGCGGGCTGTGGCCGTGGGGAAGCGGCCAGATCACGCACCCGGCGCGCAACACGATCATGTTCATGCCGGTGCGAGCCTATATCCCGCCCGGCTCGCTCCGCGAGATCGTTGCTTATCCGCAGCCGACTGAAACCTATGATCATCCGACAGTTGTCAAGGCGCTCGCGGGCGTTGGACTTGAACATCTCGAGCCGCACCTCGACAAGGTGGATCGATGGGACCGGGAATTGACCGACGACGAAAAGCAATGCCTCGCCTTTGCCCGTGTCGCTCTGCAAAGGCCGGGCTGGGTCGTAGTGAACGATGCGCTCGACGTTCTCGACCCGACTTCGCGCGAGCGCATCAGGACGCTGTTCTCGAACGAGTTGGCAGAAGTCGGTATAATCAACATCGGGCATGACCAGCCGGAAACCGGCTTCTATCTCCGCAAAATGCATCTGGTTATGGATTCCAGTGGCCAGAAGTTCGAACCGGAACGCGAACACCCGATGGCTGAACCCGAGAAAGCCGCCGAATCCCTTCCCGCCGAATAGACAGGTCGTCGATGCCACATTCCGCCAAAACCAAGTCGCACCCCAAGGCAGTCAAGCGCCGAGAGAAACTCTCCGATGAGGGCTTGCTTGACCTCGTCCAGCGCCAGACGTTCCTATACTTCTGGGACGGCGCACAGCCGGCGAGTGGGCTTGCCCGCGATCGCACCGGAGGGCTGACCGACCCGGCAGATGATGTCGTCGCCACGGGCGGCTCGGGCTTTGGCGTAATGGCCCTGATCGTAGCCTGCGAGCGCGGATGGGTGACGCGAGCTGAGGCGCACGCCCGGCTGTCGAAGATGCTCGACTGCCTCGAGAGGGCGACCTGCTATCATGGCCTCTACCCCCATTTCATGCACGGCGACACGGGGGCGACAAAGCCGTTCAGCCGCAAGGATGACGGCGCCGATCTGGTCGAGACCGCATTCCTGTTCCAGGGCCTCCTATGCGCGCGCGCCTATTTCGATCGCGACACGCCGGAGGAGAAGCGCATTCGCGATCGCATCACCTATCTGTGGCGGGAGGCGGAATGGGACTGGTACACCCAGGGCGGCCGAATCGCGCTCACCTGGCACTGGAGCCATACCAACGGCTTCGCGCTGAACCATCCCGTGCGCGGCTGGAACGAGTGCCTCATCGCTTACGTGTTGGCCGCCTCCTCGCCGCGCTATTCGATCCCGGCCGAACCCTATCACGAAGGCTGGGCTCAAAGCCGTCAGTTCGTCAACGGGCGCAGTTTCGAGGGCGTCGAACTTCCGCTCGGGCCCGACTGGGGCGGACCGCTCTTCTTCACCCATTATTCCTTCTGCGGCATCGATCCGCGCGGACTAAGCGACGCCTACGCCGACTACTGGAAGCAGAACGTCGCTCATACGCGCATCAACTACGCCTACTGCGTCCGCAATCCGCATGGGTACAAGGGCTACGGAGCGAACTGCTGGGGTCTCACCGCCGGCAACTCGATCAAAGGCTATGACGCGCATTCGCCTGTCAACGATAAGAGTGTCATCACGCCAAGTGGCGCACTTGCAAGCTTCCCCTACGCGCCGACGGAAGCGATGGCCGCGCTGCGGCACTTCTACGACAACCTCGGCGACAAGATTTGGGGCCGGTTCGGTTTCATCGACGGCTTCAGCGAGCAACATGACTGGTGCGCCGATAGTTACCTCGCGATCAGCCAGGGGCCGATCGTCGTCATGATCGAGAACTACCGCAGCGGCCTCATCTGGAAGTTGTTCATGGGCATTCCAGAGATCCGCGAGGGCATGAAGAGGCTGGGCTTCAACAGTCCGCATTTCGTTTCAGCAACGGCGTGAGCGCGCTCGACGGCTGGATAGACCAAGAGGCGCGCTTCGCCGTGAGCGCGATGCTGCGCGCTATCTCGGCTACCAACTTGGTCAAGGAACGTCCCGGCTTTGGTCAGCGCGTCGTCCCTCGGGCAGGATCGGTGCTGGCGTCGCCAGTCCCCGCCGCCTACGATCCCGACCCCGACTATTTCTTTCACTGGTTCCGGGATTCGGCGATCATCATCGACGCGTTACGCGTGGCTGAGGCCGAGGGGCTCGAAAAGCGGATCGCTGTCGAGCGCTTGCGGGAATTTGTGGGCTTCAACCAATCGCTGCGCGAGTTGGACGGGCGTGACCTTGTTCGCCACGGCGGCTTTCGGGACAGGGTTCAGCCATCCTTTCTGCAATATGTGCGGCGCGACGACGAGATCGCGTCAGTCTTTGCCAATGCGGTGCTGGCCGAAGCTCGCGTCAATCCAGACGGAACGCTTGACTTCACCCGTTGGGCGCGCGCCCAGAACGACGGCCCGGCGCTTGAAGTCCTTGCGCTTGCCCGATGGCGGGACGCCGAGCCCGACCTGGACAAAGGGCTGCAGGCGGCCATGCAGGCGCTCATCATCTGCAATCTGGACTTCACCCAGTCGCGGGCGAGCGAGCGTTCGTTCGACATCTGGGAGGAAGAATCCGGGTATCATTACTACACGCAGCTTGCGCAGGCCGAGGCGCTTGCTCGCGGCGCCGAGTGGCTGGAGGAAGTGGGCGACGCGGCTCGAGCCCGCGCGTACCGTTCTGGCGCGAATGCGCTTGTGCTGAGCGTCGACGCCTATTGGAGCGCGGCCGACGGCTATTACCGCTCGAGGATTGGAGTGATCGGCGGCGGTCCGGAAAAGGCTCTCGACATCGCGGTCATCCTGGGCGTGCTCCAGTCCGGACGCGCGGAGGGCGCGCATAGCGTGCTTGACCCGAAGGTCCAGGCCACACTGGCCGCGCTTGAAGACCTGTTCAGCTCTGAATATTCCATCAATCACGAGCGCCCCCCTGAGCATGGCCCGGCGATGGGACGCTACGCAAATGACACCTATTACGGCGGCAACCCCTGGTACCTGGCGACGCTCGCTGCGGCCGAGTTCTATTTCAAATTGGCGGTTGCGCTCGTCTCGGGCGCCGAGATGGCCGTGGCACCTGAGAATGCGCGCTTTCGGCGCCGGCTCCCTGTCGCGGGTGGAGCGCAGGGTAGTCGGGCCTTCGCGGCGCCTGCTTTCGAACGCGGCGATACGTTCATGCGAACCGTGCAGGCGTACACTCCGGCGGGCGGCGATCTCTCGGAGCAATTCGATCGCTCGACCGGCGCTCAGACTTCGGCCAAACACCTCGCGTGGAGCTATGCGGCGTTCATCACCGCCGCCGCGAGCCGCCGCCAGGCCTACCGGGCCATTCGAGGGTGAGGTCTCTGCGCGTCTTTCTCAAGCCCGGCGTCACGATTCGCTTCCCGAATTGCCGTCGTAGCCCGAAGGCATGGCGAATGAGCATGTTGGCGTAGAGGCCGGGGCCGCTCGAATAGATGCGCCAACCGCCGTCGACCGCGATCGAGTCCGCTTTGACGCGCGCCCATTCATCGCTCGCCTGATAGCGGTCCTGGAAGGCGGCGTCGCTACTGCTGAAATAGGCGTTGCGCTGCCTCGGCGACGCGTGCGGAAGCTCATCCGTCACTGCGATTGGGTTGGCGACCAACAGCGCCTCCCACAAAGCCCCGAATTCGCCGATGTCGCTCATCGCCTCGCCGTAGCGCAGATGCGAATGCGTATACATGAGCCCGATTTCGCGGCCGAAGAACGCGGCCGATTCCGCGCGCTGAAAGAACGTCTCCGGGCCGCCGTGATAGGCGATCGGCTTGTCCATCAGCCGCGCGCCGTCGGAAAATAGGAGGTGCTTGCGGATGAGGCTCAAGTGCTTGCGCGCCTGGGCCTGGGTGAACAGGCCGCCGATCATGCTCTGGGTCATCGGCAGAAGCGAGAAGGCGAGGCCCGTTTGTTTGTCGCTCGGGTGCAACAACAGCTCGGGCTCGCCGCCTTCGGGCCGGAACACGCCATAGCCGGCGACAACTCCGTCACGGATGAGATAAGCATTGAAGTCCTTACGCACCGCGGCTGCTAGCGCGTCAAGCTCCTTGGCCTGTTTTAGAGCGCGCTTTGCTCGGCGAAGAATTTCGGCATAGCGGCGAAGCTGCTCGTAGAAGAGAACGACCGTCCAGGCGCTCGTCATCCAATCGCGCTTGGTCGAGTCGACCGGTCGCAGCGAATCGTTCCAGTCGCCGTTGCCGTATCGAACCAGATTCGTGCCCGGAATGAATCGCGCGCGCACGGTCTCGATCAGCTTGTCAACATGGCTGGTCACCGGATCGACATGCGCCGTCTTCTCGAAATCATCCGAGCGGCGCCAAGCGATCCCCTCCTCGAGAAAGGCGAAATCGCCAGTGGCCTCGATATAGTCGCAGAGCGCCTTGAGCGGCCAGACGATGATGTCGCCGTGCGACTCCTTGTCCTGCACCACGGAATAGGGTTCGAGCATGAACCATTGTGGCCAATCGCCGCTCTCTTCGTATTGCTGAGCAAAGAGGATGCGCAGAATCTCTTTGACTGGCTGATCATGCTCGAGCGTCAGCAGGAGTTCGATCGAGCCTTGGCAGACATCGCGGGTGCCCCAGGCGCCGCCGGTGTATTGTTCGAGGCCATGCGGCGCAGTGAGATGGATCATCGCGTCGTGCGCGAGCCAGGGAAAGATCGTGTCGACGGCAAGCGCGTCCGCGGTATTCTTGGCGCTATTCACCCGAAAGCCGCGCGTGAGATTGCGCCAGAAGCGGTCGCTGGACTTGAGCATCTGAGCTTCGTCGACCGGCTTCGAGTATTTCGACGCCAGCGCGTCGGCTTGCTTTGCATCGGTCATCGAGCCCACGACCGCGAACGCAAATTCGTTCGTTGGCCGCGTCCGAATCGCGGCGTATCCGCCGCTGCGGCGCTTGCCGTCGGCGTATAGCAATTCGTCTCCGCCAATGGCTTCAACGCGTCCGGGCGTACTCGTCACAAGGCGATAGACCGCCTCGGGGTATTGCTGGCCCCAGCGATCATCGAGATCGGGCCGGAAAGTGAAGCGCTTTCGCTTTGTGTCGATCTCAGTGCGGCTGGCAGGCGCAAATTCCTGCTCGCCGAGGACCAGATGGCCAAAGACGAGAAAGCGGCATCTTGGCCCTTCGACGGTGACGCGCCACTGCATGGCGGGCTCGTCGCCGGAAGCGGTCGCCGAGACCGTGACGATTCGCTCGCCCAGCCAATAGATCCAGCGGCAATCGCTGAGGCCCATCTCGAAAACGGACGGGACAGTCAGCAACCGCCATCCTTCCTTCGTCTCCATCAGCATGCGCAGTCCGCTGGCGCGGGTGATGTTGTAGGGATCGCGCGAAACGGAAAAAAGCTTGTGAAACGACGTATTGCCGATGGTGAGTTGCGCGCCGAACACGCCGTGCATCCACGCGGTCGCGCAAAGAATTGTCTCGTCGGGCAGCATCTGATCGCCGCTGCGCACCAGGGAACCGTGGCGTCGCGCGACTATGTGTTCCTTCTCGCGCAGAACGACGTGGCGGCTGTGCGTCCTTCCCGGAACAAAGAAAGACAGAAGTTGGTCGGCGGCTCGCTCGACATGCGTGCGCCTGCGGTAACTCGCCCTTATCGCCTTCTCGTCAAGCGATTCCGCAACGGCGGAGCGGGCGCGATGGAGCAGAGTTCGCGGCGGCTCGGACACGGAGACATCGCGTGGCGCCCAGTCCTTGCTGGCGCCTTCGACCGCGTCAATCCGGCTCAGGTCGGCGTCGCTCGACGCACCAGGGTGATCTGACTCGTAGAAGCCGAAAAACGTCCACGACCCCTCTCCACCGGGCTCAAGCGTCACGGCCTTCGACTGCAGAGCCGCGCACGCTGTCTCGTACTGAAGGCGCTCCGATGGCAGGCTCGTCCCGAACGGAACGCCCAGTTGATCGGCGTCGCGGTACGCAGGCCCCATAAACTGGCGAAAATCGGTCGCGAAGCCCTCGGCGCCTTCGAGGCAGCTATGCGCGGCCCACGGATAGGCGCCTCCTTGCGACAAATTTTGCCTGCTCATCAGAACATGGTTCAGGCGGGGATGGCGCGCGATGTGATGGTCCGTATACTGACTGGCGTAGGCCTCATTGTTCATGAGAAATCCCTGATCGCCGAGCCCGAGATCCTGAATGAAGACAGCGTCGCAGGGGAGCTCTCCGTCGCGGCGGTTGACGACTTCGACCCGCCAGAACCACGCGTTCACGCGCGGATGCAGCCAGAAGGTGACCCTATGGCTGAGGCCGCTCTGTTCTCCCTCCCAGACATAGCGGTCGTCCGACCAGCCGACGCGAAGCCCAGCCTCGGGACCAATTACGGGCAGAATCTCCGGTTGAAGGCCGCCCACGCGCAAAAAAAGACGCCCCATGCCATTGGCGATCGGCGACGCGAGCGTCTGGTTGATCATGATCCGACGAGCAGGCTGCGTGTGCTCGATGGCGAAGATCGCGCCGCTTGGCAGAAGGCTGATCGAAAGGCCGGCGCCGTTGGCGATCCGCAGAAGGTCAAGATCGTCGCGGCGCGGCGTCGTTAGGATCTCAATCGACGAGTCCAACATTTCCCCTCCCCTTGCGAGTTACCCCGCCCAGCATCGGCCGGCCGGCCGCGTCTGTAAATGGCGGGCGGCGGCGCTTAAGCCCAACTGGCGCTGCGAACTTGATTTTAGAACGCCGCAATCCCCGTTTGGCGGCGCTTTGCGGCTCGAAAGCCATCTTCGATCCGGATAAAGTCGCCGGCGCCAGATGAACGCCGGCGGGAATTGCGCTATTGAGCTTCGACAGGTCGGGATCAAAAATCGGCGCTGCTGGTTCGGGTGAGGCGATGGAAACAAAATTTCCGAGCTATTGGATGTGGTCGGAGGCTTTCGAGATGCTCGCGCGCGCAGAGCGCATGCATCGGCAATTCTTCCCGCCGTCCGGCTCGCGTTCCCCGGTCGCATGGGAGCCGCCGGTCGACATCCTCGAGACTGAACGCGCCGTGCTGGTGCTGGTCGCTCTGCCCGGGGTCGACTTCGACGAGGTCAAGGCGGTCATTAGCCAAGGCGAGTTGCTGATCTCGGGAAGTCGTACCTATCCGGAGGAGATGCGGACCGCCATCATCCATCGTCTCGAGCTGCCACAAGGCCGATTTGAACGCCGCGTCGGTCTGCCTGCAGGACGCTACAGCGCCATTCATCGGTCAAACTCCAACGGCTACCTGCTCATAACGCTGCAGAAATCGGAGGCCTCAAATGGCTGACGCCGCGACAGGCTCCGAAGAAACCCTTGGCGCGGCGACTGCGCCGCCATTGCCGCCTGACGCCCTGATCATCGTGCCGGTGCGCGGCATGGTGCTGTTTCCCGGGACGGTGTTGCCGATCACGCTCAGCCGTCCCCGTTCGGTGCTCGCGGCGCAGAGAGCAGTGAGGGAACAAAAGCCGGTCGGCATCTTGATGCAGCGCAACGCCGAGCTCGCCGATCCCCTGCCAATCGACCTGCATCGAATGGGGACGGTCGCCAATATCGTTCGCTACATCACCGCGCCGGACGGTACGAATCATCTCATTTGCCAGGGAGAGCAACGGTTCCGAGTCGACGATTATCTGACCGGCTGGCCCTTCTTCGTCGCCAGGACGGAAAGGATTCCGGAGCCCAGTCCGACGTCAAACGAGATCGAGGCCCGTTTCGTTCATCTCAAGGGCCAGGCGATCGAGGCTATCCAGCTCCTGCCGCAAGCGCCCAATGAATTGCTGGCGACCATCCAGGGCGTCGATTCGCCGAGCGGGCTCGCCGATCTGGTGGCGACCTTCATGGACGCGACGCCGGACGAGAAGCAAGAGATCCTCGAGACGGTGGACATTGGCGCCCGAATGGAGCGGGTCTCGCGCCTGCTCGCGCACCGGATCGAGGTGCTTCGGCTGTCGCAGGAGATCGGCCGGGAAACCAAGGCCTCGCTCAACTCCCGCAATCGCGAGGTCCTGCTGCGCGAGCAGATGGCGGCCATCCAGCGCCAGCTTGGCGAGGCGGATGAGGGAAAGTCAGCTGAAATCGCCGAACTCGAGAAGGCGATCGCCAACGCGCATATGCCGAAGGAGGTCGATGACCAGGCGCGCAAGGAATTGCGAAGGCTGCAGCGCATGCCGGAGGCCGCGGGCGAGTACGGCATGGTGCGGACCTACCTCGATTGGCTGGTGGACCTGCCGTGGGCGCTTCCCGAGGAGGCGCCGATCGACATCGCCGCGGCGCGGCGCATCCTCGACGAGGATCACTTCGGTCTTGAGAAGATCAAGCGCAGGATCATCGAATATCTCGCCGTTCGCAAACTGGCGCCCGACGGCAAGGCGCCGATCCTTTGCTTTGTCGGGCCTCCCGGCGTCGGCAAGACGTCTCTTGGTCAGTCGATTGCGCGCGCCATGAACCGCAAGTTTGTCCGGGTCAGTCTCGGCGGCGTGCACGACGAAGCGGAGATCCGCGGCCATCGGCGAACCTATATTGGCGCTCTCCCCGGCAACATCATTCAGGCGATCCGCAAGGCCGGCGCCCGCAACTGCGTCATGATGCTCGACGAGATCGACAAGCTTGGCGCCGGCATTCAAGGCGATCCCGCCTCCGCGATGCTGGAAGTGCTTGATCCCGAGCAGAACAACACCTTTCGCGACAATTACCTCGGCGTGCCGTTCGACCTCAGCCGCGTCGTGTTCATCGCGACGGCGAATATGCTCGACACCATCCCCGGCCCGCTTCGCGACCGCATGGAGATCATCAGTCTCGCAGGCTACACAGGAAACGAAAAGTTTCAGATCGCGCGCCGCTATCTTGTTCGACGCCAATTAAACGCCAACGGCCTCAAGCCGGACCAGGCTGAGATCGCCGATGACGCGATCCGGGGCATCATCGAGAGCTATACCCGAGAGGCTGGCGTTCGAAGCCTGGAGCGCGAGATCGGGAGGGTGCTGCGTCAGGCCGCCATGCGGGTCGCCGAAGGCGAGAGCGGCCCGATTGCGATCTCCGCCGGCGATCTCCCAGGCATTCTGGGCCCGCCGCCGTTCGAGGACGAGGTCGCGATGCGGACCAGCATCCCGGGGGTGGCGACGGGTCTCGCCTGGACTCCGGTCGGCGGCGACATCCTCTTCATCGAGGCGACCGCCACTCCGGGCGCCGGACGGCTGATCCTCACCGGCCAGCTCGGCGAGGTGATGAAGGAAAGCGCGCAGGCCGCGCTCAGCATCGTCAAGAATCGCGCCGGCTCGTACGGAATTGACGCTTCGCGCTTCGAAAAGACCGACATTCACATCCACGTGCCGGCGGGCGCGACGCCGAAAGACGGCCCGAGCGCCGGGGTGGCGATGTTCATGGCGCTCGTTTCGCTCCTGACCGATCGCACCATACGCAGCGACACCGCGATGACCGGAGAGATCAGCCTCAGGGGCCTCGTGCTTCCGGTGGGCGGGATCAAGGAGAAGGTCGTCGCCGCGCACCGAGCCGGGATCCGGCGCGTCATGCTGCCGGCGCGCAACAAAAGAGACTTCGAAGACATCCCCGAAGAGGTGCGCGAGCAATTGACATTCACATGGCTCGAGCGAGTGGACGACGCGGTGTCTTCGGCCCTCGAAGCGGCGAAGCCGACCGGGGCCGTGAACGAGTCCCCCGCCGATAGCGAGGCGTTGTCGCCTTCGTAACGGCGCGCAAAATCACGGCGGCGGCGCTCGTCGCCTCGCCGCCGCAACGTCCGCGGCCGAAACGGCGTCGGGGTAAGCGTTGCCGAAGTGCGTGCGGACGTAATTGACGACGTCGGCGACTTGCGCGTCGCTCATCATGCCCCCGACCGGCGGCATGCCATTCAATCCACGAAGTAAGACCGTCAGCATGAAGGCGGTCGAAGCGAGTTTCCCGTCCTCGGCAAGCGGCGGGTAGGCCGCGGCGCCGACCGCGCCCTTCGCGTCAGGCTGATGGCAAGCGGCGCAAACGTGGCTGTAAAGGTCGGCTCCGCCTTGCTCGGAGAATTCCAACCCGTGGCTCATGGCGGCGCTTTTCGCCGGAGCGTCGTCGGCCAGCGCCGGAACCCCGGCGGACGCCGAAACGATGAGCGCGATGGCGCGCAACGCCACACGTCTCATGACGCAATAACGCGCTTATGCAAGCGCTGGATCGCGTCCAGCGCCGACAGAATGGCGCCCTCCTGCCAAGCCGGAATGTAAGAGGCGTGCTCGCCGGCCAGGACAATCCGGCCGTCGATCGCACAGAGGTCGTTGTAATGCGCTTTGCGCGCTTCATCCGACCAATCGCCCGCGCACCCAAGCGTGAACGGGACACGGCTCCAGGCGACCGAGACGCCGTTCTCGAACTCGGCGCGATATTGCGGGTGGATCTCAGCGCCGAACTCGACCGCGCGCTTCACTCTCTCGGCCGGCTGCATCGCCGTGAACTCATAGGAATTGGGGCCGTCGAACGTGTACCCGCCGAGCAGCACGCCTTTTCCCCCGGCGTTGAAATTGGCGGAGGGATAGGAAATCTGCCGGATCGGCAGATCGGTGTAGCTGATCCCGCCAAAAATGTACTCGTCCTCCTCCCAGAACCGGCGCGAGAACTGCAGGCCGAACTTCACCGCGGAGGCATAGGGAACAGCGTCGATCGCCGCCTTCATTGGCGCTGACACGTTCACCGGGATCTGGCTCAGAATGGTTAGCGGCAGCGCGCACACGCACCAGTCTGCCTTGACCTCCCGGACAGCGCCGCCAGCGGCGAGGTCCTCGAAGGCGACAGCGACGCCGCTGTCGTTCTGACGGATGGCGATGACTTTCGCTCCGTATCGAATGCGATCCGGGATCTGTCGCGCGAACGCTTCGCCGATCCTCCCCATGCCGCCGACTGGCTGGAACATTGTTGTCTGAAAATCGTAGAGGAGAAAACTTTGCAAGCCCCGCCACAGGCGAGACGTCAGAATATCGTGCAGCCCAATCGGGTCGCCATCGATCGGCGCCGCGCCGAGGCCGCCTCCCCGATCCTTCGCATAGCCGCGATGAGCCGCCGAGGCGTCGCCTGTCCGGTAGCGGAAGTCCTTGTCGAGCGCGCCAAGCGACCGCAGCGCCTCGAGCAGGATTCCCTGATCCTCCGTCGACACCGCGTCGTCGAGCGCGCCCTTTTTTGTCGCCTTGGCCAGGAGCTCGGCCACGCCGCCGTCGAAATCAGCCTTGATGTCGCGAATGCGCTGCGGTTTGCCGTCAAAAGCGTTGGCGGAATGCAGATAGGCGTTGTGGTTGAGCTGGATGAAAGGCTCGAGCGTCACCCCGAAGCGGCGGCAATAGTCGAGAATCGCGTAATGATGGTACGGAATGCGCCACGGCCCCGGATTGAGATAGAGGCCGGCGTCGAACGCGCAGGTTTGCGTCGCTCCGCCGAGTTCGGTGTAGACGTCGCCGCCCCTGATCGTCCAGTTTCGCCCCCCGGGCCGGTGGTTGTACTCGAGGACGCTCACTGCGTAGCCCGCCCGCTCAAGCTCGATCGCCGCGGTCATCCCGGCGAGGCCAGCCCCCAAAACGACCACCGATGCGCCCTTGGGATCGCCGTCGAGCTTGATCGGGCCTCGATACGGCGATTCCTCCGCGTATCCAAGGCGAGTCATCGCCTGGTAGGCCGCCGCGCCACCGACGCTCGCGCCCACGAGTTCGAACAATCTTCGCCGGCTTAGCGCCGGCTTCACGGCGTCGCTCATCGACCAGTCTCGTGTCCCGTCAGGTGGCATTGTTGCATCGTCGATAGGGGCGCGCAAAACGGCGAAAGCCCGACGCTTACGACGGCCCATCAAACTTGGCGAGCACCTCGGCGAGCGGCTGGGCGTGCGAGAGGACAAGATCGGCCGCGGCACCGATGTCGTCGATCAAGGCGTGCGGCAGTCGGGCGGACGGCTCGACGGCGTCGCTGATCAGCGCGACAATGTTGCGGTCGTCGGCATGAAGGGGCGGCTTGCTGTTGGCCGCGCGAGAGACCTCGATCTTGGGGAGAAGATCGCGTTTGAAGCCCTCGACCAGCACGAGGTCTACGGGCTTGAGCAGGCGCAAAAGCTCAGGCAACGACGGCTCGGGCGCTCCGCGCAATTCCCGCATCAGAGCGACCCGATTGGAGGAGGCGACCAGCACTTCTTCCGCGCCGGCGGCGCGATGCTCGTAAGAATCCTTACCCGGCTGGTCGAGGTCGAAGTTGTGGTGGGCGTGCTTGATTGTTGAAACGCTCAAGCCACGGCGGTTCAGTTCGGGAATGAGCCGGACGATCAGCGTCGTCTTGCCCGCTCCGCTCCACCCGGCAAAGCCGATCGCGCGCATGGCCCGCAATCCTCTCCTTCGACGCCCCCTGTTCGCTATCTAGTCGTTGTCCTCCCGGTTGCGAGGAGGCAACGGAATTGAGGCAAGAATTTTGCGGCTGACAGGGCGGCGACGTACGGTTCATTCCCCAGGCGCGACCGTCTGCGATTGGTCCGGCTGACGGACCCGTCCTGGAATAAGCGGCCTAATCGTCGCCTCCACCGCCTCGATGGCGCGATCGAGCGCCGCCAGTATGCTCGTCTTGCGGCCAAGGATCTGCCGCTCGATCAAATTCCAAGACAGCCAGGCGCAGACAAAGGTCGGCGGCAGGGTCATCAGCGTGAGCCGCCACCAGCTGCCGGCACCAGGGAAGAGATGCATGATGGTCTGCTCGATCGGGAAGTGGAGCAGGTAGACCCCATAGGAGAGGTCGCCGAACGGGATCCTCGGCGGATTCTTGAGGCCGAGCCAGACGGTCAGGTATGCGACCGGAAGGGCAGCGAGATAGGAAGCATTGGGCATTTCCAACAGGACCGCGGCCGCGATGGCGGAGCCCAAGGCTAAGCAGAGATTCGTGGCTTGGCCAACGGATTGGGGATGCGCTCGCGGTTGAGATCAATGACGGCGTGATGGATGGCCTGGTCGAGCGCGTCGGCGTCGGTGAAGGTCTGGTGGGCGAGGTGATGGGCCTTAAGATCGCGCCAGACCGGCTCGATGTCGTTGAGTTCGGGGGTGTATTTCGGCAGCCATTCGACGGTGAGCCAGTGCGCGCGGGCGGCCAGGGCGGCGAGCGAGCGTTTGCTGGTGTGGATCGGACCATTGTCCTCGACCAGCACGACCGGCTTGGCCTGTCGCCCGGGCTGCGGTCCAAAGAGACGGTCGAGTTGCTCCAGATGGGCGATGAAATCGCCGCTGCGCTTGGTCGGGCTGGTATGGACGATGAGTTGGCGCGTGAGGGGATCGAGCGACCCCAGCATCGCGACCTTCTTGGCCTGCCCCGGCGCCGGCACACGCAAGTCCGCCCCCGACTTCGCCCAGGCGCGGGCGAGATAGGGATGGGTCAGCGCCTCGCTCTCATCGCCGTAGAGAAGAACGATGTCGCCCGCTTCGGCCTGCTGTTTGCGCAGTTGCAGGCGCAGCCCCACCCGTTCCACCTCGCTTTCCGTCTGACGTCCCTTCAGCGTGTGCCGGGGCCGCCGCCAGCGGAACTTTTTTTTCGCAAGGCCTTGGACAGTTGCGAACGGCTGATGCGCACGCCCTCGCGCGCTTCGATCTCGGCGCGAAGGCGGGGGATCGTCCAGTTGCGCCGGTCGGCCACAGGTTCTTCCAGCAGCGGGGTGGCGACGCGCATGGCGGCTTCACTCTTCACTGGAGGCGGGCCCGGCGCGATGCTGGTCTTCAGCGCTGCCACACCGCCGGCGGTGAAGTCGCTGCGCCACAGCCGAACCGTATCTTCGCGCACGCCAAACGCCTCCGCGATCTTGGGGCTGGTCCAACCAGCCAGCGTCAAAAGCACGGCGCGGGCGCGGTCCGCCTCGCCGCGATCGCGCGAACCGGCAACAGCCAAGAGGCCGGCGCGTTGTTCATCGCTCGCCATAATCGGAGACTTTCCCGCCATGTCATACACCTTGCGAATTGGCGCAGGCAGCCAACCGCAAAAAACCTATCCGTTGGTTAGCCAAACGGAATCTGCTTAGCCGAGGCGAGCAGAGGATCGTGTCACGATAGTGGTAGAGGCTCACCGCCGCGAGGAAACAGAGAACGAGCACCCGTCCGGGCACATGATCGAAAGGGCTGACGGGGGAAATGAGTAGGGCGCAAACGGTCGCGCCGAGCGCGGAGAGGACAATGATCTGCGCCAACGCCCGTCGATCGCGCAAAAGGTTCAATAGCGAAAGAATGGCCAGAGCGAAGTAACACTCAAACTCGAATGGAATGGTCCAGAGCTGGGAGGCGATCAGACGCGGGTCCGGGTTGTGCTCGAACACGCCGGGCAGCGTGACATGGACGAGCGCCACAATGTTGAGGAAGAAACCCCCGAACTCCGGACTCGTGAAATACTGCCGCAGCGGCAAGGTGGTAAACGCGGGACCGAGAATGAGGGCGGAAAGGACAACCACGACGGCAAGGGCCGGGACAATACGCAGCACGCGGAGCGTCAGGAATTGATGCAGCCGAGTTCGCTCGAGGCTGGCCGAAACGAGGAACCCTGACAGCGCAAAGAACATCGGCAGAATGGCCGCGGGGAGGAAGCGAAACGGCCCGCTCCACAGCGCCCGGTCGAGTGGGGTTGAGCCGGTTGAGAGGATGATGCTGTGCCAGGCCAGCACGGCGGTTGCGAGCCCGATGCGAAGATAGTCGAACCCTGTCGTCGCGGGGCCGCCGCTCCGCATTTCGTCGCGAATCGTATGCTTCGTCGCCAAGCGGACCTCGATCGCCGGCGGTGCGGCGCCTCCCGCCGCGCCACCGCTGCTGAGCAATGTCCGACAATTGCATTACCGATGGCTTAGCCGCTTGGACGAGAAGGCCCGCCCCGCGGTCCCTGCGGGCCATGGTCGACCTTCCCGAGCGTCATCCAGCGACATGGCGAGCGGCGGTTCCGAGGACTAGGATCGCTCGATCGCCCTCCGACATCGCCGCGAGCGAGGCTGGGATCGGCCTTTTGGAGCCTGACATGACCGACGCCGCCGACGTCTTCGCCGCGTTCCGCTCCGAGGTCGTGTCGCAAACGCCGCTGAGCAGCGCGATCACCGCCGCCTATCGGGTCCCCGAGCCTCAGTGCGTGCCGCCGCTGCTTGAACTGGCGGCTGCGAACGCCGAGGAGGTCAAGCGCATCGAAGCGCTCGCGCGCTCTCTCGTCGTGAAGCTTCGCGCCAAGACGCGATCGAGCGGGGTCGAGGGTTTGATCCACGAATATTCGCTCTCGAGCCAGGAGGGCGTCGCGCTGATGTGCCTCGCCGAGGCGCTCTTGCGCATTCCGGACGCCGCGACGCGCGACGCGCTGATCCGCGACAAGCTGTCGCCCGGCGACTGGCGCGCGCATATCGGTCATAGCCCCTCGGTGTTCGTCAACGCCGCCACCTGGGGGCTGGTGCTGACGGGCCGGCTGGTGACGACGACCAGCGAGCAGGGCTTGTCGGCGGCGCTGACTCGCCTCATCGCCCGCAGCGGCGAGCCGATTATCCGCGCCGGCGTCGACGTCGCCATGCGGCTCATGGGCGAGCAGTTCGTGACCGGACGCACGATCGAGGAGGCGATCGGAAACGCCCATGAGCGCGAGGCGCGCGGCTTCACGTTTTCCTACGACATGCTGGGCGAGGCGGCGACCACCGCTGAGGACGCGGCGCGGTATCTCGACGAGTACGAGCGCGCCGTCCACGCGATCGGCCGGGCCTCGCGCCGTCGCGGCATCTATGAGGGGCCGGGCGTCTCGATCAAGCTTTCGGCGCTCCATCCGCGCTATCAGCGCATCAAGCGCGCCCGCGCAATGAACGAGTTGCTGCCGCGCGCGAAGGGGCTGGCGGCGCTCGCGAGATCTTATGACATCGGCTTCAACATCGACGCCGAGGAAGCCGACCGGCTCGACCTCTCGCTCGACATCCTGGAAGCGCTGTCCCTCGACCCGGAGCTCAAGGGCTGGAACGGGCTCGGCTTCGTCATCCAGGCCTATGGCAAACGTTGTTCGGCGGTCGTCGACTGGCTGATCGATCTCGCGCGCCGCTCGGGCCGCCGACTGATGATCCGGCTGGTCAAGGGCGCCTATTGGGATTCGGAGATCAAACGTGCGCAGGTCGACGGTCTCGACGGGTTTCCAGTGTTTACCCGCAAGGTCTACACCGATGTGAGCTACCTCGCCTGCGCGCGCAAATTGCTAGCGGCGCCGGACGCGGTCTATCCGCAATTCGCCACCCACAATGCGCAGACGCTCGCGTCCGTGCTCGTCTTCGCCGGCCCCGATTTCTATCGCGGCCAGTACGAATTCCAATGCCTGCACGGCATGGGCGAACCGCTTTACGAGGAGGTTGTTGGACGCGAGAACCTCGACCGGCCGTGCCGGGTCTACGCGCCGGTCGGATCGCACGAGACTCTGCTCGCCTATCTCGTTCGCCGCCTGCTCGAGAACGGCGCCAACACTTCGTTCGTCAACCGCATCGCCGACGCGAGCATAGCGATCGACGACCTCATTTCCGATCCGGCGGCGGTCGCGCGAACAATCCAGCCGCTCGGGGCGCCGCACGACAAGATTTCCGCGCCGCGCGACCTTTATGCGCCGGATCGCGTCAACTCGCGCGGGCTCGATTTCTCCGACGAAGGGCGCCTCGCCAAGCTCGCCAACGGACTGAAGGCAAGCGCTGAGACGGCGTGGCGCGCCTTCCCCCCCGGCGCCGCGGAAAGCGAGGCGGGCGAGGCGGTGTTGAACCCCGCCAATCGAAGCGACATCGTCGGCTTCGCCCGTCATGCGCGCGCGGACGAAATCGCCGCGGCGCTCGCCATTGGCGATCGCGCGGCCCCAGCAATCGCCGCGATCCCGCCCTCTGAACGCGCAGCCGTCCTGCGCCACGCCGCGGACATCCTCGAAGCGCGGAACGACTTGCTCGTTGGCCTCATTGTGCGCGAGGCTGGCAAGTCCTACGCCAATGCGGTCGCGGAAGTGCGCGAAGCGGTCGACTTCCTGCGTTACTACGCGCACGAGGCGGCGCGAACGTTGTTCCCCGGCTCCCCTGCCCCGCTCGGACTCGTCGTCTGCATCAGCCCCTGGAACTTTCCGCTCGCGATCTTCATGGGCCAGGTCGCGGCGGCGCTCGCTTCGGGCAATTCCGTGATCGCCAAGCCTGCCGAGGAGACGCCGCTCACCGCGGCGGAAGCCGTGCGTGTGCTGCATGAAGCGGGCGTAGCTCACGACGCTCTGCAGCTCATGCCAGGAGCTGGCGAGGTCGGCGCGGCGCTGGTCGCAGATCCGCGCGTCCAGGGGGTCGTGTTCACCGGCTCGACGCCGGTCGCGCGCCTGATTGAAAAGGAGCTCGCCGGCCGCCTTACGCGTCGCGGGGCGCCTTTGCCCCTCATCGCCGAAACCGGCGGGCTCAACGCGATGGCAGTCGATTCCTCGGCGCTCGCCGAGCAGGTCGTCGTCGACGTCCTGTCGTCGGCTTTCGATTCGGCCGGCCAGCGCTGTTCGGCCTTGCGCATCCTCTGCCTGCAGGAGGATGTCGCGGACCGCATGCTCCGGATGCTGAAAGGCGCCATGGCTGAACTCGAAATTGGCGATCCGCGCGAGCTCTCAGTCGACGTCGGCCCGGTCATCACCACGGAAGCGCGCGATGCGATTGTGAGCCATATCGAAAACATGCGAGACCGCGGCCATGAAGTGATCCAAACTCCTCTCGGCGGGGCCGCCGCGCGCGGCACATTCGTCCCGCCGACGCTGATCGAAGTGAACAAGATCGTCGACGTTAAGCGCGAAGTGTTCGGGCCGGTGTTGCACGTGCTGCGCTACAAGCGCGAAGCGCTCGACAAACTGATCGACGACATCAACGCCGCCGGCTACGGCCTCACCTTCGGCCTCCATACCCGCATCGATGAGACAATCGCGCGCGTCGTCGAGCGCATCGAGGCTGGCAACATCTATGTCAATCGCAACATCATTGGCGCGACGGTCGGCGTGCAGCCATTCGGCGGCTCGAGGCTGTCTGGCACCGGACCAAAGGCGGGCGGCCCGCTCTATCTCTCGCGCCTGGTCGCCGAGCCCGCGCCAGGCGCGCTGGACGACGTCGAAGGCGCGGGGCCGGCAATTGGAGGCGTCCGCGCCTATATCGACTGGCTCGTCGCTCATGGCCATGCCGCAGAGGCCGAGCGATGCGTGGGAATGATGGCGCGCTCGCCCATCGGCGCGCGCGTGGAGCTCAAGGGCCCGGTCGGCGAGCGCAATGTCTATACGCTTCGGCGGCGCGGCCGAATTGCGGCGGTCGCCTCCAGCGAAAGCGGCCTTCTCATCCAGATCGGCGCGATCCTGGCGACCGGCAATGACGCGGTGGTCAGCGCCGCGCTCGCCAAGCGCGCCCTTCTCACGCTACCTTCTGAACTCGTCCATCGGATCTCGCATGTCGACGATCCCCTGGGCGCCGCCGCCCTCGCCTTCGTGATTCTCGAAGGCGACGAGGCCGCGACAAGAGAGGCCCTGCGCAGGCTCGCCGACCGTTTAGGACCGATCGTGCGCCTCCAGGCGCTCTCAATGGCTCGCCTCGCCGCCGGCGAGGACTACAACCTCGCCGATCTCGTCGAGGAATGCGCTACCGCCACCAACACGGCCGCGGCGGGAGGCAATGCAAGCCTGATGACGATCGGGTAGGATGTATGGAGCGGAACCGGAGGGGCCCAAATGTCCGACGATCTGACGAACTCTCAAATCGCGCTCCTTTGCGCCATCGAAGAGCATGGCGAGTTGAGATCGAGCAGCGACCAGAAACGTGATCTGGAGCGGCTCATCTCCAAAGGTTACGTGCAGCCGACGGCGGACCATCCGTGCTCGGCCTTTGAGCTCACGGAAAAGGCTATCGCGTTTCTCGGCGAGCGCGGCGCTGGGCTGAACGAGGCGTAGGCTGCGTCGTGGCGCTAGGGCTGAGCGAGCCGTTTAAGCCTTCGAGTTGAGAGCGACGTCTCTCGCCATGCGCGTCGACGCCGGTTAGTTTGCGCTGGTCGGCTTACGACTTGGAGACGAAGCGAAATGCGGGCGGTCGGATATCGGAAAGCGAGCTCCGAGCTCGACCATCTGGAGGCGTTCGACATCCCCCGACCGACGCCGCAAGGCCGTGATCTTCTCGTCGAAGTCCGCGCGGTCTCGGTCAACCCCGTCGATTACAAGACGGCGAGCGGCAGCGGCCCGGGCGGCGCTACTTCCGACGCGGGCGCAATCAAGGTGGTCGGCTACGACGCCGCCGGGGTCGTCGCCGAAGCCGCGCCCGAGGCGCGACTTTTCAAGCCGGGCGATGAAGTGTTCTACGCCGGCAGCATCGGCCGTCAGGGCGCCGACATGGAGTTTCATCTGGTCGACGAGCGGATCGTGGGGCGCAAGCCGCGCACGCTCGATTTCGCCGCCGCCGCTGCTTTGCCCCTCACCTCGATCACGGCCTGGGAGGCGATGTTCGACCGGCTCGATGTCGCGAAACCCGTTCCCGGCGCGGCGCGCGCGATTCTGATCCTTGGCGGCGCGGGCGGCGTCGGCTCGATCGCCATCCAATTGGCGCGTCAATTGACCGATCTTACGATCGTGGCCACCGCGTCTCGGCCCGAGACCGTGCAATGGGCTAAGGACATGGGCGCCCACCACGTCATCGACCACAAAAAGCCGCTTGCGCAGCAGATCGCAGCGCTCAATCTGGGCAGCCCCGGTTTCATCTTCGCGACATCGCCGGTCGCCGGGCTCATTGCCGATCTCGCTGAATTGATCGCGCCGCAGGGGCGCGTCGCTCTCATCAATGGCGAAGCGGCCGATCTTTTCGTCTTCAGGTTGAAGAGCGTGTCCATTCATTTTGAGATCATGTTCACGCGGCCGTTGTTCCAGACGGCCGACATGGAGGCCCAGCACAGGCTCCTGAATGACGTCGCCGATCTCGTCGATTCCGGGCGCGTTCGCTCCACCATGCGCGAGAACTACGGGCGCATTGACGCGGCCAACCTCATGCGCGCAATGACGTTCCTCAAGACGGGACGCGCCATCGGCAAGGTGGTGCTCGCGGGGTTTTAGCCGCGCGAGCCCCTCGTCACGCCGCTTCGAGCGCGAGGCCTTGCGCCGCTTTGGCGATGCGCAGCCGCCCGCCACGGACGAGGATGTTCACATGCGCGAGCGCTTCGCTGAAAGCGAAGACAAGCTGATGCGGGTCGTCAATATTGCGCCCGAAAATGACCGGCACGAGCTCGGCGACCGTCTGTGGCCCCTGTTTGCAGGCCTCAACCACCGCCATGCAGCGCGCCTCATGGTGGGCGATGAGTTCGTCAGCGCGCGTGTGCAGGCCCACGAAGGGCAACCTGTGCCCGGGCAGGACCAGCACGTCCTCCGGCAGCGCCGCCTTGAGCCTTTCGAGCGAGCGCAGGTAAGCGCCAAGCGGATCGCCCTCCGGGTCCATCGCCTCGACGCTGACATTGGGGGAGATCTTGGCCAGCAACTGATCGCCGATGAGCACGAAGTTATCGGCCTTCGAGTAGAGCATCACCTGCTCGGGCGAATGGCCGGCGCCGGTCATCACTTCGAATTCACGGCCGCCGATCCGCACGCGCTCCTCGGCGATCAGACGCAGAAACGTCCTCGGGGGTGGGAAGACCATTCTCAAGTATTGCATTCCGTTGCCGAGCAGGAGCTCGGTGCTTTCCTCCGTCAGCCCATGCGAGCGATAGAAACTGCGGTAGGGCTCTGATCTCAGCCCCTGTGGGTCGAGACGAATGTTGAGCGCGATCAGATATTCCGCCTCGCTCATCGCAAGCTGCAGGCCAAAGCGCTCGCAGAGCCATCCGGCAAGGCCCACATGGTCCGGGTGAAAGTGGGTGGCGATGATCCGCGTCAGTCTGCGGCCCCGAAGCGGCCCCGCGAGAAGCGCTTCCCACGCCGTGCGCGACGGCGCGTCGTCGATTCCTGCATCGACGACCGCGAACCCGTCGCCGTCTTCGATCAGATAGATGTTGACGTGATCGAGCCGGAACGGAAGGGGAAAGCGCGCCCAAAACACACCCGGACGAACTTCGATCGTTTCGCCCGGCTTCGGCGGATCGGGGTTGGGAAATACGAGCGTCTCGGGCATCGCGCGATTTGACATTGTCTGGGTTCGTCCTTCGTACCTTGCCACGAGCCAGCTCAGTTGAGCGGCAGGAAGCGCGGCGCGCTGGCGACCTCGAGCTCGCCGTTCGGTCCGCGTCTATAGAGGCCGCGCGCCGCGTTGTGCGGATGAGTTGCGGCCTCAGCGAGTGTCAGCACTTGGGCGAAGCACGCATCGCTGCCCTCGAGCAGCGCGCGCCAATGCGCGCTCGGCTGGCTGAGGAACAGGGTGCGCAACCGCGCCTTCAGCGCCGGCCAAGCGGCGCGGTCGTATTGCGCCTTTGGGTCGACATCCGCAAGACCGAGCTTATCAAGCAATAGCGCGTAGAATTGCGGCTCGAGCGCGCCAATGGAGACGTATTCGCCATCGCCGCAAGCATAGAGGTCGTAGAACGGCGAGTTGTGGAACGGGCTTGGCGCGTCCAGCATTCCGCCGGCGCGGGCCGCAAGCGCGATGCCGCCAAGGCTCGCCGCAACATCCACGATCGAACAGTCGATCACACAGCCTTTGCCGCTGCGTCCGGCGGCGAAGACGGCCGCCACCACGCCGAAGGCCAAGCCCAGCGCGCCGCCTCCATCGCCGAGAACCGTCGGCGGGACGCCCGGCGCCTTGCCATCGCGGGAGGCAAGCGACAAGATTCCGCTGAGCGCAAGATAGTTGAGATCGTGGGCGGCGGCTTGGCTAAGCGGACCGTCTTGCCCCCAGCCGGTCATGCGTCCGTAGACAAGCCGGGGATTGCGCTTGGCGCATTCCGCTGGACCCAATCCGAGACGCTCCATGACGCCTGGCCGATTGCCCTCGATCAGCGCGTCGGTCGTCTCGATCAACGCCAGCGCGTCTTCGACCGCTTCAGGGCGCTTCAGATTGAGCGGGACAATTCGCTTTCCTCGCCGCAATGGGCCTTCGGCGAGCGGCCGGTCGGGGTCGCCAAGCGGCGCCTTGCCCGGGCGGACGACCGCGACAACCTCCGCGCCAAGATCAGCCAGCATGCGGCCGGCCAGCGGGCCCGGACCGATCCCCTCGAACTCGACGACTTTCAGGCCCGCAAGCGGACGCATCATTGGCGGTGCCCCAGCGTCGATCCCGTGACCGGGTCATGGCTCATGTAGCCGATCGCAACGACTGGGAACAGCGACGCACAGCGTTACTTAATGCGGTGCAGCTTGGCCCTTTTTATTGACCTTTCTTGACAAGGAACGGGATGTGCTACGCCTAATAGCAGGCAGCATTCGGCATGCGCTCTGGGGGTTAAATTTTGTCAATATCGTTGGTCCGTTCACGATTGCCCGCAATGTCCATTCGTCGTTTTCTACGAGTTTGCCCTCGAAAGTAACCCTGCGCTTACCCCTCGGGCCTTTTGGTTTCAATATGGAGAATTTGGCACCCTTTTCGTCTTTTTCAATTTCAAAAACGCATCGCGTCAAGCCGCGGTAAACTCCGATCACGTAATCTACGGTTCTTGCATTCGCTGGGGAAACTGGCCACTTACCCAGAGTCCTGTCCGCCACCTTGAGCGGGTCGTCTTTGATCAATGGAAAAGGTGACATATCTCTCTTCCCGACCGCTCCCGTCTTACCGTTCAAACTGACCAAGAGAATGGTCCCAGGGAGCGCGGACCGGCGCAATGGCTTTGCGTACCGAGCATTCAATTCGCTGTCCGATAGCCAATAATCTCGATGGCCTATACCTCTGATCGCGTTCGTCAGTGATGGGAGCACAGCCATTAAAAGAGATTCTAATCGAAAGGCCTCCTCGTCAGATCCTAAGTCATGCACAACAATCTTGATGTCAGGCGGCCTTCCTGTGGTCCTCAAGATTTCCCGAATTCTGGTGAGCTTTAATTGCTCTTCTCCTTCCTCGTCATTTTTGAGTGCCGCGCGCGCGTGTTGGTGGCAGCGGTCGCCGACTCCCTTTCCTATATAAAATATCCCTTTGAGCAGTTCATTTTCGTGAGAATCCGTTTTTAGGGGCGCGTCTCCTCGCGTATCCAAAAGCGCGTACACGTAGAAACCAATTTGCTCTTTGCAGAGTTGGCTGAAAGCATCGACCATCCTTAATCTCCCGAATGCCAAGACCTTGGTAGTTCCGCCCGCTCAAGCCCGCTCCGGAAAAAGCGCCTGCAGCCCCTGGGGCGACGCCTCCGCCACGCCCCGCTCGGTAATCAGCCCGGTCACCAGACGAGCCGGCGTGACGTCGAACGCCGGATTGGCCGCCCGTCCCCCTTCCGGCGCGATCCTGACGCGCGTAATCGCGCCGTCCTCGCTTCGGCCCTGGATGAAGTTGACTTCATCGGCGCTGCGCTCCTCGATCGGGATTTCCTTCACGCCGTCGTGGACCGTCCAGTCGATGGTCGGCGACGGCAGGGCGACGTAAAACGGCACCGCATTGTCGCGCGCCGCGAGCGCTTTGAGGTAAGTGCCGATCTTGTTGCAGACGTCGCCATTGGCGGTCGTCCGGTCGGAGCCGACAATCACCATGTCAATGAGGCCATGCTGCATCAGATGGCCGCCGGCATTATCGACGATGAGCGTGTGCGGCGCCCCATGATGAGCGAGCTCCCACGCGGTCAGCGAGGCGCCCTGATTGCGCGGGCGCGTTTCGTCGACATAGACGTGGACGCTCACGCCCGCCTCCATCGCCAGATAAATCGGCGCGGTCGCGGTGCCGTAGTCGACCGTGGCCAGCCAGCCGGCGTTGCAATGGGTGAGGATGTTGAGCGGTTCGCCGGAGGTCTTGTCCGCCGCCAAGCGGCGGAGGATCTTGAGGCCGTGTCCGCCGATCGCGCGGTTGATCTCGACGTCCTCGTCGGCGATACGCTTGGCCTCCGCGTAAGCGGCGGCGGCGCGCGCCTGCGGGGCGAGGGGGTTAAGATGCTTGCGGACCCCATCCAGAGCCCAGCGCAGATTGATCGCGGTCGGCCGGGTGGCGGCAAGCTTGGCGTGCGCGGCGTCGAGCGCGGCGTCGCTCGGATCCTCACGCATGGCGAGCGCGAGCCCATAGGCCGCCGTCGCGCCGATCAGCGGCGCCCCGCGCACCCACATGTCGCGGATCGCGGTCGCGGCCTCGGCGACGTTGCGCAGCGTCGCGACCTTGAATTCGTGCGGCAGCCAGCGCTGATCGATGACGTCCACGCTTGAGCCGTCGCGATTGAGCCAGATCGTGCGGTACGGGCGTCCGTCAACTTTCACCCGAGCGTTCTCCTTTTGCCGCCTCGCCTCGACCCCGCCTTCAGGGTCGCGGCGTCGATATCACAGTCGGCTGGCCTGCGGAATTGCGCGACCGCCGCGCTTGACGTCACGGGGAAAGCGGGCATTGTCGCGCTTGTGAAGGATGTCGCGGCCCGTATCGAAGCCCTGAAGCGCACGGAGCTCGCATTCGCATGACGCGGCGCTTCCCTCTCGAGGAGGCGACTGACCTCGCCGCGCGCGCGGTCCGCGCCGCCGGCGCCAGCGACGACGCGGCGCTCTCGCTTGCGCGAGCGACCGTTTCCGCCAACGCGCACGGAAAAGGCTCGAGCGGTTTTTCCCATCTCACGGACTATCTGAGCGCGTTACGGGCGGGGCGGATCGTCGGCGACGCCGAGCCGCTCGTGACTTCGCCGGCTCCGGCCGCGATCCATTGCGACGCCAGAGGCGGAATCGCGCAGCTCGGCTTCGACCGGACCTTCGACGATCTTCGCCGCCGCGCCGAAACCTTCGGCATCGCGTTGTTCGCCCAGAACGGAAGCTACACCACCGGCGAACTTGGCTACTACCCGCGCCGTCTCGCCGAGGCCGGGCTGGTGGCGTTCGCCGCGACCAGCGGGCCGGCGCTGATGACGGTCGCGGGCGCAAAGGCGCCCGTCTATTGCACGAACCCGATCGCCTTCGCCGCGCCGCTCGACAATGGGCCGCCGCTCATGATCGACCAGGCGTCAAGCGCCACCGCCTTTGTCCAGCTTCGGCACTACGCGCAACGAGGCGAGGCGCTGCCCCCCGGCTGGGCGGTCGACGGCGACGGACAGCCAACCACCGATCCGCAGGCGGCTCTCCGCGGCGCGCTTCTCGCCTTCGGCGGCGCGCGCGGCGCCAATATCGCGCTGATGGTCGAGGTCATGGCGGCCGGCTTAACGGGCGCGAACTGGGCTCTCGACGCGCCCTCGTTCACTTCGGGCGATCGCCCGCCCGGCGCGGGCCTCCTTGTCATCGCCATCACGCCGGCATTACTCGCGCCGGAGTTTCCGCAGCGCCTCGAGACTCCAGCTCGACCGGCTCGACAAGCTCGGCGTTCATATTCCTGGGCGGCGCGCCGCTGCGGCCACGATCGAACTGCCCGAGGCGATCGTGGCTGAAATCGAACGCGCTGGGGCGCCTTGAAACTGCCAGGGGCAAAGGGTTAGAGAGCCGCCCGTCCGGCGGCGATGGAGCGGGGAAATGGCGAAGCGACTGAGTCGAAGGCGCCTGCTTGAGATCCTCGCCGGACTTCCGTTCCTGAGCGGCCTTGCGCCCGGCGCGTCGGCTGCGACCCGGCCGCAAGCGCGCGTCCGTCCCCGCGACCCGGCATGGCCGACGGACGAAAGCTGGGATCGGCTGAGCCGCGAAGTGGAGGGGCGCCTTATTAAAGTGCGCTCGCCCCTATCCGTCTGCGTCGAGGCGCCGTCCGGCGAGCCCTGCGCGCAAGTGTTCAAGGAGCTCAAGAATCCCTACTATCTCGGCGACGAGGTCGGGCTCACCCAGTCGCTTGGTTGGGTCGGGGCATGGACGTCTGAACCAAGCGTCTACGCCGTCGCCGCCAAGTCCACCGCGGATGTCGTCGCCGCGGTCAATTTCGCGCGGACGAACAATCTGCGGCTCGTGGTGAAGGGCGGCGGGCACAGCTACCAGGGAACCTCCAACGCCGCCAACTCCCTGCTCGTCTGGACCCGACACATGAACGCGATCGTCACCCACGACGCCTTCGTCGGCGCCGGCTGCGAGGGCCACGCGGAGCCGCAACCCGCCGTGTCGATCGAGCCGGGCGCAATCTGGGCACAAGCTTATAACGCGGTGACGACCAAGGGCGGGCGGTATGTCCAGGGCGGCGGCTGCCTGACGGTCGGTGTCGCTGGCATCATCCTGGGCGGGGGCTTCGGAAGCTTTTCGAAGGCCTATGGCACGGCCGCGGCGAGCCTGCTGGAGGCGGAAGTCGTGACGGCCGACGGCGAGGTCAAAATCGCCAACGCCTGCTCGAATCCCGACTTCTTCTGGGCGCTGAAGGGAGGCGGCGGCGGGTTCGGCGTCGTCACTCGCGTCACACTGCGCACGCACCCTCTGCCCGATTTTTTTGGCGGGGTCTTCGCGACCATAATGGCGGCATCCGACGACGCCTACCGCCGCCTGATCGCCAAAACAGTCGAGTTCTACGCGCAGGCGCTCTTCAATCCACAATGGGGAGAACAGATTGGCATCGGGCGTGGCTACGTCGCGATTTCGATGGTGTTCCAGGGGCTCGATAAGCAACAGGCGGAGGCGGTGTGGCGTCCGTTCTTCGATTGGGTGACGGCTTCCCCGCAGGATTTTACGATCGTATCGGCGCCGAAGATCGGCGCGTTGCCGGCGCGTCGTTTCTGGGACCCCGCCTTTCTCAAGCAAGCTCCAGGTTTCGTCATCTCGGACGATCGGCCCGGCGCGCCGGCGGACAACATCTTCTGGGCCAGCAACCTCGGCGAGACGGGCGCGGTCTGGTACGCCTACCAGTCCGCCTGGTTGCCCGCCTCGCTGCTTGAGGCCGATCGGCGCCAAAGCCTGGTCGACGCGCTGTTCGAGGCCGCCCAGCATCGCGGTGTTGCGCTGCATTGCAACAAGGGCATCGCGGGAGCGACCGCGGAAGCGATCGCCGCGACAAAGGATACGGCGATGAACCCGGCCGTCGTCGACGCCTTCGCGCTGGCGATCACCGGCGATTTCGGACAGCCCGCTTATCCCGGCGTTCCCGGCCATGAGCCGGACGCGGCGGCGCCGGCCAAGGCTAAGGCCGTCGAGGCGTCGATGAACGCAATCCGCAAGCTCCTCCCGCGCGTCGGCTCCTATGTGTGGGAAACCGATTACTTCCAATCGCATTGGCAGGAGGCGTTCTGGGGCGAAAACTACACCCGACTTCTCGCGATCAAGGGTAAATACGATCCCGACGGCCTCTTCTTCCTTCATCACGGCGTCGGCAGCGAGGACTGGAGCGCGGACGGATTTACACGCGTGAACTGACGCCCCTCATCGCTCTCGCCGAAACGACCAGTCGCACGACCCGAGGAAGCTCATGGCCACCACACCTTCACCCACGCGCTACGACAAAATGATCTACAATCGCTGCGGCCGCAGCGGGCTTAAACTCCCAGCGATATCGCTGGGCTTGTGGCACAATTTCGGCTTCGACAAGTCCGCCAATTCGATGCGCGCCATATGCCGCCAAGCGTTCGATCTTGGCGTGACCCATTTCGACCTCGCAAACAACTACGGGCCGCCGCCGGGCGCAGCCGAGCTCGCCTTCGGCGACATCCTGCGCGGCGACTTCCGAGGCTTTCGCGACGAACTCGTGATCTCAACCAAGGCCGGCTACGACATGTGGCCGGGGCCTTACGGCGAATGGGGCGGCCGCAAATACCTGCTCGCCAGCCTCGACCAGAGTCTCAAGCGCATGGGCCTCGACTATGTCGACATCTTCTATTCCCACCGCTTCGATCCCGAAACGCCGCTTGAGGAAACAATGGGCGCTCTCGATCATGCGGTTCGCCAGGGAAAGGCCCTTTATGTCGGCATTTCCTCCTATAATTCCCATCGCACGAAGGAAGCGGTCGCCATCCTCAAGCGGCTCGGCACGCCTTGCCTCATCCATCAGCCCAGTTATTCGATGATCAATCGCTGGATCGAGGACGATGGATTGCTCAATACGCTTGAAGCCGAGGGCGTCGGCGCGATCGTTTTCTCTCCGCTGGCGCAAGGCCTGCTGACCGACAAATATCTGGCCGGCGTGCCCACCGGCAGCCGCGCCGCCGAAAACCGCTTTTTCAAACGGGCAATGCTTACGCCGGAGAATATTGAGCGCGTGCGTAACCTCGACGCGATCGCCAAGCGGCGAGGCCAGACGCTCGCGCAAATGGCGTTGGCCTGGACGCTGAGAGACAAACGCGTGACGTCGGCCCTGATCGGCGCCAGCAGCCCCGAGCAGGTGACCGACAGTGTCAAGTCGCTCGACAGGCTCTCGTTCACCGCCGACGAGCTTAAGGAGATCGATCGTTACGCAGTCGAAGGCGGCGTGAACATCTGGCGGCAGTCCGCGGAGCTCGGCGCCTGAGGCGACGGCGGCGGATTGCCTCGTCGTTTCGCTCCTCGCAATAATAACGTCCAGCATTTCTCGGGAGGAACGAAATGGCGAAGCGCCCGCGGATTGGAGTCATCGGCTCGACCAACATGGATCTGACGACCACGGTCGAGCGCATGCCGGTTTGGGGCGAGACAGTCCTTGCCAAGCACTTCGAGACAAGTTTCGGCGGCAAGGGGGCAAACCAGGCGGTCGCCGCTGCGAAACTCGGCGCCGAGGTCGTGATGGTCACCAATCTCGGCGACGACACGCTCGGCGATAGCGCGCTTAAGAATTTCGAAAGCTACGGGATCGACACGGGGCATGTCCGCCGCATTCCAAACCAATCGACCGGCACGGCGACGATCCTGGTCGACGGGGGCTCGGGCGACAATGCGATCCTGATCGTCGCCGGCGCCAACGGCGACTTGAGCTCCGCCGACGTCGACGCCGCGGGCGAGGCCCTCAAGGGTTGCGATCTCATCCTGCTGCAGCTCGAGATCAAGCTTGATAGCGCCTATGCGGCGATTCGCTTCGGCCGGGAGAACGGCGTCAAGACCGTGCTCAATCCCGCGCCCGCCCGGCGCAACCTCGACATGGACGTGGTCAGCCAAGCGAGCTTCCTCATCCCCAATGAGACCGAACTCGCCATCCTGACCGACATGCCGGTCGAGTCGGACGACGAGGTTTCAGCCGCCGCCCAAAGCCTCGTCAAGCAGGGCGTCGAGACGGTCATCGTGACGCTTGGCGCGCGCGGCGCGTTGCTCGCGACGCGGGAGGGCGCGCGGCGCATCGCCCCGGTCGAGGTCCAGGCGGTCGACACCACCGGCGCCGGCGACGCCTTCATCGGCAGCTTTGCCCGCTATCTCGCCAGTGGTCTTTCGCTCGAGGTGGCGCTCACTGAAGCGACGCGCTATTCCGCGTTCTCCGTGACCCGTCACGGGGCGCAAAAATCCTTCGCGACCGAGGCCGAGTTCGCCGCGTTCAAAGGGTAAGGGGCGTCGCTCCCCGCCTTGTCCGCGCCTCGCCGTGGCCTTAGGGATGCGGCGCCAATCAAATTAGGGAGTTCGCGATGACCGAGGGAGTCATTGACAAGGTTCGCCTGGGTGGCGCCGATCTCATGGTCACGTCCATCTGCTTCGGCGCCTCGGGCCTCGGCGACATGCCCGACACGTATGGCTATGGCGTCGACGAAGCGCGCGCCAGGGCCACGATACACGCCATTTTCGATGGGCCGGCTAACTTCATCGATACGTCACGCATCTATGGGTTTGGCCGCAGCGAGGAGCGGATCGGCGCCGCCATTCGCGAGCGCGGCGGCCTGCCCGAGGGCTTCGTCATCTCGACCAAACTCGACCGCGACCCCGAGACTAATCGGTTCGACGCCGCGCAGGCGCGCCATTCGCTCGAGCAAAGCCTGAAGACGCTGGGGCTTGAACGGGTCGACCTCCTGCATCTGCACGATCCCGAGCACGCCCGCTCCTTCGACGAGGCGACCGGCCGCGACGGCGCGCTCGGCGAACTGTTTCGCATCAAGGAGGAAGGCTTGGCGCGCGCGGTGGGACTGGCGGCCGGGCCGGCCGCAATGATGATGCCGCTGCTCAGCGATTGGGATTTCGACGCGCTGATCACTCACAATCGCTTCACCCTCGCCAACCGCAGCGCCAACGCTATGCTCGATCTCGCAGCGTCACGGGGGATCGCCGTCCTCAACGCCGCCCCTTATGCGAGTGGCGTGCTCGCCAAGGGGTCGGCGAACTACCCGCGCTACGCCTATCAGGAAGCTTCGGAGGAAATGCTCGATCCGATCCGCAAGATCGAAGCGATCTGCACGCTTCACGGCGTGCCGCCTGGCGCCGCGGCCCTGCAGTTCTCCATGCGCGACCCGCGGATCGCCTCGACCATCTGCGGCGTGACCAAGCCCGAGCGGGTCAAGCAGACGGTCAACTGGGCCCGCTTTCCGATCCCTGAGGAAGCATGGGCTGAATTGATGGCGCTGACCTACGCCACTGAAGATCCCGAGGCGACGCGCGACTACAAGCTGGGGTAACGACGAGAGGCGCCTGCTAGCGCTGCGAAAAAGTGGAAGCCGGTTTTTCGCGAAAAAGCGCGCGAAATCAGGGAATCTGGAGCCTGCTGCGATTCGACCGAATCGCAGCAGGCTCTAGCCCGACTTCACCAACTGGCGCTGATTTTTGCGATTTTTCGCGGAGTTTTGTGACTGCAAGCCATTGGAGTTGTTGGGTCAGTCGGGCCGGAAATGGCTGTAGTGCCGACCAAGTCCCTTGCGCGGCGAGGGGCGCGGCGCGAGTCTTGGACATGTTTTTGCGCCACAAGATTCGCCGCAAGGACGGCAAGGAGCATCGGACCTGGTCGGTCGTTGAGAACCGGCGCGTCCGGAGCGGTCGCGTGGTTCAGCGACAGGTGCTCTATCTCGGGGAGATCAACGACAGCCAGCGGGCGGCGTGGAGTCGGGCTGTCGAAGTCTTCGACGAAGGGGGGCGATCGAAGCAGATCGCGTTGTTTCCCGAAGATCGTCCTGCCCCGGTTCTCGATTGCGACGTGGTTTCGATTCGGCTGAGCGCGATGCGGTTGCGCCGACCGCGTCAGTGGGGCGCCTGCTGGCTGGCGATGGTGATGTGGGATCAGCTGCGAATGGACGATTTCTGGCGCCCGGCGCTGCCGCTCTCGCGCGAGGGAACGGACTGGCTGAACGTCCTGAAGACCTTGGTCGCCTATCGGCTGATCTCTCCGGGCAGCGAGTGGCGGCTTCACCGGCACTGGTTCGAGCACAGTGCGATAGGCGACCTGCTCGGCGAGGACGTCGGGCTCGCGCAACCCAACAATCTCTATCGCTGCCTGGACCTGCTTGTCGCGCACAAGCCGGCGCTGTTCACGTTTCTGCGCGAGCGCTGGAAGGACCTGTTTCAGGCTGACTTTGAAGTGCTGCTGTATGATCTGACCAGCACGTATTTCGAATGCGATCCGCCGGAGAGCGGCAAGCGGAAGTTCGGCTACAGCCGGGACAAGCGCTCCGATTGCGTGCAGGTCGTGATTGCGCTGATCGTCACGCCGGACGGCCTTCCCCTGGCCTACGAAGTCATGGACGGCAACACCTCGGACAAGACGACGTTGCGGGCGTTTCTGACCAAGATCGAGACGCAATACGGCAGCGCCAAGCGCACCTGGGTGATGGATCGCGGCATCCCGACCGAGGAAGTCCTGGCGGAGATGCGCGGCTCGCCGACGCCGATCCGCTATCTGGTGGGCACGCCCCGCGGCCGGCTGACGAAGCTGGAACAGGCGCTCGCGGCCAAGCCGTGGGAAGACGTGCGCGAGAGCGTGCGGGTCAAGCTGATCGAACAGGATGAGGAAACTTACGTCCTGGCCCGAAGCCAAAGCCGGCGCGACAAGGAGCAGGGGATGCGGCGGCGTCGGTTGAGGAAGCTGATCAAGCGGTTGCGCGAACTGCAACGACAGGACCTGACGCGCGACGAGCTGCTGCTCAAGCTCGGCGCGGCCAAGAAGGAAGCCGGCAAGGCCTACGGGTTGTTGGTGATCCATCCGCCGACGAAAGATCAGCCGGTGACGCCGCAAACGTTCCATTTCACGCTGGACCGCAAGAAGCTCCGCCTCGCGCGCCGCCGCGAGGGCGGCTATCTGCTTCGCTCCAACATCAGGAGCGACGACCCCGGCCATCTCTGGCGGCTGTATCTGCAATTGGCCGAGATCGAGCAAGCGTTCAAGGAACTGAAGAACGATCTATCGATTCGTCCCATCTATCACCAGTCAGACGCCCGCATCGAAGCTCATATCTTCGTGGCCTTCCTGGCCTATTGCCTGATGGTGACGCTGAAGCAGCGGCTGAAGGCGCTGGCGCCGGGGCTGACGCCGAGGGCTGTGCTCGAAAAGCTTGCCGCCATCCAAATGATCGACGTCGAGTTGCCCACGACAGACGGCCGCACCGTCGTCCTATCGCGCCATACCGAGCCGGAAAACGATCAGTGGCTTTTGCTGCAGCGCCTGAAGCTCGACCTCCCCGCCCAGCCGAGGCCGAAGATCACCGCTCCGATCCCCCGCCAAGCGGCTTGATCGCTCACCTCCCGTAGTGCCGACCTTTGGACTCGCCCCCCTGCGATTCCAATGCCTTCGCCTCGCCCACCCCCGCCAGTTGGTGAAGTCGGGCTAGGCCCATTGCCCGAGAGCGGCGCCGAAAATCCGACCGGCATTCACCAAACGGCCATCACGCTTTCGGCCGCCCGGCAAGCCACCTGCATGATGGTCAGCGTCGGATTGGCGCTGCCGGACGAGGGAAACACCGCGCCGCTGGCGACGAAGATATTCGGAACAGTATGACAGGCCAGGCGCGGATTCACGACCGACGTGCGCGGGTCGACGCCCATGCGAGCCGTTCCGGCGGGATGGCGGGTATCAATGGTCTGTTCGATCAGATCATCCTGTTTCGGATCGATCGACCAGACGAGAGGGCTCGTGGCGTGGAGAAAAGTGGATTGCCAGAACCGACGCGCGCGCCCCAAAACCGAGCGAAGGGTGTGCTTGTCGACCTTCGTCTTCCGCCAGTCCAACTGCAGCATCGGCATGCCAAGCTCGTCGCGCTTCTTGGAGAGCGTGAGACGTGAATCCGGGTTCGGAACTTGCTCGATCCTGGCGTCGACGAAAAGGTCCGTGGCTTGGCTGAAGTACATCTGCTTGTGCCAAACGCTCCAGTAGAGGGCCGGCGGCAAGCTGCGCAGGTCCTTCACCATCTCGGGCTTTGGCACAAGCTCCAGGAACCGCCGCGCCTGAGCCGATTTTCCCAGATTACGAACATAGTGATGGATCGAGAGCGGCTGAAACTCGCCGCGAATTGTAACATAGCCGCTCGCCGCCTGGTCTTCTCGCTGAGCGGCTGCGGTGGTTTCCAGGTGGAGGCCTCGACGGGTCGAGCCGCCGATGTGGTAGCCGAAGACACGATTGGTTCGCGTCCTGTCGACCGGCTCGATGCGGCCCACCTCGACCTTCAGGTGATCGATGAAGTATCGACCCAGCGCCTCGCATCCTGAAAACGCGCGACCCTCGGTTTGCGCGTCCAGCTCAAGCAAGAGCCTTGTTGTTTCGAATGTCCCGGCCGCCAGAACGAACCAGTCGGCCGTGACTTTCAGGCGCCTCCCGCTGATGCTCTTGGCCTCGACTCCCTTGAGGCGACCCGCTTCGACGTCGAAGAGGAAGTTGAAGACGGTCGCATTGATCCAGATCTCGGGGTTCTGCTTGGCGACCGTGTCTCCGAGATTGCGGACCACATTGCGCCGGCGAAAGGTCGGCCATTTCGACCACCTGGCGGTCATGTCCTCGCTAGCGGCAGGCAACGGGTCCGGACGCGACGGCGAAGAGGGCAGTCCTTCGTACGAGCTTTGATCCAAATCAAACAGGTGTTCGATATCCGGGATGAAACGGTCGAGTTCGGCCCGGTCAATCGGCCAAGCGCTCAAGCCGACGTAATCCCTAGGACCCATGTCGTGAGGCGCAAGCGGCATTATGCGCCCGCCCCACGTGTTCGACGTCCCGCCCAGCGCACGTACCCGGCCGGCGAAGACATTCTCGTAAGGTTCTCCCACTTGCTCGAGCGCGTTGAAGGCGTCGAATCGATTACGCGGTTTCCGATCGCCGCTTTCTAGGACGATGACGCGGCGTCCAGATGCGCTCAGTCGCGACGCGGCAATCAAACCCGCAATGCCGCCGCCAATGACGCATACGTCGCATTTCTCGGTCAGCGGGCGGTCATCGGAAGCGCCGAGGTCACGAATCATTCCAGCCTCAATGATATCAACACGGGACGGCGTGGATGGTACGTGGAACTCGATGCGAGCGCCAATCGCCAAATTGGCGGGGAAGCCAGCCGGCGCAACAGCACCGCATCCCTCGTGCTTGCGCGCCTCTGGTCAATGGCGGTTAAAGCGATCACTTGACCTTTCCTCTCTGTTGCGCGCACCAAGGTCGCCGCCACGCCGGGCGAGTTCGGCGCGCTTGGCTCTCCCAGGATCCGACATGTTCGAGACCACCGTCGCCGGCAGCCTGCCCAAGCCCCTCTGGCTTGCTGAACCGGAAAAACTCTGGCCCGCCTGGAAGCTCAAAGGCGACGCGCTTGCAGCAGGCAAGATCGATGCCACCATTCTCGCGGTAAAGCGGCAGGAGGACGCCGGAATCGACATCGTCAGCGACGGCGAGCAGGCCCGCATCCATTTCGTCCATGGCTTTCTCGCCGACCTCGAGGGCGTCGATTTCGCCCGCCGGCAGACGATCGGAATCCGCGCCGACCGCTACAAGGCGGAGGTCCCGACCGTGACCGGCCCGATCCGCCGCAAGGGCTCCGTCCATAAGCTCGAAGCGAGCGCCGCGCGCGCTCACACCAAGCGCAAGCTCAAATTCACCCTGCCCGGCCCGATGACCATCGCCGACACCATCGCCGACGAGCATTACCGCGATCGTCCAGCGCTCGCCCACGCCTTCGCCGCAGCGCTCAACGAGGAAGCGCGCGAGCTCGAAAAACTCGGCGTCGACGTGGTGCAATTCGACGAGCCTGCCTTCAATGTCTACATGCGCGATGTGCAGGACTGGGGCGTCGCCGCGCTCGAACGCGCCGCGCAAGGGCTCACATGCAAAACCGCCGTCCACATCTGCTACGGCTACGGCATCAAGGCCAACAATGACTGGAAGGCGACGCTCGGCGAGCATTGGCGCCAATATGAGGAGACCTTTCCCGCTTTAGCAGCGAGCCGGATCGATCAGGTCTCGCTCGAATGCCGCAATGCGCGCGTGCCGATCGAACTGATGGGACTGCTCAAGGGCAAGGACGTGCTGGTCGGCTGCATCGACGTCGCGTCCAATGTCGTCGAGACGCCGCAAGACGTTGCAGAGACCATCCGCGCCGCGCTCGACCATGTCCCGCCGGACCGGCTCTATCCCTGCACGAACTGCGGCATGGCGCCGATGTCGGGTGAGGTCGCCTACGCCAAGCTCGCCGCGCTCGCTGGCGGCGCCGAGCTCGCGCGCAAGGCGGTGCAGTAGCGCTTGTCGTTCAATCCGCCCGCAATTCTTTCCCGCGCGTTTCTGGCAACGCGAGGGCGGCGAGAATCACGATGGCGTAGGCAATGCCTGCGAAAATGCCGATCGCTGGCCCCAGCCCCATGGAAGCTGACACGACGCCGACCAGCACAGGGAAAAATGCGCCCAGGCCGCGGCCGAAATTGTAGCAGAAGCCCTGGCCCGTTCCACGCACGCTTGTAGGATAGAGCTCGGTGAAAACCGGCCCCATGCCGCTGAAAATACCGGATGCGAAAAAGCCCAGCGGAAATCCCAGCGCCAGCATCAGCGAATCTGAAATCTGCATTTCCGTGTAGGCGACGACGATCACCAAAGAGCCGATCGCGAAGATGAGGAAATTCTTCCGCCGGCCAATCAGGTCGCTCCAATACGCGCTGGCGATATAGCCGCACCATGAGCCAACGATGATGATCGCGAGGTAGCCGCCGCTGCCCAGCACGGTGAGATGACGCTCGGTCCGCAGGAATGTCGGCAGAAAGGTGGTGATCGCGTAATAGCCGCCCTGCGCGCCGGCGGAGAGCGCGGCGCCGAGGATCGTGGTCATGAGAAGCTCGCGCCGGAATATGGCGAACGGACTGGGGCGCGCCGCTTTTTCAGACACCGCTTTGAAGATGGCGGGCTCGCGGACTTGGGTGCGGATGTAGAACACCAGAAGCGCAGGCAGGATTCCGACGAAGAATAACGCGCGCCAGGCAATTTCCTGCGGCAAGAGCTGGAAGATGATTGTGGCCAGGATTGCGGCTGCGGCCCAGCCCAAAGCCCAGGCGCTTTGCACCGTGCCGACCGCCTTGCCGCGATCGGCGCCGCGAACCACTTCGCCCATCAGCACCGAGCCTGCGGCCCATTCGCCGCCGAAGCCAAAACCCTGCAGGCCGCGCACGACCAGCAATTGTTCGAAATTCTGAGTGAAGCCGGAAAGAAAAGTGAAGAACGCAAACCACGCGACCATGATGCTGAGCAGTCGCGCCCGGCCGACGCGGTCGGCGAACATGCCCGCGATCCAGCCGCCGAAGGCGGAGATCACCAATGTGCTGGTCGCCAGCAATCCGGCCTGCGTCTTGGTGATGTGCCAGACAGCGATCAACGCGGGAATGGCGAATGAGTAAATCTGGACATCGAGCGCATCGAGCCCCCAGCCGCCGAAGCACGCCCAGAAGGTTCGGCGCTCATCGGGTCCAAATTTGCGATACCAATCGAGCATGACCCAGTATGGCTGGATTATGTCCGCCGTCAAAACCGCCGTCCCGCCATCGCCGCGAGCCGAGCCTCCCCCTCTCCCCACGGGAGAGGGGGGAGGGGTGAGGGTTCACGCGCGAAGCGCGCGTGTCGCTGGTCATCATGTCCTCGCCGCTAGCGGGGCTCCCGTCTGAAACCGCGAACTAAGCGCCTGGCGCCTTGGACCGACTTGATTGCAACATCGTGACGGGCTCGATGGGAAGCTGTGAAGCTGCATCGAACGTCGCCGTATCGTTGAGCGCGATCGCCTGCAACATCGCGCCTTGCAACAATGCTGTCGCCTGCAGCGCCCTCCGTTCGGGGTCAGCAACGCCGGCGCACGCAAAGGCCCGGGATAGCCATGTGTTGCAGGCGTCAAAATAGTCCCGCGTCGCGATCCCGACCGTCGGGGGCAAGCCGCGGATCTCGGTCGCCAGAACCCCGCACAGGCACATGCCGTCTCCCCGTCTGAGCCCTCCACGGAAAGCGCCTCGCATGGCTTCGAGCTTCGTGACGAGATTCCGTTCATCATCCGGGTCGCCGATCAGGGCCAGAATTCGCCCCTTGTAGCGGGCGACAAGCGCCGCCCCGAGGTCTGCTTTGGTTCGGAAGTGATAGTGGACGCTGGCGCTTTTGATCCCCACGTCGCCGGCGATTTCGCGAAAGCTGCAAGCGTTAAATCCGCCTTGACGGATGCGCGTTTCGGCCGAGTCCAAAATCGCCTCGCGAACGTTCATTGGACGGCTCCGTACCTATCTATCAAAAGATAGCTCTTGACACGATCGGCGCAAGCCTTATGATCTATCTATTGATAGATATGGAGAGTTTCATGGAAGGCAACAAGCAAATTGCTCTGCGGGTCCTCAAGGGCGCATTCGTCGATCGCGATCCGAGCGTCGTGGACAGCTATTTTTCTCCGACCTACATCCAGCACAATCCGTCGATCCCAAACGGCCCGGCGCCGATCCCAGGCCTGATCGCGAGCCTCGGCAAGGACTTTTCCTACGAGCAAGGCATGGCGGTCGCCGAAGGCGATCTGGTTATGGTGCACGGCCGATACATCGGCTGGGGACCGAAGCCGATGATAGCGGTCGACATCTTCCGACTGGCGGACGGAAAAGTCACGGAGCACTGGGACGTCATGCAGGAGGAAGTGCCGGCGTCAGCCACTGCGAGCGGCAACCCGATGTTCACGCCGCCGAAGGCAAAGTCGTAACTGCCGGTCACCGACGGCGTCCTCAATAGCTGGTCGACATTGGCTCCTCCGCCGCGCAGCGACCGAACCTAATAGGATTGGCGGCGGAGCGTGCGGTGTTCACTCGGGCTTACCGAGGCGGCCCATCGCCATGGCGCGCGCCCATCGCTCATTGAGCCCCGCGATCACGGAGCCCCGCGATCACGCCACTTTTCCCCGATCCGGGACATTGCCAAGCGACGCAGGGAGAGGGGTAGCCGCCCTCACTTGCCCTTGAGCCGATCGCGGATCGCCTGCGCCTTGGGCAGTTGCGCCTCATAATACGCCGCCGATTGCTCCTGGCCGCCCGAGCGCAGCGTCTCATAGGCGGCCTCGATCTGTCGCAGGGCGGCCTCCGCCATGGCGTCATCGTTGGTGCGATCGGCGATTAGCGTCATCGCGACCCCCTGTCCGCCGAAGCTCGCCGCCCAGTCGATCGGAGCCCGCTCGCGCGTGAATTCTTCGAGGGCCGCGCGATAGGCCGCGACCGCCTCCTCCAGGCGCGCCGTCTCATTCTCCCGTTCGCCGAGCCTCCAAAGCGCAATCCCGAGATTGGTCTGCGTTTGCGCCCATTGGAGCGGAACTCGCTCGCGCGTATATTCTTCGAGCGCCGCACGAAAGGCCGAAACTGCCTCCTTGAGTCGCGCCGTCCCGCTCTCGCTCTCTCCAAGTCTCCGAAGCGCATTGCCAAGATTATTTTGCGTCGTCGCCCAGTCGAGCGGAACCCGTTCACGCGTCAATTCTTCGAGTGCCGCGCGGTAAGCCGCAACTGCGCTCTCGAGTTTCGCTGTTCCGCTCTCCATGTCACCAAGTCGCACGAGTGCGTTGCCGAGATTCATTTGCGTCGCGGCCCAGTCGAGCGGGACCCGCGCGCGCGTGCGCTCCTCGAGCGCCGCACGATACGCCACAATGGACTCCTCGAGCCTTTCCCTTCTGCGGTCTCGTTCGCCGAGCACCCCGAGCGTATTGCCGAGGTTCATCTGGGTCATCGCCCAGTCGAGCGGAACACGCTCACGTGTCTGTTCTTCGAGCGCGGCGCGATAGGCCTGAACCCCTTCCTCAAGCCGCGCCGTTCCGTTTTCTCGCTCGCCAAGCCTGGCGAGCGCATTGCCGAGATTCATTTGCGTCGCCGCCCACTGGAGTGGGACACGCTCGCGCGTCTGTTCCCGAATTGCTGCGTGGTACGCCCCGACCGCCTGCTCAAGTCGCAGCGTCCCGCTCTCCCGCCCGCCAAGCGCCGAGAGCGCATGGCCGAGACTGGCGTAAGCCCCCCATGGTTCGTCGGCGGGGGCCGGCAGCGTCAATTGTTCGCGGCGCAGGGCGATCGAGGCGACGAGATGCACGTTGCTACCGCGATCGCGGCCGTACTCGTAGAGCGACTGCGCCTCGGCGCCCAGGAACACCGAGACCTTCGCCGCGTTCGCGCCGTGAATCGAACGCGCAAGCTCCACAATCGCCTCCGCAGCGGCGTCGCCGTCATAAGCCGCCAGCGCGATCTCGCGCGCCTGAGTGTAGAGCGCGGTCACGCCGGCCTCAAAGCGCTCGCGCCGCTTCTGCTCCTCGCGCTTCATCTCCTCGGCCGCTCGACGCAAGGTTGCGCGGGCCAAGCCTGACTGGCCGCGGTCGACCTGCTCCTTGGCTCTCGCCAGCGCCCGGCCGACGATGTCGTCCAGGTTGGTCTCAACCGGCCGTCCTGCGATCTCCTTCTCGTAGATTTCGATAGCGTTGCGCACCGCCTGTTTCATGCCGTCGAGATCGAGCCCCTTATCGCCCGCGACGCGCTTCGCCATCTCCCGAATAAATCCCTCGGCGATGTCGCGCTGCTGCACAAACTTCTCGGCGTAGTCCTTCACCAGCAGATCGAGGATAGCCGTGTAAGCGATCTGCTTGGCCAATTCGTCAGGGCTTCCGAACTCGCTGCCAGGAAAACGGTGGAACGCCTTGAGCTTTTTCAGATGGTCCGCTTGCGCCGCGCGAGTGACGTCGTCTGCCGCGTACCTTGGTCCTCGCGGGGCGACCGCCTTCGCCTTCGCGATCAGCAGCGACTTGCCATGGAAGAGCGCGAGCCATGCCTCCCATTGCGTGTAGGGAAGGCAGACGCCGTTCTTCAGCGCTTCGCCAAGGGGAGGTAATTTGCGCTGAAGGTCGGCATGTTTGCCGAGCAGCGCTTGCTGTTGTCTTTCGTCCGCCGTCGCGCCGCACATGTCGCCCAAAAGATGCACGACGGCGTCGCAATGGGCTATGTAGACGTCGAGCTTGTCGAGCGTGTCGCCGCCAAGGTCCTTGAAGTCCTCCTGCACCTTCACCGCGACATTGTGCCGCGTCAGATCATGAACGAGTTGATCGCGGTAGGCGCGGAACTCGTCGGAAACGGTCGAAAGAAAGACGCTGATCGCCATGCTCGCCCGCCGCCCATACAGCGCGCGATCCTGCCACATTTCCACGAGGCGGGACATGACCTTGCGGCGGAGGCCTCTTTCAGTCGGGCGGCGTGCTACCATGAGTCACGGCACTCAGTCGTCATCGCGAGGAGGCCTAAAGGCCGACGTGGCGATCCAGGAGCCAGGAGCGCCCCACGTTCCCCTGGACTGCTTCGCTCCGCTCGCAATGACAAATCGCGCGAAGCTCAAGGAGACGGGACATGGAAGACCCAGAAATTCGAGCGGCTCTGGATCATCATTGGGCCGCATCCGACGCGGACGACTTCGAGGCGGAGCACCAGATCTATAGGGAGGACGCGGTGCTCGAATACCCGCAATCGGGCGAGCGTATCCGTGGGCGGCGCAACATCCAGGCGTCGCGCACCGTGCAGCCGAACAAAAAGCGCTTCACTGTGCGGCGGATCGTCGGCGCGGGCGACCTCTGGGTCACCGAATTCATCTTAACCTATGACGGGCGGCCGTCCTACACGGTGAGCATCATGGAGTTTCGCGACGGCAAGGTGGCGCGCGAGACCCAATATTTCGGCGATCCGTTCGAGCCGGGACCTTCGCGCGCGCATTTGGTTGAGCGGATGTCTTGAAGCGTGGCCGTGTACGGCATGGGCCTGCGACGCTCGCGCGTTTCGAACTGCCGATCGATACGACAGCGCTCGCCCGCTTTCTCATCGGCAAGCTCTTGGTGCGTGAGTTGACGGAAGGCCCCGCCAGCGGCCGCATTGTCGAGACCGAGGCCTATGTCATCGGCGACGCCGCCGGGCACGCCTATGGGGGCATGACGCCGCGCAATCGCTCGCTGTTTCTCGAGCGCGGACACGCCTATGTTTATCTCGCCTACGGCGTCTCATACATGCTGAATATCTCGAGCGAGACGCCCGGAATCGGCGCCGGCGTCCTGATTCGGGCACTCGAGCCGGTCGAAGGCGTGGCGATCATGCGGCAGAATCGAGGCGCCGAGCGCCTGCGCGACCTGGCGCGAGGACCCGGACGGCTCGCCCAGGCGCTCAGGATTGACCGTTCGCTCGATGGGCTCGATCTTTGCCAGGAAGGCCCGCTGTGGCTGGCGCGCGACGAGCACGATCTAGGCGAGATTGGTCAGAGCGTTCGGATCGGAATTTCGAAGGATGCGGACCGGGTGTTGCGCTTCTATCTGCGCGGGAGCCCGTTCGTCAGCGGGCCAAGGTCGCTCAACCAATAAGAACTCCGCGGCGACTCAGAAGGCGGGCCACAGCGTCGCTCCGGTTTTCATGGAACGTGCATTTGATTGTGGAAATTCCGAACTCGTGTTATAACCTCTCCATCGGTCGGGTCCAAACCCGGCGTCGGGCGGGCCGTCTAGCGCCCCGGAACGGAAGTTGTACACAACCTTCAGACACGGGGCAGGAATTTTTTTATTTGAATTCGCCATAACCCATTGAAAAGGCCCGATTCGGAAAAAGAAATCCAAGTAAATGCAAGCTAATTTGCTTGGATCTCCTTGGTTTTTCTTGCTTTTATTTGGCTCGAGATACAACCCTACATTGCAAATCCGCCGTCGACGATGAAGGTCTGGCCGGTGGCGAAGGCGCTCTCGTCGGAGGCGAGGTAGACGGCGATCGCGGCGATCTCCTCCGGCTTGCCGAGCCGGCCCATCGGCTGGCGGTCGATGAACGCCTGGCGCACCGTTTCGAGCGACTGGCCGCTCGACTTGCTCAGCGTCTCGATCCGCCCGTCGAGCGACGGGCTCTCGATCGTGCCCGGGCAGATGGCGTTGCAGCGCATGCCCTTGCGGATGAAGTCGGCCGCCACCGACTTGGTGAGGCCGATCACCGCGGCCTTCGAGGCGCCGTAGACGTAGCGGTTGGGGATGCCGCGCACCGAGGAGGCGCCGGAGGCGATGTTGACGATCGACCCCCTGCCCTTCTCCAGCATGCCCGGCAGGAAGGCGCGGATCGTGCGGTGCATCGACTTGACGTTGAGATCGAACGAGAAGTCCCAGTCGGCGTCCGAGGTGGTGAGGACGGTTCCGTGATGGACGAAGCCGGCGCAGTTGAAGAGGACGTCGATCGGCCCGATCTCGCGTGCGAGCGCCTCGACCGCCTCGTTCGAGCGGACGTCGAGCTTGCGCTTGTCGGCGTCGAGGCCTTCGAGGCCGGCGACGTCGATGTCGGTCGCGATGACCCGCGCGCCCTCCCGCGCGAAGGCCTCGGCCGTCGCGCGGCCGATGCCCGCCGCCGCCGCGGTCAACAACGCCGCCTTACCCGCCAATCGTCCCGCCATGCGGCCGCTCCTTCCGATCTGTCTTCGCGGCCGTCCTGAGGCCGCCCGGCCGAGCTTCTAGGCGACATCGCGGCGCGTTCCTAGCCGGCGCGACGGTTGACGGCCCACTGGTCGGGCGTATTGCCAAGACGGGGAAAACTGGCATAGACAGCGGCGCCGTTCGCGTGGCGTCCCAATCGGGCGTCGCTCGACGGGGCCGCAATAGCTCAGCTGGTAGAGCACGTCATTCGTAATGATGGGGTCGGGAGTTCGAATCTCTCTTGCGGCACCAATTTCTTGAATAGATTCAAGAGGTTGTTGGCATCCAGGTGGATGGGCCCTGCGATCGTCGTCGTCCCGATACCAAATCGATACCATGATAAACGAAACGCATCGACCGTCTGATTCGTCAGCGTGCGCGCGGGCAGCGACATGGACTTCCGATCGTGGGCAAATTGCTCGGTCATATACAGGCGTCGACCACGCCCGATACGCGCATCTATTAGGCAATGATCCGCTCCGACGCGCTGCAGAGAGTATCGGCCAGACGATTTCGATCGCGCTCAGCGCTCACGAAATTTAAAGAGAATCCAGCTCATTCTCCTCGCACAATCTGATTGCGAGCGGTCAAATGAGCAAAGCGCATCGTGTGGGCCCGGCGTACCTTTCATCATTGTTCGGGCCGGAATCATCATGGCCTCCGGATTATGATGTCGTAGAGCGAATGGCAGAATTGAAGAATTTCTGGAAGGCTGGCGTTACAGCGGCACTTTATGACGCTTTGAAGCATCAAAAAAGGAATCCCCATATTGAGCCTCCGGAGTGGATCTTGGACGCTTCAATAATGGTTGTCGAGGAGAGGCTCCGCGCCGGCTTCGAAACTAAGCTAAAGCACGGAAAAATGAACGACGAGCGGAAGATATATCAATTGGAAATTGCAGCTTACTATCGTTGGCGTGCAGTTTGGAAAAGCTACTTGGCGGGGCTCACTCTAGAAGTTGCCTGCGGAAATGCGTCTGACGCGCTAGCAGGCACCGATTATGAAGGCGAAGCAGAGACAATGAGAAAAGCTTACCAGAGGGTGTCTAGGGAATTGAGTGACCCCGCAAAGGCCTTTCGGTATTATAGCGCAATGCCAGAAACGCGAGAGATCACAGGCACGTCCATAGTCCGAAAGAACGCCAATAAGGCATAAGCAGGCGCGGTTAGGATAAATCAGACAGTGTCAAGGTACAAAACTCATTTTTCCATTACCTGGTCAATTCCAACGAACGGTGAGCATCTTCGAGCACGGTTTGGATTTATCCGTAGCTAACGAGGAATGCCATGACTCCCATCCTGTTCCGGCCGCCAAAGGCCGCTTACTATCTTGGTCTCGCTGTCAGCACCCTCGCAAAGCAGCGCCTCCGAGGCGATGGACCGAAGTACATTCGCCTCTCGGCGCGCGCGATCGGTTACCTGCAGGCTGATTTGGATGAGTGGCTCGCGGCCAAGCGCTGCAGCTCGACGTCTGAGTACGCTTCAACCGCCGTCAGCGCGTCCCTGAAGTAGGCGCGACCAACAAGCCTTCAGTTAAGCGACCGCTGGACTGGCGTGATCGAGCCTCGATCCCGCGAACGGCGAAGCTTTGCCGAACTCAAAGGAGTTCCAACGATGACGATGAATCAGAAAGAGCTCGCCAAGCTCTTGGGCGCGCGCACGAGAGGCGAATGGCTCAATATCCGCGGCCCGGGGCACTCGAAAAATGACCACTCGCTGGGCATCATTATTGATCCCTCAGTGCCCGACGGCTTTCGAGTGCATAGCCTTGCCGGCGACGACCGTAAGACGTGCACGTCTTACGTGAAGACGCTCTTGCACGAAATCGAGCTCAACGGATCGATTTGCGTCAGCCTCGACGGGGAGGTGGGGTCACAAACAAAGGACGAATTGAAAGCGCGTGCTTCAACGATCTGGCAGGAGGCGCTGCCCATCGATGGCTCGCCCGCTGCGGAATATCTTGCATCGCGTAGGTGCGCCCCGATCAACGGTGAGCCGTGGCCGTCAGACCTCCGGTTTCATCCGGAGTGCCCGTTCAACTGGCAGAAGGCCCCGGCGCTCATAGCATTAATGCGGAACGCCGTCACCGAAGAGCCATCCGGCATTCAGCGCATCGCGGTAAAGGACGATGGCTCTGGCAAACGCGAAATGCCTGACGGCGCCCCGTCGAAGATGATGCTGGGCAGGGCGAAGTCCGCAGCCGTCTGCTTGCACAATGCCGGGTCGCAGCTGGGTATCGCCGAGGGCATCGAGACGGCGCTGAGCGCCCATCGAGTCTCCAAGATGCCGGTCTGGGCGGCCATGTCCGCGGCCGGCATCCGCGACTTCCCCGTCATCCACGGAATCACGTTTCTGAGGATCTTCGCCGACCACGACAAAGCTGGTCGCTCGGCGGCGCGCATGTGCAAGCGGCGATACGAAGCCGCCGGAACCGGAACTGTAGTCGAAATTCGATACCCGCCCGAACCTCAAAGCGACTGGAACGACTTCCTTGTCAAGGAGACACAAAAATGACCCTCATTAGGTTCCCCCAGAAAGCCGCAATCGAAAACAACGCCACCCCTTCGAGTGGCAGCATCGAACCGGTGCCGAATTCCGTTGTCGTCGATCCCAAACCGCACCCCGCTCCTGCGAACATCAACGGCCCCAATGACGAGCAGGCTCAAAAAACGCCCCAGTCCGACTCGGCGGACCTCTCGCCCACGAACGGGTTGGACTGCGTGCCGGGCCGGGCCGACGAAGTGGTGCTCGACGACACTGGTTTGCCGATCGAAAAGGACGCGGATCAGAGCAACGCGACGCAGTCTGAGGACTCGAACTGCGAGCCGACGGGTGAGCTGCGTAAGTTGCCCGGCATCGTCGACGAGGAATTTTTGGAAAGCGACGATCACGATCTCGGCGACGATCAACGGCGCGAGATCGAACTAACCGAGGACTATGTCGCAGACGCCTTCGTGGAGCGTTTCGTCGACAAAATCCGCTTCGATCACACCTCTGGGCATTGGTACTGTTCGAATGGCGTCCATTGGGAAAAGGATCAGACGAACGTCGTCTTTGATATAGCCCGTCGGCACTGCCGCGAACTTCGTGGCAGCGACAAACGCATGGGCTCAAGGAGGGCAGTCGAAGGCACGGAAATCATGGCGCGCCGCGATCAACGTGTCGCGGTGACCTCTGATGTCTGGGACAGTGATCCGTTTGTGCTGGGGACCCCCGGCGGCTACGTGGACCTCCTCACAGGCGAGCTGATGCGACCAGACCCCGGCCTGATGGTCTCCAGAGTGACGTCTGTGTCCCCCGCGGACAAGGGGACGTCGAGCCCGCACTTCACTACGTTCCTCGACCAGGCGACGGCCGGCGACGCTGGCCTGATGCGGTTTCTGCAGCAGTTCTTGGGATATTGCCTCACGGGGGTCACGAACGAGCAGGTCCTTCTGTTCGTTTACGGGCCGGGCGGCAATGGCAAGAGCCAGCTCCAGAAGGTCGTGGCCGAAATTATGGGGGAATACGCCAGGACGGCTGCGATGGACACGTTCACCGCGTCGCGACATCAGCGCCACCTCACGGAGATCGCAATGCTCGACGGGGCTCGCTTCGTCGGCATGTCCGAAACGGAAAAGGGTCAAATGTGGTCCCAGGCGCGCATCAATCAGCTGACGGGGGGCGATCCGGTCACGGCGAACTACATGCGTCAGGACCTGTTCACGTTCGTCCCAAAGTTCAAGCTGATGGTGGTCGGCAATCACAAGCCGCAACTCGGGACGGTCAACGACGCGGCCAGACGGCGCTTCCTGATCGTGCCGTTCCTGTTCAAGCCGGAGAAGCCGGACAAGGCGCTTAGCGCGAAGCTGCGGGATGAATACCCCGCTATCCTTCGCCGGATGATCGGCGGATGCCTCGACTGGCAGGCGAACGGCTTCGTCTTGCCCCACGTTGTGAAGCTGGCGACGAGCGATTACTTCGAGGACGAAGATATTTTCGGGCGGTGGATCGCGGAAAAGTGCGAGTGCAGCCCGGGCACCAAGGGCAAGGCCGCCGCGCTTTACGATTGCTGGAAGGACTTCGCAATTGCGAACGGCGAGGAACCCGGATCGTCGAAGGCCCTCGCAGAGATGTTGGCCAATCGGGGTTTCAAGAAGGTTACCAGCAACGGCGTGAAATATCTCGGCATCGCGCCGCTCTCAGTCACCTCGCTCAATTTCAAAGACGACTTGTGACGCGGTGGAAGGGTTGGAAGGATCGCAATGATGGTCCTACTAACTCCTCAGTCCTCGGAACATACGATATGTCAAATAGACCACAGGGGCTATAAGGAGGAAGCGGACAACCGTTCCAACCCTTCCGAGCTGCACCCCAGGCAATTACCTCGGCTCCTGCTCCAATTTCCGCCCAGCCATCCTCGATAGAACGGAAGGGTTGGAACGGTTGGGACCGTGGTGCTGCCACTCGAACATTCTCGCCCATGGCGACGGGAGCCCAAGGGCCGAGGGATCCGGATTGAAAATCAGCGTCCGGAGTCCTCGATTTGGATTCAGTCATTTTTCGTGCAAGTAATTGCAAATTAGCGCGACTTATCAAAACCTCCGGTGTAAGGGTCTCGACGAGGGTTCGAGCCCGACAGGTGCGGCAGGCGAGCGCTCCAAGACCGCCGCGAACCAACTACGGAGTTGACCATGGACGCGCAGCGTGATGAAGTCCTTGCTCGAGGCCGCAGATCGTCTCAGGTGTTCGCGCGCTCGTACCTCCGGCGCACCTGGTCACATAGGCGCGCCTGCCGCAAACTCATGAGGGAAATCATTGTTTGAAACTGCGCCCCATGCTCTGACGGCGAGCTTGAAAGCCACGACGGCCTCTCCTGCCGTCGTCGCTGGCTCTCGACTGCTCAGCCTGAGGCAAGTTTCCACACTACAATCTTAATGGAAACGGTTCGTGGCACCAGCAGGAGGAGCAAAGATGTTCGCGATTAACCCGTCCGCGATCAGAGCTAGGGTGATCACGCTCGCGGGACGTCGAACCGACAACTTCTGGGAGTTGGGGAACGCCCTCCTCATGCTCAGGGATCGGTCTAGCCGCACGGGCGATTTCAAGAACACCGTCAAAAAGGCGGAGCTTAACCTGCGCCACGCATACTATCTCTGCGAAATCGTGGATCAGCTACGACCATTCGCCCGCTACAAGGAACGCTTTGAGGCGATCGGCTGGACCAAGACCCAGATCATCGCGCGGGGCCTCAACAAGCAAAACCTGAAAGAGCGGCTCGAAATGGCCGAGGCGAAGGGCAGGTCCAACCGAAAACTTCAAACCCTCATGAGGGGAGAGACCCCTCCGTCTAAAACCCGACGTGTCTTGCTGTATTTTACCAAAGACGACTACGACGTGTTCAAGGACGCCATCGTGCTGAATGGCGGCTCGCCTGCCGGGCGGGGCCTAATCAACAAAGAGCTCGCTGTGATGGCGTTGATCAAGAAGGCGGCCCTTAGCAAGTGAAGTGACCGACCAGGATTGAGCCTTCCGGTCACGCGCGCGGTAATTACGAGCTGCATGCCGTTCACTGCAAATATTGTTGAGCGGATCACTTCCCCCTTCAACAGGGCGGCTCTCAAGCCCCATAGATGGCCCTTCAGGCCGTCCGAGCTTTTCCGCCACTGCCACTTAACGCGGACATCAAGGCCTGCCGGTCTGGGCCGGGACACCCTGGGACTCGCTACACAGCTGCCCTGGCAGCAAGCGCCTGCGCATGGAGCTGGGCGGAGAGTGGACGGTCGCCAGCTGCGTCATCCTCGAACTGGCGCGTGCTCCGAAATGCCGTGCTGCCGACGATCCTCTGTAGGCCCGAACGCCTACGCCTTGGGCCGTGGGGTTGACGTAATCAGGTTGGCAGTGCGCTGCTGGCTTTCCCGGCCTTAGCATGGGCAAGTTCGTTGCGCGCTTTCGGGGCGGCTTCAGCCGGAAGTCCCTCACACGGCGGCCTATAGCCGTTTGCTCTGTACTGAGCGCGGGAAATGGGAACTCGGCGCGTTCCGTAGTCAACCAACACTTGGCCATCCAGCATCCGATACAAACCCTTCGCCAAGCTATCCTCCCTATGCTCGTCCTCAGGGCCGCTACAGTCCTCCAGTCGGTTCAACAGCGGGGTGCGGGGTGCGTTCGGTCCGAGGCACAACGAACCCTCACGCGCGACTTCGCCACGAATGCGATGCAAGGCGGGACGTCCTTGCTGGGGTACTTCGCACGCTGGGGTACTTCGCACGCAGAATGGACCCCGGTGCATTCAAGCAGCTGCGGGGTCCTGTTTCGCCTTTGCGAAACGCTCTGTGTTGATACAGACCATTTTGCGATACCGCGAACGCTTGGCCTTCGCGCTCACAGCCGCGTGTCGAACTTGGATTTTCGTGGAAACGCCCTTCCGCCTTACCATGCCCGGCAGGAGCAACGTTGCGACCTCGAAAAAAACGACGAGGTCAGTCTATCTCACCAGGTGGAGTCATAGCTCCTCCATGTGTGTTGCCGATTTTGTCGTCAGAGCTGCCAACCTCCGTTGCGACGTGTGCCACTTTGCACACAACTCAGCGTCCTACCATGTCACCTTTCTGTCAAATCACGATTTAGGCCGGACAGCCCGCACCAGACAGATTGGATGGAGGGTCTCCCCCTGTCTGGGAGCAGAGACGCCCTAGGGGGCAAGGACGCATGTCTCGGGCATCCCCGCCTTGCGGTTGACGCGGTCGCCCATCAGGTCGCCGTCGGCCTCCTCGACGACGTCGGCCAGATGAATGCCGACGCGGAACTCAATACGGCGCTTCGGCGGGAGGGGTCACAGGGTCGGATGTGCAAGTAACTGCAAACACAGCGATTACCTCTGCGGGTGGGTTCCGTTGGCACTCAACCAATCTTGCGCGGCCAACTGCAGCTTGCTCAGGTATTGAGGTCCTCCCGCGCAACGCCGTCGAAACTGAGAACGTAGTCGACACCAAAGGCGCGACTGGGGGTCTGGAAACCTGGCTTGACCTCTCCGCTGGCTACGCGCCTCGCAGCGTCGATCGCTGTGGCGGTCGTCAGGGAATACCCTTCCGGCGTTGTCAGACGCGAGCGGACCGCATCGCCTTTGTCATTTCGCGCTACGCCGATCAGCACGGCTCGCCCGCGTTGCCGCGTCGCCTCATTTGGACCCTCCGGCAACCACTCGACTTGAGCCTTGAGAAGGCTTTGCATAGACCGCAGCCCCAGGAACGACTTGACGAACCAAGGCGTACGCGCAAACGACCTGATCGCTGCGGACGCCTCGAAATGAACGTCAATATTGGGAATGCCGGTCGAATGGAAGGCAGTCGCGACGTCGCCCCAACTGACCTGGACGGTAGGCTTCTCGCCCTCTCCGAAATCGCATGACCCTATCTCCGCGTGATCGCGAGAGACAATTCGGCCCTTGCGCCGCATGCGCGTGCCAGCCGCAATTGCCTCGATCATGGTTTTGGCCGTGCCGCGAGACATGTTTGCGCCGAGCGAAAGATAGAGCCTAAGATCGTTGGCGTCGGGCAGTCGGCGCTTCAAATGCGCTGCGAGGCAGTCGCTCGGTGCAACGTCGAATCCGACTCCGGGTAGCAACATTACGCCCCGCAGCTTGGCTTCGGCGTCTCGCGCGGCGAGAGCCTCAAAGACGTCAATTTCCCCGGTGATGTCGAGGTAGTGAACACGATTACGTAGGCAGGCATCCGCCACTGGCCGTGATGTCGCGGAGAACGGACCTGCGGCGGACAGCACGACTGAGACGTCCTTTATCGCCACATCGGTACGCGCCGGGTCGCCAAGATCAAACGCTCGTGCGCTCAGACCGAGCGGCTCGGCGACCCTTTTGACTTTATCAAGATTGCGTCCGGCCAGGATCGGGCGCGCTCCCCTATCGCTCGCCGCCTTTGCGATGAGTCTCCCGGTGTAGCCGGTCGCCCCATAGATCAGGATCGCTCCGTTCAAGAGGCGCGCCTCGACAATAGATTGACGGCCATGCGATGCTAACTTTCTCCTGTTGCTGCCGTCACGAGAGGCGGCGCTCGATAGTTCGGGTGGCCTTCCGTTCGTTCTCCCCGCACTCCGGCCCAGAAGAATTTGGCGTAAAGGCGATAAACCTCAGCAGTGTCATTTGCGTCGTAAGCAATGCCCGCGACGAGGCTCAGAAACAGGCCGACTAGCTTCGAATTATCTTGATAGAAGGACTCAATCTCATCATCGGTGGGATCGAGTCCGGTCGCTACTGTGGCTTCAATGAACCGATGTGCCAGCCGTTCATGACGCAGTCTACGCAGTTTCTCTAGTACAGAGTAGTGAGAGCCGCCTTCACAGTATTTATCGACCAACGCGATTGCCTCGCTTGCGCGTTGACTTAGGTCAGACCTCATTTGGTCTTTCTCATCGGCCATCCCTATGCGGACCGCCCGGTCAGCCGCCAAAGAATTGACTACGGATTGGTCGCGTAGGATGTCGGCGATAAACTCCTTCATTCTGAGAGTTTTGGAATTCTTGTCCCAAAGTCGCATCAATGCGAGCAGCATCTCCCGTCGGAGCGCCAAGCGCACTACAAGAAATGTTTGCGTGGCGAATGACTCGCCCATTCGCTTGTGCAGGACCTCGTCGTAGGCGACAGGCTTCCACGTTTCGTGGAAGGTAATCGCCATATCGAGTTCGTGTTGTGCCGCTTTCACCTGCTTTAGCAGGGAAACGATCTTTGCCGCAACTTTCGGATCAATGGCGTTCATCCTGGGGTTAACCTCAATCAGTTCGACCCGGCACGACCCAAACGACCAGCTGCGAAACCGGAAATCATATGGTCCTTGATGCGGTCGACGAGTTGCCCCGAAATATACTGCGATCGTGGGATTAAACAGATCGGGGCGTAGGGCTCGCAGCCGTGCCAGAGTTATCCCCTCCGTACCTACGAGCCGGTTATCGCGGACGACGCCGGACCGCTCGAACAAGAGCGTTCGACACCGGCCCTATGAGAAGTGCGGTTTACTCCGCGACGGGACGAAAATTTTCCTTGGCGTGTTCGACACGCCCGAAGAGGCGCAAGCAGCTTACGCCAAGGCCGCCGCTGAGCTGCACGGCGAGTTTGCGCGCGTCGAGTGATTGCAGTTGACTGCACCCGAGTTCACGTGTAAAGGTGGATTAAAGGTGAACCGTTTCATCTCTGCGGCCCGGCGACGGGTCTCTTCGACGTGAGAGCTGGAGGCTCTCTAGTTGGAGAGCAGAACTCCACCGTGAACTGACGAGAGTGCTGTGCCCCCTACTACACCCGAAGGCAAAGCTCGCGGCCTCGCGAACCTGAAGCCGTATGTGAAAGGCCACAAGTCTCCGGGTCCAGGCCGGCCGAAGAACCTCGCTCGCCTCGGCCAGATCATCGTGGATGAGGTCTACAAGACCGTCCCCGTCTCGCTGGCAGGCCAGACCGTGAACCGAGTTCAGGGTGAACTCTTCGCCATGCAGCTGATGAAGGCCGCCATCAACGGGAAGGCCGCTGACCGGCGCCTGCTCCTGCAATTCATGGAGCAGCATGAAATACGCCAGGAGCGGCTGGAAGAGAAGAAGGCCAAGCAAGTCGAAGAAGGCTCAGTCGAGATCGACTGGGACGAAGAGAAAGAGCGCGTCTATCAGGAGCTAATGGCTCGCGCGACCAACATCATGCAGGCAACTGCAACTGAGGACAACGCCAATGGCTAAGAAAAACTACCACAAGCCCGCTGAAGACCCCCGAACGATCGGAGGCGGGCTCAAGGCCGCCGGCCGCGCGCGTCGCGAGAAGCTGATGGAGATCATCAACTCCACGCCGCGCAAGCTGCGCAACGACCTGCTGCCCGAGATGCAATTGCAGACACTTGCAATCTCGGACCTCAAAATGCCCAAGAACATGGTCCGCAAGCTCGACCCAGGGCACATCAAAGAGGTCGCCAACGGCATCCAAGCCGGTCTTGCTTCCAGCGTCTGAGCAATTGAGATCGCCGATTCCGAAGGGCCCGTGGGCGTCACGCTCTGTTCTTACCGAGGTACGCGAAGATTTGCTGGGGCGACCACTCCCAGACGAGGCGCTAAAGATCGTCGCGTAGGGCAAGAGAACCGACGGCGTAGACAGCTGCAATGGGCGGACAGCGAGCCTACAGCCGTCCCTCGGGAAGGACCGGAGTTAGGGCTATAGCCATCGTTCCGTTGCCAGCGCGGAAGGGCTTCACCCGTCGGGATAGGGTCGATTTCACTCCGGACCGGGAGCGTGTCACAATAGACATCGGCCCCGCCTTCGGCCCTGAGAGGCGGACATCGAATGGCGCGACCGCGTTCGTGTCGCCGGACGGGACGGCGGCGGCGCGCTCGACGTCATGATGGTCGATGCCCCCGTCCGCCTGCGGTCCGAGCAGATTCTGCGGCGCGCGCACGGGGTCGAAAGGAGGTCCCAGGTGACCACAGCGCCGCGCCTGATCCGCGAGGACGACTTCGTCGCCAGCATCGCCGACGCCCTTCAATATATCGCCGTCTATCATCCTCCCAGCTTCATCAGGGCGCTCGCGGAGAGCTACGCCCGGGAGGAAAGCCCGGCCGCTCGCGACGCGATGGCCCAGATCCTCATCAATTCCCGCATGGCGGCCTTCGGACGAAGGCCGATCTGTCAGGATACGGGCGTCGTCAACGTATTCGTCAAGATCGGGATGGGAGCCCGGATCGACAGCGAGCGGCCCGTCGCAGACCTCGTCAATGAGGCGGTGCGCCAAGCGTACACCCACCCGGACAATCCTCTGCGCGCCTCCATTGTGCGCGATCCGATCATCGGCCGGATCAATACACGCGACAACACGCCAGCGGTCGTCCACTTCGACATGGTGGCCGGCGATGAAGTCACCGTAACGGTCGCCGCAAAGGGGGGCGGCTCTGAGAACAAGGCCAAGTTCGTAAACCTCCCGCCCGCGGGTTCGGTCACGGACTGGGTCGTGCAGACGGTCGAGACGCTGGGCGCGGGTTGGTGCCCGCCCGGACTCCTCGGCATCGGGGTTGGCGGCTCCGCCGAAAAGGCCATGTCCATGGCCAAAGAAGCCTTGATGGAGCCCATCGACATGGCGGACCTCCTCCGGCGAGGACCATCGTCGCCACTCGAGGAAATGCGGATCGAGATCTACGACAAGATCAACGCGCTTGGCATCGGGGCGCAGGGCCTCGGGGGCCTGACGACCGTGCTCGATGTGAAGATTCGCTCCTTCCCATGCCACGCCGCCTCCAAGCCGGTTGGGCTCATCCCTCAATGCGCCGCCGACCGTCACATCACTTTCAGTCTCGACGGGTCAGGCCCAGTCGTGCTGACGCCGCCCGACCTGTCGCTCTGGCCCGAGCTGTCGATGGGCGAACAGGTGGCCTTGGGTCGGCGGGTGGACCTCGATTGTTTGACGCGGGACGAGGTTGCGACATGGCGAGCGGGCGAAACGCTGCTCCTCTCGGGACGCCTGCTGACCGGCCGCGACGCGGCTCACAAGCGACTCGTGTCCATGATCGCGGGAGGGGAGCGGCTGCCGGTCGACCTCAGGGATCGAGCGATCTACTACGTGGGTCCTGTCGCCGCTGTGCGAGACGAGGTCGTCGGACCGGCTGGCCCGACAACATCGAGGCGCATGGACGCGTTCACCGAGACGGTGCTGGAGGCGACGGGCCTCCTTGTCATGATCGGCAAAGCCGAGCGTGGCCCAGCGGCGGTCGAGGCCATCAAGCGACACGGCGCCTCCTACCTCGTCGCGGTCGGCGGCACGGCCTATCTCGTGTCGAAGGCAGTCAGGTCAGCCCGTGTGCTCGCTTTCGCCGACCTCGGCATGGAGGCGATCCATGAATTCGTCGTCGAGAACATGCCGGTGACGGTGGCGGTCGACAGCAGCGGAGCATCCATTCATGAGACCGGCCCCTCGCAATGGCGGCGGCCCGTCCTGACCCGGTCAGGCGTCGCCCCGTCGGCCTGACGACGCTCGGCGGGAGTCGCCGGACGCGCAGCGATTCGCACCCAACGCACGCGTCGCGATCCCCGAAGGTTGGCGGATCCAAAGGAGTTCACGACCGCGGTTCGAGGCAAGCGCGCACGTCGCGGGCTTTCCGCGCAGGTCGCACAATCAAAATAAGTGTGGCGCCGGCGACATACCAGGGTCAAAACCAATCGGCTGTTTCGGTGGCGACCGCTCAGGGCGGAGAGCGCGCGTACTGTGGTTGCCTCGGGAAGGACCGGAGTCAGCGTTATAGCCGTCATTCCGTTGCGAGCGCGAAAGGGGCTTCACCGCCCGAAGCAGGCCTTGGCGTGATCTCGTAGCCGTGCGAGACGTGGTGGAAGCTCCCCCTCTGCGCGGCGTTCAGTCCATTGCCGCAATCCGCGACAATCGACTCCGGTTGGGGCGATCGAACCTGACCTCCATCGTGTCGTCGATGAGGCCGTCGATCATCGGAATAGCGTAAAGAATGGCAGCGAGCAGATAGAGGCCGACAAGGGCTGCGAGCGCGTAGACGAAAGCGGCACGAGCCTCATGGTCTTCTCCTAGTCTACGGGGAGGGGACGGCGAGACTCGCGACGAAACGCTTGCCGGGGCGCTCAAAAAACGCTAGCGTGAACGGTGGAGCGAAGTCTAGGTCTTCGTCAGACCCAGAAACACTTTCGTAGCCGCCCACACGCCTGTCGGATCGCATTGGCCGCGATAGACGGGCGGCGGCGCGGGACCACCCTTGAGCAGGCGAACCGCTTCCCAGGCGCTGCGTGTCGAGTATTCGAACGTGAACGCGATGTCCCGCTCGAGCTCGACGTACTGACCGAGAAGTCCGAGGTTGGTCACCCCCTCCGGGACGACGGGCGGCCTGTCGCCACGCTTGCGCGGCAGCCAGATGTTGTTGACGTAAGGCATGTTGCAGGGAATGCAGATCGACGACTCCTTGATTCGATCTGATGTCGGGAATTTGAGGTGTTGCAGCAACTCCGACAGGATTTCCCTGCCGGTGCATTCATACATGCGCTTCTTCACGAATGTGCCTAGTTCGTCCGGAAAGAGCCCATAGCCCCACCAGACCCATGTGCCTGGCGGCTGGGGGAGGATTTCCGGCTGCTCGAAGATCGAGAGCGAGATCACCCAGCCCAAATCTTTCAAAGTCAGAAGTCCGCCGCTTCCCGTGCCGCTGTGCGTCAGGTTGGTGATCTCATCGAGGAATTCTTTGCCGGTCGTCGTGACCGTGAATGTCACCCAGCGCGAATTCGGCGACTTTGTCGCCGCCAAAGAACACGCTTGGATCGCCGAACCCTTTGTGCTTCTCGGCCAACTGTTTCCACAACGCCCATGACCGTCCGGGATGCGGGGGCGGCGGGGGTGGTGTATCCATTGTTCCCGCCGAGAGGTCGGCGGCCTGCGAGCCGGTGGTCACGAGCACGATGTCGTCGTGAGCGACGTCGACCGAGAGCGGAGGTCCCCCAAGGTCGTATTTGAGCCGCCTGACGGTCATTCGGCCAGACGAACTCGGTAAACTCGATGTCGCTGACAAAGGCGCCCTTCACGAAGTTCACCTGTTTCTCTTCGAGCCAAGCGACCAGAGGTTCGACGAAGGCCTCGTGCTGGTTGAATTGCGAGCGAAAGACATGGGCCATGCTCGACAGGTCGGGGAACAAATAGACAAAGCGGTTCAGATACCGCCGGAACTCGATGATGGTGTGCTGTGGCAGCGAACCCATCTCTGTCGACCAGAGCAGCCAAAATTCCGTCTCAAAGAACCTTGGGGAGAACCAGTCCTTGATGAGTTGACCGTCTAACGACGCTTCGCGCGTGGCCGAGAGCTTTGCGAGGGTGAGGCCGTCGCCAAGCGTGAGGCCGTACCGCAGCGGGTCGTGCACGCGGCGGAGGCCGCGGTCGACGATATGCGTCCGATCGTCAAAGGGGTGCTCTTGATTGAAAGTGAGGAATTGCTCCGCAACATTGATATTCGGGTACCCTTGAGTGGGGATCTTTGCGAGCAGATCCAGAGCGCAGCAGAAGTGCTTGTCGAAGATGGAGCCGGGCAGGTTGTATCCATGCTCCGCATCGCCATCCAAAAAGAAACCGCCGCCAAGCTTCTCCTCCGCCTCGTAGATCGTGATGTCCGGACCGGACACATCAGCGTGCCGGATCAGCAAAGCCGCCGCCGCCAGTCCGGCAAACCCGCCGCCAACAATATGCGCCTTCATCCGTTTTCTCCTTGGGCTCGGGGCTTCTGCTTTTCGGCCCAGCAGCAATATCAATTAGTGACGATGAGAACTGTGACGGCAGTCACAACTGCCTTCTTGCCCTCTCACGGAACTTGTCTGTGGCGACGCGGCCTTCGGCGAGCTTCCGCGCCGCCATGTCTTCGATCATACGCTGACGCAGAGGACTGACAGTGTTGGTCTCGCTCATCGGGCGCTCCTTCCTGAGTGAGGTTGAACGACCCTCGATTCTCAGGACGGGGCTGCCCGTCGCGCCATCGCTATCCTATCGGCTTGCTACCTTGCCTCTCGGCTCACGCCCCCGCGCAGCGGGCCGGAGCGCAGCGACTTCGTGCCCTGGCGCATACTACCCTTAGCGCCTAGGGCAGCTTTCTGGCGCACTCCGTCCGTACCGGGTTCAACTCGGGAACGCGTGCTTCGAGCCGAGGGCAGGCATCCTTGGGTGGGGGAAGGAATGTCTCAGAAGGTGAAGGGTTTCGGACGCCGGCCCGCTGCGGACGGTCGTGCGGGATCGGGGGCCGGCGTTCGAAAGCCTCCCAAGGAGGAAACCGCGGGGAGGACGGGGCCGTTTGGCGAGCGCGACTATGGGGATTTGAGGATCGCGGACGGCTGGCGAGCGAGGCGTCGGCAGCCGGCGGCGTTCAATGTTTTCAGCGGAAGCGGCGACGGCGGACGTTTTCCGAGGCGACGATGCGCGGGAGCGAGGCGTTGGCATCGGTCGAAGGAGGATTGGCGACCTCGCTCGGGCATGGCGCTCGTGTTCCTGCGCGCGGCTGGAGGCGGAGGCGATCGACGGTGCGAGGCGGGGTGCGTGGCGACGGTCATGAGGTGTCGATCCTGATCCGGCTCGGGGATGGCGATCGCACGGGGCGCGGGCCTTCGAAGGTCTCGACGACGATCATCTGGCCGCCGCAGCACGGGCAGCTGCGGAAGGACGAAGCTGGTTCAGCGTCGCCGTCGGCGTCGGCGGCCGCGCTCTCGGGCGAAACCTTGGATGGGGCGAGCAATTGTCGGGCGCGCTCGATGTTCTGGGCGCGAACCGCGCCGGCGAACAGGCCGTAATGTCGGATGCGGTGGAAGCCGCTCGGCAACACGTGCAGGAGAAAGCGGCGGATGAACTCGGCGGCGTCGAATCTCATGGTCTTCATCCGGTCGCGGCCTTTGATCCGGTAGTCCTTCCACTTGAAGGCGACGACCTTGTCGTCGAGCGCGATGAGCCGGGAGTTCGAGATCGCGACGCGATGGGTGTAGCGCGACAGGTAGGCGAGCACGGCCTGCGGGCCGGCGAACGGCCGCTTGGCGTAGACCACCCATTCGGATCGGCGAAGCGGTGCGAGCGCGGCGTCGAAGGCGCTCTTCTCGCCGAGGGGCGCGAGGTCGCCGAGGAAGACGAGGCGGCCGGTCGTATGCAGGGCCGTGAGCCCTTCGAGGAAGAGCCGGCGGAAGAGACGCGACAGCACGCGCACGGGCAGGAAGAAGCCGGGCTTGCAGGCGATCCAGCGCGAACCGTCCGGCGACAGGCCGCCGCCGGGAACGATGACGTGGACGTGCGGATGGTGGGTCAGCGCCGAGCCCCAGGTGTGCAGCACGGCGGTCAGGCCGATGCGCGCGCCCAGATGCTTCGGGTCGGCGGCGATCGTGGTCAGCGTCTCGGCTGCGGTTCTGAACAGGAGATCGTAGACGGCCGCCTTGTTCTGGAACGCGACGGCGCCGATTGCGGCCGGCAGGGTGAAGACGACGTGATAGTAGGGAACCGGCAGGAGCTCCGCCTCGCGGTCTTCGAGCCACTTCCGCGCCGCGGCCGCCTGGCACTTCGGGCAGTGACGATTCCGGCAGGAGTTGTATGCGACGCGCTCGTGCGCGCAGTCCTCGCAGCGCTCGACGTGGCCGCCGAGCGCGGCTGTGCGACAGGTCTCGATCGCCGACATGACCTTCAACTGGGCGAGGCTCACGTGCCTGGTGTTGGCCTTTCGCCACGCCGCCCCGTGGGCGCGAAAGATGTCGGCGACCTCGAGGGGAGGCCGCGCCACGCGACCGTAGTCAGGCGGGCGGCGTTCGCTTCGTCAGCTTGATGTCCAGCCGGTCCAGCGGACTCTTGATGTCGCGGACCGTGTTGACGGCGACGCGGGTGTAGAGCGCGGTCGTCTCGAGCTTCGCGTGCCCCAACAACACCTGGATCACGCGAATATCGACGCCCTGTTCGAGCAGGTGGGTCGCAAAGCTGTGCCGCAGCGTATGCGGAGAAACGCGCTTGGAGATTCCAGCCAGGTCTTTGGCGGCGGTGACGGCGCGGTTGAGCTGCCGCTCAGTCACCGGATTGATCGGGTTCTGGCCGGGAAAGAGCCAGACCTGCGGCCGCGCCGCCTTCCACCATTCACGCAGGAGCTGGAGCAGTTGGGGCGACAGCATCACATCGCGATCCCGCTGTCCCTTGCCCTGCTCGACCCTGAGCATCATGCGCCCACTGTCGATGTCGGACACCTTCAGGTGCGCGACCTCAGACACCCGGAGGCCTGCGCCGTAGGCGACACTGAGCGCGGCCTTGTACTTGAGGCTCGGCGCGGCCTGGAGGAGACGCGCCACCTCCTCCTGGCTCAGGACGACCGGCGCCTTGCGCGGCTTGGTCACGGTCCTCAGAGGACGAACGAGATCGGGCTTTTCGAGCGTCACGGTGAAAAAGAACCGCAGCGCGGCGATGGCGGCGTTGATCGTTCCAGGGCTGGCCTGCTGCTGCGCCATATGCAGTTGATAGCGGCGAAGATCCTCGCTCGTCGCCTTATCCGGCGATCGGCCGAGGAAGGCTGCAAACTTCCTCACAGTGCGAACGTAGTCCCTCTTCGTGTCTTCGCTGAACCGGCGCGCCGTGATGTCGTCGATCAGGCGCTGACGCAGCGGACTGACGGGCTTCTTGGACATGGAAAGCTCCTGTCTCGCATGGGGTTGAACCCCACGATCTTGAGACAGGCATTGGCCTTCACGTCGGCCGACCCCGGCCTTTCGACTTCTCCCGCTACCTCTCGCCGCCCCTACCGCGCGAGCGGTTTAGTCCTTGGGCGGACACCTGCCGTTTCTGGGCGATCACTGGGCGTCAGCAGTCTACCCCATTCCGGTCCTCCGCCGATCGCGTTGCCTCGGCCTTGAAAACGGCAAGAGATAGAGACATAAGAGAGCGGCTCGCGGTTCGAATCCCCTCAGCTCCACCAAGCGGGTCGTAAACGCTTGAGAAACCAAAGGTTCCAATAAATCAGCGGCTTAGTCTCCTCCGGTGTCACACACACGTGATACACAGAGGGATGACGAAGTTGGCCGAAACGCATCACCTCCAAAAGCGGGGAGCCGCCTGGTACTATCGCCGACGCGTCCCGACGCACCTCCACCGAGACTTCGGCGAATTTATCTACCACTCGCTCCGGACGACTTCGAAGAAAACCGCAATCAAAGCTCGGGAGATTCTCGACGTCGACTGGAGCAAGAAATTCGACGCGGCGGAAGCCGCGCAACGACCTTCCACCAGGCATGCCGTTGAGACTTCGCTGACCCAAAAACCGGTGCTGACCGAAGCCGAAGCCGTCGAGCGCGTTCGGGCTTATGTCGTAACGGAGGATGAGCGTAGGCGAAAAGGTGCTCTTACCGCCGAGCCGCTCGTCCCAGCCGAGCGGCTCGAATGGGAAAAGGAATTGGAGATCGACCTCGCGATCGCGAGGGGCCGCGTCCCAGAATACGACCTTGACGAATTAGTTTCACAGCAGCGGGAGAGCATTTTTCCGAGGTCAGAAGTCGCCGTGGACCAGGAGACCAACGCAGCAGTCTATGATATGGTCCAGCGCGCCGAGATCGAGCTCGCGCGGCGCAGGTTAGCGCGCGAGCGGAACGACCACCGGCAATCGCATTTTGACCGCCTGTTCGACCCCAAGCTGCCGCCGGCTGTGACTGTCCGAGAATTGACAGAGCAATTTCTGCAGCTGAAGGCCGAGGAAGCAAAGGCTTACGGGATAGCCCAGAAGCATCTCGAACAACAGTCCGGCTATGTGGCGCTTGTGCGCGAAATTTTCGGGGGCGAAACACTGGTTCGCGACCTCAATTGGGAGGTTTGCCGCCGCTTTTGCAGCGTCCTCGCGCAGGTACCTCCGAACCGGGCCAAGTTTTATCCGGGTCTGCCCCTGGACCAGGTGATCGCCCGGGCGAGGCAAGACGGGAGAGAGGTCCTTTCAGCTGTTACGCAGCGGCAATACTTAGCAACGTTCAAGGAACTACTTGCGCTTGCGGTCAAGAAGGAGCTGATCCGGGTCAATTACGCGGAGGACTTACGACCGCTCAAAGCCGACGACCTGGCCCCCGATGAAAGGATGCTCCCATTCGAAATCGACCAACTAAAGGATTTCTTCCATTCGGAGTTTTATTGCACCTGCGCGGATGCCGGGGACGTCCCTTATCGACACGCGGACAAGGACTGGCGGTACTGGTTTCCCCTCGTAAGTCTGTTCACCGGTATGCGGCCGAAGGAGGTCTTCCAACTGCACGTCGATGACCTGAAGTTGACCGCCCAAGGGACGTGGTATCTCCACGTCACCGCCACGAGCGAACACGAGGACGCCGCGGCACCCGAGCACAAGAAGACGATCAAGACTTTGACGAGCAAGCGCAAAATTCCAGTGCATCCCGAACTCGAAAAACTCGGCTTCCTCGCGTTCGTCGACGAGCAAAAGAAGGCTTCAAGCAGTCCCCTTCTCTTCCGGGGCCTAACGCGGGACGTGCACCACGATCCCGCCGCTTATCCGCTCAAACGCTTCCGCGAGGCGTACTTAAAGGTAATTGACCTCAAGCCCAGGCAAGCCGCGTACAGCTTCCGGCATACATGGCGAGACGCCGCTCGCAGGATCAACGCCTCGCCGGATTTTCTTAAGGCTATCGGGGGATGGAGCGACGGGAAGACGACCGCCGACGTCTACGGCTCAAAGGATCAGCCGGACCTGCATGCTAAGGATATGGCGAGAATCGCCTTCGAGGGACTCGACCTTTCCCACCTCTACCCTAAACCGCTGCCCGGCTAGGGCGCCTCGCAGGAGGCGGCCAAGAAGAGAGGTTCTTTACGCGCGGTGTTATACGTTGGGTCAGCTCAGCCTGGCTGGAGGCCCTGGGCCCATAGGGCGGGCGAGGCGGTCGGAGCGGGGCCGCCTGTCCATGCCGCCGGATGGGCACGATGAAGGCGTCAAAGCGACAATTTGCAATCATCCGTCGCAACTGGCGGCGAGTGAGGGTTCCGCGGTCACATCGACTTCGCAGTCACCCTTCGGTAGCGATCAGTAGCGATTCTGTGAGCACGGGGCCGGGGAACGGATAAGAGACAATAGTCATGGCGGTGTATACGTCTCAGCCCGAGCCGGGAAGTCCCGGCCACAGCGTGGACGCGGTCGTGGGTCTGATCAAAATTCCAAAAAAGGCAGTGGCCTAACAAGAATGATTTGACCCAGAAAACGCCCTATCAGGGCGATGACCAGACAATCGAGACGAAGGGGATCCCCCATCCTGAGACCCCGAAGCCGTTCATCGACAAACTAACGATAAACCTCACCTTCAAATCGAACAAACAGGCGCATGAAACCCACGAGGAAACTTACAAGGCGCTGACCAGCGGAGACACGGAACTCTTCGCGTCCGTGGTCAAGCCGGCGAAGGGGTTTAGGCTATCGAAGCGCATCGTGGTGCCGGAATGTTCAAGTCTCCCGCGCATCGACTACAGCTACGGCGAGCACCCTTCGACCGCCGAGAACATAGCGCAACGCATTCGCCTCGAGTTCAACCCTTCTACGCTCGGTCATGATGGGCTCATGGCCATGCACGCCACCCTTTCAACCATGATGGAAGGCGGCTGGCGTCTCTTCGTCGACCACGGGCGGATCAGCCGACTCGACGTCGCGGTCGACCTTGTGGGCGTGCGGATGACGAAGCTCAAGGTGGTGCCGCCCAAGGCGGTGGTGTCGCAGACGTGGAGCAGTTCAAAGGGCAAGCTCCAGACCTATCAGTGGGGCAAGCCCAAGGGGTCATATACCCAGATTTACAACAAGACGGCCGAGATGCGGGCACGCGGTCTGGCGGTGTCCGGCCCGCAAATCACCCGCTTCGAGCGTCGGTTGAAGCAGCCTGCGTGCAAGTCCCTTACGAAGCTCGCCGAGCTCGACAACCCGTTCGCTGGCTTTGTCCTGACCACCACCGTACCCGAGGCCCCTGACGACGGCCCAGCCTACGTCTGGCCGTTGTTCTGCGACAGCGTCAGCGTTCGGGGCCTGCACGCGGCGTTGCAGTTGCTCCCCGAAGGCAAGCGCCCCGTGTACAAGAAGCAATTCGCCAAAGCGGCCCCGGACTGGTGGGACACTGACGCCATCTGGGCGCAATGGCCGGCGGTAGTCGAGCAATCGAAGATCGGTGTCCCGGAGGCGTGGACGTGAGTGCCGGGTCGTATTGTGGACTGCTGACCTCCCATGAGCGTGGGGCCCGCGAAGGCGTGCAAGTATTTGCACGGCTTCTTCTCCCGTCCAGGCCCGATACGGGTCTCGCCCTGAAACCCGTTGGTAGCGATCCGTAGCGATTTCTCAGGACCGGCGTTACGCCACGAACCTTAATGCCGGCACTTGCGGAACACCGATGGGACCAGCGGTTGTGGACAATGGAGGTCAACCTTGCTTGCGCTCACTCCGGCTGCCAAAAGCCGCGTAATGCCCTAAAAACGGCCAGGAAGGGTTGGAACGGTACGATGGGCCGGCCGCTTGAATATTCTCGCTCATAGCGAAGGGAGTGCAACGGCCGACAGGAGTCCGACAGTCGAAAAATCAACGTCCAGGGCTAGACCCTGGACCGTTTCGTTTGCAAATAATTGCAAACCGGCGCAACTCGTCAAGACCGCGGAGTTAAGAGTTTCAGCGACGGTTCAAGCCCGACAGGTGCGGCAGGCGTCCAGGACCGCCGCGAACCAACTACGGAGTTGACCATGGTCGGACGAAGCGCCTCTGCTCTCATGAAAAGGGCGCGAACGCTAGCAGCCAAGGGCGACGACAGCATGATTGAGCTTGCGGAGATCATTTGTGACCTGAGGACCCTGCCAAAGCCCCCCGACGGAGATCGACCGACATTAGACGAACTTGCCAGTCGCATTAAACTGAGCCGCCGTGCCGTCTGCTACCTGCTCAAGGTGTGGCAGGCGTTCAGCGACCTTGGCATACCGCGCGAGCGATTGGTTGAAGTCGGTTGGACCAAGGCGGCGGTCGTCGTCGAAATGTGTGAACCGGAAGATGTGGAGGAGGCCCTCGCCTTGGCCGAAACCTGCACCGCGAAGGAGCTGCCCGCGCTACTGAAGGGCTCGCCACGAAAAGCTAAGGCGCGCACGGTGCAACTCCGCCTGACTCCGAGGCAGTACGACCAATTCGAGGCCGTCATGCTTGCCAACGGCGCTCGTCGTCCGAAGAAGGGACGGGGCCTGTCCGGCAAGGAGAGGGCATTGATGAAGGCGTTGGGGCATCAGTGAAGGCGCAAACAGGGTCGGAAACAGCAGAGCATTGCAGTTACTTGCAAACTATGCCTCGGCTTAGCAGAGACCGCCTCTCGCCCCCTCTACGCCGGTAGCACCTCCAAGCCCCATAAACCGGCCTCCAGGCCCATCGACGCTTGCCCGCTATCCATTCTACTCCGGGAAGCTGAACGCGGCCCCCAGCCTCCTAATCAAGACGTCGAAGCATCACGCGCGAGGTGATGGTGGACGGCGGAGCGTGGAGGGGCTCGGTCCATGAACATCGCGGTGCTTATTCGTGCCGTTACCTGCAAGTCTCTGCGTCCGCGATCGCCGATCCAATGAGCGCCTCGACATTGTTCGGATCGGCGGAAAGCGCGCGATCGAAAAAGCTTTGCGCTTGCGCCACGTTGGGGCTTAGACCCCTATTGACCCAAGCCACTCCCTGAAAATGGAGGTCCATCGAGTTGGGGATCGGCGTTCGTTCGGCGCGCCGGGCCTCGGCGGCGATAAGCTGGGGGTTCAACGCGTTCGCCAGGCGCGCGACGATTTCGTCCTGCATGTCGAAGAGATCGGTCAACAGTTTATCGAAACGTCGGCCCACAGGTGATTGCCAGTTTCGGCGTCGATCAGCTGCGAGGTCAGGCGGATGATCCGGCCACGTCCAGAAGAATCTTTCCGCCGCGCTGCGCGTGCGCCACGGCTTCCTTGATGGAGGAGAGGGGGTAGGTTGCCGCCACTGGTATATGCAGCCGGCCGGACGCGATCATCTCGGCCGCCCGCGCTGCGGCTGGCGCAAGTTTGGCCTCAAACTCCGGGTCGGCCATCCAAATGCCCCGCATGGTGACAGGCTTGAAGATAACGTCCATCGGGCTGATGGACATCGGACCCAAGCTCATGGCCGCGTAGCTGACGAGCGTGCCGCGAGGCGAGAGCGTCGCCGCGAGCACGCCTGTCGCCGGTCCGCTGACGCCATCAAGCGCCAGGCGGAGCTCAGCCTGACCGACGGCGGCTTTGATCCTGTCCGGGACATCGGGAGAATCGACGACGACGACGTCTCCGCCGATCGACTCCAACTCGGCCACGAGCTCTGGCCGCCGGACGATGTTGACGGTCTTCAAGCCACGCGCTTTCGCGAACGCGATCACCCACCGCCCGACGCCGGAATTGGCGGCGTTCTGCACCACCCACTCGCCCGGCTTCAGGGTGACATATTCGCTGAGCAGCAGCGCCGCTGTCGGGGGATTGATGGCCAGCATCGCCAATTGTTGGGGGTCCGCTTCAGGGGGCAGGGCGAAAAGTCCGTTCGCCGAAATGACCATTCGCTCCCTCCAGGTAAAGCTGGAAAGCGGCGCCAGGACGCGGTCCCCGACCTTGACGCTCTCAACCCTCGGCCCCACGGCGAGAACGCGGCCGACGCCTTCGTTGCCGATGACGGTGGGAAGCGGGGGGCGCAACGCATAGATGCCCAGGGCGAGCAGGAGATCGCTCGGGTCGATGGGGGAAAACTCGACCCCGATGAGGACCTGGTTCGGGCCGGGAGCGTCGGGTGGGGGAATGTCGACATACCTAAGACCTTCGACCGGGTTGCCATAAGCTGTGAGCTGAACAGCGCGCATTATCGATATCTCCTTTGTCTGGATCGGCATCCGGCGCGCCAGCACTTGTCCGGCGCGACCTCGGCGTTGCGCTCGATCATTCCGTCCTGCGCTTCGATCGCGCAGCGTCGACTACACTGCGGAAGTCAATAAGAACGTCATCCCCGGTGCGCTTGACGACTCGCCCGTGATGGACGGCGATGGTTGGATCAATGAGATCACTGCGAAGCGCCCGCAACCGCGCCAGCGTGCGGACCTCATCGGCCCCGGCGAGTTGGCCGTAGCCAACGACATCGGCGGCCAGGATCGCCGCTATCTTGGGCTGGCCATGTTCTGACGCCACTTCGGCTCCCCGGCCAATGACGGACAGTCATAACATCGCGCCCCAGTCGATGGAATTAAGCCCTTTGACGTCCAGCGCCGGATCGGCAGGCGCCAGAAGTGCTTTCCGGGGGGATCGCTCTCCCCTGGACACCAGGTCCGCACTGGACGATCATCGTCGCACGTTATTTGGGACGTGACTATGGACGTGAGTGACTGGCTGCAAGGCCTGGGGCTCGGCCAATATGACACGACGTTCCGCGACAACGGAATTGAAGCCGACGTCCTATTCGAGCTGACAGAAGCCGATTTCGAAAAGCTGGGCGTCCTCCTGGGGCACCGCAGGCGGCTGATCAAAGCAATCGCCACATTGAAAAGCGCCGCTGGCGAGCCGGCCCAGGGTCAGCCACCCGCCCAGCCCGCGCCGCCTCAGGACACCGCCGAGCGCCGTCAGCTCACTGTGATGTTTTGCGATCTCGTAGGTTCGACAGCGATGTCGGCTCGAACTCGATCCCGAGGACATGCGTGGGATCATTGGTGTCTATCATAAATGCTGCGCAAACCTGATCGAACGCGGCGGGGGGTTCGTCGCCAAGTACATGGGCGACGGCGTGCTGGCTTATTTCGGCTATCCGCGAGCGCATGAGCACGACGCCGAACGCGCGGTGCGGGCGGGGCTCGCGATCGTCGAGGGGGCGCCGAGGCTGCAAACCGCTGCCAGCGGCCCACTCCACGTGCGGGTGGGGATCGCGACCGGGATCGTTGTCGTCGGCGATCTGTTGGGTTCTGGAGAGGCGCAGGAGCGCGGGATCGTCGGCGATACACCCAATCTCGCCGCTCGGTTGCAAGGGATCGCCGCGCCAGACAGTGTCGTCATCGCAGAGGGCACACGCAAGCTGCTGGGCGACCTTTTCCAGACTGTCGATCTCGGCCCGCAGGAGCTCAAGGGCGTCACAGGGCCGACGCGCGCCTATGTCGCGCTCAAGGAGAGTTCGCAGGAGAGCCGCTTCGAGGCGCTGCACGCTGGCGGGCTGACCCCGCTCGTAGGGCGGGAAGAAGAGAGCGAACTCCTGCTGCGGCGCTGGGCGAAGGCGAAGGCGGGCGAGGGGCGGGTCGCGCTCATATCTGGCGAGGCGGGCATCGGCAAGTCCCGGCTGACGGCGGCGCTCCTTGAACGGCTCACGGGCGAGCCGCACACGCGCATGCGATATTTCTGCTCGCCGCAGCACACCAACAGCGCGCTCTATCCGATCGTCGGCCACATGGAGCGCGCCGCCGGGCTTGCGCGCGAGGACGACGGCAAGACCAAGCTCGACAAGCTCGATGCGCTGCTCGCCAAATCTTCAACGTGTCCCGAGGACGCCGCGCTTCTGGCCGACATGCTGTCGCTGCGGAACGACGGGCGCTATCCCCCGCGCGAACTCGCCCCGCAGCAGCGCCGACAGAAGACCTTGGAGGCTTTGATCGGCCAACTCCAGACCATCTCGCGCCAGTCCCCGGTGCTGATGATCTTCGAGGACGCGCACTGGGCCGATCCTTCGAGCCTGGAAGTGTTCGGCCGGCTCGTGGACAAGATCGAGAGCTTGCGGCTGCTGCTGTTGGTGACCTTCCGGCCGGAGTTCGCCGCGCCCTGGATCGGGCGTCCCTACGTGACTGCGCTGACGATCAATAGGCTCGCTCCCCAAGAGGTACTTACCCTGATCGAACAGGTCGCCGGCAATAGGTTGTTTCCAGCTAACATCCAGCAGGACATCATCGAACGTACCGACGGCATTCCGCTGTTTATCGAGGAGATGACAAAGGCGGTGCTGGAGGGCGAGGGCGCGGACGCGCGAACGATCGCGGCCGTTCCTTTGCCGGCGCTCGCCGTCCCGGCCAGCTTGCACGCCTCGCTGATGGCGCGGCTCGATCGCCTGGGTCCTGCCAAGGGGGTGGCGCAGACCGGCGCAGTGATCGGTCGCGAGTTTTCGCATGCGCTTTTGGCCCTCGTGGCCGAACTGCCTGAGCCAGAGCTCAGTTCGACGCTCGACCAGCTACTTCAGTCCGGACTGCTGTCCCGCCTGGGCTCGCCGCCGCACGCGACATATATCTTCAAGCACGCCCTGGTGCAGGATGCAGCCTACGGCACTTTGCTGCGCGAGCCTCGCCGCGCGCTGCACGCCCAGATCGCGGAAGTGCTTGAAGGTCACTTCCCCGACATCGCCGAGAGCCAGCCGGAGCTGCTGGCGCGTCACTGCACTGAAGCGGGACAAATCGAGAAGGCGGTCAGCCTTTGGGGCAAGGCGGGTCTGCGATCGCTAGCGCGCTTGGCTCTTCTCGAGGCCGAGGCACAGTTTACCCGAGCCCTCGACCAGATCGCGGCCTTGCCAAGCACTCAGGCCCTGCGGCGAGAGCGGATCAAGTTCCAGGTCGGGCTCGCGAACGCCAAGATACTCTACCTAGGTTACGCGGCACCCGAAGCCAAAGCGTCCTTAGAACAAGCGCGTTTGCTGATCGAGCAAGCCGAGGCGCTAGGAGAACGTCCAGAAGATCCGTTGCTGCTGTATTCAGTGCTGTACGGTTTCTATGCCGCGAACTTGGCGGCGTTCAACGGCGTCGTGGCGTGCGAGCTCGCAGCGCAGTTCCTTGCGCTCGCGCAGAAACAAGGGTCGACCGCCCCGATTATGATCGGGCATCGTCTCGTGGGCTTTTCCTCAATGCTTGCCGGAGAAATTGCGGTAGGACGAGCGCACCTCGATCGCGCGATTGCGTTTTACGATCCCGCCGAGCACCGTGCCTTGGCAACACGATTTGGCCACGATTTCCGTGTGCAAATTCAGTCCAATCGATCGATGGCTCTGTGGGCGCTCGGCCACCCTGACGCCGCGCGAGTTGACGCAGACGATGGGCTCCGAGATGCGCGCGAGATGAATCACGCTATTTCGGTGTTGTATGCGCTGATGGGCTCCGTGTGGACTGAAACCCAGAATGGAAACTATGCGGCGGCGAAAGCGCAGGTCGAGGAAAGTATCGCGTTGGCAGACGAAAGGGGCGCATCATTCTGGAAGGTCTTGGGCAGATTGTTCCAGGGGTGGGTGCTTACCCTGATCGGGAAAACGGAGAAAGCGGTCTCATCGTCAATATCTGCCGTCACAACCTACCAGTCGACGGGCGCAACAATCTATCTACCGTTCATCCTCTCGCACCTAGCGAGAGGTCATGCGGGCGTCGGGCAATTCGACGACGCGCGACGCTGCATAGGCGAAGCGACGACAACAGCGGAGGCGACCGGCGAGCGCTGGTGCGAGGCGGAAATCCATCGCATTGCCGGAGAGATCGAATTGCTGTCGCCCGAGCGCGACGCCGCAAACGCGCAATCCTGTTTCGAGCACGCTCTCGAAATCGCCCGCGCGCAACAGGCAAAGTCCTGGGAATTGCGCGCGGCAATGAGCATGGCTCACCTCTGGCGCGACCAAGGCAAGCGCGAACAAGCCCATGACCTCCTGGCGCCGATCTATGGCTGGTTCACCGAGGGTTTCGACACGCTCGACCTGAAGGAGGCAAAGACGTTGCTGGAGGAACTGGCGTAACGGATAGCTCTCGAAAAATCGCCCGAGAGACCGACCGGGCTGGAAAGCAACAGCTCGGATTATTCCTTGAGACTGCCGTTAGCCGGTTTCCGATGCGGCACGACACTACCCAACACGTCGCTTCCTAAAGGATAGGATCGCGCCTGGGGCGCGGCCCCTCTCGCTAATTCGCCGACGGCCTGCACCCGTCAATGCATAGCGACCCCGTGTTTCGTCCCAGCGCATGAGACTAGCCTTAATGGCGTTCTCACGCAGCGCCATTGTCATCGGATCGTGAACGTGAGCGGGTGCGACATCGCCGTGCACGTCGACTTTCTTCAAAGCCTCAACAAGGGTGTTCTCGGGACCCTTGGTCATCGCGAAACGGTGCCCGGCATTCCCAGATGCGAATGCTGGGGGACCCCAGTCGAGACCGCGTTGGAGTGGCGAAGCGTGGTGACCCCGACGAGGATGACAATCCCGCCGGCTTCATCCTTGACGCGGATTTTGTGCCCCGGCTCGTCGAACGTTTTTGCTAGTTCGGCGATCTTCGGCCAAGCGGCGCTAGTTCCATTGCACAGAGGTTTTGACGGTTTCAAGTTCAACGGAGCACTGGGAGGTCCTTGGGCCCGACCAGGAGCTCGATGCTGCGGGCGACGCCCGGGGTCCGCCTGATGAGGCCGGCGCGTTCGAGGGTGAGCACCATCTGATGGACGCTGGGCGGCGAGACTTGGAAGTGTCGCTGCATGTCAGCTTCCGCGGGCGGTTGGCGGAAGATACGGCTGTAGGCGTAGATGAATGCCAGGCACTGACCTTGCTTATCGGTGAACGGGGGAGCCGGGGACACGTGCCAAACAATTGATTCAGAGCCTGATTCGTCTGGGCCTCGCGATTCGCGAGGAGACCCGGATGAACATACGCTACCATGTCGAACTGAGCGAAGCCGAGCGGTGTGAACTCGCCGCGCTGGTGGGTAGCGGCAAGCATTACGCACGCAAGATCAAACGAGCCCAGATTCTGCTCGCCGCCGACAGCGGGCTCAGTGACGACGATATAGCCGCTGCGGTGGCTGTCGGCGGCTCGACCGTTTACAGGACCAAGCGCCGCTTCGTTGAAGGCAATCTCGAAGCCGCCCTGAACGAGGAGCCGCGGGCAGGCGCCGATCGTAAGCTGACCAGCAACGAAGAAGCCCTCCTCATCGCCACCGCCTGTTCGAGCCCGCCCGAAGGTCGCGCCCGCTGGACGCTGGAGCTGCTGGCTGGCGCGATGGTCAAGCTGACCGACCATGACAGTCTCTCGCGCGAAACGATCCGCCGACGCTTGGCCGAGAACCATCTCAAGCCTTGGCAGAAGGACATGTGGTGCATCCCCAAGGTCGACGCCGAGTACGTCGCCCGCATGGAGGATGTGCTCGACCTCTATGCCGAGCAGCCTGACCCGAAGCGGCCGGTGGTCTGCTTCGACGAAAGCCCCACCCAGCTCATCGGCGAAGCGCGCCAGCCGATTCCGGCCGCACCGGGACGGCTCGAGCGCTTCGACTACGAGTATCGCCGCAACGGCGCCGTCAATCTCTTCGTCTTCCTCGATGCCCATCGCTCTTGGCGCAGGGTCAAGGTCACCAATCATCGCACCGCTGACGACTTCGCCCTTTGCATGCGCGAGCTCGTCGATGTCGACTTCCCAGAGGCCGAGCGCATCCGAGTCGTCCTCGACAACCTCTCCACCCACACCGCCGCCGCTCTCTACGCCGCATTCCCACCGGCCGAAGCGCGCCGCGTGCTCAGGCGGCTTGAGTTCCACTACACGCCTAAGCACGCCAGCTGGCTCAACATGGTTGAGATCGAGATCGGCGTGCTCAAAGGCCAATGTCTCGATCGCCGCATCGAAAGCTGCGACCGGCTCGTTGCCGAGATCGACGCATGGCAGTCCCAGCGAAACCAAAGCGGCGCTCGAATCGACTGGATGTTCTCCACCGACAAGGCCAGAACCAAAATGGCGCGCGCCTATCCCGATCCCTCGCTCAAAAAGTCGTAATCACTGTGCAGGAGAACTAGTGTCGGGTAGGGCAATCGTTCGCTCCGCCGCAACAATACCGCCGTCCTTTAGCACCTCGAAATCGTAGACACCCATGCCTGCCCATCCTCCGCCGGAACCGCGCCGGACCTCGTCAAGATAAAAATTAGAAAAATGACTACCTAGCCACTTCGGTGTCGCCATGAAGGTTTACGAAACCAAGATTGCCGTCAGATGAAGGTTTTCCTGTGAGGTTAATTAAAACCGGCGGCCAGTTAGTCAGGGCTCGAACTTGCGCGAGGCGGCTTCGGCTGAGAGCGTCGTTGACGCCAGCTCCATTCGGAGACCCGAATTACTCCCAAACGCGCAGCAGCTGCTTGCCCTCGTTCCGACCTTCGAACAGCCGCCGGAGCGTTGCCGGTGCGTTCTCCAAGCCATGCTGCACGTCGATCTTATTCTTGAGGTTGCCCGCCTGCACCCAGCCCGCGAACGCGCCGATCGCCTCCGGAGCGCGCGACATATAATCGAGCACGATGAAGCCCTCCATCCGCTCGCCGCGCTTGCGCGCAACCATTTTCCAAGTAACTGCACGCGGCTGCCGAGGTTGGCGAGCGAATGGTGGGCGGATGGGCCGCGCCGCTCAGCGGTTGAGGTCCTCGCACACGACTCCATCGAAGTTTAAGAATATAGTCCGCGCCAAAGCCTGCTTCGCGACGCGCCGGAAAAACTCTGGCGGCGGATCGGCTGTATTGCCTATGAGGACGTCGGCGTGGCGAGCTGGAGGCGGTTCACTCGCGACCATGGCCCTGGCTGGCAAACGGCACCGTGCCGCACTCGACGGCGAATGCGCGATCGCCAGCTGCATCGTTTCCAAACTCAGCCGCACCGAAGTGCCGGGCGGCCGACGATCTGATGGTCCGCGAGCTTCACCCCGCACATGCCGAGGCCCGCGCCGAGCTGCCGTACCTGGCCACCCGCGACTTGATCACGATAGCGACCAGCAGGGGTCCGTCCAGGAGCGGGCGCTGGCGCTCAACAATCGAGTCTTCAACGACCCGTCAGGCTATGGTCGTGAGCCAGCTCGCGCCCCCCACGGACCCTTCGCCGTGCAGGTACTTGCACGGGCCCTCTGGCTTGCGCGGTCGAGGCTCACGTCGAAGCCGGCGTTACCCCCGCGACCCGCCGAGCCTATCGCGGCGACCTCGACCACTTCGTGGCTTGGGGCGGGACCCTTCCGGGGCCTTCACGTCACCACGTGCAAGTATCTGCAATTTAATCCTCTCCCTCTCTCGAGCTATTTGAAGATCGCCGCCTATCATCTTCCGGCACCATAGTATGCAGTTGACTGCACGACGTTTCCAGTGGTATCAGTGGTGAAGTTGGACTTTTTGGCATCCAGGAAGGGGGCTGGGACGGCCCACGCTGCGGCTCGGAAACGAGTTTTTTCAATGCGTTAGCGGGCCGCGAAGCGCGCGGAGAGCAGATTTTAAGCACTGGACCGAACAGTGGAGTGCTACTGGAGCCTTACTGGTTCCTTTGGACGAGCAGTGGAGTGGAAATCGTGTCTAACGCGCAAGAGGCTCAGCCCCTAACAGGCAAGGCGAAAGGGTGGGCCAACCTCAAGCCGTGGAAGAAGGGCAGTCGGGCAACCCTAAAGGCCGGCCGAAGGACCTCGTCCGCCTGGGCCAGCTGTTCACGCAAGAGCTGTTCAAGGTCGTCCCCGTGCAACTCGCCGGCAAGGTGGTGAACAAGTCCCAAGCTGAGGTTTTGGTCTCCCAGATGGTGAAGCAGGCCATCCAGAAGGGCGGCACAGCCACCAGGATCGCGCTCCAGTTCATGGAAGCGCACGAGGCGCGCGAGGCTGCTCGCGAGGAGCGGAAGGCCAAGCAGATCGAGGAAGGCTCAGTCGAGATCAATTGGGACGAAGAGAAAGAGCGCGTCTACCAGGAGTTGATGGCTCGCGCGACCAACATAATGCAGGCAACTGCAGCTGAGGAAAACGCAGATGGCTAAGAAAGATTACCACAAGCCGCCGGAAGACCCGCGCACGATCGGCGGGGGCTTGAAGGCTCAGGGCCGCGCGCGCCGCGAGAAGCTGCAAGCGATGATTAGAGGAGCGGCAAGGCAGGCCGGTCTTTACTCGGCCTCGTTATATACGACGATACATCCCGCCAACAAGCGATGATCTGTCATTTTTAGAATTGACGGGCTTGGCGGGCCATGACTTAATAAGTTAACTTCATGCCCGCGGCAGATACGGGAGTGACTGTGCGGCGTGTTCTTACGATTGCCGCGAGCGTGTTGGTTGCGGGCGTCGCAGCCATTGGTTCGCCGGCGCCGGCGGGGGCCGCCGACGACGTCATTCGGATCGGCGTTCTCAACGATCAGTCCGGGGTTTACGCCGACCTCGGCGGCGTCGGCTCGGTGATCGCCGCGCAAATGGCGGTCGAGGACGCCGGCGGCAAAGTGCTCGGCAGGCCGGTCGAGGTCATCAACGCCGACCATCAATCAAAGGCCGACGTCGGCGCGGCGATCGCGCGCAAATGGTTCGACGCGGATAACGTCGATGTGGTGATCGGGTTCGACAACTCATCGGTCGCGCTCGCCGTCGAGCAGGTCGCGTTGCAAAAGAATTGCATCGCCATCGCCGGCGCGATCGGGACGACGGCGTTCACCGGAAAGAATTGCACCCCCAACGAAGCCGCCTGGGTGTACGACGCCTATGCGCTCACCAACACGCTGGCGCGCTCGGTGGTGCAGCGCGGCGGCGACACCTGGTTCTTCATCACCGTCGATTATTCGCTTGGCCATTCGCTCGAGGCCGACGCCACGGCCGCGGTTCTCGCCGCCGGCGGCAAGGTCCTGGGCCACGCGCGCCATCCGATCAACACTTCCGATTTCAGCTCGTATCTCCTGCAGGCGCAGGCCTCGGGCGCGAAAGTGGTGGCGCTGGCCAATGCCGGCGGCGACATGATCAACGCCATCAAGCAAGCCAACGAGTTCGGCCTGACCCGCGGCGGCCAGAAGGTGGTCTCGCTGCTGACGTTCATCACCGACATCCAGAGTGTCGGCCTCACCGCCACCCAAGGCCTCACTTTCGTGACCGCGTTCTACTGGAACCGCAACGACGAGAGCCGGGCTTGGTCGAAGCGCTTTTTCGAGCGCCTCAAGCGCATGCCGACCATGGCCCACGCCGCCGTCTATTCCATGGTCCGGCATTATCTGCGCGCGGTCGAGGCGGCCGGCACCGACGAGGCGGAGGCGGTGATGGCGAAAATGCGCGAAATGCCAGTGAACGACTTCTACGCCAAGAACGGCAGGGTCCGCCTCGACGGTCGGATGGTTCACGACATGTATTTCGTGCAGGTCAAGACGCCGGCCGAATCGACCGAACCCTGGGACTACTACAAGGTTCTGGAGACGATCCCCGGCGATCAGGCCTTTCGTCCCTTGGATCAAGGCGGCTGCCCCGTGGTCAAGCAGGTCAAGCAGCAATGAGCGGATAGGCCGCTTCGAACGGAGAGCAAAAACATTGATGAGGAGGTGAAGACCCATGCCCAACCTGACGGTTAACGGACGAAGCTATTTCGCCGATGCTCCTCCCGATACGCCGCTGCTGTGGGTGATCCGGGAGGACCTGAGGCTCACCGGCACCAAGTTCGGCTGTGGAGCAGGGCTGTGCGGCGCCTGCACGGTTCACATCAACGGGAAGGCGGTCCGTTCCTGCCTGGTGACTGTCGCATCGGCCGAAGGTGCCTTGATCACCACCATAGAGGGCCTCGACCCCGCCAACGCTCATCCGGTGCAGCAGGCCTGGATCGAGCATCAGGTGCCGCAATGCGGCTATTGCCAGTCCGGCCAAATCATGCAGGCCGCCGCATTGCTGTCAAAGAATCCGAACCCGACCGAGCAGCAGATCGTCGAGTGGATGACCGGAAACATCTGCCGCTGCGCCACCTATTCCAGCATCGTCGGCGCTGTGCAACGAGCCGCCGAGATCATGCATGCGGAGACGAGCCATGCTTAAGGTCATTGAGGCCGCAACCAATCGGCGCGAATTCTTGGTGCGCTCGGCGGCGACCGCCGCCGGCGCTTTTATGAGCATCGGTCTGCCCGTCCTCGGCAGCGAGACGGCCGAGGCTGAGGGCATGTCCGCCTTCACGCCGTCGATCTGGTTCACCCTGACGCCCGACGGCAAGGTCACCATGCACATCGTCAAGTGCGAGATGGGCCAGCATATCGGCACCGGTCTCGCTCAGGTGATCGCCGAAGAGCTCGAAGTGAACTGGGCGGACGTGCGTCTCGATTCGCCGCTCGAGAGCGTGGAGAATTTCGCTATCTACGGGCTCGCCTACACCGTCAACAGCGGCAGCATCACCACCGAGTTCAACCGCCTCTCGCGCGCCGGCGCCGCTGGGCGCATGGCGTTGATCGAAGCCGGCGCCAAGGCGCTCGGCGCGAGGGAGAGCGACTGCTCGGCGGCAAATTCTCGCGTGATCGACAGCGCCTCCGGGCGGTCAATCAGTTACGGCGAGATCATTCAGAACGTGAACATCGATCGCAAGTTCGCCTATCCCGACGATTTCCGGGCGATCAAAATCAAACCGCGGGGTTCTTACAAGATCATCGGCCAGTCGCTCGCGGCCCTCGACATCCCGGCCAAGACCAATGGCCAGGCGAAATACGGCATCGACGTGTTCCTGCCCAACATGCTCTACGGCTCGCTCGCCATACCGCGCACCCGCTACGCATCCAAGGTGACCAGCGTCGATGATTCCGACGCCCGCAAGATTCCGGGATTTGTCAAGGCGGTGACCATCGACGACAGCATGGGCAAATGCACCGGCTGGGTCGTGGCCCTCGCGGAGAATTTCCCGGCCGCCATCAAGGCCGCCCGGGCGCTCAAGATCGAGGCGGAGCCCGGCCCCTATGGCGGGCTCAGCACCGAAGGTCTGGTCAAGGATTACGCGCACAAGGTCGCGACCGGGACTGGGGCCAATTGGGTGCTCGAGGGCGACGTCGACAAAGCCCTCGGCGAGGCCGAGCAGATCCTGGAAATGGAATACACCACCGACATGGTGTGTCACGCGACCATGGAGCCGCTCAACGCGACGGCGGAGTTCGTGAACGGCGAGTGGCACATCTACACCGGAACGCAGAGCACGTCCTTCGCGCGCATGACGCTGACCGCCTATCTGTCGAAGGTGCTCGATAAAAAGCCGGAGGACCTCAGGATCTTCGTGCACGAGAGTCTGGTCGGCGGCGGTTTCGGCGGCAAGCAGGACTACGACGAACTGCTCGCGGCCGCCTATTGCGTCAAAGAGGCCGGCCGGCCGGTCAAGCTGATCCAGACCCGCGAGTCGAACTTCGCCACCAGCTTCCCGCGCACGCCGACCTATCACAAAGTGAAGGCCGGCCTGAAGAACGGCGCGCTCGTGGCCATGGGCCACGATATTTGCTGCGGCTGGATGGGTCCACGGTTCGCGGTCGGCAAGAAATACGGAAGCGCCTTCCTGCAACTCGAAGTCCTGGGACGCCAAGAAAGAGGACATCGATCAGTGGTCGATCGGCGGCAGCGATCACTGGTACGATATCGAGAACAACCGCGTGCGGGCGTTCGACAGCGACCACACCACGTTCGGCGTACAGGCGAGCGCGCTGCGCACCGTGTCGAACTCGTACAACATGTTCGTTGTCGAGTTGTTCATCGACGAGGTGGCGCACGCGCTCAAGCGCGATCCGCTGGAGTTCCGGCTCGCCATGCTCAACGGCAAGGGCAGCGGCCGCGGCATTCCCAATGCCGGCTATCCGGCGGGCACGCCGTCGGACTATTATATGGACCGATTGTGGATTTCGCTGCCCTGGGCGACCGACAAGTCCTGGCCGCCTTACGAATCCACGACCATAGGCGGCGCGCTCAGGCTGGCGAATTGCCTCCGGGTGGCGGCCGGCAAAGCGGGCTGGGGCGCAAAGCAGCTCCCGCCCAACACCGGCATGGGCATCGCTGTCTCCGCGGCGGAGGAGCGGCAAAGCCCGACCTGGGTCGCCGGCATCGCGGAAGTCACGGTCGATCCCAAGACCGGCGACTACGCGATCAACCGGATCACCATCGCCATGGATCCGGGCACCGTGATCAATCCGCGCGGCGCGACCGCGCAGGTTCGGGGCTCGGCGCTGTGGGGGGCGAGCCAGGTCATGTCGGAGCGGCTCACCATCCAGGACGGCGCATTCGTGCAGTCCAACTTCAATGACTACGAGCCGATCCGTCTGGCCAATGTCCCGCCGATCGATGTCACGCTGATCGATTCGGGCCATCACCCGAGCGGCGTCGGCGAGCCGGGGTCCACGGTGGTCGCACCCGCGGTCGCCAACGCGATCTTCAACGCCGTCGGCGTACGCGTGCGGCACATGCCGATTGCGGCGGAAGCGGTCCTTGCGGGCTTGAAACAAAAGACGTGACCCTGCCCGTCGGACGCGTGTGACAGAACACGAACCATTCACGAACGGGCGAGGCCTGAAAGCCTCGCCCGAATTGATTCATGCCACGGCGACGTCGATCATTTTGTGCCGGCGGGAAAGGGGGCGGAGACGCGCACGCCCACCTCGATGGGCACGCCCGCAGAGGGGAGCCGCTGAACGGCTTCATAGCGGCGACGAGGGCGATCACGTCGTCGATCGAACATCCACGACATCCCCGCGCCCCTGTTTGCGACGCCATAGCGGCAGCGTCTCGGGCAGGTTCGGGATGCGCGGATCGAACTGCCTGAGTCACCTGAAAAATTCGACCGCAGGGTCAGGTGACGAAATTTGAGCGGGCCGTTCCAAGGCTGGCGCGCGAGCGCCCGGATGGTCGTCAGGTGGCAATGCGACCAAGCGTCGATGAGCGCCCGGCGTGCCGTGGCGTACCGACCGCGCTGGGCCAAGTCCCGCGCGAGCAGCGCGCCCGTGTCGTGAAGGCGAACTCCTGCCATGCGACACGCTTGAGAGTTGCTCGGCAAAAGCACACTCAAGAAGTGCGCCGCCTCGGAGCCGGCGCACGCAGATCGCGCTCGCTTGGCGCTCCTCGCAGGGCGGCCAGGAGGCTCCGGATCTGTCCCCGCTATTGATAACTCCGATATCTTCCCCTCCCGCTTTCCAACTTTACAATATGACTTAAGCGGCGCAACCTCGACAAAATAAGGCATCGGAAGCGCGCATGACGACGATTAATTGCGACATGGGGGAGTTGTTCGGGCTCTACCAGCTGGGCGACGACGCGGGCATGATGCCATACATCGACTTCGCCAATGTCGCTTGCGGTTTTCATGCGTCCGATTACAACCACATGCGCGCGACGGTTCGCCTGGCGAAGAAGCACGGGGTGCGCGTTGGCGCCCATCCTTCGCTGCCGGATCTGCAAGGCTTCGGCCGTCGCGAAATGATGATGCGCCGCGACGAGCTCGCAAATTGCCTCATCTATCAGATTGGCGCGCTCAACGGGTTCCTGGAGGCGGAGGGGATGCCGTTAAACCACGTCAAACCGCACGGCTCGCTCTACGCAATGGCGGCTCGGCAGGAGGATGTCGCCCACGCGGTCTGCGACGCGGCGGAGGTGTTCGGCGCGCCGGTGCTCGGCATGCTCGGCACATTGCACGAGACGATCTACCCGAAGCGCGGCCTGCCGTTCGTCGCCGAATTCTACTCCGATCTCGATTACGCCGACGATGGCTCGCTGATCATCACCCGCGTCCACGACGCGAAGGACCCTCAGCAGGCCGCCGACAGGTGCCGACGGGCGATCGCCGAGGGTCGCGTGCAGTCGGTTGGCGGCCGAGAGGTGCGAGTGGGCGCCGAGACCATCTGTGTCCATTCCGATACGCCCAATGCGCTGGAGATCGCTGCCGCGGTGCGCGCCATCGTGGCCCGCGATCCACAGCCTTCGAACTGAGACGACCCCTATAGGCCGGTGAATTCTTTCGCCGGCGCCAGTAACATCCTATCGCCGGCCGGCGCTAAAGCCGCCGTTCAAGTCGTAAGGGCGAGGATGTCGCGAATCGCGAGCGGGCACGTTTCTTCTCCGAGAGCTAGGGCCGGCGCGCGGAACTCAGCCTGCTCCGCTCGTGACGCGACCCGCGCCCTCAACCGAAGACCGCTTTGTCGTGCTTTCCGCCCGTTCGTAGGGCCGCCCTCGAAGGGCAAGAAAGGGTCGAGGACGGTAGTTGATATGCGGTGCGAGCAATGTCGCAGAAGGTGAAGGGTTTCGGGCGCCGGCCCCTTGCGGACGGTCGTGCGGAATCGGGGGCCGGCGTCCGAAAGCCTCCCAAGGAGGAAACCGCGGGGAGGAAGGGGGCCGTTTGGCGAGCGCGCCTATGGGGATTTGAGGGTCGCGGACGGCTGTCGAGCGAGGCGTCGGCAGCCGACAACGTTGGGTGTTTTCAGCGGAAGCGGCGACGGCGGACGTTTTCCAAGGCGACGATGCGCGGGAGCGAGGCGTTGGCGTCGGTCGAAGGAGGATTGGCGACCGCGCGAGGTCAGCGCTCTCGTGCTCCAGCGCGCGGCTGGACGCGAAACCGATCGACGTTGCGAAGCAGGATGCGCGGCGTTGATCATCATGAGGTGTCGATCCTGATCCGGGTGGGTGGTGGCGGGCGCGCAGGGCGCGGGCCTTCGAAGGTCTCGACGACGATCATCCGGCCGCCGCAGCACGGGCAGCAGCGGAAGGACGAATCTGGTTCGGCGTCGCTGTCGGCGCCGGCGGGCGCGCTCTCGGCTGAGGTCTTGGACGGGGCGAGCAATTGTTGGGCGCGCTCGATGTTATTCGCTCGAACCGCGCCGGCGAACAGGCCGTAATGTCGGATGCGGTGGAAGCCGCTGGGCAGAACGTGCAGGAGAAAGCGGCGGATGAACTCGGCGGCGTCGAGCGTCATGGTCTTCATCCGGTCGCGGCCTTTGATCCGGTAGTCCTTCCACTTGAAGGAGACGACCTTCTCGTCGAGCGCGATGAGCCGGGAGTTCGAGATCGCGACGCGATGGGTGTAGCGCGACAGGTAGGCGAGCACGGCCTGCGTCCCGGCGAACGGCCGCTTGGCGTAGACGACCCATTCCGAATGGCGCAGGGGCGCGAGCGCGGCGTCGAAGGCGCGCTTGTCGGCGAGCGGGGCGAGGTCGCCGAGGAAGGCGAGGCGTCCGGCCGCATACAGGGCGGCGATCCCGTCGAGGAAGAGGCGGCGGAACAGACGCGACAGCACACGCACGGGCAGGAAGAAGCCGGGCTTGCAGGCGATCCAATGCGACCCGTCCGGCGACAGGCCGCCGCCGGGCACGATGACGTGGACGTGCGGATGGTGGGTGAGCGCCGAGCCCCAGGTGTGGAGCACGGCGGTGAGGCCGATGCGCGCGCCGAGATGCTTGGGATCGGCGGCGATGGTGGTGAGCGTCTCGGCGGCGGTGCGGAACAGGAGGTCGTAGACGGCGGCCTTGTTGTGGAACGCGATGGCGCCGATCGACGCCGGCAGGGTGAAGACGACGTGATAGTAGGGAACCGGCAGGAGCTCGGCCTCGCGGTCTTCGAGCCACTTCCGCGCCGCGGCGGCTTGGCACTTCGGGCAGTGGCGATTGCGGCAGGAATTGTAGGCGATCCGTTCGTGCGCGCAGTCCTCGCAGCGCTCGACGTGTCCGCCGAGCGCGGCGGTGCGACAGGTCTCGATCGCCGACATGACCTTCAGCTGGCCGAGGCTCAGGTGACCGGCGTTGGCCTTTCGCCACGCCGCCCCGTGGGCGCGAAAGACGTCGGCGACCTCGAGAGGGGGCCGCGCCACGCGGCCGTGGTCAGCCGGGCCGTGTTCGCTTCGTCAGGCTGACGCCCAGCCGCTCCAGCGGACTCTTGATGTCGCGGACCGTGTTGACGGCGACGCGGGTGTAGAGCGCGGTCGTCTCGAGTTTCGCGTGCCCGAGCAACACCTGAATCACGCGAATATCGACGCCCTGCTCGAGCAGATGGGTGGCGAAGCTGTGCCGAAGGGTATGCGGCGAGATGCGCTTGGAGATTCCGGCCAGGTCTTTGGCGGCGGTGACGGCGCGGTTGAGCTGACGGGGAGTGATCTGATTGATCGGGTTCTGACCGGGAAAGAGCCAGACCGGCGGTCGCGCCGCATGCCACCATTCGCGCAAGAGCTCGAGCAGTTGCGGCGCTAGCATGACATAGCGATCCCGCTGTCCCTTGCCCTGCTCGACCCTGAGCGTCATGCGCTGGCTGTCGATGTCCGACACCTTCAGGTTCGCGACCTCGGACACCCTGAGGCCCGCGCCGTAGGCGACGCTCAGCGCGGCCTTGTACTTCACGCTGGGGGCGGCTTCGAGCAGCCGCGCCACCTCCTCCTGGCTCAGCACGACCGGCGCCCTGCGCGGCTCACTCACAGTCCTCAGAGGACGAACGAGATCGGGCCGTTCGAGTGTAACGATGAAAAAGAAGCGCAGCGCGGCGATGGCGGAGTTGATCGTCGGAGCGCCAATCTGTTGCTTCGCCATGTGAAGCTGAAAGCGGCGAAGGTCCTCGCTCGTGGCCGTGTCCGGTGACCGGCCAAGGAAGGCCGCGAAGGTCCTCACATGCCGGACATAATCCTTTTGCACCTTCTCCTTGAACCGGCGCGCCGTCATGTCGTCGATCATGCGCTGACGCAGCGGGCTGATGGGCTTGTTGGACATCGAAAGCTCCTGTCTCGCATGGGGTTGAACCCCACGATCTTGAGACAGGCCTTGGCCTTCACGTCGGCCGGTTCTGGCCTTCCGAGTTCTCGCGCTGTCGCTCGCCGCCCCTACCGCGCGAGCGGTTTAGTCCTCGGGCGGGAAGCGCGCCTACGGATGTCGTCTCGGGAAGGACCGGAGTCCAAGCGAAAGCCGTCATTCACTTGCGAGCGCGAAATAGGCTTCACCCCCCGAAGAAGACCTACGCCAACCGCGCGGACAGCGACATCGCCTCCGCGATCTCGGGCATTTCCGCGGTCGGCGCAAAGCCTTCGAGCGCGGGCGCGAGGACGGCGTGGGCTTCCGCCAGGCGGCCGGTCGACTGGTAGAGCTTGGCAAGCTTCAGCGCGGCCTGTAGCCCAAAGCTCCGCGCGCTTTGCTCTCCCGCGACGGCGATGGCGTTGAGGTAGGCTTCCTCTGCGCGAACGGGATGTTCCGGATCGGCCTTCAGCAGGATGTCGCCGCGGATGCGGTGCAGGAGGGCGTCGGTCCAGCGCTCTCCCGTCTGTTGCGCGAGCGCCAACGCATCGTCGATCCGCGCCACGGCGCCTGCGGCGTCTTGACCTTCGGCTTCGAGTTCGGCGAGCCGGCCTTGGAAGAACGGCGCAAGCATCTTGTTTCCATGGCCGGCGTACGCCGCCAGGGCTTGTCTAAACTCGGTCATGCCGGTCGGACGAGCGCCGAGCCGAGTGCGAGCCCAACCGGAGAACACCGCTCCCATAGCCAGATAAACTTTGAGGCCATGCTCTCGGCTGACATCGAGGAGGGATTCCGCCGCGCGGCGGCCGGCTTCAGCATCGTCACGAACCGCACCAAACAAGGCCTTGTTCCAATGGGCGGTGGCCAGGCTCGAGGCATGAGCGGATTCAACCGCGCGCGCGATCGCCTCTTTGTTCAGCTTCCGCGCCGGTCCTGGCTCGCCGAGCAGCCAATTCGTGAGGGCAAGGTAACCGGTAGCAGCGGCGCCGATGTCCATGCCGAAACGGAACTTGGCCTCATGATCACGTTCGGGATCGAATATCCTCAGCGCCCGCTCAAAATGGATTCGGGCCGCCGTGGGATCGCCTTGAAAGAGGTACGCCACGCCGAGGCAGCGGCGAGCGGCCGCCGCTTCCGTCGTCCGCGCCTCCTTCTCGGCATCGCGTACGAATTTTTCGGCGGTTTCCTGCACCAACCGCAGATCACCGCGCAACAGGCAGCCGGCAAACCGCCCGTAATAAGCGTCGAACCTCTCAGCGGCGTTATCGACCCCCTTGGCGAGTTCCTGAGCGTGGGCGAAGGCGGCCTTCGCTTCCTCGGAGGCGTAGCCTCGGGACAGCATCAACGCCTGGCTGTAGCTGGTCTGCAATTTTAGGCGTTGCCCGGCGGCGACGGCTTCGGCCCCGGCACGCGCCCTGCTTTCGCCTCCGCTCTTGTCCGCCATCGCGATCGCCTTGCCGAGATGGGCGATCGCCTCCTGGAAGGCCGAGCGGCGCAGCGCCTGGTCGCCCGCCTTGCCCCACCATTCGATGGCAAGGTCGTTGAGGCCCGCTTGCGTGAAATGATGGGCGATGACTTCCGGCTCGGCCGCGGCGCGCTCAGGCTGATCGCGCAGTATTTCCGCCGCGCGGCGGTGCAGCGCCTGCCGGCGGCTCTTGAGTAGGTTGTCGTAGGCCGCGTCCTGGATCAGCGCGTGCTTGAAGCGATAGTTCGCCTCATGGCCCGCCCCCTCGGCGATGAGAAGGTCCGCTTCGGCGAGCCTGTCGAGCGCGGACTGGAGGGTGGGGTCGTCGATCTCGCCGACAGCGCGCACCAGTGCATACGCGAAATCCCGCCCGAGGACGGCGCCGATCTGCGCGACTTCGCGCGCTTCGCCCAGCCGGTCGAGCCGCGCCGCGAGCGATTGCTGCAACGTCGGCGGGATCGCCTGCAACCCGCCGGCCACGCCGCGCTCGAGCAGAAGGCGCGTGACCTCCTCGACAAACAGCGGCACCCCGCCGGTGCGTTCGCTCACGCCCTCTACCACCTCTTGGCTCAGCGCACGGCGAGCGGCGAGCTCGCCGACCATCTGCGCGACGTCGGCGCGATCGAGGGGGCTGAGCGAAATCACACTGTGGTGCGAGCGCAAGCTCCAGGGCGGGCGGAATTCCGGCCGCGCGGTCGCGAGGATGAAGAGCGGTGCCTGCCGACCGCGGTCCGCGAGAGCCTGCATCAGATCGAGCGACGTCGGGTCGGCCCAGTGCAGGTCCTCAAACGCGAGCGCTGCGGGCTGTGTGCGCGCCCCTGCCACAAACCACGCGACTAGCGCCGCGAGCTGTCTTCGCCTGAGCTCCTCGGGCGGCAGGTTAGCGCCGCCGCCCGGTGGCAAGGGGATGTCGACGAGGGGTGCAACGAGCGGCGCATGTTCGGCCGGATCGAGCCCGATCAGCTGCAACGTGTTCTCGAGGTCGGCGAGGCGCGCGCCGGCGGGGGTGTCGGCGCCGCCGAAACGCTGGCGGCCCCATTCGGCGATCGGGTGCAACGGCGTATTCTGCAACAGTTGCGACGATGAGAATTCGACCCAGGTGTGCGGCGTCTCGCCGAGCTTTAAGCGAAACTCCTCGACGAGGCGCGACTTGCCGATGCCGGGCTCGCCGACCACGAGCGCGAGCTGGCCCTCGCCTCTTGCCGCCCGCTCCCAGCGCCGGCGCAAGAGGTCGAGCTCCTCCTCGCGCCCGACCAGCGGAGTAAGCGCGCGGGCGCCGAAGCGCCGGCCACCGCTCGCGCGCACGACTCGGTAGAGCGCGAGCGGCTCAGGCGCGCCCTTCAGCGTCTGCGCGCCGCGATCCTCGGCGACGAACAGGCCCGCGACCTGTCGCTGCACGCGCGCCGTGACGAGCACCGTTCCCGGCTCGGCGAACGCCTGCATCCTTGCTGCGATATTGGGCGCGTCGCCAAAGATTTCGCCCGCCGAATCCACCACCACCGCGCCGGTTTCAATTCCGATCCGGGCGACGAGCTCCGGGCGGCCTGCGCCAGCATTCTCGCGATTCAGTTCGGCGAGCGCGCGCTGGATCGCGAGCGCGGCGCGAACCGCGCGTTCGGAATCGTTCTCCTGCGCAATCGGATGTCCAAACAAGGCCATCAGCCCGTCGCCGAGCTTCTTGGCGACGCGTCCGCCCATTTGCGTCACCGCCTCCGACGCAGCGTCGACGTAGCCGCTCACCAGATTGCGCCAATCCTCGGCGTCGAGCGCGGCCGAAATGGTGGTCGAGCCGACGAGATCGCAGAACATGACCGTGAGTTGGCGGCGCTCGGCGGCGTCAGCAGCAAGCGGTATCGGTGTGTTAGCGGTGGGAGGCGCTGGCACGGGGCCTGCGAGCGCCGCGACCGCCTTCAGGAGGCGCTTGCGGTGCCCTAGGGACACGCCGATCTTTTCGAAGTCGCCGTCCGTCAGGTCGCTCAGAACCTCAACGTCGAGGTCATTCTCGCGAAATAACGTTTCATACTGCTCGAGACCGAGGCTCTGCAGCCAAACCCCGACGTCCATAGTGCCTCGGCAGGGGCACTTGCCCATGTTGGTCGCGACCAACGCGACTGGTCCACGGATTTACAGCGCGATCGGCGCTTCCGGGGGGCTCTGGTGTCGGTTGGCCAAGTTATACAAGCGTCACACTACGAGGGGGGTATTGAACATCAATTGGTATTTCTACCCACTTCGGCACGAAATGTTTCCCTGCTGCGCCCGGATTGTGCTTGGGCGCTGTTGCCGACCGTGGATTGTCACGAGAATTTGCCGGGGATGGCGGGAAACTTGAAGTTTTGACTCGGACAAAAAAGGGCAAGGTCTTCGCCGCCCACGCCGCTGTGTAGCGTTTCGTCCGCTTGGGTCGAATCCACCCGTCGCGAAGCCGTCGATCAATGGCCGCTATTTTGCGCATTCCTTCCGTAAGGAGAACCGGCGAGGAATGGCAGCCTCGGTGAAGGGTTTCGGACGCCGGCCCTCTGCAGGACGGTCATAGGGGTTCTGGGGCCGGGGTTCGAAAGCCCCCCAAGGAGGAAACCGCGGGTAGGAAGGGGCGCCGTTTGGTTGGGCGCGGCCTATGGGGATTTGAAGGTCGCGGGCGGAGCGCTGATGGGGATTCCGAGGCCGGCGGGACGGATTGTTGCCGGCGGGAGCGACCACGGCGGACGTGATTGGCCGCGAGTATGCGCGGGCCTGGCGCGGGCACGGCGGTCGGAGGAGGACTGGCGACCTCGTGAGAACATCGGCTTCCTGCTCCGGCGCGCAGAGGAAGGCGAGGAGAAGCGGCGTTGCGAGGTGGGAAGCGCAGTGATGATCATGAGGTGTCGATCCTGATCCGGCTTGGCGGTGGCGATTGCGCAGGGCATACGCCTTCGAACGTCTCGATGATGATCATCCGGCCGCCGCAACACGGGCATCGGCGCGCCGACGAAGGTGTTTCGGTCTCGCTGTCGGCCTCATCGTCGCGCTTTGGGGCGAGACCTTGGGCGGCGGCGAGCAATTGGCGGGCGCGCTCGATGTTGCGCGCTCGAACCGTTCCAGCGAACAGGCCGTAGTGGCGGATGCGATGGAAACCGCTTGGCAGCACGTGCAGGAGAAAGCGGCGGATGAACTCGGCCGCGGCGAGCGTCATGGCCCTGAGCCGGTCGCAGCCTTTGATCCGGTAGTCCTTCCATTTGAAGGTGACGCCGGCCTCGTCGAGCGCGATCAGCCGGGAGTTCGAGATGGCGACGCGGTGGGTGTAGCGGGAGAGATAGGCGAGCACGGCTTGTGGTCCGGCGAAGGGTCTCTTGGCGAAGACCACCCATTCGGAGCGACGCAGAGGCGCAAGCGCGGCGTCGAAGGCGCGCTGGTCGGAGAGCGAGGCGAGATCGCCGAAGAAGGTTAGGCGGCCGGTCTCATGCAGGGCTACCAGGCCTTCGAGGAAACGGCGGCGGAACAGGCGCGACAGCACGCGCACGGGCAGGAAGAAGCCGGCCTTGCAGGCGATCCAGCGGGCTCCGTCCGGCGACAGGCCGCCGCCGGGAACGATGACATGGACATGCGGATGATGGGTCAGCGCCGAGCCCCAGGTGTGGAGGACGGCGGTGAGGCCGATGCGCGCGCCCAGATGCTTCGGATCGGCGGCAATGGTGATCAGCGTGTCGGCCGCGGTCCTGAACAGGAGGTCGTAGACGGCGGCCTTGTTGTGGAACGCGATTGCGCCGATCGCCGCCGGCAGGGTGAAGACCACGTGATAATAGGCGACCGGCAGGAGCTCGGCCTCGCGCTCGGCGAGCCATTGCCGCGCCGCCGCGGCCTGACACTTCGGGCAGTGGCGGTTGCGGCAGGAGTTGTAGGCGACGCGTTCGTAGGCGCAATCCTCGCAGCGCTCAACGTGTCCGCCGAGCGCGGCGGTGCGACAGGTCTCGATCGCCGACATGACCTTCAGCTGGCCGAGGCTCACGTGACCGGCGTTGGCCTTGCGCCACGCCGCGCCATGGGTGCGAAAGACGTCGGCGACCTCCAGGCGAGGCCGCGGCACGCGGGCCTGTCAGGCAGGCGGCGATCGGCTCCCAAGGTTGACGCCGAGCCGCTCCAGTGGGCTCTTGATGTCGCGGACCGTGTTGACGGCGACGCGGGTGTAGAGCGCCGTCGTCTCCAACTTCGCATGTCCGAGCAAAACTTGGATCACGCGAATATCGACGCCCTGCTCGAGCAGATGGGTTGCGAAGCTGTGCCGCAAAGTGTGTGGGGACACGCGCTTGGAGATGCCTGCCAGAGTCTTGGCGGCGTGCACGGCGCGGTTGAGCTGCCGAGGTGTCATGGGGTTGATCGGGTTCTGGCCGGGAAACAGCCAGACTTGAGGTCGGGCCGCCCGCCACCAGTCGCGCAAAAGTTCGAGCAGTTGCGGCGACAGCATCACATAGCGATCCCGCTGCCCCTTGCCCTGCTCGACCCGAAGCGTCATGCGATCGCTGTCGATGTCGGACACCTTCAGGTTCGCGACCTCGGACACGCGCAGGCCCGCGCCGTAAGCCACGCTCAGCGCGGCCTTGTACTTGAGGCCGGGCGCGGCTTCGAGGAGGCGCGCCACTTCCTCCTGGCTCAGCACGACCGGCGCCCTGCGCGGCTCGTTCACGATCGTCAGAGGACGGACGAGGTCGGGCCGTTCGAGCGTCACGGTGAAAAAGAACCGCAGCGCGGCGATGGCGGCGTTGGTCGACCCAGGGCTGATCTGCTGCTGCGCCATATGCAGTTGAAAGCGGCGAAGATCATCACTCGTGGCCGTGTCCGGCGACCGGCCGAGGAAGGCCGCGAAGGTCCTGACCTGCCGGACGTAGGCCTTCTGCACTTTCTCGCTGTAACGACGCGCCGTCATGTCATCGATCAAGCGCTGACGCAGAGGGCTGATTGGCTTGTCGGGCATAGCGAAAGCTCCTGTCTCGCATGGGGTTGAACCCCACGATCTTGAGACAGGCCCCAGGCCTTCGCGTTTCTCTTCAGCCCTCGCCTTCCTCCAGCCTTACCCGGCCGCCCCTACCGCGCGAGCGGTTTAGTTCCAGGGTCGAGGGCGGTGGTCCGTGGGCGATGCGACGAATGTCTCAGAAGGGCGGAGAGCGCGCCTACAACGGTCGCCTCGGGAAGGACCGGAGTCCAGGCGATAGCTGTCATTCCATTGCGACCGCGAAATAAGCTTCACTACCCCAAAGGACATTCCTGATCCTTGCGGACGAAACCTCCCGATGAAGGGATTCCGCCTCATCGGCACTAGACCCGCGGTTTCCGACGGCTTGAGAAAACAGGTGTTTGTCCTAAAAAAGCAAGTTGTGCCGCCCGGTTTTCGATAAGTTGCATTCCTCGGACGAGGAATGTATAAGCTCCGCGGCCGCCGTCGGGGGGCGCTCGGGCGATCTGACGCCAACTCCGCAAGACCGCGACAGGCAGTCCGCCTCGCACCGGTGACATCGCGCGCGAAAGGGGACTGTGACGTGACGTTGAAAGTGATTGGAGCGGGATTTGGTCGGACCGGAACATGGTCGACCTATGCTGCGCTCAATCAGCTCGGCTTTCCCTGCTATCACATGGCCGAAGTTATCAACAACAAGGAGAACAAGACCCATTTGGACTTCTGGCGCAAGGTCGCCAACTCGCCGCCGGGATCGCAACACGACTGGAGCCAAGTTTATTCCAAATACACCGCGACCGTCGACAATCCCGGCTGCTGCGTTTGGCGCGAACTCACCCAGGCTTATCCCGATGCGAAAGTGATCCTGACCTTGCACCCGCGCGGTCCTGAAGCCTGGTACGAAAGCACGATGGACACGATCTTCTTCACCGAGACCATGTGGCAGTTCAAAGTCCTCGAACTCGTGACCCCGTTTGGACGAAAGCTCGGCGACATGGCCCACAAGCTGTTTTGGGGGCGAACCCTGAAGGGCGCGATGGATGACAAGGTCAAGGCCGTCGCGCGCTATGAAGCGTATGTCGAGGAAGTGAAGGCGGCAGTACCGGCAGGCAGGCTTCTTGTCTTCAGGGTTGACGAGGGGTGGGGTCCTCTCTGTGCGTTTCTGGGCGTTTCCAGGCCGGACGCAGAATTTCCGAACTTGAACGATCGCGCCGCGATCAAAAAAATCATCGGAGACATCACGAAGGGCGCCTATTTCATGCTGGCCGGCGTTACCGCCGCAATTTCCCTTGTCATCGGCGGCGCCTACTGGTTTCTGCGGTAGGGGGAGGGGGGATGCTCGAGAGTAGGAAACTCGCCGCGATTCCATGCCACGGCAGAGGGGAGGCATCATTCCGGTGACGCACGAGCCGCAGGGCGAGGCGGGTCGTGGATGAGGTTCTAACTCGCGATAACCCTTGCTTATCGCGACCCAAAAAATGGACCTCCAGACGACCCAGACAACCCGTAGGACGAGCCCGGTCGGGCCCGTCGGAGGATCAAACGACGGCCATCGACGAAACTTGTCGTGCAGATATCTGCACGAAAGCGACGCCCTACTCGGCCCTCGACGAGGTCTCCGCCCTGGTCGAGGCCAGCATCGCCGACAACACCCGGCGCGCGTATCGGTCCACCTCGGCCATTTCGCCGCCTGGGTCGGCGCGATGTCTCTCGTCCGGCGCATCGAACACCTCGCTGACTTGAGCAATCCCCTCCCGTGCGCGCGATCGTCAAGCTTGGTTCACTTCCGGGACCGAGTGGGGCGACGAGCGCCGTATCGGATGCGGTGACCTGAACAGGCTCACGCAAGCCTTCGGACGGCTAAGTGTCCCCGCTGACCTGATCGCGGCATCCCGCATTGCCGCACCGCGCACCCGAGAGCCGATTGTCGTCATGACGCCGCTGCTATGGCTGGCCGTGTCCGCCGCCGGCCGCGTGATCGACACAGCTGTTCCGCCGGACGTGATCGGCGACATCCCGAGCTACGTCTTCGACAAACACACGGCCGCCGGCAAGGCGGCGATCCATCGCTTCGCGCGTGAAAACGCTGCCGTGCGCGACGCGATCGCGGCCTTCGTCCCCGAATATCGTGCGCTGGACGCAGCCTGCATGGCCGCCTTCCAGATCGACGCCGCCCCCGTATCCCGTCGCTTTGAATGGACAGGATCAACGGAGTTGGAGCGCCTCGGGGTCGAGGCCGACATGACGAACGTCGGCGTCCCGGTCGAAGGGATTGCTCCGCTGCTGACTGTCGTCCGCGACAACCTCGACTGCCTCAATACGATCCGCGCTGACCTATTGGCGCGGAGGTCCGCCCTGACGGTGATGCACCCGACCGGGACGCCAGTCCGCTTCAACCCCACCGATCAACTCAAGGAGGAGTTCACGATGCCAAGCTTGACCGACACCTACAACGAAGCCGTCGCGCTATCGGCCAAGTTCGAGGACAATTTCGTCAAGCTCGGCCGTCTGCTTCGGAAGGTTCAGGTCGAAGACAAGGGTGAACCGCTCCGGGTTTGCCGGAGGCCGTTTTATTTGATTCACGCCGCCATGGCTGGGTTGGTCAGCATGGCGAAGTAGCGTTCCTCGGCTTCGGCCGGCGGGATGAAGCCAATGGGCTCCAGAAGCCGGCGATTGTTGAACCAGTCTACCCACTCGAGGGTTGCGAACTCGACAGCCTCGAAGTTGCGCCACGGCCCTCGTCGGTGAATGACCTCGGCTTTGTAGAGGCCATTGATCGTCTCGGCCAGCGCGTTGTCGTAAGAGTCGCCGACGCTGCCTACGGAAGGTTCGATCCCGGCTTCAGCGAGACGCTCGGTGTACCTGATCGAAACATATTGGCTGCCCCTATCGCTATGGTGGACGAGGCCACCGCGATTGGTGGGCCTTCGGTCATGAAGCGCCTGCTCCAGGGCATCCAGGACAAAGTCGGCGTGCGCGGTCCTGCTGGCTCGCCAGCCGACGATCCGCCGAGCATAGGCGTCGATGACGAAGGCGACGTAGACGAAGCCGGCCCAGGTCGCCACATACGTAAAATCGGCCAACCACAGGCGGTCAGGCGCGGAAGCGTGGAACTGTCGGTTCACATGATCCAGCGGACAGGGAGCTGCCTTGTCGCTGATTGTGGTCCGCACAGGCTTGCCCCGGATCGCCCCGCGAAGGCCCATGTCCCGCATCAGCCGGGCGACTGTGCAGCGTGCGGCAGAGAAGCCTTCGCGCCGCAACTGACGCCAGACCTTGCGCACGCCGTAGACGCGGAAGTTCTCCTCGAACACGCGCCGGATCTCGACCTTCAGATCGGCGTCGCGGCGGACCCTCCCGGGCAGACGGGAAGGATCAGCGCGTCTGGCGGCATGGACATGGTAGGTCGACGGGGCGATCGGCAGAACCCTGCAGATCGGCTCGATCCCGTAGGCCTCCAGATGATCGTCGATGAAGGCGATCATGGCTTGAACCGGCGGTCGAGCTCCGCCTGGGCAAAATAAGCGGACGCCTTGCGAAGAATCTCATTCGCCTGGCGAAGCTCACGGTTCTCACGCTCCAGCGCCTTCAGCCGATCGGCGAGCTCGGTGGGAACGCCCCCGCGCACGCCGCTGTTGGTTTCCGCCTTCTTCACCCACTCATTGAGAGATTGCGCCGTGCAGCCAATCTTCGCGGCTACCGAGGATATCGCCGCCCAGCGCGACGGGTGATCCTGCTCATGCTCCAAAACCAGCCGAACCGCTCGTGCCCGCACCTCAGGCGAAAATCTGTTCGTTGTCTTGCTTGCCATCGCTCCATCCTTTCAAGAGTTGGAGCCTCCGACAAACCCGGAGCGGTTCATGGCCTATTCAAGCAACTGATTAAGGAGTCCGGACTCGGACGGAGGAAGGCGTACTACTTGGCGGAAATCGCTCGGTGGTTTGAAGGGCTGCCGATCAACGACGCCCAGCTTACCGGCATCGGCTGGACCGCCGCATATATCATCGGGCCGCACGTGACGCCCCGCAACTCGCAAGAGCTGCTTGCCCTCCCCCAGCAGCACAACGCGCACGAACTGAAGCTCATCATGAAGAACGGGAGCCGACCGACGCCAGGGACTCGATGCGTGCGGCTGTACCTCAAGCCGACCCAATACGACCGGTACGCCCGCGCGACGGTCGCGCATGGCGGCAAGATGGTCGCTGGGAGCCTTAAGGACCGTGAGCGCGCGTTGATGAACATCATAGCCGCCGCCGAAAAGGGTGTCTCATGAACTCCGGTGAGTCGGAAACCATCGGGCGCGCCGATATAGAAGTTACCGTTTAACCTTTCGATATAAACACCGGTATCACCGGCAGTGACCCGACCCAGCAGATCGCCCATTTGGCCTAGCGCTTCGTGGCCTGCGGAGGAAACGTGCAATTATCTGCGCAGATAACTGCCGCGCAGTTACTTGCAATCGGTGCTCCGTCGCAGTTCGTCCGATTCGACGAACATTCATCGAGAGGGATTGAACCTCGCGGATAGACGTCAAGCGGGCGGCCGGAGTGGACGTGAAGCGGACGTTCCTATCGCGGTCGTGGATGTTGCAATTCGGCGGATAGCGCGTCTACAGGGACGCCTCGGGAAGGACCGGAGTCCGCGCCACAGTCATCATTCCATTGCGAGCGCGAAGTAGCCTTCACCGCCCGAAGCGGACCTACAATGAGGACTCCCTGCAAGACATTGAGCTTCCCCTAAGCCTCTTGCGCACGGCAAGGCTGAACATCGCGACCTTTCGTTGCAGCAAGCTCTCGGGAAAACGCCGAGAAATCGAGCGCCAAAGGTTTGAGCGTCTTTGTGAGCGAGGAGCCTCCTTTGGCCAAAAACTCGACAAGGTCTTCTTGGTTAGGCTGCCCAAGCGCTAACCGATAGATCAACCGCTGTTCCTTCAGGAGCTTAAATTTCTCAAGGTCCCGGCTTTGCTGGAGATTGAAAACGTATCGGCTGACGGCGGCGCCCTTTAACACCCACCAAGGTGAAAGACCTGATGCGTCTCGATATTTTGCACTGGCGAGCGCCTCGACAGCGTCCCAAAGCGAGCACAATTTTCCGCCTATGGCGATCGCCTTCAAGGCATCGTCGGCGAGAGCTGGTAGGTGGCGCCGGATCGCGAGGCCGCCGAACCGCTAAATCCGGCCTTCGCGTTGCTCCAGTTCGAGCGGGCTGGGGCACAAATCCCAATGGACGATCCGACTGCACCAAGTATGAAAATCCAAACCCTCCTGTCCGACTGATGTGGTGGCGAGTACGTAGGGCCAGAAGGGCGAATTGAAAGCGTTTCGAAGTTCATCCGATCGAGGGGCCTGCTCATCGCCGGTGCGCCGATCATCTTCGTCGCTCGACCCGAACGACACGGCGACGTGGCAACGCACGCGGATAGGTGGCGATCTGTCCTTGCTTACGCTGTGAAGCGAAAAGGCTCCGGTGGTGATGCTTAATGACTCCAGCAGGTCCGCGGCGAGCCCTCGTTCGCGCGTCGGCAGTGTCTGTCGCCGCATCCAAAAATGTTCGTCGAGCACCGCTTCAAGATTGCCGTCTTGGCAGGCCCGCTGAAGCACGCGCACCGGCTTGCCCTTCGGAAGCCGCGCCCAGAAGACAGGATTGTCCAAATATCGGCGCAGTCCGAGCCAGGCAAGTGTGACCATCTCGGCGTAGTATTTGGGCGACAGCGCGTCGATGAAATGACGCCGGAGCGCGCGCCCGATGACAACGCCTGGCGAAGCGATTGCCGCGGTTACCAGATCATCAAACTCCCGGCGGCTAATCCAATCGATTTTGTGCTGCGCGTGCCATTCCTCGACAAGAGCGGAAACACCGTCCTCTCCGACCGCGCTCTTCCAGGCCGCTTTCGTCAGCGTTGCATAGCCCGCTTTACCGTCGAGCGCGGCGAGCAGCGTCCAGAGCGGTTTCCGCCGGGCGCTCTGATGGCCGGGACCTCTTTTCACTTCGACACCAAGCCGCTTTAGGGCGTCGTTGAGCTGCTTGCGAACGCGTCCGCGCCCGGACGCAGAATTCGACGCGCGAGTGGGCAAAGGATCTGTTTCGCTGATTAAAAAGGGCGACGGATGAAAGAGCGCAATCGTCGACAATCAACTCGGTCCGGCCTGTAGCCGGCGCCTTTTCCAGCCTTCGTCGTAGCTTTGACGCGAGCGGTACGCCGCCTCGACGCGCAAGCTTGTCAGGGCTGCGATACTCCGAGGCGTCGATTTGAAGCGACTGAACAGCAGAAGTTTGGGTTCGTGCGTGATCTGTTCCCACGCGCCACGGAGCGGCCACCACGGGATTGAGGGCGATACCCAGGGGAGCGATAGCGCTTCGGCGTAAGTGATCCGCTCCAATGCGCGAAGCTTGGGGCTAGGCAACTTTTGCGGCAGGCGGTAACGCCCGTCCTTGGTCAATTTAATCAGCGCAGCATCGCGGCGCATGTCCGCATCTCGCCATGCTATGTAACCCCGCCCCAACGTCTGGGCAGGCAGGGGGACGGACAGCCAGAAAGGCAGCGCGAACCATTTGTGTTCGGGTTGGAAGGAGCCGGCGAGGTGACGAAAGGCGCGGACGTCCGCCGCGTCAAGCGCGGCGTCTAATTCGTGGGTGCGAGCGCTTTCATCCGCGTCTGGCTCCCGCTCCATGCGCGAGAGGTAGGGCGCCAGAATATCCTGAATGTTATCCCGAATGACCGACGCCTCCGCGATTAGGCGAGTGATCTTATCCGAGCCCTCGTGGTTCTTGGCAATGGCCAAGAGCGCGGCCCCGAATTTCGCAAACTCGTGTTCAGCGCTCGCCCTGAGGGGGGCGCCCCGCGAGCCGCCGAGGAACTCCATCAGATCAAAGAATTCACGGTTCGCTTCCGTCCCTCGGTTTTCCTCGAGCCGAGTGGCGAAAAGCTTAAAGGGCGTCGCTGACAGCATCAGGACCGCTGGACGTCGATCCGACCTTGGTTCCAACAGCGCCCGGATTAAGGGATCGGCGCGGTTTTCCTTTCGAAAAATGTCGGGGTAACGATGAAATTCATCAAGGATTATGAGGTCAGGCGGGCGGTCGAGGAGTACGGTATGAGCCAACGCCTTCCGCAACCGGCCGACGAAACGCCCGGGTGTTCTCCCCTTAAACTCGGCCGGCAGGCGGAGTTTGACCGGCGCCCCGAACTCGGTCACCAGTGCGGCCCGAAAGGCGCGAATAAATCGGCGGGGCAGGGAGCCCACCGCGCCGCGGTGATTGCGCACCAACCCTTCCCAATCCGAGGTTACGTTCCGCCGCATCACATTCTCGCCGAGCCTCCGGACAAGGTGTGGATAGGCTCTTCCCAGCAACGCCGTGATAAAGGCGCGTTCTTCCTTTCGGCCCGCGTGCAGCCGCGTAGTCTTCCCCGGGAACGATGTGCCGGGAGTCAGCGCGTAAAGGACGACGGGCGTCTTGGGGACGTCAAAGAGCGGAATGACGTTCAAACGGTCAGCTTTTGAGAGCGCGTTCCTCTGATCATCTGCTGAGAGAAAATCCACCAGCCGGTCGCGGTTCTGATGTGCGACCCGTTGGCCGTTCGTGATGTAGTAGACGACCAATGGTGAACGGCGGTCTGTGTCGGTCAGGCGCTCAATAACCTGCTGTGCCACAACAGTTTTGCCCAACCCGACCTCATCGGCAATTAGAAAGCGCTTGGAGCCCTTGGCCGACAGAAAGCTTGCGCACGCAGCCGCAATCGCGGCCTTCTGAAAAGGTTTCGGCTGCGGCATCAGCGTTCTTTGAGAAGTTCGTTGCTAACAATTTTCCAGACGGACTGAAACACCGTCAGGACCTGAAGGTCCTCGCCAGGCATCGACGCGGCATGCGACATCACCGGCCCGAGGTAACTGTTGATCCGCTCGGCGACGCACACAAATGACGCGCGGTCGCGCGCCCAGCACGACAGCATGGCATCGAGTGTGAGAAGGTTTCCGGCAAGGAGATTGTTGTAGGGGCCGTTGCCGGTTTGCGGCTTTGCGTCCCACAAAACGCCACCGTCCTCGTTCGACGTCCCGGTAAGCAGCGCCCCAATCCACGCAAGAAACGCGCTCATGCCGAGGTAATGCGCGATCACGTGGCGGTCACGTTCCTTATTGAACGGCGGCGCAACATCAACGCACTGCAGCCAACTGCATTCGATATCGCCGAGCGTCAGTCGGAACTGCAGCAATTGCGTGTGCAAGCCGGCGCCATACTCGCCGAGCGCCAGCGTCACTTGGTCCCGCGGCCATCCGACGAGTGCCCCAGTCGCCAAGCCCACTTCCAGGGCGATCGTCACGTCGGCGGGATGCGGCGGCGCATCGGCGTGCACCGTAAATACATTGCCCTCTCGGATCAGCTTCCCCCGCCATCCGGCAACCACAGCTTTTCGCGCTTCCTCAAGCCGGTTTTCAGTGCCTGCGGGCGGCACGTGCATCGCCTGGAGCTGGGCGAGGGAGACGGGCTGCGCTTGCGTGAAGAGGTCGTCGAGGCCTTTGCGCGTGGCGTCGGATGCTGAAAGTTCGGCGATCAACTCGACGTTGTCGCCGTTCCAGGCACGCTGTGTCGCGTTGGCGCTCCCGACCCAAAGACGCATTTTTCGCGCCTTGCGGACAGCAAGGATCTTTGCATGCAGCCCGAAGATTAGTTGCTCGTCTTCGCCGTCTTCTGGGTTCGATTCGACTTTGAGAGCGCTGGCTTCCGCCTCGATGGCATCCGGCGCAGGAGCCTCCAGTACAAAAAGATTATCCTTGAAACCGGCGAGCGGCTTTTGCGTTTGCGATGCGAGCTTGGCCAGCTCCTTCGGCGTGGACAGCAGCCGCCGGACAGCTCGTGTCCCCCCCCATGCGCCAACGGTGCGCAGGACCCCACCGTCGAGAAATGGACTTATGGCAATCACCTCATCCGCGTCCGGCTGCACCGGCAGCGCTTTGTCAGCGCCTTTGCCGTGGGTCAACGTGACGCGTTCGACTGTGAAAGGCGCCGGCTGCATCCAGCGAACGCTAGCGAGCGTTGTTCGCGTTCCCACTGGGCGAAAGACATCTAAGTCGGCAAGAACGGCGAGCCGATAGGCAACTTCGCTCAAGCCTGAAACTGCTGCGGCGTTCGGCGCTTTGGGATCGGCGGCGCTGGTCAGGAGAACCCCAAAATCCCGATTAATCGCGGCGGTAAGATTGCGGCTCCCGAACCATACGCGCCAGTCCGGAGGCGCCTTACCATTGGCGAGGCGGACGAGCGCAACCTTCGGATGCCAGCTGTGTTCGCGCTCATCAAAGTCAATTTCCCGAATGAACTGATCGAGAACCGCGGCAATCGGCGGCACGCGCTTCGGACGCGCAAGCCGCCCCCGCTGTATCAAGATTCGTACCTTGCCGCGGAGCTGCTCTACGGCCTCAGCGAGATCCGTTTTGTCTCCACTGCCGGCGTCGTTGTCTCGGCCAGTCAGCGCAAGGAGCGCGGCAACGATTGAAGGTAAATCGGCGGAGTAGCTAGTCAGGATCGCGCCTGTAACTAGGCTACCCGGGTCAAGCCGCAAGGCGTCAAGGTAAGCTTGGCTCGGCCAGGCGGAGCGTTCACTCATGCTGCCGCCCACAGGTCATGGAGCAACCGGGATACTTGATGCCAGCGGTAATGCAGCGGCGTGGCGAGCGGGTGCTCGTCCCCAATCCATTCCATCCGCCGTGCCGCGCCAAAGAGCCGCGACAGGCGCGCTCGCTGATTTTTACGCTTGCATTCAGCATTCTCATACGCATCGCGCAACGTCATCGGATTTGTTGACCCGCTCTTGAGCCACGCGAGCGTTTGTTCCAAAACCTCGACCAACTCCCGCGGCACCGGACCGGTGTCTTGCAGGAGCTCGCCGACGCTCACACGGCTGGCTGCAGCGCCGCGCTTGTTGAGAATAGCCGGCAGGTATTCGCGGTGTTTGCGTCCGCTAGGCTGGTGGTCCGCTTCTTCCCGCAAAGTCTCGACCAGGGCTGCGTAGACTGCCCGGCCGACCGCTGCGAGCGAAGCCGCACAGCCAGCCCGGCGCAGTTTCGGCCCATCCTCCTTGGCCAATTCTATCAGTCCGGACTCCCAGCAATTATTGGCTTCTACCGGCTCGCCGTCGGCCAGCCGCGCGAGCAGGCTCAATTGCTTTGGTAAGCGGACAGGGCGCAAATCGGATAAGCGCGCGTGGAGGAACGTGGCTTCGCGCGGGAGCAATCTAAAATCAAGCGGCCCCAACCCCACCCAGTTTGTCGGGCGCGGCGGCAATGCGACAAAGGGCAATTCGAGGCGCGCCAAGGCGTGACCGTCATCGTCGACGGCCTTGCGTTTCGACTGCACAAGCGCGTGCACGTTGGCACGCGACGGCAGCCGTCCATTCTGCTCGCGCAGAATGCCCCAGGTGCCGAGCGCGCCCCAATAACTACTCGAAGCTGGCTGACTTGTGGGTCTAGGATAGTTGAGGCCGCCAATCACGCCATCGCCTTTCGACGTCTGGTTCAGGCGCCCAGCGAGAGCTACTTCGGCTCTTTGCACCCGATCACGCGCCAGCCCGGGCGAGCTATCCTCGTAAAGCGTCTGGTAGATCCATGGAACGAAAAGCGCGTACCGCAGGCGCGTATGCAGCACCGAGGTGCCGGGAAAGAAATAGTCCGCGTAGCGTTGGTGCAGGATCAAGAAGCCGATTTCATCCCGCACATCTTCGCCGGCACCTGATAGCTGTCGCTCCGCCCGGCGCAATGCATCGCGCGATAAATAGGTCCAGCCGTAGCTCGACATGAGCGGCCCCAGCGCACAGACGGACGAGGCTAAATGACGAGGTATAAAAGCATTGTTCACACAAGCGGACAATTTGACGCATCGAAAGACCGTGAACCAAGGCGCCCGAACGCCCGCTCCTGTGTCATCCTACCCTTAGCGCCTACGATAGCTTTCTGGCGCACTCCGCCCGTACAGGGTCGAACTCGGGAACGCGTGCTTCGGGTCGAAATTGCGCGTTCGCTATGTCGCCGGGTAATGTCCGCTATGCGCATGCAGTCGCCTACCGCGTGGTCCATGCGCGCCTGAAATCGTCTCCCATCCCTTTCGCGGGACTTCGCGCCGAACCTCCTCCGCCGGCTTGTCCTCCCGGAGCCCGACATAGACCGTATGACGCAAGAGACCGTCGGCCGTCCAGGTCAAATAGGTGATCTCGGCAACAAGCTTCGGCTCGACCCAGTGCACCCGGGAAAGAACGAGCGGCGATCCGAAGCGCGTGCTGCGAGGCGGCGGGACGCTCAGAGGCGATGTAGCGCGGCTCAGCGGCCCTAGGCGACGCCGCAGATCGGCGAGGACCTTAACAGGCATTCCTGTGCCCACGCGGCCTTGTTGCATGGAGGCGCGTGGGGACGGCATTCGCCCTTGGCTTCGTGATTATGCGAGTCGAATGAACTGTGCGTGACCGAGCTCACGCATACGATTGAGCGCTTTGACGGCAATCGCCACCTCCGCTTTGCGGCGATCGTCGGCGCGTGATTTCAAAGCGTCGCCGATGACGCGTTTGTAACGCGCAATAGACGCCTCGACTTTCGAGCGTCTGTTATAGCCAGAGGCTTTTTGCCAATGCATTCGACCTCGTTCCTCAATTTCCAAAATGTGCCGATCGCGTTGGGTTGGCGAGGATGTCGCGTCCGATCCGGGCACGGCGCCTTTGCACGGCGGAACAAGAACGGACATATCGGGATTTCGTCTTGCAAGAAGCTCGCTCACGGCGCTTCTATCGTAGGCTCCGTCCCCCATAAATGAAGTCGGAGCCAGCGATAGTTGATCCAGCATCGGCCCGACATGCGAAGCATCGTCAACATCCTTGTCGGTCAGGTCGGAGGCGACAATCTCGCCCGTGTCGGCATCAATGCCGATGTGAAGTTTGCGCCAGGCGCGCCGCTTTGTCGTTCCATGCTTTTCGAACAGCCATTCTCCGGCGCCGCGCAATTTCAGGCCTGTGCTGTCGATGATCAGATGGAGCGGGTCCGAGGAGGCGCGAGGCTTCTGCAAGACCTTCAATCCGCCGGCCCTGCGGCTGAGCGTTGTGTGATCGGGAACGGGCAGGCCAATCTCCAACAATTGCAGGATCGAACCGATCAAGCCTTCGGTCTGACGCAGAGCCAGGCCGAATACAGCGCGTAAGGTCAGCGCCGTCTCGATCGCGAGATCCGAATAGTGACGCTGTCCGCCTGGCGTCGCACGCGGCGGAGCGCGCCAATCTGCAATGGCTTCCGCGGTGAACCAGATCGTCAGGCTTCCGCGGTTTCGCAATGCGGCTTCGTAGTCCCGCCAATTCGTCACGCGGAACTTCTGCCGGAGAATATGATGTCGGCCATTGCGATGAAATTTGAATGGCATGACGATTCTTCCCGCGCCAACGACCGGGACATTTACCGCCAAACACATTAGGATCGCGCGGAATGTGGGGAATGCGTATCTCTGCCCGCTGCGCAAATTCGGCGACGTGGACAATCACCTGGCCTCGGGTTAGCGAGTTAGCCAGATATTGCCGAGGCTCTTACGTGGTGCGAGGAGCAAATGCCGATCGACATAGAGGCGCTGAGCGAGGCGGAGTTGGTGGATCTAAATCACAGGATCGTCGAGCGACTGCGCTTTCTTCATCAGATACACGCGCATCAGACCATGCTTAAATTTTCGATCGGCGATCGTGTGACGTTTGAAGACGGGCGAGGGCGTAAGGTCGAAGGCACGCTGACCCGCTACAATCGCAAATCTGTGACCGTCATTGGAGCCGATGGACGGCATTGGAATATCGCGCCGGGCTTCTTGCGAAAGGCGGATCAAGCCGCCGCCTCGAAGACGCCGAACATCATAGCACTTCCTAAACGATAACCTCATGAGACGGCGCAAGTGTATCCGTGCACCAAAGCCGCGCCGGACGATGGCGACGTAGCGTTTGATCAGCGTGCGCAGGACGAGGGCCGGCAGCGCCGTTGCGCCCTCGTCGACGGCGCCGCGCACGGCGCCGTTGGCCTCGACGAGAAGATCGCGCATTTGCCCGGCCCATTGCTCTTTGTCGATGTCGATCAGGGCCTTGAGTTCGCGCAAATGATGGGCGTTGCACAGCGCGTGGCGGACGGCGGGCAGCGCGTAATAGGGCCTGAAATGATCGTGGACGATGACGCCGCCGCGAAAGCCCTTGGGCGCGTCGCCGCGTTTGGCCGTCACCCGATACGAGGTCAGGGCCACGGTCGAGGCGGTATGCAGCCATTGGCCCTTGCCGGCGACGCGAAAGCCGGTTTCGTCGAGATGGCGCACGGGAGCCTGAGCCACGAGCGCGGCGATCTGCGCCGCGACAGCCCCGAATTCCTCGGCCTTCCTCTTGCCCCAGGCGACGACGCTGTCGGGGCAAAGCGTCGCTGCGCCGAACAGGTCGGCCATCGCCTGGGCGGCCCGGTCCTCGGGAATGAGCTGCTGAACGTTGAGATAAACCGCAGCCGCTCTGACCCGCCCCCCATACTGAGCCGGCGAGATCAACCCCTCGGGGAACGCCGCCGTGGTTCGGCCGCGGCAGCGGGCGCAGCGGTAAATCATCGCCTGATGTTCGGTGACCTCCAGTCGCCGCTCAGGCAGATCAAACACCTGCCTCCTCTCAACGCCCGTGATCATCGTCCTCGTCAGCCCGGCGAAGCACTGGCGACACCCTTCCGCCTCATGCCGCTCGATGACATCGGGCTTTGCCGCCGCCTTCAGCGCGCCGCCGGCATGGCCCGCCTGGCCGCCGCTTGCCTTGCCCGACTTGCCGCGCGTGCTGCCGGGAACGCGCGGCGGCTTTTTCAATCCGTCGCTCGACGGCGGCTTGCTGCTGTTCGAGCTGTTCTTGTCCAGCTGACGCCGAAGGTCCGCGACCTCCTGGCGCAATGCCGCGTTGTCCGCCCGCAAAACCTCAATCTCGCGCCGCAGTGCGTCGATCAGGTCCTGAATCTCGGGGCGGAGAATCATTCATCCCTTAACTCATCTTTCCCGACCCCGTGTCCCGAAAAATCGCACCCTTCCCGCATTTCCACGAAACCTGTCGCCAATCAAACTCACCCCCACCTTGGGAGTTACGAGGAAGTAACTCCCAAGCTGTGAGTTATGCGGAGAGGGCTTGGGTGAGGGTCGCGGGTTTTGCGGCGATGGTTTGGAGGATGTTCCAACCTTGCTTTCGGGCGGTGGAGATGACGGCGCGGATGCGGGCGAAGGTTCGCGCGCCCGCCATGGTTCGGAAGCCGCCGGAGATTTTCATCTTGACCTTCATCATCCGCAGGTCGCGCTCGGCCTCGTTATTGGTAGCTTGAAGGGGACGGCGAAGTCATAGAGGAACCGCAGGACATCGCGTTTGAACTTGTGCAATCGGATCAGGAGATTGTGTCCGGGGCGACGCGGCGCTCGCCCGCGGGCTCCGATTTGTCTGGCCAGGGGCGGCTGGCTTCGATGGAAGGCAAGGCCGCGCCGGACGATGGCGACGTAGCGTTTGATCAGCGTGCGCAGGACGAGGGCCGGCAGCGCCGTCGCGCCCTCGTCGACGGCGCCGCGCACGGCGCCGTTGGCCTCGACGAGAAGATCGCGCATTTGCCCGGCCCATTGCTCTTTGTCGATGTCGATCAGGGCCTTGAGTTCGCGCAAATGATGGGCGTTGCACAGCGCGTGGCGGACGGCGGGCAGCGCGTAATAGGGCCTGAAATGGTCGTGAACAACGACGCCGCCGCGAAAGCCCTTGGGCGCGTCGCCGCGTTTGGCCGTCACCCGATACGAGGTCAGGGCCACGGTCGAGGCGGTATGCAGCCATTGGCCCTTGCCGGCGACGCGAAAGCCGGTTTCGTCGAGATGGCGCACGGGAGCCTGAGCCACGAGCGCGGCGATCTGCGCCGCGAGAGCCCCGAATTCCTCGGCCTTCCTCTTGCCCCAGGCGACGACGCTGTCGGGGCAAAGCGTCGCTGCGCCGAACAGGTCGGCCATCGCCTGGGCGGCCCGATCCTCCGGAATAAGCTGCTGAACGTTGAGATAAACCGCAGCCGCTCTGACCCGCCCCCCATACTGAGCCGGCGAGACCACCCCCTCGGGGAACGCCGCCGTGGTTCGGCCGCGGCAGCGGGCGCAGCGGTAAATCATCGCCTGATGTTCGGTGACCTCCAGTCGCGGCTCAGGCAGATCGAACACCTGTCTCTTCTCAACGCCGGTGATCATCGCCGTCGTCAGCCCAGCGAGGCAATGACGACACGCCTGCGCCTCGTGCCACTCGATGACATCGGGTTTTACGACCTGCTTGAGCGTGCCGCCGGCATGGCCCGCTTGCCCGCCGCTCGTCTTGCCCGACTTGCCGCGCGTGCTGCCGGGAACGCGCGGCGGCTTTTTCAATCCGTCGCTCGACGGCGGCTTGCTGCTGTTCGAGCTGTTCTTGTCCAAACGACGCCGAAGGTCCGCGACCTCCTGGCGCAATGCCGCGTTGTCCGCCCGCAAAACCTCAATCTCGCGCCGCAGTGCGTCGATCAGGTCCTGAATCTCGGGGCGGAGAATCATTCATCCCTTGACTCATCTTTCCCGACCCCGTGTCCCGAAAAATCGCACGCCTTCCGGCATTTCTATCAAACCTGTTGCAAATGAGAACTCACCCCGCCTTGGGAGTTACCTTTGTCGCCCATACAGAAAACAACTCGTTCCGATCTGCCAAGTTTTCGGAGCCAGCCTCAGCCGGAATCCTGGGGTCTGGACATAGGGTGCCCCCCTATTGTATCAAACCACGCATGGCTCACACCGTCCGTGAAAAGCGGAAGCTGCTGACCCGCGTCCGGCGGATGCGAGGCCAAGTAGAGGCGATCGAGCGGGCGCTCGAAAGCGAGGCCAGTTGCGAGCAGGTCCTGCATCTGATCGCGGGCGTGCGCGGCGCGATGGCTGGTCTCATGGCGGAGGTGGTCGAGGACCACGTTCGAAGCCACCTGGTCGATCCCGATAAGCATCCGGGGGTGCTCAACACGGAAGCGGCCGAGCAACTCATGGATGTCATTCGAACCTATCTGAAATAGGAGGCCACGGTGACCGAAGCCGAGGCGCTCACGCCCCCGTCGGGTCACAGCCACGTGTATCTGGGCGAAGGCCACGAACGCGCCGAACGGCGGAGCTGGGCGGTTATCTGGCTCTGTGGCGTGATGATGGTTGTGGAGATTGTCGGCGGTATCCTGTTCGGCTCGATCGCCCTTGTCGCCGACGGCCTGCACATGTCAACGCACGCAAGCGCCCTGCTGCTGGCGGCGCTCGCCTACAGTTACGCCCGCAGGTACGCGCACGACCCCCGCTTCACCTTCGGCACCGGGAAACTCGGTGATCTCGCGGGGTTCACAAGCGCCATCGCGCTGGCGATGATCGCACTGCTGATCGGCTACGAGGCCGTTTCACGCCTGTTCGGCCCTGTCCCGATTCACTTTGGTGAGGCGATCCCGATCGGCGTTCTCGGTCTGCTGGTCAACATAGGGTCCGTGTGGCTGTTGAGCGGCGGTGAACACCATCATGGGCATGGCCACAGTCACGCGCGTGGCAATGCGCACAATGACGATCGGCCCGAGCACCGTGTCGAGACCAGCGCTGGCCTGTTGACGCTGTCGATTTTCGAGGATGGACCGCCACGCTTTCGGCTCCACGGAGCCCCGGGGGACTTGCCTGAGACGTTGACCATCGAAACCGTTCGAGCGAGCAGCACACGCCAGGACTTCGCCATGGCTGCGCGTGACGGCTACCTGGAATCGCTCGACGAAGTCCCCGAACCACATGCCTTCACGGCGCATCTCCGCTTGGCCGGCGGGGAGGTGCATGCCGTCACGTTCGAGGAACGCGAACATGCTGATCACAAGGCCAGCCGCGACAATAATCTGCGCGCCGCGATCATTCATGTGACCGCGGATGCGACGGTCTCGGTCCTGACGATCGTCGGGTTGTTGCTGGCTCGGGCGTTCGGCTGGCTGTGGATGGACCCGGTTGCCGGTATCGTTGGCGCAATCGTCATCGCTGCTTGGGCGTACAACCTCGTGCGGGACACCGGCGCAATCCTGCTGGACATGACCCCTGACAAGAGTTTGGCGGCGACGATGCGTCAGACAATCGAGGTGGACGGGGACCGTTTGTCCGACCTGCATCTTTGGCGGCTGGGGCCGGGACATCTCGGCGCGATTGTCGCCGTTACGACAGCAAGGCCGCGCGGGCCGGAGTTCTATCGCGCCCGGCTCTCACGCTTTCCGGCGCTGTCGCATCTCACAGTGGAAGTGCAGCGGCGAGCCTGAGACGCAGCAGGGCTGACGGTCAGCCAATTGATACAATGTATCAAATAGGCTAGGGTCGCTCCCACGCAGGTGGCCGCGCGGCCGCCATAGCTATTGGAGAAACCCATGTCCGCAACGGTTCAGACTTCGACTGCCCGGCCGCAGATCCCTGTGACCGTCCTCACCGGCTATCTCGGCGCCGGCAAGACGACACTGCTCAACCGCCTGCTTACCGAGGAGCACGGCAAGCGGTACGCGGTGATCGTCAACGAGTTCGGTGAAATCGGTATCGACAACGAGCTGGTCGTCGACGCCGACGAAGAAGTCTTCGAGATGAACAACGGCTGCATCTGCTGCACTGTGCGCGGCGACCTGATCCGCATCATCGGCAACCTACTTAAGCGCAAAGGCAAGTTCGACGCCATCCTGATCGAGACCACGGGCCTTGCCGATCCCGCGCCGGTCGCGCAAACGTTCTTTGTCGACGAAGAAGTGCGCTCGGTCGCCAAGCTCGATTCGATCGTCACCGTGGTCGACGCCAAGAATGTGATCGCACGGCTCGACGACAGCCATGAGGCTGCCGAGCAGATTGCCTTCGCGGATATCATTCTGCTCAACAAGTCGGACCTGGTTCCCGCCGACGAGCTGGCGGCCCTGGAGGCGCGGCTGCGTGCGATCAACCCGACCGCCATCGTTCACCGCACCGAGCGTTGCGCGGTGTCGCCGACAGAGATCCTGGATCGGCGCGCCTTCGACCTGGACCGCATCCTGGCCATCGAGCCGGACTTCCTCGGAGAGGACGCCCATGAGCACGATGACGCCGTGACCAGCGTGGCGCTGCGCGAGACCCGGCCGATCGACAGGAACCGGTTCAACCAGTGGATCGGCGCTTTGCTGCGGGAGAATGGGCTGTCGATCCTGCGCTCGAAGGGCATCCTCGACCTCAAGGGCAGCCCCAACCGCTTCATCTTCCAAGGTGTCCACATGCTGATGGAAGGCGACGACGGCAAACCGTGGGGCCGGGACGAAGCGCGGGATTCCAAGCTCGTCTTCATCGGGCGGGACCTCGACGCGGACGATCTAAAGGCCGGGTTCGCGGCCTGCGTCGCCTGACGGAGCGAGGCCATGTCGCTCGCCGAGCCGCGCGCACTGACGCCACCGAGCATCGAGACCCTGTTCGACGCAGGCGTCACCGGCGCCATCTTCTCAGATTCGGGTCTGCTGGCAGTCGCGCTGGGCGATGGCGCCGTTCAGCTCATCAGGCCAAGCGGCGCCGTCGAGGCAGTGCAGGCGCATAATGGCGCGGCCCTGTGTCTGGCGCTTGATCTCGACGGACGGAGTTTTGTCACCGGTGGGGATGACGGCAGGCTGGTCCGGACGGCGGAAGACTGCAGCGTCGCGGAACTGATGCGTGCGCCAGGACGCCAGATCGACGTGCTGGCGGTGTCCCGCCCGGCGAAGGCGCGAGCGGTCGCTGTCGGCAGGGAAGTTCGTTTGCTGGGCGCGGACGGAAAGCTGCAGGCCCATGCGTCCGATCATCCGAGCACAATATCCGGGCTGGCCTTCAACCCCAAGGGCAAGCGTCTCGCCGTCGCGCACTATGGCGGGGTTACCCTGTGGTGGACCGCGATGCTCGGGCGGAACGCAAACCGACTGAGATGGCGGGGGTCACATATAAGCGTGTCCTGGAGTCCGGATGGCGCGCATGTGATGACGGCGATGCAGGAGTGCGAGCTCCACGGTTGGCGCGTCGCCGATAGCAGTGATCTCGCGATGCGCGGCTACGAGGTGAAGGTGCGGTCCGTGGATTGGCTGAGCAAGCCGCCGACCCTCGTCACCTCAGGAGCCGACTGCGTGGTTGCGTGGCCCTTCTCGGGCTCAGGACCGCAGGGCAAGCCGCCGATCGAACTCGGCCAGGGCATTGGCCGGCTGGTCACGCAGGTCGCGGCCCATCCCGCTCGTCGCCTGATCGCCGCCGGGTTCGATGATGGCCGCGTCGCCATTTGCGAACTGGCCACCGATCGCAAGAGCACCGCGATCCGCCTCCGTCCTGGCGATGGTCACCGGGTGTCGGCCTTGGCCTGGTCGCAGGATGGCACGCGGCTGGCGGCGGGAACCGATGGCGGCGCGCTCTCGATCTTCGATCTCGCCACGCCTGCCTCCTGATGGCAATAGCTCGCCCGCGAGATCCGGCGTGAGAGGCTGCACATGAGTCCGGGTCGCGCTATGATCGGCGATGATGGATACGAGGAGACCGGCGTGCCCGACCAGCGAGACAGGATAGGTCTCCTCGACAGGGCCGGGTCGATCTGCCGGGCGCGCGGCGGGCGGCTCACGCCGCAACGTCGAAAGGTGCTGAGCAAGCTGCTGGCGGCGAACCGGCCATTGACCGCTTACGAGCTGCTCGACCTGGTTCGTCCGGAGGACGCCGCCATCACGCCTGCGAGCATCTATCGTAGCCTGGACTTCCTGATCGAGGTGGATCTCGTGCACCGGCTGGACAGCACGCGATCCTTTGTCGCGTGCAACCATCCCGACCATCCGCACGCTGGGCAATTTCTGATCTGCCGCAAATGCGGCACCGTGGTCGAGGCCGAAGACAAACGGATCGACCGGGCGGCCGAGGATCTGGGCGAGCGCCACGGCTTTACGCTTGAGCACCGCAGCGTGGAGCTGACCGGCGTTTGCGGTCCTTGTTCCGCCGACTCGAACACGCCCAGAGCGGGAGCAGCATCCGGCTCCTGACCGGGCTGGCTACGCAGCCCGGTCAGCGGGATCGTCAGCCGTGACAGGTGCAGCCGGCGTGCTGGCAGCCGGCGCCGCTCTTGTGGTGATCTGCGCATACCTCGCCGCAGTAGATGCGTCCGTCCCGGTTCACGCCATTGTCCACACTAACGACGCAAACGCAGTCGCTGCACGCACACTTAACTCGGTCGATGGTGATCTCGCTCATGGTGTTACTCCTATATTAACATCAATGTCGTCTTGCTCATGCGGTTCGATCAGATGCTCGATCATGTTGGTCAGCATGTCCCGCACGTGGCAGTCGGGAATGCTGTAGAAAATCTGCTTGCCGCGGCGACCTGCTTTCAACAGTCGCGCGGCGCGCAGCAGCCGCAGGTGGTGAGACACCAGTGACTGGCTCAACGCCAGTCGCGTGCTGATTTCTCCCACACTGAGCGGCCCGTCGAGGCAGCTGGTCACGATCCCGAGCCGGTTGGGCTCCCCCAGCAGACGGAAGAGTTCGGCCAATTCAGTCGTCTGGTCCGGGTTGAGCATCTATCTACCTATGAACACGTCTTCATATTTCCACATAGCCGAGAATGTCAAGCGGGAAGCGCGGGACGTGCTTGATACGTTATATCATCGAGTGCTACGGTGACTGGTCATCACGCTTTCCCGCAACTCACACTTGGAGAAGCCGCATGAAACATTTTGCTGTCCTGGGCGCATTTGCCTTTTTCGCCTGCGCCCCCTCACTGCGGCCGATGCGCTGCCAGGTCCCATCAAGGCGATCGGCGTCGAAAACGAATACGCGGATGTCATCTCGCAGGTCGGCGGTAAGTACGTAGACGTTCAGGCGATCGAAACGGACCCGAATACGGATCCGCATACGTTCGAGGCCAACCCCAAGATCGCGAAGGAGATCGCCGGCGCCCAACTGATCGTCCTGAACGGCGTCGGCTATGATGACTGGGCGGCCAAGATGATAGCAGCAGTTTCGAGGCCCAATCGCAAGGTGATCGATGTCCAGAAATTGCTGGAGGTCCCTGACGATACGCGGAACCCGCATCTCTGGTTCGACCCCAAGACCATGCCCGCCGTCGCGAAGGCCGTCGGCGACGCGCTGGCCGAGCTCAATCCGGCGGCGGCCGCATATTTCCACACAAACGCGGACAAGTTCGTCGCTTCGCTCGAACCTTGGAATGCGGCGATCGCGGCCTTCAAGGCAAAATATGACAAGACTCCGGTCGCCGTCACCGAACCGGTCGCCGATTACCTGCTGCAAGCGATGGGCTTCGACATTCTGACGCCCTTCAGCTTGGAGAAGGCGATCATGGACGGCACTGATCCGGCGCCGCAGGACGTCACCACCCAGAACGAGCTGTTCGCCGGCAACAAGGTGAAGGTCTTCGCCTATAACCAGCAAGTCACGGACGCCCTGACCAAATCCTTCCTCGATGCGGCGAAGAAGGCGGGCATCCCTGTGGTTGGCGTTTACGAGACGATGCCCACGCCCGGCTTCACATACCAGACATGGATGCTGGCGGAGGTCGCCGCACTTGAGAAAGCCGTCTCCAGCAAAGTGTCCACCGAGTTGCTGCAAAAGGGCAAGTGACTCTGATGTTGGCCAGGAGCGAGGTTCTCGCTGTCCGTCACGCGAGCGTCTCGCTCTCTGGCCGCAGCATTCTCAAGGATATCGATTTCGCGCTCGAGTCGGGCGAGTTCTGCGGCCTGATCGGCGCCAACGGGTCGGGCAAGACGACGCTGTTGCGCGCCATCCTCGGCTTCGTCCCGTCAAGCTGCGGCAGCGTCGCCATCGACGGCGGCGGCAGCCTTGCCTCGGTCGGTTACGTGCCGCAGAAGTTCGTGCTCGATCCCTATGTCCCGATGCGCGCGCGCGACCTCGTGGCGCTCGGCCTCGACGGCAACCGGTTGGGTGTGCCGCTGCCCTCGCCAGGGCGCCGTCGAAAGGTCGATGAGATGCTTGAAGCGGTGGACGCGACGCAATTCGCCGATCAGCGAATCGGCAGCCTGTCCGGCGGTCAGCAGCAACGGGTGCTGATCGCGCACGCCCTGATCCGGCGGCCGCGCCTGCTGCTGCTGGACGAACCTTTGGCCAATCTGGACATGCGCAACGCGGCCGGGATCGTCGCCCTGTTGCGCCGCGTCTCGCGCGAGTCCAAGACCACGGTGTTGGTCTCGGCGCACGATATGAACCCGCTGCTTTCCGCGATGGACCGCATCGTCTATCTCGCGCATGGCCGGGCGGCGAGCGGCAGCGCCGACGAGATCGTGCGAACCGAGGTGCTGAGCGAACTCTATGGCTACCACATCGACGTGGTGCGCGTGCATGGCCGGGTGATCGTGGTTGCGGCGGAGGCCGAAGATGACGCTCGAGCCGGAATTGCGCGGGATCCGGTTCACGCGGCCCAGGTTCCGTGATCGGTGTGACGACGCTCATCTCGGTTCTCGTCGAACCCGGCTTCTTCACCAGCGAACCGGTGCGCACGGCGGCGGTGATCGGGGCCGCCGCCGCGATTGTCTCCGGCGCAGTCGTCGTGTTCACCGTCATCCGCGGCCAATCCTTCGCCGGACATGCGCTGGCCGACATCAGCAGCGCCGGCGGCGCCGGGGCGTTCCTGCTCGGGATCAATCCGCTGCTCGGGTTTCTCGGCATGGGCGCGATCGCGGCGACGAGCATGGAGCTGGTCCGAGTTGATCGCGCCAGCGAGCGCGATCTGGTGACGGGCGTCGTGACCGGCGCCGGGCTCGGCCTCGCGGCGCTGCTCCTGTATCTGGATGTAACGACCAGCAGCACCACGGGAGCAACTGTAACCGTGATGTTCGGGTCGATGTTCGCTATCTCGCCATCCATTGTTCCGCTCGCCGGGGTGGTTGGGGCTGGAGCGCTGATCGTTGTTGGTGTGCTCTACCGGCCATTGCTGCTGTGTTCGGTCGATCCGGACCTCGCGGCGGTGCGCGGCGTGCCGGTGAGGCTGATCGGGCTGCTGCATTTGATCGTGATGGCGCTTGATGTGGCTCTCTCGGCCATCACTGTCGGCGCCATCCTGTCGCTGGCTTTGCTGATCGGCCCGGCCGCGATCGCGCTGCGCCTCGCCAAGCGGCCCGGACTGGCGATCCTGCTCGCCGCCGCGATCGGCGTCGCCGCCACGCGGGGCGGGATCCTGGTGGCGTATGACAGCTACGACTGGACGGGCGGGCATGGTTGGCCTGTCAGCTTCTGCATCGTCGCACTCATATTTGTGGCTTATTTCGTCGTTGCGCACGACTGGCTTGGCCCGGGACGGCCGATGCGAAGCGCCGCGCCGTCCCGCGCTCAAGGCGAAGGCTGACGCGGGCGATGTTCGACGACTTCATGGTCAACACCTGGATCGCCGCCACTCTGGTCGCGGGCGTCGCCGGGATTGTCGGCTTCTTCGTCGTGGTGCGGGGCGCGTCCTTCGCTGCGCACGCGCTGCCGCTCACCGCCTTCCCCGGCGCCGCAGCAGCCAATCTGGCGGGCGTCGACCCGTTGTTTGGCCTGCTGGTGTTTTCCGGGCTCGGCGTGACCGGCATCAGCCAGCTCGCGCGAAGCGAGCGCCGCGACGTTGCGACGGCTCTGACGCTAGTCACGCTGCTCGGGCTCGGCGCGCTGTTCCTCAGTCGGACGACCGAGTATTTTCAGGCGGTCTACGCGCTGTTGTTCGGCCAGGTGCTGGGCGTCAGCAACGCGGAGCTTGCGCCGGTCGCCGTGCTTAGCGCCGTCTCGGTCACTCTGATGCTGGTGCTGTTCCGCCCGCTGCTGCTCAATTCGATCTCACCCGAACTGGGCGAGGCCAGAGGCGTGTCAGCCCGTTTGATGGAAGTTCTGTTCCTGACCGTGGTGGCCCTCGCAACGGCGATGGCGCTGCCCGTCGTGGGCGCGTTGCTGGTGTTCAGCCTGATGGTGGGTCCTGCTTCCGCCGCGCGCGCTGACCGACCGGCCGCTGACCGCGATGCTGCTTTCGGCCGTCATATCAGTCGTGACGGTCTGGGCATCGATCGCCCTCTCCTTCGCCTCCGATTGGCCGATCGGGTTTTTCGTCGGCGCCCTGAGCGCACTCGCTTATGGGGCGGGGCGGACCCGGGCATGGGCCGGAGCCCTTCGCCGATGAACATCGCAGACAGTCAGAGATCGGGTCCAAGCCGTCTTCTGAGTCCGCGGCTATGGTCGTCACTGTTGACGCTGTGGTTTCGCACATCGCCCGTGCTTGCCAGGATCACCGCCTCCGCCGTTAAGCCGCCAAAGCTCGCTCGAAGTATCGTATGGTTCCGTCCAATGATTTCACGACGGCCGACCATGCCGCTGGGCGTCGCAGCGTCCGCTTCATGACGCCCCCCGCCTCGCGATCGCTGCTGGGACGACAGCAGGGGAGGTCGTCAGCGATCGTCAGGGGCTTCATGCCATCCGTGCTGGATTGCATTCATTCCTCCGATACCGGCCTCGCCATCTGGCAGCGGTTCACTCGATTGAACCTCTTGATGTCAGCCAGCGCGCTGCTGATGAGGCCGCCGTTCACGCTAACCATCGCGGACACTCCGGACAGGGCGGCACGACGTCTGTGCCATGACCTTCTGCTGTTTCATTGGCCGCTCTACGCCGACTTTCGGCGGCTCGCGGGACGGTTCGCCACTCTTTCGGCGTCGCCGGTCGTGCGAATGCGGCTCGAACACATGATCGACGACTCCTGCCGCAAGTTTCATGTGGATGCGGTGGGGTTGCGTCTGCTCTGCACTTATGCCGGGCCCGGTACCGAATGGATCAATCCCGATGGTAAGATCCGTCGCATGACGATCATGCAGGTTGCCGTCTTCAAGGGATCGGCCTTCCCGGGCGCCGGCCCGCGCGTGTTGCACCGTTCGCCGCCACTCAGCACCGGCGAGTCCCGCGTGGTGCTCTGCATCGACGCAGAGTCATGACCGACTCGCCTAAGATACGGACGCGCCAAATTCATTGGTCCTGGCAGGGACGAGAGCTTTCGCTCGGCGTAGACGAGGCGGGCAGCGGCGCGTCGGTGCTGCTGCTTCCAGCGCTGAGCTCGATTTCGACACGGTGCGAGATGCACCCCCTTATGAAGCTCCTCGCGACTCGAGCCCACGTGATCGCGCCGGATTGGCCTGGCTTCGGCGATCAGCCGCGTCCGCCGATCGCCTGGACGCCCGAAGCGTTGTCGTCCTTCCTCGACCAATTCGTCCACGAGGAGGCTTCCGCACTGCATGGCACGGTCGCCGCCGGCCACGCAGCCTCCTACGCGCTGCAGCTTGCGGCCCAGAAGAGCGACGTTCTCGGTCGGCTCGTCCTGGTTGCCCCTACATGGCGTGGGCCTCTGCCGACCATGGCGGGCGGTAACCGGGCATTCTTCAGCACGATCCGGCGGGCCGTGGGCCTGCCAATCATTGGTCCCGTCCTCTATCGCCTGAACGTTAACCCGTTCGTAGTCCGCATGATGGTCGCCGGGCATGTCTATAGCGACCATCGTGCGCTGTCAGGCGAGCAGGAAAGAGACAAACAGCTCGCGATCCGGGCGTCCGGCGCGCGGTTTGGGTCGGCCGCTTTCGTAACGGGAGCACTGGACCGGGTTGACAGTCGTGAGGCGTTTCTCGACCTGGCGCGTCGCGCAGGACAACGAATTCTCGTGGCTTACGGCGCCGAGACGCCGCCCAAGTCTCGGGCGGAGATGGAAGCGCTTACCACCCTGACGACGGTACAGGTCTTTGTCTCACCGCGCGGCAAGCTCGGCATTCACGAAGAATATCCGGCGGCAATTGCGCCTGTCGTTATGGAATTCCTGTTCACGTGATACTCAAGGCTGGGGCTACGGTGGGAGTGACTGTTGCCCCGGGATGGTGAGGGCCGCGGGTGGCGTCCTTCGGCATGTCCGCGCATTCCTTTACATTGCCATTTGAAGAACGATAAGCGCGATTTGCGCTAGAGCGATCAAGACGATGGTTAGGCCGATTGCGTTTCCCAGTGCAGACAATTCTCTCTCCACCTGTGGGGACGAATATACCCTCGATTTAGGTCCTGACCTCGCCGTCAGTCCAAAATTGATGGTAACTTGAATGAGACGCTGCACGGCATGATGTACTTTCGAAAGCGAATGTCTCAACTATGTCGTCAATCGTTCACATCTGGTCCTATAAGCTCAATCATGCCGCGTGATCTGATTCAAATTGGAAATCGATGCACTAGTTAACTTGACAGTGTGCCGACGGCGCCGTCACACGCCTGCGAACCAGTCATAGCCCTGGTTCTCCCAGTAGCCGCCGGGATACTTGTTGGTGACCTCGATCGCCTCCAGGTTCTTGGCGCTCTTGAAGCCGAGCTTGGTGGGGATGCGAAGCCGCAGCGGCGCGCCCCATTGCGGCGCGAGTGGCTTTTTCTCGAAATCGAGCGCCAGAATGGTCTGCGATTGCAGCGCGGTGGCCATGTCGATGCTGGTCGAATAGCCGTCGAAGCACTTGAAATAGACGTAGCGGGCCGATGGGTCGGCGCCCACGCGGCGCAGGAACGTGCCCAGCGGCACGCCTCTCCACTGGCCGATCTGGCTCCAGCCCTCGATGCAGATATGCCGGGTGATCTGCTCCTGCTGCGGCAGCGCCATCAGCGCCTGCAACGTCCAGGACCGTCGGTCGGCGACGAGGCCACCGACACTGAGCACCCAGTTATCCGGCGCCGGGCGCACCTGCCGCTCCGCGTAATAGGCGTTGAAGCGGAACGGGCGGGTGATGGCGCTGGCCGGATAGGTCTCCGCCAGGCGCTGGCGGCTGAACAGCGCCGCCTGGACCCGGTCGTCGAAGCGCAGGATCGTCTCAAGCGCGGAATCGACACCGGAATGGGTTGAAAGATCGCAGCCGGTCAGCATCGTTAGCCCGCCGAGCGAGAGCGCGCTCCGCAGGAAGCGCCGGCGGCTCAGCCTTTCGAGTTCCGGTTTGATTTCGGCCATGCTAACAGCCGGTTTGTTGCGCTGGCCGCTCATCGGCTTTCCTCGATCTCTGCGGGCACCGTGACGATCATCGACTTCAGGGTGCTCGGGTGGATCACCACCAGTGCGACATGGACGAGAACGAAGGCGACGATGCCGAACATGGTGGCGAGGTGGATGTGGCGGGCGATCGGATAACCGCCGAACAGCCCGGCAAGCCACCCCAACTGCACAGGCTTCCAGATGGCGAGCCCCGTCATCACCTGCAGGATGACGGCGATGATGACCCCGGCATAGAGCACGCGCTGCACGGCGTTGTAGCGGCCGATGTGGTGCTTCAGGCGAAAGCGCAGCGCGGCGACAAGGTCCCGCCCCACCTCAGCTGGGCGCGGCGGCTTCAGGTCGCGCCGGAAATGGCCGCTGGCGAAGCCATAGACGAGATAGGCGATGCCGTCGGCGAACAGCAGCCACATCGCGCTCAGATGCCAGGCCAGCGCGCCGCCCAGCCAGCCGCCGAGGCCGGTCCAGGCTGGGAACAGGAAGGGCAGGCTGGGCGAGGCATTGTAGATTTCCCAGCCGCTGAAGATCATGCAGCCCATGGCATAGACGCCGATCCAGTGCATGACGCGGATCGCGACTGGATGAGCCGGGCGGCCTGTTTCACATCGGTCCATGGCGGATGTCCGTTCTCGTGGTGGGAAGCCCCCGCGTTGCGGGCGCGGGGAAAGCCGTCACATCGGCGGCTTTACGCCGTCGACGCCGACCGCGACGGTGTTGGCCACGAGGCCCGAGCTGGTCTGCGTCGCCTTGATGAAAACATCGTTCCCCTTGGCCACCAGGGCCTTTGTGCCTGGCCGGAAGGTGACGATCGGAGCGGTCGGAGGCACCAGCACGTCCTGCTGGCCACCTTTGTAAGCGACGACAAGATGCGTGACGCCGCCCTCCGACTGCGATGCGGCGACGTCGCCATTGGTCATCGTACTGTTCACCTCCGGCGCCGAGGTCGAGACGGCTGAGACATTGCCGTTCGTCATGCTGCTATTGGTCTGCGCGCGGCCGGAAAGCGTCGTGTCGGGGATCTTATCCCAGGCGTAGTGGCCTTCACCCGTGCCGCGCATCGAGGGCGGAAAGATCACGACCTCCAGCGCGACCTGCGTGCCCCCGATATCCTTGGTTGCGGTGCCGATGAAGCTGCCTTTCTCAACCTTGTTGAGATTCGATTTCTCCACTTCCAGGTATCTGGTGTCGCCAGTGAGGGCGACGGCGACCGGTTTGTCCGCATAGGTATCGACCGTCACCGAATCCGCGGTGGCCGACGCTATGGTCCCGCGCACGCGCTCCGGCGTCCCTGTCGCGGCGAGCGCCGCGGATGAAGCCAGGGCAGAGGCCGCAATCGCGAGGCCAAGGATTTGTTTCGGGCTCATTGTCTTCTTCTCCTTCGCAAGATGTCGTGTAGCGGTTAGGACACCTCTGCGAGGCCGTTTATTCCCATCGACCACAAAACGCTGACGGCGCCTTTTCCCGACATAAGGCGCCGGCGCCTCACCACTGGGGCCACTGACTCAATGTCAGGCCCTGTTGAGCCGAGAGGAGCGCCATCTGGCATGGTTATCGTGACGTCCCGTGCGGCAGGCGAACTGGGCTCAACCGAAGTCCGACAAATGGAATAGTCGTCATTCGCGCTGGTCTATGCGAGGCGCGCCAGGCTGCCGTTTTGCCCTCTAGCCAACAGCGGCGGTTCCGGTCTCCCGGTTCAAAATCGGGTCGCCGGGGAATAAAAGAGGGTGAAGATTGTCTCCCTACCATAGGCCTGTAGTTCAAAGGCCGGAGACGGATATGGTTGAAGCTTTCGACGCGTCTCTGAGAGAACGACGCGATGAGTGACTTGGCGCCTCTCATCGAGCCTGTCATTCCTTCGCTACGACGCTACGCCCGAACATTCGTGCGCGACGCCGCAACCGCGGACGATTTGGTTCAGGACACCCTGGAGCGAGCGATTAGCCGATGGCATTTGCGGCGGTCCGACGGCGACACGCGTGCATGGCTTTTCACCATCCTGCACAACCTGGCGGTCAATCACTTACGGCGGTCGGCGAGGCGTGGTCGGGAGCTTCCCTTGGACGATGCGGGCGAATCAGATGTTGCCGTGCCGCCGACACAGGAGGACGGGCACTGTCAAGGCAAATAAGTATAGGCCATTTTCGGCGTCGAATCCCGCCGACCGCGTCGGCGATTCATGAGCAAAAACAGTGAAGCGCGAACCTACCCTGGTGCGCAAGTGCGCAAGCAGGCAGTATAGAATTTACTCTGACAATGCCCTGACGAGAGCGGCCAAAAACGACGCGAGCGAGGACTCGCCAAAGCGGGCAACGCCCGCGTGCGCCGCGGGATGATCGAACTCGCCTGGGGTCACCTGGTCCATCAGAAGGGCAGCCCGCTCGCCGGGTGGTATCAGAGGCGAACGGTGGATGCCCGCGGCGGCACGCGCAAGACGATGATCGTCGCGCTGGCGCGCAAGCTCCTCATCGTGCTGTGGCGGCTCGTGACGACCGGCGAGACGCCGCCCGGTCTGCTCCTTCGCCCGGTGGAGTGATACGATTTCCTGGTGATCACCTCGGGTTGGCGATTTTGGGCCACCAGTGGAAGCCGGCTTGGCTTTTGATTTTTTGTCGCTCCGCAGCGAGGGCGGCGCAACGTGCGGAGATGACCTCGTCGAGCGTTTCGAGGTCGGGAATGTGCTTGTTGACGATCGGCTCGTCGACCAGCGTCCAGAGCGTTTCGGCCGGCTGCACTTCGGGGGTATAGGCGGGTTGGAAGACGAGACGAACCCCTTCCGGTACGACAAGGCCGGCTTCACCGTGCCAGCCGGCGTTGTCGAGCACGAGCACGATGATCCGATCGCGCCCTGCGCCGGCTTCCTCGGCGAACAAGCGCAGCAGCGCCTCGAAGAAAGGCTTCGATACGCCGTTCGAGACGTACCAGAAGACTTCACCGGTGGCGGGTGAGACGAAGGCCGTCACATAAAGCCATTCGAACCGATGGTGGCCGTGCGAGATCGGCCGTTTGCCCACAGGCGCCCGAACTCGCCGCGTCACCGGCTTCAGGCCGATCCGGTGTTCGTCGGTCGCGAAAGTCTCGATCGGCGTGTCGGGATGGCGCGCCGCTTCCTCGGCGACAATGTCGGCCACTTTTTTTTGAAGTCGTCCTGCTCCTCGAGCGTCGCCGCCTTGGGGTTGCGCGGCCGCGGCTTTTGGATCGACCAATCGATCGCCCTCAGCGCCTCCCAGCCACGCTGCGCGGCGAGCGACGCCAGGCCCAACTCGCCCGCCATCCATTGCGCAACCTTGGCGCTCGTCCAAACCCCGCCGTCCGGCGGAGGATCGGCAAGACGAGCGCCAAGCCGATCCAACACCTCGGGCCTCAGAACAGTCGCCACCGCGCCGTTGCCGCGCCGGAGATCGCCCAGCGCCGAAGGCCCGCGCGCGTTGTAGCGCTCCAGAAGCTGCTCGATCCAGCGGCTCCCAAACGAGGTCATCGCCGACACTTCCCCGATCGTATGGCCCTTCGCCAACAGCCAGATCGTCTGGAAATGCCGCGAAGACATCGCGTCCCCGCTGGCTTCGTAACGCTCCTCCAATGCCGCAACGCTCAGATGACCGGCCACATGCGCCATGCTCGCCCCCAGCGAATCATGGCTTTCCTATCTACCAGCGGGAAATCCAACTGAGAATCCTTCCCCGCCGAGTCAATCACCCGGAACTCGTATGAGTGCAATCGAGTTGCTGCAGCTGAGCGTCACCACGATGCCCTAGCTGCAGACGACGGACCGAGGCAGCGGCAACCCGATATTGGACTATGGCCTTCGCGCCGCGGTTTAGAATGGGCCCGCCGCCCCGGAGCTTCGCCGCGGATGCGCATGACTGCATCGTGGTTGCGACCTTCGCGGGTCGGCCGAATACAAGTTCGTGGCGCGCGGTGCGCGCGCCCGATGGCGAGCTCCCCTCGGTATCGTCTTTGTTGTCGACGCTGAACGAGCGAGGAAAAGACACGCCCGATCGTCCCGACTGAGCAAGTCTGGCGCTGTGCTCGCGACCATCAAGGGCAAGTCGCTGCGCGATGGCCTTCGGCCACCCTTGACGGCCGCTGTGCGCAGCCGCCGGACGAAAACTACGTCGGGACGAGGAGATGTCGCGGGCCAGCCGAACAAGGAGATGCCCGGTCACAACACCCTTGACACCAATCGCCCCATACAAGTCCATGGGCGGGAAGTAGTCCTTCCGTGAGAACGTTTGTAGGGGCGGTGTCCCGCCCAAAGCACGCATTTATCGGAGGCCCAACGGACCGTCGCGAAGGCGGGAAGCAGTCATGCTTCCACGCCTACCAGATGCTGGAAGCTGGTGTCCGCCAATTCACCAATGTGGGGCGACACCCACTAGGGTCGGCACATCCTCATTGCGGTTGCGCGCTATCTTGCGGCCCATTCACCGACCAAACGCGCGGTAACAGACCGCCGACATCGCTCGGCGCTTGATGCGGGGCGCCGAACTGTATCACGACGCAACAGCTCGTGACGATTCTCGCCTCGTCACCCTTACACTTGGCTATTTTGCGCCGGATGGTCCCGGATACGCCGCATCCAGTGTCTGAAGGTCTTGCGGTGTGAGCGTCAGTGAAAGCGCCACAGCGTTCTCTTTGACGTGCGCCGGAACTCCGGATTCGGGAATTGCGATAACGTTGCCGCTGCGGACGGCCCAGGCAAGCGCGACCGCGGCAGCCGAGCCACCGTGTGTGGCTCCGATCTGCACCAGCGTGCGGTTGCGTATCACCAGATTATTGTCGCCGCCGAGCGGAGAATACGCCATCACCGGCAAATCGTGCTGCTGGCACCATGGGAGAAGATCACGCTCAATGGCGCGGTTATTGAGACTGTAAGGGACCTGATTGGTCGCGCAGCCATCACCGTTTGGGATACGGAAGAGAGCTTCCATCTGGCTGGTGTTGAAGTTGGACACGCCCCAAGCTCGAATTTTCTCCGCCGCGCGCAGCTGTTCGAAACCCGCTACAACGTCGAAGAATTGGGAGTTGGGGACTGGCGAGTGCAGCAAATACAGATCGAGGTAGTCAGTGCCGAGACGGCGGAGGCTAGCCTCGCAAGCATGCGCCATGCGATCTCCAGGCACTTCGTTGGCCTCCACTTTGGAAACCAGGAATACGCGATCACGCTGACCGGCGATTACGTGGCTTATTAATTCTTCCGAGCGGCCGTTACCATAATTCCCCGACGTATCGATCAGGGTCATACCGAGCGAAATGCCTGTGCGCAGCGCTTCTTCTTCAAGAGCCGCCGGATGTCTCCCCTGTCCGAGATGCCAGGAGCCTTGCCCGATCGCCGGGACGATGGTGCCGTTCCGCAACTTGAGGGTCCGTGGTGGAGAGTCAGCGGCAAGAACTGACGCACCTGACAGCGCCCCCCTTCTGCCAGCAGACGGCAACGATAAACCGACTGCCGCGCAAAGTGCATTAAACTGGCGCCGGCTGAGGAAATGCGTGTTCATATCTTGATCTCCAGGGGCGTAGGGCTGCGGGTACAACAGCTATGAAACGCTGCCTCGGCGTCAGCGCCCCAATCTTTTGCATGGCCTCCCAATTGTTGAACGCCGCTTCTACTGCCGAAAGATATCCTGCGTCACTGTAATCGGTATGTCTCTTAAGCGTGTCCCGAGGCCACCTCGGTGCCGCGCATTCTCGTCGTTAAGGACGAGCCCGATCTGGCTTTGCTGCTCAGCTATAACCTGGAGGCGGAGGGTTACGTCGTCGAAACCGTGAGGCGCGGTGGCGAGACCGAATCGCGGCTCGCCGAAATGGCGCACGACCTCATCATCCTCGACTGGATGCTGCCGGGCCTGTCGGGCATCGAAATATGTCGGCGCCTGCGGATCTGGGAAAATACGCGGACGCTTCCAGTGATCACCCGCCGCGAAGAAGGCAATACGCAGCCAGTGCGCGGATTGTCATAGCTAATCCGCCGGCTTGCTGAGCAGACCCTGCCGCTCATGCACAGCGTGAGCAAAGATCGCGCCGATATCGCGATATCGATGCGAGCGGCCTTTGTGACCGCCAATCGGCGTCTAGCGTAAGCGGGAGACCCCCCGGCTCTGCCGGGGTGGCAGTAGAGGTTTGACGTTTCCGGCGGTCCACCGGTGAAGTTCCAACGTGAGCAGAGCCACTCACACGAAAGGAACTCCACCGATGGACGACTACGAGAGCCTAAGCCACACGACATGGACCTGCAAATATCATGTGGTGTTCATTCCCGAATGTCGGCGCAAGGTGCTGTATCTGGAGCTGCGACGACACTTGGGCGAAGTTTTGCGCAAGCTTGCGCTTCAGAAGGAAGCGAGGGTCGAGGAAGGGCATCTGATGCCCGATCACGTGCACATGCTGTTGTTGATTCCGCCGAAATACGCAGTGTCGCAGGTGGTCGGGTACATCAAGGGCAAGAGCGCGATCCACCTGGCCCGGGTATATGGGGAGCGCAAGCGCAACTTCGTGGGGCAGCACTTCTGGGCGCGGGGGTTCTTCGTCAATACGGTCGGCCGTGACGAGGAGGCCATCCGGGCTTACATCCGCAACCAAGAGAAGGAAGATCAGAGGCTCGAACAAATGAACCTCTGGCGCTGAAAAAGCCGCCTTTAGGCGGCTCCAAACATCAAGGGCCGCGTCAGCGACCCTCCTACCGCTTTGAGCGGTTCAAATCCTAAAGCCCCCGGCTTTGCCGGGGGATACTTACTGTAAGCGGGAGACCCCCCGGCTCTGCCGGGGTGGCAGTAGAGGTTTGACGTTTCCGGCGGTCCACCGGTGAAGTTCCAACGTGAGCAGCCACTCACACGAAAGGAACTCCACCGATGGACGACTACGAGAGCCTAAGCCACACGACATGGACCTGCAAATAATCATGTGGTGTTCATTCCCAAATGTCGGCGCAAGGTGCTGTATCTGGAGCTGCGACGACACTTGGGCGAAGTTTTGCGCAAGCTTGCGCTTCAGAAGGAAGCGAGGGTCGAGGAAGGGCATCTGATGCCCGATCACGTGCACATGCTGTTGTCGATTCCGCCGAAATACGCAGTGTCGCAGGTGGTCGGGTACATCAAGGGCAAGAGCGCGATCCACCTGGCCCGGGTATATGGGGAGCGCAAGCGCAACTTCGTGGGGCAGCACTTCTGGGCGCGGGGGTTCTTCGTCAATACGGTCGGCCGTGACGAGGAGGCCATCCGGGCTTACATCCGCAACCAAGAGAAGGAAGATCAGAGGCTCGAACAAATGAACCTCTGGCGCTGAAAAAGCCGCCTTTAGGCGGCTCCAAACATCAAGGGCCGCGTCAGCGACCCTCCTACCGCTTTGAGCGGTTCAAATCCTAAAGCCCCCGGCTTTGCCGGGGGATACTTACCATGCGATGGAGCGTTTCGCTGATTTTTCCCGGATTTAATAATCCCCGAGGATCCAACGCCATCTTTAGAGCGCTCATGGTATCCTCCTCGACCGGCGACAACATTTGCCGGAGCGCCTCGCGTTTCACCAGGCCGATGCCGTGCTCGGCGCTGATCGTTCCGCCGAGCGCCAACGACACTTCGGCTATACAAGCGATCAAGGCCGGCCAACGATCTTTGAACGCCAGCCCTTCCATGTCGTCCGGCGGCAAGACGTTGAAATGGATATTGCCGTCGCCGATGTGACCGAACGGCGCCGGGCGGCATCCGGGCACGGCTTTCTCCACCGCCTCCGATGCGCGTGCGATGAAACAGGGAATCGCCGCCACTGGCACCGCCGTATCGCTCCTGAGGCTGCCGACGGTTGCAATCATCGCCTCGGCGATACCCTCGCCGCACGCGCCACAAAGCCTGGCGCTGGGCATCACTCGCCGCAATAGTGCCGTCCATGACGATGCCCGCTTCCTGCGCCTGTTCCAGCACGGCAAGAAGCGCGCCGTCGAGATCGAAATAGCCGCTGGCGCTATCGGCTTCGAGCAATAACAACCACGGCGTCGGTTGTGCTAGCGGCCAACGTTGTTCCGGCCGATGACGCAAGTACGGATGAATGCAGGCTTGCGCCATGAGTTCGCAGGTCGAAATCGACTCGCCGAAAGCCGCTCGCGCTAGCCCAAAAAAGTCGAGCGCGGCTTGCGGCGATGCAAGTCCGACACAAGCGGTCACCCGCTTGATCGGCGCCGGCCGCAACCGCAAGGCCGCGGCGGTGATCAGCCCGAGCGTGCCCTCGCTGCCGAGAAATAGCTGTTTGAGATCGTAGCCGGCATTGCTCTTGCGCAGCGACGATAAGCGCGACAGCACGTGGCCGTCGGCGAGCACCACTTCGAGCCCGAGCACTTGATCGCGCGCCATGCCATAACGCAGCACGTTATTGCCGCCGGCATTGGTGGCGAGATTGCCTCCGATCTGGCTCGATCCGGCGCCACCGTGATCGAGGCCGAGCAGCCGCCCTGCTTTGGCGGCGGCGGCCTGCGGCTCGTGCAAAGTGCAGCCGGCCTCGACCACAATGACGTCATCCACCGGAGCAAGTCGCAGAATACGGCGCATCCGCTCGAACGATACGACAACGGTAAGCGCGCCATTTTGCGGCGTCGCGCCGCCGGACAGCCCGGTGCCGCCGCCGCGCGCCACGACCGCAACGTCGGCCGACGCGCAAGCCCGAACGACAGCCGACACCTCATCCGTGCCACGCGGTCGAACCACCAAGACCGTGGCTTCCTGCGCCGTGCAGGCCAGATCGCCGCGATAAGGCGCGACATCATGCGCCGCCGCGAGCACGCCGTTGTCGCCAACGATGCCTTGCAACGCCGGCAATAAAGCGTTGGCGCCGCTGGCACTCATTGCGCCGACATCAGCCGGCTCAGCCCGGCAATCGCCGCGTCATTGTCCTCGCGCGATCCCACAGTAATGCGCAGCGCCCCCGGCGCATCGCGCCACGGCATTGGCAGCACGAATACGCCTTCCGTTGCCAGCGCCGCCGCGACGTCGTTCGCCGGGCTTGTCGTTACAACGGTGACGAAATTGGCCGCACTTGGCAGCACCTTGAGCCCCATGGCTTTGAGCGCCGCGGCGAGGCGGTCCCGTTCGCGCGCAGTCTGATCGAGCAAGGTGGCGACATAGGCCCTCTCGTCGAGCGCCGCCCGCGCGCCCGCCAGCGCAATTGCGTTAACGCTGAAATTGATCCTGATCTTAGGATAAGCATCCGCCACCGCGCTCGAACTGCAAATGCCGTAACCGACGCGCGCACCGGCCAAACTATAGGCCTTCGAAAAAGTGCGGGTGGATATCCATGGTCCCTTGCGCCAGCTCAAGATCGGCAGCGCCTCCGGCCCGCCGGCATGACGGCCGAATTCATAATAAGCTTCATCGTAATGCAGCAGGAGATGATCGGGCAATTCGGCAACCAGACGTTCGATATCCTCGCGCGCCAACATGCCGCCGGTCGGGTTATTCGGCGAGGCGACATAGACCAGACGCGTGCGGGGCATCACCGCCGCCAAGGCCGCGGCGACGTCGACCACACCGTCGGCGCGGCCCGGCACACCAACGAAGACCGCATCTTTCATCGCGATGATCTTGCCATAAGTCACAAAGCCGGGATCAGGCGCGATTGCCTCATCGCCGGGGTCGAGGGTGATCTCGCCGCTGGCGAACAACAATTCGTTGGTGCCGGCGCCGATGACGATCCGGTCGGCCGCGACATCGAGACGTTGCGCGAGCGCGGCGACCAATTGCTGGCCGTCGTGATCCGGATAGCGATTGAGCCCGGCGGCGGCCTGCTGCATTGCCGCGACGACGGCCGGCGCCGGCGGAAATGGCGACTTGTTCAGATGCATGCTACGCACCGGCCATTCCGGCGCCATTGGCGGCGGCGTGGCCGCCGGCGGCACAGATTGCAGGCGCCGGATACGCGGCGTCTGCACGGTATTAGCGGTGGGACCAGTCGTCGGCATCGTTCGAATTTCCGGGTGAAAGACCAAGGATATCGCCGTCGGTCGTCACCCCGAGGCCAAGCACGGTGCGATTGGCATAAGCGAAATAGGAAACGACCTGATTGACTTCCAATATCTGGCCGTCGTCCATTCCATTGCTGCGCATCGCTATCATCGCGGACTTCAGTCCATCTTTCTGTTGCGGCGCCAACGTCAGCGCCGACGCATAGTCAAGCGCGGCTTGCTCCGGCGGTGAGAAGGCTTCCATGAAACGCCCCGCTTCCAACGTCGCCCGGATAGCGCTGGCGCGCGCGTCATCACCCAGTAACCGCCGCAACCCGCTAAAGTGATGCTCGACGCAATATTCGCAGCCGTTCAACAGACTGACATGAACGCCGAGGGTTTCCAGGAACCACTTCGGGGTCACATTGCCGGCATAGTGCAGCACATATTTGTACACATGGCATTTCCTATCGTTGGTCAGGCAGCGGCGCCGCAGACCAGCGGCGTCGGCGCGATATCGGCCAGACCGCCGGCCAGAAACAACCGCTTGGCCGTAGCAATGTCGCGCGCGATGTAGCGGTCGCGATCGGTGAAGGGCACGTCCCGGCGCAACCGCCGCATCGCCTCGGCAAGCGGCGGCGGCGGCGCCAACGGACGGTGAAAGTCGACGCCTTGAGCGGCGGCCAGCCATTCGATCGCTACGACTGTGGCGGCATTGTCGGCCATCTGCACCAGGCGGTAAGCGCCGTGGCACGCCATCGAGACATGATCTTCCTGGTTGGCGGAGGTCGGAATCGAGTCGACGCTGGCCGGATGCGCCATCATCTTGTTCTCGCCGACCAGCGCGGCCGAGGTGACCTGCGCTATCATGAACCCGGAGTTAAGCCCGGACCCGTCGATCAAAAAAGCGGGTAAGCCGGACAATGTCGCATCGACCTGCCGACGCTCCGACAAGGACCCGATCTCGCACAATGTCATGGCAATAATGTCGGCGGCAAAAGCCACAGGCTCGGCATGGAAGTTGCCGCCCGACAGCACGTCGCCATCGCCGGCAAACACCAACGGATTGTCCGACATCGCGTTGGCTTCGATCCCGAGCGTCGTACCGGCAAAGCGCAGATTGTCGAGGCATGCCCCCAGGACTTGCGGCTGACAGCGTAAGCAATAAGGATCTTGAACCTTCAGCGTCGGCCGGTTGGCGTCACGGATCGGGCTGTCCGCCAGGAGTTCGCGGTAGACCTTTGCAACGTCTTGCTGGCCGCGATGTCGTCGCACCGCCTGAATGCGGGCGTCGAACGGCGTATCGTTGCCGCGCGCGGCTTCAACTGCCAGGGCGCCGGTGATCATCGCGCCGCGCAAGACGTCTTCGGCGGCGAACAAGCCGGCTAGCGCCAAGGCGGTGGAGACCTGAGTGCCATTGATCAACGCGACGCCTTCCTTCGGCCCGAAGGTCAGTGGCGCTAGACCAGCGTGCGCCAGTCCCTCCTCGGCCGAGACTATACGGCCATCGATACGGGCCTCGCCGAACCCGGTCAGCACACCCGCCATATGCGACAACGGCGCCAGATCGCCCGACGCGCCGACCGAGCCCTTGGACGGAATGCAAGGGTAGACACCGGCATTGGCCAAGGTCAGCAGCGCCTCGACAACCTCCCAGCGCACGCCAGAGAATCCTTGCGCCAAGGCGGCCGCCTTCATCACCATCATCAGCCGCACCAGGTCGTCGCTCAAAAAGTCGCCGGTACCGGCGCAGTGCGACAATAGAAAAATAGTAACTCCCAAGCTGTGAGTTATGCGGAGAGGGCTTGGGTGAGGGTCGTGGGTTTTGCGGCGATGGTTTGGAGGATGTTCCAACCTTGCTTTCGGGCGGTGGAGATGACGGCGCGGATGCGGGCGAAGGTTCGCGCGCCCGCCATGGTTCGGAAGCCGGCGGAGATTTTCATCTTGACCTTCATCATCCGCAGGTCGCGCTCGGCCTCGTTATTGGTGAAGGGGACGGCGAAGTCATAGAGGAACCGCAGGACATCGCGTTTGAACTTATGCAATCGGATCAGGAGATTGTGTCCGGGGCGACGCGGCGCTCGCCCGCGGGCTCCGATTTGTCTGGCCAGGGGCGGCTGGCTTCGATGGAAGGCAAGGCCGCGCCGGACGATGGCGACGTAGCGTTTGATCAGCGTGCGCAGGACGAGGGCCGGCAGCGCCGTCGCGCCCTCGTCGACGGCGCCGTTGGCCTCGACGAGAAGATCGCGCATTTGCCCGACCCATTGCTCTTTGTCGATGTCGATCAGAGCCTTGAGTTCGCGCAAATGATGGGCGTTGCACAGCGCGTGGCGGACGGCGGGCAGCGCGTAATAGGGCCTGAAATGATCGTGGACGATGACGCCGCCGCGAAAGCCCTTGGGCGCGTCGCCGCGTTTGGCCGTCACCCGATACGAGGTCAGGGCCACGGTCGAGGCGGTATGCAGCCATTGGCCCTTGCCGGCGACGCGAAAGCCGGTTTCGTCGAGATGGCGCACGGGAGCCTGCGCCACGAGCGCGGCGATCTGCGCCGCGACAGCCCCGAATTCCTCGGCCTTCCTCTTGCCCCAGGCGACGACGCTGTCGGGGCAAAGCCTCGCTGCGCCGAACAGGTCGGCCATCGCCTGGGCGGCCCGATCCTCCGGAATAAGCTGCTGAACGTTGAGATAAACCGCAGCCGCTCTGACCCGCCCCCCATACTGAGCCGGCGAGACCACCCCCTCGGGGAACGCCGCCGTGGTTCGGCCGCGGCAGCGGGCGCAGCGGTAAATCATCGCCTGATGTTCGGTGACCTCCAGTCGCCGCTCAGGCAGATCAAACACCTGCCTCCTCTCAACGCCCGTGATCATCGTCCTCGTCAGCCCGGCGAAGCACTGGCGACACCCTTCCGCCTCATGCCGCTCGATGACATCGGGCTTTGCCGCCGCCTTCAGCGCGCCGCCGGCATGGCCCGCCTGGCCGCCGCTTGCCTTGCCCGACTTGCCGCGCGTGCTGCCGGCCACGCGCGGCGGTTTCGTCAAGCCGTCGCTCGACGGCGGCTTGCTGCTGTTCGAGCTGTTCTTGTCCAGCTGACGCCGAAGGTCCGCGACCTCCTGGCGCAACCCCGCGTTCTCGGCCCGCAAAACCTCAATCTCGCGCCGCAGTGCGTCGATCAGGTCCTCAATCTCGGGGCGGAGAATCATCCATACGTTGACTCATATCTACCCACCCCGCGTCCCGAAAAATCGCGCCCCTTCCCGCATTTCCACGAAACCTGTCGCCAATCAAACTCACCCCCACCTTGGGAGTTACCCGACAATATAAGATTGCGTTGCAAGTCGCTGAGATTCTTGGCGTCAATGCGGACGGCGGCCAGTTTCCCAAAGCCAGTATTGACCGCATAGATCGGCCGACCTGTGGCAATCATGGCGGCAACGGCGGCGTAGCAGCCTTCGACCACGGTCCTGGCAACCGGTGCCAAGGTCACGCGCGGCGCCTCACGCAGAATTGCGCGCCAGACCGCAAGCGGCACCTCGCCCGGCTCGATCATGATCCCATGTCCGGCTGCCGCCGGTCGTCCTGCCGTCATTGTCGCGAACCCTTACTTAACCCAACAGCAGCGCATCGTCGGAAAGCTCTTCGCCCTGGTCGCGCTTAAACAAGGCCAATAGGTCGGCAATCGTCATGGCGCGGCGCGCCTCGCCAAGCGCGTCAAAAACGATCTCGCCGCGATGAAACATGACGGTGCGGTCGCCATAGTGAAGCGCCTGCGCCATCGAATGCGTCACCATGACCGCGGTTAATTTCAGTTCGGCAACGATACGCTGGGTCAACTCCATGACGAAAGCGCCGGTCTTCGGATCGAGCGCGGCGGTGTGTTCGTCAAGCAGCAGAACGCGGGTTTCACCCGTGGTTGCCATCAACAGACTGACAGCCTGGCGCTGACCGCCCGACAAAAGGCCCACTTTGTCGTTGAGACGGCTTTCCAAGCCGAGCTTCAACAACTTCAACCGTTCGGCTGCGAGCTCCGGAATGTCCCGCGCAATGGCAAAACGGAACCCGCGCGGCTCGGTCCGGCCGTAAGCGAGTGCGAAATTCTCCAGGATCGACAGGTCCTCGCAGGTCCCCATCTTGGGATCCTGGAACACCCGCGAAATCAGCTTGGCCCGCTTATGCGTCGGCCATGAGGTGACCTCAGTGCCGTCAACGACAACACGGCCTTGCTGCGGCGCCACGATGCCGGCGATGACATTGAGCGCCGTCGACTTGCCGGCGCCGTTCGAACCGATCACCGTCAGGAACTGACCGCCCGGCACGCTGAGGTCGATGCCGCGCAGCGCCGGCATTTCCAGCGGTGTGCCCTGGTTGAACGTGACAACGATTTTCGACAGCTCAATCATCGCGATCCGATACGTTTCAAAAGGCGCCCCATGCCCGATCGTGACGATTGGCTGATGAGCGTAAGCGCGACCAAAGCCGCCGTGACCAGTTGCACGTCGGATGCCTTCAGGCCGAGGAAATCGGCGTTGAGCGCGAAGGCGACCGCAAACCGGTACAGCATAGCGCCGAACAGGCAGGCCAAGGTCGCCTGGAACACTGAGCGCGATGGTAAAATCGACATGCCGACAATCACCGAGGCCAGACCGATGATGATGACGCCGATTCCCATATAGGCGTCAGCCGCGCCGAACACCTGCGCAAACAAGCCGCCGGCCAGCGCCGTCAACGCATTGGCCAAGCCAATACCGATGAGCTTCATCCGGCCGACATCGACGCCATTGGCCGCCGCCATGGCCGGATTGGCGCCCGCCGCCCGCATCGACAAACCGATGCCGGTCGACAGAAACAGATCGAGTCCGATCTTGACCACCGCCACCAGGAAGAAAATCAGAATCGGCGCCAGGACGTAACTCGGCGTCGACCAGCCGTCGAACACGCTGAAGATGGTTTGGCTGCCGAGCAACGGTTTGTTCGGCCCACCCATGATCCGCAGGTTGATAGAATAAAGCGAAATCGCCAACAGGATGCCGGCGAGAATATGCAGGATGTTAAAACGCACATTGAGATAAGCGGTCATCAACCCGGCACTGAAGCCGGCGAAGGCGGCGGCGAAGGTTGCCGCCCACGGATTCCAACCGCCATCGACGATCAACATGGCCAGCACCGCCGCGCCAAGCGGAAAGCTGCCTTCGACCGTCAGATCGGGAAAGTCGAGAATACGGAAGCTCAGGTAAGCGCCCAGCGCCACCAGCCCGAAAACCAGCCCTATCTGGACGGTGCCGAGGATTTCATAAAGCGACATGGCGATCCAGCCAAGGCAAAACGGCGATCCGAATAAAGCGACGACCTGCCGACATCGAAAGGCAAAGCGGGCCGGAAGGTCCGGCCCCGGCGCGTCGATGTGCCGGGACCGGTCATCATTCCAATGATTTATTCAACCACCTTGCTGGCTTTCTTGATCACCGATTCCGGCAAAGTAACGCCCATCGCGGCCGCCGAGGTCTTGTTCACGACCACGATATTGTCGGGCAGTTGCTCGTATGCCAGCACCGCGTCGATGCTGCCCGGCTTCTTGCCGTTCAGCACTTCGGCGACCATGTGCCCGGCCAAAATGCCGACCTGGGTATAATTGAGGCCGACGGACGCCAGCGCGCCACGGCTGACACCGCGGGTTTCTCCGGTGAATACCGGAGTTTTGGTGTCCTTGCCGATCTTGACGATGGTCTCAAGCGCGGCAACGACCGTGGTATCGTTCGGCACGTAGATGGCGTCGACCTTGCCGATCAGCTTATTGGTCGCCGGAATGACTTCATTGGTCGTCGGCGCTGCGGCTTCGACCACCTCGATGCCGAGCTTCTTGCCCTGCTCCTGAATCCAGCCGAGCGTCGCCTTCGACGAATTGAGACCGGGGTTATAAACAAAGCCGATCTTTTTCAGTTTGGGGACGATTTCCTTGAACAGCGCGAGCTGAGCCGCGATCGGCGGGGCGTCAGAAACGCCGGTGACATTGCCACCCGCTTGCTTGAACTGCGGGATGATCTTGGCCTTGAGTGGATCGGTGACGTCGACGAACACGATCGGAATGGTCTTGGTCGCGGTCGCGACCGCCTGCGAAGTCGGCGTGGTAATCGGAACGATCACGTCGACATTGTCGCCGACGAATTTCTTGACGATCTGCTGCTGCGTCGGCATGTTACCGTTGGCGTCCTGATAGTCGATCCTCAGATTCTTGCCGACGACGAAGCCCTTTTCGGCCAGGCCCTGGATGACGCCGTCCTTGGTTTCGACCAGTTGCGGCACTTCGACAATGGTCGAAATCGCAACCGTCTCCATATCCGCCGCTGATGCGGCGTGCATCGCCGTCAGCGCGCCCAGCCCGGCGAGAAGCAAAGCCGTCTTCCATTTAACGCATCTACGCATGACATCCTCCGTTGCCGCGGTCTGTGCCGCAAAAGTGCGTCTCCGGCATAACGCGATGAAAGGCTGGGTGGATGAGACAATCGCGAGAAAACACCCTTGCCATATAGTGAGCTTATGTTCCACAATTGGAGCAATGAACATGGCCGCTGTCAACACTGCCGAACGCAAATCGAACTCCCAACAGGGAGTTGGCTTGCTTATCAAGGCGTTTCAGATCCTCGATCTGTTTAGCGACGAGCGCTCGGCCTGGACGCAAAGCGACCTAGCGCGCGAGACCGGGCTTGCCCGCTCAACGCTTAGCCGCCTCGTGCGTTTTTTATGTGCACGCAGCTATTTAATGGAGCAACGCGGCCGTTATATCCTCGGCTTTGCCGCCATCGACCTCGGCCGGCGCGCCCAGTTGCAATTCAACCTTGTCGACCTTTGCTACGACCTGCTGGAAGAAGTGGCGCAAAGCACAGGCGAAACCACCATTCTCACCGGCTTTGACGAGAGCCGGAACTGCATCGTTTGTCTCGCGCAAATCCCGAGCCGCTATGACGGACTGCGGGTGTTCGAGAACATCGGCAATACTTATCCGCTTTATGCCGGCGCCTCGTCGAAGGCGACCTTTGCTTTTCTGTCTGAGCAACAAATCGCGCGGGTGGTGGCCGGTCCGCTGCCGCCGATTAATCCCGCCCGGAAAATCAACGCCAAAAAGCTGCGCGCCCAAATCGCCGATATCCGGGCGAAAGGCTATGCCGTGACCAACGAAGAGACCTTTCCGGGCGTCAATGGCGTCGGCGTTCCAATCCTGACACCGCAACGCCGCGCGCTCGGCACCATCGCCATCGGTGCGCCTTGTCATCGGCTGGACGCCAAGGCGATCGCACGCTTTGCGCCGATCCTCCTCGACGTCGGAAAACGCGCGACCGCCCGCATTGCCGGGGACCCGCCGGCTGGAGCGAGCGTATGAACGCAAACGGCGGCGAGCATCCGGCAACCATGCGGGCTTGGCAATCGACGACGCCCGGAACAAAGGCTCTGACTTTGACCACGCTGCCCTGCCCCGCGCCCGGCGCGGACCAGGCGCTGATCCGGGTCGATGCCACCGCGCTGAACTTTGCCGATACGCTAATGATCGACGACCGCTACCAAGTGCGTCCACCCCGGCCGTTCGTGCCAGGCCAGGAAATAGCCGGCACTGTCATTTCCGTCGGCGAAGGTTGCTCGCTTACGCCAGGCCTGCGCGTCGCCGGCAAAGTCGATTGGGGCGGCTTTGCCGAATACGCGCTGATGCGGGGCGACATGGCGATCGTTCTTCCGGACGGCGTCAGCGCCGCCACCGGCGTCGCCTTGCCGGTCGTCTACGTCACCGCGATGATGTCCTTGACCGAAAGCACGCAAGTCGAGGCCGGCGAGACCGTGCTGGTGCTGGCGGCCGCTGGCGGTGTCGGCTTGGCGGCGGTCGAAATCGCCGAGGCGCTGGGGGCACGTGTCATTGCGGCCGCCGGCGGCGCTGACAAATGCGAATTGGCGCGCGCCCACGGCGCCGGCCGACACGATCGACTATCGGCAAGACGGCTGGAGCAAGGCGGTCAAGGAATTGAGCGGCGGTCGCGGCGTCGATGTCATCCTCGATCCGGTTGGCGGCGCCGCCACCAAGGAAGCGTTGCGCGCGCTAGCCTGGGAAGGCCGTCTATTAATCGTCGGCTTTGCCTCAGGAGAGATCCCGTCAATTCCGGCCAACCGGCTGCTGCTCAACCGGGCCTCTGCCATCGGCGTTTATTGGAATCACGACCGGGACGCCGCGATGCTGGCGCGCGTATCGCAACGGCTGAGCACGATGCTGACCTCCGGGGCCATCCGCCCGCATATCGGCAACACCTTTGCCTTCGAGGAATTGCCGCAAGCCCTCGCCGCGCTGGCCGCACGCCGCACCACCGGCAAGGCCATTCTGACTATCGCCGATAAGGATGCCGCGCGATGAACGATAAAGCCACTAGCCCATTGCCGCCTCATTTGTTCGCGGGCCTTCAGGTTCTCGACCTGACCCGCGTGATGTCGGGACCGTTTTGCACCTCGATGCTGGCAGATCTCGGCGCCGAGGTAATCAAGATCGAAATGCCGGGCTTCGGCGAGGAAGGCCGGCACTTCGCGCCGCACGTCAACGGCGAAAGCACCTATTTCGCGCTGCTCAACCGCGGCAAGAAGAGCGTCACTATCAATCTGAAGTCGCCCGAAGGCATCGCACTGATCCGCGACCTGGCCCGGCAGGCCGACGTGCTGGTCGAGAACTTCCGGCCTGGCGTCATGGATCGGCTCGGTCTCAGTACGCGACGCCTTGCAAGCGGACAATCCGTGCTTGATCGTCGCGTCGATCTCCGGATTCGGACAAAGCGGCCCCTTCGCCGACTGGCCGGCTTTCGATCTCGTCATCCAGGCGATGAGCGGCCTGATGAGCGTGACCGGCGAGCGCGGACGGCCGCGCGACTCGCGGTCGGCGAGAGCATCGCCGATGTCGCCACCGGCATGTTCGCCGCCTGGGGCATCGCGGCGGCGCTGTATGATCGCGAACGCACTGGCATCGGCCGCAAGCTCGAAGTCGCGATGCTCGATTCGGTATTTTCGATGCTGCTTACCAGCCTGTCGCGCCGGCTGTTCACCGATCAGCCGACCCGCCGCGTCGGCAACCGGCATCCGGAAACCTATCCGGTCGACAGTTTCGCCACCAAGGACTGGCGACATCGTTCTGGTTGGATTTTCCGACTGCCATCGTGCGCCGCATTGGCGAAGCCATCGGCAAGCCCGGCGCTTGTCGACGATCCGCGTTTCAAGACCAATGCCGACCGCAATGCTCATGAAGCCGAACTGCGCGACCTCATCGCAGCATTGGGCGGCGGAACTCACGCACGAACGAGGCGCTGGCGGCGCTTGCGCGCCGCCGATGTTCCGGCAGCGCCGGTCTGGTCGCTCGACGAGCTTATCGAAAGCGGCCACCCGTGCAGGCGCGCGGCATGCTGCAGCCGGGCATCAACGCCAAACTCGGCGACATTCGCTTGGTGCCGCAGCCGGTCCAATTCGGCGGCGCCGGAACGCATCTGCCGGCATGGTCGCACCGACGCTCGGCGAAGATACCGAGACGTACTCGCCGACAAGCTCGGGCTCGACGCGACAAACTCGCCGAGCCTGCGCGTCCGCCAAAGTGATTTGACGTCGTCTGCGTCAGAGATTTGCGCCGTACTGACGCCATCCGCTCCGCAACGAGCCGCCGTATCAGTGCCCCGCGCGGCAACACGCTGACGACGCACAGTTGGCAAACCGAAGCGCCGCTTCGCATGCTGATGAACAATCTCGATCCGCGATGTGGCGGAGCGTCCCGAAGACCTGGTCGTCTATGGCGGCATCGGACGGGCCGCGCGCAATTGGGAGTCGTTCGACCGCATCGTCAGCGTCGCTCAAGCAGCTTCGCGATGAGCAAACTCTGCTCGTTCCAGTCCGGCAAGCCGGTCGGCGTATTCCCGACCCATCGCGGCGCGCCGCGCGTCATCATCGCCAACGCAAATCTGGTGCCGAAATGGTCGACCTGGGAGCATTTCAACGAGCTCGATCGCAAGGGATTGATGATGTACGGCCAGATGACGGCCGGCTCCTGGATCTATATCGGCTCGCAAGGCATCGTTCAGGGCACCTACGAAACTTTCTCGGAAATCGGCCGCCGGCATTTCGGCGGCAGCCTTGCCGGGCGCTGGTTCCTGTCAGGCGGCCTCGGCGGCATGGGCGGCGCTCAGCCGCTGGCCGCGACCATGGCGGGCGCATCGATCCTCGTCGTCGAATGCCAGCCGAGCCGCATCGATTTCCGGCAACGCACCGGCTATCTGGACAAGAGCGCGACCAGCCTCGACGAAGCGCTTGCGATTATCGACGACGCCTGCCGAGACGAAACGCGCGGTCTCGGTCGGCCTCGTCGGCAATGCCGCCGACGTCTATCGCCGAAATTCTGACGCCGCCGCGTACCGGATGTCGTCACCGATCAGACCTCGGCGCACGATCCGATCCATGGCTATCTGCCCGACCGGCTGGACGCGTCGACGAATGGCAGCGAACGCCAGGAGAGCGATCCGATTGGGACGGCCGAAGCCGCCAAACGCGGCGATGGCCGAGCAGGTCCGCACCATCCTCGCGTTTCAAGGAGAAAGGCGCCATCGCGCTCGACTACGGCAACAATATCCGCGCCATGGCGCAGGAGATGGGCGTCGCCAACGCCTTCGATTATCCGGGCTTCGTCGAAGCCTATGTGCGGCCGCTGTTCTGCGTTGGCAAGGGACCGTTCCGCTGGGTGGCGCTGTCGGGCGATCCGGAAGACATCTATCGCACCGACGCCAAAGTGCGCGAGCTGATCCCGGACGATCCCGTTCCTGCACAACTGGCTCGACAAGGCGCGCGCACACATCAAATTTCAGGGCCTGCCGTCACGCATCTGCTGGCTGGGGCTTGGCCAGCGCCATCGCGTAGGCGCTGCCTTCAATGAAATGGTGGCACGCGGCGAGCTGAAGGCGCCCGATCGTGATCGGCCGCGATCATATGGATTCCGGCTCGGTCGCCTCGCCGACGCGCGAGACCGAAGGCATGCTCGACGGCTCCGACGCGGTATCGGACTGGCCGATCCTCAATGCGCTCTTGAACTCGGCCTGCGGCGCCACCTGGGTGTCCTTCCACCATGGCGGCGGCGTCGGTATTGGCTATTCGCAGCATGCCGGCATTGCGCTGGTCGCCGACGGCTCGACGCGAAGCCGCCGAAAAGATCAGCCGCGTGTTGTGGAACGATCCGGCCACCGGCGTGATGCGCCATGCCGACGCCGGCTACGAATTGGCGCTCGATTGCGCGCGCGCAGAACAGGCTGTGGCTGCCGATGATACAATAACTACCGCGCGCTGCCGGCCGGACTAAGCTGCGCCAGCAGATGATGCCGGTCACCTGGATAGACGAGCTTTACCTGCGTGATCGGCGCGTTCCGCAACCAGGTTTCACGTTCAATCGACAAGACAGGCGGCACCGCGAGCGATCCTCAACGCGAGCGCCAGTTGCGCGTCGGCATTGATCGCCGAAATGCGGTGACGAGCGCAGCTCCATGGGACCTTCGCCAACAACCAATTGCCGGGCGGTTGGGTGCTGAAATCGATATCGCGCGCCGCAGGCACCGTGACCAGACTGATCAATCGGTCTTCGGCATCGGACGGCAATCCAGCGACCTGATGCACCGATGTGAGATTCAACAGCGCGATGCCGACGGCGACACCGAGGCGCGCCGCATCTTTGGCGCTTGCCTTGCGCGAGGCGCGCGCGGTCAGTTCGAACCGATAGGGCTTGCCATCGCGCTGCGCTTCGGTCGCGATATCGTGAATTTCGAGGATCGATTCCTCGCTTGCCGGCTTGGCGACGAAACTTATGAGAAGCGATGCGCGGCGTCGCTACGAGCATGACATTGGCCCGGCCTATGCGCTCGAATTTCTCTCTTTCCATGTCGAGGCGTCCTATTTACCGGGTGAAGACGCTGCGTTTGTGTACGATCTGACGTCCTACTATATCTCCGAAGCCAGCGATGCGGCGCGAAGGATGGCGGCCGAACCGTGGCAGGATGGAAGCGAGCCCAGCTCGAGCGCCTTTTGATCTCGCGGCGCCCGCATCGTAAGGAGCCATAACGCGGGGCGTGTCGGATGCGATGGGCGATTGCGGCCTTGGCGGGATGGGTCGGCTTGGCTGAGCCGGCTTTGGCGCTCGACAAGGTGAAGTTCGGCACAAACTGCGCGTTGGGCAGATCCTCCCATTTGTCCAAGCCCGCATCCGGATGCGACATGAGGATCTGCGGGCTCTTCTGGAAGTCGGCGGCGACCGGAGGCGACAGCGCGACATGCAGCCCCTCATTTGCGCTTCAGCCTCTCCTGCTCGCTTTGCGCTCCACCCTCGGTGAGCTCCGCGATCTTGGCGTCAATCTCGGCTTTTCGTCTTCATCGAGTTCGACCCGAGCCAACCTGCTCTCGCAATAGATCGGCAAGGTTGCGCCATTCTCGACGCCGCGGATGTGCGACGTGAAGATCCTTGTGGGTATCGACGCCGCCGACGATGCGACGTGTTCCTCCGGTTACCGCCATTCCCAGCCTCCGCATGACCATGCATGAATGGCTTCACCGGGACCGAATGCGCGGAACGGGACATGGAGCGTCGTCCCGATCTTCTGGCTGCCCGAGCAAGGCCTGGCGGAACGCTCGCGCAGCGATCGAGTACCGTATGATCTTTGGGCCGAACAGAGCTGGCTCGAGCTCGCCCCGGGCGCGTCGATCTCCTACGAGTTTGTCGCCCAGCGCTTGCGCGATCTGGTCGATGAGTATCAAATCAAGCGCATCGCCGTCGATCGCTGGGGCTTCGGTCATTTCCGGCAATGGCTCACCAAGGCGGGGTTCTCGGATGCGATGATCAAGGAGACGTTCGTCGAATTCGGCCAAGGCTTCAAGTCGATGAGCCCCGCGCTGCGCGATCTTGAGTTGCTGGTTCTTGAGCGCAAGATTTGGCACGGCAATCACCCTGTGCTGTCGATGTGCGCCGCCAATGCGACCATCACGTCCGATCCGGCAGGCAATCGAAAGCTGACAAGAAGCGCGCCTCCGGGAGGATCGACGGGATGACTGCTGGCGATGGCGCTCGCCGCCGCGCCTGCGGCGTGGACGCAGACCGTGGATGTCGCCGCGTTGATCGGATAGAGCCTGTGATTTCTGCCGTCGCTCTCACTCTCGTGGCGCAGGCAGCTTGAGGGCGCCGGAAGAGGCGCTCGTCGGGCGAAAGGATGAGTCCGATGCGGCGCGGGCTGTACGCTGTGCTATTTGTTCTTGTTTCATTCATGCCTGCGTCGGCCGAGGTGCGGATCGAAGCCAGCCCTGGAGGCGAGGCGAGCTCCTTTATCGAGTTTTTCGAGCAGCTTCGGCAATCCCGCGAGCGCGTCGTCATCGACGGTCCCTGCTTTTCCGCCTGCACGCTCGTCCTGATCATCATGCCGCGCAGCCGCATCTGCGTCACGCAGCGAGCGGTATTCGGCTTTCACGCTGCGAAGGCCATCGACCAATATGGCCGCGAATATCCCGCACCGGAGGTGACGCGCGTGGTGGCCGCCGCCTATCCCGCGCCGATCCGCAACTGGATCAAGCTGCACGGCGGCCTGACCCGTGCCCCCATTTTTCTCGGCGGACGTGAGCTGGCGGGCATGTATCCACGCTGCCGCTAGTGCACAGACACATTCAAAAGATTTACAGACCGCTATCCCTTGGGCACGCTCACCACCGGAACCGCCAAGGATCATTGTGGGCTTCACAAGGGGAGGCGAAACCTCCGCTGCACCTTCTATCTGAGTCAGTGCACTAAGCAGATTCCGTTTGGCTAACCAACGGATAGGTTTTTTGCGGTTGGCTGCCTGCGCCGATTCGCAAGGTGTATGACATGGCGGGAAAGTCTCCGATTATGGCGAGCGATGAACAACGCGCCGGCCTCTTGGCTGTTGCCGGTTCGCGCGATCGCGGCGAGGCGGACCGCGCCCGCGCCGTGCTTTTGACGCTGGCTGGTTGGACCAGCCCCAAGATCGCGGAGGCGTTTGGCGTGCGCGAAGATACGGTTCGGCTGTGGCGCAGCGACTTCACCGCCGGCGGTGTGGCAGCGCTGAAGACCAGCATCGCGCCGGGCCCGCCTCCAGTGAAGAGTGAAGCCGCCATGCGCGTCGCCACCCCGCTGCTGGAAGAACCTGTGGCCGACCGGCGCAACTGGACGATCCCCCGCCTTCGCGCCGAGATCGAAGCGCGCGAGGGCGTGCGCATCAGCCGTTCGCAACTGTCCAAGGCCTTGCGAAAAAAAAGTTCCGCTGGCGGCGGCCCCGGCACACGCTGAAGGGACGTCAGACGGAAAGCGAGGTGGAACGGGTGGGGCTGCGCCTGCAACTGCGCAAACAGCAGGCCGAAGCGGGCGACATCGTTCTTCTCTACGGCGATGAGAGCGAGGCGCTGACCCATCCCTATCTCGCCCGCGCCTGGGCGAAGTCGGGGGCGGACTTGCGTGTGCCGGCGCCGGGGCAGGCCAAGAAGGTCGCGATGCTGGGGTCGCTCGATCCCCTCACGCGCCAACTCATCGTCCATACCAGCCCGACCAAGCGCAGCGGCGATTTCATCGCCCATCTGGAGCAACTCGACCGTCTCTTTGGACCGCAGCCCGGGCGGCAGGCCAAGCCGGTCGTGCTGGTCGAGGACAATGGTCCGATCCACACCAGCAAACGCTCGCTCGCCGCCCTGGCCGCCCGCGCACACTGGCTCACCGTCGAATGGCTGCCGAAATACGCCCCCGAACTCAACGACATCGAGCCGGTCTGGCGCGATCTCAAAGCCCATCACCTCGCCCACCAGACCTTCACCGACGCCGCCGCGCTCGACCAGGCCATCCATCACGCTGTCATTGATCTCAACCGCGAGCGCATCCCCAATCCGTTGGCCAAGCCACGAATCTCTGCTTAGGGGCGCTCAGTCGCGGCCGCGAAATAACGCAAGAGACCGATCTTCAGGGGATGATTTCCATGGATCGGGACGACAAAACGGATCCGCTTCAAAGCGCGCTGCGCGCGTTGCGTGTCGAGACTCCCCCGGGAGATAGAGCGGCGGCGCATGCAGCCCTTACCGCAGCCCTTTCCGCCAGGCCCTGGCGGCTCTTGTCCGCACGGCTACGGTCGCCGTTCGCGACGGCTGCACCAACATCCCGCTTGCGGCGGGCAGGGCTCGGGAAGACGAGAACCTTTCTCGAAAACGGCGTTTCAGGCCACGGCTTGCTTCGGTTTGTGAACCGGCTTTGAAACTTGACCCCACCCTCGGCAATCACTTCATAGGTTTGCCGTGCCGATCGGCGTTTGGACCCATGCCGAAACACACCCCTAGCGGGGCGCCCGCCCAAGCCCCGCCCGTCAGCCGCGCTCGGCCTTGTCGCGAGTGTTCTGCGCCTTGATCGCCCCACGCGGCGCCAGCCGCGGTTCGCCTTCCGGCTCGCTAGGGAAGAAATTGCGCAACGCGGCGATCTCTTTCTTCGCGCCGTCGAAGTCGTGGGCGATGCGGGAATAAAAATTGGTGGCTCCCGAAAATATTTCCTGTTCGGCGCGGCCCGGTCCAGCGAAACCGGAGATTTCCCGCATCTCAGCTACCCAACGGTTGGCTTTCGAGAACATATGCGGCGTGTTCCTGGCGAAGCCTGCAAGCAACGCGGCCTGGCTGGCCGAAAGTTCCGTGTACAACGCGTCGGAGACGCCCGCGCGTTGCGCCGCAAGGATCATTAAGCAACTGATGGCGGTCAATCCTTTGGTGATTCCCGCGTAGGACATTTTCAAAGCGGAGGCAGCGCCGATGGGCGCATCGAGAACAACGATCTTCAAGCCGAATGCGGCGAGCGCTTCGACCAGCTTTGCGTCGGCGCCTGACACATAGTACGCCGGCCCATCGTAATCGGCGCGCGGCGGCCCGCCGATGATCCCGCCATCGACAAAGCGCGCCCCGGTCGCCTGAATGATCTGCGCCACCTTCGTCGTCGTCTGGGGATTGACGGCGTTAAGGTCGACATAGATTGGCTTGCGCGGTGCCCGCGCGAGGGCGGGAGAAAGACGCTTGGCCAAAGAAACCGCATCCGCCGGCGGCACAATCGAGAGCAGGAAGTCCGCGCCAGCCAACGCGTCCTCGCTGACGGGTTTCATGCCGGCTTTCGCGGCTCGTTCGGCGCTTGCCGCGCTGCGTGGCTTTGGTGCACGGATACACTTGCGCCGTCTCATGAGGTTATCGTTTAGGAAGTGCTATGATGTTCGGCGTCTTCGAGGCGGCGGCTTGATCCGCCTTTCGCAAGAAGCCCGGCGCGATATTCCAATGCCGTCCATCGGCTCCAATGACGGTCACAGATTTGCGATTGTAGCGGGTCAGCGTGCCTTCGACCTTACGCCCTCGCCCGTCTTCAAACGTCACACGATCGCCGATCGAAAATTTAAGCATGGTCTGATGCGCGTGTATCTGATGAAGAAAGCGCAGTCGCTCGACGATCCTGTGATTTAGATCCACCAACTCCGCCTCGCTCAGCGCCTCTATGTCGATCGGCATTTGCTCCTCGCACCACGTAAGAGCCTCGGCAATATCTGGCTAACTCGCTAACCCGAGGCCAGGTGATTGTCCACGTCGCCGAATTTGCGCAGCGGGCAGAGATACGCATTCCCCACATTCCGCGCGATCCTAATGTGTTTGGCGGTAAATGTCCCGGTCGTTGGCGCGGGAAAAATCGTCATGCCATTCAAATTTCATCGCAATGGCCGACATCATATTCTCCGGCAGAAGTTCCGCGTGACGAATTGGCGGGACTACGAAGCCGCATTGCGAAACCGCGGAAGCCTGACGATCTGGTTCACCGCGGAAGCCATTGCAGATTGGCGCGCTCCGCCGCGTGCGACGCCAGGCGGACAGCGTCACTATTCGGATCTCGCGATCGAGACGGCGCTGACCTTACGCGCTGTATTCGGCCTGGCTCTGCGTCAGACCGAAGGCTTGATCGGTTCGATCCTGCAATTGTTGGAGATTGGCCTGCCCGTTCCCGATCACACAACGCTCAGCCGCAGGGCCGGCGGATTGAAGGTCTTGCAGAAGCCTCGCGCCTCCTCGGACCCGCTCCATCTGATCATCGACAGCACAGGCCTGAAATTGCGCGGCGCCGGAGAATGGCTGTTCGAAAAGCATGGAACGACAAAGCGGCGCGCCTGGCGCAAACTTCACATCGGCATTGATGCCGACACGGGCGAGATTGTCGCCTCCGACCTGACCGACAAGGATGTTGACGATGCTTCGCATGTCGGGCCGATGCTGGATCAACTATCGCTGGCTCCGACTTCATTTATGGGGGACGGAGCCTACGATAGAAGCGCCGTGAGCGAGCTTCTTGCAAGACGAAATCCCGATATGTCCGTTCTTGTTCCGCCGTGCAAAGGCGCCGTGCCCGGATCGGACGCGACATCCTCGCCAACCCAACGCGATCGGCACATTTTGGAAATTGAGGAACGAGGTCGAATGCATTGGCAAAAAGCCTCTGGCTATAACAGACGCTCGAAAGTCGAGGCGTCTATTGCGCGTTACAAACGCGTCATTGGCGACGCTTTGAAATCCCGCGCCGACGATCGCCGCAAAGCGGAGGTGGCGATTGCCGTCAAAGCGCTCAATCGTATGCGTGAGCTCGGTCACGCACAGTTCATTCGACTCGCATAATCACGAAGCCAAGGGCGAATGCCGTCCCCACGCGCCTCCATGCAACAAGGCCTCCGGCGCGGCCTTGCCTTCCATCGAAGCCAGCCGCCCCTGGCCAGACAAATCGGAGCCCGCGGGCGAGCGCCGCGTCGCCCCGGACACAATCTCCTGATCCGATTGCATAAGTTCAAACGCGATGTCCTGCGGTTCCTCTATGACTTCGCCGTCCCCTTCACCAATAACGAGGCCGAGCGCGACCTGCGGATGATGAAGGTCAAGATGAAAATCTCCGGCGGCTTCCGAACCATGGCCGGCGCGCGCACCTTCGCCCGCATCCGCGCCGTCATCTCCACCGCCCGAAAGCAGGGTTGGAATATCCTCCAAACCCTCGCCGCAAAACCCGCAACCCTCACCCAAGCCCTCTCCGCATAACTCACAGCTTGGGAGTTACTAATTTTATTTGGATTCGCTGTAACCCTTTGACAAGTCCCGATTCGGACGAATAACACCAAACAAATCCAAGCTTTTTCGCTTGGTCTTATTTTGTCTTATTTTGCCTTGTTTGGACAGATTTGCATTGGACTATGTCCCAGGCGCATATCGCGGAGTCACACCGCCCGGGCCTTTCGCGCGTCGCCCGTCGACGCCAGGCGGGAGCTATCGGGCCGGGTCCGAAGCGGGCGGTCTCGGCAATCTGATTTTGGCCAGGATCTCCTCCGCCTGGGCCGTGGCTCGCGCCGCCGGAAAGAACCCATCGACAATCAGATGCGCCAGTCCATGCACGAGGCCCCACGCGGCCATGGCCGCGTGGTTGTCCTCAAGCGGCCGCTGGTCGACGTCGGCGACGCCGCCCAGCAACAAAGCTTCGACGCCAGCGGTCGCGGCTTGGAGCGTCGGATACTTCGCTCTTTCGGCCAGAACGGGGCCGAACATGAGGCGAAAGAGGCCGCGGTTCTGGTGAGCGAACTCGATGTAAGCAAGACCCGCCCGGGTGAGGGGATTGGCGCCCCGGGTCGCGCTCCGCATCGTCGCGGCGAGTTCGCGGAAACCCTCCGCGGCGAGGGAAGCAAGAAGGTCTTCCTTGCTGGTGAAATGGCGGTAGGCCGCCGTCGCCGACACTCCCACGCGACGCGCGGTCTCGCGCAGTCCGACCGCCTGCAAGCCGTTCTCGTCCAGAATCTGACGAGCCGCCCCCAGAAGCGCGGCTGGCAGATTCCCGTGACGATAGGGTCGCGTGGAATGCATGCAAATCTCGCCTATCGCATGGGGTTCACAGTGTAAACGCGCGGCGCCGGCTAAAGTTCCAATGTCCTTTTAGGCTCTGGCCTTTCCAAGGAGATCGCCCGATCACGACCAGGGATCGCCCACGTTGAGGCCACCCCGGAGCTTAAGAAAGGCGATAATCGCCTCCATGCCATCCCCCACTTTCATGTTGGCCAGAACGAATGGGCGGCCCTTGCGCATCATGAGCGCGTCAGTCTTCATCACCTCGAGCGAGGCGCCGACGTAAGGGGCGAGGTCGATCTTGTTGATCACAAGTAGGTCCGAGCGGGTCACGCCTGGGCCGCCCTTGCGTGGGATTTTCTCGCCGCCCGAAACGTCAATGACATAGATCGTCAGGTCGGCGAGCTCGGGCGAAAAGGTCGCGGCGAGGTTGTCGCCGCCCGATTCGATGAGAATGAGATCGAGATTGGCGAACCGCTTCCGCATCTCCGCCACCGCCGCGAGGTTGATCGAGGCGTCCTCGCGGATCGCGGTATGCGGGCAGCCGCCGGTCTCGACGCCCATGATCCGCTCAGGGGGAAGCGCCCCGGCCTCGACCAGAATGCGGGCGTCCTCCTTGGTGTAGATATCGTTGGTGATGGCGGCGATTTCGAGTTGGTCGCGCAGGCGCTTGCAAAGCTGCTCCATCAGCGCCGTCTTGCCCGAACCGACTGGGCCGCCGATGCCCACGCGAAGAGGTTGTTTGCTCATGGTCATGATCGGAACAGTCTCGAATATTGGCTCTCGTGGCGCATGGCGGCAATGTCCGAGCGGAACGCGCAACCCCCGAGATCGGCAAGGCGCGCGGTTTGAGCTTCGGCCGCCAGAGCACGAATGCGCGGCAAGAGCGCCGCGAGGATCTTTTGCCCGTCCGTCTGCCCGATCGGACCGAGACGCAACGCGGCGGATACGAGATTGGCGGCTTGGGCGAGGACGAACGCCTCGAGGCTGGCGTCAAGCCGCAGGCGGTGCCCGCTCGCTGCGGCGGCGACCGCAACCGGATAAGCGATGCGGCCGTCCGGCGCCGACTCGAGCCGCCGCAACGCCTCGCAATCCCAAGGTCCGCGGGCGGCGACAATGAACGCCGCTCCCTGCGCCGTCGTTTCAAGGCGCCGCTCGGCCGAAGCGGTCAGCGCGACCGCCAGCGCGTTGAAGTCCATAAGCTCCGGCCAATCGGGCGCCGCCGCGGCGCGAAACGCCGCCGAAAACAGAATGGCGTCGGAATGCGGCGCTCCGAATTCCAGAAGATCGATGAGCCAGCCCTCAAGCGAAGGCCTATCGACGATGTCGCCGGCCTCGACCGCCCATTCCAGGCCATGCGAATAGGCGAATGCGCCGACCGGGAATGTCGGCGAGAGCCAGATGAGGAGCGGCAGCAGCGCGCCGCGGTCAGTCTCGACCGTCGTGTCCATGCTGGTGGCCGTGTCCATGCTCGTGGCCATGGGTGTGATGATGGTCATGGGCGTCGGCGGGCCCATGATCATGGTGATGAGAATGGCGATCGTCTCGCCGGTCATGGCTATGGGCGTGGTCATGCGGCTCCGCGCCGCCTTCGGCCTTCACATAGGCGCCGCCCTCGGGATTGAACGGCGCCTCGAGCGCGATCACCCGGGCTCCAAGAGCCTCGGCCATCGCCTCGATGACGGCATCGCGGCGTATGCGCAGCGCCTTCGGCAACATCTCGGTCGGCAGATGGCGGTTGCCAAGGTGCCAGGCGATGCGGGTCAGCGCGAGTGGGTCGGCAGCCCGGATCTCCGCCAGCGGTTCCGGCTCGGCGAGCACCTCGACGACGCGGCCGTCCTCGAGGCGCAACCCGTCGCCGCCTCGCAGCATGGCCGCTTCCGCGAGATCGAGCAGGAATTCGAGCCCGCCGACGCCTGTCATCGCGACGCGCCTGCGGTAGCGCTCGTCGAAGTCGAGCACCACCGTATCGGCCGGAGCGCCCGTCCAATGGCCTGCCGGGATGACTTTTTCAGCGCGCAGCATCATTGCCTTTCGGGTTTGGACGGCCCCAACATTCGGAGATGGGGTCCGCTCGAACCGAGTTTGAACGAGACGCGAAGCAAACGCCAGCCGGCCTGTAAGCCGGGTTCTGTATGGCCGGGACTCATCGCCCCGACGTGACGGCCATTCCTCTGGGACGCCCGTCGCCGGGCGCCTCGAGCAACCAACCCGAGCGGCAGGGCCAACGGACAAGGCCTTGCGGCGCTTAACGCGCCGCGCGTCGCTCCTATTCGGTTTTGCTCCCGGCGGGGCTTGCCATGCCGCCGACGTTGCCGCCCGCGCGGTGCGCTCTTACCGCACCCTTTCACCCTTGCCTTCCCGCTTGATGGCCTGGCGGCCAGCGATCCGGCGGTTTGCTTTCTGTGGCGCTTTCCCTGGGGTCGCCCCCGCCGGACGTTATCCGGCGCCGTATCCGTATGGAGCCCGGACTTTCCTCCGTTTTTAAACGGCGGCCGTCCGGCCGACTGGCGGAGCACGGCATATGGGGCGAAGGCGAGGGCGGTCAAGCACAAATGAGACTTTCCGAACCGGATGGCGGGGAACCAATGACCCGGCTTGTTCATTGAAGACTGGCCCGAATTATGGGATTGTGGCGCCCAGCGGAGCGTAGCTGCTTCCGCCGCCTCGTTTTTCGGCTTAAGCGGTCGAGATGTGACGAAGAGAGTTTGGGGGCCTTCGGGGATGAGACGGACGGGAGATTGCATCTTATGAAGACAATTCTGGCGCTTTCGCTGGCGTTTGCCGCGGCGGTCTCCGTCTCGGCCTGCGAAACGCCACAGCAGCAGAACGCGCTTTTCGGAGGCGCGCTCGGCGCCGGCACGGGCGCTCTTATCGGTTCGGCGGCCTCCGGCGGCAGCGCCGGCGGCGCGCTCGCGGGCGCCGCGATCGGCGCCGGCTCAGGGGCGCTGCTCGGCGCGGCTGCGACACCACCGCCGGGCTACTACGGTGGCCCGGGCTACTACGGCGGCCCGGGCTACTACGGCGGGCCGCCGCCCCGCCGATGCGCTCAGTGGGCGTATGACTACAACGGCAACCGGGTCTGCACCGCTTTCTATTGAGACAATAGGGGAAACATGAAGAAAACCCTCACTCTAGCGCTGGCGCTGGCCGGCGCGCTGTCCGTCTCCGGCTGCTACACGCCGCAACAGCAGACAGGCACCCTGGCTGGCGGCGCGATCGGCGCCGGGGGCGGCGCGCTGATCGGGTCGGCGCTGACCCACGGCAGCGCGGGCGGCGCCATTGCCGGCGGAATCCTCGGCGCCGGCACGGGCGCTTTAATCGGCAACGCGGCCACGGCCCCGAGTGGACGCTGCGCCCAGTGGGCGTATGACTACAACGGCAATCGGGTCTGCACCGCTTTCTATTGAACCCAAAGGGGGGAAACATGAAGAAATCTATCACCCTCGCGTTGGCCCTGGCTGGCGCGCTGTCCGTTTCGGGCTGCTATACGCCGCAACAACAGACGGGCACCCTCGCTGGCGGCGCGATCGGCGCCGGCGGCGGCGCGCTGATCGGGTCGGCGCTTACCGGCGGCAGCGCGGGCGGCGCCATTGCCGGCGGAATCCTCGGCGCCGGCACGGGCGCCCTGATCGGCAACGCCGTGACGGCCCCGCGCCACCACCACTGCGCGCGGTGGGGCCACGATTACAACGGCAACCGCGTCTGCCGCGCCTGGTACTGATCAGTCCGCGCTTAAAGCGCCATGGCTTTAGTTCTCGCCATGGCGCAACTCGCTCACGTTCGGCGGTCGGCTCCGGCCGCGGGACATGACCAGGCCTCTTTGCCCCGATAGCCCGCTCGTCGCTCGCTTCGTGCCCTCGCCCAATTTTGGCGAGCGGCGCGGCTATGGCCCGCCCAACTGCCTTATTCTGCACTATACGGGAATGCCGACGGGCGAGGCCGCGCTGAAGGCGCTTACCGATCCCGCCTGCGAAGTGTCCGCGCACTATCTCGTCTGGGAAGACGGCTCGATCGACCAATTGGTCGCGGAGCGAGACCGCGCCTGGCACGCAGGCAGGGGCTCGTGGAAAGGCGAAAGCGACCTGAACTCGGCTTCGATCGGAATCGAGATCGTCAATCCAGGCCACGAGGGCGGCTCGCCGCCCTTTCCGGACCGCCAGATCGAGGCGACGATTGCGCTCGCGCGAGACATTTGCGCACGCTGGGCGATTGCGCCCGAGCGGGTCCTCGCCCATTCCGATGTCACGCCGGCGCGCAAGCGCGATCCGGGAGAAGCTTTTCCGTGGGCTACGCTGTGGCGGAGCGGCGTCGGCCATTGGACGGAACCCGCGCCAGTCGCCGGCTCGCCGTTATTTGGTCACGAAGAGGAAGGTCCGCCGGTGTGCGCGCTGCAGGCGATGCTGGCCCTTTACGGCTATGGGGTGGAGATGACGGGGGTTTATGACCGCCAGACCCGGCAGGTGGTCACAGCCTTCCAGCGCCATTTCCGGCAGCAGCGCGTCGACGGCGACGCGGACGCTTCGACAGTGGCGACGCTGAAGACATTGATCGACGGGCTGGGACGCGCCGTCTAATACGATTTCCGGGTGATCACTTCGGGTTGGCGATTTTGGGCCACCAGTGGAAGCCGGCTTGGCTTTTGATTTTTTGTCGCTCCGCAGCGAGGGCGGCGCAACGTGCGGAGATGACCTCGTCGAGCGTTTCGAGGTCGGGAATGTGCTTGTTGACGATCGGCTCGTCGACCAGCGTCCAGAGCGTTTCGGCCGGCTGCACTTCGGGGGTATAGGCGGGTTGGAAGACGAGACGAACCCCTTCCGGTACGACAAGGCCGGCTTCACCGTGCCAGCCGGCGTTGTCGAGCACGAGCACGATGATCCGCTCGCGGCCGGCGCCGGCCTCTTCGGCGAACAGGCGCAGAAGCGCCTCGAACAGCGGCTTCGATATTCCGTTCGAGACGGACCAGAAGACTTCGCCCGTGGCCGGCGAAACAAATGTCGTTACATAGAGCCATTCGAAACGATGATGGCCGTGGGCGATCGGCCGTTCGCCGATCGGCGCCCAGAACTCGGCGCGTCACCGGTTTCAGGCCGATCCGGTGCTCGTCGGTGGCGAAGGTTTCGATCGGGGTATCGGGATGGCGCGCCGCTTCTTCGGCGACGATGTCGGCCACTTTTTTTTGAAGGCGTCCTGCTCCTCGGGCGTCGCCGCCTTGGGGTTGCGCGGCCGCGGCTTCTGGATTGACCAGTCGATCGCCCGCAGCGCCTCCCAGCCGCGTTGCGCGGCGAGCGAGGCCAGGCCCAGTTCCCCCGCCATCCAGTGCGCGACCTTGCGGCTCGTCCACGCGCCGCCGTCGGGCGGCGGATCGACAAGACGAGCGCGAAGCCGCTCCAGCAGTTCGGGCTTCAATACCCTCGCCGCCGCGCCATTGCCGCGCCGCAGATCGCCCAACGCCGAAGGTCCGACCGCGTTGTAGCGCCCCAGAAGTTGCTCAATCCAGCGCTGGCCGAACGAGGTCATTGCCGCCACCTCGCCGGTCGAATGTCCCTTCGCCAGCAACCAAATCGTCTGGAAATGCCGCGATGACGTCGCGTCCTCGCACGTTTCGTACCGCTCCTCCAACGCCGCAACGCTCAGATGATCGGCCACATGCGCCATGCCCGCCTCCCGCAAATCATGGCCGTCCTATCTACCAGTGAAACCTCAATGAGATTCCACCCCCGCCAAATCAATCAACCGGAAACCGTATAACTGGCCACGATCGCCTCGAACGCCGAGCGCACGCGTGCGCGCGCTTCCCCGAGCGCGGCCGCGAACGCCTCGAAGTCGGGATAGCCGACAGCCGCGGCGATGCGGCGCTTGACGCCGGCCGCGGCCCTGGCGGGATCAAACCGACCCGACGTCGAAAGGCGCATGAACTGTGTCGCGTCGGTATAGAGCCGGTGCGCGTCTATGAGGATTTCGGTCTGTTCAGGCGTGGTCAGGCCCCCACGGCCTGCCTCCTCCACGACCTTGCGGGTTGAAACGTCGAGGACGCCCGGATGCTGGCGCGCAAAGGCCAACTCAAGATACTGGGCGATGAATTCGATGTCGATCAGCCCGCCTGCGGCCAGCTTCAGGTCCCAGACGTCGCTGTCGCCCTTTTCCTTGGCGATCAGCGCGCGCATCGCGCGCGTCTCCTGAGCGGTCTTGGCGGCGTCGCGTTTGCGGGTAAGCGTCTGTCGCACCGTCTTGGCGACATCGGCGCCGAGGCTGGCGTCGCCGGCGACGAAGCGGGCGCGGGTCAGCGCCATGTGCTCCCAGGTCTCGGCTTCGTCCTGTTGGTAAAGCTTGAACGACGCAAGCTGGGTCGCGAGCGGACCCTGGCGCCCGGAGGGCCTGAGCCGCATGTCGACTTCGTACAGGCGACCCGCTTTGGTCGGCGCGGTCAGCGCCGAGATGAGCCGCTGCGTCAGGCGCGCATAATAGAGCGCTGGACTGAGCGGTCTTCGGCCGTCCGAATCGCCCGCGTCAGCGGGGAAATCGTAGATAAGTATGAGGTCGAGATCGGAGGCCGCGGTCATTTCGCGCGAGCCGAGCTTGCCGAGCGCGACGATTGCGACCCGGCCGCCGCGAATGCGCCCGTGCTCGGCTGCAAAGGCCCCGGCTACGCGCTTGAGCAGCGCTTGGATCAGTCCTTGCGCGAGCGCGCTGTAAGCGCGCCCTGCCCGGTCGGGGTCGAGGCGCCCCGACAGCAGATTGAGGCCGATGTGAAACATCTCCTCGGCGGCGAAGTCGCGCGCCCGGTTCAAGGCGTCCTCAAGGCTCTGCCCCTGGGACACAAAGGTCTCGACCCGCGCGCTCATCGCCTCTTCGCCGAAGCTCAAGTCGAAGTCGAGGCTGCGGTCCGGATCAATCGCGGCGTCGAGCACATGCGGCCGGGTCGCGATGACCTGCGCCAGCCGCGGGGCGCTACCGAGCACGTCGCCGAACAATTCGCGCAACGAGCTGTTCGAGCGCAGGATCGATAGGAGCTCGACGCTTGCGGGCATGCGCGCGAGCGCTTCGTCGAACGCCTGAAGCGCGGCGTCACCATCGCCCGATCCGGCGAAGGCTTCGAGCAGCGCCGGCGTCAACTCCGTCAGCACCTCGCGCGCCCTCGCGCTCCGGACCGCGGCGCGGCGGCCGAAATGCCAACCGCGAACAGTCTCCGCCGCGACTTCCGGGCGCTGAAAGCCAAGGGCGCGCAGAGTGGTCAACGTCGCGGGATCGTCGGCGACGCCGGTGAAGACGAGGTCGCCCGAGGCGACGCTGAGCGCCGGCGCGTCCTCGAACAGTCGCGCGTAGTGCCGCTCGACCCGGGTCAGGTGATGGGTGAGGTCGGCGGCAAAACTCTCGACCCGCGCGTAGCCGCAGAACTTCGCGAAGCGCGCAAGCGCCGCGCGCTCGAAGGGAAGGCGCTGCGTCTGCTCGTCGGCGACCATCTGCAGCCGATGTTCGACGCGGCGAAGGAACGCATAGGCCACGCTTAGGTCGTCGACCGCTTCTGCGCCGATCCATTGATCGGCGCAGAGGCGCTTCAGCATGTCGAGCGTTCGCGGCCCGCGCATCTGGGGGCGGCGTCCGCCAAAAATGAGCTGCTGCGTCTGGACGAAAAACTCGATCTCGCGGATGCCGCCGCGTCCGAGCTTGACGTCGTGGCCGGGCACGACCACCTGCTCGTGGCCGCGCACGGCGTGGATCTGGCGCTTCATCGCATGGATGTCGGCGATCGCCGCATAGTCGAAATACTTGCGCCAGATGAACGGCGCGAGGTCGGCCAGGAAACGCTCGCCGAGCTTGAGGTCGCCCGCCGCCGGGCGCGCCTTGATCAGCGCGGCGCGCTCCCAGTTCTGGCCAACCGTCTCGTAATACTCGTAGGCGCTCGCGGTTGAGAGCGCGACCGGCGTCGAGGCGGGATCGGGCCGCAGGCGCAGGTCGACTCGCAGTACGTAGCCGTCGCTCGTTCGCTCCTGCATGAGGCGCGTGAGCGACCGGGTTAAGCGCGCGAACAGCGGCCCGGGCTCCGTTCCTTGCGGAATCGAGGCCGCCGCGGAGTCGTAGAGCACGATGAGGTCGACATCGCTTGAATAGTTGAGCTCGCGCGCGCCATGCTTGCCGAGCGCCAGCACGACCACGCCGGAACCATTCTCAGGATCGAGCGCATCAGCGGCGAGCGTCAAGAGCCCGGCGCGGGCATGCTTGCGCAAGAGGTATGCGAGCGCGGCGCGGACGGCGGCGTCGGCGAAGCGGGTCAGCGCCTCGGTCGCGGCGACGACGTCCCAGACGCCGCCGATGTCGGCAAGCGCGATCAAGAGCGCCGACTCGCGCTTGGCACGGCGCAGCGCCGGCATGAGATCCGCCTCGTGCTCGTCACGCCGGGAGGCGAGCGCTTGAACGATCGCCTCGAGCGATTCATCGGGCGGACGTTTGAGCAGACGAACGAGCCGGTCAGGGTCTTCCCGAACGAGCGACCATAGATAAGTCGAGTGATCGGCGAGGCCGAGAAGGACATCGCGCGTCCGGCCGCGCTCGAGTTCGGGCCCGAGCTCCGAGGCCGCCGGAGTATCGACGAGATCCGCGAGACGGCGCCGCGCCTCGGGTGGCGCGGAAAGCCGCGGCGCCTCGATGAGGCCCTCAGCGAGCGTTGCGGTCATTCAAGACCAGGTCGGCGGGCGCCAGCGATTGAGGCGGCTCGTCAGCCGCCGGCAAGGTGAGGTGTACGCGAAGCCCGGGCTGATTGTCCTCGAGTTCGACCGCTCCGCCATGCATGCGCGCGACCGCAGCGGCGAGCGAAAGCCCGAGCCCGTAGCCCGGCCGCGAGCGCGAGCCTTCGAGCCGGACGAACCGGTCGAGCGCGCGCGCGCGATCCGCTGGCGCAATTCCCGGACCCCGATCGGCGACCGTGAGCACGACGGATCCGCCGGCCCGTCGCACCGTAATGACGACCTCGGGCTTCGCCTCGGCGTCGTCGAGCCCCCTGTTCGGCGCGCCGTATTTGAGCGCGTTGTCCAGGAGATTGGCGATCGCCTGGCCGATCAGCTCGCGATTGCCGCGAACCTTGAGACCATTCTCGGCGTGGACAGTCAACCCCACGCCGCCTTCGTCGGCGATCGGCTCGTAAAGCTCGGCGACGCTTTTCGCCGCCTCGCCAATGTCGAGGGGCTGAAGCGGCCCGAGGTCGCCGCCCGCTTCCGCGCGCGCGATCAAAAGGAGCGCGTTGAAAATCCGGATGAGCCCGTCTGATTCTTCGATCGTCTTCTCCAGCGCCTGACGATAGGTCGCGGCGTCGCCTCCGAAGGCGAGGGCCGCCTCAGCGTGGTTGCGCAGGCGGGTCAGCGGCGTGCGCAAGTCGTGGGCGATGTTGTCGGAAACCTCCCGCAGGCCTTGCATCAGCTCGGCGATCCGTCCCAGCATCTCGTTGAGGCCTTCCGCCAGCCGGTCCAGTTCGTCGCCAGACCCGGAGACCGGCAGGCGGCTCGTGAGGTCGCCGGCCATGATCCCGTGCGCCGAGGTGTTTATGTCGTCGATGCGCCGCAGCACGCGCCGGGCCACGAACAGCGCGCCGACCGCGCCAAGCGCGGCGAAGAACACGAGCGAACTCGCCAGCGCGCGCACCATCACCTTGGCGATGCGGGCCCGGTCGCTGAGGTCATGCCCAATCAAGAGTCGGAACCCGCCCGGCAGGATGTAGACTCCGACCAGCGCCCGACGCCCGAGATTGCTGCTCCCGACACCCCTGTAGTAGGTCATGGGTACGAAGCCCGGGCGCAACAGGACCTCGGCGGGTATCTGTCCAACGTTGCCGGCGAGCGGCTCTCCGATCGGGTTGGTGAGCAGATAGAGCGAGGCGCCAGGCTCGCGCTGGCGCGCTTCGATAAGGTCGTCGAGCCGTCTTATCCCTGCATTGTCGAAGGCGTCGATGAGACCCTTGGCTTCCGCATCGATGGTCCGCGCGATCTCCCGGTCCACAACCGACTCGACCTGCCAGGCGATGACGGTGAGGACGATGCCGGCGCCGACCGCGCTGAGGAGAAGGATCGCCAGCGCGAGGCGAAAAGCGGTGGCGCCAAAGAGCTTACCGAGCGCCGTCACGAATCATGTAACCGGCGCCGCGAACCGTGTTGAGCAGCGGCGCGTCGAAATCGCGATCGATCTTGGCGCGCAGGCGCGATACGTGCACGTCGATCACATTGGTCTGCGGATCGAAGTGATAGTCCCACACCTGTTCGAGCAGCATGGTGCGCGTGACCACCTTCCCGGCGTTCTGCATCAGATATTCCAGCAACCGGAATTCACGCGGCTGCAAGACGATTTCCTCTGAACGGCGCGTCACCTTGTGCGACAACCGGTCAAGGGTCAGGTCGGCGACCCGCAACATCGTCTCCTCCGGCGCGCCCTTGGGGCCGCGGCGCGCCAGCGCCTCAACCCGGGCCAAGAGTTCGGAGAACGCGTAAGGCTTCGAGAGATAATCGTCGCCGCCGGCGCGCAGGCCCTTGACCCGGTCGTCCACCTGGCCGAGCGCCGACAGGATCAGAACCGGCGTCTCGTTGTTCTGTTTGCGAAGCGCGCCGACCAGCGTGAGGCCGTCCATTTTCGGCAACATGCGATCGACGATGGCGACGTCATAGGCGCCTTCGAGCGCGAGATCGTATCCCGTGAGGCCGTCATTGGCCTGGTCGGTCACATGTCCGGCCTCGCGGAACGCCTTGGCGAGATACGCAGCCGCGTCGCGATCGTCTTCGATGATGAGGATGCGCATGTCCGACATATAGCGAATCCCGGGCGCCGAAGCCAAAGAAAGGAATGGCGGCAGGTCCTCGGGGGGCTTGATGGGACCTGCCGCCACCTTGTCGGGGTCGCGCGGGCGGGGAAATGTGCGACCGCCGACTGGACGGAAGGGCGCGCTATGCGCGGGCCGGGGACGAGCCCATGAACCCTTCCGCCATTTCATGTCGGCGTCCCAGGGGAGCCCCCGTGGGACGCCGGGGACTTAGGACGCGCGCGTGGGCAGCGTCAGGTAGTGCTCCCCGTCGTTGGACTTCACGCGCACGAGAACCGACTTCTTGCCGCCTGACTTGGCTGCGTCGATCGCATCGACGACCTCAGCCGGACGGTTGACCGACTTGCCGGCGACCTCGAGGATCACGTCGCCTTGCTTCAGGCCCTTGTCTGCGGCCGCGCCGTCCGGATCGACCTCGGCGACGACGACGCCGTTCTGTCCAGGCGCGGGGCGCAAGGTCAGCCCGAGCTTGGCGAGCGCCGAACTTTCGTTGTCCTCGGAGTTTCGCGTTTCCGCGCTCGCCGACTTGTCGGCCGGCATGGTTCCGAGGGTCACGTCGAGGGTCATCGGCGAGCCGCTACGAATGATCGAGAGCTTGGCCGTCTTCTTCGGTCCAAGCGCCGCGATCCGGCGGGCGAGATCATGCGGATCGGCGACTGTCTCGCCGTCGACTGCGGTAATGACGTCGCCGCTCTTCACTCCCGCGGCGGCGGCGGGCGAATCCTTCTGCGCCGCGGCCACCAGCGCGCCCGTCGCATTCTTGAGGCCAAGGTCATCGGCCAGATCCGCGGTTACATTCTGAATCTGGACGCCGATCCAGCCGCGCGTGACCGAACCGTTCTCCTTGAGCTGCTGCACGACGTTCTTGACCACGTCGCTGGCGATCGCGAAGCCGATGCCGACGCTGCCGCCTGACGGCGAGAAGATCGCGGTGTTGACGCCCACCACCTCGCCTTCGGCGTTGAAGGTCGGGCCGCCGGAATTGCCATGATTGACCGGGGCGTCGATCTGCAGGAAGTCGTCATAGGGTCCGGAGCCGATGTCGCGTCCCCGGGCCGAAACGATGCCCGCGGTCACCGTTCCGCCGAGGCCAAACGGGTTGCCGACCGCGATCACCCAATCGCCGACGCGCGGCGCGTGAGTGGCGAACGAGACAAACGGGAAGTCGGCGCCCTGAGCCTTCAAAAGCGCAAGGTCGGTCTTGCTGTCGACGCCAATCACCTTGGCGGGCATCGACTTGCCGTCGGAGGTGGTGACGGTCACTTCCGTGGCGTGGTCGACGACGTGATCGTTGGTGACGATGTAGCCGTCGGCCGAGATGAAGAATCCAGACCCTTGCGCCTGCGAGAAATGATGACGCGGCGCCCGGTCGGCGTCATTGTTGTTGTCATCCGGCATGCCGAAGTGGCGGAAGAAATGGTAGAACGGGCTGTTCTTCGGAATATCCGGTAACCCCGGCATCCCTTGCGGGCCCTGCGAGTTGTCGTCATCGACCTGGTCGGCGTCGGAAAGCTTGACCTTGACCGAAACGACCGCCGGCTTGACGCGGTCGACAATGTCCGCAAACGAGGCCGGGCCAACCGCGGGCTGCGCACTCGTGGCGGCGGCGGAAACGGGCGCGACCGAAGTTTCGACCGCGAAGCCGCCAAGGGCCGCCAGGGCGACAGCGCCGAGAAGCGCCGCGCGGAGGGAATAAGAGGGTCGACCAACCGACATCAGGAGCTCCGAGCATCCAGTTATTGCAGCGGAGACTGTCCCCGGCCGCCTCACGACAAGGACAATGCGCCCATTCGCCTAAACGCGCGATGGCGCGAACATGAAAGGTTGGTAATGCGGCGGGCTTCCCCTCCTCCCGCCGGGAGAAGGTGGCCGCCCGAAGCGCGGCCGGATGAGGGATTCGTCTTGGAGTGCGATGCGCGCTTCGCCCGCAACCCCTCACCCCCACCCCTCTCCCGTAGGCGAGGGGAGTTGCTGCTTAAGCGTCGACGGTCTTTGACTTCGGCTTCAGAACTTGCCGGCCCCGATACATGCCGCTTTTGAGGTCGATGTGGTGCGGGCGGCGCAGTTCGCCCGAATCCTTGTCTTCGACATAGGTCGGCGCTCTAAGCGCATCCGCTGACCGGCGCATGCCGCGGCGCGAGGGCGAAGTTTTGCGTCTGGGAACGGCCATCGAGGGAACTCCAATCGGAAGCGGGCGGCGAGGCCCGGGAAAATGAAGGCGCGGCTCTTACACGCAATCGAGCCCAAGCGCCAGTCCCCCGAGACAGGGGCCTTCAGGCCGCCCCGCGAGTCTCGAACGCGGCGAACGCGATCGCCTCGCGCGGGCCGCGATTGGCCCACAGCACGAATTGGAACGCCTGGTAATAAGTCTCGCAAGCATTGAGAGCCGCATTAACCACCGCGCCGCATTGGGCGTCGTTCGCGCCCGCGCCCCCCGCGAGGCACAAGGCGTGGCGGAACATCACCACGTCCTGCTGGCTCCATTGGTCGAAATGTCCAAGCCACAATTGTTCGTTGATGAGTTGAGTCAGCTCGCCGATCGCCGCGCGCTTATGCGGTGGCGTCTTGAGATCGAACGAACAGCTGACGTGCAGCGATTCCAGGTCCGGCAGCCATGTGAAGGCGACGTCGTAATTGGCGAAGCGGCCCGAGACCAGGATTGAAATTTCATCCGTCTCGGCTCGATCGAAGGCCCATTCGTTGATGGCGGCCAGGCGCTCGACGACGTCGACCGGATGCTCGCGACGCTCGTCGGCGCTTGTTTCGATGAAGGTCATCAACAGGTCTTTCGGCGGATCAAGGGACCAAGCAGGCGGCAGGCCGCTTCGACCGATCAAGCCGGGCGGCCCGATACAACCTTGCTGATTCGCACCGGTTCGTAAACTGAAGACCTCTCTGGGTCCACAAAAACAGTAAACGGAATCAAGACTCTGTTAACGTAATCCGAGTCCGATCAAGGCCTTGGCTCGTTGAGCTTGGCTTCAAGCGCCGCTACCCTTGCGGCAAGCTTCTCATTCTCGTCCCGGGCGCGGGCCGCCATCTCCTTGACCGCCTCGAACTCTTCGCGGGCGACAATGTCCATGCCCGACATCATCCGCTCCATCTGTGCGCGAGCGAAGGTCTGCGCCTCGCGCTTGGCGCCGTCGGCAAGGCCGGCCGCGTCAGTCATCAGGCGCGAGAGATCGTCGAAGAATTGGCTGTTGGTCTGCGGCATGAGTTGGCTCCGGGGCGCGCCCGCGCGAGGGCGAAGCGGGCTTGACGCGATATGTGGCGCGGGCGCATTCGCGGCGCAAGTGCGGGCGCGGCGCGGGTCAATTTTCCGGTTGCCCCGCCCGGCGATCTCGCCCAGCATTGGACGTTTTTCGGTTCGAGACCCAGTGACCCATGCGCATTCAAGCCGCCGTTCTTCGCCAGCCTGGCCTGCCTCCCCCTTATGCCGAACTCGAAGCCGCTCGAAATCGCCGAGCTCGACCTTAGCCCCCCCGGTCGCGGCGAACTCCTGGTGAAGATGGCGGCGGCCGGCCTCTGCCATTCGGACCTGTCGGTGATCGACGGCTCCAGGCCACGCCCGACTCCGATGGCGCTCGGCCACGAGGCGGCCGGGATCGTCGAGGCTTTGGGCGACGGGGTGACCGACCTTGAAGTCGGGGATCACGTGGTGCTGGTGTTCGTTCCAAGCTGCGGCCGCTGCGGCCCATGCGCTTCGGGACGTCCCGCGCTGTGCGAGCCGGGAGCAAAAGCCAACGCCGCCGGAACGCTGCTCTCCGGCGAGCGGCGCCTTTCGTTCCAGGCCGAGCCCGTCAATCATCTTCTCGGCGTCTCCGCCTTTTCAACCCATGCGGTGGTGGCGCGCGAATTGTGCGTGAAGATCGACCCCGACCTGCCGCTCGAACTGGCGGCTTTGTTTGGTTGCGCGGTGCTGACCGGGGTCGGCGCGGTCGTCAACACCGCCAAAGTGGAGCCGGGCCAATCGGTCGCGGTGGTGGGCTTGGGCGGCGTGGGGCTCAGCGTCGTCCTCGGCGCAAGACTTGCCGGCGCGCGCCAGATCGTGGCCGTCGATCTCTCGGACGACAAGCTCGCCTTCGCGACGAAGCTCGGCGCCACCCATACGGTCAACGCCGGCTCAGACGACGCCGTGGTCGAAATCAGGCGCATCGCCGGCGCCGGCGTCGATGTCGCCTTCGAGATGGCTGGCTCGGTTCAGGCGCTCGAGCTCGCTTATGCCGCGACCGCGCGCGGAGGCGCGACGGTGACCGCCGGCCTGCCCCACCCCGACAGACGCATGAGCCTTTCGCCGCTCGCGCTGGTCGCAGAGGAACGGACCCTCAAAGGCTCCTATGTCGGCTCTTCTGTCCCCCAGCGCGACGTGCCGCGGATGATCGCGCTCTTCCGCGCTGGCCGCCTGCCTGTCGACCAATTGCTCACCCATCGGCTGAAGCTCGAGGACATCAACGAAGGCTTCGACCGGCTGCGCGAGGGGGTCGGGGTGAGGCAGGTCATCGTGTTCGAATGAGGGCGCCAAGACGCTCGAGGGCAAGACGCTCAAGGAAAGGCGTTGGCCGTGCGAGATGAGCTCTACTCAGCTCGCCAAGAGGAACCACTCCGCCGCGCTAGGCGTCAGGACCGCTATCGCTTGCGCCGAGGGCAATCAGGCCCGGAACGTTGGCCGCCCTAAGCGGCGCTCCGCCGCAGGGCGCTTCGGGCATCGGATCCGAACGTGAGAGCGTGCGATATTTAGCCATGCTCAGGCGTGTGCTCTGGACGATCTCGTCCCAACACCGACGTCGGGCCTGTGCGCGGCGGCGGTGGACGCGACTGACCTGTCCGACCGGACGGAGGTTCAGCGGCACGCTCAGCATGAAGACATGCCGGTCGATTTCAACCGCGTCGAATTTTTCCCACAGCGCCGTGTATGAATTGCGAAAGCCCAAGTCGAGCGTTTCTTTGTAGATGATCTGAGCATCGTGCTTGATCGCAAACATGGTCCTGAATCCATTCGTCATGGCGATTCCACAAATAGCAGAGAGACAAAATAATTGCGGAGTGTTTTGCTTAAAACAACGATCGAACAAGTCTCGAAAGGAAGTGCGGTGCGTCTGATTTCTTGATATCAGCATTGTCATGTAAGGCGGTAGCCCAAAAATATTCGATTTGAGGTAACAAAACGCCATTAAGCCCAACATAACGTTATTAACAGACAAAATCACAGTTAGATCACCTTCGCTGCGACTATCAGGCGAGGCGATTAAGACCATTTTGAAGTGAAGATCGTCAAACGATCGCTCCCATAGGAGTATGCCGTCTGAACGATAGACTTTCCTCATATATTCGCGACCATAGAATTGCGTTTCATATTTGTGATGATCCATCGCGACTTTGACGCGCTGGCTTAAGGTAAATTGTTTAGAAATGTAATATCGATAGACTATGAAGTACAATGGATCGTTATTACATGTTGGATGATTCATCTTTCTCATTAACTTCATCGAACTAAATTGAGCAATTGTGTCCGGAAAAAGTAAAATCCGCGCCGCAGCAAAAAACCTGACAATGGCAGAATAAAAGGGCCTCTCCGTTCGGGCCCGCTCTTCACGATAAACGATCGTTAATGCCTTAAGTATCAGAATCGTCTCCTACCAAATAATTAGTTGGAAGTTTTTAACTCTAGCGACACGAAAATTGGTGAAATTAATACGCAAAATGAACACAGGTTAGAGACTTAAGGTCAAAGAACGCCCCAAGAACGTTCTACGCAACGCGAGGGCGAATTGCGCTACTCACGTTCGATCGGAGAGAAGGTTTTTTCAATGGGCAGAACTACCTAGATCGAACTCGCGATCGCCGATAGAGAACGGCGATTTACGCGCCGCGCCCCGATCTTTTTTTGCGCAACGCGCCGATCGAGCCGACACAGCGCGTTCAGGGACCGCTCTTTTCAATCCCGGCGGCGGCCGCATTCGTCGGAACGGCGACACAGGCACCGGCGCCCATTCGCTTGAGCAAGATTTTTCGACAAATCCTTTCCGATTGGCAGAAGCTCGGTTATACTGCCGGTTTCGCCGAAAGGAAGCCCATGTCCGCGCCAGCCGCAAAGCCCGTCCGTTCCTTGAGCGAGGAGCATGAGCGTGCGCAGCGGATCTTCGCCCGCCTAATCGCGGGTGAGTCGATCCGCGCCATCGCCGGGTCGGAAACCTTAAGCGTCCGCCGGGTGCAGCAGATCGTCCGTGAGCAGCTTGATCGCCGCGACGCCAATCCCGCCGACGACTTTGCGCTCCTGCAGATCGCAAGGCTCGAGCGGGCGCTCGACCTCATCGGCGGCCAGATCGACGCCGGCAAGCCTTCGGCGGCGCATGCTTTCGTTCGCATCCTCGACCATCTGAACCGCCTTGCGCCGGAGCGGCTGCGCCTGAAGGCCGCATTCCAAAGAGTTGGCGACGAGGTCGACAAGATGGAGGAGCGGCTCGGTCGCCTCGACGCCGCGCGCGAAGCGTTGGCGCTCAGGCAGGCAAAAACGACCGAGAAAGCGCCACGCGAAAACGCAGCGAAACCAAACCTGCCTCAAGCCCTTGATATCAAACAAAACGACGAAACGGCTAATTCGCCATCCGTAATCATTTCAGAGGCTTAAGGCTCTCCAAGCGAAACGTTTCGTTTCGCATGGCGAAACGAGGCTTTCGCGGCCTTCCACGGCGCGATGCACGCGCGCAATAGAACGCGAGCCGAGCTATCCATGGCGCGCGAAATCACATGCTTGGGGATGGTGGCGCCCTGCGCCCCCAAACGAGCCAATTGCAAGAAGCGGTGCTTATTTTGGCTGCGGCGCGGGAGCGCCGCCTGAAGTCCCTGGCGGCGGCACGACGTTCGGATCTCGCGCATTGGGCGCCGGCTTTTCGATGGCCGGGTCCACCTCTTTCGGATGGATGACGCCGTTCGACTGGTTCAACTCTTTGCTGAGGTTCTGGGCCAGCGCAGTCGGGTTGGCGCCGGGCGTGATCTCATTTGGCGCTGCGCCGGTCGCTTGGGCGAATGCCGCGCCGGCGACGAGGGTGACGCTGGCGACAATCATGCAAAGTCGCGTGTCGATAATCCGCATGCCTCTTTAACGCGTCGATGCGCGGACCGTTCCCGAGGCGGGGTCGCCTGAAAACTGGGCGCCCCACGCAGCGCGCGAGGCTCTGGCGCTCAGGCGGTCTGGCCTACGACGGGCCGCGCTGCTTTGTGGCCCGCAGAAAAGCGATCAACAGCAGCACCGCAGCGGGCCATTGGAACCAGAGGTGGTTGAGGCCGCTGAACGCGTTGATCACAAACAAGAAGGCTACAATGGCGATCATCACGGCGCTGACACGAGGCAGCCTTGTGTACCATTCCCAGGCGCGAGCAAAGCGGCCCTCCACAAGACGTGGAGGCCCCGAGGGCTCCCTCGTCGCCTCCGGTCGCGACGCCTGTGGCCGCGAGGACGCGCCGCCTTGAAGGACGCGATAGCCCGTCACCGGATTGGCGATGTTCTTCAAGCGCTGTTCGCCGAGGCAGTCGAACCCGATGGACAGTTTGTTGTGCACCTGTTCGTACACCGGGCCGGATATCAGGATTCCCCCCGGTTCGGCCAGTTCCTGCAGTCGCGCCGCGATATTGACGCCGTCGCCATAGACGTCGTCGCCCTCCAGCATCACGTCGCCGAGATTGATGCCGATGCGAAAAATCATCCGTTGCGCTTCGGGCAGCCCATCGTTGTGGCTGGAGAGTTCCTGCTGCATCTCGACCGCGCATTGCACGGCCTCGACGACGCTGGCGAACTCGGCGATGACGGCGTCGCCCCAGGTATTGACGATGCGCCCATCGTGGCGCTCGATCAGCGTCGCCATGGCGGCGCGGTGCCGGCGCAGCGTCGCCAGCGTGCCCGCTTCGTCCGCCCCCATGAGGCGGGTATATCCCGCGGCATCGGCGCAGAGGAGCGTCGTTAGCCGCCGCCTGACCTTGGGCGTCATGGGCCCCATGCTAGCGCAAAAGCTCGCGGATGGCGCGGCGCATCCTTGCGGTTCCAACCGTGAGACGCTTCTCGCTCGGAATTCCCGAGGAGCCGCGAACAAGCCTGGTTGGGGGCCGGGACAAAAAGAAAATCGACAATTTCTTGCCAAGTCGCTGAGTTGTTATTGTTTTTCAGAAATTACAAAGGAAGCGCTCGGGGTGCGCTCGCGCATTTTCGATGAGCGACGCACGACAGGCTTCGACGTTAAGAGCAGAGAGCGACTCGGGAATGGCGCCGCAAGCGATTGAAATCGCTCAAAACGGACTCAGGCGACCCGCCAGCTTGCGGTCGCTCGGAAGGAGAATCGATCAGGCGAATTCCCGCCAGAAGCGCGCTTGGGAACACGCAAAAAGTTGCGAAAAACGCACTTAAGTCGTTGAAATCATTGGCGTGCGTAAATTTGGGCGCGACCGCCAGGCTCCCCTAGCTGGAAAGGAGGCCCTTCACGATCGCGCTCGCCTTGGCGAAATCCATCTCGCCTGGATGAGCCGCCTTGAGCGCGTTGACGACCTTGCCCATGTCCTTGACGCTTGTCGCGCCGGTCGAGGCGATGGCGGCCCTGGCGGCGTCGGCCACCGCCGCATCGTCCATCTGCTTCGGCAGGAATTCGCCGATCACCGCGATTTCCGCATTCTCCTGCTCGGCGAGCTCCTTGCGTCCGGCTTCGGCGTAGATCGTCGCCGACTCCTGGCGGGATTTCACCATCTTGGTCAAGAGCGCGAGCTCGTCGGCGCGGCTGACGATCTTGCCGCCGCCGCGCGCCTCGATCTCCCGCTCCTTCAAGGCCGCCATGATGAGACGCAGGGCGCCGACGCGAACCTTGTCGCCTCCTTTCATCGCCTCTTTCATTCGCGTGGCTACAGTCTCGCGCAATGGCGCTGAATCGGGCATGAGTCTCCTCGATTGTTCGAACGGCGCGGCAAGCTTGACGCGCAGCAAGGGCGGCGCTTAAGCACAGCCGCATGACAAGCGCAACACGGCCTCACCTCTCGCCGGGCCCGGACGATCCGTCTCCCGGCTGGCGCCCGCGCGTCGCGACCGGCGTGGTCGTCCTTGCCGATGGCGCGGTGATCGAGGGCTTCGGGGTCGGCGCGAGCGGCTCGGCGGTCGGCGAGATTTGCTTCAACACGGCGATGACGGGCTACGAGGAAATCCTGACCGACCCCTCCTACGCCGCCCAGATCGTCACCTTCACCTTTCCGCATATCGGAATTGTCGGCGTCAACGACGAGGACATCGAAGTCGTCAATCCCGCCGCTGCGTCGGCCGCGGTCGGCGCCATCATGCGGGCCGACATTTCCGGGCCGTCGAATTTTCGCGCTCACGCACGGCTCGACAGCTGGCTTAAGGCTCGTGGGGTCATCGGTGTGACCGGGATCGACACCCGGGCGCTGACCACGCTCATCCGTGAGCGCGGCATGCCGAACGCGGTCATCGCCCACTCGCCTGACGGCGCCTTCGATCTCGACGCGCTCCGCGCCAAGGCCGCGCGCTGGCCCGGCATTGACGGCATGGACCTCGTTCCGGTGGTCGGCTCGACTCAGCGCTACGATTGGGACGAGACCAGCTGGACGCTGGAAAGCGGATACAGCCGGCGGCATGGGACGCGCTTTCATGTCGTCGCGATCGACTATGGGACCAAGCGCAACATCCTCAGACTCCTGAACGACTGTGGCTGCGCGGTGACGGTGGTTCCAGCGACGGCGAGCGCCGAGGACGTCCTGGCGCTCAAGCCGGACGGGGTCGTCCTCTCCAACGGACCCGGCGATCCGGCGGCCACCGGCGAATATGCTGTGCCGACGATTCAGGCGCTCCTGGAGACGAAGGTTCCTCTCTTCGGGGTCTGTCTCGGCCATCAGCTGCTGGCGCTGGCGGTCGGCGCGCGCACCCTCAAGATGCCGCAGGGCCATCACGGCGCCAACCACCCGGTCAAGGACTTCACCACCGGCAAGGTCGAGGTGGTGTCGATGAACCACGGCTTCGCGGTCGATCGGGCGAGCCTGCCCGCAAACGCCGAGGAAACGCACGTGTCGCTGTTCGACGGCTCGAATTGCGGCATTGCGCTCGCCGACCGTCCGGCGTTCTCGGTGCAATATCACCCCGAGGCCTCTCCAGGGCCGCGCGACAGCCATTATCTCTTCCGCCGCTTTGTCGATTTGATCGCCGCGTCGAAGGCGGCTGACGCGACACGAGCGGCCTAGGGTCCCGGACGCCCGCGGGTGTCGCTGACCGGTTCGTAGGTGAATTCCTGCACGCCGACGTCGACGACCACGTCGCTCTTCACCCGCGCGTTGACCGCCCTGACGAGCGCTTTGCTCATTTTCACGAAATCGAAGCGGTCGAGGTGGTCGAAGTCGATCGTATCGTCGTTGTAGACATAGCGAAACGCCTCATCGACGAGGATCGAATCCGGCGCCATCGCCGCCGTCTTGAGCGCGTTCAAGTCGACGCTATAGCTCAACAGCATCACTGCATAGCCCTTGATCGCGCCGTCCTTGATGCGAGGGACGTTGATCTCATGCGTCTTGCGCGCTTCGGTCGCTTTTGCGACGGCGGCGGCAGGGCGCGCCTCGCGCATGGCGAGGACCCTGTCGGTTCCCATCTCCCCCGCGAACACGGCGGCGACCGCCGCGAGACCGATGAGCACCGCCTTCATCATGCTCGCGACCGGCTCCAGGCGAGAGCGGTGTAGGTTCCGTCGGATTGGCCGTCCTGGATGGCGCGGGCGATGATCTCGGAGACCGCTTCGCAGGCCTTGAGCTGCACCGCCAACGCGCGCCGATTGATCTCTAGCTTGGCGTGAAGTTCAGCCAGCGCATCGCGCAGCGGCCCGGCAATCGTGGCGCCGCCGAGTGCCGGAGCTAGGCGGTTGAGCTCGAGCAGGCCCTGGTTCTTGCTCAAGCAATAGGCCTCATATTTGACCCGCCGGCCCTGCTCAAGGTCGTGATTTTCCGCATCGATGGTGGCGACAAGACGTTCGACGATCGGCAGGGCGGCCGCGGCCGCCGGGGATTGCGCTCGGCGCAGCGGTTGGCTCATGTCCGTTTGCCTCCAGCAAACAGGACGGCGCCGTTCTCAGGCTCGGCGGCGGCCGGCGTCGACAGAATATTGGCGCTCATTTGGGCGGCAGACTCACCGGCGGCTTTCGCGGCTTCGCCAACGTGCCCCGAATGTGGGGCGACCTCGTGGGTGGCGAACAGGCGCCTGGCGAGGCCGAGCTTGCCCGACTTGGCGATTTGCATCGAAACCTGCTCGGCGAGCATCGATCGCCACATGTCACCTGCCATTCCTTGGCCGAAGACCTCGGCTGTGTCCTTCGGCAACATTTCGCCCACGAAAGAACTCAGCATCATTGCCTCGAACTGGGTCTTCGCTTGGTGAAGCTTGTCCGGCCCGCCCGGCGCCTGTGAGAGACGCGAGCGCGCGTCGGCGCCGTTCGAGAGTGGCGCCCTTGCTGCGCTTGCCGACGCCGCCGCGCGGTCCAGGTTGGCGGCGAAGTCGGCCGCGGGGGCGTTCGAGCCCGCAAGCGCGTTGAGCCGCTCGGCCGCGAGGCTTGCGCGCGACGGATCGGCCGCGCTGGCCACCTCAAGGACGACATCTGTGCGAGGATTGAAGGCCATGGGGCGCCGTCAGCGTGCGAGGGATGCGGCAGAGTCCTCCTTAAGCCTTACGTCGAGCTTGTGCTTCGGCGGGCGATCGCCCGCTCGATGACCTCGGCCAGCTCCTTGCGCTCGTCCAAGCGTCGATAAGTGAGTGCCGCGGCTTCGATCGCGAGCTCTGCGAGCTTCGCCCGCGTCCCCTGCGTGAGCGCGCTGCGGCGCGCGGTCTCTTGTTCCTTGGCAAGCTGATCGAGCCTCACCTGCAACGTGCGGATGCGGCGGGCGACCAGCCCGGCTTGAGCGCCATAGGCCATCTCGTCCGCCTCCAGCGTCTCGAAAACCGCTTTCAGATCGTCGTTCAATCCCGCCTGCTGGCGTTGGAGCGTATCGAGACGCCAGCGGCCGACATCGTGCATGAGCGATTGAAACCGACCGATACGGGTCAGCGCGTCCAGACGTTTCTTCATTGCCTACCCGGAAATGAGCCAAACGCCGAAGCCGCTCATGAAGGCCTCGATCGCCGGCTTGATGGTGAAATAGAGCAACAGCAGGCCGCCGGCGGCGACAAACGGCGTAGCCACGAAAAAGACCTGGACCTGTGGCGTGAGCCGATTGACCAGCGCCAGCGCTAGATTCACCACCAGCGCGTAGATCACATAGGGCGACGTGATTTGGAGCGCGAGCCGGAACGATTTGCCCAGCGCGTCGGCAATCTGTTTCAGCGCCAGTCGCGTGTTGAAGTCTGCGCCGACCGGCACGACGTCGTAGGAGGCCACGAGGCCGCGCAGCAGCTCCCAATGAAGGTTGGCCGCGAAAAGGAGCGCGACCGCGGCGAGCGAGATGAGGGTCGCCAGGGGCGACATCGTTTCATCGCTCTCGATCTGGAATCCGAACGGGCTAGCGAAGCCGAGCATGCTGGCCGCGCCCACGGCTAGGGCTTCGAGCGCGAAATAGAACATCCGCGCCAGGACGCCGATCATGCCGCCGACCATCGATTCGACCGCGATTATCCTGAGGGTGAGGATCGGATCGTCGCCCAGAGCAGCGTTGGGCACCCGCTCCAGCAGAAGCGGCGTCAGTGTCAGAGTGACCGCGACAGCGACAAACAAGCGAACCTGGGTCGGAATCTGCGAGCTCGAGAAACCTGGCGCCAGCATCAGACAGCCGCCGATGCGACAGAACAGCACGAAGGCGCCAATCGCCGCTCTCGGCGCGAGCGCAGCGTGCGGCGCCGCCATCGCGCCGGAAATGAGCGCCGTCACGCGATCGTCCCGAGCGACTTCACCTCGAATCCGCGCGCGATTTCGAGCTGCGACAAAACCGCTAGAGTCGGAAACATGCGCTCGATGATCATACGCACATAGGGTCGCGTCTCGGCTGCGGTGACGAGCGCGAACAGGCGCCGCTCATCCATCCGTTTTCGGATGGCCGCCGAAGCCTCGGCGGCGAATTGCTCCATTAGCCGCGGATCGATGTCGAATTCGATCACGTCGCCCTTGGCGTCGCGCTTGAGGGCCTGATGGAACGTGAGATCCCAACGATTGCCGAGTTTAAAGACGGCGAGCGCGCCGTCATCGGCAAGGTCGCCGCAGATCTGTTGGGACAGCCGGATGCGCACCTGCTCCACAATCTGCTCAGGTCTTCGCACATGCGGCGCGACTTCCGCCACCGCCTCCAAGATCAGACTGAGGTTGCGAATTGAGATGCGCTCGGCGAGCAAAAGCTTCAAAGTCGCCAAAAGGCCCGACTGGGAGATTTGCGACGGGCACATGTCATCGAGCAGCCGCTTATACTCCGGCTCGAGCCGATCGAGGAGCGCCCGCATGTCCTTATACGACAGCAGTTGCGCAAGGTTGTTGTGAATGACCTCGCTCAAATGGGTGAGCAGCACCGAAACCGGATCCACCGGCTTGAAACCGTCGCGCCTGGCGTCCTTGACGAAGGCCTCCGGAATCGCGATCGCCCGTATGCCGAAAGCGGGTTCGCGCACTTCGTCGCCGGGCAGATTGGGCCGCGGTCCGTCGCCGACAATGATGAGGTGGTCCTTGACCCGCAATTCCTGGATCGCGACCGCCGTGCCATGAATCTTGATCTGGTAAGTCTTTGGCGCCGCTTTGATGTCGTCGGTGAGACGGATCTCCGGAACGACGAAGCCGTACTGGCGAGCGAACTTACGCCGCATCTTTGCGATGCGTGAGCCGATCTCGTCGCGAGATGGCAGGAGCGCGGCGTTGAGTTCTTTGCTCAGCACAAGTTCGATCTCGAAGGATTTGAGCTGTTCCTTTATCGAGGCGCGCGCCTCAGCTTTTGCCCGCTCATCCCTCGCCGCGTCCTTCGCCGCCTCGGCGGCGCGGTCCTTTTCAATGCGCCGGGGAATGGCGACGCCGACAAAGGCCATCAGTCCGCCAATGAGTGCGAAGGGCAGGAACGGCAGGCCGGGAACGACACCAAGCACCGCCATCGTCAGCGCGGCGAGAAAGAGCGCGTTGGGATAGCCGCTCAACTGGTCGATGACCGCCTTGTCGGCGGAGCCGCGCGTGCCGCCCTTGGCGACCAGGAGGCCGGCGGCGAGCGAAATGATGAGCGCCGGAATCTGCGTCACCAGTCCGTCGCCGACTGAGAGTTTGGTGAAGACATCGGCGGCCGCGGCGAGCGACAGGTTGTGGCGAGTGACGCCAATGACGATGCCGCCGAAGATGTTGACGGCGAGAATAATGAGGCCGGCGATTGCGTCGCCGCGGACGAATTTCGACGCGCCGTCCATCGAGCCGAAGAAAGCGCTTTCCTCTTCGAGTTCGCGCCTGCGCGCTTGCGCCACTTTCTCGTCGATGAGGCCGGCCGACAGATCGGCGTCGATCGCCATCTGCTTTCCGGGAATTGCGTCGAGAGTGAAGCGCGCCCCGACCTCGGCGATGCGGGTTGCGCCCTTCGTGATGACGAGGAAGTTGATGGTCACCAGGATGAGAAAGACGATGATGCCGATGACGAAATCGCCGCCCATCACCAGGCGGGCGAAGCCGCCAATGATGTAGCCAGCTGACGTCGGTCCCTGCTCGCCGTGCGACAGAATGAGCCGCGTGGTCGAAATATTGAGCGCGAGCCTCAGGATCGTCGCCACGAGGAGCACCGTCGGGAAGGCCGAGAACTCGAGCGGCTTATGGATCCACAGCGCCACCATCAGGATGAGCACGGAAAGCGCGATCGACAGCGCGAGGCCGAAGTCGATCATCACCGCCGGAACGGGGAGGAAGAACAGGCAAAGAATGAGGACGATGCCTACGGCGAAGGCGATATCTTTGCCGCCGCGGTTCGCCGCCGAAACCGGCGACGCGGAAGCGGACGGCGCGCTGGCGATCATCGCCGTCGACACTCCCGCCATGGCCCGCCCTCACCCTCGCCCTGCCGCCGCCCGCGGCTCATGCGGAGAGAGTGTGCGGCGAACCTTGCGCGAGGATCGAAGGGCGGGGGCAAGCGCAAACTGGCATTTTCGCCATGTCAAGGCCGGGGCAGTTGATTTCCTCCGCTGGCTCGCCTGAGATGGGAGAAGCGCCGGCAAATCATGCCAGGTCGAATGAAGGCCAAGTGTGCTCGCCCAGAGCCTCGGAGAACAGCATGAGCTTCCCCATCCTGGAGAATGTCGTCAAGAGCGCGCGGCATGCGACCTTCTATCTTTCGTGCGGCGAGGAGCGGGCGACGCCGATTGTCTTCCTGCACGGCTGGCCGGAGCTGTCGATTTCATGGCGCGGGCAGCTTCCCGTTTTCGGCGCCCTCGGCTTTCGCGCGATCGCGCCCGATATGCGGGGCTATGGGCGTTCCACCGTCCATCCACGGCACGAGGACTACGCGCTGGAAGAAATTGTCGCCGACATGATCGAGCTTTTGGGTGCGCTGGGGGCGGAGAAGGCGATCTGGGTCGGCCACGACTGGGGCGCGCCGGTCGTCTGGTCGATCGCCCAGCACCATGCGGAACGCTGTCACGGCGTCGCCAACCTTTGTGTGCCCTATATCCCTGACGGCTTTGTGGTTGAGACTGTTGTTCCGTTGGCCGACCAGGCGGTCTATCCGGTCGACAGGTTTCCGGCGGCGCAATGGGACTATCAAATGTTCTACCGAGAGAATTTTGCAATCGCGGAGGCCGGATTCGAGAGCAATATCGGCGCAACCGTCCGGGCGCTCTTTCGCGCCGGCGATCCCGCGGGCAAGGGCAAGCCTGCGCGCACCGCATTCGTTAGCGCCAATGGAGGCTACTTTGGTCGCGGCAAGTCGAAGCCCGATCTGCCGCGCGACGCGGTCATGCTGAGCGAAGAGGACGAGCATCACTATGTGGCTGCGCTGGAACGCAACGGGTTCTTTGGGCCTTGCAGCTGGTACATGAACTGGAAAGCCAATCCCGCCTACGCCGGACGCGCGAAAGCCAACTGGCGGTTGAACATGCCAGCGCTGTTCCTGCATGCTGCTTACGACTATATCTGCGAGACGCTGGTCTCGCGTCTCGCCGAGCCGATGCGCGCCCACTGCAGCAACCTGACCGAAGCCACCATTCCTTCCGGTCATTGGATGGCGCAAGAGAGGCCAGTCGAGGTCAATGCAACGCTGGCGAAATGGATAAGCTCGCAGTTTCCAGAGCTCTGGGCGGTTTAGGGCCTATTTATTTATACCCCTGCTCGATCCGCGCGTAGACCGACTGGGTGAAGATCGAGAACTTACCGCCGACGAATGAGGCCGTCAGGCTCGCGGCGACAAAGACCGCGATCATCTTCGGTACGAAGGTGAGCGTCATCTCCTGTATCTGCGTCAGGGCTTGCAACAGCGCGATCACGACGCCGACCGCCATCGCTGCGCCGACGCAAGGTCCGGCGCCGACCACCACCATCCAGATCGCCGACTGGACAAGATCGAGCGCGTCGCCCTCGTTCATTGCACACTCGCGCCGTTCGCAAGCGACACGGTCGCCCCATTGGTCAGCGTGGCGACCGCGCCCGCACTGGTGACGCTGACCGAGGCGACTTCGCCCGAAGTTGAACCGTCGGCGGAGGTGACGGTCCGGCCGACCAGTTGCTCGGCCTGGCTAAGCGAGGTCGCCGTCAACAGCGAGGCCAGGGTAGTATTGGTTTGCACCGCTTGCCCGACCTCGGAGACGGTGGCGAGTTGCGACACCATCTGCGACGGGTCCATCGGCTGGGTCGGGTCCTGGTTCTTCATTTCCGCCATGAGCAGGGTCAGAAAGTCGTTGTAGCTGAGGCTTTGGGTCGCCGCGCTCGCTGCTGACGAGGCGGTCGAAGCCGATGCGGCGGGCGACGTAACGGGGGATGTGGCGTTGACGGTCATGGCGTTCTCCTGTTTTCAGGCAGCGCTCGGCGTGTCGGCGAGCGGCCGAAGCTCCTTGTCTTCGAGGGCGAAAAGGCCGCGCAGCGCCTTCAGCGCCTCGAAATTGCGGCCGCGGAGAAGCGACGCCGCGACGGCCTTGAGGCCCGCCGCCAACTCGGGCGCGCGATAGGCGCCAAGTGCCGATTCGATCAGCGAACGGGCAAGCGGGGCTGCGCTGGCGGCGGCCGTCGGCTCCATCAGCATGATCTGGACGGCGAAATAGATCTGACGGGTCAGCGTCGTCGCCTCCTCGGCCTGCATCACATGATTCTCGAGGAGGAAGGTGACTTCGTTCAAAAGTTCGATCGAGGCCTTCCGGTCGATGCGGATGACCGCGCCATTGATGAAGAACCGTTCTCCGGCTCTGAGCGTGATTTGCATGCGGCGTGACCTACTTGAGCCCGTCGCGGATCAGTTCGTTGATCTCGATCATCGGCGTCAGATCGTTGGTCAGTCCGCCGCGCACGCGATCGATCTCCTTGTTCATCCAGATGCCGATCGAGATGATTCCGGCTCTAAGCTGCTCCGGCAGCTCGTTGTTCGCGTCATTGAGGTCGTCGATAAAGATCGACCATAGGCGGCGGAGATAGAACAGCGCGTCAACGCGCTCGCGTGATTGCGGACCCTTCTCCTGGGCTGCGCGCAGCATCGCGATCACGCGATCCATGGCCGCTCGCTCGCGGGCGCGCATCGTCTGATGGGAATCCTCGATCACATCGTTGTAAGCGAATTCGTACATCGCGTCCTTTCGCGCTTCACGGGATCGGCAGGTATTGCGCCAGGTTGAGCTGCTGCAGGCGCGACGTGAGTTCGTAGGCCATCTGGATTTGATTGGTCAGACTGCTGATCTGGGCGGCCGTCGCCGTGGCGTTGACGTTATCGAGATTGCCGATCTGGCCTTGCAGGATCGTGAGTTGCGAGCTCATTGAACTGTTGGCGTTGGTGACCGCGCTCTGGGTCGAGCCGAGTTCGGCCTGAACGTTGATCATCGAATTGAGACCCTGAGAGACGAGCGAGGAGGCGGCCGTGGCCACCGCCTGCTGCGCGTTGCCGCTAAGCGCAGATCCGCCAAATTCGCTCAGCATCGCATAAGCCTGGGCCAGTTGTTGAAAGCCCGGCTGATTGGCGTTGGTCGACGTTGTGACGGTCTGACCCGGCGCGATCTCGGCGCTCGTGTTGGCGCTCGAGGCGGACGACCAGTCCGCGTTCCACGAGGCGCCCTGGAAGAGGGCCGCAAACGGCCCTGAAAGAAAGCTCTGCATGGCCGACGCCGAGATGTTCGCTGCGGCGGGATCGCTCGGAAGAACGCCGAATGTGGTCTGAAAGGCCTGGTCAACCGCGGTCTTGGCGGCCGACGTGGGGGTCGAATAATAGTCCGCCATCGGTGCGGCGGCGGAATTGACGCCGCCGAAAACATATTGATCCCCCGACGTCGTGTTGGCCAAGGCGATGAGCGATTGCAGCGCCGACTGGCCCAGGTTCTGAAGCGAGACGCCCGAATTGGGGCTTGGCGTCCACGCCGTGAGATCGTTTAGGGTTGACTGGGCGCTTGACTGAATGGCCGACAACGCGGCCTGCGCAGTCGATAAGCTGGTCGAAACGAGGCTGTTTCCAGTGGTCAGCGTCTGGAGCAGGCCGGCCTGCTCCTTCAGCGAAAGTTCGTAGCCGGACTCGTCGCCGAGCTGCAAGCCGAGATTGGCGTACTCGCCGGTCGACATCTCCGTCATTGCGCTAGTAAGCGATGACTGGGCCTGCATAACCGGCCCCACCTGACTGTTGGCGAGGACTTGGGTCGAGACGAAGTTTGCGCCCACGGTGGTCATGCCGCCTGCAACAAGGCTGAGAACATGCTGGTGACGGTCGTCAATAGCTTCGCCGTCGAAGCGTAGGAGTTTTCGAGGTTCAGCATGTTGGTCATTTCGGTGTCCAGATTGACGCCGGTCGCGTTGGACAAAGCCGACGTCGCCTGCGTTGCGACCGCGTTCTGATAGGAGGAGGCGTCGCTCGCCTGCTGGTTCTGCGCTTGCAGCCAGCTCACCGAAGAATTGGCGTAATCGGTGAGGCTGGACGATGAGTCGAGGCCGGCGGACGGATCGAAGCTCTGCGTCGCGCTGATCTGGCCGATGAGGTCCTGGATGCGCCCCGTATAGCTCGCCGCGCCGGTCGTGTTGTAGACATAAGCCGGATTTCCGGGGTCGGAGATGCCCCCGTCGCGCAGCAGATTCGGATTGCCCCCCTGCGACGGGTCGACATTTGAGTTGATCTCGATCGCGGCGGCGAGACCCGTCGTCGCCGACATCGAGGGCAGGCTGGTCGCTCCCGGCGTGGTGAACAGGCCCGGCAGCGACGGCAATGTTGGGGTCGCGGACTGATCGCTTTCGCCGAAGGCGTTGATGAGGCCGCCGGCGATCTGGTCGAGCTGGGCCTGATATTCGGGCGCGAGCGTATCCCGTACCGCCGCGTAACCGGCGAGAGCGCCCGATTGAATGGGCATTGGCGAATTGGCGCCGGTGACCGGTACGCCGCCGACGGTGACGGCCCCGCCATCCGCGCCATCGACCAGCGTCGGAGTCGGGGTGAAGGAGACCGTGCGCGGCGTATCCTGAAACAGAGTGACGCCGCTGTCCGTGTAAATCGATTCCGAGCCATTGGCGGCCACAGTGGTCGAAACGCCGAGCTGCTGGGCGAGTTGGGTCACGATCGAGTTGCGTGTATCCTCGGCGCTGGAGACGTTGGCGCCGGTCTGAAGTCCGGTGACGACGGCGTTGTTGGCGGCCGTGAACTGGTTGAGCAGCGAATTGATAGTATTGACCGACGACGCCATGTTCTGGTCGGCCGTTTCTCGCACCTGCTGGACAGTTGCGCTGGCGCTGTTCAGCGACGAGGCGAGATCGGAGGCGGCCGACACGACCGCGTCGGCGGCGGACGACGAGCTCGGCGAATCCGCGTAGGTCGTGAGCGCGCTTTGCAGATTGGCGAGCATGGCGGAGGGCGAGGCGCCATTTTGGTTCGCGCCCGAGGTCGAAGAAACCGATGAACTGTCGTCGACTGTTTGGGCGAGCGTCGTGAGCCCGTCTGACAGCGCTTGCTGCGCCGCCGCCTGCGAGGTCGAGCTCGAAACCTGTTCCAATAATGCTGCATTGGCCTCGCGGGTGACCGAGGCCACATCCGCGCCGCCGTAGGAATTTGTCACGACATTCGCAAGCTCGCGCGAATAGCCGGGCGTATTGACGTTGGCGATATTGTTCGAGACGACGGCGGTCTGCGCCGCATTGGCGGCAAAGGAAGAGCTGATGACGTTGAACGCGGTCGACAGGCTCATCGCAGGTTTCCGGGCTTGTTCGAGCTCACGGCTTCAACCCATTCAGGACATCGAGAATGTCGGCGCCGGTCTGAAACACTTTGGAGTTTGCCTCATAGGCGCTCTGGGCCTGAATCATATCGGTCAGTTCCGTGGCAAGGTCGACTGTCGAGCTTTCGAGCGATGAGGATTTAATCGAGCCGAAGCCCGCGCCCCCCGCGGTTCCCAGGTAAACGGGGCCGGAAGCGGACGTCGGCAAATAGGCGCCGCCATTGACCGAGGCGAGATTGTCAGGGCTCACCACATTGGCCAGCGGAATGTCGTAGGCGACGTTGGACGTCCCGTTCGCATAGTTGAAGGTCAAGGATCCACTGGTGGAGATGGAGACGCCGCTAATGCCGCTCGGCGCGTTTCCGTTCGCCGTTGCGGCCGTCACGTTGAAGCCCGCCGCAAGCTGCGTCATGTTGCTCAGATCTAGATTTATCGGCTGCCCATTCGGCACCGCAATCGACACCGGGGAGCCCGAGGACAACGCGCCGGTCGTCGGATTGAAGGAAAGGGTCTGCGTTGCGAGCGGGCCTGACGAATAGGGAAAACCGCCGGTCGCGGACGCTTTCGACGCGTCGAAGGCGTCGACCTCCCAGGTGTCGGGCCCGGTGTTGGTATAATAGAGATTGATCGTGTGCGAGCCGCCAAGATTGTCATACGCGACAAGCGATGTCGCTTCGGTATAGGTCGAGCTTGCCGAGTTGGCCGAGGGCAGATTGGCGGCGGCGACCGGCGTCGCGGTGGACGGCAGATTCGCGGTCAGAGAGCCGGCGGTTGTCGCCGTTGCGGTCTGCCCGGCGTTTACGACATTGACCTTCTGAAGGCCGGTCAGCGAATTCGCGGCGAGCGGCGAGACGCCATTTTGGACGTTCGCCGCCATCAGGTAGTAGCCGGCGCTGTTGACGAGGTTGCCGGATGCGTCGGGCGTGAAGGAGCCGTTGCGCGTCAGGTAGAGCGTGCCGCTCGAGTCGGACACGACAAAAAACCCGGCGCCCTGGACAGCAAGGTCGGTCGTTGTCGAGGTCGAGACGACATTGCCCTGGAGCCCGTTGAGCGAGACCTGGCTCGTGGAGACGCCGCCGAAATCCGCGTCGCCGTTGGCGATCTGATCGACCAGGCTCGAGAAGTCGGTCTCGACATTCTTGTAGCCGGTGGTGTTGGAGTTGGCGACGTTCTGGGAAATCGACGACAGCCAGTTTTGATTGCCCTGCATGCCCGAGACGCTGGTGTTCAAAATGCTCATTGAGAGTCCTCGGCGGATACGTCCATTTGAGGCGCGCGGCCTTGCGCCAGGCTGGCGCCGCATTGACTTCGAGGCGCTCGAGGTCAGGTTGCCGAGCGCACCAGGCTTCCGATCAGGAGGTTCCAGCCGTCGATGAGCACGAAAAACAGGATCTTGACCGGCAGCGAGATGACCGACGGCGGCAGCATCATCATGCCCATCGACATCGTCAGCGTCGCAACGATCATGTCGATGACCAGAAACGGCAGCACAATGAGAAATCCGATCTCGAAACCTCGGCGCAGCTCGGAAATCATGAAGGCGGGGATAAGCAGCCTCAAATCGGCTTTGGAGCGGTCCGTGACGTCGAAGCGCCCTTTTGAAAGGCTCTCGAACAGCGCTATGTCCTTTTCTCGCACCTGACTGAGCATGAATTCTCGAAACGGCTCGACGACTTTGGCCAGTGCGTCCTGCTGACTGATCTGATTGTCCATCAGGGGCTTAAGGCCATTTTGCCAGGCGCGGTCGAAGGTCGGCGCCATCACAAAGAAGGTCATGAACAGCGACAGGCTGATGAGGACCAGGTTGGCGGGCGCGCTCTGCAGGCCGAGGCCGGAACGCAGAAACGAAAGCGCGACGATGAACCGCGTGAAGCTTGTGACCATGATGAGAAGACCCGGCGCGACCGAAAGCACCGTCAGGATCGCGACGAGCTCGATGATGCGCCCGCTCGCGGTCGAGCCGCCGGCAGGGATCAAGGCGTTGAGGTCGACGGTCTGAGCAGCCGCCGGACAGCTTGCCGCAAGGAGCGCGACGCCTACGCAGATCGCCCGTTTCATTGCACCACCAATGTTCGGATCACGAATGCGCGCACCTTCCCGCCGCTGCGGGTCGCGGCCCGCTCGTTGAGGTCCTGGCGGATGCTTTCGAGTCCGATCGGCCCCTCAAGCTGACGCAATGAGACGGTTCGCAGATAGGCGAGGACGTCGTCGCCAATTTGCCCTGCCACGGCCTCGGGATGCGGCAAGGTCTTCGCATCAAAAATGATGGAGCCTTCGAGCCGAACCCACGTGTCCTGCGGCGCTCCGAGGTTGGTTACGATTGGCGGCAGGTCGACGATCGTCGAAGGTTGGGCGGGAGGCGCACCGGCAGACGACACCACGGGATTGTCCAATCCTGGCGCCGCGGCCGGACGCCACGCTTCGAAGGCGGCGCCGGCGCAGGCCCCCAAAAGGACGACGATCGCCAGTTCGATCAACGATCCTCTCCTTGAACGCTCCTTCATGGCGCCTTGCGGCAAGGCGGAATCAGACATCGGCGTTCCGGCTAAAATGGCCTGACGGCGTCGTAAACTTGCTGTCCCCAAGCCGGCTGCTGAAAGTCGCTCTGGCGTCCGCGGCCGCCATAGGAGATGCGAGCCTCGGCGATCCGGTCATAAGCGACGGAGTTGTTGAGCGAGATGTCGAGCGGGTTCACGATTCCCGCGACGGTCAGCTGGCGCATCTCGTAGTTGACGCGCACTTCCTGCGATCCCGAGATGACAAGGTTGCCGTTGGGAAGGACGCGAGTGACGACCGCCGCGACCGACACTTGAATCTGCTCGGACCGGTCGATGTTGCCCTGCCCTTGGGTGGAGGCCTGCGAGGTGAGGTCACCCGTAAGCTTGGCGGGCTGGTTGGACGATGACGATGATGAGCCGTTGTTGTAGCCAAAGTCGATCACGCCGCTGTCGGTGGTTGTTTGCGAGCGGGTCGAGGCGTTGCCGAGCGTCGCCTTGTCGTTGATCGAGATGAGCACCCGCACGATGTCGCCGACATGGGCGATGCGCGGCTGGCTGTACAGGGACGGCGGCGGCCCATTCGAGGAAGGCGGGGGGACCGGAAGGACCTTGGCGCTTTGGATGCTCGCCGTCTCGTCGGTAATAAGCCCAGACCCGACCGGCGAAAAAAAGGGTTCGCGCATGAATTCGCTGGCGCTGTTCCAGCAGCCCGATGTCGACATGGCGATCGCCAGCATCAGTGGCGGCAGGAGCCGCCGCATCAGGATTTCTTCTCTCCGGCGGTCGCGCCCGAGAGGAAGACCGCCAGCCGGCTTGCTCGCTCCGCCTCCATCTCATCGAGAATTGCCCCTGCCGCGCCGGGCTTGAGTTTGCCCAGAATAGACGCCGCCATTTGATCGTCCATCGCGGCGATTTGAATGGCCGCGGCCTCGGGCTGCATTTTGGCGTAAATGGCGACAAGCTCGTCGTTTGCCGCCTTGAGGGCTGTGTCCCGCTTGGCAACCCATTCTTGCAGCGATGCTTCCGCTTTTTCGAGATCGGCTAGGCGTTGCTTGACCTGCCCGTCGAGTTCGCTGAGACGTCTCGTCTCCCAGGCGATGCGCGCCTCCGCGATCGATGGGGCGGCATTGGCGCAGAAACGGTTGGCTTCGATGTCCGGCGTTTTGTCAGCGACTGCTTTCGACTTCTGGCTATCGGGCTTCCGCCCGTCCTGAGCGACCGCCGGACAGGCAGCGAGAACGGCGGCGACGCTGAGCACTATGGACGCGCCAAATGATTGGGTCGTTCGGCAATGCGACAGAGAAGCAGCTGGCATGTGTCGGCCTCGAGAATGGACGCCATCCTCGACCGCGCGGCTTGCGCTAGGCTGACTTGAGTTAATTTGGGACGCCGTGCCGGTTACTGAATGACCAGATCAGCCTGCAGCGCTCCCGCGGTCTTGATCGCCTGAAGGATCGCAATGATCCCCGGCGGCTTGACGCCGATCCGGTTCAAACCGCTGACCAGCGCTCTGAGGCTTGATCCGCCGACAATGGCGATTGGCCCGCCTCCCTGTTCAACGTCGATCCTGGTGTTGGGCGTGACGACTGTCCTGCCGTTCGAGAACGGGGCCGGCTGGGAAACGCGCGGCGCCTCGGCGACCCGCACTGTCAGCGTTCCGTAGGTTACCGCGACGGTCGAGATCTGCACGTCCTGACCGACGACGACCGTTCCGGTCCGCGCGTCGAGGACGACCCGCGCGGCCATGTCCGGCTCGACCTGAAGCTCCCCGATTTCGGCCATGAACCTCGCGAACGAGACATTTCGCGGGCGGAACAATTCGACCTGCCGGCTGTCGACTTCATAGGCCGCATGGGCCCGGAATCGCTCACGGGAATAGGCGTTGATCGCATCGACGATCCTCACCGCGGTCGCGTAGTCCGGGTTCTTCAATTCAAGCATCGAACGCAGTTCATCGGCAAACGATGGAAGCTCGCGCTCGACGATTGCGCCGTTCGGAATGCGGCCGGCGGTCGGGACGCCTTGCGACAGCGTCTCGCCTTGGCCAGCGGTCTCGAACCCAGTCACTGAGACCGCGCCTTGTGCGCTTGCATAGATCGTTCCGTCCGCTGCCTGAAGCTGAGTGAGCAGGAGCGTTCCGCCCATCAAAGACGGCGCGTCGCCGAGGGCGGAGACGGTGACGTCGAGGCGTGTGCCCGTCTCCATTCCAGCGGCGAGATCCGAGGTGACGATGACAGCCGCGACATTACGGTTACGGAGCGAGGCGCCGTGAACGTCAAGGCCGAGGTGCTCGAGCATCGCTTGGACAGACTGTTCGGTGAAGGGTGCGTTGCGCAGGGTGTCGCCGGAGCCCTGCAGACCAACCACAAGGCCATAGCCGACGAGTTGACTGTCGCGCGCGCCGCGCAGGACCGAGATGTCCTTGATCCGAGCCGCGGGGGCGGGCGCGGCGAGGAGACAAAGCGCGAGCGCGATAATCAGTCGCCGCATCATCCCCCGCTAACTCGAACCGAGCCGTCCGGCTGGACGGCGCCGGATACAGTGACCCCGCTGTCGCTATTTCGGACCCTGACCACGTCCCCGATCGAACCGTCTTGCAGCGCCGCGCCAGTAGTCATGATCACGAGACCGCCCTCGGAAAAAACGAGCTTAACCTCTGCGCCGTTGGAAACGAGCTTTCGGTTGGCGATACCCGAAAAGGGAATCGCGTGCCCCGGAAGCAGCGTGAGGCGCGCGACCCTGCCGACGATGAGTGAGCGCGAATTGATGAACGGTCCTGCTCCGTCGCGTGCCGCGTTGGGAACATCGGTAAGCATCTCGTCGAGGATCAAATCGCCAGGATAGATGACCGCTTTTGGGGTAGGGACAGGGGCCTCCTGCGCTGCAGCAAGGGTTCCGCAAGCTGCCGCGAGCACGACAATCGCGGCTTTAAGAGCCGGATGGGCTCGTCTCAAAGTCATCCCCCGGCTCCTCAGCTACGCAAGTTGGAGATTGTGCCCGACATCTGGTCCGCGGCCTGAATCACCTTGGAGTTCATTTCATAGGCGCGCTGGGCAGAAATGAGATTCGTGATCTCCGTGACCGGATCGACGTTGGACGCCTCGACATAACCCTGCTGAATGATTCCAAACGCGGTGTCGCCTGGAACTCCGACGGTCGGCTGGCCGGACGCGGCCGTCTGCTGGAAGTAATTCCCCCCCAGCGCCTGCAGACCGGCCTCGTTGACGAAATTGGCAATCGTCAATTGGCCGAGCTGCTGCGGCGTCGCCTGGCCCGGAACCGTGGCGGTCACGAGACCGGTCTGGCTGACGGTGACCGCGGTCGCCGTCTGCGGGATGAGAATTGATGGGGTGACTGAATAGCCGTCCGTGGTGACAAGCTGACCATTCTCGTTGGTGTTGAACGCCCCGTCGCGGGTATAGACGGTGTCGCCGTTTGGCGTCGTCACTTGAAACCAACCGCGCCCATTGATCGCCAGATCGAGTTGGTTGCCCGTATTGGTCAGGGCGCCCTGAAGATTGACGCTACGAATCGCGGCGGTGCGAACGCCCAGGCCGATCTGCGCGCCCTCCGGAATGGTCGCGTCGCGGCCGCGGTTCGACACGCCCATCAGGCGTTCCGTCTGATAGATGAGATCGGTGAATTCCGCCCGCGACCGCTTGAAGCCAGTGGTGTTGATGTTGGCGACATTGTTAGCGATCACCTCCAGATTTTGCTCCTGGGCGCTCATGCCCGTCGCCGCGATCGCCAACGCTCTCATGTCAACATCCTTCGCTTTCGCTCGAAACTTCACGCGCCATTCAACTTCGAGACCCGATCAGATCGCCATGCGCGCAATGTCTTGATAAGCGGAGACCGCCTTGTCGCGGATGGCGAGAACGGTCTGGAGCGAACGCTGCGCCGCCATCACCGAGTCAACAACCTTCATCGGCGATACAGCGCCTTCGACGCCTTGGATGGCGACGGCTTCCCCGGTTTGCAGCGTGTTGACCGCGGAGCCAATCACCTGCGCGAGCGCCTGTTCGAAACTCGGCGCTTGGGTCGACGCTGGGGCGGCCGGACCCCGAACGCCAGCGCTCAGGCTTGCGGAGCTAATCCCGGAAACGTTCTCGATCATCATTCCATCCTCGCGGCGTGGATGCTCGCCATTCAGGCGTCTTTGATCAGGCTGATCGTGGTGTTCAGCATGTCAGCCGACTGTTTGGCGACTTGAAGATTAGCTTCGTAGCTGCGGTTCGCCTCCCGCATGTCCGCCAGCTCCGTCAGCACATCGACGTTCGGCATCTTGACCATGCCGTTTTCGTCCGCGGCCGGGTTGCCTGGATCATGCTGGAGCTTGAAGGGAGACGAATCGACGCCGATCGACTTGACTCCGACCACATTGGCGCCGAGCGTCCGGTCCATCTCGCTTTCGAACGAGACGGTCTGGCGGGCGTAGGGGTCGGCGCCAGGCGTCGAGCCGGTCGATTGGGCGTTGGCGATATTCTGCGAGACGACGCGCAGCCGGGTCGATTGCGCTTGAAGCCCGGATGCGGCGATGCGGAGCGCGGTCTGTAGCGAATCCTGCATGATTCCTCACTTCAGCGCAGAGAGGAGCAGCTGATGAAAGGCTCGGCGAATGTTGGCGGTCATCGTGTAGTCTCGATTGACGCCGCCGAGATTGATCATCTGTTGTTCAAGATTGACTGTGTTGCCGGAAAACGTCTGTTCCGCCGGGTCAACTTCGACCTCGCGCATCGCGCCCGCCTCTGATTGAGGCAGCGATAGGTGAGCAGGATTGGTTGTCGCCAATTCGATAGGTGAGGAGTCGAGGACGGCGGAAAACGGCTGGATGTCGACCGCGCGATAGCCGGGCGTACTCGCGTTGGCGACGTTGCCGGCGATCGCCGTTTGGCGCGCGGACAGCCACTGCGCCTTCTGGGAGCCGACTTCGAAGAGATAGATCGATGACAATTGCACGCCATTCCTGGACTGGGATTGGATCGATCCTGCGCGTCAGAGCTTGCACGGGGCTTGCCGCGGATTGGGGCTAGTGAGACGGCAGACGCGCGCTCTTCAGAGCGGCGGACAGACGCTCGCCCTTGGCGAAATCGTCCAATCCCTGGTCTTCGAAAAGAATGTCGGTGATTTCGAACTCCTGCGCGGCGCTGACCGATCGTCAGGCGGAAGAACGCGCAGACCGCTGCATGGCGGAACTCCATGTCGATCTCGACGATTGGCGTCGCGTCCCACGGCGCCTTGAAACTTGCCGATAGAGCGTAGCGCAGCGTGCCGCTCTTGAAGAAGAGTTCGGTCGATGAATTGACGAGGTCCGCGATATTCGCAGCATGGTCGTTTCGGATCATTGACATGAGTTCTGCTGCGTCGGTCAGCCTAAGTTCGCTAGCGAAGTCGACCAGCGCATCGGCGATGATTTGCTCTCTCCTAAAAGGGCGGTGCTGTCTGAAACTTCGTTGAAGCGCATTCATTGCCTTCGTTGGGACCATTGCCCCTTCCTTTGCTGGATCAAGTGAACGATCTCGGCGACGGCTCGATAAAATTCCGCCGGAATTGGCCGATCAACATCGACAGCCGCATAGAGCGAGCGCGCAAGCGGCTTGTCCTCGACCACTGGAATACCGCTTTCCTCAGCGATCGATCGGATCTTCAACGCAATGAAATCGGCGCCCTTGGCGACCACCATCGGCGCCCCGCCTTCAGCGCGGACGTATCGCATGGCGACCGCGTAATGGGTGGGATTGACCACGACCATCGTCGCGCGCGGCACCGCCGAGAGCATGCGCTTGCGCGAGCGATCGAGGCGGAGGGAGCGCAATCGCGCTTTGATCATTCGGTCGCCCTCGGCCTGCCGCAGCTCTTCCTTAACTTCCTGCTTGCTCATCCGATGGTCGCGCCGCCATAAGATCCGAGACCAAGCGAGGTCGGCCGCCGCGACCACCAGTGTCGCGACCATGACGGCGGCGACCGTTTTGACGGAGAGATCGAGCACACGCTGCGGCAGCATGCCCGGATCGATATCCATCGCCGTGAGCAGGACGACCTTCTGGCCAACCAGCATCATCATCGCCACCGCGATCACCGCCGTGAGTTTGAGGATGCTCTTGAGAAATTCCGTCCAGCCGCGCGCGCCAAACACTCGGCTGAAGCCCTTGCGCAGCGAGATGCGAGAAGCGTCGGGCAGGATTCTCTCGGGCACGACGCGAGGCGGGCTCTGAGCGACGGAAGCGATAACGCCCGCAGCGGCAAGAATAGTCACCGTCGGCAAAAGGAAATGCACACCGGCGGCCACGAGAGGGCCGGCGAGAGCAAGGACGTCCTCCCGGCGCTCGATCCGCCAACCGGCTGGGTCGTCGATGAGGCCAATGAGCGCGGAGAGGAGGCCTTCGGCGCGCGCGGGAATAACGAATATGAGCACGACGAGGGTCGCGGACAGCGAGGCGAACAGCGGCGCTTCGCGGGAAAAAGCGACCTCGCCCCGCTCGACCGCATCTTGGAGCCGCTTTTCTGTCGGCTCCTCGGTTTTGTCTTCAGGATCGACGTCGCCGCTCATCGCTCACCCCCGTCTCTTCCGACGGTTTGCGCAAGGCGCGGCCCCCAAACTCATGCCGCTTCGGCCGGCGGTGGGCCGCCGAGCTCGATCTCATTGCGGCTCGCCATGCCGAGCACGATCTCGGCGACGGCCTTGCGCGCCTTGGCGACGTCTTGAGGCGGCGCGAACGCGCCGGAATTAAGCTCCCCCTCCACCAGGCGACGCCCGCGCGACGGCATGGACGACAGAACAGTGTCGCGAAAGTCGGCGTCGGTCCCCCTGAGGGCCATGACGACGACGTCGATCGAGGCGCGGTCGAACAACAGCGCCCGAGCGCGTTCGGACAGTCTCGGCAGATCGTTGAAGGAAAAGAGCATCGTTTTCACAATCGCTGCGTCTTTCGGGTGAGCCTGTTCGAGCGCCCGCATGGCGTCCTCCGCCTCCTCCGGATCGAAGCCGTTGATGATGCCGGCGAGGCGGGAGCGTCCGTCGCCGCCGGCAGCCGCCTTTGGCGCCTGTTTCAACGCGCTTCCCACCGCCTCTTCGATGAGGCGCGCAGCGAGCGGCGTCACATCCAGCGGCGCGAGCAGCCCGCAGAGAGCCGCGTTGCGCCGATCGCGCGGCAGCGCAGCGATCATCTTTCTTGCGACTGCGGGATCGAGCCTGGAGAGGATATAGGTCGCTGTCGCCGCTCGCTCCGCCATCACCAATGCGATGATCGCGGGTTCGGGCGCCTGCGCCAACGCCTGCCATACATCGAACTCACGGGTCTCGCCGGATTGAGAGTCAAAAATGTCGGCGATTTGCTCAGGCGGCAGGCTATCGGCGAGCAGGTTCTTGACCTGGCCTGCGTCGCCAAGCAGATTGGCGCCGGCGGAGAAGTCGGCCGCGAATTCATCGGCCAGCCGATCGAGGGTCGTCGCCGAAATGGCGCCCAGCCCAGCCGCCGCGCGCGCCACCGATTGCAAATCCGGCTGATCGAATTGTTTGAGCAGCCGAGCAGCCGGCGGCTTGCCGATCATCAGCAGCACGGCCGCGGCCTTTTCAGGGCCGGTGAGCGCCCTTTCGCCGCTGATCGGCGCTTCAAGCACGGCCGTTCTCCTGCGGCGCCTTGGGCGGTTGTTTAAAGCCCGCGCCGGCGACGACCTCGAGCAGCGATACGCCGAATCGCTGACTGGCGTCGTCAACGACGACAATCTCGCCGCGCGCGATCACCGTGCCGTTCACGACGATGTCGACCGGATCGCCGACGCGTTGGTCAAGCGAGACGATGGCGCCTCGGGCGAGCTTCATGAGCCCGGAGACCGGCAGCGACGTCGAGCCGAGCACGACTTGCACCGTCACTGGAATCGACAGGATCGCGCCAAGATTGGCGACGGACTCCGGCTTCGGAGGGTCGATCGCGCCCGGCGGCTCGGAAGTGATGGCGGCTGCGTCCATGGATTTAGGTCTTGCTCGATGATGATGAGGAGTTGCTTGGATTAAGGCTTGGCCGCTTCGCGCCCCTGTGCGATCGGCTTGTCGATTTCAAGACGGTAGCGTCCGTCCGCTTGGCCGAGTTTGCAGGTGAACATTCCGCGGCCGGAACATTCGAGGCGAATGGCGGTGAAATCATTGCATTGCAGGGGCAAGAGCTCGCCGACCTCAAAATTGGCGACATCGCCGAGACTCATCGGAACCTCCTCCAGGACAGCGGTCACTGGCAGGCGCGTCTGTTGAACGCCGACCTCCATCAACCGCGACCAATGGCGATCCGCAGGCAACGCCTCGGCCTCGGGATCTTGCGCAAGCTCGGCGCGAAAAGGCAGGAGAAACGCCTGTGGCAGCAACAGGAGACCTTCCCAGACGGCCCCATTCAGACTGAGCGTGAACCGCGCCGCCGCCGCCTCGCCATCCCGCCGGCCCAGCACGAAGGGATCCTTAAGCGTCTCAATCCGCTCGAAGCCGAGGGTGACCCGGGCGAGCGGAGCGAAGGCCGCCTCGAGCGCCTCTCCCAGCGCGCGAGCAAAACCTTCGAGAAGCGCGGCCTCGATCGCCGTGCGTGGCCCAGATGTGTTGGCGCCATCGGCGCCCGCGGCTTCGCCAAAAATCGAGGAGACAACCAGGCTATCAATATGCTCATCGAGCGCAATCATTAGCCGCGCCTCGGGTTCGACGCTCTCATAGACCGCCGCCGTCAGGCCGGAACACTCGCCAATCGCCTGAAACAGCGTCGTTGCGCGAACGTCCTCGATCGTCCCGGCGGAAGGACGCGCGATGAGCGAAGCGAGGCGCCGCGGCGCCTCGGCGATGAAGCGATTGAGCGCGTAGCTGAGCCCCGGCATCCGCTCGATGGCGAGATTGGGGTGCTCGAGCATCGCGCCCTGCAACCTGCGCGCGCCACGGTCGAGGTCATGCGTTGCGTCGTCGATGCTCACGCGGCCTCCCGGATCGCGGTCTCACCGCCGCCTGAGGACGTCGTCTCGTTCTCGACGACATCGATCGTTGGCCGCTCCTTGGAGGGAATTGTTTTGCGGCCAAACTCGACCGCCACCTGCGGCATCGCTCCGTTCATGAAGGCGAGCAAGCTCTGTTTGACCAGCGTGAACAGCCTGAGCTGCTTTTGCCGCACCGTTTTGATCTTCTGAGCGATCGGCGCGAGGATCGCGTAGGAGAGGAAGATGCCTGCGAAGGTGCCGACCAGCGCCGCGCCAATGAGTCCGCCGAGGATCTCGGGGGATTGATCGAGGGCGCCCATCGCGTGGATGATGCCGAGCACCGCGGCTACGATGCCGAGCGCGGGCAGCCCGTCGGCGACAGCTTGATAAGCGTGCACTGGCTTATATCGGTCGTGCGCCAGGGTCTCGATTTCTTCATCCATCAACGCTTCGATTTCATGCGTGCGCGCGTTGCCGATGATGATGAGGCGCCCGTAGTCGCAAATGAACGTGACCAGATCCTTGTCGACGAGCAGCTTGGGAAAGCTCTTGAAGATCTCGGATTCCTGCGGGTTGTCGAAATGCGCTTCGACTTCGCTGCGGGACTTGGCCCGAAGCTCCCGCATCAGCCCGTGCAGGGCTGAGAGCACATCAAGGAAATCGCGCGGCTTTGGCGCCTTGTCGAGGACCGCCTCCATGAACGCCTTGCCGCAATCCTTGATTGTCGAAGTGGCGTTGGCGACGATGAAAATGCCCAGCGACGATCCGGCGATGATGACGAATTCATATGGCTGGAACAGCACCTCGAGATGCCCGCCAAGCGCCGCATAGCCGCCCAGGATGCATCCAACGGTGATCACGAGGCCAATGGCGAAATTCAAGATTCGCTCCAGGTCACGAACGGTGGGCCAAGGTTTGCAGGTCGAGACTTACGCGAAGCTGTCAACAGCGAAGTCAGCCACGGACAAGCCAGACGAACCAAGGTCCGGGAACGGCCAATGTAAGCTTCAGGCCTAGAAGAATAGCGTCATGCAAAACGGACTTTATGTCTCCCTCTCCGCTCAAGTGGCGCTTGAGCGGCGGCTGGAAACCATCGCCGACAACGTCGCCAACATGAACACCGTGGGTTTCCGGGCGACAGGCGTGTCGTTTGAATCGGAAATGGCCAAGGCTGGCGACGCCAAGCTGCACTATGTCTCGAGCGGCTCCGATTTTATCTCGCGGCGCCTTGGCGGGCTGGTGAAAACGGACAATTCGCTCGATTTCGCCGTCCAGGGCGACGGCTGGTTCGGGATCCAGACGCCGCAAGGGCCGGCTTACACGCGTGACGGTCGGACCCAGATCGACGAATCCGGAACCCTGCGTACGTTGAACGGCGACCCGATCCTTGACGCTGGGGGCGCGCCCATCCTTGTCGATAGCGCGGCTGGGCCTTTGAACGTTTCCGCCGACGGAATGATCACGCAGAATGGACGGCAGATTGGGGCGATCGGGTTGTTCGCGATCGCCCCGGACGCGACATTGAAACGGGCGGAAAATTCGAGCGTCGTGCCTGACAAACCCGCGACGCCGATCCTTGAATTCACCCGCGACGGCGTCGTTCAGGGCGCGGTCGAAAGCTCGAACGTCGATCCGGTGCGCGAGATGACCAGACTGATCGAGGTGACGCGGGCTTTCGACGGCGTCGCGGCCGAGACCTCGCAATCCGAGACGTCGCTGCAGGACGCGATCAAGGCTCTTGGGTCGTCGGCATGACCGGCGCTTGTTCCAACGTTCTGCCGCTCCGGCGCCTCGAGCAGGAGGTTGCGCGCGGATTACGAAATCTTCCGATGACCCAGGTGAGCGGCCGTGTCGTGGAGGTCTCGACGTCTCACTATCGCGTCGCCGGCTTGTCGCGCTTCCTTAAGCTCGGCGGGTGCGTCGGCGTCGACGTTGGCGGCCGCATTCAGATCGGCGAAGTGGTCAGGATCGACGATACCTGGGCCACCCTCAAGCCTTTCGACGCGCTGAGCGACGCGACGATTGGCGCGCGCGCCTTTCGCACCGCGACGCTGTCGCTGTCGCCGCATCCAGCCTGGAAAGGACGCGTCATCGACGCGCTTGGGCGGCCGATAGACGGCGCGGGCGAACTCGCGAGCGGAGACAGGCCGGCGCCGCTCGACGCTCCTCCTCCCCCGCCATTGCGGCGCGGCCGTGTTCATGCGCCGCTGCGCACCGGGGTGCGCGTCGTCGATCTCTTCACACCACTTTGCGTCGGGCAGAGGGTCGGCATATTCGCCGGCTCAGGCGTCGGCAAGTCGTCGCTTCTCGCCATGCTGGCCCGGGCGACCCCGATCGACACAGTCGTCATCGCGCTCGTTGGCGAGCGGGGCCGAGAAGTGCGGGAGTTTCTTCAGGACACGCTAGGGGATAATCGCAGCTCGGCGGTCACGGTCGTCTCGACCGGCGACGAAAGCCCGATGATGCGTCGACTTGCGCCGAAGACTGCGATGGCGATCGCCGAACACTTCCGCGATTTGGGAGAGTCGGTGTTGCTGATCGTCGATTCGGTCACGCGCTTTGCCCATGCCGCGCGCGATGTGGCGCTGGCGGCGGGAGAGCCCGCCGTCGCCCGCGGCTACGCGCCGAGCGTCTTTAGCGATCTGCCTCGGCTGCTTGAGCGCGCCGGGCCAGGTGTTGAGGGATCAGGTTCGATTACCGGGGTCTTCTCCGTCCTGGTCGACGGCGACGACCACAACGATCCGGTCGCTGACGCGGTGCGCGGCGCCCTCGACGGGCACATCGTGCTCGATCGCGCCATTGCTGACGAAGGGCGTTATCCGGCCGTCAACATTCTCTCGTCGGTTTCGCGGATGGCGAATCCGCAGTGGCGGCCAGAACAACGCAAGGTGGTTCAAAACCTGCGTTCGCTGATCGCGCGGTACGAGGAGACCCGCGATCTGCGTCTGATGGGCGGCTACACGGCCGGCTCTGACCCGCTCCTCGACAAGGCGATCAAATCGGCGCCGCGCATTTATGAGGCGATGAACCAGTCGATGGACGCGCCGCGCTGCGAGGACCCCTTCATCGACCTCGCCGCCGCTCTGCGCGGCGACGGCAAAACCAACGATATGTGAGGGCGGCGATGGCGACTAGCCACGAAGTTGTCATTCGCGCGGTCGGGTCAGCCTTAGCCGGGCTTTCTGCCGCGTTCGCCATTTATATGCTGGCTTACGGCGCGGGGAAAACGCGTGTCAACGGCCTGGAGCACTTGGCGATCTTCGCCCAGCCGCGCGGGCCGGGAGGGGCGGTTCGAGACCCCTCGCCGCCGTCCGCGGACGGCGCTCCCGCCGTCGATATGGCCGCCACAGGTTCGCTGGCCCCTTCCGCCGGCAAAGGCGCGCTGGAGGCTCGGCCGGTCGAAATTGTCGCCGCCCAAGCGGACCGCGTTTGGCTGAGGATCGGTGGCGCAATCCTCACGGCCGCGCCCGGCGACAGTGTGGCGGGCGTCGGCCGGATCGGGGCGATCGTCGCGCGAAATGGCGGCTGGGTCCTGCTCGACGACAAGGGCGCCGCGCTTCTCGCGGTGACGAAGGCTGCGAACGGCGCCTCGCTCTTTGCCCGCAAGCGGATCTTCGAGTAACCTGGCGAGGTCAAAACCCAATCTCCCGTTGCGGCGCCGCTTTGGGCCGGAAGGCGGTTCTTAACTTCCACAAACGCAGACGGAACAGCGGTCCGCTCTCGAATGTCCAGACAAACGGCGGCGTGAACACGTTGATTACCGCATTGACGAAGACCGTCGTGAACCACGGGAGGCAGGCAATGGTGACGATCGCGTGGATCTTGGTCGTCAATCCGCCCCGCGATCGCCCGATCGCTTCTTCGCCGCCGTTTTTTTGGGCGCGCCCGCGCTATGCTGATGCGCGCGCACGATCGTGGCGTCGATCATCGCGTATTCGTTGTCCGGCTGGTCCGCCAAGGCTTTGAAGAGATTCTCCCAAACCCCTTTCTTCGCCCACCGCGAAAACCGGGTATGGACGTTCTTCCATCCTCCGAACCGTTCGGGAAGATCACGCCACGGCGCACCGCAGCGAAACTTCCAGATCACCGCCTCGACAAAAAGCCGATCGCCCAGTTCGCTGTTGCGTCCGACACTGCCCGAGCGACCGGGGAGCAGCCCCTCAATCCGCGCGAACTGATCATCGCGCAAAGCATAACCGCCGCATCGAAAGCCTCCAAAATCGAAGGCTCCCCATGAATCACGCTTTCAATGATTTGCGAATTGAACCGCTCCGGGTTTGCCGGAGGCCGTTTTATTTGATTCACGCCGCCATGGCTGGGTTGGTCAGCATGGCGAAGTAGCGTTCCTCGGCTTCGGCCGGCGGGATGAAGCCAATGGGCTCCAGAAGCCGGCGATTGTTGAACCAGTCTACCCACTCGAGGGTTGCGAACTCGACAGCCTCGAAGTTGCGCCACGGCCCTCGTCGGTGAATGACCTCGGCTTTGTAGAGGCCATTGATCGTCTCGGCCAGCGCGTTGTCGTAAGAGTTGCCGACGCTGCCTACGGAAGGTTCGATCCCGGCTTCAGCGAGACGCTCGGTGTACCTGATCGAAACATATTGGCTGCCCCTATCGCTATGGTGGACGAGGCCACCGCGATTGGTGGGCCTTCGGTCATGAAGCGCCTGCTCCAGGGCATCCAGGACAAAGTCGGCGTGCGCGGTCCTGCTGGCTCGCCAGCCGACGATCCGCCGAGCATAGGCGTCGATGACGAAGGCGACGTAGACGAAGCCGGCCCAGGTCGCCACATACGTAAAATCGGCCAACCACAGGCGGTCAGGCGCGGAAGCGTGGAACTGTCGGTTCACATGATCCAGCGGACAGGGAGCTGCCTTGTCGCTGATTGTGGTCCGCACAGGCTTGCCCCGGATCGCCCCGCGAAGGCCCATGTCCCGCATCAGCCGGGCGACTGTGCAGCGTGCGGCAGAGAAGCCTTCGCGCCGCAACTGACGCCAGACCTTGCGCACGCCGTAGACGCGGAAGTTCTCCTCGAACACGCGCCGGATCTCGACCTTCAGATCGGCGTCGCGGCGGACCCTCCCGGGCAGACGGGAAGGATCAGCGCGTCTGGCGGCATGGACATGGTAGGTCGACGGGGCGATCGGCAGAACCCTGCAGATCGGCTCGATCCCGTAGGCCTCCAGATGATCGTCGATGAAGGCGATCATGGCTTGAACCGGCGGTCGAGCTCCGCCTGGGCAAAATAAGCGGACGCCTTGCGAAGAATCTCATTCGCCTGGCGAAGCTCACGGTTCTCACGCTCCAGCGCCTTCAGCCGATCGGCGAGCTCGGTGGGAACGCCCCCGCGCACGCCGCTGTTGGTTTCCGCCTTCTTCACCCACTCATTGAGAGATTGCGCCGTGCAGCCAATCTTCGCGGCTACCGAGGATATCGCCGCCCAGCGCGACGGGTGATCCTGCTCATGCTCCAAAACCAGCCGAACCGCTCGTGCCCGCACCTCAGGCGAAAATCTGTTCGTTGTCTTGCTTGCCATCGCTCCATCCTTTCAAGAGTTGGAGCCTCCGACAAACCCGGAGCGGTTCAAATCCCTTGGCCATCCCTATTTGAGGACACGCCCTAGCACTACTTTGGCAGATTGAGAGTTTGTAAGGAATTTCGCCCGATCGTCGGCTTCGCGATTTTGCGGAGGCGACGGCGTGGCGGGCTGGAATGGAGATCTGGAGCGATGGCTTGCGCCGTTTGTTGCCCGGCTTGGGCATAAGGCGCGCAGACGGATGTTCCCGCTTTATGTGGAAGGCCTAATCGGGCCAGGGGACCGAAAGAGCGTCGAGCCGATGGCGGCGCGTCTGGCGCCGGGCGACTACGACCAGTTGCATCACTTCATTTCGAGCGCGGTCTGGGGCGAGGCTCCGCTGGAGGAGGAACTCGCTGTCCAGGCGGACAAGCTGATTGGCGGAGCCAATGCGATGCTGGTCGTCGACGACACCGCGTTGCCGAAGAAAGGATCGAAGTCGGTCGGCGTGGCGCCGCAATACGCCTCGGCGCTCGGCAAGACCGCCAATTGCCAGACGCTGGTGTCGCTGACGCTGGCGCGGGACGAGGTTCCGGTGATGATCGGCCTGCGCCTGTTCCTGCCGGAAAGCTGGACCGGCGACGCCGAGCGGATGACGAAGACCCGCGTGCCCGAGGACCGTCGCGTCGCGCGCACGAAGCCGGAGATCGCGCTCGCCGAGATCGACCGCGTCCGGGCCGCGGGCGTGCGCTTCGCGATGGTTCTGGCTGACGCAGGATATGGTCTGTCCGCGCCGTTCCGTCAGGGGCTGGATGCGCGGGGCCTGAAGTGGGCGGTCGGGATCCCGAAACAGCAGAAGGTCTATCCAAGCGACGTCAAGCTCACATTTCCGATCGCCGGACGCGGGCGCCCGCGCAAGCGTCCTATCCCCGATCAGCTCTCGGCGCCGGCGGAAGACGTGCTCGCCAGGGCGAAGTGGCGGCTCGTCAGTTGGCGCAAGGGAACCAAAGGACCCTTGGCGGCTTCCTTCGCCGCCGTTCGCGTACGGATCGCCGATGGTCCGGAGCAGCGCATCCACGACAAGGGCGCGCAGCACATGCCCGGCGAAGAGGCGTGGCTGGTTGGCGAGCGACGCGCCTCTGGCGAGCGCAAATACTACCTTTCGAATCTGCCCGCTGACGCCAACATCAAGACGCTCGCCGCCGCGATCAAGGCGCGATGGGTCTGCGAACAGGCCCATCAGCAGCTCAAGGAAGAACTGGGCCTCGACCACTTCGAAGGCCGCTCCTGGCATGGCCTCCATCGTCATGGGTTGATGACGATGATCGCTTACGCCTATCTGCAAACCCGCCGCCTCGCCGAAGCGAGCGGGGGAAAAAGAATCCTACGGGGGCCGCCGCAGCCGACGTTGCCAGCAATCCGGCGAGCCGTGATCGCAAGCCTCGCCCGCGCGCCGCCCTATCGATGCCCCCACTGCAAGCGAACCCTCCGTAGAGCGCTCGAATGAATCTGCCAAAGTAGTGCTAGCAGGCTGTTGAAGAAGTGTCGCGTTTGGCTTTGAGTACGGCTTCGTCGCCATTTCGGTAGGCGAACTCGATTTCGATCGAGCCGTCGTCGAGCAATTCGGCGGAGCCGTCGCCAAGGACTTGATCCCCCTCGTCCGAGCCGTCCCAGTTGAAGCCGACCGATAGGCGGCTGTATTCGATGTCGAGGCTGGCCTGCAGCGCGCCGAAGGCGATTTCACCGTGGCCGTCTGCGGTGATCGCTATCGTCGCCGGCCCGCAGAGATCGAGATAGTCGCGATCGTGAGATATCGGCCTCGACGATCCGCCAACGGCCGATCAGCTGGCAGTTCATCGGCGCGCTCATGCCGTCGCCTCCAGAAGCTTGGGCAGCCGCGTCAGATTGTAAGCCGCCGCGGCGAAGGTGAAGGCCCAGCCGACCCGCTCGCGTCGCCGGAACTTGGTCTTGTCCTGCCCGGCGATCGTCTTCATCCAGCCGAAGGCTTCCTCGATCCGCTTGCGGATGCGCTGGCTGACGGCGTAGCCGCAATGGCGCGTCGTGCGTCCGTCGATCGCCGACGAGCGCCCGCTCGTGTTCTGCGCCACATGCGGCCTCACCCGCATCGAGCGAACCTCGTTGACGAAGTCTTCGGCGTCGTAGCCCTTGTCGGCGCCCAGGGTGATCGCGTGCGGCCGGTCGGCGTGCGGCTCGATCATGTGCAGCGCCGCGACCCGCTCGGCGTGGCCGCCCGCCTGCGTCAGACAGGCGTCGACCACCAAGGCGTTGCGGTTCTCCATCAGGGCGTGGCCCATGAAGCAGAGCTTGGCCTCCTTGCCCGGCCCTTTGCGATACAGCTTCGCCTCCGGGTCCCTCGTCGAGGCGTGCGTGTCGTTCGAGCGCTTCTGACCATGAAAGTCCGCTTCCCTATTGCGGCCGCCCCCGTCCGCCGGCGGCTCGTGCGGTCCTTCCTTCGGCTTAAAACTCTTCATCGACGCCCAGGCCTCGACCAACGCGCCATCGACCGAGAAATGATCCGTGCTCAAGAGCCGCTTCACGCGCGGCTGCGCCAGAACCGCGCCCAAAAGCTTGGCGGCGATGTCGCCCTCCAGCAGCCGATCGCGGTTCTTGGAGAACGTCGAGTGGTCCCATGCCACATCGTCCACGCCGATCCCGACGAACCAGCGCAACAGCAGGTCGAACTCCAGCCGGTCCATCAGCTGCCGCTCCGAGCGGATCGAATAAAAGGCCTGCAGCAACATCGCCCGCAGCAGTTTCTCCGGAGGAATCGAGGGGCGACCGATCGGCGAATACAAAACCGAAAAATCGCCCGCCAAACCCGCCAGGGCCTCATTCACGATGGCGCGGATCGCCCGAAGCGGATGGTTCTTGCCCACGCGATCTTCAAGATCGACGTAACTGAACAGCGACCCCGACCGCTCGTCCCCGCCTCGCATCGCACGCCCCCCGAATTCTCGCGGGGAATTGAATCACAACGCGATTCGCGCGGCCAGCGACTTTTTCAACAGCCTGCTAGGCTGTGTGGACGAATTTTCGACAGGTGATGTTTTTGGGATTCCTCGGCTGAATCAGACATGATTCATAGGACTCCGACCGAATCAGAGGCCGGGGCCAATGTCGAGAAAGATGGATGAGGACGATTGGGCGCACACGCTTGCGGTGTTTCGCGCTTGCCTGCCGCGGCGCGGACGGAAGGCCGAGGACGACCGCCGCTTCCTCGAGGCGCTTCATTTCTTCACCGTCGAGAACGTTCGCTGGCGCGCTCTGCCGGAGCGCTTCGGTCATTGGAACAGCGTGTGGAAACGCTTCGATCGCTTGAGCAAGGCTGGGGTCTTCGAGGCCTTCTTCGATACGCTCGCGTCGATGAGTTCCACGGCGCATCTCATTCAGATGTTCAACTCGACGATCGTGCGCGCTCATGTGTCGGCGGCCGGCGTAAAAGGGGGCAAGAAGGGCAAGCGCTGGGGCGCTCGCGTGGCGGCTTCACCACGAAAATCCACGCAAAATCGGACGCCTCCGACGACATCATCGCCTTCGACCTGACGGGCGGCGAAGCCTTCGACGGGCGTCACTTCGAAACCCTGCTCGACATCGGGCCCGACCTTCAGCCTCGCGCCGTCCTCTGCGACAAAGGCTACGCCAGCAAGGCCAACCGGTCCGCCGCGAGAGCGCGCGGCATTGCTCCCGTGATCCCCCACAAAGTCAACGAAAAGAACAAGCCGGCCTTCTTCGCACGCACCCTCTACAAGGCCCGCGCGCGCATCGAGCAAGGCGTCGGACGGCTCAAGCGCTTCAAGCGCGTCGCGCTACGCTGCGAAAAGACCGCCCGAAACTTCAGATCAATCGTCTCCTTCGCCGCAGGCCTATGCTTGATCAAATTCGTCCACACAGCCTAATCGTGGATCTAAGGTGCGACATTCTGGCATATCGCGACTAAGCAGACACCAAACGAGCTCTGCGATTTCGGAGCGCTCAATCCTTCGCCCGCTCGACGTAGCCGCCATCCTCGGTCTGAATGACGATCCGAACGCCGACCGCAATGTGTGGCGGAACCATTACGCGTGCGCCGTTCGCAAGCCTCGCCGGCTTGTATGATGAAGAGGCGGTTTGGCCCTTCATCGCCGGTTCAGTTTCAGTCACCTCCAATGTAACGCGGGGCGGCAATTGGATGGCGACAGAGGCGCCATTGAATATCGACAGAACGACCTTCATACCTTCCTGAAGCCATTGCGCCTGATCGCCGACTATATCTGCAGGAACTTGAACCTGGTCGTAGGTGTCAGCATTCATGAAGTGATAGCCATCCGCGTCTGCGTAGAGGAAATCAAAATTATTGTCCTCGAGGAATGCGCGCTCCACCTGCTCTGTAGTCTTATACCGGTCCGTCACTTTGACGCCATCCGAAAGGCGTCGCATGTCAATCTGAGTTGTTGGCGTGCCTTTGCCCGGGTGAAAGCTTTCCGCCGAGAGAACGACGCATAGTTGCCCGTCCTCTCGTTCGATAATATTGCCCTTTCGGATCGAGCTTGCGATAACTCTCACGTCTGGTCCTCGGAATTGAGGGCGTTGCTTCGCGCCCGCGATAGCGCACGTTGGTTGAGCGGCAGTTTGGTGGTTGTGGCGCAAACCATACCGATTTTGGCGCCAAAGGCCAGCCGGGATTGGCTTCGATCCTGCTTCGCTTCGTGCCGCGGTGTCACTTGAGGTCGCCTGCGGCGCGACCCTTTTGGAGCCCAGTCCGATACGCAGAAAGGCGTGGCAGGCTGCTGGCCCGAGCGCGGGCTTCGACGTTTGTGCGGCGCTGGTTCGATGCCAAAGGTTTCCTCGAGGTGCAGCCTGCCGCCCTCCAGGCTTCGCCAGGAAACGAAACCCATTTGCACGGATTCAGAACCTCGCTCATTCTGCCTGACGGGTCGCTGCGCGACGCGTACCTGCATACTTCGCCGGAATTCGCAATGAAAAAGCTTCTGGCCGCGGGAGAGAGGCAGATCTTTGCGCTGACTAGTGTTTTCCGCAACCGCGAGCGCACGGCTCTGCACGCGCCTGAATTTGTGATGCTGGAGTGGTATCGGGCGTATACCCCATTGGAGCGCCTCATTGAGGACTGCGCTGCGGTAATCGCCCTCGCCGCCCATGTGGCTGGAAAGAAGACATTCGTATATCGTGGTCGCGTGGCCAGTCCGTTCGATCCACCGGAGCGATTGACGGTGCGGGATGCGTTTCGGCGCTACGCCGGCGTCGATATTTACGACAGTCTTCATTCTAACGGCCGCGCCGACACAGAAACGCTCGCTCGGCAGGCGAAGGATTCTGGTGTTCGCGTCGCGCCAGATGATGACTGGTCGGACATCTTCAGTCGCCTCCTCAGCGAGCGGGTCGAACCAAATCTAGGTCTCGGGCGGCCCACTGTCCTTCATGCCTATCCGGCAAGCGAGGCGGCACTCGCCCAGGTGAGCCCCGATGATCCGCGCGTTGCAGAACGCTTCGAATTGTACTGTTGCGGCGTTGAACTAGCCAACGCCTTCCATGAGCTGCGCGATCCCGGTGAACAACGGCGACGATTCTCCTCAAGCATAAAGGAACAGCAGCGTATTTTCGGCGTCTCGTATCCCATCGACGAGGATTTCCTCGCATCCCTCGCCGATATGCCGGATGCAAGCGGCGCTGCGCTTGGCTTCGACCGTCTCATAATGCTGGCGGCCGGCGCGGACCGGATCGAGTCCGTCCAGTGGACTCCAGTTTTTGACCCGATCGAGGGGGCCCAATGACGTCAGATTCGAATAGAAACGTCGACACGATTGAGAAGGGACGAGAACCATGTCGGAAATGATCCTCTGGGGCTTTGACGGCTCCACCTACGTCCGCACGATGAAAATGGTCCTCGCCGAAAAGGGCGCGACCCAGTTCAAGCAAACGCAACTCAATGTGCTCAAAGGCGACCCCAAAACGCCCGAGCATCTGGAGCGCCATCCCTTCGGCAAAGTCCCGGTCCTCGACCATAACGGGATGCGCATTCTGGAGACCTCCGTGAGAATCCCCGCATTCCTTAAATCGTCACCACGACTTAGTAAACGCTAGCTATTTTACTACCGTTTACTCCCGTTTAATGGCGGCTACTTGGATTTATTTGATTCTCCGGACTCACCGCTCCGGGGGTCTCTTTGGGTTGCCGCCGGCAATTCGGGGCTTCGTGACGCTCTAATGGTCGGGATCGCGGATCGACGAGATCGGCCTCGTATCGATGGCGGGACCAGCGCCGGCTGGCAGGATCGGAGGCGCGGGATCGCTTTCGCCCACCGGCGCCGGCGGCAAGGCGCCGTCGGGTCCGTCGCTCGGCCCGGGCGAAGCCTCCTGGGGAACGGCAGCGTCCGGCGCGCTTAAATGCGCGATGTCGAGTGGCTCGTCGATATTGGGCGAAGGCGGCAAGCCGTCCGAGGGCTCAGGCACCGGCAAGAGGTCGGGCGCGGGCGTCGGCTTGCAGATACGGCGAGGGCCGGTGTCGGTCGAGCCATGATTGGCGAGATCGAGATGGATGTGGTTGTAGTGAAAGACATCCGCGCCCGGGCCGAGGACGGTGGTGAAATACTGGCAGGCGCCCGCGTGCGCCTCGTGCAGGAAGGCGGCTTCCTGGCTGTCGGTCCTCTTCCAGTCGTGGACGAAATCGATACGCCGGCCGTCGGCGAGGGTGAAGCCGGCGACGTCGACCGCATTGCCGAAGGCGTGCTCGGAGAGCCGCGCGCCGGGCATGTTGTCGATGCCCCGGCAGCTATAGGCGCCGAACACGTTGACGGTCGCAACTCTCTGCCCGAAGCGGGTCTCAGCGTCGGGCTCGACGATGGCGTTGAGCCAGGCCTCAAGGGCCGGGACCATCGGACAGTCGATGGTCAGTGTCTTGTCGATCGCAATCGCGCCGTTGTCCAGCGCCGAGACCTTGAGCGGACGGGTCATGCCGCAGATACCCGGGCCGTTGATTTCGGGCGCTAAGGCAATGGTGTCCGACAGCGTGACCTGCCTGCGGGCGAAGCAGGCGTTCTCGGCCTGAGCGCGCCAGATCGGCCGCTCGGGGCGGCCGAGGAATCCGCAGCTCGTCAGACACAGAGCCGCAACAAACGCCAGCAACGCAGGCCGAACGCGACGCGCCATTGCGGCAAACTGCGCCCGTTGGCTTAAGAATCGCTGAACCATTGCGCGTTAAGGATGGCTCAACCGTGATCGGGCCCGCGCGCCATCTCGTCGCCGCACTTTGCCCGCAAGGAGGCGTCGCTATGGGCGGCCGACAGCGGAATTGGCGAGGCGTAGCGTTGAGCCTCGCGTTCGGGCTTGCGGCGGCGGCGCCGGCCAGCGCGCATCCGCATGTCTGGGTCACCGTCAAGAGCGAGATCGCGTTCACGCCGGACGGAAAGGTTTCCGCAGTGATCCACGACTGGGTTTTTGATGAGATGTATTCGTCCTTCGCCACCCAAGGCCTCGCGCCGCCCGGCCAACTCGTCAAGAAAGCGCAGTTCGCTCCGCTGGCGAAGGAAAACGCCGGGAGCCTGGCCGAAATCGGCTATTTCACCACGTTGAAGATCGGCGGCAAGGTCGCGGATTTCGGCTCGGTGACTGACTATTGGATGCAGGAGCGGCCCGACCATCTGGTCGAGTTCCATGTCACCTTGCCGCTGAAGACGCCGACGCGGGTGACGAAGTTCCTGACCTTGCGCGTCGCCGATCCGGAATTTTTCATCGACTTTGAATTCGACGACAAGGACCCAGTGAAACTGGTCTCAGCCCCGCCAGGATGCGTCGCAACGGTCGCGAAGCCAAAGCCGCTCGAGGCGAGCGACAAGCAAAAACTGTCGGAATCGTTCTTCACCAACCTCGCGCCGGGAACCAATTTCGGTTTCAAAATGGCGAGCGCAGCGATTGTCGCATGTCCATGACAAAGCGCGCATCCCTGAGGATCAGCCTTGGATGCGCGGCGTGGAGCGCATCCGCAGCGGCCGCGCGGGCGCAATTTTCTTCGCGGCCCTTCGCCGTCGCCGGCGGCGAGAGCGGCGGCAGCCCCCAAGGCGTCGCGGGCTGGCTGATGGCCCAGCAGTCATCGCTCACTCATCTCATTGCCGGCAAAGTCCACGCGTTGCACGGGCAGCCGAGCGCCGCCTGGGGCCTCGTCGGCCTGGGTCTTGCCTATGGCGTCGTCCATGCGGCCGGCCCGGGACACGGCAAGGCGGTCCTCGCCTCTTACATGCTGGCCAATGAAACCTCGCTCAAACGCGGCGCGAGCATGGCGCTCCTGGCGGCGGTGCTTCAGGCGCTGATTGCGATCGCGCTTGTCGGAGCGTCGGGATTTATCTTCCAAGCGACCGCTTCGCAGATGAATCATGCCGCTAACTGGATCGAGTTGGCGAGCTATTGCAGCGTGGCCGCGATTGGCGCTTGGCTGGTCTGGCGGAAGGGCGGAGCGCTGATTGCGGCTCTCAGTCAGCACGCGGAACGAAGCCGCGCCGTGGCGTCCGCGCCGTCCTACGCAGGGATTGCATGGGAGCAGCCCGCATTCAGCCTTTCGGCGGCGACCTATCGCGCCGGGCCGCCCGACGCGCCGGGCGAACTGGCGGATGAGTGCGGACACATGCACATGCCCGATCCAGCTCAGCTCAATGGCCCCTTTTTATGGCGCGCCGCCGTCGGAACAGTGATCGCCGCAGGCGCACGTCCGTGCTCGGGCGCGGTTCTGGTGCTGGTGTTCGCAATGGCGCAGGGGCTGTTCGCCGCTGGAGTCGCTGCCGCCTTCGCCATGGCGATCGGCACGGCGGTGACGACGGGCGCGCTCGCCTGGACAGCCGTATTCGCCAAATCGGTCGCGGTGCGGCTCGCGGCGGGAGGGAATTCGCGCCTCGCCCTGGTGGCGAGGGGATTCGAATTCGCCGCCGCCCTTGCGGTGCTCCTGTTCGGCGTCGCGCTCTTGGTCGGCGCGCGAGGCGCCGCCTGAAGCCGGCCCCGCCTCCAGCGGCCGAAAGGGAAGGGACGACAATTGCTTGCAGGAATTCAGAAATCGAGTTAAGCTTGTCCATCAACAATCCTTCCCTTCCGCATGGCCCAGACCCCATGGGCGCTCGTTCCGGCGCTTCTCACGCCAGAGCTCGATCAGCGCTGCTCGTCGCGCTCATCAGATTTTCGCGCATGAGCGCGGGCGCGCGTTCGCGCTTGCTTGATCTCGATGATCGGCTCCGATCATCGAGATCCGGTATGACGCCAGGACAAAAGCGCCGAGAAAAAATTTTCCTCACTTCATGCCGCGCAACCCATTGATAACACCAAAGGCTCCGCTGGCTAACTCATAGGGGGATTCCCGAATCGCGGGGATGCTGATTCAAGGCGGCGTGGAGGATTCGCGCCATGCTTTCAGCGGTGAGATTGCGAGAGGACTATTCGGCCGAGGAACTTCGGAGGCTCGCCCGCCGGTCGAAGGACGTCAACCAGAGCCGGCGGCTTCTGTCGTTGGCAGGGGTTCGAGACGGATTGGACCGAGGGGCGGCGGCGAAGATCGGCGGCATGGACCGCCAGACGCTGCGCGACTGGGTCCATCGCTTCAACGCCTCGGGGCCGGCTGGGCTCATCGACAATTGGACCGAGGGTCCGAAGCCTCGCCTATCGGCGGAGCAACTGGCTCAGTTCGCGCAGATCGTCGAGGCCGGGCCGGATCGGGAGAAGGACGGGGTGGTCGGCTGGCGGCGCGTCGACCTCAAGCGCGTCATCGCCGAGAGGTTCGGCGTCGACTTTCACCAGCGCTATGTCGGAAAGCTCCTCGAGAAGCTTGGCTTCTCGCATATCAGCGCCAGGCCCCGTCATCTGGGTCAGGACGAGCGGATCGTCGAGGCGTTTAAAAACGTATGGCCCGCCCCGTTCGCAAGGGGTTTTGTCGAGATTGGCGGCCGATCCAGTCTGCTTCAACGTATCCGGCCTCGAGGAGCTTCCTCCGGCCATGATGGAGATACGCGCGCTCCGGTCCTCATAAAACTCCCGGCGTCAGATCGCGCCGTTTTTTAAGCCAGGCTTCCGGAGCGCCGTTCGACTGTCAGGCCATCCCGTCGTCACCCTCTCGCAAACCCCTGTTGACCGATGGACGCTTTGACCGTGACCGGCCAATTCTATGCCGCCGCAGGCATTCCCATGACGGCGAACCGTTCTCCGCGCCGCAGCGCCGCCCAGGCAATTCTCGACAGCTTGTTGGCGAAGGCGACGATCGCAACGTTGCGATGGGCGCGGCCTGAAAGGCCTTTGGCTCATCGGCCCAGCGGCGTGTCGCGCTCAGCCACATAGGCAGCGCGGCGCGTGCACCGTGGATCAGCTGTCGGCGCAGGTAGCTGTTGCCTCGTTTGCTGATGCCAAGCAGCTTCGGCTTGCCGCCGGTGGTGAACTGACGGGGAACCAGGCCGAGCCACGCGGCGAGATCGCGCCCGCGCTCGAAGCTTTCCGCCCGCCCGACCGACGCGACAAGGGCGGAGGCGACGATCGCGCCGATGCCTGGGATTGTCGTCAGCCGTCGAGCCTTTTCGTTCTCCTTCACCCAGCGGGCGAACTCGGCGTCGAAGGCAGAAATTCGTCGATCGAGTTCGGCCCATGGCGCGCGAGCGTCGGCGACGAGCAGAGCGATTCGTGGGCTCAGGTCGGCTGCGCCTTGCTCGTCCATCAGTACGCTCAGAAACTGCTCGAGCTTTCGCTTGCCCCGCGGAGCAACGAATCCGCGCTCCAGCAAAGGCGCGGAAAGGATGCAGAATGATACCATCGGCTCGATGTGTCGAAAGACCATCTCGACGCTCATCGCCTGGTCGACGGCGCGAGCCGTCGCTTCGCCAACGACAAGTGCGGGCGTAAGGCGTTCATGAAGTGGTTCGCGCAGACGCCTGTCCAGCGCGTCGTCTTCGAGCCGACCGGCCCCTATCACCGCACCTTCGAGCGCGCCTTGGGCGCGGCGGGCGTTCCCTTCGTCAAGGTCAATCCGCGTCAGGCCCGCCGCTTCGCCGAGGCGATCGGCAGTCTGGCTAAGACTGACCGCCTGGATAGCGGCGATGCTGGCGCGCATGGGCGCAATGTTGGAGCTCAAGTCGCGGCCGCCCCGGAGCGAAGCCCTGCTTGAACTCAAGGAGCGCGAGGCCCTGGTGAAAGACCGAACCGCCGCCAAGAACCGCGGCAAGGTCCTTGCCGCGCCGTTGTTGAAACGCCACAATGCGCAGCGCCTCGAACAGATCAAACGCCAGATCACGGCGATCGAGGCGGCGATCCTCGAGCAGGTTCAGGCCGAGCCCGATCTCGCCCAACGGTTCGCAATTCTGACCAGCATTCCGAGCGTCTCGGCCATAACCGCCTTCGCCTTGCTGATCGAAATGCCCAAGCTCGGCGTCCTCGAACCGGGGCAGGCCGCAAGTCTCGCAGGCCTTGCGCCTGTGGCGCGACAGTCGGGTCGCTGGACCGGTCGCGCCTTCATCCGCGGCGGCCGAGCCAGCGTCCGCCAGGCCATCTACATGCCCGCGCTGGTCGCGACCCAATTCAATCCGGACATGAAGGCCAAGTACAAGCAACTGATCAATGCCGGGAAGCCTGCCAAGGTCGCCCTCACCGCCGTCATGCGAAAGCTGATCCTACTGGCAAACGCTCTCCTCAAGGCCAACAGGAGCTGGACCCCAAAACCCGCTTGATCAAAACGGATACTTGTGTTGCACAAGGACCGGGCCGGCGCGCCGCTTCCTAAGCAGAGATTCGTGGCTTGGCCAACGGATTGGGGATGCGCTCGCGGTTGAGATCAATGACGGCGTGATGGATGGCCTGGTCGAGCGCGTCGGCGTCGGTGAAGGTCTGGTGGGCGAGGTGATGGGCTTTAAGATCGCGCCAGACCGGCTCGATGTCGTTGAGTTCGGGGGTGTATTTCGGCAGCCATTCGACGGTGAGCCAGTGCGCGCGGGCGGCCAGGGCGGCGAGCGAGCGTTTGCTGGTGTGGATCGGACCATTGTCCTCGACCAGCACGACCGGCTTGGCCTGTCGCCCGGGCTGCGGTCCAAAGAGACGGTCGAGTTGCTCCAGATGGGCGATGAAATCGCCGCTGCGCTTGGTCGGGCTGGTATGGACGATGAGTTGGCGCGTGAGGGGATCGAGCGACCCCAGCATCGCGACCTTCTTGGCCTGCCCCGGCGCCGGCACACGCAAGTCCGCCCCCGACTTCGCCCAGGCGCGGGCGAGATAGGGATGGGTCAGCGCCTCGCTCTCATCGCCGTAGAGAAGAACGATGTCGCCCGCTTCGGCCTGCTGTTTGCGCAGTTGCAGGCGCAGCCCCACCCGTTCCACCTCGCTTTCCGTCTGACGTCCCTTCAGCGTGTGCCGGGGCCGCCGCCAGCGGAACTTTTTTTTCGCAAGGCCTTGGACAGTTGCGAACGGCTGATGCGCACGCCCTCGCGCGCTTCGATCTCGGCGCGAAGGCGGGGGATTGTCCAGTTGCGCCGGTCGGCCACAGGTTCTTCCAGCAGCGGGGTGGCGACGCGCATGGCGGCTTCACTCTTCACCGGAGGGGGGCCCGGCGCGATGCTGGTCCTCAGCGCTGCCACACCGCCGGCGGTGAAGTCGCTGCGCCACAGCCGAACCGTATCTTCGCGCACGCCAAACGCCTCCGCGATCTTGGGGCTGGTCCAACCAGCCAGCGTCAAAAGCACGGCGCGGGCGCGGTCCGCCTCGCCGCGATCGCGCGAACCGGCAACAGCCAAGAGGCCGGCGCGTTGTTCATCGCTCGCCATAATCGGAGACTTTCCCGCCATGTCATACACCTTGCGAATCGGCGCAGGCAGCCAACCGCAAAAAACCTATCCGTTGGTTAGCCAAACGGAATCTGCTTTAGGACCCCCGCGATGGCGTTCAACTTGGTCCAGCCGAGGTGTTTGACCTTGGCCCAGGTGACGCCGGATTTGACGATAGCGTCGTAAATCTGAATCCAGGCCCGCGCCTTGCTGCGCTTGATGCCGGCGTTCTTCTGAACCCACTCGTCCAACGAAGCGTTCGGATCGAACCATTTATGCTTTTGAATGGTCGACAAGACACCTCCAATCTCGAAATAGCTCTTCTCGTGTTTGTCTTCGAGCCTGAGGAGTCGCGCTATCGCTTTGTCCTTCGTCAGGCTTTCGATCCCTTGAATAAGATCGGCAAGGACGTCGCTGGCCGATGCCTCGGCGTCGACAGCCTTGGCGTCATCATTCGTCAGGTTTTCACGAATGATTTCGTCAGAAGGGTTCCTTGGCAGGGCGCCTACCGTCGCTGCCTCGTCCTCACCGCCGACGATGAGCCCTTGATCGTCTACACTTTCCGTTACCAGATTTTCCATATCGGCAGCCCTCGCTCCAATGTCTCGTCTCATCGTAGGCCGCTGCTGGAGGGCGGCCCCACAGCTTCACTTCAGCCCGCCACAGCCCTTGGCTCCGGCGCGCCATCTACATGCGGCATTCGGATATAAACATACTCTGAGGACGAGCACAACTTTCAGTTGTGTGACGACCGCTTCTCGCAATCAAAATAGTAACCAGCCCGCAGTCCGCGGGCGCATCTCTAGAGAGTCGCACGCATTCATGGCCCTTGTCATGGCGCCCGAGGAACGAATGCGGGATTGCAAGCACCGATTTGTCGCTATCCTGCCGTGCTTGAAGGGGCAGTAACGGTCCGCGCATCAGCCGACGACGACACTGTGTCTGAGCTAGTCGCTCCTGGAGCCGATCTTTTCTCGCTTCCGGCCCCTTGTTCATCATGGTTTTCGCGCTTCGATCGTCACGGACGAGGCGCCATGGCCGCCGAGGCTTGCGGTGGTGACGATGTGGAGCGCTGCCAGGACTCTCCACTGACCAGCGCAGTACCATGAGCTTCGCCGTTCGCGCAGGCGAGAGAATACCAGCCCCGCTCGGCGCAACGAACCGGGCGTTTGACGGCTGCTCGTAGGCGTCTTCCGGCGTCTTGTGAGCATCTGCAGCTAATGGGCAGATTTAAGAAATCTTTATTAATGTCCAGTGAGGTTGGCCCGCTGGCGGGCGACCGGGTAGTTTCGCATGAGCGGTCCCGACCGGTTGATCTCCCCGCGACGACAAGACCTTCCGTCGCAACACGCGAAGCTTTATCCTTCGGATTATTGTGGTTGCATGTGTCGGCGTGCTCTTCTGGCAGGCGATTATCGCAGCCAGGAGTTTGTGACCGGCAGAGCAGTTCGCGCCAGTTGAGCGGCGTGGATTGACCCAACCCCGACGGCTCCTGGCAATTTATCAGAAGGATCACCCCGCAGCGCGATGAAGTCGGGTACTTGTCTCGGATCGACGCCATATCGCTGCCGAACCTGCTCGAACCCGATACGCGTCGGTTGGCCGCCCCGCGACGGGTAGAGGATCGTCGTGCGTCGCGAGGCGAGCTGAAAGGAATCTCGATCGCCGCTCGCCACCACCGCGGAGCCGCCGGCCCGTTCCTCGGCGAGCGAATGAGATCGTTGTCATCCGCCATCATAACCGCGGGCCCGAAGCCCGCCAAAGTTTCCTTGTTAATGCCGTCCGGTCAGGTGCAACCGGATCATGCGACGATATTTCTTGCTCGCGTACCGCCAAAACGAGGTGTCACATCCAGCTCTTGCGACAAGGTTGGCGTCACATCGTCGTCAGACGGTCGGGCGATAAGCCGAAGGCGCTCTTCTTTGAGAGCCGCTCTTTCTTAACGAACGCTCGGAGATACTGATGACGCAAGTGTCTGTCGCGGCTGGCTGGCTGATCGGCGCAGCGGCATTTGCAATCTGCGCGGTTTCCTCTGTCGGCGCTCAAGAAAAGCCATTCCCGACGCTCGACGGCAAGCCGCCCCTGGTCATCGGACACCGTGGTGTGCCTGGCTTGATGCCAGAGGAGACGCAAGCTTCCTATGACATCGCCGCTGCTCTCGGCGCCGATGCGCTTGAGGAAGACTTGCATCTCACGAAGGATTGCGTGCTGGTGGCACGCCATAACCCCTGGCTGAGAGACACTACCAATGTCGCCGAGGTCGCAAAGACAAATCCGGAAGTCGCCGCCGCAAGCGCACGATCCCGGGCGTGATGGTCAAGGTGAAGTGGCCATCGACCCCGACGAGCGGGCCTACAGAATATCCGACCGATCTCACCAATCCGGCTGATCCCAAATCCGTGCTGAAATCTCTGATTGTCGATGGCGAAGACCACATCAACGACTTCACCACGGCCGAGCTGAAAAACTGGATTGCCGGAACCACGTACGAGGCCAAGGACGCACGGCCAACGGAGTTCAACGGCAAATTCCCGATCCTGGGTTTTCAGGAAATCCTCGACATCGCGAACGCGAAGAGCAAGGAAACTGGCCGCGTCATCTCCGTTTATCCGGAGACCAAGAACCCGACCTGGAATAACGAGCAGGCGATCGCCAACGGCTGCGGCGCGCCCGGCAGCCATCCGCTCGAGGATGCGTTGATCAAGATCATCAATGACAATGGTCTCAATTCCAAAGATGCGCCGATCTATGTGCAGAGCTTCGAGCCGGGCAGCCTCAAATACATGCATGACCACGGTCTGCAGACGAAGATCGTCCAGCTGATCGACGGCGATAGCGTCGATTTCGAAACGGGCCAAGCAACCTACGACGATATTGTCAACTCGCGCCCTTACGATTGGACCATCGCCGGCGATCCTCGCTGGTTTGATGCGATGCTGACGCCGGAGGGCTTGGCGGAAATCAAGACCTACGCGGATGGGGTTGGGCCCTGGAAGCTGCAGATCGTACCGACCAAGGTCATCGAGTGGAAGGATAAGAACCCCGAGGGCACGCCGTATAAGGGCTCAACGCCGGAAGCCACGTCGCAGGAACCCACGACGTTGGTGGCCGATGCGCATAAGGCCGGCCTTTTCGTGCATGTCTTCACTTTCCGCAGTGAAAACTGTTATCTCGCCAGCGATTATCATGGCGATCCGACGCAGGAATACCTCAAATTCTTCCGGCTCGGCGTCGATGGTGTCTTCACCGATTTCACGAACGCTGGCGTAATTGGGCGCATCGCCTACTTCCACGAACTGGGCCGGTGAGGGACACTGACACCATCTACGGCGTCTACCGCGAACGCATCATCGAGGCTCAGCAAAGCACCTGCCTTAGTTCAGGAAGACCATGGCGGGCGAAGCCTAACCCCTCGCCGTCGATGCGCTGGCAAAACGTTTGTCCCTGGCCGGCGTCAGTGCGGTCTCGTCGATGTCCTCGCGCGGCACATACCAACGCGGCGCGAAACCTGACCCGAACAAGACGACCGGGCGGGTGGTATCGGCGATCACCCGATTGTCGAGTTTGACGACTAGATGTCGCGAGGTGCGCGGATATCGATGCGGTGATAGGCGTCGGCGGCGTGGCCGACTACGCCTTCGTCTTCCTCGTAGAAGGCGTCCATTGCTCGCCAGGCCAACGCGACTCGGCCTTGCAGCATAATGGCATGGTCGGGCAGAGCGGCGTGCTGCCACGCAGCATGCTCGGCGCTCCTTTCTCCGGCGCTCGCGCTGAACCACGTGGTCTGACCGAGGTCGTGGTGCGGCGTTGTCCGAGCCTCGCTGAGGAGGACGTCTGGCCGAATCTCAGTGAGCGGGAAGTAGGCGACCGGATAGCGGCCCGGTTCGTGGAGAAGGACCACACTCTCGCTGTCGGCGATCCACTCGCCACCTAACTTGATTCGCATTCGTCTGCGCAGGGGCTCGGCGAACAGTAGTCGTTGCGGGAGCGGCTCGGCAGTAAGGAAACGGCCCACCGTCGCGCCACCTAGCAGCCTGTCGGACTTAAATGAACGACGTGGGTTCGGAAGGACCTGCGGTGTTTGGCGAGGTACAATGACGGCGTTGATTCTCCTTGCGCCACGAACCGGGTCAGATGGACAATTTTCGTACGATCGACCGAGAGACGGGATATCTGCTTCCGCCTTCGGTTGACGAGTGGCTGCCGGAGAAACATCTGGCTCGGTTCATTGTCGAAGTGGTCGACGGTCTGGATCTCGGCAGGATGAGCCGGGACTATCGGGGCTCGGGTTCGGCTTCGTATCATCCCAGGATGGTGTTGGGGCTTCTGGTTTACGGCTATGCGACGGGGGTGTTCTCCAGCCGCAAGCTGGAGCGGGCGACCTACGACTTGGTGGCGTTTCGTTTCATCGCCGCGAACGATCATCCCGACCACGACACGATCGCGACGTTTCGGCGGCGCTTCTTGAAAGAGATCGAGAAGCTGTTCGTGGACGTTCTTCAACTCGCCCGCGAGATGGGGGTGCTGGAGATGGGGACGATCGGCCTGGACGGGACGAAGATCCATGCCAACGCAAGCCGGCACAGCGCGCTTTCCCATGAACACGCAGGCAAGATCGAGGCGCAATTGAAGGCCGAGGTCGCCGACCTGATGACCAAAGCCGAAGCGGCTGACGCGGCGGACGTTCCCGACGGCATGTCGATCCCCGACGAATTGGCGCGGCGCGAGGAGCGTCTTCGTAAGATCGCCGAAGCGCGGGCGAAGATCGAGGTTCGGGCCAAGGAGCGTCATGCGCGCGAGATGGCGGAGCACGAGGCCAAAATGGCGGCGCGCGAGGCCAAGACCGCGGCGACGGGAAAGAAGCCGGGCGGCAAGCCGCCGCAACCTCCGGCCGAAGGACCGCGACCGAGTGATCAGGTCAATCTGACCGACGAGGACTCCCGCATCATGCCGGCGGCTGGCGGTGGTTTCGAACAAAGCTACAACGCGCAAGCCGCGGTGGCGACGGGCAGCCTGCTGGTGGTGGCGATCGACGTGGTCCAGACGCCCAACGACAAGGGCCAAGTCGAGCCCATACTGGAGAAGATCGGCGCGTTGCCCGAGAATTTGGGGAAGGTCGAACATCTGCTGGCGGACGCCGGCTATTTCAGCGCGGGCAATGTGGACGCCTGTGCAAGGGCGGGCGTCGAGCCGGTGATTGCGATGGGCCGCCAGCCGCATCATCCGCCGCTGAGCGTGCGCTTCGCGCCGACGCCGGCAGCCCCGGAACAACCGACGCCGGTCCAGGCGATGGCCCATAAACTGAAGACGCCGGAAGGCCGCGCGCTCTACGCCTTGCGCAAACAGACGCCGGAACCCGTGTTCGGCATCATCAAATCCGTGCTCGGATTCCGTCAATTTTCCCTGCGTGGGCTCGAAAAAGTGCGCGGCGAGTGGACTCTCGTGACCATGGCTTGGAATCTGAAGCGAATGTTCTCGCTCAGCCCCGCCTGAGAGGGGCCGAACGCCTACGAGGCGCGCCGACCAGCCCTAGGCCGAGGCTTGTCAAGGCTCCCCAAGGCTCAGTCGAAGCCACCGAAAAGCTCGATCGGACTACCACCCACATCCAAACCGCGACAATCCACGCGATCGTCAGCCAAAATGAGCGCAGTCCGACAGGCTGCTAGCGCGCCAATTCATTGCCACCGCTGACGACCCCGCTGGGCTCGCTGAGGAGGTGCTGGAGGTGCACCTTAGGGCCGCTGGAGTCCTTGATGAGCGAGAGCTTGAATGTGAGTGGGAGCGGTCCAAGACCCCCACAACGCAGAAGGCCGTTCAGCGAGGCATAGAGCGCCGAGGGCTGGCTTCGTGGATCGAGGGGCATCTCCCCGCGGCTCATTGAACCAAGGCCAGCGTGTGCAGCTTGTGGAGGCTGTGGAGGCGAGGCTACTCCACCCCAACGCGCCCCTTAGCGCGCAGCCTGATAATCAATCGGTTTTCAGCCTCACCGGAATGCTGGAAGGATGGTGGACCGAGGCCAAGGCTACAGGACGCAAACCCTCGACCCATGAGAGCTACCGGAACACCGTGGCGGGGCTGGTTGCCTTCTTGGGGTTCGATGACGCCAAGCGGGTAACCCCTGAGGACGTGGTGAAGTTCAAGGACCATCGGCTGGCCTCGACCAACCCCAGGACCGGGAGGGCCATATCCGCCAAGACCGTGAAGGACTCGGACCTCGCTGGCCTCAAGACCCTGTTCGGCTGGGCAGTGTCGAACCGGAAGCTCCCCAGCAATCCAGTCACCGGCATCACCATCAAGCTAGGCAAGCCCCAAAGGTTGCGTGGGAAGGGATCGACCGAGGAGGAGACCAAGGCGCTTCTGACCGCAGCCCTTAACGTGCAACGGAACGGGGAATTGGCGGGCACCTTCGCGGCCAAGCGGTGGGTCCCGATACTGGCCATTTACACCGGGGCGCGCGTTGGTGAGCTTGCCCAGCTACGGCGGCAGGACGTGAGGCAAGAGGCTGGACACTGGATCATCGAACTCAGGCCGGAGGCCGGGACCATCAAGACGAACGAGGCGCGGAAGGTGGTCCTCCACCCGCATCTCATCGAGCTTGGCTTTCCTGAGTTCGCGGAGTTTGCGCCGGCCGGCCACCTTTTCCTCAAACCAGCGTCCAACGGGGATGTCCTAGGACCGCTCCAGGGGGTCAAGAATTGACTCTCGGAGTTCGCGCGCACAGTCGTGAAGGACCCCAACGTTGCCCCTATGCACGGCCTCAGGCACCGCTTTAAGACCGTGGGGATGGAGGCTGGCGTGCCCACCCGTGTCCTCGACGCGATACAGGGCCACGCCCCTAGGACGGCTGCGGAGGGTTATGGGGAGGTGACCATCAAGACGATGGCGGCTGCCATGGAGCGAATGCCGCGCGTCGTCGCCTAAGGGAGGTACTTGCGAAGGAGCTTCCTAAGGATTGGCATAGCGGCTTCTTGTTGTCGGCGATCGGGGGCGGTGCCAGCAGCATTGTTGAGCGCAATTCGTGCACGCTCCTTTTCGATACAACCTTCCGGCAGCTTGCATCCGCCGTGAGTGCACGGCTCACCCGTTTCAGGGCACTCAAAATTCCGGTGAGGTACGCTCGGCAATCGGGCTATTCTCAGTTGTTGACCTCGAGATCGTAGAGCCCCTCGCTGTTCGGCCCGGTGCATTGGGCGTCGAAAGGTCTGCTGTAGGAGTTATCATCACCCGTAAGTTTGTCCGCGTCGCGGAAATCGAACTTCTCCTTTTGCCGGTAGCAGTCGTCAAGTGAGAGGTTGCTGATGGTCATGGCAAGCAGGATGGCTATCATCGGTTCCCTCCCAACGTGGACCCGTAATCATCATCACCGTATCTAATTGCGGTTTTCAAGTGCCGTGAGCCGTAGCGCCCCTCACGAGCCCATCATCCCCGCCTCTCGTACACCGCCTTGCACCTGTCATGGATGCTGAGCGAACCCCTCTTCGGGCAGTCCGCCACGAGCGCCGGAAGCAGATCGGTAAGGGCGGAGGTGTCAGGGCGGTGAAGCTTTCCGACCGACAGGACAGCGCCACCGGGCCGCCACGTCACCAGCCTTCTGATGGTGCTTCAAATAGGGCGAGACCATTTGGTCAAACGTTCTTGGAAAGGCACTCAAGCGGTTCTTACGCTCTACCCACTCGGCTGAGACCGTCTCCCGCTTTTCGGGGGGCACCGGCGTGCGCGGGTCGATGGTCGATGTCGCCATCTCCCACATCAGGTCTACCTTTGTCGCCTCAAGGAAAACCTTGACCTCAGGCCCGAATAGGAACTGCGCGCGAGAGGATGCCCTCAGGAATTGGTTGTAACCGGCGTCATCAATCCCATGCTGCGTGTAACGGGTCACGACCGCTCGCATCTCATCGTACATGGCAAACCGCTTGTCGAACAGGTCAAGGACGACCTTCTCGCGCGCTGTTCGCCATTGAAGCCACGCGATGAAGGCGACGATAGCGGCGATGGTGACGGTGAGTATGGAGGCCGTTGTGGAGATCATTGCTTTTCCCTACCATCCTCAGGGCGCATGCCAAGGAACCGTCAAGGGATCATTGGGGAAGCGAAAGGGCCTTCCACAAACGAATGTGTGAACCCTTAATCGGGGTGTCTCCTTTTAGCCTTGTTCGAAGTAACGGTTGGCTGCCTGGAATCTGACAACTAGCAGCCTGTCGGACTTAAATGAACGACGTGGGTTCTGGAAGGACCTGCGGTGTTTGGCGAGGTACAATGACGGCGTTGATTCTCCTTGCGCCACGAACCGGGTCAGATGGACAATTTTCGTACGATCGGCCGAGAGACGGGATATCTGCTTCCGCCTTCGGTTGACGAGTGGCTGCCGGAGAAACATCTGGCTCGGTTCATTGTCGAAGTGGTCGACGGTCTGGATCTCGGCAGGATGAGCCGGGACTATCGGGGCTCGGGTTCGGCTTCGTATCATCCCAGGATGGTGTTGGGGCTTCTGGTTTACGGCTATGCGACGGGGGTGTTCTCCAGCCGCAAGCTGGAGCGGGCGACCTACGACTTGGTGGCGTTTCGTTTCATCGCCGCGAACGATCATCCCGACCACGACACGATCGCGACGTTTCGGCGGCGCTTCTTGAAAGAGATCGAGAAGCTGTTCGTGGACGTTCTTCAACTCGCCCGCGAGATGGGGGTGCTGGAGATGGGGACGATCGGCCTGGACGGGACGAAGATCCATGCCAACGCAAGCCGGCACAGCGCGCTTTCCCATGAACACGCAGGCAAGATCGAGGCGCAATTGAAGGCCGAGGTCGCCGATCTGATGACCAAAGCCGAAGCGGCGGACGCGGCCGACGTTCCCGACGGCATGTCGATCCCCGACGAATTGGCGCGGCGCGAGGAGCGTCTTCGTAAGATCGCCGAAGCGCGGGCGAAGATCGAGGCTCGGGCCAAGGAGCGTCATGCGCGCGAGATGGCGGAGCACGAGGCCAAAATGGCGGCGCGCGAGGCCAAGGCCGCGGCGACGGGAAAGAAGCCGGGCGGCAAGCCGCCGCAACCTCCGGCCGAACGAGCGCGACCGAGTGATCAGGTCAATCTGACCGATGAGAACTCCCGCATCATGCCGGCGGCTGGCGGTGGTTTCGAACAAAGCTACAACGCGCAAGCGGCGGTGGCGACGGGCAGCCTGCTGGTGGTGGCGATCGACGTGGTCCAGACGCCCAACGACAAGGGCCAAGTCGAGCCCATACTGGAGAAGATCGGCGCGTTGCCCGAGAATTTGGGGAAGGTCGAACATCTGCTGGCGGACGCCGGCTATTTCAGCGCGGGCAATGTGGACGCCTGTGCAAGGGCGGGCGTCGAGCCGGTGATCGCGATGGGCCGCCAGCCGCATCATCCGCCGCTGAGCGTGCGCTTCGCGCCGACGCCGGCAGCCCCGGAACAACCGACGCCGGTCCAGGCGATGGCCCATAAACTGAAGACGCCGGAAGGCCGCGCGCTCTACGCCTTGCGCAAACAGACGCCGGAACCCGTGTTCGGCATCATCAAATCCGTGCTCGGATTCCGTCAATTTTCCCTGCGTGGGCTCGAAAAAGTGCGCGGCGAGTGGACTCTCGTGACCATGGCTTGGAATCTGAAGCGAATGTTCACGCTCAGCCCCGCCTGACAAAGGCCGAACGCGCACGAGGCGCGCCGACCAGCCCTAGGCAGAGGCTTTTCAAGGCTCCCCAAGGCTCAGTCGAAGCGACCGAAAAGCTCGATCTACCACCCACATCCAAACCGCGACAATCCACGCGATCGTCAGCCAAAATGAGCGCAGTCCGACAGGCTGCTAGAGGACCCTGATGCCAGGACAACCCCATAACATGCTCCTTTCGTGTCGCCATCATGCCGTCAGAACTTGGTGGTCTACGTGAAGGCCTTCGCCGGGTAAACGTTGGCATCAGGTTTGGGCTCTTTAGTGTGCCCGCCGTTGAGCCGTTATCGCTCGCAAGCGCATCGCTAACTGCATCGCAGTTCGAATCCCCTCAACTCGACGGTATGAGCAATCCGCGCGGGCGAGCGTCTGGGCCGAGCGTCGCTATCGCATTTATCGGCCACCGCAGTCGTGGGATTGAACGGGCTCCTGATCTCGACCAAGCAGTCGAGCACCGCAACGTCGTCCTCATCATGCGCCACCGCGAGGGTGAAGCTGTCATGCGCCCTTACTCCGCAACCTGCGGATGCTCTTGAGGGCGAGGCTTGCGCGGTCGACCGGGCTTGCGCTTGGCGACTACCGGCTGAAGCCGCGCCCCGGCGGCGAGACACTTCGCTCGAAAGAGCCTGATCGACGCGGCGGTGACGCGACGACGCCCGAGGACGTAAGTCTCAAGCTCGCCCTTCTCGATCAGCCGGTAGATGAGCCTCGGGGAAACGCCGAGAATGCGGCTGGCCTCGGCCAATGTCGGGTCCGCCGGGGCGAGCGGTGGGCGGTCGTGCAGTTCGGGGGGACGCTCCGGAAAAGGGGTACTCCTCCTGCGCTCCTTGCGGGACCACCGGTCGAAATTCCCTTTCGATCAGAACATCCTATATGGCCGCGCCTCGCCCCGGACAATGCTGCCGAATTCAGGACAGAAGCGTCCCGGTGCATGGCTAGGGTCCAAAAGCGTTATCTGACTGTAGCCGCAGGGAAGCCGAACGTCCTAAGTCGACGGCGGAGAGGCGCGAGCCGAGCGGCACTGCTTCGATGCAGCGATGCCAGGTACGTACGCTCCGTCGTCATCCAGTTGGGACTCGTCGACATCAATCGCCGTATCGGGCAGGACCTCACAACCAAGCTTTTCAATCTGGGCTGCCGCATATTTGAACGACGACGTGAGCTTTCCGCCGGTAAAGCGGTCCAAGATCATGAAATTATAGACTCGAATGAGTATGGGATCTCCGCCTTCGTTCCCTTGAGCTGCGGCTCCAAGTGCTGACCAATGCTCTCCCGCTGGATCGCGGCGCTGATATCACCATCTGTTGACGCTGAGCATTGATCTGACGCAAACGTCACCGAGCATTGCGCTCGGCGGCCAACTTTAGGTTGGCGATGCGGCCGCGATCGTCGATCTGGCGGAAAGAACGAAGCTTGGGCCGTCGCCGTCTCAGGAAGGCCGCGAGGCGGCCGGTAAGGCGCGGACTTTGGCTCCGACCAACGGAACGGCTCTCCCGAACGCCAAATGCTATGAAGGATAACCGAGAACTTTCTGGCCAGCGCAACTCGTGCCTTGCCCGGCCCTGATCGCTTTGCGATCGCGGCAGCCCAGTCCCTCAAACCGGAGGCCTTTTTGACCCTGGTCAGGATCACCCCCGCAGCCTCGTACATCAGCGTTCGAGTAAGGGTGTCGCCGCACTTGGATATCCGGCCGCTTCGATCGACTTCGCCCGATTGATATTGTCGTGGCGTGAGCCCAAGGTGCGCGCCTACCGATCGTGATCGGGCAAAACGCGACGGATCTTCAACGGTGCTCACATAGGCGAGGGCTGATAACATGCCGACGCCAGGCACACTCATCAGAAGGCGAGACGCCCCACTCATTCGCACCATTGCGTGGATTGCCTTGTCGAAAGCCACGATCTCCACGCGCAGTTGCCGCCAAGCGACAAGCATCGGCCTGACAATTGGCGCGACGTCGGAACGATCCTCAAGCAGAACCTCGACCTTCCGATCAAAGGGCAATCCTCGCATCGCGCCAGGCAACAGGCCGAATGTCTTGAGCACCCCGCGGATATGGTTGGACAGTCGGGTTGTCATGCCCACGAGTTGCGTCCTCGCGCCGAGAATTGCTCGCGCACGGCGGCTATCGAACGACTTGACGTGAACCGACCGACACCAGCCGATGCGAACGATCTGGGCCAATCCCTCGGCGTCATTTTGATCATTCTTGTTGATCTGCATTTTGAGCGCGGCGCGCGCATGCCTCGCATCGAGGCAAACCACCTCGAAGCCGAGATTGCGCAGTTCATGCACAATCCATGGCGTCATGGCGCCGGTTTCGATCCCTATCCGAGCTTTGTCGCCCGCGTATCGGCGCAAGGCGACGCTTCTGTTCTGGAAGCGAGAGGCACTGGCCCCGCCATATTCTCCGGCCGTCCTTGTCAACGACGCAAATCGCCGTCATCTTTTGCGAAACGTCCAGGCCAACAAAATGGGACATCGATGAGTCTCCGAAGGTGCGAATCACAGGGCGTCATCGCCCAGATCGCGGCACTATCGGTAGATCACGCGCCGCCCGCGATTATCCGAGGTCCATATACATGACAAAGCCCGTGCGCGCGCTCTCGACTTGCCGGCGATCCTGATCGCCAGTAGAGTGAGTGGGCCGCTGAGGCGGGTGTCGTGATCAACGAGAAACCGCTCCTCGGCAATACGTTCAGCGACTCGATTTGCGAGGGGCTTGAGCGGGACCCTCGTTGCTGACGCGCAGCAAAATGGGTGTGGGCTTCGCTTGAGCCGTGATCCGCCCGTGGCGTGGAAGGCCGGTGCGGGGGAGATCGAACCCGGATGGCCTCGGACCTAAGCAGAATTCCGTTTGGCTAACCAACGGATAGGTTTTTTGCGGTTGGCTGCCTGCGCCGATTCGCAAGGTGTATGACATGGCGGGAAAGTCTCCGATTATGGCGAGCGATGAACAACGCGCCGGCCTCTTGGCTGTTGCCGGTTCGCGCGATCGCGGCGAGGCGGACCGCGCCCGCGCCGTGCTTTTGACGCTGGCTGGTTGGACCAGCCCCAAGATCGCGGAGGCGTTTGGCGTGCGCGAAGATACGGTTCGGCTGTGGCGCAGCGACTTCACCGCCGGCGGTGTGGCAGCGCTGAGGACCAGCATCGCGCCGGGCCCCCCTCCGGTGAAGAGTGAAGCCGCCATGCGCGTCGCCACCCCGCTGCTGGAAGAACCTGTGGCCGACCGGCGCAACTGGACGATCCCCCGCCTTCGCGCCGAGATCGAAGCGCGCGAGGGCGTGCGCATCAGCCGTTCGCAACTGTCCAAGGCCTTGCGAAAAAAAAGTTCCGCTGGCGGCGGCCCCGGCACACGCTGAAGGGACGTCAGACGGAAAGCGAGGTGGAACGGGTGGGGCTGCGCCTGCAACTGCGCAAACAGCAGGCCGAAGCGGGCGACATCGTTCTTCTCTACGGCGATGAGAGCGAGGCGCTGACCCATCCCTATCTCGCCCGCGCCTGGGCGAAGTCGGGGGCGGACTTGCGTGTGCCGGCGCCGGGGCAGGCCAAGAAGGTCGCGATGCTGGGGTCGCTCGATCCCCTCACGCGCCAACTCATCGTCCATACCAGCCCGACCAAGCGCAGCGGCGATTTCATCGCCCATCTGGAGCAACTCGACCGTCTCTTTGGACCGCAGCCCGGGCGACAGGCCAAGCCGGTCGTGCTGGTCGAGGACAATGGTCCGATCCACACCAGCAAACGCTCGCTCGCCGCCCTGGCCGCCCGCGCGCACTGGCTCACCGTCGAATGGCTGCCGAAATACACCCCCGAACTCAACGACATCGAGCCGGTCTGGCGCGATCTTAAAGCCCATCACCTCGCCCACCAGACCTTCACCGACGCCGACGCGCTCGACCAGGCCATCCATCACGCCGTCATTGATCTGAACCGCGAGCGCATCCCCAATCCGTTGGCCAAGCCACGAATCTCTGCTTAGTGCCGCGCGACGGGTCTACGGATTCTAGGAACCTTGAGCTGCATCAAAGACGCCGGTCATTGTGACAGCGAACATCTGAGGCGGCGCCCGACGGCGCGAAGGGATCGAGACGTGACCCGCGACGAATCAATGTCCCCAGCAAGCGGTGAGAGGGCGATTCTGTCGCGTGACGGCCTGCAGGCGTTGATCGAGACGCTTGCCCGCCACGGCTACCGCGTCGTCGGACCGACGCTCCGCGATCAGGCGATCGTGTTCGACAATATCCAAGGTGTCGGCGACCTGCCCGCTGGCTGGACCGACGTCCAGGACGGCGGCATCTACCGCATCCAGCGCCGCGCCGATGATGCCCTTTTCGGCTACGCCGTCGGCCCCCACTCCTGGAAGAAGTTCCTGCACCCGTCGCGCCTCAGACTGTGGCGGGCAGAGAGGAACGGAGACGGTGTGGTGGTCCATAGAGATCCGGAGCCGACGACCCCGTTCGCCTTCATTGGCGCGCGGTCTTGTGATCTCCACGCGATCGGCATCCAGGATCGCGTCTTCCTCGGTGGGCCGTATGTCGACCCGCACTACCAGGCTAGACGGCAGAATGCCTTCATTGTCGCCACGAATTGCGGGGAGGCGGGTGGCACCTGTTTCTGCGTGTCCATGGGAGCCGGCCCGAGGGCCGATGCCGGCTTCGACATCGCGCTGACCGAACTGCTCGATGAGCGAGGCCACGTGTTCCTGGCAGAGGTCGGCACCGAGCGGGGCAGGGAGGTGCTGGCTGAGATCCCGCATGATGCCGCCGGGCGGGACCATGTCGCCGCCGCCGACAAGCTCATCGCGCGGACCGCCGCGAATATGGGCCGGCTCATGCGCACGGACGATATCCATTCGCTACTCCTCGGCAACCTCGAGCACCCGCGCTGGGACGATGTCGCCGGCCGCTGCCTCACCTGCGGCAACTGCACGATGGTCTGTCCGACCTGCTTCTGCACCTCGGTCGAGGACACCAGCGACCTCGACGGCGGAGCGGAGCGTTCGCGCCGCTGGGACTCCTGCTTCACCGAAGACTTTTCCTACCTGCATGGCGGCAGCGTGCGCCGGTCCGCCCGCTCGCGCTATCGCCAATGGATGACCCACAAACTCGCGACCTGGATCGACCAGTTCGGCTCGTCCGGCTGTGTCGGCTGCGGCCGGTGCATCACCTGGTGCCCAGTCGGCATCGACATCACCGAGGAAGTCCGCGCCATCCGCGAGCAACCGGCCGCGAGCGAGGCGACGGCATGATCGAAGGCATGGACAAGGTCGTCCGCGAGCATCGCTTCTTCTCAGGGCTGGGTGAAGATGTGATCCAGCTCGTCGCGGGCTGCGCGCGCAACGTTCGCTTCGATGCCGGCAAGTACCTCTGTCACGAGGGCGATCCGGCCGACGAGTTCTTTCTGATCCGCCACGGCCGGGTAGCTCTCGAGATGGCCTCGCCGGGCCGCGCCGCCGTCACGTTCCGGACCGAACCGGAAGGCGACGTCGTCGGCCTCTCCTGGCTGATTCCGCCGTACCACTGGGCCTATGATGCCCGCGCTCTCGATCTCGTCCGCGCGATCGGGATCGACGCCAAATGTCTGCGTGGGAAGTGCGAAAGCGATCACGATTTCGGCTACGCCATGATGATGCGGTTCGTGCCGGTGCTAGTCGAACAGCTGCAGGCGACCCAGCTCCAGGTGCTCGATGTCTACGGCACAACGCGCTGACGTCGGAGTGGCGACGCCGGCTAATATCGCGCTGGCGGGCACTGTTGCCGATCCGATGCTGCCGGTCATCGAGCGGGTGGCGCGCGTCCGCCGCGAGGGCGCCGACATCTGGACGCTGGAGATCGAGCCCCCCGCCGGCTTCGACTTTCAGCCCGGTCAGTTCAATATGCTCTACGCGCTGGGGGTCGGCGAGGCGGCGATCTCAATCAGCGGCGATTCGGCCGAGCGCGGGCGCCTGATCCACACCATTCGGGCCGTCGGCCGCGTTTCCGAGGCGCTGACGCGCCTCAAACCCGGCGACCCGATCGGGGTGCGTGGGCCATACGGCCGCGGCTGGCCGGTCGAGGAGGCCGCAGGCGCCGACGTGGTCATCATTGCCGGAGGCCTCGGCCTCGCCCCGCTCCGCCCGGCGATCCACTGCTTCTTTGCTGAGCGTCTGCGCTTCGGCCGCCTCGTCCTCCTGGTCGGCATGCGTCGGCCTGACGACATTCTTTTCCAGCGGGAGCTCGAGCGATGGCGACGACGGCTCGACATCGATCTTCAGGTCACGGTCGATCACGCCGGCGGCGACTGGCGCGGCAGCGTCGGCGTCGTCACCACCCTCATCCCGCGCGTCGCCTTCGATCCGGCGCATACCATCGCCCTCATCTGCGGGCCCGAGGTGATGATGCGTTTCTCGATCGCCGGGCTCGCGGCCTTGGGCGTGCCGGCGAGCGCTATGTATGTCTCGATGGAGCGCAACATGAAGTGCGCCATCGGCCTTTGCGGCCACTGCCAGTTCGGTCCGACCTTCATCTGCCGTGATGGGCCGGTGTTCACCTACGACCAGCTTCGCCGGATTTTCAGCTTGCGGGAGATCTGAAATGGCCGTGCCTGTCCGCAAACCGAAGCTCGCTGTCTGGAAATTCTCCTCCTGCGACGGCTGCCAGTTGTCCCTCCTCGATTGCGAGGACGAGTTGCTCGCCGTCGCCGGGGCGACCGACATCGCCTACTTCCTTGAGGCAACCCGGGCCGAGGTCGCCGGGCCCTACGACCTGTCACTGGTCGAAGGCTCGATCACCACGGCTCATGACGTGGAGCGCATCAAGGATGTGCGGCGCCAGTCGCGGGCGCTGGTCACCATCGGGGCCTGCGCCACCGCCGGCGGCATCCAGGCGCTGCGCAACTACGCCGACGTCGCCGGCTTCATCTCAGCCGTCTATGCGCGGCCGGACTATATCAGCACGCTCGCCACCTCGACGCCGATCTCGGCGCACGTCAAGGTCGATTTCGAGCTGCGCGGCTGCCCAATCAACAAATACCAGCTGATCGAGGTGATCACCGCCTTCCTCGCCAAGCGCAAGCCAACGGTGCCGCCGCACAGCGTCTGCATCGAGTGCAAGCTCAGGGGCAATGTCTGCGTTCTGGTCGCCCACGGCACGCCGTGTCTCGGCCCGGTCACTCACGCCGGCTGCGGCGCGATCTGTCCGACCTACGACCGCGGCTGCTACGGGTGCTACGGGCCGATGGAAACGCCGAACACGGTGTCTCTGTCGAAGAAGCTGGCCGAGCTCGGTGCGACCGAACGCGACCTGCATCGGCTCTATCGCACCTTCAACGCCGACACCGAGCCGTTCCGCGTGGAGGCCGAGCGCCATGGCTCGTAAGACGATCAAGGTCGACAACCTCGCCCGCGTCGAAGGGGAAGGCGGGCTCACCGTGGTTATCCGCGACAACCGGGTGAAGAGCGCCGAGCTCCGCATTTTCGAGCCGCCGCGCTTCTTTGAAGCGTTCTTGCGCGGCCGCGCCTATAGCGAAGCGCCGGACATCACGGCGCGCATCTGCGGCATCTGTCCGGTCGCCTACCAGATGAGCTCGGTCCACGCGATGGAGGATGCGTTCGGCATCAAGGTCGGCGGCCAGCTTCGCGCGCTCCGCCGCCTTCTCTATTGCGGCGAGTGGATCGAGAGCCACGGCCTCCACGTCTACATGCTGCACGCCCCCGATTTCCTCGGCTACGAGGGCGCGCTCGAGATGGCGAAGGACCATGGCGACGTGGTCAAGCGGGGCCTCGCGCTGAAGAAGGCCGGCAACGGCCTGATGACCGTCATCGGCGGGCGCGAGGTCCACCCGATCAACGTCCGCGTCGGCGGCTTCTACAAGGCCCCACAGAAGCGCGACCTCATGCAGCCGGCCGAGGCGTTGAAGCGCGCCCGCGACATCGCCGTTGACACGGTGCGCTGGGTGGCCGGGTTCGATTTCCCCGATTGCACGCGCGACTACGAGCTAGTGTCGTTGCAGCACCCTGACGAATACCCGTTCAACGAGGGCCACATCGTCTCCAATCGTGGGCTCGACATCACCGCCCACGAATACGACCAGCACTTCGAGGAGCAACACGTCCCCCATTCGAACGCGTTGCAATCGCGAAAGCGCGACGACGGCGGCGCTTACCTCGTCGGGCCGCTCGCCCGCTATGGGCTCAATTTCGAGCGCCTATCGCCGCTCGCCAAGGAAGCGGCGCGGTCGGCCGGCCTCCGCCCCGTCTGCATGAACCCCTATCAGAGCATCGTCGTGCGTGCGGTCGAGCTGGTCTATGCCTGCGACGAGGCGATCCGCATCATCGAGGCGTACGAGCCGCCTGAGCAGCCCTTGGTGCCGGTCGTCCCGCGCGCCGCCATTGGCTACGCCGCAACCGAGGCGCCGCGCGGCATGATCTACCACCGCTACCGCCTCGACCACGACGGCACGATTCTCAACGCGCAGATCGTCCCGCCGACGTCGCAGAACCAGGCGACGATCGAGGAGGACCTAACCACCTTCATCAGCGCCTGGCTCGATCTGCCCGACGCCGCCCTTCGCCATCGCTGCGAGCAGACGGTCCGCAACTACGACCCGTGCATCTCCTGCGCGACCCACTTCCTCGACCTGCGACTGGATCGGGGGTGAGGCCGCGCATGCCTCGGCTCGTCGTGATCGGCATTGGCAATCGCGACCGCGGAGATGATGCATTCGGTCGGGTGGTCGCGGCGCGCCTGCGCGGGCGGCTCTCCGGTCACGTGAGTTCTCATCGAAGCGGACGGCGAGGCGACGGCGCTGCTCGACTGCCTTGGCGAGGCTGATGGCGCGATCCTGATCGACGCCGCCGTTTCGGGCGGCGGCCCCGGCGAGATCCATCGCTTCGACGCCGCACGCGAGCCGTTGCCCGCGGTGAAATATGGCCTATCCACCCATGGCTTCGGTATCGCCGAGGCGGTCGAGCTCGCACGTACCCTCGGCACGCTACCCGGCCGCTGCATTGTCTATACGGCCGAGGCCCGCTCGTTCGAGCTCGGCGCCCCACTCTCGCCCGAGCTGGTGCTCGCGGTCGAGGAGGTGGCGGCACAGGTGATCGTTGATGCCGATCAATGGAGTCCTGCTCATGCATGAGCACGCCCTGATGACGAGCCTCATGCGACAGGTCGCCGAGACGGCCGCAGCCGAAGGCGCGCAAAAGGTGGTGAAGGTCTCGGTCTGGCTGGGGGCGCTCAGCCATCTGTCGGCCGCGCATTTCGGCGAGCATTTCGTCGACGCGGCGGTGGGCTCACTTGCCGAGGGCGCCGAGCTGGAGTGCTTCGCCTCCGACGACATTCACGATCCGCGCGCCCTCGACGTGGTCCTGAAAGGCATCGAGGTCGAAACCTGATGCGCGTTGCCTCTCCGCCGGCCGCAGACGCTCGCTCGCGACAGCGGGTGCGGATGACTGTGCAGGGGACGGTTCAGGGCGTGGGTTTCCGGCCGTTCGTCTACCGCACGGCGTGTGAGCTCGGTATCGGCGGCTCGGTCGCCAACACGACCGCCGGCGTGAGCATCGAGGCAGAGGGGCCGCCCGACGCCGTTGCCCAGTTCGTGCGCGCGATCCGCCGGGGACCGGCGCCGCCGGCCCGCGTGACCGCGGTCGATATAGATGCGCTCGCGCCGGTCGGTGACACCGCGTTCGAGTTCAGGCCGACCGAGGCCGCAGGAACGCGAAGCGCGACAGTTCTCCCCGATCTGTCGACCTGCCCAGACTGTCTCCGCGAGCTGTTCGATCCGGACAATCGCCGCTACCGCTACCCCTTCACCAACTGCACCCATTGCGGTCCGCGCTACAGCATCATCGAGGATTTGCCATATGACCGCGCGCGCACATCGATGCGCCGGTTTCCTATGTGCGAGGCGTGCCTCGCGGAGTACGGGGACCCGGCCGACCGCCGCTTCCACGCCGAGTCCGAACGCCTGCCCGAACTGCGGGCCGAAACTCGCATTGTGGGACGGCAAGGGGACAGGTCTCGCCGAGGGAGACGCGGTGCTGACCGCGGTCGCCTTGGCGATCCGCGACGGCGCCATTGTCGCGGTGAAGGGCCTCGGCGGCTTCCATCTCATGGTCGATGCACGCAACGATGCCGCGGTCCGCCGCCTACGCGCCCGCAAGCGCCGCGAGGAAAAGCCCTTTGCGGTAATGTTTGCCTCCCTCGCCGCCGTTGAAGCCGAATGCGACATTCGTCCCGAGGAGGCCGCGCTGCTGACCACGCCGGAGCGCCCGATCGTCATTGTGCGAGCGCGCGGCCGCTTGGCCCCCTCCGTCTCGCCCGACAATCCAACCGTCGGGGTGATGCTCCCCTATACGCCGCTTCACCACCTCCTCTTGGCGGAACTCGGCTTCCCGGTGGTGGCGACCAGCGGCAACCGATCGGAGGAGCCGATCGTCATCGACGAGTTAGAGGTTCAGAAACGGCTCGGCGGGATTGCCGACCTGTTTCTGGTTCACGACCGCGGAATCGTTCGGCCGGTGGACGATTCGGTTGCACGGATCGTCGCCGGGCGGCCGCTATTCTTGCGCCGCGCCCGCGGCTATGCGCCGGCAGCGCCGATCGAGCGCGGCATGCCCGCGGGCATCCTGGCGTTTGGTGGCCACCTGAAGGCGACCATTGCGCTGACGCTGGCGACGGGAGCGGTGCTCGGCCAGCACATCGGCGACCTCGAGACCGCCGAAGCGCGCGATGCCTACGACCGAGCCGTTGCGGATCTCGCGCGCCTCCATGCCGTCGTGCCGCGCGTTGCGGTCCGTGACCTTCATCCGGACTACCATTCCAGCCGGGTCGCCGATGCATCCGGCCTGCCGACCGTCATGGTGCAGCATCACGTCGCTCACGCCGCTGCCTGCATGGCGGAACACCGGCTGGCGCCGCCGGTGCTTGGTGTCTCCTTTGACGGAACCGGCTACGGCGCCGACGGGACCGTCTGGGGCGGCGAATTCCTGCTCGTCACCAAGACCGGCTGGCGGCGGGTCGCGCATCTCCGCCCGTTCCGGCTTCCCGGCGGTGATTCAGCTATCCGCGAGCCCCGCCGGTCGGCGCTCGGGTTGCTCTTCGAGCTGTTTGGGCCGGCTTGTCTTGCCATGGTTGACCTCGCCCCGGTCGCGGCGTTCACCGCCGCCGAACGGAGCGTCCTTGGAACAATGCTCGAACGCGGCGTCAATGCGCCGATCACGACCAGCGCCGGCCGCCTGTTCGACGCGATCGCGGCGCTCGTCGGGCTGCGCCAGCGCGCGACCTATGAGGGCCAAGCCGCGGCGCAACTCGAGTGGGCCGCGAGAGCGGCCGGTTCGCCCGAGCGAAGCGGGGGAGCATACCGGTTCACCGTGACCACCGCCTCGCCGATCGTGCTTGACTGGGAACCGGCCATCCGCGACCTCGTCACCGACCTTGGCGCTGGCGTCTCCGTCTCAGCCATTGCGTGCGCCTTCCACCGCGGCCTTGCTATCGCCATTGCCGAGGTCGCGGCGCGTATCGGCGAGATTCAGGTTGTGCTTACCGGCGGCTGCTTCCAGAATGCGCTTCTTACGGAGGCGGCGATCGCGACGCTGAGTGAGGTTGGCCTCCTGCCATATTGGCATCGGCTGGTGCCGCCCAATGACGGCGGGATTGCGCTCGGTCAGGCGGCCTGGGCGGCGTCGCTGATCGAGCGTGGAGAGATCTAGATGTGCCTAGCCGTACCCGGCAAGATCCTCGCCATCGCCGGCGAAGATCCGATCATGCGCGTCGCCCGCGTCGATTTCGGCGGCATCGTCAAGGAGATCAACCTCGCCTACGCGCCCGAAGCCGAGATCGGCGCCTACGTGCTCGTCCATGTCGGATTCGCGATCAGCGTCCTCGCCGAGGAGGAAGCGGGTCGCGTCTTCGAGCATTTGCGGGTGATCGGCGAGATCGAGGCAGAGCTCGGCGTCGAGGTGCGGCAATGAAGTTTCGCGACGAGTACCGCGACCCCGAGGCCGCCCGCCGGTTTGCCGTGGCCATTGCCCGTGCTGCGACGCGTCCCTGGACGCTGATGGAGGTCTGCGGCGGCCAGACCCACGCGATCGTCCGCTTCGGCATCGACGAGTTCCTGCCCACGGGCATCACGCTGGTGCATGGCCCTGGTTGTCCGGTCTGTGTGACGCCGGTCGACTACGTCGACAAGGCGATCGAGATCGCCGATCGGCCCGGCACGATCCTAGCCTCCTTCGGCGACATGCTGCGCGTGCCCGGGTCGAACGGCGACCTCTTCGCCGCCAAATCGCGCGGTGCGGACATCCGCGTCGTCTATTCGCCGCTCGACGCCTTGACGATCGCCCGCGCCAATCCCGACCGCGAGGTGGTGTTCTTTGCCGTTGGTTTCGAGACGACCGCTCCCGCCAATGGTATGGCGGTCTATCGGGCTCGCCGCGAGGGCTTGCGGAATTTCTCGATGCTTGCCTCGCACGTCCTCGTCCCGCCGGCGATGCGGTCGATTTTGTCCCTGCCGACGAACAAGATCCAGGGCCTCCTCGCTGCCGGGCACGTCTGCACGATCATGGGCTTCGAGGAATATGTTCCACTCGCGTCTCAATTTCGCGTGCCGATCGTGGTGACCGGCTTCGAGCCCCTCGACATCCTCGAGGGCGTCTATCTTTGTGTCCGCCAGCTTGAAGCCGGCCGGGCGGAGGTCGAGAACCAGTATTCGCGCTCGGTGCGGCGCGACGGCAATCAGCCGGCGCAGAAGATCATGCGCGAGGTTTTCCGGGTCGTCCGCCGCCGCTGGCGCGGCATAGGCGAGATCGAGGAGAGCGGCCTCGGCCTTGCGGAGGCCTACTGCGACCTCGACGCCGAGACACGCTTCGGGCTCGTGGCGCCGCAGGAGGAACGGCAGAGCGAGTGCATCAGCGGCTTGGTCCTTTGCGGCGAACGCAAGCCGCCGGAATGTCCCGCCTTCGGCACGCGCTGCACGCCCGAGCACCCGCTCGGCGTCACCATGGTCTCCTCCGAGGGAGCCTGCGCCGCCTACTATCGCTATCGCAGCGTGCCCGTGGCGGAGGCGGCCGAGTAGGGCGATGAACGATGACGGTGTCGCGCTCTCCTGCCCGGCGCCGGCGCCGGCGCCGGATACCGTCCAGCTCGCCCAGGGGAGCGGCGGGCGCGCCATGGAGCGCCTGCTCGATACGCTGATCCGCCCCGCGTTTGCCAATCCGCGCCTCGACCGCCGCCATGACGGTGCCCGCCTCGACCTCGCCGGGCCGCTCGCCTTCACCACCGATTCCTACGTCGTCCAGCCGCTCTTCTTCCCGGGCGGCGACATCGGCACGCTCGCCGTCAACGGCACGGTCAATGATCTCGCCATGTGCGGCGCGCGGCCGACCTATCTCAGCGCCTGCTTCATCCTGGAGGAGGGGCTCAGTCTGGATACGCTTCGGCGGGTCGTTCATTCAATGCGCGATGCCGCCGCCGCTGCCGGTGTCGAGATCGTCACCGGTGACCTCAAGGTGGTCGATCGCGGCAAGGCCGACGGCCTTTTCGTCAACACCGCGGGTGTCGGCCAGATCGTGGCGGCGGACCCGATCGAGCCGCAGAGCGTCCGTCCAGGCGACACCGTGATCGTGAGCGGCGACCTTGCCCGCCATGGCATTGCCGTCATGGCAACCCGCGAGGGGCTTGGGTTCGAATCGGCGATCGAAAGCGACTGCGCCCCACTGGCCGAGCCGGTGCTGGCGCTGATCGAGGCCGGCATCGCGGTCCATTGTCTCCGCGACCTGACCCGTGGCGGGCTCGCCAGCGCGCTCGTCGAGATCGCCGAGACGGCGGACCTTTCGATTGATATCGACGAGACCGCTGTGCCGGTCCGCGAGGATGTCCGCTCCGCCTGCGAGCTCCTCGGCCTCGACCCGCTCTATGTCGCCAACGAGGGCCGTTTCGTCGCCTTCGTGCCGGCGGCGGAGGCCGCCCGAGCGCTCGCGCAACTCCGCCGCTTTCCCGTCAGCGAAGCGGCAACAGTGATCGGCGCAGTCGGTCAAGCCGCGACCGGCCGCGTCATCTGCAAAAGTGCCATCGGCGGCCGCCACGTCCTCGATATGCTCGCCGGCGACCAGCTTCCCCGAATCTGCTGATCGAGCGACGGCGCCTCCGGATCTCTCCCCGCAAAGCGGGGAGAAATCCCTGGGCTTGGTTGATCCACATCAACAACCGCCCGCGCGGGAAGCAATACAGCCCTTCGAGAGCACCTCCGATCAAAAAAGCGGGAGCCAGGCGCGTCATGAAGACATACGGTCAAACGCGGAAGATCGTCACCGATGGTCTCCGCGCTTATTCCGCGGCGACAAAATGGATTGAGGATCGGACATTAAGCAAGCGCTTTCACGATGCGGACACGCCGGGGCGCGGGCCGCCGGCTTTCGCCATTTTTAGCAGGCGCGGGAGGAGGAATGGCGATGGCCACCAAGGTAGCAATTAATGGCTTCGGCCGCATCGGGCGGCTCGTCACCCGCGCGATCATGGAGTCAGGTCGTAACGACATCGACATCGTGTTGGTCAACGACCTCGGACCCGTCGAGACCAATGCGCACCTCTTGCGGTTCGATAGCGTGCACGGACGTTTCCCTCACGAGGTTCATGTCGAGGGCGATGCGATCGTCGTCGGCAGCCACAAGATGAAAGTGACCGCGATCAAGGATCCGACCCAACTTCCGCACAAGGATCTTGGCGTCGACATCGTGATGGAGTGCACCGGCGTCTTCACCTCTCGCGAGAAGGCCGCGGCGCATCTGAAGGCCGGCGCGAAACGGGTCATGGTTTCCGCCCCGTCCGACGGCGCGGACCTCACCGTCGTCTACGGCGTCAACCACGACAAGCTGACCAAGGACCACCTCGTCATCTCCAACGCGTCGTGCACGACGAACTGCCTAGCGCCTGTCGCCAAGGTGCTCAACGACGCCATTGGAATCGAGCACGGCTTCATGACGACGATCCACTCGTACACCGGCGATCAGCCGACGCTCGACACCCTGCATAAGGACCTCTACCGAACGCGCGGCGCTGCGCTCAATATGATCCCGACGACGACCGGCGCGGCGAAGGCGGTCGGTCTCGTCCTGCCGGAACTGAAGGGCAAGCTCGACGGCTCGGCGATTCGCGTGCCGACGCCGAACGTCTCGGTTGTCGATCTCAAGTTCGTCGCCAAGCGGGCCACGAGCAAGGACGAGGTCAATCAGGCGGTCAAGTCCGCCGCCGACGGCAAGGGCCCCCTCAAAGGCATCCTCGGCTATACCGACAAGCCCAACGTCTCGTCCGACTTCAATCACGACAGCCATTCGTCGATCTTCCACCTTGACCAGACCAAAGTCGTCGACGGCACGTTCGTTCGCGTCCTTTCCTGGTACGATAACGAATGGGGGTTTGCGCACCGGATGGCCGACACTGCGGTCGCGATGGCCAAGCTGATCTGAGCGCCGTCGCCTAACGCATGACGAGGATCAGCCGTCGACGTGGGCGCCGGCGGCTGTAGGGGGCACAAGGACGATCCGATCGGACCTTGCGTTCACAGGGAGGCGAATATGAGCAACCCATTCCGCACGCTCGACGACGCCAGCGTCTCCGGCAAGCGTGTCCTCGTACGCGTCGACCTCAACGTTCCCTCCGAACACGGCCGCGTGACGGATACGACCCGCATCGAGCGCGGCGCGTCAACCATCGAAGAGATCGCCTGCAAGGGCGGCAAGGTCATCCTTCTTGCGCATTTCGGCCGGCCCAAGGGAGGGCCAGACGAGGCCAATTCGCTAAAGCCTATCGCTGCGGCGGTCGCCGACGTCATCAAGCGCCCGGTTGCTTTTTGCGCCGACTGCATCGGCAAGACCGCTGCCGACGCGATCGCCAAAATGAAAAACGGCGACGTGCTCCTATTGGAGAACACCCGCTTCTACAAGGGCGAGGAAAAGAACGATCCAGCCCATGTCCAAGAGCTCGCCAAGCTTGGCGATATCTATGTCAACGACGCTTTCTCGGCCGCCCACCGCGCGCACGCGACGACGGAGGGACTCGCCCATAAACTGCCCGCGCACGCGGGACGGGCGATGCAGAAGGAGCTCGAGGCGTCGGGTCTGGCGCTCGGCGATCCGGCGCGTCCGGTCGCCGCGATTGTCGGCGGGGCCAAAGTGTCGACCAAGCTCGACGTCCTCGGCAACCTGGTTAACAAGGTCGACATTCTCATCATCGCTGGCGGGATGGCCAACACCTTCTTGTTCGCCGAGGGCAAACATGTTGGGAAGTCGCTCTGCGAGAAGGACCTCGCGGAGACCGCCCGCTCGATCGTCGCCGCGGCGGAAAACGCAAAATGTCGTATTCTGCTCCCTGTTGACGCGATGGTGGCTAAGGAGCTCAAAGCTCATGCGCCCGCCCACGTCGTCGACGTCGATCATGTCGCCGAGGACGAGATGATCCTCGACATAGGACCGAAGTCGGTCCTCGGAGTCGAGGAGGTCTTGGCGCACGTCAAGACACTGGTGTGGTACGGCCCGTTCGGCGCGTTCGAGACGCGGCCCTTCGAAGAGGCGACGATGACGATCGCCAAGACCGTGGCGGCGCTCACCAAGCAGGGCAAATTAAAGTCCGTGGCGGGCGGCGGCGACACCGTCGCCGCGCTCAACGAGGCCAAGGTCGCCGACGATTTCACCTATGTCTCGACCGCCGGCGGCGCGTTTCTGGAATGGATGGAAGGCAAGGCGCTGCCAGGAGTTGAAGCGCTGCGGGCGAAATAGCAGAACCTCCGCGTTCTGAAGCCTAATGATCCGATGGCGATTGCGCGTCTCTTCTATCAGCTGCGCCGGCAAATAGGCGTCCGCAGGCGTTTCGTCGCGCCACCCGACAACCCCGTTCTCTTCCCGCGGGAGGTCAATATGAAGAAGTGGGTTTATCTCTACAACGAAGTCGACAAGGCCGAGGCCGATGCCGGCAATTGGGACAAGGTGCGTGCCCTGCTCGGCGGCAAGGGAGCCGGCCTCGCGGACATGACTCGACTTGGAGTACCGGTGCCGCCCGGTTTCACCGTCACGACAGAGGGCTGCAATGCCTATCTCGAGGCGGGCGAGAGGCTGCCCGACGACCTCTGGCAGCAGGAGCTCGAGGCGCTTGGCCAGATCGAGCGCGCCACCGGCAAGGCCTTCGGCGATCCGAAGCGCCCGCTCTTAGTGTCCTGCCGGTCGGGCGCGAAGTTCTCGATGCCCGGAATGATGGACACGATCCTCAACCTCGGCCTCAACAAAAGCGCGGCGGAAGGGCTGGCCGAGCGCGCCGGCGATGCACGGTTCGCCTTCGATTCCTATCGCCGCCTGGTCCAGATGTTCGGGAGCGTCGTCCTCGGGGTTCCCGATGACGTCTTCGAGGCGGTCCTCACCGCCCGCCGGCGCAAGTCCGAAGTGGAGACCGACGCCGAGCTCGACGCCAACGACTGGCGCGAGGTCAGCCAGAAATTCCGCGAGATCGTTCGTACCTTCTCAGGACACGATTTTCCGGACGATCCGTTCGAGCAGCTCCGTCTGGCTACCGAAGCGGTCTTCAAGTCGTGGAACGGCAAACGCGCCATCGCCTACCGCAACGCCGCCAGCATCCCGCACAATCTCGGCACCGCGGTCAACATCCAGACTATGGTGTTCGGCAATATGGGCCCCGATTGCGCCACCGGCGTCGCCATGTCGCGCAATGCCTCGACCGGCGAGCCCGAGCCGGAAGGCGACTATCTGGTCAGCGCCCAGGGCGAGGATGTGGTCGCCGGCATCCGCGAGACCCAGCCTCTGGCCGATCTCCAGGAGGCGATGCCGGCGCGTTATCACGAATTCGTCGACATCGCCAAGCGGCTCGAGAAGCACTATCGCAACATGCAGGACATCGAGTTCACCGTCGAGCACGACAAGCTCTGGATCCTGCAGACGCGCGACGGCAAGCGGACCGCCCAAGCCGAGGTCCGGATCGCGGTCGACATGGTCGAAGAAGGATTGATCACCAAGGGGGAGGCGGTGCAACGCGTCAAGCCGGAGCAGGTCGATTTCTTCCTGCACCCGCAGATCGAGCCGGCCGCCCGCAAGTCGGCGAAGCTGATCGCAAAAGGCCTCAACGTCTCGCCGGACGCCGCCGTCGGCATCGTCGCGCTCGACGCGGATACTGCGGTCGCCTGGGCAAAGGATTCGCACAAGCCGGTCGTCATGGTGCGGCCCGAGACCAAGCCGGATGACGTCCACGGCATGCTTGCCGCCGAGGGCATCCTCACAAGCCGAGGCGGCCGCACCAGCCACGCGGCGCTGGTCGCCCGGCAGTTCGGCAAGCCGGCGGTGGTCGGCGTTGCCGCGCTCGAAATCGATCTTGACGCCCGCGAGATCAGAGTGGGCGACGACGTCATCAAGGAGGGGGAATTCATCTCGCTCGACGGCACGCTCGGGGAGGTGTTCCTCGGCGCCTTGCCCACCATGATTCCCGACGTGACCAACGTCTATCTAAGCAAGATCCTCGGCTGGGCGGATGAGTTCCGCCGCTTGGGCGTCTGGGCCAATGCCGACTACCTGAAGGACGCCGAGCGCGCCCGCCGCAACGGCGCCGAGGGTCTCGGGCTCGTGCGCACCGAGCACATGTTCTTCGAGACCGACCGCCTGCCGGTCGTGCAGGCGATGATCATGGCAAAGAACGTGACCGAGCGGGCCGGGGCCATCGAACAGCTTCTACCGCTCCAGCGCGGCGATTTCGAGGGGCTGTTCCGAGCGATGGACGGCTTGCCGGTGGTCATCCGGCTCCTCGATCCGCCGCTGCATGAGTTCCTGCCGGCCTATGACGAGCTGGTGCAGGACCTCGCGGAACTCAAGATGCAGCTCCAGCACTATACGACGCTCAAGGAGATCAACTTGGCCTTGGCCGCGATCCGCCGCAGGGAGGACTATCTCGAGCGCGTGACCAGCCTGCACGAAGCCAATCCGATGCTCGGCACGCGCGGCGTGCGCCTTGGTCTGATCATCCCGGAGCTGACCGCGATGCAGGCGCGCGGCATCTTCGAGGCCGCGGTGGCGTGCATTCGAGACGGCATCGACGTGCACCCGAAAATCATGATTCCCCTGGTCAGCCACGTCAACGAGCTCAGCGCCCAACAGAAGGCGATCGAGCAAGTAGCCAAGAACGTCTTCGAGGAAACCAAGATTAAGGTCGAGTATCGCTTCGGCACCATGATCGAGGTTCCGCGCGCTGCGCTGGTCGCGGACGACTTGGCGAAAATGGCCGAGTTCTTCTCCTTCGGCACCAATGACCTGACGCAGACGACATACGGCATTTCTCGCGACGATGCCGAACGGGGCTTTCTGGTCGCCTATCTCAGACGGGACATCCTGCCGGAGAACCCGTTTGCCACGATCGACGAGGGCGGCGTCGGCAAGCTGATCGATACCGCGGTCAAGCTCGGCCGTGGCATTCGGCCGGACATCGAGATCGGCGTCTGCGGGGAGCATGGCGGTGATCCAAAGAGCATCGCCTTCTGCCACGCCAAAGGCCTCGACTATGTCAGCTGCTCTCCCTACCGAGTGCCGGTCGCCCGCCTCGCCGCGGCTCATGCCGCCTTGGCCGAGGAAGCTCAGCACAAGGCGGAAGCGGCCGATCGTCGGCCGGACGGACCGGGTTGATGTGGCCGTGGGCAGGAATTGGGTGGATTGTGCATCGTGCTCCTCAGGATAACCTCAGAACCGCGTAAACCACAGTAGAGTTGGCGCCATCGGGATTTCTCGCTTCAGGACCTACCAGTTCGCGCAGCCCGACCGCCTGGTCTCAGTTGATATCCTCTTGCCGGAGTTCATTGAATGGCGCGCACACGTCTTGCCGACCTGACGCCGATCGTGGACCTGACCCGGGTAAAGGGCACCGGCCCGACGCGAGCGCAGCGGCCGATGTATGTCGACCTCCTACCGCCCTGCAATCACGTGTGCCCGGCCGGCGAGAACATCCAGGCTTGGCTCGAGCATGCACGGCAGGGCAGGTACCGACAGGCCTGGCTGGCGCTGGTCAAGGACAACCCTCTCCCGGCAGTGCATGGACGGGTCTGCTACCACCCGTGCGAAGACAGCTGCAATCGCCGCGAACTCGACAGTTCCGTGAGCATCCACGCCGTGGAGCGATTTCTCGGTGACTTGGCGGGGAAGGAAGGCTTGCGGCTGCTGAACGAGGCCCCGCCCTCCGGCAAACGGGCGCTTGTGCTGGGCGCGGGCCCAAGCGGCCTTTCGGCCGCCTATCACTTGGCGCGGCTCGGCCACCAAGTCGAGGTCCGCGAGGCCGGCCCGCTTCCCGGCGGGATGATGCATTTCGGCATCCCCGCCTACCGGATGCCGCGCGCGGAGCTGATGACCGAAGTGGGCCGGATCGAGGCGATGGGCGTTAAGATCGTTCTCGACCACAAGGTCGAGGATCTCCTTGGCGAGATGACGGAGGGCGGCTTCGATGCGGCGTTCGCCGCGATCGGGGCGCACATCTCGAAGCACGTCGACATACCCGCTCGCGACGCGCCCCGCGTCCTCGATGCCGTGACCTTTCTGCGCGGGGTCAGCGCCGGCGAAGCGCCGCGCCTCGGCCGGCGCGTCATCATCTACGGCGGCGGCAACACCGCGATGGATGCCGCGCGAACGGCGAGGCGTCTCGGCGCCGAAGAGACTTTGATTGTCTATCACCGCGATCGCACCCACATGCCGGCGCATGCCTTCGAGGCGGACGAGGCGATCGAGGAAGGGGTCAAGATCAAGTGGCTGACGAGCATCAAGGAGATCGTCGGCCCGTCACTGACCGTCGAGATCATGGAGCTTGGACCGGACGGCCGTCCGCGGCCGACCGGCCATTTCGAGACGCTCGAGGCCGACGCCGTCGTTCTGGCGCTCGGACAGCAAGCTGACAGTAACTTTTTGAAACGGGTGCCTGGAATCGAGGTCAAACCGGACGGGACGGTCATCGTCGAGCCCAACATGATGACCGGGCATGCCGGCATTTTCGCCGGCGGCGACATGGTGCCTGGCGATCGGACGGTTACGGCCGCGGTCGGCCACGGCAAGAAGGCGGGCCCGCCACATCGATGCCTGGCTTCGCGGCGCCGAATGCCGACCGTTGCCGAACCACCAGATCGTTTCGTTCGACATGCTGCATCTGCCAATCTACAGCGATGCCGAGCGCTCCGAGCAGTCGCGGCTGCCGGCGACGGCCCGGACAGGCGGCTTCGTGGAGGTGATGGCCGGACTGACCGAAGCCGAGGCTCGCTACGAGGCTTGTCGTTGCCTCTCCTGCGGCAACTGCTTCGAATGCGACCAGTGCTACGCCGCCTGCCCGGAGGACGCGATCGAGAAACTCGGAACCGGCCGGCACTATCGCTATCTCTACGATCGCTGCACCGGCTGTGCGGTCTGCTTCGACACCTGCCCCTGCCATGCCATCGAGATGATCGCCGAACCCGTCTGAGAGCGAGGCGAGCGATGCAGCCCCAAACCGACACCCGCGACGGCAACACCGCGGTCGCCCATGTCGCCTACCGAGTCAACGAAGTTTGCGCGATCTACCCGATCACACCGTCCTCGACGATGGCTGAACTCGCCGACGAATGGTCGGCGGCCGGTATTCGGAACATCTGGGGCAACGTTCCGGTCGTCCAGGAAATGCAGAGTGAGGGCGGCGCCGCTGGCGCCGTGCATGGCGCGCTGCAGTCGGGCGCGCTGACGACAACCTTCACGGCCTCGCAAGGCCTCATGCTCATGCTTCCGAACATGTTCAAGATCGCCGGCGAGCTGACTTCGACGGTCTTCCACGTGGCGGCTCGGGCGCTGGCGACCCAGGCGCTCTCGATCTTCGGCGATCATTCCGACGTGATGACGGCGCGGACTACCGGGTTTGCACTACTTTCGTCGGCTTCGGTGCAAGAGGCGCATGATGCGGCACTGATCGCGCAGGCCGCCACACTCGAATCCCGCATTCCTTTCCTGCATTTCTTCGACGGCTTCCGGACGTCCCACGAGGTCAACAAGTTGGCCCTTCTGTCCGATGACGAGATCAGGGCGATGATTCGCCAGGACCTAGTCCGTGCGCACCGGGCCCGCGCCCTGACACCGGAGCACCCCGTCATCCGCGGCACCGCACACAATCCGGACACCTTCTTCCAGGCGCGGGAAACTTCGAACCCATATTATGCGCTGGTGCCGCCGATCGTGCAGGCAGCGATGGATCGCTTCGCGGCGCTGACCGGCCGCGCCTACAAGCTTTTCGAGTACGATGGCCCTGCCGATGCCGACCGGGTGATCGTGCTTATGGGCTCGGGCGCAGAGACGGCGCGCGAGACGATGACGTTCCTGGCGAATGCTGGCGCACGTGTCGGGGTGTTGCAGGTTCGGCTCTATCGTCCGTTCGCGGTCGACCATTTCCTTGCGGCATTGCCGGACTCCTGCCGAGCCGTCGCTGTCCTTGAGCAGACCAAAGAATCGGGAGCTCCCGGCGAACCGCTCTACACGGACGTCGTGACCACGCTGGCACAGGCGGTAGCAAGCGGTGCGCGTTTGACAATGCCGCGTGTGATCGGCGGCCGCTACGGTCTCGCATCCAAGAATTTCAATCCTGCCCAGGTCAAAGCGGTATTCGACGAGTTGAAGAAGTCTGATCCGAAAAACGGCTTCACGGTCGGGATTGACGACGACGTCTCGCACACGAGCCTCGCGATCGATCCAGCATTTTCGATCGAACCTGACGGTGTTGTGCGCGCGGTCTTCTACGGCCTTGGCGCCGATGGCACGGTTGGCGCCAACAAGAACAGCGTCAAGATCATCGCTGAGGACCCGGCAATGCATGCACAGGGTTATTTCGTTTATGACTCGCACAAATCCGGTGCCCAGACGATCTCGCATCTGCGCTTCGGCAGGCGACCGATCCGTTCGCCTTACCTGATCGAGTCGGCGAACTTCGTCGCCTGCCACCAGGCGGGCTTTCTTGATCGGATAGATGTGTTGCGGCTGGCCGCCGTTGGCGGCACGTTCCTGTTGAACACGCCTTATGAACCGGACGCCGTATGGGGCAGGTTGCCGCGCTTGGTGCAAGCGCAGATCCTGGAGAAAAGGCTTCGCTTCTTCGTCATCGACGCCTCCAAGGTTGCGCGCGAGACCGGCCTTGGCGGCCGCGTCAACACGGTCCTGCAAACCTGCTTCTTCGCGATCTCAGGCGTGCTGCCACGCGAGGAGGCGATCGCCCGGATCAAACACGCGATCGAGAAAAGCTACGGCTCTAAAGGAGCCGACATGGTGCGCAGGAACTTCGAGGCCGTCGATCATACGCTGGCCCATCTTTTCGAAGTAACCGTGCCGGCGGCAGCGACGGGCGCTTTCGACCTGCTTCCGATCGTGCCGGCCGATGCGCCGGAGTTCGTGCGCGAAGTCACCGGCAAGATGATGCTTGGCCGCGGCGACGAGATCCGTGTCAGCCAGTTGCCGGTGGATGGCACGTTCCCGTTGGGCACGGCAGCGTTCGAGAAGCGCAACATTTCCGATATCGTGGCGGTCTGGGAAGCCGACATATGCATCCAGTGCGGCCAATGCGGCCTGGCGTGCCCCCACAGCGTCATTCGCGCCAAGTACTATAATGAGGGCGCAATCGACGGCGCCCCGTCCGGGTTCAAGTCGGCGCCGGTCAATTCGCGTGGCAATCCGGGCGTCGGCTTCTCGCTGCAATTCTACCTCGAGGACTGCACCGGCTGCGGAATCTGCGTCGAGGTCTGCCCAGCGCAGAGCCCGCGCGATCCCGGGCTAAAGGCGGTCAATCTTGCTCCGAAAGCGCCGATTCTGGAGGAGGAGCGCACCAATATTGCCTTCTTCGAATCGTTGCCGGTAAACGATCGCGCGAGCGTCGACTTTGCCAATGTGCGGGGCGTTCAATTTCTGCAGCCGCTGTTCGAGTTCTCCGGCGCATGTGCTGGCTGCGGCGAGACTCCCTACATCAAGCTGTTGTCGCAGCTGTTCGGCGATCGCCTGCAGGTCGCCAACGCGACCGGCTGCTCGTCGATCTATGGCGGCAACCTTCCCGTGACGCAGTGGACGACGAACGCGGACGGGCGTGGTCCGGCGTGGTCGAACTCGCTGTTCGAGGACAATGCCGAGTTTGGTCTTGGCTTCCGCCTTGCGGCGGACAAGCAGCTCGAGCTGGCGACAACACTGCTCAGGCGCCTGTCCGCCACCGTCGGCGACGAGCTGGTCCGCTCGATCCTCGTTGCGCCGCAGTTGCACGAGTTCGAGTTCCGCGCTCAGCGCGCGCGCGTCGCCGCGCTGAAGCAAAAACTCGCCGCCATCGACAGCGAAGACGCCCGCGATCTCCTCTCGGTGGTGGACCATTTGGTGCGACGGAGCGTCTGGATCGTCGGCGGCGACGGCTGGGCCTATGACATTGGCTATGGCGGGCTTGATCACGTGCTGGCGAGCGACCGCGATGTCAACGTGCTGGTCCTCGACACCGAAGTCTATTCCAATACCGGCGGGCAGGCCTCCAAGGCGACGCCGCTGGGCGCGGTGGCGAAATTTGCGGCCGGCGGCAAGCGGGTGGCTCGCAAAGACTTGGCGCTACAAGCGATCGCGTACGGTAACGTCTATGTCGCGCAAGTCGCGATGGGTGCTTACCCACAGCAGACGCTTCTCGCTTTCCGCGAGGCCGAGGCCTACGCCGGCCCGGCGCTCATCATCGCCTACAGCCACTGTATCGCGCATGGCTTCGACCTGCGCTTCGGCATGAAGCAGCAAGACCTCGCTACGGCGAGCGGCTATTGGCCATTGTTCCGCTACAATCCGGCGATGCGGGCGATCGGCGACAACCCCTTCCGGCTCGATTCCCCGCGTCCAACGATTCCGTTCAAGGACTACGCCTACAACGAGCTGCGCTACCGGTCGCTCGCCAACACCAATCCGACAGCAGCCGCGGAGTTGCTGGCCGCCGCGCAGCAGGTCGTGACGGAAAAATACCGCCAATACGAGGAGCTCGCCGCACGCGGCTCCGCACGTTTCCACCCGGACACCGGCGGCGGCTGACAAGCGAACGAGGAGCGGCCCATGGATCTGACAACGAACTATATGGGACTCAGCCTCCGCAACCCGCTGATCGCCTCTGCTTCGCCGCTTAATCGGGACATCGACAATCTCCGCCAGCTCGAGGATGCCGGAGCGGCCGCCGTAGTGTTGCCCTCGATATTCGAGGAGGAGATCGTCACCGAGCGTCGCGAGATCGAATTGCGCACCGAGGTTGCGGCAACGGGATTCGCCGAGGCGCAGACCTACTTCCCAACGATAGTAGGCTACGGCTTCGGGCCGGAGCGCTACCTCGATATCGTCCGCCGCGCTAAGGCCGCCATCGCCATTCCGGTGATTGCCAGCCTCAATTGCATCTCCCATTCCGGCTGGGTCGACTACGCACGCGGACTCGAAGAAGCGGGCGCCGATGCGATCGAGCTGAATATCTATTTCGTCCCTGCCGATCTCGTGATGACCGGGCGGGATGTGGAGCAGCGCTACCGTGATATTCTCGGCGCCGTGAAAGCTGCCGTATCGGTGCCGGTAGCGGTCAAGATCGGCCCGTATTTCAGCGCCGTCGGCGCCATGGCGCGAACGCTCGCCGACGGCGGTGCGGATGGTCTGGTGCTGTTCAACCGTTTCTATCAGCCAGACATCGATGTGGTTACGCTTCGCCTGGCGCTCGATCTGGAACTGAGCACACCAGCCGAAGTTCGCTTGCCGCTTCTATGGATAGCGATCCTGCACGGACGGGTGTCCGCGTCGCTCGCCGCCAGCACGGGGGTCGAATCTGGCGACGACGTCCTCAAGTACCTGCTCGCCGGGGCCGATGCCGTCATGACGACATCGTCGTTGCTGCGCCATGGCGTCGGGCACATGGCTAAGCTGGTCGACGGGTTGGCCACTTTACTGGCCGCGCGCGAAGTGTCTTCGGTCGGCGAGATGCGCGGCCGCATGAGCCAGAAGAACCTGGCCGATCCGACAGCCTTCGAACGGGCTAACTACATTCATATCCTAAAGGGCTATCCGATCACCTCCGCAGGAAGGTAGGCCCATCCACGGGCGCTGTCTTACTAAATTCTATACTGCGCTCTGGCGCTCCGAGACGACGTGAGGCCCCACTGTTTTGCCCATGAATCCTCAACTCGCTCGGCGAGATTCAACTCGAAGTCGAGCGTAGTGAGGCTGAACGGGTGCGCAGCTGGCAGTGAGGCCGTCTAAACGGACCCGGCGCCGCAACAAGCGCCTGCCCTCCGTCGCTCTCCCGAAACTGAGCGAGATGGCTCGGATCGCGCCAGCTTGGTATTTCGCATGCGCCGCGTCGACGCCGTGCGGGCGTTGCGAAGCCGGCATGCAGATCATGACACTGCCGCAGCTCCGGTAGGGTTTGACCTCTTGGTCGACGTGTATTCAGCCAAGTTCGGGAGCTGCTACTGGGCGACCCCTAGCGGACGAAGATGATCATGGCGCCGGCGACGAGAAGGGTCGATCCCGTTGCAGGATGAATGAGGGCGCACATTGGCCTGCTGGCAGGCCGGAAGCCGAGGCCGTAGGCGAAGAGGGTTGAGACGCCCAGCATAAGCAGCGGAAGCCCTTCATGCAGTCTTGCGACAGAGGCGCCATTCAAGATGTACGGGTCCAAAGTTAGAGCAAGACTGGTCACGCCCGCCATGGCCAGCGCCGCCGCGCGGCTCCATGGGCTCAGCCGTCCGGGTTTTGAGCAGCCTGACTGCGTCAGCGTCATCGTTCGTTCAAGCCGGGCTTGCTCTCGTAAAGTTCAAGCCACATCGCATTTAGTATTGAAAAAGAGGCGGCAAAACCCACGCCGAGAATCCACGCAAAGTACCACATGTCATTCTCCCATTTAGTACGTGGTTGTCGAGTTTTCGGCGACATACTCGAGCGTGACCCGTCCACGCAGCACACGATAGACCCAGGCCGTATAGAGAAGCACGATCGGTAAGAAGATGAGCGTCGCCACCAACATGATCATCAATGTCATACGAGTTCCGGGTGATTGACTCGGCGGGGAAGGATTCTCAGTTGGATTTCCCGCTGGTAGATAGGAAAGCCATGATTCGCTGGGGGCGAGCATGGCGCATGTGGCCGGTCATCTGAGCGTTGCGGCATTGGAGGAGCGTTACGAAGCCAGCGGGGACGCGACGTCTTCGCGGCATTTCCAGACGATCTGGCTGTTGGCGAAGGGCCATACGATCGGGGAAGTGTCGGCGATGACCTCGTTTGGGAGCCGCTGGATCGAGCAGCTTCTGGAGCGCTACAACGCGCGCGGGCCTTCGGCGCTGGGCGATCTCCGGCGCGGCAACGGCGCGGTGGCGACTGTTCTGAGGCCCGAGGTGTTGGATCGGCTTGGCGCTCGTCTTGCCGATCCTCCGCCGGACGGCGGGGTTTGGACGAGCGCCAAGGTTGCGCAATGGATGGCGGGCGAGTTGGGCCTGGCGTCGCTCGCCGCGCAGCGTGGCTGGGAGGCGCTGAGGGCGATCGATTGGTCGATCCAAAAGCCGCGGCCGCGCAACCCCAAGGCGGCGACGCTCGAGGAGCAGGACGACTTCAAAAAAAAGTGGCCGACATTGTCGCCGAGGAAGCGGCGCGCCATCCCGACACGCCGATCGAGACTTTCGCGACCGACGAACACCGGATCGGCCTGAAGCCGGTGACGCGGCGAGTCTGGGCGCCTGTGGGCAAACGGCCGATCTCGCACGGCCACCATCGGTTCGAATGGCTTTATGTGACGGCCTTCGTCTCACCCGCCACCGGTGAAGTCTTCTGGTACGTCTCGAACGGCGTATCGAAGCCTTTCTTCGAGGCGCTGCTGCGCTTGTTCGCCGAGGAAGCCGGCGCAGGGCGCGATCGGATCATCGTGCTCGTGCTCGACAACGCCGGCTGGCACGGTGAAGCCGGCCTTGTCGTACCGGAAGGGGTTCGTCTCGTCTTCCAACCCGCCTATACCCCCGAAGTGCAGCCGGCCGAAACGCTCTGGACGCTGGTCGACGAGCCGATCGTCAACAAGCACATTCCCGACCTCGAAACGCTCGACGAGGTCATCTCCGCACGTTGCGCCGCCCTCGCTGCGGAGCGACAAAAAATCAAAAGCCAAGCCGGCTTCCACTGGTGGCCCAAAATCGCCAACCCGAGGTGATCACCAGGAAATCGTATCAATCGGCTCGAAGATGCATCCCACACGGTAAGGCTTGCATTCGGATCCAGCGACGATGGCAGTAGGAAAGGAAAGACGCTAAGCCCCGCCGTTGCGATCACGCCAGCCACGGTCAACGCGCTAGCAACGATCGCAAGGCCATTGCGACGCCGATCCAGGAGCAGGATGGTGAGAGCCGCACCCACGAAGCCGACACTTGGCGCAAGGAAAATCCAAGGCGCCTTTCCGTAGTTCGCCAGCCACGCGCCGGCCACCGTCGTCACCTGCTTCATAAGCGGATTTGAGGGACCGTCGCGCAGCACGTCTCCGGATATCGAATAGCCATCGATTAAAAGCGCAACCCACAGACCGCCGATCGCGAACAGTGCGATAAAAACGAGAGCGGCCCGGCTGGCGAAATAGGCGGCGCGGCTGGCGACCGGCTGGTCCGCCTTGAGCGCCAAATATGCACCCCCATGCATCGTCAGCATCGCCACGCTGACTAGGCCACAGAGCAGCGCGAAAGGATTGAGCAAGCCGAACAGAGTGCCTTCATAGGTCATGCGAAGCGTGTCATCGAAACGGAAGGGAACGCCCTGCAAGACGTTGCCGAACGCGACCCCGAAGATCAGCGCCGGGACCAAGCCGCCAAAGAACAATGCGTAGTCCCAGATAGCTCGCCAGGTCGGATGGGCCAGCTTCGATCGAAACTTAAACCCAACCGGGCGGATGATAAGCGCGCAAAGCACGAGAAACATTGCAAGATAGAAGCCGGAGAAGGCCACGGCGTAGAGCAGAGGCCACGCGGCGAAAATCGCCCCGCCGCCGAGTATCAGCCACACTTGGTTGCCCTCCCAGACCGGACCGACCGAGTTGATTGCGACGCGCCGTTCGCCATCGGTCTTTGCAACGAAGGGCAGAAGGATCGCCGCACCGAGGTCGAAACCATCCATAATCGCGAAGCCAATGAGAAGGATGCCGAGAAGCGCCCACCAAATTAGGCGCAAGGAGTCGAGGCTGAGCATGACGGATACCCTTTACAGTCTCATTCGGCCGCCACGGAGGCGGGCATCAGGCTTTCGACCATTGGCAAACCTGGCGCGACGATCTGCGGCCCAAGGCGTATCGCCTTCGCCATAAGATAAATCTCGACGACCAGCAGCGTCGAATAGAAGACGATGAAACCGACGAGCGTTGTCAGAACGTTGCTTGCCGATAGGCTCGACACAGCGAGAAACGTCGGCAGCACGCCTTCGATAACCCAAGGTTGGCGGCCCACCTCGGCGACGTACCAGCCCAGTTCCGCCGCGATCCAGGGCAACGGCAGCATCCAGAGCGCCACATGCAGGAAGGCGCGCGAGGATTGCAGTCGGCGGGTCGAAGCGAGGTAGAACGCGACGGCAAAGATGCCGATGAAGAAGAAGCCGAGGCCGACCATGAAGCGGAAGCTCCAAAACAGAGGCGAAACCGCTGGAACGGTGTTCCAAGCGGCTTGCGATATTTCGGCGTCGCTTGCGTTGAGGATGTCCGGCCTGATCTTCTTTAGGAGAAGCGCGTAGCCTAGATCGTCGGCGCTTGCGCCGAGGCTCGCTCTCGCGCTGTCGTCGCCATGATCGACATGCAGTCTTTCGAGCGCCTTGTAAGCGATCAGGCCAGAGCGGATGCGCTGTTCCGTCTGTTCAACAAGCTCGTTGATGCCGGACACTTTGCCGCTAATCGACCGAGTCGCGATCAAGCCGAGCATCCAGGGAACGCGGACCTCGTAGTCCGTTCTATGAGTGTCCTGATTGGGCAAGCCGAAGATGTCGAACGATGCCGGGGCAGGCTCAGTGTCCCACATCGCCTCAATGGCGGCGATCTTCATCTTTTGGTTTTCGCCGGCCGTGTAACCGCTTTCGTCGCCAAGAACGACGACCGATAGCGCGGCGGCCAGACCAAAACTCGCAGCGACCGTCGCCGACCGCTTGGCGACCTCCACGTGGCGTTCTCTCAACAGATAATAGGAACTGATGGCAAGGACGAAGACCGATCCCGTGACGTAGCCGGCACTCACCGTATGGACGAATTTTGCTTGCGCCACGGGATTAAAGATCACCGCCATGAAGTCGGTGAGCTCCATGCGCATCGTGTCCGGGTTGAACCGAGCGCCGACCGGATGCTGCATCCAGGCGTTGGCGATCAGAATCCACAGCGCCGACAGATTGGATCCCAGTGCCACCAACCAAGTGACGGAAAGATGTGCAACTCTGGACAGCTTGTCCCAACCGAAGAAGAAGAGACCAATAAAGGTCGCCTCCAGGAAGAAGGCCATTAGCCCTTCGATCGCGAGCGGCGCGCCGAAGATATCGCCGACATAATGGCTGTAATAGGCCCAGTTCATGCCGAACTGGAACTCCATAGTGATGCCGGTCGCCACTCCCATCGCGAAGTTGATTCCGAAAAGTAGGCCCCAGAATTTCGTCATCTGCCGCCAGATATCGCGGCCCGTCATCACGTAAACGCTCTCCATCACGCCCAGAAGCACGGACAGTCCGAGCGTCAGAGGCACGAAGAGAAAGTGATACATAGCGGTGAGGCCGAACTGCAGCCGCGAGAGCTGCACGACATCGAGTGCGGTGGTCACGGCGGCAGGATTCCCGGTTGGCGAGGGATGTCGGCTCCAGCCATCAATCGCGTTTCAACGTTTCCGCTGTCGATCTTCAGACGCTGCCCCGTCGCGAACACAACTATCGCCGCCGCCATCACGACGGTCAGCTTGATGGCGAGTACGATGAAGACGTCCCGAGTGAGGAGATGCGTCGGCATTCCTCTCGTATCTGGCGCCGAGAAGCGCGGCGCTTTGATTTAGATCATGTCCGGACGCACTTATCCGAAATAGCCTCCATCAATCGCGATTTCGTGGCTTCGCGATGCGCGATGTCAGCAGCGGCGATCGGCAAGGATTGGCCCGGGGCCCCCAAAGTAGCGAAACGGACCGTTCTAACTCTACCGGGACCGGAGCAAACAAGCGTCCAAACCAGTCGAGCTCGAAGACCCCAGTCGGCCGACAATCGCCGAGCCTACTTTCTTCGTCTGGCGAGCAGAGAACATTTAGGCGAGTCGGTGAGATCCAAAGCGAGGCCAGACGAATGATACGAGTTCCGGGTGATTGACTCGGCGGGGAAGGATTCTCAGTTGGATTTCCCGCTGGTAGATAGGAAAGCCATGATTCGCTGGGGGCGAGCATGGCGCATGTGGCCGGTCATCTGAGCGTTGCGGCATTGGAGGAGCGTTACGAAGCCAGCGGGGACGCGACGTCTTCGCGGCATTTCCAGACGATCTGGCTGTTGGCGAAGGGCCATACGATCGGGGAAGTGTCGGCGATGACCTCGTTTGGGAGCCGCTGGATCGAGCAGCTTCTGGAGCGCTACAACGCGCGCGGGCCTTCGGCGCTGGGCGATCTCCGGCGCGGCAACGGCGCGGTGGCGACTGTTCTGAGGCCCGAGGTGTTGGATCGGCTTGGCGCTCGTCTTGCCGATCCTCCGCCGGACGGCGGGGTTTGGACGAGCGCCAAGGTTGCGCAATGGATGGCGGGCGAGTTGGGCCTGGCGTCGCTCGCCGCGCAGCGTGGCTGGGAGGCGCTGAGGGCGATCGATTGGTCGATCCAAAAGCCGCGGCCGCGCAACCCCAAGGCGGCGACGCTCGAGGAGCAGGACGACTTCAAAAAAAAGTGGCCGACATTGTCGCCGAGGAAGCGGCGCGCCATCCCGACACGCCGATCGAGACTTTCGCGACCGACGAACACCGGATCGGCCTGAAGCCGGTGACGCGGCGAGTCTGGGCGCCTGTGGGCAAACGGCCGATCTCGCACGGCCACCATCGGTTCGAATGGCTTTATGTGACGGCCTTCGTCTCACCCGCCACCGGTGAAGTCTTCTGGTACGTCTCGAACGGCGTATCGAAGCCTTTCTTCGAGGCGCTGCTGCGCTTGTTCGCCGAGGAAGCCGGCGCAGGGCGCGATCGGATCATCGTGCTCGTGCTCGACAACGCCGGCTGGCACGGTGAAGCCGGCCTTGTCGTACCGGAAGGGGTTCGTCTCGTCTTCCAACCCGCCTATACCCCCGAAGTGCAGCCGGCCGAAACGCTCTGGACGCTGGTCGACGAGCCGATCGTCAACAAGCACATTCCCGACCTCGAAACGCTCGACGAGGTCATCTCCGCACGTTGCGCCGCCCTCGCTGCGGAGCGACAAAAAATCAAAAGCCAAGCCGGCTTCCACTGGTGGCCCAAAATCGCCAACCCGAGGTGATCACCAGGAAATCGTATGACCTGTTCCAACGCTGATCCCGGGCCGCTTCCTCTACCAGCGGCCCGCACCGCGCCGCGCATCGCCTCGAGTCGCGCTGCGCATAAGGGACTTCTTGGTCGCCTGGGGGCCGGGTTTGATCACCGGCGCCGCCGCCGACGACCCGAGCGGGATCGCCACTTACTCCCAGACCGGGGCGCAGTTCGGCTACGGAATGTGCTGGGTGATGCTGTTCTGCTTCCCGCTGATAGCGGCGATCCAAGAAATCTGCGCGCGCAGTTGCCGCACTACCGGGCGGGGCATTGCCGGCAACATCCGCGCGCATTACCCGGGCTGGCTACTTTACGCAATCGTTGGGTTGCTGCTGATTGCGAACACAATCAATCTGGGCGCCGATCTCGGCGCGATGGCCGCAGCGCTGAAGCTTCTAATCGGCGGACCGGCCAACCTTTATATTGCGGGTTTCGCTGTTGGCTGCACTTGGCTGGAAGTGTTCTCACGTTACGAGCGCTACGTCTCCATTCTGAAATGGCGCAGCTTCGTGCTGCTCGCCTATGTGGCCGTCGCGCTCGTGGTGCTCGTGCCCTGGGCGCTGGTCTCCTACAGCGTTTTCGTGCCTAATTTCGGGACTGTCACGTTGACGATTTGTCGATGGTTTTGGGCTAGAGCATTTTCATTATTGGCGGCGATATCCTGAGTTTGCGAGATAGTTTGCGCATTCGTCGGGGGTGAAAGTTTCGAGTGCGCTGGCGATGGCCTGGATGAGGGCGTCGAAGGTTCGCGCGGCGGCTTTGCGCAGCAGGGCCTTGAGTTTGGCGAACCACTGCTCGATCGGGTTGAGATCGGGGCTGTAGGAAGGCAAGTAGAGCAGTCGGGCGCCGGCGTTCTCGATCGCCGTTCTGACGCCCTCGACCTTGTGGCTTGGCAGATTGTCCAGGATGACGATATCGCCGGGCTTAAGCTCGGGAGCGAGGAACTGCTCGACCCAGGCGCGGAACTTCTCGCCATTGATCGGCCCGTCGAACGCGCAAGGCGCAACCAGACCGTCCTGCCGCAGCGCGCCGAGGAAGGTCGTGGTCTTCCAATGGCCCCACGGAACCGGCGCGACCAGGCGCTCGCCGCGCGGGCATCGGCCGTAGAGCCGGGTCATTTTGGTCGATGCGCCGGTTTCGTCGACAAACACCAGATTGTGCGGTCGCCATTCGCCCTGCTGCGCCCGCCATTGCTCGCGAGCTTCCGCTACGTCTGCACGATCCTGCTCTGCGGCGCGCTGCGACTTTTTTTGAGCGTCAACCCGAGATGCCGGACCCGCGCCCACAGGCAGCCGACGCTGATTTTCACCGCATGATCGCTGGCAAGCCAGGCTTGCAGTTCGACCAGCGTGATGTCGCCTTTCTGAGCCACCTGAGTGCGCAACGCCTCGTCATAGGCCGCAAGCTTCGGCTTTGGGCCGCCGCCCGACTTGTGGGCCGTCACATCGCCGGTCGCGCGCCGCCGGCCGAGCGCCTTGTAGATGTACGACACGCTGACCCGAAACAGCGGCGCGGCCGAATACACGCCCAACCCGCAGTCCACCGCCGCCATCACTCGATCCCGAAGGTCCTGCGAATAAGCCACGCCCATGATGCTCCCCAGCGCCAATTCGACCGGCGCAAAGAATCATGGCCGCAAGCCAAAAGGAATCCCAAATTCCGTCAGACCTGAAAATGCTCTAGTTGGCGGCGATGAGCCAGACGTCAAATTCCTGCTATCGTGGTCATCGCTTTCCCGCTGAGGTCATCGCCCATGCGGTTTGGCTCTATTTCCGTTTCCCTCTCAGCCTGAGAATGGTCGAAGATCTTCTGGCCGCCCGCGGTATGATCGTCAGCCACGAAACCGTCCGGCGTTGGGCTGAGAAATTCGGCCGAGACTTCGCCAACGAAGTGCGCCGGCGCGCGCCGCAATTCGGCGACAAGTGGCGTCTCGATGAGGTCGTGGTCGCCATCAATGGCGAAAAGCACTGGCTTTGGCGCGCCGTCGATCAGGACGGCTTTGTTCTCGACGCTTTGGTTCAGAGTCGCCGCGACCGAGGCGCCGCTGAACGCCTGCTTCGCAAGCTCCTCCGCAAACAGGCCCGCGCTCCGCGTGTCTTGGTCACCGATAAGCTCGGTTCTTACGGCGCCGCGCGCACGGACATGGGCATGAAGTTCGAGCATCGCCAGCATAAGGGACTCAATAATCGGGCCGAAAATTCCCATCAGCCAACGAGGCGGCGAGAGCGGATCATGAAGCGGTTCAAATCGCCGCGGCAACTGCAGCGCTTCATCTCGATCCATGATCCCATCGCCAACCTCTTCCACTTTCCCCGCCACGCCCTCTCAGCATCTGACTATCGAGCGCTTCGCGCCGACGCGCTGAACGCGTGGAAGGACATTGCCGGCGTCCAGATCGCCGCATAGCCCGGGCGCGCCATTTCAGCATCGTTGCGAGCTTCGCTCAATAAGTTGACGATGCCTGCCGAAGACTGGTCAAGGACTGGGAATGCCTCAATCACAAGGCGCTCGCCTTCCTGCGCCTCGCCTCCATCCGCCTCATGCTGCGAAAACTATCCAATCCCGCATGATGTTCTCGGACAAACTCTTAGCGGGCCTTAAAGATCGGCCCCACGAACGGACGGTAAGCGCGAGGAAGCGGTCTTCGGCTGAAGACGTCAGTCGCGAGGGAGCGGTCCTTGACGCTGCATCGGCCGACGTTCGGGAATACATGTGAGCTTTCAGGAGGTTGTCCATTCGGCTTTGGGCGTGAACGCTCATGTCGGCAAAACGTGAGTGCTTCGCGAGGAGCCGAATGGACACCATAGTTCCTCCCGTGGGCCCTGCGCTTGGTTCCGGCGGATATTCGGTGGCGGGCTGCTTTCTCAACTGGAACTTGCGGAATTTGGAGGATCCCTGCAAGCCCGAACGGTTTCGGCGCATGCTCCATCGCGGCCTTTAGGCCGCTCTTGCCCCTTTTCTGGCCGACGATAACGAACTCGCGCGTTGGGCCGCAGTATAGAGCGCGATTCAAGACCCCTGAGCCAGCGCGCGCGAAATCGCTGGCTCACTTCGTGTGCGCAGTTGTTCGGGCGGGGCACTCGAAGACGGACCTCGGCGTCTCGCCTTCGGGAGCTGCGAGGCTTCTATCGCCCGACAGAGCGTGATCAGTCGCAACCGCTCAAGCACTGATTGAATAATTCGCAAGCACTGTGCATCGGGGCAACTCCTTCCTGGCACTCTTTGTTCTCATTGTACTGCGCTTCGCACTTCGCCCGACACGCCTCTTTCGATTGGGCGGTCCGTGAAGGCGCCTGCGAAGGCTTATTCTCTTGTGCGAACGCCGGAATAATCAACGACAGCACGAGCGCGATTGCTAAAGACGGTATCCTGATCATGACGAGATGCCCGCATCGGGTGGATGGAATCTTGCGCCTGTCGCCCACTCGTGGCCGCGGCCGACTCGGCGGCAGGAAAGCTCATGGGCTTGGCTTTCAAGCTCGCCCGGCTTCAGGCCGGCGAGGCGAGGGGCTTACCCTTTTCGACCACGTAGGTGACCGCAAGAGTCGTTGGCTTGTCGCCGCTCTTCCCGCTATGCGGCACCTGCGTCGGTACCTGGAATCCGTCCCCGACCTTGAAGGTCCGCGTGCCTTGGCCGTCGACGCTCAGTTCCAACACGCCTTCGACGACATAGCTCGATTCAATCCCCGGATGGGTGTGACGAGGGACCAACGCACCCGCGTCGAGATCGACCCGCACATTAACGGTCTCGTAGCCGTCCATTGGCCCGTCCATGCGTGTGATGATCGTGCGCTTCAGTCCGGCCGGCGCGTTCTGCGCTTCGGCGCCGGTCGCCAGGAAACCCGTGACGGCGCATAGCGCACAGGAGGCGAATCCTCGTCGCGTCAACATGCGATCCTCCCCAATAGTTTAATGGTGAACTTCGATCCGACTGGTGACGCCTGTCAAGCGGGATGTCGCCTCACCGAGCCGTTCACTCAGTTGAAGGTCGCGCGGTCACCCCGCGTCGCAGTAGGGAACGACATAGGGACCTTCGGGGATCACCGCGACGCAAGGGTCCCCGGACCGGGCGATGCTGCGAGCAATCGTCTCATCGAGATCAGCGATCATTTCGACGCCAGTCAAAGCACGCTCCTCGTCCGACAAGCCGGACGTATAGAGCGCGATTCGACCGACGCGCATCGGTTTGAGCTGCATTTCGGTTTGCCATTCGTCGACGTCCGCCAGCGACTTGGCGGTCAGGGTCGCCAGGAACTTGTCGGGGCCCAGTTCAATCAGGCGGCGCTGCGCGGCGCGAAATTCCTTCGACCCGAACCCTTCCGAACACGCCGAAGCGACGATCAACGCGCCGCCAGGCTCCAAAATATCCATCGGGGTAACCATCCCCTTGATCGTTTGATAGTAGGTCTTGTCCAGCGGATACCCCGCGGAGGAAGTGACCACAGTTTTGAACTTGCGTCGCGCCGGCACGCGGATGGCGCCGTCGACGAATTCGACCGCGGCCGCATGGCTGGCGACAATCTCGCCGAAGTTGACGTAGGCCAGATCGCGATCGTCGTCGATAATTGTGTTGAGACCGTACACGGCGCCGAGCCCGCGGACGATCTCGAGCTGCTCCTCGTGAAGCGGATTGCCGACCAGATTGCACTGAACGGCGAGAGGATCTTCCATGAAGCGCGCGGAATGGAAGGTGCGGATGGTTTCGTGGTGGGCGACGCCAGGCGCGACAACCTTGCGGCCGCCGGACCAGCCGGCCATGAAATGCGGCTCGACCAGGCCGGTCGCGATACGCAAATCCGCTTCGATGAAGCGGCGGTCGAGCTTGATCGGCGTGCCGCGCGTCGCGGTGACGCCGAGATCGACATGATCGGCGTCGTTCCGCGCATCATGGTTCTCGATGCGAACCCCCTCCATGACCCAGGGGTCGCCGATTAGTTCAGCAAGCTCTTCGCCGACATTCGGGCGATGCAGGCCGGTCGCAACCAGAATGACGATACGGTCGAGCGCAATGCCTGAGACTACGAGGGTTTCGATCATCGGCCGCAAGAAGAGATGGTTGGGCACGGGCCGGGTGATGTCGCAGATCAGGATGCAGGCGCTCTTGCGTCCGCGGGCGAGTTCGGCGAGCGCCGGCGAGTCGATCGGCTCTGACAATGCGCGTCGAACCGCCGCTCTGGGATCGACGATTTTCCGGAGCCTTCCCTTGGCGATCAGGGTGACTTCCGCTTGGGCGGGCATGCGCAACTTAAGCTGTCCGCGGCCGTATAAAAGGGCGATCGGTTCAGAGACTGACATGTAACGCTCTCGTTTTCATCGGCGAGGATCGCTTGAGTATTCGCTCCAGTTTTAACGACAGGTTCGCTGTGGTGAAGCCCCTTTTTGCGTTCCCTTTCGAATGCGCCGCGGGCGTTACGGTAGCGTCGCTCCACACGCTGATCGAACATGCGACGCCCATTGTCAATTACGGCACGAAGCGGCAGCCTACCAGAAAGCGGCTGACGCAACGTTCACCCGCGAGAATGACAGTCGTAAAGCGCTCCTCCGCGGACCGAGACTACCCTAGTCTCCGCTGCGTGCTGAAGTCTGAATGCGCTATGTTAGCCGATTGAGATCGCCGCGCCGCTTCGATCTGGGAGAGCTATTTGGACATTCATCTCGATCCGCTCGGCGGCTTGTCCGGCGACATGTTCGTTGCGGCCCTTCTCGACGCGTTCCCCGAACACTGGCCGCATGTGCAATCGACGATCGCGTCGCTCAACCTCGGCGCCGCCGCCGAATGCCAACTCGCGCCGCATCACGATCATTCCTTCGCCGGAAGCCGATTTCTTGTTGCGGCGGATTCGACGCCGCTGGAGTTGCGGGCAGATCGGCAACGGACCCATAGCCGCGGCCATCCCCCGCATACCCACCAGGGGAGCGGCCGCGACGACCACGCCGGGGTCCACGAGAATCGCGGCGGCCACAAGGCATGGGTTGAGATTCGCGCCGAACTCGACCGCTCAAGCATCGACGCCGATGTGAAGAAGCATGCGATCGCGATTTTCGAGCTTCTGGCCGAGGCGGAAGCCAAAGTGCACGGTGTCGAGGTGGAGTCGATCACATTTCACGAGGTGGGCGCAGTTGATTCTATCGTCGATATCGTCGCGGCCGCACAATTGATTTCAGTGATCCACGCCGATCGCTGGACGTCGGCGCCGTTGCCAATCGGATCCGGGCGTATCAAGACCGCGCATGGCGTTCTGCCCGCGCCCGCTCCGGCCGCAGCTCTCCTTATGCAAGGCCTGCCCGTCATCGACGATGGCGTTCCAGGCGAGCGGGTCACGCCGACCGGCGCCGCCCTCGCGGCCTACCTCATCGACGCAGACGCGAGCTTGGACCGGCGAATTCGCCGGATGTTGCGCACCGGCGTCGGATTTGGCGCGCGAACTCTGCCGGGCGTCAGCAATTGTCTGCGAGTGTTGGCGTTCGACGAAGCGACAGCGACTGGCCGTGCGGCAGCCGCAGGCCCTATCGGTCGCCGGCAATTGGCGGTCGTCACATTCGAGGTCGACGATCAATGTCCGGAGGACTTGGCGGCGGGACTCGACCATATCCGTGCGTTGCAGGGCGTTTTCGATGTGACTCAGACTTCCGTCGTCGGCAAAAAGGCCCGAATGGCGGCGCACGTTCAGGTTCTGGTCTCGCCTCTTGAACTCGAAAATGTGATCGTCGCCTGCTTTGAGGAGACCACAACCATCGGTTTGAGATACCAGCTGACGGAAGGCGCGGTCCTGCGCCGCCGTCTAGAGACGGTCGAGATGGAGGGCGAAAAGTTGCAGGTCAAAATCGTCGATCGACCGGGGGGATTGGAAAGCGGGAAGGCGGAGGCCGCTGACGTGGCGAGCCATCGCGGCCATCTCATTCGTGCGCGCCTGCGGCGCGAAGCGGTAGCGCTGGCCCTGGACCCAAGCGATCGAAACCGGAAGGACGCTGATGACGAAGCCGAGTGAGATCGCTGAAGAGCAGGGACGCCAAGCAAGCGGGAGCGTCCAGGTGCGATTGGCCGCCGTTTTGTCGAACATAGGAGGACCGCTGGCGGTCGCCGTCAGCGGCGGCGTCGACAGCGTTACGCTGGCGACCTTCGCCCATCGCGCCGCGGGTTCTCGCGTCGAGATTTTTCATGCCGTTTCACCCGCAGTGCCGGAAGAGGCGACCGAACGCGTCCAACGGCTCACGGCGAATCAAGGTTGGCGGCTACGAATTGTGGACGCGGGAGAGTTCACGGACGAGAACTATCTGGCCAATCCGGTCGATCGCTGCTTCTTCTGCAAGACCAATCTTTATGGCTGCATCGCGCGCCACACCGGCGCACAAATCCTTTCGGGCGCCAATCTCAATGACCTTCGGGAATATCGGCCCGGACTCGAAGCCGCGAAACGTCACTCGGTCCGCCACCCTTATCTCGAGGCCAGTATCGACAAAAAGGCCGTGCGTTCGCTCGCTCGTGAGCTGGGCTTGGGCGCTCTATCTGAGCTGCCAGCCGCGCCGTGTCTTTCGAGTCGGGTTGAGACCGGCATTGCGATCCGCCCGGAGGTCCTGAAGGGGATCCATGCGGTGGAGCGCAGCATCGCCAAGGATTTTCCGGCGGGAGTTGTCCGTTGCCGGGTGCGAGCGAAGGGAATTGTGATCGAGCTTGATCCCGAGACTCTCGCGGCGATTGCCGGGGAGCGTGAAGTTGAGGTGCGCGCCCAGGCGGAGCGTATCTTCGTGGGAATTGCGCCCAGGCTCGATCTATCGTTCGAGCCATACCGCAATGGCAGCGCCTTCGTGCATTCGCGCGCATGACGTCGGAATTCAAAGTCGATTTTGAGCGCGGAGCGAGAATAGGCCTTGACGAGGCGCTCTTTTGTGAGAGCAAGACGGTTGATCAGATTTCGGCGATCGTGGACGACGCGCGGGCGAAGACGGGTCGTATGTTGCTCACCCGTCTTGACGACTCGAAGTATGAAGCCTTGTTCGCGCGGCAAGGCGCCCAACTCGAATACGATCCCCTCTCTCGCACCGCCATTCTTGGCCACCCTCATCCGACGCTCGTCAGGGCGCCGGTGGCGATCGTCATGGCCGGCACCTCTGATCTGCCGGTCGGCCGCGAGGCCGCGCGGACTCTGGCGTTCGCTGGTCAACCGTGTCGCGAACATACTGATATCGGCGTCGCGGGCCTCTGGCGTCTCCTCGAGAGGATCGAGGAGATCCGATCGTCTCCGGTTGTCATCGTGGCCGCGGGCATGGACGCGGCCCTGGTCAGCGTCGTCGGCGGTCTGGTCGCCAGCCCGGTGATCGCGTTGCCGACGTCTGTTGGCTATGGCGTGGCCAAAGGCGGCGCGCCAGCGTTGCACGCCGCGCTAGCCAGTTGCGCGCCCGGAATATCGGTCGTCAATATCGACAACGGCTATGGCGCGGCGTGCGCAGCCTTACGGATATTACGCGCCATGGCGGCATCGCAAGACTCGGCAGAACGCGTTGGGTGAGGGGCTGCCGTTGGGATTTCTTCTTGAATACAGCGACTTGAATACAGCGACGGCGTCGCGGCGAAGCAAGCCAACGCAAGTCCCGTCGTCTTCAGGCGTGATATCGTCGTGAATATTTCGCGATGGTCTGTTGGATGTTTGAGGTTCGATGTATACAGAGGAGTACGTCGCGTTTACCATTGCCCCCTCCTCAATCGTTGCGTAGTATTGTCTCAGCCGTTACCGGAAAGCGATATGCGCTGGTGACGCGGGCGGCGCGACTTTAGGGCGGCCGCTTTCGATAGGGAGGGAAGCATGATCACTGTGCGCGTGAACGGCCAGGCGCAATCGTTCGACGGCGATCCGACGATGCCTGTGCTCTGGTATCTCCGCGATGTTCTTGGACTGACTGGCACGAAATTCGGCTGCGGCGTTGCTGCATGCGGCGCCTGCACGATCCATCTCGACGGCGACGCCACCCGATCTTGCGTCACGGCGATGAGCGACGCGAATGGCAAGTCGATAACCACCATCGAAGGTCTCGACCCCGAAGGCAATCACCCCGTTCAAACCGCTTGGCGGGCGCTCAATGTGCCCCAGTGCGGCTATTGTCAGGCTGGCCAGATCATGCAGGCCGTCGCGCTTCTGAAACAGTCGCCTCATCCGACCGACTCCGACATCGACAGCACGATGTACGGCAACATCTGCCGTTGTGGGACCTATCAGCGCATTCGCGCCGCCATCAAGCAAGCTGCGGGAGCCTGACCATGACCAAGCACATTCGCGAACTTCCGCCAACGGGCATCGAGAACGTCAGTCGGCGTGGCGTCCTAAAGGGCATCCTTTCAACGACAGGCCTTGTGCTCGCCGTGCACGTAATGCCGTCTCGTCCGGCGCTGGCGGCCGATGCCCCCAAATGGGGCGCCGACGGCATGCCGCACGGCTCGGTGAACAATCCTAAGGTGTTCGTGTCGATTGCGCCGGACGGAACCGTCACCATCGTCTGCAATCGCTCCGACATGGGCACGGGCGTGCGGACGGGCATGCCGCTGATCGTCGCCGACGAGCTCGACGCCGACTGGGCTCGGGTGAAAGTCGCTCAGGCGGTAGGCGACGAGGTTCGTTACGGCAACCAGGACACCGACGGCTCGCGTTCGACGCGTCACGGCTTCGTGCCGATGCGGCAAGTCGGCGCGGCAGCGCGCATGATGCTGGAAGAGGCCGCGGCCAAGCGGTGGGGCGTCGACGTTTCCGATGTCGAGGCGAAGAACCACGAGGTCATTCAGAAGTCGACCGGCAAGAAGCTCGGCTACGGCGACATCGCCGCCGACGCCGCTAAATTGGACGTGCCCGCGACCGCCACCTTGAAGCTCAAGGACCCTTCGCAGTTCCGCTACATCGGCAAGGAAGGGACCAATATCGTCGACGGCTTCAACATCACGACCGGCCGCGCCACCTATGGCCAGGATATCCGCTTGCCCGGGCAGAAGTACGCGGTCGTCGCGCGGCCGGCGGTGATGGGGGGCAAGGTCGCGTCCTACGACGCGACGGACGCCAAAAAGGTGCCCGGCGTTGTCCAGGTCGTTGAGATCCCCGCGCCGTCCTACCCCATGAAATTCCAACCGTCAGGCGGAATCGCAATTATCGCCGACAACACCTGGGCGGCGATCCAGGGCCGCAAGGCGCTGAAGATTACGTGGGATGACGGCCCGCACGGAACTTATGATTCGCAGACCTACCGCGCGGCGATGGAGGCGACCGCGAGACAGCCCGGCCAGGTCCTGCGCAGCGACGGCGACTTCGCCGCGGCTTACGCGAGCGCGGCCAAGAAGGTCGAGGCCGAGTATTACATCCCGCACAATGCGCATGCGACGATGGAGCCGCCGTCCGCGACCTGCCGGATCGTCGACGGCAAGGCCGAAGTCTGGACCAGCGTGCAAAGCCCGCAGGCCGCGCATGATATGGTCGCCGCATATCTGGCGCTTCCGCCCGAAAACGTTACCGTCAACGTGACCCTTTTGGGCGGAGGTTTCGGCCGCAAGTCGAAGCCGGACTTCGCAGTCGAAGCGGCTCTGTGCTCAAAGGCGGTTGGCGGAGCGCCGGTCAAGGTCGTGTGGACTCGCGAGGACGACATCCGCAACGACTTCTATCATACGGTGTCGGTCGAACGCCTCGAGGCGGGACTGGACAAGGATGGCAAGGTCGTCGCATGGCGGCATAACAGCGTGGCGCCGACGATCTTCGCGCTCTTCGTGGCCGATCCCAAGCATGAAGCGCCGCTCGAGCAGGGAATGGGCCTCGTCGACATGCCCTTCGACGTCAAGAACGTCAGCATCGAGAATGGCGAGGCCGAAGCGCACACCAAGGTTGGCTGGTGGCGTTCCGTTTCGAACGTGCCGCACGGGTTCGCAATTCAATCCTTCGTCGCCGAACTCGCGTCTGCGGCGGGCAAGGATCAGAAGGCGTTCCTGCTCGATCTGATCGGACCCGCCCGTATCCTCGACGTGCCGCAGAAGGTGAAGAACTTCTGGGACTACGGTGAGAATCCGGAGGTCTACCCGATCGACACCGGCCGGCTGCGCAACGTTGTCGAACTGGTGACCGAGAAAGCGGGTTGGGGCACGCGGCAAGTTCCGAAGGGTCATGGCCTTGGCCTCGCCGTCCACCGCAGCTTTGTGAGCTATGTGGCCGCGGTGATCGAGGCTGCGGTCGACGCGAAGGGCAACGTCACGGTGCCGCGGGTCGACATCGCCGTTGATTGCGGCCCGATCGTGAACCCCGATCGTGTTCGCTCTCAATTCGAAGGAGCGGTCGTCATGGGGCTCGGGGTTGGCCTGCTGAATGAAATCTCGTTCAAGGACGGCAGGGTCCAACAGAGCAATCTTGACGACTACTTTGTGTTGCGCATCAGCGACGCGCCGCGTGAGACCCATGTCTATATCGTGCCGCACGGCTACGACATGCACATGGGCGGCGTGGGTGAACCAGGCGTGCCTCCAGTCGCGCCTGCGCTCATGAACGCGATCTTTGCGGCGAGCGGCAAACGCATCCGCTCCCTGCCGCTCGGAGCGCAGTTGACCAGCAAGGCTTAAGCCCAGCTATGCGAGTCAGGCCGGGAGCCGCTCCCGGCCTGACCCTCGACGCCATACGGCGGCGATGGAAGTTCCAAACGAGCCTGCGAAGGCGCGTGCCCTCTACTCGGCCGCGCGGGCCGCGCGAGTGGCCGGCGCTCCCCGGGCTTTGACCAGCGCGTAATAGACCCCGCCGCCGATCGCGACCCCGAAAAACCAGCCATAGATGCCCCACCAGGACGGCAGGATCTTGGTGAAGTTCGGCAGGATGCTCGAGAAGACGGCGCCGACCGCGGCGGCGATCACCGCGTTGAGGTTCCAGCCGTTCGTATAGCGATAGATCCCTTCCTCGCGATAGAGTTCGGGAACGTCGATCTCGCCATTGTGGATGAGATAGTAGTCCACCATGATGATGCCGAAGATCGGGCCCATCGTTGAGCCGATAATGCCGACGAACGCCGCCGCGCTCCCTTGCCACGGCGCGAAAGGATAGAGAACGAGTGCGATCGCCGCGGCGATGTAGCCGCCTTTCTTGAAGTCGATCGTGCTCGGGAACACGTTCGAGAAGTCGAACGCCGGCGAGACGAAATTGGCCACCACGTTGATGCCGAGCGTCGCCACCGCAAACGTAAGCGCGGCCACCACGGCGAGGAACCAATTGTCGAAGCGCGCCGAAATCTCGTCCGGGTGCAACAAGGCCTCGTGATAGACGGTATAGGCTGCCGCGGTCGTGATGCCGGCGACGAACGAGAACAGGACGAGGTTGATCGGCAGGCCCCAGACATTGCCGATCCAGACCGCCCGCCTGTCCGGCGCGTAGCGCGAGAAGTCGCAGAAATTGAGGTAGAGCGCGGCGAAATAGGTGACCCAGGTCGCGGCGACGGCCGCCAGCGCCGGAAACGAGCCGGGCTCGCCGGGAACGCCGGCGTCGGCGGTCTTTTGTATCAGCACGTCGCGCGGAATGTCGTTGCCGAATGAAATCCCGCCGGCCTTCACGCAAAGATATATGGCGAGGATCAGCATCATCACCCACACGGCCGGACCCGCCCAGTCCTGAAACCGTCGTACCGTCTCCATTCCATGCTGAATGATCAGGAGCTGCAAGGCCCACACGATGATGAAGGTGATCGTCTCCAAGGTCGTGTGGCCAAGGAGATGCGAATTCCGGTTGAAGTCAGCGATCGCGCTGCTGCGCAGGAGAAGGGCGACTATGGCGCCGGACGCGGCGCTCGTTTGCGCGCCATACCAGAAACAAGCGACCACCGCCCGGACCAACGCGGGCAAATTGGCGCCGAAGGTCCCGAACGACGCCCGGGCGAGAACCGGGTAGGGAACTCCGGTCTTGACGCCGGCGAAGCCGACGAGAGTCATCAGCAGGAAAATGACCAGAGAGCCAATTCCGATCGCAAAGATGAAATTGATGAAATTGCCGCAGATGAGGAAGAGGCTCGCCGCGAGGTAATAGCCCCAGAGGCTATGGACGTCGGACGTCCAGACGTTGAAGATGCTGAAAGCGCCCCAGTTTCGCTCGCGAGCCGGAGCAAGATCCTCGTTGTAAAGGCGTGGCGACGCGTTGGCGATTGTCATCTGCTCGGCCTCCCTCCCCGCTGTTGCGAGAGGCGGCGAGGCAGGATGACCTTGAGCGTCAAGAGACCTTCGCGCTACGCGAATGACCCTCGGGCCCGACCGTTTCGCAAATCAGCTGTCCATTCCTTGCATGGCGCGGGAATTTAGAAAAGCAAATTCTGAGTAGCCTCGCTCTCGGCAGGAACTGAAATCAACGCCGCGGCCAGCGCCGGTCGTCGATCGGCCGAAACTTGATCGCGGCCCATATCCCAAGCGCGATGAAGATCAAGAGCACAATTCCCTGTACAATCGCGAACGGCGGCTCGGATTACGTCGGCGCGAGCGCGTGGAGCGCCGGGACCTTCATAAATCCCTGTGCGACCAACACGAACACGTTGAGATAAAGCGCCGCAACCGCGCAGGCGACAAAAATCCATCGCCACGCTCCGGCGAGGCGAAAGCCGTAATAGGCGGCGACCGCGCCGACGAGCAGAATGAGCGAGAGAACGCCGACAGCGCGCGGCGGATCGAAGCCGAACGGCGGCAGCGGAAAACCGGTCAGGCTTGTCAGGATCGTCGTGGCGAGAAAGACGGCGATCGCCGTCCTGAAATTCCGACCTAAGCAAATTCCGTTTGGCTAACCAACGGATAGGTTTTTTGCGGTTGGCTGCCTGCGCCAATTCGCAAGGTGTATGACATGGCGGGAAAGTCTCCGGTTACGGCGAGCGATGAACAACGCGCCGGCCTCTTGGCTCTTGCCGGTTCACGCGATCGCGGCGAGGCGGACCGCGCCCGCGCCGTGCTTTTGACGCTGGCTGGTTGGACCAGCCCCAAGATCGCGGCGGCGTTTGGCGTGCGCGAAGATACGGTTCGGCTGTGGCGCAGCGACTTCGCCGCCGGCGGGATCGCAGCGCTGAAGGCCAGCATCGCGCCGGGCCCGCCTCCGGTGAAGAGTGAAGCCGCCATGCGCGTTGCCACCCCCTTGCTGGAAGAACCTGTGGCCGACCGGCGCAACTGGACAATCCCCCGCCTTCGCGCCGAGATCGAAGCGCGCGAGGGCGTGCGCATCAGCCGTTCGCAACTGTCCAAGGCGTTGCGAAAAAAAAGTTCCGCTGGCGGCGGCCCCGGCACACGCTGAAGGGCCGTCAGAGGGAAAGCGAAGTGGAACGGGTGGGCCTGCGCCTGCAACTGCGCAAACAGCAGGCCGAAGCCGGCGACATCGTTCTTCTCTACGGCGATGAGAGCGAGGCGCTGACCCATCCTTATCTCGCCCGCGCCTGGGCGAAGTCGGGAGCGGACTTGCGTGTGCCGGCGCCGGGGCAGGCCAAGAAGGTCGCGATACTGGGGTCGCTCGATCCCCTCACGCGCCAACTCATCGTCCATACCAGCCCGACCAAGCGCAGCAGCGATTTCATCGCTCATCTGGAGCAACTCGACCGTCTCTTTGGGCCGCAGCCCGGGCGGCAGGCCAAGCCGGTCGTGCTGGTCGAGGACAATGGTCCGATCCACACCAGCAAACGCTCGCTCGCCGCCCTCACCGCCCGCGCACACTGGCTCACCGTCGAATGGCTGCCGAAATACGCCCCCGAACTCAACGACATCGAGCCGGTCTGGCGCGATCTCAAAGCCCATCACCTCGCCCACCAGACCTTCACCGACGCCGCCGCGCTCGACCAGGCCATCCATCACGCCGTCATTGATCTCAACCGCGAGCGCATCCCCAATCCGTTGGCCATGCCACGAATCTCTGCTTAGCAAAAGGCCGTACAACATGACGAGGCCGGAGAGAATTCCGACCAAGCTTATCGCCACATGGAATTGAAGCATTGCAGGTTCCCCAGCCCTGGCCGAGCCGACGGATCGTCCGTGCGACGGCCCCCTCGCCCGACAGCAGCTTCTTCATTTTGCCGTCCCGCTGCAATATCTATGTGATCGGCGTCTCACTCCGCTGGAGTCAAGAAACCGGCCATATACCCACGGTCGCTTGCAATCGCGCAATTTTGGACTTGGCCGCCCGATCGTGACATCCTTAACAAGGCTAAATGCAAAGGAAGCGGAGGCGCCCATGGACCAGGCGGTCGCCACTCCAATCCAGGCTGGGCATAACCGGCCGCGCAATCCGGGCGCGCCGCTTTCGCCCGATTGGTTCGAGAGCGTCGGCGTCAACCCGAGCGCGGTTGAGCGCCGCGCCGCGACTTTGACCACGCGCCGGTCGGTCAAGAAGGAATACCAGGCGGCGTGGCTCGTGAAGGCGATGACCTGTATCGACCTCACAACGCTTTCGGGCGACGACACGCCGGGGCGCGTGCGCCGGCTCTGCGCCAAGGCGCGTCACCCTCTCGGCGACGAGGTCCTCGCCGCGCTCGATCTCGCGGACTTGGGCCTCACGGTCGCCACGGTCTGCGTCTACCCGACCATGGTCGGGCCGGCGGTCAAGGCGCTCGAGGGATCGGGGATTCCGGTCGCCTCCGTCGCGACCGGCTTTCCGGCTGGCCTCACGCCTTTGAAGCAGAGGCTGGAGGAGATTCGTTACGCGGTCCAGGAGGGCGCGCGCGAGATCGACATCGTCATCACCCGCGCGCATGCGCTGAACCGCGACTGGAACGCGCTCTACGACGAGGTTGCGGCGATGCGCGAATCCTGCGGGCGAGCGCATTTGAAGACGATCCTCGGCACGGGAGACTTGAAGACGCTGCGCAACGTCTATGCGGCCAGCATGGTGGCGATGCAGGCGGGCGCTGACTTCATCAAGACGTCCACCGGCAAGGAGGATGTCAACGCGACGTTGCCGGTCAGCCTGGTGATGCTCCGGGCCTTGCGCGATTATCGCGAGCGCGCCGGCGTCGACATCGGGTTCAAACCTGCGGGCGGCCTGCGCACGGCCAAGGATGCGCTCGCCTGGCTGATCCTGATGAAGGAGGAACTCGGCGTACAGTGGATGCAGCCCGATCTCTTCCGCATCGGCGCGAGCGGCCTGCTGACCGACATCGAGCGTCAACTTGACCATTACGCGACCGGGCGTTATTCGGCCGCGCATCGCCACGCAATGGCGTGAGGCACACTCATGGGCGTCGTCAAGGACATCCTGCGCACGATGGACTACGGTCCTTCGCCGGAAGGCAGCGAACATGTCAGAGCCTGGCTCGAAGAGCACAAGGCGGGCTTCGGGCACTTCATCAACGGCGTCTTCACCAAACCGGGCGACCTGTTTGATGTCTTCAATCCCGCGACCGGCGAACGCATCGCTCGCGTTTCGCAGGGCTCTCCGCAGGACATTGACGCCGCCGTCGCCGCGGCGCGGAAGGCTCAGGCCAAATGGGCGGCGCTCTCCGGCTTCGAGCGGTCGAAGCATATTTACGCGCTCGCGCGCCATGTGCAGAAGCGTGAGCGCTTTCTGTCCGTCCTGGAGACGATCGACAACGGCAAGCCGATCCGCGAATCGCGCGACATCGACATTCCGCTGGTCGCCCGCCATTTCTATCATCACGCCGGTTGGGCGTCGCTGATCGACAGCGAGTTTCCGGGGACCAAGCCGGTCGGGGTGTGCGGGCAGATCATCCCGTGGAATTTTCCGCTGCTTATGCTCGCCTGGAAGATCGCGCCGGCGCTCGCGGCCGGGAACACGGTGGTGCTGAAGCCGGCGGAATTCACGCCCCTGACCGCGCTCGCCTTTGCGGCGATCTGCGTCGAGACGGGACTGCCGCCGGGCGTTGTCAATATCGTCACCGGCGACGGGGGGACCGGCGCTGCGCTGGTCGCGCATGATGGCGTGGACAAGATCGCCTTCACTGGCTCGACCGAGGTTGGACGGGCAATTCGCAAAGCGACGGCTGGCACGGGCAAGAAACTGTCGCTTGAGCTCGGCGGCAAGTCGCCGTTCGTCGTGTTCGAGGACGCGGACCTCGACAGCGCGGTCGAGGGCGTGGTCGACGCGATCTGGTTCAATCAAGGGCAGGTCTGTTGCGCCGGCTCCCGGCTTCTGATCGCGGAAAGCGTCGCCGAAACCTTGTACGCCAAGCTGCGCGCCCGCATGACGAACCTGAGACTGGGCGATCCGCTCGACAAGTCGACCGATGTCGGCGCGATCGTCGCCCCGGTTCAGCTCGAGCGAATCCACCGGCTGATGCGCGAAGGCGAGGAGGAGGGGCTCGAAGTCTTCCGCGCCAATGAATCGCTTCCCGATCGAGGCTGCTTCTACCCGCCAACCCTGGTCACCGGCGTGGATCCCGCGTCCGTGCTCGCGCGGGAGGAAATCTTCGGCCCGGTGCTGGTCGCCACGACCTTCCGCACGCCGGACGAGGCGGTCGCGCTCGCCAACAACACACGCTACGGCTTGGCGGCGTCCGTCTGGACGGAGAACGTCAATCGCGCGCTCGAGGTCGCGGCCCGCATCAAGGCTGGCGTCGTCTGGATCAATTCGACAAACATGTTCGACGCCGCCTCGGGGTTCGGCGGCTACCGCGAGAGCGGCTTCGGCCGCGAAGGCGGGCGCGAAGGCCTGTACGAGTACCGGACCGCCGACGAGCCGAAAGCCAAGCCCAACGCTTCCCGCCCGACGCGCCTCGTCGCTGCGCCCGGGTTTAGTCCGGCGCGAAACGTCATCGACGGGGGCCCTGATCGCACCGCCAAGCTCTTCATCGGCGGCAAGCAGGCGCGGCCCGATTCCGGCTATAGCTACGCGGTTCTCGACTCGGCTGGCCGCGAACTTGGGCTCGCCGGCCTCGGCAATCGCAAGGACATTCGCAACGCGGTCGAAGCCGCTGCGAAGGCTTCCTCCTGGGGAGCGGCGACGGCGCACAATCGCGCGCAAGTGCTCTATTATGTGGCCGAGAACCTGGCCGCCCGCGAAGACGAATTCGCGCGACGGCTCAGCGCCATGACCGGGGTCTCCGCCCGCGCGGCCAAGGCGCAAGTCGACGCCTCGATCCGCCGCGCGTTTGTCTACGCCGGCTATGCCGACAAGTTCGACGGCGCCGTGCACGCAACACGTTCGCGCTTCGTGACCATTGCGATGAACGAGCCATGGGGCGTGACGGGAATTGTCTGCCCGAACGAGGCGCCGCTGCTCGGCTTCGTCTCCCTCGTGATGCCGGCGATCGCCATGGGCAATTGCGTCGTCGCAATTCCGTCGGCGAGCCATCCGTTGAGTGTGACTGATTTTTATTCGGTGCTTGAAACCTCGGATGTGCCCGCCGGGGTCGTCAACATTGTCACCGGAGAGGCAAACGTCCTGGCCAAGACACTGGCCGAGCACGACGGCGTCGACGCGGTCTGGTATGTCGGCGACACGGACGGGTCAGCGCAAGTCGAGGCGCTTTCCGCCGGCAATCTCAAGGCGACCTGGACCTCGGCGGCGGCGATCGACTGGGCCAAAGCCGAGGGCCGCGATTTCCTGCGCCGCGCGACCCAGGTCAAGAACATTTGGACGCCTTACGGGGAATAGCGGGCTACCAGACTTTGGTCACCGTGTAGCCGTCCGCGCGGAAGCGCTCGATGAGGCCGGTCTTGCCCGCGAGATGCAGCGCGCCAACGGCGATAAACGCGCCGCCTGAGGCCAGAAGCGGCGTGGCGCGCTCAGCCATGATGGCGTTTCGGCCTTGGAGCAGATCGCGCATGAATTCGTCCTGCGCCGCGCGCTCGGACTCACTCAATCCCCCCAAGGCGTCGGCGATCGCCACGATTTCGGCCGGCCGGCTTTCGCGATAGAGCCTGAGCGTGTTTGCGTAGAGGTCGTCGTTTAAGCCCGGGTCCCGGGCGGCGAGCGTCAGCAGGGTCGCCGCGACTTCGGGGCGCATGGCCGCGATCGCGTCGATCTGCTCCTCCGGCGTTTCAAGCCCAATGACTTTGATGCTCGCGTCTTTCGCGGTCTGAGCGAGAAATTGGTCGACCTCGGGCAGATCGAGCGCTTCGCGCTCAGCTTCACAAGCGGGCAGCGCAGTCAGAATGGCGAGAAACCAAGGCTTCAAGTGGTGCGCGAATTCAGCGGGATAGCCGAGGCTCGAGACGAATTTCTCGATCAGCTCGCGGTCCTCCGGCGCGATTGCGCCCTCGAATGTGTCGTGGTCGCGATCGAGCGCCTTGGCGAGCATCGCCGCCGTGATGTTAGCTCGTTCGATCAGGTCGAGCGGGCCGCCAAGTTCGGTCGCTACGACCTTGGAGCCGTCAATCAATGGCGCGGCGCGTCGGGCGACTTCGAGCGTGGATTCGTCGGTCGAATGAATTGTGCCGAAGAGATAGGAAGGCGCAAGACCGGGCTTCTCGATGCGCCAGAGCAACCCGTCGCCGTTGACGAGATCGTCCGCTCGCGTCGACTTGGCTGCGGCGAGCCCCTCAACCTGGGTGAGATCCGAGCCTTGACAGGGCTTGGGCGGCTCGGCTGCAGCGAGGGAAAACGTGAGGAGGCCGAGAAGGCATGCGCAGACGCTCAGCGTGAATCGTACAATCACGCTCACAGCTTTCTCAGCGCGACTTCTTCGATCCGATGACTCGCGCCTTTCGTCAGGAGCAGGTCGGCGCGCGGACGGGTCGGCAAAATATTCTCGTGCAAATTGACGAGATTGATGCGCCGCCAGATCGAACGCGCTGTCGCCTCGGCTTCCGCATCGTTGAGGTCGGCGTATTGGCGGAAATAGCTGCGCGGATCACGGAACGCCGTCGTCCGCAGGCCCATGAAGCGTTCGATATACCATTGCTCCAGCAACGCATCGCCGGCGTCCAGGAAGATGGAGAAGTCGAAAAAGTCGGAGACGAATGGGATTTCTTTGCCGTCTCGGGGCAGCCGGTTGGGCAGCAAGACGTTGATCCCCTCGAAGATGAGAATATCCGGCCGATCAACGCTGATCGATTCTCCCTTCACGATGTCGTAGGTGATGTGCGAATAGACCGGAGCGGCGACATTGTGCTGCCCCGCCTTGACCGCGGAAAGAAAGCGAAGCACCGCCGTCCCGTCGTAGCTTTCGGGAAAGCCCTTGCGGTCCATGATGCCCTGCCGGATCAGCTCCGCATTCGGGCGCAGGAAGCCATCGGTGGTGACGAGCTGCACCTTGGGCGTGTTCGGCCAGCGGGTCAAAAGCGCCTGCAGTACACGCGCCGTCGTCGACTTGCCGGCCGCGACTGATCCGGCGATCCCAATAATGTAAGGGACTTTTCCATCGGTTGCGCCGAGAAACCGCTGCGTCGCCTTGAACAGTCCCTGCGTCGCCGCAACGTAGAGCGCCAACAGTCGCGATAGCGGTAGATAGATGGCGACGACCTCGTCGAGCGAGATCGGATCATGCGTCGACTGCAATTTGCGCAGGTCATCGATCGTCAGAGTGAGCTGGGTGTCGGCGCGCAATTGCGCCCATTCGTCACGGGTGAAGCGGCGGAACGGGGACTCGAGCGATTGAAGCCCAGCGCAATTCATCAGAACTCTCTCACTCGAGCCGGTCGGCTCGATCGGGGTCTATTCGCCGGCGCTTTCACTTCGTTCGCGACGCCTTTTCCTGGTGACCGCTTTGTTTCGATCTTTTGTCCAATTCGTCCATTACCGACGACAACGCCACGCCCCGCGCCCGAAGCACAACAAGCAGGTGGTACAACACGTCAGCCGCCTCCAAGCGAACGGCGCTCTCGTCCAGCGCCGCGGCGGCGATCGCCAGTTCGATCGCTTCCTCGCCGAATTTGCGAGCGCAATGGGCTGCGCCCTTGTCGAGCAGGCTGCGAGTGTAGGAACTCTCCGCGCTCGCCCCGGCGCGCTGATCGATCGTTCGCGCGAGTTCATCCAGCGTGAACACCGCGTCAGCCCTGTCCTTCTCGCCCATCGCGCCTTTATCCTCCGTTGCGCCGGCGGCTGCAACAGGACGGCGGCCAGCGTCGCGCCGGCTCCAGTTCGAAATCCAGCTCGGGTTCGCCTTGGCGCGCTTTCGGCCGCGCCGAGAGCTTCTTGACTTGGCTCTCGCACCGGCCATAAAGCATGCCAACCTTGAGGCGGGCGATTAGCTCAGCGGTAGAGCACTCCCTTCACACGGGAGGGGTCGCAGGTTCGATCCCTGCATCGCCCACCATGTTTTCAATGACTTACGGTGCCGCACTTGTCTCGATGTCCGAGCTAGCTACCACATAGCTACCGACAGGCTACACCGGACACCCGCCGGACAAAGTGTCGGCGAGATCGCGGCATTCGTGGCGCCCGCGACGACGCGCGAGTAACCAAAGTCCCTTGCGAAAATGTCAATTACCTTGCCTTTATGAACAATTGTTGTTAGTTGTTAGTTTATCTCACCCGCTAGGCAAGGATTTGTCACGAGCCCGACCGATGCCGACCGCTGTCGCGCGACGGGAGTTTGGCCGACCCGACCAATGACGCGCTTCGAGCCCCTGCCGCCCCGGCCACGTTCGCGGCCCTCGCGCGTTCAGCCGGCCCTAACGATCGCATGGCGCGTCATTGTCGCGCTCGTCTTGTTCAGCGCCGCCGGCGGCATTGCTTACGTGCTGGCCACCGGACAAACGTGAGCGGCGTGATACCGACGCGGCCCGCCCACGGACAAAGCGCCCGCTTTCGGCGCGAATTGAGGGACGCTGGCGGAGCATTCCGGGGACAGTGGCGCTCGGCTTGGCGCGCTGGCCTCCCTCGGGATAGGCTTGGCCGGTGTCGCGGCATGGTCGCCCCAATTGGCGAACTAAGGAGTATCCATTCTATGAAGAAAATGATTGCTCTTGCGCTCGCGCTTGTGGGCGCGCTGGCCATGTCCGCTTGCCAGACGTCGCAGCAGACTGGCACCCTCGCCGGCGGCGCCATCGGCGCAGGCACCGGCGCGCTGATCGGATCCGCGGTTTCGGGCGGCAGCGCCGGCGGCGCCATCGCGGGCGGTGTAATCGGCGCGGGCACGGGCGCTTTGGTCGGCAACGCCGTGACGCGTCCGCACCACCGCCGCTGCGCGCGCCATGGTTTCGACCGAAACGGCAATCGCGTCTGCGTCGCTTTCTGCTGATCAAAAGTCGGCGGTAAAATCTCCCTAGCCCCTCGCAACGCGGATGATCACGTCGCTGTAGCTCTCGCCGGGGCCGCGCAGGGCCGTCAGATGGTCGAGGATCGCGTGTGGTAACACCATCAAATAGCCGCCCTTGCCGTCCGGGGCGAGTCTCACGCGGCAGCCTCTGCAGGCCTCCTGGCGGGCATCTCTCTCAGCGGCTGCAACGCCGCGCCGGGCGGCGTAACCATCTCAGGGCCCGAATAAAAGCTAATTTACACTGCGAGCAAGATTTAGTCACAAAACTGTCATATGGTCTTTGAGGCTCCAAACGAAGGGAGCAGCGGCGCTTAGGCGCCGGGGAGGAAGCCATGAGACAGAAGATCACGTTGCCGCTCGCGCTCGGGATTGCGCTGGCGGCTCCTCTATCGGCTGACGCGCTCGGCGGGCCGGTCCACTACTATCGGACAATTCGTCATCGGAGCGTCGCGATGCGCGCTGAGGCGCCCGGGCAGGCGGCGATTTTTGCCCCCGCGCGGCCGGCGACGTTCGGCGACCACGAAACGGACGGGCTCAGCCGCAATCCCGACGATTGCGTTACCTACGGCTGCATCGACAGCGGCGGCGGCTGACGGCGCGCCCGTGGCTGGGGTCGGGGCGGTTGCAGGCGCTCCAGGCCGGCGGCGACGGCAGGGCCGCCAGCGGACTCTTTGGGTGTAATCCCGGCGGCCTTGCGCTAGCGAACCCTAAGCCCTTCGTAGACCGCCTTGCAACGATCATGGATGCTGGCGCACCGCGTCTTCGGGCAATCGGCTAGCGTCTGCGATAGGTCGGTCAGCTTCGCGTCGCCGTGCCCCTCGAGGAGCCTGGCAACGGCGTAGCGCCCGCGCCGGCCGCACGGCTCACAGACGATCGAAAGCGTCGGGGAGCGAACGTCGGAAAGGGTCAGGCCGCCGTCGCGAGGCATCCGGTGGACGATAGCCGGACGCGTAGAACGGAGCAAGAACGAAAAAGCCCCGCGGCAGGGAGGGCAGGCCGCGGGGGACGCGCTTAGGCTGGGAGGCAGGGAATTGAGCGCGCCGCGTGATCAAACACGCCAAGCACCCTCATTGTTCGGTCGCCTCGGCGGCAAGTCACCAATCACGGCCAGAGCGAGCGCCGCGACTGCCCAAACGACGATCGATCCAACGACTATGGCGAGCCCGAGCACCACCGCCGCACAGAATCGGAGCGCCAGCCAACTGAGCGCAGCGAGGCTGATGCCCCAGAAAAGCATGAGGGATACCACGACAGGCCCCCCACCTAATGAGACATCCAGGCGAGCAACGACGAGCGCCTTCCCATTTTGCGAGCGACCACGAGCGCGACTTCGCTCCAATCCCTCGCCAGAGTGTCATTGCTAGCCTCTTTAGCGCGCCGGCGAGCTTTGTCGTACGCGTCGGCCCCGAAATCGGAAATTAGCGCTTCCGCCTCGAAGACAATCGCGAGCCGCAGCTCATGTGGCCGTTGATGATAGGACATCTCGGAAACTCCTGGCCGTCCAGCCCGTTCGTTTCCGCAAAGTAAGCACAACGCCTCGCACGCCGCCGTGACCTCAATCACAGTCCGCCAAACGGAAAGGGCGGTGAAGGGTTTCGGGCGCCGGCCCCTTGCGGACGGTCGTGCGGAATCGGGGGCCGGCGTCCGAAAGCCTCCCAAGGAGGAAACCGCGGGGAGGAAGGGGGCCGTTTGGCGAGCGCGCCTATGGGGATTTGAGGGTCGCGGACGGCTGTCGAGCGAGGCGTCGGCAGCCGACAACGTTGGGTGTTTTCAGCGGAAGCGGCGACGGCGGACGTTTTCCAAGGCGACGATGCGCGGGAGCGAGGCGTTGGCGTCGGTCGAAGGAGGATTGGCGACCGCGCGAGGTCAGCGCTCTCGTGCTCCAGCGCGCGGCTGGACGCGAAACCGATCGACGTTGCGAAGCAGGATGCGCGGCGTTGATCATCATGAGGTGTCGATCCTGATCCGGGTGGGTGGTGGCGGGCGCGCAGGGCGCGGGCCTTCGAAGGTCTCGACGACGATCATCCGGCCGCCGCAGCACGGGCAGCAGCGGAAGGACAAATCTGGTTCGGCGTCGCTGTCGGCGCCGGCGGGCGCGCTCTCGGCTGAGGTCTTGGACGGGGCGAGCAATTGTTGGGCGCGCTCGATGTTATTCGCTCGAACCGCGCCGGCGAACAGGCCGTAATGTCGGATGCGGTGGAAGCCGCTGGGCAGAACGTGCAGGAGAAAGCGGCGGATGAACTCGGCGGCGTCGAGCGTCATGGTCTTCATCCGGTCGCGGCCTTTGATCCGGTAGTCCTTCCACTTGAAGGAGACGACCTTCTCGTCGAGCGCGATGAGCCGGGAGTTCGAGATCGCGACGCGATGGGTGTAGCGCGACAGGTAGGCGAGCACGGCCTGCGTCCCGGCGAACGGCCGCTTGGCGTAGACGACCCATTCCGAATGGCGCAGGGGCGCGAGCGCGGCGTCGAAGGCGCGCTTGTCGGCGAGCGGGGCGAGGTCGCCGAGGAAGGCGAGGCGTCCGGCCGCATACAGGGCGGCGATCCCGTCGAGGAAGAGGCGGCGGAACAGACGCGACAGCACACGCACGGGCAGGAAGAAGCCGGGCTTGCAGGCGATCCAATGCGACCCGTCCGGCGACAGGCCGCCGCCGGGCACGATGACGTGGACGTGCGGATGGTGGGTGAGCGCCGAGCCCCAGGTGTGGAGCACGGCGGTGAGGCCGATGCGCGCGCCGAGATGCTTGGGATCGGCGGCGATGGTGGTGAGCGTCTCGGCGGCGGTGCGGAACAGGAGGTCGTAGACGGCGGCCTTGTTGTGGAACGCGATGGCGCCGATCGACGCCGGCAGGGTGAAGACGACGTGATAGTAGGGAACCGGCAGGAGCTCGGCCTCGCGGTCTTCGAGCCACTTCCGCGCCGCGGCGGCTTGGCACTTCGGGCAGTGGCGATTGCGGCAGGAATTGTAGGCGATCCGTTCGTGCGCGCAGTCCTCGCAGCGCTCGACGTGTCCGCCGAGCGCGGCGGTGCGACAGGTCTCGATCGCCGACATGACCTTCAGCTGGCCGAGGCTCAGGTGACCGGCGTTGGCCTTTCGCCACGCCGCCCCGTGGGCGCGAAAGACGTCGGCGACCTCGAGAGGGGGCCGCGCCACGCGGCCGTGGTCAGCCGGGCCGTGTTCGCTTCGTCAGGCTGACGCCCAGCCGCTCCAGCGGACTCTTGATGTCGCGGACCGTGTTGACGGCGACGCGGGTGTAGAGCGCGGTCGTCTCGAGTTTCGCGTGCCCGAGCAACACCTGAATCACGCGAATATCGACGCCCTGCTCGAGCAGATGGGTGGCGAAGCTGTGCCGAAGGGTATGCGGCGAGATGCGCTTGGAGATTCCGGCCAGGTCTTTGGCGGCGGTGACGGCGCGGTTGAGCTGACGGGGAGTGATCTGATTGATCGGGTTCTGACCGGGAAAGAGCCAGACCGGCGGTCGCGCCGCATGCCACCATTCGCGCAAGAGCTCGAGCAGTTGCGGCGCTAGCATGACATAGCGATCCCGCTGTCCCTTGCCCTGCTCGACCCTGAGCGTCATGCGCTGGCTGTCGATGTCCGACACCTTCAGGTTCGCGACCTCGGACACCCTGAGGCCCGCGCCGTAGGCGACGCTCAGCGCGGCCTTGTACTTCACGCTGGGGGCGGCTTCGAGCAGCCGCGCCACCTCCTCCTGGCTCAGCACGACCGGCGCCCTGCGCGGCTCACTCACAGTCCTCAGAGGACGAACGAGATCGGGCCGTTCGAGTGTAACGATGAAAAAGAAGCGCAGCGCGGCGATGGCGGAGTTGATCGTCGGAGCGCCAATCTGTTGCTTCGCCATGTGAAGCTGAAAGCGGCGAAGGTCCTCGCTCGTGGCCGTGTCCGGTGACCGGCCAAGGAAGGCCGCGAAGGTCCTCACATGCCGGACATAATCCTTTTGCACCTTCTCCTTGAACCGGCGCGCCGTCATGTCGTCGATCATGCGCTGACGCAGCGGGCTGATGGGCTTGTTGGACATCGAAAGCTCCTGTCTCGCATGGGGTTGAACCCCACGATCTTGAGACAGGCCTTGGCCTTCACGTCGGCCGGTTCTGGCCTTCCGAGTTCTCGCGCTGTCGCTCGCCGCCCCTACCGCGCGAGCGGTTTAGTCCTTGGCCCGAAAGCCGCCCTCTCGCTTGAACGTCCCGCGGCGGTCGCTTATCAACGCTAGCTAACGAGAGGGAGGCGTCGCCCGATCAGAAGAAGGGAAACGGGCCCTTCCCGTGCTTGCGAAGCCATTCGGCGCTGTTTTCAGCCTCATATTTGGACTGATTGTCTTCGTTCCAGGCGCGGTCGAAAGGCGTCAGCGACTGGGTGGGGATGTGAGGCCCGTGCCCGACGCTGCCGTAAGACTTGGATCTGCCCTGCTGGGCGAGAGCCGCGGATGGCGGAACCGCGAGGGCGGCGGCGAGGCCGATCAAAGCGATTGTCTTGAGCATGGCGATGTTCCTCAAAGCTTCCAGTGGTTGATGCCCTCAGTTAAGAAGCGATGGGGGTGCGGGCCATGCTCCATTGGTGTGCTCAAGCCTATACTTTTTGGCGAATCGTCCTCTCATCCGTCCCGCGAGTTGAAAAAAGCCCCGCACCTGACCCCACTAGGCCGTGCTGTCAATTGCCACACAAAAAGGGCGGCTCGAAAGCCGCCCCTTGTCGCTTGCGATCGACGATCCTATGCCGCGCGGCTCATTCGCTCGAGCCGTTGTAAGAGCCGATCGCTCGCCTCGATCTCCCTGCGGATCACCGATAGCCGCGGCTCCGACGCCTGCCCAACCTGGAGAAGCAAGCTCGCCTTTTCCGCCAAGAGAGAGGCGCGCAAAATGTCAGTCGTCTGCGGCGACGGCTTGGCTATCTCAGATTGGCTCGCCTCCTCATTCTGGCACCCGTCCCAATAGGCGCTGATTTGCCGGGCTCGCCAAGCCCCGCTGGCAGCCGCGTACGCCACCATTCCTAGGAAGGCTACCTCGATGCCCGTGAGCTTGCGAGGCATATCGGCGACGATGCTCGGGAGGTAACCAGGGCCCCCTTTATCCGCTTCCTCGTAGGCCAGATATTCGAGCGCGAGACGTTGTCCAGTTACGCAATCCGCCGCGTAATCGCCGGTCGACTTCACACATGCCAGAAGCATCGAGGGACCTGGTCCTCCCAAAGAATGCTGACTATCAGCGCACAGATTTGCTGCGGCGTTGGGCCCGCCGGTCGGCCGAAAAACTTGTCTCGCCCCTTGCGAACTGGAATGTCGCCAAGCGTCTCTTTTACCCGCTTCGCTAGGTCGGCCAGGCCATGGCAGGTCTCATTCTCATTGAGAAAGAAATCGTCTCCAGCCCGCAGAAGCGTCATGAGGTCGAAATCGCGCTCGGCCTCGCGGATGGTGTCAATGGCCGTCGCGAGCCTCTTGAGGCTCGCCTGCAATTCCTTGCGATGCGGATATTTGCGCTCAGCCTTGATACTATAGGCAAGCATTTCGCGGGCTTTGGAGGTTCTCACGCATAACCATGGGGATGGCTCATCGCCTCTAATAAGGCGCGCGATTGTGTCGTCTTCGCTGCTCATGCACCCCTCGCCAATTCGACGACAATCCCTGCCGGCTTCGTATCGACCATCAATCTGGCGATCCGATCGGACACAGTGTCGGCAGCCTGCAAGAGCACCGCATCGGCGTGATGCGCGTAACGGCTGGTCATGCTGGCCTTGCGGTGTCCCAAGAGTGCCGCAATCGTCAATTCTGAATAGCCGAGATCAGCCGCGACACTGGCTAGCGAATGCCTCAGAATATGTGGCGTCAGCAGGAAGTCCTGCCCGGTCGGCGACCCGAAGCCAAGCCTTGAAAACCGGTCATAGGCTTGTCGCTTCCCCTGGAAGCGGGGAATACAAGCTCGCCGCTGCGCGAGCATCGGACGGTCATTTGAATCCGTACCCTGCGGCTTTGAAGTAGTTTGCGCATTCCTGTGGGGCGAAGAGGTCGCAGATTTGCCCGATGGCTTTCCAGAGTTCGTCGATGGTGCGCATGGCCATGGCGCGCAGATGCGCCTTGAGTTTGGCGAAGGCCATTTCGATGGGATTGAGGTCGGGGCTGTAGGGCGGCAGAAACATGAGCCAAGCGCCCCGCTCGCAGATGGCTTGTTCGGCGGCCGGGCTTTTGTGGGCGGGCAGATTGTCCAGGATGACGATGTCGCCCTCGTGCAGCGTTGGGACGAGCTGGGTGCGCACGTAGGTGTCGAAGATCGCCCGGTCCATCGGCGCGTCGATGACGATACGGCGCGGTCAGGGCGCGGCAGCGCAGTCCGGCGACGAAAGTCTGGGTCTTCCAATGGCCAAAGGGGGCCTTGGAGCGAAGGCGTTTGCCTCTTTCGCAGCGTCCGCGCGCACGGGTCATCTTCGTGCTGAGCCTGTCGAAGGATGGTTCCCGTTTCGTCGATGAAGACCAGCCGATGCGGCTCGGTCCTCATCTTGGGCTGTCGTTCAGCCTTCCACGCCTCGCGCGCCTGGCGCACGTCGGGCCGATCGCATTCGCTGGCCTGAAGGCTTTTTTTTAAAGCTCAGGCCGTTGCGGATCAGCCAGCGCGACAGCGAGGCGGGGTCGGCTTTCACGCCGCTGGCGGCTTGGAGTTCGCCGGCCAGCTCCGGCATGCTGATGTCGTCCTTCTCCGCCACCCGGCGCAGGATGAAGACGCGGTGCGGATCGAGCTTGCTGTGTCGCCAGCCGCCGAGCGCTTTGGGCGTAACCGCGCCGCGCTGGCGAAAAGCCGTCATCAAATTGATGACGAACGAGGGCGACACCCTGAAATGGGCCGCCGCCGCGCGCCGCGAATGCCCGCCCTCAACGTAACTCACCACACGCTCGCGAAGATCAAGCGAATAGGGCTTCGGCATCGCAAATCACCTCCAACCGGAAGTGAATCACATTCTCATCCCCGCTGGAATCCCCGCCGATTTAATCTGACCGTCCGATGCTCTAGCGCAACCGCCTGAACCCGATAGGCCAGAACCCTCAGGAGCAGCCAACGCGGCAAATGGGCGGGAGCCGTCCCGCCCAGATGATTGCGCCATTGAAGTCGAAGCTGGTCGGCGTCGAGGTCACCGAGCCCGGCGATCGTCAAGTCGAGCTTTTCAGCTTGGCCCGCCGACCGCTGGAGAGAAAGATTTTCTCCGGCGTCGCCAGAATGCCGTCCCAGCGACGTCACGCTACCTGTTGCGCTTGCGGCTTCTCCGCGCGTCGAGCGTTCTTCGATTTTGGGGTAGCGGAGATTGTCGGCGGATCGTCGCTTTGGGACCCTGCTTGTTCAACATCGATAGTCTCGTCCGACCGCGCGCGGTATGTTGATCCCCGCTCCGAGTCAGATCGGTCGATGGTTACCGAACAGCCTCGCTTGCGCAACCCGGTTAGCGCAGCGCGCGTGGTATGCGGAAGCCAATCCGTCGCCGCGATCAGTTCCTCTAGCGTTGCGCCACAATCGCGCTGAAGCAATTCGAGGACCCGCGCCAGCTTCGTGCCGCCTCGGGGCGCGGACGGGCTTGCAGCCCCCGCGGCAGAAACTTCGGCAATAGCCCGCTGGACAATTTCCGAGTCAGGGGCGGCGACCCGCACACGGTGGCCACTGACTTTTGTCGTCTCATCTGAGGCCGAGCCGTCGTCGACAGCGATCGCCCTAGCGCCCGCGGCCGTCAGCTTCAGCGCATAGGACTGGCCGGCTTGCGCATCGCGCCGCCAGACCGGCACCCCGGCTTCGCCTGGATCTCTTTCGCTAGCAGCCTGTCGGACTCGGGTTTCGGCGCGGGCGATTTTGGCGAGCTGAAACGTCTTGCGGCGTGGGATCGGCTCCAAGCGCGGTTGAGAGGCGGGATTTGGGTCGCTTCGGACGCCTGCTTTGCTGGCGTGGGAACGCTTGGCGGCCGGGTCAGGCGGGGGTGAGGACGAACATCCGCTTCAGATTCCACGCCATCGTCACGAGGGTCCACTCGCCGCGCACCTTGTCGAGGCCGCGCAACAAGAACTGACGGAATCCGAGCGCCGATTTGATGACGCCGAACACCGGTTCCGGCGTCTGCTTGCGCAAAGCATAGAGCTTGCGGCCTTCGGGCGTCTTCAGCCGATGGGCCATGGCCTCGACCGGCGTCGGATTTTCCGGCGGGGGCCCCTCCTGTCCGAAGCGCTCGCCAAGCGGGGGATGATGCGGCTGACGGCCCATCGCGATCAGCGGTTCGAGTTCGGCCTGCCGGCAAGCCTCGACATTCGCCGCGCTGAAATAGCCGGCGTCCGCCAAAAGCGTTTCGGCCGCGCCCAGTCGTTCGGGCAAAGCCTCGATCTTGCCCAGCATCGGTTCGAGCTGCTGCTTGTCGTTCGGCGCCTGAACCACATCGGCGGCAACGACCAGCAGGCTCCCCGCCGCCACGACCGCTTGAGCGTTGTAGGCCTGCTCGAAGCCGCCGCCCGCCGCCGGCATGATGCGCGAGTCCTCGTCGGTGAGATTGATCTGGTCCTTCGGCAGCGGCCCTTCGACAGGCGGCGCAGGCGGCTTGCCGCCAGGCTTCTTGCCGGTCGTGGCGGTTTTGGCCTCGCGCGCGGCGAGTTTGGCCTCGTGCGCGGCCCGCTCGCGCTCGTATCGCTCTTTCGCCCGCGCCTCGATCTTCGCCCGCGCCTCCGCAAGCTTGGCCAGACGCTTCTCGCGCAAGGCCAGCTCTTCGGGAATTGACATGCCGTCAGGGACATCGGCCTCGTCCGCCGCCTCGGCGCGCGCCAGCAAATCCGCTGCCTCGGCTTTCAGTTGCGCCTCGAGCTTGCTCGCGTGCTCCCAAGAAAGCGCGCTGTGACGGCTGGCGTTGGCGTGGATCTTCGTGCCGTCGAGGCCGACCGTTCCCATCTTCAGCACGCCCATCTCGCGCGCAAGCAGCAGCACGCGGACGAACAGCCCCTCGATCTCCTTGAGAAAGCGCCGCCGAAACGCGGCGATCGTGTCGTGGTCGGGGTGGTCGTTGGCGGCGATGTAGCGGAACGCCACGCTGTCGTAAGTCGCGCGCTCGAGCTTGCGGCTCGAAAACACCCCGGTGGCGTAGCCGTAAATCAAAACCCCCAGCAACATCCTGGGATGGTGCGCCGCCGACCCGGATCCGCGATAGGCGCCGATCATGCCGCCAAGATCGAGCCCGTCGATCACCTCGACGACAAAGCGGGCCAAATGCCTCTCAGGCAGCCACTCGTCGACCGACGGCGGCAGAAGAAACGACGTCTCACGATCAACGTCCCGGAAATTGCTCATCGCCAGCAAGCTACCCTTCGGCGCGAATCAATCGCAGGATTCTAGCGAAAATCAGCGCCGTCGGGTTAAGTCCGACAGGCTGCTAGGCCAGCGCCAATCAGTTTCGCCGCAACCTTTTGCGCCGCGCTGCCCTTAAGGTTTTGAGATGCGACGAGGCATCGATCGTCGCGCTGCGCGGCGGCGCTCAGCATGACGATCTGCGTATCGGTAAGTTTGGTGGACATGGGCTCAACCCTTTGTGTCATGATGGGAACTCGGCTAATCCAGGCGCCTCACTGACACGAGCCCCGGATCAACTGATGATCGGGGCGACGGGTTATCCACGCAGCATTCTTCGGCGGACCTCCGTACACATGCTCGATTTTGAACCAAACGTCAGTCGTTTCTTCGCTTTCGGGTCGCGTCGGTTAATGCATATCTCGGTGGGACGACCTTCTTCCCTGCCCTCCGGGTTGCTTACTGTGACTCTCGGATGTTGACGCTGTTTGTCCCTTTCGCTTCGCCGCGCGTTAGCGGGATCGCCTCGCTGGACTCGCGGGCGAGCATGCAGGATGTCGATTTCCGGCGAGAAGTGAGCCGGGGTTTCCATTGAGAACTGACCCGGCTTGATGATGGTTTCGGGGTCAGGGGTTCGTCAAGTTCCGAGGTTTCTCCTTTGCGGGTTTGGCGGCTTTCGCCGAGCTGTTCTTGAAGCGGAAGCTGTCATTTCCGGTTTCGAGAATGTGACAGCGGTGGGTGAGGCGATCGAGCAGCGCGGTCGTCATCTTGGGGTCGCCGAACACGGTGGCCCACTCGCCGAAGCTGAGATTGGTCGTGATGATGACGCTGGCGCGCTCGTCGAGCTTGCTCAATAGGTGGAGGAGCAACGCGCCGCCGGAGGCGCTGAACGGCAGGTAGCCGAGTTCGTCGAGGATGACGAGGTCCGAGTAGGCGAGGCGCCCCGCGATCTGTCCAGGCTTCGCCTGAAGTTTTTCCTGTTCGAGGGCGTTGACGAGTTCGACGGTGGAGAAGAACCGGACGCGCTTGCGGTGATGTTCGATGGTCTGCACGCCGATTGCGGTGGCCAGGTGGGTCTTGCCTGTGCCAGGCGAGACAGCGACATGGCGCCGGGATTCTGGCGAACGAAGAGACGATCTACTACGCATTTCATCCGCTTGCAGGGGCAACGGTTGTTTCGAGCGGTCGGCGCGTCGTCTTCGCGGGCGATGTGCATCTTACGATTCGTCTTGCTGACAGCACGCTGACGCTAACGCCGGAATGGATGTTGCGGCCGGCTGCTGCGTCCTGCGAGATACGCTCGGCTCCGCGCCTTTGCGTGGGACGATTGCGCGATCTGCGCGCCCATCTCGATGCGGTTCTAGGCTCCGGCCATGGGGATTCGTCCCGGGTAGACGGAGCTGATCATGCGCCTGAATCGCCGACAACCGGACCTGTTCGAAGAGCCGCGGCCCCCGCGTCCGATCGCGAACGAACGCCGCCGGGCAATGGTGGAGACTCTGCGAGCGCTTCTGATAGAGGCGCTTTCGCAGGAGGTCATGTCTTCGATCCGGAAGGAGGCGCGCCATGAGCCGGATCGAAGCTGACCATCTCGCCCGGGAGGCGATCGTCTACGTTCGCCAGTCGACGATCGATCAGGTGATCAACAACGTCGAGAGCCGCCGGCGGCAATATGGGTTGGTCGAGCGAGCCCGACAGCTGGGTTGGGCCAACGTCAGTGTCATCGACGACGATCTCGGTCGTTCAGGATCAGGCGTCGCCCGCCCGGGGTTCGAGAAGCTTTTGGCGGCGATCTGCGAAGGCCGGGTCGGCGCGGTGGTGTCGATCGAGGCTTCGCGCCTGGCCCGCAACGGACGCGACTGGCACACGCTGCTTGAGTTCTGCGGCCTCGTCGGGACGCTGATCGCCGACGAGGATGGCGTTTACGATCCCCGTCTTGCCAACGACCGGCTCCTGCTGGGCATGAAAGGAACGCTGAGCGAGATGGAGCTGTCCATCCTGCGCCAGCGTGCCCATGAAGCGCTCAAACAGAAGGCGCGCCGTGGCGAACTGTTCACGACGGTCGCGATTGGCTATGTGCGCAGCGGATCCAATCAGATCGACAGGGACCCGGACCTTCGTGTAGGCGAGGCGCTTGCCTTGGTGTTTCGCAAGTTCACCGAGATGCAGAGCGTGCGGCAGGTCCATCTCTGGTTCCGTCAAGAAAGGATCGCGCTACCCGCCGTCCGCCATGGCGTTGAAGGCCGGCGTCTGGAGTGGAAGGCGCCGGTCTACAACACGATCCATCACATCCTCACCAACCCGATTTACGCCGGCGCCTATGCGTACGGCCGGTCGATGAGCAAGACGCGGATCGAGAACGGCCGGAAACGCATCACCCGCGGGTTTCGGGTCGAGCGACCGGAGTGGGACGTTTTGATCCGGGACCACCATGAGGGCTATATCGGGTGGGACGCTTTCGAGAGGAATCAGCGCCTGATCAAGGACAACGCCAACGGCAAGAGTTTTGTGAGTCGCGGTGCTGTGCGGCGTGGAGAAGCCCTGCTTGCCGGACTTTTCCGCTGCGGCCATTGCGGGCGCAAGGTGCACGTCGCTTACGGAGGAACGAAGGGCGATGTCGCGCGCTATCATTGTCGGGGCGCTTCCCTCAACCATGGGACGGATCGCTGCATTTCCTTCGGCAGCCTTCGCGTCGACGCTGCAGTCGCCGCCGAGGTGATCGAGCGCATTCAGCCTCTCGGCGTCGAAGCGGCTCTGGCGGCCCTGCAGGAGCGCGGCCGCGAAGACGCCGAGAAGCGCCGGCAGATCGAGCTGGCGCTTGAGCAGGCGCGTTTCGAGGCGGCGCACGCCCGACGACAATATGACGCTGTCGATCCCGACAATCGGCTGGTCGCCGGCGAACTGGAACGCCGTTGGAATGAGCGCCTGAAGGAGGAGCGCCAGCTTCAGGACGTACTTGATGCCTTTGGCGCGGAGCCCTCGGATAACATAACCCCGGGCGAACGGGAGACGCTGCTCAGGCTCGGCGCCGACGTCGAGCGCGCCTGGCGCGCGGAGGGGGCGATTATAGCCACGCGCAAGCGGATCGTTCGCATGCTGATCGAGGAGATCATCGTGCGCGTGGAGAATGAGGGCCTCGACCTCGTCATCCGCTGGGCGGGCGAAGATCACACGTCGTTGCGCGTGCGCAGGAACCGCATGGGACAGCATCGCTGGAGCTTGGACGCCGATGTCGTCGAACTCGTGCGGGCAATGGCCCGGCAAATGCCGGACATGGCGATTGCAGCTGCTCTCAACCGGGCTGGGAAGACAACGGGCAAGGGGAATTCGTGGACACGTTCACGGGTCGCCTCCCTGCGCAACGATCACGACATCGTCGTCTATCATGAGGGCGAACGCGCCGAGCGCGGCGAGGCGACGTTGAACGAAGCGGCTGAGACGCTCGCGGTCAGTCCCGCGACCGTCCGCCGCTTGATTGCGGACGGCATTCTTCCCGCAAACCAATCCTGCAAAGGCGCGCCGTGGGTCATCCGCGCCGCCGACATCCGGCTCGCCGAGGTCGTCTCTGCCTCCGAGCAACGCAGAAAGAGGGCGTCCGGACCTCCGCCGTCTGGAGATCAGCCGGCGCTACCTCTGAGCTTTCAATGACATGGCGAGGTGAGCATTATGAATCGGGCTCGGGGCCGCCGACCAGGACGACATTGTGAGCATCTTCGAGGAACTCGCAGCGGTGAAGTTGTCGTACGAGCGCCTCGTTGACCTCGCTGCTGACGAAGTCGAAGCCGGCGAGGTCGCGATAGTTTGGGAAGCGCGCCGCCTTGAGCTGATAGGCCGTTGATCTGACCTCTCTGTCGGCCGTCTCCGCCTTCAGAAGCTGCGACAGGATCGGCACGGCGGCCTCGAAGGCCGGGGAGCCTTGTTCGGTCAGGTCGCCGACGGCTTGCGCCATGCCGTGCATTTTGAGGGTGCGCAACATGATGATGATCGCGCCGGCGGCCGGATTATGACGCATGGCGCGCCTCCCTGGCCTTACGGAGGGCGTCGTAGCGCTCGACGTCGGGCTCGCGGCTCGGTGATCAGCGTCAAGGCCTGAGGAGCCTTTACGGCCGGTGCGCCCATTGGTTTGCCGTCGACCAGGCGGTGAAGCAGGTTCAGGATATGCGTCTTGGTCGGCGCGCCAGCCTCCAGCGCCAGTTCGACGGCGGCGAGCACGGCTTGTTCGTCGTGCTGGAGGACCAGGGCCAGGATCTCGACCATCTCGCGGTCGCCGCCTGGCGTCTTGAGCAGGCGCTGTTGCAGAGCGCGGAAGGCGGGCGGCAGTTCGACGAACGGCGCGCCATTGCGCAAGGCTCCGGGCTTGCGTTGAACGACCGCCAGATAGCGCCGCCAGTCGTAAACCGTCGTGGTGCTCTTCCGTTCGTGGGAACGGGCAAAAACGCGGGCGTGCTCGCAGACGATCTGCCCCTCGGCGGCGGCGACGATACGCTCGGGATAGACCCGCACGCTGACCGGGCGATTGGCGAAGGAGGCCGGCACGCTGTAGCGATTGCGCTGCAGATGGATCAGGCGCGTCGGCGAGACGCGCTTGGCGTGTTCGACGAAGCCGTCGAACGGGCGGGGAAGCTGCATCAGGCGCTGGACTTCTTCGGCCCATACGTCGGCGATCGCGCCGGGATGCGAGCCGTGCGGCGTCTGCTCCCACAGCTCCTGGCATCGCGCCTCCAGCCGGTCGACATCAGGAATTCCTGGGGTTCCTGAAGCACATCGAAGCCAATGTCCCTCGCGACCTCGATCTTCACCTTGTGGTCGACAACGACGCCGCTCACAAGCACCCGAAGATCCGCGCCCGGCTCGCCGAATGACCTCGCTTCAACCTGCATTTCACGCCGACCTATGCGTCGTGGCTCAATCAGATCGAACGCTGGTTCGCTCTCATTACCCAACGTCAGATCCGGCGCGGCTCCTTCGTTTCCGCCAAGGATCTCGTCGCCAAAATCCAGACCTTCGTCGAAGCCTATAACGCCAAAGCAACGCCGTTCGTCTGGACTGCGACGAACGAGCAAATTCTCAACAAGGTCGAACGTATATGTAAAGCTATCTGCGGGACAGAACACTAGCAGCCTGTCGGACTTAACCCGACGGCGCTGATTTTCGCTAAAATCCTGCGATTGATTCGCGCCGAAGGGTAGCTTGCTGGCGATGAGCAATTTCCGGGACGTTGATCGTGAGACGTCGTTTCTTCTGCCGCCGTCGGTCGACGAGTGGCTGCCTGAGAGGCATTTGGCCCGCTTTGTCGTCGAGGTGATCGACGGGCTCGATCTTGGCGGCATGATCGGCGCCTATCGCGGATCCGGGTCGGCGGCGCACCATCCCAGGATGTTGCTGGGGGTTTTGATTTACGGCTACGCCACCGGGGTGTTTTCGAGCCGCAAGCTCGAGCGCGCGACTTACGACAGCGTGGCGTTCCGCTACATCGCCGCCAACGACCACCCCGACCACGACACGATCGCCGCGTTTCGGCGGCGCTTTCTCAAGGAGATCGAGGGGCTGTTCGTCCGCGTGCTGCTGCTTGCGCGCGAGATGGGCGTGCTGAAGATGGGAACGGTCGGCCTCGACGGCACGAAGATCCACGCCAACGCCAGCCGTCACAGCGCGCTTTCTTGGGAGCACGCGAGCAAGCTCGAGGCGCAACTGAAAGCCGAGGCAGCGGATTTGCTGGCGCGCGCCGAGGCGGCGGACGAGGCCGATGTCCCTGACGGCATGTCAATTCCCGAAGAGCTGGCCTTGCGCGAGAAGCGTCTGGCCAAGCTTGCGGAGGCGCGGGCGAAGATCGAGGCGCGGGCGAAAGAGCGATACGAGCGCGAGCGGGCCGCGCACGAGGCCAAACTCGCCGCGCGCGAGGCCAAAACCGCCACGACCGGCAAGAAGCCTGGCGGCAAGCCGCCTGCGCCGCCTGTCGAAGGGCCGCTGCCGAAGGACCAGATCAATCTCACCGACGAGGACTCGCGCATCATGCCGGCGGCGGGCGGCGGCTTCGAGCAGGCCTACAACGCTCAAGCGGTCGTGGCGGCGGGGAGCCTGCTGGTCGTTGCCGCCGATGTGGTTCAGGCGCCGAACGACAAGCAGCAGCTCGAACCGATGCTGGGCAAGATCGAGGCTTTGCCCGAACGACTGGGCGCGGCCGAAACGCTTTTGGCGGACGCCGGCTATTTCAGCGCGGCGAATGTCGAGGCTTGCCGGCAGGCCGAACTCGAACCGCTGAGCGCGATGGGCCGTCAGCCGCATCATCCCCCGCTTGGCGAGCGCTTCGGACAGGAGGGGCCCCCGCCGGAAAATCCGACGCCGGTCGAGGCCATGGCCCATCGGCTGAAGACGCCCGAAGGCCGCAAGCTCTATGCTTTGCGCAAGCAGACGCCGGAACCGGTGTTCGGCGTCATCAAATCGGCGCTCGGATTCCGTCAGTTCTTGTTGCGCGGCCTCGACAAGGTGCGCGGCGAGTGGACCCTCGTGACGATGGCGTGGAATCTGAAGCGGATGTTCGTCCTCACCCCCGCCTGACCCGGCCGCCAAGCGTTCCCACGCCAGCAAAGCAGGCGTCCGAAGCGACCCAAATCCCGCCTCTCAACCGCGCTTGGAGCCGATCCCACGCCGCAAGACGTTTCAGCTCGCCAAAATCGCCCGCGCCGAAACCCGAGTCCGACAGGCTGCTAGCGCTTCTCTGGTTTGGCGCGCTTTTCGCGAAAAACCGGATTCCACTTTTTCGTGAGCCGCGCTCTAGGCCGGAATGCGCACCTGCAATTCGGTGATCCCGTGGATGAAGGACGAGAAGAGCCGCTTCGGTTCGCCGACGACCTCGATCCGCGGGAGGCGATCAAGGATTTCCTCCCACAGGATCTTCAATTGCATTTCGGCCAGGTTCTTGCCGACGCAGCGGTGAATGCCGAAACCGAACGACAGATGCTGGCGCGGACGGGCGCGGTCGATGATGAAGCGATCGGGATCTTCGATCGCTTCCTCGTCGCGGTTGCCCGAGATGTACCACATGGCGACCTTGTCGCCCTTGCGGATGAGCTGGCCGCCGAGCTCGGCGTCAGCGAGCGCCGTGCGGCGCATATAGGCGACCGGCGTCTGATAGCGGATGATTTCCGGCGCCATCGACTCGACGAGTTCGGGCTTGGCGCGCAGTTTGGCGAACTCGTCCGGGCTCTGGCTGAGGAACAGGAGCCCGCCGCTCATTGAATTGCGCGTCGTGTCGTTGCCGCCGACGATGAGGAGGACGACATTGCCGAGATATTCCCGCGCGCTCATGTTGCGCGTGGCCTCGCCGTGCGCCAGCATGGAGATCAGATCGCGACGGGGCTCGGCGTTGACGCGCTCATTCCACAGCTTCATGAAATAGCCGAGGCACTCGCGGAAGATCGCCTCGCGCTGCTCTTCGCTTTCGACCAGCCCGCCCGGGTAGGGGATCGCGGTTGAGATATCGGACCAGTAGGTTAGCTTGCGCCGGTCCTCGTAGGGGAAGTCGAACAACGTCGCCAGCATCTGGCAGGTGAGCTCGATCGAGACCTTGTCCACCCAGTTGAAGGTTTCGCCGCGAGGGAGAGCGTCCAGCGTCTCGCGGACGCGGGAGCGGATCAGGCCCTCGAAATTGGCCAGGTTCTCGGGCGAGACGATCGGCTGCACGACCTTGCGCTGGACGTCGTGCTTGGGCGGGTCCATGGCGATGAACATCGGCAGTTCGAGTTCGGCCGTCCGATCGCGCAGGGTTATGCCGCCGAGGGCGGAGCTCGATGAGAACGTCTTGTGATTGACTTCGAGGGCTATGATGTCCTTGTGCTTGGTCACCGACCAGTAGGGTCCGAGGGGGCTCTCCTTGCAGTAGTGGACCGGCGCCTCGCGCCGCAGACGGCGGAAGTAAGGCTGCCAGACGTCCTGCTGATACAAAGCGGGGTTGCTGACGTCGAACTCATCGAGCGGCATGGACTCGGCGAGCGCCGCGTGATCGACAGCGTCCAGGGCGCTCCAAGTGGGATTGTCTGCGACCAAAGTCATTGGCGCGATCCTCCAGCGACGGCCTGCCCGACGCCTACCACGTCGCCGGCTGGCGGTCCACGCAGGCGGGCCTGCCTTCGCGCACTGGGGCTTGTCCCCCAACCGCCTTAGCCCAAACGCCCCGCGCGTGGCGCAGATTCAACCGGGGCGCGAATTCCTTGCAAGCAAATGCAAATAAACTCAAATAAAAGCGAGTAAACGCTAGTAAATTTGCTAGCGTTTACTAGCGTTTATTTTTCTGAATCGAGCCTTTTCAATCACTTGCGGCCGATTCAAATAAAAAAATCCGCCCCTCGTCTCCAGGTTGTGTTACAAAACATCTCACACGACTGCTGCCTTTCCGTCGCCGGGAGCCGTACTGCGTCGGTTCGATTCGGCGACTGATATGAGAAGGGTGTAGCACAGATTTCCGCTTTTGCCAAGAAAACGCGCTTGATTTCTGTTTGCCCGATTCCGCCTGAGAGAAGCATGGGCCCGACCGCCTGGCCGCCTCCGCCTCGACCCTCGGACCCCTTCCGAACGGGAGAAGGGAGCGCGGGTGGGCGGGGCCTTTGCTTCGCGAACTCCGCCGGAAATCCGGGCTGGTCAGACCGGCAAGAGAACCGCGAAGGCAACAGAAAGCATCACCGTGTTATTTCTGCGGGTAGTTTGGAGCGAGAGGCTAATCCCTCAGGCTCCGGGCCTACGACGGGTAGTGACAGGAGTGGGCGATTGGCGTAAGAACGAATCATGAACATCCGGTTCGTTTCGAGGCCCCTCGATGCCTGACTTTCCCTCCTCGCTGACCGAGTTTCAGCGCCAGTTTCCCGAAGACGAGGCCTGCGCCGCGTGGCTTGTCGCGGCGCGGTGGCCGTCCGGTTTTCGATGTCCGGCGTGCGGCGGCGCCAAGGGTTGGCCGCATGGCGGCAAGGCCTTCACCTTCGAATGCGCCGCGTGCGGCAAGCAGACCTCGGTGACGGCCGGAACGATCATGCACGGCTCGAAGCTGCCCCTGATCGTGTGGTTCTGGGCCGTCTACCTCATGGCCACGCATTCGAACGGGATTTCGGCGCTGCAATTGCAAAAGCAGCTCGGGCTCGGCTCCTACAAGTCCGCCTGGCTCATATGCGCCAAACTGCGCCGCGCCATGGTCGCGCCGGGCCGCGCGCTGCTCGCCGGCCTGGTCGAAGTCGATGAAACCGAGCTTCCGCTGCGGACCAAGGCCGATCCGGCATCCGGCGCCGGCGGCCGCTCGCCCCAGGGCAAAATGTTCGTCGCCGGCGCCGTCGAGATCGAACACGACGCGCCCGCACGCCTTCGCTTGGCCGCGATCAAGGACTTCTCCGCCGCCTCGTTGCACCGCTTCGTCGCCGCCAATGTCGCGCCGGGCGCGACGATCAGGACCGACGGCTGGCCGTCCTACGCCAGCGCCCCCAATGTCCGCCACGAGCCCCACGTGGTCGGCGTCATGGCCGCGCACGTCGTCCTGCCATGGGTTGGCTCTTATAGCGTTAGTTGTTGATTTGGGTTATGGTGGGGGTGGGGTTGGAGATTGTTCGATGAAGGGTGAGGAGTTTTCGACTTGGCTGTCGGGGATCGTTCGATTGAACGAGGATCAGCGGCGGGCGGCGCTCGCGGCTCTGACGACGGCGGAGGGGGTGGGTCGGAAAACTGCGATGCTGACGGCGGCCGCGAAGAACAAGGCCTTGAAGGCTCGCCGTCGGCCGGACGCGTTGGGCGTAACAGGCCATGAGCGGGTGGAAAGTCGAGGGTGTCCGCATTGCGCGGGTCGCGAAATCATGGCCTGGGGACGCTCGCGCGGACTGGCGCGGTTCCGCTGCAAGGCTTGCGGACGCACCTTCAACGCCCTGAGCAAAAGCCCAATGGCGCATCTGCGCAAGAAAGAGCGTTGGCTCGATCACGCGCAGGCGATGATCGAAGGCAAAAGCCTGGTGAAGACGGCCGCGCTTTGCGGCGTGCATCCGACGACGGCTTTCCGCTGGCGTCACCGGTTTTTGGGCGCTCCCGCCGCGGACAAGCCGCAAAAGCTGAGCGGAATCGTCGAAGCGGATGAAACCTTCATCCTTGAATCTTTCAAGGGGCGGTGGTCCGATCTGCCTCGCAAGGCTCGCAAACGCGGCGGAACGGCCCGTCATCCGGGCCCCTATCAGGACAACATTCCCGTGCTCGTCGCCCGCGACCGAAAGGGCGCAACTTTCGACGCCGTTCTGCCAAACGACGACAGCGCTTCGATCGCCGCCGTCCTGACCGGTGTCGTTACGTCCGCAAATCACTTGATCGGCGATGGCGGCAAACCGCTGGCCTCCTTCGCCCGCCAGGCCAACATCCCCTTTCACGCCGTTCCTTCCCCGGGAAAGCCTGTCCCCGCGGCGCCCCACCTGCATATCAACAACGTCAACGCCTACCACAGCCGTCTCAAGCAATGGCTCAATCGCTTCAACGGCGTCGCCACCAAGAACCTGCCAAATTATCTCGGCTGGCGGCGCGCCCTCGAAGCCTGGGATCGACAAATCACGCCACAAAACTGGATCAAGAGCGCCATCGGAATCGGCCCATACCAACAACTAACGCTATAAGAGCCCATGGGTTCATCGCGCCTTCGCCAACGCCAAGACCTGGGCCCTCGGCGTCTACCACGGACTGCGACGACCCCACCTTCAGAGCTACCTCGACGAATTCGTCTTCCGCTTCAATCGCCGCCGCACGCGACACGTCGCCTTCCGTTCCCTCCTCGCAACCGCCCTAGTCCGAAAACCCCTCACCTACGAGATGTTGATCCAACCGGACGCTCGGGAATAAGCCTCTGGAGCGATTTCGTCGAGAGCCCTCCAACTAATGAAATAATGATCGCGACCATTTCTCGCCTTCCAACGAACGCCGCCCTTGCTGACGATAAGCTCACCAAAACGGGCTTTCCCGTCTTCGACTATAAAGACGACCCCGTTTTCCTCTCGACTGAGCGGGTGGCTAGTGACATTAACGGTTACACTCTTCGCCGCCATTTGTTCCTCCTACGTCTAAATCGCCTATACAGAATTATTAGGAAACCGAAAGCCGTCTATCAGTCCGCAGAAATAAGGAAGCAGCGTCTCCCTTTGCTGATTGTAAAGCATTAAGCCTCTAGCAAAATCCCCTCCGCTCCCGTCATCCTCTGAAGTTCCCAAAATATATTGCCATAGCTGCTTCATCTTAGCGGCTAATCGGCTCACGGATTGTGGATCCAAACAACTCCTCCAACGTTCGAATTGAAAGAATTTATCAAATTTATCAAAGGACATATCGCCTTTTCTTGCAGAATCGTACAGCGGAGGGCTTACAACCTTCAAGATACACAGTGGCGCGGAAAATACGGCCACGTTCAACCAACCCTGTGGAACGCTTGCCGTAGCTAGGTTCAAATAAGTAACGATACGTTCTATAGTTCTAAGCGAAAGCGCTTCTATTCGACTAAACTGCTCTAAGGTTTCAATGACGTCGTTATTACAACCGAGCTGTCTTGCAAACGTCGAGGTTTGTAAATCATGAGTGGTAATTGTCTCACCTGGGAACTGCATTCTCAAATGATAGAATTTATCCAAATACACTTGCGCGTTGATTTGTCCATAAGCATACCTCACCGCAGATTCAATTTGCCCCAGACTTGTTACTAGCAAGAAATATATTCCGTCGACTGCAAAGAGGTGCTTGATTGATTCTAAGATTGAGAGCGCAAATGGAGGTTTACAGCGATCCAACTCGTCGATAATAAAGACTACTTTCCGGTGCGGCGGGATTTCAGCCTCGCCGTTGTCCCTGGTTTTACCTTTCCCGGCTAAAGCGAGAGACAGGTCTCCGAGGGATTCACGAAAGGCAGCAAAAGCCTGGACGTCGGACTGGTGGCTTTCAAGCCTCGTTTTCAGGGCCTCGTCGAAGGCCTTATTAGCTTCATCACCCAACGCGCTTACAGTCTCGGCCGCAGCTTTTTCTAATCCCTCGGCTTCAATTAAACCCGCAGTAGCAGCTTTTATACCAAGTCGAAACGCGGATCGGCCTAGCACTTTCGCGACCTTAAAGGCTTTATCTTTGAATTGTGTCAGTTTTTGAGGAGTAGGGCCGGCATGCTCAATCTCATCTATAATATAACTAGCTAAAGCAAGGAACGCGTCTTTCTGATAATCATTGGCAAACGCATCAAAATAAAGTGCAGGTATACCAATTTTTGACAATTCTCCAGCCCACATCTTAACGAAGGTCGTTTTACCGGTGCCCCAAGGAGCATCCAAGATCATTACCAGCGGCGCGTCGACTGCGCGTACGACCGCCGTTAACTGGTCGCCAAAGGCCTTCCTGTTGAAGATGTCTTTTTGAGCTGTAAAACCCTCATCTAAAGGAATATCTATCTCTTTCGGAAAAAGACGCACCTCCGTGCTCCCCATGATTATTCTTCTGACACAGACAATTCTGCCCTCAACAGCTTTGTCCGCCGGTTCGCTCTAGCCGTCCATCATCGCGGCGCCAATCTACTGGATCGGTTGCGAACGCAAACCCCGCAGAATTGTGGATAAAGTTTTTTTTGGCGACGTCGGGTGTCGTCGTCCTTGCGCCTTCAAGCTGACAGATCGGGAGCGAAGATGAGTAGAAATCAATGACCGTCACGCTCCCCTATTCCCGCGTTGCGCGGGGATGACAAGAGAAGCGTTGGGCGCGGGCAAGAAACGATCGCGTGGCGCCCGCTCAGCCAAGATGCTTGCGCAGGAACGCCAGCGTGCGCGTCCAGGCGAGGGCCGCGCTCGGCGCATCGTAACTCTCGCGATGGTCGCAATTGAAGCCGTGATCCGCGGGATAGATGTGAACCTCGACGTCCGGGTGGGCGGCGGCGACTTCTTTCACGCCGACGATCGGAATGTGCTGGTCCTTGTCGCCGAAATGCAGGAGCGTCGGAACGCGGGGCTTCAGGTCCTTAAGCCCGATGATCCCGCCGCCGTAATAGCCGATTGCGGCGCTAAGTCCCGAAAGCCGACCGGCCGCCGCCCAGGCGATCGTTCCCCCGAGGCAGAATCCGACCACAGCGACTTTGCCGCCTTGCCTAGCGACCTCGATCGCGGCGGCGACGTCGCGCAGCATCTGCTCCCGATCAGTCTTGCCGGCGATCGCCATACCGCGCTCTCTCGATTGGGCGTCGTAGCCAACCTCGAACTTTGGCTCGGCATGCTCGAAGATCCCCGGCGCGACAGCGAGATAGCCTTCGCCCGCGAACCGGTCCGTGACGGCCCGGATATGCGCATTGACGCCGAAGATCTCCTGGACCACAACGATTCCGCCCCGCGGTGGCCCCGCGGGATCAGCGCGCCACGCCCGAATTGGGCCTGCCCCTTCCGGCTTCAGTTCAATCCAGGCGCTCATGTCGATCTCCTTGGGTTTACGGGGCCTCTACCGTCGAGGACCGCCCGAGCCTCTTTGCGCAATGGCGATGCCGCCGACAACTAACAATAACGCGAGGACATGATAGGGGGCGAACGGCTCGCCCAGGATGACAACCGCCATGATGGCGCCGAATACCGGCACCAGATTAACGAATACGCCCGCCCGGCCCGGCCCTATCAGTTCGACCCCGCGCATGTACATGAGCTGCGAGACAAAGGCCGGTCCGAGCGCCACAAAGCCGAGCACGAGTAGGCCGCCCCAGGTCGGCCAGACGAACCCGCCGGACATGATTTCCCAGATCATCAGCGGAACCGAGGTGACGAAGGCGGCGACCGCCATCGCGGCCAGCATGCTGACGCCGGAGACGTGCGGCCGCTGGCGAAGGCCGATTGTGTAGCCGGCATAGAGCAGCGCCGCGACGACCATCATGACGTCGCCGCTATTGAAGGCGAGCGCCGCAAGCCTTGCTGGATCGCCCTGCGCGGCGATCACGACCACGCCCAGCATGGTGACGGCAGCGCCGAGCGCCTGCAGTCCGCTGAAACGGACACCCAGGAAAGCGCGCGCCCCGATGAGAACAAGCGCGGGAATTGCGCCCTGGATGATGGCGAGATTGAGTGCGCTTGTATAATGCGCGGCGACGTAGAAGAGCGCGTTGAACGCGGTGTAGCCGAGCGCGCCCATCGCCGCCAAATATCGCCAATGCGCGCGCAAGATCGCCCGGTCGCGCCGCAGCGCGGGGTGGGCGGCCAAAAGGATGGGGATGAGTGCTGTCCCCCAACGCAGGCAAGTCAGGGTCATCGGTCCGATCTGGCCGACAGCCAATCGACCGACGATCGAGTGGGCGGCCCAGATCAGCGTGGTCAGAACCAGCAGCAGGATCGGGTTGGCCCAGACCGACTGCATGAGCCCGGTCCTTGGCGCGGTCGCGTCGGTCATCAATATCTTCGGCGGTGGCGCCTCGCCCTTCGCTTGCTCAGGCGGCTTGGCGCGCGGGGGCGACGATCGTCTGGCGGATCGCCTCGGCGAGCGCCTTGGCTTCTTCGCTCGGACGTCCGGGCGCATGGATAAGGCCCATGCGGGTCAGGGGCAGTTCCGGCAGTCCCTCGGCGTGTCCGAGGCGCTTGAGGCCAGGACCGACCATCGACGCGGGCAGGATCGTCGCCGCGAGCCCGGCGCGCAGGACCGTGCCGATCGCGGTGAAGTTTTTGGAGAAGAACCGCCCCCGCGTTATGCCCGGCGTCGTCGTCAGCGCCTCCTCGGTCGCGCGCCGCCACAGGCACGCGGCGCTCCCGAGCGCGAGCGGGATCGGCGCTCCCTCCTCGACCCGGAACCGCTCCGAGGCGACCCAGACGAGCGGCTCTTCGCGCAGGAGCTCGAGCCCCTTGAGCCCTTCGTGGTCGGTGATCAGCGCCAGATCCAGCGCCCCCGCGGCGACCTGAAAGGCCAGATCCGTCGACGCCTCACAAACGACCGATACCTCGACCAATGGGTGACGGCGATTGTAGCGCGCGAGGATATCGGCCAGGAACGATTCGGCGTAGTCGTCCGGAATCCCGAGCCGGGCCGCGCCCCTTAGGCCCTTGCGCGACAGCGCGGCAAAAGCGCCCGCCTCGACCTGGACGATGCGGCGGGCGAATTCGATCAGCTTCTCGCCCTCCTCCGTCAGCCGCGCGCCGCGCCCATGCTTGACGAATAGCGCACAGCCCAATTGCTCTTCCAGCCGGCGGACGTGCATCGAAACGGCCGACTGGGTTTTGTGCACCCGCTCCGCCGCCTTGGTGAACGAGCCGGAATCGACAATGGCGAGAAACGAGCGCAGCTGGTCGGTGTCGAGCATGGAAGCAACTCATGCGAAATTTTGATCGGTCACTCTACAAACATTCGTTGGACCGATCAATGGCGCGCACTATATAAAAAACATCCCGAGATAAACATCCCGAGATTGAACGATTTCAACCGGCGTCGGCTTGGCGCCGATCGGGGGATCGTCTCTTCAAATTGGAGGCGAACATGGTTGCTTCATTCCCATATGCCAGCTCCGGGCCGGTCAAGGCCATTTGGCGCGTCCTCACCTGGCCGGCCCGGGTCGGCGCGACGCGGCGCATGATGTCGGAATTGGCGCGGATGTCGGAATATGAGCTGCGCGACATCGGCTTGACCCGGTCGGACGTCAACGACGCCACCGCGCTGCCCCTGGACGCCGATCCGTCGGGTTTGCTCGTGAGGCGGCGGGCGTGGCGCGACCGCGCCGCTGGCCGACGAGTCGATCTTGCGGCGTGATCGAGAACTCCGGGCGTCCGGCCGGAATGCGGCGGCAGGCCCTCCCCAAAGGCGGTGAAAAGGTCTAGGACGTGCGTCCTGGACCTTTTCACCTTCGCGGAGCCCCTCATGACAGCGCACTCGGCTGTAGCCGGCGTCGAAATCAACGCCGAGCCCAGCGGGCGGCAGGACGAAATTCTCACCGCCGAAGCGCTCGCCTTCATTGCCGGGTTGCATCGGCGTTTCAATCGGCGACGCCTCGAGTTGCTCGTGCGGCGGATGGGGCGCCAGGAAGACTTCGACGCCGGCAAGCTGCCGGATTTTCTGCCCGAGACGAAATCCGTCCGCGAAGGCGACTGGACCGTCGCCAAGGTTCCGGCCGACCTTCTCGACCGCCGGGTCGAGATTACCGGCCCCGTCGATCGCAAGATGATCGTCAACGCGCTCAATTCCGGCGCCAAGGTCTTCATGGCCGATTTCGAGGATGCGACCTCGCCCGTGTTCGCCAACATGGTCGAGGGCCAGGCGAACCTTAAGGACCGATGGGCGGGGAAAATCGACTTCACCGACCAAGCCAGCGGCAAGTCCTACGCGCTCAAGAGCGAGACCGCCGTGCTGATGGTGCGGCCGCGCGGATGGCATTTGCCAGAGCGCCATGTCGGCGTCGACGGCCAAGAGATCTCCGGCTCGCTGTTCGACTTCGGCCTTTATGTCTTCCACTGCGCCAAGGCCCAGATGGCGCAGGGCTCGACGCCGGCGTTCTACCTCCCCAAACTCGAGAGCCATCTCGAAGCGCGGCTCTGGAACGACGTCTTTTCCGACGCAGAGCGTGAGCTCGGCGTTCCGCATGGGACGTTCAAGGCGACGGTGCTGATCGAGACGCTGCCGGCGGCATTCGAGATGGACGAAATTCTCCACGAACTGCGCGACCATATCGTCGGGCTCAACTGCGGCCGCTGGGACTATATCTTCTCGTTCATCAAGCGCCTCGGCAAGAACAAGGCGTTCCTGACCCCCGACCGGTCGGAAATGACGATGGGCAAGGCGTTCCTCAACGCCTATTCGCTCCTGCTCATCAAGACCTGCCACCGCCGCGGCGCCTTCGCGATGGGCGGCATGGCGGCGCAGATTCCGGTCAAGGGCGACAAATCCGCGAATGAGGCGGCCTTCGCCAAAGTCCGCGCCGACAAGGAGCGAGAGGCGACCAATGGACATGACGGCACCTGGGTCGCCCACCCCGATCTCGTGCCGATCGCGATGGAAGTGTTCGACCGGCTGATGCCTCAAGCCAACCAGGTCTCGGTCAAGCGCGACGACGTCCACGTGAAGCAAGCCGACCTGCTCGAGATGCACAAGGGCAAGCGCACGGAGGAGGGCCTGCGCGAGAACATCCGGGTCGGTGTGCAATATATCGAGGCTTGGCTAAGGGGCCGCGGCGCGGTGCCGATTTATAATTTGATGGAGGATGCGGCGACGGCCGAAATCTCCCGCGCTCAGGTCTGGCAATGGCTGCATCTGAAGGCCCAGCTCGACGACGGCCGCGAGGTGACGCCCGCCATGTTCCGCGACGCGCTCAAGGGCGAGATGGAGCGGGTGCGCGGTGAGGTCGGGCCGAAGGCGTTTGACGGCGGCCGCTTCAAGGAAGCGATCGCCCTCTTCTCGGACATGTCGCTCAGCGACACGTTCGACGAATTCCTGACCCTGCCGGCCTACAAGCTCATCGACTAGAGGGAGAGAACCACGATGGCCAAAGCCTATTGGATTTCCGCATATCGTTCGATCAGCAACCCGGATGCGCTCGCCGCCTACGCCAAGCTCGCCGGGCCGGCGCTTACTGGCGCAGGCGGACGTATGCTGGCGCGCGGAATACCGGCGCAGGTCTATGAGGCCGGCCTCCAGCAACGCACAGTGATTATCGAGTTTGACAGCGTCGAGGCGGCTCGGGCGGCGCATGACAGCCCGGCCTATCAAGAAGCGCTGGCCGCGCTCGCCGGCGGAGCCGACCGGGATATTCGCATCGTCGAAGGGGTGTAGGGGCAAGGGTCAGGTTTAAGGCAACGCCAGAGACACTGACGGCACGCTCTACGAGTTCCTGACCCTGGCGGCACACAAGAGATTAGGGCGCTGCTCGACGGCCGGATGCTGAGCCTTGCGTCGGGTGGAACGAAGCGGCCGACTGGTGAGGAACCGAGGCTTTTGTCCCGCCGCAGTATCGACCTGGTCCCGCCAAAGCGGCTCACGAATCTCGTGGCGTGAAGCGAAGGCTCGCGGCCGGATTGCCAGCGCGGCGCGCTCTGTACTAGCGTCGCGTGCGAACGGGCTCTTTTGAGGAAACGCCCCCGTGCCGCAAGACGCTGCCGCTCGCCCCCTGCCCGTCGCGATTCCACATTCCGCGATCGACCCGTTCTCGGGCGATGTCTTGCGCGATCCACACCTTGCGCACGAAGCGCTGCGGGAGGCCGGACCGATCGTGTGGCTTGAAAAGTACGGCGCCTACGCGGCGGCGCGGCACGCCGAGGTCAGGCAGATCCTCAACGATCCCGTGACCTTCTGTTCGAGCCGCGGCGTGGGCTTGAGCGACTTTCGACGCGAGAAGCCGTGGCGACCGCCAAGCGTAGTGCTGGAGCGCGACCCGCCCGAACATGACCGGGCGCGCGCCGTGCTCAATCGCGCCTTGTCGGCGACGGTGATGCGATCCTTGCGCGGACGTTTCGCTGCGGCCGCCGAGGCGCTGGCGGAGGAGCTGGCGCGAAGGGTTTGCTTCGACGCGGTGGCCGATTGCGCCGAAGTCTATCCGATGATGGTTCTGCCGGACGCGATCGGTCTTTCTAAGCTAGGCCGCGAGCACCTGTTGCCCTATGCCGCGACCGTCTTCAACATGTTCGGCCCCGACAACGAGTTGCGCCGCGCGGCGATCGCGCAAATGGCGCCGCATGTCGAATGGATCGCGTCCCAGTGCAAGCGCGAGGTGCTTTCGGACGACGGCATTGGGGCTGCGATCCACGCCGGGGCGGATGCAGGCGAGGTGACGCGGCAGGAGGCGGAACTCCTGGTCCGGTCGTTGCTCAGCGCCGGCTTCGACACAACCGTTCATGGCATCGGCGCGGCGATCCGGCAGCTTGCGCTCAATCCCGATCAATTCGCGGCGCTGCGCGCCGACCCGATGAAGGCGCGCGCCGCATTCGAAGAGGCGATAAGGCTCGAAACTCCGGTGCAGACGTTTTTCCGCACCACGACCCGAGAGGTCGAGATCGGCGGCGCGACCATCCCCGAGGGCGAGAAAGTGCTCATGCTGCTTGGCGCCGCCAACCGCGACCCACGCAAGTGGCCTAACGCCGATCGCTACGACATCGACCGCTCGACCACCGGCCATGTCGGCTTTGGCGCCGGCGTTCATATGTGCGTCGGGCAGTTGCTGGCGAGGCTGGAAGGCGAGACACTGCTCGCCACGTTCGCGCGCGCCTTCGCGCGCATCGAGCCTGATGGCGAGCCGACGCCGCTCTTGAACAACACGCTGCGCGGCTGGACGCGGCTTCCGGTGATCGTTACGCCGGCATGACTCCTGCCCGCGTCGCCCTCACGTTCCCCTCGGCTTCGCCCGGGCGGTCGGCGCGGCGGCGGCAGGGTCCTCGGGCCAGAAGTGGCGGGGATAGCGGCCGCGAAGGTCGGAACGGATGGCGGCCCAGGAGCCGCGCCAAAAGCCCGGCAGGTCGCGCGTGATCTGGATCGGGCGGTTGGCGGGCGAGAGCAAATGGAGGGTGAGCGGAATGCGTCCGCCGGCCAGCGACGGATGCTCGTTGAGCCCGAACAACTCCTGCACGCGCAGCGCGATCGTCGGCCCGCCTTCGGCTTCGTAATCGATCGGCGCCGCGGTCCCGGTCGGCGACTGGAAATGGGTCGGCGCCTCGTCAATGAGGCGCCGCGCCAGATCCCAGGGCAGCGCCGCGTCGAGCGCGCTGGCGAGATCGTCGGCGCGGATCTCGTCGAGCTTCGTTTTGCCGACGAGGAAAGGCGCAAGCCAGCCGGGATCGGCGGCCAGCGCCTCGTCCGACAGGTCCGGCCAATCCTCGCCCTCGGCTTGGGCCAGAAACATCACCCGGTCGCTCTCGTCCACGGCAGGCGCGCACCCCCAGCGAAAGGATCCCACGCGCGAGGATAAACGCCGCCGCGTCGTCCTGAGGAACGGGGAGCGTCTGCTCGGCCAGAATGAGCGCGCCAAGCCTGCGGCGCCGGCGCGCCCGCAAGGACGCGGAGGCGCGGTCGAAGGTCAGTTCGTCCACGGTCGGGTCGGCGGCGCACATCGAAACTTTCGTTGCCGGGCGGGCCGAACTGTCCTAGGGTAAGATGCTTTCGCGGGGAGGGACGGGGCTTGAGGCTTCACCGGCGTGAGTTGCTCGGAAGCGCAGCGTTGCTGCTGATCGGCGGCGCGGCCGGCGCCCGAGCGCAATGGCTCCCCTGGCGTCCGGAAGCCGGATCGCCGCCTGCGCCGTTCGTCAAAGGATCTTGGATCTTCTTTAGCCCTGCGGAAGGCGCGGCGGTCGAGGCGCTTGTCGATCGCTTGATCCCGCCCGATCCCGACACGCCCGGCGGCAAAGACGCCGGCTGCGCGGTGTTCATCGATCGGCAGCTGGCGGGGCCCTATGGTCGCCGGGACGGCCTCTATCTGAGCCCGCCGTTCATCAAGGGAACCAAGCAGCAGGGCCCGCAGGACGAAGACGGCCCGGCCGTGCGCTACCGGAAGGCGCTGGCGGCGCTCGACCGATATTGCAGACAAGAAAAAGGCGGCCCGTTCGTTTCCCTCAGAGACGCGGACAAAGACGCCATCATTGGCGGGCTCGAAAGCGGCGCCGTCAAGTTGGACGGCGTCGACGGGCAGGCCTTTTTCGAGCTGTTGCTCGGAAACACGCGAGAGGGATTCTTCGCCGATCCGATCTACGGCGGCAATCGCGGCATGAGCGCGTGGCGCATGATCGGCTATCCGGGCGCCCGGTACGACTACAGCGACTGGGTCCACCGTCATAACGAACGCTATCCCCATCCGCCCGTCAGCTTCATGGGACGGGCGGATTGGAGCGCCCGCAAGACCTGAGGGGAGCCGATGGCCCAGAAGCTGCCCAAAAAGGACGTGGTGATCATCGGCCTCGGCTGGACGGGTTCGATCCTCGCGCACGAGTTGACCGACCAGGGTCTCGACGTCATCGCGATCGAACGCGGCCCATGGCGGGACACGCCAACGGATTTTCCGACCACCTACGTTCAGGACGAGCTGCGCTATCGCATACGCCATGAGCTTTTCCTGCGCCCCGAGCAGACGACCTTCACCTTTCGCAACAAGATGAACCAGCAGGCGCTGCCGATCCGCACCTGGGGCGCCTTCATGCCGATGAATGGCGTCGGCGGCGGGGGGGTCCACTGGAATGCCGAGACATTCCGCTTCCTGCCGTCCGACTTCGTTCTCAAGACGCATCTGACGCAAAGATATGGCGCGAAATTTCTCCCCGAGGACATGACGATCCAGGACTATGGCGTCACCTACGACGATCTCGAGCCGCACTACGACCAATTCGAGTATCTTTGCGGGACGTCGGGCGCCGCGGGCAATCTGAAGGGCCAAATCCTCGAAGGCGGCAATCCGTTCGAGGGACCGCGCTCACGGCCCTATCCCAATCCGCCGCAGGCGCAGCCGTTCAGCCATACCCTGTTCGCGAAGGCCGCGCGCGAGCTCGGCTACAAGCCGTTTCCGCAGCCTTCCGGCAATATGTCGCAGGCCTATGAGAACCCGCTCGGCGTCCGGCTCGGACCCTGCACCTATTGTGGCTTCTGCGAATGGTTCGGCTGCGGCAATTATTCGAAAGCCTCCCCGCAGACGACCATCCTGCCGGTGCTGGTGAGGAAATCGAACTTCAGCTACCGCACCGAATGCGAAGTGACGCGCATCAATGTCGACGGCTCCGGCAAACGGGCCACAGGCGTCACCTTCGTCGATACGAGCGGCGAAGAGTGGGAACAGCCGGCCGACCTCGTCATTCTTGCCGCCTTCACCCCCTTCAACGTTCAACTCCTGCTGCTGTCAGGCATCGGCAAGCCCTACGATCCGGTCGCCAATCAAGGGGTGATCGGCCGCAACTTCACCCACCAGACGATCTCGAGCGCCAACGGATTCTTCGACAAGGAGAAGTTCAACTTCAATCCGTTCATCGCCTCCGGGTCGATCGGCATGTGCATCGACGAATTCAACGGCGACAATTTCGATCATGGTCCGCTCGGCTTCGTCGGCGGGGGATACATGGGGCAGGTGCAGACGGGCGGGCGCCCGATTCAAACGAACAACGTTCCGCCCGGCACGCCCAGCTGGGGAGCAAAATGGAAGAGCGCGGTGCGCGACAATTATCTCAGCACGGTGACGCCTGGCACCGGCGTGCATGGCAGCTTCTATTCTTATCGCGACGTCTATCTCGACCTCGATCCGCTCTACAAAGACCGGTTGGGGCGCCCGCTCATGCGCATGACGATCGACTTTCACGACAACGAACTGAAGCAGAACGCCTATCTCACCGACAAATTCGTCCAAATCATCAAGGCGATGGGCGCAAGGGAGATCGCGAAGCACGTTCGCAAGGCGCCCTACGACGTCACGCAGTACCAGACGACGCATCTGTGCGGCGGCGCGATCATGGGAACCGACCCCTCGACCAGCGCGATCAACCGCTATCTGCAAAGCTGGGACGTTCCCAACCTTTTCGTCATGGGCGCTAGCGCCTTTCCGCAAAACGCCGGCTACAATCCCACCGGGACCGTCGCGGCGCTCGCCTACTGGTCGGCCGAGGCGATCAGGACCCAATACCTCAAGAACCCGGGACCGCTCGTCCATGCGTGAGCTGTTCGCGCCCCGGATCGCGGGCGCCGCGATCGCCTCGTTGATCTTCGCGGCGAGCCTGGTCGCGCCGGCTCGCGCGCAGAACAAAGTCGGGACGAGTTTGGATCCGCAGAATTTCGGCCAGATCGAGCGGGGGCGGTATCTCGCCGTCGCTGGCGACTGCTCGAGCTGTCACACTGTGCCGGGTTCGGGCCAGCCCTTCGCCGGCGGGCGGCCGATCGAGACTCCCTTCGGCGTCGTGGTGGGGGCCAATATCACGCCCGATCCTGACACCGGGATCGGCGCCTGGAGCGACGCGCTGTTCGTCCGCGCTTTGCGCGAGGGCAAGGGGCATGATGGCCAGCTGCTCTATCCGGCGATGCCCTATCCCTATTACACCAAGCTGACCGAGAGCGACGCGCTCGACATTCGCGCTTACCTCAATACGGTGAAGCCGGTTCGCAACGCTGTCGTTTCCAACAAACTGCCTTTCCCGTTCGACGTTCGTCAGGGAATGACCGCCTGGAACGCGCTCTATTTCAGAAGCGGCGAATTCAAGCCGGATTCCACGAAGTCGGTCGAATGGAATCGCGGCGCCTACCTTGTCGAAGGTCTGGGCCATTGTGGCGCCTGTCACACGCCCAAATCGACGCTTGGCGGCGACGATCGCGCGCACGCTCTCCAGGGCTACGCGCTCCAGGGATGGTTCGCCCCCAACATCACCAATGACAGCGAGCGGGGTCTCGGCGGGTGGAGCGTCGCCGATATCGTGGCCTATCTCAAGAATGGCCATAACCCGACCACCGCCTCGACCGGAATCATGGCTGAGGAAATCACGCTGTCGAGTTCGCAGATGACCGACGCCGACCTTACCGCCATCGCGACCTACCTCAAGGGCCAACCGGGCCAGACAGCTTCGCCGCCGCTAGGGGTGTCCGCCTCCGATCCGAAAATGACCGCCGGAGGCGCGATCTATGCCGACGAATGTTCGGCTTGCCATGGGCCGGACGGCAAAGGCGTCCCCTATCTTTTTCCGTCGCTGGCCGGATCGCCGAACGTCCGCTCCGTCGATCCGGCGAGCCTCATTCGCGTCCTCATCGAGGGCGCGCGCAGCGTTGCGACCGCCGGCGAGCCGACCGGTCCGGGCATGCCGTCATTCGCATGGAAACTGAGCGACGATCAGGCCGCCGCGGTCTTGACCTACGTTCGCAACTCTTGGGGCGCCTCCACGCCGGCCGTCGACCCGGGGCAGGTCGCACAAGCTCGCGCGCGCGCCGCGATGGCGGCCACGGGACGTTAAATACCCACAAGTGGGCCGCGGTCAGCTCAGCCCGATCGCCTCCAACTCGGCCCGGCGTTGAGGCTGACGGTTCCGCCGCCAACCGCGACCCACGCAAGTGGCCCGATCCTGAGCGCTACGACATCGACCGCTCGACCACCGGCCATGTCGGCTTTGGCGCCGGCCTTCATATGTGCGTCGGCCAGTTGCTGGCGAGGCTGGAAGGCGAGTCGCTGCTCGGCACGTTCGCGCGCGCCTTCGCGCGCATCGAGCCCGATGGCGAGCCGGCGCCGCTATTGGAACAACACGCTGCGCGGCTGGACGCGGCTTCCGGTGATCGTACGCCGGCATGACTCCTGCCCGCGTCGCCCTCACGTTCCCCTCGGCTTCGCTCGGGCGGTCGCTTGCCATCGCCGATGGTCATAAACTCGGTTTATGTTTAACGCGAGCAATTCTCGCCAAATTCGTGTATTACATAATCCGACACCGGCTCGGAGCGCTCGCCGCGACGGCCGCCGGGGAGTTACTGCCGCCGTTCGACGACGCGCCAGCGCCGCCACGCGGCATCATCGTTGGCACACTCTTTTCGGCGGCTACGATGTGCTGGTAGTCCTGACGATCGTCAGCGGCGTCGTCATAGCCGCCGCGGTACGATCGGCGGCCCAGAGCCAGCAGCACCGCCGCCGCGACGCCCACGAACAACATGCAAGCGAGTCCGACGATGGCGAAGGCGGCCACCGCCAGCCTGATGCCAAACTCAAGCCCGTTCTCGGTCATGTACTTCTCGTGCCGCAAATGAAACGCCGCCGGGCTCGCACATTTGGGGCGGAACGAACCCGGCGACTACCCCCGGCGGAATGACCGGCGGCGTGAGGGGCAGCGTATCGTCATCCAGGCTCCTCCCGGGGTAAAACCGCCATGGCGGAAGGTTACCGACGAATGGAAAAAATGAAAATCTTATATTTTTGCACTGGGTACTGAGCAAAAATCAGCAATGCGACGAAGTCTTGCGGATCTGACAACCTTCATCGCCGTGGCGGATTCACTCAGTTTTCGTGTGGCCGACGTTTGAGGTGGCCACAGTCGGGCCTTCGAGTCGCTGAAACGCCGTCAATTTCGTGATGCAGGTCTTCCGGGGCCTTTTCGCTCGACGGCCTCGATTGATCTCGACGTTAAACACTCCGGAATCAGGGCGATCCGAGAGATTCACGCGAGCGACGATCTCCAAAGAACGATATAGCCTTCAAGGCCGCGAAGGAATCCCTCCGCGCAAAACTCAACGCCCAACAGATCCAATTATTCGCAGACGGCGCCTAAGGGTGAAGCGAACATAGAGCCACGTGCGGGGATAATCGCAGGCGGAAGCTGGTAACGAGCAAACCAAGATACGCGCTACCGTTCCCGTGATGTCGGACCCCGGGTTGATGAGTTTTGCTCAGTACCCAGTGCAAAAAATATAAGATTTTCATTTTTTCCATTCGTCAGTAGCCTTGCGCCATGCCGGTTTCACGGCGGGGGGGGGGAGCCTGGATGCCTGGCAAAATAAGAGTGGCATCGCAAACCGGTGGCTTCCCGATCCACGAACGAACAGCGATTCCCGTCAGGCTCCCGGCGGCGCGAACGTCTCGCATATCCGCCCGTCCCAGGCCCCGAGGAGCCGCCGACCTGACCCGAGCGCCATATCGAAAACTCAATCGCGACCATCCGACGACAGATCACAGTCGTCCTGACCCTCATGCGTTCCGACCAAGCCAAGTGGAATATCAATAATGAAGAGTTTCAAACTTCGCCTGCTCGCGGCTATGTCCTGGATCGCGGTCGTGATGGCCCTTCTTTTGTGGGCTCCGACCGCGTCGCTGGCCGAATCGTCCAGTCCTGCCGCCCGACACATCGAAACTTACTATCAGCAGCTGATGCCGACGCTCAAGGCGGCCGGCCAACTCAGCGTGGGCGAACGCGACCGGCGCTTCGGGCCGGCCATCAGATCCGCCTTCGACATTGCGACTATGACGAGACTGGCGACAGGTCCTGCCTGGAGCAGCTTCTCGGGCGCCCAGCAGGCCGCGATTCGAGAGGCCTTCGCTGGTTTTCTCGTCGCCGACTATGCTCATGAGGTGAGCGACTATTCGGGCGAGAGCTTTGTCGTCGACCCGCAGACGAGCCCGGAATCGCGCGGCGGCGGCGAAGTCGTCAAGACCAGGCTCCTCCAGCCCGGCGGCCGGACGGTGCAGATCAATTATCTGGTTCGCGGCGGCCGGGTGATCGACGTCTATTTCAACGGCGCCGTGAGCGACCTTGCGACGCGACGCGACGAGTTCGCTTCGATCCTCGCCGGCGGCGGCGGCGCCGACGCCCTGGTGAAGACATTGCGCCAACGGACCGATACGCTGTTGGGGGGCTAGCCGTTCGGCGATGACAGCGCCGATGGCCACCTCGCCGTCCGCGAGCGTCCTGATCGTCAGTGGATTGCGCGAGGCTGCGATCCTCACCGCTGATGTCGCCACGTATTCCCTAGGTCGGGTCTCCGCCCCTTCGCGACATCCCGGCTCGGGCGGGTTGGATTTTGACCGCTAGGAGTCGCCCCTCGCGGGCTGGATCGGTTTCCGCCGATTTGGAGCACTGGCGTGATCCCAGAGCCTTTGCCGCCGTTCCCGAAACCCGCGTCGCCTCACGTTCCCCTTGGCTTCGCTCGGGCGGTCGGCCGAGCGGCGGCAGGGTCCTCGGGCCAGAAATGGCGAGGATAGCGGCCGCGAAGGTCGGAACGGATGGCGGCCCAGGAGCCGCGCCAAAAGCCCGGCAGGTCGCGCGTGATCTGGATCGGGCGGTTGGCGGGCGAGAGCAAATGGAGGGTGAGCGGAATGCGTCCGCCGGCCAGCGACGGATGCGCATTGAGCCCGAACAACTCCTGCACGCGCAGCGCGATCGTCGGCCCGCCTTCGGCTTCGTAATCGATTGGCGCCGCGGTCCCGGTCGGCGCCTGGAAATGGGTCGGCGCTTCGTCAGCCAGGCGCCGGGCCAAGTCCCAGGGCAGCGCCGCGTCGAGGGCGCTGGCGAGATCGTCGGCGCCGATCTCGTCGAGCTTCGTTTTGCCGACGAGGAACGGCGCAAGCCAGCCGGGATCGGCGGCCAGCGCCTCGTCCGACAGGTCCGGCCACGCCTCGCCCTCAGCGCGGCGCAAGAACATCACCCGGTCCCGTCGCTGCTTGAGCGCTCTTGTCCACGGCAGGCGCGTTAGGCCAAGCGCAAGGATTCCGCGCGCAAGCGCAAGCGCCGCGTCATCGTCCTGCGGGACGGGGAGCGTCTGCTCAGCGAGGATGAGCGCCCCGAGTCGACGACGGCGGCGTGCCCGCAAGGACGCGGAGGCGCGGTCGAAGCTCAATTCGTCTACGGTCTCGATCGATGCGCCCGCGATGTTCTCGATGTCGTCGAGCGTAAGCGACGCGGCGGTGAGGATGCGCGCCGAGGACGCGCGGCCGGCGATCTCGCCAATGGCGAGAAACGGCTCGCTGGCGAGGGCGTCATGCGCCTCCAGCGCCGCCGCCCGGCCGTTGGCCATGAGGAATTCGCCCGGCCGGCCCCGCGCCCTCGCGATGCGGTCTGGGAAGGCGGAGGCGAGCAGAGCGCCGACTGAAGTCGACGCCGCGCCCTCATCCGGCCGGCCCATAGCTCGTCCGGCAAGACGGGCGTCCTTCCAGACGCCCTGTGGCCGGCCACCTTCTCCCGGCGGGAGAAGGGTGCGCTCCCCTCTCCCCCTGGGAGAGGGGTTGGGGGTGAGGGCGGCCTCCGCTCTCGTCGCCAGCCCGCGCGCCAGGCATTTGGCGTCGTCGGCGCGTTGCGAGCGGTCGCGGCGGAAGGCCTCGAGTCGGATCGCGAGATCGACCGCATCGCCGCCGAGCCCGCGTTCGGTCAGCACGACGGCGATTTCGCTCGCGATTCCGCCTTCGCCCTCGCGAGCGGCGTCGACCACCATGCGCGCGAGACGCGGCGGCAGCGCGAGGCTCCCAATTGCGCGGCCTTCATCGGTGATGCGTCCATCGCCATCGATCGCGCCGATGGCGGTCAGAAGCGCCCGCGCCTCCTTCAGCGCGGCGCGCGGGGGCGGATCGAGGAAGGCGAGCTTGCCCGGATCGGCGACGCCCCAAAGGGCGCAGTCGAGCGTGAGACCAGAGAGATCAGCGGAGAGAATCTCGGGCGCGGCGTAAGGCTGAAGGCCGCCGTTCGCGCCCTCCTCCCACAAGCGATAGCAGACGCCCGGCTCCGTGCGGCCGGCGCGACCGCGCCGCTGATCGGCGTTCGCCCTGCTGACGCGGACCGTTTCAAGTCGAGTCAGGCCGACGTCCGGTTCGTAGACCGGAACGCGCATGAGCCCGCTGTCGATGACGACGCGCACGCCTTCAATGGTGAGCGACGTCTCGGCGATCGAGGTGGCGAGCACGATCTTGCGCCGCCCCGCAGGCGAGGGCTCGATCGCAAGGTCCTGCGTGCGGCTGTCCAGCGCGCCATAGAGCGGCGCGATGTCGACGTCGGGGCGCTTGGCGCGCGCCTGCAGGGTTTCGGCGACGCGGCGGATTTCGCCCTGCCCCGGCAGGAAAACGAGGATCGAGCCGCTTTCGCTTGCGAGCGCGTCGAGCGTGACGCGCGCGACCTCGTCTTCGATGCGCGCGTCACGGTCCCGACGGACATATCGTGTCGCGACGGGGAAGGCGCGGCCTCGGCTTTCGATCAGCGGCGCATCTCCGAGAGCCAAGCGCACCCGCGCCCCATCGAGCGTCGCGGACATGACGAGGAGTCTCAAGTCCTCGCGCAGACCCTGCTGGGCGTCGAGCGCGAAGGCGAGGCCGAGGTCAGCGTCAAGCGAGCGCTCGTGGAACTCGTCGAACAGAACAGCCGCCACGCCGTCGAGCGCGGGATCGGCGAGGATCATGCGGGTGAACACGCCCTGGGTCACGACCTCGATCCGGGTGCGTTTCGAAACGAGGCTGGTCAGCCGCACACGCAGGCCGATCGTCTCGCCAACCTTTTCGCCCAATGTCGCGGCCATGCGCGCCGCGGCGGCGCGGGCGGCGATGCGTCGCGGCTCAAGCAGGATGAGGCGCTTGTCCTTCGCCCAGGGCTCGTCGAGCAGCGACAGCGGCGCGCGCGTGGTTTTGCCCGCGCCGGGCGGTGCGACGAGCACGGCGCGGGAGTTTTGAGCCAGGGCGTCCTTAAGGGGCCCAAGCGCGTCGTCGATTGGCAACCGCCCGGCAAACGGGATCATCATCCCGATCGCTGAGCGTACTGACTGGGGGTCACACCCACAATCTTTTTGAACCGCCGGTTCAGGTGGCTCTGATCGCAATAACCGACAGCATAGGCGACCTCGGCCAGAGACGTTCCAGCACGGATCATCCGTTTGGCGTGGGCCACGCGAAGATTGTTGAGGTACGCGTGCGGCGGCAGGCCAAACTGAGCCGTGAACGCCCGAGCCAAATGAAACGGACTGCAGCCGCAAGCCATCGCCAATTCGGACAGGGACACATCGCGTACATAGCCTTCGTCAAGATATTGCCGCGCCCTTCGAATTGCCGGGGTCGCTCCCGCGAGCCGCCAATTCGACGACCACGGCGCGGTGTGGCGGCGCACCAGCAGCGAGATAGCTTGGCGAAGGTGAGTCTCCCCCTCCAAGGACGACGCCGTGTCGGCGAGGCTTCGATGAAAGGCGAGAAGAGCGTCGGTGAGCTGCGGATCTGTAACGACCGGCTTCACAAAAGACGGTAGCGCCGTTGAGGCGGCTCCGAACTCGGCCGCGACGGCGCGGATCAGGCTCTGCGGCGGGTAGAAGGTCCGATACACATAGCCGTCTGGAAGACCGGATCCCCCGGCATGCGACTCTCCCGGATTGATCAGGAAGATCGAGCCCGCCGGCGCGTAATGAACGGCGCGTTCAAGATCGAAACGCTGCACGCCGGTTTCGATCAGCCCCACCACGTATTCGTCATGGGTGTGCCGTGCGTAGGCGTGTCGGACGAACCGAGCATGCAGGACATCGGGACGGCTCGTTCCCTCAGCCGGGAAAAACCGGGTCCACTCCGAGGCGCCAGTGGTCGTTGGGCTCATCGCCTTTCAACGTAGGCCTCTCTCCCGTGCGCGCCTAGTGCCACCGCAAGATCGTCCAAGACCGCTGCGTGCCCGCGCGGCATGGTCCGATCGCCATCCCGCCATCCCGTTGCACGATCGCTCGCGGCCGATCCTGCAACACGAAAGATTGCCCATGAAAGTTCTCTTCATCCTTTCCAATTCGGAGACCGCGTTTTGGTTGTCGGAACTTACCCATCCGTACTGGCATCTGACCGAGCGCGGTGTCGAGGTTGATATCTGCAGCCCGCAGGGCGGCAAGGTCGTATGGGATCCCTATAGCGATCCCTACTTCAAAAACTCCACAGAACCCGGGGATCTCGTCAGCAAGGGGTTCCTGTCGGACAAGGCGCTCGTGGCGAAACTCGACGCGACCTTGAGGTTACGGGACGTCGATTTAGACCGCTACGACGCCGTTCACGTCGCTGGCGGCCGCGGCGCGACCTTCGACCTCTACCCGAACGACGATGTTGCGCGCGCGCTGGAGCATTTCTGGGCGCGCGACAAGGTCGTCGGCGCGATCTGCCACGGCGCAATTGCGCTCGGAAACGTTCCCGATCGCGTTCGCGGCCGCCGGGTGACCGGATATACGCTCGACGGCGACCGCGAGCTGCAACGTCTTTTCGGGAGCGGCTTCCTGATCCCCCACTATCCGCAGACCGTCCTCGAAGAGGTTGGCGCGGTATACTCGCGCCTCGCGCCCAACGACCCCTACGTCATCGTCGACGGCAAGCTGGTGACGGGTCAAAACCAACAATCCGCGTCAGAATATGCCCTCGCGCTCCTCCATGAGATGGACGGTCGAAGTCCGGTGCTGGCTGCTTGAGGTCGGCGCGAGCGCCGACCTCGGAGAAATCGTATGCTGTTCCATGTCAATATGGACGTCCATATCCCTCATGGGACCGATCCCGAGACGATCAAGCAGCTGGGCGCGCTGGAGCACGAGCGGGCGCGGGAGCTGCAGTTGCAAAGAAAGTGGCTTCACCTTTGGCGGGTCGTGGGAAAATTCGCGAACGTCAGCGTGTTCGACGTCGAAAGCCCTGCCGAACTGCACGACATCCTGAATTCGCTCCCCTTGTACCCGTTCATGGAGATCGAAGTGACCGCGCTCTGCCGCCATCCCGGGGCGGTTGAGACGACTGGATAGTCCAACAAAGGAAATACCTAGGAATGAATACCGCAAAAGAACTTATGCTTGGCTATATCCGCGGGAGCGCCGAACAGTCGGGCGCGCTGTTTGCCGACAATGGAACATTGGAGCTCCCCTATCTCGCATCGATCGGGTTGCCGCCTGTGATGAACGGGCCGAGAGCGATAACCGAGTTTCTAAGCTTCCTTCATGGCAAGCTTTACCCGGGCTTCGCTTTCGAGGACGTCAAGGTCCACATCGAGACTCCGGAGCAGGCGTTCGCCGAATATCACATCAACCATCGGTCAGGTATTTCGGGCAAAGACGTCAAACAGCAATTCTTCGGTCATCTGGAAGCCGCGGACGGCAAAATCAGACGGCTGCGGGAGGCCATCGACGTCGTCGTCGCAGCTGAAGCGATCTATCCGAAGGGCCTCGCCGACGTCATCAAGAAAAAATCGTAAGATCTAGAGCGCACCCGCGCATGGCCTCGTTCGCCGTTGCTTCGCTTGTCGCCGCAATGATTTTCGCGAGCGGCCTCTTGGGGTTGCTCCTGCAAAGGCTCTTGCCGAAGCCTCATACGTCCGATCGGTCGCGCGACATGATCAGTTCTGTCGTCGGGACGACGACGTTGTTGCTGGCGTTGGTCCTGGGACTCCTGATTTGGACCGCCTATGGCGTTTACACAGCGCAAAAGGCTGGCCTTGAGTCGCTTGTGTCCGGGGCGCTTCAATTCGATCAAGCCCTCATGGAATATGGGCCGGAGGGGAGTGTCGGCCGGGCGCTCTTGAAAAAGCAGGCCACCGGAGATCGTCGGCAGTTTTGGGAAGGCAATGTGACGGCTGGCTCGCTCCCCTATTCCGAAGCGCTCGCCAATGTTTCAACGTCGCTCGCCAACATGCGCGAGAGAGATGCTTTCCTTGATGCTCTCCGGCCGACAACCGAGCTTCAAAAGCGACTGCTAGCCTCGGCCCGTGAGCTGACGACATCCATGGGACAGACGAGGCTCGCGATGTCTCTGCGGATGGACAGTCCGGTGCCTTGGCCGCTCCTGGCGATCGTCGTCTCATGGTCTCTGCTATTGTTTTGTGGGGCCGGGCTGCTGTCACAAATCAACGCGACGACTTTGACATCGATGGCGTTCGGCGCGTTCTCCGTGGCGAGCGCGATCTTTCTGATCCTGGAACTGAGTCAGCCCTATACCGGATTGTTCCATGTCTCGCCGGCGACCTTCGAGCGAATTACCGAGGACCTCGCCAAATAGAAGGATCGGAAGCGGCCTTCTCGTCGCCGAGCGATCCTCTTATCAGCATGGCGTCATTGGCGCGGCGAGCCTGTTTGGCATTCTCGTTGGCGCGCTCGCGCTTGGCAGTTTGTCAGACCGCTTCGGCCGCAAGCCCATGTTCATCGCCGAGATGATCATCTTCGTGGCGTTTCTCGTGGCGCTCTGCTTTGCGTCGAGCTACGTCATGGTGGTGATCTTCTTGTTCGGGCTAGGGCTTGCGCTCGGCTGCGACTACCCGACCGCGCATATGATCATTTCCGAAAACATCCCGAGCTCAGCGCGGGGCAAACTGGTGCTTGGCGCGTTCGCCTTTCAGGCTGTGGGCGCGCTCGCCGGCACCGCCGTCGGGTTTCTCGTCCTGTCGGTCTTGCCCGAACTTGGCGCTTGGCGATGGATGTACGCAAGCGCGATCATTCCGGCTGTGCTTGTCACACTTGGCCGCTTTTATATTGTGGAGAGCGCCAACTGGCTGTCGAGCCGGGGCGAGATCGACAAGGCCGAGCGCGAAGCCAGGCGACTCCTGGTGCGCAAGCCACAATATCCGACTGAAATCAAGCTTGCCGCGCCCGAAGCCGAGCCTGAGGCCGCGGAGGATCGGAGCTATGGCGCGCTGTTCAACAGCGAGAACCGGCGCGCGACAATCCTAGCGTCGGCGCCTTGGTTCCTGCAGGATCTGGGAACCTATGGCATCGGCATCTTCACGCCAACCATTCTTGCGGCGGCGCTTGGCGCCACTTCCGACCATGTTCGCAGCATCGCCGATGTGATCTTGAAGGATATTGACGCGGCGAAAGGCGCGGCGCTGACCACGTCCTTGCTTCTTGTTGGCATCGTCTTCGCCATCGCGCTCGCGGACGTGGTGGGCAGAATTTCCCTCCAGGTGTTCGGCTTCCTGGGCTGCGCGGTCGGTCTGTTCCTGGCGTCGCTTTCGGCGCATTTCCCCGACGGCCAAGGTCTGCTCTTGATCTTCGCCGGATTCATGCTCTTCAACTTCATGACCAACCTCGGTCCGAACGCGCAAACCTATCTTCTCGCCGGCGAGGTGTTTCCAACGGCCATTCGCGGCAAGGGCGCTGGCTTTGCCGCTGCTTTCGCCAAGATCGGCGCCGTCATGACGGCGTTCCTGTTTCCCATCCTGCTCGTCTCGATCGGCACCCAGGCTTTGCTTTATTGCCTGATCGTCACTTCGATTCTCGGCGCGGCGGTCACGTGGTTCTTCCGAATAGAGACGACCGGCGTGAGCCTCGAAACGCTGCACGCCAAGACCCGGGTATCGAGTGAGCGCGACCGAATGGGGATGCCCGCCGACAGGTCGGTTCGCCAGGTCGGCGGCTAGGAGGAACTTCCATGGCTCGTCTCACCAGGGCGATGAGCGTCGCCCGCTTGTGCGCCCTTGGCTTTTTTGCGGTTGTAGCAGCGCCAACCCCCCGGGCCTACCCTGCCCAAGTTACGCTCGCGGAAACGGGATCGACCCTCATTTATCCCGTCTTCCGAATCTGGGCCGCCGATTATCCGAAGACCCACCCCGGCGTGACTGTGACCGCCGCGGCGACCGGCTCGGGCGCGGGCGTCGCGCAGGCGATCTCGGGGGCGGCCCAGATCGGCGCGTCGGACGCCTATATGTCGGACACTCAGGTTAGGGACAACCCGCTGATCATCAACGTGCCGATGGCGATCTCAGCGCAGACGGTCAACTACAATGTCCCTGGCCTCAACGGGCAAAATTTGAAGCTCGACGGCCCAACGCTTGCGGGCATCTACGCGGGCAAGATCCAGTCATGGGACGACCCGGCGATCGCCGCGATCAACAAGGGCGTGAAACTGCCCCGCAACCCGATCGCTCCGATCCATCGAAGCGACGTTTCGGGGGACACGTTCATTTTCACCCAATATCTGACCTTCACCACTCCATCCTGGGAGTACAGCCCAGGGTACGGCACGACAATCGCGTGGGCCGCCGCGCAAAACGCCCTAACCGCTGACGGCAACGCCGGGATGATCGCCAAGATCCACGACACGCCCTATTCGATCGGGTACGTCGGCGTAAGCTTTCACCAAGATGTCGCCAAAGCGGGAATCGGGACCGCGGCGGTCAAGAGCTATGATGGGGAATTCCTGCTGCCGACGCCTCAGACAATCGAGGCGGCCGCCGCCGCGCTTTGGCCTCGCACCCCGCCAGACGAGCGCCTGACGCTTGTCAACGCGCCCGGGGCCAATGCCTATCCGCTTATCAACTATGAATATGCGGTCGTCTCGAAAAAGCAGCCGAGCCCCGAGACCGCGGCGGCGATGCGCAGTTTTCTATTATGGGCGATCGCCCCCGACGAAACAAACGCGCAATACCTCGCCGACGCCAACTTCATCCCCCTGCCGGCCCATGTCTGGGTGCTCAGTCACGACCAGATTGAAGAGATAAAGTAGGGGCGCTTCCAGCGCGCGCGCAAAAAAAGCGGGCCTCCTCGCGAAGGCCCGCCTCCAATTTCGCGTGAAACGTGGTCGCTACGCCCCGACAGCGCCCGCCGTCTGCAGCGTTGCGAGGTCGAGCCGCACCGCCGGGCCCATCGTCGAGGAGACCGCGGCGCGCAAAACGTAGTGGCCCTTGGCGCCCGGAGGCTTGGCCCGATTCACCGCATCGACGAAGGCGCGGACGTTCTCGGCGATCTTGTCGTCGCCGAACGAGGCCTTGCCGACCGAGCCTTGCACGATGCCGGCCTTTTCGGCCCGGAACTCGACCGCGCCGCCCTTCGACGCCGCGACCGCCGCCTTCATGTCCATCGTCACCGTGCCGACCTTCGGGTTCGGCATCAGGCCGCGCGGACCCAGCACCTTGCCGAGCCGGCCGACCAGCGGCATCATATCGGGGGTGGCGATGCAGCGGTCGAAGTTGATTTCGCCGGCCTGCACCTGAGCGACCAAGTCCTCGGCCCCGACCACGTCGGCGCCGGCCGCGCGCGCTTCGTCAGCCTTCGCCCCGCGCGCGAACACCGCCACGCGCAGCGTGCGCCCGGTGCCGTTCGGCAGGTTGACGACGCCGCGCACCATCTGATCGGCGTGCTTGGGATCGACGCCCAGATTGATCGAAAGCTCCACCGTCTCGTCGAATTTGGCGGTGGCGTTGGTCTTGACCAGCTTGACCGCGTCCTCGAGCTTGTAAAGCTTGGTCCGCTCGACGCCTTCGCGCGACTTCAGAACTCTTTTGCCGTGATGCGCCATGGTCAGCCCTCCACCACCTGCAGGCCCATCGAGCGGGCCGAGCCTTCGATCATCTTCATCGCCGCTTCGACCGTATCGCAGTTGAGATCGACGATCTTCTTCTCGGCGATCTCGCGCACCTGCTCCTTGGTCACCTGACCGACGAAGCCGCGGCCCGGCGTCTTGGCGCCGGAGGCCGGCTTCTTGCCGAGCTTGAGGTTCGCCGCCTTCTTGAGGAAGAAGGTCACCGGCGGCTGGCGCATCTCGAAGGTGAACGAGCGGTCCTGGTAGGCGGTGATGACGACCGGGATCGGCGTCCCCTTCTCCAATTGCGCAGTGCGCGCATTGAAGGCCTTGCAGAATTCCATGATGTTCAAGCCGCGCTGGCCGAGCGCGGGACCGATCGGCGGCGACGGATTGGCCGCGCCTGCCGGCACTTGCAGTTTGATGTAGCCGGTTACTTTCTTCGCCATGAGGCTGCTCCATGCGCGTGCGCAGGTCTTGGAGCTTGATGCTCCGCGGACCCACGCCAGGGTTGCAGTTCGTGGTGCGAACGTCAGCCCCGGTTGGCGACCGTGCGTTCTCCCACGTTTTCCGTGAAGCCGCGGCGGATAGCAGGTTTGCGGCGCGAGAGCAAGTGCGCGATATTGGAGTAGACGAGGTCAGGTGATGAGCGACAGCAAAGCAGGCGGCGCGTTTGTTCGTCGACCGCGGGCGCCGGGCGAACGGTTTGCCACGACATCCTACGACAAGGACGTGATCCTGTGGTCTGAGGAGCAGGCGCGGCTATTGCGCGCCGGCCGCTTCGCCGAGCTCGACATCGAACATCTGGCCGACGAGATCGAAGACGTGGGCAAAAGCGAAAAGCGCGAACTGGCAAGCCGTATGGCTCTCTTGCTTGCTCACCTCCTGAAATGGACGAGCCAGCCGACCGGCAGAACCAATAGCTGGCGATCGACAATCAACGACCAGCGCAAACGCGTCGCGATCGCGATTGCGGAGACACCGAGTCTCAAGGCGGTGATGCGCGATCCTCTCTGGCAGGAGGGCGTGTGGCTGGACGCGCGCGCCCAGGCGCGAAAGGAGACGGGCTTGGCGGAAGACGAATTGCCTGAAGCCTGCCCCTGGAGGATGGATCAGGCGGCGGACGCGGCGTTTTGGCCGGAGTGAGGAGCTACTCCGGCCAGAAGTGATGGCGCCATTTGAGAAGATGCAACAGAAGAACAGTGAGGCGGCTCACGAGTTCGCGCTTCTCGGTTTTGCCCATGCTCTCGATTTCCTCGGCGATCGCCTCAAGGTCGGCTTCGCCGGTGCGGCCCGCGCGCAGGAGCGCCGCCCGTTCGAGGGACCAGGCGTAGAAATCGCTGTCGTGCAAGGAGCGTCGCGACGTCATTCGACCAAGGCTACTCCTGCGCTTCAGGCGGTCGATCTTTCGTCTCCCGCATGCTCAGCACTGCGAGGAAACTGATCACGCCGGCTGTGGCGATGTAATAGCCGACCCAGGCCACGCCGCCGCGGGCTTCCAGAACCTGCGCCAGCGACGGCGCGAAGGAGGCGCCCAGGATGCCGCCGAGATTGTACGCGCTCGCCGCGCCGGTGTAGCGCAGGGGAACAGGGAAAAGCTCGGGCAACAGCGCCCCGAGCGGCGCGAAGGTGAGCCCCATCACGCCAAGCGCAAGCGCAAGGAAGGCGAAGACGCCGACTGTCCCCGCCGAGAGGAGAGTCGGCATCGCCAATCCGACAGCGATCGCGATGACGGCGGAAACGAGCAAAACTGGCCGCCGGCCGATATGGTCCGCGAGCGCGGCCGAGAGCGGGGTCGTAAGCGCCATGAAGACGACCGCCCCGCACAGCAAGCCGAGAAAGTGGGTGCGGGGGATGCCAAGCGCCCTGACGCCATAACCCAGAGCATAGACCGTCGAGATGTAGAAGAGCGCGTAACAGACGACAATGGCGAGCGACCCTTGGATCAGCACCGGCAAATGATCGCGAAGGATTGCCGTTAGCGGCACGTCGGCGCGCTGGTCCCGCCCGAGGGCCCTGAACGCCGGCGTCTCCTCGAGGGAGACGCGCACATAGAGTCCGATCGCCACCAGCACGGCGCTGAGAAGAAAGGGGACTCGCCATGCCCAATCGACGAACGCCGCTTCGCCAAATCCCACCAGCAACAGAAGAAAGAGCCCGGTCGCGATGAGGAAGCCGATCGGCGGGCCGAGTTGGGGAAACATGCCGTACCAAGCGCGCTTGCCGTCGGGCGCGTTTTCAACCGCAATCAGGGCCGCCCCGCCCCATTCGCCGCCAAGCCCAACCCCTTGCAGGAAACGCAACGCGGCGAGCGCAAGTGGCGCGAACGCGCCCGCGCTCGCGTAAGACGGCAGCGCGCCGATCAGCGTCGTCGCAACCCCCATGGTCAGCATGGTGGCGACGAGCGTCGATTTGCGTCCGATGCGATCGCCGAAATGGCCGAACAGGAACGAACCGACGGGCCGCGCAAGAAAGGCGAGGCCGAAGGTGAGATACGCATTCAGAGTCTGAATCTCGGGCGCGGATTTCGGGAAGAACATCGGCCCGAACACCAGCGCCGCCGCGGTGCCGAATATATAGAAATCGTAGAACTCGATCGTCGTGCCGACGAGACTCGCGAGCGCAATTTTGCCGACGCCCGCGCGCCGCGCTTCGTTTGCCCCTGCAGCCGCCATTGATGTCATGGTCGTTTCCCCGAATTCGTTTCTTGGAGAGGGGCTTCGGCGGAATCCACCGAAGCCCTCTCTCTTGCTTCAAATCTCCGCGTGCGCCCGGTCGAAGCCCCACACCTCTTCGAATCCCATCAGCCGATTCATCTCCGCGAAGGAATAGAGCGGCGCGGATGAGCCGAGCGACGAGCCCGTCTCGCGAATCTGCCGATAGACCGTCTCGAGCGCCGCCGCGGCGCTGAGCAGGCCCGCGACCGGATAGACGGCGAGCGCATAGCCGATCTCGGCCAGACGCGCGTTGCCCAACATCGGCGTGCGCCCGCCCTCGACCATATTGGCGATTAGCGGCTTGTCGCCAAGCTCGCGCCCAATCGCGATCATCTCTTGCTCCGTTTCCGGTGACTCGACAAACAGCATATCCGCTCCGGCTTGCGCGTAAGCGCGTGCACGCCGGATTGCTTCGCTCAGGCCGAGCGAAGTCCGCGCATCCGTGCGGGCGATGATCAGAAAATCCGGGCTTGTTCGCGCTTCTGCGGCGACCGCGATCTTGCGGACCATCTCGTCTGCCGCAATGACCCGGCGGTCGGGCGTATGGCCGCACTTCTTGGGGAATTCCTGGTCCTCGAGCTGGATCGCCGCCGCGCCGGCCCGCTCGTAGCCGCGAACGGCGTGGCGCACGTTGAGCAGCCCGCCGTAGCCGGTGTCGCCGTCGGCGATGAGCGGCGCCTCGGCCATGCGCGCCATCGCTTCGACCCGGCCGACCATGTCGGCGTAGCTCGCAAGCCCGGCGTCCGGAAGGCCGAGATTGGAGGCGACCGTTCCGTAGCCGGTCATGTAAAGCGCCTCGAAGCCCATGGCCGCCGCCATGCGCAGCGAGACCATGTCGTAGACGCCCGGCGCCGCGATCACGCGGTCCTTGGGACGAGCGTTCAAAACCTCACGAAGCGTCGGCATGGCGAAAATTCCCAACGTTATCCCTCGCGCCCGCCCAATGCCGAGTGTCGCCGTGTTGCGAGCGACTTCGTGTTAGTGCGGCCGAGCCGCATGCCGCAACAGCGCCATTTTAATCCTGGCCGTCGCGTCGGCTCCAATTCCGCGCAAGTTGCACCTCTCTCCTGTCACCGATCGGCCAAAAAGCCGGGCTAGGCTGCCCCGCGAGGAGGTGGGTATTTGGAGGAGATGGGCCATGAAGAAATTTCTCGCTCTCTATAGGGCCGATGCGGCCGGGATGGCCGACATGATGAAGAATTCCACGCCAGAACAGCGAAAGAAGGGAACGGAGGCGTGGACGAAGTGGATGGAGCACAACAAGGCGTCGCTCGTCGATCGCGGCGCGCCGGTCGGGAAGACCAAACGCATAGATACAAAGGGGACCAAGGACGCCAAAAACGACGTCTGCGGCTATTCGATTGTACAAGCAGACTCGGCTGACGCGGCGGCGAAGATCTTCGGCAAGGATCAGCCGTTCCTGCAAATGCCTGGCGCGGCGATAGAAATCGTCGAAATTTTGGAGATGCCGGGGATGTAGGCGCCTCTCGATAGAGGGAACACAATTGGGGCCGCGGACGCGGCCCTTTCCTTGCGAGCGTTCACGGGCGGCGGTGCGGTTGGGCGCAGGCGCGCAATTCAACCAGGACAGCAATTGCTTTAAGGTCGTGTCGCGCACCTAATGCGCCGCAACAAGGGGGGAGGAAACTCTATGACCATCGTCAAGCAAAGCATTGACGCCGAAATGGCGGAGAAGGCGGTCGCAGCGGCGGCGAAGAAGGCGGCCGAACTCAAGCTCAAGATGTGCATCGCCGTCGCCGACGAGGCGGGCGATCTCAAAGCCTTCCTCCGTATGGACGGGGGGCCCAAGCTTTCTATCGGGATCGCGCAGGACAAGGCCTACACCGCCGCCTCGTTTTCGATGCCGACCCACGCCTGGTTCGACTTCATCAAAGACGATCCGCCTCTGTTGTACGGGATCACCCACACGCCGCGGCTCACTGTTTTTGGCGGCGGATTCCCGATCGCCCTCAAAGGGGACATCGTCGGGGCGATCGGCTTGAGCGGCGGGCACTATACGCAGGACATGGAATGCGCGCGGGCGGCTCTGGCCGCAATCGGCGCCGATCCTTTGTAAGGGCCGAGCGCGGCCCCGGTCAGCCGTCGCGTTCTCACGCGCGGGAGCCAGCGACAATCTCTTTTAGGAAGCGGAACCAGCTCCGCGGCTCGGCCCAATCGAGGCGCGCCTCTCGCCTCAGCCGACCTCGACCTCTTCTTTCTTGAGATGCCCGAGCGCCTTCTCTTTCGCGATCAACGCCGCGTGGTCGCGGGCGAGGAACGTATAGACCGCGGGAGTGACGAAGAGCGTGAACAGGGTGCCGATCGCCATGCCAAAGAAAATGGTGACGCCGATGTTGAAGCGCGACACGGCGCCAGCGCCGTGAGCGAAGATGAGCGGCGTCATGCCGACCACCATCGCCGCCGTCGTCATCAGAATGGGCCTTAGGCGCACCGCGGCCGCTTCCTCGATCGCGCTGCGGCGCGAGTGGCCGCGGGTCTCCTGCAGCCGGTTGGCGAAATCGACCATCAGGATGCCGTGCTTGGAGATAAGGCCAATCAACGTGACGAGGCCGATCTGGGAATAGATGTTGATGCTGGCGAAGCCGAGGACGCCGCCGATGTTGAGCGGCAGGAGGGCGCCGAACAGCGCCGTCGGCAGGGCGATGAGAATGATGAGGGGGTCGCGGAAGCTCTCGTATTGCGCCGCCAGCACAAGGTAGATGACGATGAGCGCGAACACGAACACGTAGACGAGCGCGTTGCCCTCCTGCTCGTACTGGCGGGAATCGCCCTGAAAGTCATAGGAGTAGCCTTCCGGGAAGATCTCTTTCGATTTTGCGGTGAGGAAATCGAGCGCTTCCCCAAGCGTGTGTCCAGGGAAAGGCACGCCCGATAGGGTGGCGGAATTGAGCTGCTGGAAACTGGTCAGCGCGTTGGGCTGCACTTGTTCCGAGACGGTCGCCACCGCCGACAGCGGGACGAGCTCGCCGCTGGTGGTGTGAACCTGATAGCGGGTTAGCCAGTCGGGAGAAAAGCGGAACTCGCGCGGCGCCTGGGGGATGACCTGATAGCTGCGGCCGTAAAGGCTGAACAGATTGACGTAATTGCCGCCCAGCATTGTGGCCAGCGCGGTGCCGACATCGGACATGTTGACGCCGATGCGGTTGGCCTTGTCGGCGTCAACCTTGAACTCGAGTTGCGGCGTGTCGAACTTGAGGTCGACGTCGGTGAACAGGAAGAGGCCGCTTTCCCGCGCCGCCTGCTGCATCTTGAGCGCCACGTCGGCGAGAGTCGTATAGTCGCCTGTGGTGCGGATGACGAATTGCATCGGCGCGCCGCCGGTCGAGCCGGGCAACGCGGGAGGCGAAAACGCCTGCACCTGCGCCTGCGGGACCGCGAGGAATTTCGGGGCCAGCGCGGCGAGAACCTGCTTCTGACTCCTGCGCCTCGCGTCCCAGGGTTTGAGGAGAAAGCCGGCAAAGGCGTTGCGGACGCCGGCGGAGCCGTTGATGGTGAAAACGTGTGAGATTTCAGGCGTCCCGCGCACGCCATCGAACAGCCGCTTGGTCGCCTGCTCGGTATAGTCGAGGTTGCCGACCTGCGGAATCTTGATCAGCGAGAGCAGAATCCCCTGGTCCTCCTCCGGCGCGAGCTCGCGTGGAGTCGAGGCGTACATCACGCCGGTGAGCGCCAGCACGCCGACCAGGATGAGGATGGTCAGAGCGCGAAAGTTGAGCGAGCTGTGGAGGCGGCGCTTATAGGCGCGGCGAAGGCTGAGGAAGGCGTGATCGAGTTTCCGGGCGAACCAGCCTTGGCTCTTCTCGTGGCTGAGCAGCTTCGAGCACATCATCGGCGACAGCGTCAGCGCGATGAAGCCGGAGATGATGACGGCGCCCGCCAGAGTGAAGGCGAATTCGCGAAACAGAACGCCGGTCACGCCGGAAACGAAGCCGATCGGCGCATAGACCGCGGCGAGCGTGATGGTCATGGCGATGATCGGCAGCGCGATCTCGTGGGCGCCCCGGATCGCCGCGTCGAACGGCGTCATGCCCTCCTCGATGTGGCGATGGATGTTCTCCACCACCACAATGGCGTCATCGACCACGAGGCCGATGCCGAGCACCAGCGCGAGCAGCGTCAGCAGATTGATCGAATACCCAAGCACCATCAGCGCGATCATCACGCCGATGAGCGAGAGCGGAATGGTGACGATCGGAATGAAGGTCGAGCGAAGATTGCCGAGAAACAGGAAAATCACCACGATCACGATCGCCGCCGCCTCGACGAGCGTCTTGGCGACCTCGTAGATCGAGGCGCGGATGAAGGTGGTCGAATCATAGGCGATCGTCGCCCTCAGGCCCGCCGGCAACTGGCTCTGGATGCTCGGCATGATCGCGCGCACACCGTCGATCACGGTGAGCGGATTGGCCTCGGGGGTGCCATAGATACCGACGAACACCGCCTTGAGGCCGTCGAAGACCGACGAGGAATCGACGCTTTGCGGGCCGAGCTCGATCTTCGAAACGTCTCCGAGACGCACCAGCGCGTCCCCGTGGGCCGCGATCACCAGCTGCCCGAACGCTTTGGCGCTGTCGAGCGAGGTCAACGCATTGACACTAATTTGGGTATAGTCGCCTTTGACCTCGCCGGCCGCGGTGGTGAAGTTGTTGGCGGCAAGCGCGGCCCGCACGTCTTTCGGTGTCACCCCGAGGGACGCCATCCGGGTCGGGTCGAGCCAGATGCGCATGGCGAAGGTCTGTCCGCCAAGAATCTGCGCGTTGGCGACTCCGTCGACGGTCTGCAGACGCGGCTGGACGACGCGCGTCAAGTAGTCAGTGATCTGAGAGGGGGTCATCACCTCCGAGTTGAACGACAGATACATGAGCGCGAAGCCCTGGCCGGTCTGCTTGACCACGAACGGATCGTTGGCGTCACGCGGCAGCAGGCCCCGCACCTGATTGACCTTGGACAGGGTGTCGGCCATCGCCCGGTCCGGATTGGCGTCGAGACGCAGATTGAGGGTGATCGTCGACACATTCTGTTGCGAAGTCGAGACCAGCGTGTCGATTCCCTCGGCGCTCGCCACCGCCTGCTCAATGGGGGTCGTGATGAAGCCCTTGATGACGTCGGCCGCGGCGCCGGGATAGGTCGTGGTGATGGTGATCGTGGTGTTCGACGTCTCGGGAAACTGCCGCACCTGAAGCCGAAAGGCGGCCATTCCACCGATGAGCAGAATGAGCAAGCTGACGACGCTCGCCAGCACCGGCCGGCGGATGAAGAGATCCGTGAAGGCGTTCATTGGCGGTTCATCACGGCCGGGGCGTTTCGGCTGGGGTCGGAAGCGCGGCGGTTTCGTCAAGCGTCACCGGCGTATAGGCTTGCAGCTTGATCTGACCGGCGGTCACCACACGCTCGCCGGCCCTCAGGCCGTTCGCGATCGCAATTCTCTCGCCACGCGCCGGGCCGACCCGCACAGACCGCCGATCGACGATGAGCCCGCTCGGGCCCCCCTTGTCGCTGACGCCGCCTTGCTCACGTGCATGGGGCGCCGCCCTGACGACAAAGACGCTGTCGCCGTAGAGACTGTAAACGATCGCCGTGCGGGGAACGGTCAGCACGGAAGCGGGTTGGCCTGTCGTGACCGTCAGATTGGCGAACATGCCCGGCAAAAGCTTGCGGTCGGGGTTGGCGAATACGGCACGGGCGGTGACGTTGCGCAATTCGACGCTGACGCGCGCGTCGATCGCCTCGACCTTGCCCTCGAAACTGCGCCCGGGAATGGCGTCGACCGTCATGTTGACGGCCTGACCGGCCGCAAGCGAGCGCAGGTCCTCCTCAGGCACGGGGAAGTCAGCGTAGATCGGGTCGAGTTGCTGAAGCGTCACCAGGCTCGTCCCCACCGGCACATATTGCCCGATATCGACGTTACGCAGGCCGAGTCTGCCGGCGAAGGGCGCCCTGATCGCCTTCTGTGCAATCACGGCGCGCGTCCTCTCGACCGTTGCGGCGGCGGAATTGCGCGTGGCGATCGCCGTATCGACGGTCGATTGGGGGGTATTGCCCTGCGCGACAAGCGTCTTTTGGCGCGCAAGCGTGGCGTCGGCGTTCTTCAGTTGCGCGAGGCCGTTGGCGAGATCGGCCTGCTCGACCGAATCATCGATATTGATAAGCAGCGCACCGGCTTCGACGTCATCGCCCGATTGGAAATGTTTCGCGGTCACGACGCCGGCCGCCTGGGGCGCAATGATGACGCCCTGATACGCGCGCAACGTTCCGATCGCCGTCAACTGGGGCGGCCATTTTTCAACTTTGGCCGCCTCGGCCGTCACTGCGGTCGGCTTCGGAGCGAAGGCGGCGGTGATAAACCCTTTGACCATCACGGGCTTGATCACGAACTGGAAATAGGCGAGCCCGCCGGTCAACGCCGCGAGCAGAGCCAGTGTCACCAAGAATACGATCGGTCGGCGAGCGCCAAGCGGAAGGTTGCCGAGCGCGAGCAGCAACGCCAATATCGCGGCGGCGGCTCCGAAAACGAGCGGTGGAACGGGGACGTGAATGAAGGTGAGTTGCGCCGCCGCGCCAAGCGCCAGCAACGCCAGCGCGAGCAAGGCCAAGAGCCGGTTCGTCAGGCGCCGCATCGCTCCATTCCGATTTGGGCAGGGTTTTCAGGCCGGCCTTTTGCAACATTTCCTCGAAGATTGATATGAGTAGGGCGAAAAACTTGGGCCCTCCGAGGGCGGACCCCAGCCTCTCGCCAGCGCCTGCCCGCGCCGTTATGGTTGGAATGATGGCCGCAAATGGGCGGCCTGGTTCGGGAGATTACGCCATGACCAAGACGCTCGCGCTTGCGCTCGCGCTCGGTATCGCCGGGGCGCCGGCGCTCGCCTACGCCGATGACGCCTGCATGACACAGGCGACGGACAAGAAGCTCGCCGGCGCGGCCAAGACCAGCTTCATGACGAAATGCGAACGGACGTCCTGCGAGTCACAGGCCAATGACAAGAAGCTGCACGGCGCTGCAATGACCTCTTTCGTCAAGAAATGCATGAAGGACGCCACGACGATGTAAGCCCGACCCATCGCCGCGGCCGCTGTTCCGGCCACGAGCCTTTTTCGGCCGCCTTGGCCGCCGATTAGCGAGAGGGCGCCAGGAAAGCGCTTCCATGGGATTTGGCGCCCCGTCCTTCGGCGGCTATTCCTTGACCGCTCCGGTCAGGCTCGAGACATAGTATTCGACGAAAAACGAATACATGATCACCACCGGCAGCGAACCAAACAGCGCCGCCGCCATCAGCGAGCCCCAGTGGTAGACGTCGCCTTCGACCAATTCGGTGATGGCGCCGACCGGAACGGTTTTGTTCTCCGACGACGAGATGAAGGTCAGCGCATAGATGAATTCGTTCCATGACAGCGTGAAGGCGAAAATGCCGGCCGAGATCAGCCCAGGAACCGCCAGCGGCAGAGTGATCTTCCACAGGATCTGCAGCCGCGTCGCGCCATCGATCAGCGCGCATTCTTCAAGCTCGTAGGGAATCGTGCGGAAATAGCCCATCAGCAACCAGGTACAGAACGGCACCAGGAAGGTTGGATAGGTCAGGATCAGCGCCCAGTCGCTGTCGAACAGGCCAAGCTTGAAGATGATGGCGGCGAGCGGAATGAACAGGATGCTCGGCGGCACGAGATAGGCGAGAAAGATGGCGAGGCCGACATAGCGCGCGCCGGAGAATCGGAGGCGTTCGATCGCATAGGCCGCGCAGACGCTGCAAAACAAGGAAATTGCCGTCGCCGCCACCGAGATGATCAGGGTGTTGATGAGCCAGGAGGGATAGCTCGTCTCGAAAAACAACTTGTGGATGTGGTCGAGTGTCGGGTGGTGGACCCAGAAGGGATTGAAGCGCGCGTAATCGTAAAGCTCGTCGTCGGGCTTCAAGGTCGTCGTCGTCATCCAGTAGAACGGAAACAATAAGACGAACAGGAAGACGCCGAGCGGGAGATAGAGAGTGACCAGCCGGCGCGGCAGGCTCTCGAGATAGTCCATGCCTTCCGAGGCGTCGCTGCCGGCCATTGTCAGTCTCGCGAGCCTTGCTGCCAGCGCCGCCGCTGCAGCCCGAAATAGCTGAACAAAATGGCCCCGAGCAAGAACGGCACCATGGCGTCGGCGATCGCGGCGCCCTCGCCTAAGCGGCCTCCAGTGATGGCCCGCTCGTAGGACAGCGTCGCCATCAAATGTGTGGCGTTGATCGGGCCCCCGCGGGTGATGGCGTAGATGAGCTGGAAGTCGGTGAAGGTGAGCAGCACCGAGAAGGTCATGACGACAGCGATGATCGGCGACAACATCGGCAGGGTTACGAAGCGGAACCGCTGCCAGGGCCCGGCGCCGTCAAGCGTGGCCGCTTCGTACAGCGACGGGGAGATCGTCTGCAGCCCAGCAAGGAGCGTTATGGCGACGAACGGGATGCCGCGCCAAACATTGGCGGCGATCACCGACCAGCGCGCGTTCCAGGGCTGGCCGAGAAAATCTATGTACCGGTGGATGACGCCAAGTTTGATGAGCGACCAGGAGATGATCGAAAACTGCGGATCGTAGATCCACCAGAAGGCGATCGCCGAAAGCACGGTTGGCGTCACAAACGGCAGGAGCACGACAGCGCGGATGAGCGACTTCATCGGCAGCCGGCGGTTGAGCAAAAGCGCCAGATAGAGACCCAAGCCAAATTTCAGGATGCTCGCCACGACCGTATAGAGCGTCGTGTTGAATACCACGAGCCAGAATATCTGGTCGTGGGCGAGGGAGACGAAGTTGGCGAACCCGACGAACCGGCCCGGCTGACCAATTGTGGCGTCGGTCATGCCAAGCCAGAAACCCAGACCAAGCGGGTAGGCGAGAAACACGAGCAAAAACGCCGCCGCTGGCGCGATCATGGCGAGGCCGAGAAAGTTGCGATCGTCGAGCAGGCGAAACGCAAGCCGCCGGCGCGCCGGAATCGGGCGCGCCGCTCGTTGGACCGGCGTCAGGGAAGCCATCAAACGCCCACCCGGCCGTCGCGCGGCGAAAAGTCAACTCGGCGAATGCTCGCCTCCCTTTCATGGACCGGCTTGGCCTTCCTTCGAAGGTTGAGGCGGCCGCCGCAACCGTTCACCCGGAAAGCGGGTTAAAGTCCAATTGGCGTGACGACGCCCGGCTTCGCTAGGTGTTGTAGTACCGTTTCACCTGCTCCGCGGCGTCGTGCGCCGCCGCTTTGGGCGACTTGTTCCCGGTGCACGCCTCGGCGAACATGTCGACGACCACGAAGTCGCCCATGACTGCGGCCGAAGCAGTCCCTAAGGAGCCGGAATAGCCGTCATCCAGCGCGTATTTCAGTACATCGCGAAAGGGAGTTACCTTTGGATCGGCCGTCCAGATAGGATTGTCGTTCCAGGCCGGCAACGGCGGCGCCATGTATCCGTTCGACTGGGTCTCCCAATAGTCAACCTGCGGTTTTTCCCACATGAAGCGCAGATATTCGCGGACCGCGTTCGGATATTTGCTGTAGGTGTACGCGTAGGTGTTGAGGATATTCTGCTGCTCGGTCGGCCGCCCGATCGGGCCAATCGGCATGTTGGCGTGGTCCATGTCGGCGGCGATCGCCTTGAGGGCCGGATCAGGCGAGTTCTTGGCGACGGTATAGATCGATATGCCATTCAGCGTCAGACCGATCTGATCGGCGAGAAACGCCTTGTTGTTGCTCGGATCGAGCCACGACAACACGCCATCGATGTAGGTTGCATAGAGCTGCTTGGCGTATTCGAGGGCGGCGACCGTCTCGGGCGAATTGATCGCGACATTATTCTTGTCGTCGACCGTCTTGCCGCCGAACGCCCACAGACACCATTGAGTCCAACCATTGGCGTCGCCGGTGGCGTGGCCGAGGGCGAAGCCTGGAGGCTTGCCGGCCTTCTTGAAGGCCTGACACAATTTGAGAAAACCGGCGGTATCCTTGGGGAACTCGTCGAAACCGGCGGCGCGCATCGTGCTGATGCGATAGTTAAGGCAGCCGCCGGTCGCGCCTTGTGGGAGCGCGATCCAGCGATTGCCGTGCATCCCGTATTTTCGGGCAATCGGATACCAGCCTCCGGACTTGGCCCCGATATATTCGGCGAGATCGGTGAGGTCGATCAGCTTTTCCGGGAATTTGAACGGATCGTCGAGCGTGCCCATGATGATGTCGGGTCCGGCGCCGACATTGGCGGCGACTGCTGATTTCGGTCGGATGTCGTCCCAGCTTTCGGCCTCGATCCGCACTTTGACGCCGGTCTTCTCGCTGAATTTCTTGGTATTGGCGACGAAACTGTCGAACTCCGCCTGGATGAATTGCTTCCAGCGCAATACCCGGATTGAGGCGCCGGGTTCCGGCGCGGGGCCGTTCCAGGTTGGCGCGGCGCGCGCGCCGCCGCCTGGCAAGAGCAGCAATCCCGCCGCGCCGCCGGATTGCAACGCCCGGCGCCTGGTGATGTCGACCATGTCGTCCTCCCTTGCTGGCGCCACGATGCGCTTCGTTTGATCGAGTTTACACCGGGCTACGACTGGGCGCCAAGGCGTGGCCTGTTCAGCATTTCGTGCGCTATGGTTTCGCGCCGAGCGTCGGATAGGCGCTGACGAAGCCGTCGCGATTGGGCATCTTGATCTTGGCGAGAGTATCTGCGTCGAGGGTCGTGTCTTGCGGGACGATCCCGTTGAGGAACAGCACATAGGCCGAAACGGCGTAGACTTCGTCAGGGCTGAGTGACTGCGGCGCGTTGAGAGGCATGGCGCGGCGCACATAGTCGAATAGCGTCGTCGCATAGGGCCAATAGCTGCCGACGGTCTTTTCCGGCTTCTTATCGCGGAGCGTGCTACTGCCGCCGGCCAACCGCACCATCGGCTTGCCCTCGCCGTGGGCGCCGTGGCAACTCGCGCATTTCGCGGCGAAGATTGCTTCGCCCTGTTTAACCTCGCCGTGTCCAGGTGGTAGGTCCGCGCCGTCAGGCGAAACGTCGATGTCCCAGCCCTTGATCTCCTGCGGCGTCGCCGGACGGCCAAAGTCGTAGCGCTCGGCGGCATAAACGGCGCCGGACGCTGCAATCGCAGCGGCGAGGGCCGTGGAGGCGATTTTAACCAGCATTGGTCACCACGCCGCCGGCCGCGACGCTCCAAGTCTGGATTGCGTTGTAATGATAGTAGGAGCGGGCGTCGCGTACTTTCAGCAGCGCCTCGCGGGTCGGCTGCACATAGCCGGTCTCGTCGGTCACTCGGCTCGCAAGCGTCGCCAACCCGCCATCCCAATCCCAAGGTGCGCGAAACCGAGTCAGACATTTCGACATGACCGGCTCTTGCAGCGCAGCGTCGCGCCACGAGCCGCCGCCATCTGTCGACACCTCAACTCGGGCGACTTTTCCCGCCCCCGACCAGGCAATGCCGGAGATCTCGTAAAATCCTGGCGCGCCAAGCCGCTGTCCGCCAGACGGAAAAGTGATTACCGACTTTGCCTCCATGACGAAATTGAACTGGCGCGCAACGCCGTCCGGCATGAGCATGGTGTATTTTGACGTTTCCTCGCGCGTCTGGAACGGCTCGGTCCCGAGTTTCAGGCGCCGAAGCCACTTGACGTTGGTGTTGCCTTCGTACCCCGGCAGGAGCAAGCGGAGCGGGTAGCCCTGCTCGGGTCGCAGCCGCTCGCCATTTTGCGCGTAGGCAAGCAATGCGTCGTCGAGCGCCTTTTCGATCGGGATGCTGCGCGTCATCGCCGCTGCGTCGGCGCCTTCGGCTAGCATCCATTTCGCCGCCGGGTTGACGCCGGCTTCCGCGAGCACGGTCGCCAGCGGAACGCCGGTCCACTCGCAGCAGCTCAGCAGTCCGTGCGTGTCCTGCGCCTTCAGTTCGGGTTTCGGCGCACCCCAGTTCTGCGTATTGCCGGAACATTCAAGAAAGTGGACGCGCGACACGGATGGAAATCGCGTCACGTCCTCCATGGTGAAGATGAGCGGCCGCTTGACCAATCCATGCACGATCAGCCGGTGCTCGGAAGGATCGATCGTCGGAACCCCGGCGTGGTGGCGCTCGTAATGCAGGCCATTCGGGGTGATGATTCCGCGAAGGTCCTGAAGCGGAGTCAGGCTGAACGACGACAATCGCGTAGCCGGTTCGGGCAAGCCTTGGCGATATCGGCGGACAACATTGGCTTCGAACTTGGACGGCCGCCCATAAGGCAGGCTCAGCGTCTCGGCGCCGGGTTGAAGCTGCCATTCCGGGATCGACGGCGGCAGGTTGTCAGCCTCTTGCGCAAGAGCGGGGCGGGAAACGATCGCCGCGGCCGCCGCGCCTGCGCTCGCTCCGAACAAGCTCCGACGGGTGAAGCGGCGAGCGTCGCCATCTTGCGGCTCGGGCGCGGTCGGGGACGGCCCCTTCCTCTTCGACGTCCTCGTAATCATCCTTGTGCTCCTCGCCGTTTACGCCGGCGAACGGCGAGTGATGCTTACCATCGTCGCCCAGATCGTCCGGTCGGACAAGAGCGCGCACGCGCATTAATTTTTCCTGCTGGCTCGCGAGTGTTCGCGCCCTTCGCCGCGTTGGAGGCGCGCGCCGAGCCGACAGGCATCGCGCTTGAAGGATTTTCTTATCCTTATCCCCTCCATTTCATGCGCTCACGCTGGAGGGCGAGGAGTTGCGGTTTGCTTACATGGATTCGCCGCTCGTCGGTCCACCGACCGGGCGCGCAGTCGTCTTTCTGCATGGCAGGAATTTCCCTTCGCGCTATTGGGAGCCCGCGATCAAAGCCTTGACTGAGGCGGGTTACCGGGTCGTGGCCCGTGACCAAATCGGCTTCGGCAAGTCGTCCAAGCCTACTTTCGCTTACAGTTTTGACACGATGGCGCGCGCTGCCGTCGCCTTGCTTGATAGTGTTCATGTCGACCGCTTCGATCGGCTTGGCCATTCGATGGGGGGATGCTAGCGGTCCGTCTGGCCCGCGCCGATGGATTGCACATTGACCACCCGGCGACAGGCGCAATACGCTATTCTCATGAGGCTCGGGGAAGCGCCAGACAAGAGATCGCTCGATCCAATCGAGACGGCCTCCCGCGACGAGATTACCGCCCTGCAAACGCGCCGGCTTGCGGCTACGCTGCGGCGCGTCTACGACGGCGTCCCGGCGATGCGCGCCAAGTTCGACAAACATGGCGTTCACCCGGACGATTTCCACACCCTCGCGGATCTCGAGCGCTTTCCCTTCACCGCCAAGGCGAACCTAAGAGCCAACTACCCCTTCGGCCTGTTTGCCGTGCCGAAAGATCAGCTGGCGCGCGTTCACGCTTCCTCCGGCACGACGGGAAAGCCCACGGTGGTTGGCTATACCAGCAGCGATCTCTCCATGTGGAGCGACGTGGTCGCGCGGACGATCCGCGCCGCCGGGGGCCGCGCAGGCATGATGGCCCATAACGCCTATGGTTATGGGCTTTTCACCGGCGGCCTCGGCTATCATTATGGCGCCGAGCGGCTTGGCTGCACGCTGGTGCCCGTCTCCGGCGGCATGACCGAAAGGCAGGTCCAGCTGATCAATGAATTTGCGCCCGATATCCTGATGGCGACCCCGTCCTACGCCTTGTGTCTGGTCGACGAGTTCCGCGCCCAGGGACTCGATCCCCGCCGCTGTTCTTTGAAGCTTGGGAGCTTCGGCGCGGAGCCGTGGACCAATGCGATGCGCAACGAACTCGAAGAGGCGTTCGACATGGACGCACTCGACAGCTACGGCCTGTCCGAAGTGATCGGCCCCGGCGTCGCCGGCGAATGCGTGGAGACCAAAGACGGCCTCCACATTTGGGAGGATCATTTCTATCCGGAGATCATCGACCCGCCGACCGGCGCCGTGCTGCCCGATGGCGCGTTCGGCGAGATCGTCTTTACCTCGCTGACCAAGGAAGCGATGCCGGTGATCCGATACCGCACCGGCGATCTTACCCGATTGCTGCCCGGCACGGCGCGCTCGATGCGACGGATGGAAAAAATTTCGGGCCGAACGGACGACATGATGATCGTGCGCGGCGTCAATGTGTTTCCGACCCAGATCGAAGAGCTCGTGTTGGGGATTCCCAGTCTTTGCGGCCACTATCAGCTCATTCTGAGCCGCGAAGGCCGGCTGGACGAACTGGAGGTTCAGGTCGAGGCGCGATCGTCATCTGATCTCGACCAGGCGCGCGTACATGCCGCCGGCGAACTCGAACACGCGATGAAGGCGCACATCGGCATTACCGCGAAGGTGAGTGTGCTGGCGCCGGGGCGGATTGAACGATCGTTAGGCAAGGCGAAGCACGTCATCGACAAGAGGCCCAAGGCATGACGCCGGCGACGAAATCCGCCCTTGCGTCGATGCGCGCCGCCGGCCTGCCTGAGCAAGAGGCGCAGGAATGGTGCGACGCCTTCCCACCCGGAACCGGCGAATTTGAGTTTGACGCTCGCGACTACGGCGTGTTTTGGCGCGGGTCAGCGGCTCTCCTTAGAATGCTGCCGCCGAAGCCTCGGCGGAACGACGCCGAACAGGCCGCTGCGGAGGCGTTGTCGTCAGTCGCCCGCGCCTCGCGCGAATCGTTTCTCGCAGCCCACGTCGAGCAGGTCTACGATCTCTTGACGGAGCGCGCCTCGACCTTCCGCCGCCTCGACGACCTCGTTTATGCCGCCGCGAAACTGGTTCCGGGATTGGTCCCGACACGAGAGGAGGTCGACGCCGAAGCCTCTCATCGGCAGGGCGATAAGGAGGGCGTCGAGATCGACCAGGGCCTGTTCCTCGCCCATGTGCTATCGCGTCCGCGCATCGGCGAACATCTCTGTCACGCCATGCTCTTGCCGAGATCGGAAAGCGCCGCGCTGGCGGCCGAATTCGCCTCACGCGGCTCACTCGACCTCGGCCCGGCGCGCCTCACGCGACGCGGCAAGGCCGTCCATCTCGACATGATCAATCCGCGCTTCCTCAACGCCGAGGACGACACCACCCTCGCCCACACCGAACTCGCTGTCGACGTGGCGACCCTCGACCGGACGACCGAGATCGCCGTCATGCGCGGCGTCGCGGTGGATAACGAGAAATATCGCGGTAAGCGCATTTTTGGCGCAGGCATCAACCTCACCCATCTCTATCTCGGCAAGATTCCCTACCTTTGGTTTCTGATTCGTGATCTCGGTTATGTGCACAAGCTCCTGCGCGGCGTCGCCTCGCCGGAGAGCGTGCCCGACGACGTGAATGAACGCGGGACAGAAAAGCTATGGATCGCCGCGCTGGACACGTTCGCGATCGGCGGCCATTGCCAGGCGATATTGTGCATGGACTATGTCGTGGCCGCGTCGGACGCCTTCCTAAGCTTACCCGCGCGCAAGGAAGGAATCATCCCAGGCTTTGCGAATTTGCGGCTGCCGCGCTTCGTCGGCGACCGCATGGCGCGCCAGGCGATCCTCTACGAACGCAAAATCGCGTGCGACAGTCCGGAAGGGCGCCTCATCTGCGACGAGATCGCGCCCGTGACCGAGATGGACGCGGCGGTCGATCGCGTCGTCGATGGACTGACGAGCGCAGGCGCCGTCAGCGCCATCGGCAACCGTCGCGCCATCAGGGTTGGGCAGGAGTCGCTCGATCTGTTTCGCCGCTACGCCTCCGTCTACGCGCGCGAGCAAGCCTATTGCCACTTCAGCCCGGCGCTGATCGCCAATCTCGAACGCAACTGGGACGCTAGAAATAGAAAGGTTTGAGGCCGGCCGGGGAGCGCCGGTCACGCCTGTCGCGCTTGACGGTCGGCGCCCTTGCCTGCGAGATGATCCAGTAACCGCATAAACCGCAGGGAGGAGACATGCCGAGATTGATCGAGCCCGGCTCGCTTCGAGAACGCGCGTTGGCGGCTTTCCAATTCAGCGCTGCGCCGGCGCTTCTTCTCATCCTCGCTTTAGCGATCGGGATCTCTACTCCCGGATTCGCGCAGGACAAGGAGGTCGACCTTCGGTTCTCGCTCTGGGTCCCCCCGACGCATCCTCTGACCGCGTCGGCCAAGGCTTGGGCGGACGATATCGCCAAGGCCTCCAACGGAACGATCAAGATCACGATCTTTCCCTCGCAACAGCTCGGCAAGGCGTTCGATCATTACGACATGGCGCGCGACGGCATCGCCGACATCACCTACGTCAATCCTGGCTATCAGCCGGGCCGTTTTCCGATCATCGCCATCGGCCAGATGCCGTTCATGTTCGGCGACGCGCGCAAGGGCACGGCGGCGCTCGACTCCTGGTATCGCAAATATGCGCCGACCGAAATGAAGGACACCCATTTCTGCCTTGCGTTCATTCACGATCCCGGAACTTTGCATTCAACCCGCAAGAAGATCGTCCTGCCGCAGGATCTGCGCGACATGAAGGTACGCCCGGCGCAGAGCACGATCGCCGAGCTCGTGACCCAACTCGGCGGCACGAACGTCCAGGCCTCGGCTCCAGAGGCGCGCGAGGTTCTCGAGCGCGGCGTCGCCGACGCCATCACCTTCCCCTGGGGCTCGCTCTATCTATTCGGCATCGACAAGGTCGTGAAATACCATATCGACGCACCGCTCTACACGACCGTGTTCACCTTCTCGATGAACAAGGCCAAATACGAGTCGCTGAGCCCGGCGCAGAAGAAGGTCATGGACGATCATTGCACGACCGACTGGGCGGTGAAGATCGCGGGTCCCTGGGGCGACTTTGAAGCCGCAGGCCGCGACCGCATGAGAGCCGATCCTGCTCACCACGACGTCTACAAGCTCACCCCCGAGCAGATGGCGGCGTGGCGCGCCACGGTCAAGCCGCTCGAGGCAAGCTGGGCCAAGGCGGTGAAGCAGGCCGGCGCCGATCCCGACGCCGCGCTCGCCGAGCTCAAGGCCAGCATCGCCAAATATAGCGCCGGTCCATGACGGAAGCGGAGCGCCGCAGCGCGCGAGTGACGGCCAATGCGATGGATCGGTTCATCGACGGCATCGAGCTCGCCGCCGCGGCGTTCATCGGCCTTGTCGCCATCGACATTTTCGTCTCCGTTTTGCTCCGCTATCTGTTCAACACGTCGATTCCTGATTCCTACGATTTCGGCCGTCTGCTGCTCGGCATCCTGATCTTCTGGGGCATCGCAGCGACGAGCTATCGCGGCGGCCACATCACCGTCGACCTCGTGTGGGCCGCGGCTGACCCGCGGGGAAAGCGCGCAATCGACGTCTTCGCCACGCTGGTGCTCCTGTTCGTCGTCACCGTTCAGACCGCCATGCTGTTCGACAAGGTGCGCTCGACGCGCGCAGACCATGTCCTGACCTTCGATCTTCATCTGCCGACTTGGCCGTTCTTCGCTGTCGCGTGGGCGGGCGACGTGTCCGCGGTCATCCTTATCGCCGTGCGCACCTATCGGCTCATTTTTCACCCCGAAAAACTGAAACCCGACCCGATCGCCAAGGCGCTGGAATGAGGCCACGGCGATGAGTTCCGATGCGGCGGCCGCGCTCGGCTTCGTCGCGTTGTTCGGGCTGATTCTGCTGAGGGTTCCCGTCGGGATGGCGATGGGTCTGGTCGGCGTGACCGGCTATGCCTCAATCGTCGGCTTAGGGCCTGCGCTGAAAATGGTCGGACAGACCTCGATGCGGACGGTCACCGATTACACATTCGGCGTCATCCCGATGTTCCTGCTGATGGGCGCCTTTGTCTCAGCTTCCGGCATGAGCCGCGAATTGTTCCGGGCGGCCGACAGTTTCATCGGCCATTGGCGGGGCGGACTGGGCCTGGCGACGATCGCCGCCTGCGCCGGTTTTGCCGCCATCAGCGGCTCCTCGGTCGCAACCGCCGCCACTTTCGCCACCGTCGCCTATCCCGAGATGCGGCGATACGACTATCCGCAATCCTTCGCCGCCGGCGTGATCGCCGCTGGCGGCACGCTTGGAGCCATCTTTCCGCCCTCGACCGTGCTTGCCGTCTACGGTCTCATCACCCAGCAGGACATCGGCAAGCTGTTCATCGCCGGCATCCTTCCCGGCCTTCTCGCGGTCTCAATGTACATGCTGACGATCACCGCCATCGGCCTCGCAAGGCCGGGTTTTCTGCCCGCCGGTCCGCGCAGCGACTGGAGCGAGCGGCTCCGATCGCTGCGCGACGTCTGGGCTGCGCTCGTGCTGTTCGGGTTTGTGATCGGCGGCCTTTACGGCGGCCTGTTCACGCCGACGGAAGCGGGCGGAGTTGGCGCATGCGGCGCGTTTCTGATCTCGGTCGCGCGCGGAAAACTCAAGCCTGCCGGCGTGCTGGCGGCGCTGTTGCAGGCGACGCGCACCGCCGCCGCGGTGTTCACCGTCCTCATCGGCGCGCTCCTGTTCGGCTATTTCCTGACCGTCACCGAGGTCCCGCAAAAACTGACCGAATTCATGACCGGTCTTGGCGTCGGCCGCTACGGCGTGCTGGCGCTGATCATGCTGATGTATCTCGCGCTCGGCTGTCTTATGGACGCTATGGCGATGATCATCCTCACAGTGCCGATCGTCTTCCCCGTGGTGACGGCGCTCGGATTCGACCCGATCTGGTTTGGGATCATTATCGTCATGACGGTCGAACTTGGCCTGATCCATCCGCCGGTCGGAATGAACGTCTTCGTCATCAAGACGGCGGTCAAGGACGTGAGCTTCACCACCATCTTCAAAGGCGTCGTGCCATTCATCGTCACCGACATGTTGCGGCTCGTGATCCTGATCGCGTTTCCTTCCATTGCGCTTTACCTGCCAAGTTTGATGTAAGATGAATTCCGCCAATCGGAGAAAGGACAATTCGACAATGGCCCGTAAGCGCCCGGAAGACCTTCGCTCTCATCGCTGGTACGGGGTGAACGACCTGCGCTCTTTCGGCCATCGGTCGCGCACGGCGCAGATGGGCTACGACCGCTCCGATTATGCTGGCAAGCCGGTGATCGCGATCATCAACACCTGGAGCGACATCAACGCCTGCCACACCCACTTCAAGCAACGGGTCGAGGAGGTGAAGCGAGGCGTGTGGGAGGCGGGCGGTTTTCCGGTCGAATTGCCCGCGATGACGCTGTCCGAACCGTTCCAGAAGCCGACGACGATGATGTATCGCAACTTTCTGGCGATGGAGGCGGAGGAGGCGCTGCGCTCCTATCCTGCCGATGGGGCGGTGCTGATGGGCGGCTGCGACAAGACCACGCCCGCTCTGCTGATGGGCGCGATCTCGATGAACCTGCCGGCGATCTTCATGCCTGCGGGTCCGATGCTGCGGGGCTCGTGGCGAGGCAATGCACTGGGTTCGGGCAGCGACGTCTGGAAATATTGGGCGGAGCTTCGCGCCGGCACGATCACCGATAAGGACTGGGACGAGATCGAACACGGCATCGCCCGCTCCCCTGGTCACTGCATGACGATGGGCACCGCCTCGACGATGACCAGCGCCGCGGAGGCGCTTGGAATGACGCTGCCGGGCGCGGCCTCGATCCCTGCGGCCGACTCGCGCCACGCCGTGATGGCGACGCTGACCGGCAAGCGCATCGTCGACATGGTCTGGGACGATCTCAAGCCGTCGGATCTGATCACAGCGGATTCGATCCACAATTCCGTTTCCGCCGTCCTCGCGATCGGCGGCTCGACCAACGCGGTCGTGCATCTGATCGCGCTTGCGCGCCGCGCGGGCCTCGTGCTCGATATGGAGGCGTTCGACAGAACCGCGCGGGAGACGCCGCTGCTCGCCAACATCCGGCCCTCCGGCGCTTATCTCATGGAGGACTTTTTCTACGCCGGCGGCTTGCCCGCGGTCCTCAAGCAGTTGGCGGTCGGCGGGAGGCTGAAGACCGGAGCGCGCACGGTGAATGGGGCGACGATCGGCGACAACGTCGAGCGGGCGGCGATCTATAACGAAGATGTCATTCGGCCCTTGAACAATCCGCTGGTCGCGTCCGATAGCCTCGCCGTTCTGCGCGGCAACCTGGCTCCTGACGGCGCGATCATCAAACCGCCCGCCGCCGAATCCCGCCTGCACAAGCACTCCGGGGAGGCGGTCGTGTTCCAGGACTATAACGACATGGCGGCCCGTATCGACGATCCCGATCTCGATGTCGACGAGAATTCGGTCCTGGTGCTCAAGAACGCCGGGCCGATCGGAGCGCCGGGCATGCCGGAATGGGGCCAGCTGCCGATCCCCAAAAAGGTGCTGGCCAAAGGAATCCGCGACATGGTTCGGGTCTCCGACGCACGCATGAGCGGCACCAGCTACGGCGCCTGCGTCCTGCATGTCGCGCCGGAATCCTTTATCGGCGGCCCGCTAGCTCTGGTGCGCGACGGCGACATCATCGAACTCGACATCCCCGGCCGCCGCCTGAGCATGCGGGTCAGCGATGAGGAGCTCGACCGGCGCCGGGCCGCCTGGCGGCAGCCGCCGCCTCGCTACGGTCGCGGCTACGGGCGTCTGTTCTCGGAGCATGTGAGCCAGGCGAATGAGGGTTGCGACTTCGATTTTCTCGAGCGCGGCGCGCCGACGCCAGACCCGGAGATCCACTAGGCCCGGGTTCCTTGAGCGGATCACGGAGCCCCGAGAACGACGAGGCTCGGTGCATTTTTGCGAATAGCAAAATCTTGTGAAAAACGAGATCCTGTGTTACAAGCTTTCCATTCACCGGATCAAGCTCAACGCCTTGTCAGATGCCGACGGAGCAGAGAAGAAGGGAGATCGCCTGGGACACTTTGCGAAGGGGTTTGAAACCGGGAAATTTTTTAGTAACTCCCAAGCTGTGAGTTATGCGGAGAGGGCTTGGGTGAGGGTCGCGGGTTTTGCGGCGATGGTTTGGAGGATGTTCCAACCTTGCTTTCGGGCGGTGGAGATGACGGCGCGGATGCGGGCGAAGGTTCGCGCGCCCGCCATCGTTCGGAAGCCGGCGGAGATTTTCATCTTGACCTTCATCATCCGCAGGTCCCGCTCGGCCTCGTTATTGGTGAAGGGGACGGCGAAGTCATAGAGGAACCGCAGGACATCGCGTTTGAACTTGTGCAACCGGATCAGAAGATTGTGTCCGGGGCGACGCGGCGCTCGCCCGCGGGCTCCGATTTGTCTGGCCAGGGGCGGCTGGCTTCGATGGAAGGCAAGGCCGCGCCGGACGATGGCGACGTAGCGTTTGATCAGCGTGCGCAGGACGAGGGCCGGCAGCGCCGTCGCGCCCTCGTCGACGGCGCCGCGCACGGCGCCGTTGGCCTCGACGAGAAGATCGCGCATTTGCCCGGCCCATTGCTCTTTGTCGATGTCGATCAGGGCCTTGAGTTCGCGCAAATGATGGGCGTTGCACAGCGCGTGGCGGACGGCGGGCAGCGCGTAATAGGGCCTGAAATGGTCGTGAACAACGACGCCGCCGCGAAAGCCCTTGGGCGCGTCGCCGCGTTTGGCCGTCACCCGATACGAGGTCAGGGCCACGGTCGAGGCGGTATGCAGCCATTGGCCCTTGCCGGCGACGCGAAAGCCGGTTTCGTCGAGATGGCGCACGGGAGCCTGAGCCACGAGCGCGGCGATCTGCGCCGCGAGAGCCCCGAATTCCTCGGCCTTCCTCTTGCCCCAGGCGACGACGCTGTCGGGGCAAAGCGTCGCTGCGCCGAACAGGTCGGCCATCGCCTGGGCGGCCCGGTCCTCGGGAATGAGCTGCTGAACGTTGAGATAAACCGCAGCCGCTCTGACCCGCCCCCCATACTGAGCCGGCGAGACCACCCCCTCGGGGAACGCCGCCGTGGTTCGGCCGCGGCAGCGGGCGCAGCGGTAAATCATCGCCTGATGTTCGGTGACCTCCAGTCGCCGCTCAGGCAGATCAAACACCTGCCTCCTCTCAACGCCCGTGATCATCGTCCTCGTCAGCCCGGCGAAGCACTGGCGACACCCTTCCGCCTCATGCCGCTCGATGACATCGGGCTTTGCCGCCGCCTTCAGCGCGCCGCCGGCATGGCCCGCCTGGCCGCCGCTTGCCTTGCCCGACTTGCCGCGCGTGCTGCCGGCCACGCGCGGCGGTTTCGTCAAGCCGTCGCTCGACGGCGGCTTGCTGCTGTTCGAGCTGTTCTTGTCCAGCTGACGCCGAAGGTCCGCGACCTCCTGGCGCAACCCCGCGTTCTCGGCCCGCAAAACCTCAATCTCGCGCCGCAGCGCGTCGATCAGGTCCTCAATCTCGGGTCGGAGAATCATCCATACGTTGACTCATATCTACCCACCCCGCGTCCCGAAAAATCGCGCCCCTTCCCGCATTTCCACGAAACCTGTCGCCAATCAGACTCACCCCCACCTTGGGAGTTACGATTTTTGGTAACTCCCAAGCACCCCCCTTGAGTGGCGAGAGAATCAGGCTTGGAGCGCGCTCAAGGCGGCGGCCGATTCCCATTTGTTCGCTCTGCGATTTACTTTCGTTCTCGCGGGGGCCCGCTCTGAAGCCTTCGCGACTGCGAAAAAATAGAGGGTGCTTGGGAGTTACTTTTCAGGTAACTCCCAAGGTGGGGGTGAGTTTGATTGGCGACAGGTTTCGTGGAAATGCGGGAAGGGGCGCGATTTTTCGGGACGCGGGGTGGGTAGATATGAGTCAACGTATGGATGATTCTCCGCCCCGAGATTGAGGACCTGATCGACGCACTGCGGCGCGAGATTGAGGTTTTGCGGGCCGAGAACGCGGGGTTGCGCCAGGAGGTCGCGGACCTTCGGCGTCAGCTGGACAAGAACAGCTCGAACAGCAGCAAGCCGCCGTCGAGCGACGGATTGAAAAAGCCGCCGCGCGTTCCCGGCAGCACGCGCGGCAAGTCGGGCAAGGCAAGCGGCGGCCAGGCGGGCCATGCCGGCGGCGCGCTGAAGGCGGCGGCAAAGCCCGATGTCATCGAGCGGCATGAGGCGGAAGGGTGTCGCCAGTGCTTCGCCGGGCTGACGAGGACGATGATCACGGGCGTTGAGAGGAGGCAGGTGTTTGATCTGCCTGAGCGGCGACTGGAGGTCACCGAACATCAGGCGATGATTTACCGCTGCGCCCGCTGCCGCGGCCGAACCACGGCGGCGTTCCCCGAGGGGGTGGTCTCGCCGGCTCAGTATGGGGGGCGGGTCAGAGCGGCTGCGGTTTATCTCAACGTTCAGCAGCTCATTCCCGAGGACCGGGCCGCCCAGGCGATGGCCGACCTGTTCGGCGCAGCGACGCTTTGCCCCGACAGCGTCGTCGCCTGGGGCAAGAGGAAGGCCGAGGAATTCGGGGCTGTCGCGGCGCAGATCGCCGCGCTCGTGGCGCAGGCTCCCGTGCGCCATCTCGACGAAACCGGCTTTCGCGTCGCCGGCAAGGGCCAATGGCTGCATACCGCCTCGACCGTGGCCCTGACCTCGTATCGGGTGACGGCCAAACGCGGCGACGCGCCCAAGGGCTTTCGCGGCGGCGTCGTTGTTCACGACCATTTCAGGCCCTATTACGCGCTGCCCGCCGTCCGCCACGCGCTGTGCAACGCCCATCATTTGCGCGAACTCAAGGCCCTGATCGACATCGACAAAGAGCAATGGGCCGGGCAAATGCGCGATCTTCTCGTCGAGGCCAACGGCGCCGTGCGCGGCGCCGTCGACGAGGGCGCGACGGCGCTGCCGGCCCTCGTCCTGCGCACGCTGATCAAACGCTACGTCGCCATCGTCCGGCGCGGCCTTGCCTTCCATCGAAGCCAGCCGCCCCTGGCCAGACAAATCGGAGCCCGCGGGCGAGCGCCGCGTCGCCCCGGACACAATCTTCTGATCCGGTTGCACAAGTTCAAACGCGATGTCCTGCGGTTCCTCTATGACTTCGCCGTCCCCTTCACCAATAACGAGGCCGAGCGGGACCTGCGGATGATGAAGGTCAAGATGAAAATCTCCGCCGGCTTCCGAACGATGGCGGGCGCGCGAACCTTCGCCCGCATCCGCGCCGTCATCTCCACCGCCCGAAAGCAAGGTTGGAACATCCTCCAAACCATCGCCGCAAAACCCGCGACCCTCACCCAAGCCCTCTCCGCATAACTCACAGCTTGGGAGTTACCTTTTCAGCGAAATTCTCCCGTAACCCATTGAAAAGGCTCAATTCTGACGAGAGAATCCAAGGAAGTCCAAGCTTTTCCAACCCCGCTTTAGCGGGTCAAACGCCGTCAACGATGGCCTCGGCAAGGAAAACCAAATCCGGCCTACCGCCGCCCGAACAGCCGCTCGATGTCGGCAAGCTTGAGTTCGACATAAGTCGGGCGGCCGTGGTTGCATTGGCCGGCGCCCGGCGTCGCCTCCATCTCGCGCAGGAGCGCGTTCATCTCGTCCGGCTTCAAGGGTCGGCCCGAGCGCACGGAGTGATGGCAGGCGAAGGTCGCAAGCCGGTGATCGAGCCGCCGCGCCAGCGTCTGGGCGCCGTCCTCGGCCGCGAGGTCGGCGGCGAGATCGCGGACCAGCGCGGCGAGGTCGCCTTGCGCGATCGCCGCGGGGGCTTCGCGCACCATCATGGCGCCGGGGCCGAAGCCCTCAACGATAAGGCCGAGGCCGGCGAGTTCCGCGGCATGCGCGTCGATCAGCGCCGCCGCGTCGGGTTCGAGATCGACGACGAGCGGGGTCAGCAGCGTCTGCCGTTCGATCGAGCCCTGGTCGCGCTCAAGCTTGAGCCGCTCATAGACGATGCGCTCATGGGCCGCGTGCTGATCGACAATGACGACGCCGTCCCTGGTCTGGGCGATGATGTAGTTCTCGTGCACCTGCGCCCGCGCGGCGCCAAGCGGAGCGGCGACGTCGCGCTCGTTCGCCCAAGCGGCGGGCGCCGGCGCGGAGGGCGCAACTTCGGCAAAGCTCGCCTGCGCGGGCTCGGCGAGCCGCGGGGCCGCAGGCGAGGCGCGCCAGTCCCAGCGGGGGGAATAGGACGCTCCGCGGTATGTTTGCGGCGGGCGCATGGCGAGGATCGTCGCCGTGCCGCCGGTGGTGGAAGCCCGATGCAGCGCTTCGCTTAGGCGCTGCTTGATCGCGCCGACGATGAGAGCGCGGACAGCGCCGGTGTCGCGAAAGCGCACTTCGGCCTTGGCCGGGTGGACGTTGACGTCGACCTCGCTCGGCTCGCATTCGACGAACAAAGCCCCAACCGCATGCCGGTCAGGGGGCAGGAAGTCGAGATAGGCGCCCCGGAGCGCCCCGGCGAGCGTCTTGTCGCGCACCGCCCGCCCGTTGACGAACAGGAACTGCTGGGACGCGTTCGGGCGGCTATAGGTCGGCAAGCCAACGCGGCCGAAGAGCCTCAGCGCCTCGCGGCTCGCATTAAGCGCGACCGAATTTGCGGCGAAGTCGTCGCCCAAAGCCTGGCGGAGCCGCTCCGCGAAACCCGCTTCGCCCGCGCCTGCGGCCGCCCAGTCGAAGCCCGACCCGATATCGGTCGTGAAAGAAAAGCGCGCTTCGGGCGCAGCCATCGCCAGGCGTTTGACCGCGTCGGCCGCGGCCAGCGCCTCCGCTCGGTCGGATTTGAGGAACTTGAGCCGCGCCGGAGTGGCGGCGAACAAGTCCCGCGCCTCGACCCGCGCGCCGGTAGCGCAGGCGCAGGGCTCAATCGCGCTTTTGATTCCGTCCTCGACCACGAGCTTCAAGCCCGTTGGCGCGCCGGAACTGCGGGTGCGGATTTCGAGCCGCGACACCGAGGCGATCGAGGGCAGCGCCTCGCCGCGGAAGCCGAAAGTGGCGATTTGCATGAGATCGCCGTCGGGAATTTTCGATGTCGCGTGCCGTTCGACGGCAAGGGCGAGATCGGCTTCATCCAGCCCATGCCCGTCGTCGACGACGCGGATGAGCGTTCGGCCGCCGGCTTCGATCGCGACCTCGATCGATTTCGCTCCGGCGTCGAGCGCGTTCTCGACCAATTCCTTAATCGCCGCCGCCGGTCGCTCGATCACCTCGCCCGCGGCGATGCGGTCGATGGTCAGGGGATCGAGTTCGGCGAATCGGCATGGGGGGCAAACCTCGCGAACACTATCGCATTGGCGGACAAACGGGGGAAGCGCTAGCTTCCGACGCAGTTACGCCACGGCTAAGACAGCGGCCATAGGGGACGACGCATGACACTCGAGGGCGGATGCTATTGCCGGCAAGTGCGTTATGCGGCCGAGGGCGAACCGCGGCTCAAGGCGCAATGCCATTGTCGCGAATGCCAGTACATCAGCGGCGGCGCGCCGAATATTTCATGTTAATGCCGCCGAAGGGATTCCGCTACGTGAGCGGAGCGCCGAAGAGCTTCACCCGCAGCGATCTCGATCAGCCGGTGACGCGCGAATTCTGCGAGAATTGCGGCACGCACCTGACGACCCGGCGGCCGGACTTAGCCTTGGTGATCCTGAAGGTCGGAACCCTCGACGACCCGAGCCTCTTTGGCGCCCCGCAGATGGCGATCTATATGCTCGACAAGCAGCCCTTCCATCTGATCCCGCAAGGCGTGCCGACGTTCGAGCGCGTTCCACCGCGCTAAGTGGGCGGCAGGCCCTCATCCGGCGCTTCGCGCCACCTTCTCCCAGAGGGAGAAGGAAAGTTCAGAACCCCTCCGGCCGTCCGACCACAATCGTATGCAGCGAGCCGTCGCCGAAGGCGCGGTGCGCGGCGCGGCGCACGCTCTCCATCGTCACCGCGGCGATCACGCGGTTGCGCTCGACCAGCCATTCCGGAGCGCGGCGCTCGAGCTGGATGTGGACGAGCTGCGAGGCGATCTTGGCGGAGGTGTCGAAGCGCAGCGGATAGGAGCCGATGAGATAGGTCTTGCCTTTCTCCAGTTCCTCTTCGCTGAGCCCGTTCAGCGCGACGTCGCGGATTTCCGCCGAGGCGACGTCGAAGGATTCGCGCGCCCTTTCATTCTTGGTCGTCGTGCCGCCGTAGAAATAGGCGCCGCGCTCGAGCGAATAGAAGGTCCCGAACACCGTATAGGCGAGGCCGCGCTTCTCGCGCACCTCGCGGAACAGGCGCGAGGTCATATTGCCCGAACCGCCCAGGACATGGGCCGCGACAATGCTGGCGATGAAGTCCGGGTCGTCGCGCTTGAGCGCCGGCCGGCCGAAGCGGATCGTCGATTGCGGCACGTCGAGATCGATCACGTCGATCGCGCTTAAGCCCGCGAAACTGGCGTCAGCGATGGGTTTGAGATCACCCTGGGCCGGGAGGTCGGCGAACGCCTTGTCGACCAGCGCCGCCGCGCCCTTTTCGTCGATTGCGCCGACGACGGCGATCAACAGTTGATCGCGCGCAATCCCGCGCCTGGCGGCATCGATGAGATCGGCCCGCTCGATGCGAGCAAGGGTTTCGAGCGTCCCGCCGGCCGCCTGGCCGTAAGGGTGATCGGGGAACGACTTCGCCTTCCAGTTGCGGTTGGCGAGCGTTCCGGGATCGTTGGCGTCGTGGCGCAGGCGCGCATTCATGTGCTCGCGGACCCGCTCGAACGGCTCCTCGTCGAACCGCGGCGCATTGACCGCGAGACGCAAGAGTTCCGCTGCGCGATCGAGGTTCTTCGTCAGCGTGCGCATGCGCCCGCTCCAATGATCGCGATCGCAATGGAACGACATTTCGACCGCTATCTCGTCCAGAGCGCGGTGAAACGCCTGCGAATCGAACTCGCCCGCGCCCTCGTCGAGAAGCCCCGACATCAGCGCGCCCAAACCCGCCTTGTCCGCCGGGTCTTGCGCCGCGCCGCCGCGCATGGCGAATTCGAGCGAAACCAGCGGCACCGCGTGGGAGGGGACAAGCCAAAATTTCAAGCCGCGCGGGCTCGTGACGACGTCGACATTGACGGCGGAATGAGCGGGTGAAACGGCGAGGTGCTTTTGCATGAGCGTTTCCATGGGTTGTCTTTTTGGCTCCGATGGGAGCAGAAGGCGCAGTCGCTAAGCCGCCTCCTCGACCAGAGGCATGAGGTATCCCGTCACCGCGGGCTTATGATCGAGCCAGCGGCGCGCCGCCCCAATCACATCCTCGCCGCTGACGCGTTCGATCCTCGCCGGCCATTCCTCAACATCGCGCAAGGTCTGGCCGATCGCGAGCGACGAGCCGTACCAGCGCGCGAGGTCCGATTGGCTGTCGCGGGCATAAATGGCGTCGGCGACCATGCGGGTCTTCGCGCGCTCCAGATCGCCAGCCTCAACCCCCTCGTGCACGAACCTCGCTAGCGCCCGGTCAAACGCCTTGTCGAGCATTTCGAGCGATACGCCCGGCGCGGGTGTCATGTTGACGATGAACCGGCTCTGGTCGACCGCCGCGCCATGATAATAGGCCCAGGCGGAGACAGCGACCCGCTCCTCCATAACCAATGTTCGATAGAGAACGCTTGTCTGCCCGCCGCCCAGGAGATGGGCGAGCAATTCGAGCGCTTCCGCTTCGCCCTCGGGCGCGGTGCGGGCCGAAGGCGCGAGATAATGCCGCTGCCACCCCGGCTGCTCGACCTTGTCGTCGGCGACCGTCACCAACCGATTGGCGATTGTCGGCGGCTCCATCGGGCGCACGCGCTCGGGCTTTGCTCCGCGCGGCTTGATTTTGCCGTAAGTCTCCTCGGCAAGCGCGCGCGCTTCGTCCGGCTCGACGTCGCCCGCCACCACCAGGATGGCGTTTTCGGGCGTATAAAAGCGCCGGTAATAGGCGAGCGCGTCCTCGCGCTTCAGGCCCTCGATCTCGTGCCCCCAGCCGATGACGGGAATCCCGTAAGGGTGATGGGTGAACAGCGCCGCCTGCACCGCTTCGCCGAGTTGCGCGCCGGGGTCGGTATCGCAATGCATGCGCCGCTCCTCGAGCACCACGTCGCGCTCCGGCGCAACGATGTCATCGGTGAGAGTGAGGCCAGTCATGCGGTCGGCCTCGAACGCCATGCAGGCCTTGAGATGCTGCTTGGCGATCTGCTGGAAATAGGCGGTGAAATCATTGCCGGTGAAAGCGTTCTCCACGCCGCCGACCTCGGAAATGAATTCCGAGAACTCGCCCTTGGGATGACGCTTCGTGCCTTTGAACATGAGGTGTTCGAGGAAGTGGGCGATGCCGGATTTGCCCGGCGGATCGTCGGCCGCGCCGTTGCGGTACCAGACCATATGGGTCACGACCGGCGCGCGATGATCGGGAATGACCACGACGTCGAGGCCGTTGGACAAGGTGAAATTCGCGACCTGCGGCGCGGAGGGAGTGTGAGACGTCATTGCAGTCCGATCGAAGTTGGCCGGGCCCTCGTGACTGGCCGCGGCGCGGCGCGATCATGACGGTCTCGCGACATATAGACCGCCTTTCCGCTTCTCGCTAGGCGGGCGGCGGTTCGGATGTGGCGGACCGGCAGGCGTCGATTAGTGGGGTTGGAAAAGGTCGCGCGCCACAAATTTGGCGGGTCGACTCGCGATCGTGCGGCGAAGACTCTTGCCGTTCCGGCTGATCTTCAATCACGCTGTCGTCGTCATCAGGGAGGATTCGATGAGGCTGGGAATAAGAAAGACGCTGGCGATCTTGGCTTTCACCCTGCTCGGCCCGAGCGTCGCCGCGGGGCAGGCGGCCGGCGCGTCGCCGGCCGTCGTGCACGTCGACCTGATGGATCCGTCAAGTGGCCCCTCGATCAAGTCGATGATGCTCAAGACCGACCAACAGAGCGTCAAGGCAGGCCCGGTGACCTTTATGGTCTCGAACGATTCGAAGAACCTGGTGCACGAGATGATCGTGGTTTCCGTGGCGGAGCCCAATATGCCGCTGCCGTATGACCCGAAGGCCAACCGGGTCATCGAGTCCAAGATCAAGGATCTCGGCGAAGCGTCCGATCTCCCGCCGGGAACGAAGAAGACGCTGACCCTGACGTTGAAGCCCGGCCACTACCTCTTGATTTGCAATCAGCCGGGTCACTACAAGGCCGGCATGAAGGCGAACCTGACCGTCACTCAGTAAGCCCGCGACAGCATCCGCCGGCGCCCGCCTCCCCGCGGCTAACGCGCCCGCGCCGCGAGCGCCTCTTTGATCTCGTCCAGCGCTTTTGGATCCTCGATCGTCGCCGGGGTCGACCAGGGGTCCTGATCGGCGATCTTCTTCATCGTGCCGCGCAGGATCTTGCCAGAGCGGGTCTTTGGCAGGCGGGGCACGACGAAGGCCATCTTGAAGGCGGCGACCGGGCCGATCTTGTCGCGCACCAGCTTGACGACCTCCTTCTCGATCTCCCCGGGCGGCCGATTGACGCCCGCCTTCAACACCACAAACCCGCACGGGCTCTCGCCTTTGACCTCGTCCTTGACCCCGAGCACGGCGCATTCGGCGACGTCCGGATGCGAGGCGACGACTTCCTCAATGCCTCCGGTCGACAAGCGATGGCCGGCGACGTTGATGATGTCGTCGGTCCGCCCGAGAATCGTGAGATAACCGTCCTCGTCGATGAGGCCGGCGTCGGAGGTTTTGTAATAGCCGGGGAACTCGTTGAGGTAACTCTCGCGCATGCGCTCGTCCTGGCGATAGAGCGTCGGAAGGCAACCGGGGGGCAGCGGCAGCTTGAGGACGAGCGAACCCATCGTTCCGGCCGCCAAAGGCTTCGCCGCGTCGTCGACGACGTGAACGTCGTAGCCCGGCATCGGCACGCTTGGCGACCCGGGCTTGATTGGCAGAAGCCCCAAGCCAACCGGATTGGCTGCGATCGGCCAGCCGGTTTCGGTCTGCCACCAATGATCGACCACCGGGACGCCCAAAACCGTCTGAGCCCACGCAACCGTGTCCGGGTCGGCTCGCTCTCCCGCGAGGAACAAAGTGCGCAGCGACGTGATGTCGTAGTTTTTGATCAGCTTGGCCTGCGGGTCTTCTTTGCGTACGGCGCGCAAGCCAGTTGGCGCTGTGAAGAACGCGGAAACCTTGTAGTCCTCGATCACCCTCCAATAAGCGCCGGCGTCTGGCGTCCCGATTGGTTTGCCTTCGTAAAGGATGCTCGCGCAGCCCTGGAGCAACGGACCGTAGACGATGTAGGAATGGCCAACGACCCAACCGATGTCTGATCCGGTCCAGAAGGTTTCGCCGGGCTTGACGTCATAGATTGCGGACATCGACCATTTCAGCGCGACCAGATAGCCGCCGATGTCGCGCACCACGCCCTTCGGCGCGCCAGTGGTCCCGGAAGTATAGAGGATGTAGAGCGGATCGGTCGCGGCCAAGTCGGCGCACGGCGCTCGCCTGCCCGCCGCTCTGGCGGCGTCGACAAGCGTGGTCCAGTCGCGGTCGCGCGCCTCGTTCATGTCCGCCTTGATCTGCAGACGCTGGTAGACGATGCACGAGATTGGTTTGTGTCTGGCGAGAGAGATCGCGAGATCGAGCAAGGGCTTGTATTCGACGATCCGGCCCGGCTCGAGACCGCAGCTCGCGGTAAGAATGACCTTCGGCTCGGCGTCGTCGATGCGGGTCGCGAGCTCCTTGGCGGCGAAGCCGCCAAACACCACCGAATGAACGGCGCCGATGCGCGCGCAGGCGAGCATGGCGACGATCGCCTGCGGAATCATGGGCATATAGATCAAGACCCGGTCGCCCGCCGCGACTCCGAGGTCATGGAGCACGGCGGCAAGCGTCGCCGTCTCGTCGAGCAGCTCCCGATAGGTAATGGCGCGCTTGGCCGCGGCGACCGGGCTGTCGTAATAGAGCGCGACTTGGTCGCCGCGACCGGCCTCGACATGGCCGTCGAGCGCGTTGAAGCAGGCGTTACAGCGTGCGTCGGGAAACCAGCGGCCGTAGACGCCCGCGTCGCGATCGAAAATGCGCGCCGGCGGCGTTATCCACGCGATCTCGCGCGCCGCCTCCGCCCAGAAGGCTTGCGGATCGGCGCGCCAGCGATCATAGGTCTGCCAATAGTCGCTGATCATTGTTTCGCTCCCCTCGACGCCGAACGGCCGGCGCGGTTCCTCTGCGCGCGAACTGTTGCGCTTGGCGCGTCCGAACGCAACGTCAACCCGATTCGAACCGGTCGCTCATGAACCGTGTCAAGCCAGCCGCACCCGCCCATGGACGCATCGCCGAGCAAGTTCCCACCTTCGCGGCGATCGGGGTCATCGGCTATATCGTCGACGCGGGGGTCACCTTTGTCTGCGCTAAATATTTCGGCCTGCGGCCGGAGCTAGCCAGACCGCCGGGTTTCATCACCGCAACAATCGTCAATTTCGCCCTGAACCGGGCGATTACGTTCCGCCATTCGCGCGCGCGCCTCTTCCGCGCCTTCCTCCGCTATTGCGGTGTGGCCTCGGTCGGACTCGCGGTCAACTACGCCGTCTATTTCGCCTGTGTTGTTTTGGCCCCTCGCGCCGGGATCGCCGTCACGCCGGCGATTCTGCCGCTGTTCATCGCCGCCGGCAGCGGCGTGGCGATGGTTTTGACCTTCGTCGGCTTTCGGCTTTTCGCCTTTCGGTCGTAAGGATTGTCGATTGCCTCGCCCAAAGCTCGCTTAAGCGCGCTATGATCGCAGGGCTGCGCCCTGGAGCCCCGCGCGATGTCCCTTTCGCCTTATGATCGCGATCTCGATCGCAATCCCGCCAATTTCCAGCCGCTGACGCCCCTCACCTTTCTCGAGCGCGCGGCGGACGTGTTTCCCGATCGGCTGGCGGTCGTTCATGGCTCACTTCGCCGCAATTACCGTGAGTTCAACGCGCGAACGAAGAAGCTTGCCTCCGCGCTCGCCAAGCGAGGCTTCGGGCGCGGCGATACGATCGCGGTCATGCTCGCCAACACGCCGGCGATGCTCGAATGTCACTATGGCGCGCCGATGTGCGGCGCCGTGCTCAATGCGCTCAACACTCGCCTCGACCCGGCGACGATCGCCTTCATGCTCGATCACGGCGAGGCCAAGGCGCTCATCGTCGACCGCGAATTCTCTCCGGTCATCGGCGCGGCGCTGAAGCGCGCCAAGGCTCGGCCGCTGGTCATCGACTACGACGATCCCGAGTACGATGGCCCCGGCGACCGGCTCGGAAGCCTGGACTACGAGGCGCTGATCGCCGAGGGCGACGAGGCCTACGAGCGCACGGCGCCCAGCGACGAATGGGATGCGATCGCGCTCAACTACACCTCGGGCACGACCGGCGACCCGAAGGGGGTCGTCTACCACCACCGCGGCGCCAATCTGCTCGCCGCTGGCAACATCCTCACCGGCGATGTCGGCCGCCACCCGGTCTATCTCTGGACGCTGCCGATGTTTCATTGCAACGGCTGGTGCTTTCCCTGGTCGGTCAGCGTCAAAGCGGGCGTCCATGTCTGCTTGCGACAGGTACGGGCCAAACCGATCTTCGATCTCATCGCCGAGCACAAGGTGACCCACATGTGCGGCGCGCCGATCGTCATGTCGATCCTTTTGAACGCGAGCCCCGAAGAGAAGCGTCCGTTGCCCCATATCGTGCGCTTTTTCACCGCCGCCGCCCCGCCGCCCGCCGCCGTGCTCAAGGCTATGGGCGAGGCCGGCTTCGCAGTGACCCATCTCTACGGGCTGACGGAGGTCTATGGGCCGGCTGTGGTCAACGACTGGAAGGACGAGTGGAATGCGCTCGACGCCGAGGCCCAAGCGCATCTCAAGGCGCGCCAGGGCGTTCGCTATCACGCGCTCGAAGCGCTTGACGTGGTCGACCCCGAGACGATGCAGCCCACTCCCGCTGACGGAGAAACCATGGGCGAGGTGATGTTCCGCGGCAATGTGGTGATGAAGGGCTATCTCAGGAACAAGGCCGCGACCGAAAAGGCGTTTGCCGGCGGCTGGTTCCATTCGGGTGACCTTGGCGTCAAGCACAAGGACGGCTATGTGCAGTTACGGGACCGGTCGAAGGACATCATCATTTCCGGCGGCGAGAACATTTCGTCGATCGAGGTCGAGGACGCGCTGTTCGAGCACCCGGGCGTGCAGCTCGCGGCGGTGGTGGCGCGGCCGGACGACAAATGGGGCGAGACGCCGTGCGCTTTCATCGAGATGAAGCCCGGCCACAGCGCGACCGCCGACGAGCTCATCGAATGGTGCCGGGCGCGGCTTGCCCGCTACAAATGCCCGCGCCACGTCGTCTTTGCAGAGATCCCCAAGACGTCGACCGGCAAGGTGCAAAAGTTTGCGCTCCGCGAGCGCGCCAAAGTGATCGAGGCGGAGAAAGCCTAGCCTGATGCGTTCTGACGCCTGGCCGCAACATTGCCGCGCCGCGCTCGTTCGGGCGGTCAGCGCTGCCGCCGCGCAGTTTCCCCGTCCGGGCGAAGAGGCGCCGAAGCGGGTCCATGACGTGCGCAAAGCCCTGAAGGAAGCGCGCGCGATCGCGCGGCTGTTTCTCGATTGCGTGGGCGAACCGGCGCGGGTGACGATCACGGCGCTAGGCGCAACGCGTCGGCAGATTGGCCGGGCGCGCGACCTCGACGTGATGGCGCTTCGCATCCGGCGTCTCGAGCCGCCGCACGATGTCTCCAAGCCGCTGATGGCCGCGATCGCACGCGAGAGGCACGCGGCTCAGCGCGCTCGTCGCGGTCTCTCCGCCAGCGCCCCGCGCGCCCGGCTCAACGCGATTGTCAGGCGTATCGAAGGTTGGGACTTGAGTGAGGTCGAAACCGATGAGATTGTCGACGCGGCCGCGCGCACCTATCGACAAGCCCAGCGCCGCGGCCTCCTTGCTTTCGACACCGAAGATCCGACCGCGCTCCACGCGCTCCGCGCCCGCGTTGTCGATCTGCGCTACCAGCTGTCGCTCCTCTCCTGCGCGTGGCCGGAGGCGCTCAATGCGCAGGCCGAAGCCCTAAACGATCTGCGCGAGGCGCTCGGCGACTTCAACGATCTGCACGTGCTGGAAAAATTCGCGGCGGAACACAGCGGGTTGCCGCCCCAGGCGCTGGAAGACCTCAGCGCCCGCATCGCCTCGAAGCAGAAGAAGCTCGAGCGGCGCGCGAGTGTCGAGTTCCAGCGGCTGTTCGCCGAAACGCCAAGCGCCTTTGCGACCCGGATCAGGGCCTATCTTGCCTGTCCGGTGACCAAGCCCGAGGTCGCGCAGGACGAGCCGCCTGAGGCCAAGGCGGCTCCAGCGGCGTAGCGAATCCGGCTGAGGGTTTCCGCTTCGGGGTGACGCAAGGGCGGACCAAATAAACTAAAGTTGACAGGGGAGAACCTTTCAATCACGGTCCCGCCGCGCGCTCGACCAAGCGTTCGGGGTGACTTGCTTTAAATGGCAATACCGGGAGGACGCTGGAGGGATGCTCGTCAAGCGCCGCTCTATCGTGCGCAAGAAGGGAGATTTCGGATGAAAAAGACACGTTGGGCCATGGCTGCACTCGCGGGAGTGGCCCTGGTCGGACAGGCGCACTCCGCCACCATGCCCATCACGTTTAGCGGCCCGGGGGTTAGCGGGTCACTCGTAATAACCTTTGGTACGGCGACGGATGCAAAGTATCCGACAACTGCGTTCGAGATAACCGACGTGACTGGGACGTTCACCGATACAAACAATGGCCTCGGTATCGTCGATGCATCGGTCAGCCTATTTCCGATCTTATTCCCTCCCTCTGCTCCGGAGTTCGACAAATCTCCTTGCGCCGCACGATTTCAGCAAATTCGCGGTCGCGTCGGGCCTGCCCCCTGTGAGCAACGGCTTCGTCACGTACGATAACCTGTTCTGGCCAGGCAACGCGCCAGCGACGGCGTCTGACTTTTCGGGCCACGGAACCTTCTTGGATATTTACGGTCTCGCGTTCACCATCGGCGGCAGTACAGTGGTGGATCTGTTCAGCAACGGCGCCGGCTTCGGCAACAACCCCGGAGACACCAACGTCTTTGGCGTCGCGGTCGTCACCTCCGAGACGACATTGGACTATGTCCCGAATGGGGTGGCGGCGTCGACGCCCGAGCCCTCGACATGGGCGATGATGATCCTCGGCTTCGCCGGCCTGGCCTTTGCCGGCTATCGCACGTCACGGAAGACCGCAACCGCTGCTGCTTAGTCGGACGCCTCCGAGTCAGAAAAGCCGCCCCCTTCAGGCGGCTTTTTTGTGAGTGCCCACCCGACCACGCCGGGCGCCTGACCTCGGTCATCAGATGCAAGAGCGACTGGACGCGAGCTTGGCGCGGTGGTCGGCCACCGAGCGCTCGCTCGAAGTCAAAACCGCGCCGAAATGTCCGGGATCCAGCCGCCAGAGATGAAGATTGGCGACCCAGTCGCTGCCGCTCGCGATCACGCGACCCAAATTGTCGCCGGTCGCGAAACCGCGGCCTCGGCTCAGCGGCCAAGCCAAACCAAATAAAATCAAATAAATCCAAGCAGACAGGCTTAAATTCCTTTGGTTTTATCCGCCCGAATAGGGACTCTGCACAAATTACGCGCGCCGCGGTTGGCATCCCATTCGGACGATTCCGTCAGAACGCGTCAAGCCCGAAGCCGCGGTCTCGAGCGCCGCGGCGGTCCAAAGATGTGCGTGGCGGGGCCTCAGGCCGCGTGCGCCGGCACGCGCTGGCGCCGGCGAATGCGTTTCCGCCGCCGCTCCGGCGCTTCGGCGGCCGGCTCGGGATCGAGCGCCGGCAGGGTGTCCATCACCCGCTCGGGCGGAAAGATGACAATCACTTCGGTTCCGAAGCGCAGGGTCGAATTGAGACGAAACTCCCCGCCGTGCAACTCGACCAGTCCCTTGACGATTGGCAGCCCGAGGCCCGTCCCTTCCTCGGCATTCTTCTGCGCCAGCGCGCCACGGCCGAAGGACGAGAGCACGACCGGGATCTCCTCGGGAGGAATCCCGGGGCCGGTGTCGCGGATGGACAGATATTGTCCGCCGCTCCTTGTCCAGCCGACCTTGATCGTGATCGAGCCGCCCTGGGGAGTGAACTTGATCGCGTTGGTGAGCAGGTTGAGAGCAACCTGCCGCACTGCACGTTCGTCCGCCCAAATGCGCGGCAATCCATTTTCCATCGCTTCGGCTATCACCAGATGACGTCGCTCGATGCGCAACCACAAGAGACGAAGACATTCCTCGACCACCGCGGTGAGCGAAACCGGCTCCTCCTTCAATTCGTAGCGCCCTGCTTCGACTCTCGACAGGTCGAGAATTTCGTTGATCAGCATCAGGAGATGCTGACCGCTGGCGTGAATGTCGCTGGAATATTCCTTGTAGGCAGGCACCGCGTGCGGACCGAACAGTTCGCCCTTCATCACTTCGGAGAACCCGAGTATGGCGTTGAGCGGCGTGCGCAGTTCGTGGCTCATCGTCGCCAGAAAGCGCGACTTCGCCAGATTGGCGCCCTCGGCGCGGCGACGCGCTTCGTCCGAATTCAGTTTGGCCTGTTCGAGTTCGGCGATAAGCGAATCCTTTTCCGCCTGGAACGACATATTCTGCGAGGCTGCGGCGTGCAGCCGGCGGGTGACTATCAGGAAATAGCCGATGACGCCGATCGTCAGCGCCGCCGTCGGCAGCGCCGCGCCGTTCAGGCGGGGGGCGTAGAGGAGGATGACGCCAACGATCATCGGCAGCATGCCGGCGACGAACGCGGCGGGAATGGCCGCCGCTAGAAGCGACATCACCGTCGAGACGAGCAGCATCACGACAATTGCGAACGGCTGCGCGTTCGGATCTCTCGACTGGAGTAGCGCGACGATAAGGTAGGCCCAGGCAGAACCGCTGAGCGCGGTGGAAAAGATGAACTTGCGCCGCCAGACGCCCGCTGTCTTTTCCTTGTCGCTGCTGTCGAGAAAGGCGATCGGGAGCGCATAGCTGGTTGCGATCGCGCAGGCTATGAACGCGATCCAGGTCACCAGAGGGCCGGCGTCGACCCAAGCCAACGCCGTCGCGCAGACGCCAAGCGCCACGATGCCGAGCATTGGCGTGGCGGCTCGGTTGATCTCGGCGAACAGACGCACCATCGCCGTCGAATGGCTGGGAATCGCATCGGGCTCGGAGAGGGACCGTCGCGCCTCTCTGAGCTGGATGGTCATCTTGCGCCGGCGCGCCGCGGCTTCGGAATCGGTCTGGCTTCCGCTCCCGCTCCCGCCCAGATCCGCCCCGACGTCCCGCATAGCCGCCTGACACGCACACCCTTACTCACGTCAAATCATGCGGCGCAAATGATTAACGACCCGCTGACGCAATGACTTGGAATTGAGAGATTGTTCAGGATAATTTGATTAAGGTTGTTAGCGTCCCCTTCTCCCTCTGGGAGAGGGTTAGGGTGAGGGTGACTCCCTTCCGTCATCCGGCGCCATAACCTGTCGAAAGACGGGCGTCTTCGACGCCCTATGGCGCCACCCCCGGGTCAAAGGCCCGGCGGGAGAAGGAGCCTGCTCCGGAGGGAGGCATGAAGCTCTACAATTCCAATTTGGCGCCGAACCCGCGCCGGGTGCGCATTTTCCTGGCGGAAAAGGGCGTCTCGATCCCCCGCGTCGAGGTCGATCTCGGCAAGCTGGAGCAGAAGACGCCGAAATTCTCGGCGCTCAATCCATTCCAGACCATTCCGATTCTCGAGCTCGACGACGGGACGAGGATCGCCGAATTGATCGCGATCTGCCGTTATATCGAGGCGCTTTGGCCGGCGCCGAACCTGTTCGGCTCAACCCCGGTCGAACAGGCGATGATCGAGATGTGGCAGCGCCAGCTCGAATTGCGGCTGCTGCTGCCGATCGCGCAGGTCGTGCGTCACAGCCATCCGAAAATGGCGGAGATGGAAAACCCACAGGTTCCAGACTGGGCGGCGGTCAACCGTCCGAAGGCGTTGAAAGTCATGGCGATTGTCGATGAGACCTTAAGCGACCGGCCGTTCATCGCCGGCGAGCGCTTCACTGTCGCCGACATCACCGGGCTGGTGGCGCTCGATTTCGCCAAGCCGGCGCGCATCGCGATCCCGCCCGAGCTCGTTCATCTTAACCGCTGGCGCGAGACGTTGAAGGCCAGGCCCAGCGCCGCGGCGTAAGGGGCCAGCCCGACTGAAGGCCAGCGCCTCGCGCTCTTTTTTACGTGCTTAGCCGCTTAGTTGCAGACGCGCACGCCGTGGCGCCACCAGCAATGGCGGTGGGCGTAGGGGTGCGCATATGCGCCGCCGTTTGGCCGGCATCCGCCGTTCGGTCCCCGATGAAAGCCGGCGCCGCAGCCGCCCGCTGTGAGCGTGAACGCGGATGGCGCTTTGTCAGCCGGCGCGAACGGCATCGCTTGAGAGGGCGCCGCGGCCGACAGGCCGAGGAGGGCAAAGGCAGACGCAAACAAGATTTTTCGCATAGATTTGCCTTTCGATTTGCAGCGCGACAAGCCTTAAAGAGGCTTCGTTGAATGTCGGCTGAATAGATTGTGGCTGCGCCGCCTCATTCGTTAAACCATGGTTGCCGCCGGTCGTCCGGATGGGCGGGAAAAAGCGGTTAAGCGGCGCACGAAGCCTCTCGACAGGTCCCGGCAAACCTGCGAGTTCGGGGCGATGGCCAAGTTTCGTTCTTCTTATGTCTGCCAGAACTGCGGCGCCATCACCCAGCGCTGGCAGGGAAAATGCGAATCATGCGGCGAATGGAACACGATCATTGAGGAAGCCGCAGCGCTCGGGGTCGGCGGCGCGGCCGCCCGGAGAGGCGCGGCGGGCCGGCCGTTTGCCCTTGAAGACCTGTCGGGCGCATCCCGGTCCGAGCCTCGTCTCGTCACCGGCGTCGCCGAGCTCGATCGGGTCGCCGGAGGTGGGTTCGTGCCCGGTTCCGCCACCCTGATCGGCGGCGAGCCGGGCATCGGCAAGTCAACCCTGCTGATCCAGGCCTGCGCGGCGGTCGCGCGATCAGGCGGCCGCGTGGTCTATATCTCGGGCGAGGAATTGACCGCCCAGGTGCGTCTGCGCGCGGCCCGGCTCGGGCTCGCCGAGGCGCCTGTGCAGCTTGCGGCGCAAACGTTCGTCGAGGACATCGTGGCGACGCTCGGCTCGGGCGACGCGCCGAAATTCGTGGTCATCGATTCGATTCAGACCATGTGGAGCGACGCGATCGAATCGGCGCCCGGGACGGTCAGCCAGGTGCGTGGCTCGGCGCAGGCGCTGATCCGCTTCGCCAAGGCGAGCGGCGCGGCCTTGTTGCTGGTTGGACATGTGACCAAGGACGGCCAGATCGCCGGCCCCCGCGTGGTCGAGCATATGGTCGACGCGGTCTTCTCCTTCGAGGGCGACGGCGCGCACGCCTTCCGGCTGCTGCGCGCGGCCAAGAACCGGTTCGGCGCGACCGACGAAGTGGGTGTTTTCGAAATGACCGGGAGCGGTCTCGCCGAGGTGCCGAACCCTTCCGCTTTGTTCCTGGCTGAGCGCGACGGGGCCGCCAATCCCGGCGCCGCGGTGTTCGCCGGGGTCGAAGGGGCGAGGCCGCTTCTGGTCGAGATCCAGGCCCTGGTCGCGCCGACGACTTTTGGCACGCCGCGTCGCGCCGTTGTCGGCTGGGAGCCGAGCAGATTGGCCATGGTGCTTGCGGTGCTCGAGGCTCATGGCGGTATGAAGCTCGGCCAATACGACGTCTATCTCAACGTCGCCGGGGGGCTTCGGATCATGGAGCCTGCGGCCGATCTTGCCGCGGCCGCGGCGCTCGTTTCTTCGCTCACCGGGGCGAGCCTGCCGCGCGATGCGGTCTATTTCGGCGAAATCGGGCTGTCGGGCTCGGTGCGGGCAGTTGCGCATGCGGGCTTGAGGCTCAAGGAGGCCGCCAAGCTTGGGTTCGTGCGCGCGTTCGCGCCGCAATCGCCGCGGGCTGGCGGCGAGCCCGTTAACATCGTCATGCAGCCGATCGACGATGTGGCCGCGTTGGTCGCGCTGATCGCCGCAAGCGCGGTCGAGAGGAAGGCGGGACGGTTGAGCGCCCCGGCGCACAGTGGGGTGACGAACTGAGACGGCTTGGTTATAAGGCGCTCGCGCCGGCCCGCCAGACGGCTCACGGCACGTAGACCGTCGCGACGAGGTTCTCTCGCCTATGCCATCTTATCTCGACCTAGCGGTTCTCGGCATCGTTCTTGTATCGGCGCTTCTGTCCATGATGCGGGGTTTCACCCGTGAGGTTCTCGCCATCGCCTCGTGGGCCGCGGCCGCCGCGGCCGCTTATTACTTCTACCCCATAGTCATGCCTTACCTCACTCCCTATATCCATAAGGAGGTCATCGCTCAGGCGGCGGCCGCGGCCCTTGTATTCTTCGTCACGTTGATCGTCGTGTCGCTGTTCACGGTTCGACTGTCCGACGCGATCCTCGACAGCAAGATTGGCGCCCTCGACCGCTCGTTGGGCTTCGTGTTCGGCGTCGCCAGAGGGTTTCTCCTTGCGGTGGTCGCCTTCGCGATCTTCAACTGGCTGGTCTCGGAGAAGCAGCAACCGGAATGGGTCAAGAACGCCAGGACGCGGCCGATTCTCACCGAGACCGCCACTCGAATTGTCGCCTTGCTGCCGACGGACGCGGCCCAGACGATCAACGGCTGGATCGAGTTGCATGCAACCGCGGCGACGAACGAGTTCGCGCCGACAAACAATGCCGCCGCTTCGCGCCCGAAGACCGAGGACGATCAACCGATTGCGACACCGTCGCCGGCGCAGAAAAAGCCCGATTCGACCGCGGGGGCGAGCAGCGGCTCGTCGATGGACAAGCAGAAGCTCGACGCCTTGATCAACAAGAACGCTCCATTCGCTCCGGCCCCAAGGCAGTGATGCCGACGGCAGTGGATTTCGCTTCAGACCCGTCGAGCGAGGCGACCCTCGACCCCGGCGACGACCGGCTGCGCGAGCAATGCGGCGTCTTTGGCATCTTCAATCACCCCGACGCCGCAGCGATCGTCGCGCTTGGGCTGCACGCCTTGCAGCATCGTGGCCAGGAAGCCGCTGGCATCGTCGCTTTCGACGGCGTCCGGTTCCACTCGGAGCGCCGCCAGGGGCTGGTCGGCGATCACTTCTCGAGCGGCGCGACCATCGACCGCCTGCCGGGGCGGTCGGCGATCGGTCACGTGCGCTACTCGACGACCGGCGGGACCGTGCTGCGCAATGTCCAGCCGCTGTTCGCCGAACTCGAGGCGGGCGGCCTCGCGGTCGCTCACAACGGCAATCTGACCAACGGACTGACGCTGCGGCGGGAGCTCATTCGCGGCGGCGCGATCTGCCAGTCGACCACCGATACGGAAGTGGTGCTGCTCCTCGCCGCGCGCTCGCGCCGGCCCAAGATCGTCGATCGCTTCGTCGAGGCCCTGGCCGAGATCGAGGGCGCCTACGCGCTGGTCGCGCTGACCAACAAGAAGCTCATCGGCGCGCGCGACCCGCTCGGCATCCGCCCGCTGGTGCTCGGCGAGCTGGACGGCAGCCCTATCCTTTGCTCGGAGACCTGCGCGCTCGACATCATCGGGGCGAAGTTTGTCCGCGACATCGAGAACGGCGAAGTGGTGGTCATCGACGGCGACGGGGTGAAGAGCTTCTTCCCGCTGCCGAGGCAGCCAGCGCGGCCCTGCATCTTCGAGTACATCTATTTCGCCCGGCCCGATTCGATCGTTCATGGCCGATCGGTCTACGACGCCCGCAAGGCGATGGGAGCGGAGCTGGCGCGCGAGGCCCCGGTCGACGCCGACGTGGTCGTGCCGGTCCCTGACTTTGGCGTTCCGGCGGCAATCGGTTTCGCGCGCGCCTGCGGCCTGCCGTTCGAACTCGGCATCATTCGCAACCATTATGTCGGGCGCACCTTCATCCAGCCGACCCAGTCGATTCGCGAGCTGGGCGTCCGCATGAAGCACAACGCCAACCGCGCGGTGGTCGAGGGCAAGCGCGTCGTGCTCATCGATGATTCGATCGTGCGCGGCACCACCAGCACCAAGATCATGCAAATGATGCGGGATGCCGGCGCGCGCGAGGTTCACTTCCGCATCTCGTCGCCCCCGATCGCCTATCCCGACTTCTACGGCATCGATACGCCAGAGCGCGACCAATTGCTCGCCGCCCGCATGGACCTCGAGGGGATGCGGCGATTTGTCGGCGCCGACTCTCTCGCGTTCCTCTCCGTGGACGGGACCTATCGCGCCATGGGCTATCCCGGCCGCAACCCGAGACAGCCGCAGTTCACCGACCATTGCTTCACCGGCGACTATCCGACCCGTCTCGTCGACCAGTTCGGGGATCCGGGACGCCAGCAATTGTCGCTTTTGGCGGAGGCAAGCTGATGGCCAATCCCTCTCTCGAAGAGCTCGAGGAGCGCATCGCCATCGTCCGCGACAATATCCGAGAGCTGACCGAGCAGGCAGCCGCCCTTTCCGGCGCTGAAGATGAGACGCGAGCCGCAGACCGAATCGCCGACCAAGAGGAGCAGCTTGCGGAGCTGCTGAAGGAACGCGAGTTGCTCATCAACAGCGTACGTTCGTCGCGAACCTGAGGCGATCCGGCCCGCCGCCCTCCGTGTGAAGCGCGTCAGGCCGAAGACGATGGTGGAGTTGGCTTGTGTGCCGGGAGTGGCGGCGTAGCGAAGGGTTCGCCGAAATAAGGAAACTCGTCCCGCATGCGGCTCCGGTCTGGCGCAACCCCATCGCTTAGCGGCGTATTTGTCGCCAAGGTTAGCATCACATCCATGACGTCGTCCGCAAGGCCTCGGCCGTTTAATCTGTCGACGGTGAAGCTCGCCGGGGTGTCGAGCTCGTAGGGCAGCGTCACTGGGCAAAGCTTTTGGGCCAGCATTTGCCCATAGCCCGCCGGGTCCGCGGCGGACCCCGCAAGCCGGGTCAACTTTGTCGCAACGTCCGCGATCGGCGCGGAAAACCGCGCGATGTCTTCGGTTGGAGCGGCGCGGTTGAAATCCTCCCGCATGGCGGGATCGGGCATGAAGATGTTCGTCATCAGCGGAAGCCCCCACCGGGAGACTCGGACCTCCGGCGCATGGCCGTGCAGCGACGCCGTCGCCCATCCGCGCACAAGCCCTTTTCCGATCAGCGACGTCGGGACCTCGAGGACGATCGCCGTGACGTTCCGTCCGCCAAAGAAGTTCTTTCGATTTTGAAACGCCTCCGGATGAAACGTTCCTTTCTCGAAGAACGCGGTTCGGAACTCGCCCAGGGCCATGGCGTCGCCCGCGAACAGATCGGGAGCCAGGCCAGCGAAAGCCTTCACGCCTCCGCCGGCCTCGACAACGCGCCCCGTATGGCCAGCGACAATCAGCTCTCCATCCGCGCCGCTGATTGCGGCTGGACCCGACACACGTCGCACTTCAAAGCTTTGCGCGTGAGCGTGACACTCATCATCGGTGTGGAGGACCGCGCCGAAGCGCACTTTGAAGGAGAGTTCCTCGCGCGCGTCGCCGTCGAGATCGAAGCGGAATGCGTACAGACCTTCGTCACGGAACGTATCCGGGCTGGATTGACCCGCATTCGGGTTGACGGTCATGGCCATGACGGTGAACCCAGGCGCCCCGCGGAAGAGGTAGAAGTCGCAGACGTTGATGCGGGGGTCCTCGCGCGCCGTCGGTGTGTCGAAGTGGTGGGACATTCGAGTCTCGCGTGAAGTGACCAACGGCGGAACGGCGCCGCGAATGCGATTGTATTCGCCTCAAGGGGGCAAATTGTTGCACACGCGGTCGTTGGGCAAGTCGAGCGCGACCTGGCTCCTAAAAGACATCATCCGCCCCGATGGGAACCCTCCGCGATCCCATCGCCATCACGTCACTCGGTATTAGCCCGACCCACATTGCGAGGGCCGCCGGGACGCCGACGCAGCTTCGCCGGCAGGGAACGTGCCTGCGAACGCTACTGGAAGAGCTTCATCGCGTTGACCAGGGTTCCGTAAATGCCCCACAGGAGCGGGATGCCGACGAAGCCCCAGGCCAGCGCCAGCTCGAGGGCGGTCGTGCCGCCGCCATTGTTGTCAGCCATTTCCGTCTCCCTCAAGCCACGCCGACGGCGTCGTCCACCGTCTCGAGGTCCATATGATGGCGATCGTCGACCGCTTGGATCAGGAAATTGGCGATGAAGCCGACGACCAATAGCCCCGCCATGATGTACATGGTGACGTTATAGGCCTGCGCCTTCGGGACGCCGCTGTCGATCTGATATTGGCGGATGTAGTTGACCAGCACCGGGCCGAGCACTCCGGCTATCGACCAGGCCGTGATCAGCCACCCGTGGATCGCCCCGACATAGCGGGTGCCGAACATGTCCTTGAGATAGGCCGGCACGGTGGCGAATCCGCCGCCATACATACTGATGATGATGAGGAAGCACAGAATGAACAGCGGCAGATTGCCGTGGCCACCGAAATACGGCACGAGCGCATAGAGGATGAACCCGAGCACGAAGAACACGAAATAGGTGTTCTTTCGGCCGATGACATCCGAGGTCGAGGCCCAGAAGAAACGTCCGGCCATATTGAAGATGCTGAGCAGTCCGACGAAGCCGCCGGCGGCCGCGGCAGTGACCCTCCCTGGGAACATTTCCTGGCTCATCGCCGACGCCTGGCCGAGCACGCCGATGCCAGCCGTCACGTTCATGCACAGCACGATCCAGATCAGCCAGAACTGCGGCGTCCTCAGCGCCTGGTAGACGTACACGTCCCTGGTGCTGACGAGTTTTTTGGGTTGAGCTGGCGCAATGTACCCTTCCGGCCTCCACCCCGGCGCCGGCACGCGAACGATCGCCGACCCGACCAGCATGAAGATGGCGTAGACGACGCCGAGCACCACGAAGGTCCCGGCGACGCCGACATGCATGGGCGTCGAGAAACGGCTCATCAGCCAGACCGAAAGGGGGGAGGCGATCATCGCGCCGCCGCCGAAGCCCATGATCGCCATGCCGGTCGCCATGCCCGGACGGTCGGGAAACCATTTGATCAGGGTCGACACCGGCGAAATGTAGCCGAGGCCGAGCCCTATGCCGCCGAGCACGCCATAGCCGAGATAGACGAGCCACAGGTTATGGATGCTGACCGCGTAGGCGCTGATGAGGAAGCCGCCGCCGAAGCAAAGAGCTGCGGCGAACATCGCGCGGCGAGGGCCGCCTTCCTCAACCCAGCGGCCAAGCACTGCGGCGGAAAATCCAAGAAAGAAAATAGCGATCGAGAAGATCCAGCCGAGCTCGGTAAGCTTCCAGTCGTCAGGCGCGGACTTGGTGACGCCAATCAGCTTCGTCATTGGCAGATTGAAGACGCTGAACGCGTAAACCTGGCCGATGCAGAGATGAATGCAAAGCGCCGCCGGGGGAACCATCCACCGGCTGAATCCGGATTTGGCGATCGTATGACTACGATCCAGTATCGACAAAAGCGCCATTTGAGCGTCTATCCCTTGTGTTTTTACGTGTCACAATTGCCTATCCAAGGCGGTTTGGCAATGCTCGAAGGATTTTTCCTTCTAGCAGCCTGTCGGACTTAAATGAACGACGTGGGTTCTGGAAGGACCTGCGGTGTTTGGCGAGGTACAATGACGGCGTTGATTCTCCTTGCGCCACGAACCGGGTCAGATGGACAATTTTCGTACGATCGACCGAGAGACGGGATATCTGCTTCCGCCTTCGGTTGACGAGTGGCTGCCGGAGAAACATCTGGCTCGGTTCATTGTCGAAGTGGTCGACGGGCTGGATCTCGGCAGGATGAGCCGGGACTATCGGGGCTCGGGTTCGGCTTCGTATCATCCCAGGATGGTGTTGGGGCTTCTGGTTTACGGCTATGCGACGGGGGTGTTCTCCAGCCGCAAGCTGGAGCGGGCGACCTACGACTTGGTGGCGTTTCGTTTCATCGCCGCGAACGATCATCCCGACCACGACACGATCGCGACGTTTCGGCGGCGCTTCTTGAAAGAGATCGAGAAGCTGTTCGTGGACGTTCTTCAACTCGCCCGCGAGATGGGGGTGCTGGAGATGGGGACGATCGGCCTGGACGGGACGAAGATCCATGCCAACGCAAGCCGGCACAGCGCGCTTTCCCATGAACACGCAGGCAAGATCGAGGCGCAATTGAAGGCCGAGGTCGCCGATCTGATGACCAAAGCCGAAGCGGCTGACGCGGCCGACGTTCCCGACGGCATGTCGATACCGGACGAACTGGCGCGGCGCGAGGAGCGTCTTCGTAAGATCGCCGAAGCGCGGGCGAAGATCGAGGCTCGGGCCAAGGAGCGTCATGCGCGCGAGATGGCGGAGCACGAGGCCAAAATGGCGGCGCGCGAGGCCAAGGCCGCGGCGACGGGAAAGAAGCCGGGCGGCAAGCCGCCGCAACCTGCGGCCGAAGGACCGCGACCGAGCGATCAGGTCAATCTGACCGATGAGGACTCCCGCATCATGCCGGCGGCCGGCGGCGGTTTCGAACAAAGCTACAACGCGCAGGCGGCGGTGGCGACGGGCAGCCTGCTGGTGGTGGCGATCGACGTGGTCCAGACGCCCAACGACAAGGGCCAAGTCGAGCCCATACTGGAGAAGATCGGCGCGTTGCCCGAGAATTTGGGGAAGGTCGAACATCTGCTGGCGGACGCCGGCTATTTCAGCGCGGGCAATGTGGACGCCTGTGCAAGGGCGGGCGTCGAGCCGGTGATTGCGATGGGCCGCCAGCCGCATCATCCGCCGCTGAGCGTGCGCTTCGCGCCGACGCCGGCAGCCCCGGAACAACCGACGCCGGTCCAGGCGATGGCCCATAAACTGAAGACGCCGGAAGGCCGCGCGCTCTACGCCTTGCGCAAACAGACGCCGGAACCCGTGTTCGGCATCATCAAATCCGTGCTCGGATTCCGTCAATTTTCCCTGCGTGGGCTCGAAAAAGTGCGCGGCGAGTGGACTCTCGTGACCATGGCTTGGAATTTGAAGCGAATGTTCTCGCTCAGCCCCGCCTGAGAGGGGCCGAACGCCTACGAGGCGCGCCGACCAGCCCTAGGCCGAGGCTTGTCAAGGCTCCCCAAGGCTCAGTCGAAGCCACCGAAAAGCTCGATCGGACTACCACCCACATCCAAACCGCGACAATCCACGCGATCGTCAGCCAAAATGAGCGCAGTCCGACAGGCTGCTAGGTAGTTTGTCCTATTGACGCTGTCCTCGCCCCGAGTTGCCGCGATCGATCCCACATCCCCATCCGCAGCATTCACATTCCTGTCATAGGCGCTCGCGATAGAAAATGGCGAAAACGCGCCAAGGAGATGTCATGTCCGCCGCATTTGACGCTCGACTCGGCCCGAACGCCGCAGCGCCGGTCAAGCCGCATCTCGATCACCCGTTCGACCCTCGATTTGCGCTCGGGATCCTCGCTGTCGTGGCCCTCGGTCTGTTCTACATGGCCTATTCGATCCGATCGGACATTTCGGTGGCCGGCGGCGGACCGACGACGATTTTGCCGTTCATTCTGCTCGGCCTCGCATTGCTGATTGCGCTCGGCTTCGAATTTGTCAACGGCTTCCATGATACTGCGAATGCCGTCGCCACCGTCATCTACACCCACGCCTTGCCGGCGCAGGTTGCGGTCGTGTGGTCGGGGTGTTGGAATCTCCTCGGCGTGCTGGCTTCGACGGGCGCGGTGGCCTTCGGCGTTGTCTCTCTGCTGCCGGTTGAGCTCATACTTCAGGTCGGCTCCGCCGCCGGTTACGCAATGGTGTTTGCGCTGCTGATCTCCGCGATCATCTGGAACTTGGGCACTTGGTGGTTGGGCATTCCCGCTTCGAGCTCGCACACGCTGATCGGCTCGATCGTCGGCGTCGGCGTCGCCAATGCGCTCATACGCGGCCAGAACGGCACCGCCGGCGTGGATTGGGATCAGGTCACCAAGGTGGGCGAGGCTCTGCTGTTCTCGCCGCTGTTCGGCTTTGCCCTCTCGGCGCTCCTGCTGCTAGCGATGAAGGCCGTCATCCGCGTGCCGGAGCTTTACACCGCCCCGACCACGAACAAGCCGCCATCGCCCTGGATCCGCGGGTTGCTGATCCTCACTTGCACGCTCGTCTCGTTCTTTCACGGCTCCAATGATGGCCAGAAGGGCATGGGCCTCATCATGCTGATCCTGATCGGAGTCGCTCCGACGGCCTATGCGCTCAATCGCGCACCACCCGAAGGCCACGCCGCGCAGTTCGTTACCTCAGCGCGCGCCGCTTCGAAGATCGTTGAAGCCCATGCCGCCGGATACAACATTACCGGCGATCCCCGCCCGGCGGTGACCGAATACATTCATTCGCACACGATCTCGGAGGGCACCTATCCGTCGCTTGCGGTCCTGACCAAGGAGATCAGCGACTCGGTCGAGCAATACGGCTCCGTCGCCAAGACGCCGCTCGACAAGGTCCAGAACCTTCGTAACGACATGTATCTGGCCTCGGAGGGTTTCCGCGTCCTGGCGAAGGACAAGGAGAGCGAGCTGTCGGCCGCCGACAAGGCGCAAATCGCCAGCTTCAAGAAAGACCTCGATTCGGCGACCAAGTTCATCCCGTTATGGGTCAAGATCTGCGTGGCGATCGCGCTCGGTCTCGGCACGATGGTCGGCTGGAAGCGGATCGTTATCACCGTCGGCGAGAAGATCGGCAAGACCCACCTGACCTACGGCCAGGGCGCGGCGGCGGAAATCATCGCCGCGGCGACGATCGGCGCGGCCGACGGCTTCGGCTTGCCCGTGTCCACGACGCACGTCCTGTCCTCGGGCGTCGCCGGAACAATGGTGGCCAATGGTTCGGGCATGCAATGGTCGACGGTGCGCAGCATCGCTCTGGCCTGGGTGCTGACGCTGCCGGCGGCGATGATCATGGCCGGCTTGCTCTACGTTATCTTCCGTCAGATTTTCTGAGAGGCTGGCGAACGAAACTGGCCGAGCGCGCGGCGCGCCAAGCAACCGGCGCGCCTACCGCCGGCGAACGTGATTTCTGGCGAGACCTCCAGCCCTCAAGTCCGCAGCCGATGTCTCTGATGCGGCTGCGTCCTTCAGTTGGAAGAATGAAACGTCACGGCCAAATTCATCTTCGATCCTGAGGCCGGGACGACGCAGCCTCATGAGATCCCGCACGCACTCCAGCGCTTCATTGGCTGAGTTCGCAGTGTTGCACAGATTACGAATGCCAGTGCCCGAGAAGATGATAAATTTCATGCATTCGGGCCGCGTGGATCCCCAGAAGACTCCGAAACTATCGCGCCCCCTGCAACTCGTCTACGTGTACTGCCCTGCTATATGCGCCAGGGAAGTGGGAGGACGAACTCCGGCCGCTGTGGTAGGAAAAATCATCCCACCACCACGACCACCGACAAGAGGCGCAGATGGCCACGATTGACGACATTCTTTCCGCCGTGGACGCGGGTCAAAAGGCCGCGCTGGATAGGCTGTTCGCTTTTCTGTCGATCCCCTCGATTTCCGCTGTCCCGGCGCATTTCCCCGACTGCGAGCGGGCCGCGGACTGGCTGGTCACAGAGCTAAGCGATCTCGGGTTCGAGGTCGCCAAGCGACCGACCGCAGGCCGGCCAATGGTCGTGGGCCACATCAAGGCTGCCCGCCGCGAGGCGCCCAATGTTCTGTTTTATGGCCACTATGACGTGCAACCTGTCGACCCGTTGAATCTCTGGCGCAATCCGCCGTTCGAGCCGAAGTTGGAGGCTGGGCCGCAGGGCGAGCAGATCGTGGCCCGAGGCGCCTGCGACGACAAAGGCCAGCTTATGACCTTTCTCGAGGCATGTCGCGCCTTCAGGCAATTCGGCGGTCCCCCCTGTCACGTGACGGTGCTGTTCGAGGGCGAGGAAGAGACGGGATCGCCTTCGTTGCCGGCGTTTCTCGCCGAGAACGCCAAAGAGCTGAAAGCCGATGTCGCGCTGGTTTGTGACACAGGAATGTGGGACCGCTCCACACCGGCAATCACCATCGCGTTGCGCGGGATCGTCGGCGAAGAGGTCGTACTCACCGGCGCCAATCGGGATCTGCACTCAGGCCTTTACGGCGGCTTGGCTGTCAACCCGATCCATGTGCTGTCGCGGATCCTCGGCGATCTGCACGACGATAGCGGCGCCGTCGCCATCCCCGGTTTCTATGACGGCGTCGAAGAGCTTCCGCAGGAGATCGCGGACCAGTGGCACGAGCTCAATTTCGACGCTGCGGCGTTCCTGCGCGAGGTCGGGCTGACGACGCCCGCGGGCGAGCGCGACCGCTCGCCGCTCGAAATCTTATGGTCGCGACCGACGTGCGAGGTTAACGGGATTGTCGGCGGGTACACCGGCGAGGGCACGAAGACCGTCTTGCCGGCCAAGGCCAGCGCCAAGATCACCTGCCGGCTTGTCGGCAAGCAAAACCCGGAGCGGATCGCGGAAGCCGTCCGCGCCTTCGTAACGTCGCGGTTGGCGCCGGACGTGAAGGCCGAATTCATCAGCCACGGCGGCAGCCCCGCGATTTCGTTGCCGATCAAGAACCAGGCGTTACGGATCGCTCGTCGGGCTTTGGAGGCCGAATGGGAGAAGCCGGCGGCTCTCATCGGCAGCGGCGGGTCGATCCCGGTCGTCGGTTTGTTCAAGCGCGACCTGAATATGGACAGCCTGCTCGTCGGCTTCGCGCTCGACGACGACCGCATCCATTCGCCGAACGAGAAATACGACCGGACGTCGTTCTATAAGGGGGCGCGCTCCTGGGCGCGCATCCTGGCGGCGATCGGCGCCTGACCATCGCGGGCCGAGGACCTCGGGGGTAAAGCGCCAGTTATATCCAAACGCGCCGCTGGGGGTTCCTGAGGCGGTTGCGGAAGCCGTCAAGATTCGATAGCCGACGCTCATGGGGCCCGACCACCGCATCATCGATCGGGATAAGTTCCTGAGCGCGCTGAAGACGTCGCCCCAGCTCATGGGCATTCTCAACGTGACGCCAGATTCGTTCTCCGACGGCGGCGGCCATGCGGACCCGGCGGCCGCAGTTGTGCGCGCGCGTACGATGGTCGCCGAGGGGGCGGCGATCGTCGATGTCGGCGGCGAATCGACAAGGCCCGGCCACGTTCCGGTTTCCGAAGACGAGGAGCTCCGGCGGGTGGTTCCGGCGCTCGAGGCGCTTGGCGCCGAACTCGACATGGCCGTCTCCATTGACACCAGCAAGGCGAGGGTCGCGCGCGAGGCGGCGCGGCTCGGCGCCTGCGTGATCAACGACGTCTGGGGACTGCAGCGCGATCCCGGCATGGCGGACGCCGTCGCGGAGACCGGCTCGGCGGTCGTCATCATGCATAACCGAGAGGAGAAGGATCCGGCGATCGACATCCTCGATGACGTCGAGCGCTTCTTCGAGCGCTCGCTCAACCTTGCGGCGGGCGCTGGCGTACCTTTTAGCCGGATTCTGCTCGATCCCGGCGTCGGCTTCGGCAAGACGCGGCAGCAAAACCACGCCTGCATCTGGAATCTCAACCGCTTCCGGCGTTTTGGGGCGCCCATCCTAGTGGGGCTCTCGCGCAAGTCGTTCATCGGCGGAATCATTGACGCCGAGATCGATCGGCGTCTCCCCGGCACGCTCGCCGCCGACACGATTGCGCTCATGCGAGGGGCGTCGGTGTTGCGCGTGCATGACATCACTGAAAACCGCGCGGCGCTCGCCGTTTTCATGGCGCTCGAGGCCGCCGCCGCGCCCCCACTCGCAACAGCGCCTAACGACGACGGAAAGGCGCGCATTGTCCTCGCGCTCGGCGGCAATGTCGGCGACAAGGTTCAGAGCCTGCGCCGAGCGCTGCGCGCGATCGCGGCCGAGTCGGGCGTCGAACTGATGGCCGTTTCCCGTCTCTACCGCACGCCCCCCTGGGGCAACACCGATCAGGACTGGTTCGTCAACGCCTGCGCCCTCGGCCGGACGAGCCTCGAGCCCGAGGCGCTTCTCGAGCGCGTCAAACGGCTCGAGGTCGAGCTCGGCCGGGAGCCCACGGAACGCTGGGGGCCCCGTGTCATCGACATCGACCTCATCGCCTACGACGAGGTTGCGCTCAAGACCGAACGGCTGACCCTGCCGCATCCCGAACTGTTCAATCGCGCCTTCGTGCTCGTACCGCTCACCGAAATCGCGCCCGATCTCGTGATCGGCGGCGTTCGGATCGGCGAGGCGGCCACGCGGCTCGGGGCGGAGGCTCGTGAGGTTTTGCCGCTCGATTGACCCGGCGCGGGTTCAATTCGGGCTGGCTCCGGCGTCCCGAAGCCCATTAGACTGGCGACCCTCCGTCCGGCCAATTCCCCCACTCGATGGATCAAAAGCGATGCCAGCCTGGTCGCAAACCTTCACCTTCCTCGATGGCGAATGGCTGGAAGGCAATCACCCGATTGTCGGGGCGCGCACGCACGCCTTCTGGCTGGGCTCGAGCGTGTTCGACGGGGCGCGCGCCTTCGAAGGGGTCGCGCCCGATCTCGACAAGCATTGCGCGCGGCTCAACCGCTCGGCCCAAGCCATGTCGCTCACGCCGACCATGAGCGTCGAGGCGATGCTCGAGCTCACCCGCGAGGGGATGAAGAAATTCACGTCCGGCGCCGAGCTCTACATCCGCCCGATGTACTGGGCGGAGCACGGCTCGCTGACGTCGTCCGTCCCGCCAGACCCGGAGTCGACCCGCTTCTGCCTGTGTCTCTACGAAGCGCCTCTGCCTCAGCCGAGCGGGGTCTCGATCACGCGCTCGCCATACGCCAAGCCGCTGGCTCACACCATCCCGATCGAGGCCAAGGCGGGTTGCCTCTATCCCAACAACGGCCGGGCCTTGATCGAGGCGCGGGCGCGCGGATTTGACAATTGTCTCATGTGCGACATGCTAGGCAATGTCGCGGAGCTCGCGACGGCGAATGTGTTCATGGCCAAGGACGAAGTTGTGGTGACGCCAATGGCGAACGGGACGTTCCTCAATGGCGTCACCCGGCAGCGGGTGCTCAAGCTCCTACGCGCCGACGGCGTCGACGCGCGGGAGGCGACCCTCAATTTCGCCGATTTCGATCAAGCGGACGAAATCTTCGTCGTCGGCAACTACAGCAAGGTTACGCCGGTCACGCGTATCGACGGACGCAACCTGCAGCCAGGGCCGTTCTTCCGGCGCGCGCGCAAACTCTATTGGGAATTCGCGCACGCCTAACGAGCAGGGGGTTTAAAAGCGGCGCAAAGCGCCCGAGGGGGAAACGATGTCCACTCGTTTGACGATCCGGCTTGATTTCTTGGGCGGCCGCCGCCTTGGGGCCGGCAAAGTCGCGCTCTTGGAAGCGATCGAGAAGACCGGCTCGATATCGGCCGCTGGCCGCTCGCACCAGATGTCGTACCGTCGCGCTTGGCTCCTGGTCGACGAACTCAATCAGCTGTTCGCGACACCCGTGGTCGCCGCGCATCATGGCGGCGCGAAAGGCGGCGGCGCGTCGCTGACCGACGAGGGGCGGCGGGTCGTTGCGCTCTACCGCGACGCGGAAGCCAAGATGCGGGAGGCGGCGCAGGGCGAAATCGACGCGCTCGAGCGCAGCCTCGGCGCGGGTAAGCCGGAACACAATGAGCCGCCCGGCGATTGAGCGGCGCGACCGCTTCCCTTTGACAGCACGGGCGCTTTGACCGAAAGAAAGCCGGCATGACGCCGACGGTCAAAATCTGCGGCCTTTCCACCGTGGCCGCGCTGGACGCCGCGCTCGAGGCGGGCGCCGACATGGTCGGCTTCGTCTTTTTCCCGAAAAGCCCGCGCCACATCGACTGGGCGACCGCGCGCACGCTCGGGCGGCAGGCGAGGGGACATGCCACGATTGTCGCGCTCAGCGTCAACGCGGATGACGACACGCTGAAGCGCATTGTCGACGCCCTGTCGCCCGACCTCATGCAATTGCACGGGAGCGAATCCCCGGCGCGAGTGAAGGAGATCGGCGAGCTTTGCGCCCGTCCGACAATGAAGGCGATCGGGGTCGCGGCGCGCGAGGACCTCGCCGCCGCGGAAGCCTATGAAGGCGTCGCGGACACCTTGCTGATCGACGCCAAGCCGCCCAAGGGCGCGGCTTTGCCGGGCGGCAACGGCCGTCCGTTCGACTGGAGCCTTACGCGGGACTTTCATGCCCGCGGCCCCTGGCTTTTGTCCGGCGGGCTCGACCCCGACACGGTCGCGGCCGCCATCGCGCGGAGCCAAGCCCGCGGCGTCGATGTATCCTCCGGCGTTGAGAGCGCGCCTGGCGTCAAAGACCCGGCCAGGATCAGGGCGTTTGTCGCGGCGGCCCGGCGCGCTTTCGCGCTGGAACAGATTGCAACTCCGCCGCATGGGCCAGCGCCCGCCGGAGCAGCGTGAAATGAGCAAGCTAGACAAACCCAATTCCTATCGCGCGGGCCCGAACGAGCGCGGACGCTTCGGCATCTACGGCGGGCGCTTCGTTCCCGAGACGCTGATGCCGCTGATCCTCAAGCTCGAAAAGGCCTATGAGGAGGCGAAGGCCGATCCCGCTTTCAAGGCTGAGCTCAACCACCTGCTCAAGCACTATGTCGGGCGCCCGAGCCCGCTCTATTTCGCCGAGCGGCTCACCGAAAAACTCGGCGGCGCCAAGATCTATTTCAAGCGCGAAGAGCTCAATCACACCGGCGCCCACAAAATCAACAATGTGATCGGGCAGATCCTGCTCGCCCGTCGCATGGGAAAAAAGCGCATCATCGCCGAAACTGGCGCAGGCCAGCACGGCGTTGCGACCGCGACCGCCTGCGCGCGCTTCGGCCTCGAGTGCATCGTCTTTATGGGGGCGCTCGATGTCGAGCGGCAGAGGCCGAACGTCTTCCGCATGAAGATGCTGGGTGCCGAAGTCAGAGCCGTCGAGCAGGGCGCGAAGACCCTCAAGGATGCGATGAACGAGGCTTTGCGCGACTGGGTGACCAACGTTCACAACACCTATTATTGCATCGGCACCGTCGCCGGCCCGCATCCCTATCCCGCCATGGTGCGCGACTTTCAATGCGTGATCGGCGACGAGACGCGGACGCAGATGCTCGAACTCCAAGGCCGTTTGCCGGACAGTTTGGTCGCCTGCATCGGCGGCGGCTCAAACGCGATCGGCCTTTTTCACCCGTTTCTCGACGAGCCGCAGATCGAGATTTTTGGGGTCGAAGCGGCTGGGCACGGGCTTCACGTTCCCGATGGTCACGCGGCCTCGATCAATGGCGGGCGCCCGGGCGTACTGCACGGCAACCGCACTTATCTTCTGCAGACCGATGACGGCCAGATTCTCGAAGGCCATTCGATCTCTGCCGGCCTCGACTATCCCGGTGTCGGGCCCGAGCATTCCTGGCTCAACGATGTCGGCCGGGTGACCTATCTCGCGGCGACCGACAAGGAGGCGCTGAACGCCTTCCAGCTTTGCTCGAAGCTCGAAGGGATCATCCCGGCGCTCGAGCCCGCGCACGCTTTGGCCAAGATCATCGAGCTCGCGCCCAAACGCCCCAAGGACCACCTGATGGTGCTCAACCTGTCGGGCCGCGGCGACAAGGACATCTATTCCGTCGCCGACCACCTGGGCGGAATGTGACGTCCGTTACTGCGCCGGGTGAAGCCCGTGGCGCAGCATGATCGCCTTCATCCTGGCCGGATCCGGCGCGCCCCCGGCCAGCACGGCCGCCGTTTCGCGAAAGTAGCCGGTCCGAGCACGCCTGGCGTCAGGATGCACAGGCACGCTGCCTGCGTATCGTTGCGAAAGCCGTGAACGATCCCGCGCTTGATGAAGATGGACTGACCCGGCGCGAGCAGAACATCCTGTCCGTCGACGCGCCAGGTCGAGGCGCCGGACAGCCTCAGATTCGACCGAGCGGCGCTGGGAAATCACACGATGTCGGAGACCATTCGAATAACGGCCTCGAACTCAGGTTTCTCCAAACCAAAGGCGAGACCGCTGGCAGGCTGAGATTCGAGCAGCCGGCGCATCCCATCGTGCTGGAAGATTGCATCGCGGCGGTCGAGGCGGCGACGGCGCGGCGCGACCGTCAAGGCCGTCGGCGGTTCGCGATCTTGCCACTCCTTGCGCCCGCCCGTCTCGGCAAGCGCGACCGCAATCGTGCCCTTATGAACGTCAAGGCCAACATATGTGATAGTTCGGTCCAAGGCCCGTCTCCTTCGCATGAGGCTCTGCGCCGGAACCCCGGCGCAACCCTCGACAAGCCTGCATACTATGGCACGGGTCGCCCTATCTCAGGCGAACATGTAGTCTAGCGGCTGAATGCCGCACTATGGGAACGATGCTTGGTCATGGCTTTCATCCTCAGAAAGCTCAGCACCGACGGTCAATCCAAATCCTTCATCACGTCCACCCCGAGGGGCGCACTCCAAATTGGGGGGTAAAGCGGCGAAGGGCGTCGGCGATGGCTTGCCAGAGGTCGGGGATTGTACGGGCGGCCGCGGCGCGCAAAAGGGCCTTGAGCTTGGCGAAGGCCATTTCGATGGGGTTGAAGTCGTCCTCCGTGAAGAATCGGGAGACGCCTGGTTTTCCACGGGATAACGGGTTTCTGCGAGTCTTTGCGATTGCAGGAGAGCAGCGTTTGCCGGCTTGATTTCTTGCGAATTGAGAGAGGCGTTTGACTGTGATTCCCTGGTCGTCGAATTGAACATCGTCGAGAAGGCCAGCGACAACACGATTGGAAGGACGCTCAAAAAAACGCTCTCCAACCTCACCGCAACCGGCAAGGGGTGATCGCGCCGGACGCCGACGCTGGCTTTGTCGTCGCGATGGAGGACGGGCTGGAAACCGATCAGAAGCCGCGCGACCCCGATCGCCCTCTCGTGGGTGTGGATGAAACGTCCAAGCCACTGATCGTCGAGACGCGCGCGCCGGTCCCCGCCAAGCCCGGACAATCCGCCCGGCGCGATCACCAATACGAGCGCAACGGGGCGGCCAATCTCCGCATGATGTTCGCGCCGCTGGAGGGCTGGCGCCGGGTCAAGGCGACCGACCGCCACGCCGCCGCTGATTACGCCCAGGTTCTCAAGGAACTATCCGACGTGCATTTTCCCGACGCCGAACAAATCAGGCTGGTCCGGGACAATCTGAGCACGCATACGGCGGCCTCGCTCTACCCAGCCTTCCCCGGCCCGAAGCGCGCCGCCTCGCCAAACGGTTCGAATGGCGTTACACCCCTAAACATGGAAGCTGGCTCGCTATGGCCGAATCCGAACTCGGCGTTCCGTCGAGCCAATGTCTGAGCCGGCGCATTCCAGACAAGCCGACCCTCCTCAGAGAGGTCGCCGCCTGGCAGGACCATCGCAACAAACATCACGCAAAGGCCGACTGGCGATTCACTACAGACGATGCCCGCGTGAAGCTGAAAAAACTCTACCCCTCATTGTGAAGGACTCGGGCGACTAGCAGCCTGTCGGACTTAACGCCGGGCCTGCGGCTACGCTAGCAGCCTGTCGGACTTAAATGAACGACGTGGGTTCTGGAAGGACCTGCGTGGGGCTCGGGTTCGGCTTCGTATCATCCCAGGATGGTGTTGGGGCTTCTGGTTTACGGCTATGCGACGGGGGTGTTCTCCAGCCGCAAGCTGGAGCGGGCGACCTACAACTCGGTGGCGTTTCGTTTCATCGCCGCGAACGATCATCCCGACCACGACACGATCGCGACGTTTCGGCGGCGCTTCTTGAAAGAGATCGAGAAGCTGTTCGTGGACGTTCTTCAACTCGCCCGCGAGATGGGGGTGCTGGAGATGGGGACGATCGGCCTGGACGGGACGAAGATCCATGCCAACGCAAGCCGGCACAGCGCGCTTTCCCATGAACACGCAGGCAAGATCGAGGCGCAATTGAAGGCCGAGGTCGCCGATCTGATGACCAAAGCCGAAGCGGCTGACGCGGCCGACGTTCCCGACGGCATGTCGATACCGGACGAACTGGCGCGGCGCGAGGAGCGTCTTCGTAAGATCGCCGAAGCGCGGGCGAAGATCGAGGCTCGGGCCAAGGAGCGTCATGCGCGCGAGATGGCGGAGCACGAGGCCAAAATGGCGGCGCGCGAGGCCAAGGCCGCGGCGACGGGAAAGAAGCCGGGCGGCAAGCCGCCGCAACCTGCGGCCGAAGGACCGCGACCGAGCGATCAGGTCAATCTGACCGATGAGGACTCCCGCATCATGCCGGCGGCCGGCGGCGGTTTCGAACAAAGCTACAACGCGCAGGCGGCGGTGGCGACGGGCAGCCTGCTGGTGGTGGCGATCGACGTGGTCCAGACGCCCAACGACAAGGGCCAAGTCGAGCCCATACTGGAGAAGATCGGCGCGTTGCCCGAGAATTTGGGGAAGGTCGAACATCTGCTGGCGGACGCCGGCTATTTCAGCGCGGGCAATGTGGACGCCTGTGCAAGGGCGGGCGTCGAGCCGGTGATCGCGATGGGCCGCCAGCCGCATCATCCGCCGCTGAGCGTGCGCTTCGCGCCGACGCCGGCAGCCCCGGAACAACCGACGCCGGTCCAGGCGATGGCCCATAAACTGAAGACGCCGGAAGGCCGCGCGCTCTACGCCTTGCGCAAACAGACGCCGGAACCCGTGTTCGGCATCATCAAATCCGTGCTCGGATTCCGTCAATTTTCCCTGCGTGGGCTCGAAAAAGTGCGCGGCGAGTGGACTCTCGTGACCATGGCTTGGAATCTGAAGCGAATGTTCACGCTCAGCCCCGCCTGACAAAGGCCGAACGCGCACGAGGCGCGCCGACCAGCCCTAGGCAGAGGCTTGTCAAGGCTCCCCAAGGCTCAGTCGAAGCGACCGAAAAGCTCGATCTACCACCCACATCCAAACCGCGACAATCCACGCGATCGTCAGCCAAAATGAGCGCAGTCCGACAGGCTGCTAGGGCGTGTCCTCAAATAGGGATGGCCAAGGGATTCGCGAATCATTGAAAGCGTGATTCATGGGGAGGCTTCGATTTTGGAGGCTTTCGATGCGGCGGTATGCTTTGCGCGCTGATCAGTTCGCGCGGATTGAGGGGCTGCTTCCCGGTCGCTCGGGCAGTGTCGGACGCAACAGCGAACTGGGCGATCGGCTTTTTGTCGAGGCGGTGATCTGGAAGTTTCGCTGCGGTGCGCCGTGGCGTGATCTTCCCGAACGGTTCGGAGGATGGAAGAACGTCCATACCCGGTTTTCGCGGTGGGCGAAGAAAGGGGTTTGGGAGAATCTCTTCAAAGCCTTGGCGGACCAGCCGGACAACGAATACGCGATGATCGACGCCACGATCGTGCGCGCGCATCAGCATAGCGCGGGCGCGCCCAAAAAAACGGCGGCGAAGAAGCGATCGGGCGATCGCGGGGCGGATTGACGACCAAGATCCACGCGATCGTTGATGCGCTCGGCAATCCGCTGGCGATCTGCCTGACCGGCGGACAAGTCCACGCCATCGCCCAGGCCGTCGCGCTGCTGGCCGAAGTCGAACCGCAGGCCCTCATCGCCGACAAGGGCTATGACGCCGACGGCTTCATCGATGCTCTGACCGTGCGCCGCATCGAACCCGTGATCCCGCCCAAGGTCAACCGCAAATCCCCCCGCCGATGCAACTTCAGCCTCTAGGCCGAACGTAACCTCGTCGAGCGTTTCTTCAATGCTCTCAAACAATTCCGAGCCATCGCCACCCGATACGAGAAGACCGCGCGGAATTTCCTCGCAGCTATCCATCTCGCCTGTGCCCTCGCTTGGCTTTAGGACACGCCCAGTTCAACCACCCTTTCGGTCGAGGAAGAGGCCATGGTCGTCGCCTTCCGAAGCCACGCCCTGCTGCCGCTCGACGATTGCCTCGACGCTCTGCAGCCGACCATCCCGCATCTGACGCGCTCGTCGCTGCATCGTTGCCTTCAGCGTCACGCAATCTCGCGGCTGCCGGAGGGCGAGGGCGAAGCTTCTCCGCGGCCACTCTTTCGACCGCGCCTGTCGTGAGCACCGAATCGAGCATCGGCTGACCAAACACAATCATCCTCGAACCAACGGACGGATCGAGCGGATGAACCGGACGATCAAGGACGCGACCGTCAAGCGATATCACTACGAATCTCACGATCAACTCGTTCGGCATCTTGCCGACTTCGTCGCCGCCGACAACTTCGCCCGGCGACTGAAGACACTTAATGGCCTCACCCCCCACGAGTTCGTCGGCAAACGATGGACAGCCGAGCCCGAACGATTCAGACTGAACCCGTTCCAGCCCTAAACACCCCTAGCTGTGAGTTTTCAGGAAGTTGTCCATTCGGTTTGGAGCGTGAACGCTGAGGTTGGCAAACCTCAGTGATTCGGAGAGGGCCGAATGGACACGCGCAAGAATGCGCCTTTGACAGCCAAAGGTCGAGAGATGATGGTTCGCGCCGTGGTGGATTCGGGCTGTCCAAGGCCGCCGCCGCGCCCCAGTTCAACACGACGCCGAAGACCGTCGCCAAATGGATCGAGCGGTTCGAGGCCGAGGGCGTGGAGGGCTTGCGCGACCGTTCGTCAAGGCCCCACTCATCGCCAAGCCAAGCAACGTCTGCCGTCTGCGCGGCGGTCGAGGCTTTGCGAAAGCAGCGCCACACCGGCGAGCAGATCGCCGCCGAGGTCGACGTTTCGCCCGCCGACGTCAGCCGCGTTCTCAAGCGGCTCGGCCTCAACCGGCTCTCGGCGCTCGGGCCGGCCGAGCCGGTTCGCCGCTATGAACGGGCCGCTCCAGGCGAGATCATCGACATCGACATCAAGAAGCTCGGCAAATTCAGTCGGATCGGTCACCGGATCACCGGCGACCGCACCGGCCAGAGCAACACCCGCGGGGTCGGCTGGGAATACGTGCATCTGGCGATCGACGACCCTTCGCGCCTCGCCTACTTGGGAAATCCTCCCCGACGAGAAGCGCGCGTCCTGTCTGCGCTTTCTCTTCAACGCCCTGCGCTTCTCTTTCGAAGCCTCGGCGTCAAGATCCAGCGCGTCATGACCGACATGGCTCAAGCTTCCGATCCTTCCGATACGCCAAGGCGCTGCGCCGGCTCAGGATCAAGCATCTCCCAGAACCAATGGCGAAGCCGAGCGCTTCGTCCAGACAAGCCCGCGCGAATGGGCCTACGCCCGCGCCTACAGCACCTCCGACGAGCGCGCCGCTGAGCCGCCCCTCCGGCTCCGCCGCTATAACTGGCGTCGACCCCACGGCAGTCTCAGATCAAAAACGCCAATCAGCACACTCGCCCTAACCCAGGACAAACTGTCGAGGCTCCACAGCTAGCCTTGGGCGCGAGGGGGACGACCATAAATGATCGGCTATTTCCCGCGCGCCCGATCCTCGCGGTGTCGGCTGCGGTGTTTCGTTGCGGCCGGGTGCTCATCGTGCGGCGCGCCCGGGTGCCGTTGATCGGCCGTCTCAGCCTTCCCGGCGGCGTCGTCGAACTGGGCGAGACGATCGCCGCCGCGGTCGCCCGCGAGCTCATGGAAGAGGTCGGCCTCGAGGCCGAGATCGCCGCCTTCAACCGGCACGTCGAGACTGTCAAGCGCGCTTCGTCGCCCGGTGGACGAGCGGCGAAGCGCGCTTGAGCGAGGAAGTCGACGCTCTCGATTGGACCGATCCGGCCGCCCGCCCTCCCTCGCCGGCGACACCGAACTCGAGCGAAATTCTCACCAGCGCGGGGCAGATCGAACGGAAACGGCGAGAAAATCGCCGAAACCGCTTCCGGCTGTGAACACGCCCCCTCGCCGCTCAGCACAATTGCGACGGCGTCAGGATCGCGTTCGGCCGTCTCGAACGCCTCGATCCGCATTTCGTACATCGCGCCGGTGATCGCGTTCTTCTTCTGCGGCGGGCGAAGGCCGCCGACAGGGCCGCGCCCTCGCCGCCGACCTCGATGTCTCTGTCAAGGTGTCTTCGGTCATGCGCTCTCCGCCAGGATCGCCTCATAAGGTTCGAGCGGCGCGCCGCCCGAGGCGACGGCGCGCGCCAGCCCTGGCGCGGCGACCGCCAGTTTTTCGGCAAAGAAGCGGGCGAGGCCGACCCGCCCGAGCTCGCCCTCGTCGCCACCTTCCGCCAGCGCTTCGGCGGCCAGACCGGCCTTGGCCAAGCACGCTCCGCCAAGCGTAAGCCCGAACAAGCGCAAGTATTGCGACGCGCCCGCCAGAGCCGAATTCTGATCGCTCGCGAGCCATTCGAGCATCATGTGCGTCGACTCTTCGAGAGCGTCGGCGGCCTCGGCGAGCCGCGCGGCGGTCGCGCCGAATCTCGCGCCTCCTCGGCTCGCGACGTCGCCCGCCACTCGACGGATTTGAGCAATCTCCTTGCCCACGGTTTCCCCGCCGCCCAATAGCAGCTTGCGTTGCACGAGATCGATCGCGTGGATGCCGTTGGCGCCTTCGTAGATCGCCGCAATGCGGGAATCGCGCATGTACTGGGCCGCGCCGGTCTCCTCGATGAATCCCATGCCGCCGTGGACCTGGACGCCGATCGATGTCATCTCGTCGCCGATGTCGGTCGAGAACGCCTTGGCGATGGGCGTCAGCAGCGCCGCGCGATTGGCCGCCGCCGTTCGTTCGCCAGCCGTGCGGGCGTGGGCAGCAAGGTCCAGCGAGACCCCCGTCAGGTGGCAGATCCCGCGCGCGGCGTGGACGTTGGCCTTCATCGTCATCAGCATGCGCTGCACATCCGCGTGCTCGATGATCGGGCTCATCGCCTCGCCGCCTTTAGGCCCCCGGCCCTGGCGCCGCTCGCGGGCATAGGCGAGCGCCTGCTGATAGGCTCTTTCGCCAATAGCCACCCCTTGCGTCCCGACCGCCAACCGCGCCGCGTTCATCATCACGAACATGGCGGCGAGGCCGCGATTTTCCTCGCCGATGAGCCAAGCCTTCGCGCCGTCGTTGTCGCCGTAGACCATGACGCAGGTCGGGGACGCGTGAATGCCGAGCTTGTGCTCGATTCCCGCGCAGCGCAGGTCGTTGCGCTGGCCCAGCGATCCGTCGGCGTTGACAAGGAATTTCGGCGCCAGGAAGAGCGAAAGGCCGCGTGTCCCTGCCGGCGCGCCGGGCAGGCGGGCGAGAACGAGGTGGACGATATTCTCGGCCATATCGTGCTCGCCGTAGGTGATGAAGATCTTCTGTCCGAAGAGGCGATAGGAACCATCCTGGGCGCGCTCCGCTCGGGTCCTGACCGCGGCGAGATCCGAGCCCGCCTGGGGCTCGGTGAGGTTCATGGTGCCGGTCCACCTCCCGCCGACCATCGGCGGGAGATAGATGTCGAGCAGTTCGCGCGAGCCGAACGCCTTCAACGCGCCGACCGCGCCCTCGGTCAGCAATGGGCAGAGCGCAAACGCCATCGAGGCGCCGTTCCAGATTTCCGTGCAGGCGACGTTGACGAGATGCGGCAGGCCCATGCCGCCGAACTCGGCCGGCGCGGAGACGCCGTTCCAGCCCGCCTCCGACCACCGCCGGTAGACGTTGGCAAAGCCGGCGGGCGTTGTCACCCGCCCGTTTTCATAAGCCGCGCCGGCAAGGTCGCCCGCGCGATTGAGCGGCGCGATTTCCTCGGTGGCGAAGCGCCCCGCTTCCGCGACGATGGACGATACAGAGTCCCAATCGAGATCGCCCGCAAGCCCCAGCCCAATCAGCCCCGGCAGGTCGGCGACCGCGCTCAGCGAAAACAGGATATCGGCGACTGGCGAACGATAAGGCATCTCACGCTCCCTCCCTGTCGCGAACGCGCGGGGCCGATCGGTTCCGCTCCCAATCGTGGCCACGCTCGTTGGACGCCGTTTGCCGCGGCGGGGACAAATGAGCTTATGTACAGTCGAGTTTGCGCGCAACGCGGACAAAAGGAGACATGGTGCTCGACCGCAAGATGCCCCGCCTCGCGAAAGCGAGTCCGGAGGCGATCGCCGCCGCTGCCCAACGCCTTCGCGCCGGCGGCCTCGTCGTCATGCCGACCGAGACGGTCTACGGCCTCGCAGCGGACGCAACCTCCGACGCGGCGGTCGCTGCGATCTACGCCGCCAAGGAGCGACCCGCGATCAACCCGCTCATCGCCCATGTTCTGGATATCGAGGCGGCGCGACAGCACGCCATCTTCGGCGCGGAGGCGGAGACGCTGGCCCGCGCGTTCTGGCCGGGGCCTCTCACCCTGGTCCTGCCCGCGGCTTCGACTTGCCGGATCAGTCTGCTGGCGCGCGCCGGTCTTAACACTGTGGCGGTTCGCTCGCCATCGCACGAAACCGCCCGCGCGCTCCTCGAAGCGGCCGGCGTCCCTCTCGCGGCCCCATCGGCCAACAAATCCGGCTCGGTGAGCCCGACGACCGCAACTCATGTCGTCGATGATCTCGACGGCAGGGTCGATTGGATCCTTGATGGAGGGCCTTGCCACCATGGCCTCGAGTCGACGATCGTCGCATGTCTCGCCGATCGGCCCCAATTGCTTCGTCCTGGAGCGACAACGCGGGAGGCGATCGAATCTGTGCTCGGTTCGCCTATCGACTCGGCTGGCGTGGCGCGAACCGCTCCGAATGCGCCCGGGCAATTGGCGTCGCACTATGCACCCAAGGCTGAGCTTCGACTCGGCGCCGCTCGCGCTTCCGAGGAGGAGGCCGCGCTCGATTTCGGCGGCTGTCTGTCAAGTGGCGCGGCAAGCCCCCGACTCGATCTTTCGCCGTCCGGAAACCTCGTCGAAGCCGCGTCTCATTTGTTTTCCTACTTACGTGCGTTGGACGCCGCGGGCGCAGCGCGGATCGCGGTCGCGCCGATTCCGGAGCGTGGGCTCGGAGCGGCCATCAACGACCGGCTGCGCCGCGCGGCCGCGCCGCGAACACGCTGAGTGATCATGAATATATTACGCGATATATTCCACGAGAAGATTGTCGCCTACCAAATCCTGCACGTATCCGACGCAGGCTTGTGAGATGGTAAGAGGGCCTGGTCGGCCATTGCGATCTAGCTTTCGCGCATGGCATTGACGGAGATGACGGGCGGCCAATCGTTGGAATCATGAACGCAGGGTTGAGCTGGGACGAATTTCGACTGGTTAAATCAATAGCGGAGGCTCGCTCGCTGGTCGGGGCCGCCGACCTTCTCGGCGTCAATCATTCGACTGTGTTTCGGAGACTGGCGGCGGTGGAGTCCGCGGTCGGGGCGCGTCTCTTCGAGCGATCCCGCGCGGGTTACGAACCAACGGCGGCGGGCGAAGAGATGATCGGGCTGGCGACCACGATGGCCGAGTCCGTCCTCGAATTCGAGCGTCGCGTGGCCGGCCGCGACATCAAACCGAGCGGCGAATTGTCTGTCACGGCCCCCGCAGCGATCGGCCAGCATTTCATGCCGGCGATCGTAGCCCAGTTTCAAGCACACAATCCGGGCGTAATCGTCGAGCTGATCCTGTCCGATCAGGCGCTGAACCTTTCTCGACGCGACGCCGACATCGCGATTTGCTTAACCAACGACCCGCCGGAAACACTTGTTGGAAGAAGAATTTGCACCGGGCGCTGGGGCGTCTACTGCAGACGCGACTTGGCCACAGAACTCGGCTCCGAGCCAACCGATTCGGTCGCATTCATCGGATTTGGCGACAATTTCGGACCTGCGCCGGGCCGGCGATGGATCGAGGCCAATATCCCTCCGGGACGACTGGTGGCCAAGGCCAATTCTGCGCATTGCCTGCTACAGTTGGCGCTTCAGGGGTTTGGAGCGACATTGCTGCCCTGCTTCCTTGGTGATCGCAGCCCGGACCTGGCGCGCGTCGGCTATTTGCTGCCGGAACTCGACGTGGGCTTATGGATGCTGACCCATTCCGACCTTCGCCGCTCAGCGCGCGTGCGCGCCTTCATGGATTTCGCTGGAGCGGAGCTCACTAAGCATCGGCGCGTCATCGAGGGCGAGGAAACTGGCGGAGCAGATTGAATGGCCAAGGCTAAGCAGATTCCGTTTGGCTAACCAACGGATAGGTTTTTTGCGGTTGGCTGCCTGCGCCGATTCGCAAGGTGTATGACATGGCGGGAAAGTCTCCGATTATGGCGAGCGATGAACAACGCGCCGGCCTCTTGGCTGTTGCCGGTTCGCGCGATCGCGGCGAGGCGGACCGCGCCCGCGCCGTGCTTTTGACGCTGGCTGGTTGGACCAGCCCCAAGATCGCGGAGGCGTTTGGCGTGCGCGAAGATACGGTTCGGCTGTGGCGCAGCGACTTCACCGCCGGCGGTGTGGCAGCGCTGAAGACCAGCATCGCGCCGGGCCCGCCTCCAGTGAAGAGTGAAGCCGCCATGCGCGTCGCCACCCCGCTGCTGGAAGAACCTGTGGCCGACCGGCGCAACTGGACGATCCCCCGCCTTCGCGCCGAGATCGAAGCGCGCGAGGGCGTGCGCATCAGCCGTTCGCAACTGTCCAAGGCCTTGCGAAAAAAAAGTTCCGCTGGCGGCGGCCCCGGCACACGCTGAAGGGACGTCAGACGGAAAGCGAGGTGGAACGGGTGGGGCTGCGCCTGCAACTGCGCAAACAGCAGGCCGAAGCGGGCGACATCGTTCTTCTCTACGGCGATGAGAGCGAGGCGCTGACCCATCCCTATCTCGCCCGCGCCTGGGCGAAGTCGGGGGCGGACTTGCGTGTGCCGGCGCCGGGGCAGGCCAAGAAGGTCGCGATGCTGGGGTCGCTCGATCCCCTCACGCGCCAACTCATCGTCCATACCAGCCCGACCAAGCGCAGCGGCGATTTCATCGCCCATCTGGAGCAACTCGACCGTCTCTTTGGACCGCAGCCCGGGCGACAGGCCAAGCCGGTCGTGCTGGTCGAGGACAATGGTCCGATCCACACCAGCAAACGCTCGCTCGCCGCCCTGGCCGCCCGCGCGCACTGGCTCACCGTCGAATGGCTGCCGAAATACACCCCCGAACTCAACGACATCGAGCCGGTCTGGCGCGATCTTAAAGCCCATCACCTCGCCCACCAGACCTTCACCGACGCCGACGCGCTCGACCAGGCCATCCATCACGCCGTCATTGATCTCAACCGCGAGCGCATCCCCAATCCGTTGGCCAAGCCACGAATTTCTGCTTAGCTGTGGAGCCTCGACAGTTTGTCCTGGGTTAGGGCGAGTGTGCTGATTGGCGTTTTTGATCTGAGACTGCCGTGGGGTCGACGCCAGTTATAGCGGCGGAGCCGGAGGGGCGGCTCAGCGGCGCGCTCGTCGGAGGTGCTGTAGGCGCGGGCGTAGGCCCATTCGCGCGGGCTTGTCTGGACGAAGCGCTCGGCTTCGCCATTGGTTCTGGGAGATGCTTGATCCTGAGCCGGCGCAGCGCCTTGGCGTATCGGAAGGATCGGAAGCTTGAGCCATGTCGGTCATGACGCGCTGGATCTTGACGCCGAGGCTTCGAAAGAGAAGCGCAGGGCGTTGAAGAGAAAGCGCAGACAGGACGCGCGCTTCTCGTCGGGGAGGATTTCCCAAGTAGGCGAGGCGCGAAGGGTCGTCGATCGCCAGATGCACGTATTCCCAGCCGACCCCGCGGGTGTTGCTCTGGCCGGTGCGGTCGCCGGTGATCCGGTGACCGATCCGACTGAATTTGCCGAGCTTCTTGATGTCGATGTCGATGATCTCGCCTGGAGCGGCCCGTTCATAGCGGCGAACCGGCTCGGCCGGCCCGAGCGCCGAGAGCCGGTTGAGGCCGAGCCGCTTGAGAACGCGGCTGACGTCGGCGGGCGAAACGTCGACCTCGGCGGCGATCTGCTCGCCGGTGTGGCGCTGCTTTCGCAAAGCCTCGACCGCCGCGCAGACGGCAGACGTTGCTTGGCTTGGCGATGAGTGGGGCCTTGACGAACGGTCGCGCAAGCCCTCCACGCCCTCGGCCTCGAACCGCTCGATCCATTTGGCGACGGTCTTCGGCGTCGTGTTGAACTGGGGCGCGGCGGCGGCCTTGGACAGCCCGAATCCACCACGGCGCGAACCATCATCTCTCGACCTTTGGCTGTCAAAGGCGCATTCTTGCGCGTGTCCATTCGGCCCTCTCCGAATCACTGAGGTTTGCCAACCTCAGCGTTCACGCTCCAAACCGAATGGACAACTTCCTGAAAACTCACACGTAAGTATCCCCCGGCAAAGCCGGGGGCTTTAGGATTTGAACCGCTCAAAGCGGTAGGAGGGTCGCTGACGCGGCCCTTGATGTTTGGAGCCGCCTAAAGGCGGCTTTTTCAGCGCCAGAGGTTCATTTGTTCGAGCCTCTGATCTTCCTTCTCTTGGTTGCGGATGCAAGCCCGGATGGCCTCCTCGTCACGGCCGACCGTATTGACGAAGAACCCCCGCGCCCAGAAGTGCTGCCCCACGAAGTTGCGCTTGCGCTCCCCATATACCCGGGCCAGGTGGATCGCGCTCTTGCCCTTGATGTACCCGACCACCTGCGACACTGCGTATTTCGGCGGAATCGACAACGCATGTGCACGTGATCGGGCATCAGATGCCCTTCCTCGACCCTCGCTTCCTTCTGAAGCGCAAGCTTGCGCAAAACTTCGCCCAAGTGTCGTCGCAGCTCCAGATACAGCACCTTGCGCCGACATTTGGGAATGAACACCACATGATATTTGCAGGTCCATGTCGTGTGGCTTAGGCTCTCGTAGTCGTCCATCGGTGGAGTTCCTTTCGTGTGAGTGGCTGCTCACGTTGGAACTTCACCGGTGGACCGCCGGAAACGTCAAACCTCTACTGCCACCCCGGCAGAGCCGGGGGGTCTCCCGCTTACGCTAGCGTAGCGACCCCGCGATCGCAGCGACGCGGAGTCCAATCAGTCGTCGTGGCGCTAAACCGTAGCCGCACCGCGCTTTCTTCCGCGGTAGCCGGCAAACCTTAACCCACGAAGCCAAGAAGCAACATTGCCCAGGTGGATGGCTCCGGCGTGGCCGCCGACCTGGCGACTGGATCGATCTCGAGCGCGACCCCGCCATTGTCGGACAGAAAACCGTCGACAACGAAGAAATCCAAGGTCGTTGTGGAGGAGAGGGTCAGCGTGTCGGAGTAGCCGGCTGTCGACCCAGCCGACGTCGAGCACGGTCGCCATGTTCGTGCCGGCTCCGTCGTCGGCACCGATCACGAAATTCGATGCCCAGTCGCTGCCGCCGCCGTGAAAGCGCCATGCCGAAAACGTGCCGGAAGAACCGCTTTTGTCCGCCCGCGCCCGCCGCGACCTCGCCAGAGGAGCGACGAGCGCGGGTCCGCAACATCAGACGCGGAGCGACGCGCCGAGCTTGTCCAGAAGGTCCCCCGTCCCGCGTTCGCGCGAGCCCGCGTCGTCGTAGCCGTCGAGGAACGCCCCGTGCTCGTCGACCAGGAGCTTGGTCCGGCGTTCGCCCTCGGTCTTGATCTGCAAGGTGGCGAGCGAGACCGAGATCTTCCGCCCGTCGAGATGCATCTCGTAGGTGTAAACAATCCGCTCGCCCGGAACGATATCGTGATAGATCGCGTCGAAGGTCGTCGTCACGCCGCCTTCAAAGCGTCCCTTGGCGCGCTCGCGGCCGCCGACCCGAAAATCCATGAAGCGCTCGGTCGGCCGCCACCCCTGTGGCCCATAAAACCAGCGGTTCTTCGCCGCCTCGTCCGATAGCGCTTGGTATACCTGCTCCGCTGTCGCGTCGTAGGTGCGCTCGAGATGGAAGGCGCCGTGGACGACAGACCGATCTCCGTTCGCCTGCTGAATGCGCGCAACTTCGGCCTCGAGCTTGTCGAGCGTCTGACGCCAGCCTTCGGGCGCGCCTTTGAGCATCGGCTCCGCCTGCGCCGCGCCGGGGAACGTATAGGACTGGACCACCTCCATCAGCGTGCGGCCGGCAGCCGCGCTGAACTTGACCTGCGTGATGGCGCTGAACAGCGGGCCGCCGCCGCATGGGTCGATCACGTGATGGTCGATCGTCAGCCGCTCGGGAGCGACGACCTCAGTGAACGTCCCCTTGGTCCAATGCTCCACGCCTTCGGGCGAGCGCATGCACACCTCGAACCGTCCGCCGGCGCGCATCTCGACCGTCGCCTCCGGAACCGAATAGCCGCTCGGGCAGAACCATCGCTTGATGTGATCGGCGGAGCTCCAGGCCTTGAATACGGTCTCCCGCGGCGCGGAGAAGGTTCGCGACACACGCAACGGGGCCGGCTGAACCTTGCGGCTCGTATCATCGATCTTGTTCATCGCTCTTTCCTTCGCTTTCCAGAGTTTTGAGATATTCGCCGAGCCGGTCGAATTCGGCGCTCCCACTCGAGGCGGCGCTCTGTGATCCATCGCTCCGCTTCGGCGAGCGCGGCCGGATTGACGCGGCAAGTGCGCACCCGCCCCGCCTTTTGCGAAACGACGAGGCCCGAGGTCTCGAGCACAGCGAGATGCTGCATCACCGCCGGCAGCGACATGTCGAGCGGGCGTTTGAGCTCGCTGACTGAGGCTGGGCCTTGCGCGAGCCGTTGGACGATCGCCCGGCGCGTCGGATCGGCGAGAGCCTGGAACGCTTGGTCGAGCGGGATCTCATTGTTAAGCATTCTCTTAAGTATCATTCCGCCGATAGGAAAGCAAGTGCTTTACGGTCGCTCGGAGAGAATTATTCCTTGCCGCCATCCGCGGGGCGCCCCGCGCCGCCGATCACGCGAATGTGACCGCCACCTTAAGCCGCTGATTTGCGCTTGCCGCTTTCCGCGGCATGTTCAATCTGGACCGCGCCAAGCTCGGCGACTATTCCATTGCAACCTCAACCGCTCGCGCCGCCTCGCTCGCTTCGAATTCGCACGTGCGCCGCGCCTGGGGCGAAGGCCTAGGCAGACGTCGACTCGAAGCCCAAATGGATTGCGATCGTCGCCACGCTCGCGGCCTCCGGCCGCTTGGAACACTGAACCTGGAGCCGCATGAATGAACAGTTCGTCCGAATATACTCCGCCTAAAGTCTGGACCTGGAGCAAGCCGAGCGGCGGCCATTTCGCGAACATCAACCGCCCCGTCTCGGGCCCCACCCATGACAAAGAGCTGCCGATCGGTCGCCACCCGCTTCAGCTCTATTCACTCGGGACGCCAAACGGCCAGAAGGTCACAATCATGCTCGAGGAGCTGCTCGCGCTGGGCAAGAAGGGCGCGGAGTACGACGCTTGGCTGATCAAGATCAACGAGGGCCAGCAATTCGGCAGCGGCTTCATCGCCGTCAACCCCAACTCCAAGATCCCGGCCCTGATGGATCGCAGCGGTCCGAAGCCGATCCGCGTCTTCGAGTCGGGCGCGATCCTGCTCTACCTCGCCGAGAAGTTCGGGGTCTTCCTCCCCACGGAGCCGAGCGAGCGCGCCGAATGCCTGTCGTGGCTATTCTGGCAGATGGGCTCGGCGCCCTATCTCGGCGGCGGCTTCGGTCATTTCTACGCCTACGCGCCGACCAAGATCGAATACGCCATCGACCGCTTCGCGATGGAGGTGAAGCGCCAGCTCGACGTCCTCGATCGCCGCCTGGGGGAGACAAAATATGTCGCTGGCGCGGACTATACGATTGCCGATATCGCGATCTGGCCATGGTATGGCGGACTGGCGAAGGGCTGGCAGTACGGGGCGGCCGAGTTTCTAAGCGTGCAGGACTACAAGAACGTCCAGCGCTGGGCCAATATGATCGGCGAAAGGCCGGCCGTGAAGCGGGGACGCAAGGTGAACCGGACCAGCGGCGATCTTTCCGGTCAATTGCATGAGCGTCATGACGCCAGCGATTTTGACCACAAGACCGAGGACAAGCTCGCGCCGCAAACCCCCGCGGCCTGACTGAGCTGCAGTTTGGCGGTCGCAGAAGACTGAAGCCGCGCCGACCGTCGCTGTTGTCGGCGCCAGCGCGCATTCATCAGCAATCGCACGCTCGGTTGTCTGGGAAAGAAGGAGGCCCGGCATTCGGATCGTCGCGTCAATCGTGGCCTTCGCTCTTCTCTTGTGCGTAAGCCTGCGCGCCGTGGCCGTGAGCCGCGGCGCGATCAATGTGTTCGCGAAGGCGGTCTTCCTCGTTCTGAGCTGCCTCGCCTGCATCGCGGTCGGCTTCTTCCTGCCGACGGTCCCGGGCATCAGGGCGGTCATCGGCGTCGCATTCTGGGCGGGAGTGTTGGCGACCGCTGGCGCGCTCGTCGGCATGGCTCTAGCGGACGCCATCCTCTTGCATCTCGAGGCGCGCCAATCCGACGCGCCCGCCGGCGCCCCTCCGACGGCGGCGCACGAAAAAACGCGACCGCCAGTGTGAGCAAAGCGGCCATGGCCATGTGGCGGCGAGCGCGCGCCCTCGCCGCCGCGGAGCCTGACGTGCCCCTTGTGGGCGGCGACCCAGCCTGATGACCCGTTTCAACATCCACGGGCTCGGGTTCACGCTCTTTCTCGGCCTGCTCACCGCCTTGCCGCCGCTGGCGATCGATATGGCGTTGCCCAGCCTGCCGCTGATCCAGGCCGATCTTCACGCGGCGCAGACGGAAGCAGCGGCGGCGATCGCGATCTTCATCGCTGGCTTCTCGAGCGCTCCGATCGCGGTCGGCCCGCTCGCCGACCGGTTCGGACGCAAGCCGGTCATGGGCGTCGGCCTCGTCCTGTTCACACTCAGCGCGGGGGGCTCGGCGCTCGCGCCCTCGATTCATGCGCTGCTCGCCTTTCGCCTGGTGCAAGGGGCGAGCGCGGGAGCGGTCGGCATCCTGCCGCGGGCGATCATCCGCGACTTGTTCGAGGGCCGGGAGGCGCGCCTGCAGCTTGCCGCGGTCTCGCTCGTGTTCAGCGTCGCGCCACTGATCGCGCCGGCCCTCGGCGCCGCAATTCTGTTCTTCGGCTCCTGGCGCCTGATCTTTGCCGTGCTGACCGGCGTCTCCGTCCTCGTCACGCTGGTCGCCCTCCTCTTGTTTGAGGAAACGCATACGGCTGACAACCGCCGCAACCTGAAGCCCTCGACGATTCTCGCGGGATACCGGCGGGCGTTGACCAACCAGGCATGCGTGGGCTTTTCGCTGCTCGGGGGACTCCTGTTCGCGGGCCTCTTTGCCTACGTCAACGTTTCGCCGCTTCTGTTCATGCAGGGCTATGGTGTGTCGAAGACCGGATTTGCGGCGCTATTCGCGATAACGGCCTCGGGGGTAATCGTCGGCTCGTCGATCAACGCCTGGTTGCTCAACCGGCATGTCAGGGCGAAAACCGTTTTCGACGCGGCGCTGGCGCTCGAATGCTTAGCTGCGCTCGCGTTGCTTTTGGTCGGCCTCGCCGGCGCGGGCTCGGCGCTTATCGACGCCGCGTTGGTGATGGTCTTCATTTCGGCGTTTGGCCTCGTTTTTCCGAACGCCGTCCACGAGGCGATCCATCCCCTGCCGGAGATCGCCGGCCTCGCCTCCGCGGTCGTCACCACCACCCAAATGCTGTTCGGGGCGCTTGGCGGCGTCACTGCCGCCGCCCAGTATCGCGACGCTTCGCCCACCGCTCTTGGCGCCATCATGAGCGCCTCTGCCCTCGCCGGCGCCGCGCTCTATGTTTCCTGGCTGCGGGGAAAAGTCGAGGCATGAGCCGCCCGTGACCGCTCGCGGCGACGCAAGTCCATCCGCTGGCGGAATTGGCCACGGTTCGACGTGCGGATTTGCATGCCGCCAGGCCTAAAAAAGCAAAAAAGTGGCCTGCGGCGACAACACGCACTGTCGGGTCATCTCTGGAAATCTGGTTTTTCGTGACTACGTGAACGGTTCGTGGCTCGCGCGGTCTTAGGCGGCAGGCTGCGTCACATTCCAGAGTACAAAATGAACAATACAAATGCTGACATAATGGAGGTCGCCGTCTCCGAGGGCGCCGTCACGTTCACCGTCTATTTCGCCGACCAGGAGCCAATCGACGGAACGCTCACCGTCGTCGACCTCACGGAAAGCTCCTGCCGCTGGCCAACCGGCAATCCGCGCGATCTCAAGACCTTCCGGTACTGTGGCGAGGCTGCGTGCGGCGGGCCCTACTGCGAACGTCATGGGCGACTCGCCTATCTGCCGAAACTGCCGAGAGCCGCCTGACCTGGCGGGGGACCGGCACGAGCGGTCGGATGGAACGTTGCGCTGAGAGGGCCTGGCAGCGCTCGTCCAGCGCAACGCTACGGGGTCTAGCGCGGCGAGGGCGAGCTCGTCGAAAAACAAGGCTTACAATGTGAGGTTGAGCCCGTATTCGCGCCTCACACGCGCAACAAACTCCGTGTCGCTTTCCGCCGCTTCCGAGATCACCTGCTCGTCGGTCTTGTTTGCGCGGGACTTCAGGATCGGCAGAGCGTCGGGGCCGACAGGGTAGCGAAGCTGCCAGCTGTCACCGTCAACGATCTGACGAATTGCGTCGCCGACAACGGAAGCCGGCGTCGGGTTGGCGAGCGCAGCCGCGAAGATAGCCCTGAGCCGCTTAGAGTGGGGATAGGGGCTGTCAGGCTGGAGGGGCCGCGCCTTCTTGAAGATGGGAGTGGCGATGACGCCGGGCTCGACAATGGCCACACGGACGTTGAAGGCGCGCATTTCCTGCGCAAGGCATTCGCACAGCGCCTCGAACGCCCATTTCGAAGCGGCATAGCTCGCCTGAGGCGTCATGGCGATGCGGCCGGCGACCGATGTGACGTTGACAATTGTTCCACTGCGACGCTCGCGCATATCCGGAACAACGGCCTTGATGCAACGAAGACCGCCAAAGAAGTTCGTCTCCATCACCTGACGAAACACGTCGACCGGCGTTTCTTCGATGGCCCCTCCGCCGCCAACACCCGCATTGTTGACCAGAAAGTCGACCGGACCTTGTTCGCCGACGATCTTCGAGAAGCCGCGGCGCACCGAATCGTCGTCGTCGACATTGACGGCGGCAAGATGAATGGGGAGTTTCTCGTCCGTGGCGACCTGACGGATCTCCGCGCCGCGATCGAGGTCGCGCATCGTCGCCACGACCGTGTGTCCGGCGCGAGCGAGCGCGGCGGCCGTCGCGAGCCCGATGCCGCTGTTGGATCCCGTCACAACCGCTAAAGCCACGACGCTCATTCCTTCTGTTTCTCGCTGCGTTGAGCGGATTGCCGGACTTCCGCACAAGTCTCACCCGGCGTCAATTGCACGGGAAATGGGGTAGGTCTCAGTTTGAATAAGGCACGTCGAGCATGGCTGCGCGACGGGCGTGAAGCGCGAGCGAGGCGCGTCGAGGCCCAGTCAACGGGCGCCACAATCAAACTGAGACACTACCGGAAATGGAGCAGATCTGGAGCCGTGTGCGGGGAGCGGCGTTACTCCTGCCGCTTCAGCGCCACGCCCGATCCCGCCGCGGGCGGATGGGGCAAGCCGCTTTGCGCCTTCGCGAGCGCTTCGAGGGCGGCCTTGGTCTCGAAGCTCCATTCGACGGCGCCCGCGGTTCCGTCCCGCTGCGCGACCGAGATCAGGAGCTGCTCCGAGGCGGCGAGGCGCTCTCCGCTTGGCGCAGTCATGTCGAGCCAGACCCGCATGCGCTTATTGTCGTATTCGAGGAGATGACAGGTGACGCCGAGCGCGTCGCCCTCCTTCGCTTCCTTGAAATAATGCAGCATCATTTGCAATGTGAATAGGCTCTGCCCGGTCCGCTTGCGGGCGGCTGCATCGAGGCCGACTCGGTCCATCAGGGCGTCAACCGAGCGGCTGAAGACGATTGCATAGGCCGCATCGTTCATGTGGCCGTTGTAGTCAACCCACTCGCTGACCACGGTCGTTTCAAGCACTGGAAGCGTGGAGCCGTGCCGCATGGCGTTCTCCCGAAAGAGCTTCACAAACCGGCTTGGGCGGCTTTCCGCCACGGGGCCGATCTTTTGCACGCGCGAGACGCGTTCGACAAGGAAATCCGACGCCAGGGCGCTTTGCATTTGTATGGAGTCGGTTTGGCTCCTCTCGGCGGGCGGGCCGCGACGTCCAGTCCGGCCGATCCATTTGCGTTTTCTTGGCCAGTCGTTGGTTTCGCTGTGAAGGCCCCCGTTTTTGGGGGTTGGATTTCCTTGGATTTCCTTGGATTCTCTCGTCCGAATCTAGACTTATCAATGGGTTACGCGGCATGAAGCGAGGAAAATTTTTTCATAGGCGTTTGTCCCGGCGGTTTCGAAGCGCCGGAACGGGAGCCCGCGGTCGAGGCCATGTGGAAGGGCGGGATTGTTCATGGGCCAAGCTTAATCCAACTTCTGATTATCCGCAAACAATTGTCATGTTCGACCTTCCCCAAATTCTCGGGCAACGCGCCGATCTTCTCCAGTATGGGCTCGACTTGGCCCTTGTCGTTGGGCGTCTGGACCACGTCGATCGCCACCACCAGCAGGCTGCCCGTCGCCACCGCCGCCTGCGCGTTGTAGCTTTGTTCGAAACCGCCGCCGGCCGCCGGCATGATGCGGGAGTCCTCATCGGTCAGATTGACCTGATCGCTCGGTCGCGGTCCTTCGGCCGCAGGTTGCGGCGGCTTGCCGCCCGGCTTCTTTCCCGTCGCCGCGGCCTTGGCCTCGCGCGCCGCCATTTTGGCCTCGTGCTCCGCCATCTCGCGCGCATGACGCTCCTTGGCCCGAGCCTCGATCTTCGCCCGCGCTTCGGCGATCTTACGAAGACGCTCCTCGCGCCGCGCCAGTTCGTCCGGTATCGACATGCCGTCGGGAACGTCGGCCGCGTCAGCCGCTTCGGCTTTGGTCATCAGATCGGCGACCTCGGCCTTCAATTGCGCCTCGATCTTGCCTGCGTGTTCATGGGAAAGCGCGCTGTGCCGGCTTGCGTTGGCATGGATCTTCGTCCCGTCCAGGCCGATCGTCCCCATCTCCAGCACCCCCATCTCGCGGGCGAGTTGAAGAACGTCCACGAACAGCTTCTCGATCTCTTTCAAGAAGCGCCGCCGAAACGTCGCGATCGTGTCGTGGTCGGGATGATCGTTCGCGGCGATGAAACGAAACGCCACCGAGTTGTAGGTCGCCCGCTCCAGCTTGCGGCTGGAGAACACCCCCGTCGCATAGCCGTAAACCAGAAGCCCCAACACCATCCTGGGATGATACGAAGCCGAACCCGAGCCCCGATAGTCCCGGCTCATCCTGCCGAGATCCAGCCCGTCGACCACTTCGACAATGAACCGAGCCAGATGTTTCTCCGGCAGCCACTCGTCAACCGAAGGCGGAAGCAGATATCCCGTCTCTCGGTCGATCGTACGAAAATTGTCCATCTGACCCGGTTCGTGGCGCAAGGAGAATCAACGCCGTCATTGTACCTCGCCAAACACCGCAGGTCCTTCCAGAACCCACGTCGTTCATTTAAGTCCGACAGGCTGCTAGAACCGTCCCCGGGCTTGACCCGGGGATCAGGCTCGCCGGCGTCACCGACATCGAGGCGGCCAGCGCTTTCATCCGCGACTATCTGCCGGAGCACAACGCCCGCTTCGCCGTCGATCCGGCCGGCGAGGGCTCGGCCTTCACGCCGATCCCGGGCGTCGATCTCGACGAGATCCTGTGCGTCGAGGAGGAACGCCAGGTCGGCGCCGACAATTGCGTCTCCTACCGGACGCTGAAACTGCAAATCCCCGAAAGTCCGATGCGGCCCCATTTCGTCAAGGCGCGGGTCAAGGTGCACGTCTATTCCGACGGCTCGCACGCCCTCTTCCATGGGCCTCGGTGCATCGGACGCTACGACGGCAACGGAGCGCTCAAGGACAGCCACGATGAAAAACGCGCCGCTTAAATCCGCTCGGCGACGCGGGCTGTGGAAATGTGGACAAGGCATCCGCCTTGCCCACAGTCCCACAGCAGAACAGAACCAGAAGAAGCGGACAGATGATGTGCTACCAAAACCGGACAAGTTCATTCGCTATCGACACTGATTGTCGTTCCGGGCCGTTCCCTTTCGGCCGCCTCATTCGAAGCAGCTCGATCTGGCTCGAAGTCGAAGCTTGCCGTCTTTCGGTTCGCTACGAACCCCCGGGGGTGCAGAACGAAGAATAGAGCGCGCCGATGACCGACCGCGCCTTGTCGCTGGCGATGCTGTAGTAGATCGTCTTGCCGTCGCGACGCGTAGACACCAGGCCCTCGAGCCTCAGACGGGCCAATTGCTGCGACACCGATGCCTGCCGCCGCGACAAAAGGGCCTCCAATTCCCCGACCGATTTCTCGCCGTGCAAGAGGTCGCACAGGATCATCAGCCGCGCCTCATGCGCCAGCGCCTTCAGAAGCTCGCTCGCCTCACGCGCATGCTCGCCCATGCGGTCGACGTCGACATTCGGAGGCGCCAGCCTGCGTTCACGAACGTCATCGGCTCCGCCGTTCATGCCTCACGATAGTCTTCGAGCCGGCCGATCGCCGGCGGACGAGTCTTGCGCAGCGATGCGCTGGTCGTCTCGACCCGCCGCAGCACGCGCAGCATGTTTTTCGACGACATTTTCTCGAGATCGCGCTCTGAGAAGCCGCGGCGGACCAGCTCCGCGAACAGGTGTGGAAAGCGGCTCACGTCTTCAAGTCCGACAGGCGAAGCCCCGCCGAAATAGTCCGAGCCCACGCCAACATGATCGAGGCCGGCGGTCTCGACCAGACGCACAATATGGTCAGCGACCTGCTCAAGGCTCGCCTTCGGCGCCGCCCCTTGCTTGGCCTCCACTTCCGCCAGCTGGGAATTTGGATCAGCCACGACCGGCGCCTTGCCATAGGCGTCGCGCGAACGGCGCAGCCAGTCGCGCAATGCCTGCGACACGAAGCCAGGCACGAATGTCGCCATGACCAGGCCGCCGTTCGCCTTAAGCCGTTTGAGAATGTCGTCGGGCGCGTTGCGTGGGTGATCGCATAGCGAATAGGCGTTGGAATGCGACAGCGCCACCGGCGCTTCGGTCACGTCGAGCACACGACGCATCGCATCATGGGAGGTGTGGGCGAGATCGATCACGATGCCGAGGCGGTTGAGTTCGCCAACGACCGCGCGTCCAAAGGCGTTGAGACCGCCATTGCGCGGCGCGTCGGTGGCGGAATTGACCCAGTCCAGGCTTTCGTTATGGCAAAGCGTCATCAATCGTGCGCCGGCCGCATGCCAGATACGCAGCGGGCTCAGCGAATTCTCGAGCCCCACGCCGCCCTCGACCGCAATGAAAGATGCGATCTTGCCCAAGGACTTCGCCCGGGCGTAGTCCGCAGCCCGCCGCGCCGGCAGGAACACGTCGGGATGAGCCTCCTCGATGCGGCGAATGAGGTCGATCTGCTCCAGCGCGGTGCGCGCGGGATGGGGCGCATTGGTGGGCTGGAACGCCGCCCAGAACTGCGCCCCCACCATGCCCTCGCGCAGACGCGGAATGTCCGTGTCCGCGCGCTCGTGAACCCGGTTCAAGTCGTAAGCGACGACGTCGCCTCGCGCCGTCTTGTCGACCCGGATGACCCAAGGGAGATCATTGTGTCCGTCAATCAGCGGCGCGCGCTTGAGGACATCCCTCGCCACCGCGAGCGCGTTGTCCGCTGTTACGGATCCGTCTGCCATTTTGCCGCTCCCTTGCGCTCAATCCACCGGCACGGCGACAAAGCGGACCTCGCCTTCGCCGTTGGAGACGAGCAGGAGCGCCGGTTTTTTCGCGTCCGTCTTTGCGCCGTCAATCGCCTTGGCGATGTCGCGCGGGCGTTCGACAGCCTGATGATTCACCTCTTCGATCACATCGCCCGCCCGCAATCCCTTTTCCGCGGCGGCCGAGCCGGGCTCGACGGACGTTACGATCACCCCCTTGACGCTGCCCTTGATCTTGAAGGCCTTGCGCGCCTCGTCGCTGAGAGCGGAGAATTCCATGCCCAGCGCTTTGGTGACGGCGTCCGTCTTCAGGGAGTCATCGTTTTCGGTTGCGAGCGCGGTCTTTTTTTCTCCGTCCTCGAGGCGCCCCAGCGTCACCGTTTTGGTCACTTCCTTGCCGTTGCGGACGACCACGACGTCGACTTGCTTGCCGACAGGCATCGAAGCCACGAGACGCGGAAGGTCACGGGATTCCTTGATGTCTTTGCCGTCGAACTTGATGATCACGTCGCCCGCCATCAGGCCCGCGGGCTTTGCCGGACCTTTCTCGTCGACGCCGGCGACCAGAGCGCCGCGCGCCGTTCCCAGATTGAGGCTATCGGCGATGGTGTCGTCGACGGGCTGAATCCGCACCCCAAGCCAACCGCGCCGGGTCTCATGGAATTCCTCGAGTTGCGCGATTACCGGCACGACGGTCGCCGCAGGGGTGGCGAAGCCGATGCCAATCGAGCCTCCCGAGGGGGAGAGGATGGCGGTGTTGATGCCGATCACCTCGCCTTGCAAATTGAACAGCGGGCCGCCCGAATTGCCCTTGTTGATCGAGGCGTCGGTTTGAAGGAAGTCGTCATATGGGCCGCTGTCGATGTTACGGTTGCGGGCGGAAATGATGCCTGCGGTCACGGTTTCGCCGAGGCCGAACGGATTGCCGACCGCCATCACGCCGTCGCCGACGCGTATCTTGTCGCTGTCGCCGAATTTGACGGTCTTGAGGGGCTTGTCGCTCTCCACCTTCAACACGGCCACGTCCACTTTCGCGTCTTTGCCGACGACTTTGGCTTTGAGTTTGCGGCCATCGGTGAAGATGACAACGATGTCGTTGGCGTCCCCGACCACATGGTTGTTGGTGATGACGATGCCGGTCGGGTCGATAATGAAGCCGGAACCTAAGGATTGGGCTCGGCGGGCGCGCGGCTGCGGATCGATGCCGTGCTTTTTGAAGAACTCCTCGAACATCTCGTCGAAGGGCGTCCCCTTCGGCAAATCGGGAGCGACATCCTTGTCCTCGACGGTCTGCGTGGCCGAAATGTTGACCACCGCTTCGGCGACCTGGTCGACGAGATCGGCGAGATTAGTCGGCCGCGCCTGGGCTGCCGCGGGGTTAGTCAGCGTCAACGCAAGCGGCGCGCCAAGGAGGGCCGAAGCGACCGCGAGCGCGCAGGCGGATTTCGCCGCGCCGCGATGCGTCGTCGAGATTCGCAACCCGTCGTATGGCATGGGTTTTCTCCTCACATTCCCCAATCGATTCGACTCAATCGGGCTTCATCGTCGTACGGGGTCGTCGTTCGACCGCCCGAGCCCGATCGCCACTCTGAATCCGATCATTTCAGTCGGCCTTCGCTGAAGGCGCAGCACTTGCTGAGGGCGCCGGGGGCGTCGCCGTCTCGGGCGCCGGGGTTGGCGTCGAGAAGTATCGGAAGAAGTCCGACTTCGGACTGATAAGGGCGCGTGTCCGGCTGTTATCGAAGGTGTTTTGATAGGCTTGCATCGAGCGGTAGAAGGCGAAAAACTCCGGGTCGGCGCCGTAGGCCTCGGCGAAGATACGGTTGCGCTCGCCGTCGCCCTCGCCGCGGATCTGCTCGGCCTGCTGCTGAGCCTGGGCGGTGATGACGGTGACCTTGCGGTCGGCTTCCGCCTTGATTTGCTGGCTCTGCTGGGATCCTTGCGCGCGATAGGAGGCGGCGCGTTGTTGGCGTTCGGTCTGCATGCGGCGGAACACCGCCTCCGAGTTCTCCGCCGGCAGATCGGCGCGCTTGATGCGCACGTCGACAACCTCGAGGCCGAAGCGCTTGGCGCCCACGATCATCTGGTCCTTGATGTCGGCCATCAGCGCGTCGCGCTTGTCGCGCACGATATCGGTGATCGAGGCCCCCGATAAGCTGCGGCGCAAAGCCGAGTTCAGCATGCCGCCGAGTTGCGCGTCGGCGCCCCGCGTGTCGAAGACCGATTGATAAAACAGCAGCGGATCAGCGATGCGGTAGCGCACAAAGGCGTCGACCTCCAGGCGCTGATTGTCTGACACCAGCACTTCCTGGCGCTCGTTGTCGAGCGCGAGAATGCGCTTGTCGATATAGACCACGGTGTCGACGAACGGCCACTTGAAATAGAGGCCCGGCGCGCCGATCAGGTCGCGCACCGGCTGGCCAAACCGTAAGACGAGCGCCTGTTCGGTCGGATTAACGACAAACGTCGCCATCGACGCAAGAATGATGGCGACGACCGCGATGGCGGCGAGGACGACGCCGCTTAGGGACCGGTTCATTTGGCGCCCGTTCCGGTCTTGGGCTGCAACGGCTCGAGCGCGATATAGGGGACGGGCGGGCTGGCAGAGTTCGAATTGACGATCGTCTTGTCCATAGGCCCGAGCACCCGCTCCATCGTCTCAAGATACATCCGCTCGCGCGTTACGGCCGGCGCCTTCTTGTATTGCGCGTAAATCTGGTTGTAGCGGGCGGTCTGGCCCTTGGCGTCTAGAATCGTCTGCTCGCGATAGGCCTTGGCCTCTGCCACAATGCGGGCAGCCCCGCCTTCGGCCTCCGGGACGACCTTGTTGGCGTAAGTGTCCGCCTCGTTGACGGCGCGCTGCTGGTCTTGTTGCGCTGCGGTCACGTCACGATAGGCGGAAAGGACCTGGGCCGGGGCGTCGACCGACTGCAGCTGAACCTGCTTCACGAGGACGCCAGCCCGATACGTGTTCAGCAGGGCCTGCATCCGCTTTTGCACGTCAGCCTCGACAGACGCCCGGTCGGTGGTGAGAATGCCGTCGATGGTCTTCAAGCCGACGACCTCGCGCATGATGCTCTCAGCCACCGCTTTGACCGTCTCGCGCGGGTTGAGAATGTTGAACACGTAGTCTTCTGGTTTGGCCGGATCGATCTGCCAGTTCACCCGGAAGTGAACGTCGACGATGTTCTTGTCCCCGGTCAGCATTTGGCTTTCTTCGGGAATGTCCTCGCCCGCGCCGAGGCTGCGATAGCCCACTTCCGTGATCTGTTGATCCCAAACCGGAACCTTGATCACCGAGCCAATCGGCCAGGGCCAGTTTGTGTTCAAGCCGGCGGCCGTCTTTCCGGTGTAGCGGCCGAACACAAGATTAATCCCGACTTCGCTGGGTTGGACGGTATAGAACGTTCCCCAGGCGAACCAGACCAGGACAGCGGCGAGAAGGAGGAACAGGATCCCTCGGCCGCCAAGCCCTTTGCCGCCCGCGCCCGATCCACCGGGTGTCAGCTTGCCAAGGGCGTCCTGAACGCGGCGGACGATATCCTCCAGGTCAGTCGGCGGCTTGGAGCCCGATGGCCCTTGACCCCAGGGCCCGCGACCCGGCGAGCGCCACGGGCCCCCGCCTTGATTATTCCAGGACATCCAAACCTCTCGTCGGCCGCTGGCCGATGCGTTGGGCGCTTATATAGGTAAGTGTGGCGAACCGGCAACGGACGCCGGAGGGCGATAAGGCTTTGCCTCAGTCAAGAGGCGGCGCTTCTCCGTCCTGGCCCAACGCCCGGGAGTCAGCCGCGCGCACCGCGAGCGGGGTGATTCTGAGTGCGGCGATTCGATTCCGCTGCTTGCGCAGCACTTCGAAGCGGAAGCCGTGAAAGCTGAAGGTCTGACGAGGCTCAGGAATCGAGCGCGCCTCGTGAATTACGAGGCCGGCCACAGTCGCGGCTTCCTCGTCGGGCAAATTCCAGCCCATCGCGCGATTGAGCTCCCGGATGGTCGCCGAGCCGTCGACCACAACCGACCCGTCGCGCTGTCTGCGCACGCCCTGCACCGCGATGTCGTGTTCATCGCGAATATCGCCGACGATCTCCTCGATGATGTCTTCGAGCGTAACCAACCCCTGCACAACGCCGTATTCGTCGACGACGAGCGCAGAATGGGTCTTTCGGCTCAAGAACACCTGAAGCTGGTCGCGCAGCGTCGTTGATTCAGGGATGAACCAGGGTTCGAGCGTCAGATCGGCGACGTTCAGCTTGCTGGCGTCGCCGCCGGCCGCGACATACGCCCTCAGCAGGTCCTTGGCGTGCAGGACGCCGATAATATTGTCCGGCTCCCCCCGCCACAGGGGCATGCGGGTGTAGGGCGAAGCGATCACTTCGCGCACCAGTTCCTCGGGCGGCAGGTCGGCGTCGATGAGCCTCATCTTTGTGCGGTGGACCATCACGTCGGAGACCGGGATTTCCGACAGTTCCAAGAGACCGCCAAACATGTCGCGCTCGTTACGCTCGACTTCACCCTCGCGATGCAGGATGTCGACGGCGCCCATCAGTTCTTCATGGCCAGAAACCCCGGAATCGTGATCGACGAGCGAGACGCCGCCCAATCGGAGGACGCCGCGCACCAAGGCCTCGACGGCGCTGACGACTGGACCGAAAATTCGCACGAAGAACAGCGCCGGCGGCGCGATAAGCAGCGACACGCGGTCGGGATAAGCGATGGCGATCGTCTTCGGCATCACCTCGCCGAAAACGACGATCAGCGCGGTCATGATGACAGTCGCGGCCCACACGCCGCGATCGCCGAAGACGCCGAGGAGGACGCTGGTCGCGAGCGCGGACGCGCCGATTGTGACGAACTGGCCGCCGAGCAGCATCGAGCTGATGAGGCGCCCGCGCATCCCAATCAGGTGGTTGACCAGTTTCGCCCTGTTGTCGCCGGCCATTTCAAGCGCGTGCATTCGCGCGCGGGACGCTGCGGTGAGTGCGGTCTCGGCGCCGGCGAAGAACGCAGCCGCCGCGATGCTGAAGACGATGACGGCAATGTCGAGACTGTACACCATGGATCCGTTTTAGCACGGGCGCGTGCGTGCGTGCGCGCGTGTCGGCAGCCGGGCGCCTTTCAGCTCGAAGCGGCCAGATCGCGGGCCAGGAAAGCCGAGACGCTCGTCTCATCGACGTCGCGGGCGATGAAACTCTCGCCTATGCCCTTGGTGAGAATGAAGGTCAGCTGACCTTGCGCAATCTTCTTATCCTGGCGCATCGCAGCCAAGATATCTCCCGCGCCCACGTTAAATCCGGGAATATCGCGCATGCGGGTCGGAAGGCCGACCGCCTTCAAGTGCGCCTCGACCCGCGTGGCGTCTTGCCCCGAGCACAAACCAAGGTCGCGTGAGAAACGGAACGCCGAGACGATGCCGATGGCGACGCCCTCGCCGTGCACCAGCCGCGCGGGGTCATAGTGGGTCAAATTCTCCAAGGCATGGCCAAAAGTATGCCCGAAATTGAGCAGCGCACGCTCTCCTTGCTCCGTTTCGTCGACAGCGACGACGCGCGCCTTCGCCGCGCAACTGATCGCGATCGCTTCGGTGCGGGCCGGTCCGCCGGCGAACGCGTCGCGCCAATTCGATTCTAAAAACTCGAAAAAATTGCGGTCGCCAATGAGCCCATACTTGACAATCTCCGCGAAACCGGCGCGAAAATCGCGCTCGCTCAGCGTGTCGAGACAGGTGGTGTCGGCCAGCACCAGCGACGGCTGATGAAAGGCGCCGACGAGGTTCTTTCCGTGCCGCGAATTGATTCCCGTCTTGCCGCCCACGCTGGAGTCGACTTGAGCGAGCAGCGTCGTCGGGATCTGCACCAACCGCACGCCCCGGCGCAGCGTTGCCGCGCAGAATCCGGCGAGATCGCCGATGACCCCCCCGCCAAGCGCAATGACAACGTCTCTTCGTTCGATGCGAGCCTCGATCAGCGCATCGGCGACACGGGCGAATTCGGCATAGGACTTGGCGCCCTCGCCGGGCGGGCAGACGATCGACATGGAGCGCAAACCGGCTCGGTCCAAGCTTGCGGTGAGCCGATCGAGATAGAGCGGCGCGACCCGGGCGTCGGTCACTACGGCGCAATGGCCGCGCGGCGCAATTCCGGCGATTTCGGTCCCCGCCTCGTCAAGAACGCCTGGCCCGATCACGATCGAATAGGCGCGCGCGCCTAGCGGAACTTCCATTCGGCGCCTCTGCTGCGGCGAGGCTCCATCATCATTGCCCAGCGTCGCATGGAGGCGCAAGAGAATGGCGTCAACGACCGAGTCGTGCGCGCCATCAAGCAATTCGATGGTGAAATCAGCGAGCGAATAAGTCGGCGACCGCGCTTCGAGCAGCCGGCGCAGCGTCTGTTCCGGGTCGGCGGTCTTCAACAGCGGCCGATTGGACTTCTTGCGCACCCGGGCAAGCAGAACGTCGAAACTTGGCTTCAGCCAAATCGAGACGCCATGCTTGGCGATTTTGTCGCGCGTGATCGCATTCATGAACGCCCCGCCGCCGGTCGCCAGCACCAGCGGTCCACCGTTGAGCAGGCGGGCGATCACCTTGCGCTCGCCCTCACGAAAATAAACCTCGCCGAACCGCTCGAAGATCTCGGAAATCGTCAGCTGTGCGCCTGTTTCGATCTCCGCGTCGGCGTCGACGAACGGCAAGCCGAGTTTGGCGGCCAGCCGTTTGCCGACTGAGGTTTTTCCGGCCCCCATCATGCCGACGAGAATCACCGAGCGCCCGCTGAGCGCGGTCGCCACCTGCTCGGCGTCGACCGATTGGGCCTGAACTCATGAACCACTAACCTCGCCTGCGAGCGTTTTCATGCCGTCCCATACAGGAGGCCGGCGGTGAAAACGAGCCCGGCGCCGGCGCCTTGCGGCGTCATCGCCAACCGTCTTGCGCGCCGCGCCTGTTCTTGCGACCATGTCGGTCACACGACAGCAGGTCCGTAGCGGTCGACGACGCCGGCGCCAAGACACGAGGCGCGGTAATGACTTAGAAAACCGCGTCCGAGGGATGCGGCTCAGGTCTAGGGAGTCGATCGCCTGGCGAACGGAGCGCCCGCAGCGCCTCGGCGCGCAGCGTAACGCACGAGGGAGGCCGATATGAGCACACCCAATCACGAGAACCGCGTCGCCGGTCCCCGTCTTGTGGCGATCGTCGGGCCGTTTCAGAGTGGCAAAACCAGTCTTCTTGAGGGGATATTGGCGCGCGGCGGCGGCGTGGCGCGGCAAGGGTCTGTGCGCGAAGGCACCACCGTCGGCGATTCCAGCTCGGAGGCGCGTAGCCACGCCATGAGCGTCGAGCCCAATGTCGCCAGCATCGACTATCTCGGCGACCGGCTCACCTTCTTCGATTCCCCCGGCTCGATCGAATTCATCCACGACATGCGCTATGCCTTGCCCGTCTGCGACGCCGCCGTCGTCGTCTGCGAGGCCGATCCGCGCAAGATTCCAGCGCTCCAAGTCATTCTTCGGGAACTTGAAGACTTGGGGTTGCCGCGCATCCTCTTCCTCAACAAGATCGATCAGGCGAACGGAAGCTTGCGCGAGACGCTTAAGATGCTTCAACCAGCCTCGCGCACTCCACTGCTACTGCGCCAGATTCCGGTATGGGAGAATGATGTCGCCACTGGATTTATCGATCTCGCGCTCGAGCGGGCCTTCGTCTATCGCGAGGCCGCGCCGTCCAGCGTCATCGAGATGCCGGCGGGCGTGCTCCCCGAGGAAAAGCAGGCACGCTATCTGATGCTCGAGAAGCTCGCCGATTATGACGACGCGCTGATGGAACAATTGATCAGCGACATCGACCCGCCGAAGGACCTCGTCTTCGACGATCTGGCGCGTGAACTGCGTGAGGGGCGGGTCGTGCCGATGCTCCTGGGTTCGGCGACCGGCGGCCATGGCGTCACCGAACTCCTCAAGGCGCTCAGGCATGAGTCGCCCGGCGTCGCGCATACGCGCATGCGGCTCGGCATCGAGGACAAAGGTCCAGCTCTGGCGCAGGTGGTGCGCACGATCCACACCGCCCACGGTGGCAAGCTATCGCTGGCGCGGGTGCTGCGCGGGGCCTTCGGCGACGGGACCACCGTCGCCAACTCGCGCGGAGTCGAGGAGCGTATTGGCGGATTGGCCCGGCTTATGGGCGCCATGTCGTCGAAACTGACGCGCGCCGAGGAAGGCGACACCATCGCCTTCGCGCGGCTCGAAGGTCTCGCTACCGGCGATCGCATCGCTGATGGGCGAACTGCGCCGGCGCCCGGCGCGACGCCCGCTGCTCCGCCCGCAACTCAAGGGGTCGCTATTCGCGTCAAGGACCGAAAAGATGAAGTCAAACTCGCCAGCGCGCTGGGCAAACTTTGCGAGGAGGATCGCGCGCTATCTTATGTCCAAGACGCCGAGATGTCCGAACTGAAGCTATTTGGACAGGGGGAAATGCATTTGCGAGTGACCGCCGAGCGGCTTGCCGACCGCTTCGGCGTGACCATCCAAACGAACAAGCCGTCCGTCGCCTATCGAGAATCGATTGGCGACGCGGTTACGGTGCGCGGACGGCACAAGAAGCAGTCGGGCGGGCATGGCCAATTTGGCGACGTGGTCGTCGAGGTCAGCCCACGCGGCCGCGGCGAGGGTTTCGCCTTCGCCGAGCGGGTGCACGGCGGGTCAGTGCCGAGGCAGTATTTTTCTTCCGTCGAAGCGGGCGCACGCGACGCGATGACACGCGGCCCGCTCGGATTTCCGGTAGTCGACGTCTCGGTGACCCTACTCGACGGCTCCTATCACACGGTCAATTCCTCCGACATGGCGTTCCGCGCCGCGGCCAAACAGGCCCTCGACGAGGCCCTGGTCAAAGCGCGTCCGATGCTGCTCGAACCGATCCTCTCGGTGACGGTTTATGTACCGACCGACGCGCTGGCGCGGGCGAGCGCGTTGGTCAGTGCGCGGCGCGGTCAAATTCTTGGGTTCGAGGCCAGGGAGGGCTGGGCGGGCTGGGAAGCGCTGCGGGCGCTGATCCCGGAGTCGGAGATCGGCGATCTCATAGTCGAATTGCGCTCGGCGACTGCGGGCGTCGGCGCGTTCGAGACCAAATTCGATCATTTGGCCGAGCTTTCTGGCCGTGCGGCTGATCTAGTGATCGCTGCCCGTAGAAATGCGAACGCCTGAACTTCACAACACCTGAAGTTTACCGGGCGTTTGGCGCGCGTTTCCCCGCTATACAAGCGCCCGACCTTCGCCTAAACGGGCGAAGCCCAGCCTGCCGTGGAAGGGACCTCGATGACCGAAGCCACCAGGGAAGCCAACCGTTTGGCGACGGTATTCGGCGGATCGGGATTCCTTGGTCGTCATATCGTGAGGGCGCTAGTCCACCGGGGATGGCGCGTCCGAGTGGCGGTGCGTCGACCTGATCTCGCCGCATTCCTGCAGCCGATCGGGGGCGTGGGACAAATCCAGCCGGTGCAGGCTAATCTTCGCTTCCCGGATTCGATCGCAGCGGCGGTCGAGGGCGCAAGCGCAGTCGTCAACGCCACGGGCGTGACAGTGGAGAGTGGAGCGCAGACCTTCAACGCCGTGCATGTCGAAGGCGCCCTTGCGCTCGCGCGCGCTGCATTGGCTGCGCGGGTATCATCCTATGTGCATATTTCGGGAATCGGCGCGGATCAAAACTCCGCCTCACCCTATGTCGCGAGCAAGGGGCTGGGCGAGAAAGCGACGAGCGAGACGTTCCATGAAGCCATAATCCTGCGTCCGTCGGTCGTGTTCGGCCCGGAGGATGATTTCTTCAACCGCTTCGGCGCGCTCGCTTGCCACTTGCCGATTTTGCCCCTGCTAGGCGGCGGCGAAACTCGGTTGCAACCAGTCTATGTCGGCGACGTCGGGCAAGCGGTCGCCGCGGCGCTCTCCGGTTTGGCGAAGTCCGGCACGATGTACGAACTCGGCGGCCCGAGAACGATGACCCTCCGTGAAGTGGCCGAGCTCACGCTCGGCGCAATTGATCGCCGGCGTTTGCTTGTCGGCCTTCCCCTCGGTCCATCTCGCTGGATGGCGGCCTCGACGCAGTTCGCGTCGAAAGCGACATTCGGGCTTTTTCCCAAATTGTTGACGACGACCCGCGATCAAGTCGATTTGCTTGCATCTGACAACGTCGTATCCGCGGAGGCGGAAGCCGAGGGACGCGTGCTGAGCTCTCTCGGCGTCCTGCCGCAGGCTGCCGACGCGATCATTCCGACCTATCTCGCGCGGTTTCGCCGGACCGGCCAATATGAGGTTCAACGTTCGGACTGAACATTTTCTGCGCTTCGCTTCGCTCGGCGCGATGACGAACGGCATCGCATTGTAACGAAGACACGGTTTGCTATTGATGCGGACCCCTGTTTCAGGGCATTAAGGCAAGGCAATGGCCGGGGTCGTTTCGAGTTGGGGACATTCGGTGATCAAGTCTGAACTCGTGCAGCGCATGGCCGCCCGTAACCCGCATCTTTATCAGCGCGACATCGAAAACATTATCGACGCCATTCTCGGCGAGATCACAAATGCGCTCGCGCGCGGCGAACGCGTCGAACTGCGCGGCTTTGGCGCGTTCTCGACCAAACAGCGCCAGGCTCGCACCGGCCGCAACCCGCGGACCGGCGACAAGGTTCCTGTGACTGAGAAACTGGCGCCGTTTTTCAAGACCGGAAAAGAAATGCGCGAGCGTCTCAATCGCTCGGCTGAGGCGATCTAGGATCATTGAAACAGCTGGTCTGGCTTGAACGGGCAAGGGCTCCACGGGTCGTGCGGATGAGGCTTGCATGGTTCGCTTCATAAAAGTCGTCATCCTCGCCCTCTGCGCCGTCGTCCTTCTCGGTTTCGCTTTCGCCAACCGCGATTTTGTGACCGTTTCTTTCGACCCATTCTCCACCACCGACAGGGCAGCGTTTTCGATTGCCGCGCCGCTCTTCGCGGTGGTGATTGTTGCGGCCATGCTCGGCGTCGTCGCGGGCGCGTTCGCGACCTGGCTGTCGCAAGGGCGCTATCGACGGACTTCGCGCCAAAACCGCGTCGAGGCCGAGAGATGGCGTGCGCAAGCTCAGGCGCTGAAGGCCGGGAACACACAGGGCGCCTCTCATCCTGCTTTGCCGAGCTGATCGTTGCTCCATGCGCGGCGGCTGTGTCGCCCGGCGCCCTAGTCGGTCGAGCCGAACTTCACCGCTAAGGCTGTCCAGCCGGCGCGCGCCATTCACTGGCGATACGGGTTCATCCGATGGTTGAATTCATTGCCCGCCGCTGCCGCCACGTCGGTTGCGCTCCGGGGAACGACAGCGGCGCGGCCTCGTAGACGCCGCGAGCGATCGCGCGAGCGACGCATTCTGCGCCCAACATTCCAATCTCGGTCAGGTCGCGGATGTCCGGAACGGCACTGACCCGCGCCGTTGCCGCGGCGAAGACGACGTCGTTGTCCATCGGCGCATGGGCGGGACGCAGCGCGAGCGCGCAGCCATCCTGGGCCATGGTAGCAACCCGCTTGAGCTGCGTTGTGGTCAACGCCGCGTCGGTGACGACGACCATGAGGTCGGTGCTGGACGGCGTGTCGGACTTGAGGCGAAGCGTCAGGTCGTCGTCGATGTCCTTCGGGCCGAAGCCAAGGCCGCCGAATTCCGCCTGTCGTTCGTAAGGCGCGGCCCAGAAATATGGGCTTTCGCCCCGTGTGGCCCGACCGACTGAATTGACGGCCACAAGCGCCCCGACCCGGAAGCCGCTCGAAGTCACCGCGCTTGCGGAGCCCAGGCCGCCTTTGAGATTGTAGGTCGTCGCGCCAAATCCAGCGCCTGCGGCGCCGAGCGCGAACTCGACCGCGGCGGCCGACGCGGCCTTGAGGCCCAGGTCCCAGTAAGGCGGCATGCGGCCCCAGGATTTGTCCCCCCCGTTGAGGAGATCGAAGAGGCTCGCGCCCGGCACAATCGGAACGCGCGCCCCGCGATGCTCGAATCCGCGGCCGGTCTCGGCGAGGTAAGCCATCACGCCGCCAGCTGCGTCGAGGCCGAAGGCCGACCCGCCGGACAGAACGAACCCGTCGACGCGTTCGATCGTCATTTCCGGCTCCAAAAGGGCCGCGTCGCGCAACGCGGGCGCGCCGCCGTTTATCGCGATCGACGCGACGGCCGGTTCGTCGAACAGAACCACGGTGACGCCTGTGGCCACCTGCTCGTCGTCGGCCGATCCGATTCGCACGCCCTCAACATCGGTGATCAGATTGGCGGTCATCAAACGTCCTTCATCAGCCGGATCGCGTCATAGACCGCCGCATGGATGTTGCGGCTCGCCACCGCGTCGCCGATCCGGAACCGGCGATAGCCGCCGTCGCGGTTGTTGACGAGGGTTTGCGGCCGCCCCGCGAGCAGCGCGACATAGTCGACTTCGCCGAGGTTGACCAAGTCCGCCTTGAGTTCAAAATAGAGGTCGTCGACAGGATAGCACCGTGCTCGACGACGATCATGTCCGCCTCTTTCTCGACCCGTCGCTGGCCGTATTCATCGTGGAAGACGCCAACGACGCGATTGCCCCTGCGCGCGATCGATTCAAGCCTGAGGTTCAGCGACACCTTGGCGTCCGCGCGGCTGAAAGCGCGAAAATAAGGCGGAAAACTTGTGCCGCCCACGTCGGGCGCGAGCATGCGTTCGGGAATGACGATCTCAAGCTTGGCTCCGGATTCGGCGACGAATTCGGCGGCGGTCAGGCCTGGGTGGGCGCCATTGTCGTCGTAGACGATCACCTCGCCGCTCGGGCGCGCGGCGCCGGAGAGGAGGTCCCAGTTCGTCACCGCGAACTCACAGCCGAAGTCAAGGAACTCGACATTCGGCGCGCCTCCGGTGGCGATGACGACGACGTCGGGGGCGAGCTCGAGCACGTCGTTCGCTTCAGCGAATGCGTTGTAGCGGAAGACAACGCCAAGCCGTTCGCATTCGCGCATCCGCCAGTCGACGACGCCCAGGATCTCGCGCCGGCGACCAGAACTGATCGATGAGATGGCCGTAACATTCGAACTCGACGCCATCGAGTCCGCCAGCCTTCGCCCGTTGGGCAGCGTCGGCGTAGGCCGCGATCACGCGACCGAAGTCCCAGTCCTCCATCGCCTTGGGGAAGGCGCGGTGGGCGGGCTCGCGGACATGGGAAGGCGCGATGACGGGCAGCCAATCGTCCTTGCTCCAGGTCGTGCGGCGCCCCAGATGGGTGATCTGGATCATCACCGCGGCGCCCTTTTCGTGGATGTCGTCCGCCAACTCCTTTAGCCACCGCACGCATTCGTCCTTGTAGAGAAGGATGTTGCCGAACGCCTGGGGGCTGTCTGGCGCCACCACCGACGAGCCCCCGATCATGGTCAGCGCAATGCCCCCCTTGGCTTTTTCGGCGTGGTAGAGTCGATAGCGCTTTTTGGGCATGCCGCCGTCGGTATAGGCCGGTTCATGAGCGGTCGACATCAACCGGTTGCGCAGCGTCAAGCCGCGCAGCTGAAAAGGTTGCAACAGTGGATCGCTGGACATGCGACAGCCTCGACGCTCCGGCGAACTATCGGGAGCGCGGCGCGCGCGGTCAATGCGCGGCGGGATTTTGGCCTAGGCGCCGGTCAGGGCAGCGCTCAGGAATCGCCACGCAGCGGCGACTGAGTATAGTCTCGCGCAAGGTTAATTCGCGATTCTCAGACGTTGGGAGCGAGGGACGTCGGCGCAAGTGTGGGACGAACTGGACGAACCGCTCGGTTTTGTTTCGGGCGCCGCAGCCGCGCTGCCCGCTGGCCGAGTACGCTTGACCGGAGGAGCGGCGATTGGCGCCGCGATTCTAGCGATAGCCGTCGGCCTCGTTACGCTTCCGCGACGAGATTTGCCTCTCAGCGGCGAGCCGTTTGCGCTGGCGAAAGTTGAAGTCTTACCTGCGCCGCGAAAGCTTCCGCCCCCAGAGATAACGGCGAGCGTGCGCGAAACCGTCGCGCCGCCGGTCGCCTCGGCGGAACAAGTGGAAGCAACCAGCGGGGTCAAGGTCACGCGCGGAGGCGGCGGCCCGCCTAAGGCGCTTATCATCGATGTTGCGCGGGCGCTCGGCCTTAAGCTCGCCCCAGCGCCCGACGCCCGCCTTGTCGAGAAGTCGAAATATGGCCTCTTGCCGCGCATCGGCGCCGATGGGACGCGCCCGCTTGAGGCTTACGCAAGGGTCTTGGATCCGAGCGTGCGGGCGGGCAGTCCCCGCATCGCTTTGGTGGTGGGCGGGCTTGGCCTCAACGCGGAGGGCGCCGAGAGCGCGATTGCGAAGCTGCCTGGCGCGGTCACGCTCGGGTTTGCCCCTACGGGCACGGCGGTTGAGGCGCAGGCGGCGGAAGCCCGGGAGGCGGGGCACGAAACCGTCCTGCAGGCGCGACAAGGGGATTTTTCGGATTCGACCGGCGACTTGGGGCCGCATGGGCTGAGCGCGTCGGCTTCCGATGTTGAGAGCGTCGATTCGCTCCGCTGGCAAATGGGCCGGTTCACCGGCTATGTCGCAGTAGTCAACAACCTCGGCGGCAAATTCACCGCCGACCGGCAGAGCATGTCCCCCTTTCTGAGGGAAATCGCCAGCCGGGGGTTGGGCTATCTCGATGATGACGGTTCGCCGCGCAGCGCCGGGCAGGATCTCACCGCATCGCTGCCCATGCCGTCAGCGCGCGCGGACCTCGTGATCGACGCCAATACCGCGCCCGAACCCATCGACGCAGCGCTGGCGCGACTCGTCGAGCTCGCGCGCCAGAGGGGTTCGGCGATCGGCGTCGCGGCCGCTTCGCCGGCTAGCGTCACGCGCTTGGCGCGATGGGCGAACGAACTCGGAGCGAAGGGCGTTGCATTGGTTCCACTCTCCGCCTTGATGGCGACAGCGCCACGGCCGTCCACTCAATCGAACCCGTCCGTAAGTCCATGAGCAGCGATCTGCTCTATCGGCCATGCGTGGGTGTCGCGCTGGTCAATCGGGCGGGCGATGCGTTTATTGGCCATCGCAAGCGCAAACGAGGCTCCGAAGTCCCGGACCCGCGCTCCTGGCAGATGCCGCAGGGAGGAATCGACTCTGGTGAACAGCCGTTCGAAGCCGCCAAGCGCGAGCTCTGGGAGGAGACGAACGTGCGCTCGATCGAACTGATCGCGGAGCTGCCGCGCTGGCTCAAGTACGACCTGCCCGAAGGAACGCGCGGACGGTGGAGCGGGCGCTATCGTGGACAGACCCAGAAGTGGTTCCTATTTCGCTTTGTGGGCCCCGACAAGGAGATCGACGTTCGCCGTCCGGTTGGCGGCGCGCATGACGCCGAGTTTGACGATTGGCGCTGGGAACGCATTGAGCGCCTGCCAGAACTGGTTGTGCCGTTCAAGCGCGAAGTCTACGAAACGGTCGTGGCCGCTTTCGCGCCGCTCGCGCTTCCGGCTAACGGGCAAGCTTAACGGCTTCCTTCACTTCCCGGCTTTGATCGAGGCGATTGCTGCGATCATCTCCTCGTCCATTTTCTTGCGAAGACGGTGATCGGAGAGGTCGACATCGCCGCCGAGGTCTGCCCTGAGCGCGGCCGCGACGTCGTCATCGCTTTTGCCGACCTGGGTTCCGACGAATTCGTTAGCGTACTTTTCGGCGTCCGCCCCAGAAAGCCCCTTCGTCTCGGCGACCCAGAGCGCAACCGCCTTGTTGCGGCGCGCGATAGCCTTGAAGCGCAGGTCCTCATCGTGGGCGAACCGCTTTTCGAACGTGTTTTCGCGATCCTGGAACGCGTCGGACATGATTCCTCCGTCACTTGGCGAAACCGCTCGTCAGCCGACTTAAGGACCGACGACGTGATCCCGCATCTCCTAACCCGGATGTTGGGGCCGGGTTATGACGACTTCCGCCCCTCCGCGCAATGCGAAGGTTTACGCGACACGTTTCACGGCGCTCGAACCGTTTGCGAGTCCATTTTTGGTGATTTCAATGGGTTGCGGGGCGATTTACGAGTCTAGGCGCTCGTTATAAACGTATTCACAGTGTATATTATTTAGAACACATCCGATGTCGCGAACTGAACTGGCAGCTCGTCTCGGGCCGCCGCGATGAGCGCTCGCGCGGCGGCTGCGTCATATGGCGTCGCCGCGCCGTGTCCCCAGACCGGCCCCGGCCAGGCCGGATCGCCAACGACTCGCGCGACGACATGCAGATGAAGCTGACGGACGACGTTGCCAAGCGCGCCGACGTTGATCTTGGCGGCCCGCGTGTGAGTTTTTAGGAACCGCGCGGCGCGACCCGCCTCGTCAATGAGTCGCGTTTGGTCGGCCGGGGCGAGGTCGATCAGCTCGACCAGGCCTTCTCGCCGTGGAACGAGAATGAGCCAAGGCCAGCGGGCGTCGTTCATCAACAGGACGCGGGTAAGCGGCCAGTCACCGACGATAAGCGTGTCGCGCGCGAGCCGCTCGTCGAGGGCGAAGGTCATTGAGCCCAGGCGCGCCCGTGGGGACCGCCTGGTAGGCCCAGCTTGGCGGCGATGGTTTCGCCGACATCGGCTAGGCTCGATCGGGCTCCGATCGGGCCCGCGGGCGCGCGGGCGCCGAAGGCGAGGATCGGAACATGCTCGCGCGTGTGATCGAATCCCCGGAACGTCGGGTCGTTGCCGTGGTCGGCGGTGATGACACAATAGTCGATAGGCCGCATTGCAGCTTGGATGGCGCCGAGCCGTCGATCGAAAGCTTCAAGACAGGCTGCGTAACCGGGGACGTCGCGGCGATGTCCCCATTCGGTGTCGAAGTCGACCAGGTTGACGAAGATCAGGCTGCCCTCGGGCGCCGTCCCGAGCGCATCGATGAGAAGGTCGACATTGCCGTCGTTGCTCTTGCCCTTGCGCTCGTCCCCGGTGTCGCGGTGGGCGAAGATGTCGCCAACCTTGCCGATCGAGACGATGGCGCGACCGGCGCGGGCGGCTCGCTGCAGAATATTGCCCTCCGGCGGAGGCATGGCCAAATCTTTGCGATTGCCGCTGCGCGCAAAGTCCTTGGCGCTCGCGCCGAGGAAAGGACGCGCGATCACGCGCCCGATCTTCAGCGGATCGCACAACCGACGCGCGATCCGGCAAAGATCATAAAGGCGCTCAAGTCCAAAAGCTTGCTCATGCGCGGCGATCTGGAGCACCGAGTTGGCGGACGTGTAACAGATGGGCTTCAACGTTCGCAGGTGCTCCTCGCCATAGTCTTCGATCACCGCCGTGCCCGAAGCGTGGCGGTTGGCGAGAATGCCGGCAAGCTTGCCTTCGGCGATCAGCGCCTCGGTCAGCGCCGCCGGAAAAGCGGGTATCGTCTCCAGAAAATAGCCCCAGTCGAAGTCGACAGGCGTGCCGGCGAGCTCCCAATGGCCGGACGGCGTATCCTTGCCGCGCGAAGTCTCGATTCCATAACCCCATTGGCCGCGGGGCTCGGGAAGCGCAAATCCGGGCGGCGCCCGGCCGCTCGAAGCCTTCATCGCCTGGCCAAGCCCCAGCGCCTCGAGGCGCGGCAATTTCAGCGGTCCGCTCCTCAATCCATCGCGATCGCCCCGTCCCTCAGCGCAGGCTTCGGCGATATGGCCGAGCGTATCCGCGCCCTGGTCGCCATAGGCCCTTGCGTCCGCGGCGCCGCCGCAGCCGACCGAATCGAGAACGATGAGAATGGCGCGGGTCATGGACGCGCTCACTGACTGACGACGGCGTCAAGCGCCGCCTGATTGGCAAAGGCGGCGGCGAACAGAGCGCGCGTATAGTCATTTTGCGGCGCGCTGAAGACTGTCCGCGCTTCCCCGCTCTCGACCACCTTGCCGCGCCGCATCACGATGACTTCGCTCGCCAGCGCCCGCACAACCCTCAGATCATGGGAAATGAACAGATAGGCGAGGTTTCGACGGCGCTGCAGTTCGCGCAGCAGGTCGACGATCTGCGCCTGGATCGACATGTCCAACGCTGACGTCGGCTCGTCGAGCACGACGAAGCGGGGATCAAGCGCCATCGCCCGGGCGATAGCGATGCGCTGGCGCTGTCCGCCGGAGAACTCGTGCGGATAACGGTCGAGCGTCGAGGGATCGAGCCCAGTGTCGGCGAGCGCACGTTCGGCGACGCGGCGCCGCTCGGCGGCGCTCATTTTTGCACCTTGCGCCACCAGCCCTTCTTCGACGATCTCGGCCACCGACATGCGTGGGCTAAGCGAACCGTAGGGATCCTGGAAAACAATCTGCATTTCGCGCCGAAGCGGACGCATGGCCTTTGACGTGAGGCCGTCGATGGCGCGCCCGCAATAAGCGATCGGCCCTTGCGACCGGATGAGCCTCAGTATCGCCAAGCCAAGCGTGGTCTTGCCCGAGCCGGATTCGCCGACAACCCCGACGGTTTGCCCTTCGCGAATCGCGAGCGAAACCCCGTCGACCGCTTTGACGTAAGCGACGGTGCGGCGGAGAAATCCTTTCCGGATCGGAAACCAGACGCGCAAATTGTCGGCGCTCGCGACCATAGGCGCCGCGCGATCGGCGGGAGGCGGATCGCCTTTTGGCTCCGCCGCGAGAAGCGACCGCGTATAGGGATGGCGCGGATCGGCGAACACGGCCGCCGTCTCCCCAGCCTCGACGATCTTTCCTTGGCGCATGACGATCACGTCATCGGCGATGCGCCGGACAACGTTGAGATCATGGGTGATGAACAGCATCGCCATGCCGAGCCTGGCCTGCAGGTCCTTTAGCAGCTTGAGGATCTGCGCCTGCACGGTGACGTCGAGCGCGGTCGTCGGCTCATCCGCAATCAGAAGATCGGGACGATTGGCAAGCGCCATGGCGATCATCACCCGCTGGCGCTGTCCGCCAGACAGCTGGTGGGGATAGGCCCCAAGCCTTTGCGCCGGGTCGACGATGCCGACCTCGGTCAGAAGCTCGACGATTCGCGCCGGCTTGGCGGCGGCGCGCCCATGGTGAAGCGCGATGATCTCGCCGATCTGCCGCTCGATCGCATGCAGCGGATTGAGCGAGGTCATCGGCTCCTGAAACACCATAGTGACCGCGCTGCCGCGCATCGCCCGCAATTCGTCGTCGGACATTTTGAGCACGTCGCGGCCGCCGAAGAAGATCTCGCCGCTCGGATAGCTCGCTGCCGGCTGCGGCAACAGGCGCACAATCGCCTGGGCGGTGACTGTCTTGCCCGAACCGGATTCGCCGACCAACGCCAGCGCGCGGCCCTTTTCAAGCCGAAAGGAGACTCGATCGACGACCGTGCGGCGCTCGCCGCTCTGCGCGAACGCGATCGAAAGATCGCGCACGTCAAGAAGCGGCTCGGGATCGCTCACGAGAATGTCTTTCTCGGATCGAAAGCGTCGCGCACCGCCTCGCCAATGAAAATGAGGAGCGAAAGCATGAGCGCTGTGACGGCGAAGGCGGAGAGCCCGATCCAGGGCGCCGACAGATTGGACTTGCCTTGCAGCAGGAGTTCGCCGAGCGACGGCGAGCCGGGCGGCATGCCGAGGCCCAGGAAGTCGAGCGAGGTCAGCGTGCTGATCGAGGAATTGACGATGAACGGCAGGAAGGTCAACGTCGCCACCATCGCGTTTGGCAGCACATGCTTGACAATGATCTTGGCGTTGGAGAGGCCGAGCGCGCGGGCGGCGTTGACATATTCGAAGTTGCGCGCGCGAAGGAATTCGGCCCTCACCAGGTGAACCAGGCTCACCCAGGAGAACAGCAGCAGGATGGTCAGGAGGACAAAGAAACTTGGCGCGAGGATCGCTGACAGGATGATGAGAATGTAAAGATGCGGCAGCGACGACCAGATCTCGATCACTCGCTGCATCGTGAGATCGAGCCAGCCGCCGAAATAACCTTGCACAGCTCCTGCGAAGACGCCGATCACCGACGAGACGCCGGCCAGCGTCAGCCCGAACAAAATCGAGATGCGAAAGCCGTATATGAGCCGGGCGACAATGTCGTGGCCGTCCTGATCGGAGCCAAGCCAAAGCGGTTCGAGTTTGCTGCAGGGACGTGAGACCGTCGCAGCGTCTTTCACCTTTTGCTTCTCGAGCGCGGCGCGGCATTGGACGTCGCTTAGCATCCAGGTGGGCGGCGTCGGCAGCGGCGTTGGCGGGTTGAGGATCGTGGTCGAATTGGCGAAGCGGATCGGCGGCCAGATCATCCATCCGTGCGCCTTGATCTCGTCGGAGATAAAGGGGTCGCGAAAGTCCGCGCGCGCCTGGAACCCGCCAAACTTATCCTCGGGATAGTCGACGAGGACAGGAAAGAGGATCTCGCCCTTGTAGGACGCGATCAGCGGTCGATCGTTGGCGATGAACTCGGCGAACAGCGACGCGACAAACAGAATCAGAAAGATAACGAGCGACCAAGCGCCGCGCTTGTGGCGGCGGAAATTGTCGAGCCGGCGCCGGTTCATTGGCGAAAGCCACGGACGCCGTTCGAGGCTCGCGCGCGCTTTCGCCTGCCGCCAAGGGTCCGCTTTTTCATTAAGCGGAAAGACGCGGCTCGCCTCTTCTCCGGGTCGTGGCGCCGTGTCGGAAGGTGGAGCGAAGCGGTCAGTATCGACCAAGCTCACACCTCTCGCGTTTCGAAATCGATGCGAGGATCGATCCAGGTGTAGGTGAGATCAGAAATGAGATTCACGACAAGACCGATCAGCGCGAAGATATAGAGATTGGCGAGCACCACCGGATAGTCGCGCTGGATGAGCGAATTGTAGGAGAGATAGCCGAGGCCGTCGAGCGAGAACACCTGTTCGATCAGGAGCGAGCCGGTGAAGAAGGCGCCGATGAAGGCGCCCGGGAATCCTGCGATGACGATCAGCATCGCGTTGCGGAACACGTGGCCGTAAAGCACGCGCCGCTCGGTCAGGCCCTTCATGCGCGCGGTCTGCACGTAGGATTTCTTGATCTCGTCGAGGAAGGAATTCTTCGTGAGTAACGTCGAGGTCGCGAACGAGCCCAAGACCAGCGACGTCACCGGCAGCGTAATATGCCAGAGGTAGTCGAGAATCTTCTGCGGCCAACTCAAGTCAGCGAAATTATCGGAAGTCAGGCCGCGCAGCGGGAAAATCTGCCAGAACGAGCCGCCGCAGAACAGCACAACCAGCAATACGGCGAAAAGAAAGCTCGGGATCGCGTAGCCGAAAATGACCAGCGCGGACGTGACGGTGTCAAAGCGCGAGCCGTCCTTGACCGCCTTCCTGATCCCGAGCGGGATCGAGATTGCATAGGAAATGACCGTCATCCACATACCGAGCGAGATCGAGACCGGTAGTTTTTCCTTGATCAACTCGAGCACTGGAACGTCGCGATAATAGCTCTTGCCGAAATTGAAGGTCGAATAGTCGCGCACCAGAATCCAGAACCGTTCCAGCACCGGCTTGTCGAAGCCGTATTGCTTCTCGAGTTCCTTGATGAATTTCGGGTCGAGGCCCTGCGATCCGCGGTAGCGCGAAGTGATGTCGCCCCCTGCCTGTGCGGCGCCTGAGCCGATCTGGCCCCCGCCGCCACCGAATTGCGCGGTCGAGCTTTGGTCGGCGCCTTGCAGTTGCGCGATCGCGCGCTCGACTGGGCCCCCAGGCACAAATTGCACGATCGCGAAGGAGACCGCCATGATGCCGAGGATCGTCGGGATCATCAGCAGCAGACGGCGCAGGATATAGGCGAGCATGCCGCGTCAGCCAGTCTGCGCGGGGCGAAGCGGCAAGCGCCTTTTAGAGGCCAATGCTCTTGGCCTTCGCTTCGTCCCACCACCAGGCGCCGGGCGCGCCGACGCCAAGCTTCGGCTGGCGTTCGGGGCGCGAAAACACGTCCCAATGGGCGATCCATGCCGTGTCGCGATACCACATCGGGACCCAATAATGGCCGGCGCGCAAGACGCGGTCGAGCGCTCGGCAGGCGGAATTGAGGTCCGCTCGCGTCTTGGCCACAGCAATCGCTTCGACCAGCGCGTCGACCACCGGATCAGAGACGCCGGCGAGATTGCGCGAGGCGTTCTGCTTCGCCGACTCGGACGTATAGACGTTCCGGAGGTCAACGCCTGGCGTTAACGTTCCGCCAGACGCTGTGGTCACCACGTCGAAATCAAAGGCGTCGGTGCGGCTCTTGTATTGCGCGGGATCGACGATGCGGTAGTTCGCCTGGATGCCAAGCTTGCCGAGGTTCTGGATGAACGGCAATGTGTGCGGCTGGAGCGCGCTCGAAGAATCGAGGAATTCGATCGTCAGCGGCTTGCCGTCCGGCAGCATCAATGTCTCTCCTGCGCGTTTGCATCCAGCCGAGAGCAGCAGGTCGTAGGCTTGCTTAAGCAGCTTTCGATCGCTGCCGGAGCCATCGCTGACCGGCGGGATATATGGCTCGCCATAGACCTCCGGCGACAGCCGGGCGCGGTAGGCTCCCAGCAGCGTCATTTCCTCGGCGCCGGGTACGCCCTTGGCCTCCATATCGGTGTTGGGAAAGTAGGAAATGATCCGCTTATAGGCCGAGTACATGATGTTCTTGTTGGTCCACTCGAAGTCGAAGCAGAGGCCGATGGCTTCGCGCACGCGTGGATCCTTGAACTGGTCGCGCCGCATGTTGAGGTACCAGCCCTGAATCCGGGAGGGCGCGCCGTCGTGCAGGGTTTCCTTCTTCACTCGCCCATCCTTGACAGCGGGGAAGTCGTAAGACGTCGCCCAAAATCGCGAGGTGTACTCTTCGTGATAGTTGATCGCCCCGGCCTTGAACGCCTCGAACGCGACTTGCCGCTCGCGATAATATTCGAAGCGCAGCCGATCGAAGTTGTTCTGCCCGAGATTGACCGGCAGCTTGGCACCCCAATAGTTGGGATGGCGGGCATATTCGATGAACCGGCCCTGCTCGAACGTCTTGACTTTATAGGCGCCTGAGCCCAGCGGGGCATCAAGGGTCGCCGCGGCGAAATCGCGTCCCTTCCACCATGCGGCCGAAAAAACGGGCATACCGACCACGATGAGATGCGCGTCGCGGCTGCGGCCCTGAACAAAGCGCACATGGGCCACGTCTTCACCTTCCGCATTCGCCGATTCCACCTCCTTCAGGAGCTGGGCGTAGATCGGATGGCCCTTCTCTTTCAGCACGTTCAGCGAAAAGGCGACGTCGGCCGCCGTTACCTTCGAGCCGTCGAAGAAGCGCGCCTCGGGCCGGAGCCGGAAACGATAGTCCAGCTTGTCGGCCGAGACCCGCACCGATTTCGCGAGCAGGCCGTAGACGGAATTGGGTTCATCGCCATTGGCGGTCATGAGCGTGTCGAAGGTGGCCGACATGCCCGCTGCGCCGTTGCCCTTCCAACTATAGATATTGAGCGTGTCGAACGTGTCGAAGTTCTGGTTGCCGCTCGTTCCGGTGATCTGCAGCGACAACAGCCCGCCCGTCGGCGCGTTGGGATTGACGTAGGCGAAATTCGGGAAGTCCGGGGGCAGGGCGAGATCGCCGAACGACGACAGGCCATGCGTCTCGAAGGAATCTCCGGCAAGTGCGGCGAACGGGCGGCAGACGAGCGTCGCCAGCGCCCCGCCCGCGCCGGCCTTCAACACCACACGGCGGGTCAATGCTATGGTCATCGAATTGTCAGCCTTTCGGCTCTTGGCCTTACGCGATGTACCGCGCCTGAGCGCTCTTCGCTAGCGAGCGCGGCGAAAACGAGGCGCAAGCGGGGATTGGGCTCGGAACCGGGTTAAACTTCGTTCATGGGAGGATGATCGACCTGCCCAGCGGCGTCGGTCCGACCCCGGCGCGCGCCCTTGCCTTCCGCCCTGGCGACCGTCTTACATCGGGCCATGGAGATTTGCGATACAAGACCGCCTCGGGTGACGGGCGTCATCGCTCCCGAAAGCGCTCCTGGGCGCCTCAAGATCGACCTTGGCGCACTCGCCGACAACTGGCGGGAGCTTGCGCGTCGCGCGGCGCCGGGGGGTTGCGCTGCGGTCATCAAGGCCAACGCCTACGGGACTGGCGTCCACGAAGCCGCCTCGGCGCTGTGGGCCGCGGGCGCGCGGGTCTTTTTCGTCGCCCATTTCAATGAGGGGATCGCGGCGCGCCCGGCCCTGCCGGCGGAAGCTGGGATCTACGTGCTCAACGGCCTCGAGAGCGGGGCGGATCCGGCGGACTATGCAGAGCATCGCCTGGCCCCCGTGATCGGCGGCGAAGAGGAACTCGCGCGCTGGTCCGCCGTCGCTGCGGGTCGCAATCGGTTGAGCCCTTGCGCGCTCCATCTGGACACCGGCATGAACCGGCTCGGGTTCGAATTGCTGGCCAGCCTACAGGCGGCGATGGCGACCCATGGCGCCGTGAGTGGGGCCGATCTGCTGATGAGCCATTTCGTCTCGTCCGAGATCCCCGCCGATCCCCTGAATCAGGCGCAGATCGAGCTTTTCGAGGCCGCCCGCGCCGCTTTCCCGAGCCTCCCCGCCTCGCTCGCCAATTCGTCGGGCATCTTCCTCCCCTCGCGCCCGATCTATGATCTGGCGCGTCCGGGCTACGCGCTCTATGGCGGCAATCCGACGCCAGGCCAGCCGAACCCGATGCGCCCGGTGGTTATACTCACGGTCGCCATCCAGCAGACCCGCTGGATCGAGGCCGGCATGACCTGCGGCTACAACGCCCAGTGGACGGCCAGGCGCCGCACGCGGCTCGCGACCCTGCTCGTCGGCTATGCCGACGGCCTGCCGCGCGGCGCCGGCGCGACCGATGCGAGGCCGGGCGCGGAGGTCGCGGTCGCCGGGCGCCGGGCGCCGCTGGTCGGGCGCGTGTCGATGGACCTGACCATCGTCGACGTGACCGACCTGCCCGAAGACGCGGTCCGGGCGGGCGACCCGGTTGAGGTCTTCGGCCCGACCATCGGCCTCGACGAGTTCGCCGCCCGCAGCGGCACGATCGGCTATCACCTCTTGACCAGCCTCGGCCCCCGCTACCGGCGGGAGTATGTCCGCTAGGAGCCTGTCCGAGTAGTCACTAGCCAAGATGCGACGAGTTTGATTCTTTGGGTGGCTATGAGCAAGCAGTTTCGGCCCTGGAAGATCGACGAGACGCATCTGCTGCCGCCGAGCGTTCAGGATTACGTGGCCGAAGACCACCTGTCCCGGCTGATCGTTTCGGTCGTCAGAGAGAGCCTCGATCTGAAGGAGATCGCCGGCAGCTACACGAGCGGGCTGGGCCAGCCGCCGTTCGACCCGCAGATGATGACGGCGCTGCTTTTGCATTCTTACGCGAGCGGCCTCTATTCGTCACGGCGGATCGCCAGGGCGACGGTGGAGCGGGCGGACTGCATGATGATCGTGGCGGGCGATCCGCCGGACTTCCGCACGATCTCGGACTTCCGCAAGCGACATCTGAAGGCGCTGGCGGCTTTATTCGTGCAGGTGTTGAAGCTTGCGGAAAAGGCCGGCCTGGTGAAGCTCGGGCAGGTGGCGCTCGACGGCACGAAGATCAAAGCGAACGCCTCGAAACACAAGGCGATGAGCTATGAGCGGATGAAGAAGCGGGAAGCGGAGCTTCAGGCCGAGGTCGACCGCTGGCTGGCCGCGGCCGAAGCCGCCGATGCAGAGGAGGACAAGCTCTACCGCCAGAAGCGCGGCGATGAGACGCCCGATTGGGTGGCCGACAAGCAGAGGCGGCTCGAGAAGATACGCGAGGCCAAAGCCGAACTGGAGGCGGAAGCCAAAGCCGCCGCCGCGGAGGAGACACGGCGCCGGGAAGAGGCGGAAAAGAAGCGCATCGCCGCGACGCAAGAAGAACGGCAAGACGCCCGCGCCGCCCAAACAGGATCCGGAGGGCAAGAGGCAGCGCAACTTCACCGATCCCGAAAGCCGCGTGCTCTTGACCAAGGACGGCTACATCCAGGGCTACAACGCGCAGGCCGCCGTCGATGCAAAAGCCCAGATCATCGTGGCGCACGGCCTGACCCAGAGCATGGGCGATCAGGATCAGCTCGCCCCGCTTGTGGACGGTATCGAAAAGAACCTTGGCCGTAAGCCCAAGGAAGCTTCCGCCGATGCCGGTTACTGCAGCGAGGCCAACCTCGGCGCCCTGGCCGATCGCGGGATCGGCGCTTACATCGCAACGGGTCGGGCCAAGCACCCCGACCGAGCCGAACGAAAGCGCGGCGGCCCGCTCACCCAGGCCATGCGGGACAAGCTGAAACGCGCGGGGTGGCGAAGCCGCTACAGGCTCAGAAAGCAAGTCGTCGAGCCGGTGTTCGGACAGATCAAACAGGCAAGAGGGTTCAGACAATTCCTGTTACGCGGCATCGACAACGTAAAGGCCGAATGGGCGCTGATCTGCACCGCGCACAACCTCGGCAAGCTCGCCCGGGCTGCCTGAGCAGGCTATCCTTCATCTACCAACTCAAGCCAACAACTATTCCGGACAGGCTCCTAGTCGGCGCCGCTTGGCGGTCAGGCGCGAGAGTGCAGGTCCGGCTTTGGGGCCAAACAGCTCGAAATAAAAGCCGATAAGCGCTAGTAAATGCTAGTAAACGCTGGTAAATTAGGGGGAGAGGGGGGAGTAGTGAACGAATATCGCCAGATACCATCCGCATACCTCCGCGATCTCCCCGCAGTCACCCGCCCGATAGCTCATGATCGCCCGCGCTTCTGCTGCCGATGCAGACGAAACGCAAGCCATACCTTTCCGGCATATCCCTCACATATTGTCTCGTATAACTACATTCTCATCTCAATATACGACTGATATTCGATCACTAGCGCAAATTAAGCACTAATTGCAATGCTGCAGTACAGATTGTCTTATACAATACTATGAAGGAGGCTTATTCTCGAGCGTCCGGTTGGATCAACATCTCGTAGGTGAGGGGTTTTCGGACTAAGACCTGGGCCCTCGGCGTCTACCACGGACTGCGACGACCCCACCTTCAGAGCTACCTCGACGAATTCGTCTTCCGCTTCAATCGCCGCCGCACGCGACACGTCGCCTTCCGTTCCCTCCTCGCAACCGCCCTAGGAGCCGAGCCCGAGTTGCTTTTGCAATTGCAGCGCCGAAATCCCGTTCGAATGCGTGGCCATGAGGTAGACGGCCCAGAACCACACGATCAGGGGCAGCTTCGAGCCGTGCATGATCGTTCCGGCCGTCACCGAGGTCTGCTTGCCGCACGCGGCGCATTCGAAGGTGAAAGCCTTGCCGCCATGCGGCCAACCCTTGGCGCCGCCGCACGCCGGACATCGAAAACCGGACGGCCACCGCGCCGCGACAAGCCACGCGGCGCAGGCCTCGTCTTCGGGAAACTGGCGCTGAAACTCGGTCAGCGAGGAGGGAAAGTCAGGCATCGAGGGGCCTCGAAACGAACCGGATGTTCATGATTCGTTCTTACGCCAATCGCCCACTCCTGTCACTACCCGTCGTAGGCCCGGAGCCTGAGGGATAAGCCTCTGATGAAACACGGTTTCATCGCGGAAACGATTTTATATATTTATGACATTGCGTCGGCTTATCCGGCCGCCACCATTGAACTGCCTTCTATGAAAAGCGGTACGTGGACGGAAGCGGGTATCTTGAAATAAAATCACTCAAACAATTGCGCGCCTCTGTCGAAAACTCCTCAATGCTTTCTATGTTCAAGGTAAAGTTTAATTTCCCCAAATATGAGAAATATCACCCGGACCCTGGCCGCGCCGTCTTCATTCCCTTTTATCCCTTACCTTATCGCCTCAAAGGCGGCGGAATAATTTATCCCGCATATGGTTACGGTTGGTATATGCTCGACGATGTTTTGGCCATGATCACATGGCTTGAGCGTTTCGTGCCGCAATATCCTGATCGCCCGAGAAAAGAGCAAAAAGAAACGGCGGTCATGATTGAGGAAACGCTATTGTTCCACGCCGCGACGGATGAAAGCCGTTCACATTCGTCCGCGATTTCTATAATGAACGCAAGCGCATCAAGCAAGAGAACCCATTAGATCTCCGCGAAAAGGCAATCAAGCTCCTCATCAATTCGATTTATGGTCAAGAGGCCCGATATGTCGGCGAAGCGGGCAAAGTCCCCGCGACGGCTTGCCCCTGGCATGCGGCGGCGATCACCGCCGCGACACGCCGCCGTCTCATGGAAGCCGGCCTTGTCGATCCGCACGCCGTTGTCTTTTTCGCGACGGACGGAATTGTCTCGACGCGGGAATTGACCGGCCTATCCCGCGTACGCAAGGCGGGCGAAAATGTCGAGTTAGGCGATTGGGAATATTGCGAAGCCGATGGGGGCCTGTTTATTCAGTCCGGCGTCTATACCTATGGCAAAATCAAGCTCGGGAAAGATGGCAAGCGATCAATCATTCCCGTTTCCAAATTGCGCGGCGCAACCGCCAAAAACTACACCGCCGACGAAAGAGGCGCGGGCGCATGGTTGATTTCCGAAACCTTGACCCGATGGCGTGCGACCGCCTCCACCGTGGGCTCAACGCTCGGCTTGTCCGCCCCCTACAAGAAATATATCGCGGTTGGAAATGCGCTCGCCTCTCCCGATCGATGGAAGCTCGCCGGGCGGTGGTCGCCGAAGTCCGGCCGGTCGAATGCGGCCTTTCGCGTCATCAACATTTCCGATCCGGGCGGAAAACGCGAATTGCTCGATTATGAGCCCGATGTTTTGAGCACGATTGATCAAGAGGCTAACCGTTGCTCCACTCTCGTTAGGACTATTCCAGTTTTGAACGATGACGGCGGATTGTCTCGGTCTCGTCCGCCCAAAAGGTTGGGCGGCGAGGATATGAGCGAAACGGAAATGGATTTAGAGGAATTGGCCGCGATAAGCGCCGGGTTTGAATGAGCCTCGCCCTCGCTCTGCCGTCTGCGCTTTTGCCCCGGCCGCCGCCGCGCGCCCGCGCCGGCCATGAGCCCCGCGCCCGCGCCGACAAGCCCGCCGCGTGCTGGCGAAGCCCCACGATGGCCCCAGGCGAAGCCGTGAGCGCCCGCCGATCGCCCCGCCGATGGATCCCGTGCAACATACCCCAGCCCCTCGACGCCTGCCCTCGCCTCCAAGCGGGGTTGCCCGTCAGCGAGCGCCGTCGCCCACGTTCCACAGATAAATAACTGGCATTATTTTCCATGCTAGAGCCCCGCGCCCGCCGCCGCCAGCCATGCTAGCGCCCCGCCCCCGCCCATCGCCACAGCCACTTTCGCCTTTCCCGCGCTCGCCCCAGCCGCATTTCGTATATTCATTTGTTCGAATGTGTCTATACCTGCTCCCGCGTGCGCCCATGCCCTAGCGATACCAGGCGTTTTAAAGTGAGCATGTAGTATAGAAAAACAATGGCAAGCGCTATATAGCCTGCAGTGGTGTATATATCGAGTAGAGCAATAGTAACGGTGGCGTGTGGCGCAAATGTGACCGCGTCATGAAACGGGCTTAGTTCGGCGTTTTCCCCCCTATACCCCCCCTTTTTTGCTTGGTTTTATTTGGTTTTGCTTGGATTAATTTGGCATGCTCGAAGGCCTGCCGCCCAATAACGCCGCCCACCTGCTTCGCCTCGTCAGCGACGAGCGCCGCGCCCGCGCGGTCGCCGATCTCATCGTCGAGAGCTTCGAGGCCGCCGAGGCGGCGTCGACCGCGTTCGAGACCGACGATCTTTTGCCTGGCGGCGGCAAGGCCTGGCTGATGGAGGCCTATTTCGGCTGGGAGCCGGACGAGACGGCGATCCGGGCGCTCATCGCCGCCGCCTCGGACGAACCGACCGCGCGCGCGGCGACCTTCGGCCTGACCGAGAAGCGCGACTGGGTCGCCAATTCGCTTGCGGGCCTCAAACCGGTTCGAGCGGGGCGCTTTCTCGTTCATGGGGCCCATGATCGTCCCCGCGTCAGGGCGAACGACGTGGCCATCGAGATCGAGGCCGGGCTCGCCTTCGGCACCGGCCATCACGGCACGACCCGCGGCTGTCTCATGCATTTCGACCGCCTGCTCAGACGCCGCCGCCCTCGGCGGGTTCTTGACGTCGGCTGCGGCGCGGGCGTGCTCGCCATCGCCGCCGCCAAAATCCTGCGCCGCAAGGTCTGGCTCGGCGACATCGATCCCGTTGCGGTCGCTGTCGCCAACGGCAACGCTCGGCTTAACGGCGTCGGCGCTTTCTGCCGGGCGGTCGTCTCACGCGGAGTTGAGAACGCGGTATTGCGCGAGGGCGCGCCTTACGACCTCGTATTCGCCAACATCCTGGCGAAGCCTCTGCGGCTGCTCGCGCCGTCGCTCGCGGCGATCATCAGCGCGGACGGCGAGGCGATCGTCTCCGGCCTGCTTCTTGCTGATGTTGCGGGCGTGCTTGCATCCTGGCGGGCGCAAGGGTTTCATCTCATCGAGCGGATCGACTTGGAAGGTTGGGCAAGCCTCAGATTGCGGCGGTGAGGCTCGCCTCCTTGCTTCGTCTCACCCGCTGCTCGTGTTACTCAGCTGGCACTATCTTCTCAGCAGTACCACGGCCGCGCCAATGATCCCCGACTATCAAACCCTCATACTGCCCATTTTGCGTATCGCGGGCGCGGGCGCGTTTCGGACTGTTGATGCCGTCGATCGCGTCGCCGACGAATTTCATTTGACCTCAGAGGAGCGGACCGAACTCCTATCCGCCGGCCGGCAGACTATATTGGCCAACCGGGTTCATTGGGCCTTGGCCCAGCTCTCAAGGGCTGGGCTGCTTAATCGGCTGCGACAAGGCGTGTACGAAATAACTGAGCTTGGAGTTAAAGTTCTCACCGATCCGCCAGGTAAGTATCCCCCGGCAAAGCCGGGGGCTTTAGGATTTGAACCGCTCAAAGCGGTAGGAGGGTCGCTGACGCGGCCCTTGATGTTTGGAGCCGCCTAAAGGCGGCTTTTTCAGCGCCAGAGGTTCATTTGTTCGAGCCTCTGATCTTCCTTCTCTTGGTTGCGGATGTAAGCCCGGATGGCCTCCTCGTCACGGCCGACCGTATTGACGAAGAACCCCCCGCGCCCAGAAGTGCTGCCCCACGAAGTTGCGCTTGCGCTCCCCATATACCCGGGCCAGGTGGATCGCGCTCTTGCCCTTGATGTACCCGACCACCTGCGACACTGCGTATTTCGGCGGAATCAACAACAGCATGTGCACGTGATCGGGCATCAGATGCCCTTCCTCGACCCTCGCTTCCTTCTGAAGCGCAAGCTTGCGCAAAACTTCGCCCAAGTGTCGTCGCAGTTCCAGATACAGCACCTTGCGCCGACATTTGGGAATGAACACCACATGATATTTGCAGGTCCATGTCGTGTGGCTTAGGCTCTCGTAGTCGTCCATCGGTGGAGTTCCTTTCGTGTGAGTGGCTGCTCACGTTGGAACTTCACCGGTGGACCGCCGGAAACGTCAAACCTCTACTGCCACCCCGGCAGAGCCGGGGGGTCTCCCGCTTACGCTAGAATTGATATTGCTTTTCTGTCGAAGTTTGACCGCTTCAATCAAGCTCGAACGAAGGCATCGGAATCGAACGAACCGTTGCTCTCGCTCGAACAGGGCCGGAAATTGGCTGCCTGGACTCCCGACGAACGAATTGAAGCGGCGTTCAGCGACCTTAACACTGCGCTGCGAGCGGACTTGCTTGAACGCGTGCAGGGCATGAACCCAAACCGCTTTGAGAAGTTAGTCGTCGACCTGATGCTTGGCATGCGATATGGCGCAGCCGGCTCGGGGAAGCATCTAGGGCGCACAAGCGACGGAGGCGTCGACGGGGTGATCAATGAGGACGTGCTCGGCCTCGACGTCATATACCTCCAGGCCAAGCGTTATGCGGCAGATAGTGCAATTGGCGTTGAAAAGATTAGGGAGTTCGCCGGCGCTCTCGACGAGCGTGGTGCCACAAAAGGCGTCTTCGTCACGACCAGCCGCTTTGCCGCCCCGGCGCGCGCTTATGCGGAGCGCAGCCATAAGCGCCTGGTATTGATTGATGGAGACGAACTCGCGCGGCTACTCGTCGAATATGGTGTTGGCGTTCGCACCTATCGTAGTGTCGAGATGAAGGAGCCCGACTCCGGGTACTTCGAGTAACGTCTGGTCCGATGGTGCTGCGAAGCCTTATGACACTCACTCACGACGCCAGGCTTGGGAGCCCCACAGAGTCGGCCAAAAACAGCGCTAGCGCGGTTGGGCAAAACCGGATCGAAAGGCACCCGTCTTCTCGGCGCCATACTTGCTGTCGTAAGCTCGGGTGGCGGATCCGGTCACTTCACTCAGCGCTATCCGCACAAGGCTATGGGGAGCGTAATGGCGAAAATACCTGCGGGGGTTGGCCCCAAGCTGCCTCAGATCGTCGTCCTGTTTGGCGCGACCGGCGATCTCGCGCACAAGAAGCTGCTGCCCGGCCTCTTTCACCTCGCGACCGCCGGCTTCATTTCGAAATGCCGGATCATCGGCGTGTCGCTGGACGCCCTCGACACCGAGGGGTTCCGCGCACTCGCCCGCGACGCCGTGTTCGAGCAACACAGCCACAACCCCAAGAAGGAGGCTTGGCCGGCGTTCGAGGCGACGCTCGACTACGTGCCCATGGCGGCGGGCGCCGGCGCTCTCAAGGACGCGGTCGGCAAGGCGGAGAAGTCATTCGCCGAGGAGGCCCAGCGTGTCCACTACCTGAGCGTGCCGCCGAACGCCGCGCTGTCGGCGATCAAAATGCTGAGCGAGGCGCAACTCGCCGGCGGGTCGCGCGTAATTATGGAAAAACCGTTCGGCACCGATCTCGAGAGCGCGATTGCGCTCAACGACGCCTTGCACAAGGTGTTCGCGGAAGACCAGATTTTCCGCATCGACCACTTTCTCGGCAAGGAGCCGGCGCAAAACATCCTCGCCTTCCGTTTCGCCAATGGCCTGTTCGAGCCGATCTGGAACCGCAATTTCATCGACCACGTGCAGATCGACGTGCCGGAGACGCTCGACATCGGCAATCGCACCGCCTTCTACGAACAGACCGGCGCCTATCGCGACATGGTGGTCACGCATCTCTTCCAGATTCTCGGCTTCATGGCGATGGAGCCGCCCACCTCGCTTGCGCCCGGACCGATCAGCGAGGAAAAAAACAAGGTTTTCCGCTCGCTCATGCCCATCGATCCTGCCCATGCCGTGCGCGGTCAGTTCATCGACTACCGCAAGGAGCCGGGCGTCGATCCGGAATCGGACACCGAGACCTTCATCGCGCTCAAATGCTTCATCGACAATTGGCGTTGGGCGGGCGTGCCATTCTACTTACGGACCGGCAAGCGCATGGCCGAGGGCCAGCGCATCATCTCGATCGCCTTCCGCGAACCGCCGAAGAGCATGTTCCCGGGCGACTCCGGCATCGGATCGCAAGGGCCGGACCACCTGACCTTCGATCTCGCCGACCAGTCAAAAGTGTCGCTGTCCTTCTATGGCAAGAAGCCGGGTCCGGGGATGCGGCTCAACAAGCAGAGCCTGCAATTCGCTATTCGTGACACCGGAATGGGCGGCGACGTGCTCGAGGCCTACGAGCGTCTTATCCTCGACGCGATGCGGGGCGATCACACGCTGTTCTGTTCGGCCGAGGGCATCGAGCGGCTGTGGGAGGTCTCGACACCGCTCCTCGAATCGCCGCCGCCGGTCAAGGTCTATGCGCCGGGCACCTGGGGCCCCCAGGCGATTTATCAGCTGACTGCGCCCCACGCATGGCGGTTGCCGTTCGAGCGCGCTTGGCGCGATCCCAACGTTTCCGGCGCCTGACCGGGCGCCGGGCGCGTCTCAAGTTCTGGCGGGCTCGCGGTAACGTGATAAAGCCGTGCGATGCACGATCTCTCGCTCATCCTGGAGCCGGCGACGGAGGACGACGCCGAGCCGATCGAACGCCTCAATGAACGCGTATTCGGCCCTGGCCGATTCGCGCGCACGGCCTATAGGATTCGCGAGGCAACGCCTCCCGATCCGGCGCTCAGTTTCGTCGCCCGCGTCGGCACGCTTCTGGTCGGCGCCTCGGCTATGACGCCAATTGTCATCGGGGAAGCGTCGGCGCTGCTGCTCGGGCCCTTGATCGTCGAGCCCGTGTTCCGTAGCCAGGGGATCGGCGAAGCTCTCGTGACGAGTTCGCTCGAGGCCGCGAAAGCCGCCGGCTGGAAGCTCGTCATCCTGGTCGGCGATGAGCCTTACTATACGCGGATGGGCTTTCATCGCGCGCCCAAGGGTCGCATATCACTGCCGGGACCCGTCGATCCCGACCGGCTCCTCTATAGCGAGCTCGAGCCGGGCGCCTTGGCCGCGGCGAACGGCGCGGCGCGAGGGGCCTGAGTTCCGGAGCCGGCTTCCCACGGCCAAGGCGCGCGCGAGAGGCAGAGTTCGGCCGGATGGCCAAAGGCGACCGGGTGACCGCAAATAAAAGCGAATAAACGCGACTAAACGCCAGTAAAATAGCTGGCATTTACTAGCGTTCATTTTTGCGAAATCGGGACTTTTCAAGGAGTTACGGCGGTTTCAAGCAAAAAGTAAAAAAAGTAACTCCCAAGCTGTGATTATGAGTTATGCGGAGAGGGCTTGAGTGAGGGTCGCGGGTTTTGCGGCGATGGTTTGGAGGATGTTCCAACCTTGCTTTCGGGCGGTGGAGATGACGGCGCGGATGCGGGCGAAGGGCATCGTCAACTTATTGAGCGAAGCTCGCAACGATGCTGAAATGGCGCGCCCGGGCTATGCGGCGATCTGGACGCCGGCAATGTCCTTCCACGCGTTCAGCGCGTCGGCGCGAAGCGCTCGATAGTCAGATGCTGAGAGGGCGTGGCGGGGAAAGTGGAAGAGGTTGGCGATGGGATCATGGATCGAGATGAAGCGCTGCAGTTGCCGCGGCGATTTGAACCGCTTCATGATCCGCTCTCGCCGCCTCGTTGGCTGATGGGAATTTTCGGCTCGATTATTGAGTCCCTTATGCTGGCGATGCTCGAACTTCATGCCCATGTCCGTGCGCGCGGCGCCGTAAGAACCGAGCTTATCGGTGACCAAGACACGCGGAGCGCGGGCCTGTTTGCGGAGGAGCTTGCGAAGCAGGCGTTCGGCGGCGCCTCGGTCGCGGCGACTCTGAACCAAAGCGTCGAGAACAAAGCCGTCCTGATCGACGGCGCGCCAAAGCCAGTGCTTTTCGCCATTGATGGCGACCACGACCTCATCGAGACGCCACTTGTCGCCGAATTGCGGCGCGCGCCGGCGCACTTCGTTGGCGAAGTCTCGGCCGAATTTCTCAGCCCAACGCCGGACGGTTTCGTGGCTGACGATCATACCGCGGGCGGCCAGAAGATCTTCGACCATTCTCAGGCTGAGAGGGAAACGGAAATAGAGCCAAACCGCATGGGCGATGACCTCAGCGGGAAAGCGATGACCACGATAGCAGGAATTTGACGTCTGGCTCATCGCCGCCAACTAGCCCAAAACCATCGACAAATCGTCAACCTGACAGTCCCTCACCAATGGAGGCGACGTCATGCAGAGTTACGCATGATCAAACGGGCCTCGAAGCAATCGGTGGAGTCCTTGTTCGCACCCTTGGCGATGCCCTGCATCAATCGCTCCAAGCTAACGGTCGCGAGTCGATCAACGTCTTGCGCGACGGTCGTCAGTGAGGGGCATGCGTATTGACTCAATGGATGATCGTCGTGCCCCGCAATGCGCAGGTCTACAAGCCGGCCGACGGATATCCCAACCTGACAGGCGGCGGCCATCACGCCGAACGCGACGCGATCATTGGCGCACAGAATTGTTCCGCCAACCGGAGCGTCAGCTTTGAAAAGCCGTGTAGCCTCTTCGAAGGCCTGTCGCTCGAAGTCCCAATCGAGAGAGGGAATGTCGAAGATCACGGGTTGCGCCCCGCGTTCAAGCATTGAGGCTTCGTAAGCGCGGCGCCGCTCGCTCGCGTTCTGATTGACTGCAGGCATACCGAAATAGCTGGGCGGTGTGCCCGAGCGTAGAAGATAGTCGACCATCAGGCTCATGCTGAAGTGGTTGTCGGTTCCGACAAATGCTCCGTCCGCGTCTGCCCGCGTGTCGAGAAAGACAAGCGGCATCGCCTTTTCCATCTGGCGATAGAGGCCCTTGCGCGTCGCCGCGCCGAGGGGCACCACGATCGCTCCGGCGCTCTTGGTGGAGACAAGAGTTGCAACCGCTTCCGCTTCCCGGTCCGCGTCGCCCTGGCTACTCTGGATCACGGCCCAGTAGCCCGCCTCTGAGGCTTGGAACTCAATCCGCTGCACCAGAGCGGCATAGAATGGGTCCAGCAGGGTGGGAACGATGATGCCGACTGTTTTCGTATTCCGCCGATTGAAGTTTACGGCGAACAGATTCGGCCGATAGCCCAATCGGTCCATCGCCGCTTCGATTCGTTGGCGAGAGGACGGCCGGACGCTCCCCGGATCGTTGAAAAACCGCGAGAGGGTCGGACGTGAGATGCCGCTTGCGACGGAAAATTCCTCCATCGTGCGAATGCGCGTGGACAGGATCGAAGCCCGGTGGCTCATAGAGAGACTCATCATTTTTACGTACGTAAAGATTTGTTGATACGTACGATTGACACGTTCGTTACATTCTGATAGCTGGCCATAGGACTGGACTCCCGTCAAGTCTGAAATGAAAAGGAGGAACGCCATGATTGGGTTCAAAGCTATGGCGGCTGGCATCGCCGTTGCCGCCGGTTGTGTGACCATCGTCAACGCGGAGACCTTGACGATTGCGACAGTAAACAACGACGACATGATCATCATGCAGAGGCTGTCGTCGAAATGGGAGCAGCAGACGGGAAATAAGATAAATTGGGTGATCCTGGAGGAGAACGTCCTCCGGCAGAAGGTCACCACCGATATTGCAACGAAGAGCGGCCAATACGACGTGATTACGATCGGCGCCTACGAAACGCCGATCTGGGGCAAAAAGGGCTGGCTCACCAGTCTGGATGATTTCAAGGACTACGACTACGACGATCTGCTGGCGCCCGTAAAAGCGGGACTGTCGGTCGACGGCAAGCTCTACGCCGTGCCGTTCTACGCCGAGAGCTCCTTCACCATGTACCGGAAGGATTTGTTCGAGAAGGCCGGCCTCACAATGCCGGAGCATCCGACCTACAACCAAATCAAACAGTTCGCCGACAAGCTCACCGACAAGGCAAGCGGCGTCTATGGGATTTGCCTGCGCGGAAAGCCTGGGTGGGGCGAAAACATGGCCTTCCTCGGCACGCTGGTGAACACCTACGGCGGCCGTTGGTTTGACATGCAATGGAAGCCGCAGCTGATCTCCCAGCCCTGGGAGACGGCGATCACCTACTACGTCGATCTTATGAGGGCTGACGGACCGCCCGGCGCCTCCGCCAATGGCTTCAACGAGAATCAGGCCCTATTCGCGGGCGGCAAGTGCGCAATGTGGATCGACGCGACCTCTGCCGCTGGCCGCATTTCCAACCCCAAGGAAAGCGAGGTCGCAGACAAAGTTGGCTTCGCTGTCTCACCGACCGCAGTGACGCCGAATGGCTCAGCCTGGGCTTGGTCTTGGGCTCTCGCCATTCCGACCTCCACGAAGAAGGAAGCGGCCGCTAAGGACTTTGTGCGCTGGGCGACCTCAAAAGACTACGTCAAGCTTGTCGGCGACACGGAGGGATGGGTCGCGGCGCCTCCCGGCACGCGCAAATCGACCTATGAGAACCCTGAGTATCAGAAAGCTGCCCCCTTCGCGCCGATCGTGCTGAACGCGATCATGGTGGCCGACCCGACCCATGCGACCAAAGATCCGGTCCCCTACACAGGGGTGCAGTTCGTCGCCATTCCGGAGTTCCAGGGCATCGGGACCGACGTTGGTCAGAACATTGCTGCCGCTCTCACGGGATCGACCACAGTGGCGGACGCGCTGAAGAAATCACAGGCGTCGACCACGAACGTCATGACGAAGGCAGGCTACATCAAGTAGCGAGGACGGCGGGCCACGGTCGGCTGAGACCGTGGCCCGGTCTTTGAGATCCCAATTCTCCTCAGTGGCCGGAAACGTCAGCGCAGTCAACGGCGGTCGAACGAGCAAACATTGAGGGTAGGTGAGATGTCTCGCAAGGATTTGGCGGACGAGTGCGCGCTTGAGTTTTCGCGCGTCTTTGATTTCTCGGGAAGGGTCGTCCTGATAACGGGAGCGGCCAGCGGGATAGGAAAGGCGATCGCGGAACTGTTCAGCGAGCGGGGAGCGCAGCTCGCGCTCATCGACAAGTCGCCAAATGTCGAATCCGTCGCGAGGGCGCTTGGGGATGGAGCCCGTTCCTGGGAGGCCGACATCGTGGAGGACGCGCAGGTGGCGCGAGTGGTTGGAGAGATCGCCGCAGAGCTCGGCAGGATCGACGTGCTGATCAACAACGCAGGCGTTGGCGGCGTCTGGCCCGCCGAAGCCACTTCAAGCGCGGACTGGAGTCGAGTCCTGGCGATAAATCTCACAGGCCAATATTTCGTTGCCCGAGAGGTTGCGAAACACATGCTCGACGCAGGACAGGGAAGCATCGTCATGATGGCCTCGCAAGCGGCGCTTGTTGGGCTGGATGGCCACACAGCCTACGCCGCGTCGAAAGCGGGCCTGCTCGGAATGCTGCGATCCATGGCGGTTGAGTGGGGACCGCGAGGGGTGACGGTCAACGCCATCTCGCCGACCGTGGTGGATACGGAAATGACCGCCCTTTTTTGGGGCGGTGAGAAGGGCGAGCGCGCCCGCGCCGAGATCCCGGTCGGTCGCTTCGCCAAGCCGAGGGAGATCGCCTATGCGGCCATGTTCCTGGCGAGCGACGCGGCGGCGATGATTAACGGCGCGAACCTGGTTGTGGACGGTGGAAACACCATTCGCTGAGTGAGGTGAACGGGTTCCGTTCGCTGAGCAGGAGGAATCATCATGAAACTGAAGGACAAGGTCGCCGTCATTACGGGCGCGGCCCGCGGCATCGGCAAGGCGATCGCGGAACGCTATGTCCAGGAAGGCGCGAAAGTCGTTATTGCTGACTTGAACGAACAGGCCGCCAACGCCGTTGCGTCGGCGCTTGGACCGAACGCCATCGCTCTCAAGCTTGACGTCACCGATCAGGCTTCGATCGACGTCATGGTGACCGCCACGGTTTCCAAGTTGGGCGGCATCGACATTCTCGTCAACAACGCCGGGCTTTTTGATCTCGCTCCCATCGTCGAAATCACGCGCGAAAGCTATCGTCGAGTTTATTCGGTGAATGTCGAGGGTCTGCTGTTTACCCTCCAGGCCGTTGCCAAGCAGATGATCAAACAGGGTCGTGGAGGCAAGATCATCAACTTCGCCTCTCAGGCTGGGCGTCGAGGAGAACCGCTGGTCGCGATTTATTGCTCCTCGAAGGCGGCAGTCATCAGCCTCACGCAGAGCGCGGGGCTGGATCTCATCAAGCACCGCATTAACGTGAACGGCATCGCTCCAGGCGTCGTCGACAACGAGCACTGGGACCATGTCGACGCAATGTTCGCCAAGTACGAGAACCTGAAGCCCGGCGAGAAGAAGCGCGTCGTCGGAGCATCTGTACCCTTCGGGCGTATGGCGCGCCCTGACGAGATTGGCGGCCTTGCGACATTCCTCGCAAGCGAAGACGCCGACTACATAGTCGCCCAGACCTACAATATCGATGGCGGCAACTGGATGAGCTGAGCGATGAAATCGATCCTCACCATCGGCGAGATCATCGTCGAGATCATGGCGACCGACAAGGGTGACGGATTCCTTGAGCCTGTAAATCTGGTTGGCCCCTTCCCGTCCGGTGCGCCAGCGATCTTCATCGATCAGGCCGCGAGGTTTGGTCAGCCAGCCGCCATCATCGGTTGCGTGGGGGATGACGACTTCGGGCGGGTCAATCTCGATCGCCTGCGTCGTGATGGGGTCAACGTGGAAGGCATCCGGATCGACCCCGAGACGGCGACGGGTAGCGCCTTCGTGCGCTATAGGCCCGATGGATCTCGCGCCTTCGTCTATAACATCAAAGATAGCGCTTCGGGCAACATTGCCCTGGACACTGCGGCCAGAGCCGTTCTGAACCGCAGCGACCATCTCCATGTGATGGGCACGGCGCTTTTCTCGCCGCGCATCGTCGAGGTTATCCTTGGAGCTGCCGAGGCGATTAAGGCCCGCGGGGGCACGATTTCATTCGACCCCAATCTTCGTCCAGAGATTCTGGATCTGCCAGGCCTTCGAGAGGCTTGCGAAATCCTGTTCCGGCGTTGCGATCTGTTCCTACCGAGCGGCGTGGAACTCTATCTCTTCACCAACGCGAAGGATGAGAAGGCCGCTGTCGCCGAAATCCTTGGCCACGGCATCAGAGCGATCGTTCACAAGCGTGGCGCCGACGGCGCCAGCTACTTCGACGCCGCGATGCGCCTCACGCAGCCTGGGTTCGAGGTCGAAGAGCTTGATCCGACGGGGGCTGGGGATTGCTTCGGCGCCACGTTCGTTAGTTGCTGGCTGCGCAACATACTCCCGGCCCGGTGCCTGGCCTATGCTGCGGCAAGTGGAGCGCTGGCCGTAACGCGGCAAGGACCGATGGAAGGCGCCGCCAGCCAAGCCGATCTCGATGCTTTCCTTGTCGCTCATCCGAGAAAGCCCTCGTCATGACCCGACCTATCCCTCCGCTCGCGAGCGAGCGCCTGACTGACGGGAGAGCCGGGGTCACATCGGTTTGCACCGCCCATCCCATCGTCATTGAGGCCGCCCTATCCCTAGCGCTTCGCACCGACAGGCGCGTCCTCATCGAGGCGACCTGCAACCAGGTCAACCAGGAGGGCGGTTACACAGGCATGACGCCCGCTGATTTCCGCCGCTTCGTGGAAGGCATCGCAGCGCGCGTCGGTCTTGACCCCTCCCAAGTCATCCTCGGAGGCGATCATCTTGGTCCCAATCCATGGAAGCACCTAGCCGCAGATGAGGCCATGCAACGGGCTAAAGCGATGATCGAAGGTTACGCCCGGGCCGGCTTCACCAAGCTGCATCTCGACACTAGCATGGGATGCGCCGGTGAGCCGGCAGCGTTGGCGGATGAAGTAACCGCTGAGCGCGCCGCCGCCCTGGCTAAGGTAGCGGAAGCGGCCGTCGGGGACGGCCCTTCTCCGATTTACATCATCGGCACAGAAGTTCCAGTGCCGGGGGGTGCGCAGCATGCCCTCGATTCCCTTGAAGTGACGCGACCGGAAGCCGCGCTTCGGACCGTCGACATTCACCAAAAGGCGTTCACCGATGCCGGCCTTGAGGCAGCCTTCGCCCGGGCGATCGGCGTGGTGGTGCAACCAGGCGTCGAGTTCGCCAGCACTGAAGTCATTCCGTACAAGCCCGAGAAGGCGGTGCGCCTCGTGGAAGCTTTGGTGAGCTTGCCAGGTTTTGTCTTCGAAGCGCACTCGACAGACTATCAGCGGGCCGCCTGCCTTGATGCGTTGGTCAGCGACGGGTTCGCGATCCTCAAGGTGGGGCCCTGGTTGACCTTTGCGCTACGCGAAGCGCTCTACGGGCTCGATTGCATCGCGCGCGTTCTCGATCCTGCGTCGACCGATGGCGGTCTTCGGGCCGCTATGGAAGCGTTGATGCTGAAGGAGCCGGGAAACTGGCGCAAATACTATCAAGGAGGCTCCGACGAGCTCAGGCTGCAGCGGCACTTCAGTTTCAGCGATCGCATCCGATATTACTGGCCCCATCCCGAGGCTCAGGCCGCTGTTGATCGGCTCTTCGCCAAACTCGGCGACAAGGAAATCCCCGAGCCTCTGATTAGCCAGTATTTGGGAGGTGTTTATCCCGAGGTGATCGCCGGTTCGCTGTCCGCGCGGCCCAGAGAACTCGTCCTCGGCGCCGTCCTTCAAGTCCTGCGGCAATATGATCACGCGAGCCGTCGTAACTATCAGATCCAGGCCCCACGACTGTCCAGAAGGGACTGTCACGTTGACGATTTGTCGATGGTTTTGGGCTAGTTGGCGGCGATGAGCCAGACGTCAAATTCCTGCTATCGTGGTCATCGCTTTCCCGCTGAGGTCATCGCCCATGCGGTTTGGCTCTATTTCCGTTTCCCTCTCAGCCTGAGAATGGTCGAAGATCTTCTGGCCGCCCGCGGTATGATCGTCAGTCACGAAACCGTCCGGCGTTGGGCTGAGAAATTCGGCCGAGACTTCGCCAACGAAGTGCGCCGGCGCGCGCCGCAATTCGGCGACAAGTGGCGTCTCGATGAGGTCGTGGTCGCCATCAATGGTGAAAAGCACTGGCTTTGGCGCGCCGTCGATCAGGACGGCTTTGTCCTCGACGCTTTGGTTCAGAGTCGCCGCGACCGAGGCGCCGCCGAACGCCTGCTTCGCAAGCTCCTCCGCAAACAGGCCCGCGCTCCGCGTGTCTTGGTCACCGATAAGCTCGGTTCTTACGGCGCCGCGCGCACGGACATGGGCATGAAGTTCGAGCATCGCCAGCATAAGGGACTCAATAATCGGGCCGAAAATTCCCATCAGCCAACGAGGCGGCGAGAGCGGATCATGAAGCGGTTCAAATCGCCGCGGCAACTGCAGCGCTTCATCTCGATCCATGATCCCATCGCCAACCTCTTCCACTTTCCCCGCCACGCCCTCTCAGCATCTGACTATCGAGCGCTTCGCGCCGACGCGCTGAACGCGTGGAAGGACATTGCCGGCGTCCAGATCGCCGCCTAGCCCGGGCGCGCCATTTCAGCATCGTTGCGAGCTTCGCTCAATAAGTTGACGATGCCCGCGCGAGGCGCGTGCAAACGAACCGATTCAGTTTCTCGTCTGGTTTCAAGGACCCGGGGGGCTGAACGGACGGGCGTAGGCGCAATCGGCTCAGACGTACGAGATCTCATTGCCACCGCGCGCTTTTTGCGCTTTATCCCTCGCGATGGCGCCCTAGTCGGGCCGGTAGCTCAATGGTTAGAGCCGGCCGCTCATAACGGTCTGGTTGCAGGTTCGAGTCCTGCCCGGCCCACCACCCACTCCCTCGACCCAGCCGTTTTTCCATCCTTTGCGATTTCCCACGCAATTACGCGAGATTGCCGGCGGGAATGTAAGCGCCGGAGCAATAATCCCTCATTGAAGCGGCCGGATTTTCCGGTAGCGCCGGAGCAAAAGTCCGGCATCAGATATCCCTTTGCGGTGGGTCGGCATCGTCAACTTATTGAGCGAAGCTCGCAACGATGCTGAAATGGCGCGCCCGGGCTATGCGGCGATCTGGACGCCGGCAATGTCCTTCCACGCGTTCAGCGCGTCGGCGCGAAGCGCTCGATAGTCAGATGCTGAGAGGGCGTGGCGGGGAAAGTGGAAGAGGTTGGCGATGGGATCATGGATCGAGATGAAGCGCTGCAGTTGCCGCGGCGATTTGAACCGCTTCATGATCCGCTCTCGCCGCCTCGTTGGCTGATGGGAATTTTCGGCCCGATTATTGAGTCCCTTATGCTGGCGATGCTCGAACTTCATGCCCATGTCCGTGCGCGCGGCGCCGTAAGAACCGAGCTTATCGGTGACCAAGACACGCGGAGCGCGGGCCTGTTTGCGGAGGAGCTTGCGAAGCAGGCGTTCGGCGGCGCCTCGGTCGCGGCGACTCTGAACCAAAGCGTCGAGGACAAAGCCGTCCTGATCGACGGCGCGCCAAAGCCAGTGCTTTTCACCATTGATGGCGACGGCATCGTCAACTTGTTGAGCGAAGCTCGCAACGATGCTGAAATGGAGCGCCCGGGCTATGCGGCGATCTGGACGCCGGCAATGTCCTTCCACGCGTTCAGCGCGTCGGCGCGAAGCGCTCGATAGTCAGATGCTGAGAGGGCGTGGCGGGGAAAGTGGAAGAGGTTGGCGATGGGATCATGGATCGAGATGAAGCGCTGCAGTTGCCGCGGCGATTTGAACCGCTTCATGATCCGCTCTCGCCGCCTCGTTGGCTGATGGGAATTTTCGGCTCGATTATTGAGTCCCTTATGCTGGCGATGCTCGAACTTCATGCCCATGTCCGTGCGCGCGGCGCCGTAAGAACCGAGCTTATCGGTGACCAAGACACGCGGAGCGCGGGCCTGTTTGCGGACGAGCTTGCGAAGCAGGCGTTCGGCGGCGCCTCGGTCGCGGCGACTCTGAACCAAAGCGTCGAGGACAAAGCCGTCCTGATCGACGGCGCGCCAAAGCCAGCGCTTTTCGCCATTGATGGCGACCACGACCTCATCGAGACGCCACTTGTCGCCGAATTGCGGCGCGCGCCGGCGCACTTCGTTGGCGAAGTCTCGGCCGAATTTCTCAACCTAGCGCCGGACGGTTTCGTGGCTGACGATCATACCGCGGGCGGCCAGAAGATCTTCGACCATTCTCAGGCTGAGAGGGAAACGGAAATAGAGCCAAACCGCATGGGCGATGAACCTCAGCGGGAAAGCGATGACCACGATAGCAGGAATTTGACGTCTGGCTCATCGCCGCCAACTAGCCCAAAACCATCGACAAATCGTCAACGTGACAGTCCCTAGAGCGCGCTGTCGGTATGATGCGGAGAGCAGAAATAGCGCATGCGGGTATGCGGCTCGCTGGCCATCCGCTCAATGAACGCCGCCGTCAATCGCGACTTGCCTATGCCCGCCTCACCTGAGATGAGCGCGACCTGGCCCTCGCCGGCCTTCGCCTCTGCCCACCGCCGCAGCAGGAGTTCGCTCTCTTCTTCCCGCCCGACGAGCGCGGTCAGGCCGCCCGCGTGCAGCGCCTCGAACCGGCTTTCCTGAGCACTCTCCCTTAGCGCTGCGTAGCCGCGCACCGGTCCGGCGACGCCCCTGAGGTCCTGTGGCCCGAGATCGCCGAGCTCGAACAGGTCGCCCAGCAGTTTTCGCGTGCCCTCGGCGATGACGACAGTGTCGGGCTCGGCGATCCCCTGCAGCCGGGCGACCAAGTTCGGCGTGTCGCCGACGATGCCACGCTCCTGAGCCTCTCCCGAGCCCATAAGGTCGCCAACGACCACGATCCCCGCGCGATGCCGACCCGCAAATGCAGCGGCGTTTGCGCCGCTGTCTCGAGCTTCGGCGCGGCCTCTACGATCGCCAGCGCGGCCCTGACCGCCCGCTCGGCGTCGTGTTCGTGCGCCTGCGGATAGCCGAAATACGCTAGCACTACTTTGGCAGATTGAGAGTTTGTAAGGAATTTCGCCCGATCGTCGGCTTCGCGATTTTGCGGAGGCGACGGCGTGGCGGGCTGGAATGGAGATCTGGAGCGATGGCTTGCGCCGTTTGTTGCCCGGCTTGGGCATAAGGCGCGCAGACGGATGTTCCCGCTTTATGTGGAAGGCCTAATCGGGCCAGGGGACCGAAAGAGCGTCGAGCCGATGGCGGCGCGTCTGGCGCCGGGCGACTACGACCAGTTGCATCACTTCATTTCGAGCGCGGTCTGGGGCGAGGCTCCGCTGGAGGAGGAACTCGCTGTCCAGGCGGACAAGCTGATTGGCGGAGCCAATGCGATGCTGGTCGTCGACGACACCGCGTTGCCGAAGAAAGGATCGAAGTCGGTCGGCGTGGCGCCGCAATACGCCTCGGCGCTCGGCAAGACCGCCAATTGCCAGACGCTGGTGTCGCTGACGCTGGCGCGGGACGAGGTTCCGGTGATGATCGGCCTGCGCCTGTTCCTGCCGGAAAGCTGGACCGGCGACGCCGAGCGGATGACGAAGACCCGCGTGCCCGAGGACCGTCGCGTCGCGCGCACGAAGCCGGAGATCGCGCTCGCCGAGATCGACCGCGTCCGGGCCGCGGGCGTGCGCTTCGCGATGGTTCTGGCTGACGCAGGATATGGTCTGTCCGCGCCGTTCCGTCAGGGGCTGGATGCGCGGGGCCTGAAGTGGGCGGTCGGGATCCCGAAACAGCAGAAGGTCTATCCAAGCGACGTCAAGCTCACATTTCCGATCGCCGGACGCGGGCGCCCGCGCAAGCGTCCTATCCCCGATCAGCTCTCGGCGCCGGCGGAAGACGTGCTCGCCAGGGCGAAGTGGCGGCTCGTCAGTTGGCGCAAGGGAACCAAAGGACCCTTGGCGGCTTCCTTCGCCGCCGTTCGCGTACGGATCGCCGATGGTCCGGAGCAGCGCATCCACGACAAGGGCGCGCAGCACATGCCCGGCGAAGAGGCGTGGCTGGTTGGCGAGCGACGCGCCTCTGGCGAGCGCAAATACTACCTTTCGAATCTGCCCGCTGACGCCAACATCAAGACGCTCGCCGCCGCGATCAAGGCGCGATGGGTCTGCGAACAGGCCCATCAGCAGCTCAAGGAAGAACTGGGCCTCGACCACTTCGAAGGCCGCTCCTGGCATGGCCTCCATCGTCATGGGTTGATGACGATGATCGCTTACGCCTATCTGCAAACCCGCCGCCTCGCCGAAGCGAGCGGGGGAAAAAGAATCCTACGGGGGCCGCCGCAGCCGACGTTGCCAGCAATCCGGCGAGCCGTGATCGCAAGCCTCGCCCGCGCGCCGCCCTATCGATGCCCCCACTGCAAGCGAACCCTCCGTAGAGCGCTCGAATGAATCTGCCAAAGTAGTGCTAGGGCGTGTCCTCAAATAGGGATGGCCAAGGGATTCGCGAATCATTGAAAGCGTGATTCATGGGGAGCCTTCGATTTTGGAGGCTTTCGATGCGGCGGTTATGCTTTGCGCGATGATCAGTTCGCGCGGATTGAGGGGCTGCTCCCCGGTCGCTCGGGCAGTGTCGGACGCAACAGCGAACTGGGCGATCGGCTTTTTGTCGAGGCGGTGATCTGGAAGTTTCGCTGCGGTGCGCCGTGGCGTGATCTTCCCGAACGGTTCGGAGGATGGAAGAACGTCCATACCCGGTTTTCGCGGTGGGCGAAGAAAGGGGTTTGGGAGAATCTCTTCAAAGCCTTGGCGGACCAGCCGGACAACGAATACGCGATGATCGACGCCACGATCGTGCGCGCGCATCAGCATAGCGCGGGCGCGCCCAAAAAAACGGCGGCGAAGAAGCGATCGGGCGATCGCGGGGCGGATTGACGACCAAGATCCACGCGATCGTTGATGCGCTCGGCAATCCGCTGGCGATCTGCCTGACCGGCGGACAAGTCCACGCCATCACCCAGGCCGTCGCGCTGCTGGCCGAAGTCGAACCGCAGGCCCTCATCGCCGACAAGGGCTATGACGCCGACGGCTTCATCGATGCTCTGACCGTGCGCCGCATCGAACCCGTGATCCCGCCCGAGGTCAACCGCAAATCCCCCCGCCGATGCAACTTCAGCCTCTAGGCCGAACGTAACCTCGTCGAGCGTTTCTTCAATGCTCTCAAACAATTCCGAGCCATCGCCACCCGATACGAGAACACCGCGCGGAATTTCCTCGCAGCTATCCATCTCGCCTGTGCCCTCGCTTGGCTTAAATGAGGACACGCCCTAGACGAACGGGTGAAGTCGACCCCAGAAGGGGCGTTTCCGGGTCGATCTCGGGACGGAAGGAATGCACCAGAGGCGGGCCGCTCCGGATGAAAGGTTCGAAAGCGTGCGTTCGACCCTGTGTGGACGGCCCTCCATGAAGCGGCGTCGATGACCTCGGCCTCGATCATTTTGGTCTGGCCGGGATCTAGACTACATGTTCGCCTGAGATAGGGCGACCCGTCTCATAGTATGCAGGCTTGTCGAGGGTTGCGCCGGGGTTCCGGCGCAGAGCCTCATGCAAAGGAGACGGGCCTTGGACAGAACTATCACATATGTTGGCCTTGACGTTCATAAGGACGCGATTGCGGTCGCGCTAGCCGAGACGGGCGGGCGCAAGGACGTGCGCGAGTATGGCAAGATCGCGAACCGCCGACGGCCTTGAACGCTCTGGCGGCGAAGCTGTCGCGCGCCGGGAGCGAGCTTCGGTTCTGTTATGAGGCCGGACCTTGCGGCTATGGGATTCAACGGCGGTTGACCCTCGCCGGACATGGCTGCGTCGTCGTGGCTCCGTCGTTGATCCCGCGCAAGCCGGGAGATCGGATCAAGACGGATCGGCGCGATGCCCTCAGGGAGAAGGTGGCGAGCCGTATAGAGCGTCCAGAAGGACGCCCGTCCTCCCGGACGGGCATGGGCCCGCCGGATCAGGGTCTCACGGCGCGAGAGGGTCGGGGTGGTGCGCACGCTACTTCATCTGCTCCAAAAGATTCGCGGCGCTGGAAATGTCCGCTTCGCCGGGCTTGGGCTCGACGTTCAGCTGTTTGACGACCCCGTCCTCCACCAGCATCGCATAGCGCTTGGAGCGCACGCCCAAACCCCCAGCCGAAGCGTCAAAGTCGAGGCCGAGGGCCTTGGCGAAGTCACCCGCGCCGTCGCCCAGAAAATCGATGTGACCCTTGGCGCCCGTTGCATCCGACCAGGCCGAGAGCACAAAATGGTCGTTCACTGCGGTCATGGCGATGGCGTCGACCCCCTTGGCCTTGAACGCGGCCTCGCTGACGATGAAGCCCGGCAGGTGGTTCTTGTGGCAGGTCGGGGTGAAGGCGCCCGGCAGGCCGAACAGCACGATCTTTTTGCCAGCGAAGTAATCCTTCGTTTCCACCGGCTTCGGCCCGTCGGGCGTCACCAGACGCAGAGTGACGTTAGGCAGGCGATCGCCGACTTTGATGGTCATGGGGCGCAGTCCTCGGGTTTGCAGGGCGGGTCGCGCCGCAGGCGCGGACGCGCCGGGACACTAGACGACGGGCGCTTGACCCGTAAAGCGGGACTTATCTCGCGAGGGGGCTTGTAAAAAGCAGCCGAGCAGGCCGGGTCTGAGGCGGCGCCTGGGCGCCTAGCCCTTCGGCGCGGCCTGGATCGTCGTTTCCTCCGGCCCCGCGCCTCCGGTCAGCGTGAGTTTGAGCGCAACGGGAAAGGCGGCGTCTTTTGGTTTGTCGCCGACGGTTAGCGTGAAGCAGTCATGGGCCCCGTCGGCGTGCGCCGGGGCGACCTTGATCCACCACCCTTCGGGCGCCTCGACAAACAAATCGCCCGGCGGGGCGCCTTCATGGGCTGAGCAGAGGCGCCAGCGATCCGCGCCAAGCGCCTCGAGCGCGCCGAAATCCTTCGGCGGGATTGGGCGCGGGACGGCCGCCAGCGCCGCGTCAATCGCGCCCGCATGAGGCGAGCCCGCAGCGGACGGAAGCTTGAGTTCGAGTTGGGCTTTGGCCGGCAGGCACACTTTCTCGCACACGGCGAAATTGGCGTTGAGCTTGAGCGTTGCGGGCTTCGCTGGGTCGCGGAGCTTGACCCGCAAGGGAAAGACGACGCTGCCGTCGTAGCCAAACGCCTCGCCGCCGTCCGCCTCCTTAATACGCTTCGGCGCTGGAAACTCGAGCTCGACGTTCGCGACATTGTCGGAAGCGGAGAAGTCCAGTGTCGGCGGCAGGCCGGCGTCGCCGGGATCGCGCCAATAGGTGATCGCGCCGGGCGCAAGCGCGATCTCGAACCCGGCAAGATCGCCATCGCCTGCGATGAGGCGGGCCTGTGACTTCGCGCCGAGCGCCCACTCGGTCGAGAACGAATCGGCGGCGAACGCGGGCGGGCCGAAAAGGGCAAGCCCGAGGGCGCCCGCAACGATCAGGCCTCGTCTCTTAACCAACTGTTCTTCGCTCATCTCCCTCTGTCTATACCATGCCACGAATTTCAATTAGCATCAATTGATCGTGCTCGCGCCGACGCGATTTGAGAGGCGATTATGAGACGGGCGGACGCCCCGCCGCCGAACAGTCTGGAGGGACAGTTCCTGATTGCGATGCCCTCGCTTCGGGAAGGTCCATTTGCGCGTTCGGTTGTCTATATGTGCGCCCATCGCGACGACGGCGCCATGGGCATCGTCATCAACCAGCGAGCGGAGGAGATCGATTTCGGCCGGCTCCTGGCGCAGCTCGATATCGTGCCCGAAACCGAGGCGATCCGCTTGCCGCCCCGCGCCGAAGGTGTGCGCGTGCTGCGCGGCGGGCCGGTCGAGACGGGACGGGGCTTCGTTCTCCATTCGAGCGATTACGGCGCGAACGACTTAACGGTCAAGATCGGCGAGCACGTCTGCCTGACCGCCACGCTCGACATCCTGCGCGCGATCGCCGAGGGGACCGGCCCGTCGCGGGCTATGCTCGCGCTTGGCTACGCCGGCTGGGCCTCGGGGCAGCTTGAGAGCGAGATCCTTGCTAACGGCTGGCTCACATGCCCCGCCGACCCCGGCCTCATCTTCGACCTCGATTTCGGCCGCAAATATGATCGGGCGCTGGCGATCCTCGGCGTCGACGAAGGGATGCTGTCCTCTGACGCCGGGCACGCTTGAGACCCATCCGGCCCATAGCCCGTCCGAAAGGACGGGCGTCCTTTCGGACGCCCTATGCGGCCACCTTCTCCCGGCGGGAGAACGGTAGTCGCCTCTCCCGATCAGGGGTGAGGGTCGGGGGAGAGCCTGACCCCCGTCTCCGCCGAAACCTCAAACATCTCCGCTCGGCCCTTAAGCTCCGAGAACACGGCGGGATCGGCGCCGGTGAGGAACACTTGACCGCCAAGACGCGATAGCGCGGCGTAGAGCGCGGCGCGGCGGCGCGGATCGAAATGGGCCGCGATCTCGTCGAGGAGCGCGAGCGGCGCGATCCCCGACATCTCGCCGACAAGCTGCGCATGGGCGAGCGCCAGCCCGACGATCAGCGCCTTCTGCTCGCCGGTCGAGGAGGCGGCCGCCGGCGCCTGTTTTGGCCCATGCCAGACTAGAAGATCGGAAAGATGCGGGCCGATGAGCGTGCGGCCGGCGGCGGCGTCGCGGCCGCGGTTGTCGCGCAAGCTCGCCCGGTAGCGGTCTTCCGCCGCCAGCGCCGGCCCGCTGCCAGTCATGGCCTCGATCTCGCCTTGAAGCGCGAGCTTCGCCCAGGGAAAGGGCGATGAATTGTCCCGCTCGGCGTCGATGAGGGCCTCAAGCCGGTGGACGCAGTCCAGGCGCGCCGCGGCGACCGCGACGCCGAGCTCAGCCGCCTCGCGCTCGATCGCGTCGAGCCAGGCGGCATTGCGCCCGCCCTCTTCCAAAAGCCGGTTGCGTCCGCGCAGAGCGCGCTCGAATTGCCCGACCCGCGCGCCGTGATTGGGGTCGATCGCCAGCACGAAGCGGTCGAGAAACCGACGCCGCTCGCTCGCCGGCCCGGCGAACAGCGAATCCATCGCCGGCGTCAGCCAGACAAGACGCACATGGTCGCAGAACGCGCGCGACGACGCCACTTGGGCGCGGTCGATGCGGTTGCGGCGCTCAGCCGCCTCGCCGTTCGCACCCGGTTTCCAGCCGGAGCCCAGCTGGTGAGTTCCGCCGTCCACCTCGACCTCGATCGACAGCGCGAAGCCGCCGGCGCCTTCGATCCGCGCGCATTCCGCGAGCTCCGCCCGACGCAAGCCGCGTCCAGGCGAGAACAGCGACAGCGCCTCGAGCAAATTGGTCTTGCCGGCGCCGTTCTCGCCGCATAGGACGACGAGGCCGCCTCGAAGTGCGAGATCGAGCGTGGCGTAAGAACGAAAATCGTTGAGCATGACGCGCCGCACACGCGGGCGCCGTCGGGCTCGGGGGCGCCGTCAAGGCTGGTCATGAGCGCCGCGTGTGCCACGTCCGGCGGCGGCGCGAAAGTGGGAAGACAGGAGCCTTGCCGATGAAGTCCCCCGATGTTCTGATGCCTGCCAAAGGCATGGGCATGATCGAAGATGAACTCAGCGCGCGGCTTCCGCTGCACCGGCTGTGGCTCGAGCCCAATACCGACCTTTGGCTTGCAGAATGGGCGCCGCGGATCCGCGCCGTGGCGATGGTGGGCGGGCACTTGCCTATCGATGAAGCCTATATGCGTCGATTCCCCCATCTCGAGATCATCTCCAGTTTCGGCGTCGGCTACGATAATATCGACGCCAAGGCGGCGGGGCGCCGTGGAATCATCGTCACCAATACGCCGGGCGTGCTCGACGACGAAGTCGCCGACACGGCGCTTGGCCTCATGATCATGACGGTGCGCCAATTGCCGCAGGCGGAGCGATATCTGCGCGCCGGGCAATGGTCGGCGAAGGGCGCCTACCCGCTCAGCCCTTCGTTGAGGGGCCGCACCGTGGGCATTCTCGGCCTGGGGCGCATCGGCAAGGCGATTGCGACCCGGGTCAGCGCATTCGGGCTCGACGTCGTCTATTGCGGCCGGCGCGCCCAAGCCGACGTTCCTTATCGCTATTATCCCTCGCTCATCGAACTAGCCAAGGCCTCGGACGTTCTGATCGTGGTCGCGCCCGGCGGCCCTGCGACGCGCCATATCGTCAATGCCGAAGTGCTGGAGGCGCTTGGTCCTGACGGCGTGCTCATCAATATTGCGCGCGGCTCGCTGGTCGATGAGAAGGCGCTGATCGTTGCGCTGCGGAGCGGGACGATTCTGGCCGCAGGCCTCGACGTGTTTGAGAATGAGCCCAGCGTCCCGCAAGAACTTATCGCGCTCGAAAATACAGTGCTCTTGCCGCATGTCGGCTCGGCGTCGGTGAAGACGCGTCGGGCAATGGCCGAATGTGTGGTCGCCAACCTGTTGGCGTGGGCCGATGGCAAGCCGCCGCTCACTCCGGTGCCTGAGACGCCGTGGAGCGGGCAGTGGGGCAAGGGGAGTTAGAAGCGCCGCGAACGTGGAGAGCCAAGCATCGCTAAGCGGTGCAATTGGCCCTGTCTCCAACGGCGCCTGGCTGGTTTTGATAGGTCGGCTGCATTGGCGCCGTCCGCCAATCGATGTACGAGAGGACCATCAAGCACACGGGCGATCTGGTGCGGCGCGGCCGGAGCCGACAAAAGGGGATGCTTGTCGAGGGAGGTATCATGCCGGGGAATGTTTTGACGCGCCGCGCCGCGCTCCTGAGTTTCGGCGCTTTCGCTTCTGCAGGCTTGAGCGGTTGCAACACGCCGACCGCCGGGGTTGAACCCGCGGCGGCGACGTCGGGTTTGCGCATTGGCGCCATCGATGTCGACACGACGCCTTTGGTGGCTTACGTCGGCAGTCCGACCGCGGGCTGGGCGCAGCAGGCTTTGCCCGGAGCTCTCGCCCAGGCTCTCGGCTCCGGCGCGCCCGGCGGGCTCCCGCTTCAGGTGCGCGTCAACACGCTCTACCTCGGCGGCGGCGGGCCTGCTGATCCCGACCGGATGAGAGGCGTCGCGACGCTGGGCGGCCACACGATAAGGGTGCGAGCGGTCTCGACATATTTCCCGAGCCCGACCGATCAGGCGCTGCCGGAGCAAGCTCTGCAAGGCCGGGTGCAGGCGCTGGCGGTCGCCTTCGCCTACCGGTTGAAGAGAAAGATAGGGGCGTGACGGCTCGCGCCCGGTAATCCGAAAGCCCACGCCGGCCTGCAACGTTGACGGCTAGCGGCTCCGTTCCTCACGCTTCGGCGCTGCGCGCTCGCGTTTGGTCTTGGCGGCTTTTGCTGCGGCTTCTTTGCGATGGGCCTGCGGATGAGCGCCGAGATCACGCCATGACGTCTCCGAAAGCTCGACGTCATAGTGTTCGGCCGCCTTCTTGATGTTGGCGAAGGCCAAGGCGCGATCTTCGTCGGAAACGTCGATGACCTGATCGAACCGCGCGACCGCGTTGCGAACGTGCTTCGCATCGGTCAGCGGCTCTTTGCGCTGGTTCGGAAAGGCGAAGACCGAGTCAGGCAATCCGCCCTTCGCCGTGAGCTGCCCATGCGCCTCATGAGGCTTCCAGGTCGCTTGCATCGAGAACTCCTTGTCTCTTTCGCCTTGGGCGCGGAATCCGCGCCAAGCCGAGGCCGTTTGACCGCAAACTCAGGAGGGGCCTCTTTTGTTTCGCAGATCACCGGACACGATCGTGACTCTGCGCGAGCCGACCGGTCGCGCCGCCTTGCGGGCTCTTATAGCGTTAGTTGTTGGTATGGGCCGATTCCGATGGCGCTCTTGATCCAGTTTTGTGGCGTGATTTGTCGATCCCAGGCTTCGAGGGCGCGCCGCCAGCCGAGATAATTTGGCAGGTTCTTGGTGGCGACGCCGTTGAAGCGATTGAGCCATTGCTTGAGACGGCTGTGGTAGGCGTTGACGTTGTTGATATGCAGGTGGGGCGCCGCGGGGACAGGCTTTCCCGGGGAAGGAACGGCGTGAAAGGGGATGTTGGCCTGGCGGGCGAAGGAGGCCAGCGGTTTGCCGCCATCGCCGATCAAGTGATTTGCGGACGTAACGACACCGGTCAGGACGGCGGCGATCGAAGCGCTGTCGTCGTTTGGCAGAACGGCGTCGAAAGTTGCGCCCTTTCGGTCGCGGGCGACGAGCACGGGAATGTTGTCCTGATAGGGGCCCGGATGACGGGCCGTTCCGCCGCGTTTGCGAGCCTTGCGAGGCAGATCGGACCACCGCCCCTTGAAAGATTTAAGGATGAAGGTTTCATCCGCTTCGACGATTCCGCTCAGCTTTTGCGGCTTGTCCGCGGCGGGAGCGCCCAAAAACCGGTGACGCCAGCGGAAAGCCGTCGTCGGATGCACGCCGCAAAGCGCGGCCGTCTTCACCAGGCTTTTGCCTTCGATCATCGCCTGCGCGTGATCGAGCCAACGCTCTTTCTTGCGCAGATGCGCCATTGGGCTTTTGCTCAGGGCGTTGAAGGTGCGTCCGCAAGCCTTGCAGCGGAACCGCGCCAGTCCGCGCGAGCGTCCCCAGGCCATGATTTCGCGACCCGCGCAATGCGGACACCCTCGACTTTCCACCCGCTCATGGCCTGTTACGCCCAACGCGTCCGGCCGACGGCGAGCCTTCAAGGCCTTGTTCTTCGCGGCCGCCGTCAGCATCGCAGTTTTCCGACCCACCCCCTCCGCCGTCGTCAGAGCCGCGAGCGCCGCCCGCCGCTGATCCTCGTTCAATCGAACGATCCCCGACAGCCAAGTCGAAAACTCCTCACCCTTCATCGAACAATCTCCAACCCCACCCCCACCATAACCCAAATCAACAACTAACGCTATAAGAGCCGCCTTGCGGGAAGCCAGCTTAGCCGCCAGCGGCGCCGGTCGCGAGATACTGGACGCCGCCGGCGGGACGGCGATAGAGCGCCAGCGTCGCGATCAGACCGCAGAGCGCCGCGAAGCTCATCCAATAGCCAGGCGCGGCCTTGTTGCCGGTGTGGGCTATCAGCCAGGTCGAGATCAAGAGCGACGAGCCGCCGAGCGTGGTCGCCAGGCTGTAGGCGAGTGAGAAGCCCGATGTGCGCACAGAAGCCGGGATCAGTTCGGTCAGCGCCACGACCATCGCGCCGTTGTAGCAGGCGTAAATGAACGAGAGCCACAGTTCGACCGCCAGCATTCGATCGAAGGTCGGCGCCTTCACTAACCAAGCGAGCGCCGGATAGGCGGTCAGAAGGGCTAGAATGGCGAAGGCGACGAGGATTGGCTTGCGGCCGATCCGATCCGAAAGGGCCCCCGAGATCGGCAGCCAGAAGAAATTCGACGCCGCAACCGCCATCGTCACCAAGAGCGCGTCGGAATAAGTGAGCTTGAGCACGCTCCTGCCGAAGGTCGGCGTGTAAACGGTGATCAGATAGAACGACACCGTCGTCATCATCACCATCGCCACGCCGCCGACCACGATCGGCCAGTTGGCGCCGAGCGTGCGGAAGATCTGCGCGGTCGTCGGGTGGACTTTCCTGGCTGCGAATTCGGGCGTCTCCTGCAACTTGCGTCGGATCATGTACAGGAAGGGCACGATGGCGCAGCCGATGAAGAACGGAATGCGCCAGCCCCAGCCGGAGGCTGCTTCGGGCGCCATCAAATTGGCGATCGCGTAGCCGAGCAGCGCGGCGAACACGACCGCGACCTGCTGGCTCGCCGATTGCCAGCTGACGTAGAGGCCCTTGTTACCGGGCGTCGCCATCTCCGACAGATAGACCGAGACGCCGCCAAGCTCGACGCCGGCCGAGAACCCCTGCAGGAGCCGCCCGAGCACCACCAGCATCGGAGCGAGCACGCCGATGGTCGCATAACCTGGCACGAAGGCAATGAGGATGGTGCCGCAGGCCATGATTGAGAGCGTGAGGATAAGGCCTTTGCGCCGGCCGATGCGGTCGATGTAGGGCCCCAGCACCAGCGCGCCGATCGGGCGCATCGCAAAGCCCGCCGCGAAACTCAGAAAGGTCGCCATCAGCGAGGCGTAAGGGTCACCGCTCGGGAAGAAGGTCTGCGCAATCTGCCGGGCGTAGATTCCGAACAGAAAGAAGTCATACATTTCGAGAAAATTGCCGCCGGTGACGCGCAGAACGGTCTTGGCTTTCTCGAAGCCTGTCTGGCCCATGGCGGCTCCTCCGCGCGGCGCTCGTCCGCTAGCGCTGAGAGACTACGCGCGGCCTGTCCCTTCGCACAATGGCCAGCCGCCGAGTTGTCGCCCGTCTGTCGCGCGCCTATTCTCGCGCCCAAGCAATGAGAGGCCGCCGATGGCCGACGCAGCCTTGTTTCGACGCATCGCGCTCTCTTTCGAGGGCGCCGGCGAATATCCGCATTTCGACCGACGGGCGTTCAAGGCGCGGGTCACTTTCGCGACGCTCGCGCCGGACGAACTCAGCGCCAACATCAAGTTTGCGCCGGACGAGCAGGCGCTCAAATGCGCTGTCGCTCGCGACGCGTTCGCGGCGCTGGACAACGCCTGGGGCCGGCGCGGCTGGACCTGCGCGACGCTCGCGGCTTTAAGCGAAGCCGAACTGCGGGCCGCGCTGGAGATGGCTTGGCGCCACGCGTCGCCGAAGGCCAAGCGCAAGCGGCGCTAGCTCTCCGCGCGCGCTTTTGGCGATTGGGCGCTGGCCAGGGCCTCGCTTGCCTCCCAAAGCCGCTTTGCCGCTGCGTCGTCCCTCGCCGCTCCGGACGGCTCCGTGACCTTGCGCTTGACGAAGTACTGCCCTGTCGTCTTCTCGACCTCCCGCGAAGACGCAAGATAAATGATCGTGTCAGCGCCCTTTTCGGGCGAGATGAAGAACGGTCTGAGGAAAGGGATCAGAAGGCCGGCGAAGCCGCCGCTCGATTTGCCGAACCGGGTCGCGACGACTCCGGGATGGAGGCAATTTGCCGTCACTCCCGTACCGGCCAGGCGCTGGGCGAGCTCCCGGGTGAACAGGATATTGGCGAGCTTCGAGCGGCCGTAGACCTTGAGCCCGCTATAACCCTTGGCGCTCTGCAAGTCGCTGAAATCAAGGCTCATGCCCTGGTGGGCGGCCGACGAGGTCGAGACGATCCGCGCCGGCGCTGAAGCTATAAGCCGGTCGCGCAGCGCCTCGGTCAGTACGAAATAGGCCATGTGGTTGAGGGCGAAGGTGAGTTCGAGGCCCTCGGGCGTCACCCGCCGATCGGAAAAGAGGGCGCCGGCGTTGTTGAGCAGAACGTCGATGCGCGGCTCGCTGGCGGCGATCGCCGCTCCGACCTTGCGCGTCTCGGCCATGCTGGAGAGATCCGCCAGATGCAGGCGATGGTCGAGTCCAGGCGCTTTCGCCTTGAGCTTCTGCATCGTCGCCTGCGCGCGAGCTTCGTCCCGCGCGACGACGACAATTCGGGCGCCAAGCCCCGCAAGCGCAAGGACTGCGGCTTCGCCAATGCCCGAGGTCGCGCCGGTGGCGACGATGGTCTTGCCCTTCATTGAACAGTCCTTGAGCTGCGGCCCTTATGCTCATGCCATTTCAAAATCCTAGCAACAAGCGAATAGCTGGAGCGGGCCCAACATATTTGGAATATTCACTAAAAACAGGTCATTCCAAGAATCTTTAGGCAAGGGGGTTAGATCGTCATTGTTTGCTGGAGCGCCCATCATGCATATGCTGGAAGTAAGCAGTCGGCGTCGTGCCGCCAACCTATGGAACACCAAACTCGCCGCGTCAGGCACAATTCGCGTCGCAGGACGCTCGCTGTCCTAGAAAAGCGGCATGTCACACCGAGGATGCTGCGAATAGTCCTTGGCGATGACGACTTCGAGGACTTCACGACCCCATCCGCCGACGATCATATCAAGCTGTATGTTCCGGGCGAACGAGGGGATCTCGAAGCTCGTGACTTCACTCCAAGGCACTTCGATGCCGAAGCGAAAAAGCTGACCGTCGACGTCGCGTTGCACCTGCCGGTCCGGCGGTTCACTGGGCCGAGCAGGCTCAGATCGGAGACGTCGTGGCGATCAGCGGCCCCCGAGGCTCGCTCATGATTTCGGACGGCTTCGATTGGTGGCTTCTCATTGGTGACGAAACCGCCTTGCCGTCCATCGGCCGTCGGGTTGAAGGCCTGGAGAGGGCGTTCGCGCCATTACGCTCGTAGCGGTCAACGCTCCGGCCGAGGAACAGGTGTTCAACACGCGAGCAGATGACCAAGCCATCTGGGTTCATCGCGCTCCAGACGACGCCTCCAGCGCCGAACCGGTGCTGGAGGCGCTGAAGAGGATCGAACTGCCGCCAGGCGAAGGTTTCGTGCGGATTGCGGCGGAGGCCAAGGTCGCGCGCGCCGCACGAGACCACATCGTCAACGTCAGACGCCATCCGGCGCAATGGCTCCGGGCATCGGGATATTGGATCGAAGGCCAAGCGGACGCTTACGAACGGTTGGAGAGCTAGCCATGACCCCAGTTCTTCGGCAGATCGTGTTCATCAACACCGCTCACACGATCACCCACCACAGCTTGCTGATCCTACCCACCGCAGTGCTGGCGATGGCGGTTCCCGGCGGCTCGTTCGGCTTGTCGTATGGCCCAATCCTGGCCCTCGCCACCGGCATGTTTGTGTTCTACGGCCTGCTGTCGCTGCCGCAGGGCTGGCTGGCGCAGCGTTTCGGCCACAAGATCCTCATGACGGCGTTCTTCCTGGGCGTCGCCGCTGGTCTGATCGGCGCCGGTTTCGCTCATTCCCCCACCATGCTGGCCGTCGCCCTGGCGTTCGCTGGAGGTTTCGTCGCGATCTACCACCCAATCGGGACGACAATGCTGGTAGAGGCCGCTGGTGAGAAACCCGGCCGCTCCATCGGCGTGAACAGCGTGTTTGGCAACCTGGGGGTCGCGTTGGCCCCGGTCGTAACCGCCCTCCTGGCCAACGCCGTCAGCTGGCGCGCCGCCTTCATCGCGCCCGGCCCGTTCTGCGCCGCCGTCGGGTTTCTGTGGATGCGCACCCCGCTCGCTCCGGCCAGCTTGCATCATGTCAACCGCCGCCCGTTTCCACCGATCCCCCGTGATCTTGTACGCCGAGCCATGCTGGTGCTGATGCTGATCGCGATGTCGTCGGGGCTGGTGTTCAACGCCTTCACCCTACTGCTGCCAAAGCTGTTGCAGGAGAGGCTGGCCGGAAACGCCGCCCTGCTGCCCCTGGTCGGCCTCGCGGCCTTCGTCGTGACGCTATGCGGCGCAGTGACCCAGTTCAGCATCGGTCGAATGATCGACCGCAATACGCTGAAGCGGGTTTTCCTGCCGGTCAGCATCGTGCTGGCGCCGGCGATGTTGGCGCTTTCCTTCGCGCAAGGGTGGCTGGTGCTGCCGCTGGCGGCCGCGGTCGCCGCCTCGGTCTTCGGCCAGGTCACCGTCAACGATACGATGACGGCCCGCTACATCTCCCCACATTGCGCGCCCAGATCTACTCGGTGCGCTTCTTCGTCGGCTTCCTAGGCGCCGCGGCCGCCGCCCCGGTGGTGTCCACAATATACGAGCGCACCATCAGCGTGACCGCGGTCACCACGGTGCTGGCTGTCTTCTCCGTCGTGACGCTGGGCTGCGCTCTCTTCTTCCCTAACCGCAAGGAGGAACTGGAGCCGAAGCTGTGGGCGAACGCAGCACCCGCCGCGGCAGAATAAACTGGTTCGCGTCGCGAGCGACGAATTGGGAAGGTCTCTTAAGGGCGGGAAGCGCGCCTTGTCTTATCGTTTTCCTGTCTGATCGGGCAGGATCAGGCGCCGCCGGCCTGTTTGCGACACAGGCCGGCGGCGGGAGGGGATGGGTCGTAAGCGCGCCAATCTGAAAGGACTGACCTGTAGTTTGACCACCCCTCCCTTTTCCCAGCGGCCTGAACGGACGCCCGGGGGTCATGCCCCCGAGACAAGACGAGGACTGAGAAACGATGAGGTTAACGGTAGCGCAAAGCGTCGGCGTCGACATTTCGAAAGACACTCTCGACGTGGCGATCCATCCCGGCGGCGAGAGCTTTCGCATCACCAACAATCCCGAAGGCCATCGCGCCCCCATCAAAAGGCTCAAAGGGTTCGATATCGCCCGAATCGTTTTCGAGGCGACAGGGGCCTACCATCGCCTGTTCCAACAGGCGCTCGTCGAGGCCGGCTTGCCCTGGGTCAAGGTCAACCCCCGTCAGGCCAGACGCTTCGCCGAGGCCACAGGAAGACCCGCCAAGACTGGCCGGTGCGACGCCTTATGCTTGCCCGCATGGGCGCAGCTCTCGACCTCGAGATGCGCGCCCCCGCCAGCAAGACGGTCGAGGCCATGAGGGAACTCGTCAACGCCCGCGCCGCACTCGTCAAGGACCGCGTCGCAGCCCTCAACCGCCAGGCCATCGCCGTCTCGCCCCTCATCAAACGTCAGCTCGCTCAGAGGTTGCGCCAGATCGACGGCCAGATCGAAGCGATCGATCGACGCCTCAAAACACTGCGCAACGCAGACTCGGACCTGTGCCAGCGCTTCGACATCTTGACGAGCATTCCAGGCATCGGCGAGGTGACCGCAAACGTGCTCGTCGTCGAGACGCCCGAACTCGGGCGTCTCGAGCACGCCCAGGCCGCCAGCCCCGTAGGTCTCGCGCCTGTCCCGAGGGACAGCGGCCAGACCCATGGAAAGCGATCCATCCGCGGCGGGCGCCCACGAGCCAGACAGGCTCTCTACATGCCCGCCCTCAACGCCATCCGATTGAACCCTGAATTCAAGGCCAAATACGAAGCCATGGTCAAAGCCGGAAAACCCGCCAAGGTCGCCATCGTGGCGATCATGAGAAAGCTCCTCATCCTCGCCAACGCCCTCATCCGCGACCAGCGAAAATGGGTTCCCGCTACCCCTTGACCAGCACGGACACTACAGATGTAGCCTCGGGAAGAACCCGAGTCCGCGCGATAGCCGCCATTCCATTGCGAGCGCGAAATAGGCTTCACCGCCCGAGAAGGGCCTTCTCATTGCGCAAGGCTCGACGGCTCTCGGCTCGAAACGGATGGTTCGCTTCATCTGTTGGACCTGTCCATTGGTCCAGGGATGACTATTAGGCTTGGTCAGCCGATGCTGATCCCGCGTTCCCCATGGACGCGATCGAACGAATGGCCGTAAGCCTGACCGAGCGCGCCTCAGGTCGGTCGGCCAGCGTCAGCGGGAGGTCGGTCGGCTTGGCGTCTGCGTGCTGCGCCATCAACGTGTCCACGCGGTACCCGATTGGTGACCGCGTGATTGCACCAAGACTCGTTGGCTTGATTGGCAGGGGAACGAGCGCGTTCATGCGCGAACGGCTTCCATTTGGCATCATACCTTTTGTCAAGGTCCGCGGCTAGCCGAAGAGATCGGCGGCAATCAGGAGGCCTAGAAGTCCGCCAGGCTCTTCAAGGCGCCAGGCGCAGCGGCTGAATTCCTTTGCGGCTAGGCTTTTATCGCGAGCAACTCGCTGAGGTTTTTGTCGAGCTGACCGATCGCATTCGGATCAGCGCCGAATAGCGCAAGATGACCGTCGACCGTCTGGATCGGCCGGAACTCGGCATCGGGAATGAGCCGCCACTCAGCCTGGCAATCGGACGGCGTGAAGAACATGTCGGAAGACATCGGCATGACAAAGGTCTTCGCCTTGATGCGGCCTAACGCGGCTCGCAAGTCGCCGCCAGTGTGTCGGCTTACGTCGCCGCGCTGCCATTTCCACGCCATGCACAGCAAATCGTTGGGATCCATGACGCTGAAATAGTTGGTCATGAAGTTTACGATGAAATCGTCCATCGACGAAAAGCCCAGCGCCTTGTGCCGCTCTTGCTGGAAAAATTCCGTGCTCCAGCCCATCACCGCCCACATTTTTGCGTGGCGCGACAAGCCTTCCCTTACGTCGGCCGACGATGCGTAGAAACCGGTCTTGAAACCGGGATCAGAGGTGATTGCATCGACCAGCGTTTCCGTGAAAAGAAAATCGTGGATGGTGTTCTTAGCAGTGCCGGCAATCGGCGCGGCGCGCTTCACCATATCGGGAAAGCGCACCGCCCATTCGTAGGTTTGCTGCGCGCCCATAGAGCCGCCGACCACGAGCGCGAGGCTTTTTAAGTCGAATCGTTCCGCGAGAAATTTATGTTGGGCCAGCACGTCATCGCCGATGCGGACATGGGGAAAGTTCGCCATCCCGGCTGGCGCCGGCGTATTGTGCGGCGAGGTGGAAAGACCGCTGCCGATCTGATTGACGACGATGATGAAATACTTATCGGGATCAAGCGCGCGGCCCTGACCAATATAGACCTGCTCCATGATCTTGTTCGTGCCGGAGTACCAGGTGGGAATGAGAATGGCGTTGTCTCTCGCGGCGTTGAGCTTGCCGAAAGTCGCGTAGGCGAGTTTGCAAGCGCGAATTGTACCGCCTTCCTCCAATTCGAGATTGCCGATATCGTAAAGCTCGTAAGGGCCGTGGACTTCCTGCGAGTAATAGCTGTTGTCAATCATGATCGCCTCCCGCTTCAGTTAGTCGGGCGGTAGGACCGGCGCCCTTCCCGCCCGCTCTTCTTGCTTTCGCGCTTGTCTACGCCAGTTCGAATCCCTCGTAGCCCTTGGCCGCGATCTCGTCGCACTTCTTCCTATAGCCACCGACTCCCTCCGGCCCCAGATAAGGCAAGAAAGCGCGCGGTTTGCCCGCAATGTTAGCGCTCATGTACCAGGAGTTGGCGCTGGTCATGAGCGTCGCGTTGACGATTTCGTTGACGTGGGCGACCCATTGATCTTGCGCCGATGGCGTCGCTTCGATGGCGGTCTTTCCGGTCTCGCGCATTGTTGCAATGCAGTCGGTGATCCACTCGACATGTTGCTCGATCGATACCGGCATGTTCGACAGCACCGAAGGGCTTTGCGGACCGGTGATGGTGAACAAGTTCGGAAAGCCGGCGACAGAGATTCCAAGATAGGTGTGCGGGCCGTCCCGCCACTCTTGATCTAGGGTGCGGCCGTCGCGGCCCTTCAGGTTTAGCGCTTTCAGCGGGCCGGTCATCGCGTCGAACCCAGTGGCGAAAACGATGATGTCGAGAGGATATTCCTTGCCGCCTGCGCGAATTCCGGTCTCGGTGATTTCTTCAATCCCGCCGTCGGTTCTTGCGTCGACCAGCAGCACATTGTCCTTGTTGAAGGTCTCGTAGTAGTTGGTGTCCAGCGGCTGGCGCTTGGTTCCGTAAGCGTAGCCCGTAGGTATCAGCTTTTCGGCGACAACCGGGTCTTTCACAGTCTTGCGGATCTTGCGCTTGATGTAGTCAGCGCAGAGGTCGTTGGCCCCCTGCGAGAAGAACATGTCCTGATAGTTCGCCAGCCAAAAGGCGAACCCGCCTGCATCCCACATCCGGTCAAACACGCGCTCCCGCTCCTCGGGCGTCGCTTCCAGCGCAGACTTCGGAATGAAGTAATGCTCCTGGCCGAAGAAGGATTCCCGAATCCTCTTGACGATGCCCTCATAGTCGGCCTTTCGGGCGCTGACCAATTCGGGGTCCACCTTCCCGTTGCGCGCCGGGACGCAATAGTTGGCCGTGCGCTGGAACACGGTGAGTTGCTTGGCCTGCTGCGCAATTTCGGGAATAGCCTGCACTGCTGTGGCGCCGGTACCGACCACGCCTACGCGCTTGCCAGTGAAGTCAACGCCGGTATGGGGGAAACGACTGGTGTGATACACCCTGCCTTTGAATTTCTCCAAGCCCTTGAACGAAGGCATGTTCGTGGCCGACAAAGTTCCTACGGCCGCGATGACGTAACGTGCTGTAACCTCTTCTCCGTTGTCGGTATGCACCGTCCACAGGTTGGTTCTTTCATCGAATTCGGCCCCAGTCACGCTCGTATTGAACTGGATGTCGCGTTTGAGGTCGTGGCGTTTTGCGACCTCTTCGAGGTACCGGAGAATTTCGGGCTGCTCAGGATAGCGTTCGGACCATTGCCACTCTTGCAGGAGTTGCTTGTCCCAAGTGAAGCAGTAGATGTAGGCGTCAGAGTCGCACCGCGCGCCCGGATAGCGGTTCCAGTACCAGGTGCCACCAACGGTTTCACCAGTTTCATACACTCGCGCCTTCAATCCCAATTTATCCCTCAGCGACTTCAGCATGTGGAGGCCGGAAAAGCCCGCGCCGATCACGACAGCGTCCAAATGTTGAGTTGTGCTAGCCATGTGCGTCCTCCTGTTTTTGTTGCTTGAGCCAAACGAGAGAAGTTCGATCCTCCGTGGGGAATTTGGTAGCCGAACCGCCTTAGCATCCGACGAGCGCTGGCGCTGGGCTTAACCAGACATTTCTTGGCCGCCGGACGGTCGTTGCGTTAGGATGGCGCCTGGAATTTCGTGTGATTAGGCAATCGACTCTATCGTCGGCGAGGTCTGCCGAATTGAGGCTGCCCGGGCTGCGGCAAATGTGGCGTCCTCGCTTTGGATGACGAACCTCCCATGTTGTTCATTGTAGGGTTGGATCTTTCACCCGGACGGGTGTTTTTGCAAGGACCCGATGGTGCCTCTGTTTCGACTCTCTAAAACATTGTCGAAGCGCCAGCTTCAATCCGAGAGGGGGAGGGCGTCTCTCAAATCGGCGGAGGCGCGACTCGAATTACCGGTCCGTGAGACAAGCCCAGCGCAATGTCGAGCTGATGTGGCTGACCGGACGCCTGGCGCCGGACTTCAAGACGATCGCGGACTTCAGAAAAGACAATCGCGCTGCGATCCGCGGGACTGCCGACAATTCATTGCGGTGTGTCGACGGTTGAACCTCTTCGCCCATGCGGTGGCTGCGATTGACGGCAGCAAGTTCAAGTCCGTGAGCGCCCGCGACAAGAACCTCACTCGCGCCAAGTTGCAGAAGCGGATGGAGCAAGTCGAGGCCGGCATCGAGCGCTACATGGCCGCGCGGAGACGGCTGACCGCCAGGAAGGCGAGTTGACGGAAGCCAAGTCGGCGCGGCTGAAGGACAAGATCGCGGCGCTGCGCGAGCAGATGGTCGTGTTCAAGAACCTTGAGCCGATCTTGCACCCCGCAGATATCGTTGACCGATCCGGACGCCCGGTCGATGGCGGCCAGCGGGCGCGGCAGCGGCGTCGTCGGGTATAACGTGCAAATCGCCGTGGATGCGGAGCACCACCTCATCATCGCCCACGAAGTCTCCAACGTCGGCCACGATCGCGAGCAGCTCTCCAATATGGCCGGCAAGCTAAATGTTCTGTCCCGCAGATAGCTTTACATATACGTCGACCTTGTTGAGAATTTGCTCGTTCGTCGCGGTCCAGACGAACGGCGTTGCTTTGGCGTTATAGGCTTCGACGAAGGTCTGGATTTTGGCGACGAGATCCTTGGCGGAAACGAAGGAGCCGCGCCGGATCTGACGTTGGGTAATGAGAGCGAACCAGCGTTCGATCTGATTGAGCCACGACGCATAGGTCGGCGTGAAATGCAGGTTGAAGCGAGGTCGTTCGGCGAGCCGGGCGCGGATCTTCGGGTGCTTGTGAGCGGCGTCGTTGTCGACCACAAGGTGAAGATCGAGGTCGCGAGGGACATTGGCTTCGATGTGCTTCAGGAACCCCAGGAATTCCTGATGTCGATGGCGGGCGCGGCATTGGCTGATGACCTGACCATTGGCGATATCGAGAGCGGCGAACAGGGTCGTCGCGCCGTGTCGATAATAGTCGTGGGTCACGCCTTCGATGTAGCCGAGCCCCAGAGGCAGAATCGGCTGGCTCCGTTCAAGCGCCTGGATTTGCGTCTTCTCGTCGACGCAGAGGACGAGCGCGTGATCCGGTGGATTCAGGGTACAGACCGACTGATGTCCCGGACCTTGTCAACGAACTCGGGATCGGTGGACAGCTTGAAATGCCTGGAGCGATGAGGCCGCACGCCGAACAGGGCCAAGGTTCGCGCAACCGTGCTTTTCGAAAGGCCTGTCGTTTTTCGCCGCAGAGCGCACGGTCCAATGCGTCCCATCGGCGGGCCTGCTCTCGAGGACGGTGCGCAGCAATTCCGCGATCCGCTCTTCGTCGTGGGTTCGCGGACGGCCGGGCTTTGCTTCGCCGTAAAGACCAACGAGACCCTGATCGAACCACCTCTTGCGCCAATGGCGCACCGTCGGATTCGAGACGCCCAGTCGCCGAGCAATGCTGAGGTTGCTCTCGCCGGAAGCGGACCCCAAAATGATCTGCGCCCGACGAACGACGCCGTGCGGGGCTGAACGGGATCGACTGATCCGCTCCAGTTCTTCCTGCTCCAGTGCGCTCAACGACAGCACTCGGTCCTGTGGTCTTCCAATGCGCCCCATGCTCAGCCCCAGCCAAAGTCGAATCATGGAAGATGGATCGCATTATGTAAAGCTATCTGCGGGACAGAACACTAGCCCCTAAAGCAGAGATTCGTGGCTTGGCCAACGGATTGGGGATGCGCTCGCGGTTGAGATCAATGACGGCGTGATGGATGGCCTGGTCGAGCGCGTCGGCGTCGGTGAAGGTCTGGTGGGCGAGGTGATGGGCCTTAAGATCGCGCCAGACCGGCTCGATGTCGTTGAGTTCGGGGGTGTATTTCGGCAGCCATTCGACGGTGAGCCAGTGCGCGCGGGCGGTGAGGGCTGCGAGCGAGCGTTTGCTGGTGTGGATCGGACCATTGTCCTCGACCAGCACGACCGGCTTGGCCTGCCGCCCGGGCTGCGGCCCAAAGAGACGGTCGAGTTGCTCCAGATGAGCGATGAAATCGCGGCTGCGCTTGGTCGGGCTGGTATGGACGATGAGTTGGCGCGTGAGGCGATCGAGCGACCCCAGCATCGCGACCTTCTTGGCCTGCCCCGGCGCCGGCACACGCAAGTCCGCCCCCGACTTCGCCCAGGCGCGGGCGAGATAGGGATGGGTCAGCGCCTCGCTCTCATCGCCGTAGAGAAGAACGATGTCGCCGGCTTCGGCCTGCTGTTTGCGCAGTTGCAGGCGCAGGCCCACCCGTTCCACTTCGCTTTCCCTCTGACGTCCCTTCAGCGTGTGCCGGGGCCGCCGCCAGCGGAACTTTTTTTTCGCAACGCCTTGGACAGTTGCGAACGGCTGATGCGCACGCCCTCGCGCGCTTCGATCTCGGCGCGAAGGCGGGGGATCGTCCAGTTGCGCCGGTCGGCCACAGGTTGTTCCAGCAAGGGGGTGGCGACGCGCATGGCGGCTTCACTCTTCACCGGAGGCGGGCCCGGCGCGATGCTGGTCTTCAGCGCTGCCACACCGCCGGCGGTGAAGTCGCTGCGCCACAGCCGAACCGTATCTTCGCGCACGCCAAACGCCTCCGCGATCCTGGAGCTGGTCCAACCAGCCAGCGTCAAAAGCACGGCGCGGGCGCGGTCCGCCTCGCCGCGATCGCGCGAACCGGCAACAGCCAAGAGGCCGGCGCGTTGTTCATCGCTCGCCATAATCGGAGACTTTCTCGCCATGTCATACACCTTGCGAATCGGCGCAGGCAGCCAACCGCAAAAAACCTATCCGTTGGTTAGCCAAACGGAATCTGCTTAGATCAAGCCCAGACGATCGCCCGATGGGAAAGGGCGTCTCCTGGCGCGCGCCAGCGGCCGAGTGGCTTGGGCTCGGGGCGGAGCTGACCCGGGGCCAGTTTCTCCTTCGAATTCGACCTCCGAATGAAGGAGAAACAAGATGACCAAGTCTGGCCGCGATTTTCTCGCCACCGACCGTCCGCTCATCGAACAACTGAAAGCCAAGAGTCGCCGCCGACGCGAAAGCTTGGCGCGATTGGCCGCACCCTCTGCGGCGGCGCGCCCGCAGCGCAATGACATCTCGCCAACGCTGGAGGTTGAGGACCTCCCGCTGGACGATCTGCGCCTGCCCGCACGGAAAGTTCGCGTCAGCGATCAGGCGCATGTGCGGGAGGTCGCCGGGTCGATTAGCGCCCTAGGTTTCTGTGTTCCGGTTCTCGTCGGCAAGGAGAACCTCGTCCTCGACGGCGCTATCCGCATCGAGGCCGCGCGCCTCCTTGGTCTCACTCGCATCCCTTGCATGCGGATCGATCACCTTTCAGACGTCGAACAGCGGACCCTGCGGCTCGCCGTCAATCGGCTCGGCGAGAAGGGGCAGTGGAACCTCGACGAACTGAAGATCGAGTTCGAGGAACTAATCCTGACCGATGCGCCGATTGAGGTCTCCGGTTTCTCGCTCGATGAGATCGACCAGATTGTCCTCGGCGACGGTGGCGACGCGGTGGAGCAAGGCCCGCTTGCGCCCGACGCTGGCGCGGTCGCGGTCGCGAAACTCGGCGATATTTTCCAGCTCGGAGCCCACCGCGTCATCTGCGGTAGCGCGACCGATCCCTCAACGCTGCGTGGGCTGATGAATGGCGACCATCCCGCCCGCCTCATCCTGACGGACGAGCCGTATAACGTCCCCATCTCCGGTCATGTGACCGGCGGCGCGCACCGAGAATTCGCGATGGCGTCTGGCGAGATGTCGGACGCGGAGTTCCTCGGCTTCAACGTCTCCTGGATGGAAGCTGCGCTACTCTGCCTGTGCGACGGGGGCGTATTCGGCACCTACATAGACTGGCGGGGCTATCCGACCGTCTTCGCCGCGGCCATGAAGCTCGGCCTCGACCCCCTCAACCTTATCGTCTGGACCAAGACCAACGCCGGCATGGGCAGCCTATACCGATCGCAGCACGAGCTCCTGCCCCTGTTCAAAAGTGGAACGGCGCCGCATGTGAACAACGTCGAACTTGGCAAGACTGGCCGCTGGCGCTCGAACGTGTGGACCTATCCCGGCGCCTCCTCACTGGGTTCAGATGCCCGAAGGGGTCTCCAGGACCATCCGACCGTCAAGCCGACGGCGATGCTGGAAGATGCGCTCCTGGACCTCACCAATCGCGGCGACATCGTGCTCGACCCGTTCCTTGGCTCGGGCTCAACTCTCATCGCGGCGGAGAACATCGGTCGTGTCTGTCGGCGCGTCGAGCTCGATCCGCTTTACGTTGACGTGATCGTTCGCCGCTACGAGGCAGCGAGCGGCGAGGCCGCGATCCTTGTCGAGACCGGCGAGACGTTCGAGGACCTCGCGCAGCGGCGGATTCGCGAGCGCACCGACCACGACGCCAAGGACGAAGGCAGAGGAAACAGCGCGGGCCTGGGTGATCCGATCGAGCTGCCGGAACATCGGTGATCGGTTAAGGCTTCACGTCAGGGAGCGCCTCCGCGAGAATCCGCAATCATGGCGCGGCCCAAAACTGAACTTTGGGCATTGACGCGTTAACGCAGTAGAGGCTGACTAAGCAGATTCCGTTTGGCTAACCAACGGATAGGTTTTTTGCGGTTGGCTGCCTGCGCCGATTCGCAAGGTGTATGACATGGCGGGAAAGTCTCCGATTATGGCGAGCGATGAACAACGCGCCGGCCTCTTGGCTGTTGCCGGTTCGCGCGATCGCGGCGAGGCGGACCGCGCCCGCGCCGTGCTTTTGACGCTGGCTGGTTGGACCAGCCCCAAGATCGCGGAGGCGTTTGGCGTGCGCGAAGATACGGTTCGGCTGTGGCGCAGCGACTTCACCGCCGGCGGTGTGGCAGCGCTGAAGACCAGCATCGCGCCGGGCCCGCCTCCAGTGAAGAGTGAAGCCGCCATGCGCGTCGCCACCCCGCTGCTGGAAGAACCTGTGGCCGACCGGCGCAACTGGACGATCCCCCGCCTTCGCGCCGAGATCGAAGCGCGCGAGGGCGTGCGCATCAGCCGTTCGCAACTGTCCAAGGCCTTGCGAAAAAAAAGTTCCGCTGGCGGCGGCCCCGGCACACGCTGAAGGGACGTCAGACGGAAAGCGAGGTGGAACGGGTGGGGCTGCGCCTGCAACTGCGCAAACAGCAGGCCGAAGCGGGCGACATCGTTCTTCTCTACGGCGATGAGAGCGAGGCGCTGACCCATCCCTATCTCGCCCGCGCCTGGGCGAAGTCGGGGGCGGACTTGCGTGTGCCGGCGCCGGGGCAGGCCAAGAAGGTCGCGATGCTGGGGTCGCTCGATCCCCTCACGCGCCAACTCATCGTCCATACCAGCCCGACCAAGCGCAGCGGCGATTTCATCGCCCATCTGGAGCAACTCGACCGTCTCTTTGGACCGCAGCCCGGGCGGCAGGCCAAGCCGGTCGTGCTGGTCGAGGACAATGGTCCGATCCACACCAGCAAACGCTCGCTCGCCGCCCTCACCGCCCGCGCGCACTGGCTCACCGTCGAATGGCTGCCGAAATACGCCCCCGAACTCAACGACATCGAGCCGGTCTGGCGCGATCTCAAAGCCCATCACCTCGCCCACCAGACCTTCACCGACGCCGCCGCGCTCGACCAGGCCATCCATCACGCTGTCATTGATCTCAACCGCGAGCGCATCCCCAATCCGTTGGCCAAGCCACGAATCTCTGCTTAGAAGGCATTCTGCGCGATCGTTCTCGGCCGAAAGGCGGCAACCGAGCGACTTCGTTGGGCGCCGGCCTCGTTCGAGGCGGTCGTGTGAGCGCACGGCGCCCGTGCTCAGCGCCGCAGAAGGATTAAACGGCGCACCGGCTGATGACCATTCCGGGCTTCGGACCCATCACCGCCTCGGCGATGGCGGCGACCATTCAGGATATATCCGGTTTCGCCAGCCCGCGTGAGTTCGCCGCCTTTCTCGGCCTGACGCCGAAGCAAATCTCTTCTGGCGGCAAACAGAAGCTGGGGCGCATTTCGAAGATGGGCATTCGGAACTTGCGCAAACTGCTCGTCGTAAGCGCGCATGCGGTGTTGTTTCATCGTAAGCCGCACACCGATCCGTTGCGGATGTGGGCGAAGAAGCTGATCGAGAAGAAGCCCTTCAAGCTCGTCGTCGTGGGCTCGCCAACAAGATGGCGCGCATTGCTTTCGCGATCATGCGCGGCGAGACAACCTATCGAGAGATTCCGGCGTAAGGAGCATCGGTAGAGTTCGCGGCTGGCTCAACAAGAGCCGGGTGGCAAAGGAATCGAGGGTGACCAAGAGGTGATGCGCAGGAAAGCAGATTGATCCTTGAACTGGACCCGATTGGTGGGACCACGGGGGGTTGGATTTAAGGTGTAATCTCGCCTGCGCTTGTCCTTCAAGAATCAAGCCGCCTCTTGCTGCTTCTGTCTCTGCTGTGGGTATGTGGGCAACGCGTTTGCGTTGTCCAAGCGAAGCGGCATATCCACAGCCCTCGCCGCCGCCTCGATTTCGTCCATGCCGGCGCGCCACATTGCCATTGGCGTTAGGTTGTTCATCGCCTGGTGAGGGCGCCGAAAATTGTAAAAGGCCATCCAGGAACCGATGCCGGCTTTCGCCTCGCGACCGTCGGCGTAGCCTTTGAGATAGACGTCCTCGTATTTCAGCGAGCGCCAGACGCGTTCGATGAACACGTTGTCCATCCAGCGGCCGCGTCCGTCCATCGAGATGCGCACGTCAGCCTCGATCGGCACGCCGGTGACATCCGCGCTGGTGAACTGGCTGCCCTGGACGCCCTTCTGTTTGTCAAGCGGCGATTCGGGTGGCGTTGATTTCCTTGCGGCGCCGCGAGATGAGCGTGAAGACCTCTCTTCGTGCTCCCGGCGCCCCGTGTCCCGGATGGGCTCACCATATCGCCATCTCCCTTCCGGGAATAGGCGGACAGCAAGGCGCCGACGATCACATACCGGATAATAGCCAGGTCGAACGCATGAACCGGACCATCAAAGACGCCACCGTCAAACGCTACTTCTACGAGACCCACGACCAGCTGCGAGCCCACCTGCAAAACTTCGTCAACGCCTACAATTTCGCCAGGCGGCTCAAAACCCTCAGAGGCCTCACCCCATACGAATTCATCTGCAAAGCCTGGACTTCGGAGGCAAGCAGATTCAAAATTAGCCCGCTCCAGCAAACGCCGGGACTAGACATCTAACGCTGACCGACAAGGCCATTTTGGCCATTCAGTTCGCCGCTTCTGGGCAGCAGATCGTCAGGGACGCCGAGCTCCTGGCTTCTTCGTGACGGTCGGCAAGAGAACCAAAACATTCATGGTGCAGGGCGACCTGCGCCAGAACGGCAAGCGAGAATCGCTGCGGCTCAAGGTCGGTGAAGCAGGTGAAGTCAAAACGCGCGAAGCGCGCGCCAAGGCCAAGGCGCTGTTGGGATTGATCGGAAAAGGCCTTGACCCTCGGCCGAAGGAGGCGGGAGAGGCGGGGACTCCCAATTTGAAAACCGGCAGGCCGGAAGGGTCCCTCGATATTGATCTCACACTGCGGGCTGCCTGGACGCGGTACCGTGATGCTCATCTCAAGCGGAAAGGCCGAAGCGAGGGAACGATCGAGAATTGCCGCGACCACGTCGAGCGGTTGATGGCGGACTGGCTCGACCAGCCGATCTGGGTGCTGGGCAATAATACCAAAGGCCCCACTGGCTGACTCATGGGGGATTCCCGAATCGCGAGGATGCTGATTCAAGGCGGCGTGGAGGATTCGCGCCATGCCTTCAGCGGTGAGATTGCGAGAGGATTATTCGGCCCCTATCGGCGGAGCAACTGCCCAGTTCGCACAGATCGTCGAGGCCAGGCCGGATCGGGAGAAGGACGGGGTCGCGCGCTCTAGTCTAGCTAGAGCCGGCTGGCTGGTCAGGCGGCCGCGGCCCCCATCAGTTTTCGCGCTGCGGCCGCGTTCATCGGCTGGCCGAAGGCCGCCCCTTGCGCGAATTGGCAGCCGAGCTGGGCGAGCTCGACCGCGTCAGATTCCGTCTCCGCCCCCTCGGAGATGACCTCCATCCCGATCTCCTGCGCCATGGCCACGATCGAACGCAGGATGGGCGACCGCGCGCCGAACGAGTTGGGCCTGACCAGCGAGGCGTCAATCCGCATCGCGTCGAAGCGATACTGTGGCAGGTGGCCGAGCGAGGTGTAGCCGGCGCCGAACCGGTCGATCATGAGCGCCGCGCCAATTTCGCGCACCCGTTGCAAAAGGGCCGCGGCGTATTCCGGGTTTTCCATCACCAGAACTCTCTGCCGCGGCGAGCCTGAGCGAGCCACGCTGGACGTAATGGCGGCCAAGCGCAGAGCGCACGTCAAGGAGCAAGTCGTGGCTCAGCATTTGGCGCGACGACGCTGCGACAGTGGCGAAGATGGGAGGATTGACCTCGAGCGCCTTCTGCCACGCCGCCAGCTCCCTGGCGGTCGCCTCCAGAGCGTAGGCGCCGATGTCCACGATTGCGCCGGTCGACTCGGCGGCGGAGAGGAATTCATCCTCGCCGAGATTTCCCAGCCTTGGATGGCGCCAACGGATGAGCGACTGGAATCCTGCGACGGTTCGATCCTCCAGGCGCACGATCGGCCGGAACAGAATTGAGATCTCGCCGCGCTCGAGCGCTCGCCGCATGTCGTTCTCGAGCGCCTGCCGATCGGTGCGATGCGAGCGCATGTAGGGGGCGAAAACCTCCACCCGATCGCCGCCGGCCTTCTTGGCGTTGGCGAGGGCTAGCTGAGCGTCAGCGAGAAGATCGCCGCCTTTGTCGTGCAGCTTCGGATTGTAGTGCGCCGCGCCGATCGAAACGGAGAGCGTGATTTCGCTTTCCCCGAAGCTGATCGCGGCGGCGAGCGCAGCGTGCAAGGCGTCGATCCTGGCGGGCGCGTCCAACACTGCAGGTTCGGTGAGCACGATCGCGCCGAACATGTCGCCGCCCAGGCGAGCCAGGGTGTCGCCGGGCCGTAAATCACGCGCCAGACGTCGGGCTACCGCCAACAGAGCGGAGTCGCCGATCGACAAGCCGTAGGAATCGTTGACCGATCGGAATTCGTCGACATCGATCACCATCACTGTCGGCGCGTTCCCACCAGGCTTCTGGGCCAAGAGAATGGCTGCGCCCAGGCGATCGTTGAACAGCTCGCGGTTGGGAAGGCCGGTCAGATTGTCGTGAACCGCGTCATGGAGCATGCGCTCCTCGGCCGATTTGAGCTCGGTCACGTCCGACAGCGAGCCGATCACTCGCACCACCTCGCCGTCGGCGCTGATCACCGGGCGGGCTTTCAGAACGTACCAGAAATAATGTCCGTCCGATCCGCGCAGTCTCAGATCGTGATTGATCCGGCCCGAGCGCTGATGCAGGAGCCCGTCGAGCGCCAAAGTGTAGCGGTCGCGATCGAGCGGATGCAACACGTCGAGCCAACCCGCCGCCGGCCCTTCGAGCGCGCCGCGCTTGAGCCCGAGCTGGCTTTCGATCGCCTCGCTGCCGTTCACCTCGTCGGTCAGCACGTTCCAATCGAAGATCGCCTCGCCCGATCCCGTCATGGCCAGCGAGCGCCTGTCGGCGTCGGGGCCGCTGTCCATCGCGCCGCCGGAGCCGGAGAAAGCGAATTGCATCACCGTGAAGCCGATCAGCATGACGATCAGCACCAGGCCGCCGACCAGGCCGGGCGCCGCCAGATCGTTGGTCAGATAGCCTAGCGCCGCCGCGCCGGCCGCCACCACCCAGACGGCGAGCAGATACCAGGTCGGGATCAGCATCACGGCGCGGTCCGACCCGCGCGCCGCAAGGCTCAGGATGAGCAGGAAGCCGACCCCGGCGACGGTCGCGATAGAGATTCGCGCCACCCCCGCGGCGACCGGCGGATTGTAGACGGAGAGCCCGACGACAGCCGCCATCAACGCGAGCCAGGCAAGCGCGAAATGGGTGTAGCGCACGTGCCATCGGCGCAAGTTGAGATAGGCGAACAGAAAGATGATGAGGGTCGCGCCGATCGTCGCTTCAACGCCGGCGCGCCAGATTCGCTCCGAGGAATCCTCGAGACCGAACATCTTGCGCCAGAAGCCGAAGTCGATGCAGACATAGGCGAACACCGCCCAGGCGAGCGCCGCGGCGGCGGGAAAAATCATCGCGCCGCGCACCACGAAGACGATGGTCAGAAACAAGGCCAACAGACCGGCGATGCCGATCAGAATGCCTTCGTAAAGCGTGAGGCTGGTCGACTTGTCCTTGAACGCGTCCGGCTCCCACAAATAAAGCTGCGGCAGGTTCGGCGTGCGTAGTTCCGCGACGTAAGTCACGGTCGTTCCCGGGTCGAGGGTCAGGCGGAAAACATCCGATTCCGCGTTATCCTCACGTTCCGGCGCCGCCCCTGACTCGCCGTAATGGTCGTGATTCGCGACGAACCGAGATCCGGCCAGATGAGGCCGGAGCCGACAAAGCGGAAATGCGGCGCCACGATCAACCGTGTCAGTTGCTCCTCGGAATCATTGGTCAGCGCGAACACGATCCATGCCGGCTGGGCCCCCGGCTCCAGCGCGCTGACCTCGATCCGCCGGACGATGCCATCGGCGCCGGGCGCGGTCGACACCTGGATGCGATCCCCCTGGGCGCTGTGACGCTCGACGGCCCGGGTCAGATCGATGGCGTCCGAATCGGGTGAAACCCTGACCGATTGCACCGCGCAGGCGGGTCGCCAGAACGCCGTCAGTCCGACGATGAGGGCCACGACCCCAATCAAGCAGCGCCAAGCGCTCGAGGCGCGCTTTGCCGGCCGGCGCACGCGAGCTCCTGCGACCTGGCGACCCAGGCGATCGTTGATGATCTGTTCAGTCAAGATTGGTCCACGTCAGTCGAGGACGCGCGTCGCTTTCGACCAGCCCGAACAGGAGGTGGTCGCGCCAGGCCCCGTTGATCCGGAGGAATTCTCGCGCGTAGCCTTCGCGCCGGAAGCCGTTGCGTTCAAGCAGGGCGATCGATGGTGCATTTTCCGGGATGCAGGCCGCTTCGATCCGATGCAGCCGCAACTTGGACAGGGCGAATTCGATCGTTGCGGCGACCGCGCGCGTCATGCGCCCTTTGCCTGCATGCGGAGCCCCCATCCAGTAGCCGAGCGTCCCGTTCTGCGACACCCCCCGACGCACTCCGCCGACCGTGATTCCGCCCAAAAGTTCGTCAGCGACGCCATCGAAAATGAGAAACGAGTAGGCCTCGTCGCGCGCCATGTCGTCATCTTGGCGCCTGAGGCGCCGGCGAAACGCCGCGCGTGTGAGGTCGTCGTCCGGCCACGTCGGCTCCCACGGCTCGAGAAAGGTGCGGCTTGCGGCCCGCAACCTCGACCAGGGCGAATAGTCCGTCAGCGCCGCCGGCCGTAGATAAATGCCGTCGCCGCGGAGCAAAGGCTCCAGGCTAACGGGTCGCGTCAGGCCGAAAAGCGCCATCATACCCCCTTCAGAGCGCCGGCGATCTTCGCTTGGCCGGGAACCTTGCCGACCGCGCCAATGACCGCCAGGGCGGGGGGCGATCTAAGCATGGCGGCGCCGGTTTTGCGAACCTCTTCGACCGTGATGGCCTCGACGCGGGCCAGCATCTCATCAAAGGAAAGTGGACGCCCATAGACCTGCATCTGGCGCGAGAGCTGGTGGACCCTGGCCGCAGGCTGCTCGAGAGCGGTCACCAGCGAGACCTTCATCTGGGCCTTGGCGCGACGAATTTCCGATTCCTCGAGCCCGTGCGCCGCTTCCGCGAGGCAATCGAGCGAAGCCGCGACCACCTCCGCCGCATCCCGGTCTGCCGAGCCGGCGTAGAAGCCGAACAGGCCGGTGTCGGTGAAATCCCAGTGAAACCCGTAGATTGAGTAGGCGAGGCCTCGTTTCTCGCGCACTTCCTGAAAGAGCCGCGACGACATTCCTCCGCCCGCGGCGGCGGCAAAGACCTGAGCGGCGTCGTGATCCGGCGCGCCGGCCGGCCGGCCCTCGAAACCGACCACGACATGCGTCTGCTCCAGGCGCCGTCTGCGCTTGGTCTCGCCGCCGCGATAGGCCGCTCGGGCTTCGGCCGGCGCTGGCGCGTTAGGGAGCCTCTCGAGGCGGGACTGAGCGAGGGCGAGAATATGCTCGTGCTCGACTGCGCCGGCGGCGGCGACTACGGTAGCGCCGGCGCTGTAACGGCGGCCGAGATAGCCATCGATCGCCGCCCGGCCGAAGGCCTCCACGCCCTCCCGCGTGCCGAGGATCGGCCTTCCGATCGGCTGGTCCGGCCAGGCGGTCGCGGTGAGGAGATCGAACACCAGGTCGTCCGGCGTGTCTTCAACAGCTCCAATCTCCTGGATGACAACGTTCTTTTCCCGTTCGAGCTCCTCCGGGTCAAACGCGCTGTCCGTGAGAAGGTCGCCAATGACATCGAGCGCGAGCCCGGCGTCGCTTCCGAGAACGCGGGCGAAATAGCTGGTTCGCTCGACTCCAGTCTCCGCGTTGATGTCGCCGCCGACGTTCTCGATCGTCTCAGCGATCTCGCGGGCGCTTCGACGGCGAGTGCCCTTGAACGCCATGTGTTCGATGAAATGCGAAAGTCCGTGCTCACCCGCGCGCTCGTAGCGGGACCCCGCGGCGACGAAGACGCCGATCGCCGCCGTCTTCACATGAGGCGTCGTCTCCGTGATGACGGCGAGCCCCGAAGGAAGGTTCGTAACTTGAACGCTCACGCCGCGGCTCGCGCAGTCTGACGCAAATAATCAGCGACCGCCCGGCGGTCGTTGGGCAGGACGACGATTGCTTCCTTGCGCTCCATCAGATCCGAGAGGCCCTCCGGGAGCCCCGGCCGCACGCCGGTCGCGCGCTCGACAGCGTCGGGAAACTTCGCCGGATGGGCCGTCGCGAGCGCGATGACCGGCGTCGCCTGCGCGGCGCCGAGCGCTTTTCGCGCGGCGTGAACGCCGACGGCGCTGTGCGGATCGATGATCACGCCGCAAGTGCGGTGGACGCGCCCCATCTCCTCGGCGCAGGCCGTCTCGTCGACCCGAATAGCATCGAAATCGGCGCGAATGCGCGCCAGAGCGGCCGTCGGGATCATAAATGAGCCCTCTTCGGCAAGCTCGCTCATCCGCGCGGCCACCTCCTCCGGATCGCGGCCAGAAGCCTCGAAAAGGAGGCGCTCGAAATTCGAGGACACCTGGATGTCCATCGATGGCGACTGGGTCGCCTTGACGCCCTTCGGCGCATAAAGCCCGCTGGCCAGTGCGCGCACGAGAATGTCGTTCTCGTTGGTCGCGATGATCAAACGCTCGATAGGCAATCCCATGCGCTTGGCATAATAGCCGGCCAGCACGTCGCCGAAATTCCCGGTTGGAACCGCGAAGGATATCGACCGCTCGGGCGCGCCGAGCGCAACGGCGCCGACGAAATAATAGACGATCTGCGCCAGGATGCGCGCCCAGTTGATGGAATTGACGGCCGATAAGCGCATTTCGTCGCGAAACGCGAGATCGCCGAACAGCTCCTTGACGATGCGCTGACAGTCGTCGAAAGCACCCTCGATTGCGATCGCGCGCACGTTGGGCCGATCGACCGTCGTCATCTGCCGGCGCTGCACGTCGGAGACCCGGCCTTGTGGATAGAAGATGAAGACTTCGACCTGGGATTGCTCGGCGAAAGCCTCAATCGCCGAAGCGCCGGTGTCGCCCGATGTCGCCCCGATAATCGTGGCCCGCTGCCCGCGCTGTCGCAAAATGCGACTTATCGCCCGGCCCAGCCACTGCATGGCGAAATCCTTGAACGCCAGCGTTGGTCCGTGAAACAGCTCGAGCGCGAACAGGTTGGCGTCGATTTGCGTGAGCGGCGCCGTCGCCGCGTGATGGAAGCCGGCATAGGCGGCCGCGGTCAGCGACTCGATTTCGGTCCGGCTGAAATCCTCCCCGACGAAGGGCGTCATGATTCGCGCAGCCGCTTCCGGATACGGAACGCCTCTAAGCGCCCGGATCGCGTCGGGTCGCCATTGCGGAACGAAGAGCGGCAGATAAAGGCCGCCATCGCGCGCGAGACCCGCGAGAAGCGCATCCGCGAAGCCCAGCGTTGGCGCCGCGCCGCGCGTCGAAACATAATGCACGATAAGGGAATCCTTGGTCGATCCGGTCGTCTAGCGCAAATTGCGCCAAAGGGGAACGGCGGCGGAGTTGGTCGCACGAATGGGGCCAAAACAAGACGAGCCCAATCAGGGGTTTGCGAGCCGGGAATGCCCGACAATCTAGATTCGCACTTGAAAAAGCCTTGGAACTTTCCGTAACCTGACACAGTTTCAGAAGGAATGACTGGCTCGGTCCGGGACGGCCCAGGCAGTCCAGTAGGATGGATCGCGAGTGATGAGCGCGGCGTTCAGGGTTTATCTACGGAGACTGGTTCGCAAGGGTCGCCTGGAGGTCGAGACAGCCGACGGCGTTATCGAGACGTTTGGCGATGGCGGGGGGCCGCTGGTTGGGGTGAAGTTTCTCGATCGCGCCGCCGAACGGCGCCTGATTCTCAATCCGGCGCTGTCGCTGGGCGAACTCTATACGGACGGAAGGCTGGTCGTAACCAAAGGCGACCTTTATGAGCTGTTGGAACTGGGCGCGCGTAACCTCGCCGAAATGGAGGACGCGCCCTGGGTCAAGGTGCTGAATAAGGCGCGCATGGCGTTCCGCGGCCTGCACCAGCGCAACGACCGGCAACGCGCGAGGCGCAATATCGCAAGCCACTACGATCTCGATGCGCGCCTCTACGATCTTTTCCTCGATTCGGATCGCCAATATTCCTGCGCCTATTTTGAATATCCAGACCAATCGCTCGACGACGCGCAAACTGCAAAGAGGCGTCACATCGCCGCGAAGCTCCTGCCGAAGGACAGCGCGACGGCCCTCGACATTGGCTGTGGGTTCGGGGGTCTCGGCCTCTATCTCGCCGGCGTCGCCGGCGCGCTCGTAACCGGGGTTACCTTATCCGAGGAGCAGTTCGCGGTCGCGACCGAGCGCGCTCGCCAGGCGGGGCTCGCCGACCGGGTCGAATTTCGACTGCAGGATTACCGCGATGTCGGCGAGACCTTCGACCGCATCGTCTCGGTCGGCATGTTCGAGCACGTCGGCGCCAACCGATACGACGAGTTCTTCACCAAGGTCCGGGGCTTGCTCAAGGACGATGGTGTGATGCTGCTCCACTCCATCGGCCGCAACTCCGTTCCCGGCGTCACCAATCCCTGGATCCGCAAATATATCTTCCCCGGCGGCTACATTCCGAGCCTGTCCGAAGTGCTGCCGGCGATCGAGCGAGCGGGCCTTTACGTGACGGACATCGAAATTCTGCGCCTGCATTACGCCGACACGCTGCGGGCCTGGCGCGAGCGGTTCGTGGCGCGGCGGGACGAGGCGGTGAAGCTTTATGACGAGCGCCTCTGCCGCATGTGGGAGTTCTATCTCGCGGGTTCGGAGACCGCGTTCCGCGTCGACGGGCACATGGTGTTTCAGATTCAGCTCGCCAAGCGCCAGGAGAACGTTCCGCTGACCCGCGACTATATTCCGCAGCGGGAGGCGGAGCTTCGCAGCCGCGAGGAGGCGCGTCCCCCGATGCGCCACGCGGCGGAATAGGACTAAGCCGCCTGCGCGAACCGTACCGCAAGGCCAGTCGCCGTCAACCGCTGAAGCTGGATGCCGTCGATGTCGCAGCCTTTGCAGCCATCGAGCTCGAACCGCACGTCAAGAACGGCGTCGGCTCCATACTCCTCCGCTTCGCGCGTCAAAGCCTCGATGGCCGCCCGACGATCCGCCTCGCCGCCTGGGCCGCCTGCGGCCCGCCAGGGCGCCGTCGCTCGGACTCGCCCAATCGCAATTGTACGCCGGCCGTCATCGAGTGCGGCCGCAAAACTCACTTGCATGAAGTTCAGTCCATGTACTGAGGCGCAAACTCCATAGCGCACTCGGCCTTTCCGAGCCGTTAACAAGCCGTTACGGCTCGGAAATGAGCGGCGCCAGAATGTGGCGCCCTTGGCGGCGCGTGGAAGCGCCGCCTTTGCATATAGTCCTTAGACTGGATGTGGCTAGTCGGCCGTTGGCGCTGGTTCCGCCGCTGCCGCCTTTTCGAGATCGGCGCCGGTTTGTTGATCGACAACGCGCATCGACAGCTTGACCTTGCCGCGATCATCGTAGCCCGTGACTTTGACCTTGACCCGGTCGCCTTCCTTGACCACGTCGGTCGTTTTGTTGACCCGCGTCTTCGCGAGCTGAGAAATGTGAACCAGGCCGTCCTTCGAGCCGAAGAAATTGACGAAGGCGCCGAATTCGACCGTCTTGACCACAGTGCCGTCGTAAATCTGGCCGACTTCCGGCTCTGAGGCGATCGACTTGATCCAGTTGACCGCCGCCTTGATCTTCGCGCCGTCGCTGGAGGCGATTTTCACCGTTCCGTCATCCTCGATGTTGATCTTGGCGCCGGTCTTTTCGACAATCTCGCGGATAACCTTGCCGCCCGAGCCAATCACCTCTCGAATCTTGTCGGTGGGGATCTTCATGGTCTCGATGCGCGGCGCGAATTCCCCAAGCTCCGCCCGCGCCCCGGTGAGGGCCTTGCTCATCTCGCCCAGGATATGCATGCGCCCGTCACGCGCCTGATCCAGCGCCTGACGCATGATTTCCTCGGTGATGCCGGCGATCTTGATGTCCATCTGCAGCGAAGTGACCCCTTCGCTGGTGCCCGCGACCTTGAAGTCCATGTCGCCGAGATGATCCTCGTCGCCCAGAATGTCGCTCAGAACGGCGAAACGCGAGCCCTCGAGAATGAGACCCATCGCGATGCCTGCGGTCGGCCGCTTCAGCGGCACCCCCGCATCCATCAGCGCCAGCGACGATCCGCACACCGTCGCCATGGACGATGAACCGTTCGAACTCGGTGATCTCGGAGACGACGCGGATGGTGTAGGGGAATTCGGCCGGGGTCGGCAGCATCGGGCGAATGGCGCGCCAGGCAAGCTTGCCGTGGCCGATCTCGCGCCGGCCGGGTGTGCCCATGCGGCCGGTCTCACCGACCGAATAGGGAGGGAAGTTGTAGTGGAGCAGGAACCGCTCCTTGTAGGTCCCATCCAGCGAATTGACATATTGCTCGTCCTCGCCCGTGCCGAGCGTGGCGACGACCATCGCCTGCGTTTCTCCCCGCGTGAACAGCGAGGAGCCATGGGTCCGGGGGAGCACCCCAACCTCAGCCAGAATCGGGCGCACCGTGGTCAGATCGCGCCCGTCGATGCGGCGCTTGTGGTCAAGAATATTCCAGCGCACGACTTTGGCCTGGGCGTTATGGAAAGCCTCCGCAATCTCCGCCGGGGGAAACTTCGCTTCGGCGCCCTCGGGCGCGAGTGCGGCAAACACCTTCGCCTTGGCCGCGTCGACGGCGGCGTAACGCTCCTGCTTCTGGGTCAGCGAATAGGCTGCGCGAAGATCGGCCTCGCCCACTTCCAACACGGCCTTTTCGACCCCCGAGCGATCTTGCGTTCCGAGTTCGCGCGGCTCCTTGGCGGCCTTTTCGGCAAGCCGGATGATCGCTTGAACGACCGGCTGGAATCCGGCGTGGCCGGCCATCACCGCCTTCAGCATCGTCTCCTCGGAGAGCTCCCGGGCCTCCGACTCGACCATCAGCACCGCGTCCGCCGTGCCAGCGACAACCAGATCGAGGGTCGAATTCTTCATCTCCTCGACTGTCGGATTGACCCGAATCTCGCCCTTGATAAGGCCGACCCGCGCCGCGCCGATCGGGCCCATGAACGGCACGCCGGAAAGGGTGAGCGCGGCCGAAGAAGCGACCATCGCCAGAATGTCCGAGTCGCTTTCGAGGTCGTAGGAGAAGACCGTGGCGATGACCTGCGTGTCGCAACGGAAGTCCTCGGGAAACAGCGGTCGGATCGGCCGGTCGATCAGGCGCGAGGTCAGGGTTTCCCGGTCCGAAGGACGCCCTTCGCGCTTGAGATAGCCGCCGGGAATTCGTCCGGCTGCAAACGCCTTCTCCTGGTAGTGGACGGTCAGGGGAAAAAAGTCCTGGCCGGGCTTTGGCTCCTTCGCGGCGACGACGGTCGCAAGAACCGTGGTTTCGCCCCAGGTGGCGAATACCGCCCCGTCGGCCTGGCGGGCCAGGCGGCCGGTCTCGAGCGTGAGCTTGCGCCCACACCAGTTGAGTTCTTCGCGTTGTGTGTCAAACATTTGTCTTCATCCTGCATGAGTTGAGGATGCGAAAGCCTGCGGCCCATGCCGCCCGCCTGTCGGGCTCGTCATCGGCAAGACGGCGAGAGGCTGGACGAACGCCAGCCCCTTGCGATCCTGCCATGACGCGAGGCTCTCGCATTGGGTGAGGGCGCCGGCCGCGCCGCCGCCCGGTTTGAAGGGCGCGTCTATTCAGGCGCCCTGTTCGCGTGGGGCTCGCCTTCAGCGGCGGATGCCCAGACGCTCGATGAGGGACTTGTAGCGCCCCTCGTCCTGCTTCTTGACATAGTCGAGAAGCGTCCGCCGCTGCGACACCATCTTGAGGAGGCCGCGGCGGGAGTGGTTGTCCTTGACGTGGGTCTTGAAGTGACCGGTCAGGTTGGCGATGCGCTCGGTGAGAATCGCAACCTGAACTTCAGGTGACCCGGTGTCGCCGACTTTCAAACCATATTGGTTGATGAGCGCGGTCTTGCGCTCGGCCGTAATCGACATCGGAATTGTCCTTAAATCTGCGGCAGGCCTAAGCCAGCCTCGTCGTCCAGGAGCGGCCGAACCGGGATGTCGTCCAGGTCGGTCGCGACGCGGATCCCGCGACGTAGCTGTCACGGACCGCGCGCTTATACAGATTTCGCGCCGCAGCGCCAGCAAATTCTGTAGCACCGCCCGAGCGCTCCCTCGCCTTCCGCTTCCTGAGTGCAATTCAGGCGCTTCAAATGCCCGGCTCGATCGGACGTGATATAGGGCCAAGAGAGGACCGCTAATCCACGTTGCTGTCGTCAAAGCCACTTTCGATGAAAGTGCCAGCGTCTGGTATGTCGAAAGTTCGGATATCGAAGGGCTACACGTGGAGGGGGACACGTTCGAGGCGTTCCGCCGCAACGTTGCGGACACCGCCGCCGACCTCCTCGAAGGCGGCGGAGCTAGGGAAGTCCACATCGAGATCATCGCGCACGCCTCCGTCCGTGCTCGCGTCGCCGCGTGAAGGATTTCGGCAAGCCGGTCCGTGATCGATTGAACGACCTCGGATGCTTTCACAGGCGAGGTTCGCGCTTGTACGTGCAGACCTGAGCTTCGCTATTTGGGGCGGCGCATATTTTCGTCTGCGCGAGCGAGCCGGTCGTCAAGCGTGACAAGCTCAGCGCCGAGCGCGTGGGCTAGCCAAAGGTAGCTTGCGTCGTAGAGCGACAGCTTCATTCGCTCGGCCAGAACGATGGCGGCGTCGAGGTTTACTGTCTCGAGCGAGATCGAGAGCGCATCGAGCAAGGAAAAGGCTTCAATCAGCGCCTCTCGCTCGGCGGGCGCGGCGCGAATTTTCTTTAAGCAGGCGTTCGCGACTTCGAATCCAATGAGGCTTGGGGCGCGGAGGGTCGCCTCGCGCAGCCGGGGGACGATTTCTTCGCGCTTCAGTTCATTGAACAGCAAAGCGAGAATTGCGGACGCGTCGACGACCTTATCGGTCACGGTCTTCGCGGATGAGCCGCGCCGCTTCGTCCCGCCGCGTGAGATTAAGGCCCCTCACTCTGGCGACGATTTCGTCAATTCCAAGCCGGCGCGGCGTCCCCGTCGCCTCGTCGATCAACGCCCTCAATTCGCCCTGCAGCGACCGATGGTTGGCTTTGGCGCGTTCGCGCAGTCGCCTCACCTGGTCCTCTGGCACGCTTTTGATCGAAAGGTCCAAGATTGAACTCCAAAATGGAGCAGTAACAGAGCATTTTTGGCGCAGGAAAGCAACCGCGCCGTCACGGATGGGCGCGACCCTTTCGGTTGCCGCCGCCGCCGGAAGCGGCTACCAACTCGCGGATTCTCCTCCATCCTGCATTCCTGATGCCTGCCTCCCCGTACGACCTGCTCGACTATCTCTCGTCTCTGTCGATCGAGGCCGAGACTGTCGATCATCCGCCCCTCCATACGGTTGAGGATTTGCAGGCGTTGCGCGGCGATATCCCGGGGGGCCACACGAAGAATCTCTTCGTCAAGGACAAGAAAGGCCGCCTTTTTCTGCTCGTCCTGGGCGAGGAGACCGTGATCGACCTCAAGCGGGTGCACGAGAGGATCGGCGCCCAGGGGCGCGTTTCCTTCGGCTCCGCCGATTTGCTGGAAGAGGTATGGGGCGTCCGGCCGGGAGCTGTGACGCCCTTCGGCGCAATCAACGATAAAACCGGCAAGGTTCGCGTGGTGCTGGATGAGGCGATGATGCGCCACGAGCGGCTCAATTTTCATCCGCTGGTCAATACGCGCACCACGGGGCTGGCGAGCGCCGATCTCATCAAATTCCTGCGCGCGACCGGACATGAGCCCCTGGTCGTGGCGCTTGGGCAGGATAGGCCGCCGGTTGAATAAAAGGCCCATTGGCTCCATTTAGGGCGGCAAAAGTGGGATCGCGCGGGGGCACTGCCCGTCCGCCGGGCTGGAGATGATGCGACATGGCGAATGTCAGCGGCGCGATTGCGCCTCAAACGAAAACAGGTTCGGTCAAGGAGGTCACGGCCGCCTCGTTCCGCGCCGACGTGCTAACGGCGTCGACGCGCCAACCGGTGCTGGTCGATTTCTGGGCGCCGTGGTGCGGACCCTGCAAGCAGCTTGCGCCGGCGCTGGAGAAGGCGGTCGCCGACTCGGGCGGCAAGGTTACCCTGGTCAAGATGAATATCGACGATCATCCCCAGATTGCGGGCCAGCTCGGCATCCAGTCGATTCCCGCCGTTATCGCCTTCGACAAAGGTCAGCCGGTCGACGGATTTGTCGGCGCGCTGCCGGAAAGCCAGATCCGTGGCTTCATCGAGCGGCTCATCGGGCCGCTCGAGGGCGGATCGGCGGCGCTGCTGGCGGAGGCGGAGGAAGCGGCCGCCAAAGGCGATGCGGCCGGGGCGGCGGCGATCTATTCCGAGATTTTGGCTGAGGAGCCGGGCGACGCCAAAGCGATCGGCGGTCTCGCCAAACTACAAGTTGCCGCTGGACAACTCACTGAAGCGAAAGCCTTGCTGGACACGGCGCCGGCCGCGCCGGCCGGCAAGGAGCAGGACCCGGCGGTCGTCGCCGCTTGGGCGGCGTTGCGCCTGGCCGAGCAAGCCTCGACCGTCGGCGAGCTGGCTCCGCTCGAGCAGGCCGTCGCCGCCAACCCGAACGACTCCCAAGCGCGTTTCGACCTTGCTGTCGCCCTGTCGGCGAAGGGCGATCGGGACGAGGCGGCCGACCAGCTGCTTGAAATCATTAGACGCGACCGCAAATGGAACGACGAGGCGGCGCGCAAACAATTGTTGCAGCTGTTCGAGGCCTGGGGTCTGATGGACCCGGCATCGGTGGCCGCGCGGCGCAAGCTGTCGGCGATCTGGTTTTGACAGCGAGCCGCCGCAAAAGACGACCGAAGAATGAGAAGAGCGCCATGAAGCTCAACCGCACTTTCGCCGGACCGGCCGAAATGCCGGCGACGATCCCACTGTTTCCGATGACGGGCGCGCTTCTGCTGCCGCGCCGCCCGATCCAGCTCACCGTGTTCGAGCCCCGCTATCTCGAGATGCTCGACGATGCGCTGACCGGCGAACGGCTGATCGGTGTCATTCAACCGGCGTCGGACGACGAGACGTCCGATCCAGCGCCGGAACTTTATCCGCTCGGCTGCGCCGGCCGGGTCGTTCAATATGCGGAGATCAGCGACGGCCGCTGTTTTTTGACGCTGATGGGCATCGCGCGGTTCCGCTTGACGGCGGAAGCGCCGAGCGACCGCCCGTACCGTGTCGCGGTCCCCGATTATTCGCCGTTCGCCGAGGATTTTCGCGAAGGCGCGGGCGAAGCGGCGGTCGATCGCGACGACCTGATCGCGGCCTTGAAACGCTTCGCCGAGGTCAACGAGATCAAGGTGGTGTGGAGTGACATCCGCAAGGCGTCGAACGAGGCGCTGGTCAACGGCCTGTCGATGATGAGCCCGTGCGGCCCAAGGGAAAAGCAGGCGCTGCTCGAGGCCAAGGATCTGAAATCCCGCGCCGAGATGCTGGTTGCAATCACGACCATCGAGTTGGCGCGCGGTCAGGACGCAGTGACGCAGATTCACTAGCGCGCGCCGGCCCTCGAGCAGCCGCCGGCCCATCGTCAAAGCCGACGGCCCGGTCGACGATATAGAGCGGCCGGCCCTTTGCCTCGGCGTAAATGCGCCCGACATAGAGCCCGATGACGCCGGTCATCAGCATGTTTGCGCCGCCGAGAGCGGCGATGACCACGATGGTCGAACTCCAGCCTCTCTCGAGATTCGGGTCGCCGAACGCCCATCGCCCGATCACGCTCAGCCCATAGACGAATGCGATCACCGACACTGCGCCGCCCGCCCAGAGCGCGAGGCGAAGGGGCGCGTCGGAGAACGATACGAGCCCACTCGCGGCCAGCGCGATCATTTTGCGCAGCGAATACTTGCTTTTCCCTGCGGCGCGCGGCGGGCGGTCGAAGATCACGGCTCCCTGGCGGAACCCGATCCAGGCGAACATGCCGCGCACGAACCGGTCGCGCTCAGGCATGGCGAGAAAGCAATCGAGCGCTCTGCGATCGACTAGGCGGAAGTCGCCGGCGTTGCGCGGCGTCGAGACGTGTCCGAGCCTCCCCATGAGGCGATAGAAGAGATCCGCCGTCGCCCGCTTGAAGCGGCTTTCGCCACGACGCGAGGCGCGCTCGGCGGAGACGACGTCATAGCCTTCCTTCCATTTGGCGATCATCTTGAGCGCGACTTCGGGCGGGTCTTGCAGATCCGCGTCCATCACGATGACCGCGCGGCCGGCCGCGTGATCGAGCCCGACCGTGATTGCGATCTGGTGGCCGAAATTGCGCGACAGCTTGATCAGCCGATAGCGCTTGTCCGCGCGCGCCTTACCTTCGATAACGATCGCGCTCGTGTCTTCGGAGCCGTCGTCGACAAATATCACCTCACCCTCAGCGTCGAGCGCCTCGAGCAGAGCCTCGAGCCGCTTGATGAGGATCGGGATGACGACCTCCTCGTTGAAGATCGGCACGACGAAGGAATAAGTCGGCGGCATGCGGCAGCCTTCTTCCGGAAGCCAAAGTCCAGACACTGTCTGGCAAAGGCCTAAAGAAAGGCTTTGCGGCGCGCCGGGGGTCGAGGCGCTACTCCGGCAACGCTTTGTCTGATAAGATGGTTAAAAGGCGTTAACCGGCGTTCTCCGCTCGGAGTTTGGTCATGGATTACGAAAACATGCCCGAATCCTCGAATATCGAGGATCGCCGCGGCCAGGGCGGCGGGATGGTGGGAAAGGGCGGACTGGGAATCGGCGCCATCGTCGTCATCTTCGCTATCAGCTATTTCACCGGCATTTCCCCGCAGGTGCTCATGAGCGGGGCCGAAATGATCGGCGTCGGGCAGCAGAGCGCGGCGCCGCAAACGACCGCTGTCGACCCAAATGACCCGACGCGCAAGTTTCTCGCCCGCGTGGTCGGCGGCACCGAGGCGGTGTGGTCGGAGGTGCTGCCGGCGCAGACCGGCGTCCAATACCAGCCGGCGACGCTCGTCATCTATGACGGCGCGACGCGATCGGGATGCGGCGGCGCGCAAGCGGCGATGGGGCCGTTCTACTGTCCGATCGACAAGAAAGTGTACCTCGACACGTCGTTCTTCCGCGACATGAAGGCCAAGTATGGCGGCGGCGGCGATTTCGCCTATTCCTACGTGGTGGCGCATGAGATCGGCCATCACGTGCAGGACCTGCTCGGCATTCTCGACAAGGTCGACAATCTGAAGCAGCGGGTGAGCCAGACGCAGGCCAACGCGCTGTCGGTCCGGATCGAGCTGCAGGCCGATTGCCTCGCCGGCGTCTGGGCCAACCATGCGAACGACAAATGGAAGATCCTCCAGCCGGGCGACATCGAGAAGGCGCTGGCGACGGCGCAGGCGATCGGCGACGACCGGCTGCAGACTGCGGCGCGAGGTTACGCGGTGCCCGACAGCTTCACCCACGGCTCCTCGGCCCAGCGACAGAAATGGCTGACAACCGGTCTGAAGAGCGGCGACATCAATTCCTGCGACACGTTCTCGAATTGACCCCCGGCGCGCTCGACCGCGCTCCCCGCCGTCGCGCTGCCCGATCGCCTGCGGCGACGCTCTCCGATCGCCGGCTCGCTCAGGTGAAGGCGTCGCCGGCGCCCGACAAAGCGCGGTCCAGACGCGCACGACCTTGACGTTGCGCTGGTCCGGGACTATCTCTAGTTCATGATTTGTTCCAGTTCTTACGTTACGGAACACGACCATGAACCCGAGCCAGATCCGCACCGCCGACCCGCGCCATCGCCCTGAGGCGATCGCCGAACGCATTCTGCCCGCCGAACTCAGGCGCGGGCGCGGCGCTGCGACCAACGCCACCGGCCGTTTCGAGCTTCAGAAGCGCGAGGATTTCGACGACGGCTGGACGCGCGACGAGGCGCCCGAACCGCTGGCGACCGAAGTCACTTGGGAGAAGCCCAAAAACATCATCGCCCGCAACGAGTTGCCCGACATTCCGTTCGACCGGTCGATCAATCCCTATCGCGGCTGCGAGCATGGCTGCTTTTATTGCTACGCCCGGCCGACCCACGCCTATATGGGGCTGTCGGCCGGGCTCGATTTCGAAACCCGCCTGTTCGCCAAGGCAAACGCCGCCGAGCTTCTGGAGCGGGAGCTGGCGGCGCCCAAATATCGGCCGGCGCCCATCGCCTTCGGCGCCAACACCGACCCCTATCAGCCGATCGAGCGCCAATATCGCATCACCCGGTCGCTGATCGAGACTTTGAGCCGCGCCCGCCACCCGCTCTCCATCGTCACCAAATCGAACCTCATTTTGCGCGACCTCGATATCTTGGCGCCGATGGCGCGCGACGGCCTGGTCAAGGTCTTCGTCTCGGTGACGACGCTCGAACGCACGCTCGCCCGCCAGATGGAGCCGCGTGCGCCGACGCCGCAGAAGCGGCTCGAGGCGATCGAGGCGCTCAACGACGCCGGCGTGCCGGCGGGGGTGATGGCCGCGCCCATCATCCCGGCGATCAACGATGAGGAGCTCGAGACGATCCTCACTCGCGCCTATTCGGCGGGAGCCCGCGAGGGGAGCTATGTCGTGCTGCGCCTGCCGGGCGAGTTGCGCGACATGTTCCGCGAATGGCTGCAAGTCCACTATCCCGACCGGCTGAAGCGCGCGGTGTCGCTCATGCAGTCGATGCGCGAGGGCAAGGATTATGAGGCCCAGTGGGGCCGGCGCATGGCGGGCTCGGGGCCCTACGCCTGGATGATCGGGCGCCGGTTCGAGACGGCCGCGCGCCGCCTCGGCTATCGCGAGACGTCGCGGGCGCTGCGCACCGACCTGTTTCGCAAACCGGTCCCGCAGGCGACCGACGCTGGCGCGCAGCTCAGCTTGTTTTAGCGATAAGGGCTTGCCGGGAGCCTGAACGCGAGTTCGGCGACGGTTGGTCTCGTCTCGGTTTGCCGCGCGGATCTTCAACTGTCGAGCCTCCGTCCCAGGCGCTGGGCGGGGCGGCGAAAGCATTGCCCTGCCGCTCTCGCACCCGCCGCGCCAGCAAGTCGGTCGGATCGCCGTCGAGCGGCACCGCCGAGGCGTCGCGCACGTCGCTTGGGCTCAAGCCGATGTCAGCAAGCTCGCGGCGATCCATTTTCGCCAGTGCCCGCATCGTCGCTCGTGCGGCCGCGACGTGGAACGGCCAAGCCGCCGCTCGTCTCAGGCCTGCGCGAATTGACCGCCACGCACGTCTTTCGGAAGTCATAGGTGTCATCCTTTCTGGTGCCAAGATCCGACTGGAGGGCTTGCGGCGCCAGAGACAGTTCATTACACTTGCTCCAAACTGTACCACTCCACTGGCTGTACAGTTCGAGTGATATTCATGGACGATCGGCCCGTGTCACGCGTCGAGATGGCTGCGGCGTTCATCCGTGGACGCATCGCCAATCGCGCGCTCGCCCGCGGCGCCCGGCTCCCCTCCGTGCGCGAGCTCGCCGTAAAGCTGGACGTCTCGAAATCGACCGTGGTCGAGGCTTACGACCGGCTCGCCGCCGAGGGCGCGGTTGTCGCTCGGCGTGGCTCCGGTTTCTTCGTCGCGGGCGCCGCCCGCCCGCTCACGCTCTCAGCCGCCGACCCGCCGACTGAGCCCGCGATCGATCCGTCGTGGATCAATCGGCACGCCATGGTCGGCGCCCCCGATTTCCTCTGTCCGGGCGCCGGCTGGCTGCCCGATTCCTGGGTGCTCGATCTCGGCGTCCAGCGGGCGTTGCGCCTTGCCGCGCGCGAGGATCCTCAGCGCCGGCGCCAATATGACGAGCCGCTCGGCTACGCTCCGCTTCGCCAGTTCTTCTCGGTGCGCCTCGCCGAGCGTGGGGTGATGGCGGATTTCGACCAGCTTGTGGTCACGGATTCCTGTTCGCAGGCGCTCGATCTGGTCTGCCGGTTCCTCCTCAACCCGAATGACACAGTGGTCGTCGATGATCCCTGCTACTTCAATTTCCATGCGCTGCTGCGCGCCAATCGCGTGACCACGATCCCGGTCCGGATGACCGCCGACGGCCCCGACGTCGCCGAACTCGAGCGCGTCTTCTCCGAGCGTCGCCCGCGCCTCTATCTGACCAGCGCCGGCCTGCAAAATCCGACCGGAGCAATCTCCTCGCCGGCTACCGTCCACCGCGTGCTCCGGCTGGCCGAGGAGCATGACGTGCTTATCCTCGAGGACGACACTTTCGCTGATTTCGAGGCCGAACCCTCGACGAGGCTCGCCGCGCTCGACGGCCTGCGCCGGGTCGTCCAGGTCGGCAGCGCGACCAAGGCAGTCGGCGCAGCGATGCGCTGTGGTTACATCGCAGCGCGTCAGGACTGGATTCCACAGCTCGTCGACCTCAAGCTAGCGACGACCATGGGCAATAGCGCGACCGGCGCCGCGATCCTGCATTGCGTTCTGACGGAAAGCGGCTACCGCCGGCATCTCGATGGCTTGCGGCGGAAGCTCGCTGACGCCATTGGGGGCGGCGTCCAGAACCTGCGCCGCCACGGCCTCGTCCCCTGGATCGAGCCGCGCGCCGGCATCTATTTGTGGGCTCGCCTGCCCGACGGCGTCGGCGCCGCTGACGTCGCCCGCTACGCGCTGACGAGAAAGGTGATGTTCGCGCCTGGCCCAGCGTTCAGCGCCTCCGATGAGGCGCGCGGCTACCTGCGCTTCAACGTCGCCCGTTGCAGCGATCCGCGCGTCTATGGGGTCCTCGACGAGGCGATCGCCGCCGCCCTCCGCGGCGTGCCGGCGCAGGCGGCGCATGCCGCGCTATAAGCTCACGCTCGAATATGATGGAGCGCGGTTCGTCGGGTGGCAGCGACAGGAAAACGGCCTCTCGGTTCAGGAAGTTCTGGAAGGCGCGCTCACCGCGATGACCGGCGCGCGCGTGACCGCTCACGGCGCCGGCCGCACCGACGCGGGCGTCCATGCGCGGGGCCAAGTCGCGCATGTCGACCTTGAGCGTGACTGGTCCCCGTTTCGTCTTAGCGAAGGGCTCAACGCGCTCGTTCAACCCCATCCGGTGGCGGTGCTCGGCGCCGAGCGCGTGAGCGCCGATTTCGACGCGCGGCGCAGCGCCTCCGCCCGCCATTACCTCTATCGCCTCGTCAATCGCCGCGCGCCGCTCACGCTCGAGCGCGGCCGCGCCTGGCGGGTGAACCCGCGGCTCGACGCGGAGGCGATGCAAGAGGCGGCGCGTGTGCTGATCGGCCGGCACGATTTCTCGACCTTCCGCGATTCGCAATGCCAGGCGAAATCGCCGATCCGCACGCTCGACCGGCTCGATGTCAGGCGCGAGGGCGACGACATTCTGTTTGAAGCAAGAGCACGGTCGTTCCTGCACCGCCAGGTGCGCTCGATGGTCGGCTCACTTGTCGAGGTCGGCTCCGGCCGCTGGAGCGCGGCCGATTTCAAAGCGGCGTTCGAGGCCTCCGACCGCAGCCGCTGCGGCCAGGTGGCGCCCGCCCATGGCCTCTATCTTGTCCGCGTCGACTACGCCGGCGATCGGGCAAAATAAAGCTCGAGCGCCCGCTCGTAGATGCGCGACAGGGCCTCGAGATCGTCGACCGCGACCCGCTCGTCCACGCCATGAATAGTGGCGTTGACGAGGCCAAGTTCGACCACCGGACAGGCGTTCTTGATGAAACGCGCGTCGGAGGTGCCGCCGCCGGTCGAAAGGGAGGGTTTGCGCCCGGTCACATCCTCAACCGCCGCGGCGACCAGATCGGTGAACGGTCCTGGCTTGGTGAGGAACGCAACCGCGTTGGTCGGCTCGAAGGTCAGCGTCGCGCGCATGGCCTCGTCCGCTACGGCGACCCGCCGCTCAATCTCGGCGGCGAGCGTTTCGGGCGTCCACAGATCGTTGAAGCGGACGTTGAAGGTGAGGCGCACCTCGCCCGGAATGACGTTAAAGGCCGGATTGCCGACGTCGACCGAAACCACCTCGAGGTTCGTGGGCTCGAAGTTCGCGTTCCCCTGATCGAGCGGCGGCGAGAGCAGCGCCGTCAATATGGGCGCAAGAGCCCGGATCGGGTTGTCGGCGATCTGCGGATAAGCGGCGTGGCCCTGGCGGCCGCGGATCGTGAGCCGTCCGTTGAGCGAGCCGCGCCGGCCGTGCTTGATCGTGTCGCCGACCGCCTCAGCCGAGGTCGATTCGCCTAGGATGCAATGGTCGAACGTTTCCCCCTTGGCGAGCGCCCAGTCGACGAGCTTGACCGTGCCGTTGATCGCCGGGCCTTCTTCGTCGCCGGTGATGAGGAAGCTGATTGAACCTCCGAACGCTCCCCTGACGATGAAGCGCAAGGCGGCGGCTGCCGCTGCGGCGACCCCCCCCTTCATGTCGCAGGCGCCGCGGCCCCAGAGCTCACCGTCGGCGATTTCGGCCGAAAACGGGTCGAACCGCCAGAGCGCTTTATCACCCGGCGGCACGACGTCGGTATGGCCGGCGAAGGCGAGATTGGGTCGCGCGTCACCGAACCGCGCGTAAAGGTTGAGGACCGCAGGCGTTCCCGGCGCCTCGAACGTAACGAACTCAGCGGTGAACCCGGCCTTGCCTAAGAGATCGCGCAAGTAGGGCAACGCGCCCTCGTCGGCCGGCGTCACCGAGGGAAAGCGGATGAGCGCGCGCGCGATCTCCAGCGCCGAGGGGGGAGCGGACATACCAGTCCCCACTCTGGCCCCTACCTCGGGCGCATCTCGCGCACTGGCGCCGCCCAATCGAGGCCGACGTCGTAGATCGGCGGCTCAGTGTTGGACAGAAGATTCCATAAGCCGGTGTTGGGGCTGCGCTTCATCGCCTTGATCAGCACCCGCCCGTCGGCGAGGCCGCACACGCACATGCGCCCCACGAGACTGTCGTCAGGCGGATTGCGGATGTCGTCGTAGAAGACGAGCCAGTTGTCGAACAGCGCGCCCAGCGAATGGCCGCGGACCTGCACCGCCACCGTCGTCGGCTTGGAGTCGAGAGGGGCGTCGACATCATCGAACGGCCCCTGGCCGTCGGCGTAGAAATGCGCGACCGCGCCCGCGCCGACATAGCCGATCAGCGGCGCGCTAGGCGGCCGCGGCGGTCCGCCGCCGATGAGGCGGGGCGGCTCGATGCCGAGATAATCGGACACGGTCGCGATCTCGTCGGCGCGCAGACGGCGGTGGCCGTTGAGAAGGTCGGTGACGGCGGAAGGCGAGCGGCCGAGCGCCTTGGCGAGGCCGCTGCGGGTTTTGCCGGTCCTTTTGAGGCCGGCGCGGATCCAGTCGACGGTCAAAGCGGAAGCTCCTGCAACTTGTTTTCTCCAAGCGAAAGGCATGGGGCGCGCTTGCGCGTCCGGGCCCTGGACCTCACAACTCACTGAATTAACCTCATTTCCGAAAAACCGCAATTCAAAAAAACAGAAGCTTGACATTGCCTTCTGTTTTCCCAGATACTGAACAAAGCAGGAACATAGCACGCCAAAACAGAAAGGGCAACCTCGTGACCATGTCCCCACCCCGCCGCCGTCCGCCAAAAGTCGACACCGAGCGAGCGGAGGCCATACGCTTCTGCGCCGGCCATCTTAAGGATTTGCGCCGCGTTCACAATGAGCCTCCGGCGGACGTTCGGGTCAATCTTCGCGGCGTGCCGAGGCTCGTCCCCCCCATCCTCGAGCTCTCATACTGCACCTCGCCGGCGGCTTTGTGCGCAGAGCTTGCGGAGGAGCCGGCTAGGCGCCCAGAGCCCGTCGAGCTGGCGGAGCAGGTCAGATGAGCAGCGCCCGGAAGCCGACCAAGCGCGTGCGCAAGTCGCCCCGGGAAATGCTCGACGCCGTCCAGAACCGGCTCGACGCCACCCCCGAACGCCTCGCCCGCGCCAAGGATGCGGGTCAGACCCCGACCCTCGACGCCGAGCGGACCCGCCGCCTTCTCGATCCGTTCGACACCATGCGCGCCAACCGGGTGCTGGCGCCGACCGATCCGAAGCTCAACGATATCCGTTGGCTGGTCGGCGAATCGCTGCGCCGCACCCATCACCGCGCCAGGCTCGATCAATTGCGCGCGGTAGCGCCCGACCGGTTCGGCTCCACCGGTTTTGGCCCTCGCCCCGGCCTGCCGCAGGCCGACGTCGCCCTCCACGCCCGGGACAAATTGCGCGAAGCCGAAGACCGCGTCGGCCCGCATGCCTGGCCGATCGTGACCCGCATCGTCATCGAAGGCGCCGGCGTGCGCGACTGCCGCGGCTTCGTCCCCGAACTCGCCACGCCATGGCGCGCCGACGCGGTGGTCTCCGACCGCCTGCGGGTGGCGCTCGACATGATCGGCGGGCTGATGGGGGTCACCGCGAGGCGCGGGAAGTGAGCGGCTGACGGCGCCTCGCCGGGGCCTTGGAGACCGCTTGCGAAAAAGTGGGAACCGTTTTTTCGGGAAGAGCGCGTGAAATCAAAGAAATCTAGAGCCCCGGCGATTCGAGCCGCCGAAGGCTCTAGCCGCAAAGGAAAAAGACCTCAACAGGAGCACAAGCCGATGACTTTCAACATCGTAGCCATGATTTGCGTCGCGGGAATGGCCCCGCAAGACTGCTCGCCGGCGCCCGGATTCTCGCGAGACGTGGCGATTATCGGCAATGTGGCGAACGAATTGTGGTGCGGCGTCGAAGCCCAGCAGGATCTCGCCAAGAGCGCGCCTTTCCGGAACCTCGCGACAGGCGAGTTCATCAAAATCATGTGCGTGAGGAACGGCTGATGGCCGTTCGGCCGCTCTGGGTCATTCGCGCCAGAGCGCCGGAAGCCATTGAGCCACGCACACCCCGGCCAGCAACGCTGACGTTCCTGCCGAATAAAGGTCGATAGATGACGACGGACCGATCGCCCGTTTGGATTGGCCTTGCCGATCTTCTCCTCTGTGTCCTTTCCGTCGTCATCGTCGCCGTGGCGCCGACCAAGGCCAGGGTCGACGGCGTCAAGCCAAAGGCGGAATTCTCTGATAACAGCCGACTGGAAGGTTGAACTCGATTCCGACGTCGATCTTTGGCTTGTCGGACCGGAGAAGAAGCCAGTCTTTTACGGCTCGCGCGAGGTCGGATGCGCGTCGCTCGATCGCGACAGCCTTGGCTTCTCGACATCGCAGATCACGCTCGCCGACGGCTCGATGGCGCAGTCGGAATCGAACAAGGAAACGGCCACGATCCGGTGTCTGGCGCCGGGCCATTATGACATCGGCGTCAACCTCTATTCCGATCGAGAACTCGCCAAGGGCGCGACGTCGATCCCGGTGCGGGTCGAAATCACGGGCCTCAACCCACAAGTCACGGTCCTGTTCGCCAAGGACGTCGCCCTCGATCAGGTCGGGCAGACCATCAATGTCGCGAGCTTCGACCTCACCCTGGACGGCGAGGTCAAGCTCGTTGACCCGCCGCTCCAGCCGATCACCGACGCCTACCAGCGCGCTAAGCCATGACGAAGCGGGGCTCAGCCCATTCGACTTCGGGCGTCGGCGGGGGTCGAGGAATCGCTACCTCTCGACTGCAAACCCCCGTGGGGAGCAGAATCGGCGGTTTCCCACGGTCCCTGGCAAGGCACGGGAAATATGACGAAACGAAATGGCTGGTAAGTCATTGAGAAGAAACGATGCGGCGAAATCATCAATTTCGCCTCGCAATGAAATCAAGCACTTAAAGCCTCCCGAGCGAAAACGGTTGGATGCACGCTCAGACGGGCCGAACGCTCCGCGGCCCCACAGGAGCTTCACAACGCCCTTTTTTTCAGAGTTGCACATAAGGGAACCTAAGCGACTGAAATCATTGATTTGCGTGCAGAATCGCACACCCGGCGCGCCACACGCACGAGTGGCCGACCCCCGCCCTCAACCGCCCGCGCCGGACGCCCCGCGCACGAGCCGCTTCTGCAGAAAAAAGCGTTTGTGCTCAGGCGGATAGTCGAGTTCGCCAAACACCTCATAGCCGAGCTTGCGATAAAAGCCGAGGGCCTGGAAGCTGAATGTGTCGACCCAGGCCGAGTGAGAGCCGCGCTCCAGCGCCCTCGCCTCGGCGCCGCCCATCAGTTCGCGCCCGATTCCCTTGCCCCGCAACGAGTTGCTGACCCACAGATAGCGGATGAAGAGCCAGCCAGAGTAGGTCTCGCCTGCGAGCCCAGCGACGATGCGCTCCCCATCCCGCGCGAAGACGGCGAGCGGCCGCCACGGCTGGTGGCCGGGCCACCGGCTTTCGTTGAACGCTTCGAGGCCGTTCGGCAGGACCTCGACATCGGCGTCGGCCGGCGCGTCCTCGATGTCAAAGCGAAGCGATGAGTTCATTGCGCTTCCCCCTTAGGACCCCTGCGGGTTCCGCCGCCAGGACGCGCGGGTGACGCCCTCCATATCGGCGAAGCGCCCGACAATCGCCTCGAGCGCCAGCTCGCGCTGTTTATGTGAGCCGACCATCGCCGTCACGTCGACCCGGCCAGACTCCGCAACGAAGGCGCTATCCAACTCAGTGAACTGAAGGTCCGGCACTTCGGCGACAGCTTGGACCAACCGCGCGCGGATCTCGGATGCGAAGACCGCTCGGCATTCGATCGCGACCAAATAGTGCTGCTCTTCTTCCGACATTTCCACCGGCTGCCGATTGATCGCGCGGACGAGTGGCCTCAGGAGCGTGTTGGCCCCGATCACGAGAACGGCCGCCGTAAGCCCATAGAGCGCCAATCCCTCGCCGGCGAGCAGGCCGACCGCAGCCGAGCACCAGAGCGTCGCCGCGGTGTTGAGGCCGCGCACATTGAGGCCCTCCTTGAAGATCACGCCGGCGCCAAGAAAGCCGATGCCGGACACGACCTGGGCGGCAATCCGGGTCGCGCCCTCGTTATCCGAGGCGGCGCGGGCATAGGTGATGAAAATCGCCGCGCCAAGCGCGACCAGTGTATTGGTCCTCAACCCCGCGAGATGCTGACGCCATTGCCGTTCGAGCCCGATCGCCGCGCCGAGGCAGGCGGCGACGAAGAGATTTAGGCCGGCTTGCACGAGCGCGATCGCCATGGCGAAACCCTATTGGGCAGACGGCGTTAACAATAACGCAGTCTGGGGTCCGGCGCCCTAAAGCCATGGCGCCTTCACCCTCAATTCAGATCCCAGGAGTATAATCTTGATCAGGTTCGGAAACCTGGAGGAAATCATGGACTTGCGCATTCTGTCCCGCGGCGCGATCGCCGCTGTCGCCGGCGCGGCGATGCTAGCCGCCTCAAGCGCATCCTCGCCCGCTTTCACCCTTTCCGCGCCCTCGCTCGAGCAACCGGTCGCCGCCGCAGACGTCGAGTCCGTTTGGTGGCATGGCGGATGGCATCACGGCTGGCACGGCGGTTGGCATCGCGGATGGGGATGGCATCGCGGGTGGCATCGCTGGGGCTAGGGGGGCCCTCGCTACGGCTTCGGACCGGGCTACCGCTGCTGGTGGACCCCATGGGGTTTCCGGCGCCGCGGATGGGTCTAAGGCGGGAAGCCTGGGCGTAAGCGCCGCCAGAAAGCGCGGCGCTAGCCTTCCATCTTCGCCACGAGCGCCTCGGAGACCTCGAAGTTCGCGGTGACGGTCTGGACGTCGTCGTTGTCTTCGAGCGCGCCGACGAGGCGCAGGATCTTTTCGCCCGCCTCGTCGTCGACGGCGACGGTGTTCTGCGGCCGCCAGACAATCGAGGCCTTGAGCGGCTCGCCGAACTTCGCCTCCAGGGCCTTCTGCGCGTCGCGCAGCGTCGCGACCGAGGTGATCACCTCGTGCTCCTCCGGGCCCGACGCCACGTCGTCCGCGCCGGCCTCGATCGCCGCCTCGAGCATCGACTCGTCGTCCGCGACCTTGCGCTCGAAGGCGATGAGCCCGACGCGATCGAACATGAATGAGACCGCGCCCGTTTCGGCCAGCGAGCCGCCAGCCTTGGTGAAATAAGAACGCACCTCGCCCGCGGTGCGATTGCGGTTGTCGGTCAACGCCTCGACGATCACCGCCACGCCGCCCGGAGCATAGCCCTCGTAGCGCACTTCGTCATAGTTCTCGGTGTCCGCCGAGGACGCCTTCTTGATCGCCCGATCGATATTGTCCTTGGGCATGTTCTCCGCTCGCGCTTCGAGCACGGCGGCGCGCAGGCGCGCATTCATCGCCGGGTCGGGCAGGCCGAGCTTGGCCGCGACCGTGATTTCGCGCGCGAGCTTGGAGAAGAGCTTGGAGCGGATCGCGTCCTGCTTGCCCTTCTTGTGCATGATGTTCTTGAACTGACTATGGCCGGCCATATTCGCCTCGGTTGACCCTTCAATTGCGCATTATTGCTTGGGGTGAAATTGCGCCCCGTATACGCCCGGGCCGACGGCTAGGGAAGGCTTGGGAAGGTCCCTGCCTCACGACGCGCGCGATCCGGGGCGAGCCGCGTCGCGCGCGGGGACAATCGGCCGCCCGGCTCCCGTTGCTCATACCAGCTTCACGGTCGGCGGAAGCAGCTTGAGGTCTTCCCAGAACGCGTCTTTCTGGTAGCGCGTGAACAGGTCGGGCGGCAGGATGGGCTGGCGCTCCCGCTTCTCGACCGAGCGCCCGACGTCGTGCAGGCCGGGCGTCCCGAGCCTAAGATCGAACTCGATCATGTCGTAGCAGGGCTCGATTTTGCGCGGCTCATGCGGGTGAAGGTCCTCGCCGATAAAGCCGTAGATTCCAGCGAGCGTCCCGAGTGGGTTGGCCACCATGCTTTCGTAGCGGACGATGAGCAACCTGTCCGACTGCTCGCCATAGATCGCCTCACGCAGCGCGTTGTAGGCAAAGCCGAACATGCCGGCGGCCGACGCGAGCCCCTCGACCCGCGAATAGACCGTGCCGCCCGAATCGTAGCTGAAGGTGCCCGAGAGTTGGAAGGCGTTGCGGCGGATGAGGCTCTCGACGCTGTCGAGGATCCAGGCCGGATTGCGCACGCAGCAGATCACTTTGGTGTCGGGGAAAAGCTCGACCAGCGCCGGCATTTTGGTCGTCCAGCCTCGGTTGGTGTCGAAGATCACAGTCTCGGGGGTCGCCTCGAAGTAATAGGCGTCGAACACGCCGGTCAGGAGCCGCTTGCGGATGGCGTCGTCGATGAACGCCGCGCCTTCGTTGCGGGCGCTGGTCTCGTGCAGCATCGACCGGAAAAGCGCATAGACCGGGCTGCTCATGCCGGCGGAAAAGCGCGGATTCTGCCGCAATAGTGCCGCGAGCAGGGTCGAGCCCGAGCGAGGCAGGCCGGAGATGAAATGGAGGCGGTTGTGCATGGGGGAGACCAGCCGGGAAAAGAGCGGCGCACGACGCGCCGGCCTTTGCTATAACCGAGTTCGGCTCCCTCTTCGGCATCCGCGTCGTGTCGCTCACCGCTGTCTCTATCGCGCCCGGGGTTGATTATTTCCCGGGCTTTCTCGACCGCGCCGCTCAAGCAGCGCTGCGCGACGAGGTGCGGGCGATCCTCAAGCTGGCGCCGCCCTTTCGCCCCCGCATGCCGCTGACGGCCAAGCCCTTTTCGGTGTGCATGAGCAATTGCGGACCGCTCGGCTGGGTCTCGGACGAAGCCGGCTATCGTTATCAGCCGACGCACCCGGAGACCGGGCGTCCGTGGCCGGCGATGCCGCCGACGCTCTTCGCCGCCTTCGCTGCGATCGCCCCTGACGCCCCGCCGCCGGAGGCCTGCCTCATCAATGTCTACGACTCCGCCGCGCGGATGGGCCTGCACCAGGACCGGGACGAAGAGGAATTGTCCGCACCCGTGGTGTCGTTATCGCTTGGGGATACGGCGCTGTTCCGGGTCGGGGGACTTCAACGCAACGCGCCGACCCGCTCCTTCCGGCTCGCTTCGGGCGACGCGATGTCGCTTGCAGGCGAGGGCCGTCTCGCGTTCCACGGCGTCGACCGCATCATCGCCGGCTCCTCGACCCTCCTGCCTCAGGGCGGAAGGATCAATCTGACGCTCCGGCGGGTGACCAGGGCGCCGCGCTCGAGTGAGCCGCTTTTGGATTGAGGCGGCCGAAAGGCTGGTTTATACGATAATCTCTTGCAGAAAATCAGAAACGAGGGTAAGCTTGCCCCATGAACAATCCTGCGCTTCCGCATGGCCTCGACCACAGGCTCCCGTTCCGGCCCTTCCAACGCCACAGAAAGGCGCGAGAAAAATTTTCCCCGCTTCATGCCGCGCAACTCATTGATAAGTCTCGATTCGGACGAGAGAATCCAAGGAAATCCAAGGAAATCCAAACCCTCATAAACGGGGGTCTTCGCAGCGAAACGGCCACAAGCCAAGAAAACCCAAACGGAGCGACGGGACCAACGTCGCTGGGCCGCCGCCGAGAAAGAGCCAAACCAACTATATCAACATGTCACTGGAGTTAATTAGACGCTACTCGCCGCTGGACGCCGGCTCCTGCCTGGGCGCGGCTCTCGGCCCGCCCTTGGACACCCCGACCATCGCCGGCCGCAGCACCCGATCCCCGATCGTCCAGCCGCTCTGAACCACCTGGGAGACCGTGCCCGACGGAACCGTGTCGTCAGGCGCCTCGAAAATCGCCTGATGAAAATTGGGGTCGAATTTCTGCCCCTCAGGGTCGAGCTTCTTGACCCCGTGGCGGCCAAGAACCGTCTCCAGGTCGCGTGCGGTCAGTTCGACGCCCTCAATCAGCGAACGGATCGAGGGATCGGCGCCCGCACGGGCCTCCGTAGGCAAATGCTCGAGCGCGCGCGAAAGATTGTCGACCACGGTCAACATGTCGCGCGCAAAGCTCGTCACCCCGTAGGTCTTGGCGTCCGAGACCTCGCGCTCAGTGCGACGGCGCAGATTCTCCATCTCCGCCAGGGTGCGCAGCACGCGATCCTTCAATTGGCTGTTCTCGGCGTTCAGCGCCTCGACCACAACGAGAGCGTCCGGTTCGCCGGATTCGGGTCGAGCGCCTTCGGCCGGAGAAGCCCCCACCTGTTGCGCGGACGCGTCGGCGCCGCGATCGGCGTTGTTGTTACTCATCGTTTCGTGAGCCCCATCAGTATTTGCGACGCATATCAGGGCTGACGGACCAAAAATCAAGCGCGTAGGGCGTTGTGGATCCTCCGCTCTTGCCGTCAGCCCTTGGCGAAGTCCGCCAGCAACCGCCGCTTGATGGCCGTCTGGCGCACCGGCGCGTTAATCTTCTGCCCGGTCAGGTCGGTAATGTAGAACGAGTTCACCGCTTTTTCGCCGAAGGTGACAATATGGGCCGAGCCGATGTTGAGATTGAGGCTCGACAAGGAGGCGGTCAGGTCCCGCAACAGGCCGGGCCGATCAAGACCGGAAACCTCGACTACCGTGTAGCGGCGGGAAAGATTATTGTCGACCGTCACTTCCGGCTCAACCGCGAAGGCGTCGTGCCGTTCGTCCCGCGTCTGTCTGGGCGGCGTCATTTCGGCGAGTTCGGACCTCGCCGCGCAGGGTCTTCTCGATGTTGGAGGCGATGCGCTGGCCGCGCCGCAATTCGTCCTCGTCGCGCTCAAAGGCCCGTGAGACGAATATCGTGTCGAGCGCAAGGCCGTCGGTGGTGGTGAAAATCTGGGCGTCGACAATGTTGCCCCCGGCGGCGGCGCAGGCGCCGGCGATGCCGGTCAGAAGACGCGGGTGGTCGGGCGCGACCACGGTGACCGCTGTCACGCCGCGAAACGCATCGGTTGTGACCTCCGTCGCCAGCGAGCGGGTTTCGGCCGCCATTGCGTGCAGCAATTTAGCATGGGCCGCCTGCCGGGCGGGCTCCACCTTCAGCCAGTAGGCTGGATAATGACGCTGGGCGTAGGCGTCGAACTCGGGATCGGACCAGCCCGGAAGCAAGCGGCGCAAACTCGCCTGCGCCGCGTCGACGCGCGCCTTGCGGTCGATCACCGAATGGCCGCCGCCGAGAACGACTTCGGTCTCCCAGTAGAGCGTGCGCAGGAGCTGACCCTTCCAGCCGTTCCATACGCCCGGTCCGACCGCGCGAATGTCGGCCACGGTCAGCGTCAGCAGCATCTTCAGCCGCCCTTGCGTCTGCACGATCGCTGACAGCGCCTCCGTGGTCTTCGGATCGAACAGGTCGCGGCCCTGCGCCGTGTTGGACATGACCAGATGCTGCTCGACCAGCCACGCCACACGGTCGGCGTTGGCGGCGGTGAGCCCGAGACGCAGGCAGAGCGCCCGCGCCACCTCCACGCCCGCGCGCGAATGATCGGTCCCGCGTCCTTTGGCGATGTCATGCAGGAACGCGGCAAGATAAAGCTCAGTACGGTGGGTAATCTGCGGCATGATCTTGGTGGCGAGCGGCAGTTCCGCAATCAACCGCCCCGCTTCGATCGCGCTGAGTTCGCCAACCGCACGTATGAGATGCTCGTCGACCGTGTAGTGATGGTACATCGAGAATTGCATCATGCCGACAACGCGGCCGAAATCGGGGATGAACCGTCCGAGCACGCCGGCTTCGTTCATGCGCCTCAGCGCGATTTCCGGCGCGTTGCGCGACGTGAGCGTCTCGAGGAACAGGCGATTTGCTTGCCTGTCCTCGCGCAAGCGGGCGTCGATTTGCTTCAAGGATTGCGTCACCAGCCGTGTGGCGTCCGGATGGATCGACAGGTTCGATCGGTCGGCGATCCAGAAAAGCCGTATGAGGTTGACCGGATCGCGCTCGAAAGCGTCGTCGCGGACGACGTTGACGCGATCGTTGTCGACCTTGAAATCCTTAGCCTCTGCGATCGCACGCGCGCGCCTTCGCAGCCGCCCGACGAGGCGGCCGAACGCCGGCGTCCGCTTGGTCTGCCGTTCCTCGAGCGCTGCGCAGACGATTGCGGTCAAATCGCCGACGTCCTTGGCGATGAGGAAATAGTGCTTCATGAACCGCTCGACGTCGATCAGTCCCGCGCGGGTCGAGTAGCCGAGCTGACGGGCGATCGGCCGCTGGACGTCGAAGCTCAGGCGCTCCTCCGTCCTGCCGGCGAGAAAGTGGAGCCGGCAGCGCACGCTCCAGAGGAATTCCTCGCAGCGGCGAAACAGCGCGAACTCGCGCGTCGAGAAGAGCCCGGCGGCGACGAGCTCGTGGGGGTTATGAACGCGGTAGACGTATTTGGAGATCCAAAACAGCGTGTTGAGGTCGCGTAAGCCGCCTTTGCCCTCCTTGATATTGGGCTCGACGAGATAACGCGACGCCCCCGCCCGCCTGACCCGGGTTTCGCGTTCTGCGAGCTTGGCGGCGACAAATTCGGCCGCCGTCTTGGCGACGATTTCCTTGTCGAAACGGGTTCTGAGAATCTCAAACAGCGCCTTGTCGCCGGTGATCAACCGCGCCTCGACGAGCGTGGTGCGGATGGTCATGTCGGCGCGCGCCTGCTTCAGGCATTCGCTGACCGTTCGCGTCGCATGGCCGACCTTCAGCTTGAGGTCCCACAGCACATAGAGCAGCGCCTCGACCACCTTCTCCACGTTAGGCGGCGACTTATCGGGCAACAGGAACAGGACATCGACGTCCGAATAGGGCGCGAGCATGCCACGCCCGTAGCCGCCGACTGCGACGATCGTCGGCAACGGCTGGCCCGCGCGCGCCGGCGCAAGCCACCGCGCGGACATTTCGAGCCCAACGCGCAACAATTCGTCGATCTCGGCGCTCAGCGTCTCCGCGCACGCACGGCCGGTTCCACCCTCTTCGAGAGCGCGGCGTGCTTCGTCCCTCCCGGAGTCCACCGCGGCTCGCAAAGTTTCGACCGCAGCCCGGCGGAACGCAACGGCGTCGCCCGGATGCTGCTCATGGAGCGCGGCGAGCTCATTAAGAAGCTTGGTTCGCTCGACGCCCTTGGGCGGGTGCGGCGCGGCGCGGGAGCGGCGCTCGACCGCGGGGGCGTTGGCGTCTGACATTGGAGGTATATCCCCCCTCGGTCCGGCAATCGCAAGGCCAGCCGAGTTCCGACAGAAATGTTAGTTGCTGCTGAGTTTGGCCTCGATTGCGTCCCAGATCGCCACGGCCAGATCGGGTCCGCCAAGCTTCTTGATCGCGCGGATTCCAGTCGGCGAAGTGACGTTGATCTCCGTCAAGTAGCCGCCAATGACGTCGATGCCGACAAACAGAAGGCCGCGCCGTCTGAGCTCGGGCCCGATCGTCGAACAAATCAACTGCTCTCTTTCGGTCAGCTCGGTTTCCTTCGCCGCCCCGCCGCGCACCATATTCGAGCGGATATCATCGCCTGAGGGCACGCGATTGACCACGCCTCGTGCTTCCCCATCGACAAGAATAATCCGTTTGTCGCCCTGCGCCACCTCCGGCAGGAATTTCTGGATGACCCACGGTTCGCGGAAGCTCGTGCTGAACAGGTCGAAAAGCGAGCCGAAATTCGGATCCTGAACGGCGACTTTGAACACTGACGCGCCCCCGAAACCGTAGAGCGGCTTCATCACCACTTCGCCATGCTCAGCGCGGAACGCCTCGATCGCCGCCTTATCGCGCGCGATCAGGGTTGGAGGCATGAACTCAGGGAAATCCATCACGAACAGCTTCTCGGGCGAATCCCGCACACCCCGCGGGTCGTTGACGACAAGCGTCCGCGGCTGGACACGCTCGAGAATGTGCGTCGTCGCAATGTAGGCGAGGTCGAACGGCGGGTCCTGCCGCAGCAGCACCACGTCGACAGCCGAGAGGGCGACCAGCTTCGCTTCGCCGAGGCGCGCGTGCTCGCCCTCGACGTCCTTGACGGAAAGCGGCTCGGCCATCGCTTCAACGCGCCTGCCGTTGAGCCTCAGCCGGTCGGGCGTGTAGTGCAGGATGCCGTGGCCCCGCGCCTGGGCTTCGAGCAGAAGCGCGAAGGTCGAGTCGCCGGCGACGCGGATGCGCTCGATCGGGTCCATCTGCACGGCGACAGTTAGGGGCATGGGCGTCCGATAGAGGGCAAGGAGCGTTTCGGGAACTAGTCGATCTCAAGCCTATACGCGTCCGGCGCGTGACGGGGAAGCCGCCCTCGCGCGACGAATACGGCGTCGCCCCGCAACGTCAGGCCGGCCGCCCATTGGTTGCGCGTGAGCCACACGCGCGCGGCGCGCGCGATTCGCCGCCGCTTGGTCGCGCTGATCGCAATCGCCGCGACTTCCAGATCAGCCCGCGCCTTGACTTCGACGAAGGCGATGGAGCCGCCTCGTCGCGCGATCAGATCGATTTCGCCGCCGGAGACGACGAAGCGGCGCGCGAGGATCGTATAGCCCTTGAGGCGCAGAAGCAGCGCCGCAATCAACTCAGCCTTGAGGCCATAAAGATGCGCGTTCCGCCGGCGCTCTGTCCGCCCGTCGGCGCCGCCGCTCCTCACCGCTGGGTGCCCGCCAGCGCCAGCGCGCGCGCATAGACCTGCCGTCTCGGCAGCCCATGTTTGGCGGCTATCGCCGCGGCGGCGTCTTTGACCGAGAGGTTCGTAAGCTGCTCGGCGATTTCCCGGTCGAGCGCGGCCTCGGAGACCGCGGGCCGCTCTTCCGCGGCGCCGACGATGATGACGATCTCGCCCCTTGGCGCCCCGCCCGTGGCATATTCGGCGGCGAGCTTATCGAGCGTGCCGCGCCTCACCTCCTCATGCAGCTTGGTCAATTCGCGCGCCACCGCCGCGGGCCGAGGCCCAAGTTCGACGGCAAGGTCGGCAAGCGACTCGGCGAGCCGCCCCGCGGCCTCGTAGAAGATCAGCGAGCCGGGCACAGCGGCGAGCGCGTTGATACGCTCACGCCGCGCCGACTGCCGGGGCGGGAGGAATCCCTCGAAATAGAATCGGTCCGTTGGCAGACCAGCGACGCAAAGCGCCGCGAGCGCCGCGGACGGGCCTGGCGCGGCGACGACGGCGAAGCCGAGCTCGATCGCTTCCGACACCAGTTTATAGCCGGGATCGGAAACGAGCGGCGTCCCAGCGTCGGAGATGAGAGCCAGCGCCTGCCCCCCGGCCATGCGTTTGAGCGCGCGCGGGCGAGCCTCGGCGGCGTTGTGCTCATGATAAGCCGAGAGCGGCCTCTCAATGCCGTAGCGCGCCAGCAGGATGCGCGACACACGGGTGTCCTCGGCCAGGATCGCATCGGCGCCGGCCAGGATCGCGAGAGCGCGCAGCGTCACGTCGGCGAGGTTGCCAATCGGCGTCGCCACAACGTAAAGACCGGGATCGAGCGCCGCCGCCGGCAGAGTTGCGTCGCCAATGTGAAAGGTTCGGCTCGAGCGAACAGTCTTGACACTGTCCGACTGGGGAGCTTTTGCCGCGGTCATTGCGCTTTCATCCGCCGATCGTCTGGCTGGCTCACGGATCGACGCATAGCCAAGCGCAGGTGAAAATGCCACAATTTCCGTCGACAGGCGGCCAATCGCCTCTGTCGCGCGCGCCGATAAGCGATTCAGAGGACGCAGCGCGCTTCCCGGCGCCGGCGCAACTCAGACGAGAGGTGGGTATGAGGTTGGCCGCTCAGCAGCCGGCAGCAAGACAAGGCGTGACGAGGCGCGCCCTGCTTGGCGGTGGGCTTATCTTGACGCTTGCGGGTTGCAATTCGGCTGGGATCGAGATGCCGAACGACTTTGGCGGCGCCCCGACTCCAGCCGCTCCGCCCGCAGGCGGGCCGCTGGTCGGCGAAACGCTGGGAACTGGTCCGGTTCGGGTCGGAATGATCGTGCCGCTGACGCAAAACGGCGGCCCAAGCCCGATCGGCGTCTCGATGCGCAATGCGGCGCAACTGGCGATCAACGATTCCGGCTCTTCTCACATCACGCTGATGGTTCAGGACGACCATTCGAGCGCCGACGGGGCCACACAGGCGGCTCAATCGGAACTTGGCGCGGGCGCGCAACTCATCCTCGGACCGGTGTTCGCCAACGATGTGCGGTCGGCGTCGGCGGCGACGAAGTCGGCGGGCCGGCCGATGATCGCTTTCTCGACCGACGTCGGCGTCGCGGCCCCGGGCGTTTATCTCCTGTCCTTCCTCATCCAGGGCTACGTCGATCGGATCCTTCAGTACGCCGTCTCGAACGGCAAAAAATCCTTCGCGATCATGGCCCCCCAAAACGATTACGGCAATGTCGCCGCGGAGCGGTTTCAGGACATGGCGGGAAGCCTCAACGCGCAAGTGGTCGTGACCGCCCGTTATTCAACGGGCCAGATGGCGACCGCGGCGCAACAGGTGGCGGCGGTTCAAGGTCAGATTGACGCTCTCTTCATCCCCGACCAGGCCGACGCCATGCCGGCGGTCGCGGGCGCCCTCGGGTCAGCCAATATCAAGACCAGGTTTTTGGGAACCGGGGTCTGGAACGACGCGCGGGTTCTCAAATTACCGCAGATGCAGGGCGCCTGGTTCTCGGCGCCCGACAATTCCGGCTTCAATGCCTTCTCGCAACGCTATAAGGCCAAATTCAACAGCGAGCCGGCGCGCCTCGCGACACTGGCCTATGACGCCGTGACGCTGGCCGCGGCGCTCGCGCGCAACGGCGGGCCAGACCCGTTCAACCAGCCGGCTCTGACCAACTTGTCGGGCTTCAACGGCGCCGACGGCGTGTTCCGTTTCCGCGCTGACGGAACCAATGAGCGGGGCTTGGCGGTCATGGAGATTGGCGAAAATGCGGCCAAGGTGATCAGCCCGGCGCCGCGAAGCTTTGTTGCGGGGTGACCGGCGCAATAGCCCAAACGATTGCCCTTGGCGCGTTGAGGGAATGCGATCGGTTCGAACCGGGGCTGTTATTGCGAGGGGCGAAAAGATGCAGCGATTTAGGGGCCGTGGGGCGCCTGCCAATTCCTAGATTGCCACGTTTTGCTTCTCGGAGTGACGATGGGCCCCGATGACGATCGCACGAAAGGAGTTCATCCCTCGACGAAATCCGTGCGCGCGAAACCCTGCGCGTAGAGCAGCGCGGTAAGGTCGGCGTGATCGATGCGCGCGTGGGCCGCGGCGGCGACCTTGGGCTTGGCGCGATAGGCGACGCCGAGGCCTGCGGCTTGCAACATCGGAAGATCATTGGCGCCGTCGCCAACGGCCAGCGTCTCGTCAAGCGTGAGCCCGATCGTCGCAGCAATCTCCTTGAGTGCGCCGAGCTTGGCGTCCTGTCCCAGGATTGGCTCGATGACCTTCCCAGTCAACTTGCCGCCCTCAACGATGAGCGTATTGGCGCGGTCTTCATCGGCGCCGATCCACCCACGAATGGCGCGCGTGAACTGGCGAAAGCCGCCTGAGACGATGGCGATATATGCGCCGTTCGCCCGCATTGTCTGTGCGAGCGTGCGCGCGCCGGGGTTCAGCGTGATGCGACTGCTCAGCACCTCATCGATGGCCGTTTCCGGCAAGCCCGCGAGCAGGGCGACGCGCTCACGCAAAGCCGGCGCGAACGCGATGTCGCCGCGCATCGCCCGCTCGGTGATGGCGGCGACGGGGACGCCTACTCCCGCAACGTCGGCAAGTTCATCGACGCATTCCTCGCCGATCAGGGTCGAAATCCATATCAGCAATCAAGAGGCGCTTCACGCGACGCGCGGCCAGCTGGACGATGACGTCGACCGGTTCGTCCGCCAGCGCGTTCTCGAGCGCGGCGCGCTTCGGCTTCAATTCCCCAGTGAAAATGAGATCGGCCGCAACACCCTCGCCGAGCCAGCGCCGGCGCTCGACGCCGCAGAGGGCTCGCGCGGCGCGGTCGAGTGTTGCTTCGCTGAGCGGCGCCCTCAATGGATCGGCGACGAGCGTGGCGACGAGGACGGACGACATGACGCTCCCAGATATGGGGCAAGGCAGGTGAGACGGGCGCTCCTCATCGCAGGCCCGACGGCGAGCGGCAAGTCGGCGGTCGCGATCGCGATCGCGATCGCGCAACGGTTTGGCGCCACGATCGTCAATGCCGACTCGATGCAGGTCTACAAGGATTTGAGGATCCTGACCGCGCGGCCGACTCCGGATGAGGAGCGGCTCGCGTCCCACCGCCTGTTCGGCGTGATCGACGGCGCGGTCAATTTTTCGGTCGGACGATGGGCGCGGGTGGCGCGCGAGGTTCTCGCCGACATTGGCGAAGCGCCACTTCTCTTCGTCGGCGGCACGGGGCTTTATTTTCGCGCGCTGACCGATGGCTTGTCGGACATGCCGCCCGTGCCCGAAGCGGTGCGAGCCGCCGTCCGAAGCGAGGCCGAGGGGCGCGACACAGCCGAGCTTCACGTCGAGCTCACAGCACGCGATCCGGAGACCGGCGCGCGCCTCAACGCCGGCGACAGGCAGCGCATCTTGCGCGCACTCGAGGTCATGGCTTCGACCGGACGCCCGCTCGCCTCGTTCTTCGACGCCCGAGCGGCGCCGGCGCTGGCGCGGGCCGAATGGTCGGGCCTCTACCTCGCCCCCGATCGGGCGGGACTCGGTCAGCGCATTGACGCGCGGTTCGACGCTATGCTGGCCTGCGGTGCGCTCGACGAAGTCCAGGCCCTAATGAAAAGACGCCTCGATCCGGCGCTGCCGATCATGCGGGCGCACGGCGTTCCACATCTCATCGCCCATCTGGAAGGCCGGCTCAAGCTCGGGGAAGCGGCGGAGCGCTCGAAGCTTGACACCCGCCATTACGCCAAGCGGCAGTTTACCTGGGCGCGCCATCAACTCACCGGCTTCAGATGGGTCGGGCCGGAGGAGGCGGTCGAGGCGGGCCTCAGGGCGTTCGCGGGGATGGGAACCTAGGCGGCGCGGGCGATCGTGTTAAAGGAAGCAGCGTCCCGGCTGGATTGGCCGAACAAAGGTTGCTGGAGGGCCTCCATGCCGCAAGTCCGAGCCAACGGTATCGACATTGAATATGAAAGCTTTGGACGCGAGAGCGATCCGCTTATTCTGCTCATCATGGGCTTCGGCGCCCAGCTCATTTTCTGGCCGGATCCGTTGTGTGAAGGGCTGGCGGCCAAAAGGTTTCGTGTCGTGCGGTTCGACAACCGCGACATCGGCAAGTCGACCCATCTCGCCGGCCAGACAGCTCCGGACCCTCGCACGCTGTTTGCGGAGGTCATGGCCGGGAAACGCCCACATGTTCCCTATTCTCTCGATGACATGGCTGACGACACTGTGGGTCTCATGGACGCGCTGAGCGTTGAGCGCGCCCATATCGCCGGCGCCTCGATGGGCGGCATGATCGCCCAATTGGTCGCGATCAATCATCCTAGCAGGACGAAGAGTTCTCATCTCGATCATGTCCACCACGGGACGTCGAGATCTGCCGTCGGGGAACCCCGAAACGTTGTCGGTGCTGTTCCGCCCGCCTAACAGCACGAGCCGCGCCGATCTCGTTGACGCGAGCATTCTCGTGCAAAAGGCGCTGTCCGGTCCGGGCTTTCCAGTAAGCGAAGCGGAGATGCGCGCGAGGGCCGAGCGCCGCACGGATCGCGCGCCTTTCGATCTAGCTGGCCTCGCGCGCCAGTCGGCGGCTTTGATCGTCGCCCCGCCTCGCAACGCGCTCTTAAAACAGGTGCGCTGTCCTGCGCTCGTCATGCATGGCGCCGATGATCCGGTCATACCCGCGGCCGCGGGTAAGGACACCGCCGAGAGTATCCCCGGCGCAGAATTGATCATCGTTCCCGGCATGGGTCACGACTTCGGCGCGGGCCTAGTTCCGGTCTACCTCAAGCACATCAGCGATTTTGTATCGAAGGTGGAGGCGCGCGCTCTTTAGCGTCGCGCCCTCTCGTCTTTTTCCTCGGCGTTGAGCCGTCACTGCTCAAGGCAGCTCACGAGACCAGTCACACTTCTCTGCCAGTGGTGCCGGGATGGGCGCCAGCCCGTTTCGGCAACACCGCAATCAATGCAAGGATAAGACCGGCGAGGATCGCTGAGGCGAGATAACGACTGATCGCGAAGCCGCCGTGGGTTAGGGGTTTGTCGAGCAGATCGCCCAGTGTCGCTCCGAGCGGCCGCGTGAGAATGAAGGCGGCCCAGAACAGCGTCACGCGACGTTTGCGTCAAGGCGTAAAGCGCGAGAATGACGACGAGCGCGCCGGCAAACAGGATTGCGCCGCCTCCATAGCCGAGGTTGTTGGTGTCGGCGACCCAATCCCCGAGCGCGGTGCCGAGCGTCTGGGAAAACAGGATCGTGACCCAGTAGAACGACTCGGCCTTCCGCGTGACGATTGTATTGACCGAGACCGTGCCTTCCGACCATCGCCAGACTGCAAGCGACGCCATCAGGCACGCGAGCAGCAGCGTCGAGCCGCCGAGATATCCGATCCCAAGCGAACGGTCGACAAAGTCGGCGATCGTCGTGCCGACAGTCGTCGTCGCGACGATCGTCAGCCAATACAGGTAGGCGTTGAAGCTCTTCGCGCGAATCTGGACCGAGACTGCCGCCACGAAGATCGCCAAAAAGATCAGCGTCCCGAGCGCGTAGCCGAGATTCATGGACATCGTAACGGCGTCGCCGCCGGTCTCGCCGAGCGTCGTGGCAAGGATTTTGATGATCCAGAACCCGAGGGTAACTTCGGGAACCTTGCTGAACTGCGGCGCGCTGCCGCTGGCCAGTGAAACTTGGCGCAACGGTTCGTCTTGCGGAAAACGCACTGCTTCGCTTGCGCCGATCATGGCTGCTCCTCGAAGGTTAAAGCTGTATTTGATTTGGGCGACGCAAAGCCGCCGAAGCGGCATTGAGGGGACCACATAGGCGATAGCGGGGCGAACGCCCGGCGCTTTTGAGGCGCGGGGTGTGAGGCTTCGCGAGGAGGACCCGGCCGCCCGGATCAACTCGGGCGCACTGCCCAACTGTTGACGGCGCCACGGCCGTCAGGCGTCGGCGCAATGTAGACAACAAGCTGGTTGCCCTCGCAGCAGCCGAATTTCAAGACGTCGCATGGCCACTCGTAGCCTGCGAGGACGCCACAGCTCGTCGCCTTGGAAGAGACGGGCCTCGAGCCAATGATAAGGATTGCGACGTCCGTTGGCATCCCTTTTGCAAGCTTCATACCCGCCTGGAAGGCGTTGAACGGAGGCTGGTCGGCGCTCCACACGGGAGGATAGCCGCCAACGCAGCATCCGGGGAGCAAGGCAGCAAGGAACATGGCGATCAGAGCGCGCATCGAAGATCTCGGTGTTTGGGCAGGCGGATCGAGATCTCATGACGCACGGTCGCCCCGGACCGCCGTCTCGCCAAGGCAATCAATCGCGCAAACGGGTTAGCCGCCGGTTAAGGCCGCCGCCTTCCACGACCCTCCACGCTGCGCTAATTTGAAAGCCATGACGAAAGAGCCGAAAGCGCCCAAGCCCACCCTCGCGAAGGCGCGGGAAGAGCACGCGCGGCTTCAGGCCGAGATCGCTGAGCATGACCGACGCTATCACGGCGAGGACGCGCCGACCATTTCCGACGCAGAGTATGACGCGCTGCGCCGGCGTTATACCGCGCTCGAAGAGGCGTTCCCCAAACTTGCCGATGCGGACTCTGCGAATCGCAAGGTCGGCGCGACGCCGTCGGAGAAGTTCGCCAAGGTCCGCCATCGCGTGCCGATGCTCTCACTCGGCAATATTTTTGCCGACGAAGAAGTCGAAGAGTTCTGCGCTCGCGTGCGACGCTTCCTCGGCTTGAGCGATGGTGCCGCGCTCGACGTCGTTGCCGAAGCCAAGATCGACGGCCTCTCCTGCAGCCTACGCTACGAGAATGGCGAGCTCGTCCAGGCGGCGACGCGCGGCGACGGCTACGAAGGCGAGGACGTGACCGCCAACGTGCGCGCGGTTCAATCCATCCCGAAGCGCCTCGAGGGCGCGCCGAAGATTTTCGAGGCGCGTGGCGAGGTCTATATGCGCCACGCCGACTTCGCCGCGCTCAACGCGCGCCAGGCGGAGGCCGGCAAGCCGGTCTACGCCAATCCGCGCAACTTTGCTGCCGGCTCGCTGCGCCAGCTCGATCCGCGCATGACCGCCGAGCGGCCGCTGGCGTTCTTCGCCTACGCCTGGGGCGAAGTGAGCGAGCCATTCGCCTCAACCCAGTTCGACGCGATCGAGGCCATGCGACGCTTCGGCCTGCCGACCAATCCTTTGACCAAGCTCTGTCACTCAGCCGCGGAGATGCTGACGCAGTATCGCTCGATCGAAGAGAAGCGGGCGACGCTCGACTATGACATCGACGGCGTCGTCTACAAGGTCAATGATCTCGCGCTGCAGCAGCGGCTTGGCTTCGTCTCGCGCTCTCCACGCTGGGCGGTCGCGCACAAGTTCCCAGCCGAGCAGGCGATCACGATCATCGAGGCGATCGGGATCAATGTCGGCCGGACCGGGGCGCTGACGCCGCTCGCCAAGCTGAAGCCCGTGACCGTCGGCGGCGTTGTCGTCTCCAACGCCACCCTGCACAACGAGGACGAGATTGAGCGCAAGGACGTGCGCGTCGGCGACACGGTATTGGTGCAGCGCGCGGGCGACGTCATCCCGCAAGTTCTCGCAGTCGTGCTCGACAAGCGCCCCGCGGACTCGAAACCCTATGTTTTTCCAGAGACCTGCCCGATCTGCGGCTCGGCGGCTTTGCGCGAGATCGACGAGAAGACAGGCGAAAAGGACGTTGTGCGCCGCTGCACCGGCACGCTCATCTGTCCGGCCCAGGCGGTCGAAGGCCTCAAGCATTTCGCGTCCCGCAACGCCTTCGACATCGAGGGACTGGGCGAGAAGCTGATCGGGCTTTTTTTCACCGAAGGCTTGATCCGCACGCCGGCTGACATTTTTACGCTGAAGGCCCGCGATGGCCAAGGCCGCCTGCCTTTGCGCGAGTGGGAGGGATTTGGCGAGACTTCGGCGCGCAACCTGTTCAACGCCATCGATGCGCGGCGGACGATTCCGCTCAACCGGTTCCTCTATGCGCTCGGAATCCGCCATGTCGGCGAGACCAATGCGCGGCGCCTCGCGCGCCATTTCGGCGACTGGGAATCCTTACGCGCCGCCGCGCGGGTCGAAAACGCCGCCGAGGAGATTTCGGCGATCGGGGGAATCGGGCCGGTGGTCGCCGAGGCGATCGCGGATTTCTTCGCCGAGCCGCGCAACGAGGCGGCGCTCGACGCGCTCGTCAAGCAAGTCACAGTCGAGCCGATGGAGGCGGTCGCCGCCGGCCACCCGCTCGCCGGCCAGACGATCGTGTTCACCGGCTCGCTGGAAAAGATGACGCGCGACGAAGCCAAGGCGGTCGCCGAGCGGCTCGGGGCCAAGGTCTCGGGCTCGATCTCGGCCAAGACCAACCTTGTCGTCGCCGGACCCGGCGCCGGCTCGAAACTCGCCAAGGCGCGGGAATTGGGCGTCGAGACAGTCGATGAGGAGGAGTGGATCAGGCGCTCGGGGCGGGGGTAGACGGCATCCTGGCCCTCTCCCGCGAGACGCGTGGCGACCTTGCGTCGATCAGCATGCTCGCTGTGCCGCTCGCGCGCTAGGCTTGAGTGGTCAGCACAGCAATTGGGAAGCCGGTCTTTTTCAGAATGAACAATTGGCGTAAAAACGGCATCGTCGTCCGCGAGGGTCGACCCCGCGATCTCGAGGCGATTGCGGGGCTCGAGAACGAATTGTTCGAGACCGACCGGGTGTCGCGCCGCTCATTGCGCGAGTTTTTGCGGGCGCCCCATCGGCCGGTGATCGCAGCGTCCCTCGACGATGAACTGGTGGGCTACGCTCTGGTGTCGCTGCGCAAAGGCGCGCGCGCCCTGCGCATCTACTCGCTCGCCGTTGACGCCCGTTTCGCCCGCCGCGGCGTTGGCCGGGCGCTGCTGCAGGCCTGCGAGGCGTATGCCCGCCGTTACCGCCGCGCCGCCATCACGCTCGAAGTGCGCTACGACAACGTCGCGGCGATGGCGCTTTACGAGAGCTGCGGCTTCCGTCAGTTCGGCGAGCACGCGCGTTACTACGCGGACGGGGCGACCGCGCTGCGCTACGAAAAGTCCTTGCTCGCCGCCCCGCAACGCGAAACGGGGAACATTCCCCCGCCGGAGCGCGTTCGACTGTTGCGAAGCGCGTCGCGCCCGCGCTAGGGAACCATAGAAGCGCGGAACTGAGTTCGCGCCTGTATTATCGAACCCTCGCGTCGAACCTCAGGGACCCTTCCGCCCCTCATCATGCAAACGCTGTCGCGACTTTCCGCACGGCCCGAAGGGCATGGGTCATGAACGGTTGGGTGATCCTGGTCGATCAGGCGCGCGACTTTCCCGACGTCGATACGCCGCATTAAGTCATCACGACCGGCGACTATCTGGCGCGGCCGAAACTCTTCACTGGGCAAGGACGGGCGAAGATCGTCAATCTGTCGCGCTCATACAACTACCAGTCCAAGGGCTATTACGCCTTTCTACTTGCAGAGGCGCGCGGTCATCGGGTGATCCCGACCGTCGAGACAATGCTCGATCTGCGCGAACTGAAACTCTACGAGCAGTCGCTGCCGGAATTGCAGGAGGCGCTGACCGCGGCGGCGATCAAGGCGCAGGCGACAGAGGATACGACCTTCGACCTGCTGTTCTGCTTCGGCTTCGCCCAGGATCCTCGTTTCGAGGCCTTCGGCCGGCTCTTGTTCGACTGGTACCGCTGCCCGGCGATCGAAGTCACCATCGCGCCCGGCAAACGATGGAAGATCGATCGATTGCGCGCCCGCCCGCTGGGCAAGCTCGGACCGGAGGAGACGGAGTTCTTCCGCACGAGCCTGCACCGGCACACTCAGCGCGACTGGCGCAATCCGCGAGGCCGCCCGATCGCCCGCTATTCGCTAGCTGTCCTGCACGATCCGCAGGACGTGCTGCCGCCTTCCTCCCCGGAGACGCTGCGGCATTTCCAGCGGATTGCCGAAAAGCAGTCCGTGGAGGTCGAACTTATCACTCGCAGGCAGCTCGCGGAATTGGCCGAATTCGACGCCCTGTTCATCCGCGCGACTACCTCGATCGACAATTTCACCTATCGCTTCGCCCAACGCGCCAGAAGCGAAGGCATGCCGGTGATCGACGACCCACAGTCCATGATCCGCTGCACGAACAAGGTCTACCTGCACGAGCTTCTGGAGGCGCACGGCGTGCCTGTGCCGCCGACGGTGATGCTGGCCGATGATCACGATCTCACCAAGGTCGAGCGCCTGCTCGGTTGGCCAATGGTGGTCAAGATTCCCAATGGCTCGTTCTCCCGAGGCGTGCACAAGGTCCAAACCAGCGAGGAGCTGAAAAAGCTGTCCGACAAGCTGTTCGAGGACACCGACCTCTTGTTGGCGCAGAAATTCATGCCAACCAAATTCGACTGGCGGGTCGGCGTGCTGGAAGGCGAGCCGCTCTTTGTCTGCCAGTATCAGATGGCCCGCGGCCACTGGCAGATCATCAAGCACGGGCCGAACGGGGCTCGGGAGGGCGGGTCGAAGACGCTTGCCATCGGCGACGCGCCGCCCCGCGTCATCGACGCCGCGCTCAGTGCGGCGCGCGCGATCGGCCCCGGCCTTTACGGCGTCGACATCAAGGAAACCAACGGCTCGATCGTCGTCATCGAGGTCAACGACAATCCGAACCTTGAACACGGGGTCGAGGACCTGATCGGCAAGGACGAGATCTGGGCGCGAATCCTCAACTGGTTCATCAAGCGGATCGACGCGTAAGCCAGGCGCCGCGCCGCTAGCGGCCGCGAAAGTCCTCAAGCCCTTAGTTCTACCCAGAGCAGCGGATCGGGGTTTCGGCTATAAGACGTCATCCTACAAGGCACACGCAAGCGCCTCGGGAGGGAAACCCATGAATCCGAACAAAACGCTTTGGGAAAAGGGCGACTTCACCCGCATTGCCGAGAGCATGAAAGAGAGCAGTGAGGAGCTGGTTCGGAAGCTCGGCGTCACGAAGGGCATGAAGGTCCTTGATCTCGGCTGCGGCGACGGCACGACGGCATTGCCAGAGGCCCGATCGGGCGCCGACCTGCTCGGGGTCGATATCGCCGCCAACCTCGTCGAGGCGGGAAACAGGCGCGCGAAGGCCGAAGGCCTCGCGAATTGCCGTTTTCAGGAAGGCGACGCCACGGATCTGCGCGATCTTAAGGACGCCACGTTCGACCTCGTCGTGAGCATCTTCGGGGCGATGTTCGCGCCGAAGCCGTTCGACGTCGCCAAGGAAATGACCCGCGTGGCTCGGCCCGGCGGCCGGATCGCTATGGGGAACTGGATTCCCAATGACCCAACGCTGGTGGCGCAAATCCTGAAGATCAGCTCCACGTACTCGCCTCCCCCGCCTGAGGGCTTCGTGAGCCCCATGACCTGGGGGATCGAGGGCAATGTCGTCGAGCGTTTCGTCGCCGCAGGCGTCCCGAAAGACAGCATCTCGTTCGTCCGAGACACTTATACTTTCCGATTTGCCGCGCCGCCGGCGCAGTTGGTTGACGCCTTCAGAAAATACTATGGGCTCACGATGAACGCGTTCGAGGCCGCGGACAAGAAGGGCCGCAGCGAAGACCTGAAGAAGGAGCTGGACGATCTGTTCAGTAGTCAGAACAAGAGCACAGTTGCAGGCGCTACCGTAATTCCCGCGATCTATCTGCGGGTTACCGTCGCGCGTTGAGGCGAGATTGCGAGGCCTGAAGGTAAGGCCACGATTGCGCATTTGGGCGCGGGCTGGTAACGGTCGGCGTCGCCAAAAGAGGCGACCGCAGGGCAAGATTTGGGCGGGCCGTATGTCGCGGGGAGCCAGAATGCCGGATATCGCAACGCGGCGACGATTTCTGCTTTTTCTCGTCAAACCCTCACATTACGACGAGCAAGGCTACGTCATCCAGTGGTGGAAGTCAGCGCTGCCGTCCAACTCGCTTGCGTGCCTGTTTGGCATCGCCCAGAAATGCATGGAAGATCAGGTCCTTGGCGAGGACGTCGCGATCGAGATCTTCCCCGTCGACGAGACCAACACCCGCGTCCGGCCAGATCATATCGTCCGCCAGATCCAGGACAATGGCGGCTTTGGCATGGTCGGCTTCGTCGGGGTGCAGTCGAACCAGTTCCCGCGCGTGATAGACTGCGCCCGTCCCTTAAGGGCCGCCGGGATACCGGTGGTTATCGGCGGATTCCATGTTTCCGGTTGCCTGTCGATGTTGCCGGAGACGCCTGATTCGCTGAAGGAAGCGCTTGACCTCGGCATCTCTCTGTATGCGGGCGAGGCCGAAGGGCGGTTCGACGAAGTGTTGCGCGATGCCGCGGCCGGCAATCTCAAGCCGATCTACAATTACTTGCACGACCTTCCCGGGCTCGAAGGCGCGACCGGTCCCTACATGCCCCCCGAGCGCGTGGGCCGCACGCTTGGCATGATCTCGAGTTTCGACGCCGGACGCGGTTGTCCCTTCCTGTGCTCGTTCTGCACCATCATCAACGTGCAGGGACGCAAGTCTCGCTACCGCTCCGCGGACGACATCGAAGCGCTGGTTCGCGTCAATGTCGCCAACGGCGTGCGCTACTTCTTCATCACCGACGATAATCTGGCCCGCAATCGCAACTGGGAGTCCATTTTCGACCGGCTGATCGAACTTCGCCAGCAGGGCATCCACTCGCGCTTCATCATCCAGGTCGACACGGCCTGCCACAAGATTCCCCGTTTCATCGAGAAGGCGGCGGCGGCCGGCGTCAAACGGGTGTTCATCGGGCTTGAGAACATCGATCCCGACAATCTCAGCGCGGCGAAGAAGAAGCAGAACCACATCTCCGACTATCGGGAGCTTCTGCTTGAGTGGCGCAAGCGGCGCTGCATTACTTATTGCGGCTATATCATCGGCTTCCCCAATGATACGCAGGAGTCGCTGGTCCAGCGGATCCAGATCATCCAGCGCGAACTGCCGCTCGACATTCTCGAATTCTCCATCCTGACCCCGCTGCCCGGGAGCGAGGATCACGCCAAGGCGGTCTCGAAGGGGGTCGATATCGACCCGGACTTGAACAAGTTCGATCTCGAACACGTCACGACCGACCATCCGCGCATGTCGCGCGAGGAATGGCAGGAGGCCTACCGGCTGGCGTGGCGCACCTATTACACGGAGGACCACATCAAGACGGTGATCCGCCGCGCCGTGGCCGGCGGCCCTCGCCCGGACACGGTCGCCTATCTCTTGACCTGGTTCTGGGCGAGCTTCCACTTCTACAACATCTATCCGCTCGAGACCGGGATCATAAGGCGCCGGTATCGCCGCGACCGGAGGCCCGGCCTGCCGCTCGAGAATCCGTTCGTTTTCTATGCGCGCCACTGGGGCGGGCAGGTCGTCACCTACGCCAGGATCCTGGCGATGTTCGCCAAGATTCACTTATGGACGCGCAGGCTCGAGCGCGATCCGAACGCCAAGAATTACACTGACGAGGCGCTACGCACGTCCGACGACTACGATCATCAGGAAATGTACCAGCTCACCGAGGCTGCACGGCAGGCGGGCGCCAAGGCGAAGCGCATCGAGGAGCACAAGCACGCCCGCGCCCATGTCGCGGAGCCGACCATGGAGGCGGTGAAGTAGGGCCGGCTCCTGAGCTGAGCCTCCCTCCCTGGGCCGCCGATACAACCCGCGCGCGAGTTCGTCGTAAGCAAAAGCAAATAAATGAAAGCAAAAGTGCTTTCATTTTGCTTTCATTTCCTTTTTCGAATCGGGACTTTTCAATTGGTTACGGCCGAAAAAAATAAAAAAATAAAAAATCTCGCTTCGGCCGCGACTCGCCTCGCGGGTTGTGGGCGAACGTCGCAAATTCTTTCTCTCGGTCCTCGCAGCGGCGGCCGATCCTCGTTGGCCAGTTTCCCATTGCCGGCATGATAGCCCAGATTTCGGTTTAAGGCAAGAAACTGTTGGCGGCTCTGGAATTGCCCCAGCCTTCGGCCCTTGAGGGATGGCCGAGGTGCCTCGGGAGGTCGGCGAACGCCGTGGCGGGTGGAAGCGTCGAGCCCATGCGAATTTAGCATAGGATTTCTGGATTGCGGTGGCAAAGCGGGTGAAACCGTAAACCCAAGTGTCACCGTAAACCCCGCCCGCGACCGGTGTAGAGATTTTCGAGGGCAAGCCCATCATGCGTCAAGGCGAGCGGCGTCGCTCCGCGGCGCCGCCCGTTTATCCATTAAGTCCACGCACGAAGATCAGGGCAAGAGCTCCAGAAGTTTTTTTTGTCCAGGTGCACTGCGACTAAGAGGTTGGTGACCTCCACATAACGGCTTACCTGCGGCTGGGGACGACCATTGATCGACCATTGCACCTTCATCCACGCCCATTGTTGTTGCCCGTTTTCACTCGCCTGTGGGAGAAGGTGGACCGAAGGGCCTGTGGGGGGTCGCGCCGTGAGGCGCAGTATTTGGACTCAACTTTCCGAACCGCCTCCAAACATTAGTGAGATTCGGTCGATTCTGGGGCTGATTTACCTGTGGTAATTAGCTGCACATTGTACACGTAGGGGCCGTTTGGACTTGCTTGTGCAATGTACGCGCAATACCAATCTGATCCCCAGGGCAGACCTGTATTCCAAGGACTGTTTGTATAATTGTCCCAGTTCCACGACTTGACATCGCTCTGAGGGTTTGAAGGAAAAAAGGTCCCATTGTACACGGTAATCTGCCCTTGCTGCGCCCTGAACGGAGCACCGGTGCCCCATTGAAGCCAAAGGGTGCCGTGTTGTTGAAATGCGTTCAGTGTCCACGAGTAAGTTGATACCGCCATAAGTCAATCCTCCTAGTGTCTCTCGGTTACGGTGCCCTAGGCGGTCGACCGAGATAGATTCCAGTTCCCGGATACGACTGCGCTCCCGGCGCCTGCGGCGTAGTGCTCCTGTCGGCCGCGTGCCCGCATCAGGGCTGCGCCCTGATTTTCGGATGGGGGAATCCCCCATGGCGGCCGGGCCGTGGGTTCAGCCGCGCCTGGCCCCGCGCGGCCAGCCTCTCCGGGAGGCGGCGCGTCAACTCCCCGGCGCCCCGTAGGTCTCGCCGCGCAGCACGCTGCGGATCGCCACGAGAAGCTCCTCGGTCTTTTCGCTTTTCGTAACGTAGCCGCTGGCGCCGGCCGCGAACGCGCGCCCGGCGTACAGCGGCGCATCGTGCGTCGTCAGCACCAGCACGGGAAGGCTCACATGGGTTGCGCAAATCGCGCGCACGAGGTCGAAACAATCGCCTTCGCGAAACGAGAGCCCGAGGATGGCCAGGTCGGGCCGAGCGTCGGCGATCGCCTCTAACCCGTCCCGAGGATTGGCCGCCTCGGCGCAGACGATCAGGTCGGGTTCGGGGTCGATCAGCGCCTTGAGCCCGCGCCGCACCAGCGGATGATCGTCGATGATCAGGATCCGCCGCTTGGCGGGCGCCGCTTGTGGAGTCTGCTTCCGGGACATGGCTGAGGCCGCTCGCGGCGCGCTCTGCGCCGAAAAGCGCACGAAGTCATCAGGCGGCAGGGAATTTTTGCGGTGGGGGAAACCCCCACCCCAGCAAAGCGGGAGATCAACCGTTGCGGCCGGTTTCGACCCATTGGGTCGCGCGCTGGGCGAGTTCTGCGGCGGACACGATGCCCAGTTTGTTCTTGATGTGCTCGAGGTGGGATTCGACCGTCTTGACGCTCCGGGCGAGAGCCCTGGCGATCTGACGCGTGGTCCGGCCCTGGCCGATCAGCCGAAACACCTGCAATTCTCGGTCGCTGAACGCGTGGATGGGCGAGCTTGTCGCGAGTGTGCGCCCGTCGACATAACGCGTGGCGAGCCGCCGCTGGAGCGCCTCGCTCATATAGATCTCGCCGGCGAGCACGCTGCGGATGGCGCCGAGCACCGTCTCGTCGAGTTCTTGTTTGGTGACGTAGCCGAGGGCGCCGGCGCTCAGGGCGCGCTCGGCGAAGACGGCTTCGTCGTGCACCGAGAGCACGAGCGAGGGAACCTTCGGGTAGCGCGTCTTGATCTCCTTGACGAGGTCCAGCCCGTCCTCGTCGCCGAGCGCAATATCAACGATCGCAAGGTCCGGCTGGCCATGCCGAATAGCCGCGAGCGCGGCCACTCGCGTGGCGACGGCGGCGTGAACCGCTAGGCCGGGCTCGGAGGCGATCAGCGCGGTAAGCCCACGCCGCAGTATCGGGTGATCGTCGACAACGAGAAGCGTCTTCCGGGCCAGGCTGGCCGGTTCAGCTGACAGCGAGGTCATCGACGGAACCTTCGGGCGCGGCGTGCGTCTGGGGCAGCCGAAAAGCGCAGGCGACCATTGTGCCGCCCTCGGGGCGCCGCCTCACGGTGAGCGATCCGCCGATCGCGCGCGCCCGATAGTGCATCGTATGCAGCCCGATCCCATCGTGGTTGCGTTGATCTTCTGAGAGTCCGACACCATTGTCCCGGATGCTCAAAAGTCCTGAGCCGTCGAGAGTCTCCAGGCTGATGTCGATCTGATCGGCTCGGCCGTGGGCAAATGCGTTGCGCACCGCTTCCTGCGCGATCCGCACGAGGTGCGTCGCCGTTTCGTCGCGCAGCGTTGGACAGCGGCTATCCCACGCGAGCGTGCAGGAGGCGCGGTAGGTGTGGCGGACATTGCGCGCCAGGGCCTCGAGCCCGCCAGCGAGACCGGCGCCGTTCAGGCCGAACGGGCCAAGACCATGGGCGAGGTCGCGGGCCTGGCCGATCATCTCGTTCAGCAACTGGACGATCTCATCGGCCGCCGCGGCCGGACCGGGTTCAGCATTTGCCGCCAGACCCCGGGAGAGCGTTGCAGCCAGCGCTGCGATGCCGGCAAGAGACTGACATAGCCCGTCGTGCAATTCACGGCCGAGGCGCTGTTTTTCGTGATCGGCGATCTCAAGGACCTCCCGTTCCAGCACTTCATGCCGGCTGACGTCGCGGGCCATCTCCTCCATCCATCTTTCTTGAACAGAAATTGTCGCCTCAAACGTAGAAGAATTGTCACACGAACTTATCTGGACTTTGACGGCGGGATCAGGAGGCGGTAAACAAGTGCGTTACCAGCCAACATATTTGTTGAATTACGGACTCCCGCTGGGGTCACAGATTTTGCTTTCGGGATGCAGCCCCGGTGCGGCGGCGGCGGCCTTGGGGTTCTAACCGGGTCGACCAGTTCGCTGCTCCGCTACGTGACCCAGGCGGCGATTGCCGAGCCCGCGATCCTTCGGGACCACGTTTTTTCCCAGCTTGTCCGGCGCTCTACGCCCATGCAATATGAGCGCGGGGGGGGGGGACGCATGCATTCCTTGTGTCGGGCGATGGCCGTCGCGCGGCGACGACCTTCGGCGCGAGCCTCGTCGGCATGGCGCCGCGATAGGTCGCGCCGGCCGATGTGCACCGCGTCCAAAACGGGTCCGACCTCGCTTCCGCCGCGAGCAAAGGCCAACCGGAACAAAACCTTCCGTGTTTGCAGCTCGCTTGCGGGTATTCGACGCACCAAAGACGTGGATGGCCGGGACAAGCCCGGCCAGGACGCCTTCAGGGCCGCGGGGCCGGTCTCTCCCTATAGCCGGAATTCACCGTGACCAACATCTAACGCTATAAGAGCCAAATTCAAAACGCCGATCGTCAGCAGCGCCCGCGCTTTTTAAAGGCGAGCCGCCGTGGCCGGGCGGACCTTGCGCGCCCCGAGGGCGGCGAGGCCGACGAAGCCGAGAAGCATCATCGCCCAGGTCGAGAGCTCGGGCGCGGCAATCGCGACCAGCCCTCTGGAGCCGGCGGGAGCGAGCGCGCTGAAGTCGAGAGGAGTGAGCGCTCCGTCGGCCTGCTGCTGAAATCCGATGATTGAACCGCTCGAAGTGACGTCGAACAGGTCGCCGTCGAGGAAGGCGTCGTCGAGAGGGCCGGGCGGGGTCTGGGCGGTAACGCCGTCGCCCAATAGCGAAAGCTCTCCATCAGGGCCCACCTGGTAACCGGAAATGACGCCGCTGGCGGTATTGACCACATAGGCAAACTTGCCGTCGGGGGTGACGACGATCCAGCAAGGCGCTGTCTGAAAATCCGCCACGGAGCCGCTGATCGGAGTGAGGATCCCGCCGCCACTCAGCTGGTAGGACGTCGTTGCGCCCTGGAGTGCAGTCCCCAACGACTCTTGGACTTCGGTGACGAGCAGATTGTTCTGGGGGGTGAAGGCAAGGGCGAAGGGAGAACTGCCGACCGACTGCTGGATGAGAGGCTGGCTGGGAATACCGTTGGCATTGATGGTGTACGCGTCAATCAGGCTGGTGCCCGTTTCGGTGACCAAGAGCACGTGTCCGGTATTGTCGAACTGGATTTGCGCCGCGATCGGACCGATCCCTGGAGGGGTGGGGGACGGGGCGCTCAGAGAGCGGGTCGAATTCGCGATGGGAGTGAGCACACCGGTAGAATTGTTAAAGGTGAACCCGGTAATGCTTGCGGGCGCCGACCCGGGCGCCGACCCGGTTATCCCGTCATTGAGGACATAGACCAGGTTCCCGCTGACCGTAATGCTGACCGGAAGAGTGCCGCCCGAGGAGATCGTTTGGACCGCCGTCAGACCCGTCGCGGTTCGCTTCAGCACCGAAATGGAGTTGCCCCCTTCGTTGGCTGCAAAGATATATTGCTGACTCTGGCTGACCGCCACGGAGCCCTGGGAGCCGACCGACACGACTCCACCGCCCGCGCCGCCTGTGGGCACGGTGGCAGCCAGGGTAAGCGCGCCATCGGCCGTTCTGTCGAACTCTAAAACCGAGTTGTCCGTCTGGTTGCTCTCCGTAAACACAAATCCTGTTTGCGCCGTACTCGCCGAACTTGTGCCCGAAATGGCGATCGCAACAATGACAGCATGTTTCCAGTTCATACTTCCGCCTCCTCTGGTGCTGGGTTACATATTGTGCTACTCAAGTACGCAGGACATGAGGTTGGACCAGCCCGTTATGGCCTTCGGGCGCGTCGTTCTCGCGGCCGAACTGGCCTGTGTGACAGCCGGCGTTACCTCGGGTTCCGGCGATCGCTTGGGCACCCTTCGCCGCCGGAAGGCGGATGTTTCATAGTGCGCGCTATATTATTTCAAGGTTCTATAACGTGCCGTATGTAATCCTTGAGAGGTCCGCGTCGCTGTGACTCCAACAGCCCCGAAGAAGGGGGCGGAGCGCCCGATCTCGGAAGCCGGGTATCCGAGATCGGCTTGGGCGCGGGCGCGGCGATGACCTAGACGAAGTGTTATAATAGCGGGCTGTACAGAAACCGGATTTTGGACGATGGGCCGTCCACGCGAGTTTGAAATCGACGAAGCGATCGAGAAGGCGACGGACCTCTTTTGGCGAAATGGCTATGAGGGGACGTCGCTTAGCGATCTAACCAAAGCGATCGGGATCACACCGCCGAGCTTCTATTTCGCGTTCGGCAGCAAGGAAGGCTTGTTCAAGAAGGTCGTCGAGCGGTATTACGTCGAGCGCAGCAAAATACTCGAGGCGGCCGTTCGGGAACCGACAGCGCGGGCCGCCGCGACGCATTTCCTTTCCGGCTACGCGAACGTGCTGACAGACCCGCGTCACGCGCCGGGATGTCTCGCCATGAACAGCGCGCTTCCGTGTGCAGCGGGCGATCCGCTCCGGGAATGGCTGGCCGATCTACGCGAAACGGTGCGGATTCGGCTGCGCAATCGGTTTGTTGACGCGCTCGAACGCGCCGATCTTCCCGCAGGGGCGGATCCAGACGCCCTTGCGCGCCTGGTCGTGGTGATCGCCTGGGGGATGGCTGTAGAGGCCCAAGCCGGCGCTAGCCGAGAGGATTTGGAACGGATGATTGCGCTGGCGCTGGCGACATGGCCGGAAGCACGCGTCGGCTCTTGACGCAATGCACAATACCTTCAATCAAGGCGCAATACTAATTTCCCCTTCGTATGACCGAGACCTAAGCTCGTACGAGCGGCTCGGCATTTCGGCCGAGGCGCTCATTCGCCGAGTACGGAAAGACGCTGGATGAGAAGCCAGTCGCCGGTCGGAGTATGGGCGACCCGCTTGGCCCGATGGTGGCCGCGTCGCTGAAAGGGGCAGCGGCAGGGGAGGGGCCGCCGCCACCCCTCCCGGGCCGAGCCGGCTGCTAAGCCACGCCCAGCTTCTCGGACGCCATCGCGGTCCCTTTGACCCGCGACGTGATCTTCTCGAACGCGATGTCGCGCGCCGCGTCCGGAGAGCCGTGCTTCGGCTTGACGTCGATGCTGAATGGCGAGAAGCCGCAATCATCGGTGGAGCCCAGGCGTTCTTTCGGAATATGCTTCGAGGCCTCCATCAAGCCGTCGCGCACCTCCTCGGGCGACTCGACGCGCGGATTTTGCGGGTTGATCACGCCAATGAAGCAGACCTGCGCCACGCCATTGGCGTCGGAGCGGCTATGTTGCCCGCACAGCTTGTAGACGTGCTCCTTGTCCTTCTCGCTCGACATTTGCATGAGGAAATAGCCGGCGTTCATCTTGAACATGCTGGGCAAGAGCTCCGCATAGTCGACGTCGGCGCTATGGGTCGCGTCGCAGTCGCCGCCGGGGCAGGTATGGATGCCGATGTTCTTGCGCTCCTCAGGCGTGAAGCGATTGAGTACCCGGTTGTTGAGGTCGATGAAGTGCGCAAGCATGTTGCGACCGGTCCACGGGTTGTTCGGGTCGTTCCGGCAGGCGAGACGCCCTTCGGTGAAGTCGATCGAGACCCGCTTGGCGCCGGCCTTGAATGCGCCGCGGATATCCTTCTCGCATTGGTCAGCGAGATCGGAGAGGAACTGCTCGCGCGTGTAGCCCTTGACCTCGCCGTCGAGGGGATAAAGCAGGGCGAGCATCGACGGGGCGATGACCGCCTGCTTCAGCGGCTTGGTCGCCATCTTCATCGCCTTTTCGACGTACTGAGACGCGAAAGTCTTGTATTTGAACGGTCCGCCGGTCAGGCGCGGCAATTGCCGGTGATGCCCGTCGGTGAAGATCGCAAAATACTGGCCATCCGCCGCGAGATGGTCGGCCAATCCAGTCCCGGCCAGCGTGTCAGTGAGCGGATAGGTCGCAAAGCTCGACATGCGCTGTTCGCCGTCGGACACGATCGGCTCGCCGGTCGCCTCGGAGCGCTTGATCGAGTCGAGGCAGGCGGCGTCCTGTTCCCGCTCCAGTTCCGCGTGCTTGATCTTGCCGGCGTCATAGTCGGCGAACGCCTGCTGCAGCTTCATCGGTCGCGGCAGCGATCCAACCGGTTCAGTGGGGATTGGCATTGCGTTTCTCCCTGTTTTTCCACCCCTCAATTGGGGTTGGATGGTTTTCGCGCAGCTTCCGGAAAGCTTCAACGGAAGCGCGACGATCATAGACTCAACGCGATATGACCGGTAGCGGCGCCAATTGTCGCCATTCATGCCGACGACACGACGCCCCCGACCGTCCGTGACCATTCAAGGGCGCCGAAGCTATGCAGCCATTGGCTGGTTTTTCTGAGGCCGCCGAATGGAAAAAAATGAAGTCCGGCGATCGGCGCTTTGGCGATCGAGGGCGACGTCCACAGGCCGCGCAGGACGTCGTCGGGTCCGTCGTCCATCAACAGGCGACCGAAGCGGCCGATGTGTTCGCGCACCGACCGCAGCGAGTTTCCGACGCCGCAGCGCAAAGCAAACTTGGCCAGGGTCGCGGGCGAAGCCGGACCAGCCAGGCCGATATGAACCGGAATGTCGAGATCGTGCGCCTCGAGTTCCTTCAGCCAGGCAAGAATCGGAGCGCTTTCGAAGCAGAATTGGGAAACGAGATCGACGCGAACGCCCGACCTTCGTCCCCAGTCACGCTTTGCCGAGAGCGCCGCCATCGCCTGCTCGACGCCGAGGTGCGGATGGCCCTCCGGATGTCCCGCGAAGCTGACCGCGCGGACGCCATGCGCCTCGATCGCGCCGCTCGCGCAGATATCCGCGCTGGATTTGAATGGGCCCAGGGCGCGCAGGAGATCCCCGGCGATCACGAGAACACGGTTCGCCTCGGCCTCGCCGCGCGCGCGCGCCAGAAGGTCATCGAGCGCCTCACGAGACCGCATCTCCCGCGCGGCTATATGCAGGACCGGATTGAACCCCAATCGGCGCAACGCCGCCGCCGTCTCGACATTATGGCGATAGTCATCGCCCGGCAGGAACGTGACCGTCACGTCGATGCCAGGGGTGAAGTGATCGCGCAGTTTCGCCAACTGATGGCCGCGCGACGAGACCTCGACCGAGGCCGTCGACAACATGGCTGCAAGGTCGCCGGGCGAAGCATATTTCGTTTCGGTCATGCAGGCCTCCAGGCTCTGCGGCGGGCTAATAGCGACGGCGAGAGATCACGAAGGTTTCATCGTTGAACCACAAGCCTCCGTGCTTCTTCAGCGCCCGGTCGGTGGCTTCGAGATAGCGCCCGTCGCGCACCACGGCGCCAAGCCGCTGGTCCTCGACCTGCGCGACATAGATCGCCGCGTTCCAGGCTGCGAACAGCGTCGAGGTGCCGATCGGGCCGCTGACTTCATCCGGCAGCGTGTGCATGTGATATTTGAAAATCGATCGGGCGTCGGAAGACGCGTTGAAATTGTAATGGCGCGCGGCCGCGCCAAGTTGGTGTTTGACCTGTCGCAGGATGGCGTGGCGGTCGGATGTGAAGGGGTTTTCTCCCGGCCATAGATCATTGATGATCTCGAGGCCCGGGTCGTCTCCATGCGAATGAATGCCGACCAACCGGCCGCCCGGCCGCAACGATTGGACGAGCGGCGCAACAACCTTCGCGGCCTTGAATTCGAGGCTCGCCCTGGCGCGGTAAGGTTGGGAGGCGATGACCAGATCATAGTCCGCCGTGACCCGCCCCGGCCGCGGCAAAATCGGATCGAGGAGAAACGTATGATCCTCGCGTCTGAGCGTCAGGATGATCGGCCGGAGATAAACGGGATTGCCCGAGGACTTGATCCCGGCTCGCCAGTTTTCGGCCAGGAACCCCTCCAGATTGGCGATCTGCTCAGCGAAGCCGTGCGAAGTGTTTCCGGACAGCGCCACGTCCTTCCAGATCAGGCTCTGCGCGGCTGAGGCGGAGCGCGGCGTCAGCCATGGCGCCTCTGCGTAATAGAGATTGGTCAGGACGAGGACAGTCGCTGGATGCTCGAATAGGCGATCGGCCATTTTCTCGAGCGTGAGGCGCACGTCCTCGTAGGAGATCTCCTTGGCGACGACGTAAAGCGGCATCGTTGGAAAGCGAGCGTGCATCGCCCGCATGACCCGCGACAAAACCGTTCCGTCGCCGACACCGGCGTCGAACACGCGGATGGCGGGCGGGGCGGGATGGATGTTGGCGAGTTCGAGCGAGACGCGATTAGCGATCTCGGTCTTCTCGCTGCAAGTCGAGACGAAAAGGAGATACTTCTGCCGGTTGTCGAAGAAGCGGAAGCCGGTGGGCGCGCCATCCGATTGCGGCGCCCGGCTCGTTGGGCCGATCGGGCCGGCGGCAGGCGGGTCTTGTCGGGTCGACGGGGTCGACCTGCTCCCCGACAGGTAGGATCTGACCTTCTCGAGCGTGTCGGTGGTGATCCTCGCGCCGTCGCGAAGCCTAGAAACAAGTTTTCCGTCGTTGACGACGCGGCGGCCAAATGTCGATTCGGCGGTCCGCGTTTCGCGGCAAAAATCGCGGATCTCGCTGAGGATCTGCTCGTTCATGGAGCTTGTTGGACGACGCTCGCGAGCTTCGAGGCTCATTGCCCAATTCCGCGTTTCCGCCCCTTGGCCCAGTCAAGCGATAGACCCATCTTTCTGTCAACCACAATCTAAGTGGGCAGAGCGAGTGGGCAGATGCCCACTCCGTGGGACCAGAGTGGGACCCTGTCGCGAGCGTTTCTGATATGACCTGGCGCAACGAAGACGGAGCGGATGGTTCGATCAGGACGCACGGACGAGCGTGCGCCCAACCGGCCGGGTCCATTCCCAGTCTGGTCTCGCCGAGACCGAGACCGACACTGACTCGGAGCTTGTCCGAGACGCCGCGCGCATGCAAAATGAGCGGCATGCAAACGGCGGGGGCTATGCATTCCTTAAATCGGGCGATCGCGGTCACGCTCATCACCTTCGGCGCGAGCGTCGTCGGCATGCTTCTGCAATGGGTCGTGCCGGCGGATGTTTTGACCGCATCCAAGGGCTCGGTCGGCGCGATGGTCGGTCTCGTCACCCTGCTCCTGGCGCTCGTTCTAGGCCTCCTCGTCTTCACCGCCTTCTCGGTTTTCACCACGCAGCGGGACGAGGCCTATTCGCTCGGCCCTATGGTGGCCGAGGTCGATCTCGCTCTTGAACTTTACGGGCCCGAAGCTGCCGGGGGCCGCGCCGGGCTGCGGGGCGCGCTTCAGCGTTCGCGAGCCCGCTTCTTCGGCGACTCGGAGCGCGGGCCGCAGCCGTTCACGTTCGAGGAGATGCGGACGATATTTTTAAGCCAAAATGGCTTTTTCGACCGCCTCAAGCCTGAGACGGAAGCGCAGCGCGGGCTCCTGGCCACGGCGAGGGATCAGGTGCGAAAGCTCGCCGACACGCAGATGCTGATGGCGCGCCAGCTCGCCAATCCGTTCCCACCCCATGTTCTGACGGTGGTCATCTGCTGGGCCTCGGCGCTGTTTCTCGGCAACGGCCTCGTCGCGGCGCGAAATGCAGTCACCGTGCTGGCGCATCTCGCAGGCGCAGTCTCGATCGGGATCGCGATCTTTCTCATCCTCGAGCTGAGCCATCCCTATACGGGCCTGATCCGCCTTTCGTCCGAAGGGATCGATCGCGTGCTCGAGATTCTCGGCCAGGCCGAAAGGAAAGAGGCGCCCACGCAGTAAGGGACTTGCGACTCGCGGCCCGTGCATTCAATTGAACAGAAGCCGCGAAGCGCCCAGTATCAAGCTTCAAGACCGGCGCGGGCGGATGGACGAGATTGAACGGCTCGAGCTTCGGATCGAGGAGTTGCGCGACAAGATCGCGCGCAGCCGAAGGCTGCGGCTGGTCGGCCAAGCCTCTGCGGTGATCGGCCCGGCGCTGCTGGCCGGCTTCGTGCTTGGTCTCGTCGCCTACACGCCGACCCGCATTATTGTCGCCCTCGCCCTGGCCATCGGCGGGGTGGTGCTGGCTGGCTCAAGCCGCTCCAGCACCGAGGAGCTCGAGCGTTCCCTGAAACAGGCGGAGGCCGAGCGGATGGCGGCGATCGACGCCCTCGATCTCGTCCAGGTCGGCGAAAGAAACTAGCGGCGGCCGAGAAAGATTGGAGCGGTCTTTAGCCCGCATTTCTCACAGTAGCAGGCGCATCGGGGCCCAGAATCAGCTAAACTTGTTTTGTGATCAACGAGTTATGCCGATTCGAAGGAGGTCCCGATGCCGAGGCGGTGTAGCCCGACAGAGATGGAGTTTGGAAGCGCCGGCGGGCGGCGTGTGGTGGCGGATTTCGACGGCGGTCTGGTCTCCTCGGACGCGGGGGCTTTGTTGCTTGGCGAGGCGGACAACGCGGTCGGGCTGACCGAACGGTTCGCCGCGTGCTTTGCCGACCGTCGCAGCCGGCTTTTCACCGTCCACCCGCTGAAGGCTCTGATTGGGCAGCGCGTGTTCGGCCTGGCGCTCGGCTATGAGGACCTCAACGACCCCGACGATTTGCGCCGCGATCCGGTCCTGGGCGTGCTTCTGGGCAAGCTCGAGCGCGCCGGGGATGAGCCCTCGCCCCTGGCGGGCAAGAGCCCATTGAACCGGCTGGAGCATGCGCCGGGCGCGGGCAAGAGGCCGCGCTATCACAAGATCAGCCACGACGAAGCGGCGATCGAGCGGCTGTTGGTCGATCTGTTTCTCGACGCGCACGCCAAGGCGCCGCGTCAGATCGTGCTCGACCTGGATGCGACCGACGATCCGCTGCACGGCGATCAGGAGGGGCGGTTCTTTCACGGCGATTACGCCTGCTATTGCCACCTGCCGCTTTATGTTTTCTGCGGCCGCCATCTTCTGGCCGCCAAGCTGCGGCGCTCGAACATCGACGGCAGCGCCGGGGCGCAGGAAGAGATGGCGCGCATCATCGAGCAGATCCGGGCGCGCTGGCCGCGGGTGAGGATCGTGCTGCGCGCCGACTCCGGCTTCGCCCGCGACGGCCTGATGGCCTGGTGCGAGGCCAACGCGGTCGACTACGTGTTCGGCCTGGCGCGCAACGCGCGGCTGGAGGCGCGCATCGCCGACGCCTTGAGCGAGGCGCGGGCGATGTCGCAGGCGAACGAGGGCCGGCCGGCGCGGGCGTTTCGCGACTTCGAATGGTCGACGAAGGACAGCTGGTCGCGCCGGCGCCGGGTGGTCGGCAAGGCCGAATGGACGCAGGGCGAGGCCAATCCGCGCTTTCTCGTGACCTCGCTGAAGGCCGACGCCTGGCGCGCCAGGCCGCTTGACGAAAGGCTCTATTGCGCGCGCGGCGAGATGGAGAACCGGATCAAGGAGCGCCAGGGCGATCTCTTCGCCGACCGCACCTCGACAGCCACCATGCGCGCCAATCAGCTTCGGCTGTGGTTCGCCTCGATGGCCTATGCGCTCTTGTGCGCGATGCGCCGCATCGGCCTGGCCCACACGCCGTTCGCCAGCGCGACCTGCGGCACGATCCGCCTGAAACTGCTGAAGCTTGGCGCGCTCGTCAAAATCAGCGCCCGGCGCGTCAGGATCGCCTTCGCTTCAGCCTGCCCAAACGCCCAGGAGTGGCGCCTCGCCGCGGCAAGGCTCGCCGCGGCGCGCGCCTGGCCAGCCTGACGCGCGCCGCCGCGGCGCAAAAATGCGCGGCAAAAACCCATCGGCCCACCGGAGACACATCCGCCATCGCGAAAGTCGCCGCGCGCCCGCGCCACCCACCGTCACGCCCACATCAGTCCGACCTTCAAATCGAGCCAGAACAACCGGAAAATGGTCTGCCCGCGTGAGAAATGCGGGCTAGGTTCCAAAATCCCTGAGAGACGGTGGGACCGGGTGAAGACCGTCAGATCAACCAAGGCGCGGGAGCCTCTGCGTCGAGGCCGTATCGCGCAATCGCAGCCGTCGGCGCGTCGCGCTCCAAAGTCCCCTCAATCGCCAGAGCATGCAATGCCGCGAGCGCGACGTGCCACCGATCGACCTCGAAGAAGCGGCGCAGCGCGGCGCGAGTGTCGCTGCGACCGAAGCCGTCCGTTCCCAGCGTCACAAAGCGCGCGTCGACATAGGCGGCAACGAGCTGCGGATACGCGCGCACATAGTCCGTCGCCGCGATCACCGGCTGGCTCCCAGCGAGGCACAGTTCGACATGGGAGCGGCGCGCCGTCTCCCGGGGGTGCAAGCGGTTCCAGCGCTCGGCCTCCCGCGCCTCGCGCGCCAGTTCGCTGAAGCTCGTCACGCTCCAGATCTCACTCTCGACGCTCCAGTCCCTGGCGAGCAGCTCTCCGGCGGCGATCACCTCGGGCAGGATCGCGCCCGAACCGATCAGCCGGACCTTGCCCGCGCTCGCTTCCTTCAACGAATGACCGCCGAAACGATACATTCCCTTAATGACGCTTTCGGCGGCCCCGCCGGGCAAAGTCGGTTGCGCGTAATTCTCGTTGCCAATCGTAATATAATAAAAGACGTCTTCTTGAGCTTCCAGCATTTGACGAGCGCCATAGTCGATGATCGCGGCGAGTTCGCCCGCGAAAGAGGGATCATACGCCCTGCAGTTGGGGACGGCCGCCGCAGCCACGTGGCTTTGACCATCCTGGTGCTGGAGGCCCTCGCCGCCGAGCGTGGTTCGGCCGGCAGTGGCGCCAAGGAGGAACCCTCGAGCGCGTTGATCTGCGGCGGCCCAAATCAGATCGCCGACCCGCTGGAAACCGAACATCGAATAGAAAATATAGAATGGCAACGACGGCGTCCCGTGAACACTGTAGGACGTTGCCGCCGCTGTCCACGACGAGAGCGCTCCCGCCTCGGTGATGCCCTCTTCGAGGATCTGCCCGTTCTCGGCTTCCCGGTAAAAAAGCATCGACCCTGCGTCTTCCGGCTCGTAAAGCTGCCCGAAGGGCGAATAGATACCGACCTGGCGGAACAGGTTCGCCATGCCGAAGGTGCGCGCCTCGTCGGCCACGATCGGCACGACGTGAGGCCCGAGGGTCTTATCTTTCAGCAAGTTGCCGATGAGCCGAACTGCGGCCATGGTCGTCGACATCTGCTTGTCGTCCGCGTGGAGGGCGAACGACGCATAGTCGGCCAGTGGCGGCGGCGCGAGGGCGGCGGGTGCCGTGCGCCGCCGGCTTGGCAGATAACCGCCAAGAGCTGCGCGCCGTTCGCGCAGATAGGCCATTTCCGGGCTGTCTGCCGCCGGGCGATAGAAATTGAGCCGCTCGAGATCGTCGTCGCGGAGCGGCAGGCGAAAACGATCGCGAAAGGCCGTAAGGCTGTCGATATCGATCTTCTTGGTCTGATGGGCAGTCATGCGTGACTTGCCCGCGCTGCCCATCCCGTATCCCTTCTTGGTCTTCGCCAGAATCACAGTAGGCGCGCCGGCGTGAGACTGCGCGGCGGCGAAAGCGGCGTAGAGTTTTCGAACATCATGACCGCCGCGTTTCAGGGCGTGGATCTCGCTGTCGCTCATGTGCTCGACGAGCGCGCGCAATTGCGGATCCTCGTGAAAGAAGTGCGCGAGATTATAAGCTCCGTCCTTTGCGCCCAGCGTCTGATATTTTCCATCCACCGTCTCGGCGAACTTGCACAGCAGCGCGTGGTTGACGTCGCGGGCGAAGAGCAAATCCCAGTCCGATCCCCACAGCACCTTGATGACGTTCCATCCGGCGCCGGCGAACAGCGACTTCGAGTTCCGGAATGATCTGGCTGTTGCCGCGCACCGGGCCGTCCAGGCGCTGCAAATTGCAATTGATGATGAAGGTGAGGTTGTCGAGTTTTTCGCGTGCGGCGAGCGTCAGGGCGCCGATCGATTCCGGCTCATCCATTTCGCCATCGCCAAAGACGCCCCAGACACGGCGTTCGGCTGTCTTTGCAAGCCCACGATGTTCGATATAGCGCATGAACCTCGCCTGATAGATGGCGTTGATCGGACCAATGCCCATCGAACCGGTCGGAAACTGCCAGAATTCCGGCATCAACCAGGGGTGGGGATAGGAACACAGGCCAAGGCCGCCCCTCGCGATCTCCTGCCGATAGTTGGCGAGCGCCTCCTCGCTCAAACGGCCTTCGAGAAACGCGCGGGCGTACACGCCCGGTGCGGAATGCGGCTGAAAATAGACCAGATCGGCGCCCTGCTCCGCCAGCGGGCCACGAAAAAAGTGGTTGAAACCGACCTCGAAAATTTCCGCCGCCGATGCGTAGCTGGCGATGTGTCCGCCCAGATCTCCGTGAGCCTTGTTCGCCCGCAAGACCATGGCGAGCGCATTCCAGCGCAGGATCGCAGTGTTTCGCTCCTCGATCTCCAAATGGCCTGGGAAGGCGCCCTGCCTTTCGAGTGGAATTGTATTGCGATAGGCGGAAAAAGCCTGGCTAGCACCGGCGAGTCCCAGGTTGCGCGCCTCCTCCTCGAGCCGCCGCATCAGAAAACAGCCGCGCTCCGCGCCCGCGCTGCGCACAACCGAGGCAAGCGCCTCGAGCCATTCGCGTGTTTCCTCCGCGTCGCTATCGTCGAGCGCATGCAAGGAGACTGAACCCGCCGTCGACACGATCATTCCCTCGAAGGGCGCCATCGGAGCGTACCGCTCCTGTCATTCACTCTAGCGCGATTGCGCCCGCACGACCGACCAAATATGCTGTCAGTTCTAGCTATTCGCGGCATGTTCTGCTGTAGCCCGGCGTCTCGAAGGGCGATTATGCTCAGAACGGAAATGGATGCGACGGACTTCAAGATTCTGCGGGAATTGCAGGAAAACGCCAAGCTGAGCAATGTTGAATTGGCGGCTCGGGTGAATCTCTCGCCGTCGCCTTGCCTGGCGCGCGTCCGTGCCCTGGAGGCTGCGGGGCGGATCAGCCGTTACGTTACGCTCCTGAACCCCTTGAAGGTTGGGCTCGGGGTCAGCGTCTTCATTCAGATCAGCCTCGAGAAGCAGGTCGAAATGGCTCTCGCCGCCTTCGAGTCGGCGATGCATCGCTATCCGGAAGTCATGGAATGTTATCTGATGACGGGGGAATCGGATTATCTGATCCGCGTGGTCGTGAAGGACGTTCCGGCCCTTGAGCGGTTTATTGTCGACCAGTTGACCAAGATACCCGGCGTCGCGCAGATCCGCTCGAGCTTCGCTTTGAAGCAAGTGAAGTACAAGACTGCCCTGCCGCTGCCGCCGCTAAACTCTTGAGGCCGAATCCGACGAACGTCGATGACGACGATGCGCGCAAGATCCGCGCGGAATAGTGGCAAGCCCTGCCGAGACTTTCAATGCACCGCGGCGAACATGATGCGTTCTTCGGTGGCCTCGTTCGGCGAGAATTCCTCGACGATGCGCCCACGCTGCGAGACCAGGATGCGATCGAACAGGTTCAACACCTCAGGCAGATAAGACGAGATGACGATCACCGCCAAACCGCCTTCCGCGAGCCGATGGATGAGTTCGTGGATTTCGGCGATAGCACCTACGTCGACGCCCCAGAGTTCGGCTCATCGAAAATGATCAGTTTTGGTTTCTGCACCAGCGACTTGGCGATCACCACTTTCTGTTGATTGCCGCCTGATAGTTCGATGACGCGTGCGTTATTGTCGATAGCCTTGACGTTGAGCTGTCGGCTGCAGGCAGCGGCGAGGGCTTGCATCTCTCTGAGGTTGACGACGAAGCCGCCTTTGTTCGTTGCTGCAAGATTCCCGACATAGAGATTTTCAGCGATAGACATCGTCTCGAAGAAGCCCTCGATCTTGCGGTCCTCGGTGACGTAGACGACGCCGTCCCGCACCGCCGGTCGAGGAACGCGGTCTCGCACCGATCGGCCGCCAAGGCAGACTTCGCCGCCATGGAAGAAGTTCCTCTTCAGTACGCCCGATACGATCTTCGCGGTTTCGGTGCGGCCTGAGCCTATCAGCCCGAAAATTCCCGTGATCTGGCCAGCGTAGATCGTAAACGACGTGTTGCGAACCATTTTGCCGAGCGACAAGTTCTGAACGCTCAGGACTTTATCGCTCAGCTTGCGCATCCCCCCGCCGCCGCGACGATCGTATAACGTGTCCGAGCGACCGGCCCACCATCGCTCGAATGATGCGATCGCGATCGAAGGTCGAGGTGACGTCCGTGACGACGCGTTCGCCGTCTCGCATGATGGTGATCCGGTCGGAAAGCTCCGGGGCTTCCTCGAGCGCGTGCGAGATGAAGATGATCGAAACGCCGCGCTCCTTGAGACGCCGGACGAGAGAGAAAAAGTGATGTTTCTCCTCTGGCGTCAACGACGCTGTCGGTTCGTCGAATACGATCACTCGCGCGTTGTGGTGCACCGCCCGGGCGATCTCGACCATCTGTTTCTTGGCTGCTCCGAGCGTGGCGACCGTGGCCCAAGGATCCACGTTAAAGTTCAGCGAAGCGAGAAACTGCTGCGCAGCGATATAGATTCCGCGCAACCGATTGAAGAACTTGGCTTCGGCAAGGTAAAGATTCTGCGCGACCGTCATCGACGGGACCAGGCTGTTTTCCTGGAACACCAAGTTCACGCCATGGCGCAGGGCCTCTGCGGGCGTTCGATAAACGGTCGGCTCGCCATCGACGAACATTTGCCCGCTGGTCGGCTGCGTGACCCCCGCAAGGATTTTTGTCAGTGTGGACTTGCCGGCTCCGTTCTCGCCGACCAATGCATGGATCTCGCCGCGCGCGAGGTCGAAGTCGACCTCCTTGATCGCTGGGACGCCCCGATATTCCCTAGTCACTTTTCGGGTCTCAATCAGCGGCGTCATGTGTCCGCCCTGCATTTTCGATTTCAAGATCGACGGAAACGATCACATCTCCGCCCTTGCTGGTCGCAACTAAGCAGATTCCGTTTGGCTAACCAACGGATAGGTTTTTTGCGGTTGGCTGCCTGCGCCGATTCGCAAGGTGTATGACATGGCGAGAAAGTCTCCGATTATGGCGAGCGATGAACAACGCGCCGGCCTCTTGGCTGTTGCCGGTTCGCGCGATCGCGGCGAGGCGGACCGCGCCCGCGCCGTGCTTTTGACGCTGGCTGGTTGGACCAGCTCCAGGATCGCGGAGGCGTTTGGCGTGCGCGAAGATACGGTTCGGCTGTGGCGCAGCGACTTCACCGCCGGCGGTGTGGCAGCGCTGAAGACCAGCATCGCGCCGGGCCCGCCTCCAGTGAAGAGTGAAGCCGCCATGCGCGTCGCCACCCCGTTGCTGGAAGAACCTGTGGCCGACCGGCGCAACTGGACGATCCCCCGCCTTCGCGCCGAGATCGAAGCGCGCGAGGGCGTGCGCATCAGCCGTTCGCAACTGTCCAAGGCCTTGCGAAAAAAAAGTTCCGCTGGCGGCGGCCCCGGCACACGCTGAAGGGACGTCAGACGGAAAGCGAGGTGGAACGGGTGGGGCTGCGCCTGCAACTGCGCAAACAGCAGGCCGAAGCGGGCGACATCGTTCTTCTCTACGGCGATGAGAGCGAGGCGCTGACCCATCCCTATCTCGCCCGCGCCTGGGCGAAGTCGGGGGCGGACTTGCGTGTGCCGGCGCCGGGGCAGGCCAAGAAGGTCGCGATGCTGGGGTCGCTCGATCACCTCACGCGCCAACTCATCGTCCATACCAGCCCGACCAAGCGCAGCGGCGATTTCATCGCCCATCTGGAGCAACTCGACCGTCTCTTTGGACCGCAGCCCGGGCGACAGGCCAAGCCGGTCGTGCTGGTCGAGGACAATGGTCCGATCCACACCAGCAAACGCTCGCTCGCCGCCCTGGCCGCCCGCGCGCACTGGCTCACCGTCGAATGGCTGCCGAAATACACCCCCGAACTCAACGACATCGAGCCGGTCTGGCGCGATCTTAAAGCCCATCACCTCGCCCACCAGACCTTCACCGACGCCGACGCGCTCGACCAGGCCATCCATCACGCCGTCATTGATCTCAACCGCGAGCGCATCCCCAATCCGTTGGCCAAGCCACGAATTTCTGCTTAGGCTGGCGCCTAAGTCGGCGCAGCTCGTCACGCCATGCCGCGTGCCGTTGGCGCGGCTGTGGAAGCTGCGCATCATTTGGAACGCCTGGTCCAACCGAACCACCAGGCCGTAGGAGCGAGTCGGCGCCCATGGCTTCAGCGTCCCGAGCTGTTTCAGCGCTCCGCCTTGCAACGGCTCGAGAAAGGACTGCGGCGCGCGGAGCGACGGCGCAACCCAGTGCTCGGGCGCGCATTCGCGCATCATATCGATGCGATAGCCGCCTTCGCGCAGCACCAATTCAATCAGCTGGCTTCGCGGGGCGAAAACGCCGAGCCAATATCCGTTGCGGTCGGCTGCGGCAGCGAGCCGCGCCGGATAGCCGGGCAGGCCGTCGAGAACCACTTCCGGGGAGGCGTTCGCGCGCAGCCGAATGAGTTGGCTCCGCCAGCTTTCGGCGACAATCACATCGCCGTTGGCCTCAACGCCGACGCCGTAAGGGTAGGCCAACCGATCCGCCAGGCACACCGCTGAGCCCGCGGCAAGGTCGATCCGCCACACCGACCCGCTCGCATTCCGCGCCATGAGATCGCGTTTCCGGTCGGAAGGCGAGGTCTGTTGGGATCCGGCGCACATGAGCAACGTGCGCGGGTCGGCGAACGCGAGAGCGGTGGGGCATACGATGGCGCGCCCGCCCACTTGCGTGAACGCGGCTCCGTCATGGGGGCCGCCACGGATCAGCACCTGGCCGTTCTCGAGCCCAACCGCCAGGGACCCGCCCTGCGCCGCAAGACAGGCGACAGGCCGTTCGAAAACCTCCAACTCCGAGGCTGCGCCGCTGACCGGATCGAGCGCCATTACCTTGACCCCGCTCGAAAACGTCATCCGTCCTCGATCGGAAGACAGGTTGTCGGGCTCGGTGATCGACAACAGAGCTCGCGCTTCCTCGATCGCCTGGTTCGGCCGGAGCGCTCCGTCCATCGGCGGCACCGTCACCGCATGGGAGCCGCTGCCGCGCCACGCGTCGAGCATTTGTCGGATCGAGGCGATCAAGGCGCGGATCCCCAGTACGACGCCGGGCCGACCCAGTCCGGGTCGGCGCCCGGCAATCGATACTTGCCGATGCGGTTGTTATTGATGCCGCCCAGGTAGAGGTAGCCGCGATGCTCGCGCATCGACGTTATCATCGGATGGTTGACCCCGGCGATCCCACAGGCAATCGACGATGCGGCCGGCGTCGTCAAACTTGATAACGCAACCGGTGTTCATATTCGGATACATCCATTCGTCCGGCGCGACGCGCTGGGCCATGCGGCGGCGAAAGGCGGGTTCGCGCATCGCCAAATCGAAGGCGGGCGCCCGCATGCCGACAATGGCGCACCAGTAGCATCCGTCGGAAGCCCGGTTGATGTTATCGGGGTAACCTGGCAGGTCGTCGATCACGACTTCCATTTTCCCGCTCTTGGGGCCCGAGAACCAGTAGCGGCTGATCCGGCAGCCCCAAATCTCGGCGAAGAAGAACGAATTGCCGTCGATGGAGATGCATATCCCGTTCGGGAACTGCAGGTTTCGGATCACGGTGCGCGTCGATCGGTCGCGGGGGTCGTAGCAGATGATGCGGCCGTTGCCGCGAGCCTCCTGCGCATCGACCATCCACTCGGTGAAATCGAAACGGATCGTCGCCTCGCTGAAGAAGATCCGGCCGTCGGGCGCGATGTCCAGATCGTCGGCCAGGCGCATCCGCGAGTCGTCGATGATGGAAAACACGCTCCGGTTGGTTTCGTCGGTCAGCCGGATGCTCATCCGATCGGGAGTCACCTCGTGGAGTCCCATGCCCGCGATGCAGGTCACCAGGGCGCCGTCGCGGTCGAAAGCCATTCCGAGCGGCTGGCCTCCGGTGTGGACGAACACTTCCCAGCGTTCGTGATCCGGGCCGAAGAACCGGAGGATGTCGCCCTGACGGGTGCCGCTGTAGAGGTCGCGATTGACGTCGAGTATGGGATCCTCGAACCCGTCGACTACGCCGAGGCCGATCAACTCGACGTCGTGCAGCTTGTCGTTCAAGGCGTAGGGGGAGGCCGAGCCAGGTGCCGCGGACTGCAGCGGCGGGAGCGAAAAATAAGTCGGCGAGACATAAACCCTCGACAGCACCTTGAAGCGGTTCTTGAGCCAGCGCACGTCGACGACGACCGCGATGAGCAACATCAGTCCGAGCACCAGCGTGCTCGCGCCGCTCGGCAACCCCATACGAACCAGGCTGTTGGTCGCCAACAGGACGATCGCTGTCCCCAGGAAGGCCTTGGCCACCGAGCCGCGTCCACCGCCAAGGCTTACGCCTCCGAGCACGACGGCGGTCAACACCGTCACCTCGAGCCCCACCCCTGTGTCGGGCCCAACGCTGCCCAGCCGCGCCGCGTAAAGCGTGGCGCTGAGGCCCGCGAGAGCACCCGACAGGACGTAGGTCAGACACACCGTTCGCCGCACCGCGATGTGCGCCGAACGGCGCGAGCGGCCGGCCGCGAGGATTTGCCAGCCGAAGCGCATGCGGGTCAGAAGGATGTGGGCCAGGCCCATGACGACGATCGCGAGGACAAAACTTGACCGGGACGCCATAGAACGAGCCCTCCCGCAGGAAATCCCGGATCGCCGAATTCGAACTGTGCAGCGTAACGATCTGCGCATAATTCAAGAGCAGCGTGTCCACGATCGCCCGCACGATGATCAGCGTCACCAATGTGGTGAGGAATGCGCGCAGTTGCAGATAGCCGACCAGGATTCCGTTGATCAGTCCAATCGCCGCGCCGATCACGACGACGCAGACAATCGCGCCTCCGATGGGCCATTCCAGCCCGTTGACCAAAGCCAGGGTGATGAAGTTGCCGAGCGCGAAGTTGGACCCGACGCTCAGGTCTATGCCGCCGGCGAGGATCACGAGAGTCATTCCGACGCTGATGAGCGTCATTTCGCCGAGCTCCCGGACGTCGTCGCCGAGGCCCTGGAACGCATAGAACCGAGGGATCTCAACGCCGAACACAATAATCGCCAGCAGTAGGAACGTGGCGGGGATGATGTTGTCGACCCAGTTCTTGGCGAGGAGCTCCCCCAGGACGTGATCGGGAATCAGCCGGTAGCGCCAACGGGCATAAATCTCAGAGAGTGTCATGAAGCCTGCTCAAGGCCGTATGAGGACGGTGTCGCCCCATCGGCGGCTGACGTTCGCAATTCCGAATTCGGGGCGCATGGGCGAGCGATCCCTCGGTGGGACGGCGTCGCGCGCGGTTCCGCGGAGCCTTGAACCCGCTCACTTCGGCAGACTTGACGGCGGCGTGGATATGCGCGCCGACGCTCGCGACATCGGCGCGCAAGCATCACCCGCCGAACTTCTTCATGTCGTCGAGCGTCCAGCACGCGCCGGCACGCAACGTGTCCTTCGAAAGAATCTTCATCGGCGTGTACAGCGCGATTGGATGTGAGCCGACAGGATTTGGCGGCTGCTGGAGCAGGATTTTAATGACGTCGTTGATGTCGCGGGCCTGCTCCTGCACGTCGTAGCTGACGTCCACCGCAAAGCTGCCGTTCGAGACATTGGTGCAGGCAGTCGCCTCGTTGCCGGCGCCTGAAGTTACGAGATACACCGAACCCTGTTTGCCGGCCTCCTTGATCGCGGCGGCGGTGCCAACATCCATCACGTCCCAGAAGCCGATGTAACCGCACAAATCGGCGTTCTGCTTCAGTACGGTCGTGGCGATCGCGTGAGCCTTGCTGGCGTCCCAGTCCGCCGCCTGAGTAGAGACGACCGTAATGTCGGGATGGTCTTTCAGCACGTCCTGAACGCCCTGGATCGTCACTGCGCTGGCCGGATTGGTCAGAACGCCCTGCATGATGGCGATCTTGCCGTTCTTGCCTGCATCTTTGCCGCAAAGCTGGACCATCGCTTTCGCCTCCTCGACGCCGAGCTGATATTCGTCGACACCCACGAAAGCATCTGAGACCGCGGTCGATTTGTCGTTGACCTGCAGGACCGGGATTCCAGCCTTCTGCGCTTTCTGGATCAGTCGCGCATAGACTTGCATGTCGGGGTTATGGACGACGATCAGATCCGGCTTCTCGGCGATCAGCTGCGTCAGCGCCTGGGCGCCAACATTCGTCTTCCACGCCGGGTCACGCACGACAATCTTGTAGCCGAGCGCGTCCGCCTGGCGCTTCATGCCGGCGTACCAGCCCTCGGCAATGTCGAACCCCATCGAGATGGGCAGGAAGGCGACCGTTTTGCCTTTCAGGTTATTGTAGTATTTGACGGAAATTCCGTCGTCGTACTCGCCGGCGCGGCCGCCGGCCGCGGCAAGCGTCGCCGCCGCGGCGGCAAGAACCAATAGCTTCCGAAATTTCATTTGACGTTCCTCCAGGTTTCCCAGCCCTCCATGGGGACCGGATTCAGATGTCGCCTTGCTGCGACGTTTGGTCGTCGCGCGGGTTCACGATCGAATCCACCACGATCGCGACCAAGAGGATCAGAACTCTTGATGATGTTCTGCAGCGTGTAAGGGACATCCAGGATCGTCATGCCGTTCAGCACGGTCCCGATCAGCAAGGTGCCGACGATGACGTTCCGCACGCCGCCTTTGCCGCCGCTTAGCCCGACCCCGCCGATCACGACAACGAGGATGACGTCGTAGATCAGCGTCGAATTGGCTTGGCGGGTGTTGACCGCGTTGACGGCCGAGGCGCCGACTACCCCGGCCGCGAACGCGATTGCCGCGGAAAGCACGTATTGAGCAACCAGCAGAATGCGCGTCGGGATACCCGTGATGCGGGCGGGGGAGGGATTGTCGCCGAGCGCAAAGATGAATTGGCCGGGGCGGGTGAAGCGTAAGAACAGAAACGCCCCCCCGGCGAGCGCCGCGGCGACGAATGACCGGCGCTGGAACTCCGAACAGCTGGCCGCCCCCGGTCCAGGGCAACCAGCCGAAACGGCATTCCTTCAAATTGATGACGTCAGTTTCGACAAGGAAGCACTTCCCGAATCCGTATACCGCGGTTCCCATCGCCAGAGTCGCGAAGATCGCAGGGATCTCGGCGAACGCGACTAACAGGCCATTTGCCAGCCCAACGACGAGGGCAAGGGCCAAGCCCAGCGCGAACGATAACCAGAGGGGGACGTCATGGTTAACCATTATCACGAACCAGGCGACCGAAATCACCATCGTGGCCACCATCGACAGATCGATTCCGCGCCCGATGATCACGAGCGCCATTCCGACACCGAGAATGCCAAGGATGGAAACATTCTGGAGCAGCGACAAGAGGTTGCCGGCGGAAAGAAATCCTTTGAGGCTGATGGAGAAAACCAGGAAGATCGCAACGGCGATGGCGAAGACGATGCGTTCCTGATTGAACTGAGCCCGGCGCCAGCCAGATGGCCTTTGCAACAAACCTGGCGAGCCGCCTGCCGAACTCCCCATCGTCTCCTCTCCCGACGTTTGTCGTCTTGGCGCGGCCGAGTCGCGGACCCTTCTTCAGGAAGGTTCGCATCGTTCCTACATGCCGTCGAGCGCTATAAAAGTGCGCTCGGATGGCCAATTTCTTGCCGTAGCCGGACGTTCAAACCGACGGATACTCTGTCGCGCTGGCTGGCGTCCCGAGCGATGCGCCTGTCGCGCCGCGTTCGGGGAAAAGTCCGCGATTCCTGACATCGCGGGCAGTAGGGCGCGACGGTGGAGGAGATAAGGGGAAGAGGATGGCGGACCGACCTTTAGACGACGCAGCAGGCCGAACTCTCGTCAAGACGGGCCTCAGGCGACGGCATTGTCGTGACCGGCGCGGCGGGCGGAATCGGCACGGGCATCGTCCGGCGGCTGTTAGCGGACGGCTGGACCGTGGCGGCCACCGACATCGACTCCGCCGGACTGGATCGCCTGCGACAAGCCTTCGGCGGCGAGCGTTCCCTGCGCGCGATGCCCATGAACGTCGCCGTGCGCGCCAGCGTGGCGGGCGTGGCCGCGGCGCTGCGGGACGACAACGTGCGGGTAGCCGGTCTCGTGAATGCCGCATGGCTTCTGCAGGATGTCTTCGCGCTGTTCTCGATGGACGACCCGATGCAGCGGCGCATCTGGGACGTGAATTACTTTGGCGCGGTAACCTGTACTCAGGTCTTCGGGGGCGCGATGTCGGAGGGGCTTGGCGGCGCAATCGTGAACATAACGTCGATCAACGAGCTTCGACCGCTGCCGTTGCACGCCTACGCGCCGACGAAGGTCGCGATGGGCGCTTTGACCGTCCTGAGCGCGGGCGAGCTTGGCCCGAAGGGGGTGCGCGTGAACGCGGTCGCGCCCGGTTTCACGCTGACCCAATCATGGAAGATAAGATTCGCACCGGCAAGCGCGACGTGGCGACGCTGAAGGCTCATACTGCCATGGGCCGCCTCGTCGGGGTCGATGAGATCGCTTCGGTCGTGAGCTTCCTGTTCTCCGACGACGCGAGCGCGGTTACGGGCGTCAGTATTCCCGTCGACGCCGGCTGGCTGGCGGCTTCGCACTGGATGAATTTCCGCGATCTCGCGAACGGACAGACGTGAGCCGCGATTCAAGCGCAATCGTCCGATTTTTCTAACGGGAGGGTGGACATGGCGGCGCACGAGATTCAGTCTGGATTTGTGCGCTCCCCGGAGGGCGCGCGCCGGGCGCTCGAGATACTCTCGCAGCGCTTCGGCGAAACGCTGTCACAGGCCAAGGGCGTCGTGGCGCAGCACGCGAACAACACAAGCTTGCTTCCCGCGGAACTCCCCGAGGCGGTGTTTTTCCCCGAGACGACGGAGGAGGTCGCCGAAACAGTCCAAATTTGTGCTCGTCACGGCCTACCGGTCATCCCGTTCGGGGTCGGCTCCTCGTTAGAGGGCGGCGTCAACGCGCCGTTCGGCGGGTTGTCGATCGACATGGGGCGAATGAACATGTGCTGGCGGTCCATGAGGAAGATATGGACTGCGTCGTACAAGCCGGAGTCACACGCAAGCAACTGAACGTGCACTTGCGAGAGTTGGGATTGTTCTTTCCGGTCGACCCCGGCGCGGATGCGACCCTCGGAGGGATGGCCTCCACGCGCGCCTCCGGCACCAACGCCGTCCGCTACGGCACGATGAAAAACTCCGTCCTCGCCCTGACCGTGGTGATGGCGGACGGTTCGATCCGGAAGACCGGAACGCGCGCTCGCAAGTCCGCCGCGGGTTACGATATCACCCGGCTCTTCATCGGGGCTGAGGGAACCCTGGGCGTCATCACCGAACTGACGATCAAGCTGTTTGGCATTCCCGAGGCGATCTCCGGGGCAGTGTGTTCGTTTCCGGATCTCGAAGTCCGCCTGCAATGCAGTCATCTCGACAATCCGGCTGGGTATTCCGGTTGCGCGCATCGAGCTCTTGGACGAAGTGCAGGTGCGCGCCTGCAACGCCTATTCGCACCTCGATATTCCCGACTTCGGCGCTGTTCCTGGAATTCCATGGCACCAATCCGGCCGTCGTTGAGCAGACCGAGATGTTCGTCGAGATCGCCCGCGAATGGAACGCTAGCGGCTTTAGCTGGGCCACCCAGCCGGAGGAGCGGTCCAAGCTTTGGGAAGCGAGGCACGCCGTCTATTTTGCCTGCTTCGTCCTGCGTCCGGGCTCGAAGTTCCTTGCCACGGATGTATGCGTGCCTATATCGCGCCTCGCCGAGGCGATGATGGAGACCAAAGCCGATATCCAGAAAACCGGCCTGATCGCACCGATCGTCGGTCACGTCGGCGACGGCAATTTCCACGTCTCGGTAATGGCGATGCCCGACGATCCCGCCGAAATGGAGCGGATCGAGGCGTTCATCAACCGCCTGAACACTCGCGCAATCCGGATGGACGGGACGTGCACGGGAGAGCACGGCATTGGCCAGGGCAAGAAGCACTTCCTCGTCCAGGAACACGGCGCGAACGTCGACACCATGCGCGCCGTCAAGGCCGCATTGGACCCGCTTGGCATCATGAACCCCGGCAAGGTATTCCTTACTTAACAGGCCGGATCGCTTGCCGAACTGCACGGGCAGCGGCTCGGGGCGGCAGCGGAGCCTGGGACCCCCAGAGCGCCTGCAGAACAAGGCCATGCGCGTCTCCATGATCCGCAATAGCTCGACGGTGGGCGGATCGTCTTTGCTGAAGTCGCTCACAAATGCGCGGACGGGGATGTCGTTCAGCGACCTGTCGACCACGGCCAATCGGCGCATGTCGCCGCGCGCCACGTCGAACTCCATCGTGAAATCGGGCATGATTGAAATGCCGAGCGCCTGGGTTACGAAACGTCGCAGCGCATAGAGCGAGTTCGTCTCTAGCACGACATGCAACCTCACGCCGGCGGCCAGCTCCGCGTCATCCATTAGGCGCCTCAGGCTGAAATTCCTGGAGATGAGGCCGCACGGCTGCCCGGCGAGTTGTTCGATCGAAATTTCGGTTTCGTTCAGATGGTCCCAGAGTTGCGGGACGAAACAGGAGAAGCCGCTGAGGCGCTCGATCGCGATTTCGAGCTCGCTGCACTGGCGGCGGGTTGAATGCAACGCCGACATCGACGCTGTTTGCCTCCAGCGCATGTACGATCTGGTCCGTGTCCATCACCTGGATGTCGAAGAGAATGTCTGGGTATCGGCTTCGATAGGCTGGCAGGGCGTTCGACAGGAAGTCCGCCGCGAACCCCTCTCCGATGCCGATCTTGATCGTGCCATGTTTCAAGCGCGAACGCTCGAGCAATTGGACGATCATCGCCTCGTCCTGTGAAAACCGGTCGGAGAAATACTTCTGCATCACTCGGCCGAGGGTGGTGGGTTCGACGCCGTGGGCGCTCCGAGACAATAGGGCGACGCCGAGGCTGTCCTCGAGCTCTCTTAGCTTTCGGCGAATTGCGGAAGGCGCGATGCGAAGCCGTTCGGCCGCAGCGTTCACCGACTTTTCCTCGCAGGCGACGATAAAATATCGGATCGACCTCTCGTCGAGCCTGCGAATGTGGGACCATGTCATGGCTGCGCGCGGTCGAACGGCGTTCCCGCGGCCGAATTCATGTCGAAGCCTCCCCTCCCAACGCAAGAATCGCGAGCGTCGCGTCGCTGGATTCTTTGGACAAAGACAGACCTTCGTCCGAATGGGGCAAAAAACTGGCGCAATCGAACTCGCCTTGTCAATTGCATTCTCGGCCGCAGCTCCGGCGCTCTCCGTCGGGCCTTTCCCGGCGTCAGGTCGTAGCGTCCCTCGATTGAACAGTTCGTTCGCCTGTTCGCGTGGACCGGCCTCGTTGGCCACGCGCGGCGCACCGGTTCTCAGCGGGCCAACCGACGGCGCCAGTTCGGCATATCAAGAACCGCTGGATTGATGAGGCCTCCGGCCTCTCGCCCTTGAGGGCGCCGATCACATTGCCCACGGCTTAGACCCCGATGCCGGCGAAGCATTGGTCAGTCAGGCTCAGTGCGTGAGGAGTCAGAATTACATTGTCGAGGGCAAGGATCGCGTCGGCCGGATTCAGGCGGCTCCACGTCCAGTAGGTCGAGACCGGCGCCGGCGATGCGACGTGTCGCCAACGCTTCGGTCGGCGCCTCCTGATCGACGGTTGATCCCGCGCGGACGTCGCGCGCGGCGATTTTTAGCGCGTCGAAAGCTGGCGGCAGATCGACCGCCACGAAATCGCTCCACGTCGTCCCGGGGAAGGCGAACGGATTGGAATAGTCGGGGCTCACTGGCGTGCTGTTACTCTTGCCAATGTCGGCGGTCTCGTCCTGCGCGACGATGCAGCACTGGGTCTTGTCGATCCGGCCTTCGGCGACCTTCTGGCCGTTGACGAAAATGCGGCCGATCCCGCCCTTGCCGAGGCCGCCGTCGTCGTTAGTTAATTCGTACTGGACCGTCGTCTTTCCGGGGGGCAGCGGCTTGTCGGCGGCGACCGTGTAGCGCTCGAGCGCGAGCCAGTTGTACCGATAAGTGGGCTTGCCGTCCCCCAAGATAAATGCTCCAGCCGCCGAACTGGCCGCCCTGAGTGAGGATAACGCCGTTCGCTCCTTTCGCAGGGATTTCGACCTCGGCGGTAATCGTGTGCGAGGCGTTCTTCAGGTTGATGAACGAGTTCTCATTGACGCTCATGCCCGGATAAAGAGTGAGCGAAGTCCGTTCTGCCATAAGGTCTGGGCGGCGAGCAGTCTTGGCGTCGAAGCACTCGACCGTGCGGTCGTCGATCGGCACTTCCCGCCTCTAAGCTGACCATTGAGACCGCGAACTGGGGACTCTTGGCGGCAACGTCTCCGAATGGACCCTGTTGTTGGTACAAATGTTGGTATTAGAAGTCGTAGATTGACTTTTAGTGTTTTATTTCAATGTGATATGTGACAGATATGGCTCCCTCATCCGCACCAAATCCCGCTCCATACGGGTCGGCCAGAGCGCCAAACCATTACTATTTTCGGGCCTTCAGCCGCGCGGCGATTCGGGCGGTGATGGTGTGGAGGTTTCGTCCCGGACCGAACTCGATACCGGCGCCGTGAGAGAGAGGTTGAAATGGCGGACAAACAGACCCCCGAATGGATGGGTAAAAACGCTAAGCTCACTCGGGCGGAAATCGAAGAATTTCTGGCTGCGCCGGTCGTCGCGCGGATCGCAACCATCGACGAGAACGGCGTGCCGTACATCACCCCGTGTGGCAGGAATGGGACGGTGAAGCGTTCTGGATCGTCCCGCGCGAGCGCGCTGCCTGGATCGCGCATATCAAGAGGAATCCAAATGCCGCCATTTCGTGCGCGCAGGATAGCGGGGCCTACAAGCGCATCACAGCGCAGGGGAAGGCTGAGATCGTCTTCGGCCCGGCTCCGATGGAGGGTCAGTGCTTGACGTCGCCAACCGCATGGCGCTGCGTTTCCTCGGCGAGCACGGGCCGGAATATATCCGGTGCCGACCTACGACCGGCCGCGCTATCTGATCAAGATCGTCCCGACGAAGATGCTCACCTGGGACGGCGTCGAGTGGGCCAAGAAATGTACCGAGAAATAGCTATCGCTGGCCGGGCAGCTCGAAGCCAATCAGGTAATACGACTTGCCGTCGGCTGGCCATCAGGCTGACTTGCAGTCAATCTCGTTGGTCACTCCGACGACACCTCGTATCATTTGGGCGTCGGCTTCGGTCCGAGACTTCTCATACTCGCGGCTCACCCTGGCCGGTCAAAGTAACCCAACCGCGATCCACGTCACGTGTAGTCGGTCACGAGGAACCGCCAAATCCCAGTGAAGCGCGGTCATGACTGCCAATTTAATCTGGTCGTCGCTCCCCTTCCCAGTTGTGCTTGTCCTCCGCTGAGAATTCGAATTGCAATGGTTGGTCAGCTGGACGGTTGATTGGAACATCGGTGGCGCTGGCGCGTTCGTAACAAGCTTCCCCACAAATCTGCTCCACTGCAATCTCCTTGTGCGCTCGGACTTGGGAGCGCTTTGCATGTGCAAAAACGAAGAAGGGGAAGTTTGGTTCCACGGGAGCAGCTTCGCCGCACGAATGGCGCGTACGGGGAAGGTGCTCGAGCTAAAGGAACCCGATGTCGGCCCTTAAGGTTGTCGACGTGGAATGGCGTACAAGGGTCAGGCCGGCCAGCGGCGTCAGAAGGGGCACAAGATGCAAATCAGCGAAGGCAAGCCGTACCCGCTTGGGGCCACAGCGGACGAGAAGGGCGCGAACTTTGCCGTCTTTTCAGCGAGTGCGACGCGGGTGGACGTTTGCATTTTCGACGCCAATGGCCGCCGCGAGGTCGAACGTCTTGAGCTCCCCGAGCGGACCGATGAAGTCTTCCACGGCCATGTGACGGACGTCGGGCCGGCGACGCTTTATGGCTTTCGCGTCCATGGCCCCTATGAGCCCGAGGCGGGCCACCGCTTCAACCCCAACAAGCTCCTGCTCGACCCTTACGCACGAGCGCACGCGGGAAAGTTGACATGGAACCCCGCGGTGTTCGGATACACAATCGGAGCGAAGGGAGACGACCTAAGCTTCGACAAGCGCGACAGCGCGCCGTTCGTGTCGAAATCCGTCATTGTGGATCCAAATTTCGATTGGCATGGCGAATATCGGCGCCGAACCATTCCCTGGGAAGGGACGATTGTTTACGAGACCCACGTCAAGGGCTTCACCAAATTGCACCCGGAGGTCGACGAGAAGCTGAGAGGCTTTTACGCAGGCCTCGGCTCGAAGCCCGTTGTCGATTACATCAAGTCGCTCGGCGTCACGACCGTCGAGTTGATGCCGATCCATACGTTCATCGACGATGATTACCTGCTCGAGAAGAAACTCAGGAATTATTGGGGCTATAACTCGATCGGCTTTTTCGCGCCGGACCCGCGCTACGCTTCAGACGTGCCCAACTCGTTGCGCGAATTTAAGGAAATGATCGCGCGGCTCCATGACGGCGGGCTCGAAGTGATCCTTGACGTCGTCTACAATCACACGGCGGAGGGCAACGAGCGGGGTCCGACGCTGTCCTTCAAGGGTATTGACAACAAGTCGTACTACCGGCTGATGCCCGATAAGCCACGATTTTACATTAACGACACGGGCACCGGCAACACGCTCAACCTCAGCCACCCGCGCGTCATCCAAATGGTCGCGGATAGTTTGCGTTATTGGGTGACCGAAACGCGGGTCGACGGCTTCCGCTTCGATCTGGGGACGATCCTTGCGCGGGAGCCTGACGGTTTCAATACTGAGAGCGGATTCTTGAAGGTCGTAGGCCAAGATCCCGTACTCGCCGACGTCAAACTGATCGCCGAGCCGTGGGACCTTGGCCCGGGCGGATATCAGGTGGGAGGCTTCGCTCCTGGCTGGGCGGAATGGAACGACCGGTTTCGCGATGACGTGCGCGACTTCTGGCGGGGTCACGCGACTGCGAAGGACTTGGCCCCCCGTCTTTGCGCTTCGCCGGACAAGTTCAACTTTCGCGGCCGAAAACCCTGGGCGAGCGTCAATTTTATCGCCGCTCACGACGGTTTCACGCTTAACGACCTTGTTTCTTACAACGACAAACACAACGAGGCGAACGGCGAGGACAATCGCGACGGGCACTCGGACAACCGCTCATGGAACTGCGGCGCGGAAGGGCCGACCAAAGACAAGGCCATCCAAACGTTACGATGGCGTCAGCTCCGCAATCTGCTCGCGACGCTAATTCTATCGCAGGGCACTCCGATGCTCCGCGCCGGCGACGAATCCGGCCGCACGCAAAACGGCAACAACAATGCCTATTGTCAGGATAACGAGACGAGCTGGGTCCATTGGGAACTGGACGAGGAGCGCCTGTCGCTCATCAACTTCTTCCGCCGCTTGACGGCCGCCTTTCATCTCTACCCAGTGCTACGGCGTTTGCGCTTCCTGACCGGCGAAATGAATGCCGAACTTGACGTGAAAGACGTTTCCTGGATCGAAGCCAATGGCTTGGAGATGACCTCCGAGGCTTGGGACAACGGGACACGCTGCTTTGGCATGTTGCTGGACGGGCGGGGGCAGGCGACAGGAATCAAGCGGCGAGGGGCTGACGCAACGCTGCTGATTATATTCAACGCCCATCATGAGGCCGTCGAGTTCACCTTGCCGCCGTGTTACGAAGCGGAGGGATGGAAACGGCTCTTTGACACGACAGACCCGCAATTGGACGCAAGCCAGCTCGCTATTGGCGCTGTTTACGAAGTGATCCCGCGCTCGATGCTTTTGTTTGAGCGCGTCCCCGAGAAGACGGACCGCCAATCGCCGAAGTGATGCGCGGAATTGCCCTATTGGGCCAACAGCACTGCGAAGGGAAGCGGATGCAGCCACTCGTGAAGTGGGGCCCCGATGACCGAATCCCGGCCGTGAAACAGGTCGAACCACCGACCCTCAGGCAAGCGCGCCGTTGCGCTCCATTCTGGCTCTTTCTCTCGATGCGCCGGGTAGCGTGCGATCACGACAGCCAGCCGCCGGTCTCCTGAGGCGCGAACATAGCCAAAGGCCCAATCCGACCGATCGCCCTCGATGACGAGCGGTTGATAATCACCCGTGCTGAAAAGTTCTGGCTCTTGACGGCGGAGAGCGAGCAGCAGGGCCGTTACCGCCAGCTTCGCTCGGCCGTCCTGCCATTCGTCCATCAGCGTCGTGAACAGCGCTGGACGCTGCTCCGGCGCCTTGAGACGGTCGGCGAGATCCGCCATTTCGGCCTCGCGCCGGGCGAAATCGAGCGGCCGTCGGTTGTCCGGGTCAACAAGATTGAGGTCCCACAGCTCGCAGCCTTGATAAATGTCAGGCACGCCGGGCGCCGTAAGTTTGCCAACCGTCTGAGCGAGGCTGTTCTCAATTCCGAGGCGCGCCACACGCCGCGTGAAGGGGAGGAAATTGGAAAGGAACGTCTCAGATCTCAACGCCTCGCGCGCGAATGCCTGCGTCGCCTCCTCATATTCAGCGTCGGGCGCGGCCCAACTTGACCGACGTTTCGCCTCGCGCAAGGATTTTTCCAGCGCTGCGTGGATGCGGGCGCCATAGGCTTCCCGTTGCTCGTCGGTCGGCGCGTCGAGCATGTCGATAGGCCAGGAGCCCACGAACATCTGGTAAAGCATGTAGACGTCGTCCCGGTCGGGCGCGGCGGTGCGCTCCACGTCGCCACGCCTCGCTCGCAAGATGCGGGTCCAGGTCTCGACCTGCCGTCGCCATTCCTCCGGCATTTCGGAGAGAACAGCGAGCCTCGCTCGGTTGTCTTCGCCGCGCTTGGTGTCGTGCGTCGCGGTCGTCAGCATGGCGTGCGGCCAGTTCTGAGCGCGCGCGGCGTTCGCCTTGTGAAACAGGGCGGGGGTGAGGCCGAACCGCTCCGGGGCGCCGCCGACTTCGTTGAGCGCGACGAACCGATTGTAGCGATAGAAGGCGGTGTCCTCGACTCCCTTCGCCATCACGGGGCCCGAGAACTGCTGCACTTTCATCGCGAAACGGAGCGCCGCTGTGTGGCTGAGCTCCTGCGTGGGCGGTTGGTCCGTTTCCGCCATCAATGTGTTCTGCAGGAAATCGAAGGCGGAGGCATGAACGTCAGGATCTGAGCGCCGGGCGCGCGTCATAGCCCAGGCGATGTCACGCCGGTCAGCGTCGGCCGGCATGCCCATGAAGTCGAGATAGGTCCGGTAAACTGGAAAGTTCGCGACGACCTGCCTGATCGCGCGTTGGAGCAGCGCGCGCGTCAGATCCGCGGTCATCGGGCTCTCGCCGGCCAATTGCGCGGCGCGGCGACCGAGCGCATTGAGCTCGCTCGCCATTTCATTTTCCATGATTCTGAGCTTGCCGTCGCGCGCAACAGCCGCGAAATCCTGGTCCTCGCCGGCGAGCTCATAATAGGCCTGGGTGAAGGCCGCCTCGCTTCCAGGGTCCACCAGCAGGCTAAGCGCGAGGTTGGTGTAGTCGTAGCCGGTCGTGCCCTCGACGGGCCAGTCGGCACGCAACGCCTCGTGGGGCGCCAGGATCTTCTCGACGACCAGATAAAACGGTCGCTTCGCGCCGGCACGCAATGCCTCGAGATAGGCCTTGGGATCGAAAAGCCCGTCGATATGATCGATTCTGAGGCCCTCGATGTCGCCGCTTTCGAGCATGCGGAAGATGCGGGCATGGACGTGGTCGAAGACCGGACCCGCTTCGATGCGCAAACCGGCAAGATCATTGATGTTGAAGAAGCGGCGGTAGTTGATCTCGTCTTCAGCCACGCGAAAAAAAGCGACGCGCCAGAACTGGTCTCGGATCAGCCGATCAAGCTTGCGCCAGTCGCTGTTGAACTCTTCCACCCGAGCGTCGATCGCAGCGCGCGCGCCCTCGTCTTTGTTGGTAAGGGCAACGAGCTCGCTCTTCAGCGCGCGCGCCCTTTCCGCCACCTGCGGGCGCCATTGGGGCAAGTCGAGAAAAAGGTCGTTCATCCGGTCCAGCGCCGGGTGTTGATGCCCTAGAATGAGCGGGAAGGTCAGCGGATCGATCGGCAGCTTGTGAGCGTCATAAGCCCAAACGGCGAAGCTTCCGTCCTCTTCGAAATGGAGTTTCAGTTTTCCCGATCTGAGCTCTTCGCCATATTGCGCGCCAAGCACGGGCGCGAGGAGCTTGCCGTCTTGAGCCGACCAATCGATGTCGAACCAGCCGGCATATTGGGAATAGGGACCCCACTCCAGAACATCGAGCCACAGCGGATTGTCGGCGCCCCAGACGCCCATGTGATTGGGCACAATGTCCAGGATTCGCCCGAGCTCGTGATCGCGGAAGGCGTCGATCATCGACGAGAAATCATTTTCCGTCCCGAGTTCCGGATTCAACTGGTTGTGATCGGTGACGTCGTAGCCGTGCACGCTGCCAGGACGCGCCTTGAAGATCGGAGAGAGGTAGACGTGGCTGACGCCGAGTTGCGCGAGGTAAGGCGCGATAGCCGCCGCGTCACGGAAACCAAAGCCGGCACGCAGCTGCAGACGATAGGTCGCGCGAGGAAAAGTCATTCCGGATCGATTCCCCAGCGCACGGTCCAAGGCTTAAAAGAATCGCCGGCGTCGCCGCAAGACCAGAACGGCTTGGCGTCGCTCTTGGGAAACGCGACGGGATTGGACGAGAGATTGGCGTCGAGGACGAGCCGCCGTTCTCCGGCTCGCCAAATGACGCGCAAAGCTTGCTCACCCACTACAAGGGCTTCACCCCCATGCCGAATGGAAGGCAGCAACGGCTGTACAAACTCGCGACGGATCTTCAAGAGATTGCGATAGTAAGCGAGGTGTGCCGCGTCGATCCGGCTCCAATCGAGCTTGGATGCGAGAAACGTCGACTGAGCGCAGGGATCGGGAATCTTCGCCACCCTCTCCGGATCGGCAAATTCAGGGAAGCGCGAGAATTCTTCGCGCCGTCCTTTTCTGACGGCCTCCGCCAGCTCTCCACCGAAGTCGCAGAAAAAGAGGAATGGCTGCTTCGCACCCCATTCCTCGCCCATGAACATCATCGGTATCTGTGGCGCCAGGAGGTAGACGCCTGCAAGCGCGCGGGTGGCCTCGGGGGAAGCCAACATATTCAGCCGTTCGCCAAACGCGCGATTGCCGATCTGGTCGTGATTCTGGATGAAGGACACGAACGCGTCCGGCGGCAATACGGCGCTGGGGCCGCCGCGCGGTGCGTTCCGATACGGCATCATTTGGCCTTGATAGGCGAAGCCTTCGGCAAGGGCTTTTCCTAAAAGCTCCGTTGAGCCATAGGCGGCGTAATAGCCGCTGCTCTCATAGGTCGCGGCGACGTGCAGTACGTGATGAATGTCGTCGTTCCATTGCGCACTGTAGAGGTCGGTCTTGCCGACGCTGCGCGTCAGGCGCTTCGGGACATTATCCTCGTTTTCCAAAATGAGATGGATAGGACGCGTGAACCGCGTGCGAACGCGGGCAGCGAGTTCGTCAAGCAGATCGGGCCGCGAATCATCCTTGATGGCGTGGACCGCGTCGAAGCGAAGCCCGTCCAGATGAAATTCCTCAATCCAATATTCGGCGTTCTCGATGAAGAAGTCGCGCACTGGACGTGAGTGTGGCCCGTCAAGTTGTATTGCATCGCCCCAGGGCGTCTTGTGCCGGCTCGTGAAGAAATCGGGCGCGTAGAGCGGCAGGAAATTCCCGTCAGGCCCGAAGTGGTTGTAAACGACGTCAAGCAGCACCGCAATTCCGCGCTTGTGCGCCGCTTCGACGAAGGCCTTGAAGTCTTGCGGTCGCCCGTAGCTCGCGTCCGGAGCGTAAGGAAACACTCCGTCGTAACCCCAGTTCCAGCGGCCCTTGAAGTCGCTGACCGGCATGATCTCGACGGCCGTCACCCCGAGGTCCGCGAGATGGTCCAACTTACGAGCGGCGCCCGCGAATGTGCCCTCAGGTGAAAAAGCGCCGAGATGGAGTTCGTAGAGAACGATGTCGTCCCATTCGCGGCCTCTCCAGGACTCGCGCCAGCGGTGGGCGCTTGGGTCGATCGCCTCGCTTGGACCATTAACGTCGTCCGGTTGAAAGCGAGACGCCGGATCGGGAACGCGTTGTCCGCTCGCGAGCGCGAACATGTAACGCGCGCCCGCAGTCAGACCGCTGACCAAAATTTCGTGAAAGCCATTTTCGGTGGGCGTCATCGCGATCGGATCGCGACCCTCGATCACGAGTTCGACCCGCTTTTCGCGCGGCGCCCAAAGACGAAACCATATCCCGCCGTCCTCGAAAGATGGGCCCTGGGTCCATTTCAACACGTCGTCTGCCATTTCGAGGGGGCCGTGACCGGCAATTCCAATCGGGTAAACAAAAACTCGCCCTGCTGGTTCCACAAAGAATCGGGCGCCAAAGAGCGAGCGAAACGCGTCTCAGCCTGCGAAGGAGCCGCCATCAGAGGGCGAGTTGCCCCGCTAGATCCTCGATGTCATTCGCGACCGCGTCCCAATCCTCCTCAGGCCCAAGGTCGGTGGTCTGATCCGGTCCATGCTCCATTGGCCGACGGATGAAAGCCGTGCGAAATCCGCAGCCCCGCGCGGCAACCAAGTCACTGTTGTGCGCAGCGACGAGACAAACGCTCTCGGGCTTGAGCATCAGCGCTTCGGCATTACGCAGATAGGCCTCCGGGCTCGGTTTGTAGGCCTGGGCGATCTCTGCGCCAAGAATGGCGTCCCAGGGCAGGCAGCCGCGCTTCGCCAAGTCCACCATCAGTCGGATGTTGCCGTTCGAGAGAGGAGCGGTGATGAACCGACGCCTCAAGCGCATGAGGCCGGGAACTGAATCCGGCCATGGGTCAAGCTTGTGCCAAGCCAAGTTCAGCGCTTCCAACTCCGAAGGCGCCGTCGCGGCCGGGTCTATCCCGAACTCGGATAGTGTTGCGGCAAGGTTCTCCAGATGCAGCACGTCCAGGCGCGTGAAGGGACGGCGCCCCGAGCGGACCTCTTCCATCGCCGGCGAATAGCGGCGGCGCCACGCGTCGGCAAAGGCGGCCGGATCGGCGCCCGGCGCATAGCCGGTAAGAAAAGCCGCCGATTCCCTCGCCACTCCGCCGCGCCAGTCAACGACGGTGCCAAAGACATCGAAGACGAGCGCCTGAACGTCCGCGAAAGCGAGCATATTTTTCTCCTTGGCGATAAACCGCTGCACGAGCAAATGGCAGGTCGCTTTTGGCGCGCGCTCATTCCTGCGCGCGGCAAGCCCGCGGCCTCAAAAGGTCAGATTGAGCCTCAGGGCCGTCATGAAATCGTAGACCGGATATTGCTTTATGATTGGAACGTTGACTTCCAGCGAGATGTTGAACAAATCGCTGAATTTGTGTCCGACCTGCAAGTCGAATGGGAGAAAGAGCCGCCCGGTCTGACCGGTTACCGCATCGCCGAAATTCCAGCGGACGTCCGTGCTCGGATAGAGGGTGAGGAACCAGCGGTCGGGCAGCGAGAAATTCACCATCGGCGCGAATTCAATATTGTTGATGTTTTTTTTCGTCGGATCGCCGGCGAAGCTGTAATCCCACCGCATGAGCGGCTCGAAATAACTTCCCTTGCTGATCTCGTCCAGAGCGTAACGAAACCCCACGAGCGGTTCGGCCTGCCATTTTCCGGACCCCAGGGTGGAATCGCCGGTGGGAGCGTAAACCCGATACGCGCCCCCGCCTTCCAGCGACTGTCGAACTCGCGAATAAAGGCCGCTTCGATGTCCATGTCGCCGAGTCCAGAGAGATAGTCGCCGTCTGGATTACTGTCGCTCACCGAGTTCTTTGCGACGTAGGGCAGATCGCCGCGAAACACGAGTTGCCATTGCGAGCTCAGATCGAAGCTAAGGTCGCCACGCAATTTGGCGGTTTGGGTGGTGACCGTGTCCGGCTCGCCGTCCAAATTCGTCCCCGGCGCGGTCTTTACCTGATACTCGAACTGGAGAAGATTCTGAGGCGACAGCGGATCGGGTAAGTATCCCCCGGCAAAGCCGGGGGCTTTAGGATTTGAACCGCTCAAAGCGGTAGGAGGGTCGCTGACGCGGCCCTTGATGTTTGGAGCCGCCTAAAGGCGGCTTTTTCAGCGCCAGAGGTTCATTTGTTCGAGCCTCTGATCTTCCTTCTCTTGGTTGCGGATGTAAGCCCGGATGGCCTCCTCGTCACGGCCGACCGTATTGACGAAGAACCCCCGCGCCCAGAAGTGCTGCCCCACGAAGTTGCGCTTGCGCTCCCCATATACCCGGGCCAGGTGGATCGCGCTCTTGCCCTTGATGTACCCGACCACCTGCGACACTGCGTATTTCGGCGGAATCAACAACAGCATGTGCACGTGATCGGGCATCAGATGCCCTTCCTCGACCCTCGCTTCCTTCTGAAGCGCAAGCTTGCGCAAAACTTCGCCCAAGTGTCGTCGCAGCTCCAGATACAGCACCTTGCGCCGACATTTGGGAATGAACACCACATGATATTTGCAGGTCCATGTCGTGTGGCTTAGGCTCTCGTAGTCGTCCATCGGTGGAGTTCCTTTCGTGTGAGTGGCTGCTCACGTTGGAACTTCACCGGTGGACCGCCGGAAACGTCAAACCTCTACTGCCACCCCGGCAGAGCCGGGGGGTCTCCCGCTTACGCTAGGCCCCGAACCTTGGTCTTGATTCGGCGACAAACGGAGCTGGGTGAGGTTCGGCAAGGATATCGGGACCTCCTGCGAGACCGCCGATGTCGCAGGCAGCGCGGTCAGCAGAAGGAGCGCGCCGACAGTCGGCGGCGCACGACTGCACACCCTGCGCGCAGGCGGCTGTTCGGCGCAATCGAAAGGTCATCCCCCATTCTCTGACGTGCAGCTTTTGCCGACGAGGCTTAGCGGCGAGATATGACACCGGAAGTTGCCTTAGGCCATGCTCCGGGGCCGACCATCGAGGAGGAACTTCGCTTTGTCTGTGCGCCGTGAGGCGGCGCCTTCCACGCATTTGGGCCGCGATCCAATCGATCACACCATCGGAAGCGCGTCTGATCGGCCTCGCGATTCGACTGAATCGCTAAGGCCCTAGAAGCGGATGCGGATGCCAACCGTTGGATCGTATTCCTGCGTGCGCGGAGTGTTGACCGTTGCGGTGAGGATCTTCTTACCCTCCGAAATGGCGTAGGTCGTAGTCGAAAAGAAGCCATTGGCGAGGCCGCCATAGACATTGCTGAGCATGACCCCGCCATAGACTTCAACCCGCTTGAATGGCCTCCAATCAGCCATGATTGAAATCGCGTCCTGGCTGCCGCCGCACTTGTTGCTGCTGATAAACGGACCGCTGCCGGTGCAGGGCGCGCTGACGGTTACGCCATTGGTGACGCTGAAATTGTAGTCATTCTGCCCCTGGTAATAGAATCCGACCGAAAGATCGAGATTGTCCCGCGCCGACCATTTCAAGCCGGTCCATAAGGTCTGCAAGACCTTATGGAAGTTATACGCGTTGTCGGTGATCGCGTTGTTGACGTAGACGCCTTTGCTGAAAAAGCCCGCAGGCACAGAAATGCCTTGGGCGATGGTCTGAAATCCAGTCAAATAGTCATCCGACGGATTCGACAACCGCGCGTGGAGGTAGCCGCCGTAGAGGGTGAAATTGCTCCATTTGTACTTGGCGACCAGCTCGCCGCCGAAGTTGTTCGACAGCGTCGCCTTAAGCGCGGTGTTGGGATTGTAATACGCATTGTTCACATTGATGAAGCAGTTGGAGACGTTGAGGCAGGCGACGTTCGCGCCGCTGAAACTCGACAGCGACACCACGTCCTTGGCCCAGCTGAGGGCGCCATCGATCGAGAAAGGCCCAAAGTTCGCGCCAAGCTGTCCCTGGTACAGTCCGTTGGTGGCGTTGCCGAGCCCATAGCCGCCGACCTGGGCCTGAGCCGCCGCGCGGAAGTTCTGATAGGCCCAGCGATAAGTGAAGGCTATGGGGCGCGCGGCCTCCGTGTTGCCGAAGTTCGCGAACGCGGCTGAGAACCCGATCATCGAGAAGGCGTAGGACGCGACCGGGTCATAGGCCGCTGCGAGGTCATAGGCGAGCGCATCGGTGCGGCCGAAGGTCAGCGCGCCATAGACCGGGTTGCTGAGGCCGATATAGGCCTGAGAATTGTCCCATTGACCGGCGCGGCTCGAGTCGAAATTCGATGTCTGCCAAGGGAATTTGCTAGCGGGTCTGGCGTTGTTGTCGGCCAAGGAGCGCGGGCCGTTGTAGAACATGGCCGAATACGGGTTGACGCCTGCTTCGAGAACGCCGACCAGCGACCAGCCGTAGCCCAGATCTTCCTTCATCTTGAGCCCGAGCACCGAGAGGCTGAGCGCGTTATAAGCCGGAAGCCATCTGCTCCCGGAAGAGTTCTTCTGAATGAAGTAGTTGAGCTTGTCTGCGCTCGGGCTGTAGCCGACGCCCTCACTCAGGTAGGTCGCGCCGACGTCGAGCGATCCGTACAAGGTGATCCCGGCATAGGTGAGCGGGCAGTCGCTCGCGGAGGAATTGAGCCAGTTCCAAAAGCTGCCGAAGCAGGACGTTGTCGCCGACGGAGCGGGCGCCGGCAGATCGGCTGCGTTCGCCGCGGAGGTCAGCGCGATTCCCAGCGCGAAAACGCCTATCCCAGCCTTCATGAGTTCCCCGATCGAGCTGGCGCGGTTTGCGTCCGATCGGCCGTCCGCGCGCATGTATATGATGTCTATCGACTTACTATATTTTAATCAAACGACCCCATTAGAGAGCCGACCGGCGGCGGCGCATCGCGATCGGATGGAGGCGCGCAATTGTCGTCCGCGCAGACTCGTTGTTGCCCGCGCTGATGCAGACGACGGAGGCTAGGCGCTTTGCATTTGGATGGAGCCGGTTTGGCTCCTTCTCAGCGGCGGGCCGCGACGCTGGTCTGGTCGATCCGGTTTGGGTTTTCTTGGCTCGTCGCCGTTTCGCTGCGAAGACCCCCGTTTATGAGGGTTGGATTTCCTTGGATTCTCTCGTCCGAATCGAGACTTTTCAATGGGTTACGCGGCTGGAAGCGAGGAAAATTTTTTCATAGGCTTTGTCCTGGCGTTCGAGGCGCTGGAACGGGCGCCCGCGGTCTTGGCATGAGGCAAGGGCAGAATTGTCCATCGGGCAAGCTTAACCTGATTTCTGAATTTCAGCAAGATATTGTCAGCTCTTATAGCGATACCTTTTGGTCAGGACGGATTCGGAACACGAGGAGAGACCTCCGGCGGCTCTGAAGCGTCATGGCCGGCCATTACGACAAGCGCTCCCACTCGCAACCGCAAAAAAGGTCGACCAACAGGTATCGCTTACAAGCGCCAAATTGTCGTCCGAGCCGCGCTTAGCCTTTGCGGCCCGCGTGCGTCGAGATGGCTGCGACGCCGGACGGCCACTATTACAGGCTCATTCCTGTGAGAGCGCCTGCACCCGGAACAGCGCCAGAGATGATGGCCATCATGCCCGGGCAAGCCACGGCGAACGTCGCTCCCGTCTCCAGCTGCCGGCTGATCAATTTCGAGGATAATGAATATGAGCCGGAATACACGACTGTTTGTGGCCCGCAGTAACAGTCGCTTTGAACAAATTGAAGCGCCGCCCAGATCGAGGTCTCGGCGGCGCTTTTTTGCTATCTAACCGCCCTAACCGCCGACCCCTGGGAACCGCTATGCTAAGTGTGGCGGACTTGCATATGGGGCCGGCCTGCCCGCGAGAGACCGTCAGAACTTGATGCGCACGCCGGCTGTCGGCGAGATGTCCTGGGTCGCCTGGAAGCCGCTGGCGAGACCGGCGTAAACGTTGGAGACCATCAAGCCAGCGTAGAGGTCGACACGCTTGACCGGCCGATAGTCGATGAGCGCCGAAAAGAAGTCTTCCGTACCGGCGCAGGAGCCGCTGTTGGTTCCCGCAACGGTGAATTTATTCCCATTTGGTTGGACAAACGTGGTGACTGTGCCGCGGCAGGGCGTGGTGCTAAAGTTAGTCTGCTGGAGATAATAAAAGGCGCCGGTTACGTCGAGCTGAGGCGTGACCGCGTATTTGGCGCCGAACCACCAGTAGGGAGCGATCCTCGGAACATTGAAGTTCGTGGTGTTGACCCATTGCGTCGGAAAGTTTTTCGCCGCCCCCGGAATGGTCGAGGGGATCGTCCCGGGGACGTTCCAACCGCCAATGGTCCGGAAGCCGTTGGGGAAATTATCGCTCGGATTCGTCTGCCTGAGCCATGAGTACCCGCCGAATGCGGTCAGAGCGTGCCACTTGTACTTCGCGGTAAACAGAAAGCCGGTGTTGTTCGACAGCGTCGCCCTCAAGTCGGTGTCGGCATAGAACCTCGGAAGGCCCGAGGTGCACCCGGTTTGACCAGCAAACGGACCTGAGGTCAGCGTCGCGCAACTTCCGGTGAAGTTGCTGAGGTTGACCGCGTCCTTGGCCCAGCTGCCGATGAAGTCCATCGAAAGGGCGCCCGCGTAAGGGGTCCCGCCGAACAATTTAAAGTCGCCGCCGACCTGGCCCTGATACAGCGCCTCCGTGCCATTGCCCTGATCGTAGCCGCCCCACTGCGCCAAGCCGCCGACACGGAGATTCGCCCCGTAAATAGTGGGCAAATTCAACCGGTACTTAACGGCGGTGTTGACGCGCGCCGCCTCGGTGTCGCCGAAGCCGGCGAAGGAGCCGGAGAAACCAAGCGGTGAGAAGGCGTAGGAGCCGCCCATCGGATCGTAGGAATTGATCGCGTCAAGCGACAGGGTGTAGACGCGGCCTGCGATCAAGGTGCCGTAGGTCTTGTTGCTGATGCCGATGTTCGCTTGCGAGTTGTCGGGTTGGCCGGTGCGGCTCGAAGTCGGCGTTCGCGCTCTGTAAGGTCAACGCCCTGCCGTTTTGGTTGACTTGCGCTTGCTGAGCGGAGGCGGGGAACCCGTAATACGGATTGAATCCCCATTCCCAGACGCCGATGAGCGACCAACCCGACAGGAACGGAGAACCCGACAAGGACGGAAGTGGCTGGCTCATCTTGATGCCGGCGACCGACTGGCTGAGATTGTTCGGCGACCACAGCCACTTCGCGCCGTAGCTCTGCTTTTGGATGAAACTGTTGACGCCGTTGTTCCACCTCGCGTTGTAGGGGGCGCCGTTCGAACTCGTAGGTAAGCCCCCCGTCAAGCGTTGCGTAAGCGGTGAAGGGACCCCAGCTCAGCGGACACTCGGCCGGCGTCGAATCGAGATAGGTCCAAATGCTTGCGAAACAGTTCAACGGGGCCGCAGCCGGCGGCCCCTTCGTGGTCGGCAAATCAGCCGCGCGAGCCGCGCCGACGGAGGCGACTGCAATCGCCAGGGCGACACCGAACTTCCTCATAAGAACCCCTCCTCGTGGGACCGGACCAACACCGGCCCGCGTGCCAAACTCCAACCGCCCCGCCAGCCGCGCCTTGAGCGCGGTCGCCGTCCTCTCCCGTATGCGAACTCGATTGATTCGAGCGCCCGGCCGAGGCTGAATACGAACACATCGCGATAGGGATAAAGGTATTCCCCTAACGCCGACGCCAGTCGCCCCAACTCGAATCGAATTATGTTACGTAAAATAGCGACGCAACCTGTCACAGACAAACAATACTTTCGCTGTCTTGTCGTCTTTTTTAAGAATGTGGCAGATTGATCACAGATAGTGCTTTCGAAGCTGTGAAACTATAGCTTTCCGACCGCAGCAATAGCGTTACGAACAAGCACAAAATGCAGCGGCGCCGCAGCGCCCCCGTCTGTCACATTTTCGACTGATTTGTGATTAATCCGCCAATGTTACAACTTGGCGACAAAAGGAGGCGAGGGTGAAGAAAAATTTAGTCGAGCATACGCTGGCGGCTGCGGTTGAAATCTTTGTTCAGACGTCGATTTGACCCGTCGCAGCATAGTCCAATTTAGAGCCTAAAGCGGCATATGACGCCTACTCTGCGTGTTGAGCGCTTAAGATCGCCAGTTCGCGCCCCCACCATTAATGGCGCCATTTTTCGCGGCAGATAGATGAGTCCGGCGCCGTGGCCTCAGGGAATGAAGCGGTGACAACTCCGCCTTTTGACAACGGAGGCAGTGCGAGGAGTTGGCCACCGGACGCTCTGGCGGCCGCTCCGATTCTGGTCGTCGAAGACGAGCGCGACCTCGCCGAGGAGATTCGCCTCGAGCTGCAGGCGAGCGGCCATCCGGTGCAGCTCTCCAAGACAGTCGACGACGGGCTGCGCGCGGCGCGCTCGGGCGTTGCGGTTCTGGTCATCGATCGCATGCTGCAAGGCCAGGATGGGCTCTCGATCATCGAAGCCCTACGCGCCGAAGGCAATCTCACGCCGGCCCTGGTGATCAGCGCGCTTTCATCGGTCGACGATCGCATCAATGGATTGAAAGCCGGCGGTGACGACTATCTGATCAAGCCGTTCGACATCCGCGAACTGACGGCGCGAGTGGAAGCGCTCCTGCGCCGGGGCGGGGACACGCAACTCACGCGACTGCAGGTCGGCGCCTTGGAGATGGATCTCGTTGAGCGGATCGTCCGGTGCGACGGCAAGCCGGTCGATCTACTACCGCGGGAATTCACTCTGCTCGAGTATCTCATGCGCCGCCCTGGCCAGATCGTGACCCGGGCGATGCTGCTCGAGGATGTGTGGAATTTCAAATTCATGGCGCAAACCAATGTCGTCGACGTCCAGATCGGCAACTTACGGCGCAAGCTCGACCCGACAGGCGCGCGACGCTTCATTGTCAATATCCGCGCTGTCGGCTTCAAACTGAATGTGGACGGTTGAAGTTTTTAATGCGCGGGCGTTTCGCCTTGCGCTGGGCTTCTCTCTGACGATTTCTGTAGCGACGGCCGCAGTCTTCGCGTTCATCTATTTGCAAGTGTCAAGCGCCGACATGCAGCGGGTCGGGGCAATTCTTGTCGACGAGGCGGCCAAGGGCGTCGACGAAAGCGAGGCTGAGCTACGCAAGGCGCTGGAGCTGCGCCTGACGCGGGATATCCGCCGGCTGGATTTTGTCGCGCTGATCGATCCCAAAGGCCAGTTGATTTTCGGAAACGTGCCTTTCATGCCTCCTATTCCGATCGACGCCCAAGCGCATTTCGTCAAGGAAGATGTCCTGCCGGATTCACGCGGTGGTAAAGACCCAGCCATTTTTGTCGCACGCCGACGCGCGGACGGAGGCGTTCTCCTGCTGGGGCGCAGCCTGCGGGACGACTACGACCTGCAGGAGACTCTGCTGCGTGCGCTGGCGATTGCGCTCCTTCCCGCGATTCTGCTGATCCTGGCGATCGGAGCCTGGTTTGCGCATCGCGCCTCGCAACGGTTCAAGCGCGTTCACGACGCCATCGTCAAAATCATGAACGGCGATCTCGATTTGCGCCTGCCGTTCGCCGGCGAGGATGACATCGACAAGATCGCGCGCGCCGTGAACCTGATGCTCGACGAGATCGCCCGCCTTCTCGACCACCTGAAGAGCGCGGGCGACAACATCGCCCACGATCTGCGCACGCCGCTCGCCGTCGCCCGCGCCAAGCTCGAGCGCGCGCTCGATAACGAGAGCGGGACTGAACAATTGCGGGAAGCTCTGGAGGCCGCTCTCGTCCAGATCGAGAAGGTGTCCATGACGATTTCGGCTATTTTGCGAATTTCTGCCGTGGAGCACGGAGTGCGCGAGACGCAGTTCAGGGACTTCGATCTCGCCGCGATTTGCGCGCAACTCCTCGATTTCTATGAGCCGCTCGCCGAATCGAAGGGCGTGGCAATGATCGTAGACGCCGCAACGCCCGTCCCGGTGCGCGGCGACAAGGACCTCATGCGCGAAGCCCTTTCGAACCTGATCGACAACGCAATCAAGTTCACGCCCGCAGGCGGCGCGGTCCGCATCGAGGCCCGGATGGTCGAAGGGCGGCCGTTCGCACTCGTGAGCGACACGGGCGTCGGCGTCCCCCCGCAGGAGCGCGCCAGGATTTTTGACCGTTTCTATCGCGGCGAGTGGAGCGGGCAAACGCCGGGACACGGCCTCGGCCTCAGCATCGCCGAGACGATCGCCAATCTACACGGCTTCAAACTGACGGTTGAGGACAATAACCCCGGCGCCCGCTTCGAACTGCGCGCCGCGGGCGCTGGCCGGCGAGGCTGGCGCGGGAACCAGCGTGACGGGGCTCGCTAGGCCGGGGCGCCGGTTTCACAAGACATTAAATTTTTTATTTTCAAGAAAATATAATTTAATGTGCTGGGGAGCGCCCGACAGGTATTAAGCGCCCGACGCCGGCGCGGCGACGTTTGCCGCGACGGCGTCGCGCGCGTTGGCTTACGTCTCTGCGCTATCAGAAGAAACCAATGCTCGCAATCGTCCGCATCGCTCTCAACAAGCCTTACACGTTCGTCGTGATGGCGATGCTGATCGTCGTTTTCGGCGTGACCGCCGCGCTGCGGACGCCAACGGACATTTTTCCCAACATCGGCATACCGGTCATCGCGGTGGTGTGGACATACGACGGTTTGCCCGCTGCTGATATGTCAAAACGGGTGATCTACTATTACGAGCGCACCCTCAGCAGCCAGGTCAACGACATCGAGCATATCGAATTGCAGTCCGAGCCACGCTACGGAGTGGTCAAGGTGTTCTTCCAGCGCGGCGTCAACATCAACGCTGCGCTCGCCGAGACGACGGCGGCCTCGCAGACCGTGCTCAAATACTTGCCGCCGGGAATTACGCCGCCCTTCGTTCTCAGCTTCAACGCCTCGAGCGTGCCGGTCATCCAGCTCGCGCTGTCGAGCAAATCGCTGTCGCAGGCGCAAATCTACGACTATGGCCAGAACTTTATCCGGCCGCAGCTCGCCTCCATCCCCGGTTCGGCGATCCCCTCGCCCTATGGAGGCAAGCTCCTTCAGGTCCAAGTCGATATTAATCAGCAAAAGCTCGAAGCTTACGGGCTGTCGGCGGAGGACGTCGTCAACGCGATCGGCCAGCAGAACATCGTGACCCCCGTCGGCACAGAGAAGGTCGGCGACTTCGAATATGTCGTCAGTCTCAACGGTTCGCCGACTCGCTTGGACCAACTGAACGATATGCCGATTCGCGTCGTCAACGGGGCGACTGTGTTCGTCCGCGACGTCGCTTATGCCCATTTCGGCGCGCCGCCGCAAATCAACATGGTCCGCGTCGACGGCTCGAACGCCGCATTGATGACGATCCTGAAGAGCGGCTCGGCGTCGACGGTCGACGTCATCAACGGCGTCAAGGCTCTCCTTCCCAAAATTCGCGAAACCCTGCCTCGGAGCCTCAAGCTGGTTACGACCAACGATCAGTCGTCGTTCGTCTTCGCCGCCATCAATTCGGTCATCTTCGAGGGCGTCGTGGCGGCTGCGCTGACCGGCTTGATGATTCTCATCTTTCTCAGCAGCTGGCGCTCGACTCTCATCATCACGATCTCCATTCCGCTGGCGATTCTGACGTCAGTTGCGCTCTTGTCCGCAATCGGCGAAACGATCAACGTGATGACGCTCGGCGGCCTCGCGCTTGCGGTCGGCATTCTCGTCGACGACGCGACGGTGACGATCGAGAACATCAATTACCACCTCGATCAGGGCAAGGACATCGAAAGCGCGATCATGGACGGCGCGCGACAGATCGTCATTCCCGCGACCGTATCGCTCTTATGCATCTGCATCGTCTTCGTGCCGATGTTCAATCTCGGGGGCGTCGGCGGCTACCTCTTCCGTCCCATGGCGGAGGCGGTCGCGTTCGCGCTCATCGGCTCGTATGTGCTCTCCCGCACGCTGGTCAACACGATGGCGCGCTACCTGCTCGCCCATCAGGCCGTGCATGGCCACGGCGCGCCCCGACCGCCGACGCGCAATCCTTTCGCCCTTTTCCAGCGCGGATTCGAACGCCGGTTCGAAGCCGCGCGGAACTTCTATCGACGGCTCTTGGCGACTGCGCTGGCCGCCCGAAGCAAGTTCATTGTCGGCTTCCTGCTCGCGGTGGCCTGCTCGTTCGCGCTCGCCCCGTACTTGGGCCAGAATTTCTTTCCGCCGGTCGCCAACACCCAGCTGAAGCTTCACGTCCGCGCGCCAACCGGAACTCGGATCGAGAATACTGCGCGGATCTGCGACGGGGTCGAAAGGGCCATCCGGCGCATCATTCCTCCCGACGCGCTCGAGCCGATGATCGACAACATCGGACTGCCGGTCAGCGGCATCAATCAGACCTACAACAACTCCGGCACCGTCGGTCCCTCGGACGCGGATATCCTGATCACCATCAAGCCGGAATATGCGGCCAAGGCGGACCGCTACGTCAAGCAGATGCGCGAGACCCTGCCGAGATCGTTTCCGGGCACGACCTTCGCGTTCCTGCCTGCCGACATCGTCTCCCAGATCCTCAATTTCGGCCTTCCCTCGCCGATCGACGTGCAGATCGTCGGCTCCCATCTCGCCACCAATCACGTCTACGCCAACGAGTTGCTGAGAAAGATCTCGCGCGTCCCCGGCGTCGCCGACGCGCGAATTCAACAGGCGCTCAACTATCCGACGCTCGGCGTCGAGGTCGACCGGATGCGAGCGGCGCAGGTCGGCTTGAGCGAAGGCGATATCGCAAAGAGCCTCCAGGAGAGCCTTTCCGGCAGCTTCAAGGTCGCTCCGACATTCTGGATCAACCCGAAGAACGGCGTGGCTTATCCGATCGTCGCGCAGACTCCGCAATATTGGCTGGATTCGGTCTCCTCGCTCGAGAACATTCCCGCGTCTAAGCAGGACGAATCACAAATCCTCGGCGGCTTGGCGACGCTGAAGCGTGAAGTGAGCCCCGCGGTCGTCACGCATTATGCGGTTCAGCCGGTCCTCGACATTTATGCGACCAACAACGAGCGGGACCTCGGCGCCGTCTCCGCCGACATTCAGCGCATTTTGGACGACACTGCGAAGGACTTGCCGCGCGGGTCGAGCGTGGTTATGCGCGGACAGACCCAGACGATGACCTCCGCCTATCAGCAGCTTTTCGCCGGCATCGCGCTCGCCATCGTCCTGATCTACATGGTCATCGTCGTCAACTTCCAATCGTGGCTCGACCCCTTCATCATCGTGAGCGCGCTGCCCACCGCGTTGGCCGGCATCGTCTGGATGTTGTTCGTCACCCACACGACCCTGTCCGTTCCGGCGCTCACCGGCGCAATCATGTGCATGGGCGTCGCGACCGCCAACAGCATTCTCGTCGTCAGTTTCGCGCGCGAGCGGCTGGCGGAGGGCGCCGACGCCGCGACGGCGGCGATCGACGCAGGTTTCACCCGCTTCCGCCCGGTGCTGATGACGGCGCTGGCGATGATCATCGGCATGGCGCCGATGGCGCTCAGCGGCGAATTGAACGCGCCGCTCGGCCGCGCGGTGATCGGCGGCCTTGTCTTCGCCACCGTAGCGACGCTGCTGTTCGTGCCGGCGGTCTTCCGGCTCGTTCATGCCCGCAGGCCGGGCCGGGCGAGCGAGCCTGCATCGAACCTTTCCGCCGAGGCTACGCCCATATGAGCCAGGATCGCGCCGAACCTCAAGCTCAAGGCCTTGAGGCGCAGGCCCAGGGCTCAGAGGCTCAGGCGCATGCCCCCGACGCTCGCGCCGAAGGCCCAGAACCCGAACTGCAGGAAGGCGCGCCCGTCAAGGCCCGGCGCGCGATCCTGCTCCTGGCGGTGGCGGCGATCTTAGTCGCCTACACCGGAATTTCCGGCCGCCGGCGCGACGATGAGAAGCTCAAGCAATGGACCCTGGAGCAGGCAATCCCATCCGTCGCGCTGGTCTCGCCGCAAAAGGGAGGCAAGGCCCGCGAACTCGTTTTACCCGGCAATGTCGAGGCCTTCTACAGCGCTTCCATACACAGCCAAGTGAGCGGCTACGTCAGCGAGTGGCGCAAGGATATCGGCGCCAAGGTCCATCAGGGCGATGTGCTGGCCGTCATCGATACGCCCGAGCTCGACCAGCGCATCGCCGTCGCGCAAGGTGAACTGGCGAAGGCCAAGGCGAATCTGGCCCTGGCCAAGGTGACGGCGGCGCGGTGGAATTCGTTGCGCGCCACCGCAGCGGTGTCTCAGCAGGCCGTCGACGAAAAGGACAGCGATGCGCACGCCAAGGCCGCCGAAGTCGACACCGCCCAGTCGAACGTGGATCGGCTCAAGGCGCAGAAGGCGTTCGCCAATATCGTCGCGCCGTTCGACGGCGTCGTCACCACCCGCAACGTCGACGTCGGATCGCTGGTCAAGGCGGACTCGAACGACGTCGCCGCCCTGTTCTCGGTCGCTGACATTCATCAGATGCGGGTCTACGTTCCCGTGCCACAATCCTACGCGGCGGCCATAAAGGACGGCATGAAGGCGACCCTCGAATTGCCCGAGTATCCCGATCGCACGTTCGAGGCTACGATCGGGACGACCTCGCATGCGATCGACCAGAAATCGCGCTCGCTGCTGGTCGAGCTCATCGCCGACAATAAGGACGGCGCGCTTGCGCCAGGCGCGTTCACGCGAGTCCGTTTTCAGATTCCGCCAGATCCAAACACTATGACCCTCCCCGCCGACGCGCTGCTGTTTCGCGACAACGCGACGGAGGTCGCGACCCTCGGGCTTGACAACCGGGTCGTCCTCAAGAAGTCCGGATCGCACGCGACCTCGGGAACGAGGTCGAAGTCACTGGGGGGCTCGGCCAGGACGAGCGCATCGTCGCCAATCCGCCCAATTCGATCGGGAACGGCGAGGAGGTCCGGGTGATGGAAGCGGCTGGGGAAAAGACGCAACCGTCCCCGGGGCAGCAGGGAGCCGAAGGGCTAGGGGATCGCCCGAAGAGCGACGAGGAGATGGCGCAAACGAGGCGGGATCACGAAGAATGAAGCGGCGGCCGTGGCTCGCGGCGCCGGTCGCGCTTGCGCTCGGCGGTTGCGATTTTGCGGGGCGACCCGCGCGGGACGGTCCACGGCCCATCTGCGGCGAGCCGCGCTTTGTGGGGAGTCGGCGACGTGAGGGGCTTGTCTGTTCCAGTGTTGCTGGCGATAGCGACCGCCGTGGCGAGTTGCTCCGTCGGTCCGGATTATCGTACGCCTGTCCTGCATTTGCCGTCAGGCTTTCTCGCTCTCGCGCCGTCCGGCGAAAAGAGCGAGGGTCCCAAACCAGCGAGCGCCGACCTGACGCAGTGGTGGCGCTCGCTCCACGACCCCAAACTGAATTCCCTCGAGGATCGCGCTCTCCGGGCCAACCTGGATCTCGAGATCGCTTTAAATCGGGTTCAGGAGGCGCGGGCGGCGTTGGTGGTGATCGCCAACCAGGCGCTTCCTGTGGGCGGGGCGACCGGAGGGGGCGGCGTTGGAACAGGGGCGGACGAGACGCGCAATCGCGTGGCGCCGACGTTCCGATCGGCGGTAAACGGGACAGGCTTCAGCAGCGTGCAGGAGGCGGGCGGGTTCGAAGCGAATTGGGACCTCGATCTCTTCGGTAGGGTGCGCCGCGCATACGAGGCGCAAACTTACGACGTCGAGGCCCTCAAGGCCGCGTGGGATTGGGTGATGGTGGTGGTCACGGCCGATGTCGCCCGGGACTATCTCGATATGCGCGCCGGACAGGCGCGCCTCGCCGTCCTCAAGAAGAACATCGTCGTCGCCCAAAACGGTCAGCAGCTCGCGCAGACCCTCTTCGACCGCGGGCTCACCGACGAACTGGACGTCGCGCTGGCCAGACGGCAGTTGGCGACATTCCAGGCCCAGGTGGCGCCGCTCGAAGCGCAAATCGACGCGAGCCGCCATGCGATCGCGGTGCTGTTGGGGCAATACCCTGAGGACCTCGCCAAGGAACTGGCGAAGCCCGGCCCCATTCCGACCCTGCCGCGGCGAATTCCGACCGGCGCGCCGGTGGATTTGCTGCGGCGACGTCCTGATATCGCAGAGGCCGAGCGTCGCGTCGCGGGGGCGACCGCGCGCACCGGCGTTGCGGTTGCGCAATTGTTCCCAGACGTATTCTTGACCGGGGCGGCCGGCGGCCAAGCCGGAATTCGTTCGTCGCATACCGTGGGCGCCGCGAACTGGATCAACTCGATCGGGCCGGGCGTTTACTGGCCCCTCCTCGATTTCGGCGCGCTCGACGCCCAGATCGAGATCGCGGATCTGACGACGCGCGAACAACTGGCTGCCTACAAGCAATCGATCTTGACCGCGGTGCAACAAGTCGACGACGCGACGGTTTCCTATCGAGCGCAGCAGGAAAGTCTGCGCAACCTCGATCGCGCGCTGACCGCCGCCCATCTGTCCACCCAACTCGCCACCGACCGTTATAAAGACGGCTTGACCGACTACCTGAACGTTTTGGACGCGGAGCGGCAGCAGTTCGACCTCCAGCAGCAATATGTCTCGGCCCAACAGATCGAGGCGGAGTCTCTGGTCGGCCTCTACAAGGCGCTCGGCGGGGGCTGGCAACCCGGCGCGACCATTCCTCCGCTTCGGGCAGTCGAGCCCGCCGCGATCGCCGCCGCGCGGTATCTAAATCGCGCTCCGGAGGGAGTTCATTGAAATGTTGGTCGTCGAGGCAGAACGGCTTGCGATCGTGCTGCATTCGCGCCAACAGGTAGCCGTGGTCGGCTTGATGCTCGCGCTCGGCGGCGGCTGGTCGGCGCCGCCCGAACCGCGCGCGAAACCAGGTTTTGCGCCATATCTGGCGGAATGAACCCGGCGAGGGAGGAGACGATGAGCGACCAAGCGGTCCGGCCGGCCAATTGTGCGGCCTGCGCGTTCTGGCGCAAGCTCAGAGAGCGCGAGGGCCTATGCGCTCGGCATGCGCCGCAAACAGCGATACACCCCGAAAAAGCCGCCCACTGGCCGCAGACGCGCAGCTCGCAGTGGTGCGGCGACGGCGTCGCCGCCGAAGCGCTGTCGATCGGCGTGCACTGCGCAGATTGCGTCTATTGGCGCCATCCCGAGGACGGACTCCATCCGGTCGACCGCGGCGACATGCCTATGGCGTGGTGGGCGCATGCCGGAATCTGCGCCCGCCATGCGCCTTACCCGGTTTCGGAGCCCGGACCGAGGGCCTTCTGGCGCGCAACGCAGGATACGGACTTTTGCGCCGAGGGCCTGCCGCGCGGTCCAGACGAGCGGTCGTCGAACACGCTGAGACCATAAACGCGGGCCGCGCTTGGCAAAACTTTTCTTTCGGGCCTTGCACCGGCGAGCGCCAACTCGTGCGCGCCCGCTGCCGGAAAACCCAAAGGGCTTCTCTCAAAGGCCAAGTTCGGTCATTGGAAGCCGAACCGTCTGATCGTCGGCTGGCGCCGGGGCGCGGCTACTGCGCTTTCATCATGCGCGACCAACAACTTTAGAGAGGTCGCTTTCGCGGCACGCTGTACTTGTACGACGCTATATCGTGGTTGGACTATCAAGATTCCGCTAAGCGACTGAACCTGCGATAGTTTCTCTATCGCAAAAGTGTCATGGGAGGACTCCAATGACAAAGGCAATACTTGCGTCGATGGCGTTCGCGTTCTTGTGCGCCGGCTCGATGACGGCGGCCGCGCTGGCCGCTCTGCTTTTGCCTGGCCGGTCACGAATGAGCGCGCATGGGCGCTCAGAAGGTGATCCGTACGGTGGCGACGAAATTGTTTTTGGTAACCGGATTTGCCGTCACGGCTACCTGATACCCGGCGCCGATGATCAGGTTGATCGGCCGGGTCGCGGTGTCCTGGCCGATCTTGAAGCGGCCCAATATGAGGCCCGGCGTGAGCAAGACTTGCTTGAGGCCGCCGTGCTCCCCATTCGGCCAGTACTCCGTGTTAACCTCGAGTTGTGGCCAAAAATACTGCATGAAATGATACTGGAGGCTGGTGTTCCAAAGTATGGGATCGCCGAACGACATCCTGTTCATTTCGGCCGTGTCGCCCGGTGAATCGCGCCCGCTGACTGGAATCTGCACGCTCAGCGTCGACTGAACATCAAAATCACCCCAGCCTTTGCCTGCCGCGAGCGTCGGCTGCGCGGTTAGAACATGGTTCGAGATTTTTCCATTCGTTCCCAACGCGTCTGTCATCTGAAAGAAGCCGGTGACGATGTAATCGCCGTTTTCCTTGTTGGCGGAAAGGAAGCGGTATTTGACAAGAAAAAGCGGATAATCACCCCAGCCTTGCGCATTCCCCTTGGGACCGCTGGCGGTCTCGTAAGGGGGAACCGCTACAATGACTTCCACGTTGTAGGCGGGGATAAACTCCACCCTGAAGCCGCCGGGCCCTCCGTAATTGACGATGCGTTGGCCGTTCCCTTGGCTGCCGGTCCCGTTCTGCTGGTCATAGAAATCAGCCCGCAACTCTTGTTCGAGGCGCGGCGTGACGGTCACGAGCGGGGTCATCCAATTCGGTTGCGCCGCCTGGGTGGCCGAAACCATGTCAAGCCAGGATTCGACGGCTGGAGGGGGATTGAAATATAGAGGTCCGTTCGCCGGCGGCGCCAGGGCTGGAAGCGACAAATCCGCGGCGTGCGCGCCAAGCGGCGCCAGCGCGATCGTGGCTGCAGCCGCCGTCCCCAGCCGTCGAATCTTCAATGGGATGCCGCGATTTTGCGCGTCGTTTTTCATGTGCCCCGCCTGTTGCAAATGTCGGCGTCCGCTTTCATGATTGCCCCGACGCCCCAGGATTTGCTTGAAAGTCGCTCTTTGCCTTGGCCAATGACCAGGGATGCGCGACCCGCGTTTCACCGGATCGTGAACAGGAGTTCGCTATATGTCAATAGATATATCGCCGGGCCGGCCGCGCTCTACATCGCTTTTGCGTGCGCGCGAAAGCGCGAACGGCAACACCACCCATAACCCCTGCGTCCAGCAGCGGGGTTCGCTTTTCAATAATTTACGTCGCCACTCCGCGCAGGATGATCGCGATCACCTCTGATTTCGCGCGTTCAAAGGCCTTGTCGTCGAGCGGACGGCCCCTGTTGAGGGTCATCATTTCATGCGCTGCGTTGGCGTATTGCTGCGTCGTCGCCCAGATCATGTAGAACAGGAACCGGGGTTCGATCGGCTTGACCTTGCCGGCGGCGATCCAGCGCTTGACTACCCGTTCGCGCGACACCACCCATTGGGTCAGCGTCGTATCGAGGAAATCCTGGATCATCGGCGCGCCGCGCATGATCTCCGCTGACCAGATGCGGGTCGCGAGCGGCATCTCGCGCGCCAGATCCATTTTCGCCCCGATATAGGCTGAGAGGGCGATCGTCGGGTCCTCGCTTGCGTCGAAGGAGGAGGCGGCGGCGAGCCAAGCAGTCAGCACCCGCTCGATTACCGAACGATAGAGCCTCTCCTTGGTCGGGAAATAATAGTGCAGGTTCGCCTTCGGAACGCCGGCGCGCTGAGCGATCGCCGCAGTGGTCGCGCCCGCGAATCCCTGCTCCGCGAACACCCATTCGGCAGCCTCAAGGAGCGCGCGCTCGTTCTCCTCCCGGATGGTCGGTCTCGGTTTGCGGCGCGCCATAATATTCCCTCGAACGGCGACTTCCCGTTACGCGGGCGTCGCGCGATCCGGAATGCCGCTGGCCGCGCCCTTGCATTGGGCGACAAGGCCGAATTGATGAGCGCTGCGCCCAAAGTTACGTCATTTGACCATTTGGTCAAAGCTATAATAGCGTTTGCAAACGTGTCGTGGAGCTGTCGATGGCTTACTTGTCGAATGTGCGTGTCGACGGGATAAGGCTCTGGGAATCCCTCATGGAGATGGCGAAAATCGGCGCCACTCCGAAAGGCGGCGTGAAGCGCCTGACACTGACCGATCTCGACCGTCAGTCCCGCGAGCTGTTCCGGAAATGGTGCGAGGCCGCCGGCTGCGCGGTCACGGTCGACGAGATGGGCAACATGTTCGCGCGTCGTCCCGGTCAGGACAACACGCTCGCTCCGGTCATGGTGGGCAGCCATCTCGACACCCAGCCGACCGGCGGCAAGTTCGACGGCGCGCTTGGCGTGCTCGGCGCGCTCGAAGTCGTGCGTTCGCTCAACGACCTCAACATCCGGACCCGGCGGCCGATCGAAGTCGCCAACTGGACCAACGAGGAAGGCTCGCGCTACGCCCCGGCGATGATTGCGTCGGGCGTATTCGCCGGCGTCTATGACAAGGAATTCGCTTATTCGCGTCTGGACGGCGAAGGCAAGGGGCTGGGCGACGAACTCAAGCGGATCGGCTTCAAGGGCGAAGAGCCTGTCGGCGCCCATCCGGTGCACGCCTTCTTCGAACTGCATATTGAGCAGGGCCCGATCCTGGAGGACGAGTTGCTCGACGTTGGGGTCGTCACCCATGGGCAGGGGCAGCGGTGGTACGAAATTCGCTTGACGGGGTTCGAGAGCCACGCCGGCTCGACGCCGATGCCGCGCAGGAAAGACGCGTTGCTCGGGGCCGCGCGAATCGTGGAGCTTGTGAACGCGATCGGCCTGTCAAAAGCGCCCCTCGGCGTATCGACCGTCGGCATGCTCAACCCCTACCCGAACTCCCGCAATGTCATTCCGGGCGAAGTGTTCATGACCTGCGAGTTCCGCCATCCAATTGACGCGACGTTGAGCGAGATGGACGTGGCGCTGCGCGCCGAAGTCGAGGCGATCACCAATAAGATCGGCCTCACTTACGACCTCAAGCAGATCTTCTATTATCCTCCGGTCGCCTTCGATGCGGGATGCGTCGAGGCGGTGCGGCGGGCGGCCAAACATTTCGGCTATTCGCATCGCGACATCGTGTCCGGCGCCGGCCATGACGCTTGCTATCTGGCGCGCGTTGCGCCGACGTCGATGGTGTTCACGCCCTGCGTTGACGGCGTCAGCCATAATGAAAGCGAGGATATAAAGCAGGATTGGGCGACCGCCGGAGCGAACGTGCTCATGCACGCAGTGCTGGAGAAGGCGGAAATCGCGTCGTGACCGCCTGCGGACGTCGGCGCCGGCGGGAGCAACAAGGTTTGGGAGAGTAAAATGTCGCTCGTCATCGAAGGTGGAACGATCGTCGCCGCGGACCGCACCTATAAGGCCGACGTGCTGGTCGAGGGCGAGACCATCAAGGCGATCGGCGAGGGCTTGAGGGGCGACAGCACGCTCGACGCCAAGGGCTGCTTCGTCATGCCGGGCGGCGTCGATCCGCACACCCATCTCGACATGCCCTTCATGGGGACCAATTCGGCCGACAATTACGAGAGCGGCGCCAAGGCCGCGCTGTCCGGCGGCACGACGATGGTCCTGGACTTCTGCATCCCCAACCGCAACCAGCCGCTGATGGAGGCGTTCGCCGATTGGCAGAAACGCTCGAAGGACGCCGTCTGCGACTATTCCTACCACATGTGCATCACCTACTGGGACGATTTCGTACGTGAGGACATGGCCAAAGTCGTTGCCGCAGGCGTCACGACCTTCAAGCATTTCATGGCCTACAAGGGCGCGTTGATGGTCAATGACGAGGAGATGTTCGCCTCGTTCACGCGCTGCGCCGAACTTGGCGCGATGCCGCTTGTGCACGCCGAGAACGGCGAAGTCGTCGCCGCACTGCAGAAGCACTATCTGGCGAAAGGCGTAACCGGGCCCGAGGGCCACGCGCTGTCCCGTCCGCCGGATGTCGAGGGCGAAGCGGCCAATCGCGCGATCATGCTCGCCGATCAGGCAGGCGCGCCGCTCTACATCGTTCACACCTCCTGCATCCAAGCGCACGAAGCCATCCGCCGGGCGCGTGCGTTGGGCAAACGTGTCTATGGCGAGCCGCTGATCCAGCATCTCGTGCTCGATGAGAGCGAATACTACAACCAGGATTGGAAACACGCGGCGCGGCGCGTCATGTCGCCGCCGTTCCGCGACAAGATCCATCAGGACGACCTATGGAACGGCTTGCGCGCCGGCTCGCTGCAGGTGGTGGCGACCGACCATTGCGCCTTCACCACCAAGCAGAAGGAACTGGGCTTAAGCGACTTCACCAAGATCCCGAACGGCACTGGGGGACTCGAGGACCGGATGCCGGTCTTATGGACCTATGGCGTCGAAACCGGGCGGCTGACGATGAACGAGTTCGTCGCCGTGACCTCGACCAACATCGCGCGCATTCTCAACCTCTATCCGCGCAAAGGGGCGATCCTGCCGGGCGCGGACGCCGACGTCACGGTCTGGGATCCGAAGGCCAACAAGACCATTTCGGCCAGGTCCCAGGTTTCGGTCATCGACTACAATGTGTTCGAAGGAACCAAGGTCACGGGCTTGCCCCGCTACACGCTGTCGCGCGGCGAAGTCGTCTATCGCGACGGCTCGGTGCAGGCCGAGCTTGGGCGCGGCCGCTTCGTCAGGCGCGAGCCGTTCCCAGCGGACGCGCGCGCGCTCAAGCGCCACAAAGAGTTCACCGCGGTGGCCGGCGTTGCGCGCTGAGAGGCTCTATCAGCGATGGACGTAGCGGCCGCTCCCAAGCTCAAGCCGGACGACGGCGGCAGGGCGCCGACTGTGGACGCGACGATTGAGATCGACGGGCTTTCGTTGCGCTTCGACACCGCCGATGGGCCGGTGCAGGCGCTCAGCGACGTCAGCATGAGGGTCGCGCGCGGCGAGTTCGTCTCCTTCATCGGACCGTCGGGATGTGGCAAGACGACGCTCCTGCGGGCGGTCGCCGATCTTGAAGCCCCGACCAGCGGCTCAATCCGCGTCAACGGCATGAGTCCGCAGGAAGCGCGCGCCAGGCGGGCCTATGGCTACGTGTTCCAGGCGCCGGCGCTCTATCCGTGGCGGAGCGTTTCGCGCAATATCGGGCTGCCGCTCGAAATCATGGGCTTCAGCAAAGCGGAACGCGAAGCGCGCGTCGCCAAGGGGCTCGAACTCGTCAATCTTTCAGGCTTCGGCGCCAAATATCCGTGGCAATTGTCGGGCGGCATGCAGCAGCGCGCCTCGATCGCCCGGGCGCTGTCGTTCGACCCCGATCTTCTGCTCATGGACGAGCCGTTCGGCGCGCTCGACGAAATCGTGCGCGACATGCTGAACCAGCAATTGCTGCGCCTATGGGACGTGACGGGCAAGACGGTGCTGTTCGTCACGCACTCGATTCCGGAAGCGGTGTTCCTGTCGACGCATATCGTCGTCATGTCGCCCCGTCCGGGCCGCATCTGCGACGTGATCGAATGCAATTTTCCCCGCAACCGCTCGCTGGACATCCGCGAGACGCCTGAATTCATGGGCGTCGCCAACCGGGTCAGGCAGGGCTTGCGCGAAGGACACTCGTATGAGGGGTAGCGCGCGCCGCATGCCCTCAACCGGCCGCGCTGCGCGCGTCCACCTTCTCCCAGAGGGAGAAGGGGTGCGTCTTCCCTTCTCCCTCTGGGAGAAGGTGGCCCGAAGGGCCGGATGAGGGTCGGGGACGCCGATGAAATCCGTCCTTCCCATCACCACAGTCGTCCTCGCCCTGATCGCCGTCTGGTATCTCGCCGCCGCGCTGATGAACGCGCAGCTCCAGCGCGATCTGTTCGCCAACGGGGGCCGAACGGATTATTCCACCCAGGATCTTGTCGGCGCGTCGCTCAACATGGAGCGGCCGAAGCTGCCGGCGCCGCATCAAGTTGCCGCCGAGCTCTATAAGCTGGTCCTCGACACTCCTCCGACGTCGAAGCGCAGCCTAGTTTATCATGGGGCGATTACGCTCGAGGAGACGTTGATCGGCTTCGCCATCGGCTCGGCGCTCGGGGTTGGCCTCGCCGTGCTCATCGTCTCCATGCGCTGGCTCGAGCGCTCGATGATGCCATGGATCGTGGCGTCGCAGACCGTGCCGATCATTGCGCTCGCGCCCATGATCGTCGTGATCCTCAATCAGTTCAACGTCACCGGCGTCGCGCCGAAAGCGGCGATCGCGGCCTATCTTTGTTTCTTTCCGGTGACCGTCGGCATGGTCAAAGGCTTCCGCTCGCCCGACCCGTTGCAGCTCGACCTCATGTGCACCTATTCCGCGACGCGTGCGCAGACCTTCCTGAAACTCAGGGCGCCGGCCAGCGCGCCGTTCTTCTTCGCCAGCATGAAGATCGGCGCCGCCGCCGCGCTGGTCGGCGCGGTGGTCGCCGAAGTCACCAAGAGCGAGGATGGCGGATTAGGCGCGCGTCTGCTCGCGGGTTCCTATTATGGGCAGACGGTGCAGATCTGGGCGGCTTTGTTCGCCGCCGCCGCGCTGTCAGCAGCCCTTGTCGGGGCCATTGGCGCCGCCGAGCGCATCGCCCAGCGCCGCATGGCGTTCACCTCATGACGCCCCGGCGCCTCAGTGAACTCTTGCCGCCCCTCGTTTTCGGCCTCGCCGTGCTTGCAATCTGGGAAGCGGGGGTCCGACTGTTTCATGTGCCGGCGATCATCCTGCCTCCACCCTCCGCGATCGCGGTGCGTCTCGCCAATTCCATCCCCACCCTCGCCGCCGATTTCCGGCAAACGATTCAAGGCGTGCTGGCTGGCTACGTCATCGGCTCGCTCGTGGGGTTTGCGGTCGCGATTCTGATCGATCGCTCGCAGTTTTTGCAACGCGGCCTGATGCCGATCGGCAATCTGGTGTCGGCGCTGCCGATCGTCGGCATCGCCCCGATCATGGTGATGTGGTTCGGCTTCGACTGGCCATCGAAGGCGGCGGTGGTCGTCGTGATGACCTTCTTTCCGATGCTGGTGAATACTGTCGCGGGACTTAAGAGCGCGAGCGCGATGGAGCGCGACCTCATGAAAACCTACGCCGCCGATTATTGGCAGACGCTCATTGCGCTACGCCTGCCCGCCGCGATGCCCTTCATCTTCAACGCGCTCAAGATCAATACGACGCTGGCCATGATTGGCGCTATTGTCGCCGAGTTCTTCGGCACGCCAGTCGTGGGCATGGGCTTCCGCATTTCGACAGATGTCGGCCGGCTGCAGATCGACATGGTGTGGGCGACGATCGTCGTCGCCGCGCTCACGGGGTCGCTATTCTATGCGCTGGTCGCCGGCGTCGAGCGCCGCGTGACATTCTGGCACGCCTCCTATCGGGCGAAGGAGACTTGATTTATACGCGCATCGCGTGTTTTTACTCAAGCGGCATGGGAGGCCGCGGTTCACCTGGAGGGTCGTAAAATGAAGAAAAGTTTGCTCGTGTTCGCCGGTGTCGCGGCAATACTGGCCGCGGGCGCGGCGCAGGCTGCCGATAAGGTCACGCTGCAACTCAAATGGGTGACGGACGCGCAATTCGCCGGCTATTACGTCGCCAAGGACAAGGGCTTCTACAAGGAGGAAGGCCTCGACGTGACGATCAAGCCGGGCGGCCCCGACATCGCGCCCGAGCAGGTGCTGGCGGGCGGGGGCGCCGACGTCGTTGTCGACTGGATGCCGGGGGCGCTTGCGGCGCGCGAAAAGGGCGTAGAGATGGTCAACATCGCCCAGCCGTTCAAGCATTCGGGGCTTGAATTGACTTGTCGAGCTGACACCGGCATCAAGACGCCCCAGGACCTCAAAGGCCACACGCTCGGCGTCTGGTTCTCCGGCAACGAATATCCGTTCCTCAACTGGATGAGCAAGCTCGGCCTGAAGACCGACGGCTCGCCGGGCGGCGTCAAAGTGCTCAAGCAGAACTTCAACGTCGACCCGCTCATCCAGAAGCAGGCCGACTGCATCTCGACCATGACCTACAACGAATATTGGCAGGTGATCGACGCCGGTTACAAACCCTCGCAACTCGTCGTCTTCAAGTACGAGGACGAGGGCGTCGCGACCCTTGAGGACGGCCTCTATGTGCTGCAGGACAAGCTCAAAGACCCGGCCTTCGTCGACAAGATGGCCCGCTTCGTCAAGGCGTCGATGAAGGGCTGGGATTACGCCCGCGCCCATCCCGCAGAAGCGGTCCAGATCGTGCTCGACAACGATTCGACCGGCGCCCAGACCGAACATCATCAGACGCAGATGATGAGCGAGATCAACAAGCTGACGGAAGGGTCAGACGGCCGGCTCGACAAAGCCGACTACCAGCGCACGGTGAAAACGCTTTTGACCGGCGGCTCCGACCCGGTCATCTCGAAAGAGCCGACCGGCGCCTATACGACCGCGGTCACTGACAAGGCGCTGGGGAAGTAAAGGCGCGAGTTACGGCGCTCGCGCTCGCCGATTGCCGCCCTCCGCGACATGTGGAGGGCGGTCCAAGCGCTTCTTTATTGCAGAACGGCGTTCTCCAGCGGCTCCGCCTTCCTTTGACGCCGGGTGATTAAGATCAGGCTTGGAGGCCGCGTCTTCTGCTGCGAAAAGGAGACCCTTTCATCAAGACGGCAGCCGGAGTCGAGCGATGCGGGTGAAGCTGTTTTCCATGGCCGTGACCACGCCAATCCAGTCGCTGGAGAACGACATCAATGAGTTCCTGGAATCGGAGCGGCCGCATGTGACTCATGTTAGCGTAAGCTCGAGCGACATCGAGAGGGTCGCTTCCGTCTGGTACGAAGAGCCGCATCATCGGACTGTCGAACAGACCATGGCGGAATTAGAGGAGCTGGTGGAAGAGCCCGGCAGCGAGGGCAATTTGGCGTGAAATGCGCGCCGGGCGTGGCGCTTGTTGAAGCGAACCCTCGCCCCTGTCATGCCCGCGAAAGCAGGCATTCAACAAGGCCTTCACCAAGCTCTAAATTCCCGCCTGCGCGGGAATGACAACATGGTCGGCTACGATTGCATTTGAAAGCGCGTTGCTTTTTAGCGCGAAGCCAGCCTGGTCAGCTGCGCTTCCGACTAGGCTACGAGCGGCTCGGTCTGATTCTGGAAACGACATTTTCTTGCCAGGTAGCGGAAAATGTTCTATATTTGTTCTCATGACGATGAGCGAAAACCCGAAGTCCAATCCCGAAGCTTCGTCTACCGCCCCCGCTCGCCGGGGCGGGTCGTCGGGGATACGAAGAGCCACGCGGCGCGAAAAGGTCCAGCGTGAAGAACGGATCGTGGGTCTCCTCAATCGCGGCGCTTCGGTGCCGGAGATCGCGGCGAGCGAAGGCCTTACGCTCAAGCGGATGCGCAATGTCGTTCACGACATCCTCTCTGAGCGAATGCCGCAGCCCCCAGCCGAATTCCTCGCCCTTCAGGTCAGCCGTCTCAACGAAGCGTTGCTCGTGTCGTTCAGCGCGATGCACACCGCCGCAGAGGGTACGAACTTCGATGCCGTCGATCGTGTCGTCAAAATCGTCCGCGAGCTCGACCGCTATCACGGGTTCGCTGCTGTCCTGCGGTCGCGCGAGGAAACGGAGGCGCACCGGCTCCCGCCGCCTGTCGAGCGTCCGCGCGCGCTCGAAGGGCCCAGCCGGAGCGACTCGCTAATCGCACCGCAAGTCATTGAAAAGGCTCGATTTCGGACTCGCTAATTCAGAGCGCTAGCGTCCCTTCTCCCTCAGGGAGAAGGTGGCCCGACAGGGCCGGATGAGGGCCGCCCGTCCAACCCCTCTCCCGAAAGGGCGTCCGGAAGGACGTCCGTCTCTTGACGGGCTATGGGGAGAGGGAGCTACCGCGGGGCTGCCCTCTTCACGATCGCTTTCGCGTCGATCCCGGTTAGCGCGCCGTAATTATGTGCGCCCCTCGTCTCCAGGCGCGAGCGGCAGAAAGCCTCGGCAACGGGTGAGGCGGCGCGGAACAGCGCCGCCGCCTGCAAGCCAAGCGCCAGCCGGTCGCAGCGATCGCGGGCGCGCAGTTCGAAACCGGATAGATCGCGAAGATCCTGCTTGAGCGCGACGACATGCGCGTCGAGCGTTGCGTTTTCGCCTTTCACCGCGGAGACTTCGGCGAAATAGGCCTCCAGCGTCTCCGGCGAACGCTGCATCGCGCGCGCGATGTCGAGGCACTGCACATTGCCGCTCCCCTCCCAAATGGCGTTGACCGGCGCCTCACGATAGAGGCGCGGCATTGGGCTATCCTCCATCACCCCCGAGCCTCCGAGACATTCCAGCGCTTCATAGGCGTGGCCGGGCGTTCGTTTGCAGATCCAGTATTTGCCGATCGCGGAGCCGATGCGCACCAGCGCGTCCTCGTGCGGGTCGGGACGATGATCGAGCGCCCGGGCGACCCGCACGGTGAGCGTCAGCGCCGCCTCGGCCTCGATCGCGAGATCCGCGAGCACGGCCGTCATGATCGGCTGGTCGATCAGGAACACGCCGAACGCCTTGCGCTGACGGCAATGGTCGATCGCCTGCGAGACAGCCATGCGCATGCCGGCGGACGAACCGATCATGCAATCGAAGCGCGTCATGGCGACCATTTCGATGATCGTCGCCACCCCCCTGCCCTCGGAGCCGACCATCCAGCCGAGCGCGCCGCGCAGCTCCGTCTCGCTCGACGCGTTGGAGACATTGCCCATCTTGCGCTTGAGCCGGATGATCTGCAGCGGGTTCTTGCTTCCATCCGGGCGCCAGCGCGGAACGAGAAAACACGAGAGGCCGCCTGGCGCTTGCGCGAGCACGAGAAACGCGTCGCACATTGGCGCCGAGACGAAGAACTTGTGGCCGACGAGTTCGTAAGCTTGACCCCCTCCCTCGGCCCCAACAGGAATCGCCCGCGTGGTATTGGCGCGCACGTCCGAGCCGCCCTGCTTCTCGGTCATCGCCATGCCGATCGTCACGCCCTGCTTCTCATCGGCGGGAACGTTACGCGGGTCGTAAACGCGCGCCTGGATCTTCGGCAGCCATTGCCTGGCGAGATCGGGCTGCAATTTGAGACAGGGCGTGGCGGCGAAGGTCATGGTGATCGGACAACAGTGACCGGCCTCGACCTGGTTCTGGACATAGTAGCGCGCAGCACGCGCCACATGCGCGCCCTCGCCCGGATCGGTCCAGGGCGACGAATGCAGGCCGTCCTCGATCGAGGCTTTCATCAACGCGTGATAGGACGGATGGAAGCGGATAAGATCGACGCGCCTCCCATATCGGTCGTGGGTGTCGAGTTCGGGCGGGTTCTTGTTCGCCAGCGTCCCAAGCTCCAAAAATTCGGCCGAGCCGGCGCGCGCTCCGAACACTTCGAGCCCGCTCGTCGCCCATGCGGCGCCCTCGCGCTTCACCGCCTCCTTCAGCGCCGCATCAGAGCTGAACAGGTTATAGCCGGCCAGTTCGACTGGCTGGTTGAACACCTCGTGAGTGACGGCGCCATAAGGATCGAGGGGCGTGCGGAAATTGTCTTGTCGGTCGGCAAGGGCGCTCATGGCCGAAAGTCCTTCTTTCTCCGCATGCTACAATGGGAACTGGACGGCAGGAAGGCCGCGGCGCCGTCGGCGGGGCGAGCTTCACATCGGGCAGCGGCGCAGTGATAATGGCGCCAAAGGTTGGGAATCGTAATGCCGATCTATATGGACCGCCATGACGTCCGCGGCGCGAAAGCGGAGGATGTCGCCGACATGCACCGCAGAGACCTCGAAGTTCAGGATCGGTACGGGGTCAAATACATGGCCTATTGGTTCGACGAGGACCAGGGCGCCGGCTTCTGCCTCGTCCATGCCCCCGACCTCGAGGCCGCCGAACGCGTCCATCGCGAGGCGCATGGGCAGATTGCCAATATCATCATTCCGGTCGATCTTGCCGCGGTCGAGGCGTTCCTCGGCCGCATCGGCGATCCGCTCGCGGCGCCGGGCGCAGCCGCGCCGCCGGTCGATTCCGGGTTGCGGGCGGTCATGTTCACCGACATCGTCGGTTCGACCGAGATGACCGCCCGCCTCGGCGACAGCGCGGCGCTCGAACTCGTGCGGGCGCATGACGCGCTGGTCCGGCGCGGGCTCGAGGCCTATGGAGGGCGCGAGATCAAGCATACCGGCGACGGCATCATGGCCTCGTTCGACAAGGTGGCGAACTCGGTGCGCGCCGCCGCCGATATCCAGCGGCGATTTGCCGCCTACAATGCCGACACGTCCGAGACCTTGAGTGTTCGGATCGGCATCGACGCGGGCGAGCCGGTCGAGGACCGTAACGACCTGTTCGGCTCAACGGTGCAACTTGCGTCGCGGTTGTGCGGCGAAGCCGAGGCCAACGGAATCATCGTTTCCGAATTCGTCCGCGCGCTCAGCCACGACGAAGATGGAGCGCGGTTCGTGGCGCTGGGCGAGCGGCGATTTAAGGGCTTCGCCGACAAGGCTCAGGTGTTCCGGTTCGAGTGGCGGAACTGAGTTCGAGCGTTCATGTCCGCCCCATTCGATCGCCGATTGACCCCTGCCCGCGCCGACCTCGCGGCGGAACATCTGCGCGGTCTCGTCGAGGCGCCGCGTTTCGTGAAAGGGCGAGGGATGCGGATCATCGCCGCGAGCGCGCCGCTCAGGCGTTCTCCGCAAGCGGACGCGCCGCTGGAAACCGAGGCGCTCCACGGCGAAAGCGTCACCGTTTACGACGAGCAGGACGGGTGGGCCTGGGCGCAGCTCGAGCGTGACCTTTATGTCGGCTACCTTGCCTGCGCGGCGCTGGGAGCGCCGTCCGAGCCGACCCATCGGGTCGCGGCGCTGCGTACGCACGCCTATCCAGGCCCTGCCATCAAGCTGCGCCCGCGTATGGCGCTCGCGCTCGGCGCGCAGCTAACGATCATGCAACAGGAGGGCGATTTCTCAGTCACGGAGGACGGGCTTTACGTCTGGTCGCGCGCTCTCATGGAGCTGGGGGCGCGCGAACCGGATTTTGTCGCGGTCGCCGAGCTTTTTCTCGAGACGCCCTATCTCTGGGGCGGCCGGACGTCGGAGGGCGTCGATTGCTCGGGCCTGGTCCAGACGGCGCTGACCGCAGCGGGGGTCGCGTCGCCGCGCGACAGCGACATGATGGAGGCGGGCCTGGGCAAGCCGATCGCGCTCGACGACCCGAGATCGCCGCTCGCGCGCGGCGATCTCATGTTCTGGAAGGGGCATGTCGGAATCATGCGCGATTCCGCCACGTTGCTTCACGCCAACGGCTGGCACATGAAGACGGTGAGCGAGCCGCTGGCGCAAGCGCGCGAGCGAATCGCCGCCAACGGCGGCGGCAAAGTCACAAGCGTTCGCAGGATATCGGCGGATTAGGGATTTGCGCCGAAGAGGCGGAACGCGCCGCTGTACGTGGCAGGGGTTCGACGAAATGGACGAAGTCTCTGGCGACGGATCCGCCGAACTCAACGACCACGGCTCGATCGAGATCGAATTCGCCTATCACAACGGCGACGAAAGCCGTCCTCAGCCGCTGGCAGGACGAAACTCGACCGGTATCGCGTTGCCCACAGTATCGATGAAGTCGCCCAGAGGATAATCGTCTGGAAGCTTGGGGTAGGCATAGGGAGACACCTTGTCCCCGGCTGGCGGTTCAGGAAGCAACGTCGGAAAGTCGGTGCGGGCAAAATTCGGACTATCTTTGCTTGAGTTGAACACCCGCTCGATGGTCGGGATTTCAACTTCGGCATTGCCCGCCGAATTCTTCCGGATCGACAACGTAACATTGAACCGCTCACCAACTGGTTGAACCGAAATATCCATCTGCTGGAGGGTCAGCGTCACCTCGCGCGCGCCACCGGGCGACGTCGCCGTCTTCAGGTCCTCGGCGCTCGCCTCTCCTCCAAGAGCGATCGCCGTGGCCAGCGTCGCGGCGCCCTTCAGGACCTGTCGGCGCGCTCGGCAGCCGACGCCTGCGGCGTGTCGGCGCTGGCCGCATCTGTCGGGAACTTCGATTCCTCGTTCATTGTTCGTCTCCTGCGGATGAGAATTCATTTTCGTCCGACACGCCCCGAGCCGAGGGCAAGTTTGACGACTTGACCACAGTGCGAGCCATACCGCGCAGCGGGCGCGGCGGGCGCGTCAACGCAATGCTCTCAATATTGCTTGGAGGGAACCGGTAGCCGCCTGTAGTCGAACCGGGCGAGGAGTGCGAATATGATGGCGACGACAGCGAGCGCGGCCACTATGCCCCACTCAGCTGACCCGTCGCCGCCGTCCGGGTCGGCGCCAAACAGCAACTCGATCCAATCGGGCGATATCGCTGTCAAGACTGCAAGGACCGCGGCCAGGCCGGCGAGAGCGCATTCCGCCCAGAATCGAAGTCGAACGTTTCCCATAGCCGGGGACCTCTACGGCGGCGCCTACTGGTTTTCGCATTCGGGCGGGTCGACACCAACACTTCAATCGTTACTTCGACAGGGACAGCTTCGCAATCAGCTACGAGCGGGACGAGAAAGGCGCCTTGACCGCATCGATCCCTCCAATGCGTTCTGGTATCCTGCCGAACTATGGCCCTTATGGCGGGCGATCGAACACCTTGGAGAGAAAAATTGCCTCGATGGACGTTCGTCGCTCTGGCGCTCTTCGGCGCGTTTGACTTTTCGTGCGCTCCCGCGCGAGCCGACGACGCCGCGATTACCGCGCAACTGCAGCAAATCCTTGACGCCTATGTCAAACAGCGCGGGTCGATCGAGGGGTTTTCCGGCGCCGCGTTGCAGGTGGATCGCGGCGGCGGACATCCGATCCTTGCGGTCTATTCCGGCGACAACGGGCTCAGCGACAAAAAGCCGATCGGCCCCGACACGTTGTTCGACATCGGCAGCAACACCAAGGAATTCACCGCCGCGCTGATCCTCAAGCTCGAAGCAGCTGGCAAGCTCAGGCTCGATGACACGATCGGGCGCTGGCTGCCGCAATATCCGGCATGGAAGGACGTGACCATCCGCTCGCTGCTCCACATGGTGAGTGGCATCCCCAACTACTCGGAGACGGTCGAGATCGGAGAGATTGAGGTCGCCGACATCCATCATCAGTTCAGCGACAAGGACCTGATCGGTTTCGTCGACCCCGGCAACGGCAAGCATTTTCCCCCGAGCACGGGATGGTTTTATTCCAACACCAACTACATCCTCGCCGGCCTCATCATCGAAGCGGCTTCGGGCATGAACTACGAGCAGGCGCTGACGACGATGATCCTCGAGCCGCTCGGGCTGCACGACATGTTCTACGCCGACGGACCGCATCCAGGCCCGGCGGCCGCGGGACCTCACATGTCGCGGGTGCCGCGCGGTCTCTACATGCTGCAGGATTGCCTGATTTACCAACCGCAGCCTTGCCACGTTTCGACGCTCGCTCCGTTGATCGGTAAGGACCTGGGAACCCAGAACCTGTCCTGGGCTGGGGAGGCGGGAGCGATCATCTCGAACCCGCGCGATCTCGCTTTATGGATTCGCGCGCTGTTTCAGAAGCACGTCATTCCCGAGACGCAACTCGGCGAGATGACGACATTGGTCTCGGACAAGACCGGCCTGCCGCTTCACGACGTGACCGCCGAGGATCCGGCTGGCTTCGGGCTCGGTCTGGCACGTTCCTATCGGAAAGAACTGGGCGGCGCCTATTGGTTCTACGAGGGCGAAACGCTCGGCTTCCGGACGATCTTCGCCTATTGGCCGCAGGACGATCTGCTCATCACCGGCTCCGTCAACAGCCGGCCGCCGAACGGCGAGGACCAGTTCGGTCCCACTGTGATCGGAGGCGCGTTCATGGCGTTGCAGCAGGCCCATCTGATCGAAACGTCCGGGGCTCCGACGGCGAAATGATCAAGGACGGAACTCCTTCAAGGCCCGCATCGTCATAGGCTCCCGATGATCCTTCGCGAATGGCGCGGACGCGCAAGCCCATTGCAAGCCGACGCTTACCCGACACACTTTCGCACGAAGGTGCTTCCGGAGTTGGCGCGCGTTCCCGGATTTCTGGGCGCACAACTCAGCAAGCGTCAGATCGGCGATACAATTGAATTTCTCGTTCTCACGCGCTGGCGAACGATCGGCGCAATCCAGGATTTCGCCGGGAGCGATATCGCCAAGGCGATCGTTGAACCCGGCGCGATTGCAGCGCTCGTCGATTTCGATCGAAGCGTGCGGCACTACGAGGTGATTGAAGACGTGGTCCCGTGAGGATTGGGGACGACCGGTCAGGCAAGATGTGCTATGAAGCGCTGTTGAAATAGAGGCCGCGGGAGCTCGAAAATCGCGCGGCGTTGGGAGGGCGCGCATGATCTTCCGGCAATTGTTCGACAGCGTCTCGAGCACCTACAGTTACGTGCTCGCCAGCCGGCGGGGCGGCGAAGCGCTCATCATTGATCCGGTCCTCGAGAAGGTCGACCGCTACCTCAAGCTGATGGAGGAGCTCGATCTCAAGCTGGTGAAAGCCGTCGACACGCATCTGCACGCCGACCACATCACCGGCTTAGGCGCATTGCGCGACCGCACGCGCTGCATCACGGTGATGGGCGAGCAGAGCAAGGTCGACGTCGTGTCGATGCGGATCGCCGACGGCGACAAGCTCGGCGTCGAGGGCTTGAGCCTCGACGTTCTTTACACGCCCGGCCACACCGACGATTCCTACAGCTTCCATTTCGGCGACCGCGTGTTCACCGGCGACACCCTGCTCATCCGCGGCACCGGCCGGACCGACTTTCAAAACGGCGATTCGCGGATGCAATACGAGAGTCTACAGCGGCTGATGCGGCTGCCGCATGAGACGATGGTCTTTCCAGCGCACGATTACAAAGGTGACACCGTCAGCACCATCGGCGAAGAGCAGCGCTTCAATCCGCGCCTCCAGGTTCGCGACGCCGACGAATATGTGAAGCTGATGGATAGCCTCCACTTGCCCAATCCGAAGATGATGGACGTCGCCGTTCCCGCCAACATCCATCAGGGGCTGCATCAAGAGGATGTGGCGCGCAAAGGGTGGGCCTTGTCGGCGCAAGCTGCGCAGGGGCTGGTCGGACGGCCGGACGTGGCGCTCATCGACCTGCGCGAGAAGACCGAGCGCGAGCGCGCCGGCGCCATTCCCGGTTCGCTTCACGCGCCCTATGGCGAGCTCAAGGACAATATTGGCGAAGGCGGCCTGATCCATGAGCTCGCGCGGTCGGGCAAAACGATTGTCTTCTACTGCGCGTTCGGTGAGCGCTCCGCGATGGCGGTGCAGGCGGCGCAGGATCAGGGCCTCGACTTCGGCCCGCCACATCGAGGGCGGCGTGTCGGCATGGACGAAGGCCGGCGGCGCGGCGCATTGACCTTGTCCGAGGCTTGAGCTTAGTGCCTTGGTGTAGAAAAGACGGCGTCACGCGGGGAGGCCTCCATGCCCAAGGTCAAGGTCAACGACATCACGATCAATTACGAGAGCCAAGGATCGGGCGAGCCGCTTGTGCTGATCCCTTATCTCGCCGCTGACAACGCCTGTTACGCATTCCAGGTCGCCGACTACGCCAAGCATTTCACTTGCATTTCGCTCGACCTGCGCGGCGCGGGCGAGACCGACAAGCCGGCCGGAACCTATTCGACTGAATTGTTCGCCGACGACGTCGCAGGCTTCATGCAGGCCATCGGCCTCGAGAAGGCGCATGTGAGCGGCCTGTCGCTGGGCGGAGCGACCGCCCTATGGCTCGCCAGCAAATATCCCGAGCGGGTCAAGTCGCTGTCGCTGCACTCCTCCTGGCCGAAGACCGACCCGTTTCTCAAGGTCGTCGTCGGCGATTGGCAGACCATCGCCAAGGGCCTCGGCAGCGTCCCTGAGATGATCATCCAGGGGATCTTTCCGTTCTGTTTCACACCCGAGCTTTATGCCGCTAAGCCCGAATACATCGACCAACTCGCCGCCTTTGTCCGCAGCCGGCCGAAACAGCCGCTCGACGCCTTCCTTCGTCAGTCGGACGCAGTCATCGCCCATGACGCGCTCGATCAGCTCGGCAAGATCACAGCGCCGACGCAAATCACGTTCGGCCAACATGATATCGTGACCTCGACCCGCTTCGTCGAGCCGTTCCGAAGCGGCATCCAGAATAGTGAGCTCATCATTTTCGAGATGTGCGCCCACGCCCCGATCTACGAGAACGTCAGCAAGTTCAACGAAGAAACTTTAGCGTTCCTCAAGCGTCACATTGGCTAGGCCCAGGGTGTCACCCGGCGCCTACCGCGCCTTGCGCGCGCAATTCGTCGACCAGGACCCGCTCATTCTCCGAATAGTCGATAGGCGTCGACACCAGATGCACGCCGCCGCTCATAAACGCGGCTTCGAGCGCGGGCGCTAGGCCGTCTGCGCTCTCGACGCGGCTGCCCTTTGCGCCGTAGGCCCTTGCATAGGCGACGAAGTCGGGATCCCCGAAAGTCATGCCGAAATCCGGGAACCCATCCACGGCTTGCTTCCAGCGGATCATGCCGTAGGCGTTGTCCTGCAACACCAGCACGACGAGATTGAGCTTCACGCGCACCGCCGTCTCGAGCTCCTGCGAGTTCATCATGAAGCCGCCGTCACCGCAGACGGCGAGCACGCGGCGGTCCGGATTGAGAAGCGCGGCCATGATCGCCGAAGGCAGGCCAGCGCCCATAGTGGCGAGCGCATTGTCGAGCAGCAGCGTGTTGGCGACATGAGTGCGATAGTTGCGCGCAAACCAGATCTTGTACATGCCGTTGTCGAGGCAGACGATCCCGTCCTCCGGCATCACCTGGCGCACATCGTGGACGATCCGCTGCGGCGTCGGGGGATAGCGGCTTTCCTCCGCCCGATCGGCGATGTGGGCGAGGATGTCCTCGCGCAAGCCAAGCAGCGCTTTCGCCCTCGGCAGCCGATGTTCGAGCCGGTCGGCGAGCAGCGTGAGGCTGGGGCCGACGTCGCCGACCAGCTCGGCTTGCGGAAAGAACACTTCCTCGACCGTGGCCGGCAGATAGCCGACGTGCAGCACCGTCGGCCCATCCGGCCCCATCAAGAACGGCGGCTTCTCGACCGTGTCGTGGCCAATGGCGATGATCAGATCCGCGCGGTCGATCGCACGATGCACGTAGTCGCGCTCCGACAGAGCAGCGGTGCCGATGTAGAGACCGGACCCGCCCGTCACGGCGCCCTTGCCCATCTGCGTGTTGAAGAACGGAATCTGCACCCGCCTGACGAATTCCGAGAGAGGGTCGGCGAGGCGCGGCCGGCTCGCCGCCGCGCCCAGCATGATCAACGGCCGCTGGGCGTCGATGATGAGTTGCGCCGCCCGGTCGAGGGCCACGCTGGACGCGATCGGCAAATCAATCGGATGAGGCGGGATCGGAGCCATATCGGGCGCCGCCGCGTGGGCGATGTCTTCCGGCAGTTCGAGATGAACCGGGCCCGGCCGCTCCTGCTGCGCGACGCGGAAAGCCTCCCGCACCATTGTCGGAACGGTCGCGGCGCTCACGATCTGATCCGCCATCTTGGTCAGCGGCGTCATGGCCGAAACGATGTCGACCACCTGAAAGCCCGCCTGTTTGCGGCTCAAGATGCCCTTCTGGCCGGTGATCATCACCATCGGCATGGCGCCGAGCAGCGCATAAGCCGCGCCGGTTGTCAGGTTGAGCGCGCCGGGGCCGAGCGTGGTGATGCAGACCCCTGGCTTGCCGGTGAGCCGCCCATGGGTCGCCGCCATGAAAGCCGCCGCCTGCTCGTGGCGAGTCAGCACGAGCTTGATCTTGGAGCGGCGCAAAGCTTCGACAACGTCGAGGTTTTCTTCGCCCGGAACCCCGAAAATCTGCCGCACGCCCTCGTTCTCGAGCGCGGAAACGATGAGCTCGGCGCCGTTCATCGGATGCGCTCCTTTGACGCTATTCCTTCGCACGCACGCTGGCGCATTCCCGCCTCGCCAGCAACCGCATTCGCGGAGGAACAGATCGGCGCTGTGAAGCCGCGCCGCCCTATCCTTCGCCGTCCGGTTTTCGTTTATCGTTGCGGAATCGCGCGCCCCGCTAATCCAAGGAGGAAACGTTGGCCCAAACCGTCGCCGACCAGATGGTCGAAGTTCTCGCCGCGGCAGGCGTAAAACGCGTCTACGGCGTCGTCGGCGACAGCCTGAACGGATTCACCGACGCCATTCGCCGACGCGGCGGCATCGAATGGCTGCACGTGCGCCACGAGGAAGTCGCGGCCTTCGCCGCCGGCGCCGACGCCCACATCACGGGCGGCCTCGCCGTCTGCGCCGGCAGCTGCGGCCCCGGCAATCTGCATCTCATCAACGGTCTCTTCGACTGCCAACGCACGCGCGTGCCGGTGGTGGCGATCGCCGCGCAAATCCCCTCGCCCGAGATCGGTTCACACTACTTCCAGGAGACGCATCCCGAACGTCTCTTCCAAGAGTGCTCGAGCTATTGCGAGCTCGTGTCGAGTTCCCGAGCAGATGCCGCGTGTGCTTGAGATCGCGGTGCGCCGGTCGATCCTGGAACGCTGCGTCAGCGTTGTCGTCGTCCCCGGCGACGTGGCGCTGAAAGCCGCCGTTCCGGCGCCGGCGCCAAAGCTAGCCGGACTGGCGCCGGCTGACCCCGTGATCGCGCCGTCGGACCAGTCGCTCACTCAGCTCGCGCAATTCATCGATTTGGCTGAGCGCGTCACCCTGCTCTGCGGCAGCGGCTGCGCGGGCGCGCACGACGAATTGATGCAATTCGCCGAGGCGGTAAAGGCGCCGATCGTTCACGCCATGGGCGGCAAGGACCACGTCGAGTGGAGCAACCCCTATGACGTCGGCATGACCGGCCTGATCGGCTTCTCCTCCGGCTATTACGCCATGGAGTCCTGCGACGCGCTCTTGATGCTGGGCACGGATTTCCCCTATCGCCCGTTCTATCCCAAGGACGCCCGCATCGCTCAGGTCGATATCCGCCCGCAGGCGATCGGGCGCCGCGTCCCGGTCGACCTCGGAATTGTCGGCCAGGTCGGGCCGACGCTGCGCGCGCTCATGCCTCGCATCAAGGTCAAGAGCGACCGGCGCCATCTGGACGCGGCGCGGACGCACTACGCCAACGCCCGCAAGAGCCTCGACGATCTCGCGACCGGCCGGCCGGGCGGCCTCCTGCACCCGCAGCACGTCGTGCGCGTCATCAACGAGAAGGCGGCCGACGACGCCATCTTCACCCCCGACGTCGGCCTGCCGATCGTCTGGGCCGCGCGCTATCTCACGATGAACGGCAAGCGGCGGCTTATCGGCTCGTACTGGCACGGCTCGATGGCGAATGCGATGCCGCAGGCCATCGGCGCACAAGCCGCCTCGCCCGGCCGGCAGGTGATCTCGCTCTCCGGCGACGGCGGCTTCACCATGCTGATGGGCGATCTCTTGAGTCTCACTCAGCTCAAGCTCCCGGTGAAGGTTTTCGTGTTCAATAACGGTTTGCTCGGATTCGTCGCGCTCGAGCAGAAATCGACCGGCTTCCTTCCGATCGGAACCGATCTCGTCAATCCGAATTTCGCTCGGATGGCCGAAGCGATCGGGATCAAGGGAATCCGCATCGAGGACCCCAAGGACGTCGACGCGGGCGTCGCCGAAGCGCTCGCCCATCCCGGCCCGGTCGTCGTAGACGCGGTCGTGGCGCCCGCGGAGCTCGCTATGCCGCCGGCCGTCACCGTCGAGATGGCGAAGGGCTTCACGCTTTATATGCTGAAGGCGATCCTCAGCGGTCGCGGCGACGAGATCGTCGACCTCGCGCGCACGAACTTGCGCAGGTAGGCGCCAGGCGCAGCGCTCAGGCCGTGAGCAACAGCTCCGCCGCCTGACGCACGCGAAGCGCAACCGACTCTTCTCCTTCGGCCGCAGCCATGGCTGTCATTGGAACCTCCAGCGCGACCGGAATGTCCTGGGGCATATGACTCAGGATGCGCTTGATATCGATGCCGCCCTCGCCGGGCGGCAGGCGCTCCACGCGGCCCGCGTGCAGCAGCTCTTCTGTCGTGTAGCTCTCCTGCACAGGCGCGTCAGCGACGTGGACGAAGGGCAGACGCGATGCGAAAATCCGGTCGAGGTCTTCGTGTCGGCTCGCCGATCGGTTGAAGTGAAGTGTATCCACCAGGATCCCGAGCGCGGGACGCTCGGCCGCCTCGACGACGCTGAGCGCCGCGCTGAGATCTGGAACCACTGTCCACGGAAAGAACTCGAGCACCGCGCGCAGGCCATATTGCGAAGCCAAGTCGCTGACCGCAGCCAGCCGGTCCGTGAACCGACTGAGATCGGGGTCGTACGCGGACGTAATCATGTATCTGGCGTTCAGCTCCGCGCCGGCCGCCGCAAATGGCTCGAGCGACGAGACATCGGTCTCCGGGGTGATCCTGACGAACTCGATATCGAGCACGCCGACGCCGGTCGCTGACATTGCGACCTTGGCAGCGCGCATCAACGGCTTGTCGTCCATCAGCGGATAGGCAGGGGTTATTTCCGTCCCCCCGGTCAGACGCAGCCCGACTGTGTCGTAGCCGGTGCGGGCGGCCACCTCGATCGCCTGCGCGGGACTGAGGCGGATCACAGTCAAATGCGCGAGCGAAAACCTCGGTCTCACGGCTGGTCTCCACCTGACGCTCGGGTCGCCCCGCGCCCCGCGACGCGGCGCAACCTCATTGTGGAGCGGATATGGCCTCCCGTTTGGGGGAATAACAAGCCGAAACGCCGGGTCAGGTCATCTGGGTGACGAGCTTCGGGTTGAGATAGGCTTCGAGCGCCTCAGCGCCTCCTTCCGAGCCGTAGCCGGAATCCTTGACCCCGCCGAACGGCAATTCCGGCAGCGCCAAACCGTTGTGATTGATTGTGACCATCCCGCTCTCGACGTCCCGGCCGACGTCCGCCATCGTCTTCGCCGATTTCGTGTAAGCATAAGCCGCGAGCCCGTAGGCCAACCGGTTGGCCTCGCCGATTGCGGCGGCGTAATCGCTAAATGGGCTCATGACCGCGACGGGGCCGAACGGCTCCTCATTCATGACGCGAGCGCCCAGCGGAACGTCCGTGAGCACAGTCGGCGCATAGAAATAGCCGCGATTGCCAATGCGTTCCCCGCCACAGGCCACTTTCGCGCCGTGAGAAACCGCATCGGCCGTCAACGCCTCCATCGCCTCCAGGCGGCGCCCGTGAGCCACCGGCCCCATGGTTACGCCCTCGCCAAGCCCATCGCCGACCTTGATCGACTTCGCAGCCGTGACGAAGCCATCGACGAATTTGGGATAGACGCTCTCGTGCACGATGAACCGGGTCGGGGCGATGCAGATCTGGCCCGCGTTGCGGAATTTCGACGGGACCAGAACCTTGATGGCGCGATCCACATCGGCGTCTTCGAACACGATCGCGGGGGCATGGCCGCCGAGCTCCATTGTCACCCGTTTCATGTGCAGACCCGCGAGCGACGCGAGTTGCTTGCCGACCGCCGTTGACCCGGTGAAGGAGATTTTCCTGATCGTCGGATGCGGAATGAGATACGCGCTGATCGCCGCCGGGTCGCCGAACACGAGGTTGAGCACGCCGGGCGGCAGACCAGCGTCAGCAAAAGCAGCGACGAGCGCAGCGCAACTGACGGGCGTATCCTCCGGACCCTTGAGGATGATCGAGCATCCCGCCGCGAGAGCGGCGGAGACCTTGCGCACCGCCTGATTGATGGGGAAATTCCAGGGCGAGAACGCGGCGACCGGGCCGACCGGCTCCTTGACGACCAGCTGACTCACATTTGTCGCGCGGCCGGGGACGATGCGGCCATAGGCGCGCCGGCCTTCCTCTGCGAACCAATCGATAACATCGGCGCCTGCGGCGGCTTCCATCCGAGATTCGGCGAGCGGCTTGCCCTGCTCGATGGTCATGGCGCGCGCGATGCTTTCGTTGCGCTCGCGCAAAAGCTCGGCGGCGCGGCGCATGAGTTTCGACCGCTCGAAGGCCGATGTGCGGCGCCATTTTTCGAATCCCCGCCCTGCCGCCGCCAGAGCGTCATCGAGGTCGGCTTTGTCGGCAACAGCGTGCGAGCCAATCGTCTCCTCGTTCGCAGGGTTGAGCACCGGCGCTTGCCCGCCGCGGCCGGGTCGCCACTGTCCGTCAATGTAGAGCAGCGTGTCGAAGTCCATCAGCCGTCCTTTCGTCAAAAAAATACCCGTCGCTCGAGGGCGTGTTCAGAAGCGGAGCGCGCAACCGCCCTTGCGCGGGTCCGAGCCGCCAAGCAGGGCGGCGCTCCCAATCGATAGAGATCGCTTCACGTTCCCAGCATCTAGATTCCGACGTAAGGCGCAGCGCAAGGGTTAGATCGCCGAGTGACAGCTGGCGAGCTCCTGCTGATGAGGATTGTCCAGAGCAGCGTGCCTAGAATCAGGCTAAGCGTCGTCATCGCGCCGAGCCATCCAATTGCCGTACCGCGCACTCGGGTCGGAAACGATTCTGCCCAGTGGGCTAGCCCGCGCCAGACCAGGCGCCGTTCGTGAGCTGGTAGTTTCGGCCGTCAGTCGATTTACGACGATGTCTTGGACTGTTTGGCACCGTAGCGGAGCGGAGTTGGAGCCGACCGTTATAGTACGGGTCTACGCTATTGAATTAACCCGCGCGTGCCTCGCTCACCCGCTCACGCCCGGCCCAGGCGCCCGCCCGGGCGCCGACCAGTTCGCCGATCCGATTGACCCCGCGCGCTTCGACCGCGCGGCTCAAGCCGTTGAGGATTTCCTCGACGATCTCCGCGCCTTTCAGCGCGAGGCCGGTATAAAGCTGCACCAGGTTCGCGCCCGCCTCGATCTTGGCGAGCGCAGTCTCGGCGTCCTCAACCCCGCCGCAGCCGATGAGCGGCATCGCCCCGCCGGTCAGAAGATAGGCTTGGGCGAGAAGCCTCGTCGACGGCTCGAACAGCGGGCGCCCCGACAGCCCCCCGCTTTCACTCCGGTTCCTCGAGGTCAAGGTCGCAGGCCGCGCGACCGTGGTGTTCGAAATGATTAGGCCGTCGATGCGGCGGGTCAACGCCGTAGCGACGATGTCCTCGAGGCCGCGGGCGTCGAGATCAGGCGCGATCTTGAGCATCAGCGGGCGGCGCGGCTCGGTCTCATCGCGGGCCCCGACCACCCGCGTGATCAGATCGTCAAGCGCCTCGCGCCGCTGCAGGTCCCGCAATCCCGGCGTGTTGGGCGAAGAGATGTTAATGGTCAGATAGTCGGCGAGCCCCGCGAAGATCCTGACGCCGAGCACATAGTCCGCGGCCCGGTCGGTCGCATCCTTGTTGGCGCCGAGGTTGACGCCCAACACGCCCATCGCGAGGCCGGGCGAACGGCGCGCGAGCCGCGCCCGGGCCCGCTCGAACCCCTCATTGTTGAAGCCGAAGCGGTTGATGACCGCACCGTCCTCCCGCAAGCGGAACAGCCGCGGGCGGGCGTTGCCGTCCTGCGGCCGGGGCGTCAGCGTCCCGACCTCGACGAAGCCGAAACCGAGCTTGAGCATCGCACCCGGAACCTCGGCGTTCTTATCGAAGCCCGCGGCCAGCCCAAGCGGATTGGGGACCTTCAGCCCGAGGACCTCGACCGCGAGCCGGGGATCGGGAGACAGCGCCTTGGCCGGCGGCGCGATCTTCAACCCGTTGATCGCCGCTCGATGGGCCGTCTCCGCCGGTAGGCATTTCAGAACCGGACCTGCGACTTTGGCCAACCTCACGGTTCGAGGCTCCCAAAAACATGGCGCCCGTCCAAGCCGAGTGGCAGCGGACGCGACCAGACGACGGCGCTCATCGGCAGGGCGGCATAAAGATGAGGAAAGAGCGCTCCGCCCCGCGACGGCTCCCAGCGCAAGTCCTTGCCCAGCGCTTGCGCGTCAATTGCGGCCAGGGTCAAATCGTCTCGGCCAACGAACCATTTGGCCGCCGTCTCCGGGGCCTGCTCCGCGGTGGAGAAATGGATGTATCCGTCGGCGCGATCGGTCGCCGCGCCGGTAAAGACGCCGGCCGCCTCGGCCTCGATCCATTCCTTTGTGGCGACGATCTTATAGACAACCATTGTCAATCAGGGTCCGCCGCGAACGGGCGGACACGCCTCGTTTACTCCTGCAGCATCCGTTTTAGAAGCTCGAGTTCCTCGCGCAAGATCGTGTCGCTCTGCAGCAGTGCTTCGATTTTGCGCACCGCGTGCAAGACGGTGGTGTGGTCGCGGCCGCCGAAGCGTCGGCCGATTTCCGGCAACGAGCGCAGGGTCAGCATCTTGGCGAGAAACATCGCCACCTGGCGCGGTTTGACGACGGCGGCGGTGCGGCGCGAGGAGAGAATGTCGGCGCGCGAGACACTATAGTGGCTCGCGACCAGCTTCTGGATATCCTCGATCTTCACCCGTTTGAGTTCGTGCGTGCGGATGAGGTCGCGGATGGCGGTCTCCGCCGCTTCAACGGTGAGCGCGGCGCTTGTTGGCGTGCGGTGCGCCCGCAGCCGATTGACCGCGCCTTCCAGATCGCGGCCGTTCGAGCGAATAGCGCGGGCGACAAAAGCGAGCACGGTCGGGGAAACATCGAAATGAGGCTCCTCGGCGCGCGCCACCGCGACACGCGCCTCCAGGATCTTGAGGCGCAGCGGTTCGTCGAGCGCGCCCATCTCGACGCAAAGGCCAACACTCAGGCGGGAGCGCACGCGCTCGTCGAGCGATTCCAGATCGTTCGGAGGGCGGTCGGCCGCCACGATCACCTCGCGCCCGGCGTCGAGCAGTGCATTGAGCGCGTGACCAAATTCGGCCTGGATGTTTTTTCCCTGCAGGAACTGCGCATCGTCGAAAATGAGCAGGTCGATCGTTCGCAACCGCTCCTTAAACGCAATCGCCGTTTGGGACTGGAGGGCGGCGACAAAGCCGTACATAAATTTCTCGGCGGTCAGATAGATAACCGATCGCCCTTGTTGAGCGGCGGTATGCGCGACCGCCTGCAAGAGATGGGTTTTGCCGAGGCCGACGGCCGAATGCACGTAGAGCGGACAAAATGCCGGCGCCCCGCACTTGTTCGGGTTGGCCACCCGTTGCACAGCGTTAAAGGCGAGTTCATTGGACCGCCCAACCTGGAAAGTGGCGAAGGTCAGACGCCGATCGAGGGGAGAGCCGGTCAAAGCATCGCCGAGCACAGACGCCGCGGACGCACGGCCGGGCGCGCGACGATCGGCAGGAGAGCGATCGACCGACAGCTCCAGCGGCTTGGCCGCCGTCTTCGCGGGCAAGGCGCACTCGCTCTCTTGGCATTTGGCTAACGGCGCGAGCGGCGCCGAGGAACGCACGGAGATTAGGATTTGCGCGACCGGGCCGACCTCGGCGTTGAGCGCCGAAGCGACATGTCCGGAGTAGTGGGTCCCGATCCAACTTTTGAGAAAGCGTGTCGGAACCGAGAGCCGAGCCTGCCCCGATCCGACCGATTCCAGGGTGAGGCACCCAAACCAGCTGTTGAAGACTGCATCGCCGACCTCCGCGCGCAAACGATCGCAGCAGCGCCGCCATGCTTCGCCAAGCGGAGGACTGCCGAAACCGCCTTCGTCGAGGCGATCCGGATCGGATTTGTCATACATGTCCATGATTGCGTCTCAGGCGTAAGGTGGACAGCCACGCCGACAATGCGGCGATGCCGAGTAAGGAGCGGGCTTTACGCTTTACGTCTGCGTCCAGGGCAACCCGCCCGCCTTCCACCCGCTGGCCGCGCCTCTTCGGCGTGAAGCGTCCAGCGGACCTTCGAAGCCATCCGACACGTTGAAACAGGGCCCCCACCCCGCGCTCGTCATGGCGATAGCGGCGTGGCGCGAACGTGCTCCCGAGCGACACAAGAACACGAGCGAAGCTCCGCGCTCGACGCCCGGCGGCTGCAGCAGGCCTTCAAGGCGGGCGGCAAAGTTGGCGTCCACCTCCATCGAAGGATAGCTTTGCCATTCCAAGAACAATGGCGTTTTGCCGAGCGCTCGAATGTCCGGTGTCCCGACGAAGGCCCACTCCGCCTGGGTCCGGACATCGACAAGAACCGACGTTGAATTGCCTTCGAGCAGCGCATACGCGTCGATTGCAAGAAGATCTCCGGCGTATCCAGCGAAATTTTGATAAGACATTGCCTCTCCCTCCGCAACCCACGCTGCGGATTTACACTGTGTTCAATCCATTCTTAAAAACGGGCCAACAAAAGAACTTGGCCCTAAGACCGCGCCCAAACCCAGTTGCGACCGCCCTCGTCCTTCTGCTCTTGCTTTGAGCACCTTTTCTTATTGTCTACTTACAATTTTCCGCTCATACAGACCAGAAGCGACTGCAATTTCTATCGTTTCTTGATGTTGCAAAGATTATGGCACGGGTCAGGCGGCGGCGCAACCTTCGTTCCACGGCCAAAAAGCGTCATGGGAGTGGCGAAAGTGGACAATTATTGAACAACTTAATTTTGTTTTTATGCAAGAGCTTGATTTAAGAGATAAGATCGTGGCCCGGTTGTAACGCTTCGACCTCAAATTGCAGGGCTCAAGCGAATTGGCGCAGCGCCGATTGGCGCGGCTGAATTTAGGGCCGACGGGAACCACGCCGCGCTTGGCAAGTAAAGGTTTGGCAATTATGAATTTTTTGTGAGCGGTTCACGAACGCCGACGTCGTCGTTAATTCGTTGCAAATTTGTTATGTGTCGTCTGAGCGTCAGTCAGGTCCTAGCCGACGTCGGCGAAACGCGCTGCGCGTCACGATTGAATCAAGCCGGCGCTTGGACTTTACCGGGACCTGGCCCTTGGTCCGAAGCGATGACGCCGTAAAAGGCGGGAATCGCCAACAGGTAAGCGAGGCCGGCGAGCTCGATCACCGCTGCAAGGCCGAAATTGGTCGCGATGACGGGCGCCGCGGCTGCCCCGATCACAGAAAAGCAGCCGTTGACGCCCCACGCCCAGACGAACATGTGCTCCTTGCCGAGACGCCCGAGCGTCGTCATCGCGATCGGCATCGGGAAGCCCATCAGAAAAGCGGGCGGCGCGATCAAAAGGAAGCAGATGACGAGACGGGCGGGATAGGCGATTGACCCGATCGCGTCGAGCGCCTGACCGAGAAACAACCCGTACAGAATCAGCATGGCGCCAACCGCGACGAACAGAACTGGCATAACCGTTCGCATATGGGGCAAAGCCCGCTCTGAGGTCAGGGCGCCGAGGCCCGAGAACACCAGCATGCCGGTGATCAGCACCGATGCCGAAATCGTCGGGTTTCCGAGCGCCATGATGAAATGGGCGATCAGCCCGACTTCAACCATGATGTAGCCCGCGCCGAGACAAGCAAAATAGAGCACGGTCAGCGTCTTGCCCCGCGAGCGTGAAAAGAAGGTGCGCCAACCCCAAATCAAGGGAATGGCGAGCAACACAGCCGCCGTCACGCAAGCGACGCCGAGCGTCGCCCAAATCAGGAGATAGCCCCACTCGTCCTGCAACAGCTCAAGTCTATCGAGCACGCGGGGTAGGTCGGCGGTCTTGACGTAAGCGGCGAAGTAGGGCGCATCGTTAGTGAGCGCGCGGGTATTAAACACATAGCGATCCGCGATCTCGGGCCACTGGCCAGCGATGAGCGCATGCCAAGCGAGCCGGCCCATCACCGTCGCGGGCAGAACCCCGTCATCGGCCTTGCCCGAAGGCGCGTCAGCGTCTTCGCCGGCCGCTGGGGCGGCGTCGTCAGCGCCTTCGCTGGCTGGCGCCGTCGCCACCGCCGCAGGTTCGGTGGCCGGCGGGCCGCCGGCAGCGCCGGCGAAAATCTGTTCGACATAACCGGCGAGCGTGCTGTCGGTTTGCGACGAATCGTAGAAGAAACCGGGCGAGTAGATCTCGTCGAACGACATGGCGCGAGTGTGGGCGCGCAGCTTATCGATCTCTTCCGGCGTGAAGCCGCCATTTTTGTAAAGCACCGTCGCCGTCGAAAGGTACGACGAAGCGACGAAAAAGGAATTGGCCAGATGCGCAGGGTCCACCTCGCGCCCCGCCGCGGCCATCGTCGCATAGAGCTTCAACACCGACTTTGGCGGCTCCTCCTTGTTCCAGAGGGTGACCGACAGCACGCCGCCTGGAGCCAGCGCGCGCATGTAGGTCTCCATCGCTTCCTTCGTGTAGGAGAACTTCTCCACGATAGCGAAGCCGCCAGGATTCGAAAGGCCGACCGAATCCGCGAGGCTGAGGTCGATGACGTCGAAGCGCTCGTTCGTGTGCGCGAGGAAATGGCGACCCTCGTAGTCGATGACGCGAACCTTGGACAGGATGTCGCCGGTGAACTTGCGGATCACGTCGGAGTGAAACGCCTTGAGCACCGCGCGATTGCCCTCGGCGACCGTCACCTCCTTGGCGCCGGAATGCAGCGCGACCTCGGTCGAGATGCCGCCGCCGAATTGAACGATGAACGTCTTCGGCGCCGACTTGATGACGTATGGGTAAACCATCGGCAGGAAGCGGAAGTACGCCGTTTCCTTGTCGGTCAGATCGCGCATGATGCCGATCGGGCCGTCGCCATCGATATAAAGGCCGAGATAGGCGTTGGCCGGCATCGTCGGCAGAGTGAAGCCGGCGTTGTCGGACAGGCCCGGGGCAAAATGCAGATAGGAACTCGAATAAGCCTCGAGAAAGCCGAACGGCGAGGCGCTCTCGTAGACCTTTTTCGCATCTGGGAATTTGCGCGCGTAGGCCACGCCTTTGTAGTCGTTGGTCGCTAGCGTTTTCAGACCGAGCGCCTGCGGTAGGACGAAATGGCCGGCGAAGGCGACAAGGCCGGAGACGAAAAATGGAATGAGCGCCACGCGCCCGCCTGGACCGAACGACCAGGCCAGACAGGCGGCGAGCCAAAGCCCCAGTGGCGCAGCGATCAAATTGGCTGGCGTGAAGACATACATCGCCAGGAGGAACACCAGGCCGCAAAGTCCGGCCCCGGCAAGGTCGGCGAAGTAAACGCGGCCGAAAATGCGGTTGCTTCTGAGAAACACGCATCCAAGGAAGAATGCGCCCGCGAGGAAAGGGGTCAGTTCCGCGAGAAAAATCGCCAACAGCTTCCACTTCTGCGCCGGGTCGGAGATGAGGAAGATTGCGTTGAAGCCAAGATGCTGCACATAAAGGTTGGCCCCGACTGCAAGCGGTCCGAACAGGGCTAGCGAAACGGTAGCGGCCCAGCGCCAATGGCGAGCGAACCAGTCCTTGGCGACGGTCATCACCGCGCTCGCCAGGCCGAAGCCCAGCATCGCCAAACTCACCACGAGCGAGCCGAAGTGCGCCCAGCTGCCGACGGCGAAGACGCGCATAACGTCGATCTGCAATGCGATCACCGAGCCGGCGCCAAGGCCCACGGCGAAATAGAGCCCAAGGCGTGAGCCCGAACCGAACTCTGCGTTGGGCTCGGCCTGCGCCTTGAGGACGTTGGCGACCGGGACCTGGCTTGCGTCGTTCATTCCGCCTCGGAACGGCCGGTCAGGCGCGACGGATTAAGCCTCAGCTCGAGAGCTCCGCTGCGGCAAAAGCGATGCCTGAACCGGATGCTAGTTGTTGTGCGTGCCGACGATCTGCTCGCCTTCAAGCTTGGTGAACGGAACGAATGGGACAATCCGCCCGCCATAGATGTCGGAGCGCGCGACCGTCATCTGGCCATCCGGCTGTTGCGTCTTGACGACTTTCAACACCCGCTGCGCTCCTGGCGGTCCGACCGGAATGACCATGATCCCTCCGGGCTTCAACTGCTGCAGCAGCGGCGGAGGGATATGATCGATGCCGCAGGTTACGATGATCTTGTCGAATGGCGCCGCCTCTTCCCACCCATAGTAACCGTCGGCGGCCTTGCTCTGAATGACCCCGAACTCCTTGTAGCCGTCCTTGATCAATTGATCGTAGATCGACCGTGTGCGCTCGGCCAGCGGCTTGATGATCTCGACGGTGTAGACCTGGTCGGTCAGATGCGAGAGGTAGGCGGACTGGTAGCCAGAGCCGGTGCCGATCTCCAGCACCCTCTCCCCCACCTTGGGATCGATGTTCGAAGTCATGCGGCCAACGAGATGCGGGCCTGAAATCGTGACGCCGTAGCCAATGTCGAGAAAGGCGTGGTCGTAGGTGCGGGCAAGATTCTGCTGCAACACGAATTTCTCGCGCGGCGTCAAAAGGAAGGCGTGTTTATTGCGATCGTTAGCGAGGTCCTCATTGCGGACCATTGCGCCGAAGCGATCGAATCGCTCGCCGAGAAATTTCGGATCCTCTCCGCGTTGCGCCACGCCCCAAGCGACGAACTTCTCGCGATTGTCCATCGGCGGCGCCATGTCGAAAGTAAAGGCCGTTGGCACCTCCGCCATCGCCAGCCGTGGCGCGAGCGAGCCTGCAATCAGGCCGGCAGCGCCGGCGATAAATTGACGTCTCTGCACCGATGGCCTCCTCAAACGGCTTCCGCCGGTTCGAATTCACGGTGGCCTGATATCCTAAATAGAAAGAAAACGCGACACCCAGGCGGGCAAAATTCGGCGCGGATGACGCGTTATTAATCTGCCCGTAACGGGCACGCTCGCGCGGTCAGCGCGCGAGCGGATCGCGCGCCCATTCTTTGAGGGTCCGCGTGTGGTGGATCGGCGCGAACGCAAGGGCCGATCCGGAGCGCCTCTCGCTGCGCGCGACATCACTGAACGGAGACCCAACGATGCGGATCTCAGCCCCCTGCCTCTGCACCATGGCGAACAGCGTCGCGGCGTTGGCGGGAGAGATGCGGACGCACCCATGCGACGCCGGCCGTCCGAGATTGCCGACCGCGGTCGTGCCGTGGATCGCGTATTGGCCGTGGAAGAAAATGGAGTGCGGCATCGGCGCGTTGCCGTACTTGGCGGAGTGGACCATTGTGTACAGCGCTCTCGGCCGAAAGACGCCGCGAGGCGTTGCATGACCGGTCTTGCCTGAGGATATCGGCCAGACGTAGATTTCTCCTGAGCCCGAATGGACGATCATCGTCTGCGAGGTGAGGTCGATGTTGATCTCAACATGCGCGGAGGCGTAACTCGGCGCCGCTATCAGAACCGCAAGCGTAAGAAGGCGCGTGAATAGAGTCCCCATTTGCCCCGCTCGCATTTTTTATTCGCGCAGCCCGAGCGCCAAAACGGTGCATAGGCCCCCGACGGCCTGAACCAATTTAAGCGGCGCGGCGTATCGCGATAACTTTGAGGCTGTCCCCTCAGCCCACCCAAGCGCATCTGATCAAATCATGGCGCCGAATGAGCGATCGCGCAATCGTGAGGCGCACCGCATAGCGCCGTCGGTTAAGATCGCCGGCGCCCGACGGGCCCGACAGCAGGAGACATCTCTGCTCGACCATGAGTCCTTAGACCGCTCGCGAGGCGCCGTTCGGGGCGCCCCCGGCGCGGTGACGCTGCTTCAGCGCTGGCTCGACTGGGCGGTGCCGGCGACCCCGCAGGAGCGCGGGGCGGCGCTCTGGTCCTTCGCCTATTTCTTCATGCTGCTGGCGGGCTACTACGTGCTGCGGCCGCTGCGCGACCAGATGGGCATCGCCGGCGGCGTCAAGGCCCTGCCGTGGATGTTCACTGCGACCTTCGTGACGTTGCTCGTGATCCAGCCGCTCTACGGTTTGTTAGTGGCGAAGCTGCCGCGCGCCCGGTTCATCGCCGTCGTCTATCATTTCTTCGTCGCCAATCTCGCGCTGTTCTGGCTGCTGCTGACCCTCGGCATTGCGCCGGTGGTCATGGCGCGCGTCTTCTTCGTCTGGGTCAGCGTGTTCAGCCTCTTCACCGTCGCGGTGTTCTGGTCGTTCATGGCCGACCTCTTCGACAGCGAGCAGGCCAAGCGCCTCTTCGGCTTCATCGGCGCCGGCGGTACGGCCGGCTCGCTGCTCGGCCCGGTCATCACCATCGGCCTTTCGGTACGGCTCGGCCCCGTCAACCTGCTGATCGCCGCCATCGTGCTCCTGGAACTCGCGGTGTTCTGCGTCCACCGGCTCGAGCGCACGGCCAACGCCCGCCGAGGTCCGCGCCCGGAGCCGTCCCGTGTCGGCGGCAGCGCCTTCGCGGGGCTGTCCGAGTTCTTCGGCTCATCCTTTCTGCTTGGCGTCGGCGCGTGGGTCAGCCTGCTGTCCTTCGGCGCGACCATTCTCTACCTCCAGCAGGCCAACATCGTCGCCGCGACTGTCCACGGCGCCGGCGCGCAGACGCGCATCTTCGCCAGCATCGACCTGGCGGTCGGGCTGCTGACCCTGGCGACGCAGTTCTTCGCCACCGGGCAGCTGCTCAAGCGGTTCGGGGCCGGCGCGGCGGCGGGCGCGTTGCCGGCGGTCTATCTCCTGGGCTTCGCGGCGCTAGCGCTGGCGCCGAGCTTAATCGTGATAATCGTGATCCAGATCGCCCAGCGCTGGATGAACTTCGCGATCGCCAATCCGGCACGCCAAGTGTTCTACACGGTGGTCACTCGCGAGGAGAAGTACAAGGCGAAGAACTTCATCGACGTGGTCATCTATCGCGGCTCCGACGCCTTCTATGGCTGGATGTTCGGCAGCCTCGAGGCGTTGGGGCTCAAGATCGCGGCCATCGCGCTGTGCGCGTTGCCGGTGGCGGCCGGTTGGCTCGTCTTGTCGTCGGCGCTCGGACGGGCGCAGGAACGCCGCGCCGTGCGGGAGATAGCGGCGGCAGCACCGGGAGACTGAGGATGATCCGCATCACTCGTCGGGGTTTTGCCGCGCTGGCGGGCGCCGCGGTGCTGGCTCGGAAGGCCCTGGCGCAAAACGACGCGGCGCCGCTCATCGAACGCGCCATTCCGAGTTCAGGCGAGCGCCTGCCGGCGGTCGGCCTCGGCACCGCCCAGGTCTTTGACAGCAACGACGAGCGCACCCGGCACGCCGCCGCGCAGGTCGTCGGGACGCTGGTCGAGGCCGGCGGCCGGCTTGTCGACACGGCGTCGTCCTATGGCGAGGCGGAGAGCGTGCTCGGTGATGTGATCGCCCGCGCGGCCTTGCGCGACAAGCTCTTCATCGCGACCAAGCTCGAGGCGCCCGACGCGGCGGAACTGAAGCGCTCGCTGGCCCGGCTCAAGACAGCGAAGCTCGACCTCTTGCAGCTCCACAACGTGCGCGATCCGCAGCAATCCCTGGGGCAGTTCAAGGCGTGGCAAGCGCACGGCCTCTGCCGCTACATCGGCATCACCTCCACCTTCCACGGCGATTTCGCCGCAGTCGAGGCGGTGCTCGGACGCGAGCGGCCGGATTTCGTGCAGATCGACTATTCGCTCGACGACCGCGAAGCGGAGAAGCGCATCCTGCCGCTCGCGGCCGAGGTCAAGGCAGGCGTGCTGACCGCGCTCCCCTTCGGACACGGTCGCCTGTTCCGCGCGGTGCGCGGCCAGGCGATCCCCGACTGGGCGACGGGTTTCGCCGGCAGCTGGGCGCAGTTCTTCCTCAAGTATCTGCTCGGCGACGAACGGGTGACGGCGGTTATTCCCGGCACTTCCGACCCGGCGCACATGGCGGACAATCTCGGCGCCATGCGCGGCGCCCTGCCCGATCAGGAGCAGCGCAAGCGGATGGCGGCCTTCATCGATGGCCTCTAGCCGCGCGCCGGGTCGCTCACGAGAGGGGCCGCGAGATGCGCTGCCGCGCCCGCGCCGTTCCATAGTCCGAACGACATCACAAGAGTGCCTTACAGGAGCCCAATCATGATAAAGCATCCGTCCTTCGAGTTTGACCGCCGCAGGTTTCTCGGTCTGGCAGCCGGCGGCGTGGCGGCGAGCGCGGCGGCGGCAGCGCCGTTCGCGGCCTTCGCCCAAGCCGCCGGCGGCGCGCCGCTCAAGATCGCCACCATCGGCGCCGGCCGCGAGGGCGGGACGCTCGGCACGCTCTTTGCCAAGCAGGGGCACCCAGTGATGTTCTCCTCGCTGCATCCCGAGCAGCTCAAGGACCTCGTCGCCAGCGCCGGCCCGACGGCGCAGGCGGGTACCGCCGAGCAGGCGGTCGAGTTCGGCGACGTCGTCCTGCTCGTCGTGCCCTATACCGCGGTCGAGCAGATCGGCAAGGATTACGGCAAGGCGCTCGCCGCCAAGCAACTCGTCGTCGACGTCTCAAACCCGATCGCGAAGCGCGACGGAGCGGCGATCGTAAGTTGGGTCGCAGAGCAGGGCGGGGCCGGCCTCGCCACCGCCAAGCTGCTACCCGGCGCGCATCTCGTGCGCGGCTTCAACGCGATCAACTACGCCCGGCTGGCCGCAGACGCGCATCGGCCGGGCGAGCCGGTCGGCGTGCCGATCGCCGGCGACGACCCGAACGCCATCGCACTGGCGACGCGACTGATCAAGGAGATCGGCTTCGAGCCGGTGCTCGTCGGCGGACTGGCGATGGGCAAGTATCTAGTGCCGGGAACGCCGCTCGGCGGCGAGCATACCCCGACCGAGATCCGGCAGATAGTCGCGACACTGAAGTGAGCGGCGCGCGACCGTCCGAGCTTACGCCGCGACGGCCTCAAATGTGAATCGCCCGCTTCGCCACCGCCAGCGCCGCCTCCTTGACCGCTTCCGACATCGTCGGATGCGCGTGGCACGTGCGGGCGAGATCTTCCGCCGAGCCGCCGAACTCCATCAGAACCGCGATCTCGTGGATCATCTCGCCCGCGCCGAACCCCACAATATGGCCTCCAAGCACACGATCCGTGGCGGCGTCGGCGAGGATTTTCACGAATCCCTCGGTGTGACGCATCGCCCGCGCTCGTCCATTGGCGGTGAACGGGAATTTACCGGCCGTGTAGGCGACGCCCTCGGCTTTGAGTTCTTCCTCGCTCTTGCCGACCGAGGCGACCTCGGGGCTCGTGTAGACGACGTTGGGAATGACGCCATAGTTGACGTGGCCCGCTTGCCCCGCCAGCAACTCGGCGATCGCGACCCCTTCGTCTTCCGCCTTGTGGGCGAGCATCGGGCCGTGGATCACGTCGCCGATCGCATAAATGCCCGGCACATTTGTGGCGTAATGCGCGTCGGCGACAACTTGGCCGCGCTCTGTCTTGACGCCCAGCGCCTCCAATCCCAGGCCTTCGGTGAATGGACGCCGCCCGACGGAAACGAGCACGACGTCGGCGTCGATCATCTTGGCCTCGCCGCCCGCCGACGGCTCAATTGTCGCCTTGACCCCCGCCCCCGCCGCCTCGACTTTGGCCAGCTTGTGGCTGAGGTGAAAGGCAAAACCCTGCTTCTCCAGCGTGCGCTGCATCAGCTTCGCGACCTCGCCGTCCATGCCCGTCAGGACATGGTCGAGAAATTCCACCACCGTCACCTCGGAACCCAGCCGCCGCCAAACGGAGCCAAGTTCAAGTCCGATGACACCAGCGCCGACGACGACCAGCTTCTTCGGCGGAGCCGAAAGACTCAAGGCGCCAGTCGAGGAGACGATCGTCTTCTCGTTGATCTCCACGCCCGGCAGCCGCGCGACATCCGAACCGGTGGCGATGACGATCGCCTTGGTTTCGAGCGTCGTTTGCTTGCCGTCGGCGCCCTTGACGATCACGCGCCCCGGAGCGCCGATGCGGCCCTCTCCGGTCACCCAGTCGATCTTGTTCTTCTTGAACAGGTAGGCGACGCCGTTGACGTTGGCCGCGACGGTAGCGTCCTTGTGCTTCATCATCGCGGCGAGATCGAGCTTCGGCGGTGAGACGACGACGCCGAGGGGCCCGAGACCGTGCGCCGCCTCGTCGAACATTTCGGACGCGTACAGGAGCGCCTTGGACGGAATGCAGCCAATGTTAAGGCAAGTTCCGCCGAGCGTCTTCATCTTCTCGACCACGGCGACCTTCATGCCGAGCTGCGCCGCGCGGATTGCGCAGACATAGCCGCCGGGGCCCGAACCGATCACCACAACATCATAGGTCATTGCCGATCTCTCTCGCTGGGCTTGGCGCCAGAACTCGCGCCGGCGCCAGCTACCATCCGATCAACCGCCTGAGCATCATCAGGAGGCCGACGATCGAAATCGCCCAAACCGCCGTCCGCGCGTAGACGACGCCGAACAGGTAGATCGGGATATAGACGACGCGCGCCAGAATCCAGACGGTCGCGCCGAGCGCGCCAGATCCGCCGGTCCGCTGGGTGACGATGAGCGCAAGGGCGACGGCGACGAACGGCGTGAAGTTCTCGACGTAATTCGCCAGCGCTCGCGTGGCTCGGCCAAACAGCATGCCGCTCGCTGCGGCGGGTTTGTCGCGCGAGGTGAACAAATAACCGAGCGGCAGTTCCGCATTGCCAGCCCCTGCCTGAACAAGCACATGGACCACCCACAGCACGACGCTCAATTCGAGACAGGTCAGTTCGTTCATGAAATCCTCCCCGATCGGCTTAGCCCGTGAGGCTGCGCAGCTTCAGAGGTCGAGCACCAGCCGCGCGGGATCTTCGAGCGCTTCCTTGACGCGGACGAGGAAGGTCACCGCCTCCCTGCCGTCCACGACGCGATGGTCGTAGCTCAACGCCAGATACATCATCGGCCGGATTTCGACCTTGCCGCCGACAGCGACCGGACGGTCCTGAATCTTGTGCATGCCCAGGATGCCTGACTGCGGCGCATTGAGAATCGGGGTCGACATCAGCGAACCGTAGATGCCGCCGTTGGTGATGGTGAACGTTCCGCCCTGCAGTTCCTCAAGCTTGAGCTGACCGTCGCGCCCACGTTTTCCCAAGTCCGCAATCGCCTTCTCAATCTCGGCGATGGACAGCCTGTCCGCGTCGCGCACAACAGGCACGATAAGCCCCTTGTCGGTGCCGACGGCGATGCCGACGTGATAGTAGTTTTTGTAGACAAGGTCGGCGCCGTCGATTTCGGCATTCACCGCCGGGATCTCTTTCAGCGCCTGAACGCAGGCCTTGACGAAAAAGCCCATGAAGCCAAGCTTGGCGCCGTGCTTCTTCTCGAAGGCGTCCTTGTAGCGGCCGCGCAACGCCATCACCTCGCTCATGTCGACCTCGTTGAAGGTCGTGAGCATCGCCGCAGTATTTTGCGCGTCCTTGAGGCGGCGAGCGATGGTCTGACGCAGCTTGGTCATGCGCACCCGCTCCTCGCGAGCGCTGTCGTCGGCGGTGGTCGTGCGCGCCGCGGGCACGGGAGCCGGAGCAGTGTCCGGAAGCAGGACAGGCGCGAGCGCTTGAAGGGCCGCAGGCGCGGCGACCGGCGCTTGCGCCGCCGCGATGGCGGCGAGCACGTCGCCCTTCAGCACCTGTCCGCGCTTGCCGGTGCCGGCGACCGAGGCGAGATCGATCTTGTCCTCGGCGGCTATCTTCGCCGCGGCCGGCGCCGGCGGCATTGCGGTTGCGGCGGCGGGCGCGGCCTTGGTCGGTGCACCCGGAGCCGGCGCTGCGGCTTGCGCGCCCGCCCCGGCCGAAAGCTGGCCGAGCAGCGCGCCGATCGCGACCGTCTGACCGGTGTCCGCGGCAATCTCGCTCAAGACGCCTGAGCTCGGCGCGTTGACCTCGAGCGTCACCTTGTCGGTCTCCAGTTCGACCAGCGGCTCGTCGGCGCTCACGGAATCGCCGGCCTTCTTGAACCATTTGCCAACGGTTGCTTCGCTGATCAACTCGCCGAGCGTCGGAACCCGAATCTCAATCGCCATCTCAATCGCGCCGCGAGGCGTCCTTCTTGTCAGGGAGTCACGGATGTGATGGGCGCGAGCGGTTGGCTGGGGCGCACGGCGATGCCCAGCATGCGGTGATTTTCATAAGCAAAGCCGCGTCCGGCGGCGATGACCGGATCGGCCCCCTGCATCGCCTCGAGCGCGGGCTCGGAGGCCGCCTCGATGATCGCCACGCCATAGCCGCCAGCCGGATCGGCGACCGGTCCCATCGCCACCACCACGCCCGTCTCGACCCGGGGCGTCCAATACTCGCGATGGGCGCGCATGAGCTGCGCTTCATCGGACGTCATGTCAGAGATGAACGTCGTCCGCGGCGGCCTCAGCTTGCAGAGATAATGGGGCACGTCGACCGGTCTCGCTCAGGCCAGGCATTCGTCAAGAAAGGATTTAAGCTGGGCAAGATGCTTTGACATGAGGCCGGTCGCGGTCGCCGCCGACGCTGGGCGCCCGGCGTAACGGGGGCGCTTCGATTTGCCGCCGCCCTGGCCCAGCACCCATTCCAGATAGGGCTCAACGAAGCTCCAGGCGCCCATGTTCCTGGGCTCCTCCTGACACCAGACGATCTCGGCGTTCTTGAAGCGCGAGAGCTCCTTCACCAGCGCCTTGATCGGGAAAGGATAGAGCTGCTCAACGCGCAACAGGTAGACGTCGTCGACGCCGCGCTTCTCGCGCTCATCGTAAAGATCGTAATAGACCTTGCCTGAGCACAGCACGACGCGGCGAATCTTGTCGTCCTTCGTAAGCGTGGTCTTCTCGCCCTTATGCGTCTCCGAGTGATCCCACAGCAAGCGGTGGAAAGTTGTTCCAGGACCGAAGGCTTCGAGGTTGGAGATAGCGCGCTTGTTGCGCAGCATCGACTTCGGGGTCATCGCGATCAGGGGTTTACGGAACTCGCGCTTGAGCTGGCGTCTCAGCGCATGGAAGAAATTGGCCGGCGTCGAACAGACGACGACCTGCATGTTGTCCTCGGCGCAGAGCTGCAAATAGCGCTCGAGACGGGCGGAGGAATGTTCGGGCCCCTGGCCCTCGTAGCCATGCGGCAGCATGCAGACGAGGCCCGACATGCGCAGCCATTTCTTCTCGCCGGCGGAGATGAACTGGTCGAAAACCACCTGGGCGCCGTTGGCGAAATCGCCGAATTGCGCCTCCCACGAGACCAGCGCATTGGGCTCGGCGAGCGAATAGCCGTATTCGAAGCCGAGCACCGCCTCTTCCGACAGCATCGAGTTGATGACTTCGTAGCGCGCCTGCCCGTCGCGGATGTGATTGAGCGGGATGTAGCGCGCTTCGGTCTCTTGATCGATCAGCACCGAATGGCGCTGCGAGAACGTGCCGCGCTCGCTGTCCTGGCCGGACAGGCGAACCGGAAAGCCGTCGTCCAGAAGCGAACCGAAGGCGAGCGCCTCGGCGGTCGACCAATCGATCCCATCGCCGCTCCTGATCGCCGCGCGGCGGTTTTCGAGGAAGCGCAGAATGGTCTTATGAATGTTGAAACCTTCAGGCGCCGAGGTGATCCGCTCGCCGATCAGCCGCAGCCGATCGAGAGCGACGCCGGTCTGGCCGCGGCGATCATCGTCGGCGATGTCTCGGGCAGCCTTGACGCCCGCCCAGCGACCGTCGAGCCAATCGGCCTTGTTGGCGCAATAGGACTGGCCAGCCTCATATTCCGCCTCGAGCCGCTGACGCCAATCCGAGCGCATCTTGTCGACCTCGCCCTGGGTGACGACGCCTTCTGCGATGAGCTTGTTGGCATAGATCCGCAACGGCGTCGGGTGCGAGCGGATGAGCCGGTACATGTTCGGCTGGGTAAACGAGGGCTCGTCGCCCTCGTTGTGGCCGAACCGCCGATAGCAGAACATGTCGATGACCACCGGCTTATGAAACTTCTGCCGATATTCGGTCGCCACCTTGGCGCAGAAGACCACCGCCTCCGGATCGTCGCCGTTGACATGGAAGATCGGCGCCTCGACCAGCTTGGCGACGTCGGAGGGATAGGGCGAGGAGCGCGAATAGCGCGGATAGGTGGTGAAGCCGATCTGGTTGTTGACGATGAAATGCAGCGAGCCGCCGGTCCTGTGGCCGCGCAGGCCCGAGAGGCCGAAACATTCGGCCACCACGCCTTGTCCGGCGAAAGCGGCGTCACCGTGGATCAGGAGCGCGAGCGCCTTCGAGCGCTCGATGACGTCGTTGAGCTGATCCTGCTTGGCGCGAACCTTGCCAAGAACGACCGGATCGACGATCTCGAGATGAGAGGGGTTGGCGGTCAGCGAGAGATGGACGGTGTTGCCGTCGAACTCGCGGTCCGAAGAGGCGCCGAGGTGATATTTGACGTCGCCGGAGCCGTCGACTTGATCGGGCGAATCGGAGCCGCCCTTGAACTCGTGGAAGATGACGCGGTGCGGCTTGTGCATCACCTGGCTCAGCACGTTGAGCCGGCCGCGATGGGCCATGCCAAGCGCGATGTCGCGAAGGCCGAGCTGACCGCCGCGCTTGATGATCTGTTCGAGCGCCGGAATCATCGCCTCGGCGCCGTCGAGACCGAAGCGCTTGGCCCCCGGATATTTGACGTCGAAGAAATTCTCGAAGCCCTCGGCCTCGACTAGCTTGGTCAGGATCGCCCGCTTGCCTTCCCGCGTGAACTGAATCTCCTTGTCGGGTCCCTCGACGCGCTCTTGAATCCAGGCCTTCTCCGCCGGATCAGAAATATGGACGAATTCGAAACCGATAGTCCCGCAATAGGTTCGCCGCAGGATTGCAAGCATTTCGCGCACGGTCGCATATTCGAGCCCGAGCACATGATCGATGAATATGCGGCGGTCGTAATCGGACTCCTGGAAACCATAGGTCGAGGGATGGAGCTCCTCGTGGTCCCTTTGCGGCTCGAGCCCGAGCGGATCGAGATTGGCGTACAGATGGCCGCGCATGCGGTAAGCGCGGATCATCATGAGCGCGCGCACCGAATCGCGGGTCGCGCGGCGAATCTCGTCCTCGCTCGGCGCCGCTTTCGGCCCTGCTTCCTCCGCCTTGGCGCGCAACTTGTCGGCGACCGCCTTTTCCGTCGCCGGCCAATCGCCGTCCAGCGCGCTGATGAGATCGCCCTTGGGCGTCACCGGCCAATTGGGCTTGCGCCAGGACGCGCCACGCGCGGTCTTGATCACGCTCGCCGGATCATCGCCGAGCGCAGCGAAGAATTCGCGCCAGCCGGGTTCGACCGAGAGCGGGTCTTTCTCGTATTGCGCCTGCAGGGCTTCGATGTAGGCGCTGTTGGCGCCGTACAGGAACGAGGTTTGCAGCAGCGCCTGATTGACGTCCTGACGAGCCACGGAACGGACTCCCTTTACTTGCCGTGCAACAGATCGACCAATGTCTTGCCGAGCCGGGCGGGAGACGGCGAGACGCGGACGCCGGCCGCCTCCATCGCCGCGATCTTGTCCTCGGCGCCCCCTTTGCCGCCGGCGATGATCGCGCCTGCGTGTCCCATTCGCCGGCCCGAAGGGGCGGTGCGGCCGGCGATGAAGCCGACGACGGGCTTGGCGCGGCCGCGCTTGGCTTCGTCCTTCAGAAACTCGGCGGCGTCTTCCTCCGCCTGGCCGCCGATTTCCCCGATCATCACGATCGATTGGGTCTTTGGATCAGCCATAAACATGGCGAGCACATCGACGAATTCCAAGCCCTTGATAGGGTCGCCGCCGATCCCTACCGCCGTCGTCTGCCCGAGACCCTCGCGCGTCGTCTGAAACACAGCTTCGTAGGTCAGCGTGCCCGAACGCGAGACGACCCCAACGCTGCCGCGCGCAAAGATATTGCCCGGCATGATGCCGATCTTGCATTCGCCCGCCGTCATGACCCCGGGGCAATTGGGGCCGATCAGGGTCGACTTCGAGCCCTGCAGCGCCCGCTTGACTCGCGCCATGTCGAGGACCGGAATGCCCTCAGTGATGCAGACGATGAGCGGTGTCTCGGCGTCGATCGCCTCGCAGATCGCGTCCGCGGCCCCCGCCGGGGGCACGTAGATCACGCTGGCGTCGGCGCCCGTTTTCTCGCGCGCTTCGACGACCGTGTCGAAGACCGGAAGCCCAAGGTGAATCGAACCGCCCTTGCCCGGCGAGACGCCGCCCGCGAGCTTGGTGCCGTAAGCAATCGCCTGCTCGGAATGGAATGTGCCGTTCTTGCCGGTGAAGCCCTGGGTGATGACCTTCGTGTCGGCGTTGACGAGGATGGACATGGAGAGGCTTTCGGCCGTTGTCGGTTCAATTGGATCGAAACGGATTTTCGCAGCGAAAGGAGCCATAAGTCTGGCCGTGACTCAAATCTTCGCTGTAGAGGACGTCAGCGCCGAGGCGCTCTGCAGCGGCGACGATCTGGCTGTCCCAGTAACTCAGCTGATACCGTTGCTGCACGATCAGCGCGCTCAAAACGATCTGCCGATCGACTTCGACCAGCGGAAGCTGAAGGAGCGCGTCAACCCAGATCGCAGTTTCGGCGGGACTCAGCCGCCTCATCCTCTTTGGCTTCTGCACGTTGTGGACGAACTCGCCGATCACCTGGGTCGAGATTCCGATCTCATCGCCAACGACAATCTCTTTCGCGCAATGAAACTTCGCCGGATAGGAGTCTTGCGCCGTCGCCGCGTAGATGAGGATGTTCGAGTCGAGAAACGCCTTACCGCTCATGGGTTTCCTCGCGGTCGAACTTCCAATCCGACGCCATGCGGCCCTTCGACGTCTCCATGAGGCGCAGGAGTTGTTTCCGCGCCTCGGCCTGCTTCTTGTCGCGCCCCGCAACTTCGGCCAAATACTCCCACACCATGGCGTTCACCGTCGTACGCTTGTGGGCAGCCACGATCCGCACTTTGTCCAAAATCTCGTCATCGATCGCGAGCGTGATATTTTTCATTCGGTCTCCCGTACACAGTATATGTGTACCCGTGTTCCGTTTTCCACCAATTTAACCATGCTCAAGCGTCCGATCCCCGAACTCTATAGCCGGTCGAGTTTCCGCACCGTCAACGCGCTTGCCGCGTCGCCCGTATTAAGCGTCGTGCTCGGCTCGAACATCAAAACGACAGGCTCTGAGGAGAGCGAGCGGGGCCGGTGTTCGACGCCTCGCGGGACGACAACGAAGTCACCTTCGGCCATTTCGGCGACACCATCACGAAAATCGATCGCGATACGTCCGCGCAGCACGAAGAAGGCCTCGTCTTCGCGCTCGTGCGCGTGCCAGTCGAACTCGGCGCCGAATTTCACCACCTTGACTTGGCTGTCGTTGACATCGCCGACGATGAACGGATGAAAGACTTCCTTAACCTTCCGGTCGACCGCCTCAAGAACATTGATCTTTGGTGGGGGCATCGGAGCCAATCTCCCTCCCTGCGATACGCGCTTATGTCCTCAGGCCCCGGCCCGTACGGCGTTCACGATCTTCTGCGCCGCGTCATCGAGGTCGTCCGCGGGAATCACATTGAGCCCGGAGTCTCGGATAATCTTCTTGCCGAGATCGACGTTGGTGCCCTCCAGGCGCACCACCAGCGGGACCTTGAGACCGACCTCCTTTACCGCAGCGATCACCCCCTCGGCGATGATGTCGCATCGCATGATGCCGCCAAAAATGTTGACCAGAATGCCCTTCACGTTCGGGTCGGCGGTGATGATCTTGAACGCCGCGGCGACTTTGTCCTTGGAGGCGCCCCCGCCGACGTCGAGAAAGTTCGCCGGGCTTTCCCCGTATAGCTTGATGATGTCCATCGTCGCCATGGCGAGTCCGGCCCCGTTGACCATGCAGCCGATCGAGCCCTCGAGCGCGACATAGTTGAGGTCGTGCTTGGAGGCTTCGATCTCCTTGCCGTCCTCCTCGCTCTCGTCCCGTAGGACGGCGATGTCGGGGTGCCGATAAAGGGCGTTGTCGTCGAAAGACAGTTTGGCGTCGAGGACGCGCAATTGGCCGTTCGACATGACAATGAGCGGATTGATTTCCAGCATTGACATGTCTTTGGCCAGGAAGGCGGCATAGAGCTTGGCGATAAGGTTTTCCGTCTGCTTGGCGAGATCGCCAGTTAGCCCCAGCGCGCGGGCGGCGGCGCGGCCATGATGGGGCATGATCCCGGTCGCCGGGTCGACGGCGAAGCTGTGGATCTTTTCCGGCGTGGTGTGAGCGACCTCCTCGATGTTGACCCCGCCCTCGGTCGAGAGGACGAACGCGACCCGGCTCTTCTGCCGGTCGACCAGCGCCGAAAAATAGAGTTCCTTGTCGATCGTAGCGCCGTCCTCGATGTAGAGGCGGCTGACCTGCTTGCCACCGGGGCCGGTCTGCGCCGTCACCAGCGTCGCCCCTAGCATCTGTGTTGCGAACGCATTGACCTCCTCCACCGAGCGGGCGAGCCGCACGCCGCCTTTGTCGCCGGCCGAAGCCTCCTTGAAGCGGCCCTTGCCGCGGCCGCCGGCATGGATCTGGCTCTTCACCACCCAAATCGGCCCGGTGAGCTTCTTGGCCCCCTCGACAGCCTCTTCGGGCGTGAAGGCGGGGAAGCCAGAGGCGATCGGGACGCCGAACGCCCTGAGCACCGCCTTGGCCTGATATTCGTGGATGTTCATGGCGGCGAAAACCTCAAAGAAAAGAACGCCCGCTGGTGGCGGGCGCTTGAGACGAAACTCAGCCTGCGAGGGCGGGGTTGATCGCCCTACATGCCTCCATCAGGCCTTGCACCGCGGCGAGCGACTTGGCGAACATTGCTTTCTCGCTCTCATCGAATGCGATCTCGATAATGCGTTCGACGCCGTTTGCGCCGATCACCACCGGAACCCCGACATAGGCGTCCTTGACGCCGTACTGGCCTGTCAAATGCGCCGCGCAAGGGAGCACGCGGCGCTGATCCTTGAGATAGGATTCCGCCATCGCAATCGCCGACGACGCGGGGGCGTAGAAGGCCGAGCCGGTCTTGAGCAGGTTGACGATTTCCCCCCCGCCCTTGCGGGTGCGCTCGACAATGGCGTCGAGCTTGGCCTGGGTGGTCCACCCCATTTTAACAAGATCTGGCAGAGGAATCCCCGCGACGGTCGAATATCGAACAGAGGGAACCATGTCATCGCCGTGCCCGCCGAGCACGAAGGCGGTCACGTCCTCCACCGACACCTGCAATTCCTCGGCCAGAAAGTAACGAAAACGCGCCGAGTCCAGCACGCCGGCCATGCCGACGACCTTGTTGGCGGGCAGGCCGCAGAATCTCTGCAACGCCCACACCATGGCGTCGAGCGGGTTGGTGATGCAGATCACGAACGCCGCCGGCGCGTGCGTCTTGATGCCCGCGGCGACCGCATTTATGACCTTGAGATTGATGCCGAGCAGGTCGTCGCGGCTCATGCCGGGCTTTCGGGGAACGCCGGCGGTTACGATGATGACGTCGGCGCCGGCGATCGTGGAATAGTCGCTTGCGCCGGCCAATCGCGCATTGACGCCCTCAACGGGAGTCGATTCCGCCAAATCCAGCGCCTTGCCCTGCGGCACTCCGTCGATGATGTCGAAGAGAACGATGTCGCCTAATTCCTTCATCGCCGCCAGATGCGCCAGCGTCCCACCGATCTGGCCGGCCCCAATCAAGGCAATCTTTTTACGCGCCATGGATTTCTTCCGCGGTTCAAGACCGCGCTCCTCTTGCTCCGGTCTCATGGGCTTGGCCGGTGCTATCGACCTATCGATGCACGCGATCAAGCCAAACTTTAGGCGTGGCCGCTGAAGGCCTCGCGCTCTCAGTCTCTTCTGGCTCGACACATCTTTCAAAATCAATGGCTTACCCGCGAGACTCCAGCTCGCCTCACTCTGAATTGAAGTTCAGCCGACCGTGGGCTGGGCGGTCGAACGCGCGACCGGATAGACTTGGCGTCCGAACAGGCTCGCGGTGAGATCAACCAGCAGAAGCGCGCTTTTGCCCCTCTCGTCGAGGAAGGGATTGAGTTCGACGAGATCGAGGGAGGGTGAAAGACCGGATTCGTACAACAACTCCATGACAAGGTGCGCCTCGCGGTAGGTCGCTCCGCCCGGAACGGCGGTGCCGACGCCCGGCGCGATCGCTGGATCGAGAAAGTCGACGTCCAGACTGACATGCAAGAGGCCGTCGCGGGTGCGAATCCGGTCGATGATGCGGCGAATCGAGACCGCAAAGCCGTCTTCGTCCAGTCTTCGCATGTCGACGACATCGATTCCGCGGTCCCGCAACAGCCGGCGTTCGCCGGAGTCAATGGACCGGATGCCGAACAAATGCAGGCGGCCGGGATCAACGAACCCGTGCGGCTCGTCGCCGAATACGCCCTCGAGACCGGGCTCCCGGCATAACATCGCAAGCGACATGCCGTGCATGTTGCCGGACGGCGAGGTCAATGGCGTATTGAAGTCCGAGTGTGCGTCGAGCCACAAAACGAACAACTCGCGGCCCGCTTCCGCGGCGTGGCGCGCCACGCCGCTGATCGACCCCATCGCCAGACTATGGTCGCCACCGAGCACGATTGGCGTCCGCCCGGAGCGCATAACCGCGTAAGTCTCGCGCGCCAGCTGGCGTGCCCAGGCCGCGACATGAGCAAACCGATTCGCCTTGCCTTCGGGCGCGACCGCGTGGACCAACGGAGGCGGAGCGACGAGATCGCCTCGGTCCTCGACATTGTAACCGAGGTCTGTCAGCGGTTTCACGATACCCGCGGTGCGCAGCATGGCGGGGCCCATCGCCGCGCCGAGTAGGCTCGCCCCCGCTTCGACCGGCGCGCCGAGAATGGTGATCGCCTGTCGGCGCGCCTGACCACCCTCCCTCGGAGGATCGTCGTTGCTGCTTGTCTCCCGGCTCAAGACCTCCCCCTTCGCAAGGAACCCGGGCGGCGCCCGCGGCGAGCCAATGCGTGCGCCAAACGATGAGGAAAATTGCGCCGAGCGAAACGAAGCGAAATGGCAAGCCCTTGAAATCATTGGGCGCGAAATCGCGCGATTTCGCGGAATCGTTTGTTCTCAACGGGTTAATCGGGTTTTCGTTTCGCCGTTTTCCGCCAGGGCCTTCTCGAATGCAACGGGCTTCGGCCTCCGCGATTTCCCGCATACTCATTATAGCCGATAGTTCTGAAGAACGGAAGGATTTGTCGGACTGGTTTTTCCGCCTGTTGGGCGGCGTCTTGACAACAAGGCCCCGCCTCTCCATTGCATGCGTCCCATGACGCCCGCGTGTCCCATCATCCGGATTTGCCTCATTAGCCGCTAGCTTTGAAGCTGGCTGGTTCGCGTCTCCTTTTTTCGTCAAAGCCATCGAGAAGCGATCATCCGGCAAAACCCGGCGACGCCTGTCCGCGTCGTTTGCCCCACGAGACGACGCCGACGAGAATTGCCGATGCAGTCCCCGCCCCGATCCCAACACGAAACGCCCGCAGAGGTGAAGGCGGCGCGGTTGCGCCTCTACAATACTTTGACCCGTCGCAAGGAGGATTTCGTTCCGATCGACCCGAAAGCGGTGCGTCTCTATGTCTGCGGCCCGACGGTCTACGACTTCGCCCATATCGGCAACGCCCGGCCGGTGATCGTGTTCGACGTCCTGTTCCGACTCCTGCGCGATCTCTACGGCGCCGAGCATGTCATCTACGTCCGCAACATCACCGACGTCGAGGACAAGATCAATGCGCGCGCCGAGCGCGACTTTCCCGGCCTGCCGCTCAACGAGGCGATCGCCAAGGTGACGGAAGCGACCGAACGGCAATTTCACGAAGACGTGGCCGCGCTCGGCGCATTGCCGCCGACGCAGGAGCCGCGCGCCACACAATATATCGACACGATGCGCGTGATGATCGAGCGGCTGATCGCTCGTGGCGTCGCCTATGTCGCCGAGGGTCACGTGTTGTTCTCGCCTAATGCGATGGACGCGCTGCCCTGGGCGCCCCGCTACGGAACGCTCGCCCATCGCTCGCTCGACGAGATGCTAGCCGGGGCGCGCGTGGATGTCGCGCCCTACAAACGCGACCCAATGGACTTTGTCTTATGGAAGCCCTCGGAGCCGAACGAGCCGGGCTGGCTAAGCCCGGCTGGCATCGCCGCGCCGGGGCGTCCGGGCTGGCATATCGAGTGCTCGGCGATGTCGATGGCGACGCTACTCGAGCCATTCGGCGGTGGCCTTCTCTGCGACGACCCGAGCCGCAACGTGTTCGACATTCACGGCGGCGGAATCGATCTCGTCTTTCCCCATCACGAGAACGAAATCGCGCAATCCTGCTCGGCCTTTCATTCGTCCCGCATGGCCAATTTCTGGATGCACAACGGCTTCCTGCAGGTCGAAGGCGAGAAGATGTCGAAGAGCCTCGGCAATTTCGTCACCATTCGCGAATTGCTCGATGCTAAGGACGTCGATGGTTCGCGAAGGTGGCACGGCGAGGCGGTGCGTCTCGCGATGTTGCGCACCCATTACCGCCAGCCAATCAACTGGACGTTCGCAGCGTTGGAAGAAGCGCGAAGTGATTTGAATAGGTGGTACCGCGCTATCGAAGACGTTGAAGCCTTAGGTTATGTCCCGGAGGCCATCATTGCTGCGCTATCTGACGACTTGAATACGCCGAAGGCCATTTCGGTCCTGCACGAGCTAGCGAAGCCCGCAATCAATGCGCGAAATACAGGGCGCAATGACATCTTCTCTGCGGCCCTTCTTAAAGCTAGTGCCAACGTTCTTGGCCTTCTCCAGCAAACTCGAAGCCAGTACGGCTTTAGCCTTAGGGGCCCGGGACGCATCTTCGAGGAAGAGGTCACAGATGGGATTGCTGTGCGTCCTGCGAGCACGTTTTTTGTCAAGCCGAATGGCACGTATTCGGCCGACGAGGCTACACTTAAGAGGATAGATGATCTCCTCGCACGTCGTGGTGCCGCTCGATCAGTACGAAACTTTCTCGAGTCCGATCGCCTCCGCGACGAACTCTCCGACCTTGGCGTCGCCATCAAGGACAACAAGGACGGCTCGACGACCTGGGAGCCTAGGCGGTGAGCGCCGTCTCTCTTCGTCCCTATTTGCCGGCCGATGCACGACGCTGCGCTGAGATCTTTCGCTCGAGCATCGAGGAGCTGGCGGCCGAGGATTATGATGAGGAGCAACGCAAGGCCTGGGCCGCGCGCGCCGATGACGAACAGGCTTTCGCCGCTCGGCTCACGGAGGCGTTGACCCTGCTCGCCGTAATCGACGCCGCCATCGCCGGCTTCGCCAGCCTCAAAGGCGCCGAAGAGATCGACATGCTGTTCGTCGATCCTCAATTCGCTCGGCAGGGCGCGGGCCGCGCGCTGATCGAGGCGTTGACCAAGCTTACTCAAGCGCGCGGCGCGAAGCGTCTGACTGTGGACGCCAGCGACGCCGCCCGGCCGCTGTTCGAGCGCCAGGGCTTCGCGGCGCAGCGGCGCAATCTCGTCCGCGTCGGCGACCAATGGCTCGCCAACACCACCATGACGAAGACGTTCGGCGCCGAGCCTAAGCCCCCGACCCGACATTGACAGGCAGCTCATGCCTCGCGAACGCCTCTATCTGTTCGACACGACGATGCGCGATGGCGCGCTGACCACCGGCGTCGACTTCTCGCTCGACGACAAGCGCCACATCGCGGCGATGCTCGAGCGGCTCGGCGTCGACTATGTCGAGGGCGGCTATCCAGGCGCGAACCCGCTGGACACTGAATTTTTCAAGCAGAAACCGACCAAGCGCGCCCGCTTCTGCGCCTTCGGCATGACCAAGCGGCCGGGCCGCTCGGCCGCGAACGATCCGGGCCTCGCGGGTCTCCTCGCCGCCGACGCCGACGCGATCGTCTATGTCGCCAAGTCGTGGGACTATCACGTCCATGTGGCGCTCGGCTGCACGCTTGACGAGAACCTCGAGGCCATCGCGGACAGTGTGAAGGCGGCGGTCGCCGCGGGCCGCGAGGCGATGGTCGATTGCGAACATTTCTTCGACGGCTACAAGGCCAACCCGAACTATGCGCTTGCCTGCGCTCGCGCCACGATCGACGCAGGCGCGCGCTGGGCGGTGCTGTGCGACACCAACGGCGGCACTCTGCCTGACGAGATCGAACACATCGTCGGCGAAGTCGCGCGCGTCATTCCGGGCGAGAGTCTCGGCATCCACGCCCACAACGACACCGGTAATGCGGTCGCCAATTCGCTGGCCGCTGTCCGCGCTGGCGTGCGGCAGGTACAGGGCACGCTGAATGGCCTGGGCGAGCGCTGCGGCAACGCTAATCTTGTCAGTCTCATCCCCACGTTGGCTCTGAAGCCGGGGCTCGCGGAACGCTTCGAGACCGGCGTGACGGCGGAGGCTTTGCGCGAGATCACCCACGTCTCGCGCGCCTTTGACGAAATGCTCAACCGTGCGCCGAACCGGCACGCGCCCTATGTCGGGGCGTCGGCCTTCGCCACCAAGGCGGGCATTCATGCTTCCGCCCTCGCCAAGGATTCCCGCACTTATGAGCACGTGCCACCGGACAGCGTCGGCAACCAGCGCGCCGTGCTGGTCTCGGATCAGGCGGGGCGCTCGAACCTTCTCGCCGAGCTCAACCGGCTTGGTGTCGAGGCTAAGCCCGACGATCCGCGCCTTGGCCGCTTGCTCGACGAAGTGAAGGCGCGCGAGGCGCAGGGCTACGCCTATGAAGCGGCAGACGCCTCATTCGAGCTTCTGGCGCGCGGCGTGCTCGGCGGCGTGCCGGAATATTTCGCCGTCGAGAGTTTTCATGTCGGCGTCGAGCGCAAGCTGGTTGCGCCCGGCGTCACCTATTCGGCTTCGCAAGCGGTGGTGAAGATCCGCATCGGCGAGGAGCGGCTCATCTCCGCAGCCGAAGGCAACGGCCCGGTCAATGCTCTCGATCTGGCTTTGCGCAAGGATCTCGGCGTCTATCAGAAATACATCGAGAACCTCGAACTGCGCGATTATCGCGTGCGCGTCTTCCAGGGCGGCACCGACGCGGTGACGCGCGTTCTGATCGAGTTCGGCGACGGAAACGGCGACACTTGGTCGACGGTCGGAGTCTCGGGCAACATCATCGACGCCTCGTTCCAGGCGCTGGTCGACGCGATCACGTATCGACTGCTCAAGGTCGGCGTCGCGGCGCAGTAAGCGCCGTTCATCGCAGCGCTTCCTGGGCCATGTAGCCAGCCATTAGCACGATGAATACGAGCAACGAACGGCGCAGGGTCTTGTCGTTCAGCCGATTCGCCTGCCGCGCGCCGATGTCGGTCCCGGCGACGAGGCCCAGCACCACGCCGACGAGTATCGGCCACGAGACGATGCGGCCCTCGCGCCAATTCACCCCCTTTCGTCGGCCCTCTTCGCGATGGACATTTTTAAACCAACAGGTTTACCATTTGCAGCGGATCTCTGAACATGTCTGATCATGGGAACAATGCGGAAAAGCCAGCGTTTTTTGAAATGAAGACAAGGATTTCAACTGGAGGACCGTAATGCAAGTTGCTTCCTGGGCTTCGATAGCTGCCGTTTCAACACTGCTTGCTGGATCAGCTGAGGCGATGCCGGCCCCCGCGCAATATCGCGCGGATTTGGGGATTATCCTGGCCGAAGGAGGGTGCGGCCCCGCTTACTTTCGTAATGCCTACGGCGCGTGCGTGCCGTACGGTTGGGGCGGCGGGGTCGTCGTGGCGCCGGGATTTTATGGCGGCGGCGGCTGGCATGGAGGCTACTATCACGGCGGCGGTTGGCACGGAGGGGGTTATCACGGCGGCGGCTGGCATGGCGGCGGTTACCATGGCGGCGGCGCCCACTGGCATGGCGGCGGCGCGCACTTCCATGGAGGGGGCGCCCACTTCCACGGAGGCGGTCACCACAGGTGATCGTCCCGTCTCGCTGAGCACTTAAACCGGTTGCTGACGGCGGCCCGGCCCGCGATCTGCGTCGCCTCCGCCGTCTTCCTCCATGCGCATGACGCTAAGCCAAATCGACGCGCCCTAAAAGCGGTCCGCCATTTTTTGCGCGGCTCCCGGGAATAAATCGCGGATCCCTTGAGTCCCCTCCTTTGAACGGCGCCCTTCGCCGGACAAGGAGAGAGTCATGACGCACGATCACGAAGACGGGTTCGACCGTCGGCAAACCCTGAAATGCATGCTGTGGGCCGGGACCGGCGTGGTATGGACCGTCGCGGGCGGCGTGCCTTCGTCGCGGCTGATCGGCTCGGCGAAAGCGGCGGAGAGCGGCTTTTCCTTCGTCCAGATTTCCGACAGCCACATCGGCTTCGCCAAGCCCGCCAATCCGGATGCGCGAGTAACGCTCAACGCAGCGATCGACAAGATCACGGCAATGCCGGGAAAGCCCGCGTTCATGATCCATACCGGCGACATCAGCCATGCGGCGAAAGCGAACGAATTCGACGACGCGCAGCAAATGATCGGCCGCGCCAAGCTCGACGTTCATTACGCGCCGGGCGAGCATGACATCCTCGACCGCAAGACGCGAGACGCCTATCTCGAGCGTTTCGGCAAGGGAGCGACCGGCGGCGGCTGGTATGCGTTCGACCACGGCGGGGTGCATTTCGTATCGCTCAACAACGTTGTCGAGCTGAAGAAGAACGGCCTTGGCTCGCTAGGCGCAGAGCAGCTCGAGTGGTTGGAGAACGATCTCAAAGGCAAATCCGCTTCGACGCCCATTGTCATCTTCTCCCACATCCCACTCTGGATGATCGCGCCCGAATGGGGTTGGGGCACCGAGGATTCCGCACAGGCGCTCGCCTATCTCTCGCGCTTCGGCTCGGTGACCGTGCTCAACGGCCACATCCATCAATTGATGCAGAAGGTCGAGGGTAACGTCACGTTCCACACCGCGCGTTCGACGGCCTTTCCGCAGCCGGCGCCGGGAACGGCGCCTGCGCCAGGACCGAAGCTCGTGCCTGCGGGCGAATTGCGCAAGTGGCTCGGCGTCCGAGAGGTCGTCTATGCGCCCACGCCCACCAATCTTGCGGTCACCGATTCTGACCTTTCCTGAGCTGCTTCAATGAGACTGCCGCGCTTGCCCGAACCCTTCCCCCGCGATGCCTGTCGAGAGACAGGCGTCCTCTCACCGCACCCGTCGCGGGGGAGGGACCTTTCGGCGTGTCCTTGTGCACGGACGCGCGTCGAAGACCCGCACGAAAGGTCTGACGCGCATCTCCGCAGGAGAGAAAAATACCTCGCCACTGTTATGCTCGCAGCCGCGATCTCGGCAGCGCTTGCGGGGACCGCTTGGGCCGGCGGCCTTACGGGCGACGCCGCTCGCGGCGAGATGCTCTACGAGGCCTGTCAGGACTGCCACTCGCTCGACAAAAATGACGTGGGGCCGCGTCATCGTGGCGTGTTCGGGCGCAAGGCGGCCTCGCTGCCCGATTACGACTATTCCGACGCGCTCAAATCAGCCAATATCGTGTGGAACGCGGAGACGCTCGACAAGTGGCTGACCGACCCTCAGGCTGTCGCGCCAGGCGCCAAAATGTTCTTCCACCTGGACAACCCGCAGGACCGGGCCGATGTGATCGCCTACCTCAAAGAGCGCGCCAAATAAGGCGCGCGCCCGCGGGGCGTGCAGCTTGAGCAGTCCGATTGCCGAGCAGCGTTTTCGCGAAATCGTGCCGCCCTTGCTCGATGACGCTTACTCACTCGCCAAATGGCTGTCGCAAAGCCCGACCGACGCCGAGGACATTGTGCAAGACGCTGCGGTGCGCGCGCTTCAGGCTCTCTCCACCGTCTCGGTCGATCGACCGAAACCGTGGTTTCTTGCCATCGTGCGCAACGCCGCCATGACCTTCATGGCTCGCAATCGGCGCAAGACCGTGGCTTACGCCGGCGACATGGCCGACCTAGACGCGCTCGATTTGCGTCAGGGCGGCGACGCGGCGCCTAATCCCGAACAGGTTCTCATCGCCCTTGAAGACGGCGAGCGCTTGCGTCAGGCGATTGCGAACCTCCCCTCGCCATTTCTCGAGACGCTGGTGATGCGAGACATCAATGGCCTCTCCTACCGCGAGATCGCCGCAGCGACCGAGACGCCAGTCGGCACGGTGATGTCGCGACTGGCGCGCGCTCGCGCCTTGCTCGCCAAGACGTTGAAGGCCGAGTCATGACCGACCGGGACATGAACCAGCGGCTTCTCAGGCTCAACGCGGCCGTGGACGGCGAACTCGACGCCATGGCCTCGCTCGCATTCGAACGCGAGATGCGCGACGACCCAGCCCTCAGCGCCGAGTACCGGCGCCTGACGGCGCTGCGTGACGCGGTTCGTCGTCACGCGCCGCGTGAAGCGGCCCCGCAAGCGCTTGCCGACCGCATCGCGGCGCTCACGGCGTCGGCTCCGCCGGCTCCGCAGCCTCAGGCTGCCGCCGCGGCCGCGACTGTCGTTCCGTTGCCGCGGCGCCAATGGCTCGACAGGCGCGCGCTGGCGATGGCCGCCTCCTTCGCTGTCCTCGGCTTTGCGGTCGGCGCGGGGTTGACGTCGCTGCGCGCGCCTTCGCCTTCCGGCGATGTCGCTCAACACCTCGTCTCGGATTTCACCCGCGCCGCGATCGCCGGCCAGCCATTCGACATCGCTTCCTCCGACCGGCACACGGTCAAGCCATGGCTCGCCGACCGCACGACGATCAGCGGGAGCATCGTCGATCTCGCGTCGCAGGGCTTCCCGCTCGTGGGCGGACGCGTCACCATTGTTGATCGGATCCCGGCGCCGACACTCGTCTATCGCCACAACGAGCATCTCGTCGCCGTGACCGAGCTGCCGCTCGGCGCTGGGCAGGCGCGCGCCGCGGGCGTAATCGAAACGATCAACGGCTATCATGTGGCGCGCTGGTCCGACGCCAACCTCGCCTATGTCGCGGTTTCCGACATGGACGAAAAGGCGCTCGGCGAGTTTGTCGAGGCCTTCCGGCGTGGGGGGAGCCCCACGTCCGAGCCCGCCAAGCCGTGAAGCGCTCGTAGTGAACAACAGGGTGGACTAAACTGATCGCTCCGCGCGCGAGGGGAGCTGCCGCCGATGCGCATACCCATGGCGTCGGGTGAGGCCTCACCATGACAATAAAAAAGCACGAGCTAATTGCTGTAACTGACGGTCCGGGCGCCGACTTAGCGCTGGACAAAATGCCAGCCGCTGGTGCGTTGGGTCAGCTTACTGTTCTCGCCATCATGGAGGATGAGAAGCGTGATAATGACGCACGATTGAATGATCAGTCGAATCGTCCTTTTCTCATCAGGCTCATTCTCTCAAAGCAGGCAACGTTTCCAGATAAACTCAATTATAATTTCGCACGCGACGATGGTGGTTCATACGTGACCATCGCCGCAGACGCGTCTAGTTTATCGGTTCGCACGGCCGTGGGAGATTTTGAAGTTGAACTGAATAGTCGAAAAGAATTTTCGCTCGTTAGAACGCAAATTTATGCCACGTCCGCAACCGAGGCCCGTAACAAGGCATACGATTTGATATCTCCTTTTCTTGACAGCCTTTCTTTCTGGTCTAATACGCCAATCATAACTGGCCTTATGGAAATATACGATGAAATGAACCAAGCTTATACAATTGACATGATCGGCCCGGAGCGAGCGATTGTCTATACTTCTGGAGTCCATCGGCTTTTTGCTACGCTTGACCCTATCTATGCACTTTATCGTGAATTTAAGAATTCCAATAGCACGTACTATAGACTACTTTGTTTGTATAAGATCATGGAGGGAATATTCGGAACACTTCGCAGGGATGCGCGAAAGGAGGTGAGAAAAATGGGAATAGAACTTTCGTGGCAAAAGGAATTCGTTCCGAACCATCCCCATATAACACCAGCTTTACGCTACCTAATTGGGAAACCTATTAAGGAATTCTATGACACGGTTCTGCAAAAAGAATATCGCGATACGGTTTCGCACTTCCTTGTTCGGGAAAATGTGGTTCTGAAGGTCAGCTCGGCAGCGGAGCGATTTAGGTTCGCGGAGATGACATTTCTCTCTGACCTCTGCGTTCGTATCCTTATTTCAAATCACGAGCAAATTCTTCATCAACTTGCGGAAGCCGGAGCTATCCAACCGACATGACAAGAGCGCTCGCACTCATTCTGGCGGTCCCGCTCTTTGCAAGACCTGCGCTCGGCGCTCCCGCTCAAGAGACAGCACCAGGCCGGCGCATCATCGCGTCGCCGACTTCGCGGAAGTCAGAGCGTATGTCAGCCCGGTAGCGCCCGTCTTACGCGCCCCTCAAACCGACGGCCTCAGCCGCGACGCCGAGTGTAGCAGAGGGGGTTGCATCAACAACTGAGCGCCGACTTGACGCGTCGCAGACCCCGCCGGCGAGTCAGCGGGCGGCCCCGCCGGCCTGGAAATGCTCCGTCCGGCGGGCCGCCACGCCTTCTGGAGGTTCGGCATTTTCTTGAGAAAATCGAAAGCCTGTGTTATAGGTATTCCTATTCGCGGAACCTAGCTTCGCCTCGCTGTTCGCGAGGAAAGGAGGGCGTGAAAAGAGGCTCGCTTCAAAGCCTGAGACCGGAAGCTTTTTTTATTTGGATTCGCTGTAACCCATTGAAAAGTCCCGAATTGGCCAAAGGAATCCAAGGAAATCCAAGGAAATTTGCTTGGATTTCCTTGGTTTTATTTGGTTTTATTTGGCGGCGGGAAGCGGCTTGGCCGGCGCCCCGCGCGCGAATTGGAAAGTGGGCTAGACTGAAGATCGCGACCCCAGGCGTTTTCATCCTTCAGGCGTTCAAGCTCAGACCATGCCTCCCATTATTCTCCATCATTTTGACCGGTCCCCGTTCTCCGAGAAAATCCGCGTGATATTCGGCTTCAAGGGGCTTTCGTGGGAAAGCGTGCGCATCCCGCCGATCATGCCCAAGCCGGATTTGATGCCATTGACCGGGGGCTACCGTCGGACGCCGGTGATGCAGATCGGCGCGGACGTGTTCTGCGACACCCAGATCATCATCCGCGAAGTCGAACGTCGATTTCCGTCGCCGACCCTGTTTCCGTCGGGTAATGCCGGCGTCCCGTGGGCGCTCGGCATGTGGACCGATCGCCCGTTTTTTCAAAGCGCTGTCAATCTTGTGTTCGGGACTCTCGGTCCGAAGGTCCCTCAGGCGTTTGTCGAAGATCGCAGCCGGCTGCGCGGTGGCAGGTTCGACCTCGACAAGATGCAGGCGGCGATCCCGCAGATGCGCGATCAGGTGCGCGCTCACCTCGGCTGGATCGAGGCGCAGTTGGCCGACGAACGGAAGTGGCTGCTCGGCGATTTCAGCCTTGCCGACGTCAGCGCCTACATGAACGTTTGGTACGTGCACTCAAGCCTCTCGGCGGAGGATCAAGCCCAAGCCGGACTTCGACAAAATCTTCGCCCGCTTGCCGCGCGTCACGGCCTGGGAGAGCCGCATGCGAGCGCTCGGACACGGGCTCCGCGAGGAAATGGCCGCCGATGAGGCGCTCGCGATCGCAGCAAAGGCTAGCCCCGAAACTCTTGCCGAGAGCGATCCGGACGATCCGAACGGGCGGAAGGTCGGCGACCGGGTCCGCGTCGTGCCCGACGACTACGGGAAGGTCGAAGTTGGCGGAGAGATCGTTTCCCTCTCGGCGCAGCACATCGCGATTCGCCGCATGGACGAACGCGTCGGCGAGATCGTGGTCCATTTCCCGCGCGCGGGTTTCCTGGTCATTTCGAGTTGAACGCCTGACCGCATCGACAAGCTCAGTCGCTCGTTGAGCGACAGCCTGCCGACCGAAACAGCGACCGCAGCCCCGCACACCCTCGGAACTAACTCTTGGCGGTTACTCAAAGCCCCCAGGTCGGAGACCTCGCAGACTCATTATGCGAACTAACGCACTCGCTGGCCCCGAGACTATCCATCCGCTAACATCGCTCTTAGATCACTCCGTCGGAGACGATCAAATGAGGCACAGCACGCCGACACCTCAAAAACAGCGCTCGACCAAATCCCGCATTCTTCTAGCTCCCGCGATCGCAGGATGCATGGTTCTAGCATCCTGGGCAGGCGCGATGTGGGCGCAGTCAGGCGCCTCGGCGGCTTCGAACGCGACGAGCTATCTTCCGAGCATCAGCGACTTCATGATAGAGACTATCCAGCCTCGCCATGTCAGACTCTGGGTCGCGGCGCGGCACGGAGATTGGCCGTTCGCTGCCTACGAACTGGGAAACCTGAAGGGCGCCTTCGCTCGCCTCGGCCTGGCTCATCCGATGGAGCACGAAATTCCACTGCGAGACCTGATTTCGTCCGTCACCGCTACGCCGTTTGAGGACCTTCACAAGGCGATCGGGTCCAAGGACACCGCGGCGTTCGCCAAGGCCTATGACGATCTCACCTCGGCATGCAACGCGTGCCACCAAGCCACAAACCACGGCGTGGTTGTCATTCGGGCGCCGACGGATACGTCCCTTTCAGACCAGGACTTTGAGCGGGAGGCTCCTTAGGCCGCGGAGGCGCGACCGTCGTCACGACAAGGTCATGTCCCGAGCCGCGCTCGCTTTCGCGCCGCCATCCCCGCCGGTCTTGCTATAAACCTGAATGCGCCCCTCCCTGCTTGATCCGCTGTTCGCGCCCGCCGGCGCCCTGCCGGGAATCGGACCGAAGAATGCGAAGCTGTTCGACCGGCTGCTCGACAAGTCGCAGGGCGCGCGGGTGGTCGACGTCCTGTTTCACCTGCCGCAGGCGACCGTCGACCGGCGCGCACGCCCCAAGATCCGCGACGCGATCCCCGACACGATCGTCACCATCGAGGCCAGGGTGACCGAGCACCGCGGACCGCCGAATGCGCGGTCGCGGGCGCCGTTCAAGGTGCTGGTCGAGGACGACACCGGGGATGTCGAGCTCGTGTTCTTCCTCGCTAACCATGAATGGGTGCGGTCGCGGCTGCCGGTCGGCGCCACGCGCTGGATTTCCGGCAAGCTCGAGCTCTGGGACGGCCGCCGCCAGATGGTCCATCCCGACCGGGTGATGAACGCGGAGGAACTTGCCCGCCTGCCGTCGGTCGAGCCGGTCTACGGGCTGACCGAGGGGCTCTATCAGCGCTCGGTCGCCCGCGCCGCGGAAGGCGCGCTCAAACGCATGCCGCAGCTGCCAGAATGGATCAGCGATGAAACCCTGGGCGATCTTAAATTGCCGAGTTTCGCGGAGGCGCTCGGCGCGATGCATCGTCCTGGGACGCCAGGCGACATCGATCCGTCGAGTCCCGCGGCGACGCGGCTCGCCTATGACGAGCTTTTCGCCAACCAGCTCGCGCTCCTGCTCATGCGGGCGCGCATGCGCGTCATTCCCGGCCGCGCGCACCTAACTGAAGGCGCTTTGGCGCGACGCCTGGAGGGCGCCCTGCCCTTTTCTCTCACACGCGCGCAGCGCCAGGCGGTCGACGACATCCGCGCCGACCTCAGAGCCGAGAAGCGCATGCTGAGATTGCTGCAGGGCGACGTCGGCTCAGGCAAGACCGTCGTGGCGCTGCTGGCGATGGCCGACGTGGTCGAAGCGGGCAGGCAGGCGGCGATGATGGCGCCGACCGAAATTCTCGCCCGCCAGCACTACGAGCGCATCGCGCCCCTAGCGGCGAGCGCCGGCCTGCGCATCGCGCTCCTGACCGGCCGTGACAAGGCGGCGGCGCGCCGCGCCTCCCTCGCCGCGTTGGCGGAAGGGACAATCGACATCGCCGTTGGCACGCATGCGCTGTTTCAAGAGGAGGTCGTGTTCGCCGATCTCGGACTCGCCGTGGTCGACGAACAGCATCGCTTTGGCGTCCGCCAACGCCTCGCTCTCGCGTCCAAAGGCGCGGCCGTCGACCTCCTGGTGATGACCGCGACGCCGATCCCGCGTTCGCTGGTGCTCGCCTATTTCGGCGACATGGATGTCTCTGCGCTACGCGAGAAGCCGCCGGGGCGCCAGCCGATCGACACCCGCGTCTTGCCGATCGAACGGCTCGACGAGGTGGTGGCTCGCCTCTCGCAGGCTCTCGCCTCCGGCGCGCGCTCCTACTGGATTTGTCCGTTGGTGGAGGAGAGCGAAACGCTCGACGTCGCCGCGGCGGAGGAACGCGCTGAAGCGCTCGGGGCCATCTTCGGCGACGCCGTCGGACTGGCGCACGGCAAGATGGCCGGCCCCGACCGGGATGCGGCAATGGACCGCTTCCAGCGCGGAACAACGACCATCCTGGTCGCGACCACGGTGGTCGAGGTCGGCGTCGACGTGCCGGAGGCGACGATCATGATCGTCGAGCACGCCGAGCGGTTTGGGCTCGCGCAATTGCACCAATTGCGCGGGCGCGTCGGGCGTGGCGCGGCCCGCTCGGCCTGTCTGCTCCTTTACAAGGGGCCGCTGGGCGAAGCGGCTCGCGCCCGGCTCGAGATCTTGCGCGAGACAGAGGACGGCTTCCGCATCGCCGAGGAGGATTTGAAGCTGCGCGGCGAGGGCGATGTGCTCGGGGCCCGGCAGGCCGGCGCGCCTGGCTTTCGTTTCGCTCGGCTGGACGTCCACAGCGGCCTTCTGGCGCGGGCGCGGGCGGAGGCTGAGGCGGCGCTCAAGCGCGACGAACGGCTCGCGGGCGAGGCGAACCGCGGCCTGAGGTTGTTGCTCTACCTGTTCGAGCGCGACGAGGCCGCCCGGCTGATCGAGGCCGGGTGAATGGCCGAGTCAAGTTGGCGGCGCCTGATGATCAAATCCGGTGAGCGGCCTTGCAATGTCGTGAATGTGAACGGCGGCTCACACTTCCGCCCATTATATAGCCACACACGGGGGCGACAGCTTTGCGACAAGTCGCTAAAGCCCTTCTCTCGTCTGCTTGTAACCGATCAAGGGCTGGCGCCGTTCTTGCCCCGAGACACATGATATGAACGTAAACCGCATCCGCGATATCGACTTTTGGCGCGGCGCCGTGCTGATCGCGATCCTGATCGATCATATTCCCGGCAATCCGCTCGAAAATTGGACCCCGAGGAACTTCGGCCTCTCGGACAGCGCCGAGGCCTTTGTCTTCCTGTCCGGCTTGTCGGTCGGCCTGATCTATCTGCCGCGAGCGCACAAATACGGCATCGAGCCGGTCGCCGGCGGCTGCCTCAAGCGCGCGCTCAAGCTTTATGGCGTGCATATCGCACTGACGCTGGCCGCGCTTATGGTGTTCGCGGCGGCTTATTGGGTGAGCGGCGTCCCGGACCTCATCCAAGCGCACGGACGCTCGTTCATCTTCGGGTCGCCTGGCAATGGGCTCTTGGGCCTCGCCCTCCTCAGCCATCAGCTCGGCTATTTCAATATCCTGCCATTGTATGTCGTGCTGATGCTGTGGGCGCCGGTCGCGGTTGCGCTCGCGCTGCGCGGCCCGCTATTGGCTCTTGCGGTTTCGGTCGGTCTCTATGTGGCCGCGCGTTGGTTCGGGCTTAACCTTCCGAATTGGCCGGAGCCAGGCGGGTGGTTTTTCAATCCGATCGCTTGGCAGCTCGTCTTCACGCTCGGAATCGTGGCGGCGATTCTCTGGCGCGATGGCCTCCCCAGACCCGCCCCATGGCTGCTCGCCCTGAGCGCCGTGACGGTCGGCGGCGCGGCGCTGATCGTGACCAACGAGGGCGGCCTGGCGCCGGGACTCCGCGAAACGGCGACGGCGCATCTCGACGTCGCCAAGCAGGATCTTGGCCTAGCGCGCCTCATCCATTTCGTCGCACTGGCCTATCTGATTGCGACCGCGACAGCGTTCGGGCGGTTCATCGCCCCCGTTGTCCGGGGCGCCTTCGGGAACGCGGTTCAAAGCCTTGGCCGCAACAGTCTATCCGTCTTCGTCGCCGGTTCTTTTTTGAGCGCCTGCGGTCAGGCCGTGCTCGCGGCCACTTCACCACACGCCTCCGCGGGGGTTGAACGCTTTGCCGGACTCGCGTACACGGTTGTGTCAATCGCCGCCCTGTTCGCCGTCGCCCACTGGATCGAGTGCAGAAGCGCCCCCGCCCCCGCCGCCGGTTCAACCGTCCTGCCGCTTTCGCGCGCTTAGCGGGCGCTTCGCTTTTCCTGTTTGCATGGACCTCGGCGTTCGCGCTGAACGCGGCTCGCGCCGATGAAGCCGGCTGTCCCGGCGAAGCTGCGGCGTTCGACGCCAACGGCGCTGTCCTCGCCTTTCCAAAGGGGGGCGTCGGCGCTCCGCTCGACATTCTGGCGATCGGCTCATCGTCGACCGAGGGGATTGGCGCGACTTCGCCTGCGAACGCCTATCCGGCCAAGCTCGAGGAGGAACTCGAAAAGCGGACGGGCGTCGACTTCGACGTGAAGAACGCCGGGGTCGGCGGCGAACTCGCGACTAAGACCCTTGAACGGCTGAAGAGGGCGCTGAAGTCCGGCTGGGCGCGGCTGGTGATCTGGCAGGTCGGGACCAATGACGCGCTCGTCGGCGTCGACGAAGCGCTGTTCCGCGCCACGGTGAAGGCCGGGGTCGCCGCCGCGCACGCCGCCGCCATCCCGCTCGTGCTGGTCGATCCGCAATTCACGCTCAAGAGCCCCGACACGGCGCGCTACGAGCGGTTCGTCAGGATGGTCGATGACATCGGCGCCGCAGACCGCGTGCCGGTGCTGAGCCGATACGCGATGATGAAGCGCTGGGGCGCGAAAAGCGCCACGGCGTTCGGATCGCTGCTGTCACGCGACGGCCTGCATATGAGCGACCTCGGCTACCGATGCCTCGCGCATGCGCTCGCCGACGCGATTGAAGGCGCGGCTCGAGCGAAACTTTAGGTTGTCTATCGCCTGGGACAATAGGCGTCGCGTTTGACGGCCTGGCGGGGGATTTCAGCAATGCGGCGGCGCGCTTGGCGGCACGGAACGGTCTCGGCTGTCAGTTTCGGCGCCATGAGCTTCGGCGGCTTCTACGGACCGACGAACGAAGGCGAGTCTCTGCAAACGCTCGCGCGGGCGCTCGAGCTTGGCGTCGATTTCTGGGACACCGCAAACGTCTATGGCGATGGGCTTTGCGAGCGGGTGATCGGCAAGTTTCTGGCCGAAGACAAAAGCCGCCGCGGCAAGGTGACGCTCGCCACTAAGTTCGCCATTCGCCGCCGCGACGACGGCGCGCGATACTTCGACAACAGCGCGGCCCATATTCGCGAGGCCCTCGACGGCTCGCGGAAGCGGCTCGGCGTCGATACCATCGACCTCTACTATGTGCATCGCGTCGACAAATCGATTCCGATCGAAGACACGATCGGCGAATTGGCGCGTCTTGTCCAAGCGGGTGCGATCGGCGCGATCGGCCTTTCTGAAGTCGCGCCCGACACGCTCAGGCCATCCCGAACAATAACGGCTACGATTGCGCGAGCTGGCGGGGTTTGATTGTGTAGTTCCATTCCGGATGGAACGCATCGGCGGCGATGTCGAGGGCGTCCATTTCGGCGTCGGGGACCCTGATGCCTTTTTCGTAGGTTCGCTCATCGAGCGCGCACTCGACCTTGAGGCCCGCCTTGGTCGTCGTCGCGCCGATGAGTTCGACGACGGCAATGCGATCCGTCAGCGGCCGGCCGCGCCAGTTCTGCGTGATATGGCAGAACAGGCGGTGCTCGATCCTGTTCCACTTCGACGTTCCCGGCGGATAATGGTGCACGCTGAGCGTCAGGTTCGTCTCATCGGCGAGCTTCTGCAGTTCGATCTTCCACAGACGCACGCGCGCGCCATTCGAGCCGCCGCAATCGGCCGTGATCGTCAGTTCTTTCATGTCCGGATAGCGTTCGCGGCCCATGCGCGCCAGCCACGTGCGGATGGGATTGGACCGCGAACTGCGCGGTATCACTGGTGATGCCGACGCTGACGAAGCCGGCGTTGGCCGTCACGTCGTAGACGCCGTAAGGCACGACCTTGCCCAGGTCCTTGTCCTCGAAGTCGTGCGCGGCGACGCGCAACGGATCGCCCTTCGGCCGATAGTCGGAGCCACCGTTCTTGAAGTTGCCGACCAGCTCTTTCTTCTTCGTATCGACGGAGACGACGGGCTGGCTTCTTGCCTGAGCGGCCACGACTTTCGCATTGATGGGCTCGAATTGCGCGTCACGATCCCGATGCTTCGAGCCTTCCTCGGCCTTGCGATTGTACTGGCGCGAGAAGCCGAGCTTCACCAGTTCCTTGCGCACCGTATCGGCGCCGATCGGATGCCCCATGGCGGTCAGGATCGCGGCCAATTTGTCCATGCTCTTCGACACCCACAGCAGCGGGCGCATGGGATCGCCGAGCGTGGCCGGTTCGAGGAGGCGCTGCAATGCCGGCACGAGACCGGGATCTCTCGCGGCCACAGCCTTGCGGCCGGCGCCGGCACGCCGCACCTGACCTTTCGGCAGTTCCTCGCCATCGAGATCGTCCTCGCCGCGATTGATGGTCGAACGGGCAAGCCCGGTGATCCGAGAGACCACCGCAAGCCCGCCCCGGCCGGCCGTTCTCACCTCGCCCGCCGCGAACATCCGCCGCCCGCGTTCGTCGAGCTTCGAGCCGACCATGTCCCAGCGATAGCGGATCGCATCTTCATCGATCATGCCATCCGCGATACAAGTGTTCGCCTCGATCCGGAATCCCGACGCCCCAACTCACCCCGCCGCACGCCCGCGCACCGCGATTCGCTTATTGTTCGGGGAGGCCTAAGCGCGATTCTGGTCGCCTTCTCGCCGCTCGGACGCGGCTATTTGAGCGGCCTGTTGCAGCAGGTCGAAACGTTTGGCGACAAGGATTTTCGATACGCCAACCCCCGCTTCCAGGGCGTCAACTGGCGGCGCAACCGTGACCGGCTCGAGGCGTTTCTCACTCTCGCCGGGTCATGGGGGCTCAAGCCCGCGACCCTGGCGATCGCCTGGACGCTCGCCAAGGCGCCGCATATTGTGCCGATTCCAGGCACCCGGGCCGCCGCCCATCTCGAGCATTGCGCCGCGGCGGCTGAGATCGATCTCACCGACGCACAACTCGCCGCTATTGAGCGCGCGCTGCCTCTCGGCTTCGCCGCAGGCGAGCGCTATTCCGAGCGGCAATGGGTGGGGATCCAGAAGTACTGAGATCCGTCGGACGGATCCGTGCAGCGGCCGCTTACGAGTCAGCGGAACGCCAACGGCCCATTTTCCGATGAGACGCCGAATAGAGCGCGTATGCCCTCGAGCAGACGACGGGTCGGGGCGCCTTCGACGAGTGTTGCGAGGTAGTCTTCCGCCCATTTCCTGACATCGTTTTCCATCAGATGTTCGAGCATCGGCGCATGGCGCTCGCAGCGCTCAGTTAACGGCATCTCCAAGGCGCGCTTCAGCGCCGCCGCCACCGCATCCGTCTCGTGGGGATTGACGATCAGCGCGCTGTCGAGTTCTTTCGCCGCGCCGGCGAATTGCGACAGCACAAGCACACCGGGATCATCCGGATCCTGAGCCGCCAGATATTCCTTGGCGACCAGATTCATGCCGTCGCGGAGCGGCGTGACCATGGCGACTTGGGCGGCGCGATAAAGGCCCGCCAGGACGGTGCGCGAATAGGAACGGTTGACATAACGGATTGGCGTCCAGGCCGCGTCGCCGAAACGACCGTTAACCTTGCCTATGAGGCCGGTCACCTCGCTTTCGATGTCGCCGTACTGTTTGATGTCGGAGCGGCTCTTTGGGGTTACCTGCAACAGGGTCACGTTACCGCGCCACTCCGGATTGTTCTCCAGCAGCCGTTCGAAGGCTTTTATTCGGTCCGGAATGCCCTTCGAATAGTCGAGACGGTCGACGCCGAGGATGAGCTTGTTTCCACCAAGGCTCTCGCGCACCATGGCGACCATTGCCGAGCGCCCGGCGTTCCGCGCGAGGCGCATGTACGCCTTGGTTTCGATGCTGACCGGAAAGGCGCCGAGCCGCACCTTCTGTCCCTCGAATTCGTAGCCGGATCGGTTCGGCGTGGCGCCTTGCGAGGTCAAGTAGCGAGCGAAATTGTCTCGGTCGTTCTCTGTCTGGAAGCCGACCAGATCATAATAAGCAAGACCCCCAAGAATTTCCCGGTGGTGCGGCAAGGTCTGCAAAATGTCAGGCGGAGCGCAAGGCGTGTGAAGATAAAATCCGATCGTGTTGCGATGGCCGCGCGAACGCAACTCGCGTCCCAGCAGCATCAGATGATAGTCGTGTACCCAGACGACGTCGTCCTCCCTGAGCAGCGCGCTCAAGCGATCAGCAAACATGCGGTTGACCCGAATGTAGCCGCTCGCGTCCGCACGAGAGTACTCCTGCAGATCAACCCGGTAGTGAAGGATGGGCCACAGCACGCTGTTGGCGAGGCCGTTGTAATACTCTTGAATGTCGTTTTGCGACAGGTCGATGAGGACGTAGGTGATCTTGTTGACATCGACGACTTGAGGCTCCTCGTTCGACTGCTCAGCGACCTTGCCGCTCCAGCCGAACCACATTCCATTGCGATTTTTCAGCGCAGCCTTCACCGCAACCACCATTCCCCCGGCGAGGGGAGTGCGGGGAGAATCCGGAACCGACACGCGGTTGGAGACGATTATTAATCGCGCGCCCATGCTTCCTCCCAACTCGACGACAGCCGCGTTGCGCTGTTGATAATGCCTGCCATTGAGTATGTCTGAGGCAAATTTCCCCACAGCTCCCCCGCGCTAGGATGGATGTCCTCGGAGAGGAGTCCGTAGGCGTTGCGGCGCGCGAGAATTGATTCAAAAAGATCGCGCGCTTCATCCGCGCGGCCGATCTGATACAGAGCGTCGATGTACCAGAAGCTGCACGCGAGAAAGGCGGTCTCCGGCGCGCCGAAGTCGTCCGGCGCGGTGTAACGCATGATCCGCCCGTTGCGCGTGAGCTCGCGGCCAATTGTGTCACAGGTCTTGATGAATTGGGGATCGTTCGAGGACAGGAGTCCGAGCTCGGCGACGAGCAGGACGCTGGCGTCGAGCTCGGGCGAGCCGAAGGCGCCAGTCAGGGCGCCTCGTGCTTCATCCCAACCTTCCTTGAGAATTCGCTCCCGTAATGAACGAGCGTTGGTCGCCCAGTATTTCGCGCGATCGGCGATTTTCAGTCGGCGCGCAATTCCGGCGAGCCGATCGCAGGCCGCCCAACATAGCGTCGCCGAATAGGTGTGGGGCTGCGCGCGGGTGCGGTACTCCCACAAACCCGCATCGGGCTCGAAGGCATTCACAATGGCTCGTTCCCCAAGGCCCTCGAGCAGCCGGAACAGCGCCTCGTCCCCCTTCTTGGGCAAACGCTCGTCCACGAACATCTGCGTCGCGGCGAGGACGACACTGCCATAAACGTCGTTCTGCTTCTGGCTTGCCGCCTGGTTGCCCACCCGAACGGGACCCATGCCAAGAAAACCCTTGAGGTCAGGGGCGATCCTTTCCTCAAGGGGCGAAAACGGCACGATGCCGTGCAGCGGCCGTATCTCCTCGTCGACAGATGCGATGGTGGTTATGTAGTTGATGTAGGATTCCATAATCTGGGTCGCGCCGAGCCGGTTCAGCGCGTCGACGACGAAATAAGCGTCACGCAACCAACAGTAGCGATAGTCCCAGGTTCGTGACGACGAGGGCGCTTCGGGGATCGAGGTGGTATGCGCAGCCACAATCGCGCCCGTCTCGGCGAAACTGCAGAGTTTTAGCGTGATCGCCGCGCGCACCACCTCCACTTGCCATTCGTAGGCTAGCCCGAGATAGCGCACCCAGGCATGCCAGTAGTCGCGCGTGCGGTCGAGGAATTCGCGCGACGTCGTGTCGATGGCGCTGAGGAAAGGATCATCCTGGCCGAATATGAGGTTGACCGGGCGGTTCAGCGGAAACGAAATTTCGTTCACAATGTAGGAAAGCGGCGCGTCGGAGGTTAGGCGCAGAACTTGCGCCCCGTCCAGGTAGCGGATGTGATTGGAGCCAACGACGAAATTGGTCGTCGGGCGGCCATAATTGTGGGTCGGGCGCACCCGGATCGTGACGCGAGGTAGGCCGGCGATCGGTTCGATGCGCCGGATGATTTGCGGCGGCCTGTAGACGCGCTCGAACCGTTCGAAATTTGGAGCGAAGTCGGCGACCCGCACCTTGGCGCCATTCGCGTCGGTCAGGATCGTCTCGACGATCGCTGTATTGCGCACGTACTGCGACTCAGTCTCGACAAGGTTTGCGAGCGTGACATCGCAGAACCCCTTCTCCTCGTCGCCAGCCAAGAGCCGCGAGAAGACCGCATCAGAATCGAAGTGGGGATAGCACCACCACACGATCCGGGCGTTCTGGTCAACGAACGCCGCCGCACAACTATTGCCGATCAAGGCGAGGTCGAGATTCTGCTTTTTGGTTTGAGCGCCCTCGGTCATGCGCTGCTTCCCCGAGCGGCGAATTCGGCGAGCCATTCGCGCACCGCCCACGGCCCCGGGAAGGCGCTGATTGCGCCCGGACGAGGACGCCCAACTGAATAGGCCAAGCCTCCGCGCGCGCTGACGAGAGCGAAACCGCTTTCATCGGTCGTATCGTCGCCAACAAATATCGGCATTCGCCCGCGAAACGTTGAGTTGGAGAGAAACGCTGAGATCGCGCGGCCTTTGTCGAAACAGGGACTCTTGATCTCAATCGCGTAATGCGCGTCCATGATTTCTACAGGGGTTGAAAACGACTCGACGAGCTGGCCAACGATCTTGCGCAGTGGTCGTTCCGCGGATGGGGAAAGTCGATAGTGGACGGTGAAACTGAACCGCTTGTCTTCAACGAACACGCCAGGGAACGGGTCAACCGCAAGTCTTAGCGCGGCCAAGAGCGAGTGAGGCAAGTCGCCCACCATTGTCGGCGTCGTCGGCGCGTTGGGCTCGAGACGGATCTCAGCGCCATGAACACCGCTCACTCTCAGCCGCAACGGCGCGAACAGATGGTCCACATCTTCGATCGAGCGGCCACTGATGAGCGCCAATGCGCCGGCAAGCTTGCGTTCGGCCTGCGCCAGCGTCGTGATCAGACCTGCAGGCGTCACCACCTCATCCGGCCGCGCCGCCAAGTCGAGCAATGTGCCATCGACGTCGAGAAAAAGCGCAAGCGGCGCGTCGCCCAATGGCGCCACGTCCTCTATAGCCGCGCCTGCAACGGGCGCGCTCAATTGACCCACCACAACTCCTAACGCCCCTTGCCCGAGCTAAGCAATTTTTTGGGCGAGAAAGTGTTCGTGGTGTGGCCTCTTCGCCGCCAACCTCATCGCTTCAAGCGAGCCGAATGAGATGGGAGACGCTAATTGCGAAACCTCAAAGCGCCCGTAAAATTGCGCTTCTCCCGGAATAATCACAGGGCGCCTAACTCGAATGGGAGCATCGGCGATCAAATTGGCGCGCGATCCTCCTGCGGCGACGGTCGCCGCCTTATTCCACAGACCGAAACCCATCAGGAAACAGCACCCAAGCAGACAAAGCGTTGCGCTGAGCACGCCGCCGAAGGCGTGCAAATCCATCAGGTTGTGGCCCATCGGTATCCTCTTGTTGCTGAAACGCCCCGTTGAGGCGGGGGAAAAACTATTGAAACCCGGATTTGTTCCATCCGATGCGCAAAGAGCTTTCACGTTCGGCTAAGGTAAACAGGCGCCTGCGCCGGACCGCGCCGAAGCGGGTCAATGGCGCGACAATGCCGCGCCCCAACCCGCTTTTTCTCCTCATCATTCACTCATTTGCTAAGCGTAGCGAGACCCTTATCTTTATCATGATGAGCGACCTCAAAATAACCGTCAACCCCGATCCGGCCCACGCGCTCACCTTCGACGTTATCGTTCGTGACCGGCGCGGCGAAAGCCGACATCGGGTCACGATTCAGGCCGACGAAGCGGAGCGCTGGTCCCAGCTTGGCGCTGAGCCTTCGCATTGCGTCGCGGCCGCGATGCGGTTCCTCATCGACCGCGAGCCGAAGGAGGCGATCTTGAGCGCGTTCGACATGCGCGTCATTCGGCGCTACTTTCCAGAATTCGACAAAGCGTTCCCTGACTATCTGTCCCGCCTCGACGGTCAGCCGCGAAGCGGAGCATGACCGTCAAGCGAGACACCGAGAGGTTTCCCCATGAATGTCGCCCTCGCACGCCCGGAGGCGACGCTCGACTCCCGCTACACCGCCCCCGAGGGCTGGGTCTATATGACCGGAACGCAGGCGCTGGTGCGCCTGCCGATTCAGCAGCGCCTGCGCGATGCGGCGGCAGGCCTCAACACCGGCGGCTATATTTCGGGTTATCGCGGCTCTCCTCTGGGGCGTTACGATATTGAGCTCTGGCGCGCAGCGCCGCAGCTCAAGCAACACAACATCGTCTTCCGCCCGGGCCTCAACGAAGACCTCGCCGCGACCGCCATCTGGGGCGCCCAATTTCTGAACAGCTTTCCCGGCGCGACAGTCGATGGCGTGTTCGGCATCTGGTACGGCAAGGGCCCGGGCGTCGATCGGTCGGGCGATGCGCTGCGCCACGCCAACTTCACCGGCGCTTCCCCCAAGGGCGGCGTGGTCGCCCTTGCCGGCGACGACCATGGCGCGAAATCCTCGACCGCGGTCAATTTCTCCGACACCTTGTTTATCGCGGTCGGCATGCCGGTCATCTATCCGTCCAATACCCAGGAACTGCTTGATTTCGGCCTGCATGGCATCGCCATGTCGCGGTTTTCCGGCTGTTGGGTCGGCATGAAGGTGGTCACCGACGTCGCCGAAGGCGGCGGCACGGTTTATGTCGGCCCCGACTTGCCTCAGATTGTCCTTCCCGAGCGGCCGAGCAATCCGCCCGGGGGCGTATGGGCTCGCACGATCGATGCGCCGGTCGCACAGGAAGAGCGGCTTTACCAACATAAGCTGCCGGCCGCACTGGCCTATGCGCGCGCCAACGGTCTCAACCGCATCATCGGCGACGGCCACGCGGCGCGGATTGGGGTGGTGGCGGCGGGCAAGGCGTGGCAGGACCTCTTGCAGGCGCTCGGCAACCTCGGCGTCGCCGACGACGGCGCTGCGCTTGGCTTGCGTCTGCTCAAAGTGGGCATGGTATGGCCGCTCGATCCGGTGATCGTGCGCGACTTCGCCCGCGGTCTCGATCTCATCGTCGTGATCGAGGAGAAGCGGCCGCTGCTCGAGGATCAGATCCGCTCGATCCTCTATGGCGATTCGAGAGCGCCGCGCATCGTCGGCAAATATTTCGACGGGCTGGCGTTCGACCCTTCGCCTGGCGCGACGGCCGTTCCCAATTTCGGCGAGATCTCGCCCGAACTCGTCGCCGGGGTGCTCGTCAAGGCGATTTCCCATCACGATCCGAACTGCTCGCTGAGCGCGCCGGAGGCGCCGGGCGCAGCGCTCAGCAATCGCCCCGCCCCGACGCGCAGTCCGGGCTTTTGCGCCGGGTGCCCTCACAACCGTTCGACCCCCGTGCCCGAGGGCAGCAGGGCGCTCGCCGGGATCGGCTGCCATTGGATGGCGACGCTGGTCAACCCGCAGCAGACCGCGACCGCTTCGCATATGGGCGGGGAAGGCGCGATGTGGCTCGGCCAGGAGCCGTTCACCCGCCAGGAGCACGTGTTCGCCAACATCGGCGACGGCACCTACGCCCATTCCGGTTCGCTTGCGATCCGTCAGGCGATCGCCGCCGATGTGCCGATCACCTACAAGATCCTCTTCAACGGCTTCGTCTCGATGACCGGCGGACAGCCGATCGAGGGCGCCATGAGCCCTGTCCAGATCCTGTCCGAGCTCGCGGCGGAGGGGGTGAAGAAAATGGCGCTCGTGGCCGACGAGCCCGAGCGCTACGCCGGCGTCCCGCTGCCCCATGGCGTCAGCCTTCGCCACCGCGACGCCATGGACGAGACGCAGCGTGAATTTCGTGAATTCAAGGGCGTCTCGGTCATCGTCTACGACCAGCCTTGCGCGACCGAGCGGCGGCGCCTGCGCAAGCGCGGCAAATGGGCCGATCCCGCCATCCGCACCTTCATCAACCCGGAAGTCTGCGAAGGCTGCGGGGATTGCGGGCGCGTCTCCAATTGCATGGCGATCGAGCCGCTCGAGACCGAATTCGGGCGCAAGCGGCGCATCAATCAATCGAGCTGCAACAAGGATTATTCCTGCGTCGAGGGCTTTTGCCCAAGCTTCGTGACCGTTCATGGCGGACGCTTGCGCAAGCCCGAGGCGACCGCGCCCCTGAACCGCTATCTGCCGCCGGTCCCCGAGCCGACCTTACCTGAAATCAACGAGCGCTTCAGTTTGCTCGTGGCCGGCATCGGCGGCTCCGGCGTCGTCACCATCAGCCAGACGGTCGCCGTCGCGGCCTATCTCGATGGACTCTTCAGCTCCAATCTTGACCTGACCGGGTTGAGCCAGAAATACGGCGCCGTCACCGCGCATGTGCGCATCGCGCGCGAACCGGGAGCGCTGCATGCGACCCGCATAGCCGCGGGCGAAGCCGACGCGCTGATCGGCTGCGACCTCATCGTGGCCGCCGGCGACGAATCGGTTTCCAGGCTCAAGCGCGGCAAGACGAACGCGGTCATCTCCGCGGATCTGACGCCGACCGCCGATTTCGCTCGCAATCCCAACTGGAGCGTAGACGCTGACGAGCTGATCGAGCGCCTGACAAATGCGCTCGGCGACAAGGCGCTCATTCTCGACGCGCAGCGCCTCGCCGCGGCGCTCATGGGCGACCCGATCGCCTCCAATATGTTCATGCTCGGCGCCGCCTGGCAGCGAGGCTTGGTTCCGATCCGTCGGGAGGCGATTGATCGGGCGATAGAGCTCAACGGCGTCGCCGTCGACGCCAACAAACAGGCTTTCGAATGGGGCCGGCGCGCGGGGCATGATCCGACGAGCGTCGAGACGCTGGTCGGCTTCGACGAACCGGCTGACGAGCCGCCGTCGCTCGATTCGGTGATCGCCCGCCGGGTCGCCTACCTGACCGAATATCGCGACGTCGCTTACGCCGTGCGGTATCGCGAGCTCGTCGAACGCGTGCGCGCGGCGGAGAAAAACGCCGGCCTGGGCGAGGCGCTGACCACAGCCGTCGCGCGCGCCTACCACAAGCTCATGGCCGCCAAGGACGAGTGGGAGGTCGCGCGCCTGTTTTCGGCGCCGGAGTTCCATGAGGCCCTGGCGCGCGAATTCGAAGGCGCCTACCAGCTCCATTTCCATATCGGCGCCTGGCCGTTTGCGCGCCTCGACCCGACGAGCGGCCGGATGAAAAAAGGCAGGATCGGCCCCTGGGCGATGAACGCCTTTCGCGTCATGGCGCGACTGAGATTCCTGCGCGGCACCTGGCTCGATCCGTTCCGCAACAGCGACGAGCGCAAGCTCGAGCGGCGCCTGATCGCCGAATTCGAGGCCGATGTCACGGATCTCATTCAGCGCCTGACACCTGCGTCCCATCTGATCGCCGTTCGCGTGGTCGGCGCCTATCAAGCGATCCGCGGGTACGGACATGTGAAAGAGGCAAGCGCCGTGGAGGCGGCGAAGACACGGGCTGACGCATTGAATGACCTCAAGGCCGGCAGGGCCCCGGTGGAGAGAGCGGCTTAGACCCCGTGATGCAGGGCAAGACGATCGTCGTCACCGGCGGCTTCGGCGCGCTGGGCAGCGTCGTCGCGGAGACGGCGGCGGAGCGCGGCGCATCCGTCGCCTTGCTCGATCATGCCGAGGCTGCTCCCGAAGGCTTCGCCGGGCGGCTCGGCGCAAACGCGCTCCTCGTCGGGGGCGTCGATCTGACATCGGCGCCTGCGGCGGAGACAGCGATGGCCTCGATCAGGGCGAAATTCGGCCGGGTCGACGCGCTCCTCAATATCGCCGGCGGCTTTCAATGGGACACGATCGCAGACGGCGAGGTCGACGGCTGGGATCGAATGTATGCAATGAATTTGAAGACCACGCTTAACGCCTGCAAGGCCGCGCTGCCCCATTTGCTGGAAAGCGGCGCCGGCCGGATCGTCAACGTCGGCGCTGGGTCCGCTCTCCATGCCGCCTCGGGATTTGGCCCGTATGCGGCCAGCAAATCCGCAGTGCATCGGCTCACCGAAAGCCTGGCCGACGAGCTGAAGCTCAGGGGCGTGACGGTCAACGCCGTGCTGCCGTCGATCATCGATACGCCCATGAACCGGCGCGACATGCCGAAGGCGGACTTCAGCCGCTGGGTTGCGCCGGCCGATCTTGCCGCGGTCATTCTGTTCCTGGCCTCGGACGAAGCAAAGGCGGTCACTGGCGCGCTGATTCCGGTCTCGGGGCGCGTTTAGCCTGGCTGTTCGGCCCGGCGCTTCCTCATGATATAGGGCGGCGCGATAGAGGCGCCGGGCGCGGGCGCTTTGGATGAGCGATTCAAGGGGGACTGCATGACCAAGACCGCTCTCATAACTGGAGCGACTTCCGGCATCGGCGAAGCCGCCGCGCGCGCCTTCGCGGCCGCGGGGTGGCGCGTCGTCGCCACCGGCCGCCGGGCCGAACGGCTGGAGGCCCTGGTCGCCGCACTCGGCGCTGACAAGGTCCATCCCGCGACCTTCGATGTCCGTGACGAGAAAGCGCGCGACGCCGCGCTGGCCGCGCTTCCCAACGGTTTCCGCGGCGTCGACCTCCTGATCAACAACGCCGGGCTCGCGCTCGGCCGAAATCCTGCCCAGACGGCCGATCTCGCCCAGTGGAAAACGATGATCGACACCAATGTGACGGCGCTCGCGTCGCTCACCCATAAATTGCTGCCCGGGCTGATCGCCCGGCGCGGCGCGATCATCAATGTTTCATCGGTCGCCGCGACTTATCCCTATCCCGGCGGCAACGTCTATGGCGCGTCCAAGGCGTTCGTGGAGCAGTTCTCGCTCGGGCTGCGCAGCGATCTGCATGGGACCGGCGTGCGCGTCACATCGATCGAACCCGGCATGGTCGAAACCGAGTTCACGCTGGTCAGAATGGGCAGCACCGACGAAGCGAAGGAAACCTCGGACGCGCTCTACCGGGGCGCGAGGCCGATGAGCGGCGATGACATCGCGGCGGCGATGTTGTGGGTTGCAGAACTGCCGCCGCACCTCAACATCAACCGGCTCGAGTTGACGCCCGTCAGCCAATCCTTCGCCGGATTCCAGATCGCTCGCTCCAACTAGCCCGCATCTCCAACCGAGGACAGAACATGGGCGCCTTCGTCGACGGAATCTGGCGAGACGGCGACTTCCCGCACGACACGACCGGCCATTTCGTGCGGCCCGACGCGCCGTTCCGCAGCTGGGTGACCGCGAGCGGAGACGCGGGGCCGAGCGGCGTCGGCGGCTTCAAGGCGGAGCCCGGCCGCTATCACCTCATCGTCTCGCTCGCCTGCCCATGGGCGCACCGCACCCTTATCTTCCGCCGGCTCAAAGGTCTGGAGACCATGATCTCGCTCTCGGTCGTCCATTGGCTGCTGGGCGAGCGTGGCTGGACCTTTGACGACGGTCCTGGGGTCATTCCCGACCCGATCTTTGGCGCAGGGGAGCTGCGCGAGTTCTATGTCAAGGCGCGGCCCGACTACAGCGGCCGCGTCACGGTGCCAGTGCTTTGGGACAAAAAGACGAGCACGATCGTCAACAATGAATTGTCGGAAATCATCCGCATGTTCAACAGCGCCTTTGACGGCATCGGCGCGGCCGCCGGCGACTATTATCCGAGCGGCCTCCAGCCGGAGATCGACGAGATCAACGCGCGTATCTATCGAACGGTCAACAATGGCGTCTATCGCGCCGGTTTCGCCACCTCGCAGGAGGCCTATGAAGAGGCGTTCCGGGAGCTGTTCGAGACGCTGGACTGGCTTGAGGCGCGGCTCGCCAACCAGCGCTTCCTCATCGCCCAGCGGCTGACGGAAGCCGACTGGCGCCTGTTCACCACCCTTATCCGCTTCGACCCGGTTTATTTCGGGCACTTCAAGTGCAATCTCCGCGAGATCAGGGACTACCCGGCGCTGAGCCGCTATCTGAGAGAGCTTTACCACTTGCCGGGCGTCGCCGAGACGGTCGACTTCTTCCACATCAAGCATCACTATTACGAGAGCCATCGGCGCATCAATCCGACCGGAATCGTGCCGGTCGGGCCAGAGCTCGCGTTCTGAGGCCGGCGAATGAGCAACGGTTCGCGTCCGAAGGAGCGCCTGCGCGTCCCCGCCCCCTTTGGGGGCGGGTTAGGGTGGGGGGTCGCACTTTGCCCAACCGATTGACGCCCCTTGCGCGGAGCTTCAGGCGAAACGCCACGAGAGCCGAGCGGCGCCTTTGGCAAGGTCTCCGGCGCAAGCATGTTGGAGGCTTCCAGTTCCGCCGTCAGGTGACCCTCGGCGGTTTCATCGCCGACTTTGCCTGCTTAGAGCCTGTCCGGGAACATATTGAATCGTCGGAATTATTTGTGATTTAAGGGAAGCGGCCTGATTCGATTTGGGGGGCCGCCGATGTGGACGAGCAAGAATTGCAGACGCTACGACCGGAGCCGATTGCGCTATCCGAGCGATCTGAGGGACGAGGAATGGGCGCTTGTCGAGCCGCTCATTCCGCCCGCCAAACGCGGCGGCAACCGGCGTCATGTCGTGGTGCGCGAGGTTGTCAACGGCCTGATGTATATCCTGAGCACCGGCTGTCAGTGGCGGGCGATCCCCACCGACCTGCCGCCGCGCTCGACGCTCTATGATTATTTCGATCTGTGGAGCTGGGATGGCACGCTCGACCGCATTCACGACGCGCTTTATGCGAAGTGCCGCCAAGCCGCCTCACGCGAGGCAAGCCCGAGCGCCGCGATCATCGACAGCCAGAGCGTCAAGAGCGCGGAAAAAGGGGGCCTGCGATCGATCCGGCGGGCTACGATGCAGGCAAGAAGATCAAGGGCAAGAAGCGGCACATCCTCGTCGATACGCAGGGCCTGCTGATGCATGCCATCGTGCACGCCGCCGACGTCCAGGACCGCGACGGCGGCGCGCTGTTGATGGCGAGCTTGTTCGGCGCTTTTCCATTCCTGATCAAGCTCTATGCCGACGGCGGCTATCAGGGGCCGGAGTTTAAGAGCGCGATGAAGCGGATTCTGGCCCGCGTCACCGTCGAGATCGTCAAGCGATCGGATCACGCCACAGGCTTCGTCGCGCTGCCAAAGCGCTGGATCGTTGAACGCACCTTCGCTTGGCTCGGCCGCTGCCGAAGACTGGTCAAGGACTGGGAATGCCTCAATCACAAGGCGCTCGCCTTCCTGCGCCTCGCCTCCATCCGCCTCATGCTGCGAAAACTATCCAATCCCGCATGATGTTCTCGGACAAACTCTTAGAGGCTAGACTTGTCGTTGAAGTGGACGGAGCGACCCATTCGGCGGACGGCGAGATCGCCCGCGACGCCACGCGCTCAGCGACGCTTGCCGCCCAAGGGTATCATATTCTGCGGTTCGCCAACGACGACGTCTTTCACAATCTCGACGGCGTCCTTGAGACCATCCGTACCCGCCTGATGGACCTGCGGCCGCGCCTCGAGCATTCGCAGCTTGAGCTTGGCGCGACCCCCCACCCCGACCCGCCCCCACAAGGGGGGCGGGAGTCCTTGCCCCCGCCTTCCGCCCGTGGCAATTGCCGCGTGTGACTGACATCGCCCAAACTGAGCCGCGCACCACGCCGCGCATTTCCTTCGTTTCGCTCGGCTGCCCGAAGGCGCTCGTGGACAGCGAACGGATCCTGACGCGCCTTCGCGCCGAGGGCTACGAACTCGCGCGCAGCCACGCCGGCGCCGACGCGGTCATCGTCAACACCTGTGGCTTTCTCGACAGCGCCAAGGCGGAATCGCTCGCGGCAATAGGCCAGGCGATGAATGAGAATGGCAAGGTGATCGTGACCGGCTGCATGGGGGCGACGCCTGACGCGATCCGCGACGCTTTCCCGAACGTCTCGGCGATCACCGGCCCGCAGGCGTTCGAAAGCGTGATGGAGGCTGTGCGCGCCGCGGCGGCGCCCCGCGATCCGTTCGTCGATCTCATTCCCGGCGAGGGCGTGCGCCTGACGCCGCGCCACTACGCCTATCTCAAGATCTCAGAGGGCTGCGACCACCGCTGCAGTTTCTGCATCATCCCGAGCTTGCGCGGACGCCTCGCCTCGCGTTCCGCGGGCGACGTGCTGCGCGAAGCCGAGCGGCTGGTGAAAGCGGGCGTCAAGGAGCTCATCGTCATCGCGCAGGATACGAGCGCTTACGGCCTCGACCTCCAATATGCCGAAAGCCCGTGGCGCGACCGGCAGGTCGTCGCGCGCTTCCTCGACATCGTGCGCGAGCTGGGTTCGCTCGGCGCCTGGGTCAGGCTGCAATATGTCTACCCCTACCCACACGTCGACGAAGCGATCGCGCTCATGAACGGCGGCAATGTGCTGCCTTATATCGATGTACCGTTCCAGCATGCTTCGCCCAATGTATTGAAGGCGATGCGCCGGCCGGCGGCGCAGGAAAAGACGCTTGAGCGTATCCGCGCCTGGCGCGCGATCTGCCCGGACTTGACCGTCCGCTCGACTTTCATCGTCGGCTTTCCGGGCGAGACTGAGGAAGACTTTCGTTTCCTGCTCGACTGGCTTGATGAGGCCAAGCTCGACCGCGCCGGCGCCTTTCCGTACGAACCGGTCAAGGGCGCCAAGGCCAACGACCTCGGCCTTGATCCTGTTCCGGACGACATCAAGATGAGCCGCCACAAGCGGTTCATGCAGCGCGCCCAGACAATCAGCGCAAAGAAACTCGCCGCAAAGGTCGGCAAGCGTCTCGAGGTCATCGTCGACGAGGGCGGCGCGCGCGAGGCGACGGGCCGCAGCAAAGGCGACTCGCCGCAGATCGACGGCGCGGTCCACATCGCGACGCGTCGCCCCTTACGCGCGGGCGACATCGTGACCGTCAGGATCGAGCGCTCCGACGCCTACGATTTATGGGGGACGGCGGCTTGACGGCCGCGAACGCCATCCCCGCGGACCTCGCATCGCCTTGAACCGCCCGGAGCCAATATCCGCTCCTCCCGCCGAAGCGCAGGACGGCCTCCCCAATCCGCAGCGCATGCTGGCGTTTACGACCCTCGCCATGGCGATCAGCATGGCGGTGCTCGACGGCACCATCGTCACCGTGGCGCTGCCGACGATGGCGCGCCAATTCTCGGTCGCGCCGGAGAATGCGATCTGGATCGTCAACGCCTTTCAGCTCGCGGTCACCGTATCCCTTTTGCCGTTAGCCGCGCTTGGCGACAGGCTCGGCTACCGGCGCGTCTATTGGTGGGGGCTTGCGCTCTTCACCGTCGCCTCGCTCGCCTGCGCGCTCGCGCCGACATTCGCCGTCCTCGTATTCGCGCGCGTGATTCAGGGCCTGGGTGCGGCAGGAATCATGAGCGTCAACATCGCGCTCATCCGGTTCATCTATCCACACGCGCGGCTTGGCCAGGGCGTCGGCAACATGGCCGTGGTGGTCGCCGTTTGCACGGCCGGAAGCCCGAGCGTCGCGGCGGCGATCCTTTCGGTCGCCTCCTGGCACTGGCTGTTTCTGATCAACGTGCCGATCGGCGCGCTGGCGCTGGTGATGGCGGCGCGGACACTGCCGCCGACGCCGCGCGCGGCCGGCCGCCTCGACCTTGGAAGCGTGCTTCTCAATGCGCTTACGTTCGGGCTCCTCATCGCCGGCGTTAACCGGATCGGCCAAGGCGGGAACCCCTCGCTGGCGCTGATCGAGATCGCCGTCGGCGCGGCGATCGGCGTGGCGCTCGTCCGGCGGCAACTCAAGCTCCCCGCGCCGCTGCTGCCGGTCGACCTTCTGCGCCGGCCGGTGTTCGCGCTTTCGCTGGCGACGTCCATCGCCTCGTTCGGGGCGCAGAGCTTGGCCATCGTGTCGTTACCGTTTTACTTTGAGAACCGGCTCGGCCATTCGGCGACAACCACCGGACTCCTCCTGACCCCCTGGCCAGTCGCAACCGCCTTGATCGCGCCGATCGCCGGACGCCTGGCCGATCGGTTCATCCCCGGCATTCTTGGCAGCATCGGTCTTTTGGTGATGGGAGGAGGCCTGGTTTTGGTCGCCCTTGGGATCGGCGATTCCAGTCCGGCCTCGCTTGCATGGCGGCTCGCGATCTGCGGCCTCGGCTTCGGGTTCTTCCAGTCCCCCAACAATCGGGTGATTATCGGCAGCGCCCCACGCGAGCGGAGCGGCGGGGCCGCCGGCCTTCAATCTTCCGGACGGCTGATCGGCCAATCATTCGGAACAGCGCTGGTGGCGGTCGCTCTCGGTCGGGCGCCCGCGCACGCGACGGAGATCGCGCTGTGGGGCGCTGCGGCGCTCACGCTCGCCGGGGTGGTCACGAGCGGCTTGCGCAAGGCGAACTGATGGGCTTGGATCCTTTGGGGGCTACGAGGCGCGCGCGCCGGCTCGATTCCATCCCCGCCCGCGGTCACCAAAGGCTTCCCAGCCCTGGTCTGTGACCGCGACCGTGTCCTCCAGTTTGACGAAGCCGCGACGCGGGTGCGCGATCGTCGTCTCGATCGAGATCACCATGCCGGGCTCAAGCGAGCGCTCGGCGTCATAGGCCGGATACGGGATCGGCCCGTGGCTCGTCAGGCGCGGCGCCTCGTGGCTGATGAGGCCCATCCCGTGCGCCACAAACTCGATCGAATTGGCGCGCGGCGACTTCGCCAACACTTCACCGGCGCTCACGTAGATATCGGCGCCGTTGGCGCCGGGCCGGATCCGTTTGCGCGCCGCCATCTGAATTGCGTCCACCTCGCCGAGAAGGTCTTCGAGCTCGCCGTCGGGCTCGCCCTGGATCGCCATGCGACAGAGGTCGCCGATGTAGCCTTTGTAGTTGCCGCCAGAATCAAGCGACAGGATATCGCCCGCGCTCCACACCTCGTCCGAGGGCGCGCGATTGAGGCTTGTCCCTGTCGTAATGAGACAATATTCGAACGTCAAGCCCCGGTTCACCTCTTCGCGGCGAAGCGCTTCGACGAGTTCCGTTTTCGTCACGCCAGGCCCATGCGAGGCGATCACCGCGAGCATCGAATTGACAACGAGCTCGGAAGCGGCGCGCAGCAAATCCAGCTCTTCTCGGGTTTTGCGGGCGCGGAGTTGTTCGAGCGGCAAATGCGCTTCGACGAACGTGACCCCGGGCAGCTCGCGAGCCATGAGTTCCGCCGCGTCAGCGGGCAGGAACGCACGCTCGACGCCGACGCGTTTTAGTTTCGGGGCAAGGCCTCGAAGATGATCAACCGCGAGCTGCGCGGAATTGAGGGTCGCTCGCGCGGTTTGGAAGGCGGGGGTCCAGAACTTCCCGAGGTCCTTCTCGTAGGATTCCATCGCGTGCCCGATATAGGTCGATTGGTCCGGGCGACCCTTGACGTAGACGAGAAGCGGCAAATAACGGCTGACGCCAATCGCGTCGAAATGATCGAAGAAAAAGAACCTGTAGCCGCCGAAGAGGTATTGAATGTTGTGCTTTGAAGAGATCACCGCCGCGTCCATGCCAGCCTCGTCGAGGAGACTATCAAGGCGCGCGCTATCAAATGGCGGCGACGTGGCTTCGACCGCCGCCGATAATGCTGAGCTGCGACTTTCCGTCATGGCTTCCTCCGGCCCGTAGTCTGGCGCGATCGAACTTGCAGCCTCAAAAGTGCGCAAGCAAGACAATCTTTCGCCATCAACTTGCGTCGGACGTCAAACCCTGTCGCAACCGCTTACCTTCGCTTGCCAAACGCGCCGCGAGTCCCTCATCATCGTTAGTCCCCATTCGAGCCAAGGCAGATTCCATGCTCTCGGTCGACGCCAAAGGCGTCTTTCCAATTGCGCCAACGCCGTTTCTTGCTAACGGCAGGATCGACGCGGCCAGCGTCGACCTCATGATCGACCACTATGTCGCCGCGGGCGCCGACGGGTGCACCATTCTCGGCATTATGGGCGAGGCGCCGAAGCTCGATCACGACGAGGCGATCGGTTTCGTCGCCCGCTGCGTTGCGCGGGCGCCAAAACTGCCGTTCATCGTCGGCGTCTCCGCGCCGGGATTCGCGGCGATGCGCGGCTTGTCGCACGCAGCCATGGCCAAAGGCGCGGCAGGCGTGATGATCGCCCCGCCGCCGTCGCTGCGCACCGACGATCAGATCGTGACTTATTACGCGCAAGCCGTCGAGGCGATCGGATCGGACATCCCCTTCGTCATTCAGGACTATCCACTGGCGCTTGGCGTCATCATGACCCCGAATGTTATCCGACGCATCATCACCGACAATTCATCCTGCGTCATGTTGAAACACGAGGACTGGCCGGGCCTCGAAAAGATTTCAACTCTCCGGAGATTTGAGAAGGATGGCAAGCTGCGCCGCGTCCCGATTCTGACCGGCAATGGCGGTCTGTTCCTCGATTTCGAGATGGAGCGCGGAGTTGATGGCGCAATGACCGGCTACGCCTTCCCGGAAATGCTGATTGACGTGGTGCGGCTGTCGCGCGAGGGACGGCGCGAGGAAGCGCACGACCTTTTTGACGCCCATTTGCCCCTCGTCCGCTATGAGCAACAGCAGGGCGTCGGCTTGGCGACGCGCAAATACGTGATGATGAGGCGCGGCATTCTCGCCTCGGACGCGCAGCGAAAGCCCGGAGCTAGCCTCAGCGCCACCGCGCGGGCGGAAGTCGACTATCTCCTGAGCCGCCTTGCGCGCCACGACCCGCGCGCAGTGCGCATCTTGTCCTAGCAGGCCAGGCTGCACTTGCGCGCGGCTGACGCCGAGAAGCGCGGGTCGCGCGCCTCTCCACCTCTTGTGTTGGCCGTGCCCAGATCGCTGTCAGACCATTGCGCGCGGCTACTTTCCGAGATGCGCGCCAAAGAACGACGCGATCTCGCCGAACGCTTCCTTGCTTTCCGGCAGCGTGTCGTCGAACTGATACTGGGCGTGGGATTCGCCTTCGTAGACCTGAAGCGATGCTTCCACCCCGGCTCGTCGCAGCTTGCGATCCACGCGGACCGTATTGCTTAGCAACAGGTCGCGCGTGCCGGTCGTCAAGATGGTGGGCGGGAACCCATGCATGTCGCCGTAAACCGGCGAGATCAGGGGATCCTTAAGATCATGCCCGTGCGCGTAAATGACGGTGGCCGCATCGCAAAATCCGTCGCGAGAAACGAGAACATTGTCGACCTTCTCGTTCGTATAGAAACTGTCGCCAGTCTTGGTCGCGTCCGACATCGGCGTGCCGGCGCCGAGAGCGCCCGGCGCCGGCAAGCCCTGCTCACGCGCTCGTAATACGAGTTCGAGCGTCAAAGCGCCGCCAGCGGACGTGCCGAATACGCCAATATTTTTTGCCGGCGTATCCTTCAGCAATGCTTCGTAGACCGTGACAGCGTCATCGACAGCGGCGGGAAAATAGGCTTCCGGCGGCATGCGATAGTCGACGGAGATCACCTGGTAGTGTCCGTCTCCCGCCATCATGATCCCTTCCGGCGTGCCTGATTCCCCGGGGAAGAGCACATAACAGCCGCCATGAACGTGGATGAGAACCTTGTCCTTGTTCTCCGTCGGAATGTCGTCGGGCGTGAGAATGTGAACGCGAACGCCGTCGATGGTCGAGGCTTCAGATTTGACGTGCAGGCGTTCGAGCATGGCGGGGATGGTTTTGACCGTGTCCGCGGCTTGCTTGTCGGCGAACGCGCGCGCCTCTTCGCCCGTCTTCCACAGCTTGTTCCAGTTGGGATTGAGCGGCGCCCCCACAAACGCTTGCATTCCCGGGCTGATGTCGGCCGTTGGCGCCGGTAACGCCTTTGCGGGAACATCGAGGGGCGCGAGATCGGTCGCCATCGCAACCGCTGGGAACGACAGCAACGCTCCGCAGGCAATCGTGGTCAAAAGCTTCATGGCCTTCCTCCTCGTTATGCTTCCTCACGGGGAACGATCGACCAAAGCGGTCGCGCAATTTCGCGCACGCTCGCTTCGTAAATAGACCAAGCTCTGATGCAATTCCCCAAACAAACATTCCTCACGCAAATTGTGCGGTCGAGCATTTTCCCGCGAGAACGCATTTCGCGACTCTCTGATTCGCAAGCGGCCCCGGTGATTAGTGATTCGCGCATGCTTCGCATCATCGAGGCAACCGAGGAGCGAGATGTGCGCCTCCGCAATCACGCTCCGGCAGCTCTACCGCTGGGCGCCCATGAAAGATCATCATTAGCAGCTAATCGCGGCGCTCTCGATATCTGAGCGCAATTTGGCGCACAAGCTTTGGCGCGCACGTTGCGAGCGTCATAGCGAAAGCTTGTCCTCGAGGATGCGTCAGGATCGAAGAGAGCAGAGTTGTCAGCTTGACCCGCGCGCGGACGCGTCGGGCAAAGGACAGTTGAAAATCCTCGGCTGAGTTTCCAGCCATGTAATATCTAGCGGCCAGAGCCGCTGACTGCACGGCCATCGCAATCCCCTCCCCGCAGAACGACGGGATGACGGCCGCCTGGTCGCCCAACCGCCACAGTCCCTCGCTGCCGGATTGCACATGACCGTAGGGAATTGCGGAGATCGCGAGAGGCCGAGTTACAAGCGGTCGAGATCGGGCGAGACGTTGCCCAAGGGCGGGCATATCGCACAAGCTGGCGAAGAGGAGCTCCCATCCGCCAAACCGCGCGAACATCCGGCGAGTGATGACCAGACAGAGATTGGCCACGTTGTTGTCGACCAGCGTCAGCCCAGCATAGCCGCCTGGAAACACAAAGAGTTCGACGTAGGACTTCAGTTTTGCAGCTTGTTCGTCCGCCAGCCGCAGATGCAGCTTGAAGCCGATCATATCGTTTCGGCTAGTCGCTGGCCGTCTCCAACCTCGCAGATCATGTTTTCCTGTCGCCAGAAAAACGCTGCCCGCGGAAAACCGATCACCGCAAGCGGTTCGCGCGAGCCACATCGAACCGCCGCGCTCCAGCGATTTTATGGTAGCGCCACGGCGCACCTCGGCGCCGAACGCGCAAGCTGAGGCCAGAATGGCTTCATCGAGAATGCGCCGAGACAGACTGTACGCACGAAAAGGCAGTTCCACCGCGACGCTTTTGCTTCTTTCGTGGAGCCTCACAGCGGAGATCTCAGCGGCGCCAAGAGCGGCCAGATCAATGCCCAGTTCACTAAGCGAGCGCGCGGCCTCTTCGCTCAAGAACTCGCCGCACACCTTGTCATGAGGACCCGAGCTACGCTCGGCGAGGATGACGCGGCGGCGGCATCGCGCGAGATGTGCGGCGAGTACGCCGCCCGCTGGTCCGCCGCCAATGACGAGTGCGCACGCCCCGGTCATCACGAAGTCCTGCGTCAGGCCGCGGCGCTGAACAGCATGCACTCGGCGGTGAGTCCCGGGCCGAAGGCCATTGCACAGCCTTGGGAGCCCGTCGCCGGTTTCTCTCGCATGATCGCCTCCAGGACAAACAAGATCGTTGGAGACGACATATTTCCGCAATCCTTAAGAACGCCGCGAGACGCGGCAAGGGCCTCTTCATCAAGTTCGAACGCGTCCTCGACTGCGTCGAGCACGCTACGGCCTCCGGGATGAATCGCCCACATCTGAAACGCCTTGCTCGTCTTGCCGGCAAGGATGCGCTCCGAACCCTTTTTGAGCGCGGAGGCAATCGTTGTCGGCACTTGACCCGACAGGACCATGTCGAAGCCAGAATCGCCAACTTCCCAAGTGATCTGGTTCGCAGCCTCGTGTGCAAGTTCGGCGTGGAAAGAGTTGAGTGAGAAACCATGAGGTTCCGCGCTCACAATCGCCGCCGCGCAACCATCTCCGAACAACAGGAATGACAGAAGTTGTTCGATCCGATCTGACTCTTGGAGGTGAAGCGTGCAGAGTTCGACGCTTACAATCAAGATCCTGGAATCGGGGGCGGAACGAACAATATGCCGTGCGAGCTTGAGCGCGTTGATAGCCGCATTGCAGCCCATGAATCCGATCACCGTGCGCTCGATCGAATGTTCGAGATTGCACAGTCGAATGACTTCGAAATCGACGCCTGGCGCGGCAAATCCAGTGCAGGATGTAACGATCAGGTGGGTGATTTTATCGTTCGACTCCTGGGCGATGAGCTGATTGACCGCCTTGGCCGCCAGGCGCGGCGCTTCTTCGTGGTACTTTCGCATACGCTTTCCGGTCGAGGGAAAACTGCCGGTGACGTAAAATCCTTCATCGTCGAGCGATTCATTGAATCCCGCTCTTGCGGGACGGAGCGTCGACCAGCGACGTTGTATGTTCGCTCGCGCAGCCATTCTTTCGAACAGAAGCCGCGTCCGCCGATCCGTGATCATGCGGTCGGCAAAACTAACGAACGCCGCATGGACGTCGTGGTCGGGCGTGGCGACGCTGAGGCGGTTCAAATAGGCGTGGCTCATAAACTGGGCGCCCACATTTGACGTCGGAGGCAGCATAAGCCTCCCGACTACGACGGTTGGACGCAGTGAAAGAGCGCGACCTTGTTCTGTCCGGGTTAGTAGCCCTCCACGCCGCAGAATCTCAAATGACTACTGCTTCACAATCTGTCACATAAGTCAGTTTTGCAAATTGCAATCAGTGATAGATTCGACTCACGCGGCCCTTAATCGAGAGCAGACGTGATGCAAGCTCCTCGGCGCATACTCCTGGTTGAAGACGATTCTGAGACGTCCGCGCAAATTGCGGAGATTTTGGCGACAGAGGGTTATCAGGTTGATCAAGCTCTGACCGGGGATGAGGGACTTCGATTAGGGCAAGTCAATCCTTATGCTGTGATGCTGATTGACCGAATGTTGCCAGGCGTCGACGGACTTTCTGTCATCCAGCGATTGCGCGACGAGGGAAACGATGCGCCCGCGCTGATCATCAGCGCTCTTGGCGAGGTCGACGAGCGTGTTCGCGGATTGCGCTCTGGCGGTGACGACTATCTCGCCAAACCTTTCGCGCTTTCTGAACTCTTGGCGCGCGTCGAGGCGCTGGCCCGTCGCAGCGCCACGATCGTGAAGGAAACGATCCTTCGCGCAGGCGACCTTGAGTTAGACCTTGTCTCGAGAGCGGCGACTCGGTCGGGGAAGACCATTAAGCTACTACCTCGCGAGTTTAAGCTCTTGGAATACTTGGTTCGCAATCAGGGCAAGGTCGTGCCCCGTTCAATGCTGCTACAAAACGTGTGGGATCTGCATTTTGATCCGTCCACCAACATTATTGACGTCTACGTTGGCCGTCTCCGACGCAAAGTCGATGGCGATGAGGCCTACCCCTTGATTCATACCGTCCGCGGCATTGGATTCTGCCTTCGTGCTCCTGGCTAAAACGCTCCGTTCTTCGACTTTCAGGCTTGCGCTCTTATGCATTGCGATCTTTGGCCTCATTCTATTTGCCTTCCTCATCTATATCCTTGATACGGCAACGAAGTTTGGGACCGAGCAAGCCGGCGCCGTCCTGAACGGCGACCTCCAAATCCTGCGCAAAATCTACGACAATCAGGGCCAAGAGGGATTGGTCCGGTCGATCAGCAGGGACACGAGTCACCGCCACGAGGGCCAAGAGCCATTTTTGCTTGCAGATTCGAAATATAGGACGATCGCCGGGACTTTAGCAGAATGGCCGCAATCGCTTCCGCGCGAACCTCAAGGAACCGGCGAATTTAAACTCGTCTCAGACGGCGCCGGATCGCGCTTATTTCGGGCAAAATGGGTGACGGCGGCCGGCGAGATCCATTTGCTTGTCGCAACCGAGATCACCGACCTGAAACAATTTCAGCGTCGCATGTACTATGCTTTTTCATTCGCCGCTTTATTCATTGTGATTGTGAGCGCGGCGTCCAGCGTCATCGTCACGCGTCGGACGGTCGCAAGAATAGAGGGAATCAACGCCACTAGCCGCGCCATCATGGAAAGCGACCTTCAGAAACGAATACCGGTTCGTGGCGCTTCCGATGAATGGGACCAACTCGCGACAAATCTCAATTCCATGCTCAATCGCATCGAATTCCTGATGGGAGAGGTCAAGCAAGTGGGCGACAGCATCGCCCATGATCTCAGGACCCCTTTAACCCGCATGCGTGCGCGGCTGGAACGCGCGAGCTTGAGAACGCGCAGCGCTGAGGACGATCAAGCGCTTCTCACGAGCGCCATTGTGGACCTCGACGACGTCCTTCGCATGTTCCGCGCCCTGACACGCATTTCGCAGATCGAAGCGTCGACCCAGGCCAGCACGCTTCGGACTCTCGACCTTTCCCTGGTCGCGAAGGAGGTGGCTGAATTATTTGACGCCGCCGCGGAGGAGAGAGGCAGCCATTTGGAAATCAGCGGAGGCGAACCGATCGAAATCCTCGGAGACCGGGACCTTCTCTTCGATGCGATCTCCAATCTCGTCGACAACGCAATCAAACATGGGCGCGAGAGGGGACTGGTGCGAATCAGCGCCGATTGGCGGGAGAATGGCGCCGTCCTGGCGATTTCGGACGACGGGCCGGGAGTTCCCGCGAACGAAACCGAGCTTATATTCAGGCGCTTCTATCGCTCGGAAAAAAGCCGCTGCACGCCCGGCAACGGACTTGGCCTTAGCCTGGTGGCTGCTGTGGCGCGGGTTCATGGCGCGAACATAAAGCTGTCGCAAAATCGGCCAGGGCTGACGATCGAACTGCAGTTTCCGCCACCGACGCAGGCTCACAAGAGCGCTCGGATTTAGGCCCGGAGAACTGCATCCAGTTTCATCCACCTTTCGACTGCCGCCTCACGAGCGGAATCGAAATGGTCGCGATGAGGGTGACCGCCGCCACGAAGGCCCACGCGTCATTGGTCGCTTTGACGAAAGCCGACTTCTGCACCAACGCAGCAACGATAGCGCGCTTCTCTGGATCGACGAGAGCCGCGCTTAACAAATCCATTGAGGCGCCGATGGACCGCGCGGCGTCGAGATTGCCCGAAGTGAGCTCGGCGGCGATCGTTTGGGCGTATTGGGGAGAGCGGCTGAAGATAATTGTGTCGACTATCGCGATGCCGATGGCGCCGCCGAGGTTGCGCATCAGGTTGAACAATCCGCTTGCGTCAGGAACCGCCGCGGGCGCAAGGCCTCCGAGCGCGAATTCAGTGGGTGGAAGCAGGCAAAACATGATGGCTGCGCCGCGTATGATTTGCGGCCAAAACATCTGGTCAAAATCGGTTGTCGTTGTTTGGCGTGCGCTCAGAGCGAGCCCGACGCCAAATACCAAAAAACCGATTGCGGTCAGGAGCCGCTCATCCACGCGTCTCGTGAGGCCCGCCGCGACCGGAGCGAAGACCAGCTGACTAAGCCCGGTCACCAGCATCGTTGTTCCGATATCGAAGGCGTTATGCGATCGCGCATAGGCGAGGAATATCGGAATGAGGTAGACGGAGCCGTATAGACCCATGCCGAGGACGAAGCTCAGCAAGCATCCTATCGAAAAGTTGCGCCTCCCGAACGTACGAAGGTCGACCAGAGGATTCTCGGAGCGCGATGTGCGAAAGACGAACAGCGTCGCCGAGATGAGGAAGAGCGCGATAAGGGCGACGGTGATCGGCGAGGTCCAGCCCTGTTTTGGCGCATCTTTGATCGCGATTTCGAGCGCGATCAACGCTGCGGCGCCGAGGGCGAAGGAAGCAAGATCCAAGCGGCGAAACTGATCGACGGAAGGCTTGTGCTTGGGCAGGGAAAGGAACCCAACGGACGAGGCGATCAGTCCAGCGGGCACGTTGATCAAGAATAGCCAGGGCCATGAGTAAGCATCAGTAATCCACCCGCCTACAATGGGCCCGATCGTAGGTCCGAGCACTGCGAGCACGCCGGCTATGGTCGCGGCGATGGTCTGGAGTCGAACGGGAAACATGAGAAAGACGGCCGAGAAGACCGTCGGAATCAATGTGCCCCCGGAGAAGCCCTGCACGACCCTGAACGCGACGAGAACCTTAAAGGTTGGGCTTAAGGCGCAGCCGATCGACGCCAGAATGAACACGACGGTCGCGACCGTGAACAACCACCGCATGGTGGCGGCGCGGATCAAGAAGCCCGTCAATGGAATCGAGATGATTTCCGCGATCAGGTAGGCTGTTTGAATCCAGCTCATTTGGTCGGGAGCAATGTTCAACGCTCCTTGAAATCGTAGGCAGCGATGTCGCGACCACCTGGATGTCGAGGATCGCCATGAACATGCCGAGGCACATCATGGAAAATCCCACCCACGTGCGGAACGAGGCAGACGTCGATGCTTCAGTCGCCAGATCGGAACTCATCTCGTCCCAGGCGGAAAAGCCTTCCGCCTCTCGATCAGATACCGGAACAAGAACCATCGTATTTTGACGTTCGACAGTTCGATCCCGGCAGCGGCGATTCGATTGGACCATTCCTCTCGGGTCAGCGAGCACATCACAGAGATCTGGCCGTCCTTGGTGACCATTGGATGCAACCCGGCTAGGCGGCTGGCGACGCCTAAAAACTCGTAGAGAAATCGATTTCGCTGGAGGTCGCAAATCAACCATCCCTGGGTCGATGAACGCTCCAGAAGAATAAGAAAGTCGCGCAACTTTTCATCACTGAGATGGTGTGCGACAAGGCTGTTTAACATGATATCAAACGTCTGCCCGGCCGGCAGATCGAAGATATCCATGGCTCTGAAATCGATCTGATCCGCGCGATCCGTCACCTCCCGGGCAATCCGGATCGTCTCGGGGTTGAGGTCAACGCCAATGAGAGTGGGCTTCAGATTTCGTTTGTTTGACCATCGCCTCACCGCGCGCAGTAGATCGCCATATCCGCAACCAACGTCGACGATTGTGGGAGCGGATCCGCTCGTCTCGGGCCCAAGGACTCGGCTTAGCCACTTCCGGATTGGACGGTGACCGAAGAACGCGGTGTTGAACCTGGCAAGATCGCGAAGAACCGCCCGAAGTTCCGCCGGGTTGATATCGTCGCAGTCGAGCCATTCGTGTTGATGGCTGCGTTGCTTGAAATCGAGGCGTTGTCGGGCAAGCTGGGACATCGAACTCGGAGGATTTCAAGTCGCGCCAGGTTTTATGGCTCGAACGGACGCGTGAAGTTGGCTCTTAGGAATAAGCAACTCAAGTGAGTTCTAGGTCAGTTTCTAACAATTAAGTTAGAGTGTGACGCGCATTTCACTTGCACACAACTAGGCTGAGACCAACGTCGAGAGACCGTTGTTACACCTTTCGCCTCAGAGCCGCGCAGGATCAAGAGCCGTGGCCGACATTGTCTTGATCAATCCGAAGTTTGAAATGTCTTTTTGGGGACTGGAGGCGGCGCTGCCGTTTCTAGGCAAACGGGCAAACCTGCCGGTCGGCGCGCTGCCGCTGCTGGCGGCTTTAACGCCCTCACCCCATTCGATCACGATTATCGACGAGAACGTCGAGGAGATCGATTATGAGCGATGTCGTCGAGCGGACATTGTCGGCGTGACGGGGATGAGCGTCCAACGACGGCGCATGCGCAGCGTCTTGATTCGTCTCATGGGCATGGGTTGCTACACCGTGGTCGGAGGGCCTTGGATAAGCGTAAGTGAAGACGATTTTAGTGACCTCGCGAACGCGACCTTTGTTGGCGAGGCCGAGGAAATGTGGCCCCAATTTCTTGCCGACTGGAGTTGCGGCGCGGCGAAGGCTCGCTACGAGCAGGAACAGAAGACCGACATGTCCTCCGTCCCGACGCCGCGGTTCGATCTCCTCAAAATGGATCGGTACGCGTTCGGCAGCATTCAGTTCTCTCGGGGCTGCCCTTTTCAGTGCGAATTCTGCGATATCATCGTCATTTATGGTCGCAAACCAAGAATTAAGACGCACCAGCAGATCATTGCCGAGCTAGAAGCTCTGTTTGCGACGAAGACGCGTCTCATTTTTGTCGTCGACGATAATCTGATCGGCAACAGAAAGGCGATGAAAGACATTCTCAGGCGCGTTGCCGATTGGCAGCAGCAGCGAGGATATCCTTTTACGTTCGTCACCGAAGCGTCGCTCGACCTTTCGGACGACGCCGAGATGATGAACTTGATGGTCCGCGCCAATTTCAATGGTGTCTTCGTCGGTGTCGAAAGCGTCGACGAGCGCGCGTTGCGCGAGACGAAAAAGACCCAAAACATGCGCAACAGCGGGACGATGGTGGAAAAGGTCGAGCGGATTCATCGCTCGGGACTGGAAGTGTGGGCCGGCATGATTGTCGGCTTCGACAGCGACGCGGAAGACGTGTTTGAGAACCAGCTTGCATTCGTCGAGGCGGCCCAAATCAGCGTGGTTATGGTCGGCATGCTGTCAGCCATTCCGAAGACGCCGCTCTACGCCCGTCTTGAGAAGGAAAGACGTCTGGACCTCGCAGACCCGCTGCTGCACGGCACGAATGTCATTCCACTCCAAATGAATCAGAAGAGCCTTAGCAGCGGCTACGCGCGGCTGGTGGCGGACCTGTATGAGCCTCACGCTTTCTTCGCCCGCGTGGACAGGATGTGGCTCTCCGGTCCCCTTCGAGCAGAACCGGGATGGCGGCAATACGCGTCAACGAGGCCTATGGCGCGAATCCTCAAACAGACGCGGAGCTGGGTCGAAGCGTCTGTCCTGGCGGTCCGGCTTGGCGCGCAAATGCGAGACAGCGCTTTACGAAACTTCTACCTCCGGCGCTTCATAAGGGCGATCCACTATCGACCCGACGGCGTTCTGTTGCGGCTTTATATGATCCGCTGTCTGATGCACTACCATTTGCTTACTCTCAGCCGCCAGCTTCAGCGTGAAGGCGCGTCACCCATCAATACGTACTAGGGCGTGTCCTCATTTAAGCCAAGCGAGGGCACAGGCGAGATGGATAGCTGCGAGGAAATTCCGCGCGGTGTTCTCGTATCGGGTGGCGATGGCTCGGAATTGTTTGAGAGCATTGAAGAAACGCTCGACGAGGTTACGTTCGGCCTAGCAGGCTGTTGAAAAACTCATTTCCGCCGCAGTTCGATTCTGTTTCGGACTCCCTTGGATTCCGTTGTGTTCCCGGTTTCGACCGTGCGCGGCGGACTTTTTCAACAGCCTGCTAGAGGCTGAAGTTGCATCGGCGGGGGGATTTGCGGTTGACCTTGGGCGGGATCACGGGTTCGATGCGGCGCACGGTCAGAGCATCGATGAAGCCGTCGGCGTCATAGCCCTTGTCGGCGATGAGGGCCTGCGGTTCGACTTCGGCCAGCAGCGCGACGGCCTGGGCGATGGCGTGGACTTGTCCGCCGGTCAGGCAGATCGCCAGCGGATTGCCGAGCGCATCAACGATCGCGTGGATCTTGGTCGTCAATCCGCCCCGCGATCGCCCGATCGCTTCTTCGCCGCCGTTTTTTTGGGCGCGCCCGCGCTATGCTGATGCGCGCGCACGATCGTGGCGTCGATCATCGCGTATTCGTTGTCCGGCTGGTCCGCCAAGGCTTTGAAGAGATTCTCCCAAACCCCTTTCTTCGCCCACCGCGAAAACCGGGTATGGACGTTCTTCCATCCTCCGAACCGGTCGGGAAGATCACGCCACGGCGCACCGCAGCGAAACTTCCAGATCACCGCCTCGACAAAAAGCCGATTGCCCAGTTCGCTGTTGCGTCCGACACTGCCCGAGCGACCGGGGAGCAGCCCCTCAATCCGCGCGAACTGATCATCGCGCAAAGCATAACCGCCGCATCGAAAGCCTCCAAAATCGAAGCCTCCCCATGAATCACGCTTTCAATGATTTGCGAATCCCTTGGCCATCCCTATTTGAGGACACGCCCTAGCTGTGTCGTCCCGGACTGTGATGGCGCATCATCGCCCTTGATTCGGCAGGAAGAGGATGCCCTATGGCAAACGTTCTTCACGGCAGCGCCCGAACGACGCCGCGTCTTGGAGCCGAGTTCCAAGCGTCGAAAGAGAGCAGCCGCGCGCTTGCCGCCCGCTACGGCCTGAACGCGAAGACGGTGCGCAAATGGCGCAACCGGACCACAACGGCCGACGCGCTCATGGGGGTCCGAAGAAGCCGAACAGCACGGTGCTGACGCCGGCCGAGGAGGTCATCGTACTGGCGTTCCGGCAGAAGACCCTGCTGCCGCTGGACGATGTCCGGGTTGCTTGCGAGACGCTAGGTCGCGTGGACACTTATCGCATCCATAGGGTGATAGCGGCGAGAGTTACGACTGCACGGTAATTGCGTGCGGTCTTTTCGAAGCGGGTTGCGACACGGCGGAAATGCTTGAGTTTTGAGAAGCAGCACTCCACCAGATGACGCTGGGCGTAGAGGTGCTTGTCGAGCGGATGTTTGCGCGCCCGCGACGGGTTGTTGGGGATGACGGCGGTCGCCCCTTTGGCGGCGATGGCTTGGCGCAGGGGATCGGCGTCATAGGCCGTATCGGCCATGATGACCTCGGCAGGCAATCCCTCGATCAACGCGGCGGCTTGCGGCGCATCGCCCTTCTGACCTGCGGTCAGCGTGAACCGCACCGGACATCCCAGGCCGCGAACCGCCATATGGATCTTCGTGCTCAGGCCGCCGCGCGAGCGGCCGAGCGCTTGATCTTCAGACCCCCTTTTTTCGCCCCGGCGGCGTGCTGATGCGCCCGCACGATGGTGGAGTTGACGATCAGATATTCAAATGTCGATTTCCGGCGAGAAGTGAGCCGGGGTTTCCATTGAGAACTGACCCGGCTTGATGATGGTTTCGGGGTCAGGGGTTCGTCAAGTTCCGAGGTTTCTCCTTTGCGGGTTTGGCGACTTTCGCCGAGCTGTTCTTGAAGCGGAAGCTGTCATTTCCGGTTTCGAGAATGTGACAGCGGTGGGTGAGGCGATCGAGCAGCGCGGTCGTCATCTTGGGGTCGCCGAACACGGTGGCCCACTCGCCGAAGCTGAGATTGGTCGTGATGATGACGCTGGCGCGCTCGTCGAGCTTGCTCAATAGGTGGAGGAGCAACGCGCCGCCGGAGGCGCTGAACGGCAGGTAGCCGAGTTCGTCGAGGATGACGAGGTCCGAGTAGGCGAGGCGCCCCGCGATCTGTCCAGGCTTCGCCTGAAGTTTTTCCTGTTCGAGGGCGTTGACGAGTTCGACGGTGGAGAAGAACCGGACGCGCTTGCGGTGATGTTCGATGGTCTGCACGCCGATTGCGGTGGCCAGGTGGGTCTTGCCTGTGCCAGGCGAGCCAGCGTCATACTGCCGGGTGTCCGGCGTTTGAAGTCCGGATCACGTATCGGTTTCATCCGCGCGCGGGTGATTTCGTCACGGTGGTCGGCGTCCGGCGGCATGCAAGCGCCGATCACCTCATTGTGCGGCAGCCCGATCGCACCTTGGCGCTGCTGCCCGCCTGGATGACCAAGACGAATGGGTCTTCGTGCGAACTCGTTCAACATCCGCGGCTACCGCTCGAGAAGCTCGCTGAGCTCCACGCCCTGGTCGGCACACTCCTAATCTTGTTGCGAGGGGATTCGCCCTCGACGCGAGGAGCCGGAGATGACGAACGAGCGACGCAACCAAAGAGATTTATTCGAACAAGCAACGATGCCTCCAGAGCTTCCGTCCCATCTCCGGACGGCGCTCACGCCATTGCTGCGGGTTCTACTGACGGAAGCGGCCGCTCGGGGAATACAGGCCGAGATGGACGATCGGATCGGCGAGGAGGACGGTGATGACCAAGATCACGCCTGAGCACTTGGCCCGCAGCGCGTTCGTCTATGTGCGCCAGTCGACGACCGACCAGGTTCTCAACAATCACGAGAGCCGCCGGCGTCAGTATGCGCTCGCCGATCGAGCCCGCGCTCTTGGTTGGGGCGCCGTCGAAGTGATCGACGATGATCTCGGTCGGTCCGGTTCCGGGATCGCGCGGCCGGGCTTCGAGAAGCTGCTGGCCGCGATCTGCGAGGGACGGGTGGGCGCTGTGGTCTCGATCGAGGCGTCGCGGCTCGCCCGTAACGGACGAGACTGGCACACTCTGCTGGAGTTCTGTGGCTTGGTCGATACGCTGATCATCGATGAGGACGGCATCTACAATTCCCGCCACCCGAACGATCGCCTTCTGCTTGGCATGAAGGGCACAATGAGCGAGATGGAACTCTCGCTCTTCCGTCAGCGCTCGCTCGAGGCCCTGAAGCAGAAGGCTCGCCGCGGCGAGCTTTTCCTCACCGTCGCGGTCGGGTTCCTCAAGGTGCGGCACGACCGGATCGAGAAGGACCCGGACCGGCGCGTCCAGGAAGCGATCGGACTCGTCTTCACCAAGTTCGCCGAGCTGCAGACGGTTCGGCAGGTTCATCTTTGGATGCGCCAGGAACGCGTGCCGCTGCCGGCAGTCGGATATGGCGCCGAGGGGCGAACCGTCACCTGGAAGCTGCCCGTCTACAACACGCTTCACCACATGCTGACGAACCCGATCTACGCCGGCGCCTATGCGTTCGGGCGCACCGGCAGCCGCATCACCATTGAATCCGGCCGCAAGCGGGTCGTGCGCGGCTTCCGCAAGGACCGCAGTGTCTGGGAAGTTTTGATCCTCGATCATCATGATGGATATATTGCGTGGCCCGAGTTTGAGAGGAATCAGCGCCTGATCAGCGACAACGCCAACGGTCAGAGTTTCATGAGCCGCGGCGCTGTGCGACGCGGAGAGGCCCTGCTTGCCGGTCTTCTTCGCTGCGGTCATTGCGGCCGAAAGCTCCACGTCGCCTACAGCGGCGAGAACGGGAGTTCGGGGCGCTACCATTGTCGCGGAGGCCATCTCAACCATGGCGGCGATCCATGCATATCGTTCGGCGGCATGCGGATCGATCGCGCGGTTGGCGCCGAGGTGATCGAGCGCCTTCAACCGCTCGGTGTCGAAGCAGCGATCAGCGCTGTGGAGGCGCGGCGAATCGAGAACACAGAGAAGCGGCGCCAGGTCGATCTTGCCCTTGAGCAAGCCCACTATGAGGCCGCCCTTGCGCGGCGTCAGTACGACGCCGTCGATCCCGACAACCGCCTCGTCGCAGCTGAACTCGAGCATCGATGGAATGAGCGCCTGGTCGCGGTGCATAGCCTTGAAGACGAACGCGACACGCTCGCAGCGGGTCCACAGTCTTCGCTCACCGTCACGGAACGGCAACGTTTGTTCGAACTCGGCGCCGATGTCGAGCGGGCCTGGGACAGCCCGGGTGCGACGCCCGCAATCCGCAAGCGGATTATCCGCACGTTGATCGAGGAGATTGTCGTTCGCGTCGAAGACGACGCGCTTACTCTTGTGATCCGATGGCAGGGCGGCGACCACACGCCCTTGCGCGTGCGCAAGAACCGCGTCGGCGAGCATCGGTGGGGTACGGATGCCGATGTGATCGAACTCGTGTCCGTGCTGGCGCGACAGATGCCGGATCAGGCAATTGCAGCCGTCCTCAACAGAGCCGGCAAGACGACCGGCAAGGGCAACGGTTGGACCCGTTCACGCGTGTGCTTCCTGCGCAACCACCGTCATATCGCACCTTACCGGGAAGGCGAGCGCACGGAGCGAGGAGAGGTGACACTCGGTGAGGCCGCCGCGATCCTCAATGTAAGCGAAGCGACTGTCCGGCGCCTGATCCAAGAGGAGGTCCTTCCTGGCCATCAGCTTTGCAAAGGCGCGCCCTGGGTGATCAGGGCAAGCGACCTCGAAGACGAGAAGGTCAGGCACGCCGCCGATATCCGTCGTCATCGACGTCCGCCGTCTGACGATCCGCGTCAAAATACACTGGCTTTGTAGCGTGATAGCGAGATGGGCATTATGAAGCGAGATCGGGGTTGCCGACCGCGATGACGTTTTCGCGGCGGGTCGCGTACTCGGAACGGGCGAGTTCCAGGACGAGGGTTTTGTTGAGCGAAGGAATCGCCGCGAAGTCGAAGCTGTCGAGGCTCTTGACCGCCGGGAACCGCGCTTCCTTGATCCGACGCTCCACCATGCGTCGCTCTCGATCGATCAGCTCCAGTTCGACGAGGCGCAGGAGAAAGCGGACATGGTCGAGACCCTCGGCAGCGCATTGCCGAGCAAGCTTCTCATACTCGCGCAAGAACGTCGGCAACTTGAGCGCCTTCAGGTGATGACCGAGCAGAAGTTGCGGCGTATCAGTCATGACGACGCCCCCGTCAGCAAGCTCATGTAGGTGCTAGCCGACGTCATCGTGACCTGCGCCCGCGGCAGATAGGGATAGATCGTCATGTCGAGGCGCGGCGGTCGCCGTTCGATGTGACACAGGATCAGGTGCTTCACGGCGTCGAAGCCGATTGCTCCGCGCGCGATGGCGTCGCGCGCCGCGGCGGCGACGTCGTCGAGAGGGAACACTTCCATCAGCCGCAGAACCTGCACGAACTCGCGCTTGCCCTGCTTGCCCATCCGGGCTTCCAGAAGACGCCGGAGTGTCATGAACTCTTCCGGCAACCGCCAGCCGCCAGCGGCGCCGCCTGGTCGAGCGCGTTGATCTTCTGTTCGATCAACGCCAGGTAGTGCAGCGGATCGAATATGAAGTCGTGGCGCTCGTAGGAACGGGGATGACGCGCAATCACTTCCGCGCCGCATGAGATCGCCACGTCATGGACATATCCGCGAACAAGCACGTCGCGATGACCGTACGTCGTCGGGACCGAGTAGTCGTTGAGCCGATAGCGAACCAGCGACAGAGACGAGAACTCGTGTCGCGACCTTCTCGCAGGCGTCGTAGGCTGGCGGCAGGGGCCTCTGGAACGCGGCAAGATCGCGCTCCAATCTCTCGGCGATCGTCTCGTTATGGCCGCGCAAGCGGTCCGCCATCCGGCGACGGCAGCATTCCACAAGATAGACGTTCAACCCTTCGAAGCTCTCGAAGACCGGAAGCGGAACGAGGAAGTTCCGTCGCGCGTAACCGACCAGCCCCTCGACTTTGCCCTTGTCGTTGCCCTTGCCAGGCCGGCCAAATCGATCCCGGAAGAGGTAGTGTGATTGCAACTCGGCGAAACCGCGCGTCCGCTGCCGCTTCCCGTCGCCAAGAATGCGAGCCACGGCGATCTTGGTGTTGTCATAAAGGATGGACTGCGGAACGCCGCCAAAGAAGCTGAACGCCCGAACGTGGCCGTCGCGGAAGGCTTCCGTCGTCTCGGCGGGGTAGCCGACCACGAAGCAGGCGTCCGAGCGCGGCAGGTCAAAAGCGAAGAAGTGGATCTTGCGCTCCACGCCGCCGATGACGCCGATGGCTTCGCCAAAGTCGACCTGGGCATGTCCCGGCGGATGCTCCAGCGGCACAAACATCTCTTGAGCCCGCTGACGCCAGCCGGCGACGTAATCCTTCACAATCGTCAGGCCGCCCGTGAAGCCGTACTCGTCCCGGAGACGCTCGAAGATCCGCTTCGCCGTATGTTGCTGTTTCCTCGGGCGCGACTTGTCGTCGAAGAGAATCCGGTCGATCACCGGGATGAACGGATCAAGCTTCGGCTTGGCCGGCGGCTTTGTGCGCACGTAACCCGGCGGCGCCGTGAACTTCATCATCTTGGCGACCGTGCGAGGGTCGATTCCAAACCGTCGCGCCGCCGCGCGATGGCTCAACCCCTCGATCTGAACCGCGTAGCGAACGCGCCCATAAAGCTCCACGCCCTTCATCCCCCACCCTCTGCAGACCCACCGCAAAGGGATATCTGCTGCCGGACTTTTGCTCCGGAGCTACCAGAAAATCCGGCCGCTTCAATGAGGGATTATTGCTCCGGCGCTTACACCGGTGCTTCGCAATGAACGCGAACCATATCGCGTCCCTCGCGAAGAAGGCTGCGGCCTTCCTAAGAAACAGCTCCCCTGCTGGGGATCGGCTCGAGAGCGTAGCCCAAAGTTCGTGCGCGGCGTTGCAGGTTGGCGACCACGCGGGCACGGTATCGCTCGTCATAGTGATCCGCCCCGGGATCCTTGTATTCCATGCCATGACGAAGGGCATTGTAGAACAGCACCGCTATCTTCCTCGCCGTCGCCGTGACGGCTTTGGACTTGCCGATGCGCGACGACAGCCTCCGGTAGAAAGCCCCAAGCGCTGTGTCTGTTCGACCCGTTGTCGTCGCCGCCAGTCGCAGCAAGGCCGCGGCCCGGCTCGAAGACCGCCGCGTTTTGGAAGAAAGAACCTTTCCCCCGGATATCTTGTTTCCCGGAGCTAGACAGAGCCAGGACGTGAAGTGCTTGGCGCTCGGCCACGCCTTCAGATCCCGACCGCACTCGCTAACGAGCTTCAGAGCTAGCGAAGGGCCTAATCCATGGATCTGAGTTAGGTCGACGCCGAGCATGTCATATAGGGCAGCCCGAACGTCGAAGGTGGGGGCGTTGACCTGCTTCGTCCGCACTCGGGCCTTGGACAGAGGCTTTGCGGGTCTCTCCCCCTCGACGATCAAAGCCGACATCGATGCTTCCAGCTCCCGGTCGCATTCAGCGATCTTCGATTGATAAGTGTCATAAAGCTCCAGAGATTGGCGCAAGGTGAAGACGTGCTCGTCGCGGTCATTGCCGGTCAGCGAGGCCCGAATGGTTTCCATGGAGGCGTGACAGCGAACGTCTCTGTACGTCGCGAGAACGTCTGGGCTCCTCTCGCCCGCAACGATTGCACGGATGATCCTCATTCCCGTTGCGCCGGTGATATCTGACACGACGTGATGGAGTTGAAGATTCATCTCCATCAGGGCTTTCTGCATATGCTGGATATGAGCGGCGGCATATTCGATCAACCGTTCGCGCTGGCGCAGGTAGGCGCGCAAAATCGCGATCTTGGCCTCGGGTCGGAAACTGCCGCGCAGAAGGCCGTAGGAATGAAGTTGACGCAACCATGATGCGTCGCTGACATCGGTTTTGCGGCCCGGCACGTTCTTGGCATACCGGGCATTCACGAGAACAACCTCGAATCCACGGTGCTCAAGGATCTCGTAAGCGGGGATCCAATAGACGCCTGTCGACTCCATCGCGATAGTCGTCACTCCGCAGGATTGAAACCAATCCGCGAGCTGATGCAGATCCCGTGTGAAGGTACCGAAGCTTCGAACGGGGTTGGCCGCACAGGCAGGATCGACGGCTGCCATATGCATCTTTGAGCCAATATCGATCGCCGCGGCGGCAGTGTTGACCGTCGTGAGTTTCGCCGAGCCTTGTGAGCTAACTTTACGCATGGTCGGTCCTCCTTCTCCTTGCAGAGCTGGAGGGTCTGGGCCATGCCTATCGTCATCTTCCTAACCGGGATCGTCGCGAGCGACGTCACCATTCTCAAGTCCGCAAAGACCCATGGACCACGTTTTTTAACGGGGACTGCGCCTCCAATAAGCTGACGGCCGCTACCCTCCGACTGGCGAAGGTAGACGCCGCGGTTTCTATACGCCACAGGCGAGCGCAGGCTCGGGATCGTTTTTTAGGATGTCACGCTCCGCCTTTAGCTTGGCGACCTCCCGCTTCAGTCGCTCGATCTCAAGCTGCTCGGGCTTCATCTGCCCATGGCCGGGAAAGGCTTGCGCCGGGTCGACCGACATCTCCCGCGCCCATTTGCGCAAGACGTTCGGATGAACCTCCAGGTCGCGCGACGCTTGCGCCACCGAGACCCCGCGTTCCTTGGTCATCCGAACAGCCTCGACCTTAAACTCCCGCGTAAATTTCCGTCGTTGCATCTGCTGCCTCCAGCTTCACCAAACACCCAATCTCGGTGTCCATGAAACCGGCAGCAGGCCAGGAAGCGGCAGAGGCCATTAGGAGCCTGATCGAGAAGATCGCGCTGCGACCCGGTCCCCGAATCGCGGGGAAATCGATGCCCAACTCTACGGTGAACTAGGCACGATCCTCAGCTGGATTGAACGACAGGCCCTTGGACGGGCCACAAAAAACAAAACTCCCGCAGCGTTAGCTACGGGAGTGCCGGTATCAGTGGTTGCGGGGGAGCGCAGCCATTGTCATTACGCCAATCTTTCCAGCTACTTTGTGATTCCCAATCTCACCCCGGTGGCCGCTTAAGCCTACCCCGCCGGTTACCACCTGGCCAAAAAAACCGGTCGTAGACGGAATGTGACAGAGGCGCGAGGACCGACCGTTCACGAAAAGCGCTTTGAACGCGCCGGTTCGACCCGAAACGGAAGTTCCGACTCTTGCTGGGAACGGCAAGATTGCGTAGAGTAGGAGTGTGGCGCGGTTGCTTTAGGCTGGGCATATCCATTCCCGCCCCTTCGCTCAAGCCCGAGCATCTTCCATCCCAGCACAAACCGGCGCATGTAAATGTTCGCCAGCAAGGGTGAGATGGGAGAGCCCTGCGGAATGCCGCGCCGCTTGTCCCGCGCCTCGGTCGTGCGTGTCCTCCGTCCTCGATCGTCGGTTTCTTCCACGGGGCAGTCCAGCCACATCCTGATCAGATGAAGCACGTGCCGATCAACGATCCGACGCGCTGCCGACTTGAGAAGGTCGGCATGGGGAATGCTCCCGAAGTAGTCCGCGAGGTCGGCGTCCACCACGTCCGGATGGCCGCGAAACAGCAGCTCTTCCACCTCGACCACCGCCTGTTGGGCGTTTCGCCCCGGACGGTAGGCGTAAAGTTCCGATGGAAGGTCGGCTTCGAAGATCGGCTCAAGCACCAGCATCGCTGCTGTCATGCAGACCCGATCCCGCAAGGTTGAGATGCCCAGCGGCCTGAGTTTGCCGTTGGCCTTCGGTATGTACACGCGTCTGATTGGGTCCGGTCGGTAAGTCTCCTGCCTGAGCGCAAGCGCCAGTTCGCCCAACCATCGCTCAACCCCGTACGCCTCGACGGCCTCGAAGTCCTGACGGTCCACGCCCGGCGCGCCCTTGTTGGAGCGGCACTGGGCATAGGCATGCGCCAGAATGTCCTCGCGGCTGATCTTGTCGTAGAGGGCGTAGAAGCGATAGCCGGGTTCTGCCTTCGCTTTCGCGTGCAACGCAGTCTGCAGTTTCTGAACGCTGTCCGGAGTTGATAGGTTGCCCAATCTCCAGGTCCTTCACCACGTCGTGCGTCTGTCCTGAACTGAGGCCCCTTCCCTCCCCCGGCGTTACCCGGCTTCATCGGTACTACGGACCTCTCCGCCACCCCAGAGCGCCCAGCCTCTCCCTCGCGGGCGTCTGGTTGGTCATCCCTGACCGCGCTTTGGGGCTTCCCGTGTTGCGCGCGCTTTCCTTGTGTACGTGCTGCCGCCAGTACCCCGGTGCAGCGACTGGGCGTCGTCTTCGCTCATCTCGCCTAGCCGTATCAGCCTTCCCCGAAGTTGCAGTCGGGTCGGCCTGCACATCGACCTTTTCGGAGCTTGCTCGGCGTTCACTCGCGTTGCGGCCCGCACACTCGCGCCGTCACCTATACGTGACCTGCTACACCGAAAGCTTCAGCCATTTCGTCACCTCCATGACTGCTCCGGTTGCTTCCGGCTGGAGCGTTCGCCGGGTGGGACTTGCACCCACTGGAAAGCGCCGCCTTCTCACGGCGCACGCAAATAGCGGACGTTGCCCGATCGCGTGCCGAACGGCGATATAAGTCCGGACTGGCGATCGGCATCGTGCAGAAAACAGCTTGGCGAGGCTATTGGTGGTGGCGCGTTGCCGTGTCGGCGGCGGCCTGCAGAAGCGATTGCGCGAATTCGCGCAAGCCCGCCGGATCAAAGGGTTCATCGCCGAGATTCTACCCTCGAACCAGAAGATGATCCGGCTCGCCCGCGCCGCGGGCGATCTGATCGAACAGGAGGACGACGAGGACGGGTGCAAGAACAAAACAACGTTCTAGGCCGCATACCTCAAGAACGCAGGATACGCGTAGACCCAAAAGCAGGACGCACTAGTTCTAGCTGCCCGGCCCTTAGACGAGCTGCGCCGACCAGCCGCAACGACAGGCCGGAACCGTCGCGGCAGAGAGCAGATGACGTCCGATTAAGTCGGCGTCATGCGAGCGGGCGTCGTGGGCAGTAGACTACTGTGTTTCACGTATCGAGTTGATGAATGGTCCGGTTGGCTGTGCGCAGCCGGCCGCTCAGTTCACGGGCGATCGCCGCCAAAAGCCGGATGGCGACGCTCGGCGATGTCGCGGAGAGCGCGGCGAAGTCCGACGTCGTCAACGCCCGACATGCAAGCTCCTTGTCGGCGATGACCGTTGCCGAGCGCACTCCTTCATCAAGAATCGCAAGCTCGCCAAAAATCGTGCCCGGGGCGAACGTGGCCAAGCGTATGTTTGTGTTGGGCGTCTGTAAATAAGCGCTGGCGGTCCCTCGGATAACCATCAGCACTTCATTGCCGACCTCGTTCTCGCGAAATACCACGGCTCCAGCCGGATAGGAGGCGCGCTTAAGGTAAGGCTCGATAACTTTCAGATCGGTTGCGCTGAACCCAGCCAGCACTCCGACCTGGGCAAGCGGCATCTCCGTATCATGAAGCTGCGGCTGCGTTCGCAACAGGTCGTCCTCCGCCCGCTGGATGCCACGGTCGACGTCTGGAACGATATTGGCATCGCCGATTGACGACAGAACGCCGAAACTCTCCAGTCGCTCCATCGCTATCGTTTTCGCTGCTGCGGCGAGCAGCAATTCTATATTCCGTTGGGCGAGGTTCTCTTTTAGCTCCAGCAAAACGTTGGCGCCGGTGCTGTCGACCTCGGTGAGACGACGCAAATCCAGGATAACGCATGAAGTTTCGCACCGGAGGGCGGTCTCGATCTCACTCAGCATCTTCTCACCGGTACCGAAGAACAGCGCTCCCTGCAGTTCCATCACCAGAATGGCGTCGCCTGAGCCCTCGAGAAACGCCCGGTCCGGCGCTGTGCGTGACGTGCGCGAATGGATTGTGCCGCAGCGATGGCTGCGCCGGACGATCGAGCGGCTCATTCGAAACACGAACAGCGCAACCGCGATCGCCACGCCGATGAACACCGCCGGGACGATGTTGATGGCGATGGAAAGCACTGCAACCGCCACCACGACCGCAAGATCGAGAGCGACGTTGAAGCGGTAAGCGTGGGGCCCGCGCCGAAATGCTCGCACCAGCCGGAGGCTCCACACATCGAAATGTTGAACGGCGATGACCATAATCACTGCCGATAGGGCGACACGCGGAATTTGGCCAAGGAGGGAGAAAAGAAGGGTGCCGGCTACCAGAAGCGCCACAGCGTTGACCATCACCGACAAGGGTGTACGGGCGCCGAACGCTCGATTAACGATGCTCGGGCCGATATTGATGCCGCTGGTAATGCCGCCAATGGAGGCCGCGGCGAGATTGCCGACTCCAAGACGCATGAGGAGCCGATCGCCGTCGCGGCGCGGCTCGCCGGGTGCCGTTACGAGCTTGGCGCACAACAAGGCGTCGATTGAGGCGATAATGGCGAGCGCCAGTGCGCCGCCAAGGATCGTCGGCAAAAGGGCGATGAGATCATTATCGCGCGCGAGACCACCAAAATAGGGAAACGCCGTTGGACCGATTGCCGCGCGCGGCCCGCTCGCAATGATCGGGCCGAGATAGCTCGCCGAGTCCGGCAAGCACTCCAACATAATATAGAATGCAGCCCAGACCGATGCCGACGAGCATTGGCGGAACCTTGGGCAGCAGCTTTTTTGCATTCCACATCACTGTGAAAGTGATCGCCGCGACAGCCAGACTAAGCGGCTTGATCGAGTTCGAGATGTTGCGGCACTTGCGTGAAAGGGACCGTACGGTCGAAACCGCAGACGTTGCCAAGTTGGACGAGAAACAGCAGCGCCGCCGCGGCATTCTGAAAGCCGGCCATGACAGGTTGCGGCGTGAATTTGATCAAGGTGCCAAGTTTGATGACGCCGAACAGCGACTTGAAAGCGCCGGCGAGCAGGACAATCGAAAACGCGATCGCAAGCACGAGCGGAGCGCCGCCAGCGCGGATGCGCCGGCTCGTCCGAATGTGCGAGGCCGAAGATCAAAAGGCCGAGAAAGAAGGTGCTGGTGATTCGCGGCGCATAAACTGTCGTCGTCTTGTCGCCGAGCGCCACACAGGCGATAGCGACCACAACTGCGGTCGCTATCCCCGCCAGTGCGCCGTCTTCAAAGTAATCTTCGCCCAGCGGGGCGAATGCAAACATGCCGTAGCCCATAGCCAGCGGAATGGCGACCGCGGCCGACACCAAGCCGCCGAGAACCTCATTGGCAGGCAACAACAGTTTCATTGCGATGTTGTTTGCCCTGGTTTCCAGATGAACCCCGAAATGGCGCGTATCGTAACGACTTTAGGATCGCCTGGAAGCCCGAACAACGTGGCAAGACGCTAAGGCAACGCAAGAGCAGCGGCGGCGCGAGCGCGGCTTGTTGCTGGGATCATCCATTTCCGATCCGCGTGAAACACATGGTTAGGACTCTTTCGGCAAGATCGATGACAGTCTCCCATGACCATGAAATCGACACTCATCGTGCCCATGATGCTTCTTGCAGGGCTTGCCGCGGGCGTCCTGGTCCACGACCGCCTCAGGACCAAGTCGTTCGTCCAGGACGCGGTTCCGACGCGAACCGCATCGATTGCCATGGCCAAGCCCGCTGCTCCAGCGCCTGTGAGCCCGCCGCCGGTTTCGACCCCGCCACCCATCACGCCCGAGCCCGAGCCGCCGCGGGATGCTGCTCCGACGCGAACCGCATCGATTGCGACGGCCAAGTCCGCTGCTCCGGCGCCTGTGAGCCCGCCGCCCGATTCGGCCTCGGCGCCCGCCACGCCCGAGCCCGAGCCACCGCGGCGCATGACCGCCTCGCAAGAGGCGAGCCTCGACGCGTGGATGATGAAGACCTATCTCGCGTGTTGGAAGCCGGCGGCTCAGCCCGCCGACGCAGATCCTTATGTCGCGCGGGTGCGCCTCAAATTCAAACCCGACGGATCGCTCCTTAAGCCGCCGAAGCTCGTCAATCCGCCGTCCGATCCGGGGCAGAAGCCGCAGGCGAAGAGCGTGTTACAGGCCGTCAAGGCATGCGACCCGTTACCGATGCCGGCGCAATATCGCTCCTTTTATGAGCAATGGAAGACCAAGACCATCCACTTCGATCCGCAGGTCGCCGCCCGCTGACCCCGGGCACGAGCCGCGAGGCGGTCCCGAATTCGAATTCAGCGGACCGACCGCGATGGGGCGGTGTCATGCGGTTCGAAGGCGCTGCCGTGGATGGCCGGATTGCGCACATAGCGGTCGTTGCGCGGCGGTCTATCGAACGGGTCGGACCGACCCCAAACCCGCCCTTCGAGTATTGGCTCGGGCCGCGTCCCTTTGGCTCGCTCTCAGCGTATAATCAGCGGCTTTGATGGCGTTTTGTGCTATGCCTCATGACGCCCGGAGGCCGCCATGAGCGAGACGCGGAAAATCGCGGCGATTTTTGCTCGGATGTCGTCGGCTATAGCAGGCTCGCCGGGGCGGACGAAGATCGCATTCTGGCGCGGCTCAGGGCGCTGCGCAGCGATCTGATCGATCCGACCATCGCGGTCCACCGTGGCCGCGTCGTCAAGCGCACGGGCGACGGCAGCATTGTCGAGTTCCGCAGCGTCGTCGACGCGGTGCGCTGCGCGATCGAAGTTCAGAACGCCATGGTCGAGCGCAATGCCGGCGTCCCGGAGGACCGCCGGATCGTGTTCCGTATCGGCATCCACCTCGGCGACGTGGTCGAGGAGAGCGACGGCGACCTCATGGGCGACGGCGTCAACATCGCCGCTCGATTGGAGGGAATTTGCGAGCCCGGGGCGGTCTGCCTGTCAGGCGCGGCCTACGAGCAGGTTCGCGACCGGGTGAGCGAGACCTTCATTGATCTTGGCGAAAAGCCGCTCAAGAACGTTGGGCGCCCTGTGCGCGTCTATCGGCGTGGCGCCGGATCGCGCGGCCGGAGCCGAACCGGCCACGCCGGGCAAGCGCTCCGGCCTCTCGTTGCCCGACAAGCCATCGATCGCGGTGCTGCCGTTCCAGAACATGAGCGGCGATCCGGAACAGGAGTATTTTTCCGACGGCATCAGCGAAGACATCATCACCGCACTCTCCAAGTTGCGCTGGTTCTTTGTGATCGCGCGCAATTCCTCATTCACCTACAAAGGCAAAGCCGTGCACATGAAGCAGGTCGCCGATGACCTCGGCGTCGGTTACGTGCTCGAGGGCAGCGTGCGCAAAGGGGGCAATCGGGTTCGCATTACGGCCCAGCTTAACGACGTCACCACAGGGAGCCATATCTGGGCGGAGCGCTATGACCGCGAACTCGCCGACGTGTTTCAGGTGCAGGACGAGATTACCGAGGCGATCGTCGCCGCAATCGAGCCTCAGCTCTACGCCGCAGAAAATTTCCGCGCCCAACGTAAGCCGCCGGACAGCATGGATGCGTGGGATCTGGTGATGCGGGCGCTGTCGCATTTCTGGCGGGTGACGCGACAGGACAACATGATCGCGCAGGCGCTATTGGAGAAAGCGATCGCGATTGATCCGGGCTACGGCCAGGCGTCGGGCGTCCTTGCCGCCAGCCATATGTTTTGCGCCCATATGGGTTGGACCGACATGGCGAGCGTGGCGTCGATCGCCGAGAACGCGGCGCTCGCGGCGATCCGCGCCGACGGCGAGGATCCGTGGGCGCATTTCGCGTTAGGGAGCGTCCATTTGTATTCGCGTCGCTTCGACGATTTGCTCGCCGAATTCGAGCTGGCGCTGCGCCTGAACCCGAACTTCTCCTTTGCTCAAGGCTATTACAGTCTAACTCTATCGTACTGCGGGCGATGGCAGGAAGCCGCTCAGGCGGCGAGCCGCGCCGTGCGCCTCAGCCCGCGCGATCCGTTCTTGGCGATCTATCATGGTATCGCCGCTTACGCGCAGTTCCTCGGACGCAACTATGATGAGGCGATGCTGTTGGCGCGCCAGGCCGTCCGCGAGCGCGCCGATTTTGTCGGCGCGCATCGGGTACTGACCTCTGCGGCTGGCATGGCCCGGCAAACCGAGGTTGCCGCAGCCTCGCTCCGCGAGCTTCGGCGCGCCCAGCCCAACATCTCCTTGGCCTGGATCGCGAAGGACATGCCGATCAAGCTGGATGCCGAGCGTGAGCACTACCTCGAAGGCTTTCGTCGAGCAGGGCTGGACTAGCTTCGGCCTCCGGCGATGTGGACAGGCAATGCCCGGTGATGACGATTGATCCGCGCAATGGCGGAGGTCTCGCGCGCATCCGTGATGAACTACATGACGTTCTACGGCGCGATTTGCAGTGACCGCTCAACGTCGATTGTGTGGAAAAACTCGCAAAATGACCGGTCGCGAAAATCTCGATTTCGCGCGCCGAACCTCATCTGCGCAGGTAATCGTCACGATGAGGCGTATGGGAGGGCCACACGCGGGAAGATCGCCCGCGCGACCGAACCCCTGCCGAATTTTCCTTCAAGGCCGTCTATGGCCGTTTAAATTGTGATCGACGCGAAAAATCGAGTTTTTCCACACAATCCGTCGACAGCGGACCTTGCTGCCGATTTGGATCTTGTCCGCTTTCCGCCCGAGGACTAAACCGCTCGCGCGGTAGGGGCGGCGAGCGACAGCGCGAGAACTCGGAAGGCCAGAACCGGCCGACGTGAAGGCCAAGGCCTGTCTCAAGATCGTGGGGTTCAACCCCATGCGAGACAGGAGCTTTCGATGTCCAACAAGCCCATCAGCCCGCTGCGTCAGCGCATGATCGACGACATGACGGCGCGCCGGTTCAAGGAGAAGGTGCAAAAGGATTATGTCCGGCATGTGAGGACCTTCGCGGCCTTCCTTGGCCGGTCACCGGACACGGCCACGAGCGAGGACCTTCGCCGCTTTCAGCTTCACATGGCGAAGCAACAGATTGGCGCTCCGACGATCAACTCCGCCATCGCCGCGCTGCGCTTCTTTTTCATCGTTACACTCGAACGGCCCGATCTCGTTCGTCCTCTGAGGACTGTGAGTGAGCCGCGCAGGGCGCCGGTCGTGCTGAGCCAGGAGGAGGTGGCGCGGCTGCTCGAAGCCGCCCCCAGCGTGAAGTACAAGGCCGCGCTGAGCGTCGCCTACGGCGCGGGCCTCAGGGTGTCCGAGGTCGCGAACCTGAAGGTGTCGGACATCGACAGCCAGCGCATGACGCTCAGGGTCGAGCAGGGCAAGGGACAGCGGGATCGCTATGTCATGCTAGCGCCGCAACTGCTCGAGCTCTTGCGCGAATGGTGGCATGCGGCGCGACCGCCGGTCTGGCTCTTTCCCGGTCAGAACCCGATCAATCAGATCACTCCCCGTCAGCTCAACCGCGCCGTCACCGCCGCCAAAGACCTGGCCGGAATCTCCAAGCGCATCTCGCCGCATACCCTTCGGCACAGCTTCGCCACCCATCTGCTCGAGCAGGGCGTCGATATTCGCGTGATTCAGGTGTTGCTCGGGCACGCGAAACTCGAGACGACCGCGCTCTACACCCGCGTCGCCGTCAACACGGTCCGCGACATCAAGAGTCCGCTGGAGCGGCTGGGCGTCAGCCTGACGAAGCGAACACGGCCCGGCTGACCACGGCCGCGTGGCGCGGCCCCCTCTCGAGGTCGCCGACGTCTTTCGCGCCCACGGGGCGGCGTGGCGAAAGGCCAACGCCGGTCACCTGAGCCTCGGCCAGCTGAAGGTCATGTCGGCGATCGAGACCTGTCGCACCGCCGCGCTCGGCGGACACGTCGAGCGCTGCGAGGACTGCGCGCACGAACGGATCGCCTACAATTCCTGCCGCAATCGCCACTGCCCGAAGTGCCAAGCCGCCGCGGCGCGGAAGTGGCTCGAAGACCGCGAGGCCGAGCTCCTGCCGGTTCCCTACTATCACGTCGTCTTCACCCTGCCGGCGTCGATCGGCGCCATCGCGTTCCACAACAAGGCCGCCGTCTACGACCTCCTGTTCCGCACCGCCGCCGAGACGCTCACCACCATCGCCGCCGATCCCAAGCATCTCGGCGCGCGCATCGGCCTCACCGCCGTGCTCCACACCTGGGGCTCGGCGCTCACCCACCATCCGCACGTCCACGTCATCGTGCCCGGCGGCGGCCTGTCGCCGGACGGGTCGCATTGGATCGCCTGCAAGCCCGGCTTCTTCCTGCCCGTGCGTGTGCTGTCGCGTCTGTTCCGCCGCCTCTTCCTCGACGGGATCGCCGCCCTGTATGCGGCCGGACGCCTCGCCTTCCTCGGCGACCTCGCCCCGCTCGCCGACAAGCGCGCCTTCGACGCCGCGCTCGCGCCCCTGCGCCATTCGGAATGGGTCGTCTACGCCAAGCGGCCGTTCGCCGGGACGCAGGCCGTGCTCGCCTACCTGTCGCGCTACACCCATCGCGTCGCGATCTCGAACTCCCGGCTCATCGCGCTCGACGAGAAGGTCGTCTCCTTCAAGTGGAAGGACTACCGGATCAAAGGCCGCGACCGGATGAAGACCATGACGCTCGACGCCGCCGAGTTCATCCGCCGCTTTCTCCTGCACGTTCTGCCCAGCGGCTTCCACCGCATCCGACATTACGGCCTGTTCGCCGGCGCGGTTCGAGCGAATAACATCGAGCGCGCCCAACAATTGCTCGCCCCGTCCAAGACCTCAGCCGAGAGCGCGCCCGCCGGCGCCGACAGCGACGCCGAACCAAATTCGTCCTTCCGCTGCTGCCCGTGCTGCGGCGGCCGGATGATCGTCGTCGAGACCTTCGAAGGCCCGCGCCCTGCGCGCCCGCCACCACCCACCCGGATCAGGATCGACACCTCATGATGATCAACGCCGCGCATCCTGCTTCGCAACGTCGATCGGTTTCGCGTCCAGCCGCGCGCTGGAGCACGAGAGCGCTGACCTCGCGCGGTCGCCAATCCTCCTTCGACCGACGCCAACGCCTCGCTCCCGCGCATCGTCGCCTTGGAAAACGTCCGCCGTCGCCGCTTCCGCTGAAAACACCCAACGTTGTCGGCTGCCGACGCCTCGCTCGACAGCCGTCCGCGACCCTCAAATCCCCATAGGCGCGCTCGCCAAACGGCCCCCTTCCTCCCCGCGGTTTCCTCCTTGGGAGGCTTTCGGACGCCGGCCCCCGATTCCGCACGACCGTCCGCAAGGGGCCGGCGCCCGAAACCCTTCACCTTTGCGCCGGTTCGTTGAGAGACCGTGGAATGCGTGCTTAGGGCGGGGTTCCCGTCCAATGGCCGTTCGGGAACTGGGCTATCAACTGAACACCGCGCTTTCAGGCGTCGCCGAGAACGCAAGCAATCTGCCGAGGCTGTGCGAAAAATAGATGCCCTCGACGACACTCTTTCGACAGGTTCGCGATCCTCCTTGCGCTCCTTTGCAGCGTGGACGGCAACGAAAAATGCCGCCAAGTCCTTGACTTGACGGCCTTTTCATGGTTGCGGGGGAGCGCAGCCATTGTCGTTACGCCAATCTTTCCAGCTACTTTGTGATTCCCAATCTCACCCCGGCGGCCGCTTAAGCCTACCCCGCCGGTACCCCTGGCCAAAAAAACCGGTCGTAGACGGAATGTGACAGAGGCGCGAGGACCGACCGTTCACGAAAAGCGCTTTGAACGCCCCGGTTCGACCGAGGCCGTGTAAAAACTCGGCGAAATTTTGCAAACGATCGAGCACAGCAAGATTTTTCTCGATTTTTTCGACTCTAACCGCTCTAAGGCCCCATAAAAGCGAACGAAACAGGCTCGTGTGAAAACGCGCGGAAGTTTTTACACAGCCTTGTATGGGGATGTCCGTGTCAAGCTTTATTGCATCTGATTGTTCTCCTATGGTCGAGGCGTGTTTTGATTGATCCGAGGGGAGCCCGCTGTCGGGCGCGTCTCTCGCGCCGCAACCTTGTATTCGGTTGGGTCCATGTCGGACCCGGACCATGAAGCAGCCATTCGCTTCAGCGGCGAGGCTCCGAGGTGGCGGGCCCATTCTGGACTCGGCTTTGAAGCCATGGCTGTGTTCGGGTCACCACCACCTCGGATCATGATCAGCGACCTTTGCGCCAGTGCGCGAAGGATGCCGAAACTGGGTGTTATTCCGCTCCTGTTCGATCAAATGGTTCAAGCGACAGCCGTCCGCAGCGCGACGCCAACAGGAATTTCTCCGATCGTCACCAGTCGCCACAGGGCGATCAGCAGCTTTCGGGCAAGCGCCACGATCATTGTCTTCTTACGCTTCCCAGCAACATCTTCGGTTCGGCCTCGGTACCACTGCGCCAGGGCGCTGTCCTTCTGAAAGCGCAGGAAGCGCCACGCCAGTTGAATGAGACCGCGACGCACCCGCGCGTTGCCCGCCTTGGACAAACCCTGCTCACGTCGTTTCGACCCGCTCTCGTCTGGCGACCCGGTGAGGCCGGCGTAACGGGCCACGGCCCGTCGGTCTCGCAGGTTTCTGGACAGAACTTCTTGCACCAGCATATCCGCCGTCTCGACGCCGACGCCGATGACGCGCGCCAACATCCGAACCATCGCATGCCGGCCAGTGGCAGGCGCCCGTTCCAAGCGCTCCAGCCGAGCCTGCTCGATGGCGTTGATCTGCTCGCGGACCCAAGCCAGTCGGGCCATGTCGCGTCGCATCTCATCCAACATGTTGGGCGGAATTGGCGTCTCCTCTGGAGTCCGCAATGCGTCAAGCTTCTGCGGCGCCGTGAGCAGTCCCGGCTTGAAGCCGCGAATGCCGAGCCGGACCAGGGCCGCCTTCATGCGATTGATGATCCTCGTGCGTTCGCCCACCAGGACTTCGCGCTCGCGGCTGGGACGCCTGGCGTCTTCTTCCTCGAGCGTGGGGATCGCCACCATTTTGCAGTGACGCGGCTCGCCGCGCAGCCATCCCAGAAACACGCGGATGAGCATCTCAGTATCGAGCCGATCCGTCTTGGCTCGGCGGGGCTCGCGCGATACCGCGACGCTCGTCGAATGCATGACGAAGGTCTCGACGCCACGGACCCGCAGCCATCGAGCCAGCCAAAACCCATCGCGACCAGACTCGAAAGCGAGAACGGTCCGTGTGATCGCTCTGCCAGCTTTTGTCGCTCGATCCCGCCAACCCTCCACCAAATGCAATAGTGCAGTTGGATCGGGATCCAGTTTCTTCAGCGGTCGCCGTTCAATTCCAGGAACAACGCCGGCGGCCAGCCAGCTCGATTGACTCAACTCGACTACGATCACCAACGTGCTGATTTGTTCAAAGGCAATCAGAGAACGGCTCAGGTCATCAACTTGGATCATGGGGCACCTCTATCGGCTTTCGCACAACGACAACGGTGCCAGACCTTTGTCGCGGTTCCCATAGTTTCTGGACCCATTCCTGCCCTTCCCGCTTGGTATCCAGTACGGAAGGAATGCGCACATGAGCGGTCCTTCCGTCGAACAGGCAGACTGAAGCTGGCATTTGGGCTAGTGTGGCGACCCAAGAGGAGCGCGATGAGCGAGACCCGGAAGCTCGCGGCGATTCTGGTGGCGGATGTCGTCGGCTATTCCCGGCTCGCCGGGACCGACGAGGACAGAACCCTCGCGCGTCTTCGGGCCTGCGCACCGATCTCATCGACCGGCCATAGCCGCCCATCACGGCTGCATCGTCAAGCGCACCGGTGACGGCTCGATCATTGAGTTCCGCGGCGTGGTCGATGCGGCGCGCTGGGCGATCGAAGTGCAGACCGGCCTGATTGAACGCAACGCGGGCGTGCCTGAGGACCCGCGGATTCAATCCCGCGTCGGGATTCACGTTGGCGATGTCGTCGAGGAGAGCGACGGCGATCTCATGGGACGTGCGGGTTTGAGACCTATCTCGCGCAACGCCGGACCAATCATCCCAGTTTCTTTCCGGGGCCGGATGAGGCCCGCTGCGCGGTCGGCAAGCGGCGGTTCGCGGGCGCTGGTGAGGTGGGTCGAACGGAATCTCGCGACGCCGAGAAGGAAGCCATTTCCGCAGCCAGTTTCCGCCCATCCATCGGGTGGCGGAAACGCATCCGAGCCTCCAGGAAATGGTATATAGTGGGGCAATCTCGGATCAGGTGGGAAGCCGTCTCAAACGCCTAACCGGTCTCGAAACCACAAACGCAACGGGAGGACCCCATGATCGGCAGGTGTGGCCTCATTGCGCTCATCGCTGCACTCGCGGCGGCACCCGCCGCAACCGCTTCCCCAATGTCGTCGCCGACTGGGACGATATCGGAGTCAAAACAGTCCAGCCCATTGGATTGCCGCTGCCAATAAAGCCTGGTCTTTTGTTTCGCGCCATGGCGATGATGCATCTTGCCATGTTCAATGCGGTCAACGCTATAGAACCTCGCTACCAACCCTACAGATTTCAAAGCAATTCCGAGCTGGGCGCGTCAGAGGAAGCCGCCGCCGCGTCGGCAGCCGCTAATGTCTTGGTCGGAATCGTTCCGAACGCCGACGTGCGCGCGACGCTGACGAGCTATCTCGCCGCCGTTCCCGACGGTGACGCGAAGGATCGCGGTGTCAAACTTGGCGAAGACGTCGCGGCAAAGATGCTGGCGTTGCGCGCCGACGACGGATCAAATGCGCAGAACGCATATCGGCCGATCACGCAGCCGGGCGTCTATGTCCCAACCGCAATGACAATCGGCTGGGAATGCATCGCGATGACGCCGTTCGCAATGGAGAGCCCTTCGCAATTTCGTCCTGGCCCGCCCCCCGACCTCAAGAGCGCGGAGTGGGCGAAGGACTACAATGAAACAAAAGAACCGGGCGAAAGGAACAGCAACAAGCGCACCCCGCGGCAGACCGAAGATGCACGGTTTTGGCTGACGACCGGCCCGCTAGCGACGCACCCGCTGGAGCGGCAGATCGTCATTGGCAAGGGCATGTCGGTGCTAAGCAGCGCCCATTTCATGGCGTTGGCGTCGGTTGCCGAGGCCGACGCAATCCAGGCGGTGTACGAGGCGAAATATCACTATCAGTTCTGGCGCCCGATAACGGCCATTCGCAATGGCGACATTTCAGGCAATCCGGATACCGCACCGGCACCGACATGGGAGCCGATTGACGCGACCCCGATGCATCCGGAATATCCTTGCGCGCATTGCATCGTTAGCACGTCGGTCGCCACCGTCATCGAAGCGACGCTCGGGTCCGCTGATATCCCGGAGGTCGCGATCACCACGCCAAGCGCGCCCGGCGTCACCCATCGCTTCACGAACTTGAAGGCCTACACCGATGAGGTCGCCAACGCGCGCATCTACGCCGGCTTCCACTATCGGAATTCCGCCGTGGTCGGACAGACCATGGGCAGAGAGATCGGCGCTTACGTGGTCAAGACGATTCTGCAACCTCTGAACTGACGCCAGACCGCGCAAGTGCGTCGGTGACCATTACGGGCTTTCTTGTCTTCCATGCCGATCGGCCGTCGAAGGCGTTGCCTGCGGGCGGAGCGTTACGTTGCCGGAGGCGTTGTGTCGCAAGTGGCAAGTCCCATGTCGGCTGAAACTCGCCCCGCTGCTCCGCAGTCGAGACTGAAGCTGTCGGCGCCGGCGCGGCTATCCTCGTCCCGTGCGGCCTCGATTGGCCGCGTGGCGGGCCGTCTGCGACGGAAATGCCAGCCTCAAGAAGGTGTCGCCAATTCTGCATTTCCGCGCCTCCTTCTCTTGGAGAACGCGGCTCAAATCCCGTACTCTTTCCTGACCTCGTTCAGGAACCGCCAGTCCGTGCCCGTCGCGATGATCTTGTCGGGAGACGACTTGATCATCCCGAGCTCGCGCTCACGCAACGCCCAGAAACGGACCGCGTCCTCGGCGTCGTAGTCGCGCCAGGCGCGATAGGAGACGTCCTCCAGCCCCTGCCGCACGTAGTTGTAGCGGGCCATGAGGCCGCGATCGACTAAGCGCTTGGCGACCCAATCGGGCTTGGCGGCGCAAATGTCGGTGGCCCTCATCATGGCGCGGACGACTCGCTTGGTCGCGATCGGACTGCGGCGGACAAAGTCGGCGCTGCCGATCAACATGCAGCAGAAATACTGCGACCATGGCCGGTCCAGCTCACTGTTGAGAATCACGTGGCCTGTTCCCCGGCCGCGCAGTTCCTGAGCCCAGGGCGGCGAGGCCATGAACGCATCGATTTTGCCGTTTGTGAGAAGGTCGTTTCTACTGGCCCCTCCGCTGGCGATCCAATTGATGTCCTTGGCGGGATCGAGCCCGACGCTGGCGGCGATGATCTTGAGCAAGAAATAGTCGGGGCCCCAGGCCTTCGTGGTGCTGACGCCCACGGTCTTGCCCTTCAGATCGATGACGCTGCGGATCGATTCGTGGGCGAACAGCTCGAAACAGGCTGGATGCACCCCGGCCAGCATGACTGCGGGAACGCCGGCGTCGATCCTTGGGATGTTGGTGGCGGCGAAGTCCTGGACGAAGTCCGCGTCTCCGCTCGCGAGCCTATCGGCCCCGATGTCCGAATCTGCGCCGGGCACGTAGCGGACGTCGGCGAACCCCTCGTCACGCAGGAGATCGTCGAGGAGGTCAATCGGCGCAAGGCAAGTGTAGTCCTTCCAGTGCAGGAGCCGCACCGAGGTCGTCTCCGGAGGAGCTTCTTCCGCCACGGATCCGCGTGCGCGGACGAGCGCCGCAGCGCCGGCAAGGCCCGCGGCCGCGACGGAAAAGCCGGTCTTGAGGAAATGTCGTCGGTCCTGCATGTTCGCGTCCCCTCTGCTCTGTGAGAAGGCGGCCTTTGCGCGCGCGGTCGTCGCTTTGGGCTGAACATGATCAGCAGCCAGACTGCCGCAATGGATAAACTACTGCCCGCGCTTTCCAGTCACTGTTTGCGTCGATCAGAAGGCCTCGACGCAACGACAACACAATGAATGTTGACCGAGTCAGAGCACCGAACTACCCGCGCCTAGGCTACGACGCACCGACGTGCGAAAAACCAATCTGTATCACAATCCCCATTATTGTCCAGAAAAACTTCGTGCGGCGGCTGCGAATTCTGTGACGCGCTTGCAACTTGCTGTCCGAAAGCCTAGCGTTAAATAAAGGCGGTAATTGCTAGGCGACGGCGGGTAGGGGTGGGGCGAAAAGCACGGATTCCGTGAAGCGGAGGCGCCAATGTTGTCCAACAGGCGTGATTTTCTTCTCGCCGTCGGCGCGACGGCGAGCGCAGGGGTGATTTGGAGCGCTCAACGCCGCCGCGCGCAGGCGCAGGAAGCTCCGCCCGAAACAACGAGGATAAGGCTCGCCAAGGTTCCGAGTCTTTGCGTCATGCCGCAGTATGTTGTCGACGAACTGCTCGCGGCCGAGGGCGTCACGCAGGTCGATTACGTCGTCAGCGATTCCGGCCCGCTCCTGAGCGAGGCGATCGCGTCCGGTCAAATCGACTTCGCCTTGCATTTCTCCGGCCCGCTCGTTCTGCTGCTTGACCGCGGCACAAAGGTCACGATGCTCGCGGGCGTCCACGTCGGATGTTTCGAATTGTTCGCGAAGGACGGCATCCGCACGGTGGCGGACCTCAAGGGCCGATCGGTCGGAATTTCGGCGCTGGAGTCCAGCCCTCATGTCTTCGTTTCGGCAATGGCGGCACTGGTTGGGCTCGATCCGGCGAAAGACATCAACTGGGTGACGAGCACGGAACCGAAACCGATCGAACTGTTCCTCGACGGCAAGGTCGACGCCTTTCTCGGTTTTCCGCCCGAGCCACAGCGTCTGCGGGCGCAGGGCGTCAGCCATGTGATCGTGAACAGCGCGCAGGACCGGCCGTGGTCGCAGTACTTCTGCTGCATGCTGGCCGGCAACCCGGAATTCGTGCGAACGAAGCCGAACGCCGCCAAGCGCGTGGTGCGAGCGATGCTGCGGGCGACCGATCTCTGCCTCAGCGCGCCGACCAGGGTCGCACGGCAAGTCGTGGACCGCGGCTTTACGCCGAACTATGAGTATGCGGTCCAGACGCTCTCGGACGTGCCATACGGGAAGTGGCGCGACTACGACCCCGAGGACACGATACGCTTCTACGCGCTGCGCCTGCACGAAGCCGGAATGATCAAATCGAGTCCGGACAGGATTATCGCCGAAGGCACCGACTGGCGATTGTTGCGCGAAGTAAGGCGCGAGCTCGGTTGATTCCCTGACGAGTCGCGCCCACAGACCGCTTGGCGGCGCCCAACGGGGACGGCGATGGGAGGAAGGAAGGGACGCGCTGGTCGGCTATGTCGGACGCATTCCTGCGCCTGTCCGAATCAAGTTGCTCGCGGCCTTCCTGCTCATCGAATTGCTTCTCGTGGCGCTGGGCGCAACCGGGCTCTTGGCCCTGCGAGAAGTGGAGCAGCGCGCAGGCGATCTGGTGTCGCTGCAACACAAGATCGACGCCTACCGCCAGATGCAGCACGATACGCTGCGTCAGCTCTACAGTGTTTCCTCAACGCTTGCGGCCCCCGACAATGCGACGCTGCTCAGTGCGCTTCGCCAGATCAACCAGTTCGGCTACGACCTCGACCGCGTGTCGTTCGTCGCAAAGGACGAGGTTGCGCTGCTCGGCCGCCTTCGCGAGGAGTATTCCGGTTTCATCGCCATCGCCACGCGCGTGTTGGAACTGACCCGCGATGGACGAACCAGCGAGGCGAGGCAGGCCCAAACCACCGAGCTGGCGCCGCTCGCCGACCGGCTTGAACGACTGACGAACCAGCTCGTCAACCGGGCCGAGGCGGACATGGTGAACGGGGTCGACGCAAGCAGAGCCACATACGAGACGTCGCGCGTCTATGTCGTCGCGTTCGCGCTCGCCGGCTTCGTCCTGACGCTGGCGCTGGGCTACGCCATATCCTGGTCCATCGTCGCGCCGGTGCAGGAGATTGACGAGCGCCTCAATCGTATTGCAGCCGGTGACTTTTCGCAGAAGGCAACGGTGGGCAACCGCGACGAACTCGGCGCGCTCGCGCAGCATGTCAATCTGGCGTGCGAGCGCTTGCAGGAGCTCTACCAGCGCCTCCAGGACGCCAGCCGGCATAAGTCGCAGTTCCTGGCGAACATGAGCCACGAGCTGCGCACTCCGCTCAATGCGATCCTCGGCTTCGGCGAATTGATGCTCGATGGCGTCTACGGCGAGGTTCCCGACAAAATGCGCGGGCCGCTCGAACGCATGCAGAGCAACGGAAGGCATCTGCTGGGCCTCATCAACGACATTCTCGATCTGTCGAAGATCGAGGCCGGCCAGTTCAGTCTTTCGCTCGACGACTATTCGGTCGACGAATTGGTGCGCGGTGTTTATGGCGCGGTCGAATTGCTCGCCGCCGAAAAGAACCTCTCTCTCTCGACGCGCGTGCCGCCCGGACTGCCGCCGGCGCGTGGAGACGAGCGCCGGCTCGCGCAGGCGCTCCTCAACCTGGTTGGCAACGCGATCAAGTTCACCGATCAGGGCGAGGTCGCGATCGAGGTGGCGGCCGACGAAGATGTCTATACGTTCTCGGTCCGCGACACCGGCCCCGGCATCGCCGAGGCGGATCAAGCAAAAATCTTCGACGAGTTCCAACAGGTGGACAGCTCAATCACCAAGGCCAAGAGCGGCTCGGGCCTTGGGCTCGCCATCGCGAGACGGATCGTCGAAATGCATGGCGGGCGCATCTGGGTCGATTCCAGCATTGGCCGGGGGGCGACATTCTCGTTCACCGCGCCGGCGCGGGTCGAATTGCAGGCGGGGCGAAACGGATGAGAACGATTCTCGTCGTTGAGGACCAAGAGGACAATCGGCAGATCCTGCGCGACTTGCTCGGAAGCGCCGGCTTCCGCATGGTCGAAGCGCATGACGGCGTGCAGGCGCTGACCGTAGCGCGATCGCAGCGACCGGACCTGATCCTGATGGACATCCAGCTTCCGCTCGTCGACGGCTACGAGGCCACCCGCAGCATCAAGCGTGATCCTGAGCTGAAACACATTCCGATTATCGCAGTCACATCCTACGCGCTGAGCGGCGACGAGCAGAGAGCGCGCGACGCGGGCTGCGACGCCTACGTCGCCAAACCCTACAGCACCCGTCATCTGCTGGCGAAAATCGGACAGTTTCTCGAACAACCTCTGTGAGCCGCGGCGTGCACGATCCTCCCCGCGTCCTGATCGTCGACGACAACGAGAACAACCGCGCGATCCTCGCCGCGCGCCTTGGCGCGCAGGGCTATTCGACGACGGAAGCCTCCGATGGGGCGGAGGCGCTGGAAGCGGTGCGCCGCGATGCGCCCGACCTGATCCTGCTCGACGTGATGATGCCGAGGATCGACGGACTCGAGGCGTGCCGGCGGCTGAAAAGCGACCCGAGCCTCGGGTTCGTGCCAGTCATCCTCGTCACCGCCCGGGCCGACTCGAAGGACGTCGTGGCCGGCTTGGAGGCGGGAGCGGACGAATACCTCACCAAGCCGGTGGATCAGCAGGCGCTTGTCGCGCGCGTGCGCTCGATGCTGCGGGTCAAGGAGTTGCACGACCGCACCAAGCGGCAGGCGGCCGAACTCGCGGAATTGAACGCCTCGCTGGAGCGGCGGGTCGCCGAGCAGGTGATCCAGATCGAGCGCGCGAACCGCCTGAAGCGGTTCCTTTCGCCGCAAGTCGCCGATCTGGTCCTGGCGTCACCGACGATGGAGGCGCTGGAAAGTCACCGTCGTGAGGTCACTGTCGTTTTCTGCGATTTGCGCGGCTTCACCGCGTTTGCGGAGATCGCCGAGCCCGAGGAGGTGATGGCCATTCTCCGTGAGTATCACGCAGTGCTCGGCCCCCTGATTCATAAGTTCGAAGGCACGCTCGAACGCTTCGTTGGCGACGGCGTGTTGGTGTTGTTCAACGATCCGATCCCTTGCTCGGATCCCTGCTTGCGCGCCGCCAGAATGGCCGCCGCGATGAGGGCGCAGCTTGCGGAGCTGACTGCCCGATGGCGCGCGTCCGCACACTCGCTCGGCTTCGGGGTCGGTATAGCTCATGGATATGCGACGCTGGGGACGATCGGATTCGAGGGCCGCAGCGATTACAGCGCGATAGGGACCGTGGTGAATCTCGCCGCTCGGCTTTGCGCGGAAGCAGGCGACGGACACATTCTCGTCGATAGCAAAGTTCGCGAGGCGATCCAGGACGCCGCAGCACTTGAACCGGCCGGAGACCTCGTCCTCAAAGGGTTGCATCGCGTTGTGCCGGCCTTCCACCTCAATACAATCGCGTAGGACGCCACCGAGCGATGCCTTGGCGTCAAGACGCTTAGTCCCACTGAACATCGGAACGCCGCTTCGGACGGAGATGAGGCGATACCGCGTAACGCCGAATGCCCGGTCTCCGGCCGATTCCGGCTGTTCCCTGCGCGACCCCTGTAGGTCGGCTCTCCGCCCAAGGACTAAACCGCTCGCGCGGTAGGGGCGGCGAGAGGTAGCGGGAGAAGTCGAAAGGCCGGGGTCGGCCGACGTGAAGGCCAATGCCTGTCTCAAGATCGTGGGGTTCAACCCCATGCGAGACAGGAGCTTTCCATGTCCAAGAAGCCCGTCAGTCCGCTGCGTCAGCGCCTGATCGACGACATCACGGCGCGCCGGTTCAGCGAAGACACGAAGAGGGACTACGTTCGCACTGTGAGGAAGTTTGCAGCCTTCCTCGGCCGATCGCCGGATAAGGCGACGAGCGAGGATCTTCGCCGCTATCAACTGCATATGGCGCAGCAGCAGGCCAGCCCTGGAACGATCAACGCCGCCATCGCCGCGCTGCGGTTCTTTTTCACCGTGACGCTCGAAAAGCCCGATCTCGTTCGTCCTCTGAGGACCGTGACCAAGCCGCGCAAGGCGCCGGTCGTCCTGAGCCAGGAGGAGGTGGCGCGTCTCCTCCAGGCCGCGCCGAGCCTCAAGTACAAGGCCGCGCTCAGTGTCGCCTACGGCGCAGGCCTCCGGGTGTCTGAGGTCGCGCACCTGAAGGTGTCCGACATCGACAGTGGGCGCATGATGCTCAGGGTCGAGCAGGGCAAGGGACAGCGGGATCGCGATGTGATGCTGTCGCCCCAACTGCTCCAGCTCCTGCGTGAATGGTGGAAGGCGGCGCGGCCGCAGGTCTGGCTCTTTCCCGGCCAGAACCCGATCAATCCGGTGACTGAGCGGCAGCTCAACCGCGCCGTCACCGCCGCCAAAGACCTGGCTGGAATCTCCAAGCGCGTTTCTCCGCATACGCTGCGGCACAGCTTTGCGACCCACCTGCTCGAACAGGGCGTCGATATTCGCGTGATCCAGGTGTTGTTGGGGCACGCGAAGCTCGAGACGACCGCGCTCTACACCCGCGTCGCCGTCAACACGGTCCGCGACATCAAGAGTCCGCTGGACCGGCTGGACATCAAGCTGACGAAGCGAACGCCGCCCGCCTGACTACGGTCGCGTGGCGCGGCCTCCCCTCGAGGTCGCCGACATCTTTCGCGCCCACGGGGCGGCGTGGCGAAAGGCCAACACCAGGCACGTGAGCCTCGCCCAGTTGAAGGTCATGTCGGCGATCGAGACCTGTCGCACAGCCGCGCTCGGCGGCCACGTCGAGCGCTGCGAGGACTGCGCGCACGAGCGCGTCGCATACAACTCCTGCCGGAATTGTCACTGCCCGAAGTGCCAGGCGGCCGCGGCGCGGAAGTGGCTCGAAGACCGCGAGGCGGAGCTCCTGCCGGTTCCCTACTATCACGTCGTCTTCACCCTGCCGGCCGCAATCGGCGCCGTCGCGTTCCAGAACAAGGCGGCCGTCTACGATCTCCTGTTCAGAACCGCAGCCGAGACGCTGACCACGATCGCCGCCGACCCGAAGCATCTGGGCGCGCGCATCGGCCTGACCGCCGTGCTGCACACCTGGGGCTCGGCGCTGACCCACCATCCGCACGTCCACGTCATCGTTCCCGGCGGCGGCCTGTCGCCGGACGGTTCGCGCTGGATCGCCTGCAAGCCCGGCTTCTTCCTGCCCGTGCGCGTGCTGTCGCGTCTCTTCCGCCGGCTCTTCCTCGAAGGGCTCACGGCCCTGCATACGACCGGCCGCCTCGTCTTCCTCGGCGACCTCGCGCCCCTCGGCGAGAAGAGCGCCTTCGACGCCGCGCTCGCACCGCTTCGCCGATCCGAATGGGTGGTCTACGCCAAGCGGCCGTTCGCCGGCCCGCAGGCCGTGCTCGCCTACCTGTCGCGCTACACCCATCGCGTCGCGATCTCGAACTCCCGGCTCATCGCGCTCGACGACAAGGTCGTCGCCTTCAAGTGGAAGGACTACCGGATCAAAGGCCGCGACCGGATGAAGACCATGAGATTCGACGCCGCCGAGTTCATCCGCCGCTTTCTCCTGCACGTGTTGCCGAGCGGCTTCCACCGCATCCGACATTACGGCCTGTTCGCCGGCGCGGTTCGCGCCCAGAACATCGAGCGCGCCCGACAATTGCTCGCCCCATCCAAGGTTTCGCCCGAGAGCGCGGCCGCCGACGCCGACGGCGACGCTGAACCAGCTTCGTCCTTCCGCAGCTGCCCGTGCTGCGGCGGCCAGATGATCGTCGTCGAGACCTTCGAAGGCCCGCGCCCCGTGCGATCGCCATCCCCGAGCCGGATCAGGATCGACACCTCATGACCGTCGCCACGCACCCCGCCTCGCACCGTCGATCGCCTCCGCCTCCAGCCGCGCGCAGGAACACGAGCGCCATGCCCGAGCGAGGTCGCCAATCCTCCTTCGACCGATGCCAACGCCTCGCTCCCGCGCATCGTCGCCTCGGAAAACGTCCGCCGTCGCCGCTTCCGCTGAAAACATTGAACGCCGCCGGCTGCCGACGCCTCGCTCGCCAGCCGTCCGCGATCCTCAAATCCCCATAGTCGCGCTCGCCAAACGGCCCCGTCCTCCCCGCGGTTTCCTCCTTGGGAGGCTTTCGAACGCCGGCCCCCGATCCCGCACGACCGTCCGCAGCGGGCCGGCGTCCGAAACCCTTCACCTTTGCGCCGGTTCGTTGAGACACTGAGGAATGCGTGCTCAGGCGGAGTTCCCCCGTCCAATGGCCGTTCGGGAACTGCCGCTATCAACTGAACACCGCGCTTTCAGGCGTCGCCGAGACGGCAAGCAATCCGCCGAGGCTGTGCGAAAAATAGATGCCCTCGACGACACTCTTTCGACAGGTTCGCGGTTCTCCTTGCGCTCCTTTGCAGCGTGGACGGCAACCAAAAACGCCGCCAAGTCCTTGACTTGACGGCGTTTTCATGGTTGCGGGGGAGCGCAGCCAATGTCATTACGGCAATCTTTCCAGCTACTTCGTGATTTCCAGTCTCACCCGGCTGCCGCTTAAAGTCTGCCCGCGGCGGTGCGCCGTCGCCAAAAGGTAGGTCCGGTATTTTTCGCAAGAGCGAAAAATCATCCGGTCCCGCAAGCGCTTTTGGCCGGTTCCCCTTTGCCGGGCAAAGACCTGTTGCAGGGCCGGGACGAGGAACGGGCTTTTTCAGGCCGAACAAGGAACGATCTTTAGGATCAACGGCAACCGGGCAAAATAAAGCGCTTGTGGTGATGAAAGCGCCGGACCCTTACCAGACTACCTCTCAAGACCAGACCAGGCGGGCGTTTAAAACGAAATTCTTGACTCTGCCTCTTTCTGTTAATTACGATTGTAGTCATAGTAATATTCATATTCAGGAACGAGATTATGGTTCTATCGCTTGCCGATATTGTCTCCATGGGCCGCCAGCGGAAGAATTTCGATGACCTGATGCTGGAACTCTCCGGGATGAGCGGCCGCACGCCGCGCTTCCTGACCCAGGACCAGATCGAGAAGATCCGCGAGGCCGCCGGCCTGGTTTCACATGAAACAATCGCGGAAAGGGCATACCGGGAGTATCTGGAATTCTGCGGACAGGTGCAGCGGCAGCTTTACGCCGTCAACCGCGCGATCGAGAAGGCGCTCATCAAATCCGAACGCCGGGTGCTGGAAGCGCAGGAGGCCCTGGACGACATCCGCCGGCGCGCCACGGTCGACGAGAAGGGGCGGAAGGTTTACCGCACCGAAGACCGCCAGAGAGGCTTTACCGACGAAGGTCTGGAACTTTCGAAGGAAGAGGTCAACGCGATCCATTGGGGTGAAAATGCGCCGACCTGGGAGGAGCGCGTCAGCGCAGGGCAACGATTAAAGCAGGCCCAGGAGGAGCATGAAACGATCCTCCGCGCCAAAGAGCGGGCGGATTATTACAGCGACCGCATGGCCTCCGGCGACGTCCTGAGCCGTGACGAACTCAATACGATTCATGAGGACTTGAACGCGATGCCCCAGGCCGTGCGGGCGGAAATGCCGGAGAAAATAGCGGACGCCATGAGAGGAGGGCTCTCCGATGAGTTTGCGCTCTCCGCCGAAGAGCTGGCCGCGATCCGGCCGGAAATCCCGCATCACGATCCACCGGAATTTTCCCCCAAACCATGATTCCCCCTTGCATGGAGTGGCGCCTGTGTCTATATGTATACTTGTCATAATGTCTACAATACACCATGGAAACCCTCCGATGCCCGGACCCGCGCTGATCCTCTCTCTCTTCCTCTCGACGGGAGCCAACGCCATGACTGGAGCTGAATTTCTCGACAAGATGAACGACCAGCAGCGCGCGGCCTATGTCGACGGCGCCCTCGACATGCTGGCCTATGGATTGCCGGTGCCGCAGGCAAAATGTCTGCGGGATTGGTATTACGTGGGCGACGGGCCCAGGCAGCTGATCGGCGCGGTGCATCAGCGTCCGGATCTGCCCGTGCAGGGCGTGCTGCAGGTGCTGGCGAAGCGATTGTGTTAAGGCCGCTGAACCCTGAGACCAGGCCCGTGTCTTCGGGCGCGGCGTGAGCGGGCATATCCTCATAGGCGGGCACGTACGCGGGGGACCGCCCCCGGACGCGAGCGGTAGAGGTGAACCCCGCCCAAGGAGGAAAGGGATGATCTGCTTAGACTGCGCCCGGCTTCGTTACCTTTATAAATGGACTGAAAAGCGCATAGCGACAACGGAAATGCGCTGCCAGGACTGCGGGAAAATCAAGGACTGCGTACAGAATGACAAACTGGAGCGGCGCCGCAAGCTGAACAGTGCAGAGTTGATTGAGCTGATAGAGGAGCACAATCAGGCAATGCGTAAGGCCGAGCAGGCGGTGGAAGCCTTGAAAAGGCGCAAGGTCCATTGAGTGATCCCCTCAATTTCATGGTCACGCGGAGCGGGGAACAGGACGAGCAAACCGGCGAACTGGCAGCGACGCGACGCTACGGCGGCATCACACGGAGCATCAGATGAAAGCCGCTCTGATCCCCTTCACCCTGTCCCTTTCGATAGGCGCCAACGGTGCCTATGCGAAGCAGTTGAAACCTTACGATGACCCCCATTCAATACAGTGGATGCACCATGACGAAGCCGGGACCGTCACGTATCGAGGCGAATTAGGGGGGCGCGGCGGGGAAATATTCAGCCTCAAAATAGGCCCGGTGCATGAAGGCAAGTCGTGGGTTGCGGTGTATGTCGGTGCGAACGGCTGCCTCGGCGACATCGCCGGACAGGCGACCGTGCGCGGAGACGTGCTACAGTTCACCAAGGATGATGGCGGAAACGACTGCAGCCTGACCATTCATCGCAGCGCGACTGGCGCAACAATCGTCGAGAACAATTGCGTGTCAGGCCATGGCCTGTCCTGCTCTTTCGACACCCAGGGTAAAGCCCTTCATCAGGTGTCGGTCGCGACGGCCCCGGCGGCGGCCGCACCGGTCGTTCAGGATCGCGCGACGCAAGCGGAAGGGTTATCCAAGGAAATTTGTGGGCGAGTTCTATTTTATCCCGGCTCTTTTTTGATACGCGACAACGGAGCTGAAATATTTATCGAGAACCCAAAGTACGACCCACAGGACATACAATCTTATTTGAACGCCAGGTCGCCGAATGTTTGCTACTGCGTAAGCGGGAAAATTAAGGCGATTTCCGGGAGGCGAAACAGATTCGAATTCACCGAGCTGTCCGCTTTGAAGACGTGCGGCGGCAAAGTGCTAAAATGAACGGATGGGGGCGCACGTCCGTTTGCAGGGAGAGGTTCAATGATCCCGTGGCAGTTTCTTTCTGAAACCAACCGAGCCCCGGCACCTCATTGCCTGAATTCAATTTTCAGGCTTGGGTCAGTTTCAACGTCGTCGATGATCTCGTTATAGCGGTTCACCAGATCGGACACCGCAACCCGCCGGCCGTCGGCGGCGAACTTGCCCAGTTCGTACAGGTTGAGCGCGATAAACTGCTCAATCTCGAAAATGTCGATCCTGTCGCCCAGGCCGGCATTGTCCGCCAGGCCTTCAGCAACGGTCAGACCGCGTTGACCCGTTACCAGGACGGGGCGAATGCCATCGTTGATGTTGTCCCGGCAGCGTTCGATCACGGCTTCGCCCGGCGACGTGGTGACATGGATCGCCACATCCCCGACGAAGAAATCGCCGCGCCGGCCCGATTGCTGATCCGATGTCGAATAGCTGTTGTGCTCAAAATTGCCCTGACCAAGCGCGCAATCGAGCTTCGCCCCGACCATGTGCTGCATCACCGCGCCGGCGTAGTAGACGCCCGGCATTGTTTTCTGACGGTCTTCAGCCTGGCCCAGCACGTCGCGGACGACCGTGCGCAGGCTGCGCGAGGCGTCCAGGCGGATTTTGAAGGGTTTGGCGGCGAAAAACTCGTGAACGCGCTCAATCCAGAACCCTTCGATAGCGTCCAGCTCCGCCGCGCCTTTCGCATGAAGCTGATTGAGAAGGGCCACATATTCCCGCATGTTGCCGATGCTGCCCCGGCTCGTGCGCCCGCCTTCCGACGCCAGTACGCGGGTAATTCCGTGTCTGGTTAAAATCGATTGCACCGCGCCCTTGCCGAGTCCGAGGACCTGGCCGCCGCCTTCCGTCAGAAGCTGGCCGGGATCGAGCGGGAGGCCCGCCTTCCTTGCTTGCTGCGTCATCACCAGGGCAACGCATAGCGGGCCTTGGCGGTTGAACTTCTTATCCTTGGTGAAGGTCGCCAGTGTTTCCTGCAAATCCTCGGGCATCAACTACGCGGCTTTCTGCTCTGCGAACGCAGCAGAGGCCAGGATCGATTCAAGGATGTGCGCGGCGAGGAACCTGACCACCGGCACCGCTACGCCGTCGCCGGCCAGGTGATAGGCTTCGTTGTAGTTTTCCGGCAGCTTGTAATCGTCGGGGAGCCCCATAAGACGGGCGGCTTCGCGGGGCGACAACAGGCGCGACCGTACCTTGTTTCCTTCAATGGTCATGATGCTCTGACGACTGGACCCGCCGGCCGGCGTCCGCAGGCACCCGGCCACGTCGTCAAAGCGTATTTCCGCGCGCTGAATCTTATTGCCGGCATCGTCGGCTCGCGTCCGTTTGTAGATGCCGCCAACCATGCGCCGGCCCGATCTTTTCGCGGCTTCGACCTTCGCCAGATTGATGGGACTCATCATTGCCAGCAGCCGGCGCGTTTCCTCCTGCGTATGCCAGGCCACCCCTTTCGGCTTGTCCTCGATCAGGTCGGCGAATGTCGTATTTCGCACGGGCGGAGCCGGGAGGTGCCACCACATCCACGCGTCCTGCGACCGTTTCGAGAGCTTGCCATGAGCGACCGTCAAGGCGGCCGAGTGCCAGTTTTCATCCCGGCCGTCTGCGACCAGGCCGGCCGGAACAGGCAGGGAAGCCAGCACGGCCACAATGAACAGACGTGGCCTTGATTGAGGGACGAAGTGAGCCGCATCCATCACCACGGCGCCGAACCGATACCCCCCGCCGGCGAGGGCGGCGCCGATGGCCGCGAAATCCTTGCCGCCGTGCGAGGTGATCGCCCCGCAGACATTCTCCAGAACGATCATGCGCGGTGCCCGACCTTCGGCGGTCAGCGCCTTCATGAGCTTCCAGAACGGCCAGAAGGTGCCGGAACGATCGCCTTTCAGGCCGGCGCCGGCGCCGGCAAGAGAAAGGTCCTGGCAAGGGAACGACGCCCAGGCGAGATCAGCGGTGCCCGGCAAGTCCGCCGGCGTCACTTTGGCGACGTCGCCAACCTTCAGATGGTCCGCACCCCAATTCGCGGCGTAGCTGGCCGCTTTCTTGGGATCGAAATCATTGGCGAACAGGCAGGACCACGAGGGACCAAGGCCGGCGCGGGCCATGCCGCCGCCGGCGAAGAACTCATAAAAGACGCCCATTCGATTCCCCCGCCCCTGGCTGTTTATCGTTGCTGACGCCTTCGCGCAGAAGCTTTTCCTGGATGGCTTCAGTGATCCAGGTGTTGCGGGACACAATGCCAGCCCGGCGGGCGCGATCCGCATCAATCGCTCGGAAAATCTCGGCCGGAAGCCTAAGATTGATCCGCTCGAGCGGTTGATTCGCACGGTTTATGGCAGCAGGTCCCATAGGCGCCAGTATGGCGCCATCGTCGCTTAAAGCAAGGATGTTCTTGCTTGGTTCTTGTGGACCGATGATATTTACGCTTGACGTAAATCGTCAAGACACTTATACTGAATGCATGATTCTGAGCTACCGCGACAAACGAACCGAAGCTTTTTCGCGCGGCGAATTTGTCCGGGAGTTTCAGGGTTTCGACCGGCAGGCCTACAAGCGTCTCGAAATGCTGGACGCCGCCACGGGTCTTGAGGATTTGCGGGCATTGCCCGGCAACCGCCTCGAGGCCCTGAAAGGCGACCGGGCAGGGCAGTACAGCGTCCGCGTCAACATGCAGTGGCGCATTTGCTTCGAGTGGCCCCAGGACGCAACAGGTCCGTCGAACGTCGAAATCGTGGACTACCATTGAGAGGAGATTGAACCATGTCGCGCCCCGCAATCCACCCCGGAGAAATCCTGGCCGATGAGCTGACCGAGCTTGGCGTCACGCCGACCGAGCTTTCGCGGCAGATCAACGTCCCGCCCAATCGCGTGACGCAGATCCTTCACGGCCGCCGCGGCATCACCGGCGACACCGCCCTTCGTCTCGGGCACTGGTTCGGCACGAGCGCGCAGTTCTGGCTTAACCTGCAAAGCGCCTACGACATCCGTGTAGCGAACGAAAAGGCAGGGCAGGAAATCGCGCAGCTTCCGACCCGGCCGGCGGGTCCGATTGCGGATCGACCGAAGCAGCCGACGTTGCTTTGAAGGACAGGGCAGGGAGATTCAGTAATGGCAGGGTCAACGTTCCAGACAAATCCTTTTGATCTGAATAAACTTCTCGACGACTGCAATCGAGGTATTATTCAATTGCCAGATTTTCAACGTAGCTGGGTTTGGGATGAAGACCGTATCAAGAGTTTGGTCGCCTCGGTCTCGCGGGCTTTCCCTATCGGCGCATTGATGTCGCTTGACACTGGCGGCCCGGTAAATTTTAAGCCCAGACCCGTTGAAGGTGCGCCCCGCGAGGCGAAAGACATTTCGCCTCAGTCCCTATTGCTTGACGGTCAGCAACGGATGACTTCCCTTTATCAAGTGACTTTGCGCGGAAAAGTCGTTGAGACGGTCACGCCGAAAAAAAAGAAGGTAAAGCGTTGGTTCTATATCGACATTCAAAAAGCGCTTGATCCGTCTATAGATCGCGAGGAGGCGATTGTTGGCGTGCCTGATGATAAGATTGTCAGGGTCGATTTTGGACGTGAAGAAAAACTAAATCTTTCATCCGCAAAGCAGGAATACGCTTGCCTAATGTATCCTGTGTCACAAGTATTTGACTGGGATACGTGGCAAGACGGCTTCAATGAATACTGGAGCGGTGACAAAAATGAAAATGTGCGCGCGGAATTTAGGACTTTCAAGCGTCAAATTCTCGAAAATTTCAAATATTACCGTGTGCCGGTCATCACCCTGGATAGATCGACTTCCAAGGAGGCCGTATGCGTCGTCTTCGAAAAGGTAAACACCGGAGGCAAGGCACTAGACGCGTTTGAGCTTGTTACCGCGATGTATGCCGCGTCAGGCCATGAATTGCGAAAAGACTGGTACGGCGACGACGGAACGAAGGGACGCCACCGCCGACTTGCAGAGACTCTCCGGCCTGCCGGCGCAGATACCGGCATCATTGCAGGCGTAGGCAATACCGATTTCCTTCAGGCAATTTCGCTTTTTCATACGCGTGACCGGCGGCGCGCCGCAGAGGCTGCCGGGAAGCAAGGCAAGGAATTGCCAGCGGTTTCCGGCAATCGGCAGGCACTTTTGAACCTGCCTCTTGAGGCATACAAACAATATGAAGGGAAGGTGGAGCGCGGTTTTGTGCAGGCCGCGAAGTTCCTGCTCATGCTCCACATCTATCGTATTTTTGATCTTCCTTATCAATCGCAAATCGTACCGCTCGCCGCCATTCTCGCTGACATCGGCGATGCATGGGAGCACGAGGCGAACCGTGCCAAGCTTGTGCAGTGGTATTGGAACGGCGTCTTTGGCGAGCTTTATGGCTCTGCGGTCGAGACTCGCATAGCACGCGATTTCATGGAGGTGCCTGTCTGGCTGAAGGGTGGTCCAGAACCATCAACGGTTAGCGAAACGCTGTTCCGCGCCGACAGGTTAAAAACCATGCGTATGCGTCTGTCTGCCGCTTACAAAGGCGTTAATGCTCTCCTGATGAAGGAAGGCGCACAGGATTTTCGTTCTGGTCAGAAATTCGACCACACGGTCTTTTTTGGAGAGAACGTGGATATTCATCACATCTTCCCCCAAGAGTGGTGCAAGAACCATCACGTCAAGCCGAATGTATTCGATTCAATTATCAATAAGACCCCGCTTTCATACCGAACAAACCGAATTATTGGTGGTGTTGCACCATCCGAGTACATCGCTAAATTGGAAAAGGGTAACGACACAACGCCGCCGATTAGTAGCGATAGGCTCGACGTCTATCTCAAATCTCATCTAATTCATCCGTCGCTTTTGCGCGGCGATAGTTTTGATGCTTTCATGGAGGACCGACAAAAACAAATTCTTGCGCTCATCGAGCAAGCGACCGGAAAACCTGCATATCTGGGCAATGTTCAGGAAGAAGGTGAGGATGTTGAGGCCGACGAGGACACCGTTGAAGCTGAACTAACCATGGCGGCGGCATGATTAGGTGCCGTAGCGCGCAGTTCTGGCTTAGCAAGGCACCTATGACATCCGAGTTGCGGAGGACAAAGCGGGACAGGAAATCGCGCAGCTTCCGACCCGCCGACTGATCCTGTCGCGGCGCAACCGAAACAGCCGACTCTGCTTTAGATAACAGGGCAAAGAGAGCCGCAAGGAAATTGATCTGAAATATGTATACTAGAGAATAGGAAGTAGTGCGGAATGAACGCGGTCGAGATCGAAGAGGCCATTTCAGCGCTGGCCGAGCGTCCATTTGACGCCGCGGAATTTCCGTATGCGTTTCTCGAAGCGTTCGGCAACAAGGAAACGACGATCAAGAGCTGCGCAAGGGCGCATCGAACAAGTCCGACCTTGGCGGTGTTCTTCAGACCAAAAACATTCACATCTCCACATGCGACACGGGGCAGGTCACGAAGACGCTTGCGGCGTTGAAGGCCAGCCCGGCGACCGCGCGGGCGAAAGCGCGCTTTGTCCTCGCGACCGATGGCGACCTCTTTGAGGCTGAAGACGTAACCTCTGATGATCCGCCGATCGCCTGCTCCTACGTAGATTTTCCCAACCACTTCGGCGTTTTCCTGCCCCTGGCTGGGATCACAACCGTCAAGCAGGTCCGCGAAAGCTCTTTCGATATCCGCGCAACCAGTCGGCTGAACCGGCTGTATGTCGAATTGCTGAAAGACAATTCCGACTGGGGAACTGCGCAGCGCCGCCATGACATGAATCACTTCATGGCTCGGCTGATCTTCTGCTTTTTTGCGGAGAACACCGACATTTTCCGTGGAACCGGCGCGTTCACTGCCGCGATCGAGACAATGAGCGCCAAGGACTCGTCGAACACGCACGAGGTGATCAGCCAGCTATTCCGCGCTATGAACACCGCGACAGCAGAGCGTGCCACGGCTGCTATTCCGCGCTGGGCAGACGTCTTCCCTTATGTGAATGGCGGGCTGTTCTCGGGCAGCACGGACGTGCCACGGTTCAGCCGCATCGCCCGATCCTACCTGCTTCACATCGGCAGTCTCGACTGGAAGAAGATCAACCCGGATATTTTTGGATCGATGATCCAGGCCGTCGCCGACGACGACGAACGCGGCGCGCTTGGTATGCACTATACGAGCATGCCGAACATCCTGAAGGTGCTGAATCCGCTGTTCCTCGACGATCTGCGAAAGCAGCTTGAGGAAGCCGGTGACAATCCGCGCATGTTGCTCAACTTGCGCAAGCGCATGTCGAAAATTCGCGTTTTCGATCCGGCTTGCGGCTCCGGCAATTTTCTCGTCATCGCGTACAAGGAAATGCGGGCGATCGAGGCCAAGATCAATCGTCGCCGCGACGAGGCGGACCAGCGCTCGGAAATTCCCCTGACCAATTTCCGCGGGATCGAGTTGAGGGACTTCCCGGCCGAGATCGCGCGCCTGGCCCTGATCATCGCCGAATATCAGTGTGACGTGCTCTATCGCGGGCAAAAGGAGGCGTTGCGGGATTTCCTACCACTCGACGCGCATAACTGGATTACCTGCGGCAATGCCCTGCGGCTCGATTGGCTCAGCATTTGCCCGCCTACAGGAACCGGCGTGAAGCATCATGCTGACGATTTGTTTCAAACCCCAATCGACCAGGCGCAGATCGATTTCGAGAATGAAGGTGGAGAAACATATATCTGCGGTAACCCGCCTTATGTGGGCAGTTCAAAACAGTCTAAAAGTCAAAAGGATGACGTTGAGTGTTTATTCGAATCCCGTGGTGTAAAATACAAGAATCTTGACTACATCTCGGGATGGTTTTGGTTGGCGGCAATGTTCTGCAAGGCTGTTCGCGGTGGTGCGGCTTTTGTTACAACGAATTCTATCTGTCAGGGTGAGCAGGTATATTTGCTCTGGCCAAAACTTCTATCAAATGGAATTGAGATTTTCTTTGCACAATCTTCATTTAAATGGAGTAATTTAGCCAAAAATAACGCAGGTGTAACTTGTGTTGTTGTTGGTATTAGGAATATTCAACCCGGGCGTAAATTCATCTTTTTTGGTGACACTAGAAAAGAGGTGACCAGGATAAATCCTTATCTTTTAGATTTTGCTGACATATTTATCCCAAGGCATGGTAAGTCAATTTCAGGATTGCCTCAAATGCTGAAGGGAAATCAGCCCACTGATGGCGGAAATCTAATTCTATCACCCGCGGAGAAAAGAGAATTAATTAAGACAAACCCAGAGGCCTCAGTATTTGTGCGTAAGTTGTATGGGTCAAAGGAGTTGATTGATGGAGTAGACAGGTACTGTATCTGGGTCGAGGACGCCGACGTTAAGCGGGCGCGGGATATCCAGCCTCTGGCGAGAAGATTCGAAGCCGTAATGCAGTCGCGCCTAAATAGTACGGCAAAATCAACACGAAATCGCGCGAACATACCGCACCGTTTCATTCAGATACAATCGTATGGCAAACAGGCGATCGTAGTTCCTGAGGTTTCGTCTGAAAAACGAGAGTACATACCATGTGGAATTATATCAGCAGAAAGCATTGCGACTAACAAATTGTTCACAGTGTATAGCAGTGATGTGTACGTGCTTGCGCTTTGTTCGTCGCAGATACATAGGGTGTGGACGGAGACGGTGTGTGGAAAGCTTGAAGAGCGGATCAGCTATTCAAATGTCATTGGGTACAATGCGTTTCCGATTCCAAAGCTTACCGAGAAAAATAAAGCTGATCTGACACGCTGCGCTGAAGATATCTTATTGGCGCGGGAAGCACATTTCCCGGCGACCATCTCTGATCTCTATGATCCTGATGCCATGCCAGCCGACCTGCGTGCTGCCCATGAACGCAACGACGAAGTGCTGGAGCGTATCTATGTCGGCCGGCGATTCAAGAACGACACCGAGCGGCTGGAAAAACTGTTCGAGCTCTATGTGAAAATGACCGCCGGACAGGGGACGGCCAAGAAGAAAAAGGGGGCACGCGCGTGACCAATGACATGAAATCAATACCGTCTGTTTCGGTTTCCTATGCCCGCAATGGCACCTCCACCAAGGCCAACGAGTTCGGCATGCGGCCGATGCAGGAGCGCGCCTTTGAGAAGCGCGGCGAACAATATCTTCTCATCAAGTCGCCGCCGGCATCGGGCAAGAGCCGCGCGCTCATGTTCATCGCCCTCGACAAGCTGCAGAATCAAGGGCTCAAACAGGCAATTATCGTTGTTCCGGAAAAGGCCATCGGAGCGAGTTTTCATGACGAGCCGCTAAGCAGATACGGCTTCTGGGCGGACTGGACCGTCACGCCGAAGTGGAACCTGTGCGACGCGCCCGGCGACGACAACGGGGGCAAAGTCAATTCTGTCGGTGCCTTCCTCAGCAGCGGCGACAGGGTGCTGGTCTGCACCCACGCGACATTCCGCTTCGCCGTCGACAAACTCGGGATTGAGGCGTTCGACAACCGACTGATCGCCGTCGACGAATTCCACCACGTCTCCGCTAACCCCGATAATAAGCTCGGCCTGCATTTGGGCGATTTTATTGCCCGCGACCGCGTGCATATCGTGGCGATGACCGGGTCGTATTTCCGTGGCGACGCCGTGGCAGTCCTGGCCCCCCAGGACGAAGAGAAGTTCGAGACTGTCACCTATACGTACTATGAGCAGCTCAACGGCTATCAATATCTGAAGCAGCTCGACATCGGCTATTTTTTCTATTCGGCCTCCTACGTCGACGACATCCTGAAGGTGCTGAACCCGGTCGAGAAAACGATTATTCACATCCCGAATGTCAACTCGCGCGAGAGCACAAAGGACAAGATCAAAGAGGTTGAGCATATCATCGAGGCGCTGGGCGATTGGCAGGGGACCGATCCCGCCACGGGCTTCCAGCTCATCAAGATGTCCGACGGTCGGACTTTGCGCATCGCCGACCTTGTCGATGACGATCCAGCCAAGCGGGATCGCGTTTCCGCCGCGCTGAAGGACCCGGCGCAGAAGAACAATCGCGACCATGTCGACATCATCGTTGCGCTCGGCATGGCGAAGGAAGGCTTTGACTGGATTTGGTGCGAACATGCGCTGACGGTCGGCTATCGATCGAGCCTCACTGAAATCGTGCAGATCATCGGTCGCGCGACGCGCGACGCGCCGGGCAAGACCCGCGCGCGCTTCTCGAACCTGATCGCCGAGCCCGCCGCCGCAGACGACATCGTCACCGAGGCCGTAAACGACACGCTGAAGGCCATCGCGGCGAGCCTGCTCATGGAGCAGGTGCTCGCGCCCCGGTTCGAGTTCAAACCGAAGAACCCGAATAATGGCCCGACGCCGGGCTTCGACTATGGTGAAGGCGGCTACGATCCCACCAAGTGCAATGTCGGATTCAACGACCAGTCGGGCAAGTTCCAGATCGAGATCAAGGGGCTCGCCACGCCGAAAAGCGAGGAAGCGACGCGCATCTGCCAAGAGGACCTGAATGAAGTGATTGCGGCCTTCGTCCAGGACAAGACGGCGATCGAGCGGGGTCTCTTCGATGAGGAGCTAGTGCCGGAGGAACTGACCCAGGTCCGCATGGGCAAGATCATCAAGGACAAATACCCCCATCTCGACGACGAGGACCAGGAGGCTGTGCGCCAGCACGCTGTCGCTGCGCTGAACCTCACGCAAAAAGCGAAGGAAATCGCGACGGGTGCCGGTAGCGGCGAGGAAAGCGCTAACACGGCCTTCGTAGACGGCGTCCGCAAATATGCCATGGACGTCCGTGAACTCGACATCGATCTCATCGATCGGATCAATCCGTTCGGCGAGGCCTATGCCATCCTCGCTAAGACGATGAGCGAGGAAAGCCTGAAACAGGTCGCCGCCGCAATCGCGGCCAAGCGCACGAGTCTCACGCCAGAGGAAGCGAAGGACCTGGCGGTGCGGGCCGTCCGGTTCAAGAAGGAACGCGGCCGACTTCCGTTGATCAGCTCCACTGACGCCTGGGAAAAACGCATGGCTGAGGGCGCTGCTGCCTTCGTTCGTTTCAAGGACGAGGGCCGCTATGAGTGATGACCTCGACCTCGAAGAATTGCGCTCTGAACTCGACGAGTTCGCCCAGCCAGAAAAGAAAGGCGGCCGTCCACCACGCGAGGAACGGATCATCGCGGGCTTTGAGGAGATTCAGCGGTTTGTGGAGACACATGGCCGCGCGCCTCAGCACGGGGAGGATCGCGACATTTTCGAGCGGCTCTACGCCGTGCGCCTTGATCGATTGCGCGCCCTCGACGAATGCAGATCGCTTCTCGCGCCGTTCGATCATCAGGGGTTATTGGCGGGGGCGCTGATTACGTCCGCTGCGCCGTCGGAAGCGCTGGACGATGATGAATTGCTCGCCGAGTTGGAGGGTGCCGCAGGGTCATCCGACATCACAACTTTGCGCCACGTCCGGACCAGCGCCGCAAAGCGTGAAGCCGAGGAAATTGCGAGCCGCGAAAGGTGCCTAGACTTCGAAACATTCAAGCCACTTTTCCAGCAGGTTCAGAGTGACCTCGAAAATGGCGTCCGCACGACAAGACCCTTCGTCAAGGATGCGGGCTTCCTCAAAGCGGAAATCAAGGCAGGTCAGTTTTTCATCCTTGGGGGTCAAACCGCCTATGTCGCCGAGATCGGCGAACCCTTTAAGGCCCCAAATGGGGAATCGGATGCGCGTCTGAGAGTTATCTATTCCAACGGGACCGAAAGCGACTTGCTGTTACGCTCGCTTCAGCGCGCACTTTACAAGGACGAGGCCGGCCGGCGCATAACCGAACCAATCGCCGGACCTTTATTTGCGGACAAAAACGAGGACGGCGACCAGGCGAGCGGCACGATCTATGTGCTGCGAAGCAAGTCCGACCATCCGACGGTCGCGGCGCACCGCGACATTCTCCATAAGATCGGGGTCACCAGCGGCAGTGTCGAGCGGCGAATTGCAAACGCTCGCCTCGACCCGACTTTCCTAATGGCGGACGTGGAAGTCGTTGCGACTTACGAGCTCTTCAACATCAACCGGACGAAGCTCGAAAACGTGATCCATCGGGTTTTTTCCCCGGCTCGCCTCGATGTCGAGATCATGGATCGTCTTGGGCTACCCATCGTCCCAAGAGAATGGTTCCTCGTCCCTCTTTTTGCAGTTGATGAAGCCGTCCAGAGGATCAAGGACGGCACGATAACCGACTATATATATGATCCGAAGCTTGCGAACCTCACTCGCCAAGGCCGCGACTAGTGGATCAAATCTGACATTTGAATCCGGTTTAGGATTCCCCGGGGGCTCGCGGCGTGCGAGTTTGGCGGATGCGAACCGGCATTTCCCTTTCTGTCACACTTGCCGATAGGGCTCGGCTGCAAGCTCTCGTCAAAGACCGCAACGTGTCGCAGAAGCACGTCTGGCGCGCACAGATCGTGCTGCTGACGGCCGAAGGCGTCGGCACGGGCGCGATCATGCGCGACACCGGCAAGTCTAAGACCTGCGTCTGGCGCTGGCAGGAACGCTTCGCCGACGAGGGCTTCGAGGGCCTTCTGCGCGACAAGACGCGTCCCTCGCGCATCCCCAAGTTCACCCCTTCGATCGTCGAGCGCGTCATTGCTTTGACCTTTGCAACGCCGCCGGGCGAGACCACGCACTGGACGGGCGCGGCCATGGCCGAGGCGGCCGGCGTCAGCGTCAGTTCGGTCCAGCGCATCTGGCGCGCCCATGGGCTGCAACCCCATCGCATTCGCCAGTTCAAGCTTTCCAAGGACCCCGAATTCGTCGGCAAGCTGCGCGACGTGGTCGGCCTCTATGTCGATCCGCCGGCGCACGCAGTCGTCCTCAGCGTCGACGAAAAGAGCCAAATCCAGGCGCTCGACCGCACCCAGCCCGGGCTGCCAATGAAAAAGGGCCGCGCCGGAACGATGACCCATGACTACAAGCGGCACGGCACGACCACCTTGTTTGCGGCCATGAACGTCCTCGATGGAACCGTGATCGGTCGCAACATGCAGCGCCATCGACACCAGGAGTTCATTCGCTTTCTCAACGCAATTGAGCGCGAGGTCCCCGCGGGCAAGACCGTCCACGCCATCCTCGACAATTACGCTGCTCACAAGCATCCTGTCGTGCGCCAATGGTTGGCGCGCAATCCGCGATGGACTTTCCACTTCACGCCGACCTCGGCCTCCTGGCTCAACGCCGTGGAGGGGTTCTTCGCAATCCTCGCCAAACGCCGCCTCAAACGCGGAGTCTTCCGATCCGTCGACGACCTCCAAGCCACGATCAATCGCTTCCTCGACGATCACAACGCCCATTCCAAACCCTTTGAATGGGTCGCCGATCCAGACAAAATCATCGCCGCAGTCAAACGAGGGCATCAAGTGTTAGAGTTTGTCCGAGAACATCATGCGGGATTGCATAGTTTTCGCAGCATGAGGCGGATGGAGGCGAGGCGCAGGAAGGCGAGGGCCTTGTGGTTGAGACATTCCCAGTCCTTGGCCAGTCGTCGGCAGCGGCCGAGCCAAGCGAAGGTGCGTTCGACGATCCAGCGCTTGGGCAGTGCGACGAAGCCTGTGGCTTGATCCGATCGCTTGACGATCTCGACGTTGACGCGCGCCAGAATCCGTTTCACCGCGCTCTGGAACTCCGGTCCCTGGTAGCCGCCGTCGGCATAGAGCTTGATCAGGAACGGAAAGCCGCCGAACAAGCTCGCCATCAGCAGCGCGCCGCCGTCGCGGTCCTGGACGTCGGCGGCATGCACGATGGCGTGCATCAGCAGGCCCTGCGTATCGACAAGGATGTGGCGCTTCCTGCCCTTGATCTTCTTGCCTGCATCGTAGCCCGTCGGATCAATCGCAGGCCCCCTTTTTCCGCGCTCTTGACGCTCTGGCTGTCGATGATCGCGGCGGTCGGGCTCGCCTCGCGCGAGGCGGCTTGGCGGCACTGCGCATAAAGCGCGTCGTGGATGCGATCGAGCGTGCCGTCCCAGCCCCACAGGTCGAAATAATCGTACAGCGTCGAGCGCGGCGGCAGGTCCTTAGCGATCGCCCGCCACTGACAGCCGGTGCTCAGGATATACATCAGGCCGTTGACGACTTCGCGCACGACCACATGACGCCGATTGCCGCCGCGCTTGGCCGGCGCAATGAGCGGCTCCACAAGCGCCCATTCCTCGTCCGTCAGATCGCTCGGATAGCGCAACCGACTTCGGTCATAGCGTCTGCGATTCTTGCTCGTCCACATCGGCGCCCCCCCAACGAATCAGGCCGCCTCCCTTGAATCACAAATGATTCCGACGATTCAATATGTTCCCGGACGGGCTCTTAAATTTCGATCCACTAGCACGTCACAGCATGATGTTGATCAGCTTCGGGCGCGAGCGAGAACCGCCCCGGCCTTGATGCCGCCCTTGCCTCCTTGTAGCCTGGGGACGTGCTGACCGTGTGGAACGTAGACATGTTGAATTGTCATGCGCCAACACGGACAGGCTGCCTCAGCCGCTCGCGAACACGTTCGTACACCGGAATGCCCACTTCAGCTCCAACTTCCAGCGTTACAGCGAGTCCGTAAGGGACAGATTCATCAAATTCACCCGCGGTTGGCTTGCACGTGATATCCAGAAGCAGATTTCCATTATCAACAAAGTCTGCTGCCTCGTCACCTTCCCAGCGACGATGGTAGATAGTGCCTCTACCCACAGCATTGTGGGATGGCTGATCCTTAGCGTTGGCTACGCCAAGCGAGAAATTCTTGTCACCGCCGGGACCAGCCGCAAGTTTTACCATGCGATACATGCGGTGAGCGAAAGTCACGGGCGTCAGCCAAGCAATCGTTGCTGACACCGCTCGAAAACCTGCAATACCCTCGAGTTCGGCGGGAAGTGGTACGCGATAAGAATTGACTTCATTGGCATGAATAGTATTCCACCCGATAGAGTTCGCGCGGTTTTCTGTACAATCGACCATGCGTGCGATATCCGGGCACCCAAACCCCAAAAATCTCGCAATTTCTTCGCGCTCGTGCTCCCAATGGAGTTTGCCACCTTCATTCACCAAAGTCCGCAGTGCATCAGCGGTAGCGTCGTCCCATTGAGCACTGTGTATGAGCAACGCCTTCAATATCACCGCGTGAAAGGCGGGATCGACTTCGCGATGTGGAGGAACGGGGGGAAGCTCATCCAGTGCATTGAGGATACGTAAAGCGCCATGCGTGGCAAGCGCGGTCGCGACGCTTGTACCGCTCATATTGACCTTCCGATCCAACTCGCCTCTAAACCCCGGACTGGCGGTCCCGACGCCGAAGAATCTCCCGGCGCGCGAAACTGGATGTGCGGCTATTGGGGCCGCAGTAGTCTTGCTGTGAATGTGTTCAGCACCGCCCGGAAACAAGAGTTCAGGCTTGACGCCGCGATGGAACCCAAGCCCAAGTGCAGAGCTGGGATTTGGCAAGAAGGTACTCGCATAGGGGTCGGTCGCCATGACGCCCTGACCATTTGGCGCGACATGATCAACATGACGGGCACCAATAGTTAGCGAGTTTATCGACTCTGAAGGTGATAGAAGTTTCCTCGCCGCCCGGTGCTGTAAAAGCGCCCGAAGCAACTGGGTTTGTCGCTCTTCCGGGGTCGCGGTTTCGAAATCATTCCAAGCAGCAACAGCGGGCAACGATACCGGGTCGAGGATATTTCCGGCGCTTATCAGAATCAGCAAGCCGTGTCGCCAAGCAACATGATCAATGAGTTGTGCCCACGGGCTCATTACCCCTGCAAAGCGACGTTTTGCGTCGCCTAATGACAGATTGACGATCTTCACAGTCGGGGCGGTAGGATCGTCATCTCCGTCTCCCTCGAACATACGATGGAATGCGCGCCAGATCAGGTCGATGCCCAACTTGTCGGAAGGCATTAGCTCCCCGCGTTCCTCAAACCCAACCTGCTGAGGGTACATGACGGGACGCACATAGAGCTGGCGAGCAATGGGAGGTAACGGATTCGGATCGTTCAGATCGCCATGCAAGATTAGCGAGGCCATGCTGGTGCCGTGACGCTGCTCGGTAGCCAGACCGTACCTAGCCTCAAAGTCATCCGGATCATCGATAGTTAGGCGGCCTCTTAACTTGGCGTGCTGCGCCACCGGCAAGCCATCAAGCAAGGCTGCAAGGGGCGGCCCCAGCGCTGCCTCTAAAGGCACCTCCTCCGTTTCGGCAGAAGCTTCGAGATCAATATCGACAGGACCGGCTACCATCGATTGCGGCCGCATATACATTACGTCATCAATAGTTCCGAGTCCGATTGCAGGATTAGCAACAAGTTCGCGAACGACGCCCGGTGTCAACTCCACCAACGCGGCATGATAACGAATTTGATCAATGATTGCGCGGTCGATGATGCGACCGTTTTGCCGTTCGACTTCCTGACGGAAAGCTGTCTCCGAGCGCTCGCGACGAGCAGCATCACCTCGATACCAAAATTCTACCTCAAACCTGATTGGTTCGTCCGGCTGGCTTTCTAGTAATTCCGTCCAGTCCTCCAGAGTGTCATCGGTCAGGCGATCTCGCGGTCCCCACGGCCGAATATCAGATAGATGGCCAAATACCTTTTGCCATTCCGCGCGGCCGATTCCTAAAGCTTCACCGCGCTGAAAGCGGTGCCAGAGGCTAATCAGTTCCTGCAAAGCTCTCTCATCAGGAATTGTGAAGTAGAAACGGCGGGGCACTTTCTTTCCCGGCTTTGCCGTCCCGTTCTCCACCACGATGAAATCATCGTCCGACGGCACCTCCCCTTCGTCCTCGCCCAGAAGCTCCAGCCCGGCGACCCCGCGAACAGCGCGGTAGAAGTCAACCATGCTACTTGCTACCTCAAAGACGAGGGCACGCTCCGGCACGATCGCGGTCGGGTCATCTCGCAGTTCTGCCAGAGCAGCCGGATCAGGAAGCGCACGCTCAAGGCGGTCAAATTTTGGACCGAGACGAGCAGCCTGCCTCGCTGGTGTGACCGACGGTACAGTTTCTCTCGGGAAGTTTCCTACGGGAGGCGCACGCCTTTCCGGCTGCGGCAGAGCCAGGAGAGGGCGTTCAGGCATTCGACGGAGCCTCCTCGTCATTCAACCGAGAAGGCTGAGCCCTGACTTCCCAGAGCTGGAGCTGGCTTTCAATGATTTCTCTAAGCGGGGACCCTTTCATGGCAAGGATTTCACGCCGCCGAATATCCAGTGTGAACTCCTCCGCTTCGGCATAGCTAATTGAGCCCAGCCGCTTTGTGAGCGCGACCGGTGTAATCCCCGGTTTGTCATTGATCGATTCGAAGAACCGTTCAAAATAGCGGATCAATTGCTTCTCGGTTGGTGCGGGCAGCGCGAGTTTGAGTTGGAAGCGACGCCAAACCGCACGATCGAGCAATTCGGAATGGTTTGTAGCCGCAACGACAATCGAGTAGCTCGGCAGATCATCGACGTTCATGAGCAGAGATGTCACTACCCGCTTGATCTCACCCGTCTCGTGGATATCTCCGCGTTCTTTGCCCACCGCATCAAATTCATCAAAGAAAAGGACACATGGCGTGGTGCGCACGTAATCAAATATGCGCTTTAGCCGACCGGCGGTTTCTCCTAGGTAGCTGCCGATCATTGCGTCATAGCGGACGACGAAGAATGGAACTGCGAGCGCTTCTGCAAGGGCCTCAGCCAGTGAGGTCTTCCCGTTGCCGGGTGGCCCAACCAATAGAATGCGGTGCCTTGGATCGACGCTGTGCGCTCGTAACACGCTTGCGCGCTGCTGCTCTTCAACAAGTTGATCGACGGCCTTACGGCAGGGTTCAGAGAGAATCAGATCATCAAGACGGTGCCGAGGAGTGACTTCGGCGACAAATTCACGACCACGGCTCATAATTTCAGCGCGTGGAGGCATAGAAGGAGTAGCATTCCCGTTGATTTGGAGGACACGGGAGAGACGGTCAGCCAGAACTTTATGCTGTTTGCCATTCTCCTCAGCGATGATCGTTTCGACGGTGGAACGCACCGTCTTCTTGTCGCCTGACATACTGGCTCGCACCAGTGATATGAGGAGATCACTGCGAGCCATTCGACCCCTTCCCGTCTTCGTCTTTTTTCAGTTTTTCCATTAAGGCTTCTACGATCCAGTGGTTGCGAGAAACCGGGACCTCCTCCTGCTCGACCCGCGAGTTGATCTTCTGAAGAATGTGCCCCGGTATCCTCACGGTCACCAGAACGCGGTCCTTCTCTCCATTAGCCGTTTTCATAGGGTGATGCCGTATTGATATCATTTTGGAATCATATCGCCATCACGGTAGATTGTCGAAGGTTTTTGCCGAGCTGGGGAGCTAAGCAGAGATTCGTGGCATGGCCAACGGATTGGGGATGCGCTCGCGGTTGAGATCAATGACAGCGTGATGGATGGCCTGGTCGAGCGCGGCGGCGTCGGTGAAGGTCTGGTGGGCGAGGTGATGGGCTTTGAGATCGCGCCAGACCGGCTCGATGTCGTTGAGTTCGGGGGCGTATTTCGGCAGCCATTCGACGGTGAGCCAGTGTGCGCGGGCGGTGAGGGCGGCGAGCGAGCGTTTGCTGGTGTGGATCGGACCATTGTCCTCGACCAGCACGACCGGCTTGGCCTGCCGCCCGGGCTGCGGCCCAAAGAGACGGTCGAGTTGCTCCAGATGAGCGATGAAATCGCTGCTGCGCTTGGTCGGGCTGGTATGGACGATGAGTTGGCGCGTGCGGTGATCGAGCGACCCCAGTATCGCGACCTTCTTGGCCTGCCCCGGCGCCGGCACACGCAAGTCCGCTCCCGACTTCGCCCAGGCGCGGGCGAGATAAGGATGGGTCAGCGCCTCGCTCTCATCGCCGTAGAGAAGAACGATGTCGCCGGCTTCGGCCTGCTGTTTGCGCAGTTGCAGGCGCAGGCCCACCCGTTCCACTTCGCTTTCCCTCTGACGGCCCTTCAGCGTGTGCCGGGGCCGCCGCCAGCGGAACTTTTTTTTCGCAACGCCTTGGACAGTTGCGAACGGCTGATGCGCACGCCCTCGCGCGCTTCGATCTCGGCGCGAAGGCGGGGGATTGTCCAGTTGCGCCGGTCGGCCACAGGTTCTTCCAGCAAGGGGGTGGCAACGCGCATGGCGGCTTCACTCTTCACCGGAGGCGGGCCCGGCGCGATGCTGGCCTTCAGCGCTGCGATCCCGCCGGCGGCGAAGTCGCTGCGCCACAGCCGAACCGTATCTTCGCGCACGCCAAACGCCGCCGCGATCTTGGGGCTGGTCCAACCAGCCAGCGTCAAAAGCACGGCGCGGGCGCGGTCCGCCTCGCCGCGATCGCGTGAACCGGCAAGAGCCAAGAGGCCGGCGCGTTGTTCATCGCTCGCCGTAACCGGAGACTTTCCCGCCATGTCATACACCTTGCGAATTGGCGCAGGCAGCCAACCGCAAAAAACCTATCCGTTGGTTAGCCAAACGGAATTTGCTTAGCGGCCGCGATCGAGGTCCAACGCGCCGTGCATGGTCGAGCCGCCGCACCTGTGCTCGCGTCCGCGATCAACGCCGCCATGAGTGCCGATTGTGGAAATCCCGATGGCCTTCCGGCCGTTTATCATAGTCTAGGAGGATCCCGTGACAGTACCGAGCCGGTTTTCGATCGAGTATCCCTGCGAACAGGCGCAGGACAAGCACGGCATATAGGCCCCGTGGGCACGTAGCTGCCACGATCCGCCAAAACTGATTTCTCGAGCCGAGGGGGAGGCCGATCCGTGGTGTTAACCACGAAGTGATAATGTATCTTACGGAAAATGAAGCGACCCCCGAAGACCAGACCATTGACTTAGCATGTATTTCTGGCCGTGGACGCGCGGCGGTTGGGCGAAGAACGCCTTGCCCTGCCAGAATGGGGAGCCTGAAACAGCGATAATAATCATTCGGGAAAATCAGCCCGGTCCGTTGGGTCCCCCCGGGAGCGTTTCTTTCGCGGGTTCCTGCGACGGGCTTCCTTTTTTATCAAATAACCCAATGGCGAGTGCGCCTACGCCACACACGGCACCGAAAGCACCGACCGCAAACACCTTGAGGTCGCCGCTCACAGCGCCGATAGCCATGATAGCGCCACCACCACCGGCTAGGGCCGTATCGAAAGAATTTCTACCGGACATCGCTACCTCCAATTGTTTAGGATATTCCGTCTGTTTAACATAGTTTTTCTGGTATTTACAAGCCTTATTTTCCACTTTGAAACGGTGATAATGCACATTGTGGAAAATCAGCCCAAGCACAGAATTTGCATTATGCGGGCCGATTATGGCTTCGGAGTTTTTGGAGCGTACAGCGAGGAAGCGGCGTCTGAAACAGTACGAATTGCGCTGTTTACAAAAGTGCGCGCTGCACCTGCTATGGCGAGATGATTTTCCAAAGCGCTGACCTCTGCCTTAACCAAAGGCCGCCCCATGGCGCGAACCTTCTCGACGTAATGTGCCGTGGCGTCCGTGGCTGACCAATCACGGCTTGTTGCAGGGGTGTCATCCTCTAGGGCTTCCCGCTTGTCGCCGTTACGCAAATGGTCAACCCCAGCGGCCACTGCGCCGACCGCGATATCTAGGATCGGCGGTGCAAACCACATAGCCGTCAGACCTGCATCGGACGCTGTCCCAAGTGCTTTGCGCATACGCTGGATTTCAGCCTTGGGGGGCGGGTCTTCGTAGATGTTGATCGGGGCCATATATTCTTTTAACATAGTTTTTCTGATATTTGCAAACAGCGCCTTATTTTCCACTTTGAACCGGTGATAACTAATGTAATTGAGTTGCCGCTACCGTGAATTACATGAATTTGGCTGCCCGGCTTTTAAAAGGCGGGTTGCCGGAGACGGTGTCCGACAGGACGAAGACTGAGGTGAAAGCGTAATGGTCATTGGGATCGAAGCACGAATACCGCCTCGCAATCCCGCGTGATAACTTGCTTCCCTCGCTCTTTTGGACATTTGTTTGTGGCTTAAAACTTCGGTTTTCTGACCACGTAGAGAAACGCGAACCTGTTGGGTGCTGGAGCCGTGAAGACGGCCAAGGACGGATAATCAGGTCACACCGACACGAACGTGAGCGGAGGCCTGATCCTGCGCCAAAGAGAAGAAAGGGGCGCTGCCCCTCTGCCCTTCGGGCATTCACCCCGGAGTATTTGGGGCGCAAGCATGGAATTATGGAAGACAGGTTGACAAACTCAATTAGAGAAATGACCATTGTGGAAATTGTTTTGAGTAATTAGGAATAACAACAGCGCCGTTTTTGAGCATCAGACCGGACAGGCCCGGTTCATATTTTCAGGCGTAAATATTGGACAGTTCCATGCTGCTATGCAGTAATGGTTTTTACTTGCTCCAAAGCATGGTTTTTGGATAAGGGTATTTCATCCAAAAAAACTCAATGGAGAATAAATGATTAAAAAAATCAGCATGGCCGCCGCGTTCGTTTGCAGCAGCGTTTTTGCGACCGCTGCGCTTGCAGAGCCAACACCCCTTGAGTTGAAGGCCTGCACCAAGGACGGGAAGACGGCGACGATGCATTTCGATATGGATGTAACGATGGACGATCCCGCTCAGGAAGAGAATCTATCCAGAGCAATCGAAGAGGCTACGGCAACCGAGCGCAAAGCATTTCTGGTGACGGCCGCGCTAATGAATGGCGATGAATTACGAACCATATCCGGGCAGCAGGTGTTTCAGATAGTCTTCGATCATATGGCCGAAAATTCAGAGTATAGAGCGACCGTCCGGCTGCACTCCAAGGGCAAGCTCACAATTGGCAATCCCTCTTGTACGCCATCCCCTCCCTAGGTTTTAGTCTGTAGCGAAAGCCTTCCCTTTTGCTACACTGAAACGGCAGCGGCTAATCCGTTGCTTTTTTTAGACCTCGTTTGTAGCGAAACCCTGTAGCGAAAGAATTTCCATGAAAATCGGCTATGCGCGGGTTTCCACTGACGACCAGAACTTGAGCCTGCAACTGGACGCGCTACAGGCCGCAGGCTGCGACAAGGTGTTTCAGGACCATGTTTCAGGCGCGGCGGAGAAGCGCCCCGGTCTGGACGCCGCCCTTGCCGCCGTGCAGCCGGGAGACGTGCTGACCGTGTGGAGGCTGGACAGGTTAGGCCGATCCATGCCCCACCTTGTCAGCACCGTGGCGCACTTCGCAGAGCGCGGAATCGGCTTCCAGTCGATTACCGAAGCTATGGACACCACCACAGCCGGAGGCGAATTGCTGTTTCACGTCATGGGAGCATTGGCGCAGTTCGAGCGCAGGTTGAATGCCGAGCGCAGCCGGGCCGGGATTGACGCCGCCCGCAGGCGAGGGAAGCATCTGGGGCGACCGGCAGACCTCACCCCGGAGAAGATTACCCATGCCCGGCAGATGATCGACAGCGGCCAGCAGTCCGTCACCGGCATGGCGAAGATCATAGGCGTTCACCGCGTCACCCTGCACAGGGCTTTGAAGCGCCATGCTTAATAATTCGAATTGACAAAACTATAAGTTACTCGTTAGTATCGTGCTATTAGCAAATGTACTAATGGAGGAGCTACGATGTTTAGTGGATTTAATCAGGCAGCATTGGGCGGAACCAAGAGGGTTTCCGTGTCTTCACCCGCCGCAAAGCCGTTGGATGGCAACGAGTGGTCGCCGTCAGCCGCCGCAAAGCCTCAATGGCCGATAATCTGAACGGTGTTTGTGGAAATACCTTCACTTTTGAAAACTGGCCGGGCATCGTCCCGGCCTTTGCTTTTTGGAAGGATTAGATTTTGCCCTACCCTTTTGCGCAGTTCCGGCCTGATGCAGATCAACAGCTTACGGGGCCGTGTCCGAACGCTCAAAAGGGTTCCCTCCTTTAATGCGGTCCTGAGTCAAAGGTATTTTTAAAATCTTACATTTTCCTCATAGCTATTCCTTTCATTGGTTGACCCGCTTCCCAAGTATCGAAGAACAAGGGCGGGCGGAGTGACCGCCACGAGTTTGACGCAGCCCGCCCTTGTTCTTCGATACGTTCCGCCAGAGAGTGAAGCAGTCAGTCCATTGGCAGGGATCACGCTCCTTTCCGGGGTCGCCGCCAGCACGATGTGCCTGTCTGAGAGCGCCGCCCCAAGTAACTGTCCATTCAAAGAGCGAGGTGGAACTATCTTTTGATCGCGATTCGCAAGCTTGCAGCTTGCATCGCCAGGGAAGCCACGTTCTCACCTCAGTCTTTCCGTCCTGCCGGACGACTCCTCCCCTTGCGGGCAGAAGACCTGTAAACCTTTTCCTTCGTGTTTCGGTTGTGGCTTACGCGGCGGCGGCCAGCTCGGCCTGCACCTGTTCCGACTGGAACACCGTCCCATCGCGCCACATGGCGTGCATGATGACCGCCAGCCTGCGGGCGACCGCCACGCAGGCTTTTTTCGTCGAGCTGCGCTTCGCCAGCCGCAAGCCCCATGACTTGAGATCGCTCGGTTTGCCAACCCTGCTCAGCAGCACCTTGGCGGCTTCAAACAGATGCATGCGAACAAATTCATCGCCGCACTTCGTGATATGGCCGTCATAATCCACTTCCCCGGAGGCGTATTTTTTTGGGGTCAAACCAAGCGCTGCGCCGACGGCTTTCGACTTCTGGAACCGTTGCGGACGGTCAACAAAGGTCTTGAAGACCAGAGCGGTCAGAGGTCCGACGCCCGGAATTGTCATGAACAACTCGCACACCTCATCTCCTTTCACGGCGTCGAGAATCAGCTTTTCCAGCTTCTTGCACTGCTCGACCAGCACGCGCCTCACCTCCAGCAACGGGAAAATGCATAGCCGGAATTTCTCGTTGTCGCCGACCAGCTCGCGGACCCGCGCATCATATTTTGACCGGGGGATCTTGCCGACCTTCAGCCCGAATGTCCGCAGCGATCCCCGGATTTCGTTGTCCGTGGCGATCCGCTTGTCCTGAAGGAAGCGCCGGTTGTTGAGCAACATCCGGAGTTCCTGACTGTCACGGCTCTTGATATGGACTTCCCTGTACCAGCCCGTGCGCATCATGTGCGCAAGGCCGCGCGCGTCGTTGCGGTCGGTTTTGACCTGCTGCGCTTTCATTGCCGCCTTGGCGTGCCGCGTCTCCATGCAGATCATTGGCCACCCGCAGGCCAGCAATTCCTGACATAGCCACGATGACAGGCCCCCGGCTTCCATGCCGACCCGTTCCATCGGCAGCCCAAGGCTTTTGAGCCAGTGGTCAATAGCACCGGGTTCCGACGCTACTTCGCCTTCACGAATGATCGCGCCGTCCTGATTGACAACACAGGCCGCCACGCTGTTCAATGAAACATCTAAACCACAAAAATACTTCATAGCCGTTCTCCGTTGTTTAAAATGGTGTTCAACCATTTAAATCTACAGCGAGAACGGCTATTCTTTTAACTGCCAACCCCCATCTGTACACAGCCCGATTTCGCAGACCGCATTACAGTATCTTTTGAGCGGCGCGCGCGCACGTCCCCAACATGAAAATGTTTGTGTAATTAGTCTTTCTATGCTTAAGATACGGAAATATAAATTTCAATCACGGAGACAAGCATGAGCTTTCCTTACGGCGATAGACCCAACGTAGCCTTACTCATGGATCAATACCCGCACTTGCGCAGCTATGGCACGGCAGGGGAGATTGTAGCACAACTTCAGGCCGTCCCAGCAGAGCGAACTGCATTCAGGACTGCTCACAAAATTCTAAGTGCTTACGAGGATGAAATAACAAATTTCGTAGACAACAAAGTAACTTCACAATGGGCTGGGTCAGAAAAACTACCATCCTTGGGGCATTTTTTCACTCTAAACGCCGACAAAAATTCCATTGAATATGATGGTGTCAAAGTATTCTTCCGCGACGGCTCGTTCGTCTCATTGGCGGACGGTTCCGAGCCAGACCTTGGGAGGATTCCCGCTCCAAACCCGGCAGGCCTGGATTCCGGAGCGAAGCGCAACGCGCTTAAGAGAAGCGGATTTGAACGTCCTTTCCAAGCTCGGCAATCAAGGCTTGGAAGGGCGTCTTGAACCCGAGGCATTTACGGGGGGTGAGGTTGGTCGTGAGGACGATCTCCTGGATATCTTGGTCGGATGTCCGGTCGATATCCAGGTGGCGCGGCAGCCATCGACGTAAGCGTCCATTGGCGTTCTCGATGCCGCCTTTTTGCCATGAGGCATAAGCGTCGCAGAACCAGGTCGTCATGTCGCGCATGGTCCTGAGCAGGGCGTGCTGGGCGAAGGCGGTGTCGTTGTCAAAGGTGATTGATCTTCGCAGTTGAGGATCGATGCGACCGAACACCGCGAGCATCGCTGAGATGGTTTCTGCGGCGGTTTTCCCTGTGAGCCGCGCGGCGAGCGTGACCCGCGACTTTCGCTCATGCAAGACGAGCACAGGCCGTGTGCATTTGCAGATGATGAGGTCGCCCTCCCAATGGCCGGCCTCGCCGCGGCCTTCAATGGCCTTCGGACGATCATGGATCGACGCTCGATCCTTGATGGCGTCGCGCGAGGCTCTGGCGCGACGCGGGCGACGGCGTTTGTGGCGACGCGTCAGATAACGCCACAAGGCCTCGGCCTTCTGTGCGGCTCGATAGATGAAGGCGTAGATTGTCTCGCAGCCGACGGCCCGCAGCCGCGGTTCATTCCCGGATTTCAACCAACCGGAGATCTGTTCGGGCGTCCATCCCTCGGCGAGCCGGTCCCCCACGAACAGACGTAAAGCGGCCTCTCGTTCGAGGATCGCTTCACGCCGCCTGCGCAATTGATAGGCTCCGGCGGCGTGAAGCGGCGAGTAACCCCCCAAAGGGAGTGCGTTCCGCTGCAGCTCCCTGCAGATGGTGGCTTTCGCCCGACCGAGCGCCCGGGCAATGGCCCCCATCGACCGCCCCGCGGCCCGCAAAACGCCGATCTGGTCTCTTTCGTCCTCCGACAGATGCGAATAGGATCGCATGGCAACACTCCTTAAGGTCTTGAACAACCTTGCCGATATCAAATCGGCGGGGGGTGTTGCACTTCGCGTCAGAACTCAGGAGGACCATCATTCAAGGTCTGAACCCGGCAAAAAGTGATAACGGGTTTTTTGGAAAATCTTCACTTTTGAGAATTGGCCGGGGCATCGTTCCCGGCCTTTGCTTTTTGAAGGGATAGACGGCCCGCAGGGCTGTCGGGAGCGGAGCCGGACCCGGCGCAGCGGACGCGGTGCCTGTGTCCCTGAAAAACCCCCTGCCCTTTTCGATTTCCGGGCCGTGGAGGCGGTTACGGAAAGATTAGTCAAGTAGAATATTCGGGATAATTTACGGAGGTAAGTTCATCTTTAAGAGTTTCTGCGCTATACAGGGAGTGACAAAAGGGAACTCTTTCATGCGCAGACTGTTTGCTATCGCTATGCTTTTGCTGAGTTCAGGGATAGCTCTTGGGATAGGACTTTCCGCCGCCGTGACCATGGCAGCGCCGCCGCCAATAGGCCAGGAGCAGGCAACGCGCATCGAAACCGACCAGAAAACCGGCGCGGTCAAAATCATCGTGAATGGCAAGGAGGTTGCCCGCTTCAATGCCAGAGGGCTGCAAGTCAAGGACAGCATCGAATATGGCGGCACGATCACAGACAGCGGTTCTTCCGATGCTGAATACGCCAAGCGCATCAGCAGGGCGGAGCCGAAACCTTGAAGCGGTTAGCGCTCATTGCCGCCCTGATCCTCCTGACGGCTTCGCAGGCCAGCGCCGCCAACCCGGTTCCGGGCAGCGCCTGTCCCTCCGGAGTATCGTCGGGCGATTACACTTTCTCGGGCGGCTCGAATAGTGGGAGCATCTACAACCTCTTGGTTTGCAATGCTGGCACCTATTCGGGGGTCGTCAATTTCCAGACCACCGGCAACGTCGGCATCGGCACGACCAGCCCCGCCGCGAAGCTTGAGGTTTCCGGCGATATGATGCTGGCCTCTGTGTCCGGTGCCGCCGCGCCGACCACGGCCAACTACTCGGAAATCGCCGGGAACTCGAATAACGGAACCTTGGCTACAGGGTCCGCTTACTACTTTCCAGCAAACGGTTCGCTCTCTGCATCCACAACAACCGACGCATCTGCCGGGACGAGGACAATAATCGCGCGGGCGGCTACAATTCAGAACCTCTATTACATAGCCAGCGCCAGCAGTACCAGCACAATCACGGTGATGAAGAATGGCGTTGCGACAACTGTAACCTGTTCTACGTCCGCATCGACGACCTGTAACGATACGTCGCACACCTTCACTGTAGTAGCAGGCGATGAACTTGGTATCAAAATAGCAGCGACGACTACGGCGGTTAAGCATTCGTGGAGCATAGGCGCATCGCACTAGGGCGAGGCCGCAAGGGAGAAACAAGACGCCATCAATGAAACGGCCCATACAACATGTGTCGGGCTTGTTCCGGCTGCTGACAATCCTGCTTATCCTGCTGGCATTCCTTGAGAATGCACCAGCCCGCGCCGCTTGCTCGAACCCGACCAGCGCCGAACGCCACGTGATCTACAACGGCGATTGCCACATCTACCAGTTCTGCAACGGCACCACTTGGATGACCGCCGGTCAGATCATGTCGCCCGGTTCCTTCGGCAACACGATAGGCGACAGCAACGTCGAGGGCAGCACGGATACCGGTGACGGAAACTATATCATCAGCCAACCGGCAACGCTTGGCCATGCCGCGACCATCCAGAGCATTTCAATGTATGTAAATACCGTCGCGGGCAATCTGCGCCTCGGCATCTATGACGCCACAGGCCCGAGCGGCGGGCCGGGAGCGAAAAAGGCGGAAACAAACGGATTTACGCCAAGCGGCGGATGGAATACCTCCAACGTCATTACCCCGGTCAGTCTTCCGGCTGGAAATTACTGGCTTGCGTTTCTGACGGACAACAACAGCATGGCATTCGCGCATAATGGATCAGCGCCGGTAACCGACGAATATTACGCCTTTACCTACGGAACCATGCCCGCCACCTTCTCGACCACGCCGAGCGCCTTTCCCGGAAGTTATTCTTTATACGCCACGTTCACCTCTAGCTGCGCCAACCCGACTGCCAGCGAACGCGACGTGATCTACAACGGAGATTTCCACACCTTGCAGTATTGCAACGGGGCTTCGTGGGTCCAGATGGGTTCTGGCGGGTCCAGCCAGACCAGCATCGCCGCCCCCGTCGCGTGGTGGAAATTCGACGAGAGCAGCGGGACGACGGCCAATGACAGCATCGGGAGCGACAACGGCACCCTGACCAACGGGCCTACATGGCAGACCGCAGGAGGCAAATTCGCGGGCGCGCTGCAATTCGATGGCGTGAACGACTATGTCGGCGTGGGCAACCCCGCCAACCTCAACTTCGGCACATCGACGTCTTTTTCGGTCTCTTTGTGGGTTTACCCGACCGCCGATGTCGGCTCGTATGACATGCCACTCAATCACGGCGGGGCGGCCGCAGGGAATCTTGGTTATGATTTTGAACTGGGAGCGGCGCCATGGAAGGCGAATATCGCAGACGCCTCGACAGCAGTCGGCCTTACACTGTCCGGGTCCGATCACCTGAATACCTGGTCTCATCTCGTGATCGTCGCGGATCGCACCGCAAATACATTCACAGCCTATTTCAACGGCGTACAGGTGGACCAGCAATCCATTGCGGGCCTGGGCTCTGTTACCGCCACCCATAATTTCGATATAGGGGATGATTACTCAGCCACTTATCCGTTCCAGGGTAAAATCGACGATCTCCGCGTCTACAACTACGCTTTGAGCGCCGCACAAGTCAATGCCATCTACAACTACAGCGGCAGCTGCTCGAACCCGACTGCCGGCGAACGCGACGTGATCTACAACGGAGATTTCCACACCTACCAGTACTGCAACGGCACCAACTGGGTGAAATTCGGCGGGGGATCGTCGGTCCCTGTGACAACAGACGCGGTATTCTGGACGGTGGAGACGGCGGTGGGGGCGAACTGGTGGAATTCCGTCACCTACGGAAACGGTCTGTTCGTGGCGGTGGCTGCCGCAGCCGTGATGACCTCTCCGGACGGCATCACATGGACGGCGCGGACGGCACCGGGAGGGGGACAGGGCTGGAATTCCGTCACCTACGGCAACAACCTGTTCGTGGCAGTGGCAGATAGCGCAGTGATGACCTCTCCGGACGGCATCACGTGGACGTTGCGGACGGCGGCGGAAAACAATCTTTGGGACGCCGTCACCTACGGCAACAACCTGTTCGTGGCGGCGGCGCTCAACGGCACACACCGGGTGATGACCTCTCCGGACGGCATCACGTGGACGGCGCGGACGGTGTCCACGGCAAACCAATGGATCAGAGTCACCTACGGCAACGGCAAGTTCGCCGCCATATCTGGCGGGTTCTGGACCTCACCGGACGGCATCACGTGGACATTGCAAACGACCCCCTTCGGGACCTGGTACGACATGACTTACGGCGGCGGCCAGTTCGTCGCGGTCGGGGCGGGATTTGCGGCGACCTCGCCTGACGGCATCACATGGACGAGCACATCAGGGGGAGTTCTTAACGATGGTAACTGGTACGCCGTCACCTACGGCAGCGGCCGGTACGTTGCCGTTTCGGCGGAGGGCAAGGTAATGACTTCGCCCGACGGCGCTACATGGACGTTGCGGACGGGGACCGAGGCGAACTGGTGGTACTCCATTGCCTACGGCAACGGCACTTTCGTTACGGTGGCGGGCAGCGGCAGCGGCACACACAAGGTGATGATTTCAGTCCCGTCCCAAGTATGTCCCTGAAATCCAAGCAAAAAGCCAAAATATGATAACGGCAAGTATGGAAATACATCCAAAGCAAAAGCATTTGCTTTCCACTTTGACTATCTGTTACACATGCTTGATTGACTTAACCAAAATCAGGCAACGTGTCATGAGCAATTTAAACAAGTCTTTGCCCTCTTCTGATATGAAGATGAAGATTACAATTGGAATTTCACCACCCCTTATCCAATGGCTACAAGGCATGTCGGCTGAATGGAAAAAGACGCCGGAAGAGGTTCTGGATTATTTTCTCTCCAAGTCCTATCGTGATTTTCAACAGGGACCTGTACCGGAAGCCACAGGAAAACCTGCGAAATGGGACGCAGATAAAATCTACACGGTCGAAGAAGTTGTTGGAGCAGCAGCCGCCTCGCTGCAACCGCGCCAATTTTCGCCGTGAATTCCAAAATGCGATAACGGCTTTTGTGGAAAATCTTCACTTTTGGTAATGTGGACACAAGGTATAATTTACAGTATATAGTGGTTCCATGAAAACAATAAAGAATCTGTTCAACGATAAGTCGTTTCAAATGGCGGCAGGATTCGGTTGCCTCACCATAGGGACACTTGGGTTAATGAGCGGTCTCTTTCTTGAACTCGCTGGCAAGATGGAATCCGGAGGAGCCGGAATCTTTGGCGGAGTAGCGGTTATAGGGATTGGCGCTTTCGGGCTGCGCAAGCTGATGGGGACCGGAACAGCTCCTCCTGAACAGCCCAGACCATAGAACAGTTTCAAAGACAGCCGATGCTTTTGCTTTGCTGCCCGGCTTCGAGCGGGAACGCCTGAAACGGTGATAACGGATTTTTTGGAAAACGATTAGCAAATAATGGGACGGAACCGCAGAAGACTGTTCATTTTTCTCCAACGTGCGATTCTTGCGGGTGTCGTTCTCGCTTTGCTGTTCGCTGTCTTTATCAGCCGCCGCAATCATCTTTGACCAGCCGCCCGCAACCTCAAAACGAGTGTGCGACGACAACGGCAAATGCTGGATACAGGGAAATTGACCATAGAAGTTGACCGGAGAATCAGCGCCGAGGATTACCGTGCTACAGCGGCCAACGTCAGGAAATTAGCTGAACAGGCGACGTTCCCGGAAGTTCAAAAGGAATTGTTGGAGCTGGCCGAGCGGTTCGAGAGGATGGCCGCGCATGTCGAGAAACGGGCAGCAGGAAACTAATAACCGGGGACGCAGGGGACGCCTGAAACGGTGATAATATTCAATACGTAAATTACTTTCGTGAATTGACCGGCATTTTTCCCGGGCTTCTTTTGTGTTGCAATTGCCCGGGGAGAACCACAGGAAACCTTCTGAATTATCGCTGCCGGGGAGCGGCGGACGAGATCGAGAGGTTCCGCCTCAAAACAAACTAAGCTGGTCGACCCTCTCCACCGTGCGCCGCTGTGCGGCCGGCTTCGCCTTTGCGGGGGTTTCCGCGAGAGCGAACAGGCTATCCTGCGTCCAGGCTTGAGCGCGATTGCCGCGTTTCCGCGCTACGGCCCGCCACGCCGCGGCCTGGTTCGTTGTCGTCGGGATTTCCACCTTCGCCAAGGCTTCGGTGGACAGGTCGGCCGCAGCGAACAGGCGGGCCTGCGCCCATGCCCCGGTGAGTTCGCAGAGCATCGGCGGTCCAGCCGCGGGAGCGGCAGTGGTGGCTTCCGATTCAACGTGTATCGACGCAATCTTCGCAGGCGGCGGCGGTTCAGGTTCGGTCCTCGCGCGCGGAGCGGCCTCCGGACCCGTCTTGTTTTCCTGATAATCGGCCACCAGCCCTACGATCTCGCCCGGCTCGCCTTCCGTGCCGGATAGCAGGGCTTCGAGCCGCGACCGGATGCGCTGCAGGCGATCCAACCGGTCCTCCTGGTCGAAAAGCTGGCCGATGCGCGCCCTGAAGCCCTCAAGCTGGCTGGCCTTAAGCCGCGCCTCGTCCCGCGCCCTTTGGGCCTCCCGTGGCAGGGATTCAATCGTACTGTCGATGGTGTTGAACAGGTTCCCGGCCGCGACGCCGCCAAACTCGCGCCGGTATGACCGGCTCCCTAAGAAAATCAGCTCCGGCTTGTGCTGCGCGTCCGCCTCAAGCGTCAATCTGAAGCTGCGATAGACGCCGAGCTCCCATCTGCGCGTCGTGGAAACGACGTTGGCAAGGCGCTCTTTCAGGAGGACGTTCATCGCCTCGATCGCTTTATCCCGCTCGCGGTAGACCCGGCCGCCGACTGTGATCGCGCCGCCGGCCGTGGCGGCAAGGGCATGGTCGGCGTCGCAGGCGCCGGCCTTCCGGGTCAGGCGCTCGATGTCCTCCGGCAGGACCCTGACCTGCTGGCGCGCGCGATATTGCTCATCCGCGTGCGAGCGCTTCAGCAGGGTCAGGCGCTGCACGTCCGCCTCGATCTCGGCAAGGGTCAGGATGGCCGGGTTACCGGAGGCGATGGCCTTGACCTCGGCGAAGGAAAGCTCCTGCCCGCCGATGTCGGACGCCCGCCGCACGCCGGCATCGCCTCTCATGATCTGGGCGATGAACCGGGCCTTGCTCTGCAAGGTCTGCCACATATAGGCGTCGAACGAGCCTTCCGTGACATACCGGTAGATTTCAACGTCCTTGTTCCGGTTGCCCTGACGCAGAATCCGGCCGTCGCGCTGCTCGATCTCCGCCGGCTTCCACGGCGCGTCGACATGATGCATGGCGTAAAGCCGGGTCTGGACGTTCGTCCCGGTTCCCATTTTCGCCGTCGATCCAAGCATGAACCTGACCAGGCCGGCGCGCATGCGCTCGAACAGGGCGGCCTTTTTCGCGTCGGTGTCGGCGTCGCCGATATCGGCGATCTCCTGCCGCGGCACGCCGCGATCCATCAGGCCCCGCTTGATCTCCTCGTAAACCGAAAAGCCCCAGCCTGTCGGGTTCACGCCCATATCGCAGAAGATCATCTGCGTGGCCCTGGCATCCGCGGTCCCGCGCCATATCCCGGCGGCTTTGTTGAACATGGCCGTCAGCTTGGAATCCCGGCTTCCCGCGGCATCCGGGCTGATGAGGCGGACGTCGAGGGCGAGCTTCCGGCCATCGGTCGTGATCGCCAGCGCGTTATCGTCTCTCGGGCTGACGCCGCCCCGCCTGATCCGCTCGTAGCGGGCGACCAGCCCCGCCTGGATCTCCCTCTGCTCGTCCGACATCGGGCAGGATATGACAGCGGCCTTGCCCCCTTTAAGCGCCGGAACGGGCAGTTGCAGCATGTCCGCCGTCTGCACGTCGGCGAACGAGCGGAACATCTGCTGCAGCTCGGGCAGGTTCACGAACCTGGAGAACCGGGCGTTCGAACGCAGCGAAGACCCGTCCGGACTGATCTCCATGGTGTGCGCGACCTCGCCGAAGGAGGCAGCCCAGGCGTCGAAATGACCGATGCCGCGCTCTTCCAGCAATGCCGGGGCGAGATAGCGCTTCAGCGTGTACATCTCGACCATTGTGTTGCTGATCGGCGTGCCGGTCGCGAACACGAGACCCCGGCCAGGCGTGCGCCGATCGAGGTAACGGGCCTTCATCAGCAGGTCGAAGGCGCGTTCCGAACCCTCGGTCTGAATGCCGGCGACCCGGTCCATCTTGGTGGGCGTCGCCAGATTCTTGAAATAATGCGCTTCGTCGACAAACACCTGGTCCACGCCAAGGTCGTCAAACACGAGCCCGTCGTCCTTCTTGTCCCCGGCCGTCAGCTCCTTGAGCTTGTCCTCGAACGACGCAAGGCGCTTTTCGAGGGTCTTGATGATGTTCCGGCCCTTATCCTTGCCGGCTTTGGCCTCGATCAGAAGACTCCGGTATTCGGAGATTTCCTCCTTGAGAAATTCCTCCTGGAAGGCGCTCGACATGCCGATGCGCTCGAACGAGCTGTGCGTGACGACGATCGCATCCCAGTTGCCCGTGGCTATCTTGGCCGTCAGCAGCTTCCGGCGGTCGCGGGCCAGGTCTTCCTTGCCGGCGATCAGCAGCCGCGCATTCGGATAGAGGTGAAGGAACTCCCGGCCAAATTGTTCGAGCATATGGTTCGGCACGGCGATAAGGCTTTTGCGGACGAGGCCGGTCTCCTTAAGCTTCATCGCCGAAGCCGCCATCTCGTAGGTCTTGCCGGCACCGACCGCGTGCGCGAGAAGCGTGTTGCCCGAGCTGACGACACGCCAGACGGCGGCTGTCTGATGCGGCCCCAGCTTCACGGTCCGGTTCATGCCGGGGAAGGTCTGGTGCGATCCGTCGAAACTCCGCACGACCAGAGTGTTGAACGTGTCGTTGTAAATCCTGACCAGCCGTTCCGCGCGATCGGGATCGTTGAAGATCCAGCCCGAGAAGCGCTGCTTGATGCGGCCCTGCTTTTCCAGCGCGGCGACGGTCTGCTCCTGATTGACCACCCGCTTCGTGCCGCCATTGGCGTCGCGGACCTCGTCATAGATTTTCGGAGCGCGGAGGTTCAGCGCCTGCTCAAGCAGGGCCAGGCCGGTGATGCGCCTGGTCCCGAACTCTTCGGTATTGGCGACCGACCCTTCCGCGTCGCGGTCGCCCGCGACGCTCCAGAGCGCGTCCTTCGGCAGATGGTCGATCCGTATCGCGTGCTGGCCGACATCGAGCAGATCGGCGGCGAAGGCGCGGATGACATCGGCCGGAATCCACGGCGCACCGAGATTGGCGTCGATCTCGCCGGGGAGGATGTCCTCCGGCTGGATCGCCTCAAGCGCCTTGATGTTGCGTTCGATCCCCGCTTCCCGCGCCGCTGCCAGCTTCCTCCGGACGTTGCCGGACAGGTAAGCGTCGCGGGTTTCATAGGCGCCGGTTTCGGGGTCGGGGAAGACCAGCTCGCCCAATTCGGCCAGAACGGCATCCCCGTCCTTGCCGTACAGCGCCGCGATAAAGGCGGGATCGACCCGCCCGCGCTCATTGAGCGAGACCAGCAGGCCTTCCTCCGCCGTCGCGACCGACGTGACGGGCGAAGCCGGCCCGACCACGTCCTCCAGCAGGATTCGCGATTTCGCGGCCTTCCCCGTCGCCTCGTCATATTCCTCGAGGGACATGACCAGAAAGGCGTCCGGATCCTCGCGAAACCTGACCAGGTTCGGCATGCGCCGGACCTCGTTTCCCTCCGCGTTCACCGAGAAGCTCGTCTTGTTGATCGGGCCATAGAGCGGGACGAAGGCGTCATAGGCCCGGTTCAGCCGCCTGCGGGCATCCCGGCGCTCATCCTCGGGCCGTCCCTCATTCTGCGATCTCAAGACCTGGCGGGCGCGATCGCGCAGCCCGATCAGCGCGGCCAGCCGGCGGCCCATCTTGCTTTCGCCGGCGCGCAAAGCCGCCTGGCCATGCATGACAGGGAGAATCCGCCCGCACTCGATCTGCAGGATCGCCCCATCCTCGATCAGGAACGACCCTTCGCCAAGACCGGCCGGGACCGGGACGGGCTGACAAGCCGCCTGCGCCGCAACCGCGGCCGCGGAGAACGCGCCTTCGGGCAGGCTGCGCAGCGCGCGGAACAGCCGATCCTCATAATCAGCCGGCGCGTCCACCTTGAGCGTGTTCCGGCCATAGCGGCCGCGCCCGATGGCGAATTCGCCCATAACCATGTCCGGGCGCCCGGCGAACCAGGCGTTCACCTGCGTCTCGCCATCGAGCGGGAGGGTAACGAGATTCAGCCAGTCGCCCGCATGATCTTCGGCCGCGCCCGGATAGCGCTTGCGGAGGAAGACGATGTCGGCAACGACGGTCGTGCCCTGATCCTTGAAGGCCTCGTCAGGCAGGCGGATCGCGCCGAGGAAGTCGGCCTGCGCCGCCAGATATTCGCGGGCGCTCCCGTCCACCTTGTCGAGCGTGAAACGGCTGGTGACGAGCGCCAGCACGCCGCCGGGCGCAAGCGCGTCAACCGACCTGGCGAAGAAATAATCGTGCAGGGAAAACCGGTGCGCGCCACGCTCGTAGCGGATGTCCGCGAACGGCACGTTGCCGATCACTGCATCGACGGCCGGAAGGCGGCTGTCCCGGAAATTTTCGATCCGGATATCATGACCGGGATAGAGCGCGCGGGCGATCCTGCCGGAAACGCTGTCCATCTCGACGCCGATAAAGCGCATGCCGGCCGGTGCCGCTCCCATGAAGCCCCCGGCTCCGCATCCCGGTTCAAGCACGAGCGCGCCGGCAGGAAGGCCGAGCCGTTCAAGGCCGGCGAAAGCCGCGCGCATGACGACAGGCGACGTGTAGAAAGCGTTGAACGTTGTGCGCCGGGCTGACGCATATTCATCTTCGGTCAGCAGCTGTTGAAGCTCGCGCCCGATCTGCTCCCAGCCTTCCCTGAACTGCCCGGTCCTCGGGTCGGGGAAAATCGACAGGGCGACGCAGCCGAAGCCGGGAAAGCGGCGCAGGATGGCGCGCTCGTTTTCGGTTGGCTCCCGTCCCTCGATCTCTTTCAGGGCGCGAAGGGCGGCGATAATGTCGCGGCCCCTGGCTTTTTCTCCTGTTGAATATCCGGAAGCACTATCGTTAAAAACAGCGTCAAACAATAAACCCAGCCGGTCAGATGTTCAATCACATGCGCCATTTTCAAATACTCTTAGATAAACCCCATTTTCGTAATTATATGCTTATATGTACTGTTTATGCAAATATCATTATGCTTCCTGTGCATCTCGGCGCGAAACGTTTGTGACTTTCATGGAAGGTTAGGCAGCAACTTTATACTCTCGCCAACCTATTCAGCGCTGGCGGGACGGCGGACAGCCAGACATTCAAGGTGATGTATTTAGCGCCAATGCTCCGATCGCGTATGATCATCCGCTGTTGACAACTATTGTGAGAATGTTGCCAAATAGTCTTGAATCATGCCGAAGTTGACGCATGCCAAAGGCGCAAAACATTATTCCAGTCGAACGCATTGCGAGCCGGATTTACATCATCCGTGGCCAGAAAATCATGCTCGACAGCGATCTAGCCGAACTTTACAGCATTGAAACCGGAGCGCTTGTGCGCGCAGTAAAGCGCAATATCGACCGTTTCCCCGAGGATTTTTGCTTCCAGCTCAATGGCTCGGAATTCGAGAACTTGAAATGCCAAACTGGCATTTCAAGACAATGGGGAGGCCGGCGCTCCCCTCCTCATGCCTTCACGGAACAAGGCGTTGCCATGCTTTCCAGCGTTCTCCGCAGCTCCCGCGCCGCCGAAGTCAATATTGCGATCATCCGCACCTTTGTAAAACTTCGTGAAATCCTTGCCGCTCATAAGGATCTGGCTCGCAAGGTCGAACAGCACGACCAGCAAATAGCCATCCTGTTCGACAGGCTTCAGAAGCTTCTCGCGCCGCCAAACCCGCCTAAACATCCCATCGGATATGTCCCGCTAAAGAATAGAAAGTAAGCGGTCGTACAAAGGACTGAGTTTTCATCCTCCATGGATAAACGGCTTGTGTAAAATAGGACAGGCCAGGCAGTCATTTGCGGATGAGATAGCCGACTAGACCGGCAGCGCCAGCCGACAACACCGACATGGCCCACCGCGCCCTCTTCCAGGTCGAATGCGTCCGGCGCTACGGGGCGAGATGGGACAGGTCTGTCGCGGTAGGGCCAGGGATTTCTCCCTGCCCCCCGCACAGATCCCGGCGTGCGGCTTTCCCGCACCGGGCTCTTGCCGGAGGTCGGGCGCGATCGGGCGGGCGCGGAGGTTGCTCCGCAGCGCCGATCCGCAGGCAGGCGACGGGGACAGGATGCGTGGTCCGCTTCTGCGCCCGGAGCATCGCCAGTCGCCTACCATCCCTCCGACGGCGGTTTTGCAAGCAAGAGCGTTGGATCGGGCGGGCGTTCGAGCCACTTTCGAACGCCGCTTTACTGCGGAGCGTATGGCGAGGGGCTACCTGGCGATTTATCGAGGGCTCCCAGGCGTAGGTACGAAGGCCGTGTCGCTTCCAAGCGTCGTTGGCAGCGACGACGATCTTCAGGCTGTAGCCTGAACGCGACGTTGCCGGCGCGAGGCGGCGAGGCGAACGAGAGCGCTCAAAGGAAACGCTTGGGCCATCCTTGATTGCCTCGCCGCCCGCTGAGTGCTCGCTTCGAGGCGAGCGCTTAGCTCAATAGATAGAGCACCCGACTTTTAATTGGGTGGTTCGGGGTTCGAGTCCCAGCGCGCTCACAAATGAAACGGCATGGAGAAGGCGATTAACGGCCCGTGCCGTTTTCGCTTCGCATCATGGCGAAGGCGCCGTCGCGGAGCCGCCTGACCTGATCGCCCGGAAGAACGGGCGGCCTTAGGCCGTCCAGATGGGCGGCCCTCGGTCGCTTTATGAGCCCCAGGAAACGGCGACTGGCAGTGGCCGCCGTTTCATCATTCGTCCGACGAACCGCTATCCCGTTCACCCGATCGCGATCTTCCGCGGCTGGGCGGCCTTGGCCTTCGGCAGGGTGAGCGTCAACACGCCGTCCTCGAGGTTGGCGCTGATCTTCTCCTGATCGACCTTGTTCGACAGCGTGAAGCTTCGCGCGTAGTGGCCGATGTTGTACTCGGTATAGACCGGCTCCATCTCCTTGTACTTGCTGAAATCGATCTGTCCGTCGACCCTCAGCACGTCGCTCTCGAGCGCAATGTTGAGGTCTTTCCTCTCGACCCCGGGCATTTCCAAGACGACGGCGAGGGCATCGTCCGTCTCGTAAATGTCGGCGTACGGGACGTAGTGGCGGCCCGGGATGGTCTTCTCCTCCTTCGCCACCAGCTCCTTCTTTTCGCGCACACTCAATTCCTGCTTGTCGGCCATGGTCGTTTCCTTCTTGGCTTTCGGTTGTGCGGTCATCTCAAGCCACCTTGATCGACTTCGGCTTGTCGCTCTCGGCGCGCGGCAGAAACAAAGCGAGGATACCGTCTCGGTATTCAGCCTTGACGCTTTCGGGGTCGATTTCGATTGGCATGGTCACCGCCCGGTCGAACCGGCCGGCGAGCCGCTCCCGGCGATGCAGCGCCGCCTTCTCCGGGTAGCCAACCGTCTTTTCGCCGGACAACCGGATGGTTCGGCCCTTCACCTGGACGTCGAGGTCGGACTTTTTGACCCCCGGAAGCTCGGCGATAACGATCAAGTCATCGCCTTTGCGGAACACGTTGACCGGCGGATAGGCGCCGCCGCCGCTCAAGCCCGCATCGAGCCATGAGCTCGTCCGATAGGCGTCAAGAGCCTGCTGAAAGCTTGCCAGCGCGTCGAATGGATCCAACAGTACAGCCATTTGTCGCTCCTCCTTATGCTCGGAGGCCAAGCACGTCCCGACCGCTCCTGCGATTCGATAAACGCGTGCCTTTGGCAGCCCTTTAGCACTCAAGACCTCCGGGTGCTAAGCAGGTGGGAAAGCCTCGCCGGGCCGTCAAGGGCACCGTGAACGGCTGCTATTGGCTGCAGTTCTTCAGTACCGAAACTGAATAGCAACTTCCGCTTTGGCCCGTGGTCACTGTCCCTGAAACACCGTGAATTTCGGCCTCTAGGGCTCCGGTGCCAGTCCCTTGGTCTTGTGCCAGGGTTTGGCAAGCCGCCTTTCCGGCAGGACGACGGCGCGCTCGATCGCATCGGTCATCCTGTGGGCGTCCGCAACCGATACATGAACGTCCTCTTCGTGAGTGATCAGCGGATCGTCGGGGTCCGCTTCCATCACCATGATCCCGCACGCCGCGAAGGGCGCGCCCGCCCTGATCAGGTCGGGCAGCGCGACGATCGCCATGGCCTCCCGCAGGCGGTCCATCGGCAGCCGGCAGATCTCAATTCCGGCCCCCTCCCCGTTATCCTTCGTGGTCTCGATCACGATCTGCTGCGTAACGCGATCGCGGTAGGCCCGTACGGCGCCCTTCTGGAACAGGCTTGTTTCCGGTATAGGCTCTTCCATCCCACCAAAATACTTGTTTTCAATATTTCTATATTATCCGTTTCGTATTGGTAAAGTATTAATGTGTTATGGGTACTAACGTAACCCATCTTGATATAAAGTTATTTCGGGCGCACAATTTTTTAGTATTGCGAATCGCAATACTGCGTAAACCCCTAATTCATGGAATTTTATGTCTTAGAAACGAAGAAAGCCCGCCGAAGCGGGCCACACTGTTGAAACAGCTTTCTTCTGAACTACTGCAAATCTGACAATTTCCAGTATTTCAGAAAGAAAGTGCCGGCGCAAGAGAAATCTTGCGGCGAATTTGTGCGCCCTGAATTTGGCCGGGTTTTCTCCCAACCAAAGGAGAAACCATGCTGCCCGCAATCTACCAGATACCCGAATCGGACCTGATGGCCGAGGCCCGGCGCAACCTTGACCGGCGGCTGCTCGAGGCGCCGGCGATCCGCGATGCCCTGACCGCGCCGGCGCCGCCGCCTAAGACTTACACGCCCGAGCAGCAGGAACGGCGCATGCGGTCGCTGCGCAGATGTCACCTGCCGTCCCTTTATACCCGCCCGCGCTACCCGAAACCGAAAGAAAGCGGGGCTTACGTGCCCGCCAGTGCCGCCGGCCTGGAGAACGACCGCAACCTGACCGACGGCGCCCGCCGCTGCGCCCGCAAGCTGATGGAGGAGACGCACCGCCGCGACCGGAAGGAGCGCAAGCTGCAGGTCAATGTCAGTTACCTGGCGAAGGGCCTGCGCCGCTGCCGCCGCACGGTGCAGCGCTATCTCGGCATGCTGGAACGGGAAGGGTATATCAGCGTGCAGGTCGTGGCCGGCGCGCAGTCCAGGATGTGCATCGGGCTGATCGTCAAGCTGCTGCCGCCGCTGTTTCCGCGGCACGATCGAAAGTCATGGCCTGAAAAGCGCGGAAATCCGCCAAAGCATTTGACCGACGATGCCGAAAATGGCGTAAATCCAGATGTAACTCTGGAGTCACAGAATAAGAGGTTAAATAATTTAAAAGGAGAGAAAGTCGATCCATTGCTGGCGAGATACCCCTATATTAACAGCTATCATCGGAGATTTCGAGTATTACATGATCCGCGCTGTCAGGTTTATTCACGCGATGCCTGGGCCGAGAAATGCATGGCAAAGATCTTCGAAGCCCTTTTAAAGGCCCTGCCATGCCCCTGGTTTGTCGCAGGCATCCATGATCCCGAGGCGCAGCATCTTGCTCAGGCGCTCTAAAACCCGCTTCAGTGCGGCGGAAAGATCGTCAAGAGGCTTGGCGAAGGGGAGAGTTTGGCCAGCCGCAGGGATGAATTTCAAACGGTACGGCCAGTTTTGAATTTGTAATGGCCCGTTTACTGCCCATATCCACCGCATGTGGACCTTCCCCAGGCTGGCAGAATGGCAGGTCGTTCAGGACATCCTGCGCATCATCAACCCGGAATATGTGTCCCCGGTCGCGCGGGAAGAACACCGCCAGAAACAGGCCGGTAATCCAGCCGAGCGTGAAATTGCCCACCAACGCATCGAGCGCGAGGCGGCGGCTTGCCGGCGGGGATTTCCCGTGGCAGGGCACAACGAGCCGCAATCGCTCAATCAGCCGAGCATCAGGCACCGGCAGCGGTTTTAAACCTTCGCCTTCGGTCTATGCTTCCGTCCCGACGAATGGCGCACCTTTGGCTTCGCCTGCGCAGCCTCGACCGGAGGAAACGCCCGGGCCCGCGCCTGCGCAATCCGCTGAATATCCCCTACCGTGATTTCAAGCCGCGCCGCAGGGGCCACGATGATCGGCTCCTCGCCTTCGCCGTCTACAAGATCCCCCAGAGCCGCGAAGGGCTGCGCGTCCCGCAGCAGATACGGTAACGCCACGATCGCGCGCGCCTCGTCCACCCGGTCAAACCCGACACGGCAGACTTCCAGGCCTTCGCCTGCCCGGTTTTCCTTTGTCGTCTCGATGATGATGACCCTGGCCTTGTGATCGCGGTAGGCCCGCACAGGGCCAGCCAGCAGCGGTCCATCAGCCCATGAAGTCATGGCCCGGTTCCGGCGCTTCCTCACGCTCTTTACGCGGCCGCACATGCACCGTTCCCGATATTGACATCCCTGCCGGCACCTTCAGGTCAAAGCCGCCATTGTCGCTATCGAAGGCGACACCGACCCGGGTAAAACGGGCCTTTTGCTTGCCGCCGCTTTTCTTGTCTTCGTATTTTTCAGCAATAAACGCATCGTACATAGCTGTCCTCCATAAAGTTGTTTCAAATATTGCCAGTTTACTAATGAGTTATTGATGAAAGCTTAACGGACCGATATTGCCTGTTCTGACAGTGCGCGTGGAAAGCAGACGCACGGAACCGCTGCCAGTCCACTTCAAAGAGAGCTGAATTCTATCTTTCACCTGAATGGACGCCAGCGTTTCCAGCCGGAGCGGCGCCGGCCACTGTCATTCACCTCCCTTTCGTCAGTCAGGCCCGTCCCCGGCTCCTCCCCGGGCGGACGTGCGGCCAGGCACACTGCGCAGGCTGATTTCAGGTGGAAAGCGAGTCCGGGCGTCGCGTTACGGCCCGGGCTCTACTCGCGGCGCAAGCGCCGCTCCCGGAACCCCGTTCCGGGTTTCCGCCCATGCGGGTGACGATCCCTGACGCTGAACCAAGTGGCGGGTAGCAGTTGATTTTTCGCCTGCCCTTTTGCGCGGTTCCGGCCCTTTTAATATCAATAACTTACGAGGCAGCGCCCGACCGCTCAAAAGGAGGGTTCCCTTTTGCAACCCTTTCCACAGGGGCGCAGCCATGCCATCCTGCCCATGGCGAACGCGGTGGAATCCGTGAGAGCCGGCCAACCTGGTGCGCCGTTAGCAGCAACGTCTGAAGCCTTAGTAAGTTTCCGTACGCGATTGCATTCAGAAAAAGTTTTGCGGAGCGCGACATGAAGAGAACTGTCCTTCCACTCCTTACAATAGGTCTGGTGTCGGGAGATGCAACGGGCGCTGATGCGCAGGAGTCACAAGAATTACAGAAAGCAGCAATTTTAACGACAATATCAGAATCGTTGATTGTGGAGGCATCTTTGATAAGGCAGTTTGATAAAAATATAATAAAGACTATAGAATGGCATGCTACTTTTTCGGATAGAGATTTTTTGTTAACAGGAAAGGGAGTAACTGGAGACGGTAAAGAAATAACAATGAATTACACGGGTGCTGTGTGGGGAAAAGAAGTAATCTTTGATGGAACTGGTGAGGCCGGGGGAGAGCCCGTCAGGTTGCACGGAAAATCGAGTTGGCAATTTGACAAAGACAAAAACACCTTTACCGCTACTGATTTTGAGCAATTAACTAAATTTGGTGATCATTCGTTCTGGGGATGGTGTCAGGGCGCAGAAGTATTGGGGGTGGGAACGCTTGGCGCGATCCTTGAAAGCGGTGTTGCGGATGTTGCAACAGCGGGAGCGGCAATCGTGGCAACTCCGTGGACCGCAGGATACGGTTTCATAGGCGGTGCTGCTACAGGCATCAGTATTAGCAAATATGTTCAGCAGCTATTGCAGTCTGACAAGCCTCCGGAACCACCTCCTGCGCCAGCTAGACCTAATCTTCCTCAGAAGGGAGACAAGTTAATTGCGGATAACGATGTGTTATACACTATCATTGATAAAGACAATTTGCGTGGATTTCAGTATCTGACCGCTACCGAGGTAACCGTGTTGTCCGGAAAATACTCATCGTCAGAAGCAAGTGGTGTTGTGTTTTCGGGAGAAAGACGATAGTAAAGGAATTAACACAAGGGGAGATTCAATAGGATGAAGAAAATATTTGACTTAGTTGCAAAACAAGAGGCGATTACGTTGGTTGCTGCAACGGTAGGGATTGCAGGCATTTTAACTGGAGTTGGTCTTATTGCGGCCAATCATGATCCGGTCGGGTTAGGTGGACTAGCGGGCGGCGCGACGATGCTTAGGGCCGCGTATCGGAGACGGCAGCATACTAATAACGACTCTGATCCTATGCCGGCGTGAGCCCCTCCATAAATCCCATACATATCTGCGCAGCCATCTATTTGATCCGCGCCCGCACCGGCGAGGGCAGGGAACGCGCCAAGGCGCAAGGCGTGAAGTTGGGGAGAAGGCCGAAACGAACGCTCCACCAGATCCGCGAGGCGATCAAGCGGCGCGACAGGGGCGACGAGCCGTTGCGCGAGATTGCCCAGACCTACAACGTCAGCCACAGCACGATTTCATACGAGATGAACTGACCCTTTTGCACCCGCTGATAGGTGAAATGCGATAACGGCTTTTATGGAAATTCCACGCCCTTCTGTTTTTGAAGCGCCCGCCCCTGTCATTTCACCTCCATTTCGTCAGCCAAGCCGGTCCCTGGCTCCTTAACCTAGGCGGACGTGCGGCCCAGCACACTGCGCAGGCTGATTTCAGGTGGAAAGCTTAAGTCCGGGCGTCGCCTGACGGCCCGGGCTCTACTCGCGGCGCAAGCGCCGCTCCCGGAACCCCGCGTTCCGGGTTTCCGCCCATGCGGGTGACGATCCCTGACGCTGGCGTCTTTAAAGCCGGGCGGCAGACAGATCCCGGCCCTCTTTAGAGGAAGAGGGCCGTTCCGGCTCCTGTGACGGGTTTTAAAGATCGGGAGAGTGGCTCCCGGTCGCCCGTCATGGAGCAAAGACCCATGTCTAAACCGATCAAGATCAAGACCCTCGCCGTTATCCGCGAGATCCCCTTCAACCAGCTGGTCCTGAGCCAGGCCAACGTCCGCACCGTGAAGACCGGCGTGTCGATCGAGGAGCTGTCCGAGGACATCGCCCGCCGCGGCCTGCTGCAGAACCTCTATGTCCGCCCCGTCATCGGCGCGGACGGCGCTGAAACCGGCTTCTACGAAGTCCCGGCCGGCGGCCGGCGCTTTCGCGCCCTCGAACGCCTTGTGAAGGCCAGGCGCCTCGACAAGGCAGTGCCGGTCCCCTGCATCGTACGCGATACCGGCATCGCCGAGGAAGACTCCCTCGCCGAGAACACGCAGCGCGAGGCCCTGCACCCGGTCGACCAGTTCCGCGCCTTTCAGACGCTGATCGACAAGGGCCTCTCGGAAGACGACATCGCGGCGCGTTTCTTCGTCACGCCGCAGATCGTCCGGCAGCGCCTGCGCCTGGCCGCGGTCTCGCCCAGGCTTCTCGAGCTCTACGTCGCCGAGGAGATGACGCTCGAACACGTCATGGCTTTCACCCTCACCACCGATCACGACCGCCAGGAACAGGTCTGGGAGGCGTTAAATCACAACTACCATCCTCTTCCCCATCAGATCCGCCGCGCTCTAACCGAAACCGCTGTCCGCGCGAATGACCGCCGCGCCGCGTTTGTCGGCGTCGAGGCCTATGAAGCGGCCGGCGGCGAGGTCACCCGCGACCTTTTCGAGAATGATCGCGGCGGCTGGCTGCAGGACCCTGCCCTGCTCGACCGCCTGGTTCAGGACAAGCTGAAGCAGGAAGCCGGGGCCCTGTCCGCCGAAGGATGGAAATGGATCGCGGTCGCCGTCGACTTCCCCTACGGCCACGCCAACGGCCTGCGCCAGCTCGAGGGTGAAACCGTCGAGATGAGCAAGAAGGAAACCGCGCGCCGCGCCACGCTGCTGGCGGAGTTCGATGCGCTCGAGTCGGAATACGCCGAGGCCGACGAGCTGCCCGACGAGGTCGATCAGCGTCTCGCCGAACTTGAAGCCGCGATCGAAGCGCTCGACAACCGCCCGGTCCGGTTCGACCCGGCCGAGATTGCGCGGGCTGGCGTTTTCGTCAGCCTGAATAGCGACGGCCGTCTCGACATCGAGCGCGGCTATGTCCGCCCCGAAGACGAGGCCACGGCCGATCAGCAGAGCGCCGATCAGGACGAGGAAGCCCCGGCCACGGCGGACCCGTCAACGATGCCCCGCGCCTCCGGCGTCACGGTGATCGACCTCGGTAGCGGCCTCAACCCCGCGCCCGCCGAGGATGATGACGACGGCGATACGGTCAAGCCTGTGTCGGAAAGGCTCCTGGCCGAGCTTTCCGCCCATCGCACCGTCGCGCTGAGGAACGCCGTCGCCGCCCATCCGGACGTCGCCTTCCGCTCCGTCCTGCATGGCCTGTGCCTGCAGGTGTTTTATCACGCCAGCTCCGACAACTGCATGGAGATCAGCACGACCGTCTCCGCCATGACCAGTCAGGCCCCCGGCCTCAAGGACAGCGCCGCCGTGCTGGAGTTCCAGGCCCGCCACGCCCAATGGCAGGCGCAATTGCCGAAGGCGAAGGGCGCCCTGTGGAATCACCTCGCTTCCATGGACCCCGACAGCCAGATGCAGCTGTTCGCCCATCTGGCCGCCGCCACGGTCAACGTCCTGCGCGAACCCTGGGACCGCCGCCCCGGCGCGATCGCCCATGGCAATGTGGTCGCCCGCGACGTCGGCCTCGACATGGCCGCGGCCGGCTGGACGCCGACGGTCGGCAACTATCTCGGCCGCGTCCCCAAGGCCCGCATCCTCGAAGCCGTGCGCGAAGGCTGCGGCGAGAGGGAAGCGCAGCTGATCGACCACCTGAAGAAGGGCGACATGGCGCGCGAGGCCGAGCGCCTTCTCGCCGGCAGTTTCTGGCTGCCCGAATCCCTGCGGCTGCCCGAGGTCGACGCCATCTCCGACGAAGCCGAAGACGGCAATGGCGACGGCGCGCTGCAGGACATCGACGGCGACGAGGACGAAGACCGCGAGTCGGGCGGCGACAACGTCGTCAACCTGCCCGCTTTCCTCAACGAGACGGCCGACGACACCGAGGTCCTCGCCGCCGAATAAGGTTCATTCTCCGCCTCTCACGGAAGCCCGGCCCCAAAGCCGGGCTTTCGTTTTTTTCAACCCATACACCCAAGGACCAAGCCCATGACCGACATCACCGCCGACCCCATCACTCCCGCACCCGATCAAGATCCCAACGTCGCCAAGCTCCACGCCGATCGGGATCGCCTGATCGCAATCCTGGCCACGCATAGCGTCGCCGTCGCCGTCATCAAGTTCGATGGCTCCGGCGACGAAGGCCAGATTGGGGACATCGACTTTTTCGCGGCCGATGGCGCCATCATCTGCACGCTCGAGGCACCCGAGCCCCTGGCGTCGAGGGCGGGCGCACCGATCCCGTCCCTGAGTGCGCTGCGAACCGACCTTGAACAGTTCGCCTATGACGCGCTCTTCGATCTGCATGGGGGCTGGGAGGACAATGACGGGGGCTTTGGCGAGATCACGCTCGATGTCGTCGACAAGACTGCGACGCTCGATTTCAACATGCGCATCATCGAAACCCACAATACCTTTTCCGAGCTGTGAGGCGTGCCATGGCTCATCCGTATCACCACGCCCTGTCCTCGGTGAAGAAATGGGGCGGCAGCGTCGCCGACTACCTGCCGCTCCACGCCTGGTTCGACCAGAGCAAAGAAATCCTCGCTGATTTCCGGCACCGGGCGCTGCGCCATCACGCCGAAGGCATCTTCATGCTGGAGACGCTGTTCGGCAGCACCCTCACCCTTTCGACGGGCCGCATCATCCCGACGCGATGGATCGGCGAACAGCATGTGGCCGAGGATCTCGGCCGCATCCCGAGCTTCGCCGATTGGGCGCGCGCCATCCAGCCCGAACCGTGGATGGGCCGCGCCGTCAAACTCCACATCGTCATCGAGGACGAGCGCAATGAAGCCCGTCCCACAGACGATGCCGCGGCAGGCGACCTGAACACCCTCGCCGCCGAATAGAGTTCATTCCCCGCCTCACGAAAGCCCGGCCCCGCGCCGGGCTTTCGTCTTTTTCAACCCCAAACCTCAATTAACAAGGAGCAAAATCATGGCTGATTACTTCACCCACTTTTCCTGCGCCCTCGACGTCGTGACGGCCGACAACGCCGCCCGCGCCCTCGAACTTTACCGCCAGTTCAGCGACGAACTGGAAATCGAAGAACAAACGCCCGGATTCGTCGTCGTTGCGACTCCCACGGCCGAGCAACCCGCCCTCCTGTGGATCTACGACGACGACTGCGGCGACACCGACCATGTCCTGGCCTTCGTCAGCAAACTCGGCCCCATGCTCGGCATCACCGGCCTGTGGGGATTCGAATGGGCGCATACCTGCTCAAGGCCCTGCATCGACGCCTTCGGCGGCGGCGCCCTTGTCCTCGACCTCGCCTCCGGAGAAACGCTTGGCACAATCAGCAGCAATGAATGGCTGACCCGCACCCTTGCCGACCCGCTCACCGCAGGGGAGGCCTAAAGCCATGCGCATTGTCGAAATTCCCGTCTATGACTTCACCGAACTGTCCGGCGCGGCCAGGGACAAGGCCCGCGCCTGGTTCCGCGAAACGATCGACCATGACTGGTGGGACAGCGTCTACGACGACTTCGAGCAGATCTGCCCGATCCTTGGCGTCACCCTTGCCACAACGGCCGTCCGCCTGATGGGCAGCGGCACCCGCCAGAAACCCTGCATCTGGTTTTCCGGGTTCTGGTCGCAGGGCGACGGCGCCTGTTTCGAGGGCCGCTATGCCTATGCCCCGCGCGCGTCGCGCCGCATCCGCGAGTATGCGCCCCGGGACACGGAACTGCACCGCATAGCCGACGCGCTGCAGCGCCTGCAGCGCGGCAATTTCTACCAACTGACAGCCGACATCCGGCATAGCGGCCCGGGTTGCCATGCCTATTGCATGGCGATCGACGTCGAGCGTGACAGCCCTGCCGGCCATTCAATCGTCAATAGCGGCGAGGACGACCTGATCGCCGCGATGCGCGATCTCGCCCACTGGCTCTATCGCGCGCTCGAGCGCGAATTCGAGTTTCTCACCTCCGACGAAACCGTCGACGACGGCATCCAGGCCAACGACTACACTTTCACTGCCGAAGGCCGGCGGTTCGGCTGAACGCCCCGCCACCGGCTCGTTTTGCAATAACTGACCGAAAGCCGCCCCGGACCCTCCGGGGCGGCCTTCGGCCGTTTTAGAGGAAGAGGGATGTCCCGGGACGGGTGAACCGCCCGGGTCGAGAGGAGAGCGTCCGGCGGTTCAATCCCTCACCCGCGCTCTCCTTTCGGAACCATCCCCATGACCTTCATAGACTCGTCTACGGCCGCTCACGCGGCCGCGTCCGCACCCGCGCGCACCGGCCTCCGGGCGAGCGCGCTCATCACCGCCGCCCGCACCCTCCTGCCCGCCCTCGAGGCCGGCACCACGATCACGCCCGCGATGTTGCGCGAGGCCATGGTCGCCGCGTTCGGCGGCAGCGACGCCGAAGGGCGTTGGCTGTGGAAGGACGCCTACGATACCTGCGAGATCGCGCAGATCCTCTTCCTGCGCGCCTTCGCCCCCGCCCTGCGCCAGGCCAGGCCGGACACACGGCTGACGATCCTGCAGCGGATTGCCGCGCTGTTGCCGACCCATACGAAGCGCTCGGCCGAGAGCCAGGCCCTGCAGCAGCTGTCGACGCCGTTGCCGATCGCGCATGTCGCCGCCTGCGCCGCGGCGCTGACGGCCGCCGACACGGTGCTGGAACCGTCCGCCGGCACCGGCCTGCTCGCGATCCACGCCGAGCTAGCCGGCGCGCGCCTGATCCTCAACGAGCTTTCCGATCATCGCGCCGCCCTCCTGCGCCGGATATTCCCCGACGCTCCCGTCAGTCAGCACGATGCCGCCCATATCCATGACCACCTGGCAGCGTCGCTGCGCCCGACCGTCATCCTGATGAATCCGCCCTTCTCGGCCTGCGCCCATGTCGAGGGGCGCGTCGCCGACGCCGCCCTGCGCCATATCGCCTCCGCGCTTGGCCGCCTCGCGCCCGGCGGCCGCCTGGTCGCCATCACCGGGGCCAGCCAGTCGCCAGACAATCCCGCCTTCCGCGACGCGTTCCTCGCCCTGCAGGACAAGGCGCGCATCGTCTTCACCGCGCCGATCGACGGCCGGCTCTATGCGAAGCACGGCACTTCGATCGACACGCGCCTGACCGTGATCGACCGGATTCCGACCGATCGCCCCGATCATCTTCCGGCCTCGCCCGAAACGACGACGGATCTTGCCGCCCTGCTCGCGTCCCTGCAGGCCAGCCTGCCGCCGCGCGCCCAGGCCGTCGCCACCCCGCTAAAATCCTTGTCCACGGCGCTGCGGCCGCAACCGCGTCCGGTTGCGCCGAGGCCGTCGCAGCCTGTCGCGGCAGCGCCGGCGCAACCGGCAGAACCGCTCGCCTACGAAACCTGCCCGTGGACGCCGCCCTCCGGAAGCGGCCTGACGGATGCGATCTATGAAGGCTACAGCCTGCAGTCGATCCGCATCCCCGGCGCGAAGCCGCACCCGACCGCCCTGGTGCAGTCGGCCGCCATGGCCTCCGTCGCGCCGCCGCAACCCGCCTACCGCCCGCATCTGCCGCCCCGCCTTGTCAGCGAGGGCATCCTGTCCGAGGCCCAGCTCGAAAGCGTCATCTATGCCGGCGAAGCCCATGGTGGGCATCTGACCGGCGCCTGGAAGGTCGATGCCACCTTCGACACCATAACCGCCGCCGCCGACGACGCCGATGGTGCCGTGCGCTTCCGCCGCGGCTGGTTCCTCGGCGACGGCACCGGCGCGGGCAAAGGCCGGCAGGCCGCCGGCATCATCCTCGACAACTGGATGCAGGGTCGCCGCCGCGCCGTCTGGATCTCCAAATCCGACAAGCTGATCGACGACGCGCAGCGCGACTGGTCGGCGCTCGGCCAGGAGCGCCTGCAGATCACGCCGCTCGCCCGCTTCCGCCAGGGCAATGCGATCCGCCTCGATGAGGGCATCCTGTTCACCACCTATGCCACGATCCGCACGCAGGAACGCGAGGGCAAGGCCTCGCGCGTGCAACAGATCGTCGACTGGCTAGGGCCTGATTTCGACGGCGTCATCGTTTTCGACGAGGCGCATGCCATGGCCAACGCCGCCGGCGGCAAGTCGAACCGCGGCGCCGTCGCCCCCTCACAGCAGGGCCGTGCAGGCCTGCGGCTGCAGCATGCCCTGCCCCGGGCCCGCATCGTGTACGTCTCCGCCACCGGCGCGACCGAGGTCGAGAACCTGGCTTACGCGCAGCGCCTCGGCCTGTGGGGCGGCGAGGATTTTCCCTTCGCCACCCGCGCCGAATTCATCGAGGCGATCCAGGCCGGCGGCGTCGCCGCCATGGAAGTCCTGGCCCGCGACCTGAAGGCGCTCGGACTCTATGCCGCCCGCTCGCTATCCTATGAAGGCGTCCAGTACGAGCTCGTCGAGCATCAGCTCACCCTCGAGCAGATCGCCATCTATGACGCCTATGCCGGCGCTTTCCGCATCATCCATAACCATCTGGATGCTGCGATGAAGGCGGCCGGCATCACCGGCGCGTCGGGAACGCTGAACGCGCAGGCCAAGGCCGCCGCGCGTTCCGCCTTCGAATCCTCCAAACAGCGCTTCTTCTCGCACCTCATCACGTCGATGAAGACGCCGACGCTGATCCGCTCCATCGACCAGGATCTTGAAGACGGCCATGCCGCCGTCATCCAGATCGTCTCAACCGGCGAGGCGCTGATGGAACGCCGCCTGGCCGACATCCCGACCGAGGATTGGAACGACGTCCAGGTCGACGTCACGCCGCGCGAGTACGTGCTCGACTACCTCATGCACTCCTTCCCGGTGCAGCTGTTCGAGGAATATTCCGACGACGAGGGCAATATTGCCTCGCGCCCGGTTTTCCGCGACGGCAATCCGGTCATGTGCCGCGAGGCTGTAGAGCGGCGCGACGCTCTCATCGAGCATCTCGCCTCGCTGCCGCCCGTCCCGGCCGCCCTCGACCAGATCCTGCACCGCTTCGGCGCCGACAAGGTCGCCGAAGTCACCGGCCGTTCGCGCCGCATCCTGCGCAAGCTCGGCCGCGACGGCATCGACCGCCTGGCCGTGGAAAACCGCGCCGGATCGGCCAACCTCTCCGAGGCGCAGGCCTTCCAGAATGATGACAAGCGCATCCTGGTGTTCTCCGACGCCGGCGGCACCGGCCGCTCCTACCATGCGGATCTCGGCGCCGAAAATCAGCGGCTCCGCGTCCACTACATGCTCGAAGCCGGATGGCGCGCGGACACCGCCATCCAGGGGCTCGGCCGCTCGAACCGCACCAACCAGGCGCAGCCGCCGCTGTTCCGTCCCGTCGCCACCGACGTCAAGGGCGAGAAGCGCTTCCTGTCGACGATCGCGCGCCGGCTCGACACGCTCGGCGCCATCACCAAGGGCCAGCGCCAGACCGGCGGGCAAGGCCTGTTCCGCGCCGACGACAATCTGGAATCGCACTACGCCCGCGACGCGCTGCGCCAGTTCTACATGCTGCTGTTCTCCGGCAAGGTCGCGGCCTGCAGCTTCACTGAGTTTCAGGACGCGACCGGCCTCGCGCTGACCGACGAGGGCGGGCTTCGGGACGAGCTGCCGCCCATCACCACCTTCCTGAACCGCATCCTCGCGCTGCCGATCGCCCTGCAGAACGCGATCTTCGAGGTCTTCGAGCAGCTCCTCGAGGCGCGCATCGAAGGCGCGATCGCGGCCGGAATCTACGACAAGGGCCTTGAGACGATCACGGCGGAATCGCTGACCGTCGCTTCCCGCCGCACGATCTACACCCACAAGACCGGCGCAGAGACGCAAGTCTTCACCATCCTGCGCAAGGAGCGCAACCGCCCCCTGGCGCTTGACGATGCTCTCGGCATGCGCGGCGCGCGGCCGATGCGCAACACGCGCTCCGGACGCTGCGCCGTCCTGGTCCCCGCGCCGAGCCTCATGCTCGACGACGGCGCGATCGAAAGCCCGCGTGCGCCTGCTGCGTCCGATGGATCAGCACGCTTTGCCCGCGAACATGCTCGAGCAGACGGCCTGGGAAGACACCGACGCCGCCACCATCACCGCCGCGTGGCGCGACGAGATCGCCGCCCTCCCTGAATTCTCGGAGTCGACGCTGCACGTCGCCACCGGCCTTCTCCTGCCGATCTGGCGCCGCCTGCCCGATGACAATTGCCGCGTCTATCGTCTGGAGACGGATGACGGCGAGCGCGTCATCGGCCGCCTGATTCCGCCCGCGGTCCTGTCCACCCTCTACCGCAATCTCGGCCTCAACGAGGTTCCGCAGCTCGACGGCGCTCAGGCCCTGCCGCTCCTCATCGAGGGCAAGGCCAGCCTGCAGCTCTCCGACGGGCTCGAGCTTCGCCGCGTCCGCGTCATGGGCGACCACCGCATCGAGCTTACTCGGCTTCACCTCGGGCATGCGCGAGCGGCTGAAGGCCTACGGCCTGACCCACGAGATCATCTCCTGGAAGCTGCGCTTCTTCGTGCCCGTCGGTGCCGACGCACCGGCGATCCTCGACCGGCTGATCGAGCGCCATCCGCTCGTTGCCGTCATCGACCGCGCCGCCGCGTGAGGAGGACCAGCCATGTTCCCCTCGCGCTCGATCGCCGACCTCGCGCGCCATCTGGCGCAACACGCCGAGGCGGTCTGCCGCCATTATCTCTCGAACGGCCGCAGGCAGGGCCGCTACTGGCTTGTCGGCGACGTCGACAATGCGCCCGGCCGCTCGCTCTATGTCCGCCTCCTGGGGCCGGAGACCGGAAAGGGCGCCGCCGGCAAATGGACCGACGCCGCCACGGGCGGCCATGGCGATCTGCTCGACCTCATCCGGCAGAATCAGCGCCTCGCCGATGTCCACGAGGCCGCCGCCGAGGCCCGTCGATTCCTCAGCCTGCCGGAACCGCCTGCCGTCCCCGCGAAGCAACGCGCAGGCCGCGCAGACCGATGACGCCAAACGCCTTGCGGCACGACGGCTATGGGCCATGACGCGGCCGATCGCCGGCACCCATGCCGCCGCCTATCTCGCCGAACGCGGCATCACCGACCTCGCCGGCACGCAAGGAAGCCTGCGTTTCCACCCGTCCTGCTTCCACCGCAGCGACGACGGCACGCGCAGCATCTTCCCCGCCATGATCGCTGCCGTCACCGACGACGCCTTCTCCGTCCAGGGCCTCCACCGCACCTGGCTCGATCCCGATCGCCCGATCAAGGCGCTCATTCCCGACCCGCGCCGGGCCATGGGCATGCTTCTCGGCCATGGCGTCAGGATCGGCTTCGACCGGGCCGCGCCGCCCGAAGTGATCGCCGCCGGCGAAGGCATCGAAACCATGCTTTCCCTGCGACAGGCGCTGCCGCGCATGCCGGCGATCGCCGCCCTCTCCGCTGCCCATCTCGGCGCCCTCATCCTGCCCGCGACGGTGCGCCGCCTCTATATCGCCACCGAAGCCGACGGCGCCGCACGGCACGGTCTGGAACGGCTGGCGGACCGCGCCCGCGCCGACGGAATCGAGGTCGAGCCGCTCCGGCCCGTCCTCGGCGATTTCAACGATGACCTGCGATTGAATGGCCGGGAGGCGCTGCGCCTCGCGCTTTTGCCGCAGCTCGTCGCCGCCGACGCCAGATTCGCGATGGACCCGTAACGGGGAAGCGGGTGCTGCCCCTTGTGCGCCTGGTCGACAGCCCTTTGCGATTGTCGGCGAGAGACCGCGACAGGCGGCCTTTTCAGAGCGGCGTTTTCTGCCAGGCGCGCGCCGTCCCGCAATGGCGGGGGTCCGGATTTTTTCCCCGCGCCGGCGAAGAGCCGGCGCTCCTCGCGGAAAACAAAAAATCCGTCCCCCCGCCATCCTCCTCTTCGTTCCGGCCGCGCGGCAAAGCCGCGCGGTGCTGGGCCGTCACGGCCTGTCAGGAAAGAAACGCCGAAAAGGCCGCGAGGGTCGCGGTCACAAAACGCCAACAAACGAAAGGACATCACCATGTCTCGCCACACATCACCACCCCGGCACTCCGTCACCGCCGCCGTCATCGCCGAAATGCAGCTCTACGGCTACCGCCCGCACGACGAGCCCGATCCGAGGCCCCTCCCCGACGGCCAGACCGCACAGGCGGCCCTCATCGACATCTTCGACGCCGTGGTTTCGACCTTCGCGGACACACGCCTCGAGCCCGATGTCGAGGAACTGCTCTGGTCCGTCGTCAACCTCTTCCACCGCGCCGGGCACCGCGCGCAGCGCCGGCTCGACGACAACGAGGATCTGCAGCGCCGCGGCCAGGACGAACAGGACGGCTCCGAAGTCAGATCCGTCGAGCTCGAACGCCTGACCGCCGAAGGCATCAGCCTGATCGAGAAGCGCAACACCTTCGACGTCCTCACGGACATGGCCGCCGAACTCTTCGAGCAGCACACAGGCTCGGCCTGGCGGCCGCTCGCAGGCTCCAAGGTCAATCACAAGACCATGACCGCCGCCCTGATCGACAGCCGCGACTTCCTCTCGGCCAAACGCCGGGCCGAAACCGAGATCATGCTGCCGCAAGGCACCCGGATCGCCTTCTCCGGCGGCGCCGAATGCAACGACCACAAGCGGATCTGGGACGCGCTCGACAAGACGCTCGCCCGTTACCCCGACATGGTGCTGCTGCACGGCGCAACCCCGAAGGGCGCCGAACGCATCGCCGCCTGCTGGGCCGAAAGCCGCAAGGTCACGCAGATCGCCTTCAAACCCGACTGGACGAAGCACGCCAAGGCCGCTCCGTTCCGCCGCAACGATCAGCTCCTCGCCACGATGCCGAAGGGCGTCATCATCTTCCCCGGCTCCGGCATCACCGGAAACCTCGCCGACAAGGCCAGGAAGCTCGGAATTCCAGTCTGGCGGTTCGACAAGGCCGCCTGACGGCCGATCGACAACCAGACCCGCTTACGCCGCCCGCCGCATCACCCGATGCGGCGGGCGGTGTCGTTTTCAACCGCCGATCAGAAGCAAAACCATGAACACGCCCACCATCATTAAATTGCAAAACGCAATCGACCGCCTCGTTGCCACAGCCGAAGCCGCAGCGCAGAAGCGCACCGAGTTCGGAGCGACGCCGCCTTAATCTTCCCTCGCCGAACACAACACGTTGGCGCAGGACGGATCAGGCATGGCTCGGCCGCTATCTCACTTTTGCCCGTTCAGATGAACTCGCCAAGCGCCAGCCGCAGATCGACTGGCTGACGCGGAAGGTCGAACGGCTCAACGCGACCGCCCGACGGACTTCGAACCTCGGATGTCGCCTGCGCCCTCCGTCATGCACGCATGACCCGAAAGGCGCGTCACGCAGGCAAGCCCAAGGGCGCAGCGCTCAAACGCTCGACACGAAAAACCGGCGGGCAACTCGATCCATTCGAGCGCTCCCCGCGCGGATCAAACCGGGATGGAAGCCCGGCCGCACGTGGCGAATGTCCGAGGGCTTCCGCGATGTCCTTCAACAGGCGCGCCCCTCCACCGCGATCGATCCCCGCCGGTTTTCACTTCGTGGCGAACAAAGCCGACCTGGCCGCGCATGCGGAGATCGTGCCGTCACGCGCGGAGAATGCCGCCTGGCTTGCTCAAGCGGCGCCATCCCCTTCATCGCCTTGAGCGCCTTCAGCTCCATCTGCCGGATGCTCTCCCCTGACACGCCGAACCGCGCGCCCAGATCTTTCAGCGGCGTCGCCTGATCGCGCAAATGCCGCTCATCGATGATCTGGCGCTCCTGGTCCGGCAGGCTGTCCAGCGCCTTCTTAAGGAACTCCAGGCGGCGTTCGCTCTCCTGCCGGTCGGCCAGCATCTGCTCCTGATCTTCTCCCTCATCCACCACCAGACGCTCTCCTCGAGCAGTGCCATTCCAGCAGTCTTGTTTGAGGAGCAGCGCCATCGGCGAGAGTCCTCTGGTTTGTCGCCAATCCGAAAGCGGGCGACGGCGGGAAGGATGGCTTTGACCAGGCCGTCTGGCGCATTGTGTATTCGCGGAGTTCCGCCTCGATCCATTTTTCCGCGTACGTTCCAAGGCGCGCGCCGCTGATCGGGATCGTAGCGCTTCAGCGCTTTCATCAGGCCGACAAACCCTTCCGACACCAGGTCATCCCAGGTGCCGAAGAATTTCGCGGCGATCCGCTTCACCAGCGGCAGATAGGCGCGGGCCAGTTTATGACCGGCCTTTTCATCGCCCTGGCGATACCGCCGGGCCAGATCGCGCTCCTCATCTGCTGAGAGAAATACTTGCGGTTTCACTTCACCGTCCTCCAGATACTCTTTACGATCTGGAGATGCCCGCACCGCTTGGTCACTTAAAGGACACGACCTTAAGAAGGGCAAAAATTCTTCCGAACGCGCGCCACGGCATTCCGCCGCCTCGGGTCATCAGCGTAAGACGCATGAGCCTTCAACACATCCTGCGCCAGATTGACCGCCCGAAGCAGCCCTTCCGTTCCTCCTGATTCCGGGGCCACGCGCTTCGCTGGCGCCGCGATGGTGGCTCCTAAAGCTTACCCTGCGACATGCCGCCCAGGCTCAGCGCCATCGTCCCGCCAATGAGGAAGGCCAGAATTGGCCATTCGTGCCGGACAACTCCGACGATCAGGCCCGCGATGATCATCCCCACACCAAGCCATAATAAGATTTCGGCCTTCATTCCGCCGCTCCTCGCTTAAGACGCATGAGCCTTCAACACATCGCGCGCCAGATCACCGCCCGCAGCAGCCCTTCCGTTCCGCCCAATTCCGGGGCCACACGCTTTGCCGCGCCGCGATAGGCCGCGTTCAGATCGTCCCTGCTGAATTTTTCCGCGAGGTCCAGGATTTCCCGCGCGCCCTTGAGCGAGTTCGAGAGCACCGCCAGCTCGCCAGTCCTTGTGCCATCCGCGATTCCGATCGCAGAAATGCACAGCGCAATCCACGTCGGCCCGTTAAAGAAAAACGCTTCATTCCACCGCCACCCTGTCTAAAACATCCGCGGCCCAATTAATCCGCGCCTGCAGCCACGTGGTTCCGCCTTGATCGGGATGGAGGCGCATGGCGAGGTGACGATAACGGGATTTTACATCGGCCTTGGTGAACCGCTCCGGCAGGCCCAGGACTTCCCGCGCCTCGATCACCTCATCCTTGTTTTCTTCCAGCTTCGGCGGCCTTGGTTGCCCCACCAGGCGCAGCAGGAATTGATCTATCGGATCCATTACCGCAGACACAGTCCTGTCCACGACAAGGTCCGACACCCATACCACCCGCATCCTCATCTCCCAGAGGATTCGGAAGGCGATGCGGGCACCAAGAAAAGCCAGCCATCCCATGACGCTCACCGCCAGCCCGACAAGAAAGACGGTCGGCGCAACATCCGTGTTGCGCCACAGCCAGATCGCCGCAAGGCCCATCGACCCGATCTCCGCTCTTAATCCGCCGGCACTGCCTTTGCCGTCTCCAGCCAGTTCTCGACGCCCGTGGCTTCCTCCGTGACCTTGATCACCGCAAGCTCATCGCGCACCGCCCTCCAGTCGTCCGGCTGAAAGGCGATCCAGCCGTAAAACCGCGCGAGGGCCATGGCGTCCAAAATGTCGCCAGTTGCCTTGAGCAGCCGATCCGCCGTCCCGCAGCACGGTTCGCCCTGCGGCTCCCAGGATTGTTTCCAGTCTTTCAGCATCTCCGCCCGCACGGCCTGCGACGCCTCGCCCAGGCTCAGGCCGCAGACGTTGACAAGGAACCGGATCATCAACAGCGGTGCCGCCACGCGCTTGCCGCGCTTCGGCAGGTAGATTTCCGCATGGCACCGCTGATCCGCCCTGGCCTGCCGTGCGGCGGCTGCAGGCAGATCCTTCACCTGCCCGGCCATGGCCTGATAGCGGGCGACGGCGGCGGTTTGCTTATCAGCAATCAGGTTCGTCATCGTCGACCCTCATTTTGTCGATTTCCTTCGACAGGCGCAGATCCTGTTGCACCGCGCGGTTGATTATCATCACCGCGCTAATCCAGTCCCTGCCCTCGCCTGAAAGAGCGCTGAGTTCCCTGCCCCGTTCTTCTCCGAATAACTCTTTGCTGCGTCCGTATGCTTCAAATAACCCGGCAATGGACTGCCGCTTCAGCCACAGCATATGTTCCAGCATGAAGCGGTGCTCGAGATCGCGATTAACGGCTTCGTCGTAAAGCAGACTCAACGCTCCGCTCGCGGCCCCATTCCCCTTCCATTGTTCAAGCTGCGCGCGATTTTGAGCGCTGAATAAATCTAGAAACGTGGCCCGCTGGAGCCTACTTTCCGGCGGCTCCAATTCATCGCAGCCGAGAATTTCGCTCAATGACAAGGCCCTCTCTTTACCAACAGAACCCTGACTTTTTTTGCGACCGAACATCCTCACATCCTCTGCAGCGGCTTCAGCACATGCGTTAATCGCTGCACTTCCTGTTTCACCGCGTGATCGAATCCCTGCTCATGGCTCTGCCGCTGCTTTTCCCGCGCCTCCGCATGCTTTTCGCGGGCGTGCTGCAGGTCGTTCTCGACCTTCACATCGTGCTCGGTCAGGGACCTTTGCCGCTGCGCCTCGCGGCGGACATGCTGCTTCGTCCTCTCGCCCACCACCTTGTCACGCTCAGTATTGACGCGTTCGATCTGCCGCTGCTGGCGCTTGTGACCGCCGAAGACCCGGGACAGCTTGCCGAGAAAGCTGTTGTGCTGGCGCTCCATCCGGTGGATCAGGCGGTCATAGCGGTTGTTAATCGCGGCAATTTCCTTGTTGTTGAAGGTCGAAACGTCCTTCGCCTTCTCCTGGGTGATGAACTTTCGCTCATTCTCCAGGTGCTTGATTTCAAGCCCCTGCAGATGCAGCAAATTCTGCCGGGACACTTCCTGTTTGACGCGGACGGTGTCCTGCGCCCTTTTCAGCAGGGCTTCGTCATTGGCGGCGGCGGGCGGCGGCACAGTGCCCTCATTCGCGCTTTTGAACTGTTTGCGGACTGGACGGGCCATGGTCACATCCTCTGCCGCGGCCGTTGCCGGTACGTCGCCGCGAAGTTCATGACTTGCGAAAAGTCGATGCCCTCGTTGACGTCCACATGCGCCCAGTGCTCGCCTTTGAGCGCGCTGCGCAGACGCTCATTGTCGGCGCGCGACATAAAGGCATGCCACGACCGGGCGCCTTCGGGCATCGGCGGGTACATGCCCGTCTTTTCGGCATGTTCCTCTGCATTCCGCGCCCAGAGATGATAGGTCCTCTGGGCCATGCCGGCCTTCCACGCGCTGCCCTCGAAATGGCTGCGCGCAATGTCCTTCACCGCCTGGACCGTCTTCTCGACGCTCAAGCCGGTCTGTCCGGGCTGCTTTACCGTCGCCGGCGTCGCGCTAACCTTGACGTAGTTCCAGGCTTTCGCCGCCGGCTCGCCCTGCAGGCGCTTCTGCAGCACCTTTTCCATGGATTGAGCCAGCAAGTCGCAGCGATTCCGCGCCTGTTCATGATTGCCGCTCAGGCCGACCGGCAATTCCTTCTTCGCGCGGTCCAGAATCCGCACGCCCTGCGCCATGAACTGCTGCACGTCCGCATCGAGGTTATCGGCCGCGAACCGCATCGGCCGCGTCTGCCGCCACTGCGCAGCCTCCGATCGCAAATCGCGCGGAAACACCTCCACATGCGCCCACTGGTCGCCGACCTGATCGACCGCCCTCACCAGGTCGGCCACAGCCCCGTAAACTTCATCGGGATGTGCCCCGGCGACATCGAAGCGCTTCGGTCGTAACCCCATCACCCTGCTCCAGACACTGTACGTATCTGGAATTATGGTGAGCCCCTCTGGTCACTTCCTGGACACCAACCCCGGCAGGGCGAAAATTCTTTCAAACGCCCCCTTGCGCATGCCGCCCTGCGGCGGCTCAACCCGGAACTGTTTGCGCGCCGGACGGGCCATGGTCACATCCTCATTCGCATTCGTTGTTTCGGCTTCTGCTCCGGCGTCCCTTTCGGCGCCTGACTGAAATCGATGCCGCCGATATCCGCGGGGCCGCCGATATTCCCTAAATCGTACCGAGCCCATTCCTCAAGAAATCCGCTCCAGCGCCGTGCTGCGGCGGGCATTGGATCGGAGCCGCCAACCTCGACTACGCCATGCATCCACGACTTATAGGCTGCCTGCGCATTGGCGGCGGCTGCAGGGCCCTCTCTGAAATTTCTTCTCAGCACGGCGATAACCGCACCCTCGCGCTCGCTTTCCCCCTGACATGGCGCAATGAAGTTCACCCGCGCGTCCCGCCATGCTTCGCGCCGAAAGCGCTGCCCCGTCGTCGCCATCACATCCTCTGCCGCGGCCGAGTACGGTACGTCGCCCGGAAGTTCATGACCTGCGAAAAATCAACATCTTCGCAGACATTGACATCCCGCCAGTGCTGACCTTTGAGCTCGCTGCACTGCCGCTCCTTGTCGACACGGTCCATGAATGAATTCCATGACCGCGCGCCGTCCGACATTGGCGGAAAGATGCCCGTTTTTTCGCATTCGGCGGGTAGTTTCCTCTCCCATTCCCAATAGGCGCGCTGGGCCATGCCGGCCTTCCAGGCGCTGCCCTCGAAGTGCAAGCGAAGAAGGTCCCTGACCGCCTGAGCGGTCTTTTCCATGGAGAGCGTCTCCTCACCCCGGACCCAGGGCGAGACATTCACCTTCACGAAACTCCATGTCTTTGCCGGCTGCTCATCCAGGCGTTTTGCCAGAACTTTCTCCATCGAACCGGCGAGCTCGTTGCACCGGTCCCGGACCTGGTGCTGCTGCCTGCTTAAGCCGGCCGGCAAGTCCTTCGTGCAGCCATCGATAAACTGCACGCCGCTTGCCAGAAAAAGCTGCGCATCGGCGTCGAAATGTTCCGCAGACGGCGAAGGCCGGCTTTGCGCCCAGACCCGCGTGATCCTTTCCAGGCCGACCTGTCTCCCGATTTCCTGGTCAGTCCTGGCCAGCTCGCCGAGCGCCCCGCACACCTCATCCGGATGCATCCCGGCCAGGTCGAAGCGCTTCGGTTTGTGGCCCATGACCCTTATCCAGATACATTTTACGTGTCTGGAGATGGCTCGACCCCTTGGTCACCGCTTGGACAGCGGCCCCAGCAGGACCCAAAATCTTCCAAGGACGCGGCTCAACGTGCCACCCTGCGCGGGCTCAAACGGATCCGGGTCGTATTCGCCGGGCTTGAACATCTTCCGGTAGGACGTGCGGCGCAGCAGGAACGGATCGCTGCCCTCATTGAGAACGATCTGCAGGCCAGACGGCCGGCCTGTCGCGCGGCCGACCTCCTCGTTATTGCGCAGAGAGAAAGCGGCGGACGGTTCATATTCAACGACATCGCCGAACTGCGTCTTCGTGACCTTCCGCCGCCACAGCACGCGGCCGCCGAGGCGTTTCTCGATGTATTCCTGCCCCTCCCTGTCGTTCAGCGCGAAGACCTGCACTTGCGCCGCATTGGCAAAAAGCGTCTCGACGTTTTTTCCGAACAGGCCCACGGGCTGACTTATAGCCTGATAGAAAAACCACACGCGGGCACCGAAACCGCGCAGGATCGCGGCGGCCTTCAGCAAGATCGGCAACGCTCCCAGCCCCGCCGCTTCGTCCAGAATAAAAAGCGTCGCCGGCTTGCCCTTCACCTTTCGGCCTTTGAACGCCGCGTTCACCATCGTGTTTGTTACCAACCGCAACGCCCGCTCATGAAAACCCAGCATCTCCGGCGGCAACGCGAAATACACGCTCGTATGACCGTTATTGATGTCCTCAGGCGCGAAATCGGACTTCGAGAACATCCTCTGCATGCCCGCGCTTTTCAGCCAGGCCATATGCGACATGGCATTCGCCATGATGCCGCCGATCGTTTCTTCCGCCGCCTGCGACAGGAGCGCCGCCGCCTCTTCAGAAAGGCCGCCAAGGTCAGACATTGTACGCAGCATGGCGCTGCCCTTCTTCGCCAGCCGTTCATCGGTCAGATACGCCTGAACCCCGATAAGGGACGGGTTAGGATTCCTCACCTTGCACCTCCTCTTCGTGGTAACGGATTTCCAGGTCGATCAGGCCTTCGATCACGATCTTCGACCATTCCGCCCATACGCGGTTCTTTTCATCGGTGGCGATCACGAGAGCCTCGGCAATGCCCTTGATCCGCTCGACATAGTCGGCTGCTTCCGGGTCAACGCCAGCCAGGGGATTGAGATACGCGGTCTCCTGGGCGAACGGGGCCAGCACGAAGACGTCATGCCCCATGGCCCGCCGAACCGGTGCCGTCACCGCGGCGTTCTGGCCTTTGGTGTCATTGACGAATACCGAGCCCGGATAGGTGAGCAGATTATTGATGATGGCGCTCTCCCCCTTGCCGCCGCCATTGCCGGCCAATGTCATCAGCATGCGGTCGTCCTTCACACCGACCGGCCAGTGCCGGTCATGAAGGCTATGCCCGAGGAAGATCATCCCCGGCTGCCACCGGTTGGCCCACTCCTCCAGGATTGACGCAAAACCGGCCGAACCTCCGCGGCCCATGGTGAAGCTGCGATACCAGGCCCTCGGTTTGCGCGTGCTCCTGCCGATGATCACCTTTGCGGGCGTGCGCAGCTGCCAGACAAGAACCGCCGTGGCGAGATACATTCCGATCCCGACGGGAATTTGCGCCATTGTGGCGACCTTCGCTCCCGCCAGGTCGTACACCTCAAGCAACAGCTGACCGCCGGCGAGCATGACCCCGTAAAACACCGGGAACACCAGCAGCAGGATCACGGCCAATCCCGCAACGCGTCCGATCAGCCACCGGCCCGGCACCGAATGCCAGAACCCGGAGGACGCCCCTAGCAGGCTGCGCTGCACCGCTTTCGCGGCGACAGCGCCGGCAAGAAGGGACGCGATCATTCCCATGCCCGCCACATCGCCGGTCAGGCCGAGAAGATTCACAAAGAGCAGCCAGACGCCAACACCTATGCCGCCGCCGAACACAGCCAGATTTTTCATTTGCTGCCCGCCGGCTGATGCTCGATCTGCAGCGGTGGGGATTCCTTCGGAAGGTCCGGCCCAACCTCACGCCACGTCGCATCGACAGGCTCTTCCTTCGGAGGATCCGGCAGTGGCACATGCCACATCGGAAGCTTATGCAACGGGCAGAGCGGCGCTCCTTTCTCCCGCAGGTTTTTGGCGCTGACGTTGGCGATGTACCCGCAATCATCGATCCTGCATTCGCACTTCAGATGGCGGTTTTTCTGCCGCTCAGGGCTGTCCGCAGAGAGCTTCGGCGGTTTCTCGACCCCGGCATGGTCGTGGGTCTCGAATTTGAGGGCGCCACGCGGGAATGGTCCCAGGGCCTCGGCGAAAGCGTGTACACGCATCATCAGCGTCGGGCCCGGCACCACCTCCTTCATGCTCCCGCCGACGTACTGCATCCGCAGCGCGACATCGCGGAACTTCTTGCCATGGCCGTCCGCCGCGCCTACGGCGGCATGCAGGCATTGATGGCCAATGGCTTTGAGAATTTCATCGAGATCCGCCGTGTGGCAGCGGATATTCATCTTCGGCACGCCGTTGGTCGTGGCGGCCCCTTCGTAATACTCCCCCACCGGCCCCTTCCGGGTCCCGTGCGAAGTGTACCCGAAATCAATATCGATCTTTGGAGGAAGCTTGTATCCTTGCTCCGCGAAGGCAGGGGCAAACCCCTCCTGCACGATTATTCGCTGAAATTCTTCCGCCGTCTCCGGACTGTTTCTCTTGCTCACCATGGACGCACCTCGATAAATTCACTATCGAAATGCGTCTCCGGGAGGACACATCTTGGACACGTACAACGACAATGATCGCGCCCGTTTTCGCGCCGTTCTTGCCAGCTATGCCAAGGAAAACCGGCTGAGCGTGGAAAAGCTCTACAAGGCTCTTTGCACCGCCGAGCGCAGCACCCCTGAAACCGTGGGCTTTAGCTTTAAAACCTTTCAGCGCTTTATGGATGGGACTGTCCGCGTTGGCGACAAGGCGGTTGGCGTCTGCGCCCGTTTCGCAGAACGTCTTCCCGGCCAGCGGCTCGAAACCCACCGTATCGCCGATTGCCTGCGCGAGTTTTACAATCGGGAGCCCGATGCGATTGCCGGCGTCTATCGCGTAATGACCGCCGATTCCCCCCTATCGGAGTTGACCATCCATCCTCCCGACAGCAGGAAATCCTATACTGTCACCGAACGTTCAGCAGGGAAGCTCGCCAGGGTTTATGATGGAGCGCTCGTTTTCACCGGGACCGGCATCATGGCGCTTCTGAAAGACCGCGTCATGCGCACAGCCCGCGTCCACATGCTGCACCTCAACAGCGCCAACAAAACCTTCTACGGCCTGGTTTATGATGGCGGACCGCTTGCACGGGGCGCGCTCCCCTATCAGCTTCTCCAGACGACCCTCGAAAGAATTGGCCATGCTGAATAAGTTCGCCAGCGGAGCGCCGGAGCCCGACAGCACTAAATATCTCATGCTCTCTCCGTTCCTCGAACTCGCCTGGACCGGCGACATCGCGAAGATGCGCACGGTCCTAGATGATCCCTATTCCCGCAAGCTGTTCATAGACGACGTCGATGAAATGACCGGCTTGAACGCCCTGCATCTCGCCGTTGGACGCAACAACCTCGACATGGCGAAACTTCTGATCGAGGCCGGGATCAAGATCATTCCTGACGGCGAAGGGCGCATGCCCTCCCTGATCGCCGCGCTGCTCGAAACGAGCGAAGAAATGCAGGATTATATTGCCGAACAAGAAAGAAAAGCTGATACAGATCAATGACATAACGGTTAGACGGCATCGTGTACACGCTCTCCTTTTGATATTTTGAACCCGTTCGAACCATCCGATAGCTCAAAATTGCGCCACTCCTCCGCACTAAAATAAAACCGAAGTAATCTGATCGGCCGCCAGACGTGCAGCGCCGTTCCGGCTTTCACCTGCTTGGACAGGAATCCCGTTCCGTCAAACCGGAACGATGTTCCGCTCGAAGGGGAACGAGGCTCGCCTTTACCGATTGGGCCAGCAAGCGATGTCGCGTCTTGGCGCCGCCAGCCGCAATAAAACCACATAGCCTGGCGCGTAGCTGCTCACTCGGGCCGGCCGGACAGACAGCAGTGGTATCGAAGGCAAGCACCGGATCCAGGCGGTTCACCACGTTCTCATGAATGCGCCGCCGCAGCCCTGGAAGCTGGTTTCCTGTTCTCTTGTCATCGTTGCCACAAGCGGGCCTCTGACGCTTCAGACCCATGGACTCGCACCCCATCCGCTTTGGGGCAAGGGCACGCCCGCGGCGGCCGTATCCCCAAAATTTTTCCGCTTATTTGTTTTTCGGGTTTTCGCATCTTTGATTTTTTGAAGAAAACCCTTTTGCGGAAAAATCCCGGGTGATCCCCCTCGCCCGCCGCGCCCCCAAGCCGATGAGGCCCCGCGATCCGTGGGCGGCGTCATCGAGGCCCCGCAGTGGCGGCCTCTTCAAGAGAAAGGAAACACTCATGTCTACGATTGGCACATTCACGAAGAACGGCGAGCGCTTCGACGGGTATATTCGCACGCTGAACCTTAACCTGCCCTCCGTTTCTTTCGTTCCGGTCGACCATCGCGGCAATGACAACGCGCCCAACTACCGGGCTTTTTCCGGCCAGGCCGAGTTTGGCGCGGCATGGACGAAGGAGAGCAAGAATCAGGACGAATACTTTTCGGTGCTGCTCGACGATCCCGGCATGTCCGCTCCGGTTTCCTGCGCACTGGTGCACGCGGACGGCGACACGTGGAATCTGGTCTGGTCCCGGCCGAATAGATAACCCGCTTAAGGAGAGGGCGGTTCGCGCCCTCTCCTCTCTTCTTCAAACCTTTGATTTAAGGAGATTAAAATGGAAAACGATATTCGCGTTTTGAACAAAAAGCATCTGCGCGGCCCGGCCGGCAACGCGGTCTATGTCGGGCGTCCGAGCGTCTGGGGCAATCCTTTCGTGATCGGCAAAGACGGCTCGCGCGCAGAGGTAATAGCAAAGTACGAAACGTGGCTTATGTCGCAGCCGCAGCTCTTGTCGAAGCTTCACGAGCTGCGTGGCAAAAATCTTGTTTGCTGGTGCGCGCCGCAGGCTTGTCATGCCGACGTGCTGCTGCGACTTGCGAGTAAGGGGTGCTGCTGACCGCAGCGGCCCGGCGCGCGGCTCTTTCGAGCCTTAAGTCAAGGGCGCGCGCCGGGTTGCTCAGGCGGCCGCCATCCCGCGCATCGCTTTAAGCGCCTTCAGCTCCATCTGCCGGACGCTCTCCCCTGACAGGCCGCCTGGATCCTTCAGAGGCGTCTCCTGATGCCGCGAATGCCGTTCCTTGATGATCTGGCGTTCCGGGTCCCCATACCTGGCCACCACAGGAATCTGGCTCCTTCATGCCGATCTCTCCCCCGCTCAAAACGCATGAACCTTCAACACGTCCCGCGCCGGATTGACGGCCCGTAACAGCCCTTCCGTCCCTCCCGATTCCGGCCACACGCTTTGCCGCGCGCCGACAGGCCACGTTCAGATCGTCCCCGCTCAACGGGAATCCCCCATGCAAGTCAATTCAAACGGCCCTTGGTATTAGTTCGTCGAGCCAACGATGAGCGTCGCGAAGCGCATCGATGAGGATCGCGCGCGCTTTGGTTTTCATCGGCCGCATCTCGGAGGGTTGTTCACCCCTCATGCACCCGGCCTGAGGCAAAAGATCGTCGAGCCCGTGTGGGGCCCCTTTTTCAGGCGTGGGCTACGGAAGCCTTGCGTGACGTCCGATAACCCGCGTAGCCAAGCCCCGCAAAGCCAAGCAGCATCATCGCCCAGGTCGGGGTCTCCGGTATCGCAAGTGTTGCCGGCGTGTACCCGTAGGCAACAACACCGCTGAGAGGCCCGTCGCTTTTAATAAACGCATTTGCTGGCGTGGCAAAAGAACTAACCAAAAGGCTAACCTGGCCAAATCCGCGGGGGCCAAGATAGAATGCAACCACGTCGGATCCTGATAGCTTAAGGTCCGTTGTTCCGGATTGAAAGACATCGAAGTCCAAGATGCTGCTGGTAAAGCCGAACAGCTAAATCAGTACGTTTGGGTTTTCGTCAAGGCTCGCCACCGACACGGAGCCCGTGACCGTGACGTTGACAGAATCTAACTTGCCAAGGCCCGGATCGAATAGCGGAAAAGACGCCCTAAGGATTATAGGGTTTTGTCGACGAGGAACTGTCGAATTGGGGATTGTTAGATTGAACGACTCGGTGATGGTTTGGTCGGCGGCCGCCGAGATTGGGGCGATTGCGATCAATGCGTTTGCGATGGCGGCAATGCTCATAGCGCGCATGGCGGGGTCTCCCTGTCAACTTTCGGGCCGCGTTGAACTCGTGTGTAGGCGGGAGCGCGGCGATTCCCACCTGCAACGCGAGGGCGCGACGCTTTATCCGAGCGCGGCGGTCCTTCGCGACGCCCGATAGCCCGCAAAGCCGAGGCCTGCGAAGCCGAGCAGCATCATCGTCCAGGTCGATGGCTCGGGCGCCGGCGTGGGCGCCCCCACCAGTGGGCTGAATTTGAATGAAGAACCGCTGTCTGCACAAGACGTAATAACCCCATAGCAGCCTTGCGGGATCGCGCCCCACTGCTGCTGTGGCCCAAACCCACCAGATTGAAAGAGAGGTCTGTTTCCCTGGACGGCAAAAAAATTGAGATCTCCGGCGCCGTTGATCGAGCCGTCGGCATTGAGCCCGCCGACCGCGGCAAAGTTGTCGAAAGGCTGCGAGGGGTCAGGAATGAGCGTGTAGCTGAAAGCATTGGACATATAGCTGAACGAGACGAAGTCGGCCGCTGTGATATTGGCGCCAGGAACGTAGGCGTTGGTCAGGGTCAGCACGCCGGTCGCCGTCCCAGTGCAAACGCCCCCTCCGCCTTCGCCTGGTGCCGCGGGGCCCGAGCAGGTGCCAGTGAAATCGGAAACCATGTCGGCTTGAGCGGCTGTGCCGCCCGTCAGGACCCCCAGTCCGGCGAGAGTGGCTGTGAGCGCCAGTGTGCGAAGACAGAACATCGTTCCCTCCTTAGGATTGCTGGTTCTTCCGTTGCTGCATCAACGACCGCGCAGGGCCGATTGTAGAAACATTGAAGGTAAGAAACACCTGCAATCATCACCCGATAATTTTCGCCGACGCCAAGCCAGGCGGGCGCTCATGTTCGCACCCACCCAGCCTGCGCCGCCAGCGGAGAGGCTGCGCAGGCCGCTCCCTGTTTTGGGTTCGAGCCGCTTTAGCTCAATGCTTCCGGCAGCCTCAGGATGTCCCGCACGTTCGACAGCGCCACGAGCTCACGCATTTTCTCCTCGAGATCTTCCGGCCTGGACGCGCCCGATCGCGGGACGAAAGACCGAGATCAGCCCTTTTCCGATCTGCCCGAAGATCCACCGCAGGCCCCACACCCTCCAAAGAGCCAGATTAACCGCGGATACCGGGACACTCGCCTCCGTCTCGATCGCGTCCGGGACTTTCAGCAGGATCGACAGTCCGACAAACGCCGGCGGCGCTCCACCATGACGGCGATGAAAATTTAAAGGATTATATTGCGGCCGAAGAACAAAAAACCGATACAGACGAGTGATCCAGCCGGCAACCCGGCACCGTGTACACGTCCTCGCGTCACCAATTTGAACCCATTCCTGCGACCGGATAGAACAAAATCGCTCCTACATTCATGCAAAAAATAAAACCGAAGCTGATTCAAACAGTAACCAAATATTTCCCATAATCAATTAAACTAAAAGTAAGTTGTGAGGCTTTAGACTCACCCCATATACCTATCGACTTGTCGATAGCGAGTAATGTTTTTGTGGCACAAAAACTCTCGGCAGGGGGACGCCCCCTTGCAACCCCGTGTGTGTGAGTATGCTGATGGACGAGAAGCCTCATAGAGGCCCGCCATCTGCCGGCAGGCCGCGCAAGGACAACCGCCAGCTCCGCAACGAGTGGCTGAAAGCCCGCGTCACACTCGACGAGAAGCACCGCGCCGAGCAGCTGATGCGCGACGCCGGCCACAAATCAGAATCCGATTTCGTACGCGATACCGTCCTGAATGGCAGGATCGTCATCAAGCGCTTCCGGAACCCCGATCCCGCCATCATCAGCCAGCTGCAGCGGATCGGCAATAACCTCAACCAGATCGCGAAGATCTGTAATACCACAGGCAATGACCGGCGCGCCAGATTTATCGAAACCCATCTGGACGATGAGCTGCGCCCTGTCCTGCAACACCTCCTCGAACTCTATGCGCCGTGAACTTCACCAAGGGCGCGAAAACCCGCGGCCGGGGGACGAGTTTCAAGGGCGCACTGACCTACTACCTGCATGACAAGGGCACCATCGAAACCGCTGACCGCGTCAGCTTCGTCGAGATGGGGAACCTCGTCACCAAAGACCCGCGACCAAGCTTGGCGCGAGATGATGGTGACGGCCGAAGCCGCCAACCAGCTCAGCTCCGCCGCCGGCCTCAAGCCCACGCCAAAGAACAAGCAGCCCGGTCTATTGCTTCTCCCTGAACTGGCACCCGGACGACCGCCCCACCAGTCGACCACATGCGACAAACCGCGCTCGATTGCCTGCGCTTCATGGAGCTGACCGAACACCAGTCTGTCATCGTCGGCCATCAGGACACCGATCATCCGCACGCCCACGTCACCGTCAACATGATCCATCCGGACACTGGAGAAAGCCACAAGCTCTCCAAGGATCAGTACAAGCTCGACCGTTGGTGCGACACTTACGAAGTGACCATGGGCGTGATCCGTTCGCCCGAGCGCCGGGCGAAATTCGCGGCGCTCGATCAGGGGTTGGAACCGCCGGAACGGGTGAAGCAGCAAAAGCACTTCAACGACCCGGTCATCAAGGCCGCGATCGCCAATGACAACGCGCACCGCCAAGGCCCGGGCGCATGGCGATCCAGGCCGAAATCCGGGCCTATCAGGCGCGCCTGAAAAAGACGCAGGACGATGCTTTCAAACGCCGCAGGAACGAGCAGCGCGCCCTTTGGAACGATTACCGCACCGCCGGCCAGGCGATCCGGTCGAGGCACCAGTTCGCGATCGACCAGATCTACAAACACAAGCGCAACCGGAATGCCCTGCCCCTCTCCATCCAGGGTTTCCGCGACTGGAAAGAGACACGCGAATGGAAGAAGCTGATGGAGCGGCTCAAGGCCGAAAAGCGCCGGTTCGAATACCGGGAAAAGACCCTCCTCGGCTTCGTCACCAACGCCATCGGCCTGATCCGGCCCGGCATGCAGCGGACGGGGAAAGGCCTTCTCCCCATGCTGTTCACCCTGCTCGTTTCCGGGGAGCAGCGCCGGCAACTCCTCGCCGCGAAGCACGGCCTCGCCACAAGGGCGCTCTCCGACAAGCAATTCGGCAAGCGGCATACGCGCGCCGCAAAAATCAAAATCGTCCGCGACGCCCAGCTCGAAGCGCTCTCGCATGCCTACGACATCCAGAAACAGGCGCTCGATCAGCGCCATCAGCAGGAGATCGCCGCCCAGAAGCTCGAATGGAAGGCGCTTTCAGTTGAACGGAAGAGCCTGTGGGCGCAATGGGAGCAGGAATTCGGACCGCGCCAGACGCAGCGGCAAGGTCAGGGATCCGGCAGCAGCTCGGGCGATGCTCAGGCCCCTGCCCGGCCGCGCTGCCAGTTCGCCGACACAAGCCAAAACCCGGTCAAGAAACCGGCGGGGGTCGCCGATCCGCCGGTCAAACGGAAATTCGAGGACAAGGCCACGCCGAAACCAGAGGGCCGATTCTCCCAAGCCCTGGCGGCAGCGGCGCAGCGCGGCGGAACGCAAAGCGGATGGAAGTTACAAGCCGAGAGTGAGGCCGCCGAAGCCGAGGATGTAGACTCACGGCGGTTTGTCCTATGACTCGCCTTCGCAGCTTGTCGCAAAGGCTAAAGTTCATGCCCGATCCACCCAGCCGCGAGGGCACCGTGGCCATTACGGCTCACCTGCCCCCTGAAGTCCGCGAGCGCCTGAAGATCCTCGCCGCGCGCCAGAGGCGCACCATGAACGAGTTGATCGCCGAGGCTCTGGAGGATTTGTTCAGAAAGTATGGGGAGCGCGAAAAGCAGTCGATTGATCATCCGTAGATTATAGTACTCGGTTGACCAACGGTATACTATCTCAAACCGATTAGTCGGTTCATCATCCATAGATAACGGTAGTCTGTTGATCGTCCATAGAGCTAAGCAGTCGGTTGACCATCCATAGATTATAGTACTCGGTTGACCAACGGTATACTATCTCAAACCGGTTGACCGAACGTACACTGTGGTATACCGTTTATATACGTCTACGAATCGTACACCGTCTATCATCCGCAATCCATTTCAAGAGGAAATATGCCGACCATCGTCATTGCGTCGCCAAAGGGCGGCGTCGGAAAATCCACAACAGCCAATATCCTGATGACCTGCCTAGCCGGGCGGGGGGCGAGCGTTATCGGCATCGATGCCGATCTCAACCGGCCGCAGATTCAATGGGCCAAGGCGGCCGGCGTCCGGCTCCCGCAGGAGCAGAACCAGCCCGAGCCGAAAATCCTGCCGAGCCTCAGCATTATCGAGGCGACGGCGGAAAACTCCATCATCGCCACCATCCAGGACGCCGCAAAGCGCACCCAGTTTGTCGTTGTGGATCTGGAAGGGGTGGCGTCGCAGGCTGCGACTTACGCCATTAGCCAGGCCGACCTGGTCATAGTTCCCTGCGGCCCGTCCTTTCTCGACGCACGCGAGGCGGTGGCGGCGTTACGCGTTGTGGCCGAATGCGAAAAGCTCTCGCGCGTGCCAATCCGCATCCCGGCGGCCGTGCTACTGACGAAGACGAGCCCTGCGGTCAAACCTGACACGCAGCGCGACGTGGAGCGCCAGTTCGCCACTCACAAAACTCCCGTCTATGACGTCCAGCTGCACCAGCGCACCGCCTACGCCGCGATTTTCAGCCGGGGCGCGCCGCTCCACGGGCTCAGTCCGGCTAAGATCCACAAACTCCACGTCGCCATTGAGAATGCGGAAGCCTTCGTCGCGGAAACAATTCGCCGCCTCGATCGCGCGCAGACGGGCGCGAAAAAGGCGGTGGCATAATGGCCAAAGGACCGGAACCGGAACACAGGGACATTTTCGCGGAAGACGATGCGCTCAATCTCGACCGCTTCAAACCCAAGCCGCCAGAAGCCGCCGGCAGGCCGGGGCCGGAGGAGCTGCGCAGCATCGCCGAACGCACAAAGTTCGTCAGCCGGGAAGGGCAGGCGACCCAACAACCCGCGAAAGTCCCGCTGCTGCGCCGTGGCCAGCACCGCACGGGCCGGAGCGCGACCGTGACACTTAAAACGACGCCCGACGCCTCAAACCGTTTCTATGCCCTGGCGGAGGCGCACGGCTGGCTGATCGGCGAAGCGTTCGAACGCGCGGTCGCCGCCCTGGAACGCGAAATAGCGGAAGGGCCTGATCAATCGTAACTCGACTTTTTCCCGCCATCCTGAAACCTCTCGGCCTGCCTGCAGGCAACGGGCATAAGGACGCCGCCGTGTCCAGGACCTGACCTGTCCCCGGGGCCAGCTTCCATGCATGGCCTCGAAACCACATCCGGCGACTCCGGGAGCTTGTCAGGCTCCTCGCCCGATCCGCCGCCGAACGCGACCACGCGCAAAGGACATCCGATGAATTGCGCGATCTACGCCCGATACAGCACGGACCTGCAGAACCAGGCCTCCATCGAAGATCAGCTCAGGCTGTGCCGGGAGCGCGCCGCCGCTGAGGGCTGGCACGATCCTTGAGTGCTATACCGACGCCGCCATTTCGGGGGCGTCGCTCATGCGGCCCGGCATCCAGCAGCTCATGCAGGACGCCATGGCCGGCCGGTTCCAGATCATCCTCGCCGAGGCCCTGGACAGGCTTTCCCGCAACCTCGCCGACATCGCCGGGCTCTATCAGCGTCTGACCTTCGCCGGCGTCAGGATCGTCACCCTTTCGGAGGGCGAGATCACCGATCTCCATATCGGTCTGAAAGGGACCATGAACTCCCTGCAGCTGAAAGACCTGGCCGAGAAAGTGCGGCGAGGATTGCGGGGCAGGGTGGAGGCCGGCAAATCAGGGGGAGGGAACAGCTTCGGCTATGATGTGGTGCGCCGCTTCAATGCCGCCGGCGAGCCGATCCGGGGCGAACGCCTCATTAATCAGACGGAGGCCGGGATCGTCCGGCGCATCTTCAACGAATTCGCCCGCGGCGATTCCCCGCGGACCATCGCCGGGCGGCTGAATGCGGAGAAGATCGCGGGACCGTCCGGCCGCAGCTGGGGCGCATCCACGATCCACGGCCACCGCGTCAGAGGGACGGGAATCCTCAACAACGACCTCTACATCGGCCGCGTGGTCTGGAACAAACTGCGCTATCAGAAGGACCCGGCGACCGGCAAGCGCGTCTCCCGGCTCAACCCTGAAAAGGACTGGATCGTCAAGGAACGGCCCGAGCTGCGCATCGTCCCGGACGACCTCTGGCAGGCCGTGAAGGACAGGCAGGGCGCCATTCGTCCCCGTCCGCGGCGGCGCGGTCGCGAACCAGAGGCGCCGCCCCAAAACCCTCTTCTCCTGCCTGCTCAAATGCGGTGTGTGCGGGGGAGGGGTCAGCCTGATCGCCCCGCGACAATTCGGGTGTCAGACCGCGCGCAACAAAGGCCCCGCCGTCTGCAGTAACAGGGCGAGGATGGCGGTCACCGATCTTGAGGAAACCATTCTCGGGGCGTTGCGCAATCGTCTTCTCGCGGACCCCGATCTCTGCGCCGAATTCGCGGCTGAATATGCGCGCCATATGAACCAGCTGCGCGCCTCCCAGGACGCGGCGCGGGCGCAGCAAAGAGCGGAGCTTTCCAAGGTCACGCGCGATCTTGACCGGCTGGTGCAGGCGCTCCTCGACGGTGTGCGCGGATCGCAGGTGAAAGAAAAAATGGCCGAGCTTGAGGCCCGCAAGCGGAAGCTTGAAGCAGAACTGGAGCAGGGCGCGCCCGCGCCGGTGCGCCTTCACCCGAACATGGGAGAACGCTACCGGAAACAGGTCACGGGTCTGATCGAGGCCCTCAACGAACCGGGCAGGCGCACCGAGGCGGCCGAACTGATCCGGGCGCTTGTCGACCGCATCGTCTTTTCGCCGGAGGGAGGGAGCCCGAAACGGGGTACCCTCGACCTCCATGGCGATCTGGCGGCAATTCTCGACCTGGTTTCCGAAACTGGCGGAAAACCGCCAGTAACAACATTGGTTGCGGGGGCAGGATTTGAACCTGCGGCCTTCAGGTTATGAGCCTGACGAGCTACCGGACTGCTCCACCCCGCGTCAGAGGCGACGGATCACCGGCAATACGCCGGCGGCGTACGATGAAGAGGAAGTTCCGTTCTTGGCAGACCTGGCGACGACCTACTCTCCCATGTCTTGAGACAAAGTACCATTGGCGCTAAGGCGTTTGACGGCCGAGTTCGGGATGGGATCGGATCTTATCACCTTGCAAAAGCCACCAGGTCGGCGAAGAACGGACTATCCAGCGGTCGCGCGGTCAGGCCTGCTTTCCTAATGCTGATCCGGCCGCTGGAAATGAAGCAAAACTGGCGTCGCGCCTTGGCGACGAGAGCAATCAAGTCGAACGAGCGATTAGTACCGGTAAGCTTCACGCGTCACCGCGCTTCTACATCCGGCCTATCGACGTGGTGGTCTTCCACGGCTCTTCAGGGAGAACTTGTTTTGAGGCTGGTTTCCCGCTTAGATGCCTTCAGCGGTTATCCATTCCGTATATAGCTACCCTGCACTGCGGCTGGCGCCACAACAGGTCCACCAGAGATACGTTCACCCCGGTCCTCTCGTACTAGGGGCAAATCCTCTCAATTCTCCAACACCCACGGCAGATAGGGACCAAACTGTCTCACGACGTTTTGAACCCAGCTCACGTACCACTTTAATCGGCGAACAGCCGAACCCTTGGGACCTTCTCCAGCCCCAGGATGTGATGAGCCGACATCGAGGTGCCAAACACTCCCGTCGATATGGACTCTTGGGGAGTATCAGCCTGTTATCCCCGGCGTACCTTTTATCCGTTGAGCGATGGCCCACCCACGCGGGACCACCGGATCACTATGACCGACTTTCGTCTCTGCTCGACTTGTTGGTCTCGCAGTCAGGCTGGCTTATGCCATTGCACTCTAACGACCGATTTCCGACCGGTCTGAGCCAACCATTGCGCGCCTCCGTTACTCTTTGGGAGGCGACCGCCCCAGTCAAACTACCCGCCATGCGTTGTCCCGGCTCCGGATGACGGAGCCCGGTTAGACATCCATGAACTCAAGGGTGGTATTTCAAGGGTGGCTCCACTCGAGCTGGCGCCCAAGCTTCCAAGCCTACCACCTATCCTACACATGACTACACGAATGCCAACGCAAAGTTATAGTAAAGGTGCACGGGGTCTTTCCGTCTGACCGCAGGAACCCCGCATCTTCACGGGGACTTCAATTTCACTGAGCTGACGTTGGAGACAGCGGGGAAGTCATTACGCCATTCGTGCAGGTCGGAACTTACCCGACAAGGAATTTCGCTACCTTAGGACCGTTATAGTTACGGCCGCCGTTTACCGGGGCTTCAATTCAAGGCTTGCACCTCTCCTTTTAACCTTCCGGCACCGGGCAGGCGTCAGACCCTATACGTCATCTTGCGATTTCGCAGAGCCCTGTGTTTTTGTTAAACAGTTGCCACCCCCTGGACTGTGCCCCCCCGACAAGCTTGCGCTCACCGAGGGCCTCCTTATTCCGAAGTTACGGAGGTAAATTGCCGAGTTCCTTCAACGTCATTCTCTCAAGCGCCTTGGTATGCTCTACCTGTCCACCTGTGTCGGTTTCGGGTACGGTCTTATGCAGGGGCTATTTCCTGGAACCTCGTCGACGCCCGATCAATCCAGTAAGATCGAACGACATAAGAGATCCGTCACCACCTGCAGGCTCACGAATATTAACGTGATTCCCATCGACTACGCCTTTCGGCCTCGCCTTAGGGACCGGCTAACCCTGCGGAGATTAACTTTACGCAGGAACCCTTGGACTTTCGGCGACACTGTCTTTCACAGTGTTTGTCGTTACTCATGTCAGCATTCGCACTTCCGACGCCTCCAGGAGGCCTCACGGCTCTCCCTTCATCAGCCAACGGAACGCTCCGCTACCGCGTCTTTAAGACGCCCAAAGCTTCGGCTCATGGCTTGAGCCCCGTTACATCTTCGGCGCAGAAACCCTTATTTAGACCAGTGAGCTGTTACGCTTTCTTTAAAGGATGGCTGCTTCTAAGCCAACCTCCTGGTTGTTTTGGGATTTCCACATCCTTTCCCACTTAGCCATGAATTGGGGGCCTTAGCTGTTGGTCTGGGTTGTTTCCCTCTCCACAATGGACGTTAGCACCCACTGTGTGGCTCCCGAGTATGACTTCCAGGTATTCGGAGTTTGGTTAGGTTTGGTAGGGTTTTGGCCCCCCTAGCCCATCCAGTGCTCTACCCCCTGGAGCCTCAACTCGAGGCTATACCTAAATATATTTCGCGGAGAACCAGCTATTTCCGAGTTTGGTTGGCCTTTCACCCCTAATCACAAGTCATCCGAGTCTTTTTCAACAGACACCGGTTCGGTCCTCCAGCAGGTGTTACCCTGCCTTCAACCTGCTCATGACTAGATCACTCGGTTTCGGGTCTAAAGCATCGAACTGAACGCCCTGTTCAGACTCGCTTTCGCTCCGCCTCCGCCTATCGGCTTAAGCTTGCTCGATACTTTAAGTCGCTGACCCATAATACAAAAGGTACGCCGTCACCCTTGCGGGCTCCGACTGTTTGTAGGTATCCGGTTTCAGGAACTGTTTCACTCCCCTCGTCGGGGTGCTTTTCACCTTTCCCTCACGGTACTTGTTCGCTATCGGTCGCTGAGGAGTACTTAGGCTTGGAGGGTGGTCCCCCCGTGTTCAGGCAGGATTGCACGTGTCCCGCCCTACTCGAATCTCCCGCTCGAACCCTATTCATACGGGGCTGTCACCCGCTTCGGCCCGGCTTTCCAGCCGGTTCTGATAGATCCAAACAGAAGCATTGGCCTGGTCCGCGTTCGCTCGCCACTACTAACGGAGTTCTCGTTGATGTCCTTTCCTCCGGGTACTGAGATGTTTCAGTTCCCCGGGTTCGCTCTTATTCTCCTATGGATTCAGAGAATAAGTACCTTCTTTTGATCTCTGTTGGTCCAAAGATCGCTTCATCCCTGTCCTGAAGACAGAATGCAGCCGGCCCGTCTCGACCCGAAGCTTCAGCCCTGTGCGGCCTTGCTTCGCTTCGTCGACGCGCCTCTTCGGAGCAACAGAGATCGAAGGTGGGTTTCCCCATTCGGAAATTCACGGATCAAAGCCTGTTCGCGGCTCCCCATGACTTATCGCAGCGTACCACGTCCTTCATCGCCTCTCAGCGCCAAGGCATCCACCAGATACCCTTAAGACACTTGATTGCTCTCATCGCCAAAGCGCGCGTCTTTGTTCGTCGATCGATCGGCAATCGATCGAAACACGCTCTCTGGCTTGAAAAGACCAGTTTTGCTTCAAACGCATCCGGGGATCTGAGCGGTCAGGCTCCAAACCCACGACTGGTTGCTCGAGAGACAAGATGATGACGCGACGCCTCTTCCGCCTTCAGGTCCTCACGGACCTTCCGGCTTCACGCCTCGCCCCATCCGGCCTTCGACCGAATGCGCTTCCTCTTCACAATGTCAGAGATCCGAAGACCATAAAGAACGGCGGAGGATAGACATCCTCATCGCCGGCCGTTCGGCCTTCTTCACGCCAAGCGCTTTCGCGCTCGACGAAACTGATAAATCGCATCGGAAGGATAGGAGCGCGCCAATCTGCTCGACACTCCGTCGAGACCTCGAGGCCTCAAGACCTTGGTGGAGCCAGACGGGATCGAACCGACGACCTCATGCTTGCAAAGCACGCGCTCTCCCAACTGAGCTATGGCCCCGTTTCAAGACCCGCCGGCGCCCAAAGGCCAATCGTGGTGGGCCTGGGAGGACTTGAACCTCCGACCTCACGCTTATCAAGCGCGCGCTCTAACCAACTGAGCTACAAGCCCGGTCGAAAGAAGAAGTCCACGCCCGCTCATGGCCTGTCAAAGCCGACCGAGGCGCGGGGCTTCCATATCCTTAGATTAAGAAAGAGAGACGAAGGCG
>CAWEZX010000001.1:0-34251 GCA_963813555.1 uncultured Alphaproteobacteria bacterium | reverse complement strand
GGAGACGTGGCCGAGAGGCTGAAGGCGGCGGTTTGCTAAACCGTTATAGGGTTGTAAAGCTCTATAGAAGAGTTAGAATTGCCACCGTCTCCGCCAGAACTCACCTGTGTCCGACCGGTACACATAGGTAACCGGCTGGGCCTGAAGCAGAAATTCGTGGCTTGGCCAACGGATTGGGGATGCGCTCGCGGTTGAGATCAATGACGGCGTGATGGATGGCCTGGTCGAGCGCGTCGGCGTCGGTGAAGGTCTGGTGGGCGAGGTGATGGGCCGTAATATCGCGCCAGACCGGCTCGATGTCGTTGAGTTCGGGGGTGTATTTCGGCAGCCATTCGACGGTGAGCCAGTGCGCGCGGGCGGCCAGGGCGGCGAGCGAGCGTTTGCTGGTGTGGATCGGACCATTGTCCTCGACCAGCACGACCGGCTTGGCCTGTCGCCCGCGCTGCGGTCCAAAGAGACGGTCGAGTTGCTCCAGATGGGCGATGAAATCGCCGCTGCGCTTGGTCGGGCTGGTATGGACGATGAGTTGGCGCGTGAGGGGATCGAGCGACCCCAGCATCGCGACCTTCTTGGCCTGCCCCGGCGCCGGCACACGCAAGTCGCCCCCGACTTCGCCCAGGCGCGGGCGAGATAGGGATGGGTCAGCGCCTCGCTCTCATCGCCGTAGAGAAGAACGATGTCGCCCGCTTCGGCCTGCTGTTTGCGCAGTTGCAGGCGCAGCCCCACCCGTTCCACCTCGCTTTCCGTCTGACGTCCCTTCAGCGTGTGCCGGGGCCGCCGCCAGCGGAACTTTTTTTTCGCAAGGCCTTGGACAGTTGCGAACGGCTGATGCGCACGCCCTCGCGCGCTTCGATCTCGGCGCGAAGGCGGGGGATCGTCCAGTTGCGCCGGTCGGCCACAGGTTCTTCCAGCAGCGGGGTGGCGACGCGCATGGCGGCTTCACTCTTCACCGGAGGCGGGCCCGGCGCGATGCTGGTCTTCAGCGCTGCCACACCGCCGGCGGTGAAGTCGCTGCGCCACAGCCGAACCGTATCTTCGCGCACGCCAAACGCCTCCGCGATCTTGGGGCTGGTCCAACCAGCCAGCGTCAAAAGCACGGCGCGGGCGCGGTCCGCCTCGCCGCGATCGCGCGAACCGGCAACAGCCAAGAGGCCGGCGCGTTGTTCATCGCTCGCCATAATCGGAGACTTTCCCGCCATGTCATACACCTTGCGAATCGGCGCAGGCAGCCAACCGCAAAAAACCTATCCGTTGGTTAGCCAAACGGAATCTGCTTAGGACATGGGTGACAACCTCGGGCCGAACGGGTTGTTGAGGGGTTGCAAGGTTTTCTGCTGCAGATCGATGAAGCCGAGATCGTAGCTCATGAAGCTGACGATCCAAACGTCTTCGTCGACTTCTTTGATTCCGAGGCGCTGGCCGGCGAGGACGGTGGAGACGTTGATGCGTTTTCGGTGATGCAGATGCGGCCGCAAGCGGTGACGAGAACGTCTCGATCGTGCAAAGGTATGCGAGTCCTGGCAGACCGTCGTGGGGACGCGGCGAGGGCGCATAGACCTCGGCCGGGCGCTTCATATCGGGGGCCTCGTGCGGTCTTTCCTGGTTGAATTCTTTTGGGAAATCGTCGAAGCGCGCCTGCAGTTGCAGGCTGTTCATGCCCGGCGGGCGAGTGGCCTTTTTCTTCAGCGTCAGATGCATGCGCTCGTGACGCCTGTTTTGTTGCGGATTTTCTGGCTTGATCCGCTCGATGGCGATGCCGAGCCTGAGCCACCAGACAGAGAGGTTGAACAAAGCATTCGGGCTGGCGAAGGGGACGCCGCTCCTGGAAGAGCTGCTCGAACGCGGTGATTGCGAGGTCTTCGGGGGTCGATTTGATATCCGGCGATCGTGCAGAGCTGGCGACGCAATTGGGAGCGCGTCATTCCGTTCTTCGCCTTTTCGGAGGCCGTCCGGCGGATCATCTACACGACGAACGCCATCGAGGCGCTCAACGCAAAATTACGCCGCGCCGTGCGCACGAGAGGTCATTTTCCAACCGATGACGCCGCGACGAAGCTCCTGTTTCTCGTCTTGCGCCAGGCGGCTGGAGAGTGGAAAATGCCGCCGCGCGAGTGGTTCGAGGCAAAGACCCAATTCGCCATCATGTTCGACGAACGCTTCGTTCAAGCGCGATGGCGCAACCGGCCCCGCACACAGGATTCCTGACACTCCCCTGAACCAGAAGTTCTCGGACTTTGCGAGCGCGCCAGTGCCTTCTCGCGCTTGCAGCCGACGATGAGCTGCTCGATCTGCGGCGGCAACTGGTTGGCGTAGCGCACGGACCGGCGCGAGCGATCGCTCAGCGCCTCGAGCCCATGGTGCTTGTAACGGTCGAAGATCTTATAGCCCGTCTTCCGCGAGATGCCGAACTCCCGACAGACGTCGCTCATCGCCTCGACCTCCAGAAGCCGGGCGATAAACCGCAAGCGCGCATCCATGACCGAACACTCCTTCCAGGGCATCGACACCTGCCGCCAGGCATGCCTGGCGGCAGGTGTCATACGATTTCCGGGTGATCACTTCGGGTTGGCGATTTTGGGCCACCAGTGGAAGCCGGCTTGGCTTTTGATTTTTTGCCTTTCCGCGGCGAGGACGGCGCAACGCGCGGAGATGACGTCGTCGAGGGTTTCGAGGTCGGGAATATGTTTGTTGACGATGGGCTCGTCGACGAGGGTCCACAACGTTTCGGCGGGTTGCACTTCCGGGGTGTAGGCGGGCTGGAAGACGAGATGGAGACCTTTCGGCACGACGAGGCCGGCTTCGCCGTGCCAGCCGGCGTTGTCGAGCACGAGGACGATGATCCGCTCGCGGCCGGCGCCGGCCTCTTCGGCGAACAGGCGCAGAAGCGCCTCGAACAGCGGCTTCGATATTCCGTTCGAGACGGACCAGAAGACTTCGCCCGTGGCCGGCGAAACAAATGTCGTTACATAGAGCCATTCGAAACGATGATGGCCGTGGGCGATCGGCCGTTCGCCGATCGGCGCCCAGAACTCGGCGCGTCACCGGTTTCAGGCCGATCCGGTGCTCGTCGGTGGCGAAGGTTTCGATCGGGGTATCGGGATGGCGCGCCGCTTCTTCGGCGACGATGTCGGCCACTTTTTTTGAAGGCGTCCTGCTCCTCGGGCGTCGCCGCCTTGGGGTTGCGCGGCCGCGGCTTCTGGATTGACCAGTCGATCGCCCGCAGCGCCTCCCAGCCGCGTTGCGCGGCGAGCGAGGCCAGGCCCAGTTCCCCCGCCATCCAGTGCGCGACCTTGCGGCTCGTCCACGCGCCGCCGTCGGGCGGCGGATCGACAAGACGAGCGCGAAGCCGCTCCAGCAGTTCGGGCTTCAATACCCTCGCCGCCGCGCCATTGCCGCGCCGCAGATCGCCCAACGCCGAAGGTCCGACCGCGTTGTAGCGCCCCAGAAGTTGCTCAATCCAGCGCTGGCCGAACGAGGTCATTGCCGCCACCTCGCCGGTCGAATGTCCCTTCGCCAGCAACCAAATCGTCTGGAAATGCCGCGATGACGTCGCGTCCTCGCACGTTTCGTACCGCTCCTCCAACGCCGCAACGCTCAGATGATCGGCCACATGCGCCATGCCCGCCTCCCGCGAATCATGGCCGTCCTATCTACCAGTGAAACCTCAATGAGATTCCACCCCCGCCGAATCAATCAACCGGAAACCGTATCACGTCTCGTTGGCGCTCGCCCGCAAGGCGACGCGGTGCCCCGAATATTCGATGCGTCCAGCTAGCTCGAGTTCGAGCAGCGCCACCCGCACCGCGCGCGCGGAAGCCTGCGCCGCCCGAGCCAGTTCGTCGAGCGTAATTGGCGAAGGGCCGAGCAAGGCGATGATCCGCTCGCGCGCGGTCTGGGCTTCGTCGCCCGTCCTGTAGGGCGCTCCGCTCACATCGTCGAATTCGTCGCCCGGCCGCGTTCGAGGCGTCGATTCCGGATCGACCCCGTACAGCGCTTGTTCCCCCCAAAGCGGTTCGCCGGGCTCGCCGCTCGACTCGCGCATGGCGGCAAGATCGCTTGAGCGCACTGGCTCGAGAGCCGTCAGCACGTCGTCAGCGCCCGTGCAGATCGACGCCCCCTGCTTCAGGAGGTCGTTGGTTCCTTCGGCGCGCGGATCGAGGGGAGAGCCGGGCACGGCAAAGACCTGGCGGTTTTGCTCGAGGGCGAATCTCGCGGTGATAAGCGAGCCGGAGCCGCGCGCCGCCTCGATCACTACAATGCCCAAAGCGAGCCCAGAGACAATTCGATTGCGGCGCGGGAAATCTCGCCCGCGCGGCTCCCACTCGATTGGCATTTCGGACACGACCGCGCCCGACTTAACCATCCGCTCCATCAGCGGAACGGCCTCGCTTGGATAAGGCCTTCCATGTCCGCCGGCGAGCACCCCAACAGTGGAGCTCTCCAGGCTCGCGAGATGGGCGCGTTGATCAATCCCTCGCGCCAGGCCGGAGACAATGACGTAACCGGCTTGTCCCAAGCCCCGCGCCAGCCGTTCGGCGAAAGTGAGGCCCGCGGCGGAAGCATTGCGGGAGCCCACGATCGCAACCGCCGCCTCGCGCATCGCCTCCGCGCGGCCCCGGAGAGCGAGAATCGGCGGCGCGGAATCGATCTGCTGCAGCGCCGGCGGATATTCCGGCTCGCCAAGCGCGACGAAGCGCACGCCTAGCTTGCGGGCGGCGATGAGCTCTTTTTCGACCTCCTCAGTCGAAGCGACAACGATGGGACGCTTCGCCCCGCCGCGCCGGGCCAAATCCGGCAGCGCATTCAGCGCCGCGCGGGCGCCGCCGCAATTGGTGATGAGCGCGCGAAATGTTCGTGGGCCGACATTCTCCGACCGTACGAGCCGGAGCCAATCGAAGCGCTGCTGATCGGTAAGCCGCAACTCAGGCTTGTTCCCCATTCCCTTTAGTTTTTCTGCCCGATTTTCGACTCGGAGCCATTGAGAAGGCGGACGATGTTGGCGCTGTGCTTGAACCAGATCAGCGCCGATAGCGCGGCGAAGACGACCGCCGCACCGCTCTCTCCGATCGCCGCCATCGCGATCGGAGAAGCAACTGTCGCCGCCAGGGCCGCCGCCGAGGAGTAGCGCGTAAGCGCCGCGACCGCTAGCCAGACGGCAACGAATACGATCGCCGCCGGCCAGGCAAGGCCGATGAGGGCGCCAAGATAGGTCGCGACGCCCTTGCCGCCGCGGAACTTGAGCCAGACCGGGTAAATGTGGCCAAGGATCGCGCCGGCCGCCGCTGCAAGCGCCGCGGGCGGGCCGATCACCCACCACGCCAAAACAATTGCTACGGAGGCCTTCAGGGCGTCGAATACAAGCGTCGCGGCCGCAAGCCCCTTACGACCGGTGCGCAGCACGTTGGTCGCACCGATGTTCCCGGAGCCGATCGAACGCAAGTCGCCCGCCCCGAACAGCTTCGTCAGCACGAGTCCGAAGGGGATTGACCCAAGACAATAACCGAGCGCCAGCGCCAACGCCCCGCCATAAGAGAGCTCGACCATGCGCTTCCAGCCGACGCAGGTTGAACGAAGCTTTTTATTGAGACTATTCGTGCGCGATCCGCCCGGCAACCAGCGTCATCTTGACCCGACCCTCGAGCCGGGCCGAGTTGAACGGCGTATTCCGACAGCGCGAATGGAGGGAGGCTGGATCGAGCACATAAGGCTCGTCTGGATCGAAGCAAATGACGTCCGCCGGTGCGCCGACCGACAACCTCCCGACCGGCAACCGAAGGATCTCGGCCGGTCGCACAGTCATCGCCCGGAGGATGCGAGGCAGCGTCACAAGTCCCCCCGCAACGAGGCGCAGGCTCACCGACAACATCGTCTCGACCCCGATCGCGCCCGCTGCGGCCTCTGCGAACGGCAGCCGTTTGGTCTCGACGTCCTGCGGATCGTGGTCCGAGCAGACGACGTCGATGAGGCCGGCGCTCAGGGCGTCGACCAAGGCCTGGCGGTCGTCCTCCGCGCGCAGCGGCGGCCTCAGTTTGAGGAACGTGCGATAGTCGCCAATATCGAGCTCGTTCAAAGTCAGGTGATTGATCGACGCGCCGCAGGTTGCAGTCAGACCCGCTTGGCGCGCCCGCGCCATCGCCTCAAGCGATAGACGGTTCGAAATCAGCGCGGCGTGATAGCGGGCCCCGGTCAGCGCCGCTAGACGCAGATCGCGTTCGAGCACGATGGTCTCCGCCTCGCGCGGCACGCCTGGCAGGCCTAGCCAGCTCGCGCGAAGGCCCTCCGCCATCACCCCCTCGCGGCTCAGCGACCGGTCCTCGCAGATCGGCGCGATCAGCGCGTCGAAGTCGCGGGCGTAAGTCATGACGCGGCGCATGGTCAGCGCATCGGCGACCGAATGGGGCCCGTCGCAGAAGGCGATCGCGCCCGCTTCCGCAAGTAGCCCGATTTCGGCGATCTCGTCGCCGTTGAGTCCCTTGGTCAGGGCGGCGGCGGGGTGGATGCGGACCTTGGCGTCGTCGCGCGCGCGGCGCAAGATGAAGTCGACCACCGCGGGGTCGTCGACCGGCGGATTGGTGTCGGGGCGCGTGACAAGACTTGTCACGCCACCGGCGGCGGCGGCCGCGCTGGCGCTGGCAAGGGTCTCGCGATGCTCAGCCCCAGGCTCGCCGACGAAGGCGCGCATATCGACGAGGCCCGGGGAAACGACGTCGCCCTTGCAGTCGACGATCCTCGCCTCAGCCGGCAGCTGGTCCCGCGTGACCGCGGCGCCGACGCCGGCGATGACGCCTTCCATGACAATGAGCCCACCGCGTCTCTCGGTCTCCTCAACGGGATCGACCAGACGCGCGTTGACGAAGGCGATCGGCGGAGCTGACGGCATGGGTCGGCGTTCACTACCGACCGGCGCCTGTGGGCGCAAGGTGCGCGCGTTACCAAGAGGTCGGGCATCGTACGCTGCCCGAGCCTAGACAAACCGACATTGGCTCTTGCCCGCTCGGGCAAAAGCGGCTAGAGCCCGCCGTGACTCTTGGGCTCGCTTTCGCCGCCCGAGTGGGACCTAAGCGCCCGTAGCTCAGCTGGATAGAGCACCAGACTACGAATTTGGGGGTCGGGAGTTCGAATCTCTCCGGGCGCGCCAGTGATTTCAACAGCTTATCAAAGCTATTCCGTTCTAATCGATCGCGTTTAGAACGGTCTTTTGGACTACGTGACCCCCTTGGCGGCCGAGGAGCACACGACGAGGATGAAACCGCCGGCTAGAGCAGTATCCGAACGGATTGAATTGGCGGGGGGATTCCCGAATTGGTTAATTTCTGCTTCCTCATTCACTGCGAGAATGGGGACGGCGGGGGATGGGTCTTTCCAACGATCTTCGCGAGCGCGTGGTCGAGGCGGTGGTCTTGGGCGGGTTGTCGCGCAATCAGGCGGCCGCGCGTTTCAAAGTGAGCGTGGCGAGCGCGGTGCGCTGGGTAAAGCGGTTCAATACCACGGGCGAGATTTGGCCGGCGCCTTCCGGCGGCGACCGCCGCTCCCGCCGAATTGAGGCGCATCGCGACTATCTGTTGGGCCTGATCCGGCGCAGGCCGGACATAACGCTGCTCGAGATCCGGGAGCAGCTGATCGCCAATAGCGGCGAGCGCTTTGCGGTCTCCGTGCTGTGGCGTTTCTTCGACCGTCACCAGATCACCTTTAAAAAAACGGCGCATGCCGAGGAACAACAACGCGCGGACGTGCAAAATCGACGCCGGGAATGGTTCGCGGGACAGCTCGATCTCGATCCGACGAAACTCGTTTTCATTGACGAGACCGGAGCCTCCACAAATCTCGCGCGCAAAAGCGGACGTTGCCGGCGCGGGCGCCGGTTGCGGTCGGCCATCCCGCACAGTCACTACAAAACGGTGACTTTGGTCGCCGGCCTTCGCCTTCGCGGCCTGACGGCGGCAAGGACTTTCGACGGACCGATCAACGCCGCCCTGTTCGAGGATTGGGTGGAGACATGCCTCGTCCCCACGCTCTCGCCCGGCGAGACCGTCGTCATGGACAATCTCCCCGCTCACAAGGGGCCGCGGGTCGAGCAACTGATCAAGGCGGCGGGCGCGCAGTTGCGATATCTTCCAGCCTACAGTCCCGATATGAACCCTATCGAAAAAGCCTTCTCCAAGCTCAAGGCCTTCCTGCGCAAAATCGCCGAGCGGACCGTCGCGGGTCTGATGCGCGCCCTCGAAACCTGCGCCGAAATCTTCGAGCCCTCGGTATGTATAAATTACTTCAAATCCTGTGGTTATCAGGACGATACAGGATGATCGGATTCCGCTCTAATGGTCAAGGCTATATCCCTAGCAGCCTGTCGGACTTAACCCGACGGCGCTGATTTTCGCTAGAATCCTGCGATTGATTCGCGCCGAAGGGTAGCTTGCTGGCGATGAGCAATTTCCGGGACGTTGATCGTGAGACGTCGTTTCTTCTGCCGCCGTCGGTCGACGAGTGGCTGCCTGAGAGGCATTTGGCCCGCTTTGTCGTCGAGGTGATCGACGGGCTCGATCTTGGCGGCATGATCGGCGCCTATCGCGGATCCGGGTCGGCGGCGCACCATCCCAGGATGTTGCTGGGGGTTTTGATTTACGGCTACGCCACCGGGGTGTTTTCGAGCCGCAAGCTCGAGCGCGCGACTTACGACAGCGTGGCGTTCCGCTACATCGCCGCCAACGACCACCCCGACCACGACACGATCGCCGCGTTTCGGCGGCGCTTTCTCAAGGAGATCGAGGGGCTGTTCGTCCGCGTGCTGCTGCTTGCGCGCGAGATGGGCGTGCTGAAGATGGGAACGGTCGGCCTCGACGGCACGAAGATCCACGCCAACGCCAGCCGTCACAGCGCGCTTTCTTGGGAGCACGCGAGCAAGCTCGAGGCGCAACTGAAAGCCGAGGCAGCGGATTTGCTGGCGCGCGCCGAGGCGGCGGACGAGGCCGATGTCCCTGACGGCATGTCAATTCCCGAAGAGCTGGCCTTGCGCGAGAAGCGTCTGGCCAAGCTTGCGGAGGCGCGGGCGAAGATCGAGGCGCGGGCGAAAGAGCGATACGAGCGCGAGCGGGCCGCGCACGAGGCCAAACTCGCCGCGCGCGAGGCCAAAACCGCCACGACCGGCAAGAAGCCTGGCGGCAAGCCGCCTGCGCCGCCTGTCGAAGGGCCGCTGCCGAAGGACCAGATCAATCTCACCGACGAGGACTTGCGCATCATGCCGGCGGCGGGCGGCGGCTTCGAGCAGGCCTACAACGCTCAAGCGGTCGTGGCGGCGGGGAGCCTGCTGGTCGTTGCCGCCGATGTGGTTCAGGCGCCGAACGACAAGCAGCAGCTCGAACCGATGCTGGGCAAGATCGAGGCTTTGCCCGAACGACTGGGCGCGGCCGAAACGCTTTTGGCGGACGCCGGCTATTTCAGCGCGGCGAATGTCGAGGCTTGCCGGCAGGCCGAACTCGAACCGCTGATCGCGATGGGCCGTCAGCCGCATCATCCCCCGCTTGGCGAGCGCTTCGGACAGGAGGGGCCCCCGCCGGAAAATCCGACGCCGGTCGAGGCCATGGCCCATCGGCTGAAGACGCCCGAAGGCCGCAAGCTCTATGCTTTGCGCAAGCAGACGCCGGAACCGGTGTTCGGCGTCATCAAATCGGCGCTCGGATTCCGTCAGTTCTTGTTGCGCGGCCTCGACAAGGTGCGCGGCGAGTGGACCCTCGTGACGATGGCGTGGAATCTGAAGCGGATGTTCGTCCTCACCCCCGCCTGACCCGGCCGCCAAGCGTTCCCACGCCAGCAAAGCAGGCGTCCGAAGCGACCCAAATCCCGCCTCTCAACCGCGCTTGGAGCCGATCCCACGCCGCAAGACGTTTCAGCTCGCCAAAATCGCCCGCGCCGAAACCCGAGTCCGACAGGCTGCTAGTGGCCTGCTTCGGCTAAACTGGCAAGGATATTTGTGATTCACTTTCCGTCGTGATTCGCACGATGGAGAGTGAAAATGGCGGCGACTTCGCCCTCAGTAAAGCGTTATGTGGTCAGGCTGGATTTGGACGAGCGCGAGCGTCTGGAAGGGCTGCTGCGCAAGGGCAAGCATCGTGGGCAGGCTTTGACTAAAGCGCGCATCCTTCTGAAGGCGGACGTGTCGGGGGCCGGCGAAGGCTGGAGCGACGGCCGCATCATCGAGGCGCTGGGAACCAATCCGTCGACGGTTCACCGCACGCGCAAGCAGCTCGTGGAGGAAGGCCTCGACGCCGTTTTGAGCCGCAAGCCGCGCGTAACGCCTGCTGTGGCGAAGATTTTCGACGGCGCGGCGGAGGCCCGGCTGATTGCGCTCGCTTGTTCCCAGCCGCCGGAGGGTCACGCACGTTGGAGCCTCCGTCTTCTGGAGAGCAAGGTGGTCGAACTCGGCATCGTCGAGCGCGCCAGCGACACCACTATCCAGCGCACGCTCAAAAAAACGCGCTCAAGCCGCACCGCCGCCAGTATTGGGTTATTCCGCCCAAGGCGAGCGGCGCTTTCGTAGCCGCGATGGAGGACGTGCTGGAGGTCTATGCTCGGCCGCGCGATCCGGATCGGCCGGTCATCTGCCTCGACGAAACCTCAAAGCAGCTTATTGCCGAGACACGCACGCCAGAACCGGCGGCGCCGGGACGCCCGGCGCGGCTCGATTACGAATACGTCCGCAACGGCACGGCGAACCTGTTCATGATCTATGCGCCGCTCGAAGGCTGGCGTCACGTCAAGGTCACCGACCGCCGCACAGCCGTCGACTACGCCCACGCGCTGAAAGACCTCGCCGACGCGCACTTCCCCGTGGCCGCCAAAATTGTGCTCGTGCAGGACAATCTCAACACCCATTGCCCCGCCTCGCTCTACGAGGCCTTTCCCGCCGCCGAGGCGCGCCGCCTCGTCGAGCGCTTCGAATGGCACTACACACCCAAGCACGGAAGCTGGCTCGATCTCGCCGAATCCGAGCTCGGCGTGCTGGCCGCCCAATGTCTCGACCGACGCATCCCCGACAAGCCAACGGCCATCAACGAAGTCGAAGCCTGGACGAAAAAGCGCAACGCCGCAAAAGCAGGAGCCGATTGGCGCTTCACAACAACCGACGCCCGCATCAAGCTCAAAAGCCTATACCCTTCAGATTAAAAGAATCGCGCCACTAGGGTTTCGTGGGTGACCTTGCAACTAACGCACATCGACGCTTGTCGGCGCAAAACAAACCCTCGCTAAGGTTTGGGTCGAGGGCTCGAATTTTTTCGCCCCCTTTCAATTTCGTCAAGGAAATACAGCTCAGAACGACCCTTATGGTCTGTCTTTTGCTTCCCATCCCGCTGGGCGAAATCGGGGAAGCAGGTTCTGTGCGTCAAGTTCAGCAATAGGCGGTCATCGGTAGGCTGGCTATGCGGCTTTGCGGAGGTGAGTTTTCTTGTGCTCCCTGAGATCGTTCATGTTGAGGTAGCGGTGGGCTTCGAGCCAGTTTTCGTGTGTCTCGACAGCTAAGGCCCGAACGAGGCGCAAGCAGGCCTCGGCGTTTGGGAAGATGCGCACGACATGGGTTCGGCGCTTGATCTCCTCGTTGAGGCGCTCGAGCATGTTGGTGCTCTTGAGATGCTTATGATGCTGGCGGGGGAGCCTGTAGAAGGTGAGCGTCTCCTCGATTGTTTCCTCGACCCAGCCGACGAGTTTCGGGTAGCGGTTTGCCCATTTGGCGATCCATGCGGCGAGGTCCTGGCGGGCCTCCTCGATCGAACGGCGATCGTAGAGCCAGCGCAATTCCTGCAGGCAGTCGTCGTCGGCCTTGCGCGGCAGGTGGTCGAGGGCGTTGCGGAGGAAGTGGACGTAGCAGCGCTGGAAGGCGGCCTCGCCAAGCACCTCGCGGACGGCTGAGCGAAGGCCTGCGTGATCGTCGGCGACGACGAACTCGACGCCGTCGAGGCCGCGCCGGCGCAGTCCGAGCAGGAAGTCCTTCCAGGACGAGCCGCTTTCGCGGTTGGCCATTTCGACGGCCAGGATCTGGCGTCGCCCGTCCCAGTCGATTCCGACCGCGATCAGCACGGCCTGGCTCGTGACCACGCCGCCCTCGCGCACCTTCTCATAACGGGCGTCGAGGATGAGGTAAGGGAAAGGCTCGGCGAGGGGGCGCTTGGCAAAGGCGTCGAGGCTCCCGTCCAGGCGCTTGTTGATGGCGGAGACGGCGGAGGCCGAGAAAGCGTGGCCGCACAGTTCCTCGGTGATCGCCTTCACCTTCCGGCTCGAGACGCCTTGCACGTACATCTCGGCCAGCGTCGCCACCAGCGCCTGTTCGGAGCGCTGATAGCGCTCGAAGAGCTCGGTCGAGAACTGTCCGTCCCGATCCTGCGGCACGCGCAACTCGAGCTTGCCCACCCGGGTGACGAGCGTTCGGGTGTAGTAGCCGGAGCGGTAGCCGAGCCGCGCGGCGGTGCGCTCGCCCTTTTCCGCCCCGAGCGCATCCGTCATTTCGGCTTCCAGCATCTCCTGCATCACCGCGCGCACGATCTCGCGCAGCCCGTCAGGGCTCGTCGAGAACAGATCATTGACGGCGGCAATCGCGGTTTTAGCTTGGACCTTGGTCATGGCGGCAATTCTCCCAAGAGAATCAGGTGACTTCGACATCACCAGCCTGCCATGACCGCCTCTCGCTCTCAGCGATTTTGCAGAACCTTCAACACACTACTGGGAAGCATGAGGGGAGCAGCAGGAAGGATGCCGTAACCGGCGCACCGCCACTTTCAGCATGGGTAATGCCTCGCATCCGTCGTCACCGGCCGCTCCCAGGAACGGCCCAATTCCGTCCAGCGGATTTCCCTCGGCCTAGGTAGCCGTGTTTCGCCAGACCGCGACAGCGCTCAGGATTCGCTTCCCCGGATAAGACATAGAAGTCACCATTCACCTCTGGCACCAGCCGACGCACAGACATGGCAAGGCGTAACGAATTTCGCCGTCGCGTTGAGAGAGCTCCGGGGACATGGCGCCGTACCATCCGTCGAGGTCGGCGACGGTCAGCGTTACTGCCAGTTTGTTCCGAGAGCGGGAATCAATTGGCTGTCGATCGCCTGGTTCATCACCCGCTTCGCCGTCCGCGAGCCGCTGGTCCTGAAACTTGAGAGCCTGTCCGGGAACATATTGAATTGTCGGAATCATTTGTGATTCAAGGGAAGCGGCCTGATTCGATTTGGGGGGCCGCCGATGTGGACGAGCAGAGAATCGCAGACGCTATGACCGGAGCCGATTGCGCTATCCGAGCGATCTGAGGGACGAGGAATGGGCGCTTGTGGAGGCGCTCATTCCGCCCGCCAAACGCGGCGGCAACCGGCGTCATGTCGTGGTGCGCGAGGTTGTCAACGGCCTGATGTGTATCCTGAGCACCGGCTGTCAGTGGCGGGCGATCCCCACCGACCTGCCGCCGCGCTCGACGCTCTATGATTATTTCGATCTGTGGAGCTGGGATGGCACGCTCGACCGCATTCACGACGCGCTTTATGCGAAGTGCCGCCAAGCCGCCTCACGCGAGGCAAGCCCGAGCGCCGCGATCATCGACAGCCAGAGCGTCAAGAGCGCGGAAAAAGGGGGCCTGCGATCGATCCGGCGGGCTACGATGCAGGCAAGAAGATCAAGGGCAAGAAGCGGCACATCCTCGTCGATACGCAGGGCCTGCTGATGCATGCCATCGTGCACGCCGCCGACGTCCAGGACCGCGACGGCGGCGCGCTGTTGATGGCGAGCTTGTTCGGCGCTTTTCCATTCCTGATCAAGCTCTATGCCGACGGCGGCTATCAGGGGCCGGAGTTTAAGAGCGCGATGAAGCGGATTCTGGCCCGCGTCACCGTCGAGATCGTCAAGCGATCGGATCACGCCACAGGCTTCGTCGCGCTGCCAAAGCGCTGGATCGTTGAACGCACCTTCGCTTGGCTCGGCCGCTGCCGAAGACTGGTCAAGGACTGGGAATGCCTCAATCACAAGGCGCTCGCCTTCCTGCGCCTCGCCTCCATCCGCCTCATGCTGCGAAAACTATCCAATCCCGCATGATGTTCTCGGACAGACTCTGAGAAAAGCGTCGCTCGGTGCGGCGACCGTCACCCCCTCGCTGTGAGGAATGTGCTGCCCTTGTTCGAGCTCAGACTCCACCCCGTGCCGAATTGCCTCGGCGTCCTTCTTCAAGCCGGACTTCGGCGTTTTTCCGGCACCGGCGACCCGCAGCGTCAGTGTGCTCGAGGCTTTGCGCCTTCGTCATACCCCCACCGCCGTCAGCGCCCGTTACGATCATCTAGGAAGCGGCCGATCCACCGAGCGACCCGGGCGCAATCGTCCGGCTCCGAGTGAGATTGGATCGCCGAGCTCGCCAAAGGCCGGTAGCGATCACGGGTGGCTTCGATGAGCGCGGCCGCGAACGAACGCGAGAATTCCGGATGGAACTGGAAGGAGATCGCGCCGCCGTAGTCCAGCCCTGCATAAGGAGTGAACGCGCTGCTCGCGATCACCCGAGCATCGGAGGGCAATGTGACGACCTGATCCTGGTGAGAGGCGGGGGCTGCTACGGCGGCGGCGTCGTCCATCCAGCACGGCCGCGCGGGCAGCTCGTAGCGATGGAGGCCTATTCCCCACCCCTTCGGCGATTTGATGACCGAGCCGCCGAAGGCTTGAGCCATGACCTGATGGCCGAAGCAGATGCCGATCAGCTTGGAACTGCGACGGGCATTTCGAAGAAAGGCCATCAGGTCGTTGATCCACGGCAAGCCGTCATAAACGCCGGCGCTGGAGCCAGTGATCACGTAAGCCTCGCAAGCGGAGGCTGATCCGGGCAACTGACCGTTCTGAACGTCGAAGACCCGGGTTGAACGTGAACCAAGCAGCCTGCGGATCATGCCGCTGTACGGCCCAAATTCTGCGTGCAGCGCTGCGGGAATGTCACCGCAAAGCAAGATGCCAACCGTCGTCATCCGCGTTAGGTAGCCTTGCCGGAGGCGGACGTCCAGAAGTCCACGAGCAACGAAGATCGGCGGGCGGGCTCGACGGCGCGCCCTGGTCTAACCGCCATTTTACCGGCGCGCCCCAATGGTTTCAGTCACTTGCGACCCCGTTTAGTTCCGCGCTTCGATTCAAGACGCCCGCCCGCTCTGACCAGGTGAATGTCAAACCTACATACATGTTATATACGTATTATACACGGATCGCCGCGCCATGTCTCCTCGTCCGCTGCCCGGTCGAGGGGAAGCCTATGGGACCAAACGACTTGAGGATCTCCTCCACCGTCTGCACGCGGCAGTAGCCGCCGAAGGCCTTGAGCGCCGTCTCGTGGCGCTCGGCCGTATAGGTGGCGCAGGCGTCCGCCGCGCAGACCATGTAGAAGCCGCGGTCGGCGCCGTCGCGCACCGCCATATCGACGCACTGGTCGGTGAGAATGCCCGAGACGATCACGTTCTCGACGCCGAGGTTGCGCAGCACATAGTCGATGTTGGTGGAATTGAACACGCCGGACGAAGTTTTGGGCAGCACGATGTCGTCGTCGGCCGGCGCCAGCATCGCAATCATGCTGGCCTCCTGCGAGCCGCGCGGAATGAGGATGCCCGAAAGTTTGTGGTCGAGCGAGCGGTCTCGCCCGTCCCTGGTCAGCGCTTCGATCACCGTATAGATGATCTCGCAGCCGCGCGATCTGCCCTCGTCGATCAGGCGCTTGGCGGCGGGCAGGGTGCGACCATGCATGACCTGCCAGAATTCGGGATGCCCGACCCGTTGCTCTTCCGTCAGCTCCCCCTGCTGCATGTCCACGATCAGTATGGCGGTGACGGAGGGGTCGAGCGGCTTGTCGCGCTTAAGACGAAGGGGGTCGAAGGCAATGGTCATGGGCTTTTCCTCGCAGGGATTTCTCGTCTGCCGACTTGCATGCCTGGCGAGCCAGGCAGCCGGCCTCGGCTGATCAGTAGAGCTCGAGATACTCGCTCACTTCCCAGTCGGTGACGTGGCCGTGGAAGCGGGCGAGCTCGAAACGCTTCACCGCATCGAAGACATGCACGAATTCCTTCCCGAGGGTTCCCTGGAACGCCTCGTCGCGGCCGAGCGCGTCGAGCGCGGCGTCCAGCGTCTGCGGGAACTTCTCCAGCGCCTGGTTGTCCTCGCTGGTGGTGTCGCGCGACTGGTCACGCAGGCTGGCGGCGCCTTCGACACCGAGCAAGCCAGCGGCCAAAACGCCAGAGGCCAGAAGATAGGGATTGCTGGCCGCGGAGCCGGCCCGCATCTCGATATGGGTGCGGTCGTCGCGGGTCGCCTTCACCCGCACCATGGCCGAGCGGTCCTGACGGCCCCAGCTCACATTGGACGGGGCGAAGGTATAGGGCTTCACACGGTGGTAGCAGTTGGGCGTGGGGTTGACGAGCGGCATCATCGCGGCCCCGTGCGAAAGCACGCCCTCGATGAAGGAGCGCGCCACGCCGGAGAGTCCGTCCGGCGCGGCGGTGTCGAGAAACGCGTTGACGCCCGTTTTGCGGTCCCACAAGCTGACATGCAGGTGGCAGCCGCTGCCCGAATGGCCGGCGAAGGGCTTCGCCATGAAGGAAGCGATCAGGCCGTTGCGATGGGCGATCTCCTTCATGCCGTTCTTGAAGGCGAACGCCTTGTCGGCGGCGGCGACATTCATGCCTGCGCCATAGACCGTCTCGAACTGCGATCCGCCATATTCGCAATTGTGGGTGATGACATCGACGCCATAGGCCCTCAGCGTCGGCACGAGCTGGTCGAGAAACGGCGTGTATTGATTGCGCACCGTGTGGAAGATGTGGATGCCCTCGAACAGCCTGCCTTTGGTCTCGGCCGACAGCAGGTAATATTCGTATTCGTGGCCCATCATCACGTCATAGCCCAGGGCGTTGGCGCGCTTGACCAGTTCGGAAAACACCCAGCGCGGCGCGGCGCGCTGCGGCTCGCCATCCTCCCAGTAACCGAGGCAGACCACGCTCGCCGTCTTCTCCAGCCACGACACGACGCGTAGCGATTCCGGATCGGGAAACAGCGCCTGATCGGCGAAGGCCCTTTCTCCATGCAGGCCGCTCGCCGGAACCACGTTCGACGAGGTGTCGAGGCCGAGCACGCCGCCGTAGAAATTGAGGCCGCGGCGCGCGTAAGCCTCGACCTTGTCGATGGGCACGGTCTTCGAGCGCGACACGCCATGCATGTCGGGAAGCTCGAAGCGCAGATACTCGATCTGTTTGCCCTCGAGCTCGGCCATGAAGGTCGCTATCCTGTCCTCGGCCACGATTTTCCCTCTGGTCTCATTGCCGATGCGGCGACGGGTTCCGGGCGGCTCCGGCTCAGCGGAATCATCCGCCGGGCCGGAGCCGTTGCTTGATATTATGGCGCCGGTATCCAGTTCGGCGTCACTTCGGCGCCGAGCGTCAGCTGGTCGCCCTTCACGGCGATCATCGTCACCGTCTTCTGCGGCACGCGGACGCCGGGCGGAAAGGTGATCGAACCGGTGATGCCGGGATAGCCCTTGGTCGCAGCGAGCGCCTCGCGGATCTTGGCCGGATCCTCGGAGCCGGCGCGCTTGATGGCGTCGGCGATCAGCCCCAGCGTGTCGTAGCCGAGCGCCGCGAAGGCGTTTTCCGGCTCCGTGCCGTAGGCGGCTTTGTAGTCGGTGTAGAATTTCGCGATCGCCTCCGTCGAGCCGGTGGGCGCCATGAAGGCGTGGGTGGAATAGTAGACGTCATTCGCCGCGTTGCCGCCCACCGAAAGCAGGAGCGGCGTGTCGTAGCCGTCGCCGCCCACGATCGGCTGCGTGACGCCGGCCTGGCGCATCTGCTTGACGATCAGGCCGATGTCGTCGGGCATGGCCGAGATGAAGAGCACGTCCGGCTTCTGCGCCGAGGCCTTGAGCTTGGTGATCTGCGCGGTGAAGGACTTGTCGCCCGACTTGTAGTCATCGCCGCCGATAATGGTTCCGCCGCCCTTCGTGAAGGCCTCATCGAAATATTTGGCCAGGAGCGTCGTGTATTCGGTCGAGTTGTCGCGCAGGAGATAGACGGTCTTGCCTTTGAGCTTGTTCAAGACGAACTCCGCCCCGGCCGCGGCCTGCACATTGTCGCCGAAGCAGGCGAGGAACATGTCCGTCCCCACCTGCTCGGGCAATTTGGGCGAGGTTGCGCCGGGCGTGACGAAAGGCACGCCGGCCTGCTGGAAGATCGGCCCCAGCGCGAGCGCGGAATCGGAATCGGTGAAACCCATCGCCACCGGCACCTTGTCCGAATTCAAAAGCTGGCTGGCGACGGAGGCGATCACGGTCGGATCGGACTTGGTGTCGTAGATGACGAGATCGATCGTCTTGCCGTTGACGCCCCCGGCGGCGTTGATCTCCTTCGCCTTGAGCTTGGCGCCGTTCAGCGCAGGCGCATCCAGCGACGACAGCGCGCCCGTCACGTTGAAGGGCGCCCCGACCTTGATGCTGTCGGCTTCCGCTGCGGCTGAGCCGGCGGTCAAGGCCAGGCCAAATGTTGCGGCGAGCAGTGCGCCGCGTCCGAAAAGTCCCGTCCGTTTCATTGCAGATGCTCCTCTGGTGGTCTTCGCTTTCGGGAGTAAAGAAGCCCGGGCGTGAGCTCCCGATCGCCCACGATGCCGCTCGGGCGGAAAATCATGACGAGGATGAAGATGATCCCCAGCACGATCTGGCTCGCCCCGTAGAGAGGCGGGACGGAAAAGGCGCCGAAGTCGACGCCGCGCTCGAGATTGCGCAGAACCTCGCTCGCCAGCGTGACCACGATCACGCCCACCACCGCGCCGGTGAGGCTCTGCATGCCGCCGATGACGAGCATGGAAATGAGCGAGAAGGTATAGGCCATATAGAAGCTCGCCGGCGAAAACGAACCCAGATAGTGGCCATAGAGCGAGCCGCCGACACCGGCGAAGCAGGCGCCGACCATGAAGGCGGACAGCCGGGTCGGCAGCACCGATATGCCGATCGCCTGGGCCGCGATCGTATCTTCCCTGACCGCCCGGTATCGCCGGCCGTAAGGCGAATAGACGATGCGCGACAGCACAAGGAGCGTGACGACCAGCCAGCCGACCGCCCATGGCAGCGTGGTTTCCAGCGGCACGCTGGTGAAGGTGCGGGCGCCGCGCGTATAGTCGGCCGCGTTGATCAGGATGACGTTGACAATGATGAGAAAACCAAGCGTCGCCACCGAGACGAAATAGCCGGAAAGCCGCATCAGCGGAGCGCCCACGACAAAGGCGAGCGCGGTGCAGATGAGGCCCGCCGCGATCGTCGCCGGCAGGAAAGGCAGGGTGAAGGAGCCGAGCCAGTGCGGCAGGTCCGGGAGATAGGCATGCTTGGCCGCCAGCGGCAGCGACAGGATGCCGGAGGCGTAGGCTCCCACCGCCACGAAGCCGACATGGCCAAGCGAGAAGACGCCGGTGAAGCCATTGCCGACGCCCATGGAGGCGACCAGCACCGCGTTGATGCACATGACGATCAGCACGCGCACCTCATAGTCGTTGAAGAGACGCGGTGTGGCGACGGTGACGGCCGCAACAACAACGAGCAGCGCCAGCAAGGACAGGAGCGCCGCCGGACGGATCACAACTTCACCTCCTGTGTACGGTTGAGCAATCCGTTCGGGCGGAAGAGAAGGAAGGCGATCAGGAAGGCGAAAACGATCGCATCCCGATAGGGCGAGACTTCCGAGGGCAGGAAAGCGACGATCAGCACTTCCAATGCGCCAAGCACGTAGCCTCCGACGAGCGCGCCGGCAATCGAGCCGAAGCCGCCGATGATGGCAGCCACGAAGGCTTTGAGCAACGGCGTGAAACCCATGTCGGGTTCGACGATGCCGGCCTGCGCGGCCCACAGAACCCCCGCCAGTCCGGCAAAGCCCGAGGCGATCGCGAAGGCGGTGACGATCAGCCGGTTGACGTCGAGCCCCACGAGCCGCGCCGCGCCGAGATCCTCCGCCGTTGCGCGCGTACCGAGCCCGGCGTCGGTGCGGGTGACGAACCAGCCGAGCCCAGCCAGCGACACGGCTGTCAGGACGACCGTGACCACGTTGATGGCGGTGAAGGTGATCTGCCCGTCCATGAACTGGATCGACGAGTTCATCAGGTCGGGGATCGGAAAGTTGCGCGGCGAGGAGGTGAAGATGAGAATCCCGAGATTTTCGAGGATGTAGGTCACGCCGAGACTGGTCAGCAGCAGCGTGACGTCGGGCGAACCGCGAACCGGGCGATAGGCCACGCGCTCGACCGCGATGCCGGCGATCGCCGCGATCACGATGCCGCCAAGCGCGGCCAGCCAGAACGGCAGGCCGGCCGCGCCGAGCACGAGCGCGGCGAAGGCGCCCACCATCATCATGTCGCCATGGGCGAAATTGGTCATCCTGAGGATGCCGAACACCATGGAAAGGCCGATGGCGACCAGCGCATAGAGGCTTCCGAGGCTCACAGCGTTGATGACCTGCTGGGTGATGTAGAGGCCCATATTCATCGGCTCCGTCCTCCGCTCACAGACGCGCTCCCAGATAGGCTGCGGCCACCTCCTCATAGTTCGCTTTCAGTTCGCGCGCGTCGCCCTCGAGACTGACCTTGCCCGTGCGCAGCACATAGGCGCGGTCGGCCAGATCGAGAGCCGCGGACATGTTCTGCTCGACCAGAAGCATCGTCACGCCGGATGATTTGAGTTCCGCGAGGCTCTTGAAAATCTGCTGCATGATGATGGGCGCAATGCCGAGCGAAGGCTCGTCGAGCAGCAGAAGCTTCGGCCGCGCCACCAGGGCCCGGGCGAGCGCCACCATCTGCTGCTCGCCGCCTGAAAGCGTGGCCGCCGGCTGGCGCGCGCGCTCCTTCAGCACCGGGAAAAGCGCGTAGAGCCGTTCGCGGTCGGCCTCGACGCCGGAACGATCCGAGCGCGTGGACGCGCCCAGACGCAAATTTTCGCCCACCGTCAGCGAACCGAACAGGCGCCGACCCTCCGGGCAATGGGCGAGCCCGAGGCGAACGATGCGCGCCGGCGGGACGCCGTCGATGCGCTGGCCGAGGAAACGGATCTCGCCGGATTTTGGCGCCAAGAGGCCGGAAATGGCGCGCAGCATGGTGCTCTTGCCAGCGCCATTCGCGCCAAGCAGCGCCACCACCTCGCCCCTGCCCACATGCAGGCTCACGCCCCGCAGCGCCGCGACCGCGCCGTAGCTCACGACGAGGTCGCGCACGCGAAGAACCTCGGACGCATCGGCGATGGGGGCTGGGGCGGCGTCAGGCATGGCCGAGATAGACCTCCCGGACACGCGGGTTCGCCTGCACCTCGGCGGGCGAGCCCTCGAAGACAAGGCTGCCATGCGCGAGCACCTGGATGCGCTCGCACAGGTTCATGATCAAATCCATGTCATGCTCGACAACGATGACCGCAAGGGCGAAGCGGCGGCGGATGTCGTCGATCAGGCGCAGCAGCGAGCGCGTTTCGGAGGCGTCCATCCCGGCGGCCGGCTCGTCCAGCATCAAGAGCCGCGGTCGCGTGGCAAGCGCCCGCACCAGCTCCAACCGACGCTGGTCGCCATAGGGCAGGTCGCGGGCGCGGTCATCGCGCCGATGGGCGAGGCCGACGAGATCGAGGAATTCGCTTGTCGTCGTCTCGACCTCGCGCTCGGCGCGGGAGCGCCGCGGCGTGCCGACGAGCGCGTCGAGCAGGTTGGTGCGATGGCGCAGCTCCGCCGCCGCCCGCACGTTCTCCGCCACGGTCAGCGCGGGAAAGAGCCGCGTGCCCTGAAAGGTGCGGGCGATGCCGAGGCGCGCGATCTCCGCCGCCGGACGGCGCGTGATCGGCCTGCCGCCGAATAGCACCTCGCCTCGGTCCGCCCGAAGAAAGCCGCTCACCAGGTTGAAGAAGGTGCTCTTGCCCGATCCGTTCGGACCGATCACCCCCACGATCTCGCCGGCATGAACGGCGATATCGTGATCCTTGAGGGCGACGAGGCTGCGGAAGGACTTGGTCAATCCCCTTGTGGCGAGCAGTGGCCCGGACGAGGCGGAGGAGGCCATCGCGCCTGCCTCTCAACCGAGCCGGCTGGCCCGCGCCAAAAGCAGCATCGCCGCCGCCCAATATGTCCGGCCCACAATCTCGGGATCGTCTGTCCACACAGCCTGTTCCCCTGTTTCGCCTTTGTAACAAAAATTTCCATGCTGTCTCCAATATGTCAATGCTGTAATATGTGCGTTGAGGGATTCGGACCGAAACGATGCACGACAGCGAGGGGAACTCCCGTTCGGTGGCGGCGCGCATCCGCCGCCGCCTCGGCCGGCTGACGCCAACCGAGCGGCGGCCGGCGCTGGCGTTGCTGGCCAATTATCCGGTCGCTGGGCTCGAGACGGTGGCGCAGTTCGCGGCCCGCGCCAAGGTCAGCGGCCCGACCATCCTGCGCCTGATCGCCAAGCTGGGATTCGACAGCTATCCCGATTTCCAGCAGGCGCTTCGCGACGAACTGGAGCTTCGGCTGCTGACCCCGCTCGCGAAAGCTCCGCCGGAATCCGGCCATCCCGCGCAGAGCGATTTCCTCTCCGCCTACACCCGCGCCATCATCGAGAATATCGAAACGTCAATCGCCGATCTGCCGCGCGCGGAGTTCGAGGCGGCGGTGGCCCTGCTTGCCGATCCCCGCCGGCGCATCCTGCTCCTGGGCGGCCGCTTCACCTCCAGCCTCGCGATCCATCTCTACCTGCACCTGCGCGAACTCAGGCCACGCGTGCAACTGATCGAGGGCCAGACCGCCACATGGGCCGAGCACCTGCTCGACCTGGGGCGGAACGATGTGCTTGTCGTCTTCGACATCCGGCGCTTCCAGGAGGATGTGGTTCTCTTCGCGCGCGAAGCGGCCGCGGGCGGGAACTCATGTCCTGCTCTTCACCGACACCTGGGTTTCGCCGGTGGCGGCGGTGGCCGACCATGTCTTTGCGTTGCGCACCACCATGCCCTCCTCCTGGGAGAGCTTCGCCGCGCTGTCCGCCCTGTCGGAGGCGCTGATCGCGCGTCTGCATGCGCAACACTGGAAGGACAGCAAGCGGCGTATGGAGAAGCTGGAACTGCTGCGCGCGCATCTTTCGGTCGAGGAGACTCGGCCATGATCAGCGAACCGATCGCGCTGGTGTGCACGTGTGAGATCGCAGGCCGCGTGCGCGGCAAGGGCTTTCCCGTCGCCGACTTGTCGGCCAGGCTGAAATCAGGCGTCGGCTGGGTCCCCACCAACACGATGATTTCGGCGCTCGGACCGATAGCCGACACGCCTTTTGGCGCGACCGGCGATCTGATCCTCGTCCCTGATCCGGCGACGGAGCTCAAGGTGGATTTCGAGGACGGCTCGGCGCCCGAGCATTTTTTCCTGGGCGACATTCGAACCACCGCCGGCGCAGCGTGGGAATGCTGCCCTCGCGACTTCCTGCGCCGCGGCCTTGCGGCCCTGAAGGGCGTGGCCGGGCTCGAACTCTACAGCGCCTTCGAGCAGGAATTCGTCTACACCGGAGTTGAGGATCATCCGGGCTCGCCCTACAGCCTGGAATCCTTCCGTCGGCAGGGGCGCTTCGGCGGGGCCGTTCTCGCCGCCCTGCGCGCCGCGGGGCTCGAGCCGGGCTCCTTCCTGCCTGAATATGGCGTACGGCAATATGAGGTGACGACCGGCCCGGCCAACGGCGTCGCCGCGGCCGACAACGCCATCAAGATGCGTGAGATAGCCCGCGCCGTCGCCCACCGACTGGGCCACCGCGCCATTTTCTCGCCCATCCTCGACCCCGAGGGGACCGGCAACGGCGTGCACATCCATATGAGCCTGAGAACCGCGGACAATAGGCCCGCCGCTCATGATCCGGCCCGCCCCTACGGGCTAGCCCCGGCTGCTGAAGCCTTCATGGCCGGCGTCTTGAGCCATATGGGGGCGCTGGTCGCCGTCACCGCCCCCAATCCCGTCTCCTATATCCGGCTGACCCCCAATCGCTGGGCGCCGACCTGGGCCTATCTGGCCGAGCGGGATCGGGAAGCGAGCCTGCGCGTCTGTCCGGTGCTCGACCTGCCGGGCTTTGATCCAGCCGGTCAGTTCAACATCGAATTCCGTCCCGCGGACGCCGCCGCGAGTCCCTATCTGGCGCTTGGCGCAATCGTGTGGGCGGGCGTCGATGGCATAGCCAAGGGCCTTGGCCTGCCGCCCCCTCGCAATGTCGCCGCCATGCCGCCCGAGGAGCGCCGGGCCGCAGGCATCGCCGAGTTGCCGCATTCGCTCGGCGAGGCGCTGAACCTTCTGGAGGCGACCCCGCAAGCGAAGGACTGGTTCGGCCCGACCTATCTTGACGCCTATCTGCGCCACAAGCGCGCCGAGATCGCAATGGTGGCGGATCTCAGCGACGAGGAAAAATGCGCCCGGTACGCCGAGACCTATTGAGAGACGCGGTCTTGTCAGGCGGGGCGTGGACCACTCGATCACAGCGCGTTCGGACGGAACGATCCGGGCGCAGGCAAGGTGATCGAATCCAAAAATCCAGGGCAGACTCTCGGCGAGAGGCCGGCTCCCAATTTCTTGCAGCATGTGCTGGAGAGAAACGGGACAGGAGCAGACGCCGCTTCGCGCTGCTACGCAGCCTCCCCCTTTTTCAGCAAAGCCAGCCATTCGGCGGCGGTCATCGTACGGCAGTAGCCGCGGAAGCAGGCGAGCGCCGCCTCGTGGCGCTCCCAGGTGTCGGCCATGCAGCCGTCGGTGAGACAGGTGACGTAATAGCCCCGGTCGGCGCCGTCTTTCACCGTATGGTCGATGCATTGATCGGTGAGGAAACCGGTCACCAAGAGGTCCCTAATGCCGATGTTGCGCAACAGGTAATCGAGATTTGTGGAGTTGAAGAGGCTGGAGGAGGTTTTCGGCAGCACGATCTCGTCCTCGCCGGGCGCAAGCGCATCGATCACCTTGGCCTCCCACGACCCTCTGGCGATGAAGAAATCGGAGAGCTTGTAGTCGAGGCTTCGGTCGCGCCCGTCGCGGGTCAGGCTCTCCATGACCGTATAGATCACCTCGACACTTTCCCGCCGGCAAGCGTCGACCAGGCGGCGCAGGTTCGGAATGACGATGTCACGCGCGGCGGCAAAGAACTCCGGCCGTATCTTTTCGTGCGCGTCGTTGAAGGTGGCGTTCTGGATATCGACGACCAGCAACGCCGTGCGCGCCGGGTCAATCGCGCGAATGCGGCTGAGCCCCCTGTCGCGGGCGCGGATCGGCGGTTCGGCGGGACCGGGCATCGGCGACGCGACTCAAGCGATGAAGCGCAGGGACGCAGTCATAACGTCCGGACGGGAGGAAAACCATGAATTCGTTGAAACGCCGGCTGCTTGAACCAGACGAACCTGATCCGGTCATCATCAGGCATGCGGATGGCGCCTCGCCCTTCTTCCTGACCTGCGACCACGCCGGCCGGCGGATCCCGAAAACCCTCGGCGATATGGGGCTGGCTGCCGCCGAATTCGACCGGCACATCGCCTGGGACATAGGAGCGGCCGGCGTGTCGCGCCTCGTATCGGACGCCCTCGATGCGGCGCTGGTCGAACAGGTCTATTCGCGCCTGGTGGTCGACTGCAATCGCGATCCGACCGTTCCCAGCGCCATGCCCGAGATCAGCGAGCTGACGCCGATTCCGGCCAATGTCAGCATTTCGCCGGCCGAGCGGCAGGCCCGGATCGAGGACGTTTTCCTGCCTTACCAGGCGGCGATCACCGGCCTCCTCGACCGGCGGGCCACTGAGGGGCGCGAGACGCTGCTGGTGGCCATGCATTCCTTCACACCGGTCTTCAAAGGCTTCGTCCGGCCCTGGCATGTCGGAACGCTCTATAACCGCGATCCAAGCCTGGCCCTCATCCTGTTCGATCTGTTCTGTAAGGAAGGCGACCTCGCGGTCGGCGACAATGAGCCCTATCATGTGAGCGACGCCACGGACTATGGCATTCCCGTGCACGGCGAGCGGCGGAAAATCCCCCATGTCGAGATCGAAATCCGTCAGGACCTCATCGCGGACGAGAAGGGCCAGCGGGCCTGGGCCGAGAGGCTGATACGGCTTTTGCCGCAGGCCAGGCGCATTCTGCTACTGGCAGGCGCGGCTTGAACGGGCCGCGGCAGCGCAGCGCGACCTTCGAAGTGTCCCCTCGCGTTACGGGCTGGCAGATAGGCGATCGCACCCCGGCAAGACGATCTCGGTGAACTCGCGGCGATGCCCCGGCACGCCAGCAAGTCATGCATCTCAGGTCATTGCTGTCGATGGCGAGTTGCTGCGCGCGAGGCTCAGCCAACTTTGCTCGCGTGAACGTCCAACTTTTGCGTCGGCAGCGAGCGAGGGATCGTTTGACGCCTGTCAGCGCCATGATTACCCTTGTATTATACGATTTCCTGGTGATCACCTCGGGTTGGCGATTTTGGGCCACCAGTGGAAGCCGGCTTGGCTTTTGATTTTTTGTCGCTCCGCAGCGAGGGCGGCGCAACGTGCGGAGATGACCTCGTCGAGCGTTTCGAGGTCGGGAATGTGCTTGTTGACGATCGGCTCGTCGACCAGCGTCCAGAGCGTTTCGGCCGGCTGCACTTCGGGGGTATAGGCGGGTTGGAAGACGAGACGAACCCCTTCCGGTACGACAAGGCCGGCTTCACCGTGCCAGCCGGCGTTGTCGAGCACGAGCACGATGATCCGATCGCGCCCTGCGCCGGCTTCCTCGGCGAACAAGCGCAGCAGCGCCTCGAAGAAAGGCTTCGATACGCCGTTCGAGACGTACCAGAAGACTTCACCGGTGGCGGGTGAGACGAAGGCCGTCACATAAAGCCATTCGAACCGATGGTGGCCGTGCGAGATCGGCCGTTTGCCCACAGGCGCCCAGAACTCGCCGCGTCACCGGCTTCAGGCCGATCCGGTGTTCGTCGGTCGCGAAAGTCTCGATCGGCGTGTCGGGATGGCGCGCCGCTTCCTCGGCGACAATGTCGGCCACTTTTTTTTGAAGTCGTCCTGCTCCTCGAGCGTCGCCGCCTTGGGGTTGCGCGGCCGCGGCTTTTGGATCGACCAATCGATCGCCCTCAGCGCCTCCCAGCCACGCTGCGCGGCGAGCGACGCCAGGCCCAACTCGCCCGCCATCCATTGCGCAACCTTGGCGCTCGTCCAAACCCCGCCGTCCGGCGGAGGATCGGCAAGACGAGCGCCAAGCCGATCCAACACCTCGGGCCTCAGAACAGTCGCCACCGCGCCGTTGCCGCGCCGGAGATCGCCCAGCGCCGAAGGCCCGCGCGCGTTGTAGCGCTCCAGAAGCTGCTCGATCCAGCGGCTCCCAAACGAGGTCATCGCCGACACTTCCCCGATCGTATGGCCCTTCGCCAACAGCCAGATCGTCTGGAAATGCCGCGAAGACATCGCGTCCCCGCTGGCTTCGTAACGCTCCTCCAATGCCGCAACGCTCAGATGACCGGCCACATGCGCCATGCTCGCCCCCAGCGAATCATGGCTTTCCTATCTACCAGCGGCAAATCCAACTGAGAATCCTTCCCCGCCGAGTCAATCACCCGGAACTCGTATTAGTCGTCTCTTGGTTCGCACGCCTCGGTCTCCTCTGGGCCGCCTCGGGATGCGCACAGCAAGTCGCTCAGCAGGCGCCGAGCCGTGAGCAGAGGCCACAGAGTTGGCCTTCGTTCAATTGACTTCGATCTGGACCGGATCGTGTCAACGATTTTGCCCGAAATCATTTCTTGCTGTTGACGCAAGTGGTCCCTGAGCAATTTGTTCCGATTGATGTATCCGGCGTTCACCCCGACCACCGAATGGTTCATCAACAGGTGGATGTCGAGATCGGCGACGCCGACTGTCTGGGCAACCGTGCGGTAGGTCTGCCGAAGGTCGTTTCCCCATTTCGCAAGGGTCGCCCGATCCTCCTTGTGCTCGACCAGGTGTCCGCTTTCGCTGTCAGCCGGAAAAAGCCACTCCCGCCCCTGAACGGGATCAAGAACGCGACTCAGCCGCATGACTCGCACGAGGCATCGGATCATCGTGCGCGAGAGCGGGATGTCGAAGGCCCGGATTTCGCCTCCCTTTGGTTTCGGGATGTGGAGGATGCGAGATCGGAAATCGACGTGCTCGGCCCTCGCGCGCTTCAGTGCGTCCGGCCGGCTTCCTGAGAGCAGCAGGAACCAATGGAATTCGCGGCGAATGGGGTTATCGAGGGCACCGAGCTGGCCGGCCCAGGGCGGCAGCTCATTGAGGCCAAGCCCGGTGTTCCGCCGCTTCTCGGAGTTCCAGTCAACCGCCGTCACCGGGTTCTCAGCAGGCAGCGAGCGCGCCGTCTCGCGCGCGCGTGCGTGATTATAGATCGCCCGCAGGCTGCGCATGCAGCCGTTCGCAATGTAGGGATCGTTCTCCTTGGTGATCTTCTCGTGGCGCGCCGTCACGAGGCTTGGATTGTTGCCCAGCACCCAGAGCGGCTGGTCGAGCCAGTTGGCCATCAAGCGCTCGACGTGATCGCGGCAATTCTCGATCGTTCCCTCGCTTCGGCCTTTCCGCTTGAGATGAGCATCGCGATACCGCGTCCAGGCAGCCCGCAGCGTAAGATCAATATCAGGGGACCCTTCTGGCCTGCCGGTTGTCAAATTGGGAGCCTCCGCCTCTCCCGCCTCCTTGGGCCGAGGGTCAACTCCCTTTCCGATCAATCCCAACAGCGCCTTGGCCTTGGCGCGGGCTTCGCGTGTCTTGACTTCACCAACTTCACCGACCTTGAGACGCAGCGATTGTCGCTTGCCGTTCTGGCGCAGGTCGCCCTGCACCATGAATGTCTTGGTTCTCTTGCCGACCATCAGGAAGAAGCCCGGGAGCTCAGCGCCCCTGACGATCTGCTGCCCCGACGCGGTGAACTGAAGGGCCAAAATGGCCTTGTCGGTCAGAGCTAGACGCATCAGTTCCCTTGGATTAAAACGGCGTTAGAACGGCAAAGTCAGGTACGGCTGTATGAAGGTCCCGCCTCGCAATTCTACGCTATGATGCGAAAACGACAATAGAATTGTCGATTTGTGAGCGTGCCGTGGTAGTGTGTCGTATCATGGAAAACCGTGGCGAATGAATACGAACATACTACGAATCTGGGGGTCGGGAGTTCGAATCTCTCCGGGCGCGCCATAAAATCAAAGACTTAGAAGAAACGGTGCTCCCCAGCAAACAGCGTTGGGGAGCACCTGGGGAGCACCAACCGGCATCATCTTCTCGCGGGTCACCCTTCACCCGATCGCCGGCGCGAAGCAGGATGCGGCAATTGTGCGCATGCGGTAGGAGGAGGCGGCGGACCGCCCAGCGTTGATGAGGACGCCGGGCGGACGTGACCTCGAACCATTGGATCGCGGCCAATGGCCGACAAGGCCGATCCGGAATCTAAGGCGTCGCGAGCGCGAAAGAAAGCGCCGGCGGGACAATCGCCTGAGGCCGAGATGGCGGATATCCTCGGGCGAGCGGCCCGGCAGCAATTCTACAACGTGACCCCAAAAGAAATGAACGGGCTTCGCGTGGAGGAAATTCGGCAGCTGCATATCGCGCGACTCTCGCAACTGCCTGCGCGACCCATCCGGACGCTACCCACGCCTACGCCGTCAACGCTGGCGCGAGAGGCCCCGCCCGCGCCGACACAAAGGCCCCGAAGCAAGGGAGGGCGGAAGGGCAATCCCGACAAGGCCGCGATTCATGCTCGCTATGAGCAGCTCGTCGCCGCGGGAAACCCAAGCGCCGCCAAGACCGCGGCGCAATGGGCCCGCAACGAGCATCTAAGACCTGTGCATTCGGACACAATTCTGCGCTGGGCCCGTGAAGCGCACCCTCCGGCGAAATCGACGAAATAGAAATTCTCTATTTCGTCGGAGCCGGGGGCGAAATCCATTTCGTCCGTCCGCTTTTCTTGATCCCCCGCCCCCTGTGCCGCAAGCTTCTGCGCGACCTACCGTATCGCCGTAGGTTCTGCGGAGAAGAGCGCGTCTTGAGCGAGAATCCTGATCATGACCACAAGCCAACTTGGCTTGAACCGATCATCTGAGCGTTGCGGCGTTGGAGGAGCGGTACGAAACGTGCGAGGACGCGACGTCATCGCGGCATTTCCAGACGATTTGGTTGCTGGCGAAGGGACATTCGACCGGCGAGGTGGCGGCAATGACCTCGTTCGGCCAGCGCTGGATTGAGCAACTTCTGGGGCGCTACAACGCGGTCGGACCTTCGGCGTTGGGCGATCTGCGGCGCGGCAATGGCGCGGCGGCGAGGGTATTGAAGCCCGAACTGCTGGAGCGGCTTCGCGCTCGTCTTGTCGATCCGCCGCCCGACGGCGGCGCGTGGACGAGCCGCAAGGTCGCGCACTGGATGGCGGGGGAACTGGGCCTGGCCTCGCTCGCCGCGCAACGCGGCTGGGAGGCGCTGCGGGCGATCGACTGGTCAATCCAGAAGCCGCGGCCGCGCAACCCCAAGGCGGCGACGCCCGAGGAGCAGGACGCCTTCAAAAAAAGTGGCCGACATCGTCGCCGAAGAAGCGGCGCGCCATCCCGATACCCCGATCGAAACCTTCGCCACCGACGAGCACCGGATCGGCCTGAAACCGGTGACGCGCCGAGTCTGGGCGCCGATCGGCGAACGGCCGATCACCCACGGCCATCATCGTTTCGAATGGCTCTATGTAACGACATTTGTTTCGCCGGCCACGGGCGAAGTCTTCTGGTCCGTCTCGAACGGAATATCGAAGCCGCTGTTCGAGGCGCTTCTGCGCCTGTTCGCCGAAGAGGCCGGCGCCGGCCGCGAGCGGATCATCGTGCTCGTGCTCGACAACGCCGGCTGGCACGGTGAAGCCGGCCTTGTCGTACCGGAAGGGGTTCGTCTCGTCTTCCAACCCGCCTATACCCCCGAAGTGCAGCCGGCCGAAACGCTCTGGACGCTGGTCGACGAGCCGATCGTCAACAAGCACATTCCCGACCTCGAAACGCTCGACGAGGTCATCTCCGCACGTTGCGCCGCCCTCGCTGCGGAGCGACAAAAAATCAAAAGCCAAGCCGGCTTCCACTGGTGGCCCAAAATCGCCAACCCGAAGTGATCACCCGGAAATCGTATCACCCATGTGTCCGGTACAAAGTATCACCTATGTCGGTAGTGTGTTGGTTCTGCGAAATCGCTGAAGGCGAGAGGCGGTCATGACAGGCTGGTGATGTCCAAGTCACCGATTCCCTCGGAGGAACCCGGCCATGACCAAGAGTGAAGCTAAGCCTGCGATCGCCGCCGTCAACGAGCTATTCGCCAAGAGCCCCGACGGGCTGCGCGAGATCGTTGGCGCGGTGATGCAAGAGATGCTGGAAGCCGGAGATGACGGACGCGCTCGGAGCCGAGAAGGGCGAGCGTATGGTGGCCCGGCTCGGCTATCGCTCCGGCTATTATACCCGCACCCTCGTTACCCGGGTCGGCAAGCTGGAGTTGCGCGCGCCGCAGGACCGCGACGGTCGATTCTCGACCGAGTTGTTCGAACGCTGTCAGCGCGCCGAGCAGGCGCTGGTCGCCACGCTCGCCGAGATGTCCGTGCAGGGCGTCTCAACCCGGAAGGTCAAGGCGATCACCGAGCCGCTCTGCGGCCATGCCTTCTCGGCCTCGGCCATCTCCGCCATCAACAAGCGTCTGGACGAAAGTCTCGACGCTTTCGCCAACCGCCCCCTCGCCGAACCCTTTCCTATCTCATCCTCGACGCCCGCTACGAAAAGGGGAGAGAAGGCGGCGGAGTGATGAGCCAGGCGGTGCTGATCGCCATCGGGATCGACTGGGACGGTCGCCGGCAAATTCTGGCGGTCGAGATGGCCAATCGGGAGAGCCGCTCGTCGTGGAAGGATTTTCTCAACGCCCTGCGCCGACGCGGCCTTAACGGTGTTGAGTTCGTCGTCGCCGACGATCACGCCGGCCTTCGCGCCGCCATCCGCGAAGTTTCACCGGAGGCCGCCTTCCAGTGATGCTATGTCCACTTCCTCCGCAACGCCCTCGACCACCTGCCCGCGTAAGGCTGACGACGATTGCCTGCAGGAATTGCGCTGGCTTTACGACCGCCGTTCGATCCAGGAGGCCCGCCACGACCTTGCCGCCTGGATCGCCAAATGGGGCGCGCGTTATCCCAAGCTCGTCGCCTGGGTCGAGGAAACCATCGAAGAAACGCTCACCTTCTACCGCCTGCCACGCCAGCACCATAAGCACCTCAAGAGCACCAACATGCTCGAACGCCTCAACGAGGAGATCAGGCGAAGAACCTATGTCGTGCGCATCTTCCCCAATTCAAACGCCTGCTGCCGCCTCATCCGAGCCTCGCCGTCGAGACCCGACCAGAACGGGCTGGAGGCCCATCGCCACCTCAACATGAACGACCTCAAGGAGCACAAGAAAATCCAGCTGCGCCAAGCCGCTTGACCCAGCCCACATGACCGCGTTTGCAGAACTTGACGCACACGACCCGCTCCCGCGTCCCGCTTTTACGCGAAAAACGCGTCATCAATGATGCCAGAGGAGCGCGATCAACAGGATGATCGGAATGGAAACGCCGATCAGCCAGAGAAGTAGTCTCTTCCCAAACCGACATCCAGATGCTCCGTTTTGCCGGGCGTTGCGCCGGACGAGGCACGAATGTCCGCCGTATCCCAAGGGTCTAACTGGTGCCGCGAACGCGCTATCGACAGCGGCGACCTCCAATGACCCTTTCGGAACAGAATAGCCAAGACGTCCGTTTATGCGGTGTGTTGCATGAAGGAGGTCGCAATGGACTGGAACCGGGTAGAAGGAAATTCGGAAGCAAATGAAAGGCGCCGTAAAGCAGCAGTGGGGTAAACTGACAGACGACGACCTCACTCGGATCAACGGCAATCAGGAAAGGCTCGAAGGGATCATTCAGGAGCGGTATGGAATTGCCAAGGATGAGACCCGCAAGCAAGTCGACTCCTGGTATCAAAATCAGAGCTGGCAATAATCCGATTTAGGCCCCGACGGAAACGTCGGGGCCTTTCGCTTGCTAGCGTTGGGGATACTCGCCTAAGCCTGGAGGCGCGAGCGTACGGAAGCCATGCTTTGCCCAATCAACTGTAGTCGCGGACGTCAGTGTCCCAAAGGTTGGGAGGAACAGGAAACGATCACCGATGAAAGGTCCCGGCTTCCTTTTCTGGGAAGTTCGCCGCCGAAGGCTCCGTTACTTCGCGCCCGCGCGTGGAACGCCACTGCCTTTGAGGAATTGCCCACTGGCTGGCCGGGCTCCTCGCCTTCCGTCCGCTTCCGTACAAGAGGATCGGAATTGAGAATGCCTTCTGCGGCGAGCCAATGACGTTCAGCCGGCCTTCTGGGCATCCTTTCTCAAGCCATAGAAAATAAGCAATCTCGCGGATACGATCGTTGCGATCTGTCATCGTTGCCTCCGGCGCGCGCGCTGTTGCGCCTGCGGGTGACGGCCGCCCTTTTTAGCCGCTGCCGACCGGCTTGCCGGCGGTCGTGCGGCCGATGCGGCGCCGCCGATCCGTCCTCCTATGCGCGCGGCGGGATGGTCAGTCGATTTTCCTCGACCCGATCCACCAGTCCGCTTTCCGCCGCCATCGTCCCTATTGACCGTCGCCCAAGCGCGACGTTCGGCCTCCTTCTCAGGAACGCCCCGACTTTCATAGCTTTGCTCGATATGCCGCGCTTTCCGTTCTTGCTTGTCCGTGTATTTCGACTTACCTCCCCGAGGCATTGGACATTCTCCTGCGCTGCGCTACAAACTATTGTCAATAAACACCTGACTTTGGGGAAGGTTCCTCACCCCGACGCTGATAAGCGATTCGGTTATTGCGGCGGTTGACGTGGCGAAGTTTCGAACCCGACCCCCGTTGAGCCGCGGAACATGCGCGTACGGCGGAGTTAGGTAACGGATCTTCTCGGACGGCGCGGCGCGACACGCCTCTCGGCCGATGGGCCAAAGGCCTTTCAGGCCGCGCCCATCGCAACGTTGAGGCTTTCGCCGGCTCCCCCGCGGCGGCCGGCGTCGCGATTTCGATGGACGGACGCGGCCGCTTCATGGACAACATTTTCATCGAACGGCTGTGGCGCTCGATCAAGTATGAAGAGGGGCATCTAAAGCCTACGCCGATGGCCGCGAGGCGCGAGCCGGCATCGGTTCCTGGATGACCTTTTACAGTTTTTGCCGCCCGCACCAGGCGATGAACAACCTAACGCCAATGGCAGTGTGGT